>NZ_JBSSGO010000002.1:6547500-9839018 GCF_054063755.1 Bradyrhizobium sp. USDA 4341 | reverse complement strand
AATTGCAGGATCCGGAAGGCGCGATCGACCGCGAACGGCGTCGAGCGCACCGAGAGCCAGGACACGATCGCAACCAGCACCAGCGCCAGCAGGAAGCCGACCAGCGGCGACAGCACGATCGCGAGCAAGGTCTTGGTGAGCCCGCTCCACACCGCCGCCGAGATGCCCGCCTTCGCCATGCCGGCGCCGACCAGGCCGCCGATCAGCGCGTGCGAGCTGGACGAGGGAATGCCCAGCGCCCAGGTGATCACGTTCCAGGCGATCGCGCCGACCAGCGCGGCGAAGATCACGGTCGCATCCACCACCGACGGCTCGATGATCCCGGTACCGATCGTGTTGGCGACGTGCAGGCCGAACACCGCGAAGGCGACGAAGTTGAAGAACGCCGCCCAGAACACCGCATATTGCGGCCGCAACACACGAGTCGAGACGATGGTCGCGATCGAGTTCGCGGCATCGTGCAGGCCGTTCAGGAAGTCGAACAGCAGCGCGACCGCAATCAGGATGGTCAGGACCGGAAGACCCAGCGTGGCGTCCACGTGATGGCCCGCCTTACACTTGCTCGATAACGATGGAGTTGATCTCGTTGGCGACGTCGTCGAAGCGGTCGGCGACCTTCTCCAGGTGATCGTAGATCTCCGCGCCGACGATGAAGTCCATCGTGTTGGCGTCGCGGTGCTTCAGGAACAATTCCTTGAGCCCGATATCATGGAGATCGTCGACCCGCCCCTCGAGCTTGGTCAGCTCCTCGGTGATCTGGGTCAGCATCGAGACGTTCTGTCCGATCGCCTGCAACAGAGGCAGCGCGCGGACGACCAGGTTGGCGCATTCGACGATCAGGGTGCCGATCTCGCGCATCGGCGGCTCGAACTCGCGCACCTCGAACAGCATGACGGCCTTGGCGGTCGCCTGCATCTGGTCGACCGCATCGTCCATCGCGGTGATCAGGTTCTTGATATCGCCGCGGTCGAACGGGGTGATGAAGGTGCGGCGAACCGCGGTCAGGACCTCGCGGGTGACGCTATCGGCGTCGTTCTCGAACTGGTTGACCCGCTGGCAGAAGACCGGGGTCTCCTCGCCGCCCTTCAGCATATCCTGCAGCGCCAGCGCGCACTGCACGGAGGTCTGGGCGTGGCGGGCGAACAGGTCGAAAAATCGCTCTTCCTTGGGCAGAAAGGCGCGAAACCAGCGCAGCATGTCTCAATTCCATCATTCCGGGACAGCCCTTTTAGCGACTGTCACAGAACTGTCATAGAGCATCTGGCTGGGAAAATACCCGGATCGACCGCCCGAACCGGCGGTCGTCCACCGCTAAGTCGGCAGCAAATCGCGTGCCCTGCCCTACAGCGACCGCCGCAGCAGGTGGGCCAGTTCGCCGACCAGGCCGCGCCGGAACAGCAGCACGCAGGCCACGAAGATCACGCCCTGGATCACCGTCACCCACTGGCCGAAACCGGCGAGATATTGCTGCATGGCGATGATCACGAACGCGCCGACCACTGGGCCGAAGATGGTGCCGAGACCGCCGACCAGCGTCATCAGCACGATTTCGCCGGACATCGACCAGTGCACGTCGGTGAGCGAGGCGTTCTGCGCCACGAACACCTTCAGCGAGCCGGCAAAGCCCGCCAGCGTGCCCGACAGGATATAGGCCAGCATCTTGTACTGGTCGGTCTTGTAGCCGAGCGAGATCGCGCGCGGCTCGTTCTCGCGGATCGACTTCAAGACTTCGCCGTATGGCGAGTTGATGGTGCGGTAGATCAAGAGAAAGCCGGCGAGGAATCCGACCAGCACGACGTAGTAAAGCACCATCGGCTTCGACAGGTCGAAGATCCCGAACAGGTGCCCCTGCGGGATGCCCTGGATGCCGTCTTCACCATGGGTGAACGGCGCCTGCAGATAGATGAAATAGAGCAGCTGCGACAGCGCCAGCGTGATCATCGAGAAGTAGATGCCCTGGCGGCGGATCGAGATGAAGCCGGTGACGAGGCCGAGCAAGGCCGCCGCGGCGGTGCCGGCCACGATGCCGAGCTCCGGCGGCAGCCCCCACACCTTCAGCGCATGGGCCGAGACGTAGCCGGCGGTGCCGAGGAACATGGCGTGGCCGAACGACAGCAGGCCGCCATAGCCGATCAAAAGGTTGAAGGCGCAGGCGAGCAGCGCAAAGCACAGCGCCTGCATCACGAAGAAGGGATAGATCCCCGTGAACGGCACCACCGCCAGCAGCACCGCCATTACGGCGAATACGATCATCTCGTCGCGGATCGCGCGCGGCGTCACCGGAAGTGTATCGTCGGTCAATGCTGACATATCAGGCCGCCCGTCCCGTCAGTCCCGTTGGCTTCACCAGCAACACCACCACCATCAGGACAAACACCACGGTGTTGGAGGCCTCGGGATAAAAATACTTGGTCAGTCCCTCGATCACGCCGAGCGCGAAGCCGGTGATGATCGAGCCCATGATCGAGCCCATGCCGCCGATCACGACCACCGCGAACACCACGATGATGAGATCGGCGCCCATCAGTGGGCGGACCTGGTTGATCGGCGCCGACAGCACGCCGGCGAGCGCGGCAAGACCGACGCCGAGCCCGTAGGTCAGCGTGATCATGCGCGGCACGTTGATGCCGAAGGCGCGAACCAGCGTCGGATTCTCGGTGGCGGCACGCAGATAGGCGCCGAGCTGCGTCTTCTCGATCAGGAACCAGGTGGCAAGGCACACCGCGAGCGAGAAGATGACGACCCAGCCGCGATAGATCGGCAGGAACATGAAGCCGAGATTGACGCCGCCCTTGAGCTGATCCGGGATCGAGTAAGGCAGGCCGGAGGAGCCGAAATAGTTCTGAAACACGCCCTGGATGATCAGCGCCAGCCCGAACGTCAAGAGCAGCCCGTAGAGATGGTCGAGCCCGGCGAGCCATTGCAGCATGGTGCGCTCGAGGATCATGCCGAAAATGCCGACGATGATCGGCGCGATGAGCAGCGCCCACCAATAGTTGATGCCGCCCAGATTGAGCAGGAAATACGCCACGAAGGCGCCCATCATGTAGAGCGCGCCGTGCGCGAAATTGATGATGTTGAGCATGCCGAAGATGACGGCGAGCCCCAGACTGAGCAGCGCGTAGAACGAGCCGTTGATCAGTCCCACCAGAAGCTGTGCGTAGAGAGCCTGCATCGAATGAGCTTTCGCTGGATAGATGAAGCCCGCCGACCACGCTCATGGCCGGCGGGCATGATCGTCACTTCTTCAGAAGCGCACAGGTGCTCTTGTCGAGCGGCGTGAAGGCCTGGTTGCCCGGCACGGTGCCGACCAGCTTGTAGAAGTCCCACGGCCCCTTGGACTCCGAGGGCTTCTTCACCTCGAACAGATAGGCGTCGTGGGTGACGCGGCCGTTGGCCTCGACCTCGCCCTTGCCGAACAGCGGATCGTCGGTCGGGATGGTCTTCATCTTGGCGACCACCTTGGCGCCGTCATGCGGATTGCCGCCGAGCGCATCCAGCGCCTTGAAGTAATGCGTGAGGCCCGCATAGACGCCGGCCTGCACCATGGTCGGAGGAGCGCCGCTCTTCATCTTCTCCGAGAAGCGCTTCGAGAAGGCGCGGGTCTTGTCGTTGAGGTCCCAGTAGAACGTCTCGGTGAAGTTGAGGCCCTGCGCGGTCTCCAGCCCGATCGCCTTGACGTCGGTGAGGAACAGCAGCAGCGCCGCGAGCTTCTGGCCGCCTTTGACGATGCCGAACTCGGCAGCCTGCTTGATCGAGTTGGTGGTGTCGCCGCCGGCATTGGCGAGACCGATGATCTTGGCCTTGGAGGCCTGCGCCTGCAGCAGGAACGAGGAGAAGTCCGCGGTGTTGAGCGGGTGCTTGACGCCGCCGACCACCTTGCCGCCGTTGGCGAGGATGACGGCGGTGGTGTCGCGCTCCAGCGCCGCGCCGAACGCGTAGTCCGCAGTCAGGAAGAACCAGGTGTCCCCGCCCGCCTTCACCAGCGCCTGGCCGGTGGCGTGCGCCAGCATGTAGGTGTCGTAGGTCCAGTGCACCGTATTCGGCGTGCACTGCGCGTTGGTGAGGTCCGAAGTCGCGGCGCCCGAATTGATGTAGACGCCGTTCTTCTCCTTCACGACGTTGTTGACCGCGAGCGCGACGCCGGAATTCGGCACGTCGACGATGGTGTCGACCTTGTCGACGTCGAACCACTGGCGGGCGATGGTGGTGCCGATATCTGGCTTGTTCTGGTGATCGCCGGAGATCAGGTCGATGGTCCAGCCCTTGGCCTTGAGGCCGGAGTCCTCGATCGCCATCTGCGCCGCCAGCGTCGAGCCGGGGCCGGCGAGGTCGGCATAGAGGCCGGACTGATCCGACAACACGCCGATCTTGACTGTCTTGTCGTCAGCGGAGGCGACGCCCGCGACGGAGAGCACCATCGCGGTGCCGAGCAGAAGCGCTGAAATCGTATTCCTCATGGCGTATTCCCTCAGTTCTTAAATTTTCTGGCTCCGGCGATTTCAAACGCCGAGATAGGTATGCAGCTTGTCCATGTTGGCCGACAGCTCCGAATTGGCGAAGCCGTCGATCACCTTGCCGTGCTCGACGATGTAGTAGCGGTCGGCAACGGTCGAGGCGAAGCGGAAATTCTGTTCGACCAGCAGGATGGTGAATCCCTGCGACTTCAGGCGCGCAATGGTGTGCCCGATCTGCTGAATGATGACCGGCGCCAACCCTTCGGTCGGCTCGTCCAGCATCAGGAAGCGCGCGCCGGTGCGCAGGATGCGCGCAATCGCCAGCATCTGCTGCTCGCCGCCCGAGAGCTTGGTGCCCTGGCTGTTGAGCCGCTCCTTCAGGTTAGGAAACAGCGTGAAGATCTGGTCGAGCGGCAGGCCACCGGGGCGCACCACCGGCGGCAGCAGCAAATTCTCGCGGACGTCGAGGCTGGCGAAAATGCCGCGCTCTTCGGGACAGAATGCGATGCCGAGCCGCGCGATGCGGTCGGAGGTGGCGCGGATGATCTCCTTGTTGTCGAAACGGATCGAGCCGGTACGCTTGCCGATGACGCCCATGATCGACTTCAGCGTCGTGGTCTTGCCGGCGCCGTTGCGGCCGAGCAGCGTCACCACCTCGCCCGCCTTCACGTTGAAATTGATACCGTGAAGAATGTGCGACTCGCCGTACCAGGCCTGCAGATCACTGACCGTCAGCACCTCGGCGCCGGCCGCAGCCACGGGCCTCTCCGCCAGTTTTGCCTCAGCCATGACCCGCTCCCAGATAGGCTTCCTTCACGCGCTCGTCCTTGGAGAGGTCGGCGTAGTTGCCCTCCGCCAGCACCTGCCCGCGCGTCAGCACGGTGATGATGTCGGAGAGGTTGGCCACCACCGAGAGGTTATGTTCGACCATCAGGATGGTGTATTTGGCGGAGATCCGCTTGATCAGCGCCGCGATCTTGTCGATGTCCTCGTGGCCCATGCCGGCCATCGGTTCGTCGAGCAGCATCATCTCGGGGTCGAGCGCAAGCGTCGTTGCAATTTCGAGTGCGCGCTTGCGGCCGTACGGCATCTCGACCGCCGGGGTGTTGGCGAATTCGCTCAAGCCAACGTCGTTCAGCAGTTCATGGGCGCGCGGATTGAAGCGGTCGAGCACGGTTTTCGAACGCCAGAAATCGAATGACGAACCGTGCTGGCGCTGCAGCGCCACGCGGACGTTTTCCAGCGCGGTCAGATGCGGAAATACCGCCGAGATCTGGAACGAGCGCACCAGCCCGAGCCGCGCCACGTCGGCCGGCGGCATCGCGGTGATGTCCTGGCCCTTGTAACGAATCTGCCCGCCCGTCGGCTTCAGGAACTTGGTCAGCAGATTGAAACAGGTCGTCTTGCCGGCGCCGTTCGGCCCGATCAACGCATGGATACTGCCGCGACGCACCTTCAGCGCAACGTCGCGAACGGCAAAGAAACCCGCGAATTCCTTGGTCAATCCGCTGGTTTCGAGAATGAACTCATCGGCCAAATAGATTCCCCCATACGCCATCGCCGCGAAGCCCGTCGCCCGCGTGGCCAGCTTTTTTCGTGTCCGACAGGTTGTCCGTACGTCTTGGAAACCGTCCGGGGGCCTGTCGCCTCCGGGCCGGAATATGCCGTCATCTGTGGCGGTTACGCAAGGTGGAAAGCTGTGCAGTGCAGTATTGGCACGACCAGTTCCGGTTGATCCTTAGTCGAATGGCCTTCGAGCGCGCTTTGCGCCTCGGAAAGCCGTCGTTAAGGGTGTTTTGCTCCGGACTTTCCTTTTCATAGAATATTTCCGCCTCTCGCCGAAGCTGCTGCCATTGTATTAAGGGCGGTCAGAGCCTTGCATTTCGAGAGCGCCAATTCCTCGGTCATCAAGTCGATCCGGCAACGTGATTTTCTGAACACGTGGCTGCGACTTTATGCCCGTGGCCAAACCATCCCGCGGATCGATGAATTTCAGCCGGAGCGGATCGAGGAAGATCTGCCCGACACCGTGTTCTTCACCGTCGACGCGGCAGTCGAGCCGCCGCAACTGACGATCGAGAGCGACGGCACGCGGATGGCCACCGCCTACGGACATAGCGGCAAGGGACGCCTGCTCGACGACTATCTCGGACCGCGGCTCGCGCCGGTCGTGATGCCGGTCTACCACGAATGCATCGCGCGGCGGCTGCCCGCCTATACCATCACCGATATCGACGACATCTACGGTCACGTCGTGGCCTATGAACGGCTGCTGCTGCCGTTCTCGGATGGCGGGCCTGTCACGCATCTTGTCGCCTCGCTGAAGACGATCAGCGAGAGCGGCAGTTTCGAGATCCGCAATCTGATGCGCGGCAACGACGCGCTGCCGAACTTCAAGCTGTGCGCGATCATCGACCGCGACCTGTTCCACCGTGCCCCCGGCCGCATCCCGCCCGGGGATGTGCTTGAATTCAGCTAGCCCATGCCATTCAGGAGTGCCGATCCATCGGTGGTCAAATCGATCACGCAGCGGGTGCTGCTGAACGCCTGGCTGCGCGCGCTGCGCATGCCGGACGCCCTTCCCCTGCTGTGCGATTTCCACACCGACGGCACCGCCGACGAGCGCGCCGACATGATGGGTTTTGACGTGGTCGGCAGCGGTGACGCGGCCCGCTTCCTGATCACGCAGGAAGGCGCGCGGCTGACGACGGCCTATGGCAACGAGCACGTCGAGCCGCGACTGCGCACCAACCGCTATCTCGATGATGCGATCGGCCCGGAGCGCTATGCCGGCGTCATCCTCTCCTATCGCGCCTGCCTGGCGCGTAAGCGTCCGACCTACACGGTTGCGGAGCTCACCGACGCCGACGGCAAGGACGTGTCCTATGAACGGCTGCTGCTGCCGTTCGGACGTGGCGACACCGTCGAGCACATCATCGGTTCCTACAAGGCGATCAGCATCGAGGGCGGATTTCGGTTGCACAATCTGATGGGCGTCAAGGCGAAGGCCGTGCCTGTCGTCACCGTGCGGGCGGTGATCGATCGCAGGTTCGTGCCGGCGGAGCGTCCGGCGAGCCAGGATTCGGTCGAGCTGATCTAGGGCGTGTACTCATAAGCGGTGCGCGATGTCCGCTTTGCGCCAACACCGACCACCTTTGCTGCAGCAAATGACGCGATGGGCCAGACTCGGACTCATGCACCGCAGCAAACGACATGCGCGAACCGCGGTGATTTACTCAATCACCTCGTCGGCGCGGGCGAGTGATCGAGCACTTTGCTCACCGTCTCGTACCTTGTCGGCGCCCATCGCGCTCCGTTAATAGACACCACGCCGCACGGCGCGACGCGTATGGCGGTACACGCGACGGTCGACACGACGCGCAGTCACGCGGGCGCGCCGGTACGTGTAGGCCTGCGCTTGATCAACGCTTAACTCCACGCCGCGCGGCGTCACCTGCGGCGAGACCGGAACCGTCGCCAACACCACTGCTGCAAACAGCAGTCCGACAATTGAGAAAGCTCTCATTGCACCTACTCCCTGTTGTCACACTGCGTAAACGGCAAAAGCTGTCTGGTCTGTCTGCCCATTTGTCGGCCACTGTCAGCAGGAGCGTTGATCCAGATCAACGGATCAATTCGCGGCGATACGTCATTGCACCCCTGCGATAGCGAAGACTCGTTGTGTCGCGTATGTCCGCTTCGGGTTCAAACGCGGAAGTCGGAGGGCGCAACCGTGACGTCCGCTTAAACTCCGTCACCGGACTTTCGATAGCCCGCTGGGCACTTCCGAAATGGGCCAACAGAAGACACGCCGGCCATCGGTCTATGCCTGCCGCCGACGTCAATGCTCACGGTCGTCTCGCCGCTCGCTACAAACACTCAAGCATCCGCGGGCAACGAAGCAGGCCGCGGCCCCCTCCCCGCGACCGTTCGTTGCCCAGACTTCGGTGGCGCCGCTGGCGATCACCAGCGATAGCCATACCCGCGATAGTACCTAGGGCCGTAGGCGTATGCGGGGCGAATAACGCGCCGGTACGCGGGACGAGCATAGTAGGACCGGTAACCGCCGTAGTATGCGGGGGCGTGGCCATAGTTGTAGCCGTAGTTATAGTATGCCGGCGCATAGCCGCCGTAATACACGGGGGCGTACCCCCCGTAATAGCCATAACCCGGTCCGCCGTAGTAGCCGTAACCTGGGCCATAGGCGTAGGCGCTGGAGGCTATGCCACCAACTACCGCCGCTCCGATTAGTCCGGCCGCGAGTCCAGCGCCCCAGCCACCACCACGCCACGCTTGGGCCGGTGATGGGGCCACCAAGGCAGAGACACCGATGGTGGCAGCGGTCACTAACGCCAATGCTGCTTTCTTCATTTCCGAAGCCTCCGTTGTTCCCGGAACTTCAACCGACAATCCAGCGATAGTTTCCTCCGACCGCCGTTGGCGGAACGGTTTCCACGAAATTTAATACTGATGAACGGCTTGGGAAAGCAAAACCACGCCGTCCCAATGTCCGTGTCGGGTCATTTTCAATGGTCTCGGCGGGGACTATTGGCAAGTTGATGTCCGCTTCTGCCCGTAAGCGCCGGGGAGCCGGGTTGGAAGCGTTGCGATTGCCCCACCCCCTGTGATTCAAACTCCCAAACTGGGGGTCGCGCGGAACGCGTCAGCCGTTCTTGCGTGCCTTTGCCGGCACTTCCTTGGCATAGATGTCCGGCTTGAAGCCGACGACGCGCTTCGGCCCGAGATCGAGCACCGGGCGCTTGATCATCGACGGCTGCTCGGCCATCAGCGCCAGCGCCTTGCGCTCGTTCAACCCTTCCTTGTCGGCATCCGGCAGCTTCTTGAAGGTCGTGCCGGCGCGGTTGAGCAGCGTCTCCCAGCCGACCTCGTCGCTCCACTGCTTGAGCTTGTCCTTGGCGATCCCGGCGGTCTTGTAGTCGTGGAAGTCATAGGCGACGCCGTGATCGTCGAGCCAGCTGCGCGCCTTCTTCATGGTGTCGCAGTTCTTGATGCCGTAGATGGTGATGGTCAAAGCCGTTCCCCGCATGCGATTGCTGCGGGGAAACTAACCCCGCAGCAATCACGGCGCCAGATCGGACGGCGCCGGTCTCCACACCGATATGAGTTGCCTAGCGCGCATAGCGCGTGAAGACGAAATCGTGATCGCTGGCATGGGCCTCGTGGCAGGCGAAACACGTTTCGTGCTGGGCGGCATCGACCGGCTTGCCGTCGATGAAGCGGCCAAAACCCCAACCACCGGTCGAAGCATATTTGGCGGAGTCCTTGACCATGACCTGGACGGTGGTCGCCTGCCCCGTGATGAACGCACCGTTGAGGCCTGCAACCGGCTTGCGCTTCCAGGCGAGCTTCACCAGCACGGTGCCGTCGGGGAATCGCGCCGCACCGTTCTGATAGGCCTTCACGGCGGTCGCATTGCCAAGCACGCTGCGCAGTTCGTCGAGCCCGGTCTCCTCGCCGACTGCGACCAGCTTCCAGTCGCGATAGCCTGCGGGAATTTTCACGCCGAAGATCGGCGATGCCAATGCCGCATCATCGGCGTGCCCGACGGCAAACGGCAATGACGCGCTGATGCAGGCTGCCGCGATCGCGGCAGCTGCCCATTTCACAACCTGCTTCATGATCCGTGATCCGCGCTCGGCTCAGATCTTGCTGACGTCGACGATGGCCTGGACGAAGGCCTGCGGCGCTTCCTGCGGCAGATTGTGGCCGATGCCGCCGATCAGGGTCCGATGCTCGTAATGTCCGGAGAACTTCTTGGCATAGGCCGCGGGCTCCGGATGCGGCGCGCCGTTGGCATCGCCCTCCATCGTGATGGTCGGGATCGCGATGACGGGCGCCTGGGCCAGCGTCTTCTCGAACGCGTCGTACTTTGCCTCGCCCTCGGCGAGCCCAAGCCGCCAGCGGTAATTGTGGATCACGATATCGACATGGTCAGGATTCTCGAATGCCGCCGCGCTGCGGTCATAGATGGCGTCGTCGAACTTCCATTGCGGCGAGGCGAGCTGCCAGATCAGCTTGGCAAAGTCGTGCCGGTTCTTGGCATAGCCCTCGCGGCCGCGCTCGGTGGCGAAATAGAACTGGTACCACCATTGCAGCTCCGCCTTCGGCGGCAGCGGCATCTTGCCGGTCGCCTGGCTGCCGATCAGATAGCCGCTGACCGACACCATGGCCTTGCAGCGCTCGGGCCAGAGCACCGCCATGATGTTGGCGGTGCGCGCGCCCCAGTCATAGCCGCCGAGCACGGCCTTCTCGATCTTCAACGCGTCCATCAGCGCAATGATGTCGGCGGCGACCGCGACCGGCTGGCCGCTGCGCATCGTATCGCCTGAGAGGAAGTGCGTGGTGCCGTAGCCGCGCAGATGCGGCACGATCACCCGATAGCCGGCCTCCGCCAGCGCCGGCGCGACGTCGGCATAGCTGTGGATGTCATACGGCCAGCCGTGCAGCAGGATCACTGCCGGACCTGACGCCGGGCCCATCTCGACATAACCGGTATCGAGCAGGCCGGCATTGATCTGCTTGACCGGACCGATCGTGGTGTGGCTACCGGCCTTGACCGCTGATAGCACCGGCTTGGACTGGGCCTCGGCCGATCCGATGAAGCCGAGCCTGGAAACGGCGAGGATCCCGCCGGCGATGCCAAGGAAGCGGCGGCGTTGCTGATTGATGGATTGGGACATGGCGATCTCCTGCGTCTGGTGTCGCGATTGAATATTGCAGAGACCGCCCCAGTCCGCTTTCAGAGGACGTGGATTTGTCCTTCAGACCGTCGTGATTTTGGCCCCACGCCGCCTGTGCTAGGTTCCGCCCCGCATTCAGCCGCCGGATCATCGAATTTGACTTACCATTTCAACGACTTGATCCTCGATTCCGGGCGGCGGGAGCTGCGCCGCGGCGGTGCCCTGGTGGCCGTCGAGCCGCAGGTCTTCGACCTGCTCGAGTTCCTGATCCGCGCCCGCGACCGCGTGGTCAGCCGCGACGAGGTGCTGGCGGCGGTCTGGCACGGGCGGATCGTCTCGGAAGCGACGCTGAGCAGCCGGGTCAATGCGGCGCGGACCGCAATCGGCGACAATGGCGAGGAGCAGCGGTTGATCCGCACCCTGCCCCGCAAAGGCCTCCGCTTTGTCGGCGATGTCAGGGAGGACATCGCGCCCGATCATCAGGTCGCGGACAAGGCCGCGCCGCCGCGGCCGAGCGAGGGTCCGTCGATCGCGGTGCTGCCCTTCACCAATATGAGCGGCGACCCCGAGCAGGATTACTTCGCCGACGGGATCGCCGAGGACATCACCACCGCGCTGGCGCGCTGCAGCCGCCTCACGGTGATCGCGCGCAACTCCGCCTTCACCTACAAGGGCAAGGCGGTCGATATCCGCCAGGTCGGGCGCGATCTCGGCGTCGGCTATGTGCTCGAAGGCAGCGTCCGTCGCGGCGGCGACCGCCTGCGCATTACCGGCCAGTTGATCGACGCCGTCTCCGGCGCGCATCTGTGGGCCGACCGCTTCGACGGCACGGCGACCGACGTGTTCGACCTGCAGGACCGCATCACCGAGAACGTGGTCGGCGCGATCGAGCCGACCTTGCTGGTCGCGGAGGCCGAGCGGGTCCGGACGGCGCCGCCCGACAGGCTCGACGCCTACGACCTGCTGCTGCGCGCCTACAGCCTGCGCTACCAGTTCACGCCCGAGAGCATGGAAGCCGCGCTCGATTGCCTCGACCAGGCGCTGGCGCTCGATCCGGCTTACGCGCCGGCGCTGGCGGCGTCGGCCTATTGCCATGCGATGCGTCACGTCCAGGGCTGGCTGAAGCCTGATGACTCCTACCGGGAACGCGCGGTCGCGCAGGCCTGGCGCGCGGTCGAGCTCGCGCCCGGTGACCCGCAGGTGCTGTGGATGGCGGCGTTCGCGATCTGGAACATGGCCGACGAGATCGAGCCCGCGCGCGAATTGTTCGAGCGGTCGCTTGCGATCAACCCGAACTCGGCGATGGCGCTGGTGCTCGGCGGCTGGATCGAGGCGATGCGCGGCAACCAGCAGGCCGGCCGCGCCATGATCGAGCGCGCGCAGCGGCTCAACCCGCGCGACCCGCGCGGCTGGTTCGCCTCCGCGGCGCTGGCGATCTGCGCAGTGCTCGATAACAATTTTGCCGAGGCAGTGACGTGGGCCGACAAGGCGCTGGCGCAGAACCGCCGCTTCGCGGTGGCACTCCGCGTCTTGATAGTCGCGCTGGTCAAGACCGGCGACAACGCGCGCGCGACCCAGATCGCGCGCGAATTGCTCAAGGTCGATCCGGAATTTTCGATCTCCGGATTCATGTCGCGAATTCCATTCCCGGTGGAATCGATGTCAGCGACTTATCGTGAAACCCTCAAGGCGGCTGGCGTCCCGGACTGATGCCGCTCTGACGACGCGACGTCATTCACCCGTGGTACGCCGCGCGGCTTGTTTGGCAGCATCGGCCTGATGGCAGTCCATTCCTCGTCTTAGAGTTCGTAGCGCGTGGCCCGCTTCGGTCAACGATTTGAATCATGGCTCGGCAGTGAGGCTCAATGAGCCCGTGCCGATGGGAGCGGTCGCGATGTGCCCGAAAGCGGACGCATTATGCTCACCTTGAGTTTTGTCGAGTTTGACCCCAAGCGAAGCCCTCGCGTTTCTCCCAGACCGCAGCAGGCGCTACTTCGCGCCGATATCGTTCTCAAGGCTGTCAAAGCCCCCGAGTTGGGCGATCTTTTCGAGGTCGCCCAGCGTGACGACAGAGCGCTTGAAATCAAGAATGCCTTGGGTTCGGAACGCCTGCAGGACGCGGTTGACATGCACGACGCTCAGTCCAAGCGCGTCGGCCAGCTTCGATTGAGTAACCGGAAAGTCAAACTGCTCGTTAGCGACCATATCCATCGCTCCAAGCCGCTGGCGCAATTCCGCAATCAAATAGGCCATACGTCCCGATGCCGATCGTGTGCCCAGATTGACGATCCATTGCCGGAACAGCGCGGCGTCAACAAGCGACTCGCGCCAGAGCGCTCTAGCCAAAGCCGGTCGCGTACCAATGGTCCGTTCGAGCTCATCGTGATCAATAAAACCAACCTGCGCTTTTGAGAGCGTCGTCAGGTCGTGATCCATCCGCTTCAATGCCAGCCCATGAAGATCGGGTATGTCGCCCGCGATGTGAAACGATAGGATCTGTCGCTTGCCGTCTTCCGACACTTTGGACCGATAGGCGAAGCCGCTCAGAACCACGCAGCATTGGGTGCTATTGTCCCCCTCGCGAACGATCGGTGAATCTGGCGGCAAACTCTTCACCGGCGCGACGATCGACCGGAGGGCTTGAACATCTTCGTTGGGCAACTCAGAGTGCTGCCGCAGCTTGCGGATCATCATCTCGATCGGCATCTTATGTTCCTTGTCAACCGTCGAGATAGGAAGCCGTCCGGTTCCACCCCACCATACGCCCGGAACGAGCGCAGAGGTTAAATATTATCCCACTACGTCAATTATGCCGATCGGTCGTGTGAATGCGGTATTTTTTTCACATCGAACATGGGAAGCGGCATTTTCCCGACGAAATCGGCGAAGAGCTTCCCAACGATGACGCAGCCTGGAAGGAGGCCACGATCACTGCTGGAAAGCTCCTCCAAGACCTGGATGGCTCGCTGAGGCCAGACCTGGAATGGCGGATGGAAGTAACCGATGCGGCAGGAAATCTATTGTGGGTTCTCCGCCTGCTGACTGAAAGGCACTGAACATCTGTCAGCACCTGTCTCACTTCTGGCTTCGGCTTCTTGCCCTCTTGAGACATGCCGGACGGCCGTGACGAAGTCCGTTTCCGAATGAAGACCGGAAGTGCCGACCCGCCAATGCGAGGTCTCAGTTTGACCCTCAGCAGACATCAAGACAAGACTTCGGCCGGAGCAACCACCTGCAAATTGCAATTTTTAGCTGTGCATGCCCAAACCAATTGAATACATCGTAGAGTCACTAGCAGAGTAACTTGTATTTTCCGCGCCGTCAGATTTTCGTAATCTAACAACTGGCTGAAGGACATGGGAGATGCGCTCGGGCTCGGCAGGTTGGGTGTCACTACTAGTCTTCGTATTTCCATCCATATGTTGTGAAGAAGCGATGGGAGGAGATCCGACGACTTTCGATTTCAAGTATTTCGAGTCCTTGCCGCGAAAAGAGATTGTGAGCGCCGCGCAAAAATATCTGAACAGTCGCTTTCCTGCGGGTTCAGATCTTCAAGTTTTGCAGAAAGAGCTGGTTTCCGCTGGCGCGAAATGCGCGAGAGGAGTCGGGCGGCGCGGCGTGTATTACGAATGCGATTACGAAAGATGGGCTGGAATCCCGCTAGTCACAATTGAGTGGAAGATAATATTGCGTCCGAATGCAGATGAGAAGAGGCTGCAAGGGATTTCAGTGAACCGTGCACTGACGGGACTCTAGAGCGCGCTGTCCGCTTATGGCCCCTTTCGGAAGTGCCGCGCTGGCTATTGAAGGTCCGGTGCCGGTAGTGAAGCGGACGTCGCGATCGCGCGCTCCGACTTCCGAGTCTGCCCCTTAGCGGACATTTGACTGCCCGTTCTTGTGTGACATGATCGTTCGGTTCATCTTGGCGCTGCCAAGCCAAGCTTCGTGCCTTGATTTGGATCAACTCCCTTATTCTCAGACTTTGCTGCACTTAATAATTGCATCAATCATGTTATTCACAGTTCGGAACCCAATAACGAGGTACGGCGATGAAGCAGACCTTGATGTGCGCTACTGCTGTGGTTTCTTTGTTTCTCGGCTGCGCGATCGCCAACCAATCTGCCATCGCGCAAAATGCAAAACCCGAAATTGTTCACGACTCCGAATACTACATCCTGGCGACCCAGCACGGGCAGCGGTGGGCTGCTGAAGATCAGGACATCAACCGCAAGCTCGCGGAGCTTCGACAAAAGTACGGCACGCCGCCCAACATCATCCATATAATGTGGGACGACACAGCGGTCGGCGAGGTGGGCATTCCTGCCATCCAGAAGGTGCGAGGTTTTGAAACGCCGAACATCAACCGTCTCGCTGCCGACGGCATCAACTTCATGCGGATGTACACCGAACCGTCCTGCACGCCGAGCCGTGCGGCGGTATTGACCGGTCGTCACCCCATCCGCAACGGCATGTACAATGTCGGCTTTCCCTATGAGTATGGCGGCTTGGCCTCCACGGAGGTTACGACTGCGGACGTGCTCTCCAAAGCTGGTTATGCGACCGCCTTCTACGGCAAGGCGCATGTCGGCGATATTGAAGCCAGCTACCTGACCAAACACGGTTTCGATGAGGCGCTATGGACGCCCTACAACCAGGTGCCGAGCCTTTACACTCCGCCGGGGCAGTTGAATGTGCTTTCACCCGCCGTCCTATTCCCCGAAATGTTTGGCAAAGACCCTTATGACATTGACGCCGGTTGGCGACCAAGGGGCTATGTGTTTGCGTTGGAAGGCACGAAGGGCGGGCCTGTAAGGGAGTTTGGCCGGGCACCAAATCACGACGACTACACGAAGCTCGATCCAGAGATGCAAAAGCGGACCATCGATTTCATTCGCAAGAACGCGGCGGCCAAAAAGCCGTTCTTTGTTGACTACTGGCCCATCGCGACTTCGTTCCTTGGCTTTCCCAATCGATTGACTGCCAGTGGGGGATTACCGCAAGAGGCGTTTGCCCGGCTTGACGCTTGGATCGGCACCCTGATGACCGAGCTGAAAAACCTCGGGATCGCGGAGAACACGCTTGTCATTCTGATGGCTGACAACGGTCCGATGACGCACAATGGTCCTCCGGGCATGGCGGAGACGCTCTATCGCGGCGGCAAAGGTGACTACCTCGAAGGTGGTGTCCGCGTTCCAGCCATGGCTTGGTGGCCCGGCGTGATTGCCCCGGGGCAGACCGTTGGCGATATCATTCACGAGACTGATCTGTTCACTACCTTCGCACACTTGGCCGGAGCAACGGATAACATACCGACCGACCGCATCATCGATGGCGTAGATCAAACCGCATTGTTCCTGAAAGGCGACACCTTCAGTCGGCGTGACTATGTTTTCATTTACACCGGCAACGTTCTAGCTGCGACGGTGAAGGGTCGATACAAGCGCGTCTGGGTTGGAGAGCATCCCGGCCTGTCAGGAGCTTCCTTCTACGATCTATTCACCGATCCGCGCGAAACGAGCGGCAAGATGCTGCCGATGTTCCCTGCCAAGGGGATGTTCAACATCATGAAGACTCGCCACCAGTTGTGGATGGAGAAATACCCGAACACTGGGGAGGAGCGTGCTTTCCCGCTCACCGGCATCGAGAACGCACGACCGGAAACCAAGGCTGCCGGCGAGCCACGGGTGGATATTGCCAAGCTCCCATTCGATCCTTTCCAGTTCATCAAGAAGCTGCCGGAATGGAATAACATTGACATGGATCGGGAGGAGTGATTGCGCGGTTGTTTGATGTCGCGTATTGGCCCTTCGGCGATCTCGGGAGATGTCCGCTTTTCCGCCGCTGTTGCGCTCAAGCGGACATCAGGCGCCGGCCGCTCAATGAGTACACGGCTTACGCGGTACCACTCCAGTCGCTTGGCCGCTCCGATGAAGCGAGCGCTACAATCCCGGTGATCTCGCCGCCCAGGCCTTGGTGGCCTGGCAGCTTTCCATCGCTCGGACGTAGGCAGGGCGTGCCGTCGTGCGGGCGAGATAGTCTCGCTCGATAAGACCGGGGACGTAGTTGCCGGTTCGCAGTCCGAGCAGGAGGGCGTAGCTCACCGAGATATCGGCAGCAGTGAATCGATCGCCGGCGAGATAGCGGCAATCCGCGAGGCGGCGGATAACCAACCCCAGCCGGCTCTCGAAGGTCTCGCGTGCCCAGCAGGTCACCCGGGCATCTCGCTCGGCTTCGGGCGCCAGTTGGCGACCGACAATGACGGCGTTCATCGGCCCGGCGAGCCCGGCCTCGCCCAGGTGGAGAAATTGCAGATAGGAAGCGAAGGCGGGATCGTCCGGGGCGACGGCGAGCGAACCTGAGCCGTGGCGGGCGAGCAGGTACTCAAGAATCGCGATCGATTCGACCATGATTGTCTCGCCGTCCTGCAGTGCGGGGATGAAGCCGGCGGGGTTGATCGCGAGGAAATCGCGATCGTTCTCGACTGCGAACAGATCGACCGGGCGCAGCCGATAAGCCAATCCCAATTCCTCGAGCAGCCAAACGACACGGAAGCCGCGACCTTCGCCATAGACGGTGAGCATAGTTGAGCGCTCCTGGACTGGGCTGGATGAGGCGCATTCCCTCCTTCCCGCCTGCGCTATGGAAGCATCAGTTGCAAAAGCCGCAACTGCCATAGGGCAAAAGGCAAAAGCCTTGGGGCGAGCGGACGCCAGCGCAATTTCTGAATATTAGAAATGTATTCCTGATTTGCCCGACGTGTCAAGTTGCCTGGCCGAACGCCGACCGCCGCCGGCTCCTTTGCATGGGGTTGTTTTCGATATTTTGGCAGCGCCCCCCTGCGACGGCCCCATAACTTCATATTGCTCTAGCCGGAGCCGCCCGGCTCGAGCGCCTCGCCGAGCTCGAGCGGATGCGCCATGGTCTCGTGCAGCGCGTCCTTGTCGAGCTCGCCCTCGGAGAGGCTGATCACGACGCAGGCGACGCCGTTGCCGATCAGATTGGTCAGCGCGCGGCACTCGCTCATGAACTTGTCGATGCCGACCAGGATCGCGATCGACTGGATCGGAATGTCGGGCACGATCGACAGCGTCGCGGCGAGCGTGATGAAGCCGGCGCCGGTGACGCCGGAGGCGCCCTTCGAGGTGATCATGGCGATGCCGAGGATGCCGAGCTCCTGCCAGATCGTCAGATGGGTGTTGGTGGCCTGCGCCAGGAACAGCGTCGCCAGCGTCATGTAGATGTTGGTGCCGTCGAGATTGAAGCTGTAGCCGGTCGGCACCACGAGGCCGACCACCGAGCGCGAGGCGCCGAGATGCTCCATCTTCTGGATCATCTGCGGCAGCACCGTCTCCGACGACGAGGTGCCGAGCACGATCAGGAGCTCGTCCTTGATGTAGGCGATGAAGCGGATGATCGAAAAACCCGCCAGCCGCGCGATCGCACCCAGCACGATCAGCACGAACAGGATGCTGGTGAGATAGAAGGTGGCGATCAGCGCCGCCAGATTCACCAGCGAGCCGAGGCCGTAAGCGCCGACCGTGAAGGCCATCGCGCCGAACGCGCCGAGCGGCGCGACACGGACGATCATCCGGATGATGCCGAAGAACATCTTGGACGCCTTGTCGATCGCCTCGGCGATCGGCTCGCCGGGCTTGCCCATCAAGGCAATGGCAAACCCCGAGAGGATCGAAATCAGCAGCACCTGCAGCAGGTCGCCGCGCGCAAGCGCGCCGAAGAAGCTGTCGGGGATGATCGCCATCAGATGGGCAACAATGCCCTGCTCCTTCGCCTGCGTCACGTAGGTGGAAACGGACTTCGGATCGATCGTGGAGGGGTCAATGTTGAAGCCGCGACCGGGCTGCAGCAACTCGCCGATCAGAAGGCCCACCGCGAGCGCAACCGTCGACACCGCCTCGAAATAGATCAGCGCCTTCAGCCCGACCCGGCCGACGCGCTTGAGGTCGCCCATCGAGGAGATGCCGTGCACCACGGTGCAGAAGATCACCGGGGCAATCATCATCTTGATCAGCGCGATGAAGCCGTCGCCGAGCGGCTTCAACTGCTTGCCGAGGCCCGGATAGAAATGACCGATCAACACGCCGGCGGCGATCGCGATCAGCACCTGGATGTAGAGGATCTTGTACCAGGGCTGATGTTTGTGATGGACG
Source organism: Bradyrhizobium sp. USDA 4341 (assembly GCF_054063755.1). Taxonomy (NCBI): domain Bacteria; kingdom Pseudomonadati; phylum Pseudomonadota; class Alphaproteobacteria; order Hyphomicrobiales; family Nitrobacteraceae; genus Bradyrhizobium; species Bradyrhizobium sp. USDA 4341. The sequence continues at coordinate 9,819,692 of NZ_JBSSGO010000002.1, read as the reverse complement.
GCGGGCTTGATCGCGTCTGTGGTCATGAGGTGCCCCGGGCTGGAATGAACTCAACTGGTGATGCCATCTTGGCGGAGCCGCGCGCAAGCGACAATGGCCATTCGCACCCGCCGCGCGCGCACACGAATCTGTCATAGACTACGGCCGGCTCGCATCCGGAGGCTGAGATGGAATTCACCACCCTGTTTCTCGCCATCACCATCGCCATGCTGGTGGCCTGGCGTGGCCCGCGTCCGGTCGCGATCGGATTGTTCGCGGTGATCCTGGTCGCCTGCGTCGCGACCTTGCTGCACCACGCCACCGACCGCCTCACGCTGTCTTTCTGAGGCCAGCCATGACCGACACGCAGGCAGTGACCCTCAATGCCCTCGCGCTCTATGGCCTCGCGCTGTTACTGGCCGCAGCTTTTGCGGCCCAGCTGTTGCTGCACGAGCTGCCCTGCCCGCTGTGTTTGTTGCAGCGCATCCTTTTTGCTCTGCTGGCGATCGGACCGGTCCTGAACATCCGCTTCGGACCGCGGCCGAGCCATTATGCCCTGTCGCTGCTGACGGCCGTGCTCGGCGCCTCGGTCTCGACCCGGCAGGTCCTGCTGCACATCCTCCCCGGCGACGCCGGCTATGGGTCGGCGCTGCTCGGCTATCATTATTATACGTGGGCGCTGATCGGATTCATCGCCGCGATCGTCCTGCTCGCCGCCATGCTGCTGTTCGACCGCCAGTTCGACCACCGCACGGCGCCGGGTGCCTCGCCCGGCAAATTCGCACGAGGTGCAGTGTGGCTGGTGGTCGGGCTGACGGCGCTGAACGTGCTCTCTACCCTGCTCGAATGCGGCTTTGCCGCCTGCGCCGACAATCCGATCGTCTACGAGCTGCTGAAGCAGGCTGCTTAAGGCCGCTTGGGAATATTCAACCCGCGTTCCACCGCCGGACGCGCGAGACCGCGCTCCAGCCAGCCAGCGACATGCTTGAACTGGTCGAATTCGACGAGCTCCCGCGCGCCGTAGAAGCCGATTAGATTGCGCACCCAACCGAGCATCGAGATGTCGGCGATGCTGTATTCATCATCCATGAACCATTGCCGCCCGGCGAGATGCGTTTCCATCACGCCGAGCAGGCGCGCGGACTCGGCGACATAGCGCTGCAGCGGCCGCTTGTCCTCATAATCCTTGCCGGCGAATTTGTGGAAGAACCCGACCTGGCCGAACATCGGCCCTAAGCCGCCCATCTGGAAGTGCACCCATTGGATCGCCTGGTAGCGGCGCGCCGCATCCGCCGGCAACAGCTTGCCGGTCTTCTCGGCGAGATATTGTAGGATCGCGCCCGACTCGAATAGCGGCAGCGGCTTGCCGCCGGGACCGTTGGGATCGAGAATCGCCGGGATCTTGCCATTCGGATTCAGCGACAGGAACTCCGCCGTCTTCTGATCATCCTTGTTGAAGTCGACGAGATGGACCTCGTAGGGCAACCCGATCTCCTCGAGCATGATCGAGACCTTCACGCCGTTCGGCGTCGGCAGCGAATAGAGCTGCAGGCGGTCCGGATGCTGGGCAGGCCAGCGTTTTGTGATGGGAAAGGCTGACAGGTCGGTCATGTCGACATTCTTTGCACGGTTGTTGTTGGGTGGCTAATGTACGGAGCTCATTGAAAGCCGCAAGGTCTGCAACCGGCCATGAACGATCAACAGACAGGCACAAGGCTCGGCCTTTCCGACGACGAGCTCGCAACACATCCGACCGTGTTTGCGGCAGGCGCGTTGGCCGGGCAGCTCGTTGTCGTATCCGGCGGCGCCGGCGGCATCGGCCGCGCCATCACGTGGCTGTTCGCCCGGCTCGGCGCGCATGTCGTGATCGTGGGACGCAATGCCGACAAGCTCGATGCGCTCGTCGATTCTCTCGGCCATCGCGGCCTCAAGGTGTCTGTGCATGTTGCCGACATCAAGGATCCCGACGCGGTCAACGCGATGTTCGATGCGCTGTGGGGCGAGCATGGCCGTATCGATCACCTCGTCAACAGCGCCGGCGGCCAATTCCCGCAAGCCGCGATCGATTTCTCGATCAAGGGCTGGAACGCGGTCATCAACACCAACCTCAACGGCACCTGGTACATGATGCAGGCCGCGGCCCAGCGCTGGCGCGACCACAAACATCCCGGCAGCATCGTCAATATCGTCGTGGTCACGACGCACGGCCTCTACGGCATCGCGCACACGATCGCCGCGCGCTCCGGCGTGATCGGCCTGTCGCGCGCGCTCGCGGTCGAATGGGCGCCGCTGAACATCCGCATCAATTGCATCGCGCCCGGCGCGATCGAGACCGAGGGCTGGAACGTCTACAGCGAGGCGGCGCGCGCCGCCTATCCGCGCTCCAACCCGATGATGCGTCCGGGCACGCCCTGGGACATCGCGGAAGCCGCGGTCTACCTGGCCGCGCCCTCCGGAAAATTCATCACCGGCGAGACGCTGACCGTCGACGGCGGCGGCCAGCATTGGGGCGAGACCTGGACCACCGGCAAGCCCGACTACTTCAAGGGCGACGAATAACGCACGCATACGCCGCCCGCCGCTCCTCGATTATTTGCCGTCGTCGAAGCTGACGATGACGGCGGCGTTCGCGATCAGGATCGGGTCGTTGCCGAGATCGGACGGAATCTCGAGCCCGCCGGCGATCGCCTTTACGGTCTTGGTGCCATAGGGCAATTCCCTGGCGACGGCGTCGGTATCGACCGCTTCGGGATTCGGCACGGCGATCGTGACGTCGACGAACATGTCGTTGGCAGTCTTGCCGAGCATGCGGAAGAAGCCGAGGCTGGAATGGCGGATCGCATCCGAAACCGCGCGCTTGGCGGCCTTGGTGGCGTCGCGGCCGTGAACGTCGACGCCCATGCCCATTTCGGTGATGCAGCGCACGCGTGTCATGAAACTTTCCTGTTGTCGTTGGCGTGAGAGACCTTCACTCCTTCGCCCTCCGCGCGCGCGGCGTCAAGCCGGGTCTCTCGCCTCGCTGACGCTGTTGTGATCGCCGCGCGACAGCATCCATGCCGCAAGGCCTGCGAGGATCGCCGCGGCAACCACCATGACGCAGGCCGCGCTCCAGCCCCATGCCGAGACGATGGCGCCGACCGCGATCGGTCCGGTCACCTGGCCGAAATTGCTGCCCGTCATCAGGAGGCCCATCATGACCGGCACCATCGCCGCCGAACGCGCCGCCGCGGGTGCGGTCGCGAGCAACGTCGCCGGGATCAGGCCGCCGGTTGCGGAGAACAGCAGGCACAGAATGAATGCGCCCCACCCGCCGAGCACCGGCAGGAAGATACCAAGCGCGGACGCGCCCATCACGACGGCCGCAACTGCAATTAACCCAGTCCGGCTCACTCCGCGCGCGAGCAGATTGCCGGCGGCGAGATTGCCGACGACATTAGCGGCCGCCGCCAACGCACTGAGCCCGCCGGCACTCTGGCTGGAGACGCCGAGCCGCTCGGTCAAAAGGATCGGCAGGAAGCTGAACACCGCAAAGAACATCAGGCTGTAGAGCCCGAACAGCACCATCAGAAGTGCCGGGGTGCGGCGCCGCGCCAGCGCGGTGGCCTCTTGCATCAAGCCGGCACGCGCCGGGCCGGTCCGCGATGCCACTTCAGGCACGATGACGCTGGCAAGGACGAACAGCAGAGCGGCAAAAGCGGCGCTGGCCCACCAGATCGCGCGCCAGCCGTCGAACATCGGACCCGCGACCAGCGCCAGCGCGATCCCGAACGGGATCACGCAACTCCACACCGCCATGGTGATGTCGCGCGCACCGACATCGACCACGCGATTGAGCAGTGCGGGGGCAGAGACCATCACCAGCAGGAAGCCGAGCCCTTCCAGCAGGCGCGATCCCAGCAGCACCGCAAGCTGCGGCGCGAGCGCGCCCGACGCCGCACCGAGCGTGATGGCCGCAAGCCCGCACAGCAGCACCCTGCGCGCGCCGACCGCGGCGATCACGACGCCCGCCGGAACGCTGCCGACCAGCCCCAGCACCGCAAAGATGCCGGCGATTGTTCCGACCGCAGCGAGGTCGATGCCGAGGCTTTGCTGCAGCATCGTTGCGGCAATCGGCACCTTCCCGACCTGGAGCGCGGCGCCGATCCCGCAACCGGTCACGACGGCAACCGTCGCCCATCGCCTTGCCCCGCTCTGCTGCACCACGGCCGTCTCGATCGTCATGCGTCCACCCGTCCAGTTCAAGCCGCCACAGATAGCGTTTCCCGATCATCGACAGGAGTGATATGTTTTGCATCCAGTTGATCGATTTCATAGATCATGCTCGATAACCTCACGCTCGACCAGATCCGGGTCTTCGTCACCATCGCCGAAAGCGGCAGCTTTCGCGCCGCCGCGACCAAGCTCGCGCGGGTGCAGTCCGCGGTCAGCCATGCCATCGCCAACCTCGAGTCCGAGCTTGGTCTAATGCTGTTCGACCGCTCCGGCCATCGCCCGGCGCTGACGGCGGAAGGCAAGGCACTGCTCGGCAACGCGCGCGACCTGCTGCTCCGCGTCGACGCGATGCGGGCGCGGGCGCACGGCCTTGGTGACGGGGTGGAGCCGGAACTCTCGCTGGTGGTCGACACCCTGTTTCCGATCGCCGCCGTCGGCGCAGCGCTGACGGAAATGCGGTCCGCCTATCCGTCCGTGAGCGTGCGGCTCGCGGTCGAACCGATGGGCGGGCCGATCACAGCCCTGACCGAACGGCGCAGCGCGCTCGCCGTCACCGTCGGCGAGGATTTTCGCGATCCCCGCCTCGCGCTCGACGCGATCTGCGCCGTGCAAATCGTCGCCGTCGCCTCCGCAAGCCATCCGCTCGCGCGCCGCGGCCGCAAGAGCGTCGCCGACCTTGCCGATCATCTGCAGATCGTGCTGTCAGATCCGACGCCGCTGTCGGAAGGCCGCAGCTTCGGCGTGCTCTCGCCGCAGATTTGCAGGGTGAGCAATCAGGACACCAAGCACGCCATGATCCTGGCCGGGCTCGGCTGGGGCCGCCTGCCGCTCTGGCAGGTCGCGCGCGACCTCAGGGATCGCCGCCTGGTGCGGGTCGAAACCGGCGCACTCGGCCGCAACGCGGCGCTCGCGATGGAGGCCTATCTCGCCCACCGGCTCGACGAACCGCTCGGCCCCGCCGCACGTGCCTTCGCCGATGCGCTGACGCGGATCGCCGCACAAGGCCATACGCCGAAGATCAGGGCGAAGGCGGCGAAAAAACCCTGAGTCGCGGCTGCCGCTCGCCCGCCCCTGCGCAAGCGCCTCAATCCTCGATCTCACATCACGACGTCGAGAGGCCTCGCGCCAACTCCCCGCCATTTCGCTGCGGTTCATCTCCGCGGACGGATAGTGCGCGCGACCGATCCCGGTCTCGCAAGGAGCCGTGCCCATGCCGATCAGCCGCCGGCGAGCGCTGACGCTTGCCTCGCTTTTTGTGGCGACGCCGCGGCTCGGCAGCGAAAGCCGTGCCGAACCGGCGCCAGCCGCTGGGGCGGCGACCTTCGACATGGCCACCTTCACAGCCACCTCCGGCGGCGACGCCGACGCGGCCTTTGCCAAGGCGCTGGCCGCCATCGCCAAGGCAGCGGCTGATGCGAGCAAGGCGGGGCCGGTTCACATCGTCCTCAATCTGGAGAAGAACGCCAGCTACCGGATCAAGCGGCCGCTCGCGTTCCGGCAATTGCACGGCTTCGAGCTCAACGGCAATGGCGCGCAGCTCATCAACACGGCACGTAGCGGGACCTTCGCGATCTCCGGCTGCAACCGCCTCACCATCCGCGATCTCACCATCGACTACGATCCCCTTCCCTTCACCCAGGGAACGATCACCGCCTTCGACAAGCAAGCGGTCGACATCACGGTGAAGGTCGATCCCGGCTATCCCGATGATGCCGCACTGCTGGCCACCTTCACGGATGGCTTCTTCAAGGTGATGGACCGCCGCAACCGGGCGCTGAAGACCGGCGCCAGGGATTTCCTCTCACCGGCCCATGCCACGCGGCTCAGCGACGGCCAGATCAAGGTGCATCTGCGGTGGGGCGCGAACGATCGCTTCCCGAGCCAGCTGCCGATCACGGTCGGTGACGTCGTCACCATCGCAAATAGCGGCGCGCACGCCATCGCGGTGGACTCCAGCGTCGCCACCAGCCTGATCGATCTGAAGCTGCTGGCCTCGCCGGGCATGGGCATCATCGAGAACGGCGGCGAAGGCTCGATGATGCTGCAGAAGGTCTCGGTCGTTCCGGGACCCCGGCCGAAGGGCGCGACGACCGACCGCCTGATCTCGACCAATTCCGACGGTTCGCACTTCACCGCGGTCGCGCGCGGTCCGACCATGGAGGACTGCAGTTTCGCCAATACCTCCGACGATGCCGTCAACGTGCACGGCTTCTACTACTACGTCGTGGCGAAGACCGCGCCGCGGCGGTTTCTGCTCAGCCCGAAATGGGACGTCGGCCTCGCGGCCGGCGACGATGTCGAGAGCTGCGACCATGCGACGTTTCGCTCCCTCGGACGCGGCAAGGTCGAGCAATTGACCAAGCGCCACGCGCCGGAGCTGAAGGCGAAGATCGCCCAGCTCTGGAAGAACCGGAGCCCGACCACGTTGCCGGACCTGATCTACGACGTGGTCCTGCAGCAGGACCTGCCGCTCAAGACCGGCGATGCCATCACCTCGCTAACGCACATCGGATCCGGCGCCACCGTGCTGCGTTGCAATTTCCACGCCTGCGGCCGCGTGCTGATGAAGGCGCCGAACGCCATCGTCGAGAACTGCCAGTTCACGTTCTCGACCGGCGTCGCGCTGCAGGCAGGGAGCGACATCGGCTTCTGGTCGGAGTCGGGATTTGCCGAGAACCTCGTGTTCCGTAACAACCGCTTCAGCCATTGCATCAACGGCGCCAATGAGCTGACCAGCGGCAGCGGCACGCTCGGCACCATCTATGTCGGCATGGTGCCCCCGGAAGGCGCCAAGGGATTTCAGGACAATTTCCAGAACCGGCGCGTCATCATCGAAGGCAATCACATCGACGATTCCTACATCTACGCGATCTTCGTCAGCAATGCCGACAGCGTCAAAATCGCCGGCAACGTAATCGGCCAGACATTTCTGCGCGGCGGCGCGTTCGGGGCCGGCGACTTCTTCCATATCAAGCCCGACAGCGCGATCTTCGTCGGCCGCGCCAGAAACGTCGAGATCAGCAACAATATCGCCGCACACGGCCGGATCGCGACGAATGCGGTCGCGATCGATCCCAGCTGCGACAAGCGCACAGTGCATCTCGCCGGCAACCGGCTGCCCTGAGCGAGCGCGACGCCGCTCAGGGCATCATTCCCGGACTTTGCCTTCCCCCTGCTTCTGCAGCACCGTGATGTGCAGACGGCGGCGGATCTTCATGCCCTGGCGGCGGTAGAGCGCGATCGCCGAGACGTTGCTGGTGAAAACGTGGAGGAACGGAATCTCGCCGCGCGCCACGATCTGGCGGCCGACCTCCGACAGCAGCGCCTGCGCATAGCCGCGGCCGCGATGGTCCGGATGCACGCAGACCGCGGTCATCTCGGTGTAATTCCCCGGCTTCATCCGTTCCCCGGTCATCGCGACCAGCTCGCCGCCAACGCGAATGCCGAGGAAGGTGCCGAGCTCATGCGTCCGCGCGCTGAACGGTCCGGGTTTTGTCATGTCTGTCAGCGCCATCATCGCGGGAACGTCAGCGGCGCCGAGCGTGACGATCTCGACGCCGGGTAGAGAAAACTCCGCCGGTGTGCCGATCATCTGCTCGCCGGTTTCGGCCAGCAGCACCTTGAACTCCGGCGGCACCGTGACCGGATCGGGCGTGAACAGCACCGCGATATCAGGTCCCGACAGCAGTGCGCCGAGCGCGGCAAAACTATTGGCCGACATATCGACCATGTCGGCGAAGGGTCCGATGGCGACCGGAAAGCGCCTTGCCTCGGCGCCGCCTTCCGCAAGGTCCCGTTGCCTCGTGGTCAGCGCGCTCCAGATTGGGCGATCAAGCGGATGGATCGGCGGGACTTCGGACATGCGGCGCTTCGCTCCTGATTTTCCTCGAACAGAGCAAGAAGCGCCGACAAAATCCAGCGTGGCGTGATCTCATTACAGCTCACAATCACGCCAGCAGGATTTCTTCGCCGTGCCGAACCGATCCTTAGGCGACCTTCAGGCAGAGCTCGGTACCGCCCTTGAGCGGCAGCGTGATCGACACAAAGCCATTTTTGGGATCGCGCACGAACTCCAGAAAATCCGCCTCGGCATTGTCGTTCATGACATAGCCACCGACGCGAAGCTGCGGAGCAACGATCTCGATCACCTGGCGGGCGAGTGTCGGTCCCTTCTCACCCGGCCAGCCGTCGATCAGGATGAAGTCGACCGGGCCGCCGAGATCGCGCAGCGTTTGGCGCGCATCGCCCTCGCGGATCTCGGCGTAGTCGGCAAGGCCGGCCTCGGCGAGATTGCGTTTTGCGGTTGCGACCTTGGCCGGCACGATCTCCGAGCCGATCACCTTGCCGCCGCCATTGTCGCGCAGCGCGGCGGCGAAATACAGCGTCGACATTCCGACCGACGTCGCGAACTCCGCGACGCGTTTGGCGCGCAGGCCGCGGCACAGCAGATAGATCAGCTCGCCCTGCTCCGGATGGATCGAGAAGCCCTGCTCGGCGTAGTCGAGAGGATCGCGACTCATCGTCGGATTGCCGCGCGGACCGCCGGCGGCCGGCCTGCGGCGCGTGGCCTGCAGGCGCGCGATGACGGCAGCGACGCGGGCGTCGGCAATCGCGCTGTGCGGTTCAGCGTTGTACATGAAGGGTCTCCTTTGCTGCGACTGCGTCATTGCTGCAGGATTTCGGCGGCGGCGCGGTCGAGGATTTTCGCGATGCGGCGCGCCTCGGCGGCATCGCAGCCGCGCTTCTGGCGCAGCGCGCTCTTCAGGGCGTGACGGGCGCGGTGCACGTCGTCGGAGGATTCGCCATCGAGATCGCTCACGCCGGCGAAGGCTTCGCGCACCTCCTCCATGCGGCCGCCGATCCGCGACAGCGCCTGGAGAATGGTGTCAGCGGTGGCGCGGTTCTCGGCGAGATGCGCCTTGCCCTGCTCGGTGACGCTGTAGAGCTTGCGCGCCGCATCCCGGGTGACGCTGGCGTGGCCGATCTCCTCGAGGAAGGTCAGCGCCGGATAGATCACGCCCGGGCTCGGGCTGTAGAAGCCGTCCGACCGCTCCTCGATTTTCTTGATCAACTCGTAGCCATGCGCCGCCTGCTCGCCGAGCAGCGCCAGGATGACGAGTTGCAGATCCTGCGACGAGAGCCGCCGCGATCCCGGAAAGTCGCCGCCGCCACCCCGCCCGAAGAAGCCATGACCGCCGCGGCCGAAGCGATGGCCGCCCCGGCCGTGCCGTCCCATGGCGAAGAACCCAAACCGGAATCCGTCATCGTCCCGGCCGCCAAACATCGATCGTCTCATTGGTCATTCCTTACTGAAAACATATCTTACGATATATCTACAGATGAAGCGGCGGCAACCCACGTTTTCGTGAGGCCCCGCGGACAAGCAGCGACCGGAACTGGCCCGGGACCGCGGACTCACGCCGGGCTTGTCGACGATCACGCGGCTGGCCTATGGCTTTGCAGCCCTCCAGCCGCTCCGACTCATGCGTCCAAAAACCTTCGAAGCTCATTGCCTGCGCCTGCCCGCCGTCACCAAGGTGGTGCAATGGGAAGGCACGTCGGTGTTCAAGGTCGGCGGCAAGATGTTCGCGCTGGCCGGCGGCTTCATCGCGAGCACCGGCGGCTTCATGTTCAAGACCTCGAACATGGCCTATCAGCTTCTGATCGAGCAGGAGCTCGCGCGGCCGGCGCCGTATCTCGCGCGTGCCAAATGGGTGCAATTGATCGGCAACGACGTCCTGCCCGACGCCGAGCTCAAGGCCTATCTCGATCAGGCGCATGCGCTGATCGCTGCAAAGCTGACGCGGAAATCGCGCAAGGCGCTCGGGCTCGACTGACCGGCGCGGCCGCGGCGCTCTTCAGCCACCCAGCGGCTCGTCGGAATCGCCCGACAGCAATTTCGGAAACAGCTCCTTGAAGGCGAACTTGTCGTCACCCTTGGCGCGGTGGAAGCGCAGTACGACGTCGAACCGGCTGGCGTCCCATTTGGTGGGCGGCTTGCCCCTGCTGACTGGTATCAACGGAAGGACGTCGGCGATGATCGCCTTGTGCTCCCAGCACAGCAGCACGACGCCGTTCAGCGCCAGCAGCGCCTTGACCAGCGCCGGCTCATCACCTTTGCCAAAACCTTCGTTGGGCATCGCGCCAAGACGCGCCGCCAGCGCCGAGATCGTCTCAGCGGGACGGCTGCTCGGCCCCCGGTTGGGCGTGGTGCCGGGCGTCGCGGCATAGATCGCGTCAGGCTTGGCATAGTCGCCCTTGGCGAGGTCGGTGCCAAACAACGCGGTCCATGCGCCGGCGCGCTGCCAGCCGCGCAGGACAAGCGACTCGGTATCGGACACACCGTCCGCGGTGAAGCCGGGCCCCGGCCAGCCATCATCGGGCTTTTCGGCGTGACGGATGATGAAGAGCGTGAGTGCGTCCATGGCGTCCTCTCGGGCGAAGATGTGTTGCTGGCAACGGCAATTTCGATCCTACGCTGGCGGCATGCTCCCCTTCATGAACAGCGTCACAATTTGCGAAAACTCGAGCGGTACTGCGTCGGCGACACGCCGAGCCGCTCGGTGAACACGATGCGCATCCGGTCGGCCGAGCCGAAGCCGCAATCGAACGCGACCGCCTTCAGCGGCCGGTCCGAGCCCTCGAGCAGCCGGCGCGCGGCGTCGACCCGCGCGCGTTCGACGAATTCATGCGGCGTGATGCCGGTCCCCTGCGCGAAGGCGCGGCCGAAATTGCGCACGCTCATGCCGACGGCCTCGGCCAGCGATTGCAGCGTGTGGCGCTCGCCGACACGCTGCATGACATGCGCCTGCGCGCGCGCAATCGGCGAATCCTCGTCGACCGGCGCGGTGAGATAGGGGCTGAACTGCGACTGGCCGCCCTGGCGTTGCGCCACCACGACCAGCCGCTTGGCCACCGCGACCGCCACCTGCGGCCCATGACGCTCGGCGACCAGCGCGAGACCGAGATCGATGCCCGCGGTCACGCCGGCAGAGGTCATCAGTCTGCCGTCACGAATGTAGATCCGGTCGAAGATCACCTCGGCAGCCGGAAAGCACGCCGCCAGAAGCTGCGCGTTCTGCCAATGCGTCGTCACCTTGTGCCCGTCGAGCAGCCCAGCATGGCCGAGCGCGAAGGCACCGGTGCAGATCGAACCGTAGAGCTCGGCGCGCGCGGGCGCCCCGCGCAGCCACTGCGTCAGCGCCGGATCCGGCTCGGCATCGGGCAAGGCCGGTCCGCCGGCAACCAGCAGGATGTCGAATTTCTCTTCTGCCTCATCGAAACTGAGGTCGGCCGATATCTTCATGCCGTTCGATGCGCGCAGCGGTTCGCGGCTGGCGCCGACCAGCACCGTCTCGTAGCCGTCGCCATCAGCGACAAAACCATTCGTCTCCGCGAACACATCGACGGGCCCGGCGACATCCAGCGCCTGAACCCCTTCGTGAATCGCGATCGCCACTTTCTGAACCGCCATACCCTCTCCCTGCCCCAGCCTTTCCTTGCCTGTGGCGCGAAACGATGTCTGGTTGGCCCGATCCGGCGGCGCACGAGCGTTGCGAGATCAGGCCAAAGCGGGCGACAAGCACACCACGGATCACGCCACCGGGCGATCCGAACCCACCGCAGAGACGAGCGCTGGCGCGCCCCGCGTGTTCGCACGCCACGGCATCGTCTTGCCATATCGAGGAGCGTCTTGAAATGACCGAGATCATCGCCGGCATCCGTGTACCCGACAGCGCCATGGCCCGTGCCGCCACCCAGCTGGTGCGCGATACCGAGGACGACCTGCTCTACAATCACAGCCGCCGCGTGTTCTTCTGGGGCGCGCTGACCGGCAACCGCCGCAAGCTGAAGTTCGATCCCGAGCTGCTCTATGTCGGCGCCATGTTCCACGACATGGGCCTCACCGCCGAACATGCCAGCCCCGATCTGCGCTTCGAGGTCGACGGCGCCAACGCCGCGCGCGACTTCCTCAAGGGCTACGGGGTCGCCGAACGCGACATCGATGATGTCTGGGCCTCGATCGCGCTGCACACCACACCGGGGATCCCCGAGCATATGCGCCCGACCGTCGCGCTGGTCACCGCCGGCGTCGAGATGGACGTGCTCGGCATTGCCTATGACGATTTCGCGCACGAGCACCGCGACCATGTCTGCGCGCATCATCCGCGCGAGGCGAACTTCAAGGAGAACATCATCGATCATTTCGCGGCCGGCACCATCAAGAAGCCGCTGACCACCTTCGGCAACGTCAAGGCCGACGTGCTGGCGCTGAAGGACATGAACTACACACGGGTGAACTTCTGCTCGATCATCCTCGGCTCGAAATGGCCGACATGACTGCGCGCCGAATTTCAATCCGAACCGCAAAGGAGAAGACCATGACGATTGCCGTCAACACCGGCTTCGCCGAGGCCGAGCGGACGAATATCGCGGCGGCGCTCTCGACGGTTCTCGCCGACACCTACGCGCTGTATCTGAAGACGCATGGCTACCACTGGAACGTCATGGGTCCGATGTTCCAGGCCCTGCACACGCTGTTCGAAGGGCAATATCGCGAGCAATGGCAGGCGCTCGACGATGTCGCCGAGCGCATCCGCGCCCTCGGCGAACTGGTGCCGCAAACCTATTCCGCATTCGCCAAGCTCACGGCGATCAAGGACGGATATGCCAGCCTCGACTCGGAGGCGATGGTGGCCGAATTGCTCCACGACAACGAGACGGCCGTGAGGACCATCCGCGATGCCTTCGCAGTCGCCGAGTCCGCCGGCGATCAGGCGACGATGGACATGCTCAACGTCCGCACCACAGCGCACGAGAAGCATGCCTGGATGCTGCGTGCGACGCTCGACGTCAAATGAGCGAACCGACTGAACCGCACCAGCGTGTCGGTTCAGGCGTGCGGACCGCGGTCGGGGCCTGGAGCTCGCCCAGCGGCCACGAGCGCGAGCCTGGCAAGGTAGTGCGTCCAACCCTTGCTATGGCTCGCGCACTGCTCGGCGTTCGGCAGGCCGCTATGGGTCATCCGCAACAGCGTGCCGCTGTCCTTGCCGATCAGGTCGATCTCGATCAGGCTCGATCCCGGAGGGACCTCCGCGCCGCCCTCCCAGCCGAAGCTGTAGGCGAGACGGTGCACCGGCACGACCTCGCGAAATGCGCCGCGTGCCGCCCGCGACAGATCGCCGGAGACGCCCTTGAGCAGATAGAGCCCGCCGGGATGCAACTCGGTCTCGGCCTCGAGCCCCATCCAGCTCACGATCTTCTGCGGATCGGTCAGGAAGGCGAACACGGTTGCCGGCGGCGCTGCGATCTGGATCTCGCGTTGAACGATGAAGGCTTCAGTCATCGATCCATCCTCCATGGACGGTGGTCTTCAGGGATAATTCGTGACAAGGGCGGTGCGTCAACCCCATGATGGGGTGATGCAATTGTCCTCGACGTTGAGCTGGCTGGTCGACGCCGCCGCCGAGACCGCGGGCGCCAACCGGTTGCTGGCGGATCTGGGTAGCCACCTTATCACGGATGGCCTGCCGCTTGCCGGCGGTGCGCTGACGCTCGAAGTTCCGCACCCGCTGATCGCCAGGCGCACCTGGCTGTGGCGCGCCGGCAATGGCGAGGTCATCGAGGCGCTCGGCTTCGCGCCGGAACAGCCCTTTGCAATGCCCGATATGGTCGGATCCGGCGATGCCGGCCGGCGCTGGCTCAATAGCCTCGCGCCCGGCCCCATCCACGAGGACACGATTGGAACGCGGCCGGATGGCCCGACCCTCGGCTGGATCGGGACCCGCGCCTTCACGCCGGCCGAGGCGGATCAATTGCGCGAGGCGGCGCGCTTCACGGCCGCACCGCTCGCCGCGCTCGCGGCGCGCGCGACATTGACGGCGGCGCTGGAGGCCTATCTCGGCCGGCGCAGCGCTGCGCGCGTCCTGGCATCGCCGTTGCGGCGCAACACCGGTGAAACCATCCGCGCGGCGCTGCTGTTTGCCGATCTGCGCGGCTTCACCGCGCTCTCCGAAAGCCATCCGCCTGCTGAGGTTATCGCCGCCCTCGACGCCTGGTTCGACCGCATCGCCGGCGCGATCCACGCCTTCGGCGGCGAGGTGTTGAAATTCATCGGCGACGGGCTGCTCGCGATCTTTCCGGTCACGACGAGCGCGCGCAGCGCATGCGAGGCGGCATTGCGCGCGGTGTCGGCGGCCCGCGTCGGCATGGCGCATCTCGATACCGAGCGGCGCAAGCACGGCCTGCCGCCACTGCCATCCGGCGTGGCGCTGCATCTCGGCGAGGTACATTGGGGCAATATCGGCGCCGCCGACCGCCTCGACTTCACCGCGATCGGCGCCGCGGTCAATCTGGTCAGCCGGCTGGAAGGCCTGTGCAAGCCGCTGGAGCAGACCGTTCTGGTGTCGGGCGCGCTTGCCGCCGAGACCGAGACGCCACTGGTCGCGCTCGGCACCCATGAGCTGCGCGGCATCGCACGGCCCTGCGTGGTCTTCACCCTGCCGGAGGGATGAGCCGGTCATCGGAACAGGCGCAACCACGGCGCCAGATGAAATGCGCTCATCAGCGCGTACATCGGGACCATGCCCTGCAACGAGAGCGGTCCCTGCATGGCGCCGCAGATCATGTCGGCCGGCGCCAGCGCGGCCACCAGCGCCATCACGGCGAAGGTCGGCGCCGCCGTCAGCGACAGCCAGCGCGCGACCATGGCACCGCGGCCGCCGAACCGGCCTTTCAACCAATCCTCATGTGTCTCGATTCCGGTCATCATTCGATCTCTCTGGAGATGATCCATGTCGTCATGTGCTAGGTTAGGACCGGGCCTCGGAGGGCGAGAGTGACAAGTGTGTCGGGATTCGAATGGACTCGCTGATTACCGCTGCGGCGCGCGCGCTCGCGGCGGGTGATCCCCTCGGCGCACTGAAACGGGTAGCCCTGCGCGACGATGCGCCGGCGCTGGCGCTGCGCGGCATCGCGATGGCCCGGCTCGGCGATTTCACCCGCGCCAAGGAGCTGTTGCGGCGCGCGGGCCGCGCCTTCGGTCCGCGTGAAGCCATCGCGCGGGCGCGCTGCGTGGTCGCCGAAGCCGAGATCGCACTGGTGTCGCGCGACCTTTCCTTTCCCAGCAAGAGCCTTGCTGCGGCGCGCGCGACGCTCGCGGCGCGTGGCGACGCGCTCAACGCCGCCCACGCCGGCTATCTGGAAATCCGCCGCTTGCTGCTGATCGGGAGCCTCGATGCGGCCGAACGCATGCTTGAAGACCTCGACCCGGCACCCTTCCCGCCGGCGCTGCGGGTCGGACATGAACTGGTCGTCGCCGGGATCGCGATGCGGCGGCTGCGGACGAAGCCGGCTCGCGAGGCGCTGGCACGGGCAAGGGATGCCGCACGCCGCGCCGGCATCGCCGAGCTTGCGGCCGAAGTGGAGAGCACTGCGAATCTGCTCGCCACGCCGGCGGCACGCCTGATCACGCGCGGCCACGAGCGGCCGCTGCTGCTCGAGCAGGTCGAGGCCCTGATGGCATCGAAGGCGCTCGTCGTCGATGCCTGCCGCTACGTCGTGCGTGATTCCCGGACCACGGTCTCGCTGACGCGGCGGCCGGTGCTGTTCGCCCTCGCCCGCACGCTCGGCGAAGCGTGGCCGCAGGACGTGTCGCGCGGCACGCTGATCGCACGCGCGTTTCGCGGCAAGCATGCCGATGAATCGCACCGTGCGCGGCTGCGGGTCGAGATCGGACGGCTGCGGCGGGCCTTGCTGCCGCTCGCCGATCTCAGCGCGACGCCCGACGGCTTCGTGCTGGAGCCGCATGGCCGCCGCGAGGTCACCGTGCTGGCGCTGCCGGTCGAGGAGGAGCACGCGGCGGTGCTGGCCTTCCTCGCCGACGGCGAGGCCTGGTCGAGCTCGGCGCTGTCGGTGGCGCTGGGCGCGAGCCAGCGCACCGTGCAGCGCGCGCTCGACGCTCTGGCCGCCACGGGCAAGGTGCAGTCGGTCGGCCGCGCCCGCGCCCGGCGCTGGATGACGCCGCCGGTGCCGGGATTCACGACGACGTTGTTACTCCCTGCCCCGCTGCCGAACGGCTAGCATCAGGGAGCAATCACAGGAGCGCCGCATGAAGAAGTCCGAGGCCGAGATCATCCGGGAATATGCCTTCGAAGGCGTCGAGAGCGTGGGCGGCGTCAGCTTCGACGGCGAGCAGGTCTGGTTCGCGGCCGGCGGCCGGTTGGTCGCCTTCGATCCCGACAGCGGCAATACCACCCGCACCCTCGACATCGCGGCCCATGCCGGCACCGCCTTCGACGGCAGGCACCTCTATCAGATCGCCGAGGACCGTATCCTGAAGATCGAGCCGAACAGCGGACGCGTGGTGTCGACGATCCCCTCACCCGGCGGCGGCCGCGACTCAGGTCTTGCCTGGGCGGAAGGCTCGCTGTGGGTCGGCCAGTATCGCGATCGTACCATCGTTCAGGTCGATCCGGACACCGGCAAGGTTTTGCGCACCATCGAAAGCAACCGGTTCGTCACCGGCGTCTCCTGGGTCGATGGCGAACTCTGGCACGGCACCTGGGAAGAGGATCAGAGCGACGTCCGGCGCATCGATCCGCAAACCGGCGAGGTGATGGAACGGCTCGAGATGCCGCAGGGCGTGTTCGTCTCCGGGCTTGAGTCCGACGGCAAAGACCGGTTCTTCTGCGGCAGCGGCTCGACCAACAACAAGGTGCGCGCCATCCGGCGCCCGAAGCGCAGCCGCGCGTGATCGGCGTGACGTGATCGGACAATCACGTCACGCATCGAATCCTCAAGCGGGCGCGGGCACCGCCGATGGCCGCGCCGCCGGAATCGGCCGGAAGGTCATCATGATCAGGAACGCGCCGAGGCCGACGGCCCAGGAGCCGACGTAGAGCCACGTATAGCTCGCAAAGGTGTCGTAGATCAGGCCGCCGGCCAAGGGACCGGTCGCCATGCCGAGGCTGCCGGCCATCGCGGTGCCGCCGATCACGGTGCCCATCATGCGCAGCGGAAAATTCTCGCGGATCAGCACGGAATACAGCGGCATGGTGCCGGCATAGATGAAGCCGAAGATCGCCGCGACCGCATAGAACGCAGCCAGCTCGCGCACGAAGACATAGCCGAGCGCGCCGAATGCCTGCGCCAGCAGTCCCAGCACCAGCACGCGCTTGGCGCCGAAACGGTCGCCGAGCAGGCCGAAGGCGATGCGGCCCCCCCATCCCGGCGAGCCCCTCCACGCTGTAGATCGTCACCGCGGCGACCATCGGAATGCCGCAGGTGACCGCGTAGCTCACCGTGTGGATGATCGGCCCCGAATGGGTGGCGCAGCAGAGGAAATTGGTCGCGATCAGGATGATGAATTGCGGCGAGCGCAGCGCCTGCGCCAGCGACATCGACGGCTCACCATTCGAGCTCGCCGCTTCAGCGTGGCCGCCTTGCAGCGCCGGCGGGCGTCGGACCAGGAACGAGACCGGGATCATGATCGCGCCGACCACGCCTGAGACGATCAGCATCGACGTCCGCCAGTCGTGGTTGGAGATCAGCCAGGCCGCGAGCGGCGACATCGTCATCGGCGCCATGCCCATGCCGGCCGACACCAGCGAGACGGCAAGACTGCGATGGGTGTCGAACCAGCCGGTGACGCAGGCCATCATCGGGGCGAAGATCGCGGCCGTTGCCGCGCCGACCAGCGCGCCGAAGAGAAACTGAAATGCCAGCAACGACGGTGCCTGGCTAGCCAGCGCAAGGCTTGCCGCCAGCACGACCGATCCGGTCAGCACCACCGGAAGCGGCCCGAAGCGGTCGGACAGCGTGCCCCAGATCATGCTGGTGAAGGCCATTGCGAGGAAGCCGATCGTCATCGCGCTGGAGATGCCGGTCACCGACCAGCCGGTCTCCCGCGCCATCGGCTGCAGGAACACCGGCAGCGAAAACATGCCGCCGATCGCGACGCAGCCAAGCAGGCCGCCGGCCGCGACGATCACCCAGCGATAGGCTGAATTGGTCATTCCGGAACTCCCATGCAGTGCGTTCTGGCTGGAAGACGAACGAACCGGGGTGGAACCGACAGCGGACGACCGCCCTGGCTCACTTTTTTGCGAGCGTGCGGCTTTCAAGGCTCATGCCCGGCCGAGCGTCAGCGGCCAGCCAAACCGCATCCGGGGTGCGGCGCGATCTCGCCGAGCGGCCGGACCTGCACCAGCTCGGTACCTTGCGTCTTGGCGATGAACATGTTCATCGCCGCATGGTGATCCTGGCCGAGCGTCACCGGCCCGGTCGGCGACGCAATGGTGAGGCCGGCCATCGCGTCGATGATGGCCTCCTTGTCGAGCCTGCCGGCCTTCTCGGCCGCCGCCTTGAGTGCGATCAGGGTGTTGTAGTGCGTCATCACATAGTTCGACACCGCGACGCCCGGGTTCGCGGCGGCGCGCGCCTTGGCGACGAACGCCTTCACGGCCGGATCCTCGCTCGCTGCGACCGCCGGCACCACCGTCACCATGTTCTGGCCCTTGCCGCGGAAGATGCCGAGGTCGACTTCCGACAGTCCGAGGAATGCGACGGTGATATCCTTGAGCAACCCGGCCTCGTCGGCCTGCCGGATGAAGTCCATCCCGTCGCCCTTCAGCGCGAACAGCAGCACCTTGGCCTTGCTCGCCGCGACCTCCTTGATCAGCGGTGAGAAGTCGATCTCGGTCCCCAGCGTGTACCTCGTCCCGACCACCTTGCCGCCGAGCTTCTCGATCAAGGGCTGCGCGATGTCGAACATCTGATGCGGCCAGACCCGGTCGGCGCCGAGCAGGAAGTACGTGTTGCCGAAGGTCTGCGTCATGTAGGGCAGCAGCTGGCCGAGTTCCTGGTTCGGCACCGCGCCGAACGAAAGCAGATAGCGGCTGCATTTGCCGCCCTCGTAATTGGTGGCGTAGAGCAGCGGCGTCTTCGAGCTCTCGGCGAGCGGCACCAGCGCATTCAGATTGCGCGAGGTGATCGGACCGACCACGGCCAGTACACCCTGCTGCTCGACCAGCGAACGCATGGCCTCAGCGGCCGCCTCCGGCCGCGTCTTGTCGTCGGTATAGATGATCTCAACAGGCCGGCCGAGAATGCCGCCGGCCGCGTTGATGTCCTTGGCAGCGAGATCGAGCCCGAGCCTGGCCTGCTCGCCGTACAGCTCGACGCCGCCGGAAAACGGCAGCACGGCGCCGACCCGGATAGGTGCGCCGGATTCGGCAGCGCGCGGCGAACCGACGCCCGCGAAGCCGAGGAGAAGCAGCCCCATACAGATGATCGATCGGCGCGGCATACGTGTCTTCCTCTCGTCATGCCGGATGGGCGATCCGACTCAACATCTCATGGACGTCATAGGTCATGATCGCAAGCAGCGCTGCAAGTCCGAGATAGGCGGCGCCGTATTCGAGCTTGGTCTGAAGCGGAACGCCATAATAGGCGATGTTCTCCGGAGCATGAGGATCGTAGCGCCACGCCTGGACCAGCTGGGGCGCGGCAAGGATCGCGACGATCAGCAGCATCGGGCTCGGCCGGTAAAGCATCAATGCCAGCAGGATCGGCACGCCGACGAACCAGATCCGGGGACTGAGCACCGCCGTCACCCTGCCGCCGTCGAGCGGCGACACCGGCAGCAGATTGAACAGATTGAGGAACAGGCCCGAATAGGCGATCGCCAACAGAAGACCGCTGTCTTCGGATCGCGCCCATAGATAAACCGCCAGCGCCGCGACCGTTCCGGCCACGGGACCTGCGATTGCGACATAGGCCTCGGTCTCGACATCCTCCGGATGGTCCTTCAGTGCGATAAAGGCGCCCATGAACGGAATGAAAGCCGGCGCCCCAACATCGAGGCCGCGTTGCCGCGCGGCAACGTAGTGCCCCATCTCATGCGCAAACAACAATGCAATGAAGCCCGCGGCGTAGCGCCAGCCCCATATCGTCGCATAGACCACGAGCGACAGCAGCATGCTGCCGCCGCTGGCAGCCAGCTTGCCCCATTTGAGACCCGAGAGAAGAAGAACCAGCAGCGCCTTCACGTCACATCACCGCCCACATCGGTGCGCGGCTTGCGACGGAAGAATTTCATGATGCCGGCGCCGAATGCCGCAACGGCGATCAGGATCACCTTGGCGAATTTCAGGACAAACGCCGTCGCGATCGCCAGCAGCCCGAGCTTCTTGGCGGCAACCCCGCCGATCAGTGCAGCGAGGCCGTAGGCGGCAACGCGATCGGTGCCGGCGCTGAAATCCTCGTAACGCTTGCCCTCACTGTAGGAAAGGTCGCCGAGCAATTCCCGCGCGACCGGCTTTTCGCTTTCGATGCGATCGGACTGCGACAGCAGGTTCAGGCTGAAGTAGCCGTCTCGTCCGAGCGCATAGGTGTTGAAGTTGACGCCCTTAGGCAGGCTATCGGGCTGCCCCTTGTCCTTGCCCAGCATCGACCACACCAGGCGGTGCGTCGCGGCATCGTAGGCCGGCGGCTGGATCCATCCGACGACCTCCAATTCAGGGAAGCCGCGCGCGACGCGATCCTTGTTGCTCTCCTCAACGCCTTCCTTGATGCTGCTCAAGAGCTCGTCGGCGTTCCAGTTCTTCGCATCATCATCCTTGATGTAGCCTTCCTTGACGTAGCGAATGACCACGATCCACTGATCGTTCTGGTGCGTGCCGACGACAAGACCGACAAAGGTCGTGTCGTTGACGAGATTGCCAAGCGCCCGCAACACGCGTGTCCCCTCGGTCCTCGGGACGAAGAAATATCCCTCCGGCAGCTTCAGCCTGGCTTGATCGATCAGCGTCACGTCTGCGGGACCAGCGGTGCCGGCCTGGCTCGCAGCCTGCCAGGCGGCCACCAGTTCGGCTTTTCGTGCGGCTTCACTTGGCGGCGAGCCCTGCCCGAATGCCGGTAGCGCCGCGAACAGAACCGCCAACATGATGGCAGCGATGGAAATCACCTTTTGCACGGGTGCGCCCCTCTTGATCATGAACTGGACCGGGTGTCCGGTAACAACCCTAAATAGCAGTGTTAGACGACAAACTACATAAGGGATCGGCGCTTTTCCAAAGCGTCGACACCGCCCTGCTCCAGTACCGCCGGCCGCGCGACCCGGAATGCGGAATCGCTTCACGTCATGAAAGCGCGGCGCGATCACACGAACCGCTCGTGCACGCCACTTGACATTCAGAGGTTGCAGGCATATTTCGGCGGCCCTCGCGAGCGCCATGTTCGCGAACCAATGCGAGCGAATCGATGCAACCGATACCGCAGCAAGGATACGAACGGATCCGCCGACTGTCAGCCAGTCTACGGCCGATCGTCTGTGCATGCCCGGTTCATGGGAGCGGTCTCGCTTAGGCGCGATCGACAATCCGTACTTCACGGACCCTCCCGAGCCAGCCGCTTCGGAGGGTTTTTTGTTGCCCACGCGCGGCTTGGTCGAACTCCGGCAGCAACAATCCCGAATGGCCGCGTGGAATGCGCGCGGCTGATCCAGATTCAGCAGGAACCAAGACAATGCGACGATCTGATCCCTACCGGGAGCGCGCCCGCGAACTCTGCCTCGCCGCGGGCGTCGATCCGGATTCCCGCGTCGGCGAAGGCCGTGGCCAACCGGCCTGGTGTCTGTATCGCGATGCCGCCCGCAAGGAGAAGCTTGCGCGCGAGGCCGATGCGGCCTCGGCGGAGATTGCGATGTTGCGCCCGCAGGAGGAGCGCTTCAAGAACGCGCCGCTGACGGTGTACGGCGAGCATGATCCGGCGACCATCAAGCAGATGCGCAACTGCATGGCGGTCGGCAACGTCGTGTCCGGCGTGATCTGCGCGGATGGCCATCTCGGCTACGCCCAGCCCGTCGGCGGCGTGATCGCCTACGAAAAGCAGATCAGCATCTCCGGCGTCGGCTTCGACATCGGCTGCGGCAACATGGCCGCGCGGCTCGATGTGCGCTTCGACGACATCCGTGCGACCGTCCCGACCATCATTCGCGACGTTGCCAAGGTGATCTCCTTTGGCATCGGCCGGAAGAACATCGAGAAGGTCGAGCACGCGCTGTTCGACGATGGCGACGCCTGGCGCGAAAGCGACATGGAGGCTTACCGGCAGAAGGCGATCGGCCAGCTCGGCAGCGTCGGCTCCGGCAACCACTATGTCGACCTGATGCGCGACGAGGCCGGCTTCGTCTGGATCGGCGTTCACTTCGGAAGCCGCGGGCTCGGGCACACCAGCGCGACCCGCTACCTCAAGGCCGCCGGCGGCAAGGACGGAATGAACGTTCCGCCCGCCATCGTCGACGAGGATTCCGAACTCGGGCGCCGCTACATCGCCGCGATGCAGCTCGCCGGGCGCTATTCCTATGCGGGCCGCGAGTGGGTCGTGGACCGTGTCCGCCAGATCATCGGCGGCAAGGTCACCGATTCCGTGCACAACCACCACAACTATGCCTGGCGAGAAACGCATGACGGCAGGGATTTGTGGGTGGTGCGCAAGGGCGCGACGCCGGCGTTCCCCGGCCAGCGGGGATTTGTCGGCGGGTCGATGGGCGATGATGCCGTCATTCTCGAGGGCGTCGATAGTCCGGAGGCGAAGGCCTCGCTCTACTCGACGGTGCACGGCGCCGGCCGGCTGTTCGGCCGCAACGAAGCCAAGCGCCGCTTCACGCGCGAGGAGATGGACCGCTGGCTCAACGAGCGCGGCGTCACGCTGGTTGGCGCCGATCTCGATGAAAGCCCGATGGCCTATCGGCGCCTGCCGGAGGTGCTTGCCCGGCATGCCGGAACGGTGAAGGTGCTGCACACGCTGCGGCCGTTTGCCGTGGCCATGGCGGGCGAAGGCGAGTTCGATCCGTTCAAGGATTAAGGCGAGGCGCACGCGCCTCGCTCGGGTGCGGTGGCGAAATGGGAACGCTGCGGTCTGCAAAACCGCCATGAGCCGGTTCGATTCCGGCCCGCACCTCCAGCAATGTTGCCTGCGCTCGCTCCGAACGCTAACCTGATCGCGCCCGTCGAGCGATCTCCGGACAATCCCCCAGACATGCAAGTGCCGTCAGACGTTCCGCGACCGCGGAACGCCACTCTGCTTTCTCCGTTGCCAGGAAAGGACCTCCTCTTGAACAGTCGCTTCGTCCTGATCTCCGGCTGCTCCGGCGGCGGAAAATCGACCCTGCTGGCGGAACTGCGTGGACGCGGCTATCCGGTCGTCGAAGAGCCCGGCCGCCGCATCATCGCGGAGGAGCTTGTGTCGGGCGGCAACGCCCTGCCCTGGGTCGATACCGCGGCCTTCCTGCGCCGCGCCATTGACGTCGCGCTGAAGGATATGGCGATCGCCGAGGCTCAATCCGGATGGGTGTTCTTCGATCGCGGCCTCGTCGACGCGGCGTCGGCGCTGGAGGCGTTGACGGGCGAACCGGTGCTGCGCCCGATCTGCTTCGACCATCGCTACCACGCGCGCGTGTTCATGACGCCGCCGTGGCCCGAGATCTACGTCGCCGACGCTGAGCGACGGCACGACTTCGAGGCGGCGACGGCGGAGTATCAGCGGCTGACGGAGACGCTTCCCATGCTCGGCTACGACGTCATCGGCCTACCGAAGATATCGCCATCTGCGCGCGCCGATTTCCTGCTTGCGACGCTCGATGGTGTCACCCCGCCTGTGGCCTGATCAGGCCGTCACTCCGCGGCCTCACGATGCGGAACGCCCTGCTCGACGTCGAGCTGCAAGCGAAGCCATCGCCTCAGAACGACGTCCCGCCGCCGAACCTGAACTCCTGCACAATGTCGTACTTGCCCTTGGTGATCGGCACCGCGTAGTCGAAGCGCAGCGGACCGAACGGCGACGCCCAGATCAGACCGACACCGACAGAGGTTCTCACGACGTTCTGATCGTCGTATTGCAAGCCGCAGGTCGGGCACGCCGGCGTGTTGACCTCGCCGGTCGCGGTCCACGACGTCGGCCCTTCGTAGCCCCAGAGCGAACCGGCATCGGCATAAACCGCGCCCTTCAGCCCAACCTCCGAGGGCAGGAACCAGAACGGCATCTGCAGCTCCATCGACGCACCCCAATATTTGGTGCCGCCGAGCGCATCGCCGACCGCCCCGAAGCTCGCATAAGTGATGTCACGCGGCCCGATGCCGTTGGTGGCAAAGCCGCGCACGAGGTTCGGCCCCATCTGGAAATGATCCAGCATGCGCAGATCGTTGTCGCCGACCTTGGTGAGCACGCCGCCCTGCAGATGGATCAGGCCGATGAGGTCGGACACCAGCGGCGTGTAGTATTTCGCATCGACCGCACTCTTCAGATACGTCACGTCGCCGCCGACGCCGGCAAAATCCTGCTTGAAGTCGATCAGCAGGCCGTCGGTCGGGTTCTTGGTGTTGTCGAGCGTGTTGTAGGTCAGTGTATAGCCGATCTGCGAGGTCCAGGTCGCGCCCGCAGCCAGCTCCTTGCGCACGGGCAAGGTGGATTCGCCGTCGCCGTAGCAACCATATCCATAGAGTCCTGATGAGACCGAGTTGGTCGGATCGACGCCGCCGAGCACATTCTTGATGTAAGCAGGTGTCGGATTGAATGCGAGCGATGTGTTGGAGGCATTGTTGTTGCAGTTGTTATAGGCGCTATCGAGCGAGACTTCCTGCTGATAGAGCGAATAGCGCAGCTGGAGCGTCAGGTCCTCGCGCAAGGCGAGACCCAGCCGCGGCGAGAACCCGATCGTCTTCACGCCATAGGTCGTGTAGTCGGTCGGCAGCTGCTCCTTGTAATACGCATCGAGCCCGAGCGCGACGCGGTAGTCGAGCAGATACGGCTCGACAAAGGAGAGCGACAGGCCGCGCGAATACTGGCCGTAGCTAACCGTCGCCTTCGCGAGCAGACCGCGGCCGAGCAGGTTGCGTTCGGAGACGCTGACCTCGGCGAGCGCGCCGTCGGTCGTCGAGTAACCGCCCGAGACCGAGAAGTCGCCGGTCGACTTCTCCTCCAGATCGACGATCAGGATCACCCGATCGCTCGATGAGCCGGGCTCGGTCGTGATCTTGACCGTCTTGAAGTAGTCCAGATTCTTCAGCCGCCTCTCGGCACGATCGACCAGCGCACGGTTATACGCATCGCCCTCGGAGAGATCGAACTCGCGCCGAATCACGTAATCGCGCGTGCGGCCGTTGCCGCGAATGTCGATCCGCTCGATATAGGTGCGCGGCCCCTCCTCCACGCGGAACATGATCCCGACCGTGTGGGCCTCGAAGTTCCGGTCGCCGTCCGGACGGACCACCGCGAAGGCGTAGCCGCGGCGCGACGCTTCGATCTGCATGTCCTCGACCGACTTCTCGATCGCCTCTACATTGTAGAGCGAGCCTTCGTTGACCCGCGAAAGTGAGCGCAGGATGCTCGGATCGAAGCCCGCGACAGTCGAGCGGAAGCTTACCGTTGCAACGCGATACTGCTGCCCCTCATCGATCTTGAACGTGACCTGAAAGCCCTTGCTCTCGCGGTCATACTCGGCGAGCGCGGCCACCACCTGCACGTCCGCATAGCCATGCTTCAGGTAGAAGCGGCGGATCAGGTCGCGGTCGGCCTCGACGCGGTCGGGGTCATAGATGTTGGCGCTGCCGAGAAAGCTCAGGAAGTTCGTCTCATGCGTCTTGATCACATCCTTCAGGCGCGCGGCCGTGAAGCTGTTGTTCCCCATGAACTCGATGGTCTTGATACCGGTCTTGGCGCCCTCGTCGACGGTGAAGACGAGGTCGACGCGGTTGTTCGAGCGTTCGATGATCTCAGGCGTGACACGTACGTCGTAGCGGCCCGAGTGGCGGTAGATCTCGGCGATCCGCAGCGCATCCGACTGCACCATTGGTCGCGACAGCGTGCCTCGCGGCTTGGATTGCACCTCGGCCGAGAGCTGCTCGTCCTTGACCTTCTTGTTGCCCTCGAACGCGACACGGTCGATCACCGGGTTCTCGACGACCGAGACGACGATCCGCGCACCCGCGTGATTGATCTGGACGTCCTGGAACAACCCGGTCCCGACCAGCTCCTTGAGCCCGTCATCGATCGCAGCCTGATCGAGATGACCGCCCGGCCCCGGCCTGAAATAGGAGCGGATGGTCTCCGCCTCTACCCGCCGGTTGCCTTCGATCGCGATCGCATCAACCGATTGGGCCGCCACCGGCGCCAACAACAGCCAAATCACTGACGTCGCCGGGATCGAAAGGCCCGAGAGCACAATCGCCGCGACAAAGCTTCGCCACGTCTTCATTCCACACCTCGCGAACAAGCCACCCGTTGTGACGGGATCGTGATGGCTGCGGTGTGGCTGCTGGATTGCGGGATTATTTCCAGTGATTGGGGACTGTGAGCGCTGTACGACGCAGCCCCGGTCCCGGTTTTGTTTCCGGCCGCGAGCGCCGCTTACAGTTCAGAAACACTATGCTTACGAAAAGGCGCAATGCCGCCCACAAGCGATGCGCATGCTGGTCGATTGGTGGCTAAGCCAGCGCGCTGCAACGCGCGCAAATGCCCTGATGACGAGGTCCAGTCGCAAACCATGCTCGCACATACGCCAAAAATCCTGGTCGTCGAGGACGATCTGCCGACCAGAGACTTGATTGCCCGCTACCTTCGCGACCAATCGTGCCTGGTGGCCACCGCCTCGAACGGCAGGGAAATGGATCGTTACCTTGCCGGGCACTCCCTCGATCTCGTGGTGCTCGATCTCATGCTGCCGGGAGAGGACGGACTGACGCTGTGCCGGCGCCTTCGCAGCGACTCGACGATTCCAATCATCATGCTCACGGCGAAGGGCGAGGACCTCGACCGGATCCTCGGGCTCGAGATGGGGGCGGACGACTATCTCGCCAAACCCTTCAATCCGCGCGAGCTGCTGGCGCGGATCAACGCGGTGCTGCGCCGCCAGGCCCAGGCCGGTCTTGCCGGACGCTCCGGCCAGAGCGCCGCGCGCCTGCGCTTCCAGGATTGGACCGTCGATCTTCGCCTGCGCGAACTGCGCGATCCCGACGGCGCCCAGGTCCCGCTGACCAGCGCCGAGTTCGACCTGCTGCAGGCGTTCTGCGAGCGGCCCGGCCGGATCCTGACGCGGGATGGCCTCTTGACCATGACGCGCAGCCGGCCGGCCAGCCCATTCGGGCGCAGCATCGACGTGCTCGTCAGCCGGCTTCGCCGCAAGCTCGACACCGGCGAAGGACCGTCGGTGATCAGGACGGTGCGCACCGGCGGCTACATCTTCACGCCGCATGTGGAGGACGCATGAGCTGGACCCGCAGGATTGCCGCACTCTTCAGCTTCCGGCGGATCAGCGGCCAGATCGCCGCGCTGGTCCTGTTTTCGCTGGTGTTGATCCACGCGCTGATCGGGCTTTATTTCACCAGCCAGAAACCGAGATCGTTTGGGGACAGGCCGATCCATCAGTTCCAGCTGGTTGCCAGGCTTCTCGCCGAGACCCCTGCTGGCGAGCGCGCAAGGCTGTTGCAGGCTGCCGATCGGGCGTTTCCGCGGCTGCATTTCACACTGCGCGACGCAGCTCCAGGCTTGTCCGGCGATGCTTCGTCCGAGATATCAGGCGTCGACGATGTCGATCTGGAGTTTTCGTCGAAGACCACGCCGGCGGCGGTACGGTTGCCGGACGGGGCGCTGTTCGAAGCGACGATCGGCCCGACGAAAATGCCGCCCTTCTTCGGCGTATTCTGGGTCAGCACATTCCTGTTCCTGTTCGTCAGCGTCACGCTGCTCGGCGTGTGGGCCGGCCGCGCGCTCAGTGCTCCGCTCTCGGCATTTGCCCGCGCTGCCGAGAATTTCAGCATCAGCCAAGCGGCCGCCCCGCTTGCCGAGACCGGCCCGGAGGAAATCCGTGCCGCAGCAGTCGCGCTCAACCGGATGCGCGAACGCATCACCACGCTGATGAATGACCGCACGCGCATGCTCGCCGCCATCAGTCACGATTTGCGAACGCCGATCACCCGGCTGCGGCTCAGATCCGAATACATCGAGAACGACACCCAGCGCGCGGAGACGCTGCACGACCTCGACCAGATGCAGGCCATGCTGGAATCGGTGCTGTCATTCCTGAGCGGCGGCAGCGCGGCGAAACCGACCCTTGTGAACGTAGCCGCCCTGCTGCAGACGATCAGCGAGCGGTTCTCCGATTGCGGCCACGTCGTGCGTTACCACGGCCCGCTCAGGGCTACGCTGTTGATCCGCCCGAGCGATATCAGCCGCACCGTGACGAACCTGGTGGAGAATGCCCTGCGGTTCGGCAGCGAAGTCGATATCCGGCTGACCGCATCCGCCGATCACACCACCATCGACGTATCGGACAACGGCCCGGGGATTCCGGAGCACCGCCGGGCCGAGATGTTGAAGCCCTTCGTCCGCGGCGACGAGGCTCGCACCATGGACGAGAAGAGCGGCTTCGGGCTCGGCCTTTCGATCGCTCAGGCCATGGTATGCGGCCACGGCGGCGAGCTTTCCTTGCACGACAATGCACCGCACGGCCTGCTTGTCCGGATCAAACTGCCAGGGGCCGTGCATCCTGGATCGGATCGAAGCGGGGCAAGCCCGACGCGCCCCACGCTTCCCGAGCTCGTGTCCGGCTAGACCGAAGCTCAGGATCGCTTGCCTCTGCCGCCCGGCCGCTTCTGCTCGGTTCCGGAATCCTTCAGTTCGTCCGGCGTGACGCGGCAGTCGCCGTTCTTGTCGTTCTGCAGGATGAACTCGTTCGGCTTCTCGACGAACTCGCGGCGGGTAATCTTGCCGTCCTGGTTCTCGTCGAAGTAACCGAAATCCGCATCGGCGAGCGCGCTGCCGGCGCGGCGAACGCCCTCGAACTCCGCAGGCGTGAGTTGTCCGTCGTGATTGCGGTCGGCGCGATCGAACAGCCGCCCGAGATAGGCTTTCCACTCGTCGCAGGTGTAAACGCCATCATGATTGGCGTCCCAGATCTCGGCCGCGACCGCCGGCGAACGATCGCCGCCTGCGCGCGGCGATGGCTGCGCTCGATCCAGTGAGGCCGGTTGCGCCACGGCAAACGACGCTGCCGTACAAAGCAAACTCGCCGTCGCGATCATCCCGCAGACGGATGGCAACATTCTGCGCAAGCTGAACTCTCCTCCGCGTCATCCAGAAGCGGAGCGGAGTTGCCGGTTGCGCCGTGGCGAAAGTGCGGAACGACGCGGCGCGGATACAGCCCGTTACAATTTGATCCGGCAGCACGTCGTGAAGTATCGGCGCGCCGCTGCCGCAGCATCAGCCCTTCTTCGAATCGCCGCGCGTGTGGTGCAGCAGATTGTCGCGCAGCCTGACCACGCTCTTCTGCACGATCGGAAATTCATCTCCGAGCCCGGTGGCGTCGACCAGGGACGCGTTGATCTCCTTCTCGAGCAGGCGCCGGCCCGCCGCCGTCAGGCTCACCCGCACCTGCCGCTCATCGGCGGGATCGCGGACGCGGCTGATGTAGCCGCTCTGCTCCAGCTTCTTGAGGATCGGCGTCAGCGTGTTGGATTCCAGGAACAGCTTCTCGCCGAGTTCGCTCACGGTCTGCTCGTCGCCCTCCGACAGCGCGATCATGGCAATGTACTGGGTGTAGGTCAGGCCGACCGCGTCCAGGATCGGCTTGTAGGCGCGGCCAAAGGCCAGATTGGCCGAATAGACCGCAAAGCACAGAAAATTCGAGAGTTTTCGGCCTTTGGTCTCGGCCTTGGCGGTGCGGGTCACGGGCGTCTCCGGAGTTTGTGAAGTCTCGGCCAATATAAATCGCATCCGATTAAATCGGAAGTGCTTGACATGGTCAAGCGCGAGGCCTATTTCAACGCGCGTCCGATTAGATCGGATACGATTTATATTCAACCAAAGGAGCTCGCCATGACCGCCAATGCAAAGGTTCTCGCCACCGGAAAGACCCACGTCACCGCCGGCCCGAACGGCGCCGCCCGCTCGCGCGACGGCTTCCTCGACGTCAAGCTGCCGCAGCCGCACCCCGCCGCCGAAAACCTGTTCGCCTCCGCCTGGTCGGCCTGCTACATCGGCGCGATCCAGCTCGCCGCCGGACAGCGCAAGGTCAAGCTCGCGAGCGAGCCCGAGGTCGACGCAGAGATCGATCTGAACCAGGCCGGTAGCGCCTTCTTCCTGAGCGCGCGCCTCAACGTCCACGTTCCCGGCGTCGAGCGCGAGGTTGCCCAGGAGCTGATCGAAGCCGCGCACGGCATCTGCCCCTACTCCAAGGCAGTCCACGGCAACATCGACGTCACCACCACCCTCGTCTGAGACGATCGCATGACGACCTCCGACGCGGACCGGCGGCCTGCCGGTCCGCGGTCGGACAAGTCCAGAAGACAACCCCGGAGTTCAACATGACCAGCAAGCTGATGACGGCGACGCGCCTGCTCGCAAGAGCGGCCCTGATCGCCGGAAGTTTCCTGACGATACCGACGGCCCAGGCGCAGCAGCCGGCCGGCTTCACGCGAACCGACCTGCAACGCCACGACCTCAGCGCGCCCGGACGTGAAGCCGTCCAGGCGCGTGTCGACATCGCGCCCGGCAAGGCATTCGGCCGGCATACGCATCCCGGCGAAGAGATTATCTATGTGCTCGCCGGGACGCTCGAATACGATGTCGACGGCAGACCGCCGGCAACGCTGAAGGCGGGCGACGTGCTGTTCATCCCCGCAGGCACGATCCATGCGGCAAGGAACGTCGGCAGCGTCACCGCCAGCGAGCTTGCGACCTATGTCGTCGAGAAGGACAAGCCGCTGCTGACCCTCGTGAAGTGATCTCCGCTGCCCGCCCGCCCCTGTCCTGGGGCGAGCGCGGCGACATCAGGTTCACTTGGTGCACTGAACTTCGGCCTGCCGCACCGGCCGAGCGCTGAAGATCAGGAAGCTCAACGCGGCCATGATCCACACGCCGGTGCCGCCATAGAGCATCACCCAGCCAAAGCCGCTCGCCAGCGCCTGGTGCACGACAGGGCCGGTCAGCTCCGGCGCGGATGCGGCATCACCGGCCGCGATCCGTTCCGCGATGCTGCGGAGCTGCGCGCCGTCCAGCGCGGGCAGCACGGCCTTCAGATGCGCCAGCACGCCGCTCGCCAAGATGAAGCCCATCAGGGCGATGTTGACCGAAAGCGAGACCATCCGCGCGCTCATGTCGATGCCGGAGGCCATGCCGGCGCGGTCGCTCGAGACCGAGCCCGTCGTCGTGTTGGTGACCGGCGTGTTGGTGATGCCGAGGCCAATTCCGGCGATCAGGCAGCCCGGCAGCATCGTCAGCCAGTCGGGCTGTGCGGCGGCGCTGCCGAACTTCATCAGCATGAATCCGACGCCGATGGTGAACAGACCGGCTGGAATGACCAGGCCCGGCTGGTAGCGCAGCGACAGGCGCTCGGCGAAGGGTGGCATCACCAGCGTCGGCAGCGTGTAAGCGAGCAGCGCGAGGCCGGCGGACACGCTGTCATAGCCAAGTCCGGCGTGAAACCAGATCGGCAGATAGATCATGAAAGGCCAGTAGCTGAGGTTCATCGCGGCCGAGCCGACGATCGAGCCGGAGAAAGCCGGGATGCGAAAGACCGAGAAGTCGAACATCGGCCGCCGGCTCACTCTCCCCGCAACGAGGAATGCGATGAAGCTCAGCGCGGAGACGCCGAGGATCGCGAGCCCCTTCGGGCTGACGAAGCCGAGATCCGGCCCCTGCGTGATGTAGAAGGCGAGGCAGAACACCGCGAGCGACATCGTCACGATGCCGGCGACATCGAGGCTGCTCGCCTTCGGATCCTTCGATTCATGCACGCCGCCGATCGTGAGCACGAACGCGACGGCTGCGAACAGCACGTGGACAAGGAATACCCATTCCCAGCTCAGCAGCGCGACCACAGCACCGCCGATGATCGGCCCGAAGCCGAGACCGATGCCGAAGATCACGCCCCACCAGCCCCAGGCGACGGCGCGCACCCGGCCGCCCTGGAATTCGTGCGACAGCACGGCGATCTGGCAGATCAAGAGCGCACCGCCGCTCAGGCCCTGCAGCAACCGGGCGATGATCAGCATTTCGACGCTCTGGGCGACGCCGCAGATCAGCGAGGTGATGCCGAATGCCGCGATCGCGACCAGGAAGATGCGCTTGCGCCCGTAGCGGTCCGCCACCGTCCCGATCGCCATCAGCACCGTGGTCACCGCGATCGTGTAGGCGTTCATGATCCATTGCAGCGCCTTGAAGTCGGCATGCAGCACCCGCTCCAGCGTCGGCAGGATCGCCGGAATGCTGGATATCTCCAATCCAAACATCAGGCAGGCGAGACATACGGCGGACAACACGACGGCGCCGCGGCGGCTCAGTTCAGTGGACATGATCAGGCCTTTTGTTGTGGCAAGCCAACGGCATACCGCACGCTGTTGCCAGGGTGCTGGCAGCAGCGTCGGTCGATCGACTCACGATGTATTGAGGCAGCAACGGCAGGAATCGGGTGGCCGCGGCGCTTCACAACGCAAAGCTAGTCACGGCTTGAGCATTGGTGAATTGGATGACTAGATATTTCAGAGACAACAATTCCGGATGACTGACATGACCACGCTCGACATCGATGCCGTGAAGACCTTCCTGACCATCGCCGACCTCAGGAGTTTTACGCGCGCAGCCGAAACGCTCGGCACCACGCAGGGCGCGATCAGCGTCAAGCTGAAGCGGCTCGAGAGCCAGGTCGGCCACAGGCTGATCGAGCGTACACCGCGGCTGGTGCGCCTGTCGGCACAGGGCGCCGCGTTCCTCGCGCCCGCACGCGACCTGCTCGCCGCACATGATCGCGCCGTCGCGGGGCTATCGCCGGCGCGGCCACGCCGCTTCTCGCTCGGCATTGCCACCCATGTCGGAGGCGCCGAGGTCCCAACCCTGCTGGCGCGGCTCCACGCGCACGATCCGGCGCTGACCATCGAGGTCCGGCTCGATGATTCCCGCGATCTCCTCACCGCCTTCGATCGCGGCGACATCGATGCCGCCATCATCCGCCGCGAGGACGACGGCCGCGACGGCGAGATGCTGACGACGGACCACTATGGCTGGTTCGCGACGCCGGACTTTGTCCGTCGCACGGGCGAGCCGCTGCGCCTGGCCGCCTCCTCGCCATCCTGCGGCGTGCTCAACATTGCGACCCGCGCGCTCGCGGCGGCAGGCATCCCGTGGACGGAAAGCTTCCTCGGCTGCGGATCCTTTGCGGTCGCCGATGCGGTGGCCGCCGGGCTCGCCACGTCGGTGTTCTCCTGCCGGCTTGCGCCTGCCGGAACGATCGAGGTCAGCCGGCGGTTTGGCCTGCCTGCCCTTCCGCCCTCCGAGATTGTGCTGCTGTCCGCGCTCTCGGATGCGAGATCCCGCGCCACGCTGAAGGCGATCGTCAGTGCGTTTCGCGAGCATCATCGGCTGCCTGCGGATCGCGCGGCACGGACCATCCCGGCGGAAGTTCTCGAGATGTGAACGGTCCTATCGCCGTGCGCGGCCGGCTCGCCTTCCCTCGAACAGCGCGCGCTCCGATGCGAGCGCCTTGGCCAGAAAATCGAGCGTGGCGCGGATGCGCGCGGTGCGCTTGAGATCGTCATGCGTCAACAGCCACAGCGCTGATCGCGGCTCAGCGAGCGCCTTGGGTGTCAGGCGGCGCAGCGCGGGCGCGAGATCGCCGACATA
Organism: Bradyrhizobium sp. USDA 4341; assembly: GCF_054063755.1. NCBI lineage: Bacteria > Pseudomonadati > Pseudomonadota > Alphaproteobacteria > Hyphomicrobiales > Nitrobacteraceae > Bradyrhizobium > Bradyrhizobium sp. USDA 4341. The sequence goes on along the minus strand of NZ_JBSSGO010000002.1, from coordinate 9,785,828 downwards.
GCAGGGAAGCAACGCAAGCCCCAGTCCGGCAGCCGCGGCATCGCGCAACGCCGGAAGCGCATCGACGCGGCAAGCGAAGCGCGCCGAGCGCAGGTTCTCGCGCATCCAGCCGGCGATCACGGTCTCAGCCAGCGTATCGTCGAGCCCGACCCAGTCGTGTGCCGACAGATCCTTGTCGTCATGCCGGGCGAGATAGGCCCGCGACCCGTAGACCGCATGGGCAATATCGGCGACGCGCCGTCCGACCAGCAGCTCGGACGGCGCCGGCGTCGGCCGGATCGCGATCTCAGCCTCGCGGCGCGTCAGGTTCGCCATGGCATTCGAGATGATGATCTCCGGCTGGATCTCCGGATGCGCAGCGCGCATCGCGGGCAGATGCCGCATCAGCACCGCGCCGAGCGTATCCGTCGTCGTGATCCGGACCGGGCCTGATGGCCTCAAGTCCTGTCCCGCCAGCCTGCGCTCGAGCGCGAGCACTTCGTCCTCAAGCCGCGCCGCCGACGCCGCCGCGGTCTCGCCGGCCGGCGTCGGCGCGTAACCATCGCGGAAGCGCTCGAACAGGCGCGTGCCGATCGCTGCTTCGATCGCGCCGAGGCGGCGAAACACCGTCGAATGCGTGACGCCCAGTCTGCGCGCCGCCCCGGACAGGCTGCCTTCGCGCGCGACGGCGAGAACGAGGCGAAGATCATTCCAGTCCAGCGGGCTGTTCATTCTTGCAAACTCGATTAGCAGAGTTCGCGAATACCTTATCACAAACAGACAGGCCATCTTCCCGAAATGTTCGGCAGACCGGCGCACCTCGTGCGCCGCGCCGGCAACGCAGAGGAGATGGCGGGTGACAAGCGAGACCACCGAGACGTTGCAATTGCACGACACGCGGCCCGCAACGGTCGACCCGCGGCGATGGCTGGCGCTGCCCGTGCTGCTCACCGGCGCCTTCCTGCCGATCCTCGACTTCAACGTCGTCAACCTCGCGCTACCAGCCATTCGCGACAATCTCGGCGCGACGGCGAGCGAGGTGCAGTTCGTGATCTCGGCCTATGCCGCGACCTACGCGGTGTTCCTGATCACGGGCGGCCGGCTCGGCGACCTGCTCGGCCGCCGGCGCATGTTCCTGACCGGGGTTGCCGGTTTCACGATCGCGTCGGTGCTGTGCGGCGTTGCCTGGTCGCCGGACGTGCTCGTCGCCGGGCGGATCCTGCAAGGCCTCACCGCCACCGTGATGGCGCCGCAGGTGCTCGCCTCGATCCGCGTGCTGTTTCCGCCGGCCGAACAGGGCCGCGCGCTCGGCTTCTACGGCGCGACGTTCGGCCTTGCCAACATCTGCGGCCAGGTGCTGGGCGGCGTCCTGGTCTCGGCCCATCCGTTCGGACTGGCCTGGCAGGCGATCTTCCTCATCAACGTGCCGATCGGCCTCGCCGCGTTCATCGGCGGACTTCTGTTCCTGACCGACTCGCGTGCCGAGCGTGCCCAACGGCTCGACATCGGCGGCGTCATCCTGCTGTCGCTTACGCTAGGCCTGCTGGTCTATCCGCTGATCGAGGGACGAGAATCCGGCTGGCCGGCCTGGATCGTCGCGACGCTGCTGGCCTCTCCGCTGATGCTCGCCGCCTTCGTCCGCTTCGAGGCGCGCCTCGCAGCCCGCGGCGGCGACCCGCTGGTCGCACTGCATCTGCTGCGCAACAGCGATTTCGTCATCGGGCTGGTGATGGCGCTCGCCTTCTACATGCTGTCGTCGTTCTACCTGACCTTTGCGGTCTACCTGCAGAGCGGGCTGCATTTTTCACCGCTGGCGGCTGGCCTCGCCACCCTGCCCTTTGCCACCGGCTTCTTCGTGAGTTCGCTGGTGTCGTCGCTGGTGATGCAATGGCTCGGCGCACGCACGCTGACGGTGGGCTTCGCGCTCCAGGTCATCGGGTTTGGTGTCGTGATGCTGTCGGTCAGTGGCACGCTACCCCAAAGCCTTGAATTCGGCCTGATCTGCGGTGGACTGGGCTTCGGCACCGTGATGCCGTCGGTCATCAAGGCCGTGATCGGCAGCATCGATCCGCGTCACGCCGGGCTGGCATCGGGGATGATGATCTCGACCTTCCAGATCGGCGCCGCACTCGGCGTCGCCGTGATCGGCGGCGTCTTCTACAGCCTGCTCGGGCCGCATCCGCAGGCCGACGATTATGCCCACGCCTTCACGGTCGCGCTCGGCTGCAATGTCGCGCTGCTGGCGCTCGGCGGCTGGCTATCGCTGTGGCTGCCGCGCGAGCCTTCGGCTTGAGTTGGGACGAGGACAATTCCATGAACGCCCCGTTATACGACGCCTCCGTTCCCGTGTTCCGGCAGATGCTCGACGCACTCGCCGATCTCCTGCGCAAGGGCGAGGCCCACGCCCGGGAACGCGGCCTCGATCTCGACGCCGTGCTCGCGGCGCGGCTGGCGCCGGACATGCTGAATTTGGCCGGCCAGGTGCAACGGGCCAGCGATCACGCCAAGGGCGCTGCCGGGCGGCTCGCCGGCCTCGAGCCACCGCCCTTTGCCGATGACGAACAGAGCCTCGCCGACGCCTACGCCCGGATAGCGCGAACGCTCGACTACATCGACACAGTCCCGGTTCGGGCCTTCGACCGAGCGGCGGAACGCACCATCACCCTGCCCTTCGGCGTCCCGCAAATGCCTGCAGCGCGCTATCTGTACGGCTTCGCGCTGCCGAGCCTGTTCTTCCACGTCGCCACCGCCTACGCCATCCTGCGCCATCGCGGCGTGCCGCTCGGCAAGCGTGACTTCCTGGGCAAATACCTCTCGGAGTGACCTCTATTTCTTCGCAACCTCGCGAAGCGTGTTGTAGACCCACTCCGCCCCCTGCTTGATGGCCTCGACGCCGATCCTTTCGTCGTTGCCATGCATCCGGCTCAGGATGTCGTCGTCGAGCGGATAGGGATAGATGCCGTAGACGGGCACGTTGCGCTCGCGCCAGGCGATGGCGTCGGTGCCCGCTTCGAACATCGTCGGCACCAGGACGGCGTCCTTCCAGACCCGCTTTGCGTTGCGGTCCAGCGCCGCATAGAGCTCGGTATTGATGGGTGACGCCGGGATCTTGGAGCGCGTCAAGTAAGCGTCCCGCGCATCCTGTTGCGACAGCGACGTTACAATGCTGACTTCGATGCCGGGATCGCCGATCACGCGCTTGATCTCCTCGATCATCTGATCCGTGGTGGTGCCCGGCAGCAGCCGCGTGTTCACGACCGCCTTGGCGTCGCCAGGAATGACGTTGGGCTTGATGCCGGCGTCGATCATCGTAATGACCATGGTGTCGCGCAGCAGCGCGTGCAGCAGCAGGCTGTCCTTGGGATTGTCGGCGACCAGCTTCTTTCCGGCTGCATCGAGATCGCCCTGGTCCCTTGCGGCCAGTAGCTGCTTGATGTCAGCTGCCGTCTGCTCCGAACTGATCGGAAGCAGCGCCTTGAAATAGGCTTCGGTCGCCGGCACCAGCTTGACGGCCGGATCATGCACCGCCAGCTTGGCCAGCGCCGCGATCAGGCGGTCGTTGGCCATCGCACCTGCCGGGAACGGCCGCGAGGAATGACCGGAGGGACCGGTCGCCTTCAAGGCGAAGGTCGCCGAGAGCTTTTCCGCCGTCGTAACATTGATCTGGCGCACCGTGCCATCGCGCTCTTGCAGGACATAGCCGCCTTCGTTCAGCGCGAATTCGGCTTCGATCTTATCCCAATGGTCCTTCGCCAGCCACACCGTGCTGTACTGCCCCTGCTCCTCGTCGGCCTCGGCCAGGAAGATCACGTCGCGCGACAGCGGCGTCTTCTCCTCCGCAAGCCGCATCACCGCGCTGGCGAAGACGGCAAGCCCGCCCTTGAAGTCCATCGCGCCGCGCCCGTAGACGAAGCCGTCCTTCTCGACACCGGCGAACGGCTCCACGGTCCACTTGTCGCGCTCGACCGGAACGACGTCGGCATGCGCTGCCAGCAGCACCGGTTTCCGCGAACCATCGCTGCGCAGCCGCGCGATGAAATGCGCGGCCTTGCCGTTCGGGGCGACGAAGATGTCCACCTCGGCGCCGAGCGGCGCGAATTGTGATTTCAGATACTCGGCGAGCGCCCGCGTATCGCCTGGGCCATTCGACGTATCGAAGGAGATCAGCTTCTTGAGCAGCGCAACCGTCCGGTCGCCGGGCTGCTCGGCACGCGCCTGTCCCGCTCCGGCACAGGACAGCAACGCGGCAAGGGCCAACGCAACGACGCGGGTCTTGGTCGACGGCACCATGTTCTTCTTTCTCCCTTATCTGGTTTTGAAACAGGATAGCTTGCGCCGCTCACCGCAGCGAGTCCTTGAGCTCAAGAAGTTCTGGGGAACATCACCTTCAGCATCGCGGCCGCGAGCAACGTCGTCACGGCAAGGCCGGTGGAGAGATAGAGCGCGCTGGCATCGCCGTACCGGTCGATCACGATCGCATAGACCAGCGGCGCCGCTGCGGGCAGGATGAAGCTCGGAACGATGAGCCGGCCGACCAGCGTGCCATAGCTGCGGTGATCGAACAGGATCAGCGGCAGCGTTCCCCTGGTGATGGTCAGAATGCCGTTGCAGGCGCCGTAGAGCAGCGCGAAGGCGATCCCCATCTCCTTTGACGTTCCACTGAACAGTCCGGCGATGAACGACAGCGGCATGATCAGGCAGGCCATCAAATTGAGCGCGAGCGGATCGAGCCGTGCACCGAACAGAACTTCGCAGAGACGCGCGGCGGATTGCCCAATGCCCCGGAGCGTCGCGATCCATACCGCCACCGTGACGGTGAGCCCGAGCCCGGCGAGCACTGCGATCATGTGCGCGGACATGCCGGCATTCAGGAAATTCGCGCCGGTCATGATGACGGCGTAGAGGGCGCCTGCCGCCGCAAGCTGCCGGCGGCTGGCGGCGCGTGGTTGCTTGGATGCCGGCGCCGTGGAGCTCGGCACGCCGGCAAACCGCTTGTTCGGGATCAGCAGATGCAGCGGGACCGTCAGCAGTGCGAGACCGGCATAGACCAGCACCGCAATGCGCCAGCCGAAATGCTCCGAGAGCATATGGCCGAGCGGCCAGAACACGGTGGCCGCCAGGCCACCGAGCAGGGTGATTCCGGACATCGCGCGGCGCGCGCCCGGTCCGCCGATCCGGGCCAGCGCGGCGAACGCCGCATCGTACAGCGTCAGCCGCATGCCGAGGCCGAGCACGATCCAGGATGCGAAATAGGTCGAGATCTGATGCGAGACCGCGAGACCGGCGCAGCCGAGCGCGTTGATTACAGCACCTGCGACCATGGCCTCGCGGCCACCGCTTCTGTCCACCCATCTCCCCGCAAGCGGTGACGCCACACCCATCGCCAAGAGCGACGCGGCGAAGCCGCCGTAGACGATGTCGCGCCCCCAGCCGAGATCCGCTGATATCTGCTCGCCGAAGCCGCCGATCAGATAGTAGGTGGCGCCCCACGAGATCAGTTGAGCCAGCCCGAGGGCGGCCACGACGCGGCGGGCGATCACCGTGGCAATTCCCTCTCCGCGGGAAGCGTGAATGCGCCCGGCCCAAGCGGCCGCTGCATCAGCACGGTGTCGACCCATTGCCCCAGCTTGAAGCCGACCGATCTCAGCGTCCCGACCATCTCGAAGCCCATGCGACGGTGCAGCGCGATTGATCCGGCGTTGCCGCTGTTGCCGATAACGGCCAGCATCTGCCGCCACGGCCCCGCTTCGGTGCGCGCGATCAAGCCCTGAAGCAGCGCCGCGCCGATACCGCGGCCGTGTAGCCCGTCGGACACGTAGACCGAGTCCTCGATGGTGTGGCGATAGGCCGGCCGCGGCCGATACGCTGTCGCATAGCAATAGCCGGCGACAAGGCCATCCACCTCAGCCACCAGATACGGCAAGCCCGCGGCCACCACCGCGTTCCGGCGGCTGCGCATCTCGTCCACCGTCGGCGGCACTTCCTCGAAGGTCGCCAGTCCGTTGAGCACGTGATGGGCGTAGATGCCCTGCACGTCAGCCATGTCGTCGTCCGCTGCGTCGCGCACCACGACGCCGTTGTTGCCTGCCGCCATTCCGTCTCTCACCCGAGCCGTCAATCTTGCCCAAGCATGCGCCCTCGCGTTATATAAGTGAAGCTTTGGTTGGTTATGCGCAGCATAAGAGATGCTTTGATGAAGAACCTCAACCTCGACTATCTCGAAAGCTTCGCCGTCGTAGTCGATTGCGGCAGCTTCTCCGCCGCGGCCGAGCGGCTGCAGCTGACCCAGCCTGCGGTGAGCCTCCAGGTGCGCCAGCTCGAGCGCAGCCTGAATGCGACCTTGATCGAGCGGGTCGGACGCAAGGCCAGACCGACCGCCGCCGGCGTCGCGTTGCTCTCGCACGCGCAGCAGATCAGCGCGGCGGTGACGTCGGCGGTCGACGCCGTTGCGCAGCAGACCACGGGAACGGCAGGCCGCGTGCGGCTCGGCACCGGCGCGACCGCCTGCATCTTCCTGCTGCCGCCGATCCTGAAGGAGCTGCGCGCCGCACTGCCCTCGCTCGAGATCACGGTCACGACCGGCAACACGGCGGAGATCGCGCGGGCGGTCGAGGACAACGCGATCGACGTCGGGCTGGTCACGCTGCCGGTGTCGGGGCGCAGCTTCGAGATCACCCCCGTCATGAATGACGAGTTCGTGCTGATCGCGCCGCGCGACATGAAGCTGCCGTCGCGAATCACGCCGGAGGTGCTGGCGACCCGGCCGGTTCTGCTGTTCGAACCCGGCGGCAACACAAGGCGCACTGCGGATGAATGGCTGGCGCGCGGCGGCGTGTCGCTGAAGCCGCTGATGTCGCTCGGCAGCGTCGAGGCGATCAAGGAGATGGTGCGCGCCGGCCTCGGCTGCGCGATCCTGCCCGGCATGGCCGTGCCTGCCAAGTCCAAGCAGCGTGACCTGATCGTCCGGTCGCTGTCGCCGAAGCTCCATCGACGGCTCGCCGTCGTGATCCGCCGCGACAAACGCCTCGACCGCGGGCTGCGGCAGACGCTGTCGGCGCTCAAAGCACTCTCGGCGGCGAAGGACAACGACAGGTAAGAGGACGCTGCGTGCGTCCTCCCTGCTCCACCCCCGTCAAGTCGCCTTGCGTTCCTGCTCCGCGATCTTGCGGAACGCGGCCTCGCCGGCGTCGGTCACGGCCGCCCACTTCGCGTTCGGCGCGGCCTCGGCCTCGTAATTGTCGTGCCAGTTCCACCATTTGTAGGTCGGGCCCTGCGGATAGCCTTTCGGCGAATCCTCCCAGAGCTCCTGGCGGCCGAACGGTGTGATGTCGAGATAGCTCCACACCGTGCCCATCGATTCATCGCCGCGGCTGTTGACGAGATAGGTGCGGAAGATCCGCTCACCGTCGCGGACGAACACGTTGTGGCCGTGCCATTCGGCGACGCCGAAGTCGGCATCAAAACTGTCGGTGATCGTGTACCACGGCATCTCCCACTCCATCCGCGCCTTCAGCCGCGCGATGTCGGCCTGCGGCGCGCGCGACGCGTAGGCCAGCGTGGTGTCGCGCTGGTTCAGATGCGAGAGATGGCCGACCTGATCGGCGCCGAGCGAGCAGCCGCGGCAGCCGTGATCCGGCCAGCCGAACACGCCGGGCTCGAAGAACGCGCGGTAGATGATCAGTTGCCGGCGGCCTTCGAACAAATCGAGCAGGCTCGCCTTGCCGTTCGGTCCCTCGAAGACATACGGCTTCTCGACCGCCATCCACGGCATCCGCCGCCGCTCGGCGGCAAGCGCGTCGCGTGCCCGCACCTGCGCCTTCTCCTTCACCAGCATCTCCAGACGCGCCGCCTCCCACGCCTCCCGCGACACCACGGGCGGGGTCTGCATTGCCGCCAGTCCGCCGCGATCGTTTTCAGCCGATTTGCTCATGATGATCTCCATCTCCGAATTGGACGAACTCCGCGACCACGGCGCGGTTCCCGCGCCGAGGCCGTTCGTCATTGGCCATGCCGCAATCTGGCGCGGCGGCAGCGGATGATGGGAGTGACAAGTGTGTCGGGATTTTCGCGCGTGCGCTCCGATCGCCTCAATCTCTTTGCACAATACTTGCATTTTGCAATTATCTGTGCGAGCCTCGCCGCCATGAAGCAAACCGCTGCCCCCGCAACCGACGATGGCCTGAAGCTCAGCGCCTGGCTGCCCTATCGCCTGTTCCTCGTCGCGGCGCAGGTCGCCCGCCCGCTCGAGAGCTTCTACAGCGAGACGTTCGGATTGAGCCAGGCCGGCTGGCGCATCCTCGCCGTCATCGCCGAGCGCGATGCGGCCAACGCCTCCGAGATCGGCCGCGCCTGCGCGCTCGATCCGTTCGCGGTCAGCCGCGGCATCGGCCAGCTCGCAGATCTCGGCTTCGCGGTGCGACGTCCCGGCAAGACCGATCGCCGCTTCGCCGCGGTCAGCATCACCCGCAGCGGCCGGAGCGCCTTCAACCGGATTGCCGCATTGGGCAGCGCGATCGAGGCACGGCTGCTGGCGCGCCTGACGGAGAGCGAGCGGACAACACTTGATTCCGCGCTCACCCGGCTCGAGGGAGAGAGTGCGCGGATCGACGCCGTCGGCTGGCGCGCGCTGCTCGACGACGCCGCAACGCCATGACGGCCGCACTGTTCGCGCTGACCGCACTGCTGTGGGGCGGCGGCGCGCTGGCAACCGCGATGCAGGCCGGCGTCACGCCCGCACCGTGGTCGGTCGCGCTGCGCATGGTGGTCGCGGGCCTCATCCTGCTCGGCTACGGCCGGCTGCGCGGCGTGCCGCTCGCGATCCCGCGCAAGGACCGGCTGGCCGTCGCATTGCAGGGCCTGCTGTTCTTCGCCATTGCCTTCATCGCCTTCTATGAAGCGACCGCGCGCATGCCGAGCGGACTTGCGGCGCTGGTGCTGTCGACATCGGCGCTGTTCGCGGCCGTGATCGCGCGGGCCGCGCTCGGCGTCCCGATCTCGCCAAGCTTCGTGTGGGGCGCGCTGTGCGGCATCCTTGGCCTTGCGATCATCTTCCTGCCTGGCGCCATCGCGCATGGTAGCGCGCCGCTCGCGGGTCTGGCCTGGGCGCTCACAGCGGCGATCGCGACCGGTGCCGGGACGACGGTCGGCGCGCGCAACCAGCGCGCCGGGCTGCCCGTCGTCTCCGTGCTCGCCTGGGGCGCGTTCGTCGGCGCGGCGGCGAGCGCACTGTGGGCTATCGCGACCGGCACGCCGTTTGCCGCCGACGTCTCGCTCTCCTATTTGACGAGCTTCCTCTATCTCGCCATCGCCGCGTCCTGCATCACCTTCATGCTCTATTTCGAGCTGGTGCGCCGGCTTGGTCCCGGCCGCGCCGCCTATACGCTCGCGCTGGTGCCGCTCGTCGCCCTCGTGCTGTCGGCGCTGTTCGAGCATCTCGTGCTGGGCTGGCCGGTGCTCGCCGGCGCAGCCGCGATCCTTGCCGGCAACGTGCTGGTGCTGGCGCGCGGCTAGGTTCCAGCAATATGCGGCTCGCAGCAGGTTCGCACCGGCTCCATCAACGGGATCGGCCGCCGATTGACGCCACAACGATATCTGACTAAAGTCAGATATATGCTCGACCCCGTTTCCCGCGTCCGCCGCTTCAACCGTGCCGTGACCTCCGCGGTCGGCGCGCTCGACACCTCGTTCCTCGGCCGCGGCCGGCCGCTCGGCGCGGCGCGGGTGCTGAACGCGATCGGGCACGGACGCGCCGATGTCGGCGACATCAGGGATTATCTCGGGCTCGATTCCGGCCTGATGAGCCGCCTGTTGCGCAGCCTCGAGGACGAAGGGCTGATCGAGACCACGGCGCATGGCGACGACGCGCGCCGCCGCATCGCCAAACTGACGCCTGCGGGCAAGCGCGAGTTCAATGCCTATGAGGCGATCTCCAACCGGCAGGCCAAGGATTTTCTCGCCCACCACACCCAGCGCGAGGCGCTGCTTTCGGCGATGGATCTGATCGCCTCGGCGCTCGGGCGCGACGGCACGGCACTGCAGGAGATGGACCCGCGCAGCGACGAGGCGCGTTACTGCCTCGGCGAATATTACGCCGAGCTCGCGCGGCGCTTCAAACAGGGTTTTGACGTCAAGCTGTCGCGCGACCCTGATGCGAAGGACATGGTCCGCCCGCGCGGCAGCTTTATCGTGGCGATGTCGGACGGCCTGCCGATCGGCTGCGTCGGGCTGAAGGGCAGCAGCAGTGAGTTCGCGGAGATCAAGCGGCTCTGGGTCGCACCTAGCGCGCGTGGGCTTGGCCTCGGCCGCCGCCTGATGGATGCGGCCGAGAAGGCCGCAGGCGAGCTCGGCATCGTGGTGCTGCGGCTCGACACCAACAGCGCGCTGGCGGAAGCCGGTCAACTCTACCGCCGGACCGGCTGGACCGAGATCCCGCGTTTCAACGACGACCCCTACCCCGACCTGTTCTTCGAGAAGCGCCTCTGAGCGGCGCGACCCACGCTGCCGCCGCATCGGCGTGTTGTCCAGCGCGATGCGCTGGACTAAGACACCGACATGACCATCCGCCCCATCGTCCGCTATACCGATCCGCGGCTTGCGCTGCCGGCCGAGCCGGTGACCATGTTCGACGACCCGCTGCGCGAACTGGCGGCCGACCTGCTCGAGACCATGCATGCGGCACCGGGCATCGGCATCACCGCGCCGCATATCGGCGTGCCACTGCGGGTCGTGGTGCTCGAGCTCGACGCCACCGAAGGGCCGCGGGCCTATGTCAATCCGGAGATCATCTGGACCTCGCCGGAAATGATCCTGCACAAGGAAGGCAGCGTCTCGATGCCCGGCGTCACCGACGACGTCGAGCGCCACGCGCGGGTCCGCATCCGCTATCAGGACGTTTACGGCAACGTGCAGACCGAGGAGTCGGACGGGCTGCGCGCGGTGTGTCACCAGCACGAGATCGATCAGCTCGACGGCGTGTTCTGGATCAGGCGGTTGTCCCGCCTGAAGCGTGAGCGGCTGATCAAGCGGTTCGAGAAGCTGTCGCGGGGATGACGCGGAATCGTAGGGCGGGTTAGCAAAGCGTAAACCCGCCGCAGCCTCGTAGCCCGCATGAGCGAAGCGACATGCGGGATAATCTCCACTGAGCGGATGGAAGAGCCCCGGATATCGCTTCGCTCATCCGGGCTACACGTCCTACGCGACTGACCGAAGCTCCCTGCGTCTCTACCCTCCCGCCATCAAATCCTTCGCCAGCGCCATGTAGGCCGGCAGCGTCACCGGGTCGTTGGCGGCGTTGCCGGCGGCGTGATGCGAGGCGTAGCGCGCGATCACCATCTCGGCTTTCGGATCGATATAGATGCCCTGGCCGTGCACGCCGCGCGCCATGTAGGCGCCGTGCGCGTTGTGCGTCACCCACCACTGATTGCGGTAGGACGCGCCCGGCAAGGTGGTGTAGCCGGCCGGCTTGAATTTCTCGGGATCACCGCCGCGCGCGATGTCCTCGACGACCGTTGACGGCACGATCTGGCGGCCGTTGAAGCGGCCGTGATTGCGGATCGTCTCGCCGAAGCGGGCGAGATCGCGCAGCGTGGTCGACAATCCACCGCCGCCGCTTTCGGTGCCGATGCGATCGACGTGGTAATGCGCGTCCTCTTCCGCGCCCATCGGCGCCCAGATCTTCTCGGACAGCAGGTCCGACAGCGTCATGCCGCTGGCGCGCCGGCAGATGAAAGCCAGCACGTCGGTGTTGACGGTCTTGTAGGCGAAGGCCTTGCCGTGCTCGCCCTGCTTCTGCTGCGCGCAAAGGAAATCGAAGATGTTGGTGGCGCCCTCATAGCCTGCCGGGATCGGCGCCATGCCGTTGGCGCGCCGCAGCCCCCATACGTCGGAGTTCTTGTCGGTATAGACCTCGGTGTATTTGAGGCCCGTGGTCATATCCATCACCTCGTACACGCGCGCATCGCCAAACGCGCTTCGCGCCAGCTCCGGTACGTAGTCGGTCACCGGCGCCTGCGGATCGATCTTGCCCTCGGCAACCAGCATGCCTGCGAGCACGCCGGTGAACGACTTCGTCACCGACATCGCGATATGCGGCTTGTGCGGCTTCAACGCGCCGAAATAGCGCTCGTAGATCAGCCTGCCCCGGTGCAGCACGGCGATGCCATCGGCATAGCTCTCCTCGAGCATGCGCGCGAACGTCTGCGGGCGGCCGTCCATCGTCACCGACGCGGAAGCGCCGATGTCGTGGTCCTCACGCGGCAGCACCGACGCCGGCCCCGCCCCGCGCCAGACATTCACGGTCGGCACCAGCTGGCGGATGTTGCTCCAGGCCCAGCGCAATTCGGGGAAGCTGCGGAACGAGCCGTTCTGGAATGTGATCGTCTTGTCCTGCGGCGGCGGAAAGCCCTGCATCCAGCCGAGCGTCTCGGGACCGCTCTCGGCGGCGGTGGGCGTTTGTTGCGGAGTGGCGGCGGCTGCGACGGACATCAAGGCGGGCTCCAGAGCTGCGATGCGAAATCCGTATCACGCGACGGCACGAGACACATCCCGCGTTTGAGCCGGGGTGACCGGCGCCGCGAGCGCGGGCCGCGGCGCGAATAGATGCGCGACCGCGCCACCAGCTTGATCCGACACATGACTGTCGCGTCCGGGCCAAATCATTCCACCAAGCGGATTACGCCGCGGCCGCCCGCTCGATCGCGGCGATGTCGATGTTTCATCGTCATCATCGCCTCCATCGCGCGCTGTCCGGCGGCGCGATCGGATCCGTTGACGAGCTCGAGCAGCCGCCGCGGCGTGATCTGCCAGGTAAATCCCCAGCGATCCCGGCACCAGCCGCACGGCAATTCCTTGCCGCCGTTCGAAGTGACCGCATTCCAGTAACGATCGGTCTCCTCCTGGCTGCCGGTGAGCACCATGAAGCTGACCGCCTCGTTCGGCGTGTAGTTGGAGCCGCCATTCAGCCCGACGAAGCGGCGGCCGAGCACGGTGAACTCCACCGTCAATTCATCACCCTGCCCGATGCCAGGTATCGGCGAGACATGCCCCGCATCGACATGGCTGTCGGGAAAAGTCGCAGCATAGAATTCCGCCGCTGCGCGCGCCTGGCCCTGATCGAACCAAAGGCATGTGACGAGATCGGTCATTTGCAGTCTCCTGGTTTATGCGAAGGACGCTTGGCGAAGACGCCAGCCGACAGCGGGGCAACACGCCGGTGAAAATAATTTTCGGGTTCGTGCGTTCCGCTGGTCTTAGCGAGATGCGTCCGGTTGCCGCGACGGGAACCGAAAGCACGGGGTAGGATCACAGGTGCCCCGGAACCGCCCCGCCCCCAGCCTGCATCCGGGCTACGCTTGGTCAAAAGATTCCAGGATCGGCTGTCGGGGCGCGCGCCGTTCGTTCGTCCTCGGGATGCAAGGACATGGAGAGAAACGATGACCCCCACCATCACCGCCTTCGAACGGTCACCCGATGGTGGCAAGGGATTGGCGCGCGATACGCGCGTTCGCTGGGCGCTTGAAGAAGTGGGCCAGCCTTACGAGGTTCGCCTCGTTTCGTTCCAGGCGATGAAAGAGCCAGCGCATCTGGCGCGGCATCCGTTCGGCCAGATTCCAACCTATGAGGATGGTGATCTCGCGCTGTTCGAGACCGGATCGATCGTGCTCCATATCGCCGAGCGTCATGCGGGCCTGTTGCCCGGCGATGCCAATGCCCGCGCCCGCGCAATCAGCTGGATGTTCGCCGCGGTCAACACGGTCGAACCGCCGATCCTCGAACTCGCAACCGCCAGAATTCTGGAGAACGACAAGCCATGGACCACGGAGCGCCTGCCCCTGGTCATGGATCGCATCCGCGACCGGCTGAAGCAGCTCGTCGCCCGCCTCGGCGATGCCGACTGGCTCGATGGCGCGTTCAGCGCGGGCGACCTGATGATGGTGTCGGTGCTGCTTAGGCTGAAGGCATCGGGCATCCTCGACGAATATCCGAACCTCGCCGCCTACGTCGCCCGCGGCGAAGCCCGGCCGGCTTACAAGCGGGCTTTCGCCGCACAGCTCGCGGTGAACACAAGCGAGCTACCGACCGCTTGATCAGGGGGGCGTCTCGCGTGGATACCGTTGCAGTCGACGCATGATGTCGTTCGGCCGCATATCCCGCATGAGCGGAGCGACATGCGGGATACCAACGATGTGCTGATCGGAAACGCCAGGATGTCGTTCCATCCGGGCTATGCTTGCCGGTCGAGCAGTTGTTCGCAGACTACGATTTCAATCAAGATGCCTCGATCGGCTCGGACATCGTTATCCGGTTCTTGACACTAGGACGCTCCTGCATCCTTGCATACCATGCCGAAAGAGCCTCGCACTCCACCGGCACCGGCACGTTTACGAGTCCCGCAAAGATCAAACCGCCTATGAGGGTGATATCGGCCATTGTGAACGCCTCGCCGGCGACGAACGGCTGTCTTTTCAGAATGCCGTCAAAATAGTGCATCCCCCTGAGGGCCTTGTCGCGCTGACGGAATCCCCATTCGGGATTCTGATAGATCTCGACATGAGGCCCAAGACCCGGCGTGGCGTGGTGGAAATAGACACTGATGGCGTCGAGCAGTTCGAGTTCGGCGCGCTTGCTCATCATGTGGATCACGCCCTTTTCGCGCGGCGTCCTGCCGGTCAGCGTCGGCGCGCCACCGAGCGCGTCAAGGTACTCGGTAATGGCCGTGCACTCGCCAATGAAGATCCCGTCATCGAGTTCGAGCACCGGCAGGGTGCCCGAGTAGTTTTTGGCGAGGAATTCGGGCTTCTTGTGCTCGCCCTTGTAGAGATCGACCAAGACGAACTGCACGTGCGACCGCAGGTTCTTCTCGGCCAGGGCGATGCGAACGCGGGCCGGATATGGGCCGGTTGGCCAATCGTAAATCTTCATCATGACACCCTTGTCTACCTGTCACTTGGTAGGCCTCATATGAAGCCTTCAAATCCGGCTGGTCAACGTCTATCTATCACTTGGTAGGTAACGAAGCAGTGAGGCGATGAAGTGAGTTCAAGCTCTCGGGAGGCCATCCTGGCGGCAGCAAAGCGTACCGCGCAGGCGCGCGGCTACAGCGGCTTGAATTTCCGCGATCTCGCGGACGAGGTCGGGATCAAGGCGGCCAGCATCTATCACCATTTCCCGAGCAAGGCCGATCTCGGCGTAGCCGTCGCGCGGCGATACTGGGAGGACACCGCCGTCCAACTCGAGTCGATGCTGGCAGAGGCGACGGATCCTGTCCGCTGCCTGCGTCGATATCCCGATGTGTTTCGCAAAGCGCTCGAGAGCAACAATCGCATGTGCCTGTGCAGCTTCATGTCCGCGGAAGTCGACGATCTTCCGGACGCGGTGAGGAAGGAGGTCCAGACCTTTGCCGATGTCAACGTGGCGTGGCTGAGCAAGCTGTTGGTGGCCGCGGGCCTGGTCAATTCGAGGAAGAGCGAACAGCGGGCCCGCGCCATCTTCGCCGCAATTGCCGGTGCGCAGCTCGTCGCCAGAAGCCGCTCCGATATTTCGCTCTACGACTCGATGATCGACAACTATCGCGCCGCTGGTCTTCTGCCGGCATAGATGGTCCGAACATCAAACCGCAGTGGGGCGGCGACGCCTACTCCCACTCGAAGACGACCGTCAGCACGGGGGATTGACCGCGATGGCGCCTGGAACGATCGCAGCTCGGCTTCCGACCAGATTTCGGCAAGCGCCATCGCCGACCTACCGCGCGTCAGTCGCGCGATATGGATAGCCCGGCGAGAAGCGGAGCGTACGCGGCGAGCCTGCGGGATACGAATTCCGTGAAGAGCCGCACGCGCTTCGTCTTGCGTGTCTCGCCCTGTGTGAGAAGCCAGAGCGTCCCGTACATGTGCAGGCCGGTGCCCGGCACCCTCACCAGCAGGGGGTCGGCATCTCCGACGAAGCACGGCAGTGTCGTGATCCCGAGCCCTTGCCGTACAGCAACGATCTGCGCCTCGGCGTCCGTGGTCCTGAATGGAACCCCCGTGGTGCGCACCTCGCCCTCGCTGGCCCAATCCGGAATGCCATGAATGCTGATGACGATCCACCGGATCGGATCAGGCGCGCCGGCGCGCCACGCGGCTAGTCGATCGCGGGACATGTAGACGCCGCCGAACAGCTCCGGTCCCTTCAGGCCGTGAAGATTGAGCGGCAGGGTTTTGCGGTCGTAGACGACGCGGATCGCGACGTCGGCCTCTCGGTTGGTCAGATTTGCCAGCTCGCCGAACGACAGGATTTCCATCTCGATGTCCGGATGCAGACGCGCGAAATCGGCGAAGTCCGGCATCAGCAGGTGTGCCGCAAGCGGCGGCGCCAGCGTCACCCGCAGAAGCCCTCGCACGCTCTGGTCGCGCCCGAAAACGCGCGTCTCCAGCAGATGCGACGACGCTTCCATCTGCTCCGCGAACTCGAGGACCTCCTCGCCCGCGGCCGTCAGGCGGTAGCCCGAAGGCAGCTTTTCGAACATGTGCACCCCGAGCCGTTCCTCGAGCTGGGCGATGCGTCGCAGCACGGTCGAGTGGTTCACACCGAGGCGCTCGGCGGCAGCTCGCACCGAGCCTCCGCCCGCGACGGCCAGAAAGTAGCGAACGTCATCCCAGTCGATCATGGTGCAATCCGGCACCGCGGGGTGTGCCTTCCAAAGCCTGTGTCCAATACATCAAACGGCATCCCGTATGTGGGTAGCACGGGCAGTTATCATAGCCCATGCCGACAAGCGCAGCCCAATTCCGAGCTGCGGACACCGATCGTCGCGGCTGGCGTACTCATCCAGCCGGATCGATTTCGCACCACCGATGTGCGCGCTTTCGCACTCAACGCCTGACGCCGGCGGACCCATTTCGAGGTTCTCGGGGAGCCTCCCCGAACGACCAAGGACGGAATTTGAAGGAGAAGTCATGGGAAAGCTTGAAGGTAAGGTTGCAGTCATCACGGGTGGATCGAGCGGCATGGCGCTGGCGAGCGCCAGGCGGTTCGTTGAAGAAGGCGCCTATGTTTTCATCACGGGCCGGAGGCAGGAGGCGCTCGACGAGGCCGTCAGGCTGATAGGCCGGAACGTGACCGGCGTGCGCGGCGACGCGGCCAATCTCGACGACCTCGACCGTCTGTTCGACACGGTCAAGCGGGAAAAGGGCAGGATCGACGTCCTGTACGCGAGCGCCGGCGTCGGCGAAGCCGTCCCACTGGGCGAGATTACCGAGCAGCATTTCGATGCGACCTTCAACCTGAATGCGCGCGGCACGCTGTTTACGGTCCAGAAGGCGTTGCCGCTGTTCAACGATGGCGGATCGATCTTCATGACCGGGTCAGTTGCTTCGATCAAAGGCTTTCCTGGTTACAGCGTGTATGCGGCGAGCAAGGCGACGTTGCACGCATTCGCACGCGGTTGGCTCAACGAACTGAAAGGCCGGAATATCCGGGTGAACGTGCTGCACCCGGGGCCGATCGCCACGCCGATGCAGGACCAGGTTCTCACCGAGGAGGCGAAGCGGATGTTCGAATCCCTGATCCCGCGGGGAACGATGGGTCGCCCTGAGGAAATTGCCGCGGCCGCGCTGTTCCTTGCTTCAGACGCTTCCAGCTTCGTGAATGGCGTGGAGTTGTCTGTCGACGGCGGCTTCTCGGCCATTTGAACGCGGGCAATCAAGACCAACTGGGGATCGGAGAAGCATCATGAGCTACGCGATTGTAGGATTCGGAAAGATAGGCCAGGCCCTCGCCCACGCCTTCGCCCGCAAGAACATCGAGGTGACCGTCGCGAGCCGCCGGCCGCCCGAGGCGTTGGCGCCGCAGGCTCTGGCGATTGGACCCACGGTTGTCGCCAAGTCGCTGCGGGATGCACTCGAGGCCGACACCATCATCCTGGCGGTCCCGTTCGGGGAGCATCGCGAGGTTGCGAAGGCCCTGCCGAGCTGGACAGGCAAGACGATCATCGACGCGATGAACGCGTTTCCGGTCCCTGAAGAGCTGCACGGTCTCCCGTCCTCCGCCTTCGTCGCGAAGGCTTTCGCCGGCGCCAAGCTCGTGAAAGGTTTCAATCATCTGGGCGCGGCCAAGCTGGCCGCCGATCCGATCGTCGAGGGCGGCCACCGGGTGATCTTTCTGTCTGGTGACGACGAGGACGCGATCGCTCCGGTAGCGGCCTTGGCCAGGCAACTCGGGTTCGCACCCGTCAAGCTGGGAAAGCTCAACGAGGGCGGCGCGCTGGTGCACGCACGCGGCCGCATTTGGGGCCCGCTCATCTTCCAGGATTTGTTCAAGAAGGAGCAGTGATCGATCGACGACCGTGTGATCTGACCCGAGTTATGATCCTACGACGTCGGCCATCTACTGCTATCGATGACCCAGGATTCGCCCAAGCCGCAATATTCACAGTTCAAACAGCATGAACGTCCGCGATCTCGCGACATGATCTGTCCGAGTTTCGCGCTTCGTCTCGCCCTCGCTTCTAACAGAGGGCGCAGGGAAGACCGGGTGCCGATCGCACCCATGGGCCCCGAGCAATGGGTAGAAAGCTCGGGGGTAGGACCACAGGTGTAACCGGGAACATCCCGGCCTTCCCTGCGCGATGGTTGTGCGGCTTACTTCGTGCTCTCCCCGGCGAGACTGGGCTTTTTTGTCACCGCCCTCGCACGCGCATTGCGCAATGCGAGAAGACACCTACCAGTAGGGCGTCAGGACCACACGACTTCACCGTCCGCTATCCGCGCGCACTCGTCAGTTGCGCACTCAGCGTCCACCGCATCTCGACCCGCGTTCGTGACGATCGCGATCCGCCCCTCGTGTCGGGTGAGACGCGCATATTGAACAGCTGAGTTGGGTCAAACGCCAAGCGGAATATTTTCTTATTCGCGGATTGACAGGTTTTGCTGAGTTGCCCGTCGGGGTGATTTGTCGCAGGTGGTGGAGCGGAATTTGATTTGCGTCGAGGCAACTCAGTCCCTTGAGCGGCCGCATTGTAGCGGGCCGGCAACTATCGGGGCGGCTATTTGCTCCGTGTTATGAAGCGAGCGCGCTCAAGTAGCTCATCAAATGTCACGATATCGATGCTACGAATTTCACGACGGAAGAGTTCGAACGTATCGCGCATAATGTTCTCTTCTCGAATCCCACGCGAACGTGAGAATTCGTTTCTCGACCCAATGACCAAAACACTCTTGGCGTTCTTGGTACGAGCCGTCAAAGCCTCAGTACCTGATTTATTGTAGTGCTCGCCCAATTGAGCGAAGGATAACCTTGTCTGACGACACTCGAAATACAATGACTTCGCCATCGATATCTAGCAGATTCGATCCGGAGTAGCACGCAAAGAACAATGCAACCAAGGGGTTTCCTGAGATATCAAGAAGACGGGTCGGCAACCCGTAGTGCTGCATGCGAACGAGACGGTCGAAACAATACTGATCACTTTGGAAGTCGTCATAGTGGGCGATTAGCAATTCCTTACAGAGCCGATCCTCATTTGGCATAAACTGCCATGCTCCGTCCGGAGATTTCCGCAGCAAAGACGGCGTCAACTCAAACCGCGCATCTTCATGCCCGCGGAAGAATGTCTCGGTCGGTCCCTTGGCTGGCAAGCCGTACAGCAGTTGCAGAAAGGCTTCCACGCTATCGGCTACGCCGATTGTTTTCTTTGCGCGCGGCGGCGGTTCAGCTTGCTCGCCGATCAAGTCCGGCGCCAGGAATCCCGCGATTGTAGGTGAAACATCCGGCTTCAGTTCTGCTAGCTTTCTCAGAATTTCCTGAGCGTTACCTTTCCGAACCGCCCAATGCGTACGGTAAAGCTGAAAACGATCAACGCCGAAGATCTCTTGGGCATGCTCGACAGAAGGGAATTGGACTTCACCAAGGTCAATAAGCGTCTTGAAGACCGTCGAAACTTCCTTCCGGTCTGACTTTGTATTTTCAATCCGCCCGTATTTGATTGCCATCGAAGGCGCATCGCCAGAACGGTCGATCTCGCTACAGAGGAAGGTGGGCAATTTCTCTAAGAAAGAGATCGACGTTGGGCCGAGATCGTCAAGCCGCTTCTCGATTTCCGTGGGCGTATGTTCGAACATACGTCCCCGGCTCATTTCGATGACGTCGACCACCCCCTCGACATAGTCCCGGTTTCCGAAGGAGACGTAATTGAAGTTTTCTGACACGTGCCTTCGTCCTGTCTGTAGTAGCCACCGAAATAACAGCCCAATATCGGGGATCGCGGCGGCCGAGATGGTCGCAGAACGGCGCCGCCAAACTAGTTCGGACCGATAGCCAGTGGCGCTAGAAAACGGCGCTCGCGCCGCCTGCCCCCTACTCCCACTCAATCGTCCCCGGCGGCTTAGACGTCACGTCGTACACCACCCGGTTCACGCCCTTCACCTCGTTGATGATGCGCGTCGCGGTCTCGCCTAAGAACTTCATGTCGAACTGGTAGAAGTCGGCGGTCATGCCGTCGGTCGAGGTGACGGCGCGCAGGCCGACGACGTATTCGTAGGTGCGGCCGTCGCCCATCACGCCGACGGTCTTCACCGGCAGCAGCACGGCGAAGGCCTGCCAGATCGCATCATAGAGGCCGTGCTTGCGGATCTGGTCGATATAGACCGCATCCGCGTTACGCAGGATGTCGAGCTTCTCCCTGGTGATGTCGCCGGGACAGCGGATCGCAAGGCCCGGGCCCGGGAACGGGTGGCGGCCGACGAAGACTTCGGGCAGGCCGAGCTCGCGGCCGAGCACGCGCACCTCGTCCTTGAACAATTCGCGCAAGGGTTCGACCAGCTTCATGTTCATGCGGGCCGGAAGGCCGCCGACATTGTGGTGCGACTTGATGGTCACCGACGGGCCGCCGGTGAAGGAGACACTCTCGATCACGTCGGGATACAGCGTGCCCTGCGCCAGGAACTGCGCGCCGCCGATCTTCTTGGCCTCCGCCTCGAACACGTCGATGAACAGACGCCCGATGGTCTTGCGCTTCACCTCGGGGTCGGTGACGCCTGCGAGCTCGCCGAGAAACTCTTTCGACGCGTCCACATGGACCAGCGGGATGTTGTAGTGGTTGCGGAACAGGTCGACGACGGTCCTGGCCTCGTCGAGCCGCAGCAGGCCGTGATCGACGAACACGCAGGTGAGCTGGTCGCCGATCGCCTCGTGAATCAAGACCGCCGCCACAGCAGAATCGACGCCGCCGGAGAGGCCGCAGATCACCTTGCCCTGGCCGACCTGGGCGCGGATCTTCTCGATCGCCTCCTCGCGGAAGGCGCGCATGGTCCAGTCGCCGGTCAGCCCTGCGACCTTGCGCACGAAGTTGCGCAAGAGTTTTGCGCCATCGGGCGTGTGCACCACCTCGGGATGGAACATCAGCCCGTAATATTTGCGCTTCTCGTCCTGGATGATCGCGAACGGCGCGTTCGGCGAGGTGCCGGCCACCGAGAAGCCGGGCGGCATCTTGGTGATGCGGTCGCCATGGCTCATCCACACCTGGTGCTTCTCGCCGTGGCCCCAGACGCCGTCGAACAGCTGGCTGTCGGTCTTCACCTCGACATCGGCGCGGCCGAATTCGCGGTGGTGCCCGCCTTCGACCTCGCCGCCGAGCTGGGCCGCCAGCGTCATCTGGCCGTAGCAGATGCCGAGCACGGGAACGCCTGATTCGAAGATCAACTGCGGCGCGCGCGGCGAACCGGTTTCATGCACGGACTCAGGCCCGCCGGAGAGGATCACCGCCTTCGGCTTCATCTCCTTGAAAGCGGCCTCCGCCTTCTGGAACGGCACGATCTCGGAATAGACGCCCATCTCGCGGACGCGGCGGGCGATCAGTTGCGTCACCTGGCTGCCGAAATCGACAATCAGAATCTTGTCATGCGCCGAGGCCACGGAGGGCGCCGACGATTCACGGTCTGTGTGCTGGGCTGTCATGGCAAGCAGATACGCGACACGGCCCGCCCCCGCAACCGCGCTCTCCGGGGCTCCCACATTCTTCTTTGGGCATGGACAAATCTATATGGGTCAGTATTATTGACCTAATTTGGCCATAAGCAACAAGGAGGAAACTCATGCCGGATTTTCACGAGCCGTCGCGCCTCTTAGCGCTCGGCCGCGACTGGATCGCCGCCTGGAACGCGCGCGATCTCGAGCGCGTGCTGGCGATGTATTCGGAAGATACCGAAATGACCTCGGACCGGATCCCGGCGTTCGGCTTCGGCCCCTCCGGCACCGTGCGCGGCAAGGCGCAGCTCCGCGCCTATTGGAGCGCCGCGCTCGCCAAGCTGCCCGAGCTGCACTTCGACCTGATCGACCTCTATGTCTCGCCGGACAGCGTCGTCGTGTTCTACCAGAACGAACGCGGCAGGAAGATCTGCGAGTATCTGAGGCTCGATGTCGAAGGCAAGATCCGGCAGGGCTCGGCGAACCATCTGGTGGGGTGAGCGCAGCAGCGTGCAGTAATCCGTCACCCTGAGGTGCGAGCGGAGCGAGCCTCGAAGGGCGACGGCCCGGCTCCGACCATCCTTCGAGGCCCGTCGAGCGCTGCTTGCGCACCGCTCGACGCGCACCTCCAGCGACAACGGCGAAGCCGTTGCGCGGGGATGACGCCAGTATTTGTGGATGCAGAGGCGTAGAATGAGCCAAACACCAGGATCCGCGCCCATGAAAATCCCGACCCTGCCCTTCACGGTCACCGACTGGAGCAACGTCGAACCTTCAGTGCATCCCGGCGAGGCCGGGCAAGCGTTGTGGCGCACGCTCGACATCGGCGATCTGCGGGTGCGGATGGTCGAATATTCGCCGGGCTATCTCGCCGATCACTGGTGCGATCGCGGCCATGTGCTCTTTGTCGTCACGGGTGAGCTCGACACCGAGCTGCGCGACGGCCGCAAATTCACGCTGAAGCCGGGCATGAGCTACCAGGTCTCCGATTTCGGCGACGCCGCGCACCGCTCGTCGACCACGACGGGTGCGACGCTGTTTATTGTGGATTGATAGCCTCTACTCTCTCCCGTCACCCCCCGCGCAAAGGCTTCGCCTTTGTCGCTGGAGGAGGTCGCGAAGCGACCGTCTCGAAGGGCGACAGCCCGGCTCCATCCTCGTCATTGCGAGCCACCCGGTCGGCGCGAAGCGCCGCCGGATGACAGGCTCCACGAAGCAATCCACTTCTCCGCATATGCGGAGCGATGGATTGCTTCGTCGCTTCGCTCCTCGCAATGACGTGGAGGGAGCTCCTCTTCGCGCAGCGCCGCTCACCGCCTCCGCGCCGCAACCTTCCTCACCTTGGTGTCCGCCCAGCTCAGCGGCTTGCCGCTCTTCGACGGCAGCACGAGTTGCCCGACCGCCTGCCCGGCCTGGTCCAGCAGCACCGAATGCGCTTCGCCGCGCGCATAGAGATGCGCCTCGCCCCATTGCCTCAAGGAGACCACGATCGGGAACAGGTCGTGGCCCCGCTTCGTCAGCACATATTCGAGGTAGGCGCTGCCGTCCGACGCCGCCACCTGCTCGAGCACGCCGGTTTCGACCAGCTTGCGCAGCCGCGCCGTCAGCATGCCCTTGGCGATGCCGAGGTTCTTCTGGAAGTCGCCGAACCGGCGCAGGCCGTCGAACGCGTCGCGCACGATCAACAGCGACCACCAGTCGCCGATCGCATCCAGCGCGCGGGCCACCGGGCAGTCCGCCTTTGCGAATCCGGTCCGCTGCATCGCGCTCCACCTCCTCTCGATCACGATTCCGAACTGGTCTTAAAATAGGACTAGACAGGCCGCGATGCAACTGGTCTCATGATAAGACCAGATTGCGAATTGCAGCGGAGCCAAGATGACGAACCAGACCATGACGGAGGCCGGGCCGGCCACGGGCGATCACAAGACGGACGGCAAGCCCCGCGACACCAAGGCAGGCGCGCTTTCGCCCGCGATCGTGCTGCTGTTTGCGGTCGCCTGCGGGCTGAGCGTCGCCAACATCTATTCCGCCCAACCGCTGCTCGACACCATGGCGCAGGACCTCGGCATTACCCCCGCCGCGATCGGCATCGTGGTGACGCTGACCCAGGTCGGCCTCGCCTTCGGCCTGATGCTGATCGTGCCGCTCGGCGACCTCTTGGACCGCCGCAAGCTGATCGTCGGCCAGATCATGCTGTCCGCGGGCGCGCTCGTCGTGGTCGGCACCGCGCCGAACGCGATCGTGCTGTTTGGCGGAATGGCACTGGTCGGGCTGCTCGCCGTCGTGATCCAGGTGATCGTCGCCTTCGCCGCGACATCGGCCTCGCCGGCCGAGCGCGGCCAGACCATCGGCACCATTCAAAGCGGCGTCGTGTCGGGCATCCTGCTCGCCCGCTTCGCCTCGGGCACGCTGGCCGACATCGGCGGATGGCGCATGGTCTACCTGACCTCGGCGGTGCTGATGCTCGCGATGGCCGCGCTGCTCGCCCATGTGCTGCCGCGGCAGCCGCCGCGGGCGCTGACCGGATCATCCTATGCAAAGCTGTTGCGCTCGACGGCCGCGCTGTTCGCCGAGGAGCCGGTGCTGCGCGAGCGCGCCGTATTCGCGTTCCTGATTTTCGCGAGCTTCAGCGCTTTCTGGAGCTCGGTCGTGCTGCCGCTCGCCGCGCCGCCACTGTCGCTGTCGCACACCGCGATCGGCATGCTCGGCATTGCCGGCCTCGCCGGCGCGCTGGCGGCGCGCAATTCGGGCCGCCTCGCCGATCGCGGCTGGGGCCAGCGCACCACCGGATTGTCGCTGCTGCTGATGCTCGCCGGCTGGGCGCCGATCGCCTGCCTGCACGCTTCGCTGTGGCTGGTGCTCGCCGGCGTCGTCATGATCGACTTCGCGGTGCAGGCCGTCCACGTCACCAACCAGAGCCTGATCGTTGCGGCGCGCCCAGAGGCGTCGAGCCGCCTGATCGGCGTCTACATGGTGTTCTACTCGGTCGGCAGCGGACTCGGCGCGATCGCTTCGACGATGGCCTATGCCGCCGCCGGCTGGCTCGGCGTCTGCGCGCTGGGCGCTGCGATCAGCACCTGCGCGCTGCTGTACTGGGTCATTGTGGTGAGCAGGACGCCGGTGCCGGCGGGTGTGTGTTCCGAAGCGTAGATACTCAACCCGTCATTGCGAGCGGAACGAAGCAATCCATCGTGCCGCACGTGCGGAGCCATGGATTGCTTCGTCGCTACAGCGCAAAATTGCTTCGCAATTTTGTCGCGAGCTCCTCGCAATGACGGCGGAGAAGGCCTCACGCCTTCTTCAGCACCGAGACGAAGAACCCGTCCGTGCCGGTGCGGCGCGGCGTCATCAGCAGGCCCTCCGCCGATTGCAACGCGGCTTCCGCAAATGGCTCGGCCTTGTCCCACAACACCGATGCGGTCTGCTCCGGCGGCTGCACCGAAAACTCCGGATGCCGCGCGATGAACGCCTTGACCTGCTCGCCGTTCTCCTCCGACAGCACCGAGCAGGTGATGTAGGCGATGCGGCCGCCGCTCTTCACCAGCGGCGCGGCGCGCGCCAGCACCTCGGCCTGATCCTTCAGCCGCACCTCGAGCGCGCCGGGGCGCATGCGCCATTTGGCGTCGGGATTGCGGCGCCAGGTGCCGGTGCCGGTGCACGGCGCGTCGATCAGCACGAGGTCGGCGGAGGCCTTGATGTCGGACAGCACCTCCTCCTCGCCGCGCGGCGTGCGCACATCGCAATTGTGCACGCCGGCGCGTGACAGCCGCTCATGGATCGGCACGAGCTGGCGCTTGTCGCTGTCGGTCGCGATCAGCCGGCCCTTGCCGTCCATCATTGCGGCCAGCGCCAGCGTCTTGCCGCCGGCGCCGGCGCAGAGATCGATCACCTGCTCGCCGGGCTTGGCCGCCGAGAACAGCGCGGCGAGCTGCGAGCCCTCGTCCTGGACTTCGATGGCGCCCTTGATGAAATCCTCCTCGGCATGGATGCCGGGATTGCGCGCGTCGGCGCCGAGCTCGATGCGCAGGCCGAGCGGCGACCACGGTGTTTCCTTGGCGCCGAGATACGACAATCGCGGCAGCACCTTCTCGCGCTTGCCGCGCAGCGTGTTGACGCGCAGATCGAGCGGCGCGCGGCTCGCCATCGCGGTCGCCTCCGCTGCGCGGTCATCGCCGAACACTTTTGCCAGATACGGGTCGAACCAGTCCGGATAGTCACCCGCGACATGCGCCGGCGCATCCTTGAGCGAGCGCGAGGCCAACGCGGCCTCCTCGGCCGCGGTCAGCGGATCCGGCGCAAAGCGGCTGCCGTCGCACAGCGCCGAGATCGTCGGGACGTCCATGCCGCGCTCGAGCTTGAGCATGCCGAGCACCCGCGACCGGGGGCTGGCATCGTCCATCAGATAGGCCGCGGAGGATTGCCGGCGCAGCACGTCCCAGATCAGGCCGGAGATCGCGGCGCGATCGCCGGAGCCGGCATAGCGGTGCGCGGTGCCCCATTCCTTCAGCGCTTTCGCCGCGGGAATGCGCTGTGCGTCGATGGTAGCGATCAGCTCGATCGCGGCGGAAAGCCGTGCAGCGGGGGTCATCGATCTCTTTCGGTTGGGCGCATCAGATCAACAGCAGGAGCTTGAGCGCGAAATACAGCCACATCGCCGCCAGCACCAGCACGCCGGCGAACCAGGCGAGCGAGCGCGGCCGCACGTCGTTGGAGGTGACGAATATCCCGGCATGGGCAAACCGCGTCACCACGAAAACCCAGGACATCAGCACGATGAACAGATCGGCACGGCGCAGCGGCAGCGCAATGGCGATCAGGACATAGAACAGCACCGGCAGCTCGAACTGGTTGGCGAAGCAATTGCCGAGCTGGGTGGCGCGCTCCGGCCAGTTCGGCTGGCGCAGCGCGATATCGGCCATCTTGGTCTCACCGCTCGCCAGCGTCCGCGTGCGCAGCGTGGCCATCCCAAGCAGAAGCGCGAAGGTGAGTCCAATCTGGATGAAGACCGGCAGCAGAACCATTTGAACCGACATCAAGAATCTCCCTTAAGCCGGGCGTCCGGCCGCCCTCTTAGCCGCCACGGCCGCTCCTGACAATGAAGCGCGCCAATAACGCGCCTGGGTAACCCGTTGAACCATCATCCGAGCCCGGGTGACCAACTCCCGAGAATAATGGCGGTTTCAGTTCCTCACGGCTGACGCGATGGGCATCATCACCCCGATCCTGGACGGCGCGGCCCTGGCAGCCGCGAGCCTCGGCGATCTCCTCACCTCCCTATTGAAGGCGATCGACCCCGGCATCGGCTGGTTCGACGACGCGGCGGATGGCGGACTCGGCATGGTGCTGTCGGGGCTCGCCGGCGTCGCCGCTGCGCTCCTGGTCGCCATCCTGCTCTCGGTTTATTTCCGCAGCGGCTATCGCTCGACGCGCGACATCGTCAGGCACAGCCTCGCCACGGCGCTGGTGCTCAGCCTGCTCGGCTATGCCGCCTACGACATGGGACACGAGGCGCTCGCCTATCTCGGGCTCAACGCAGCGCCGGCCGTGACGGGAACAAACCCGCCGAACGCCGGACTGCTCGGAGGTCGCGGCGGTCCGCCTGCCCTGCCCATCCGCGCGGATAAGCAGCTTGCGATCTAGCGACCTGCGCCGCCGGATCAAACAAGACATCAAACAACGCATCAAACAGAGCAGCGAAGAACACACTGAAATCGTCATCGTTCCGACTTCGCGCCGACACTATAATTCGGCCGAAAGGATCGATGCATGCCCCAGTTTCGCCTGACCCAAATCTCCGACACCCACCTCGCGCGTCGCTTCAAGCCGCTCGTCGACAACTTTCATCGCGTCAGCGAGCACATCGACGCGACGCGTCCCGATCTCGTGCTCAACTCCGGCGACGTCGCGTTCGATGGGCCGACCAGCCGCGACGATCTGGTGTTCGCCAAGGAACTGCACAGCGCGCTGCCGGTCAATTGCCTCTATCTGCCGGGCAATCACGACATCGGCGACAATCCGACCGCGGTCGGCCCGGTCCCGACGCAACTGCCGACCGAAGAGACGCGCCGCGCCTTCACCTCGGTGCTCGGCGAGGATCGCTGGCATTTCGACGCCGCCGGCTGGTGCTTCATCGGCCTCAATTCGCTGATTATGAACACCGGCCTCGACAGCGAGGCCGCGCAGTTCGATTGGCTCGCCTCGGTGCTCGACAAGGCCGTCGGCAGACCGGTCGCGCTGTTCCTGCACAAGCCGCTCTACCTCGACGTGCCCTACGATGCCGAGCGCGTCGAGACCGCGATCCGCTTCGTGCCGCAGCCGGCGCGCCGCCGTCTGATCGAGATGTTCGGCAAGGTCGATTGGCGCCTGGTCGGCAGCGGCCACGTGCACCAGCGCCGCGATTACACGTTCGAGCATGTCAGACAGATCTGGGCGCCCTCGGCCGGCTTCATCATCTCAGATGCGAGGCAGGAAGTGATCGGCATCAAGGAAACCGGTCTCGTCGAGTACCGCTTCCAGCCGGACAGCTTTGAAGTGCGCCACATCAGGGCCAAGGGTCAGGTCGATGTCGACCTCGACATGCTGCTCGGCAAGCAGCCGGCGTGAGCCGTCTCAGCTCCGCGCCGCGTCGTGCAGATCTTGCTTGATGACCGTGAGCAGCGCCTGCAGCGAGTCCTTGTTCGGCTGTGCCGCCGCCGGCGTGGCCCGCATGCGCGGCACCTGCGGCATGAAGCGGACCGGCTCGGCGGCCGGCTCGTCCTCGACAAATTTTCCATGCAAGACGTCGTCGCGGCGGCCCATGACGAACATCGTCGCCCAATAGCCGAGGGCGAGGAGAATGACCCCGGAAACAATAGCTTCAAAAACCATGGCTACACCTGAAATATAGCCATATTGAATCAACTGCTCCGGGTCCCCGTCAAGCAAATGGGGGCCGAAAAGCCCCCAAAAGCCCGCCATTGTGGCGTTTTTGATACTCTGTTGCGGGGAACGGGAGCTGGAATGCCTCGTTTTGACGCGTTTTCTTCACGTGAACCGGTGCCCATCCCGGATCAAGTCCGGGACAGGCTTCGCTCGAAAACGCTATCGCTCAGGCCTTATCCGGCCCGATCCGGACCAGCTGCTTGCCGAAATTGGCGCCCTTGAGCAGGCCCATGAAGGCCTCCGGCGCGCTGTCCAGGCCCTCGGTCACGAACTCCTTGTACTTGACCTTGCCCTCGCGCACCCATTGCGACATGTCGCGCAGGAAGTCGCCATGCATGGCAGCGAAGTCGCTGACGATGAAGCCGCGGAAGGTCAGCCGCTTGGTCAGGATGTTGCGCATCATCGCGCCGGCCCATTTCGGGGCGTGCGCCTCGGTGTCGTTGTAATGCGCGATCAGGCCGCACACCGGAATCCGCGCGAACGCATTGAGCAGCGGAAACACCGCGTCGAACACCGCGCCGCCGACATTCTCGAAATAGACGTCGATGCCCTTCGGGCAGGCATCCTTGAGCTTCGCCGCAAGATTGGGATCGCGGTGATCGAGGCACTCGTCGAAGCCGAGCTCGTTCTTGACGTAGGCGCATTTGTCCTTGCCGCCGGCGATGCCGATCGCCCGCGCGCCCTTGATCTTCGCGATCTGCCCGACCGCCGAGCCGACGGCGCCGGACGCAGCCGCAACCACCACCGTCTCGCCCGCCTGCGGCTTGCCGATCTCGAGCAGTCCCGTATAGGCGGTCATGCCGGGCATACCGAGCACACCGACCGCGGTCGAGATCGGCGCGATCTTCGGATCGATCTTGGCGAGCCCCTTGCCGTCGGACAGCACATGCGTCTGCCAGCCCGCGCGCGACAGCACGATATCGCCCTTGGCAAAGGCGGGATTGTTGGACGCGATCACCTCGCTCACCGTGCCGCCTTCCATCACGCCGCCGACCGGCACCGGTGCGGCATACGACGGACCGTCGGCCATGCGGCCGCGCATATAGGGATCGAGCGACAGCCAGATGGTGCGGAGCAGCACTTCGCCCGCGCCTGGCGTCGGCGGCGTGTAGTCCTCAAGCCTGAAATTGGCCGGCGTGGGCTCGCCGTGCGGACGCGAGGCCAGAACGATGCGCTTTCCTTGGGCGTTTCCTTGGGACATTTGGATTTCCTCTTGAGGTGATTGGTTCGTGGCGCACACGTAGTCACGCAATCCAGCTCCCCGCAAGGGAGATGGATTTGCTGTTTCGCGCGCGCCTGTTTGAAATGTTGTTTGAAATGACGAGCGTCATGCCGGGAGCATGCCGCGCAGCGGACCCGTCATTGGGCGGCAGTCCGCCTGGTTTCCGCGCGATTGCTAGTCAGCCGGGATGAAACGGAGGGTGCCTGCGCGACGCGTTGGCTTACCGGTGTCGTTGGTATGATTGACGCCGTCCATGACAGGCACCTCAGGGAAATCGAATGGGCTTACGCCGTCGAGGCACGCCACGTTGACGGCATACAGGCTCTGGTTCGATCGTCGCTGATGATGCGTGTAGATTCCGCAGCGAGAACAGAAGAAGTGCTGTGCCGATCCGGTGTGGAAGCGGTAGCTTGTCAGCGCCTCCTCGCCCTGCAGGAACTTGATCCCACCCATCTCCGCCATGACGACGGCGGCACCGCGCATCCGGCAGTAAGAGCAGGTGCAGCGGCGGATCGAACTGAAACCGTCGCTGAGCGTCGCCTCGAAGCGCACCGCGCCGCAATGGCACTGGCCGGCCCGAACGTTCGTGTCGCTCACCATGTCACCTGGGTCCCCTGTCAAGAGATTCGGGGATCGGTCCCGTGGACCGACCCGGAATGACGAACGAGGTGCTTACACCCCGCCCGGATAGTTCGGGGCTTCGCGCGTGATGGTCACGTCGTGGACGTGGCTCTCGCGCAGGCCGGCGCCGGTGATGCGGACGAACTCGGCCTTGTCGTGGAAGTCCTTGATGTCCTTCGCGCCGACATAACCCATCGCCGCGCGCAGGCCGCCGGCGAGCTGGTGCATCACATTGCCGACCGGGCCCTTGTAGGGCACCTGGCCCTCGATGCCCTCTGGCACGAGCTTCAGCGTGTCCTTGATGTCCTGCTGGAAGTAGCGGTCGGCCGAGCCGCGCGCCATCGCGCCGACCGAGCCCATGCCGCGATAGGCCTTGTAGGAGCGGCCCTGCCACAGGAACACTTCACCCGGCGTCTCGTCGGTGCCGGCGAGCAGCGAGCCGACCATCGCGATGTCGGCGCCGGCGGCAAGCGCCTTGGCGAGGTCGCCGGAATATTTGATGCCGCCGTCGGCGATCACGGGCACGTCGGCCTTCTTCGCCGCCGCCACCGCATCCATGATCGCGGTGAGCTGCGGCACGCCGACGCCGGCGACGATACGCGTGGTGCAGATCGAGCCCGGGCCGATACCGACCTTGATGCAGTCGGCGCCCGCATCGATCAGCGCCTGCGCGCCGCCCTCGGTCGCGACGTTGCCGGCCACGACCTGCACGGCGTTGGAGAGCCGCTTGATCCGGTTGACGGCATTGAGCACATGCCGCGAGTGACCATGCGCGGTGTCGACCACGACGACGTCGACGCCGGCATCGATCAGCCGCTCGGTGCGCTCATAGCCGGTCTCGCCGACCGTGGTGGCGGCGGCGACACGCAGCCGGCCCTGCGCGTCCTTGCAGGCCAGCGGATGGGCGACCGCCTTTTCCATGTCCTTCACGGTGATCAGGCCGACGCAGCGATATTGGTCGTCGACGACGACCAGCTTTTCGATGCGATGCTGGTGCAGCATCCGCTTCGCCTCGTCCTGGCTGACGCCCTCGCGCACCGTGACGAGGTTCTCGTGCGTCATCAGCTCCGAAACCTTTTGCCGCGGGTCGGTTGCGAAGCGCACGTCGCGGTTGGTCAGAATGCCGACCAGCTTGCCCGGCACATTCTTGCCCGCACCGGTCACGACCGGGATGCCGGAGATGCCGTGATCCTTCATCAGCGTCAGCGCGTCCGACAGCGTAGCGTCGGGACCGATGGTGAGCGGATTGACCACCATGCCGGATTCGAATTTCTTGACCTGCCGCACCTGGGCAGCCTGGCCTTCGGGGTCGAAATTGCGGTGGATGACGCCGAGGCCGCCGGCCTGCGCCATCGCAATCGCCATCCGCGCCTCGGTGACGGTGTCCATCGCGGACGCCATGATCGGGATGTTGAGCTGGATCGCGCGGGTGACCCGCGAGCGAATATCGACTTCCGAGGGAAGAACGTCGGACAGACCGGGCTTCAGAAGCACATCGTCGAACGTGTAGGCTTCGCGGATAGCCTGAAATCCCGTGGCCATTGCCAACTCCTTATCTGCGGCCTCAGCCGCGAGGGTCTTACGGATGAGCGCTACCTGCGGCGACGCTCGCTGCGTCACCGTCGAATCGGCGCCCATCGGTGGGGTTGACGCTGGTCGATAGCATGGCGGCATGACGAATCAAAGTGTTTGCCAGCCATGCACAGGCTTTTTACGGGCCGGTTCAGCGGGCCCGGTAGCCGGCTTAGCGATATCCCTGCGGCGGCCCGTGCCGGCGGATCGCCTCGACCACCTCGCGGTGGCGCCGGTCCTCGCGCTTCATGTGGACCGCGATCACCGCATGAGCCGACGGCACCAGCAGCAAGATGTGGAAAAACAGCCCGAAAATCGCGCAAAACACGATCAGGACCAGATTGAAGATGGCCGAAAACGGCTGTCCGTTCAGGAGCAGCCCGATCGGCGGCAGCAGAGCGGCAAGGACGTAGATCACGGCGCACACCTCGAGCGCTGGCGGATGCATAGCAGCGTCACGCTGGATTTAGGGCGTTTGCCCGGTTCCGCAATAGCGTGGTCCGGGGCAGGATGATATGGCCCGCTCGCCCGCCTTTTTCAGCAAAGCTGTCCTATTTTGATGAACAAGCAACGCCTGATCCCGCTCATCGTCGCCACCGCGCTTTTCATGGAAAACATGGATTCCACGGTGATCGCGACCTCGCTGCCGGCGATCGCCGCCGATATCGGCACCAGCCCCCTGACGCTGAAGCTCGCGATCACGTCCTATCTACTGTCGCTCGCGGTGTTCATCCCGGCCAGCGGCTGGACCGCGGACCGCTTCGGCGCCCGCATCGTGTTTGCCGGCGCCGTCGCCGTGTTCATGCTGGGCTCGATCGGCTGCGCGCTGTCCTCCTCGGTGACCGATTTCGTGTTCGCCCGCATCCTGCAGGGCCTCGGCGGCGCGATGATGACCCCGGTGGGGCGGCTGGTGCTGCTGCGCTCGGTCGACAAGAGCGCGCTGGTCAACGCGATGGCCTGGGTGACGGTGCCGGCGCTAATCGGCCCGGTGATCGGGCCGCCGCTCGGTGGCTTCATCACCACCTATTTCTCCTGGCACTGGATCTTCCTGATCAACATCCCGATCGGGCTGCTCGGCATCTTCCTGGCGCTGAAATATATCGACCCGATCAAGAGCGAGGACCCCGAACGTTTCGATCTGGTGGGACTGGTGCTGGCCGGCATCGGCCTCGCCGGCATCGCCTTCGGGCTTTCGGTTGCAGGCCTCAATCTTTTGCCGTGGCCGATCGTCGCCGCGCTGGTCGGGGTCGGCACCGTGTCGATGACGCTGTACATCATCCACGCGCGGCGCACCGGTTCGCCGGTGCTCGATTTCGGCTTGCTGCGGCTGCCGACCATGCGGGCGTCGATCGTCGGCGGCTTCATGTTCCGGCTCGGCATCGGCGCGCTGCCGTTCCTGCTGCCGTTGCTGATGCAGGTCGGCTTCGGCCTGTCGCCGTTCCAATCCGGTCTCGTCACCTTTGCCTCCGCTGTCGGTGCCATGGGCATGAAGACCCTGGCGGCGCGCATCATCAAGGCCTTCGGATTCCGCAACATGATGACCGTCAACGCGGTGGTCAGTTCGGCCTTCCTCGCCGCCTGCGCCTTGTTCACGATCTCGACGCCGCTGATGCTGATCTTCACCATCCTGGTGGTCGGCGGTTTCTTCCGCTCGCTGCAATTCACCGCGATCAACACCGTGGCCTATGCCGAGGTCGAGGCGCCGCAGATGAGCCGCGCCACCACCCTCGTCAGCGTCAACCAGCAGCTCGCGGTGTCCGCGGGCGTCGCGGTCGGCGCGTTCTCGGTCGAAACCACGCTGGCGCTGCATCACCAGACCGAACTGTCAGCCGACGTATTTGGACCGGCGTTCATCGTGGTGTCGCTGATCTCGGCAGCGTCCGCCTGGTTCTTCTGGCAAATGCCGGTTGACGCCGGCAATGAAATCGCCGGCCGCAAGGCGATCGACATCTCGAGCCGCAAGGGCGCCGAAAAGCGCGCTGCCGCTGATGCCGTCAAGGCAGCGACCGAGGACACCCAGAACGCGCGCGATCAACGGCTCGGCTAGTTGATCGAACGAGCCGTTTCCGAAGCACGGACACTGCAAGCCGCCGTCCGGTCACGGCTAGGCCCTTAGGGGTGGCCAGTCATCCCGGCTGGCTGTCGCCGATCCGGACGTTCAATAAGTTCGTATGTGGGAACGTGGGTCGCTTCCAGCCACGATTCCAGCGCAGCTCCGCAGACCGTGCAGATCGCGTCACCCGTATGCGGCACCAAGAACTTCTCTTCAGTGCGTCTGTACTCAGCGCCGCAATTGCATTGAACAATGGTCGCCATATGAGAGATATGCGCCTGCGATATCAGATTTTCCAGCCCTGCCAGAAACGGCCCCAGTGCGCGAAACCCGACGCTGCACCAAGGCCGCCAACCCGGTGGGGTTTTCTCCCGGTGGGCTTGGGGGGGCATTGGCCGGGAGCAATAGAGTCGACTCCGGCCAGGCGCCAAGGTTCCAACCGGTCGCACTGAAATGTCGTGCCGCGCGCGAGATCAGCAGCTGGGGTGAGTCCGGTCTCCCTCCGTCAATGACAATCTCTACGATGACGGCTGCTGCTGTCCACGAAACCCCGTCGCCAGCACATAACGCTCGGAGGAATCTTGCCGGCTGGCGGACGGCTTGACGTGACGCACGCTGGCGAAATCGCGCTTCAACTGCCCCACCAGCTCGGCGTCGGCGCCGCTCTGGAACACTTTTGCCAGGAACGTCCCGCCGGGATTGAGCACCTCGCCGGCAAAATGCGCGGCGGTCTCGACCAAGCCGATGATGCGCAGCTGATCGGTCTTGCGATGGCCCGTGGTGTTGGCCGCCATGTCCGACATCACGAAATCGGCGCCGCCGCCCATCATCGCGATCAGTTTTTCAGGCGCGTCATGGTCGAGGAAGTCGAGCTGCGCGAACGTCACTCCGGGAATCTCGCCCATCTCGAGCAGATCGATCGCGACCACCTTGCCCTTGCCGTCGGCGGCACCGGTGCGCTTGGCCGCGATCTGGCTCCAGCCGCCGGGTGCTGCGCCGAGGTCGACGACGGTCATGCCCGGCTTGAGCAGGCGATATTTGTCGTCGATCTCGAGCAGCTTGAAGGCCGCGCGCGAGCGGTAGCCCAACGCCTTGGCCTTGGCGACGTAGGGATCGTTGAGCTGCCGCTCGAGCCAGAGTTTTGACGACAGTTTTCGCTTGCCGCCGCTCTTGACCGTGACGTGCAGCCGCCCGGTGGTGTCTTTCGCCATGATGGTTCTTGCGTCTCGGTGTGTGCTTCTCCCTCGCCCCGCGCTTGCGGGGAGAGGGTCGGGGTGAGGGGCTGCTTCCGCATACCGAATGTGTGGAAGCGGCCCCTCACCCGGATCTTACGCTTCGCGTAAGATCCGACCTCTCCCCGCAAGAGCGGGGCGAGGTGACTCAGGGTCTAGCACGCCCGCAGCGCGCCGTCCTCGCGCATCATCTCGACCAGCATGCCCTCGCGCAGGCCGCGATCGGCGACGCGGAGCCGCGGCATCGGGAACGCGTTGCGGATCGCGTCGAGGATCGCGCAGCCGGCCAGCACGAGGTCGGCCCGCTCGACGCTGATGCAGTTGTTGTTGACGCGCGCTTCGTAGCTCATGCCGAGCAGCTTCTGGATCGTCGCGGTGACGTCGCCATCGTTCATCCAGATGCCGTCGATGCGGCGGCGATCGTAGCGCGACAGATTGAGGAACACGCCGGCGAGCGTGGTCACGGTGCCCGAGGTGCCGAGCATGTGCATGTCGCGCAGGTCCTTGCCGTGCTCGGCCGCGAACGGCGCGACGTGGCGGGCAACCTCATCGATCATCCGCGCATACATGTCCCTGGTGACGTTCTTGCCGCCGAAATGTTCGGCCAGCGTGACGACGCCGAGCGGGATCGACATCCACGCCTTGATGCGCGGCGGCGCATCGGGCACGCCGGGATCGCGCTCGATCCGCACCAGCTCGGTCGAGCCGCCGCCGATGTCGAACAGGATGGCGCCCCGCCCCTTCGGGTCGAGCAGCGGCGAGCAGCCGATCACGGCGAGCGTTGCCTCGGTCTCGCGATCGATCACCTCGAGCTCGATGCCGGTCTCGGCTGCGACGCGTGCGCGAAAGCTTTCGGCATTGCCGGCGGCGCGGCAGGCCTCGGTGGCGATCAGCCGCAGGCGGCGGGCCTTGCGATAGCGGATCTTGTCGCTGCAAATGGCGAGCGCAGCGATCGCCCGCTCGATCGCGGCCTCGCTGATCGAGCCTGTCGCGGCGATGCCCTCGCCGAGCCGGATGATCCGCGAGAAGGAATCGACCACGCGGAACCCGTCGCCGGTGGGACAGGCGATCAACAGCCGGCAATTGTTGGTGCCGAGGTCGAGCGCGGCGTAGACGCCGCTTTCCGCGGCCGCCGCAATCAGCCCTGACGGGGCTTCGCCGGCCGGAGGGCCGTCACAAAGCCGCACATAGTCATTCATCAAAACACTGTCTTTCCGCAGGACCCCAAGGGCAATCCAGGGGGATTCTTGGGGCCCGCCGAATAATTGTCCGTTCACGGAAACTTTAGCAGCGTCAAAGCCCTACGCAAACTCCGTTCACATTGGGTCCATGCCCAATCGGGCGTTGTCGTTAAGGGAGGCGTGCGTTATCCCGTCTGCGCCCCCAAACTCCAGCAAATCCGGGCATTTCAGGTCATTTTCGATGCAAGATCATACGCCGCCCGCCTCCCTCGAAAACGCTATCGCACTGCAAAAATACGGTGTCGGACAGCCTGTTCGACGAAAGGAGGACGACACCCTGGTGCGCGGCAAGGGCAAATACACCGACGATTTCTCCCTTCCCGGCCAGGCCACCTGCTGGATGGTCCGCTCCTCCCATGCCCACGGGATCATCAAGGGGATCGACACGGCGGCCGCCAAGGCGATGCCGGGCGTGGTCGGCGTCTGGACCGGCGCCGACCTGGCGGCCGCGGGCTACAATCCCTTCACCTGCGGCCTGCCGCTGAAGAACCGCGACGGCTCGCCGCTCAAGCAGACCAACCGCCCGGCGCTCGTGACCGACAAGGTGCGCTTCGTCGGCGATCCCGTGGCTTTCGTGGTGGCGGAGACCGCGGCGCAGGCCCGCGATGCGGCTGAGGCCGTCGAGCTCGACATCGAGCCGCTGCCGGCGGTGACGGACGCGGCCGAAGCGACCAAGCCGGGCGCGCCGCAGCTCTATGACAACATCCCTGACAACGTCGCGCTCGATTATCACTATGGCGACACCGCCAACATCGAGGCGGCGTTCGCCGGCGCCGCCCATGTGACCAGGCTCGACATCGTCAACACCCGCGTCGCCGTGGTCTCGATGGAGCCGCGCGTCGCGCTGGCGCATTACGACAAGAAGACCGAGCGTTTCACGCTGCAGGTGCCGACCCAGGGCGTCTCCGGCAACAAGGCGATCCTGGCGCGCCTGCTCAACGTGCCCACCGACAAGGTCCGCATCCTCACCGGCAATGTCGGCGGCTCGTTCGGGATGAAGAACCTCAACTATCCCGAATACACCTGCATCGCGCATGCGGCGCGCGAGCTCGGCCGTCCCGTGAAGTGGCTCGACGAGCGCTCGACCAGCTTCCTGTCCGACAGCCAGGGCCGCGCGCAGCTGATCCATGCCGAGCTCGCGCTCGATGCCGACGGCAAGTTCCTCGCGGTGCGGCTCTCCGGCTACGGCAATCTCGGTGCCTACATCACCGGCGTCGCGCCGGGCCCGCTGTCGCTCAACACCGGCAAGAACCTCGCCAGTGTCTATCGCACGCCGCTGCTCGGCGTCGACATCAAGACGGTCGTGACCAACACCACGCTGATGGGCGCCTATCGCGGCGCCGGCCGGCCCGAGGCCAATTACTACATGGAGCGGCTGATCGACGCCGCCGCCGACGAGATGGGCATCAACCGCTTCACGCTGCGCAAGCGCAACTTCATCAAGCCGTCGCAGCTGCCGTTCCCGGCCGCCTCCGGCGTGACCTACGACAGCGGCGATTTCGCCGGCGTGTTCCAGAAGGCGCTGGAGATCTCCGACTACGAGAACTTCGCCAAGCGCAAGAAGGAGAGCAGGAAGAGCGGCAAGCTGCGCGGCATCGCCGTCGGCTCCTATCTCGAGGTCACCGCGCCGCCGAGCGGCGAGCTCGGCAAGATCACCTTCGAGCCCGACGGCTCGGTGAAGCTCACCACCGGCACGCTGGACTACGGCCAGGGCCACGCCACGCCGTTCGCGCAGGTGTTGTCCGACCAGCTCGGCGTGCCCTTCGAGAAGATCACGCTCGAACAGGGCGACAGCGATCTGGTGCGCTTCGGCAACGGCACCGGCGGCTCACGCTCGATCACAGCGACCGGACAGGCGATCGTCGAGGCGTCCGCGCTGGTGGTCGAAAAGGGCAAGAAGGCCGCCGCGCACATGCTGGAGGCCTCCGAGGCCGACATCGAATTCGGCCAGGGCCGCTTCACCATCGCCGGCACCGACCGCTCGATCGGCATCATGGAGCTCGCCGAGCGGATGCGCGACAGCAAGATGCCGGAGGGCACGCCGGAGACGCTCGACGTCGATCACGCCACCAAGGAGACGGCGTCGACCTTCCCGAACGGCTGTCACGTCGCCGAGGTCGAGATCGATCCCGACACCGGCGTGACGCGGATCGTGCGCTACTCGGCGGTGAACGATTTCGGCACCGTGGTCAATCCGATGATCGTCGCCGGCCAGCTGCATGGCGGCGTCGCGCAGGGCATCGGCCAGGCGCTGATGGAGGAAGTGAGCTACGACGGCTCGGGCCAGCCGATCACCGGCTCGTTCATGGATTACGCGCTGCCGCGCGCCGGCGACGTGCCGTCGATGCTGGTCGGCGATCATCCCTCGCCGGCGAAATCCAATCCGCTCGGCACCAAGGGCTGCGGCGAAGCCGGCTGCGCCGGCAGCCTCGTCTGCATCGTCAATGCCGTGGTGGATGCACTGTCGGAGTACGGCATCAAGCACATCAACATGCCGCTGACGCCCGAACGCGTCTGGCGCGCGATCCAGGACGCCAAGGCGAAGGCGGCGTAAGGCGCCGCTTCAGCATCACTCACCGCTGTCATCGCCCGCGCAAGCGGGTGATCCTGTATTCCAGAGACGTCTGCGATAGAACCGACAGGCTGCGGCGTACTGAATACCCCGCATGCGCGGGGTATGACAGTTGTGGGCGATGCGAGAGCTCAACCCACCTCACATTCGTCATGCCCGGGCTTGACCCGGGCATCCATCGACTTGAAACGACTCTTGCAAAGACGATGGATTGCCGGGTCAAGCCCGGCAATGACAGATCGCACTACGCCGCAGCCTGCTCGCGCGGCTGGGTGATGGCGATGTGGTGGCAATGCGCGAGCGGCGTGCCGTTGCCGAGCACCAGCGCGTCGAGCTCGACGAAGCGGTGGCCCTTCTTGTCGTAATTGCCGGTCACCTTGGCGCGCGCGGTCAGCTCCTCGCCGATCCTGCCGGCCGACAACAGCTGCATGCGGGTGCCGACATGGATCCACGGCCCGAGGATCGCATTGTCGACCAGCACCTTGTTCATCACCCGCGGCAGCAGGCCGGGATGGCCGAGACCTTCGCGCAAATAAATCGGGTCGGTCTCCCTGATATCGGCGAGATATTCCTTGGCGGCGTCGCCGGCCCAGTCGCGCGGGATGGTGCCGAGCCACTTGCCCTCTTGGTAGGACGACGCGCTGACCGGCTTGCGCTCGGCGACGGCCGCAACCTGCTTGTAATCGTCGAGCACAAACTTCGGCGCAGAGGCCGGCAGCGACGCGGTGCCGGTGGCGCAGAGCTCGCCGCGGCTGGTGAGCTCGATCATGAGCCCGTTGCCGGTCCCCCGGCCGGTCAATTCCGCGATCTCGCCGTCATAGACCGGCTTCACGAAGCGGGCCTCGATCAGGCCGCGTTCCAGGAAATCGCGGCCCCACTTCTCGACCGGCAGGTGCATCATGTAGGCCATCACATCGACGCCGGGCACCAGACCGCCGGAAAAGCCGAACTTCCGCGCCACCGTGTCGTCGTGGATCTTGTTCTCCGACAGCTTTGAGGTGTTGTAAGCCGAGACGCGGTAGGTCTGCGATCCGGTCTGCGAGTTCATGGGGTTTTCCCTTATTTCCGTTGTTTTTCTGGTGACAATGGTAGTCGAACAAAGAGGCATGGCAAGCCTCTCGTTTTGCTCGCAATCTTCCGCACCATGGAGTACACGCAGGCCGCGCCCGCCAACCACCAGATCGATGACTGAAACCCCTGCCCAAACCCGCATCTATGTCGACGCCGACGCCTGCCCGGTGAAGGACGAAATCTACCGCGTCGCGATCCGGCTCGGCGTGCCCGTCAGCGTGGTCGCGGGCAATTTCATCCGCGTGCCGCAGGATCCCCTGATTGAGCGCATCGCCGCCGGTTCCGGCATGGATGCGGCCGACGACTGGATCGCGGAACGCGCGCATGAGGGCGACGTCGTGATCACCGCGGACATTCCGCTGGCGAGCCGCTGCGTCAAGGCCGGCGCCGACGTGATCGCGCCGAACGGCAAGCCGTTCACCGAACAATCGATCGGCATGACGCTCGCGGTGCGCAATTTGATGACCGATCTGCGCTCATCGGGCGAGATCACCGGCGGGCCGAAATCCTACTCGCCGCGCGACCGCTCGAATTTCCTGTCGATGCTCGACCAGACCATCCGCCGCATCCAGCGCCGCCGCGCCGAGCAGGCGCCGGCAAACGGGAATTAGCGCGATGGCCCCACCGCTCATCCAGCTCAAGGACATCAGCCTGACCTTCGGCGGCACGCCGCTGCTCTCCGGCGTCGAGCTGTCGGTCTCCGCGGGCGAGCGCGTCTGCCTGATCGGCCGCAACGGCTCCGGCAAATCGACGCTGCTGCGGATCGCGGCCGGCCTGGTCGAGCCTGATGCGGGCAGCCGCTTCGTGCAGCCCGGCGCCACCATCCGCTATCTGCCGCAGGAGCCGGACTTCGGCGACCACAAGACGACGCTGGCCTATGTCGAAGCGGGCCTCGGCCCCGGCGACGACCACTACCAGGCGCGTTATCTGCTCGAACAGCTCGGCCTCACCGGCGAGGAAGATCCCGCGCACGTCTCCGGCGGCGAGGCGCGCCGCGCGGCGCTGGCACGGGTGCTGGCGCCTTCGCCCGACATCCTGCTGCTGGACGAGCCGACCAACCATCTCGATTTGCCGACCATCGAATGGCTCGAAGGCGAATTGGAGAGCCGGCGCTGCGCGCTGGTCCTGATCAGCCACGACCGCCGCTTCCTCACCAACCTGTCGCGCACCACCGCCTGGCTCGACCGCGGCCAGATCCGGCAGATCGAGCGCGGCTTCGGCGCCTTCGAGGCGTGGCGCGACGAGGTGCTGGCGGAGGAAGAACGCGAGCAGCACAAACTCGACCGCAAGATTGTCAACGAGGAGCACTGGCTGCGCTATGGCGTCTCCGGCCGCCGCAAGCGCAACGTCAAACGGCTCGGCAATCTGTTTGCGCTGCGCGATCAGCGCCGCGACTATCGCGGCGCCACCGGCAATGCCACGCTCGCCGCCGCCGAGGCCGAGAAATCCGGCCGGCTCGTGATCGAAGCCAAGACCATCACCAAGGCTTATGGCGAGCGCACGATCGTCGATACCTTCTCGACCCGGATCCAGCGCGGCGACCGCGTCGGCATCGTCGGCCCGAACGGCGCCGGCAAGACCACGCTGGTGCATCTTCTGATCGGCAACGATCCGCCCGACTCCGGTTCGGTGCGGCTCGGGGCCAATATCGAGATGGCAACCCTCGACCAGCATCGCGAGAGCCTCGATCCGAAGCTGACGCTGGCCGAGGCGCTGACCGGTGGCCGCGGCGATCACGTCATGGTCGGCGACAAGTCGAAGCACGTCAT
Source organism: Bradyrhizobium sp. USDA 4341 (assembly GCF_054063755.1). Classification (NCBI taxonomy): domain Bacteria; kingdom Pseudomonadati; phylum Pseudomonadota; class Alphaproteobacteria; order Hyphomicrobiales; family Nitrobacteraceae; genus Bradyrhizobium; species Bradyrhizobium sp. USDA 4341. The sequence continues at coordinate 9,743,633 of NZ_JBSSGO010000002.1, read as the reverse complement.
CGGCTACATGAAGGATTTTCTGTTCGCGCAGGAGCAGCGCGGCACGCCGCTGGAAGCCCTCTCCGGCGGCGAGCGCGGCCGGCTGATGCTTGCGCGCGCGCTCGCCAAGCCGTCGAACCTGTTGATCCTGGACGAGCCGACCAACGACCTCGATCTGGAAACCCTCGACGTGCTCGAGGACATGCTCGGCGACTACGACGGCACCGTGATCCTGATCAGCCACGATCGCGACTTCCTCGACCGCGTGGTGACGTCGGTGATCGTGCCCGAAGGCCAGGGACGCTGGATCGAATATGCCGGCGGCTATTCCGACATGCTCGCGCAGCGCGGCGCCGACGTGAAGCGCGAGACGGTGAAGGCGGACGCTCCGGCCGAGGAGAAAAAGGAAGCCAGGGCCGCGGCACCCGAAGCGGCCCCCAGGCGCCGGCTTAGCTTCAACGAGAAGCACGCGCTGGAAACTTTGCCGAAGACGATCGACAGACTGCACGCCGAAATCGCCAAGCAGCAGAAGCTACTCGATGATCCCGACCTCTATGCGAAGGATCGCAAGAAATTCGATGCTGCTTCAGCGGCGATCGCCAAGGCGCAGGACGAACTCGCCGCCGCCGAGGACCGCTGGCTCGAACTCGAAGTGCTGCGCGAAGAGATCGAACAAGCATGATGCGTAGGATGGGTAGAGCGCAGCGAAACCCATCATGACGCAACGAAGGAATTCGATGGGTTTCGCTTCGCTCTACCCATCCTACGAGGCCGGAGAAGAGACATCATGACCACGCCCCTCGCCGCCAAGATCGCCAAGGAATACGGCACGCCCTGCGCCGTGATCGACATGGACCGTGTCGAGCGCAACATCGCGCGCATCCAGAAGGCCTGCGACGAGGCCGGCGTCGCCAACCGGCCGCACATCAAGACCCACAAGAATCCGATGCTGGCGCAGCTGCAGATCAAGGCCGGCGCCAAGGGCATCACCTGCCAGAAGCTCGGCGAGGCCGAGATCATGGCCGATAGCGGCATCGACGACATCCTGATCAGCTACAATCTGCTCGGCGACGAGAAGATGGCGCGGCTCGGTGCCTTGCAGGGCAAGGCCAACGTCACTGTTGCCGCGGACAATTCGGTCGTGATCGGCGACCTGCCTAAGGCGGCAGCCGCGTCCGGCCGCCCGCTCTCGGTCGTCGTCGAATGCGACACCGGGCGCAAGCGCGCCGGCGTCGAGGCCCCGGCTGAGGCAATCGCGCTGGCGCGCGAGATCGCCGGCTCGAAGGGCCTGAGCTTCGCGGGCTTCATGCTGTACCCGACCGAGACCGGTTGGGCGGATGCGCAGAAATTCTACGACGAGGCGCTGGCCGGCGTGCGCGCCCACGGCCTCGATGCGACAATCGTCTCCACCGGCGGCACGCCGAACCTCGTCAATCTCGGCAAGCTGAAGGGCGGCACCGAGCACCGCTTCGGCACCTATATCTACAACGACCGCATGCAGGTCGCGGCCGGCGTCGCCACCTGGGACGATTGCGCGCTGCATATCTATTCCACCGTGGTCAGCCGCGCCGGCCCGGAGCGCGGCATCCTCGATGCCGGCTCCAAGACGCTGACCTCGGACACCGGCGGCCTCGAAGGCCACGGCCTGATCCTCGAACATCCCGAGGCCAAGATCGCACGCTTTGCCGAGGAGCACGGCTTCCTTGATCTGTCCCGCAGCAACACGCGGCCCAATGTCGGCGACGTCGTGCGGATCGTGCCCAACCACGTCTGCGTCGTCGTCAACATGATGGACGAGGTGGTGATGGTGCGCGGCGACGAGATCATCGGTGCATTGCCGGTCGCGGCAAGAGGGAAGCTGCGCTAGCGACAATCTGTAGGATCGGTAGAGCGCAGCGAAACCCACCATGCTTCCGCGCGGATCGAAGTCGATGGGTTTCGCTTCGCTCTACCCATCCTACGAATCTACCCGCGGATCAGCGCCTGCAGCTCGCGGTCCAGCGCATCGCGAAACACTTCGATCGGCCGCGCCAACCGTCCCGCGGGCGGGCGATGCACGATCCAGGCGCGCACCGCCGGATTGAAATCTGCGATCTTCACCGTCTTGAGCCGGCTGCGGATCGGGCTTCGCTTCAACGCCACCGGCGTGACGAGGCCAATGCCGAGCCCGCGCGCCACCAGCGACAGGCGTAATTCGCTGTCGAGCGCCTCGACCGCGATGTTGAACGGCAGATGCGCCGCATCGAAATGGCGCTTCAGCGTCTGGCGGAAGCCGCAACCGTCCTGGTTGATCACCCACCCGGTCCGCGACAGCCATTCGAGGTCGACGAATTTCGGCGTCTTCATCTCGCGCGCGACGACGAAGACTACCGGCTGCGCGCCGAGATCGGAGGCCGCGAGATCATCGGGCGGTGCGGTGCCGTCGGGCAAGCAGATCGCCGCGGCGTCGAGCTCGTTGCGGCTGACCCGCTCCATGTGGTTGGGCGACCAGCCCGAGACGACGCGCACCGCAAGCGCAGGGAATTCGCCGCGCACCGCATCGAGCGGACCGGTCAGCCCCGCCTCCGACAGGAACGGCGTCAGGCCGAGCCTGAACTCGCCGCGCACCACCCCGTCATTGGCGACGCCTGACTTGAGGTCGTCGAGCATGCGCAGCACACGGCGGCCCTGCTCATAGGCCTCGATCCCCGCAGCCGTCGGCTTCAGCGGCTTCGACAGCCGGTCGAGCAGCTGCGCACCCAGCATCTCCTCGAGATTCTGGATCCGCCGCGTCACGCCGGGCTGGGTCAGATTCAGCCGCACTGAGGCCGCGACGATCGATCCGGTCTCCACCACGGCGACGAATGCCACAAGGTCATGGGTATTCATAACAAACTCGCATATTCTTCATCAACTTATTTGAATTGTAGCATATTACGCCGATCCCCTAAAGGGGTCTCGCCACTCCATCGCGAGGTCCCATGACGATTTCCGAAGCCACCAAGCTCTCCCCGGCGCGCGCCGTCTCCGTGCGTCCCCTGATCTGGATCGGCGCCATCACGACCGGCACCGTCGTAACGAACCTATTCGCGCCGCAGATCCTGGTCGGCCTGATGAGCCGATCGCTCGACATGACCGCGCTGCAGGCCGGCCTGATCTCGACGCTGACCCTGCTCGGCTACGCGCTCGGGCTGTTGCTGCTGGTGCCGCTGGTCGACCTCGTCGAGAACAAGCGGCTAATCCTGCGCACGCTCGCCTGCGCCATCGTGGCCGCGATCGGCACCGCGCTGGCGCCGACGCCGCTGATTTTGTTGGCCGCCACCTTCATCCTCGGCGCGTCCTGCGCCGCGATCCAGATGGTGGTGCCGCTGGTCGCCTCGATGGTGCCGCCGGAGCGCCGCGGACAAGCGATCGGCGATGTCATGAGCGGGTTGATGATCGGCATCCTGCTGTCGCGCCCGATGGCGAGCCTGATCGCGGACAGTTGGAACTGGCGCGGCTACTACCTCACCTCGGCCGTGCTGATGACCGTGCTCGGTTGCGCGCTGGCGCGCTACCTGCCGACGCTGCAGCCTGCGACGAAGGTGAGCTACGGCGGGCTGTTGCGTTCGTTCCCGAGATTGCTGCGCGAGGAGCCGGTGCTGCGCGTTCGGTCCTGGACCGCCGCGCTCGTGATGGCATCGTTCACCGCGTTCTGGGCCGCCGTCGCGCTGCGGCTGCCGGATGCGCCGTTCAAGCTCGACGCCAAGGGGATCGCGCTGTTCGCGCTGATCGGCGTCGCCGGCGCGGCGGCGACCCCGATCGCCGGACGCTGGGGTGACAGAGGTTTCGCGCGGCCGTTACTGATCGTCTCGCACCTTCTCATCGTCGGTGCGCTCACGCTGTGCGCCTGGGCAGGTATGACCGAATCGCGGATCACGGCCCTGTTGCTGCTTGGCGTCGGCGCCGTGCTGCTCGATTTCGGCATCACCACCGACCAGACACTCGGCCGCCGCGCCGTCAATCTGTTGCAGCCCGAGGCGCGCGGCCGGATCAACGGCCTGTTCGTGGCGCTGTTCTTTATCGGCGGCGCGGTCGGCGCGGCCGCGGCATCCGCGGCATGGAGTTATGGTGGCTGGACGGCGGTCTGCGCGGTGGCCGCCACGTTCGGTGTGCTGGGGTTCATTACCGACATCGCGACGAAGACGGGGTCGGAATGACCTGGTTTACGAGGCGCGTTGCGCGAGCCAGTTCAACGCGCCCTTCCCCGCAGCGCCCCCCGTCGCAAACGATGCCTGCAACAGATAGCCGCCGGTCGGCGCCTCCCAGTCGAGCATCTCGCCGGCGGCGAAAACACCGGGCAGCCGACGCAGCATGAAGTGCGCGTCGAGCTCGTCGAACCTGATCCCGCCGGCGCTCGAGATCGCGCGCGCGATCGGCGCCACGCCCGATATCTCGATCGGCACCGTATTGATCAGCCCGGCCAGTTCAGCCGGCGGCAGCGCGGCCAGCGATCGACCGGAGGCGGCGGCCGCTTCCTGCAACAGCCCGATGCCGACAGGCGAGAGCTGCGCCGCCTTGCGCAGGAAGTTGGAGAAGGACTGCTTGCCCTTCGGCGCCGACAGCCGCGCGATCAGTTCGTCGCGCGCAGCATCTAGCCGCAGCGCCACGCTCAGCGTCGCCGTTCCCCTGGCGAGCACCGCCTCGCGCAATTCCGCCGACAGTGCGTAGATCGCGCCGCCCTCGATGCCGGTGCGGGTGACGATCGCCTCACCGCGCACGGTGTGCGGCCCGATCGTGAGGGCAACGCCCTTGAGCGGCTGGCCCTCAAACCGGTCACGAAAGATATTTGACCAGGCGACCGTGAAGCCGGAATTGGCCGGTTTCATCGGCGCCACGGCAATGCCCTTCGTCGCAAGGATCTCCACCCAGGCGCCATCCGAGCCGAGCCTCGGCCAGCTCGCGCCGCCGAGCGCGAGCACGACTGCGTCAGCGTTGACCGTGCGCGGGCCGTCCGGCGTCTCGAACAGCAATCCGCCGCGCGCGTCCCAACCAATCCAGCGATGCCGGAATGCGAACCGCACGCCCGCGGCATCGAGCCGCCGCAGCCAGGCACGCAAGAGAGGCGATGCCTTGAACGCTTCGGGAAACACCCGGCCGCTGCTGCCGACGAAGGTCGGCTGCCCCAGCGCCTCGCTCCAGGCGCGCAAGCTGTCGGGCGGAAACGCCTCGACCGCGGCCTTCAGGTGCGGCATCGCCTCGCGATAGCGCTTGAGGAAATCGGCCAGCGGCTCGCTGTGGGTGAGATTGAGACCGCCGCGCCCGGCCATCAGGAATTTGCGGCCCGCCGACGGCATCGCGTCATGGACGGTGACCTGTGCGCCACCCGCCGCAAGCGTTTCCGCCGCCATCAGGCCGGCGGGACCGGCTCCGATGACGGCGACGCTCATGCTCAGAGCTTGATCCCGGCCCGCGCGGCGGCCTGGGCGACATACTTTTGCGTCTGCTCGAACGCGCCCTGCAGCGCCTTCGCGGTCGACATGTCGCTGATGTCCTTGAAGTGCGCGGCAACCCCGTCAGGCGTCCATTCGGATTGCGGCAGGTTGACGCCTTCGGTCTCCAGCACGCGGATCACCGCGAACGAGCCGGCACCTGCGCCCATGATGGTGCGGGTCGGCGCATCCTCCGAGAGCAGGAATTCGACCGCTGGCGTGATCGCTTCCGGCTTCATCAGCGCCAGCGCCTGCGGCGGCAGCAACTCCTCGGTCATGCGGGTCGCCGCGGTCGGCGAGATGGTGTTGACCTTGATATTGTTCTTGCGTCCCTCTTCGGCGAGCACGTTCATCAGGCCGACCATGCCGGCCTTCGCTGCGCCGTAATTGGCCTGGCCGAAATTGCCGAACAGGCCCGACGACGAGGTCGTCAGCACGATGCGGCCGTAGTTGCGCTCGCGCATGCCGGCCCACACCGCCTTGCAGCAATAGAAGGTGCCGGTGAGATGCACGTCGAGCACCTTGGCCCAGTCGGCGACCTCGAGCTTGGTGAACGACTTGTCACGCAGGATGCCGGCATTGGCGCAGAGCAGATCGACGCTGCCCCACTCCTTGGTGGCGCGCTCGACCATCGCGGTGACCTGCTCGAAGTTCGAGACGTCGGCGCCGTCGGCCATCGCGGTGCCGCCGGCCTTGCGGATCTCCTCGACCACGGTCTCGGCCGGCGACAGCGAACCGCCGGTGCCGTCGCGCGCGCCGCCGAAATCGTTGACCACGACCTTGGCGCCACGGCTGGCGAGCCCCAGCGCGTGCGCCCGCCCAAGACCATTGCCCGCGCCGGTGACGATAGCGACGCGTCCGTCGAACCTGATTGCCATGCCGTTATTCCTGCTCTGACTTCCCTTCTCCCCTTGTGGGAGAAGGTGGCGCGAAGCGCCGGATGAGGGGTTCTCTCCACGGATGAGCACGCGGAGAGAAACCCCTCACCCGGCTCCATCTCGCTCCGCTCGATTGCGCCACCCTCTCCCACAAGGGGAGAGGGTGAGTGCCCGAGCGGCATGAAAAGGTTGGAGACTTTTGAGCAGCGATGGATGGCCGGGTCAAGCCCGGCCAAGACCCAAGAAGGCCAGACCCAAGTCGACCACCGGGCGCGTTAGACGGAAGGGGTCATCGACCCGCAGGGTTTCAAGCTTTTGAGCAGGTGCCCGCTCCAGCACTCATGATGCTCCTGGGCGTAGCTCAGCGAGCCAATCACAATCAAACCGACTACGACAAGTCCGGCGACGATGTTCTGCACCATGGCTGCCACTCCCGGGACCGCACCGCCTCAACGGGGGCATGATGGACACCAGGGATCAAAGCCGTCAATGCGCTATGTGGATCAGCGGTGCAACGCACCACCTGTGAAGGCGGGTCGAGGCGGGCTCGCTCCACCTCTCCCGCTTGCGGGAAAAGTGGAGCTACTCAACCATCGCCTAGCTGAAATAGATCAGGCCGAGCCAGTCTGCGACCAGCGCGGGCTTCTCTTCGCCCTCGATCTCGACCGTGACGTTGGTGCGCGACAGCAGTTCCTTCGGCTTGCGCAGCGTCGCTTCCGCCAACACGAAGCGGCCGCGAACGCGCTTGCCCGAGCGCACCGGCGAGATGAAGCGCAGCTTGTCGAAGCCGTAATTGACGCCCATCGCGGTGCCCTCGAGCACCGGCATCACCTCGTAGGACATGATCGACAACAGCGACATCGTCAGGAAGCCATGGGCGATCGTGGTGCCGAACGCGGTCTCCTTCTTCGCGCGCTCGGGATCGACGTGGATGAACTGATGATCCTCGATCACGTCGGCGTAGGTGTCGATGCGGCCCTGATCCAGCAGGTGCCACGAGGACACGCCGATCTCCTTGCCGACCATGCCCTGGTAGGTTTCCAGCGACACCGGCGGCTTCTTCCAGACTTCGTTCATTGGCTAACCTCTGCTAACCGGAGGTCCGCACCTTCTGCAGCTCCGGGAATTCTTCCTCGCGGAACTCGGCTCCGCGCAACGCATCGCTTCTGACATCGTCATGTTCGAGCCGGCGCAACTGCACGCGACGGATCTTTCCAGAAATCGTCTTTGGCAGTTCGGTGACCAGTTCGATCTTGCGGATGCGTTTAAACGGTGCGAGCCGCGTGTGCAAATGTTTGAAGATCGACAGCGCCGTCTCCGGGGTGCGCTCGACGCCTGATACCAGCAATATATAGGCCTTCGGGACCGCCAGCCGGATCGGATCCGGGCTCGGCACCACGGCAGCTTCCGCCACCGCATCATGCTCGAGCAGCACGCTCTCCAGTTCGAACGGCGAGATACGATAGTCGGAGGACTTGAACACGTCGTCGGTACGTCCGACGAAGGTGAGATAGCCCTCGTCATCGTTGAACACGACGTCGCCGCTGCGATAAATTGCGCCGTCGGTGCCGATCAGCTTGCCGTCGTCGCCCTGATAACCCTGCATCAGGCCCGCCGGCCGCTCAGTGCCGAGCAACAGCGTCACCTCGCCTTCCTTCGCTGCATGGCCGTCATTGTCGGTGACCTGCACGCGATAGCCGGGCAGCGGCCGGCCCATCGAGCCGACCTTCACCTTCTGCCCCGGCGAGTTGCCGGCCAGCGCCGTGGTCTCGGTCTGACCGTAGCCGTCGCGGATGGTCAGGCCCCAGGCCGATTTGACCTGGTCGATGATCTCAGGGTTGAGCGGTTCGCCGGCGCCGCACACTTCACGCAGGCTCACTTTGAAGTCCGACAACTGCTCCTGGATGAACATCCGCCACACGGTCGGCGGCGCGCAGAGCGTGGTGACGCCGCAGCGGCCGATGACCGAGAGCAGCCCTTTCGCCTCGAAGCGTGGCTGGTTGGCGATGAAGATCGTTGCACCAGCATTCCACGGCGCGAAGAAGCAGCTCCAGGCATGCTTGGCCCAGCCGGGCGAGGAAATGTTGAGATGGATATCGCCGGGCTGCAGGCCGATCCAGTACATGGTCGAGAGATGGCCGACCGGATAGCTGCGCTGGCTGTGCCGCACGAGCTTCGGCTTTGCCGTGGTGCCCGAGGTGAAATACAGCAGCATCGGGTCGTCGGCCTTGGTCGGGCCATCAGGCGTGAACGCCTCGGGTGCCTTCGCCGCATCCTCGAACGGCAGCCAGCCCTCGTGGGCCTGCGTCGCGCCGACCACGATGCGCACCAGTCTGTCGCCGCCGAGGCCCGCGAACTTCGCGACCTGATCCTGCGTGGCAACCACCGCCTTCGCCTTGCCGCGATCGAGCCGGTCGCGCAATTCATCCGCGGTCAACAACGTGGTCGCGGGGATCACCACCACGCCGAGCTTCATCGCCGCCAGCATGGTCTCCCACAGCGGCACCACATTGCCGAGCAGCAGCAACAGATGATCGCCGCGCTTCAGCCCCTGCGCGCGCAGGAAGTTCGCGACCCTGTCGGAACGGCGCGACAGCTCGGCGAAGCTGAGCCTGGTTTCGTTGCCGCTGGCGGCATCGACGATCCACAGCGCCGGCCGGTCGCGGCTCTCGGCATTGTGCGCCAGTTCGGCGTCGAACCAGTCGAGCGCCCAGTTGAACGGCACGGGATCCGGCCAGCGAAATCCCTTCACCGCCGTGTCGTAGTCGGTGCGGTGCTTGAGCAGAAAGGCACGTGCGTCCTGAAATGTGGTCATGGGGTCTCACCGCGTTCACCGCCGTCATCCTGAGGAGCCGCGAAGCGGCGTCTCGAAGGATGGGCCACGGGCACCGCATCCTTCGAGGCTCGCTGGCGCTCGCACCTCAGGATCACGGACCCAGCATCTATTTCCCAGCGAGGCTCCGAACGTGCTGGATAATTCCGGAAAAGTCGACCCCGCCGTGCCCCGACGCGTCGAAGGTCTTATAGAGCTCCTGCGCATGCTTGCCGAGCGGCGTCACCGCGCCGGCGGCATTGGCGGCGTCCTGTGCCAGCGTCAGGTCCTTCACCATCAGGTTGGAGGCGAAACCCGGCTTGTAATCGTTGTTGGCCGGCGAGGTCGGCACCGGACCGGGAACCGGGCAATAGGTCGTCAGCGACCAGCACTGCCCCGACGAGGTCGAGGCGACGTCGAACAACGCCTGGTGCGACAGGCCGAGCTTTTCAGCCAGCACGAAGGCCTCGCCGACCGCGATCATCGAAATGCCGAGGATCATGTTGTTGCAGATCTTGGCCGCCTGCCCTGCACCGCCGCCACCGCAATGCACGATCTTCTTGCCCATGTTGGCCAGCATCGGTTGCGCCGCCGCGAACGCCTTCGCCTCACCGCCGCACATGAAGGTCAGCGTCGCGCCCTTGGCGCCGCCGGTGCCGCCGGAAACCGGCGCATCGACTGAGGCGATGCCGTGCTTGGCGGCGAGCGCATGCGCCTGCTTGGCGCTCTCGACGTCGATGGTCGAGCAATCGATGATCAGCGTGCCCTTCGCCATCGCCGGAAGCACCTCGTTCCAGACGCCGAGCACATGCTTGCCGGCCGGCAGCATTGTGATGACGACATCGGCGCCCTTCACTGCGCCGACGCCGCTCTCGGCGATCGCGGCGCCGTCGTGCCTGGCCTGATCGCGCGAGGCCGCGACCAGATCGAACGCGGTCACCTTGTGGCCGGCCTTGACCAGATTGGCCGCCATCGGCCCGCCCATATTGCCGAGCCCGATGAATGCGACGTTTGCCATGGGAAGTCCTCCGCTTGCGACGTTTCTATTTGCTATCAGGAAATTTCAATTCGTCGGCGCCGATCTCGGCGAAGTAAGGCGCCAGCATCTCGGGGGTCACGTCCTCGATCCGGGTGGGCTGCCATTTCGGATTGCGGTCCTTGTCGATCACGGCCGCGCGCACGCCCTCGCGGAAATCGTCGCTGGCAAACACTTCGAGCGCCGCGCGATATTCGCGCACCAGGCATTGTTCGAGCGTCTCGGTGGCGCGCGCCAATCGCAACAGTTTCAGTGTCACCACCATGCCGCGTGGTGACTTCTCGCCGAGCGTCTTCAGCGTGGCCTGCGCCAGTTCGGAGCCATCGGCTTTCAGCGCACCAACGATGTCTTCCATCCGTCCGCGTGCGAACCAGCCGTCGATCCTGGCCAGCATCGCGGCGACAGGGCCGGATTTCTCGCCGGTGGCGAAGCCTGCAATCAGCCGGTCGATTTCGGTGGACGTCGTGCCCGGCGTAACCTTGGTCAGCGCCTCGCGCAGCGCCGGAAGCTTGGCGCTCGGCACCATGGCATCGGCGAACTTCGCGTAGATCGCGTCGGGTCCGTTCATCGTAGTGCCGGTGAGACCAAAATAGGTGCCGATCTCGCCCGGCGAGCGCGACAGCAGATAGGTGCCGCCGACGTCGGGGAAGAAGCCGAGCCCGACTTCGGGCATCGCAAGCTTGGTTCGCTCGGTCACCACGCGGTGCCGGCTGTGCGCCGACAGGCCGACGCCGCCGCCCATCACGATGCCGTCCATGAAGGCGACATAAGGCTTCGGGAATTGCTTGATCCGCGCGTTGAGGATGTACTCGTCGCGCCACAGGATCCTGCCGAGGTCGCCCTTGACCTTCGAGCTTTCCCAGAGCGCGCGGATATCGCCGCCGGCACACAGGCCGCGCTCGCCGGCCCCTTCCAGCACGATGACCGCGACATCAGGATCGGCCTCGAACGCGTCGAGCGCCCTGTCGATGTCGTGGAACATCTCCAATGTCACGGCATTGATCGCCTTCGGCCGGTTGAGCCGGATGATGCCGGCCGCCCCTTCCTTGCGCGCAACCAGGTCGCCTTCGGCAGCGGCCGCATCATTCATCGCGCGCCCTCGATCAATTTGCGCGACACGATCAGCCGCATGATTTCATTGGTGCCTTCGAGGATCTGGTGGACGCGCAGATCGCGCACGATCTTCTCGACGCCGTATTCGCTGAGGTAGCCGTAGCCGCCGTGCAGCTGCAGCGCCTGGTTGGCGACCTCGAAGCCGACATCGGTGCCGAACCGCTTGGCCATCGCGCAGAGCATCGACGCGTCGGGATCCTTGCGGTCGAGCGCCGCCGCCGCGCGCCACAGGAAGGTGCGTGCGGCTTCCAGTTCGGTCGCCATGTCGGCGATCTTGAACTGCAGCGCCTGGAATTCGTCGAGCCGCTTTCCAAAGGCCTTGCGGTCCTTCATGTAGGCGAGCGCCTTGTCGAGCGCCGTCTGTGCGCCGCCGAGCGAGCATGCCGCGATGTTGAGACGGCCGCCGTCGAGGCCGGCCATCGCGATCTTGAAGCCGATGCCCTCCTCGCCGAGCCGGTTTTCGACCGGCACGCGCGCGTTCTCGAATACGACCGCGCGGGTCGGTTGCGCATTCCAGCCCATCTTGCGCTCATTGGCGCCGAACGACACGCCCAGCGTCTTGCCGTCGACGACGATCGTCGAGACGCCGCCGGGGCCATCGCCGCCGGTGCGCACCATCGCCACCAGGAGGTCGGTGCTGCCGGCACCCGAGATGAACTGCTTCTGGCCGTTGAGCACATAATGATCGCCGTCGCGCACCGCGCGGGTGCGCAGCGCGGCGGCATCGGAGCCGGCGCCCGGCTCGGTCAGGCAGTAGCTCGCGAGCAGCTCCATGGTGCAGAGCTTCGGCAGCCATCTGTGGCGCTGGGTGTCGTTGCCATAGGCATCGATCATCCAGGACGCCATGTTGTGGATCGAGATGAAGGCCGAGGTGGTCGGACAACCCGTCGCCAAGGCCTCGAAGATCAGCGCGGCGTCGAAGCGCGTCATCGCCGAGCCGCCGACATCGTCCTTAATGTAGATGCCGCCGATGCCGAGGCTTGCGACCTCGCGCATCACGTCGACTGGAAAGTGCTTCTTCTCGTCCCATTCGAGCGCGTGCGGCGCGATCTTTTCCGCCGCAAACGCCCGCGCCATGTCGCGAACCGCGATCTGGTCCTCGTTGAGAGCGAACTGCATCTCGCCGCCTACCTTTGTTACCCCGTCGTCATTGCGAGCGAAGCGAAGCAATCCACGTCTCCGCACAGGGAAAGAATGGATTGCTTCGTCGCTGCGCTCCTCGCAATGACGGTAGAGGAAATCACTTCATCGTCGGGATCGAGAACTCCGCGCCGTCCTTGACACCGGACGGCCAACGCGAGGTCACCGTCTTGGTCTTGGTGTAGAAGCGAACCGAGTCCGGACCGTGCTGGTTGAGATCGCCGAAGCCGGACTTCTTCCAGCCGCCGAAGGTGTAGTAGGCGATCGGCACCGGGATCGGCACGTTGACGCCGACCATGCCGACATTGACCTTGGCCGCGAAATCGCGCGCCGCGTCGCCGTCGCGGGTGAAGATCGCAACGCCGTTGCCGTAGTCGTGGTCGGACGGCAGCGCCAGCGCCTCGTGATAGTCCTTGGCGCGCACCACTGAGAGCACCGGGCCGAAAATCTCTTCCTTGTAGATCCGCATGTCCTTGGTGACGTTGTCGAACAGCGAACCGCCGAGATAGAAGCCGTTCTCGTAGCCCTGCATCTTGAAGCCACGGCCGTCCACGGCAAGCGTGGCGCCTTCCTTGACGCCGATGTCGATGTAGCTCTTCACCTTCTCGACTGCCTCGCGGGTCACCAGCGGACCGTAGTCGGCCGACGGATCGACCGAGGTGCCGATCTTGAGCGACTCGACGCGCGGGATCAGCTTTTCCATCAGCCGGTCGGCGGTGGTCTTGCCGACGGGCACCGCAACCGAGACCGCCATGCAGCGCTCACCGGCCGAGCCGTAGCCGGCGCCGATCAGCGCGTCGACCGCCTGGTCCATGTCGGCGTCGGGCATAATGATGGCGTGGTTCTTGGCGCCGCCGAAGCACTGGCAGCGCTTGCCGGTCTGCGCGGCGCGCTCGTAGATGTACTGCGCGATCGGGGTCGAGCCGACGAAGCCGATCGCCTTGATATCGGGATCGTCGAGGATGGCGTCGACCGCTTCCTTGTCGCCGTTGACGACGTTGAGGATGCCGGCCGGCAGGCCCGCTTCGATCATCAGTTCGGCAAGCATCATCGGCACGCCCGGATCGCGCTCCGACGGCTTGAGGATGAAGGCGTTGCCGCAGGCGATCGCGGGCGCGAACTTCCACATCGGGATCATCGCCGGGAAGTTGAACGGCGTGATGCCGGCGACCACGCCGAGCGGCTGGCGCATCGAATAGATGTCGATGCCGGGGCCGGCGCCTTCGGTGTACTCGCCCTTCATCAGATGCGGGATGCCGCAGGCGAACTCGGCGACCTCGAGGCCGCGCTGGATGTCGCCCTTGGCGTCGGGGACGGTCTTGCCGTGCTCGCGCGCCAGCAGCTCGGCGAGCTTGTCGTAGTCGCGCTGCACCAGCTCGACGAATTTCATCATCACGCGGGCGCGGCGCTGCGGGTTGGTGGCGGCCCATTCGCCCTGCGCGGCGCGGGCGTTCTCCACCGCGGCGCGAACTTCGGCCTTGGAAGCCAGCGCCACCTTGGCCTGGACGTCGCCGGTCATCGGCTCGAAGACGTCGGCCGTACGGCCCGAGGTGCCCTTGACCTCCTTGCCACCGATGAAATGTCCGATCGAGCGCATGAATATCCTCCCTTGAAGGCCTGAATCGCCGCTCCTCGCGGCGAGATCGCTTTACAAACCCTAATGACCCTGCATTTTATAGGATTCAAGTCCGATAAATTGCACCATAGATGTGCGGAAATGCAGGATCAAGGCGGCGACACGATCGACTGGGACGACTTCCGTTTCGTGCTTGCCATCGTGCGCGGCGGGTCGGTGTCGGCTGCCGCCAAGCAGCTCGGTGTCGATCATGCCACAGTGATCCGGCGTGTCGACCGGCTGGAGCGCCACCTCTCCGCAAAACTGTTTGATCGCCGCAAGACAGGTTACCTGCTTACCGAGGCCGGCCAGCGCGTCGCCGACAGCGCCGAGGCGATGGAATCCACCATCGTCGCCAACCAGGAAGCGGTCGGCGGCTCGCGCGCGCATCTCACCGGCACGGTACGGATCGGCGCGCCCGACGGCTTCGGCAGCCACTTTTTGGCCTCGCGGCTGGTCAAGTTCACCGAACGGTATCCCGATCTCGATCTGCAGCTGGTCGCCACTGCGCGGCTGTTCTCGCTCTCCAAGCGCGAGGCCGACATCGCGATCAGTCTGACCATGCCGAAGGAGGGCCGCATCGTCGGCCGCAAACTGCTCGACTACACGCTCGGGCTTTATGCCGCACCCGGCTATCTGGCGCAGGCGCCAGAGATCGCCGCGCGCGCCGACCTGCCGAAGCACCGCTTCGTCGGCTACATCGAGGAACTACTGTTCACGCCGGAACTGGACTATCTGCCGCTGGTCTCGCCGAAGATCTCGGCCAAATTCCGCAGCGCCAACCTGATCGCACAGCTCAACGCCACCATCGCCGGCTTCGGCATCGCGGTGCTGCCGCACTTCATGGCGTCCGCCCACCCCGAGTTGCAGCCGGTGCTGCGCGACGAGGTGCGGATCTCGCGCACCTTCTGGCTCCTGATGCACGCCGACAGCAAGGACCTCGCCCGCATCCGCGCGGTGGCAGACTATATCTACGAGACGGTGGAAGCCGAGCGCGCGCTGTTTGCCGGGCCGACCTGACTAGCGCTGTCCCTCGAGCTCAGTTTGAGAAATGCCTTGGCAGTGTGGCGCTTCATCCTTAAACCGCATTTTGGACGGATCCTGAGTAGGGAGTAACACTGTGCCCGACCCGGAAAGTCTTCCAATCGATCAGATTTACGTGCCCGTTAAGAAACGGAAAACCCTCAGGCCTGAGCTCGTTCAAGAAATCGCGGCGAGTATTCTGGAAGTTGGGCAACAAGTCCCCATTCTCGTTCGGCCTGATGAGGGCCGCCTCGTTTTGCTCGAGGGGTTACATCGGCTCGAGGCCTGCAAGGCGCTTGGCGAGACAACCATTATCGGAGTCTGGGGTTCAGCAGAGACTGCTCACCACAAGACGCTGTTGTCCGACGGAGCCGAGACAGAGGCAGAGCGGGACAAAATGGCGCGATTGAAGAAGCTGCGCCTCGAGAGAGAAGCTGCCGAGAGATCGTCGGCTTCCGCAGACGCGATCGTGGAAACTGAATCAGCCAAGCTTCGGGCGGCTCGCTCCGGAACGAGTATCAGACGAGGGCCGTCGGGCGATCCACGATCAAAAACGAGGACGCTGTCGGAATGGCTCACACAGCAAAAGCGCGATGGTGGTCGTTATTGATTACCGCCTCGGCCATCAAGGTCGGAGGGAGCATGCGAAGGGCCATCACTCCGGAAGCCTCGCAGGGCTGAGGCCTTCCAAAGGGTGCCTCATGCCTTCGTTGCCGACGAAAACTAAACCGGGCAGATCCGGCGCCTCGTCGCAGGAACTCCCTTAATTCGCTCTGGCACGCGGCTTCTTCGCCGCCGCCGCCCGGCCGAGCACCGCCTCGCGGCCCGCGCTCAGGATCTCGTCGGACATTTCGCCATTGCCCGCGATCCGCGACATCACGATGGTGCCCAGCATGGTCGCGAGCGTGGCCATCGCCTGCTTGCGCGCGGTCTTGCGCGGCACGTCCTGGATCTGGTCGGTGATCATGTCGATCATCTGGTCGAGCTTGAGCGCAAAGGCCTTGCGGGTCTTCAGGCTTTCGCGGGCGATCTCGGCGCCGAGCGCCGGGACCGCGCAGCCCTGGCCGGGATCGTCGCGATGCACCGCAGACAGGTAGCCGTCGACGATGGTCGCAAGCCGCTTCTCCGGCGGCACCTCCGCCGTGACCTTGCGCCAGCGCTCGTTGGCGCGGTCCATGGCGTAGTTGAAGGCCTCGATCACCAGCGCCTCGCGCGAGTCGAAATGCGCGTAGAATCCACCATGGGTCAGGCCGGCGTCCTTCATCAGGTCGGCGACGCCGATGCCATGGGCGCCCTTCTCGCGCAGCCGCGTCGCGGCCTTCTTCACGATCCGCGCGTGGGTCTCCTGCTTGTGTTCTTTCGAATAGCGCATGCCGCTCTCATGGAATGTTTCTAATCATACAATAACAGATTTGCGCCGGGAATGCTGCAGTTATTTCGCTTTTGGTTGCCCGCCGAGCATGGAAAACGTCGCGGTCGCGTGCACCGCAAGATTGCCCTTACCGTCGCGGACAAAGCCCTCGGTATAGCTGGTCTGGCGGCCGAGCTTGATCACCTTGCCCTCGGCGGAGATGGTTCCCGAGCGCGCCGAGAGCGGGCGCAGATAGGTCAGCTTGAGGTCGAGTGTCACCGAGGTCTGCCCCGCCGGCAGCAAGGTCGAGATCGCACAGCCCATCGCGGTATCGAGCAGCGCCGCGGCTGTCGCACCGTGCAAGAGGCCGATGGTATTCTCGAGGCTCTCATGCGGCTCGAGTTCCATCACGATCCGCCCCTCCTCGACCACGGCCATGCGGAAGCCGATCAGTCTTGCCATCGGCGGGGGCGGCAAGGAGCCGTCGCGGATAGCGCGCATCGCGGCGATCCCGGACATTGGCATCGCCGCCCTGGCGACCGGCCCGGGCGCCTGCCATTCCACCACGCGCGTGCGCGTCAGTTCGGGCGAATGCAGGTCTGGTGTCTCGGCGGCGGTCATGACGGCTCCATTTATATGATAAGTATAATTCTATATATCCGCGTCCCCCGGCGCAACTGCCGGCCAGTGTCTTGACAGAGACAGGCTTTGTCCGGGACATGGCGCGATCAATTCCTGCGCCGGGACTTTTTCCATGGACATGCTCAATCCCCACTGCGGCATCGACCGCGACAGCAGAGGCGTCGTCCGCCTCACGATCTGCAACGCCGGCAAGCTGAACATCGTCAGCTCGGCCGTGACCAACGGCGTGCGCGAAGGCTTTGAGCACCTCGCGGCCGATCAAAGCATCCGCGCCGTGATTCTGGCCGGCGAAAGCGAGCGCAGCATGATCGGGGGCGCCGACATCAAGGAGATGGCGAAGCTCGACCAGGCGTCAGCCGAAGCATTCATCAGCCGCCTGCGCGATCTCTGCGAGGCCGTGCGCAAATTCCCGGCGCCTGTCATCGCCCGCCTGCCCGGCTGGTGCCTCGGCGGCGGCCTCGAGGTCGCGGCCGCCTGCGATGTCCGGATCGCGGCGCATGACGCGATGTTCGGCATGCCTGAGGTGCGCGTCGGCATCCCCTCGGTGATTCATGCGGCGCTGCTGCCGCGCCTGATCGGCTGGGGCCGCGCCCGCTGGCTGATGATGACAGCGGAGAACATCGACGCCCCCACCGCGCTCGCCTGGGGCCTGGTCGACACGGTGGCGAAACCCGGCGGCCTCGATGAGGCCGTCGAGCACACCGTGAAGGCGCTGCTGGAATGCGGCCCCGAGGCGCTGCGCATCCAAAAGGACCTGCTGCGGCAGTGGGAAGAGCTGCCGCTGACCGAGTCGGTGAACCTCAGCGTCGGCGTGTTCGGAAAATCCTTCCAGACCGGCGAGCCGCAGCGGCTGCTGCAGGGATTTTTAGATCGGAAGCGGTAGACGCTTTTGTAGCCCGCATGAGCGCAGCGACATGCGGGATCGGCCGCCCCGGATATCGCTTCGCTCATCCGGGCTACGAGACCAACCTGACAGACTGTTGACCACGAGCCTCAGCGGATTAGTCTAACCTCCATCGCGAGCTTGGTGTTTCGGATCGAGAACGTCGATCGGAACGCCGTCTCTCGCGGATCGCCGCGCGCGCGGCCAACAAGACAACCAATTTCGGGACAGACGCACCAGGTCACACTTCAAAAGCTGCAGGAGGACATATGGTCCAAAAGCGCGACGTTCCCGGTATCCGCCCCTATGATGCTCCGGCTGGCGGCTGGGGCGCCCTCAAGGCCACCGCAATCGCGGTGCGCGACCAGATGGATCTGGTCGAGGCGCCGATCACGCTGCTCCGCACCAACAAGCCCGACGGATTCGATTGTCCGGGCTGCGCCTGGCCGGACAAGGAACACACCTCCACCTTCCAGTTCTGCGAGAACGGCGCCAAAGCCGTGACCTGGGAGGCGACCAGCAAGCGCGTCACGCCCCAATTCTTTGCCGACCACACCGTCACCGAACTGCTGACCTGGAGTGACTTCCATCTGGAGAACGAGGGCCGGCTGACCGAGCCGCTCGCCTATGACGTCACGAGCGACACCTACCAGCCGATCAGCTGGGATAACGCCTTCACGCGGATCGGCGAGACGCTGCGCAGCCTGCCCGATCCTGACATGGCCGAGTTCTACACCTCCGGCCGCGCCTCGAACGAGGCCGCGTTCCTGTTCCAGATCTTCGCGCGCGAGTATGGCAGCAACAATTTCCCCGACTGCTCGAACATGTGTCACGAGGCGACCAGTGTCGGGCTGCCGCAGTCGATCGGCATCGGCAAGGGCACGGTGTCGCTGGACGATTTCGACCATTGCGAGCTGATCATCGCGATGGGCCACAACCCCGGCACCAACCATCCGCGCATGATGGGCACGTTGTGGGAGGTCTCGCGCCGCGGCGTGCCGATCATCGTGTTCAATCCGCTGCGCGAACGTGCGCTGGAGCGCTTTGCCGATCCGCAAGACCCGATCGAGATGGCGACCCTTGGCTCGACGCGGATCGCCTCGACCTATTATCAGCCCAAGGTCGGCGCGGACGCGGCGGTGCTGAAAGGCGTCATGAAGGCGCTGACCGAGAAGGACGACGCGAGCCACGACGTGCTCGACCACGCCTTCATCACCGAGCACACCAACGGCTTTGCGGCCTTCGCCGCCGATCTGCGCGCCACGCCGTGGGAATCGATCGAGACCGTTTCCGGCTTCAGCCGCGCCCAGCTCGGCGAGGTCGCCGCCGCCTATGCAAAATCCAATGCCACCATCGTCACCTACGGCATGGGCATCACCCAGCACAGCCGCGGCACCGACAATGTCCAGCAGATCGCAAACCTGCTGCTGCTGAAGGGCAATTACGGTAAGCCGGGCGCCGGCATCTGCCCGCTGCGCGGCCACTCCAACGTGCAGGGCAACCGCACCGTCGGCATCACCGAGAAGCCGAACATCCCGATGTTCGAGGGCATCGAGCGCACCTTCGGCTTCAAGCCGCCGCGCCATCACGGCCATGACGCGGTCGCCGCGATGGAGGCGATCGATGACGGCCGGTCGAAAGTGCTGATCTGTCTCGGCGGCAATTTTGCCATCGCGCTGCCCGATCCCGAGCGTTGCGCCGCCGGCATGCGCAAGCTCGAGCTTGCGGTGCATCTCGGCACCAAGCTGAACCGCTCGCATCTCTTGGTCGGCAAGCAGTCGATCATCCTGCCGGTGCTGGGGCGCACCGAGCGCGACATTCAGGCCTCGGGCCCACAGGTCGTCACCGTCGAGGACTCGATGTCGATGGTACACGCCTCGCGCGGCAAGCTGACTCCGGCCTCCGAAAACCTGCTTTCGGAATCGGCGATCATTGCGGGCATGGCGATGGCGACCTTACCTTCGAGCAAGGTGCCGTGGACCGATCTGATCGCCGACTACGACCGCATTCGCGACGCCATCGAGGGCGTGTTTCCCGATTTCAAGGATTACAACGCGCGGATCCGGATTCCCGGCGGCTTCCGCCTGCCGCTGCCGCCGACCGAGCGCAAATGGACGACGCCATCGGGCAAGGCCGAATTCCTGATCTTTGACGGCCTCGAAGAGGACCCCGTGCTATCGGACGAGACCATCCTCAAGCTCGCCACCATCCGCAGCCACGATCAGTACAACACGACGATCTATGGATTGAACGACCGCTATCGCGGCGTGTTCGGGCGGCGCGACGTGCTGTTCGCGAACGAAGCGGACCTCACCGCGCGCGGCCTCGCCCACGGCGATCTCGTCGAGATCGAGACCGCGCTGCCCTCGGGCGCGCCGCGCCGCCTCACCCTGACCGCGATCGTCTACGACATCGCCCGCGGCTCGGTCGCCGCCTATTATCCGGAAGCCAACGGCCTCGTGCCGCTGGATTACCAGGACAAGGAAAGCGGCACGCCGTCATACAAATCGGTGCCGGTGCATATCCGCCGCGCGGCTCAGGCGACGTAATTTGGCGCGGCAGCGGCTTCTACCGCTACCGAAGGGCTTGTGACCTGGCAGCGGACGTTCGGCATGTCTACGCTGCACAGGATGTGGCATGATAACCTAATGCCAACAGAGGGACTGTGCTGTGCAAGAGGAAACATGGTGGGAAGGGCCACTATGCGTCACGCACCCGATCAACGGACGGCGCATCTTCGGAATTTGCCATGATGATCAGTGGCGCTGGTCCGTGCTTATCAATGGACCGGCTTGGCAAGACACGTATCTTCATGTCTTCACTTCCGCCGGAGCAACTGTCCAAGGCGCAAGGGAGCTCGCGAGCAAGCTTGGCCCGATACGCGAGCAGGATGAATCCGAAATCGCTTCCGAGCTGTGCAGCCAACTTGAGGCTGCCCGCAAGTCTTCCTAACGACGTCGCTTGTAGCCCGCATGAGCGCGGCGACATGCGAGACCAGTCGCCCCGGATATCGCTACGCTCATCCGGGCTACGCGTGCTCGCCACGCCCTCACTCACCTCGCATTGGCCGGCGCGTGCACCGGCCACAGATCGGCGCGCCAGTGCAGCGCGATCGCGAGCATCGCGATGAAGCCAGCCGCCGCAAGCAACGTGCCGGTCGCGGTGTAACCGATCAGGTCGATCAGGCTGCCGGCCGCGAGCAGGCCGAGCGGCAGGCCGTAGATCACCATCATGCGCACGCCCATCACGCGGCCGCGCAGATGCGCGCTGGCATTGCGCATCAGCATCACGGCGGCGGAGATCATCGACATGCTCTGCGCGATCCCGGCCAGCACCAGGCAGGCCATCGCCACCGGCATGGTCCTGAGCTCGACGAACACCAAAAGCATCGCATACCAAGCGAGCGTCGCGCCGATCAAAAGCCGTGCGATGCGCACGCCGCCGGCCATGCTGAGCGTGATCGAGCCGATCAGCGAGCCGAACGCGAAGCTCGCGGAGAGATAGCCGAGCCCGGTCTGGTCGGTATGGAAGATGTCGCGCGCGACATAGGGCAATAGACCGTTGGTGAGCGGAAACGCGGTGAGGTTGGCGAGGAACGCGACACAGAGCGCCGCGCGCATGCCGGGACCGCTCCAGGCGTAGACGATGCCTTCCTTGAGGTCGCGCAGCAGCGCCGAACCGGGCAAGTCGCTTGCCGATTGATCGGCCGCGCCGTGCACTTGTGCCGGCCGGCTCATGCAGAGCATCAGCACCGCGGCAACGAAATAGAAGCTCGCGATCCCGACATAGACATAGCCGATGCCGAGCGCGGCGAACAATCCCGCTCCGCTCAGTGCGCCGGCGATTCGCGCCGAGTCCTGCGTCGTGCGCGCCAGGCTGATGGCGCCGACCAGCTGCGCCGGCGGCATGATGTCGGCGAGCAGCGCGCCGCGCACGCCGAGGTCCGACGGACGGATCACTCCCATCAGCGCGACGATGATCATGACATTCAGCGGCGCCAGATGGCCGGATAGCGCCAGAATCATGATGGTGCCGGCGAGCGCGGTATAGGCAAAGCGCATCACGGCGAGCAGATCGCGATGCCCCATGCGGTCGCCGATCATGCCGACGACCGGCGCGACCAGCGTTCCTACATATTGCAACGAGGCCATCGCGGTCAGCAGCAGCACCGAGCCGGTCTCGACCATGATGTACCAGCCGAGCACCAGCGTCTCGACCTCGAACGCCCAGGAGGTGAGCAGATCGGACGGCCATTGAAAGCGATAGCTGCGGATGCGAAATGGCGCGAGCGCGGAAGTCCGCGTGGTCCCGCTCAAGACGCGATGACGCGTGTCACGGCGTGTCCTGCCCTTTTCTTGGTTCTTCTGGGTCTTGATACTGGGTCTTGCTTCGGCCGTTGAGTCTCTTGAGAAAACGTCCTGTTCCGAGAGCGTAGCGCCGAGCCCGCCGCTGTCAATCGAAGCCGCCGCATGCGGCCATGCGCGGCGGCATCAGCGGCAACGTGTTGCACGGCCCGCCCGATTTCGTCCGGCGCGCACCCCGGATCGGCCATCCCCCCCCCGCCCGACGATTGTGCTAGCATGCCTGCTCCGAAACCGCGGAGGACGACATGAACGCCTTCGAAGTTTTCGCAATCTACGTGACGCCCTTTGTGATCATCGGGATCGCAATCAAGCTGCTGATGAAGCGTTACGCCGTCGACCTGCCCGATGTGCAGAAGCAGGCAGGCACCGCACCGAAGCGGCGGTTCTTGCTCGGCGCGTGGCGGTCGGACTAGGTCACGTCGTGGGCAAGCCCGGACGCGCCGGCTCCCGCGGAGAAATTCTCAATCACTGAGTTGCCCACCGGCGCAAGCCCCCGCCGCAAAAATATTTCGCTTTATCCGAAAATCAACTCGGTGTATGGTTTGCCCGTCTCACCCGATCGAGGGGCGCTTCGCGGTCGTCACGAACGCGGCGTGGGATGCGGTGGACGCTGAGCGTGCGACTGACGAAGGCACGCGAAGCGGACGGTGAAGTCGTGTGGTCCTGACGCCCTAGCGGCCGGTGTCTCCTCGCAAGATGCAAAACGCGTGTTGCGAAGACGGTGACAAGCAAGCCCAGTCTCGCCGGGGAGAGCACGAAGTGAGCCGTAACCCATCGCGCAGGGAAAGCCGGAGTCTCCGGTTACACCAGTGGTCCTACCCCCGAGCTTTCTACCTTTTGCTCGGGGCCCATGGGTGCGATCGGCACCCGGCTTTCCCTGCGCCCTCTGCAAGACAGAGGGCGGAACGACAAGCAAAGCTCGGACAAATCATGTCGCGAGAATGCGAAGTTGCGTCCTCATCTTCAACTGTCATCGCCCGGCTCGACCGGGCGATCCAGTACGCCGCGGCCTCTCGGCTCACGCACAGGCGCCTCTGGAATACGGGATCACCGGCATGCGCGGGTGATGACACCGCGCTGCTTGATATCTTGACTTGCGCCTCATCCTCATCGTCGTCCTGGCGAAAGCCAGGACCCATTACCCCAAATGGGATTTGCTGCGCGACGCTGGGGCCACAATCCCGTTCGTCATCAAGTGCGGTGGCTATGGGTCCCGGCTTTCGCCGGGACGACGGTGGTGATTGCGGAACTATCCCGGCCCCTCCAACTCATGCGAACACGACATTTTGTCATAGGACGTGGAGTTGCATTTTTTGCATCGCATCATATGATGAGAATAATTCAATCAAATCCCCGGCATTGAAGGGAATCCTGCCATGGCAACCAGCGCCGATCCCGTCGTCATCCTCTCCGCCGCCCGCACCCCGCTCGGCCGCTTCATGGGCGAACTCACGCCGCTCGCAGCCCACAAGCTCGGCGCGCATGTGATCGGCGCGGCGCTCGAGCGCGCCAAGCTCGCGCCCGAGCGCATCGATGAGGTGTTCATGGGCAACGTGCTGCCCGCCGGCCAGGGCCAGGCCCCGGCCCGCCAGGCCGCGCGCGGCGCCGGGCTGCCGGACGCCACCGGCGCCACCACCGTCAACAAGGTCTGCGGTTCCGGCATGAAGGCGACCATGCTGGCCCACGACATCATCAAGGCCGGCTCGGCCGAGATCGTGCTGTCCGGCGGCATGGAGAGCATGAGCAACGCGCCCTATCTGCTGCAAAAGGCCCGCGGCGGCTATCGTGCCGGCCATGACCGCATCATCGACCACATGATGATGGACGGGCTCGAGGACGCCTACGAGACCGGCCGCTCGATGGGCGATTTCGGCGAGGCGACCGCGGAGGCCTATCAGTTCACCCGCGCCGACCAGGACACCTATGCGATGGAGACGCTGAGCCGCGCCCGCAAGGCGGTCGAGGGCGGCGCCTTCAAAGCCGAGATCGCGCCGATCACGCTCACCGAGAAGGCCGGTCCGCGCGTCATCGCCAATGACGAGCACCCGCTGAAGGTCGATCCGGCAAAGATCCCCGGCCTGAAGCCGGCGTTCCGCGCCAATGGCACGATCACGCCGGCCGCCTCCTCGGCCAATGCCGACGGCGCCGCGGCGCTGATCCTGGCGCGACGTTCGCTCGCCGACCGCGACGGCCTGCCGGTGCTGGCCGAGATCAAGGGCCACGCCACCCACAGCCAGGAGCCGCAATGGTTCACCACCGCGCCGATCCCGGCGATCAGAAAGCTGCTCGACAAGGTCGGCTGGAGCGTCGGCGATGTCGACCTGTTCGAGATCAACGAGGCGTTCGCGGTGGTCGCGATGGCGGCGCAGCGCGATCTCGGCATTCCGCGTGACAGGCTGAACATCAATGGCGGCGCCTGTGCGCTCGGCCATCCGATCGGCGCCACCGGCGCGCGGCTGATCGTGACCTTGCTGCACGCGCTGGAGGCGCAGAACCTGAAGCGCGGCGTCGCCGCTTTGTGCATCGGCGGCGGCGAAGCCACCGCGATCGCGGTCGAGCGGGTCACGCACTAGTTTAAAACGGCCCCACGGCCGAGTCCGAAAACGAGGGAACTTTGGCATTTTAGCCATAGCTCCCTCGTGGCATATTGTGCATCACGAATAAAACCCTCATCGCTTTTCATCCAGGGCCCAATGATCTCGAACTGGCTTGCTTCCACCCTCGCCCGCCGCAACATCCATTACGGCTGGGTGATGGTTGCCGTGACCTTCCTGGCCGCGCTGATCTCGGCCGGCACCGTCGGCGCGCCCGGCGTCTTCATCGTGCCGCTGCAGAAGGAATTCGGCTGGTCCACCGCCGAGATCTCCTCCGCCCTGTCGATCCGCTTCATCCTGTTCGGGCTGATGGCGCCGTTCGCCGCGGCGCTGATGAACCGCTACGGCCTGCGCAACGTGACGCTGGCGGCGCAATTGATCGTGGTGTCGGGACTGTTGGCCTCGCTCGCCATGACGCAGGTCTGGCAGCTCATCCTGTTGTGGGGCGTCGTGATCGGGATCGGCACCGGCATGACCGCGCTGGTGCTCGGCGCGACGATCGCGACGCGCTGGTTCGTGGCACGACGCGGCCTCGTGATCGGCATGCTCACTGCGAGCGTCGCCACCGGGCAGCTCGCCTTCCTGCCGCTGCTCGCGACCATCACCGAGCGTTACGGCTGGCGTGTCGCGCTTGGCCTCGTCTGCGTCATGCTCGGCGTCGCTGCCTTTGCCGTGCTGATGGTGATGTGCGACCGGCCGAGCGATGTCGGCCTGCGCCCGTTCGGCGACGAGGGCACCGCGCCGCTCCCCGCGCCGCCGCCGGCCAATGCACCGATCATGGCGGCCGCGCTCGGCACGCTGCGCGACTCCTCGAAGTCGTCGGTGTTCTGGATCCTGTTCGCGACCTTCTTCGTCTGCGGCGCCTCGACCAACGGCCTCGTCCAGGTCCACCTGATCCCGATGTGCCTCGACTACGGCATTCCGCAGGTGCAGGCTGCGAGCCTGCTCGCCGCGATGGGCATCTTCGATTTCTTCGGCACCATCATCTCGGGCTGGCTGTCGGACCGCTTCGACAATCGCCGGCTGCTGTTCTGGTACTACGGCCTGCGCGGGCTGTCGCTGCTGTATCTGCCGTACTCCGACTTCACCTTCTACGGCCTGTCGCTGTTTGCGATGTTCTACGGGCTCGACTGGATCGCGACCGTGCCGCCGACGGTGCGCCTGACCGCGCAGCGCTTCGGCGCCGAGCGCGCCAATCTGGTGTTCGGCTGGATCTTCGCCGGGCATCAGCTCGGCGCCGGCGCCGCCGCGTTCGGCGCCGGGCTGTCGCGCACGCTCTATGCGAGCTATCTGCCGGCATTCTTCATCGCCGGGGCGCTTTGCGTGATCGCCGCGCTGAGCGTGCTGGCGATCTCGCGGCCGCAGCCCAAGGTCGCGCCGGAGGCGAAACCGGTCGCGGCCTGATCGAGCTTCGCTGCGTGCTACTCTGCGGCGAGTCCGGTCGGTGCCGCCGCCTCTGCGACTTCCTTGTTGTAGTCGTGCGCGACGCGACCAAACGGCAGCGTCAGGTCGGCGATATAGTGATGTGCGCCGACCACGCGCTTGACCGGGAAATCCGCGACTGGTGCGTTGACGTGCGGCACGAGATGCAGGCGGCCTGGCCCGATCCACGATCCCTTGACGACGATGTCGGTCAGGTTGATCGCAACGAGCTGGCAGATATCGAGATGACCGTCGACGCCGGGGATCATCTTCAGATTGACTTGCGTCTTCGACAGCGTGGCGCGAGTGATGTCGCCATTGCCCGCCATGCTCTCGTGCTTGTAGCCCATCGTGCCCATCGCGACGAGCTGGCCGGCATATTCCAGCGTACCGGTCAGCGTGTCCTTAACGATCTCGAGCTTGGGATGGGCGTATTTCTTCGGAACCCCCCAGATCTCGCGGCCGGCCGCGATCGGCGGATCATCGTCGAGATACATCTGGCAGACGAAATTGACCTCCTCGCCGTGTAGTCGCGCGGGGATCACGAGGCCGGACTCGGTGTAGCTGCCGAAGCCGGAGCTGTCGGGCATCTTGATCCATTCGTAATGCACGATCGCCTGCTCGACCGGCTCCAGCGGCTCAGGCAGGCCGGCGCGGATCAATTCCGGATCGGTCTCGTAAGTGATGACGAGGAATTCGCGATCGATGAAGCGGTAGGGTCCGGCAGGATAGCTCGGACCGGCAGCCGGCATGGACGGAAGCTTGAGCAGATCTTCCCTGCGCATCGCGATAACCCCCTGTTCGGAAATATTGCGCGGAGGCTAGCGGCCGAGATTGACAGCGATATGAGGGATTTCCGTCACGGGCATGACCGCGGTTACGCTTGCGTGACCCGCGTTTCGCTGATGAGGCGAATGCTAACCATGCAGGCAGGCATGGCGGATGCGCCGTGCGCCAGCGCGGCACTTGTCATCACGGCGTCATCGGCACCCTGAATTCTCGCCGCAATTTTTGGAGTGTCTGATATGGACGCGCGTACCCCTCATGTCGACGAAATCGATCACGCGACGCCCGGCTGGCGTCCCGAAGGATGCGATCGCGTGGCCCTGGTTCTGCAGGGCGGCGGTGCGCTCGGCGCCTATCAGGCCGGCGTCTATCAGGCGCTGCATGAATCCAACATCGAACCCGACTGGGTCTGCGGCGTCTCGATCGGCGCGATCAACTCGGCGATCATCGCCGGCAATCCCCCTGACAAGCGGCTGGAGCGGCTGCACACATTCTGGGATCGCATCACCGGCCGCAAAATCTGGCAGTACACCCCGGACGGCGACATCTTCCGTAAAGCGCGCAACTTCACCAGCTCATGGCTGACGACGACGCTGGGACAACCGGGCTTCTTCATCCCGCATCAGACCAATCCGTGGCTCAGCCCGGCCGGCGCGCGCACCGCCACCAGCTATTACGATACCACGCCCTTGCGGGACTCGCTGCTTGAGCTGGTCGATTTCGACCGCATCAATTCCAAGAAGATGCGCTTTGCGGTCGGCGCGGTGAACGTGCTCTCCGGCAACTTCATCTACTTCGACAATGCCCATGACGAGATCATCCCCGAGCACATCATGGCGAGCGGCGCACTGCCGCCGGCGCTGCCGATGGTAAAGGTCGGGACCGATCATTTCTGGGATGGCGGCATCGTGTCCAACACGCCGCTGCAGCACCTGCTCGACCAGGAGGACAATGCCAACTCGCTGGTGTTCCAGGTCGACCTGTTCTCGGCGCGCGGTGCGCTGCCGCGCGACATCCAGGACGTGATGGCCCGGCACAAGGACATCATGTATTCGTCGCGCACCCGCTATAACACCGACGTCTACCGCAAGACCTACAATCTGCGCACCGCCCTGCACAACGCGCTGTCAAAGATTCCCGATGACCATCTGTCGGAAGACGAACACCAGCTCAAGAAGGCGAACAGCCGGCTGCCCGGGATCACGCTGCTGCAGCTGATCTATCAGCAGAAGGCCTATGAGGGCGACGCCAAGGACCACGAATTCTCCGGCACCTCGATGCGCGAGCACTGGGCGAGCGGACACGAGGACACCAAGCGCTCGCTGAAGCGGCGCGAATGGATCAAGATGCCCGAGAACGGCATGGGCATCGTGATCCACGACGTGCATCGCGAAGCCGAGTAGATGAGGTCGTCATTGCCGGGCTCGACCCGGCAATCCATCTCGCTTCGAATGACTCACTCGTCCGCTGCTGCGGACGATGGATGTGCGGGTCAGGCCCGCGCATGACACGTTGGGGTCGCGGCGACAGCCCTACGGCCGCGTCGACATGTTGCTCGGCGGCCCGGCCTTGCGGATCGGCTCGGCCAGACGCGCGAACTCGCAGAGCAGCGAGCGCGTCTTGCGCGGATCGATCACTTCCTCGACCCAGAACTTCTCGGCCGAGCGGAACGGCGAGCGCAGCTTGTTGAGGCGGTCCTCGATCTCGCGCAGCTTGGCGGCGGGATCGCTGGCCGCATCGATCTCGGCGCGATAGGCAGCCTCGATGCCGCCCTCGAGCGGCAGCGAGCCCCAATAGGCCGACGGCCAGGCGTAGCGCATCGAGAAGCGGTTGGCCGGCTGATGCACCACGCCGGCGACGCCGAACGCGTTGCGGATGATGATGGTGCACCAGGGCACCGTGCTCTGGTTGACCGCCGCCATCGCCCGCACGCCGTGGCGGATGGTCGCCGACTTCTCCGCCTCGAGCCCGATCATGAAGCCGGGGCAGTCCATCAGGTAAACCACCGGCAAATGGAAGGTCTCGGCGAAATCGACCCAGCGGATCACCTTCTGGCAGGCGTCCGCGGTCCACGAGCCGCCATAGTGGAAGGGATCGCTGGCGAGCAGCAGCACCGCCCGGCCCTCGATCCGCGCCAGTCCGGTGATCACAGGTCGGCCGAAATTGGCGGCGACCTCGAAGAACGAGCCCTTGTCGACGACCGCATCGATGATCGGCCGCATCTTGTAGACCTGCTTGCGATTGCGCGGCACGGCCTTCAGCAGCGACTCCTCGGCACGTTCCGGGTCGTCGGTGCAGGGAATGGTCGGCGGCAGATCGTAGACCGACGCCGGCAGATAGGACAGGAAGCGCCGCGCGTAGTCGAACGCCTCCTCCTCCGTCTCGACGGCCTGGTCGATCGCGCCGGCGCGGGTCTGGATGTCGGCGCCGCCGAGCTCCTGCTTGGTCAGATCCTGACCCAGGCGCTTCACCACCGGCGGGCCGGCGACGAACATCGCGGAGCTCTTGGTCATCACCGAGTAATGCGTGGCCGCCAGCCGCGCCGCACCTAAGCCTGCGACTGAGCCGAGCCCGAGGCCGACCACCGGCACGCGCGCCAGATTGGCGGTCGTGTACCAGTACCAGCGCGTGCCGCCGACACCACCGGGTAGATTGGCCGCGCCCCTGGTCTCGATCGTCTTCACCGAGCCGCCGCCGCCGGAGCCCTCGATCACCCGAATGATCGGCAGGCGGAAGTCGTGCGCCATCTCCTCCGCCATCAGCGGCTTGGCGGAAATCGATGCATCGGCCGAGCCGCCGCGCACGGTGAAATCGTCGCCGACCACGACCACGGTGCGTCTGTCGACCCGGGCGCGGCCGAACACGCAGTTCGCCGGCGTCAGATGCTTGAGTTCGTTGCTCTCGTCATATTCGGCGATGCCGGAGATGGCACCGACCTCGTGAAAGCTGTTCTGGTCGACGAGCTTGTCGATGCGCTCACGAACCGTGAGCCGGCCCTGGTCGCGTTGCCGCTTGACCTTGTCAACGCCTCCCATCTCCCGCGCGAACGCTTCGCGCCGGGCGAGGTCGTCGAGTTCCGGCTTCCAGTTCATTCATTGCCTCCGTCTTGATGATTTTGTTGTTGTTATGGGTGGTCACCGGAAGTGACTTGCGTTCGATCCGATTGCTGAAGATATCGCCGTCGGCGCCTTCGAGTAGGCTGCCGACCGCGGCGGCGAGGTCGACCATCAGCGGCGCGACCTCGCGATGCAGCCGCTGCTCGTCATACATCGCCGAGAGCAGGCCGATCGTGGTGACCACATAGGTCTGGTATTGCGGTGACCACAGCGGCACCGCGACGCCGTTGATGTGCGGGCTCCACAGGCCGCAGGCGACGACGTAGCCGTGCTCCTGCAAATGACGGCGATTGGCTGCGATGCGCGGCGTCAGCATCTTGGCGCTGTCCGGCAATTCGCCTTCCATTTCTGATATCAGCGCATCACCGATCGCAGGATCGAGCGCTGCGGTATAGGCGTGGCCGGCAGCGGTGGTCGCCATCGAGATGCGGCTGCCGGTGGCTTCATGCAGGCCGAGCGCGTTCGCGGCGCGTGCGAACTCCAGATAGACCAGATGAAAGCGGTCGGGGATCACGAAGCCCACGGTGCCGGGCAACTGGTCGGCGACATCCTGCAAGCGCAGCCGGATCAGGTTGCGCAGCTGCAGCCCCTTCATCATCGACGTGCTCATCGCGACCGCGCTCGGGCCGATGCGATATTTCTGATCGCGTGGCAGATAGACGAGCTGTCCCATCCGCGTCAGCGTGTGCGTCAAGCGCGACACCGTCGAACGCGGCAGGCCGCAGCGGTTCGAGATTTCGAGATTGCCAAGTCGCGCTTCGTGCCCCTCGAAGCACCGCAACACATCAAACGCGCGCGACACCACCTGGATGACATCGCCATCGCCAGTCTCGCTGGCGAGCATTCCCTGCCGGCTAAGCCGTTCCGAGCGCCGTCCCATCTTGTTTGGCTCCATTCCGTCTTGCGGAATAAAATTCCACTTGCAGAAGAAGCTACCTCAGGCAATCTGCCGCCACAACAAAAAGCCGTTCGCCGGATGAAATTTCCGCAAGACGGTATCGGAGAGTGGAATGCCAGAGATCAAGGTTGTGACCGAAGTTGCCGGGCGCGTTTGCGCGCTTCCTGTTGCGGCCGGCAGCAATATCGGCGACGGCGACGAGATCGCATTCGTCGAAGCGATGAAGATGGAAATACCGGTCACGTCGACGACGGCAGGCAAAATCAAGTCGATTCTGGTCAGGATTGATGACGTCATCGCCGAGGGCCAGGCCGTCGCGATCGTTGAGACCTGAGCGCGGCCGTCAAGCCGCTCGGCTCGGACCAAATTCCCAGATGTCATGTGATCGGCGGTGGTTCCTCTGGGAGTCGCACGGCGTCGCATGCTGTTTCGCTTTCGGAACATTCCCGGCCCGAAAGTTTCGTATGGCGACACAATTGCCGAGCAACCGCTCGTTTTGTGAACATCTGTTCGAAAACCGACAGCCATCGGTTTGCGCCTGCTCGGCTCATCACCCGACTGATGGAGATGTGCGCTCGGTTGCGCGCGCCCTGATTGCGTTGCACAACAGGAGGCGATGAAACGATCGCCTCCCCCCGTCACCGCCACCACCACGGCCTGGTCCAGCTCGAAGCCGCCGCTGCTGCGGTTTCTGCACACGTGTTACGCAGACTTCCTACCAGAGGTGGCCGGCGCGGTGGCGGACTACATCCCGGAGCTCGGCAAGGCCGACCCTGCCCATTTTGGCATCAGCCTCGCGACGCTCGACGGCCATGTCTACGAGGTCGGCGACACCCGGGTGCCCTTCACCATCCAGTCGATGTCGAAGCCGTTCGTGTTCGCGCTGGCGCTGGACACGCTGGGCGCCGAGCTGGTGGAGAGCGTGATCGGCGTCGAACCGTCAGGCGACCCCTTCAACTCGATCCGGCTCAATGCCGATAACCACCCGTTCAATGCGATGGTGAATGCCGGCGCAATCGCCTGCTCCGGCCTGCTCCATGCCGACAAGGGCGACGGCGCATTCGACTACATCCGCCAGGCGCTCGGCCGCTTCGCCGGCCGCGAGCTCGATGTCGACGAGGCGGTCTACGCCTCCGAGAGCGCCACCGGCGATCGCAACCGGGCGATCGGCTATCTGCTGCGCACCAACAGCGTGATCACCGAAAACGTGCCCGCGGTGCTCGACGTCTATTTCCGGCAATGCGCCATCCTCGTCACCGCGCGCGACACCGCGGTGATGGCGGCGACACTGGCCAACCGCGGCATCAATCCGCTGACCGGCGAGCAGGTGGTGACGCCCTACGCGATCGCACGCACGTTGTCGGTGATGACCTCGTCGGGCATGTACGACTACGCCGGCGAATGGATCTACCGCGTCGGCATCCCCGCCAAGAGCGGCGTCGGCGGCGGCATTTTGGCGGCGCTGCCGGCGCGGCTCGGGCTCGGCAGCTACTCGCCAAAGCTCGACAAGCATGGCAACAGCGTGCGCGGCATCAAGGTCTGCGAGGCGTTGTCGGCGCATTACGACCTGCACATGCTGAACCGCAGCGACGACGCCCGCCACAGCATCATCGCCGACTACAATATCGGCAAGAACCCGTCCCGCCGGGTGCGGCGGCCGCAGGAGCAAGAGATCCTGGCAAAGCACTTCCAGGAGGTGCGGGTGATCGAACTGGTCGGCACGCTGTCGCTCTCCAATGTCGACTACGTCTCCCGCCGCCTCGCTGGCAGCCCGCGGCCGGAATTCGTGATCTTCGACCTGCGCCGCGTCACCGCGACGACCCGCGCCGGCGCGCGGCTGGTGGCGGAATCCTTCCAGGAACTCGCCGAGCTTGGCGTCACCGTGATCCTCTCCGGCATCAAGCGGACCTCGCGTGAATGGACCACGATCAGCGAGTGGACCAACCGGCTCGGCAACATCAGGGATTTCTATCTGCTCGACACCGCGATCGAATGGGCCGAGGACCAGATCGTCTACCGCTATGGCGGCTCGATCGATTTCCTCGAGACGACGGAGCTGTCCGAGCAGCCGCTGCTCGCGGGCTTGAGTGAGGCTGAGATCGCCGACCTCACCACGCTCTGCGCGGTCAGGACCTACCAGCCCAACGAGAAGATCGTTGCCGCGGGCAGTGAGGCGAACTCGCTGTTCTTCTTGCGCAGCGGCGTGGTCCACGTCACCCTGCCCGACGGCATCCGGCTCGCGACGCTGACCGCCGGCATGGCGTTCGGCGAGATGGCGCTATTGGAGCCCAAGCGCTCGGCGGACGTGCTCGCCGACATGTCGGCCACCACCTACGAGGTGGAGATCAGGGATTTCGAGCGCTTCCGCGAGCAGCACCCACGCGCCGGCGAACGGATCATGCGCAACCTCGCGCAAATCCTCGCCGACCGGCTGATCGTGGCGAATGCGAAGGTCGATCTGCTGACGTCGGGGTAGTTGCTTAATTCTCCCTCTCCCCGTTCTTACGGGGAGAGGGCCGGGGTGAGGGGCTGCCTCCGCAAAATGACTTCGAGTTTAGACTCGCGGAGGCCCCCCTCACCCGGATCGCATTTCATGCGATCCGGCCTCTCCCCGCACGCGGGGAGAGGCAAAGACCTCAGCTCACCACTTCCGTCACCGGCTGCATGTCGATCTCGAACGTCTCGAGGAACTTCGACGTCATGATGTAGAAGCCGACCGAGAGCTGCAGCTCGATCAGCGCCGCCGGGGTCAACAGCGCCGCGATCGCCTTGAAGGTCGCATCCGTCGGCTTCTTCAGCTTGACGATCTCGTCGGTGAAGGTCAGCGCCGCGCGCTGCACCTCGTCGAAGCAGGTCGCCGACTGCCAGTTCTCCAGCGCGGCGTTCTGCTCGTCGGTGACGCCGACATTCTTCCCGATGCGCTTGTGTGCGACGATCTCGTAAGGCGCCTCGCAGAGAATGCCGGTGCGTGTGATCGCGATCTCGCGCACGATCGGATCGAGCTCGCCCTTGTGGCGGATCGCGCCGCCGAGCCGGCAGTACTGCTCAAAGTAGCTCGGCGAATGCGCCATCATGCGAAAGATGTTGGCGTTGCGGTTCTTGTCGAGGATCTCGCGGGTGCGCGGGCTTGCCTTCGCGGGATCGGAGTAGTCGATACGGGCCATTTCCTAACCTTGATCTCTGTCGTTTCTGTCGGGTTCCGAAACAGTATCCGCCGGCCGTCGCAGGAGCAACACGCGCGAGTCAAATTGCCGCCGCATTCCCATACAACCCTGACACAGTCGATATTCGCTGAGTGGGGACTCGTCAAAAGCGAATGCTCGACGCGGGGTGTTCCGAGTACAAAATCTGGCCGTCGTTCGCGCAATTTGCGCAACGATGAGTCACGCCCAAGTCTAGGGGAAACGCATGAAGGAAGCCACCAAGAGGGCGGCCTCGGAAGCGCTTGCGCAAATGCTGGCGGTGACGGCGATGCTCGTCATCGCCAGCTTTGTCTTTTATTGGCACTGAGGCATGATCCGGAAAAGTGTGTAGCGGTTTTCCGAAAGATCATGCCCAAACAAGCTATCCGTAAACCATGAGGGGCAAGAGCGAACCAATTCAGCCTGGTCCTGCGTTCTGACCGGTTCGTTCAGCCCCTCATTTTGCCTTTGCGAAATACGGAACCAGCCGTCCCGCAAATTGCGTGAAGCGCGCCAAAACCTTGTCGCCGATGGCAAGGTCGTTGTCGCCGTGGGCCATCATGCGAAAGCCCTCGTCGGCATCCACGAGCACGATGTTGTAGGGTACATGCGCCCGGGTCTCCGGTGTCGCGGCGCGACAGACCAGCGACGTCGCATACACGGTCCCTGCTCCGCTCGCGCGGTGCTCGGCGAGATCGAATGAGCCGCAGGCGGCGCAGAAGCTGCGGCGGAAATATTGCAGCGCGCCGCAGGCGTTACAGGTCTGATAGACGATGGCTTCCGCGCCCCTGGTCCAGTCAATGATCGGTCCGCTCATCGCACGCGCTCCAGGAACATGCTGACATGGGAGGACAGCACGCCGCCGTCGCCATGCAGCAGCGCGACCGAGGCATCGCGCACCTGGCGATTATCGGCGCGGCCGGTCATCTGCAGTTGGGTTTCGACCAGATGCGCCATCGCGCCGCCGACGCCGCAATGGCCGTAGCTGAGCAGGCCTCCATGGGTGTTGAGCGGCATCTCGCCATCTTGATTGAAATAGCCGGCGCGCACCCGCGCGGCCGCCTCGCCGCGCTTGGCAAGGCCGAGATCTTCCAGCAGCATCGCGAGCGTGATCGTGAAGCTGTCGTAGACCGCAGCGTAACGCACGTCTGATATGGCGATGCCCGACGCCGCCTTCGCCTTAGCGATCGAGATCTCCGCACCTAGCTCGCTCAGCGCGGGCGCGGCCGTGACGTGCTGATGGGTGTGCGCCTGGGCGCAGCCGCGGATGCGAACCCGCCGCTCGCCGGTCGGCTCGCGGCTGATCACGCACGCCGCGCCGCCGTCGGACACCGGGCAGCAGTCGAGCAGTTTGAGCGGCATCGCCACCGGCTTCGAGGCCATCACATCGGCAACCGTGATCGGCTCGTGGAACTGGGCGCCGGGATGCATCAGCGCGTGCTTGCGCATCAGCACCGCGAACTCGGCAAGATCTTCCTGCGTGAGCCCGTACTCATGCATGTAACGCGTCGCGACCAGGCCGTAATAGGCCGGGATCGTCGGCCCCAGCGTCACCTCGTAATCGGGATGACCGACCTGGGCCAGCGCCTGGATCGATGCGTCGCGGCTCTGCCCGGTCAGGCGATTCTCGCCGCCGACCACCAGCACGTGTTTTGCGACACCCGCGTCGACGAGGTGATGCGCCAGCATGGTCATCGCGAGGCCCGTGGCGCCGCCGACCTGCACGGCGTGGGCATAGGACGGACGAATACCAAAATGCTCGGCGAATACCGTCGCCAGCATGATGTGCGGCGAGACCGTGGAGTAACCGCACAGGATGCCGTCGATGTCGGCACGCTTCAGTCCGGCATCGGAGATCGCAAGCTCGGCCGCATTGCTCATCAGGTCGAGCGAGGACAGGCCCTCATGCTTGCCGTAGGATGTGAGGCCGACGCCGGTGACGAAGCTCATGTCAGCGTACCTCTTAGTGCGTCATTCCGGGGTGCGCGTAGCGCGAGCCCGGAATCCATATTCACGATCGTGGTTATGGATTCCGGGCCTGCGCCTGACGGCGCATCCCGGAATGACGCTGATGGGAAGCGCATGGCCACCCTCAATACGACTTCGGAAGGCCGAGCACCTTCTCGCCGATGAAGCTGAGGATGAGCTGCGGGCTGATCGGCGCGATGCGCGGGATCAGCGATTCCCTGAAATAGCGCTCGACGTGATATTCCTTGGCATAGCCGAAGCCGCCATGGGTCATCACCGCCTGCTCGCAGGCGTGAAAGCCGGCTTCCGCAGCGAGATACTTTGCCGCGTTCGCGGCCGGGCCGCAGGGCAGATTTTGGTCATATTGCCAGCCGGCGCGCAGCACCATCAGCCAGGCGGCCTCCAGCTCCATCCAACACTTCGCCAGCGGATGCTGGATCCCCTGGTTCATGCCGATCGGACGGTTGAACACGATGCGGCCCTTGGCGTATTCCGACGCCCGCTTCAGCGCGATCTGGCCGAGGCCGACCGCTTCAGCTGCGATCAGGATGCGCTCCGGGTTCATGCCGTGCAGGATGTATTCGAAGCCGCGGCCCTCCTCGCCGATGCGGTCCTCGACTGGAATCTCGAAATTCTCGAAGAACAGCTCGTTGGAATCGACCGGCTTGCGGCCCATCTTCTCGATCTCGTGCACGGTGACGCGCTTGCGGTCGAAATCGGTGTAGAACAGGCTGAGGCCGTGGGTCGGGCTGCGCACCTCCTCCAGCGGCGTGGTGCGCGCGAGCAGCAGGATCTTGTTGGCGACCTGCGCGGTCGAGATCCACACCTTCTGGCCGTTGACGATGTATTTGTCGCCCTGGCGCACCGCGCGGGTCTTGAGCTGCGTGGTGTTGAGGCCGGTGTTGGGCTCGGTCACTGCAAAGCAGGACTTGTCGCGGCCGTCGATGATCGGCGGCAGCATGCGCTGGCACTGCTCCTTGGTGCCGAACACCACCACCGGATTGAGCCCGAACACATTCATGTGCACCGCCGATGCGCCGGACATGCCGGCGCCGGATTCGGAGATCGTGCGCATCATGATCGCGGCATCGGTGATGCCGAGGCCTGAGCCGCCATACTCCTCGGGGATGCAGATGCCGAGCCAGCCGGCATCGGCCAGCGCGCGATGGAAGTCGGCCGGGTAGCCGCCCTCCTTGTCCTTCTTCAGCCAGTAGGCCTCGTCAAAGCGGGTGCAGATTTTGGCGACGGCGTCGCGGATCGATTCCTGGTTGGCGGAGAGTGCGAAATCCATCTGTCGTGCTCCTATGCCTTCACCACTTTGGCCGCGCCGTCGCGCACCATCGCCGCGATCTCGTCAGCGGAGAAACCTGCCTCGTGCAAAATCTCCGCGCTGTGCTCGCCGAGTCTGGGCGCCAGCCGGCTCGGCTCGACCTTGGTCTCCGACCAGCGCGCCGACGGCGTCATGCTGCGGATACGCCCCTCCGTCGGATGATCGATCACGGGGAACACGCCGGTCGCGACCATATGCGGGTCCTGCAACAGGCTCTCGAGATCGTGCATCGGCATCACGGGCACGTCGGCCTTCTCGAGGATCTCGTTCCACTCGGCCGTGGTCTTGGTCTGCAGGATGCGCGCGAGTTCGGCGTAGACGACATCGATGTTGGTGGCGCGGCCGGCGAAGGTCGCGAATTTCGGATTGCTGCGCAGATCGTCGCGGCCGGTCGCCTTGAAGAAATTCTCCCACTGCTTGTCGTTGTAGACGATGACGCAGATATAGCCGTCCTGTGTCTTGTAGGGCCGCCGGTCCGGCGACAGATGCCGCGCATAGCCGCCCTTGTCGAGCGGCGGATCGTAGGTCAGCCCGCCCATGTGGTCGCCCATCACGAACCCGGCCATGGTCTCGAACATCGGAATGTCAACGCGCTGGCCCTGCCCGGTTCGGTCGCGATGCACGAGGCTCGCGCAGATCGCGCCGACCGCGGTGAGCCCGACGATGCGATCGACCAGCGCATTCGGCACGTAGCGCGGCACGCCGTCCGAGGTCTGCGCCATCAGCGCCGGCAGCGCGGTGGCGCCCTGGATCAGATCGTCATAGGCGGGCTTTGCGGCATAGGGCCCTTCCTGGCCAAAGCCGAACACG
Organism: Bradyrhizobium sp. USDA 4341; assembly: GCF_054063755.1. NCBI lineage: Bacteria > Pseudomonadati > Pseudomonadota > Alphaproteobacteria > Hyphomicrobiales > Nitrobacteraceae > Bradyrhizobium > Bradyrhizobium sp. USDA 4341. The sequence goes on along the minus strand of NZ_JBSSGO010000002.1, from coordinate 9,705,241 downwards.
CCGGCATAGATCAGCCCCGGATTGACCTTGGCGACCACATCGTAGCCGAGCTGCAGCCGCGCCATCGCCTGCGGGCGCACATTGTAGACCAGCACATCGGCCTGCGCGATCAGCCGCAGCACGGCTTCGCGCCCCGCCGGCTTTTTGAGGTCGAGGCAGACCGAGCGCTTGCTTCTGTTAGTGTTGAGAAACACCGGCCCCATGCCGGGATGCCGGGTCGGACCGATCTGCCGCGTCACGTCGCCGTCGGGCGATTCCACCTTGATGACGTCGGCGCCGTAGTCGCCGAGCATCTGGGTGGCATAGGGCCCCATCAGCACGGTCGTCATGTCGACGACCTTGATACCCTGCAATGGTCCCATCGTCCTGTTCGCTCCCGGATGTTCTGGTTACGCAGCTAGAGCGTGATGAGATCAGGCGAGCGTCATCGCGCTTGGCGTCTTTTGAGCATGATCTTTTCCGGAAAGCCGCTTCGCACTTTCCGGATCATGCCTACTAACGGGAGCTGTTCGCCGAGATCAAGCTGCGCCGGGCGTATGGGCGTATGCGCGGCGGCGGCCGGATCGTTTCCGCGCGGCGGAACGCAGGGCGGGCAAGACGAAGCCCACCGCCGGCCCGATGCCGGCTACTGCCCGGTCATCGTCTCGCGCGCCTTGAGGAGCTTTTCCAGTTCCGCATTCTGCTGCTCGAGCCGCTCGGCGATGCGCTCCTCGACTTCCGCGCCCGCAGCGCCTGCGGCCTGCTCGATCAGCTGCCTGATATTGTCCCGGAGGATTGCGATGCGATCGTTCACTTCCGACAGCGACAGAGACGTCTCGATTCCCATGGTCCGTTCTCCCGGTGACAGGCGCGAGCAGCTTAGCGCGACGGGAGGCCGCGGCCTATCCCTTACCCGATCCTTTGGCCATCATCTCCCGCAGCGCGGTCTTCAGCACCTTGCCATAATTGTTCTTCGGCAGGGCATCGAGATAGACATAGCGCTTCGGCCGCTTGAAGCGGGCGATCGAGGCAAGGCAATGCGCGTCGAGCCTGCCGTCGTCGGCGGTGGCGCCGTCCGCGAGCACGACGCAGGCGACGACGATCTCGCCCCATTCCGGATCTGGCACACCAATCGCAGAGACCTCGCGGACATCAGGATGCGTCAGCAGCGCTTCCTCGACCTCGCGCGGATAGATATTGGTGCCGCCGGAGATGATCACGTCCTTGGAACGGTCGGACAGCGTCAGGAAGCCGTCGGCATCGAGGCGGCCGACATCGCCGGTGCGCAGCCAGCCGTCCTTCAGCGTCTCGGCATTGGCCTTCGGATTGTTCCAGTAGCCGAGCATCACGGTTAGGCCCTTGACCTCGATCTCGCCGGTCTCGCCCGCGGGCAGCGGCTTGCCGTCCTTGCCGGTGATGCGCACGGTGACGACGCTCTGCGCGGTGCCGACCGAAGCCAGCCGTTCGAGATAGCGGGGATGATCGCTCGCCCGGTGCCAGTCGCGCGACAGCGCCGTGATCGTCATCGGCGACTCGCCCTGGCCGTAGATCTGCACGAAGCGCTGGCCCATCGTCGCGATCGCATCCAGGATGTCGGCGGTGTACATCGGCCCGCCGCCATAGATGATGGTGCGCAGTCCCTCGCCGTTCTCGCAACGCTTCTTGGCGGCATCGACCAGGCGGCGCACCATGGTGGGTGCCGCGAACATCACGACATTGTCGAGCTGGCGGCCGAGGTTGAGCACCTCGTCCGGCTCGAAGCCGCCGGACTCCGGAACGACGTGGCGGCCGCCCATCCAGACATGCGGGAAGTTGTAGAGGCCCGCACCATGCGAGATCGGCGCCGCATAGAGCGAGGCATCGTTCGGCGTCGCAGGATCGACGTCGGCGAGATAGCACAGCGACATCGCAACCAGATTGCCGTGGCTGAGCATCACGCCTTTGGGTCGACCTGTCGTGCCTGAGGTGTAGAACAGCCAGGCGAGATCGTTGCTTTCGCGCGGCAATGGCGCAGCTGGCCCCTCGCCGCTTCGCATCGTCCTGTACGCGTCGCTGTCGACCGACAGCATGGTCATGCCGGCGGGGCAGTCGTCCTTTGCTTCGGTCAGCGCGCCGATCGTGTCGTCGGACACGAAAGCCAGTTTGGCGCCGCCATTGCCGCAGATCCAGGCCACCTCGCGGCCGTGCAGCTTGGCGTTGATCGGGATTGCCGCGGCGCCGGTCCACCAGATGCCATAGAGGCACTCGAGATATTGCGTGCAATTGCCGGCAAACAGCGCGATGCGGTCGCCGGCGGCAATGCCGTGATCGCGTGCCAGCGCCGCCCCGATCGAGGCGGCGCGGCGGGCAAAGGTTGCATAGTCGGCGTCGAGGTCGAACCCGGTCAGCAGCGCCGGTGCATCGGGACGCGCCCGCGCCGTCGCCGCCAGCCATTCGGCAATGTTCAAGCTACTTCGCCGGCTCGAGGATCGAGACGTAGTTGGCGACCGCAGCGCCGCCCATGTTGAAGATACCGCCGATCTGCGGGTTCTTGAGCTGCATGCCCTCGGGCGCCTGTCCCGTGAGCTGCATCGCGCTCATCACGTGCATGGAGACGCCGGTGGCGCCGATCGGATGGCCCTTGGCCTTGAGGCCGCCGGACGGGTTGACCGGCAGCTTGCCATCCTTCTGGGTCCAGCCTTCCATGATCGCGCGCGCCCCCTGGCCCTTCGGCGTCAGGCCCATCGCTTCATATTCGATCAGTTCGGCGACCGTGAAGCAGTCGTGGGTCTCGACGAAGGAGAGATCGGAGAGCTGCAGGCCGGCCTTCTGCAGCGCGCGCTGCCAGGCAATAGTGCAGCCTTCGAACTGCAGGATGTCGCGCTTGGACATCGGCAGGAAATCCTGCGCATGGGCGGTGGCGCGGATGTTCACCGCCTTGCCCATGGTCTTGGCGGTCTCGGCATCGGTCAGCACCAGCGCGGCGGCGCCGTCGGAGACCAGCGAGCAATCGGTGCGCTTCAAGGGACCGGCGACGAACGGGTTCTTGTCACTCTCGGCGCGGCAGAACTCGAACCCGAAATCCTTGCGCATCTGCGCATAGGGGTTGGCGACGCCGTTCTTGTGGTTCTTGGCGGCGATCATTGCCAGCGCATCCGACTGGTCGCCGTATTTCTGGAAATAGGCCTGCGCGATCTTGCCAAACACGCCGGCGAAGCCGCCGACCGTGTCGCCGTCTTCAGGCAGATAGGACGCCTTCAGGAGGTTCTTGCCGATCTCCGGACCTGGCGTCTTCGTCATCTGTTCGACGCCGACGACCAGCACGATCTTCGCAGCGCCCGCCTCGATGGCGCGGATGCCCTGGTGCACGGCGGCCGATCCGGTGGCGCAGGCGTTCTCGACGCGGGTGGTCGGCTTGAAGCGCAGCGCCGGATTGGCCTGCAGCACCAGTGACGCCGTAAAGTCCTGCGGCGAGAAGCCGGCGTTGAAATGGCCGAGCGTGATCTCGTCGACGTCGGATGCGGCAATGCCGGCATCGGCGAGCGCCTCGTTGGCGACCTTGACGACGAGGCCTTCGACGGTCTCCGCGTCAAACTTTCCGAATGGCGTGTGCGCCCAACCCACAATGCTGGCTGCTGTCATGGCCGTATCTCCCTGTTCCTGTTCGGGAGTTATGTAGCGCATCTCGAGAGCGTTTTCGAGCGAAGTGGACACCGGTTCGCGTGAAGAAAACGCGTCAAAACCACAATCTAGAACCCGTTCCTATCGGAACGGCGTTCTAGCCGGCTTTCAGCGTTTTCATCGCCTTCGCGCACATGGCGGTTATGCCCGCCCAGTTGCCGGCGCGGATATCGGCCGCCGGGCACAGCCAGGAACCACCAACCGCGAGCACATTGGGCTCGGCGAGCCAGGTCGCCGCATTCGCCTCACCGATCCCGCCGGTCGGGCAGACCCTGACATTCGGGAATGGACCAGCCAAGGCCCGCAGTGCCTTGATACCGCCGGCCTGCTCGGCGGGGAAGAATTTGACGACGTCGAAACCGTGCGCCAGTGCCTGCATCAGCTCCGAGGCGGTCGCGATCCCCGGCGCGAAAGGCAGCCGGCTGGCGGCGACCGCCTTCAACAGTTCTGGCGTCGCGCCCGGGCTGATGCCGAATTTGGCGCCGAGCGCCTCGGCGCGCGCCAGATCGCCGGCATTGAGGATCGTGCCGATCCCGACCACCGCATCGGGCACCTCGGCGATGATGGCTTTGGCCGCATCGGCCGCGACCGCCGTACGCAGCGTCACCTCGAGCGTCCGCACGCCGCCCGCGACCAGCGCCTTGGCGAGCGGTACCGCATCGGCAAGTCGCTCGATGGTCAGCACCGGGATCACGGTGGCCTGGCGGATCAACTCGGCGATCTGGTCCTGCTTCGATGTCGTTGTCATTGCGAGGCCTTGCGGGATGGTGGGGGACGAGGCGCCTTCTTCGGCGGCATGGCATAACGCGGAATGATCGCACCAGGATAGCACACCACGACGCCGGCCAGACGATGGCCCGCGCGCGCCGCCTCCTCGGGCTCGGCACCCCCGAGCCGTGCGGCGAGATAGGCCGCGGCAAAACTGTCGCCGGCCGCCGTGGTATCGACCACTGGCTTCGGCAGCGGCTCCGCTCTCACCTCGCGCGTTCCCCCGGCCGAACGCACGATGCAGGCGGGCTCGGCAAGCTTCAGCACCACCTCGGGGCTCGAGATGCCGGCGAGCAGCGCCGTGTTGCTCTCGCCAGGATAAAGCGGCGCCAGATCCTCGGTCGAGGCCAGCACGATATCGGCGGTCTCGAACGCGCTGCTGAAGACCTTCCGCGCCACATTCAGGTCCGGCCAGCCGCGGGCGCGGAAATTGGTGTCGAACGCAAAGCGCGTGCCCAGCAGCCGCGCGCGCTTCAGCGCCGCGATCAGGCGGTCCCGTCCGTCCTCGCGCAGGATCGAGAGCGTGATCGCCGAGAGATAGACGATGTCGTAAGTCGCAAGCGAGTTCAGGATGTCGTCCGTCTCGGGCAGATCCATCAGCTCGCGCGCGGCGGCGCTCTCGCGCCAGTGGAAGAAGCACCGCTCGCCTTTATCGTCGGTCTGGATCAGATAGAGCCCCGGCAGCTTGCCTGCCAATCGCGCGACATGCTTGGTGCCGATGCCTTCGCTCGCCCAGCCCGCGATCATCTCATCGCTCAGCGCATCATCGCCGAGCGCCGTGATGTAATCGATGTGGACGCCGAGCCGGGACAGATAGACGGCGGTGTTGAGCGTGTCACCGCCATAGGAGCGCGAATACAGCCCTCCGGGCTGACCGCCCGGAGCCTGACGCAACTCGATCATGCATTCGCCGATGCTGGCGACCCTGGTCATACCAAGACCCGCGTGCCTGAGCGGAGCTAGGCGGCGAACTTGCCGCCCAGCTCGTCCTCGATGTGGATGCGGATGATGTCGTCGAACGTCTTTTCGGCCGTCGTGAAGCCGAGCTTCAGCGCGCGGTCCGTGACGAAATCGCGCGGCCAGCCCGAGACGATGCCGATGATGGTCGGATCGGGCACCCGCTTGATCCGCGCGGTGACGTTCTTGCCGGCGACCCGTTCCAGCGCCTCAATCTGCTCGCCGACGGTGACGGACATCCCGGGCATGCTGAGATTACGCCGCGGCCCGATCGCATTGAGGTCCATGGTACCGGCATGGACCAGGAAGCCGACCGCCGATTTCGGCGAGGCGTGCCAGTGCCGCACGTCCTCCGACACCGGCAGCACCGCCTCCTCGCCCGCCAGCGGCTCGCGGATGATGTTGGAGAAGAAGCCGGACGCCGCCTTGTTCGGCTTGCCCGGACGCACACAGATCGTCGGCAGGCGGATCGAGATCCCGTCGAGCAGGCCTTTGCGGGTGTAATCGTTGATCAGCAGCTCGCAGATCGACTTCTGCGTGCCGTAGCTCGTCAGCGGCGTATGGAAGAACTCGTCGCCGATCTTCTCCGGGAACGGCGCACCGAACACCGCGATCGAGGAGGTGAACACCAGCCGCGGCTTGTAGCCGCCGCCGACGGCGCGGATCGCGTCGATCAGATAGCGGGTGCCGTCGAGATTGATCCGGTAGCCCTTGTCGAACTCGGCCTCCGCCTCGCCCGAGACGATTGCAGCGAGATGGAAGATCACGTCCGGGCGCTCGGCGATCAGGGGCGCCGCGGCGCCGCCATCGGCGAAATCGGATGCGACGACATTGACCGGGATCGAGGCGTTGGCGGGCTTGGCCGGCGCGACCACGTCCTGCAAGGTCATCCTGCTGATGTCCTGCTTGCCGAGGCGGCCCTCGCGCAGCAAACGCTCGGTCAGCTTGCGGCCGACCATGCCGGCGGCGCCCAGAATCAGAATGTGCACGACCCTGCTCCTTTTCTTCTCTTCTTCGAATTCAGCTGCGGGCCTTGCGCGCTTATTCCTTCACGGCACCCGTCATCGCCGAGACATAATGCTCAACGAAGAAGGCGTAAAGAATAACCAGCGGCAGCGAGCCGCATAGCGCCCCTGCCATCAGGGAACCCCAGCGATAGATGTCACCGTCAACGAATTCGTTGACGATGGCGACCGGCACGGTCTTGTTCGGGGTCGATTGCAGGAACGTCAGCGCGTAGATGAACTCGTTCCAGCACAGCGTGAAGCAGAAGATGAAGGCCGAGATCAGGCCGGGAATGGCAAGCGGCAGCACGATCTTGATCAGGATCTGCCAGCGGCTGGCGCCGTCGATCAGCGCGCACTCCTCGAGCTCGAACGGGATGGTCTTGAAATAGCCCATCAGAAGCCAGGTCGAGAACGGGATCAGGATCGTCGGATAGGTCAGGATCAACGCCATCGGCGAGTCGAACAGGCCGTACTGGAACACGACGGTGGCGAGCGGAATGAACAGGATCGACGGCGGCACCAGATAGGCCAGGAAGATCAGGCCGCCGACGACGTTGGCGCCCTTGTAGCGCAGCCGCACGATCGCATAGGCCGCGAGCACGCTCGCGATGATCGACAGCACTGTGGCACCGATCGCCACATACATCGTGTTCCAGAGCCAGTGCGGATAGTAGCTCTCGAACAGCAGCTTGTGGATGTGCTTGAAGGTCGGATTCCAGGTCCAGAACGGATTGTACTTGTCGAGGTCGAGCAGCTGGTCGTCCGGCTTGATCGCCGTCAGCCCCATCCAATAGAACGGGAACAGCAGGATGATGACGATGATCGACAGCGGAATGTAGAGCGTCACGATCCGCCGCGGCACCGACTGCAAATAGCTCATGCCCTCGCTGTTGTCGACGCGCGCCGGCGTCGACAGGATGGACTTGAGATCGACCTTGGGGGCCGGAAGGTCAGTCATTGCTTTCTCCCTGCTGCCACTTCCTGCGCTGCAGGCCGAACCAGGACACCATGATCGCGGCGAGCAGGAACGGGATCATCGCGCTCGAGATCGCGGCCCCCTCGCCCAATTGTCCGGCGATGATCGCGCGCTGGTAGGACAGCGTCGCCATCAGATGGGTGGCGTTAACCGGGCCGCCGCGGGTCATCGCCCAGATCAGCTGGAAATCGGTGAAGGTGAACAGCACCGAGAACGTCATCACGACCGCGATGATCGGCGTCAGCAAGGGATAGGTGATGAAGCGGAACATCTGCCAGCGCGAGGCGCCGTCGAGCGTCGCCGCCTCATAGAGCGAGGGCTGCACGGTCTGCAGGCCCGCCAGCAGCGTGATCGCGACGAACGGCACGCCGCGCCAGATATTGGCGAAGATCACGCAGATGCGGGCCCAGGTGGTGTCGCCAAGGAAATTGATGTTCTGGGTGATCAGGCCGAGATGCTTCAGCGACCAGGAGATGATCGAGAACTGCGAATCGAAGATCCACCAGAACGCCAGCGCCGACAGCACGGTCGGCACGATGAAGGGGATCAGCACCGCGGCGCGCAGCAGCGCCTTGAACGGCATGCGCTCGTTGAGCAGCAGCGCGAGATAGAGCCCGACCGCGAATTTCACCGCGCTCGCGACGGAGGTGTAGAGCAGCGTGTTGAACACCGACAGCCAGAAGATGGAATCATCCCACAGCCACTCATAGTTCTCGGTGCCGATGAAATGACCGACGCGGCCGATGCGGGTGTCGGTGAAGGACAGCCAGATCCCGAGCCCCAGCGGATAGGCCAGGAAGAAGATCAGGAACGCCATCGCCGGCACCATGAACCAGAAGCCGAGCCAGTTCTTGTTGTGGCGCAGCTGATCCCAGGCGGTCGCTTCGCGGATTTCGGTCTTCGCACGTCGCGGCGCAAGGGCGATGTCAGCCATAGGCGATGTCCCGATTGCTCAGAGGATTGAGCATGACCACGCAATATTCCAGTGATGGCATTCCGATGATGGCGCAGGCGGCGGTCGTCCGCCGCCCGCGGCCATCACATCAGCGATAGATCCGCTTCAGCTGCCGCTCGGCTTCCGCCATCGCGGTCTTGCCGTCCTTGGCGCCGGTGCAGTAGTTCGCGAACATGTCGACCACGATGAAGTCGGCGATCGCGGTCGCCGCCTTCTCGCCGGGCGTGCCGATGCCGGAGGCCGGCAGCGCGCGCTTCGAGGCCTGGCCGAACACCGCGTTCTTCGGGTCGGCGGTCCAGACCGGCGCGGTGTCGTAGGCGTTGAGCGTGTGGGTGAGGTAACCCCGCGCGCCCGACAGCCACTTCTCGAAATTCTCCTTCTCCAGCATGAAGGCGATGAACGCCTTTGCCGCATTCGGATATTTGCAGAAGTTGAAGGCGAGGATCGGAACCGCGAGTTGCAGCTCGGTCGGCTTGCCGATCGGGCCGACCGGCCACAGCGCGTGGTCGATGTCTTCGGCGAGCTCCTTCTTGCTCGGGTCGTCCTTGGCCGCGACGTAGATCGAGATGCCGTTCGAGGTCAGGTACAATTCGCCGGACAGGAACGCCTTGTTGTTGGAGGAATCGTTCCAGGATGCGACACCGGGAATGAAGGTATCCGACAGTGCCTTGGCGTACTCCAGCGCCTTCATCGTCTCCGGCGAGTTGATGATGACCTTGTCGTCCTTGTCGACGGTCCAGCCGTTGAAGCCCCAGAGGATGTTGTGCACCCAGGCATTGGCGTCGCCGGTGGCGTGGCCGAGCGCGAAGCCGGCCGGCGTGTTGTTCGCCTTCAGCGCCTTGCAGAGTTCGAGATAGGCCGGGAAGTCGGACGGCACCTGCTTGAAGCCGGCCTTCTCGACTGCCGACTTGCGATAGGTCAGATAGCCGCCGATGGTCGCGACGGGAATGCCGAGCCAGTCATCGCCCTGCTTGCAGGTCTTGGCCGCGGCCTCGGTCCAGCCGCCGTACTTCTTGCCGAGATAATCGGCAACGTCGTTCATCTTGAGAACCTTGGTCGGGAACAGCTGCGGCAGCGTATGCAGGCCCCAGGCGAGGTCGAGACCGGAGCCGGTGTTGGCGGCGACCGAGGCTTTCGGCTGCACGTCCTCGAAGGACTCGCTGAACACGTTCATTTCGGTGCCGGTTGCCGCCTTGAAGGCCGCCACCATGGCATTGAAGGCATCGTCTTCCGCGGGCACGAAGCGCTTCCAGCGCATCACGGTGAGCTTGGCGCCGGGCTCCGCCTTCCAGGGCGCGCTCTGCGCCCAGGCCTTGGCGAAGTCAAACAGCGCCGGCCCGGTCAGCATCCCGGTTGCGGCCAGCGCGGTGCCGCCCTGAAGTAGCGAGCGGCGAGTAAAATCGTGCATCGTCCTTCCTCCCAAATGACTGTGTTTTTCTTGTTTTTGATCCGGCCTGTTGGTCGGCCATTCAGATCGATCAGTCGGTCAGCTATTCAGTCGTTTCCCCGTCGAATCGTCGAACAGATGGACCAGCGCCGGATCCGGCTTGAGCCGGACCTTGTCGCCCGGGTTGAACTGATGGCGTTCGCGGAACACGGCGACGACCTGCTCGCCACCGAGCTTGGCAAACACTTGGGTCTCCGAGCCGGTCGGCTCGACCACCACGATCTCGGCTTCGGCGCCGTCATCGGCGATGGTGAAATGCTCGGGCCGCACGCCGTAGACCGCGGGCTTGCCGTCGGAATTGGCCGGCGCAGATTTCAGCGGCAGCTTGACGCCGTTCGGTCCCTCGAAATAGGCGGCACCGTTCACCTTGACCTTGCCCTTGAGAAAATTCATCGCGGGCGAGCCGATGAAACCGGCCACGAACTGGTTCTCCGGCTTGTCGTAGAGCTCCAGCGGCGAGCCCATCTGCTCGACGATGCCGTCATGCATCACCACGATCTTGTCGGCCATGGTCATGGCCTCGATCTGGTCGTGGGTGACGTAGACGGTCGTGGTCTTCAGCCGCTGATGCAATTCCTTGATCTCGGTGCGCATCGCGACGCGCAGCTTGGCGTCGAGGTTCGACAGCGGCTCGTCGAACAGGAACACCTGCGGATCGCGCACGATGGCGCGGCCCATCGCGACACGCTGGCGCTGGCCGCCGGAGAGCTGGCGCGGATAGCGCTCGAGCAGCGGCGTCAGCGCGAGGATTTCCGCCGCGCGCTTGACGCCGCTCGAGATTTCCTCGGGCTTGGCGCCGCGCAGCTTCAGCGAGAAGCCCATATTGTCGGCGACCGTCATGTGCGGGTAGAGCGCGTAGTTCTGGAACACCATCGCAATGTCGCGCTCTTTGGGCTGGACATTGTTGACGACGCGGTCGCCGATCGAGATCGTTCCAGAGGTGATGTTCTCAAGTCCGGCCAGCATGCGCAGCAGGGTCGACTTGCCGCAGCCGGAGGGGCCGACCAGAACGACGAACTCGCCGTCCTCGATCGGGATCGACACGCCGTGCAGGACTTCAAAATTGCCGAACGACTTCCGCACGTCGCGAATCTGGACCGACGACATCCACTTCCCTCCCTCAAGTTCCCGACGGCGTACGACGAGTGCCGCCACCGCTCTGTTTTGTTCCGGCCACGCTGGGTGCGCGGCTCTGTTGGACTTGCGTTATTGTCCGCAGTTTATCCGGTTTTGGCAATCGTTCGATTAGCAATCGCTTGGTAGCGCTGTCAATATCGGTTTGTCTGCGACGAACGTCGTGATATGAGCGGCAAAATGGCCCGAAAGCACATCACGCCAGGCAAGATCCGGCTCGCCGAAGTCGCGAAGCTCGCCGGCGTCAGTCCGATTACGGCCTCACGTTTCTTCAGGAATCCGGATGCGCTCTCGGCCGGCAAGCGCGCCCGGGTCGAAAGTGCGGCAAAAGAACTCGGTTACGTGCCCAATCTCGCGGCACGCGCGCTTGCGTCGCAGCGCACCGAGGTGATCGGTGTCCTGATCCCGTCGCTGACCAACAACGTGTTCGCCGACGTGCTGCGCGGCATCTATGACGCGCTCGACGGCAGCCGCTACAGCATTCAGCTCGCCAACACCCGCTACAGCATCCTGCAGGAAGAGCGCCTGCTGCGTCTTTTTCTGGCACAGAAGCCGGCCGGGCTGATCATCACCGGCATCAACCAGACCGCCGATTCCCGCCGCATCATGGAAACGGTCGATTGCCCGATCGTGCAAATCATGGAGGTCGGTCCCTCCCCGATCGACATGATGATCGGATTCTCGCATTTTGACGCGGCAAAAGCCGCAATCGCCCATCTTCTCGCGCAGGGCAACCGGCGGATCGGCTTCCTCGGCGCGCGAATGGATCCGCGGGTGCAGCGGCGGCTTGACGGCTATCGCGCCGCGATGACCGAGGCCGGGCTGTTCGATCCGCAGCTCATTGTCACGACGGCGATTCCAACCTCGGTGACATTGGGTGGGACGCTGTTTGCTGACCTGCTCGCCAAGACGCCCGACATCGACGCGGTGTTCTGCGTCAATGACGACCTGGCGCTCGGCGCGCTGTTCGAATGCAAGCGCCGTCACATGGCGGTGCCGGAGCAGATGGCGATCGTCGGCTTCAATGACCTCGAATTCATGGCATCGAGCGAGCCGACGCTGAGCAGCGTGCGCACCAATCGCTACGAAATGGGCAGAAACGCTGCCATGATGGTGATCGAAACGCTCGAAGGACGCCGGCCCGCCGAGCCCATCGTCGATCTCGGCTTCAGTGTCATGGAACGGCAGAGCTCGGCGCGGCGCAGCTGACATCCGCCCGACACCAGCCCGTCACAAGGGACGCAAAAGATGACAAAATGATAGCGCAACCAAACGCCTTGAACTAAGGTCCAATCCATCCAGTGAAACACCTGTGCGTGATCGTCGAGGTTTGTAATGCGCGACGATTTGCGCAAGGTAGAACAACGTTGAACCAGAGCCCTTGAATGGGCCCATCAAGAGTTTGCATTGCGGGAGAAACCAATGACAAAACCCCACACCAACGGGCATAGCGCCGCAGGCGAGACCAAGACGGGCAAGGGCCGCAGGCTCCGCTCCCAGGAATGGTTCGACAACCCGCACAATCCGGGCATGACCGCGCTCTATCTGGAGCGCTACCTGAACTACGGCCTGACTCGCGAGGAATTGCAGTCGGGCAAGCCGATCATCGGCATCGCCCAGACCGGCAACGACCTGTCGCCCTGCAACAGGCACCACCTCGAGCTCGCGCACCGCGTCCGCGAGGGCATCCGCGCCGCCGGCGGCATCGCGATGGAGTTTCCGACCCACCCGATCCAGGAGACCGGCAAGCGCCCGACCGCGGCGCTCGACCGCAATCTCGCCTATCTCGGTCTGGTCGAGATCCTGTTTGGCTATCCGCTTGATGGCGTGGTGCTGACCACCGGCTGCGACAAGACCACCCCGGCCTGCATGATGGCGGCGGCGACCGTCAACCTGCCGGCGATCGTGCTGTCGGGCGGCCCGATGCTGAACGGCTGGCACGAAGGCCAGCGCACCGGCTCCGGCACCGTGGTGTGGAAGGCGCGCGAGCGCCTCGCCGCGGGCGAGATCGACTATGAGCAGTTCATCGAGATCGTGGCCTCTTCGGCGCCCTCGGTCGGCCATTGCAACACGATGGGCACCGCCTCCACCATGAACTCGCTCGCCGAGGCACTCGGCTTCTCGCTGCCGGGCTGCGCGGCGATCCCGGCACCTTATCGCGAGCGCGGCCAGATCGCCTACGAGACCGGAAAACGCATCGTCGACATGGTCTGGGAAGATTTGAAGCCGTCGGACTTCCTGACCCGCGAGGCGTTCGAGAACTGCATCGTGGTCAACTCCGCGATCGGCGGCTCGACCAATGCGCCGATCCACATCAATGCGCTGGCGCGCCATGTCGGCGTCGAGCTGTCGATCGACGACTGGCAGAAATACGGCCATGACGTGCCGCTGCTGGTGAACATGCAGCCGGCCGGCTTCTATCTCGGCGAGGAATATCACCGCGCCGGCGGCGTACCGTCGGTGGTGCGCGAGCTGATCAAGCACAAGCGCATCCATGAAGGCGCCCTCACCGTCAACGGCCGCACCATGGGCGAGAACTGCAAGGAAGCGCCGACGCCCGACGGCGACGTGATCTGCGGCTACGACAAGCCGCTGGTGAAGGACGCCGGCTTCCTGGTCTTGCGCGGCAATCTCTTCGATTCCGCGATCATGAAGACCAGCGTGATCTCGAAGGAATTCCGCGACCGCTATCTGTCCAACCCGAAGGACCTCAACGCCTTCGAGGGCCGCGCCATCGTGTTCGAGGGCCCGGAGGACTATCACGCGCGGATCGAGGATCCCGCGCTCGACATCGACGAGCACTGCGTGCTGTTCGTTCGCGGCACCGGCCCGATCGGCTATCCCGGCGGCGCCGAGGTCGTGAACATGCAGCCACCGGCGGCGCTCATCAAACGCGGCATCCTGTCCCTGCCCTGCATCGGCGACGGAAGGCAGTCCGGCACCTCGGGCTCGCCGTCGATCCTCAACGCCTCGCCGGAAGCGGCGGCCGATGGTGGGCTCGCGATCCTCAAGACCGGCGACAAGGTGCGCATCGACCTCAACAAGGGCAGCGCCAACATCATGATCTCGGAGGATGAGCTGCGCACCCGCCGCGCCGAGCTGAAGGCCAAGGGCGGTTTCCCGCACCCGGCCAACCAGACGCCGTGGCAGGAGCTTTACCGGCAAACCGTCGGCCAGCACGCGACCGGCGCCTGCCTCGAGCTCGCGACACGCTACCACGACATCGCCGGCAGGGTCGGCGTGGCGCGGGACAATCACTAGCTCCGCATCGTCATTGCGAGCGCAGCGAAGCAATCCATTTCCCCGCCGCGGAAGTATGGATTGCTTCGTCGCTTTGCTCCTCGCAATGACGGCGGCAGCAAATTCAATCAGAACTTCGAGGAGACTTCCATGTCAGACAGACTGAAGGGAAAGCGCGCCGTTGTCACCGCCGCGGCGGCGGGCATCGGGCGCGCATGCGCGATCGCATTCGCGCGAGAAGGCGCGACCGTGATCGCCACCGACATCAATGAGAGCGGAATCGCCAACCTCGGCAAGGACGGCGTCGCCGAAACCGCCCGGCTAGACGTTCGCAGCACCGCTGACGTGAACGCTTTCGCCAAGCGCGTCGGCAAGATCGACATCCTGCTCAATGCGGCGGGCTTCGTGCATCACGGCACCATTCTGGAGTGCTCGGACGAGGACTTCGACTTCTCGTTCGACCTCAACGTCAAGTCCATGCACCGGACCATCAAGGCGTTTCTGCCGGCGATGCTGGAAGGCGGCGGCGGCAGCATCGTCAACATTTCGTCCTGCGCGGCGTTGCGGCCGCCGGCCAATCGCTACGTCTACAGCGCGTCGAAGGCGGCGGTTTCGCTGCTCACGCGCGCGGTTGCGCTCGACTTCATCACCCAGGGCATCCGCTGCAACGCGATCTGCCCCGGCACCGTTGAGACGCCCTCGATGCTGGAGCGCGCAGCCGCCGCAGGGCCGGACGGACGCGAGAAGTTCGTCGCCCGCCAGAAAATGGGCCGGCTCGGCACCGCCGAGGAGATCGCGGCGATGGCGGTCTATCTTGCGAGCGATGAAGCCGCATTCACCACCGGCGTCGATATGGTCGTCGACGGCGGCTTCATGCTCTGACGTTCCCCGATCAAAGGCATTTGGCATGAACAAGATCGATCTCAACGGCCGCTGCGCCGTCGTCACCGGCGGCGCGCAGGGGTTCGGCCGGGCCATTACCGAGCGCTTCGTCGCATCCGGCGCCAGGGTCGCGATCTGGGATTTCGACCAGCCGCTGGCAGAGAAAACCGCCAGGGCGATCGGCGAGAACGTGATCGCCATCAAGACTGACGTCACCGATCCCGCCGCGGTCGACGCCGCGCGCGATCAGACGCTGCGGGCGTTCGGCAAGATCGACATTCTCGTCAACAACGCCGGTATCACCGGAGCCAACAAGCCGGTTTGGGAAACCGATCTCGACGACTGGCGCAGGGTGATGCGCATCAATCTCGAGGGTCCCTTCATCTGCTGCAAAGCGATCGTGCCTACCATGATCGGCCAGAAATACGGCCGCATCGTCAACATCGCCTCGATCGCCGGCAAGGAAGGCAACCCGAACGCCGCGCATTATTCTTCGTCGAAGGCCGGCCTGATCGCGCTCACCAAATCGCTCGGCAAGGAGCTCGCGCAGCACGACATCCTGGTCAACGCGGTGACGCCGGCCGCGGCGAAGACCGCGATCTTCGACCAGATGACGCAAGCGCACATCGACTTCATGCTGTCGAAGATTCCAAAAGCCCGGTTCGTCCAGGTCGAGGAACTCGCTTCGATGGTGGCGTGGCTGGCGTCGGAGGATTGCGCGTTCTCGACCGGCGCCGTGTTCGACATCTCCGGCGGCCGGGCGACGTACTAGAGCGTTTTCGAGCGAAGTGGACGCCGGTTCGCGTGAAGAAAACGCGTCAAAATAAGAAGCTAAAGCTTCGGTTCTGATTCAACCAGAACCGAAGCTGCCGCGCCCCGCTTGGCGGGTTGTCGCAGCGCTGCGACGAGATGATCTGCGAGCAATGACGCCGCGCGCGCAAGATTCGGCGCGCGGTGCAGACGGATCTCCGCGCGCGGCAGCCGCGGCATGCCATCGCGCGCGGTCAGGCGGCGCAACGACGGCGGAAAGGTCCCCGACTTCACGACCGTCACGGCGAGGCCCTGTGCCGCGATCGCCTCGACCGCGGACAGGCTGTGGCTGACAAAGGCGAGCCGCCACGGCCGGCTCGCTTCATCCAGCGCCTGCATCGCCCAGCTCCGGAACAGACAGCCCTGCGGGTAGAGCGCAACCGGCAGCGGATCGAGCTCCTCGACACGATGCGTGGCGCTCGCGGCCCACACCGCCTGCTCGGTGCGCAGCAACTCGCCCTCGCCGCGCCCTTCGGGGTGCATGGCGATCACCAGGTCATAGGCTTCGCCGAGCCGGTCCGTCATCGACGATGTCAGCCCGGTCTCCATCTCGACATGGATCAGCGGATAGTTGGCGACAAAATCCTTAAGCAGCGGCGGGACGATCAGCGTCCCGTAATCGTCCATCACGCCAAGGCGCACCCGCCCCGCCGGTGCCGTGCGCGCGCACCCGGCCGACAGCCTCCGCATTGAGGCTCAGAATGCGGCGGGCGTAACCGAGCAGCCCTTCACCGGCCGCGCTCAGATCGACACTGGACGTGCTGCGGTGAAACAGCTCGGCCTGCAGCCGTTTCTCCAGCCGCTTCACCTGCATGCTGACGGCCGATTGGGTCCGGTTCAGCGCCGAAGCGGCGCGGGTGAAGGAGCGATGGCCTGCAGGAGATCCGGGTCCAGGACGGGCGAACTCATCAGAATCCGTGATTTAGTCGATCAAATTTATTCCATTCACTGATTATCGGCCCTTCCCTAGATTGCGCAAGCAAAACAGAGGGGTCGAAGCGGGATGGGCGAGATCTGGGGGGTGTTGGCCGCAGTGGCGTCGAGTGCGCTCGGCGGAACCTCGATCGGGGCGACGCGGTTTCTGGTCGGCGCGATCGATCCGCTGGCGATCGGCGCGTTCCGCTTCGGCATCGGCGTCCTGCTGCTCCTGCCGCTGGCGCTGCTGCAACGTGGAAGCTGGCCGCCGCGGCGCGACTGGCTTGGTGTCGCCGGCCTCGGCCTCTTGTTCTTTGCGGCGTTTCCGATCCTGTTCAACGCCTCGCTGATTTTCACCACTGCCGCGCGCGGCGCGCTTGCGCTTTCGACGCTGCCGCTGCTGACCATGCTCGTCGGCGCCGCGCTCGGCGCCGAGCCGCTCACCGCGCGAAAGACCACAGGCGTGCTGATCACCATCCTAGGTGTCTCGATGGCGCTGCTTTCCGGCCTTGCCACGGCGCCTCCGGGCGCCTGGCGCGGTGACCTGTTGATGGTCGCAGCGGCGCTCTGCATGGCGCTCTACAGCATCTGGTCGAAACCCTTCATTCGCCGTTCCGGTCCGATCCCCTTCACCACCCTCGCCATGACGGCCGGGGCGATGGTGCTCATTGCCGCCTCGCTGCTGCGCGGCAGTTTCGCGCCGGTTGCCGAGTTCGGTGCGCCGCAATGGTTCGGCGCGACCTATCTCGGCGCCTTCGGCGCAGCGCTCACCTTCTATCTCTGGGCCTTCGCGCTGGAGCGGACCACGCCGACCCGGGTGGCGATCTCCGTCACTGTCAATCCGATCGCCGCCTCGCTGGTCGGCGCAGCCTTGCTTGGCGAGCCGCTGAGCTGGAATCTGATGGCCGGCATCGTCACCGTCTTCGCCGGCATCTGGATCGCGACGACCCAGCCGCAACGCGCCCGCGTGGTCGCGCCGGACACACACTGACCCGCGGCCACGCCCCCGCAAGGCCGTCAGCGAATCCGTGCTAGCCTGAGGGTCCGGTCCCAGCGAACCCGAGGCGGCGCGCATTGAACATTTCCCTTTACGACGTCTCCGTCTGGGTGCTGCCACTGGTGATCGCCATCACGTTCCACGAGGCGGCGCACGGCTTCGTCGCGCACAGGCTCGGCGACGACACTGCATGGAAGCTCGGCCGCGCCAGTTTCAATCCGCTGATGCACATCGATCCGTTCGGCACGCTGATCCTGCCCGCGGTGCTGCTGTTCGCGCATTCGCCGTTCCTGTTCGGCTACGCCAAGCCGGTGCCGGTGAACTTCCGCAAGCTCAACCATCCCAAGCTCGACATGGTGTGGGTGGCGCTGGCCGGCCCGGTCACCAACATCATCCTGGCGACCGCGGCGGCGCTGGCATTCCACGCGCTGCCATTGGTTCCCGCAGATGCGGCAAAATGGACCGCGGATAATCTGAAAAACGCCTTCCTGATCAACATCGTGCTCGCGATCTTCAACATGATGCCGATCCCGCCGCTGGATGGCGGCCGGGTCGCGGTCGGGCTGCTGCCGCGGCCGCTGGCGGTCCCGCTCGCCCGGCTGGAGCCCTACGGCATGCTGATCCTGATCGGGCTGTTGATCCTGCTGCCCGTGATCGGCCGCCAGATCGGCCTAAATCTTGATGTTATTTCAACGATACTGCGAACTCTGACCGGCTATGTAATCAACGCCCTTCTCCTCATTACCGGAAACACATAGCCTTGATTTGCGGATGACCCGATCGCAACATCGGAACCCAATCTTCCTACTCACGCGCAGGGACGGGAACGCTTCGAGGCCATGGTGATCAAAGCTGCCGATATGCTGATTGCACGACGCGCCGACACCCGCGCGCGGGCTGACTTTGCAACCTGGAAGATGATGGCGAAGCTGAACGGCGCCTCCGCCCTGCCGCCGGAGGCGCAGAATTTCCTGGCCATCCACAAGAGGCTGCTGGACCAGATGAGCGACGGCGAGGCCAGCGAGGCGACGATCCAGGAGATGTACCGCACCTACTATGCGGAGATGGGCGGCGCCGGCAAAGCACCCGAGGTTCCGGCACGCTCGCGCGAACCGGCCGCCGACACCGGCAACGTCACCGCGTTCCGCCGCCTGCCCGCCAAGAAGACGGCCGCCGCTACCCCGAACGCCAAGCGTCCGATGCCGGTAGCGCTGATCTTCGCCTGCCTCGTCGTGGTCTACGTCGCGATCCGCTACTACTGGAAATAGCGCGCTCCTCGCTGCAAGCCATCCCTCGCTTTCGTCGTCGACGCGCGCACGCTGCGGCGTCCCGTCGCGCGTCACTGGCCGCTCAATCGCCGCAGCGTGGAATATCGCGCGCGATCGATCGCGCCCGTGCCCTAGGCGATACGCCCGATGCCGGGCATAATGAGGAACTCAAGAACAAAAATCATACTGGAGGGAAGATGAAGCGTTCCATTGCAGCCTCGGTCAAGACAGCCCTGGTGATGACCACGAGCCTCGTGTTCGCCGGCAGCGCGTCGGCGCAGACGATGGACAAGGTCGCCAAGGTCGGCGCCCTCGGCGATCAGTCCGGTCTCTATCAGGACATCGGTGGTCCCGGCTCGACAGTGGCGGCGCAGATGGCGATCGAGGATTCCGGGCTGCTGGCGAAGGGATGGAAGATCGACCTGATCTCGGCCGATCACCAGAACAAGCCCGACGTCGCAGTCAACATCGGCAAGCAGTGGATCGATGTCGAGAAGGTCGACGTGTTCGTCGATCTCGCGGCCTCCAATGTCGGGCTCGCGATTGCCAATCTCGCCAAGGAGAAGAACGTCGTCAACCTCAACTCGGGCTCCGCCTCGTCCGACCTCACGGGCGCGCAGTGCTCACCGAACACGGTGCACTGGGTCTACGACACCTACATGCTCGCCAACGGCACCGGCAAAGCGCTGGTGAAATCCGGCGGCGACAGCTGGTTCTTCCTCACCGCGGACTATGCATTCGGCCAGGCACTCGAGCGAGACACCTCAGCGGTCGTCACTGCGAATGGCGGCAAGGTGCTCGGCAGCGTCAAGCACCCGCTCAACAACGCAGACTTCTCGTCCTTCCTGCTGCAGGCGCAAAGCTCGAAAGCCAAGATCGTCGGTCTTGCCAATGCCGGCGGCGACACCACCAACGCAATCAAGCAGGCCGCCGAATTCGGTATCGTCTCGGGCGGCCAGAGGCTTGCGGGCATGCTGCTGTTCATTACCGACATCAACGCGCTCGGCCTCAACGTCGCCCAGGGCCTGAACTTCACCGAGACTTTCTACTGGGACATGAACGATCAGACCCGCGCCTTCACCAGGCGCTTCATGGAGCGCTTCAAGAAGAACCCACCGACCATGGTGCAGGCCGGTGTCTATTCGTCGCTGATCCACTATTTCAAGGCATTGGAAGCGCTCGGCGGCAATCCGCATGACGGCCGCGCCGTCGTCGCCAAGATGAAGGAGCTGCCGACCGACGATCCGCTGTTCGGCAAGGGTTCGATCCGGATCGACGGCCGCAAGATCCACCCCGCCTATCTGTTCGAGGTGAAGAAGCCGTCGGAGTCAAAGTATCCGTGGGACTACTACAAGCCGGTCGCCACCATCCCCGCGGATGAGGCCTGGCTGCCGCTCGAGAAGAGCGTCTGCCCGCTGGTGAAGAAGAGCTGAGACGACATCATTCCGGGCCTCGCGAGACGAGCGCCCGGAATCGGCTGGCAGCACATTCGACAGCGAAATGGATTCCGGGCTCGCGACTTCGTCGCGCCCTGGAATGACGCCGGCTCCTGATCGAGCCTCGGCTCGCTACGACTTCGGCTTGTTGAAGGTGACGGGGAGAGTGAAGGAGAACTGGTCCTCGGTCAGTCCGGCCGGCGGCGCGGGCACCGGATCGGAACGGTGGACCATCGAGACCGCGGCGTCGTCGAACGCGGCGTCTCCCGACGTTTCCATCACCGCAACGGACAAGACCTTGCCGAGACGATTGAGCACCAGGGCAAGCTTCACCTTGCCCTCCTTGGCCTTGACGTTCTCCGGGAACTTCTTGTGCAAGTCGAGATAGGCGCTGATCTTCTTGCCCCATTTGGCCGTCAGCGCGAGCTTGTCCTTACCGATCCCGGGGTTGGGCGCCTTCGTCGTCTCCGACTGACGCGCGTCCTCCAGCTTGGTTGGCGCGGCCGCTTCTGAAGCCTGCTGCGCCTCCTGCGCGTTGGTCTCGACCTTGGCGACCTTGGCCTCGTCCTCCTTCTGCTTCTTGGCGGTGTCCTCCGTCACGATGCGATCGGGGTCGTCGGCCTCCATCGGCTTGGCCTGAGGCAGGTCGGTGTCCTTCACCTCTGCCTTCTGCTGCGCCATCTCCTGCACGG
Source organism: Bradyrhizobium sp. USDA 4341 (assembly GCF_054063755.1). Lineage (NCBI taxonomy): Bacteria > Pseudomonadati > Pseudomonadota > Alphaproteobacteria > Hyphomicrobiales > Nitrobacteraceae > Bradyrhizobium > Bradyrhizobium sp. USDA 4341. The sequence goes on along the minus strand of NZ_JBSSGO010000002.1, from coordinate 9,684,118 downwards.
CCTGCTGCTCGTCGGCCGGCGCGCCGGGCGGTGCTGCATCATCGGGCACGTCAGGAGAGGTAAGCTCGACGGCGTATTCCGCGCCGGCAGCACCGAGCCCCTCGTCACCGTCGTCGCCGCGCAAATTCGTCAGCGCCAGCGCCGCGCCGCCCAGATGCAGCCCGACCGCCGTCACCGCGGCGATCACCCAGAGCCGCTTCGACGTCCGCAGGTCAAGATCAGGGTTGGTGGACATCGGTGTTCGCCGTCAGGGTTTGGCCGGTTCGGCCTGCGCCGCCGCGGGCGCTCCAGGCAGGCCCTCGAGCGTGACCAGCTTGACATGCGTGTAGCCGCCGGCGCGCAGCAGCTCCATCACGCCCATCAGCTCGCCATAGGGCACCATGCGATCAGCCCGCAGGAACACGTATTTGTCCCTGCTCATGTCCGGCACCGCATCGAGCGAATTGACCAGGTCGGCCCGCTTCACCGCGTTCTCGCCGATCGCCAGCGTCAGGTCGGGCTTGATGCTGAGATAGGTCGGCTTGTCCGGCTTCTTCTGCGGCGTCGCGCTGGAGGTCGGCAGATCGATCGGCAGGTCGACGGTCGAGAGCGGCGCCGCCACCATGAAGATGATCAGTAGCACCAGCATCACGTCGATGAACGGCGTGACGTTGATCTCGTGGGATTCCGCGAAATCGTCGTCGTCGTCGTTCTCGGAGATCGAGACCGCCATCGCCTACTCCGCCGCCGCGGCGCGCGGAACGTCGCCATGGGTGCGATCGAGATCGCGCGACAGGAGCCGTCCCGCCGCGCCCGAGGCGCGGTTGACGAGCTCGAGGTAGACCTTCGTGACGCGCGAGAAATGGTTGTAGATGATGACAGCGGGGATCGCCGCGACGAGGCCGATCGCGGTTGCGAGCAGCGCTTCCGCGATGCCGGGCGCCACCACGGCAAGGTTCGTCGTCTGCGACTTCGAAATGCCGATGAAGCTGTTCATGATGCCCCAGACGGTGCCGAACAGGCCGACGAAGGGCGACGTCGCGCCGATGGTCGCGAGCAGCCCCATGCCGACGCGGATCTTGCGGGCTTCGGCGCGCACGATCTCGGCAAAGCTCGACGCCGCGCGCTCCTTGATGCCGGCGTCGCTGGAGATGCCCGCCGACAGGCGCCCCTCGCGCATCGCAGCCGCAATGAACGACGACAGCACGCTGCCCTTGGCGCCAAGTGCGAACTGCGCTTCCGCCAGCGACCGCGATTCAGCGATCTTGGCGAGCGCGCCGCGCAGCTTGCTCTGCGCCACGGTCAGCTCGACCATCTTGGCGATGAACACGGTCCAGGTCACCAGCGAGGCGAAAGCGAGACCGAGCATCACCGCCTTCACGATGATGTCGGCGTTGAGGAACATGTTCCACGGCGACAATTCGTGCAGGCCGGTGCTGGTCGACTTCAGCACCTTGCCGTCGCCGTTCGCGGGCGCGGCCGGCGACGCATCGAGCGCCGTCGGTGCCGGAGCGACAAGTGCCGGCGCGGCCTGGGCCTGCGCCGCTGCTGGCGACGGCTGGGCCATCGGCGCAGTCTGGGCAGTCGCAGCAGGAGCGGCAGCCGGCGGCTGGGCCACGGGTGCGGACTGGGCCCGGGTCACGGGCTGCGCGGCAGGCGCCGTTTGCTGCTGCGCCGAAGACGGCGCGGCCAGCATCAGCATCGCCAGCGAGGCGATCACGGCGGATGCAGCGGGGAACTTGAATGTCATCATCAGTTACACTTCAGCCCAGTGGCGGATCAGGTTGTGATAAATCCCGGTCAATTTGACCGTTTCAGGGTCATCGCGGCCCAGCCGCTCCACCAGAGCCTGGATCGCAGTATCGAGATCAAAGATCAGGCTGCGCGCGTGGGCATCCCGTACCATGCTCTGCAGCCAGAAAAAAGACGCTACCCGGGTCCCTCGCGTGACCGGCGTGACCAGATGCAAGCTGGAAGCAGGATAAACGACGAGATCGCCTGCCGGCAGCTTGATTTCATGGGATCCGTAGAGGTCCTCGATGACGAGCTCGCCGCCATCATACTCTTCCGGCTCCGATAAAAACAGCGTGACCGACAGATCGGTGCGGATCCGCAAGCCCGTCAGCCTGTCGCCCCGCACCGCATTATCGACATGCAGGCCGAAATGGTGCCCGTCGCTGGCGGCATAGCGGTTGAACAAGGGTGGAAAGATTCTAAGCGGGATCGCCGCCGAGATGAAGCGCGGGCTTGCCGACAGCGCCGACAGTATCCGATCCCCGAGCTGCCGCGCGACCTCGCTGTCGGGCGGCAGCTGCTCGTTGCGCTTGACCATCGCGGACGCAGCCCCCGCGGTCGAGCGGCCGTCCTCCCAATCGCTGGCATCCATGATGCGGCGAAAGTCCGCCACATCAGCCTTGCTCAATACGTCGGGAATACAGACCAGCATCTTGTGCCGCGAAGCCTCCGTCAGTAACGCGCAGACACAACCAGATACGCAGCGCGTCCCGGCGCTTCCAGCACGAACGGTGCCGCGCTCTGGTACAGCGCGTCGTAGTAGCGCTTGTCGAAGATGTTGTTGACGAACAGCTTCATGGTCCAGTGCTTGTCGATCTTGGCCTCGGCAAAGGCGTCGAAGCGCCAATAGCTCGGAATCGACGTGCCCTGGTTGGCCGCGAGCAGCGTGCCGCCATAGACCTTCGAGCGATACACCGCCTGCCCGCCCAGCTCCCACATGTCGGTGAGCTGATACTTCGTCAACATGCTGAAGGACTGATGCGCGACGTTGGCGAGCGGCAGTCCGACGTTGCTCGAATACAGGATCGTGTTGGCCGGCGGTGCCATCGACTTCGTCACTTCCGACTGCATCAGCACGAGGCCGCCGAACACGCTCCATTTGTCGGTGATCTTGCCGCCGACGCCGAGATCGATACCGCGGATGCGATAAGCGGCGCCCGCCGTGATGCAGGATACCGCGGTCGATCCGGCCGGCGGGTTATAGGTACAGCCAAGCGCCGCCGCAGCGGAGTTGCTGCTGACATTCTGCGCTTCGCGGGCGTTTTCCTTCTCGGTCTGGAACAACGCCGCCGTCACCAGAAGATGGCGGTCGAACAGCTCCCACTTGGTGCCGACCTCGATCGCCTTGTTCTTCTCCGGCCCGAAGATCTGGGTGTTGCCGCCGTTGAGAACCGGATTGATGCCGCCATAGGCGGTGCTGGTGCCGTCGAACTCGGCGCCGACAGGGTTGGACGAGGTCGCGTACGCCGCATAGACGCTGCCGTTCGGCAGCGGCTTCAGCGTGAGACCAAGGTTGAAGTTCGGCATCCCGAATTCGGCCGACTGCTGACCGAGCGTGCCATTCGTCGCGAACGCGGACGTGTTGATCTTGTAGTCGTCGTAACGGACGCCGCCATTGAGGATGACGAAGTCGTTGTAATTGGCGGAATCCATCACGTATCCGCTCACGGTGTCGATACCGATCTTGGTCGGTCGTCCCATGAGCGAGGGGATTCCGAACGGCTGATTTGTGTTGACCGGGTTGAAGACACTGACGCCGGAGAGCGAGCCGCCCCCCGTGAAGGACGATGTGCCGGTCGTGATCTCGGAGGCCAGGCCGGTGTAGCTGTCGATCGAGGACCGCTCGTTGTCGTATTCGACGCCGGCCGTCGTGGTGTGCTTGAACCCAAGACCGTCGACCGACTTATAGGTCGCCTCGGTCTGGTTGGCGAACACGTCGGTGACCTGGTAGCGGCTTTGCGGGTTGGTTGTGAGCGTATAGCTCGTGAACGGAGCGCCGGCGGCCAGCGTCGGCGATTCCGGCAGCGTGCCGATGTAGTTCTGGGTCGAGCGCGATTCCCGGATCTTGTTGCTGATCGTCAGGTCCGGCGTGATCTGCACCTCGGCATTGATCGTGCCGATGTCCTGCCCGGTCCTGAAGAAGTCGCGATTGACGAAGCCGTAGAAGTTGTTGCGGTTGACGCCGAAGTCCGGGAACGGACCGCCGGCCGTGGTCGCAGTGCTCGGCCGGTAATACGGCACGCCGAAATCCGGGATACCGGTGAGTTCGGTGTGGATGTAGTTGCCGCTGATCTTCACCGCATCGACCGGCTTCCACGTTCCAGCCACGAACGCGCCGTCGCGATTGTCGGTGACATAGCTGCGGCCGGCGACGCCGGCATCCTGGAACAGGCCGCCGGCGCGGATCGCCAGCGTCGGGCTGATCACCTGGTTGACATCGAGCGTCACCCGCTTGGTGCGATCGGTGCCGAACGAGGTGTCCATATTGTAGAAGCTGTTCTCCGTCGTCGCCTGCTTGGTGACGATGTTGATCGCGCCGCCGGTGGTGCCGCGGCCTGCAAAGGACGAGCCGGGGCCGCGCAGGATCTCGACCTGCTCGGTGAAGAAGTTCTCGCGGACGCTGACGCCAGCGTCGCGTACGCCGTCGATGAAGATATCGTTGCGCGCATCGAAGCCGCGGATGAAGAAGCGGTCGCCGAACGCGTTGCCGCCCTCGCCCGTGCCGAGCGTGACACCGGCCGTCGACAGGATCGCCGATTTCAGCGAGGTGGCGTTCTTGTCTTCGAGCACGTCCTTGGTCAGCACCGTGACCGACTTCGGCGTGTTCAGGATCGGCTCGGGATACTTTCCCGATGCCTGCAAACGGTCGCCCTTGTACGGCGCGGCCGGATCCGCATAGCGGTCGCGGTCAGCGGGAAGACCGCCGGCGTTGGGAAACGGCACCGGCGCCTGCTGGGCCTGCTGATTGCTGCGGCGCGCGGCGCGGCGCAGCGCGTTGCGGGCGCGGACCTGGTCCGAGGTGGGCTTTGACGTGACGGGCCGCGGGCGCGCGACCGGGGCATCGACGTTCACCGGCGGCAAGCTGGATTGCTGCGCTTCAGCCCCCGAAAACGAGGCCACCGCGATCAGGCTCGCGACAGCGGAGACCTTCGTGGCGGAATAACCGGTATCATCAGCCGAACCGATCACCGCATCGAAGCGCAGCGATCTCGGCGCCTTCACATTGCTCATTTCTTGCACGCCCCCAGAAAAGCAAGTCCGTTCGCGAAACCACCGTGCGACGAACTGTCTCTTTCGGTTATCGAGCGCGACTTTTTTTATCAATGCGATCAGCGCCACAATTGGCTTGAATCGCCCCAATTCAAAGCGATTCTAATCTGTCGTTTGAAATCGTTCGAAACTTGAGTTTTTAAGCGTTCTAATAACGGTTCTAAATTGGTGCCCATGCGCCTGCGCGATCATTCGGCGCTTGGCGGCTTCATCAGCGAGAACAGCTCGTCGATGGTCCGCTGCGCGACCTGCCGCACGCGGTCGCTGTTCTCGAGGCCGGCGATATTGACGCCGTCGACGACCGCTTTGATCTCGTCGCGGAAGTCGGTGAGAAAACGCAGCGGGTCACGCTGCTCGTTGGCGACGCGCGCGATCAACCCGGTGACCAGGATCTGGCACGCCATCATGCGCCCGTTCAACTCGTCCATCGCTAACCTCATCCTGTCGCATCGTCGCTGCGCGATATGAACGACATCCCGCGGCGTTTCAACCGCGTCGCGCAAATTGCATCAGGTGAACGGATGGAGAGCAGGTCGCGGCGAGGCTCGCGCTATTTCGCGGCGATGTGCGCGGCATCCTCGTCGAGCGCCTTGATGCGATCCTTGACCTCGCGCAGCGTGGCCAGTCCGCTCTCGACATGTTTGTCCGATACGTCACGGAGCACGTCGCCGGCGATCGCATCGCGCAGACTGTCGAGATCGTCAACGAGACGGCGCCCGCTCTTCGTCAGGAACAGCCTATTGGCGCGGCGATCCCGGGGATCGGGACGGCGTTCGAGCAGGCCATGTTCGACGAGCCGGTCAAGCAGCCGCACCAGCGAGATCGGCTGCAACTCGAGCACGTCGGCAAGGTCGACCTGGGACAGTCCTTCCTGTTCGCGCAGGCGGAACAGCACGATCCATTGGGCCCGCGTGGTGCCTCGCGCCTTGGCGCGATGATCGATATAGTTGCGCAGCAGGCGGGAACTCTCGACGAGCTGCGCAATGAATTGGCGTTTGAGATCGAGCGACATAGGGGTCCTCGGTGCGTTTCCCAGACGGAATGTTTCTGCTCGTTTCTGGCCTAAACCTTTCCAAATGTTTAGGATTCTCAAGCCTTGGTGTGTTTACACATTAAGTGCACGCATATTATATCCGCAAGCTCTGTGAACCGTTTCGATCACCCTTTATTGTTACGTCGAGCCCAAGAGTCCGCATGTCAAAGTCACGCACCATCGGTTGGGTTATAGTGATCGCTGCGGTCGGCGCGGCCGGGTATTTCGGCTGGCAGAAATACACGAGCAACCAGCAGGCGGCCGAAGCCGCGCAGAAGCGTTCCGCCCAGCGCCCGGCCGTACCGGTCAAGATCGCGCCGGTCGAGAAGGCCGACTTCCCGGTCTACCTAACCGGTCTCGGCACGGTGCAGGCATTCAACACGGTCCAGGTCCGCACCCGGGTCGACGGCCAGATCACCAAGCTCGGCTTCAAGGAAGGCCAGTTCGTCAAGGCGGGCGACACACTGGTCGAGATCGATCCGCGGCCCTATCAGGCGACGCTCGACCAGGCCAAGGCCAAGAAGGCCCAGGACGAGGCCAATATCGCCAACGCCAATCTCGACCTGCAACGCTACACCAAGCTCGGCGAGTTCGCTACGCGCCAGCAGCTCGACACACAGCGCTCCACCGTGGCCCAGCTCACGGCCCAGATCGCGGCCGACGACGCTGCCATCTTCAATGCCCAGACCCAGGTCGACTACGCCACCGTGAAGTCGCCGATCGACGGCATCGTCGGCCTGCGACTGGTCGATATCGGCAACATCGTCAACGCCTCGGCGGCGACCGGCATCGTGACGATCACCCAGATCGAGCCGATCACGGTGATCTTCACCGCGCCGGAAGACCAGCTGCCCGACATCAAGGCGGCACTGGCGGTGGCGCCGCCCAAGACCATTGCCCTGACCACCGACGGCAAGCGGGTGCTGTCCACCGGAACCCTGGCGCTGATCAACAATCAGGTCGACACCACCAGCGGGACTGTCCGGCTGAAGGCGGTGTTTGATAACAAGGACCATGCGCTGTGGCCGGGCCAGTCGGTCTCGACCCGGCTTCTGGTCAGAACCTTGAAGGATGCCACCGTCGTCCCGGATGACGCGGTGCAGCATGGCACCGAAGGCCTGTACGCGTATTCAGTCAATCAGGAGAACAAGGCCGAGCTTCGCAAGCTCAAGGTCAGCCAGTCGATCGACGGCAAGTCGGTGATTGAGGATGGCCTGTCGCCGGGACAGCAGGTGATCACCGCGGGCCAGTACAAGGTCTCGCCGGGAACCCTGGTGACGACGGCGGTGGCGAGCACGGACCAGTCCCAGTCGAAGGTTACGCAGGAATGAGCGACGGAATTTCCGCACCATTCATTCGCTTCCCAGTCGGCACCTCGCTGCTGATGGCCGGCATCCTGTTCGTCGGCCTTGTCGCCTATCCACTGCTGCCGGTCGCGCCGCTGCCGCAGGTCGACTTCCCCACCATCCAGATCACCGCGACGCTCCCGGGCGGCAGCCCCGAGACAATGGCAACTTCGGTCGCCCAGCCGCTGGAGCGCCAGTTCGCGCAGATCCCCGGCATCGCGCAGATGACGTCGACGAGCTATCTGGGCACGGCGTCGGTCACGATCCAGTTCGACCTCAACCGCTCAATCGACGGCGCCGCCAACGACGTGCAGGCCGCCATCAACGCCGCCAGCGGCCAGTTGCCGAAGAACCTTCCCTCGCCGCCGACCTATCGCAAGGTCAACCCGGCGGACGCGCCGATCATGCTGCTGTCGGCAACATCGGACACGCTGCCGCTGACCACGGTCAGCGATTCCGTCGACGCCCAACTTGCCCAGCAGATCAGCCAGATTTCCGGCGTCGCGCAGGTCATCATCGGCGGCCAGCAGAAGCCGTCGGTTCGCGTCCAGATCGACCCGGCCAAGCTGGTCGCGAAAGGCCTATCGCTAGAGGACGTCCGCGCCGCGATCAACATCGCGACCGTCGACAGTCCGAAGGGTAACATCGACGGCGCCACCCGTGCCTACACCATCTATGCCAACGACCAGCTGCTCACGGCGGACCCGTGGAACGACGTCATCATCGCCTACCGCAACGGCGGTCCGCTTCGCATCCGTGACGTCGGCAAGGCCGTCACCGGGCCCGAGGACGCCAAGCAGGCCGCTTGGGCCAACGGCAAGCGCGGCGTGTTCCTCGTCGTGTTCAAGCAGCCCGGCGCCAACGTCATCGACACCGTCGACAAGATCAAGGCGACGCTGCCGAGGCTGGTGGCGGCGATCCCGCCGGCGATCAAGATCGAGGTCATCTCCGACCGCACCACAACGATCCGCGCCGCAGTGGAGGACGTCCAGTTCACCCTGCTCCTGACCATTTTCCTGGTCGTCATGGTGATCTTTGCCTTCCTGCGCAGCTTCTGGGCGACCGTCATCCCTGCCGTGACGGTGCCGCTGGCGCTGCTCGGCGCCTGCGCGCTGATGTGGGTGTTCGGCTACACGCTCGACAATCTGTCTCTGATGGCGCTGACGATCGCGGTCGGCTTCGTGGTCGACGACGCCATCGTGATGCTGGAGAACATCAGCCGCTACATCGAGGAAGGCGAGAGGCCAATTGCCGCCGCCTTCAAGGGTTCCAAGGAAATCGGCTTTACCATCGTCTCGATCAGCATCTCGCTGGTCGCGGTGCTGATCCCGCTGCTTTTGATGGGCGGCATCATCGGCCGCCTGTTCCGCGAATTCGCGGTCGTGCTGGCGATGACGATCTTCGTCTCGATGTTCGTGTCGCTGACGCTGACGCCGATGATGGCCTCGCGCTTCCTGCGCGCCCACAATGAGGAGAAGCACGGCCGCTTCTACCAGCTCAGCGAACGTGGCTTCGACGCGATGCTGCGCGGCTATCAGAGCGGGCTCGACCTCGCGCTGCGCTGGAAGTTCACGACCCTGATGATCTTCTTCGCGACGCTGGCGCTGTCGATCTACATGTTCGTCATCATCCCGAAGGGCTTCTTCCCCCAGCAGGACGTCGGCCTGATCACCGCGACCTCGGAGGCCAGCCAGGACGTTTCGTTCGCTGAAATGAAAGGCAAGCAGGAGGAGCTCAGCAAAATCGTCATGCAGGATCCGGGCGTGGCGACGGTGGCGATGGCGATCGGCGGCAGCGGCCGCGCCGGCAACAACGGCAACATGTTCATCACGCTCAAGCCGCTGAACGAGCGCGATGCCAACGCGCAGCAGATCATCGCCCGGCTGCGGCCGAAACTGGAGAAGGTGCTCGGTGCCCGGCTGTTCATGCAGGCCGCGCAGGACGTCCGCCTCGGCGGCCGCCCGACCCGCACCCAGTTCGAGTTCACGCTGCAGGATGCCGACCTTTCCGAACTGAACCAGTGGGCGCCGAAGATTCTCGGCAAGATGCAGACGCTGCCGCAGCTGCGCGACGTCGCCACCGACCAGCAGACCAACGGCACCACACTCGAGCTGAAGATCAACCGTGACACCGCCTCGCGCTACGGCATTCAGCCGCAGCTGATCGACGACACGCTCTATGACGCGTTCGGCCAGCGCCAGGTGACGCAGTACTTCACCCAGCTCAACAGCTACCACGTCATCCTCGAGGTGCTGCCGGAGCTGCAGGGTTCGGTCGACACGCTGAACAACATCTACATCAAGTCGCCGCTGACCGGCGAACAGGTGCCGCTGTCGACCATTGCGAAGTGGACCACGGTTCCGGTGCGGCCACTGTCGATCAGCCACCAGGGCCAGTTCCCGGCGATCACCATCTCGTTCAACCTGGCGCAGGGTGTCGCGCTCGGCCAGGCCACGGACGCAGTGCAGAAGGCCATGGTCGACCTTGGCGCGCCGCCGACCCTGAGCTCAAGCTTCCAGGGCACCGCGCAGGCGTTCCAGCAATCGCTGTCGAGCGTGCCGCTGTTGATCCTGGCGGCGCTCGTGGTCGTCTACCTGATCCTCGGCATTCTCTACGAGAGCTACATCCATCCGATCACCATTCTGTCGACGCTGCCCTCGGCCGGCGTCGGCGCGCTGGCGATCCTGATGGCCGCCGGCTTCGACTTCTCGCTGATCGCGCTGATCGGCATCATCCTCCTGATCGGCATCGTGAAGAAGAACGGCATCATGATGGTCGACTTCGCGATCGCCGCCGAGCGCGATCAGCACATGGAGCCGGTGGCGGCGATCCGCCAGGCCGCCCTGCTCCGCTTCCGCCCGATCATGATGACGACGATGGCCGCGATGCTCGGCGGCGTGCCGCTGATGCTCGGAACCGGCACCGGCTCCGAAATCCGCCAGCCGCTCGGCTACGCGATGGTCGGCGGCCTGATCGTCAGCCAGGCGCTGACATTGTTCACGACGCCCGTGGTTTATCTCTATCTCGACCGGCTCTCCAACGCGTTTGCGAACTGGGGCCGTTCGCCGCCCGCCGACCACGATGCCGACGATGGCGAGGATCGGTCGGTCAAGCAGGCTGCTGAGTGACTTGACTTTTGCCCGCATACCGGCACACCCGAAAGATGTTCATTTCGGAGCCGGTATCGTGAAGATTGTCGCAAAGTCACTTTTCGTCCTGTTCACCGTGTTCGGTCTGGCTGATCTTGGCCACGCCCAGGTCCCCAAGGGCAAGAATGCGCCCGCGCCCGCGCCGGTTCCGGCAGCTGCTCCCGCGGCTCCTCAAGGAGACGCCCCATCCGGGAACAATACCGGCTGGGTAGCGCGCTGCACCAGCGCGAGCCGCGACGCGCCGCTCGAATGTGCGATGGAGCAGACCGCCGTGCTCACCAAGACCGGCCAGCTCATCGTGCTGGTCAATATCCGCGTTCCCGGCGACACCCGCGCGCCGGTTGCGCTGATCCAGCTTCCGCTCGGGCTGAACCTGCCCGTCGGCGCCAAGCTGCAGGTCGACGACGGCAAGGCCGTCGACGTGCCGATCCAGACCTGCGAGGCGCGCGGCTGCTACATCAATGCGCCGATCGCGGCCGACGTCCTGACCCAGCTGAAGTCGGGCAAGCAGCTCAAGGTGTCGTTCCAGAATCTCGGCAAGGAAACCATCAGCATCCCGATGCCGCTCGCAGATTTCGCGACGGTGTATGACAAGATCAAGTAAGGCGCGGATCTCCCCCGTCATTGCGAGCGGAGCGAAGCAATCCATCGCGCCGTATAACAGAGACATGGATTGCTTCGTCGCTTCGCTCCTCGCAATGACGTGCGCCATCATCGGTGACCCATCGTCTACTGCCGCGCCATCTGCGCATTTCCCACGCCGTCGCCATCGAGCTTCTGGTCGTCATGCATCACGACCGTCACCTGCAACAGCCTGCCGGTGAATTCGAACGGCGCGGCGTAGTGCGAGACCGGACTGCCGCGATCGCGTCCGATATCGAGCCCGGACCATGAGATGAAATTGTGGAAGCCGAGCTGGGTCTGCATCGATCCCACCGGCTCGCCGTCGATCGTCAGCGTGTATTCGGTGACGCCGGTCCGCGCGCCCTTGGCCGGCGGCTCCTTGCGCAGCAGCCGCTCGACATGCACGCCGAGCCGCTGCGCGCCCGCGGGCACCTTGCGGCTTGAGGTGACGAGTTCATGGCCGCCGCCGACGTTCAGGTCGTGCACCAAAAAGCCATCCTTGATGTAGAGGCTGTAACCCGAGGTGGCGTCGCCATGTGCGATCAGCACGCCGCTCGCGCCCTCGGCGATCTCGACATGCGCCTCGATCGTGTAGCTGCGGCTGCGGACATCGGGCGCGACGTCGGTCGGCACGTGGCCCATGCCGGCATGAAAGGTGAACCTCGTCCGCGCGCCGTGAAAGCGCGCCGCGTTCTCGGCAAAGCGCGGCCCAAAACGATCGTCGAGCGGCAGCACGTTGTGCGCTTCGGCCTCGCTCCACCACAGTTTTGTCATCCGCTCCAGACGCTCGGGTTCCTTCGCTGCGAGGTCATCGACCTCGGAGAAGTCCTGATCGAGATGATACAGCTCCCATGTGTCGTTCTCGAACGGCGTACCGGAGGGATGAAACGACACCGCCTTCCAACCGTCCTTCCAGAGACCGCGATGGCCGAACATCTCGAAGTACTGCGCCGATATCTTCGACGGCGCCGCGGCGTCGTCGATCGACCGCGCAAAACTCTCGCCTTCCAGCGGCATCTGCGGACAGCCCGCGATCTCGGCCGGCGCGGAGATCCCGATCAGATCGAGTAGCGTCGGCGTCAGGTCGGAGGCGTGCACGAACTGATGACGCAGTTCGCCTTTGGCCTTGATGCGCTTCGGCCAGCTCATCACGAAGGGATCGCGGATGCCGCCGCCATGGGTGTTCTGCTTGTAGCGCCGCAGCGGCGTGTTCGAGGCCATCGCCCAGCCGTGCGGAAAGTTGGAATGCGTGTTCGGCCCGCCGATGTCGTCGATCCGCTGCAATTTCGCCGGCAGCGGCTCGGGCCGGAAGTTGTACGGTCCCATCGCGTTGACGAAGCCGAGCGGCCCGCCCTCCTGGCTCGCGCCATTGTCGGACATCACGATGACCAGCGTGTTGTCGCGGATGCCGGCCTTGTCGAGAAAAGCGATCAGCCGGGCCAGATGCCGGTCGGCGTGGTCGAGCATGCCGGCATAGGCCGCCTGCAACCGCGTGAACACGCGCTGCTCGTCGGCGGAATGCGCGTCCCACGCCTTCACGCCGTCGTTCCTTGCCGGCATCCTGGTGGCTTCCGGCACCAGCCCCATCGCCTTCTGCCGCGCCATCCGCTGCGCGCGCTCGACCTCCCAGCCATGGGCAAAGGTTGCATCATAGCTCTTGATGATATCGGCAGGCGCCTGATGCGGCGCGTGGCAGGCGCCGGGCGCAAGCCAGGTCAGCCACGGCAGATCGGGACGATCGGCCACGTGATCGGCGATGAAGCGGATCGATTGGTCGACCAGATCCGACGTCAGATGATAGCCGCTCTCGTATGTGCCCGGAGGATCGATCTGCGTGTTGTCGGACACGAGCTCCGGCGCATATTGATCGGTCTCGGCGTCGAGGAAGCCGTAGAAGCGGTCGAACCCGCGTCCGAGCGGCCAGCCGTCGAACGGACCGGTGGCGCCGCTCTCGGTCAGCGGCGTGACGTGCCACTTGCCGACCATGTAGTTGCGATAGCCGTGCTGGCGCAGCATCTCGGCAAGCGTCCCCGCCTCGCGCGCGATCTTGCCGCGATAACCGGGATAGCCGGAATCGAAATTGGCGAGGCAGCCGACGCCGACGGAATGATGGTTGCGCCCGGTGAGCAGCGCCGCGCGCGTGGTCGAGCACATCGCGGTGGTGTGGAAACCACTATAGCGCAGGCCCTCGGCGGCGAGCCGGTCGATGGTCGGCGTCCGGATCGGTGAGCCGTAGCAGCCGAAATCGGAGAAGCCGACATCGTCGAACAGCACGACCAGGATGTTCGGCGCGCCGGCCGGCGGCTGGCGCGTGTCAGGCCACCACGGCTTCGAGGTAGCAACCGTCTTGCCGATGCTGCCGCCGAACGGCGACTGGCGATGCTCGCTCATGGCGCTCTCCCTGTCCTCGCCGCGGCTGACCCGCCGCCCGTTCCGGCACGATGCGGCCGGATTGCTTTAAATGATAATCCGAATTATGATTATGAAAATCAGGAGACGCGAGCGCAAATGCCGCGGCTTTCAGCCCAGTTCGATCTTCCCGGCGTCACCCCTTCGCGCCAGAAGCGCAGTCGCGAGACGACGCTGGCGCTGCTTGAAGCCGGCGCCGAGCTGTTGCGGACGCGGACCCTTGCGGAGCTGTCGATCGAAGCCCTGTGCGGCAAGGTCGGCGCCACAGTCGGCGCCTTCTACAGCCGCTTCGAGAGCAAGGAAGCCTACTTCAACGCGCTGATCGCGCTGGCGGCGCAGGACGGCGCGGGGCATCTCGCCCGGATGGACAGCCCCGCCGGCAATCTTGCGCTCGACGACCTCTGTCGCCGCGTCGTGTCGGGCGTCATCGGCTGGATCCGCGCCCATGAAGGCGTGCTGCGCGCCGCGCTCCAGCACGACGACACCAGGCCGGACAAGTGGACCACCTTCAAGAGCCTTGCGCGCGCGACCACCGAGCACGCCACCCTGCTCCTGCTGCCTGCGATGGGCAAGGGCCGCAAGGCGGCGAAGACCCGCGCCATCGCCTTCGGCTTCCAGGTCGTGCTGGGCACGCTCGTCAACGCGATCCTCAACGATCCCGGCCCGCTCTCGCTCCGCGACAGGGAGATCGAGCAACGGCTAGCCGATTGCCTCGCGCTGCTGCTGAAGGCGGAGATCAGATAGCGGCGGCGGGCGTTGCCCGGCCGCTATCGTTCGCGCTTGTAGAGAAACGCGTTGTCCGGCTGCGGCATGCCGATGGTCTTGTAGAACCCGATCGAGTCGGGCGCCGACAGCAACAGGCACATCGATTCAGGTCCGACGTGGCGCCGGGTTTCCGCGATCAGGCGCTTGCCGATGCCATGCCCCTGATACTCTCGATCGACGGCAAGGTCCGACAAATAGCAGCAATAGGCGAAATCGGTCAGCGCGCGCGAGACGCCGACGAGCCGGTGCGCCTTCCGCGCCGTCACGATCAGGTTCGCATTGGCGATCATGCGCGCCATGCGGTCGGCATCCGCCAGCGGCCGCCGCTCGCCGAGGCCCGACTGGCGCAGCACCTCGATGAACTCGTCGACGCCGATCGACGGCTCGCGGGCATAAAGAATTTCGTCCATCACCTAAACCTCTGTCGCAACAGGCCGCACCACAGGCGCGAGACCATGGTGGATTATGCCGGGCTAATCCACACTGGACGCCGTGATGGCACGAGCCACCTCACGTCCGGCACGCCATCGGGAGCCGGCCGGAACGAGCAATCATCGGGATTTCAGAGGATGGTCGGGGCCACGGAGGCAGATTGGCTGGGGAACCTGGATTCGAACCAAGACAAACAGAGTCAGAGTCTTCTATCGCATATTGAATTCATTCAGTAATTCAGCGATATGTTGCGCTTTTGTTGCGCCTCCTATATACTCCCGCCTAATCGCGCGATGGAGCCGAGACCATGTCGATCAGGAAACGGGTTTGGATCACAACGGCCGGCGAGCAACGCGAAGCCTATGTCGTGCAGTATTCGATCCCGGAGTTGGACGCCCGTGGCAAGCGAAAGCGCGTCATCAAGACATTCGATCGGAAAAAGGACGCCGAGGCATTCCATGCCCAGGTTCGGGTTGACCTTGGAAAAGGAACCCACGTCCCCGCCTCAAAGAGTCCGACTGTCTTAGAAGCGGGTCGCAACTGGATTGATGCCTGCGCCGATCTTGAGCGCACAACCCGAGACGGCTACCAGCAGCACCTGCGCGACCACATCAACCCTTACCTTGGCGGCCTTAAATTGTCCGCGCTGACTGTGGCGGTCGTTAGGGACTGGCAAGACCGGCTACGGAAGGGTGTCCCGGCCCCCGGTCAGTCCGAAACGGCGCCTCGATCCGCGGACATGGTCAAGCGCGTCACCGGCTCGCTCGGATCCTTGCTCGCCGATGCCCAAGAACGGGGACACGTTGGCCAGAACGTCGTGCGCAGCCTCAAGGCCAACCGGAAGCGAGGAAAAGAGCGCAAGGCTGAGCGCCGCGCCAAGGGCAGACTAAAAGTCGGCGTCGACATCCCCGCCCCTCAGGAAATCGAGGCGCTGCTGCGCCGCGCCGACGGACGTTGGCGGCCCTTCCTGCTCGTGGCGATCCGGTGCGGCCTGCGCGCGTCGGAATTGCGGGGTCTGCGTTGGCAAGACGTCGATCTAAAAAAGGGTGAGTTGCACGTTCACCAGCGTGCGGACGCGTATAACGAAATCGGCCCGCCCAAGTCCGAAGCCGGCGACCGATCGATTCCTATTCCGCCGACAACGCTACAAGCACTTAAGGAATGGAAATTGAAATGTCCGCGCACCCCAGATGGAGCGCAGCACTTCGTATTTCCAAATGGGATGGGAAAGGTCGATTCGCACGCCAACATCATCAATCGCGGTCTAATCCCGACGATGATTGGCGCTGGCGTGACGGCGCCAGTTTTGGACAATGAAGGGAAGCCGGCCCGCGATCAGGAAGGCAAACCGATACTGACGGCAAAATACACCGGCCTTCATTCGCTGCGGCACTTCTTTGCAAGTTGGTGCATCAATCGCAAGGTCGACGGCGGACTCGAATTACCTCTGAAGGTCGTGAGCGAACGGCTCGGGCATTCGAACATCGCGATCACGGCCGACCTTTACGGCCATCTCTTTCCTCGCGCCGACGACTCGGCGGAATTGGCGGCAGCCGAAGGGGCTTTTGGTTAGTAACGAAGAATTAAGATCAGTGCCTCAGGCTAACGGGTACTAGACAAGTAGTCCTCTGTGCCGACGCCGGGATGGCGTCATGGGGCAAATGCCCTGGCCGGAACAAAACGAAAGTCGAACGGCAAGCGGGATGCGCGCCGAGAGCAGCACAGAAATTGTGCTCGCCTCAGGCGCGTTTTTTATTGCCCTGCAGCGAGCCTTCCAAACGGAGACTCGTATCTTGCCGAGCACCGAGAACGTCAGTTCCAGATCTCCCAACGATCAATTCGTTTGGGGCGCAGCCGCCATCGCGCCGATCATCGGTCGCAGTGAGAAAGGCGCGTTCCACGCGCTTGAAAGCGGACGCGTACCTGGCGCGAAGAAGGTTGCGGGCCGGTGGGGTCTGCATCTCCCAACCTTCACCAGCCATTTCGTCGAGCCCGCCGCCGCGGCCTAACCCCACAGGAATCCCATGCCCAGCTACCTCGACCACATGAATTCGATGATCGCCGCAATGCCGGACGGCGTGGCCAAGTCAGCCCTCGACCGCGTCGTGAAGATGCACGGCGACATCGAGGCGACCAAGGCCAACGTGCACGGCAACGCCGATCTGAGCGCACAGGGGAAGCGCAAGGAAGCACAAGCTTTCATGAGCAAGCGCGCCCATGAAGTGATCCGCGCCAAGAGGACCGCAGACCGCTTGGCAATCCATCTCAACGAGAAGCGCGCCAAGATTCAGCTTCCCGCGATCGATAAGACTGACGCAGCCAGCGCGGCGCTCCGCGGCCAGGTCCGCGACCGTCTCGCCAGCAAGTCCGCGCCAGAGCTGCGCGCCTTGATCCCAAGCATGTCCTTTCTATTCCTACAGTCGATCCTTGAGGCGCCCGAGCTGGTCGGCGTCGACCGCGCGACAATCGATGCGGTGCGCGATCGCGCCATCGATCTTGTTCATCCGGGCGCCCTGGCCGAACTGGACGCAGAGCGCGAGCGCGTTCGCCTGCTGGCCAATGCGACCGCCGCACTGTCGGAAGCCGCCCGCGATATCGCCGATCTGCCGAACGGGGCCGCCCTCGACAACTTCCTGAACGAAACCGTGCCGGATCAACGTCACATCGAAGCCGACATCGAGCGCTCGCTCGCCGCGTAACCCAACCAAACGGAAAGACAATCTCATGGTCAAAAAACTCAACGCCGATCAGGTCGCCACAAAAACGACTGAAGCCATGCAACCCGTCATCGATTTCCGGATCGGCGTCGTGCCGAACGACCCTCGCCAGGCGGCGCCGACCAAGACGCCTCTGCCGGCCGATCTCGCGCGTGCCTTGGGGCAGACCGAGCGATGAATCTGCGGCAGCTTCGGGACGAGCGCCAGGCGGCCGGCACAGCCTATCTCGATGCGCTGGAAGCATTCCGCGATGCATGGGCGCGCCTCGCCGCGATCGACCGCACGTTGTCCAATCAGAACGTTGCGCACGGCGAAGTCATCTGCTCCTGGCATTTCGCCTCACGGAACCGGCTCGAAGACGGCCTTCGCGCATTGCAGCACTCCGAATTCGCGCCGCGCATCATCGTCGGTGACTGGCACGATCGCGCGGTCAGCGTCAGCGACAAGCAGATCGAAGGGTTCACACCATGAGTTATATCTATGCCGATTTCCGCGGCAACGTCGTTCCGTTTATCGGCAATCTCACCGTTACGCGCAGCGACGCCGGCAAGATTTTCCGATGTGACGACCCAGCAAACGTCACGGTCACAGTTCCCGCGGATTTAGACACCGGTTTCAACGTCGGTTTCATCGCGTTCAACACCGGGACGATTACGCTCGCTCCCGGGTCTGGCGCTGCGAACCGATCTGGAAAGACGGTACTATCGACGCAATATCAGGTCGGCTCGTTCATGGTCGTGAATAAGACTGGTGGCGATTTCGGCGTTCCGCCGAAAATTGATTTCCTTGTCGGTGGAGATTTCGCGTAATGGCGGATCTTGCACAACTCGGCCTCTCAGTAACGACGAATGGCATCGACGATGCCAATTCCAAGCTCGACAAGTTCGAGAGCAGTGCGACGGCGGCCGGCCAGGCTGCGGATGACTTCGGCGCGAAAGCGAGCGCGGCCGTAAAGAACACCGGCGCCGCGGCCGTCACTGGCGCCGATCGCGTCAACTCCGCCTTTGCCACCATGACGGCCGGCATCGCGAACGCCAACAAGGCGACCGTGGCGGCCAATGGCGTGATCAAAGACGAAGCCGCCGTGATGGGCACCGCTAAGGTCGCGACAGAGGCGCTTGCAAGTGCCCACGCCGGTTTGTCGGCCCAAGGTCAGACAGCATTCCACATTGTGCGCAGTGGCGTGGAAATGCTCGCGCAGGGCGTCCCGGTTACGCGGGTCGCGGCCATGGAAATGAACCATCTTGCGTTCGCCATGACGGGCGAAGGTGGCATCAAGGGCGCGTTCGGGGAGGTTGCCGGTCTAGTCGGGAACATGCTCACGCCAATGAGGCTGGTGACCGGTGGCGTGATTGGCCTTGCTGCTGGCGCACTCTATCTCGGCAATAGCTGGTCAGAGTCCTCCGCTCAGATCAATCGGTCGATTATCGGTATTGGTGCAGCGACCGGCGCGACATCTACCGACCTCACCAAATTCGCTTCGGCCAATTCGTCCGCAACCGGGCTCTCGATCGGCGAAGCGCGGAACGTTGCCATCGAGTTCACCAAGACCGGCAATATCGCCGTCCAGAATCTGAAGGGCGTAGGTGCCGCTATCCACGGCTACGCGGTGCTCACCGGCGAAGATGCCACGAAAGCAACGAAGGATTTCGCCTCTGCTCTGAGCGGCGATCTGGTC
This sequence comes from Bradyrhizobium sp. USDA 4341, assembly GCF_054063755.1. NCBI lineage: Bacteria > Pseudomonadati > Pseudomonadota > Alphaproteobacteria > Hyphomicrobiales > Nitrobacteraceae > Bradyrhizobium > Bradyrhizobium sp. USDA 4341. Next base: position 9,664,922 of record NZ_JBSSGO010000002.1, on the reverse strand, counting down.
GACGGCGCGAAAGAGTTGAACCGGACTTATGGGTCAATGAGTTCGGCCACGCTAGATTACATTCAGACACTCCAGGTGCAGGGCGATCGGTCCAAGGCGCAACAAGTCATTATCGACTCGATAACGCCGGCCAGCCTCAAAGCGGCCGACAGTCTTGGATGGTTGACCAAGGCGTACAACGCCCTTGGAAATGCAATGTCGGCCATTAAGAATGGACCGGCACCGGTCGTACCCGACAGTGGACCCCCGCAAGATAGATTGCAGCGGGCGACGACAACAAGTCAGACCGCAGGGACTTCGTTTTCCGGCCAAATTTCCGGCGGGTTCGGTTCGGATATTCTCGGGGGTGCAGACACCATACCCGTCGTCAATCAATTGGACGACGCCATCAAGCAGGCACAGCAAGACGTCGATCAGTTCGGTGGTATCGGCAAGGAAGCGTTCAACAAGCTTTCCATGGAAGCGCGCAACGCTACGGAGACGATCTTTCCGCAAATCGAGCAGATTCGAAAGTTGGAAGTCGAACTCGGAAAACTGCAAGAAGCTCAGTCCAAGGGTGCGGCAGGCCCGAACGCCGATGCCGGGGTCACGGTGTATAAGAACCAAATTGCAGCCTTGCAAGACGCTAAGGAGGGAGCCGAGTTATACAATCAACGTGTAGCTGTAATCAGCACGCAGTGGGGAGATGTCGGGCAATCTGCTGCGCTCGCGCTTCAGGCAGCACGGAACCAATTGCCGGTTCTAGAAGCGGTTGGCGGCGCAGCCAAGATGGCTGCACAATACACCGCCGATTACAAGACGTTTATGGACCAGGGAAAGTCGTCGACCGAAGCGGCCGCGCTCGCGGCGAGCAATCTTGCAGCGCATCAGGCGCAGGTAAATTCTAGCGCGCAGGAAACGCTTGCATCACTACGAGATCAGGCCGCCGTCGTGGCAGCAACGAACCCGCGACAAGCGATTCAAGCTCAGGCACAGGCGACGTACAACGGCCTGATCAGACAAGGTGTTGACAGTGAGACGGCTCTGGCAACTGCTCAGCAACAAGGCGCAAACGCCCTGGCTCAGCAGGCCGCAGCTCAGGCAATCGCCGATCAGCAGCGACAGAACGCGCTCGAACAACTTTATCAACAGAACGAAAAAGCTGTTCAATCTTCGCGCGACCAAGTTGCTCTTTACGCGACGCAGGGCAGCGCGGAACAGGCACAGGTCAAGGCCGCCATTGCCTATCGCCAGGCGATCGATGCGGGTGCCGATTCGACGCAGGCCGGAATTATCGCGATCAATACTGCCACGGTCGCGACTGCTCAGTGGGCCGACCAGGCGCAGCGAGCAGCCCAAGCCATGGAGGATGCCCAACGCGCTGCGCAAGACGCGCAGTTCAGCGACATTACGCCTGGCGGAGACAACTCATTCGGCTTCTTCCAGACGAAGGCCGGGCATGAGGGCAATACGGCCGGCACCATTCCGTATTGGCAGCAGAAGCTCTTGCAGGACAACGCGGTGGCGCCGCCGGGCGCATCCGCCACTGTCGACTCACTCCTGAACGCCGGAAGCGGCATCAATTCGACACTCGCCGCGCTTCAAAAGATGACTGCCGGCACGCGCACGAGCAACGTGGGGCTTCCGACTGAAGCCGCACTCAATATGATGCCAGGTCAGTTGGGATTGACGAAATCGACCGCGATCAACGATTCCGACATCATCGGTCAGGTTCAGGCACTCTACGACATCAAGAATTCGCAGACGACTGACACGGCCGTAAAGAACGCCAACATGCAAGAAGAGTTGGCATGGTTGAATAGTCGGCCAGAGTCGCTCGCGCGTGATCAGGCGATCGCGCAGCTCACACAAGCGATGCAGCAAAACACCGACGCAACGAGCGCCAACACAGTATCGCTTAACCCGCTCTACAACGGTCGTGACGCTTTGCACGTCGGCTATTACAAGGCTGCGTCCGGCCTCGACGTCATCGCGCAGGGGCCGAGCACGGGCGACCGCGTGCCGTTTCATGCCATGGTCAACGGCGGTGAGCGGATCACGATCACGCCGGCCGGTCAGAATGCGCCAAGCAATGACAATAGCAGCGGCGGCCGCAGCACGGTCGTCAACAACAACTTCACGCTGCCGTCGGCGCCGACCAACTCCGCGCGGCGCAATCAACGGCAGTACGCTCAAGGGTTCGGCCAAACGATGGCGGCGTTGAGCTAAAAGGAATGATTTGATGGGCTATCTTCAGTTAGACGCAGGTTCCCTCGGCGACTTTTCGCAGGCTATCGTGTCGATCTGGTTTCGGATCCCGGCGGCATCGATCACCGCGGCACGAAGCGTATGGGCCGAGCAATCGGATACACCTTCCGACCTCAGCCTGGCCGGCGTCATTCCGCTGATTACCTTCGGACCCAATGGATCGCAGACGTTCTGGCGTTGGGTCACATCCGGCCTACCGGGCGACGATGGTCATCCCGAGGCGACGTTCACCACGAACACCAGCCCGTGCGTGATCGGCGTCGTCTGCAATGCGGATGAGGATATCAATACGTTGGGAATTCGGTTGCAATACGATTCTGGAGGACCATCGACACCGGACTCGTTCGACGCGCTTCCTCTATCCGGGCCTGATTTCTTTGAAGTGGGAGCTCGTTTTCAGGGCGGGGTGGTGTTTGGCTCGGGCGGCAGCAGGACGGTGACGCCAATCTTAGCTGATACCTGGTATCACGCGCTCATTTCGTGGGACGTCAGTTCCGGCAGTTCAGTTTCCTTCGGTGACGATGGCTCGATTTCGTTCGGCTCGGTCAGCAAATTCTGGCTAGCCATCAACGACGTGAATCTGACAGGCGATGCACTCTGGCCAAACAACCCGGCGTGCTATGTGCCACACGGCGGCTCCAATGATCCGAACGGCATTGTCTCTAACTACTCGATGGCAAAAGATGTCGGCTCATTTGCCGCGGGAAACATTCCGACCTTTGCCAACACTCTAGGCATTCCCTCGGACTCCGCGAACAGCTATCGCGTCAGCCACGTCGAATTAGCCGAGCCGCAATTCTTCACGGGTGTAACGCTCGACACCAGCGTGGAAAGCAATCGCCGGAAATTCGTTGCACCGGATCCAGACGGCAAACCACGCCCTGTCGATCCATCGTTCGCTCAAGCGTTTCTGATGAAACGGCCTGAGATATTCTTCAAAACCAGGGAAGATTGGCGCGACGGCAATAATCGGGGCACCGTGGGCGGATTTACGGTCGTTGGCTCACAAGGCGATTTCAGACCCACGCCGAGCGAGTAGCCATGGCCAAACAGGAACACAAAGACGCGTACAGACGCCACGTACAGACTGCGGCCCGTCACGCCGAACTGCTACCTCTCGATGACAAGCACAAACTCGGGTTGGAGTTCATCGCGCAAGGCCTTGGGCTGGTCTTCGTGGGTTTCCACCACGACGCAATGTTCATGTGCGCTCATCACCTGGTCACGATTGCCGGTGAGGCCCTCAAGGAAGGCTTGAAGTTAAGAGCGGCAGCGGGGTTGGACGAATAAAGATGTCGGAAGTTGGAAGCATCAAATGGTTCAGAACCGATTTAGGATATGGGTTCATTCGCTCTGACTTTGGCAATGACATCTACCTGCATCAAAAGCAGATCGTTGACGGCGTAACGCCGGCAATCGGCTCACGCGTCCAGTTTGATCTGAGAGTCGATGCGGTTAGAGGGACATATTGGGCCAAGAACGTGCGGCTGGCTTCTAGGTCTTCCGGATTGTGATCACATCTACACTCCTACGCGCTCGCTAGCGACGCAAGCTAGTTCGGCATGAATCTAGCGGAGACCATGATCTTGCCGTCGGTGGTCGGCTCGACGGAATATTCGGCCGAAAACTCAAATGTTGGTTTGCCGTTCAGGAGGAAGCGAGCAATCGCGGCGCACCGAACGCCCTTGCCTTCCGCTCCCCTCTCGCGGAAGGAATCGAAGGCCAAGTGCGGAATCTCGCCCTTTAATTGCATATGGCGGATAGACTCCCAGTCTTCACTTGATCCGCCCTTTGTCAGCAAAAACTTCAAACTGGAATAGCTCCAGGATAGCTTGTCCCTCACAAGGCTTTCGACCGTGGCCAATACGTTCTTGTCGTCGCATTTTAAGCTGGTCGGCCAGAGAAGTACGGCGCCAAATCCAGCGCAAACAATGGCGGCAATGGCCGCACCAAAAATCGGTTTCATAACAATCCCTCAAATAAACCAGCATCATTCCGCAACCGGAGCGCGAGTGCAAGCGCTACTTCGGCAGCATCCGATCAAGCGGATTGACCGTCTTTTCCTCGCCGAGATCGGAGAACGCCGCGTCGAGCCGCAGGCGATCCCACACCACCCGACCGTCAATACGCTTCGGACGGGGCATGCGGCCATCGACGACCATCTCATCAAACTTGGTCGCGCCGACGCCGATGTAACGAGCGGCTTCGTCCCGCGACATGCCGCGCGGAGCATAGGCGATCGCGTCCGGTCGAAGGGGCATTTATGTAAACTGTCCGCATAAGCAGGAAATTTTGCGCCATGCTATCCTTGATTCGATGCCAAATACGACACCGATCGATTGGACCGACGAGACGCTGCGGACTCTGGACGAACTTGCGCGCCTCGCCTTCCCGGCAACAAGCGGCGTGACTGCCAACACGCTTAAGCACCGGGCAAGAGAAGACAAGCTAGTCGTCTACCGTCCTGGCAAAGCGTATCTATCGACGCTGGCCAATGTGCGCCTCATGTTGGACGCGACCCGAGTCAAAGCGCCCGCAAAATCGAACCGTGCATCTTCGGACGTGCCAAATGGTCTCGGGCTTACTGAGTCAGAGTTGGCCACCATGCGATGCGAGCGAGCACTACAGGAACTCCGCACCCAAGCCGACGAACGAACGCGGCTACGTAAAATCGAGCGCACAGAGCAAGAGTGGCTTCAGAAATATGAAGCACGAAAGGCGGCCCGCAAGCCGCCTCGCTCTTGATGTCGTGCGCCTTACTGCGGCTCGGGGATCTTCACGCCATGTTCCTTGGCCAACGCTTCGAACGCAACACGCAAACGCTGCAGTGTGGCCTGCGCGTCGACTACATCCTGGGCCATGGCCATGAGCGCACGTGTCGTGAATTCCTTATCCGCCTTCATTGAGGGTCTCTCCTGCCGCTGAAAATTAACGATAAAGCAACATATCAGGCCTAATACTATTTTCAATAGAAGTTTGTACCGTTAAACTACGGCATGACCAAAATGGCTACATCCGGCGACCTCGCCAGGCAGCTTTCGGAACTGCTCTCATTACCCTTCTCAACCGTTGACCTATACGGACGGCATTTGCGGGCGGCTGAGTTGCTGAACGTAAAGGGGCACGGCCGAGGCGCAGCCGAAATGACGACCAAGGACGCGGCTGTATGGCTGACATCGCTCGTGATCGGGCATCAACGCGGCGGCGATTTTGTGCGCGAAGTCAGGCGCGTGCTCGATCTGCCGATGCACGAATATATTATCAATCCAAGGGATTACGCGGACGATTTGACGCACAGGTCAGCCAAGACGGCGGGCCACGGGCTCGCCCTCTTCATCTGCGACATGATGGTGCCGAGGATCCGACAACGCCTGGAACGCGGCGACGACATCGTTACCGCAAACTTCGACGCGGACGGTGTGTTCGTGAGCCTGTCAATCCTCGAATCCTCGCGAGGTGAAGTGTCTAGGTTCGTCGACACGACCTACCAGCGCGGCGAACGAAAGCGGCGCGACGTTGAGCGACTGACCGTCGTTAATGGCCGGGTTCTACTGGAAATCGCGAAGCTACTTGAATTGGAAGCACCAGCATAAACGAAACGCCCCCGGATCGGATGCGATCGCAGGGGCGCGGAACGTAATGGTGACTTGCTTGGCAGCTGTTATCTATCACGTTTCGCGGTTTTTGCAATCGCATTTGCTCCGGGGACTTCACGAGTGAGGAGTCCGCGATTATGAGAGTCGAGAACGCTGAGGAATGGGAGCGGGCGAACGAACGCCTCTCTGAGTATTACGCGGGGCATGCCTATGCGATGCCGGCCACAGTGCAGGATGCGCTTGCGGTCCCAATACCGCTTGAAATGCTGAATCTGTGGCTGTTCTACGCTACTGAACATCCTCCCTCTTTTCCGATCGCCGCACTTGTTTGGGACATTCGGCGCCTCGTCGGCGGAAACTACAAATTTGCCGAAGAATGGCTGATGCCAGTTTTTTGGGAATGGGATGACGCGGAGCGGCTACCGACATTGTGGGCGGAAGCAGAGCGTCCCTACCGCGATGGCGAAGATGTCCTTGTGCTCCGCGAACTCGCGTCGCTGTATCATCAAGAGGCAGACGAAGGCGGGTTGTTCGTGCTTATGCCCGACGACGAAAATCCTGCCGAGGAAGAAGCGATCAAGAATCTTCATCGCCTTTTCAACGAATTGGATAGTGCGGAGATCGACTCTCTAAATGTAGCATCGGGCGTCACCAACCCTGCAGCTCTGACCGCTGTGCTCGCCCGCCCGCTGCTTACGATCACAGAAGCAGATTTGGCGCCATTGTCGTTTCGCGATCGTTTGCGCGTTGAAAGCGAAATCATGATGGCACGCTATGACGCCAGCAAAGCCCAGCCGGCAATGCCCCTCCCCGACCACCCGAACCTCACCGCTCAACAGGCCGTCGCCTTAGAGGACTTTTACGCCTATCTGCCGGCGCATACCTACATTTTCACCCCGACCCGAGAGACGTGGCCGGCGGCTAGCGTCAATTCGCGGATCCCTCCGGTTGCCATTCCGATGCGCGAGAAGCCGATCCTGGCAGCAACCTGGCTCGACAGCCACCGCGGCGTCGAGCAGATGACTTGGGCGCCGGGCATGCCGATGGTCGTCGATGGCAAACTGATCGCTGATGGTGGCTGGATCGATCGACCTGGCTGCAAGACGTTCAACCTGTACCGCGCGCCAACGGTCAAGCCGGCGTCCGGTGAGGCTTCGCCGTGGATCGATCATGTTCGTTACGTGTTCGGCGAGGATGCTCTGCACATCACAAGTTGGTTGGCACACCGAGTCCAGTTTCCGTATCAAAAGGTGAACCACGCGCTCGTGCTCGGCGGCCCGCAGGGCATTGGTAAAGACACCATGCTCGAACCGGTCAAAGCCGCGGTTGGTCCGTGGAACTTCAGCGAGGTTTCGCCACAGCAGATGCTTGGTCGTTTCAATGGGTTCGTAAAATCCGTCGTGTTGCGAGTCAGCGAAGCCCGCGACCTTGGCGATACCGACCGATATGGCTTCTACGAGCACATGAAAACGCTCACCGCAGCGCCCCCGGACGTACTGCGGGTCGACGAAAAGCATATGCGCGAACACGCTGTCCTGAACGTCTGTGGCGTCATCATCACGACCAACAACAAGGATTCCATGCATCTCCCGAGCGACGATCGCCGACATTTCGTTGCCTGGTCATCGCGCAAGAAAGACGACTTCACGTCGGACTATTGGAGCAGGCTATATCGGTGGTTTGCGAGCGGCGGGAACGAAATCGTGGCGCACTACCTCGCCCATCTGGACCTCAGCCGCTTTGACGCCAAGGCGCCCCCACCGAAGACGCAAGCGTTTTGGGAGATCGTGGACTCATCCCGTGCCCCGGAAGACGCCGAAATGGCTGACGCACTCGATGCGCTCTGCAAGCCTGCTGCCGTGACGTTGGGCGCGGTACTGGTTAGGGCTACCCCAGACTTCTCGGAATGGCTTCGTGACCGAAAGAATCGGCGCAAAATACCGCACCGATTCGACGAATGCGGTTATGTCCCGGTTCGCAACCCGGATGCCACGGACGGTCTATGGAAGATCGGCAATAAGCGGCAGGTGGTGTATGCGCAGCGCGAACTCAGCCGGCGGGATCAGATTGAAGCGGCGTCAAAGATCGACGCGTTGCCCATGCCGCCACTGCCCGATCGGTCAGTATGATCAGTGTAGTCAGTGATCTGCCATTATCGTCCACTGAACCTCTGTCTACCGTGTCAATATCAATTTGAACTTGGATCGCAAAAGCAGAGTTTAGGAATGATGGAAATGGAGTGCATTGGAAAATCACTGACTAGACTGACTACACTGACCGATCGTTTTGGTGCTCATTGCGTTCAATCCGCTGCTCATTGCGTTCAATCCGCGTCGGTTATCGGCCGTTGTCGCACCACTTTAGATGCCGATTAACGGATTATATATCTTTTGGTCATTATAAAACTGTAGCAATTATAGATGTCTAGAATGTTGTGTCGCGCTCATGTCGCGCCCTTGGTCGGTGACTCCGATCTTGGGCGTTTTTCGCGTCGGAATTTCGCAGAGGGCTTTGATGCTGAAACGTGGTCCCAAATGCACCGTCTGCGCTCATGACGAGCGCTGGCGAATTGAACTGCTCCATGCCGGCGGCGCGTCGCTGAGTAGCCTGGCGGAGAAGTTTGGGTTGTCCAAGGACGCTATCGGGCGACATTGGCACAATCACGTCAGCAACGAGATCAAAGCCTCGTATCTCGTTGGGCCAGCGCAGCTCGCCGAGCTGGCGGCAAAGGCCGCGGAGGAAGGCGCATCGGTGCTCGATCATTTCCGCGCCGTCCGCACCATGCTGATGAGCCAATTGGCGGCCACCACCGAAGCCGGCGACGCCCGCGGTGCTGCGATCGTGGCCTCGCAACTGGTCGGCGTTCTTGAGAAGATCGGCAAGGTGACCGGCGAGATTGCCACGATCGCGCAGGGCACGATCAACGTCACCAACAACGTGGCGATCGTGAACAGCCCGCAGTTCGCCAAGGTGCAGGCCGCCATCCTGCGAGCCCTGGCGCCCCATAGCTTGGCCAGGGCGGCGGTGGTGGCCGCGCTGCGCGAACTGGATGCCGAGACGGAACACCATAAGGTGGCGCCCATAGTGATCGACGCCGTGGCGTTGCCGATGCCGCCATGTCCCGTCCCGCTCCCGGAGCATGCCCTGTGACCAGCATTGCAGCCGCTCTGGCGAACACCCTGGCCGACGGTGGATGGCGTGCCAAGGCCCGAGCAAGCCAACTGCCGCCGCCTGGCGACTGGCTCGGATGGCTTGCCATGGCGGGCCGCGGCTGGGGCAAGACGTTTACGGGTGCCGGCTGGGTAAATGAATTGGTCGAGACCGGGACCGCCGGCCGCATAGCCCTGGTGGCGCCCACGGCCGCCGACGCACGGGACACGATCGTGGAGGGGCAAAGCGGCTTGCTGCGGATGGCGCCCCCATGGAATCGGCCGCAGTACGAACCGTCCAAACGGCGCCTGACGTGGTCGAATGGCGCGATCGCTACGACCTTTTCCAGTGAAGAGGCCGACCGCCTGCGCGGCCCGGAGCACGACGCCGCATGGGCCGATGAGCTGGCCGCTTGGAACGAACCGCAGGCGACGTGGGACATGCTGATGTTCGGTCTGCGGCTTGGCAAGCATCCGCGCTGGCTCGCCACGACGACACCGCGACCGATCAAGCTATTGAAAGAGATCCTTGCCCGCGAAGGTCGAGACGTGGTGGTCACGCGCGGATCGACTTTCGAGAATGAAGCAAACCTAGCGCCGACATTCCTGGCCGCCGTGCGCCAGCGCTACGAGGGGACGCGGCTTGGCCGGCAGGAACTGAACGCCGAGTTGCTCAGCGACATGCCGGGCGCACTCTGGCAGCTCGATTGGCTTGATCGCGACCGCGTTTCGGTGGCGCCGGAACTACGGCGCATCGTCGTGGCAATCGATCCGGCCGTTTCGAATAACGAGGGCTCGGACGAAACCGGCATCATCATTGCGGGCATCACTAGGGACGACCACGTGTACGTGTTGGAGGATTTGTCCGGCCGCTATGCGCCGCATGAATGGGCCGCCAAGGCGATCGAAGCTTATCGCCGGCACAAGGCAGATCGGATCCTGGCCGAAGTGAACAACGGCGGCGCCATGGTCGAGGCGACGATCCGCGCATTGGATCCGCGCGTTAGCTTCAAAGCGGTTCACGCGAGCCGCGGCAAGGTGGTTCGCGCTGAACCGATCGCAGCCCTATATGAGCAACGGAGGGTCCACCACGTCGGTAACTTCACCATGCTGGAAGATCAGCAATGCGCCTTTACCAGCGACTTCGATCGTGCGCGTTCCGGGTATTCGCCTGACCGTGTTGATGCGCTGGTGTGGGCACTGACCGAATTGAGCGGCCCTCAGCATTTCGTGCGGATTACGGAGTTGCTGATTTAGTCGCCTCGGTCGTTCTCGGCGTCGACTGCGATGCGCCAGGGATGCCCCGATGCATACTGAACCGATAAAACGCGCCCGACGTACTCCGTTTGCTTCCCGGTAAGCGTATCGGTTCCTGCAATTACGACGGTTTTATTGAACCTAAATGCTTCTTCGCAGCGCTTAGCGTCCGCCGCATTCGTAGTTTCAATTATACGTTTCAAATCGAGGACTCCTTGATTCAAGGCTTTCGCATCCAATTAGTGCGATGGATCGTGACGTCGTTCCCTCCGAATTTGATACTGCGTTTTTCCCAAATGTCTTTGTCGCCATCTTTCTTATCTGCATCGCCAAGCTTTTTGAAACTAGCATCACTGATTACGACGCAGTAAGGATACTCTCGGACATCCGAAAGCTTCGCGGCGAGGCTCGGCGGTCGTCCAATCCAAACGAGATCGTTGTTGTTGCGAATGCCTGCGCGGACGGCCACGGATGTGCCGGTATCTATTCCAACACACTGTCGAATTCGAATGTTGTTGTTTTTTATCGACGTGAATTTACTCGTCGCTTCCGGATCTAGAACATTCTCTGTCATCCAGAAGATTTCTCTGGCGCATCTGACGGCATTCGTGTTTTTCGTGTCCCCCATAAAGACGCCCATAACACGATCGCCATCAAAGCTGCGTATTTCCCCCTGATACGCACGGATCAGACGAATCGCGATGTGCAGATAAGCGCGGATAATCTTAGCGGTTGTCTCCCAGGGACAAACTTCGGCCAATTTAGATGACGCAGCTAGATCTGCGTAAAGAAACGTCGCGTCGATACGAACTGCGCCGTCCGCGAGCGCGACAGTGTCGGATTCAGGGATGACAGTCCCATCTCGCACGTCCCATGTTGTGTTTAAAAGCTCTTTAGTTTCTTTCGTAAGATTTTCTACCCAATCTGTCATTTGATAACCGGCCACTGCGTGTGATTGAGTGCGGCCGACACTAAGAATGTCAGCCAGGGCAACAAGCCCGTGCCGGTCAGAACGAAGGCAATCTTAATGTGGTCGAACTTCTTGCCGAGGATTTCGGAGTTGCGCCAAACTTGACCGAGAAGGTCATCCAATAATTGGTCGTCGGTAACTGATTTAATAGCCTGCAGGTATTCTGGCTCGCGCAATTTCGCGATCTCTCGGAAGAAAATCAGCGAAGCATGTCCACCTGCGAGAGATGGAAAGATGCACCGGTAAACAAAGTAAAGACTTAGGCAGAAAAACGCGCTCGCACTGATTGCCGCCAATGCCGCATACCAGATGCTAAAATCTTCTTTCTGCACATTGACTGCGAGAACACCTAACAGGGCAGCGTCGACGGCAAAAAGGAATGAAGCCTTACTTTCCACGCGCGGAAAGAAACTAAGGACACGATCCAACTGTTTGGTCGCGACCTCCACGTTGGTAGCTGTCTTAGGCAATTTTCTCCACTCACCAAAATCGAATCAACGCCTGATAGTGACATGGGCGCCTAGCATCCAGCGCCCGAACTGTTCGCTTTCCCTGTTATTCACAGACGGTCCCTTTTGTCGCGCCCCATGTCGCGTCGAGCCGCCGGGAATGTTCAGGAGTTGCTGAGATTGCTGGAGAATTTTGCGCAACAAGCGCAACACGAGACCAGATCAAATGGCTGCTCCCGCACGTCAAAAAATTGAATTATATCAATAATTTATAGTTGGCTGGGGAACCTGGATTCGAACCAAGACAAACAGAGTCAGAGTCTGTTGTGCTACCGTTACACCATTCCCCAAGAATTGTCCGTGGCATCAACAGCTTAGCTGGATGACTGGACATCTCGGTACAGCGGGCTCGCTTGCCAAATCAGCGCCCGCGCGAGTGCGACCTTCTACCCGCTTGGTCCCACGCTTGGCAAGCATTGTTGGCGGGGAATGGGCGTGAAAATCGCGGCCGACCGGCGACATATCCGGGTGCAGCCCCCGCAGGCGACAGCCTTCGCCCGGCGCGCTACGTCAAAAGCGGTCGTGAAGGAAATGAAGAACCAGCAAGGGATCGGCGGCAAGGAATGCCCCGACGCTGAACCCGATAGTGCCGACCGCGATCGCGCCGATCCAGCCGTGATGCACCCAGCCAAAGCTGGCGCCGATCAGCGTCCCAAGCGAAATTATGGAAACGGCCCAAACGATGTGAGCGGCGGCCTTCAGCACCTTGATCATTCGTGATCCACCGGCGAAAGGCCCGTCTTGGGCCCTGATCAATAGGTCGATCTCGCAAGCGGCACGTTCAACCGCGGCTGACCGGAAGCGCCCTGACAAAGCGCCGCACCGCCGCGCCGGTGCAAGAGACTGAGAAGGCAGTTGGCGGATTTCTTGCGACCGGGCGTCAATACAGCCCGCCCGTCCCTGACCGCATGACGGCGCGATCCGCGTCCGGTGAGATTCCCGGCTGCTGGGTCCCGTCGATCACATCGGTGCCGGCGACCAACGTCGGATCATAGAACGGCGGCGCCTGGCCCGGCTTGAAGGCTTCGAGCACCACGCCCCGGTTCTGACCAGGCGTGGCGCGCAGGCCGGTCTTGGCATCAACCAGCACCAGCCGGATGCCGACCGGCTGCTTGAACGGGGTGGCGGGCTTGTCGGCCAGCGCGAGCTTCAGGAAGTCGCGCGCGATCGGCGCCGCGGTGTGGCCGGCCTGCGCGTTACGGCCGAGCGAGCGCGGCTTGTCGTAGCCGACATAGAGGCCGACCACGAGGTCCGGCGAGAAGCCCACGAACCAAAGGTCCTTGGCCTCGTTCGAGGTGCCGGTCTTGCCGGCGAGCGGCTTGCCGACGTCCTTCAGCGCGGTGCCGGTACCGGCCTGAATCACGCCTTCCATCAGCGAGGTGATCTGGTAGGCGGTCATCGCGTCGAGCACCCTTTCGCGGCGGTCGACAAGTTGCGGCTCGGGCTGGCTCTTCCAGCCCTCCGGCGCGTCGCAGCCGCGGCATTCGCGCTGGTCGTGCCGGAAGATGGTGTGGCCGTAGCGGTCCTGGATGCGGTCGATCAGGGTCGGCTTCACGCGGACGCCGCCATTGGCGATCATCGAATAGGCCGTGGCCATCCGCATCACCGTGGTCTCGCCGGCGCCGAGCGCGTAGGCGAGATAGTTCGGCAACTCGTCATAGACGCCGAAGCGCTTGGCATACTCGCCGATCACAGGCATGCCGATTTCCTGCGCCAGCCGCACCGTCACGGTGTTGAGCGACAGGCGGAGCGCGTTGCGCAGCGTGACCTGGCCCTGATACTTGCCGGTGGAGAAGTTCTCCGGCCGCCAGATGTTGCCCTGCCCCTGGTCGATCTCGATCGGCCCGTCGATCATCACGGTCGATCCGGTGTAGCCATTGTCGAGCGCCGTCGAATAGACGATCGGCTTGAAGGTCGAGCCGGGCTGCCGATAGGCCTGCGTCGCCCGGTTGAACTGGCTCTGGTCGAACGAGAAGCCGCCGACCATCGCGAGCACGCGGCCGGTGTGCGGATCCATCGCCACCATCGCACCCGACAGTTCGGGAATCTGGCGCAGCCGGTACTGGCCTTCGACGGCCTTGCCGTCCTTGAACAGCGGATCGGCGTAGATCACGTCGCCGGGCTGCAGCACCTGCGCCACCGATGTCGGTGTCTTGCCCTTGTACGGGCCGGACAACGCCCTCGCCCATCGCACGCCTTCCAACGTGACGATGCCGGTCTCGCGCTGCTTGCTGATGGCGCCGCCGAGCTCGCGGCCGGGCTGGAAGCCGATCCGCGCCGACTGGTCGTTGCTCTCCAGCACCACCGCCATCCGCCACGGCGAGATGTCCGTGAGCGACTTGATTTCGGCGAGCGGAACGCCCCAATCGCTGGTGAGGTCGAGCTTCTGGATCGCACCGCGATAGCCCTGCTGCTCGTCATAGTTCACGAGCCCCGCCACCATCGCTTTGCGCGCCATCACCTGGACCTTGGGGTCGAGCGTGGTGCGCACCGACAGGCCGCCCTCATAGAGCTTCTTCTCGCCATAGCGCTCGAAGATGTCGCGGCGGACTTCTTCCGAGAAATATTCGCCGGCGAAGGTGTGCGCGCCGTTGCTGCGGTTGGTGACGGTCAGCGGATCCTTGCGCGCCTTGTCGGCGTCGGCAGCGGTGATCCAGCCGTTCTCCTGCAGGCGGTCGATCACGTAATTGCGCCGCTCGATGGCGCGCGCACGGTTGCGCACCGGATGCAGGCTGGCCGGCATTTTCGGCAACGCCGCCAGATAGGCCGCTTCCGAGATCGTCAGTTCATTGACGGACTTGTCGAAATAGACCAGCGAGGCCGCCGCGATGCCGTAGGCACCGAGGCCGAGGTAGATTTCGTTGAGATAGAGCTCGAGGATCTTGTCCTTGGAATAGGCCCGCTCGATTCGCATCGCCAGCAGGGCTTCCTTGATCTTGCGGGTGAACGACACCTCGTTGGTCAACAGGAAGTTCTTGGCGACCTGCTGAGTGATCGTGGAAGCACCCTGCGGACGGCGGTTGGAACCGAAGTTCTGGATGTAGGAGACGCCCGCGCGTGCCATGCCGGTATAGTCGATGCCGCCGTGCTCGTAGAAATTCTTGTCCTCGGCGGCAAGGAAGGCGTTGATCACGAGCTTCGGCACGGCCTGGATCGGCAGATAGAGCCTGCGCTCCTTGGCGAATTCGCCCAGCAGCGATCCGTCGGCCGCGTGCACGCGGGTCATCACCGGCGGCTCGTAGTTCTGGAGCTGCGAATAGTCGGGAAGGTCCTTGGAAAAATGCCAGAACAGCCCTGCGACCGCGGCGAGACCAGCCAGGAACAGGATGGTTCCTGCGGTGAACAGGAACCCGAAGAACCGCAACAGAAATTTCATCGACCAGATTTTCCGTGGCGAATACGTCGCTCGTTCTGAGTGCGCTGCGTGCCACTTAGGCCGCCCGGTATATCGGTCGCACCATGGACCTGCAATTCAACACAGGAGAATTAAAGCGCGCCAGGCGTCAAACTTATGCCATAGAGCCCGGCTCGCGCGCGCAGCCAAATCAGCCCCTCCCCGCTCGTCGGACGCTCCGCAGGACTGCATCGCCCCCAGCCTTCCGTTCCTCGATTCGCCGGGCGTTCGGCGGACGGCACGCCGGTCACCACTCGCTGCGCTTGCGCGGTGAGACGCTTGCGAAAGAAAAGCGCAGGCCGGACCGAGCGCTTGCACTACCCGACTGCCGTTCGAGGCGCTGTGTCGTCAGAAACCGGTGGACCGTGCCGGCGAGCCGACAGGATTATTGGTTTGTTAACCATAACTACCGCAAGTTGTTGTCATACACGCGACTCGCGAGGGCTGGTTTTGCATGGCACTGCGCGGATTTAGACGGCCTTTTACGGCCGACCCGAATGTCCTCGGATTTCCGAGACCTCCCGCATCAGCGATGGGCACTGAAGCCTTGGACCTAGTCTATCAGGCGGCGGATCTGTTCCGCAGCATCGAGGACCGGGCCCGTGCCGGCGAGGCGCGCGCCGAGGCCGCCGAACAGGCGCAGCTCGAAATCATCGCCGCCACCGAGCGCAAGCTGAGGGATGCGTCCCGGGCGCTCGAGGAGGCCCGACGGCGTATCGAGTCCCAGCAGGAGCAACTCGACGCCGCCGAATTCCGGGCCCAGGCCGCCGAAGCCGAGGCGCGTGAAGCCAGGCAATCGCTGGCCCTGGTCGAGGATGCGATCCGCCGGCGCCTGCTGCTCACGAGCGGGCACGACGACGGCAGGTCGACGGCCGTCGCCTGATGCAGTGCCGCAGCGCACAGCCGCGCTGTTTCATCAGCCATTTGTAGCCCGGATGAGCCAACGGGTCGCGCGAACGTGCGCCCGATGACAGGCTCCGCGATATCCGGGGTCCCGCATCTCGCTTCGCTCATGCGGGCTACTGCTCCGTCTCAATCAGTAGCCGGCGGCAAGCCCCGAATTGCGGCGCGGATCGTTCGCCCCATAGAAGCGGTTGCTGCCGACCGGCTTGCCGTCCAGCGACGGCGCGCCGATGATGATGACCGCGAGGTGATTGGCGGGCTGCGGCGGCCCGAACTTCTGGCCCATTCCTTCCAAAATCTTCCGTGTGTCCGGCGATAGCGTGAAGTCCTCGAGGTTGGTCGCCTCCGGAAGCCATTGCTGGTGAAAGCGCGGCATGTCCACGGCTTCCTGTGCGTTCATGCCGTAGTCGATGGCGTTGATCATCGTCAGCAGCACGGCGGTGATGATGCGGCTGCCGCCCGGAGTCCCCACCACCATGACCGGCTTGCCGTCCCTGGTGACGATGGTCGGGCTCATCGAGGACAGTGGACGCTTGCCGGGGACGATGGAATTGGCCTCCCCCTGCACCAGGCCGTAGAGGTTCGGCACGCCGACCTTGGCGGTGAAGTCATCCATCTCGTCGTTCAGGAGCACGCCGGTCTTGGCCGCGGTCACCTTGGCGCCGAACCAGTCGTTGAGCGTGTAGGTCACCGACACCGCGTTGCCGTCCTTGTCGGCGATCGAATAGTGCGTGGTGTTGCTGCCCTCGTGCGGCGGAACGCCTGGCTTGATGTCCTTGGACACGCCGGCCTTGGCCGGGTCGATCACGGCGCGGATCTTCGCGGCGTAGTTCTTGTCGAGCAAACGCTCAAGCGGATTCTTCACGAAGTCGGGGTCGCCGAGATAGCTGTTGCGATCGACATAAGCGTGGCGCATCGCCTCGATCTGGTAGTGCACCGCCTGCGCGGAATGGTAGCCGAGCTCCTTCAGCGGGTAGCCCTCGAGGATGTTCAGGATCTCGCAGATCACCACGCCACCCGAGCTTGGCGGCGGCGCCGAGACCACGTGGTAGCCGCGATAGTCGCATTCGACCGGCGCGAGCTCGCGAACCTTGTAATTGTCGAGATCCTCCTGCGTGAGCAGGCCCTTGCCGGCCTGGCTCGAGGCGACGATCGCCGCTCCCACCCAGCCCTTGTAGAAGCCGTCGGTGCCGCGCTTGCTGATCTCGCGCAGCGTCTCGGCGAGCTCGTGCTGCGTCAGCCGCTCGCCGACCTGGAACGGCTTGCCGTTGTTGAGGAAGATCGCGCCCGAGGCCGGATCGTCCTGAAAATCCTTGGTCGAGGTCTGCAGCATGCTGACGTCGCCCTGGTCCAGCACGAAGCCGTCCTCGGCGAGTTGCAGCGC
This sequence comes from Bradyrhizobium sp. USDA 4341, assembly GCF_054063755.1. Lineage (NCBI taxonomy): Bacteria > Pseudomonadati > Pseudomonadota > Alphaproteobacteria > Hyphomicrobiales > Nitrobacteraceae > Bradyrhizobium > Bradyrhizobium sp. USDA 4341. The sequence continues at coordinate 9,647,513 of NZ_JBSSGO010000002.1, read as the reverse complement.
CGGCGCGATGACGTCCGCGCGCTTCATCGTGCCGTATTTCTCGCGCGCATATTCCATGCCGGCCACCGAGCCGGGCACGCCGACGGCGAGGTGCCCCTTGGTCGACAGGCCGGGAATCACGTTGCCGTCCTTGTCGAGATACATGTTGGCGGTGGCGCCCTTCGGCGCCGTCTCGCGGAAATCCAGGAAGGTCTTGCGGCCGTCGGCAAGCTGGATGGTCATGAACCCGCCGCCACCGAGATTGCCGGCGGCGGGATAGGCCACCGCCAGCGCGTAACCGACCGCGACGGCGGCGTCGACCGCGTTGCCGCCCCGCTTCAACACTTCGATGCCGACTTGCGTCGCGAGATGCTGCGCGGATACCACCATGCCGTTCTCGGCGGCGACCGGCGCAACCGACGCGGCGCGGCCAGGAGCTGACGTCGTGACGCCGATCGCGACAATGGCCGCGACCATCCATCGCGCGCCTGTTTGTGGACTTCTCATTGGAGTTCCCCCGATTGCGCCGTTTGGGTGCGGCGTATGTTCCTTCTATCGGAGCGAGCAAGTGTAGCAGGCCGCGCGCCCGCGCACTATAGGCTCGTCGCGCGCCGCATCGGCCTTGACTTTCCGTTAGCCCGACGCGCGCCGTGGCTTGCCCGGCCGCGATCGACCTGAAGCCGCACAACGGCGCGGTCGGCATGCGCGGTCCCGAATGCGCCCGGCGATGCTACGACGACGATAGCATCCTGATCCGCGCCGCCGCCGATACATTGATGATCTCAACGCCGCCGATCATCACCGAGGACCAGATCGAGGCGAACTTCGCAGCGATCCGCCGCGCGTTGCACGCGATCGAGTGAACCGTTGGCCGCGGACGTTTGACTTTCAATGCCGCAACAAATTCGGTGTCGTCCCTGCGAAAGCAGGGACCCATAACCACGCATGTTGATTGGTTTGCTGCGCTGGAACAACGAATCCCATCCACAACACCCGCCGCGGCGTATGGGTCCCTGCTTTCGCAGGGACGACAGCTTCTTCGCGGAGACGCCGCGCTTGATTTACTACACCCCGCCCCTCGCCCGCAGCCGGCTGTGGCGTCGGCCATAGGCCGCATAGATCACGAGCCCGATCACGAGCCACACCGCGAGCCTGATCCAGGTGTCGAGCGGCAGGCCGAACATCAGGAACAGCGACGTTCCAGCGGCAGCCGGCGCCACCAGCCAGATCGCTGGCGCCTTGAATGGACGCGGCAAGTCCGGATCGCGCAGACGCAGCACCAGCGTTCCGATCGAGACCACGGTGAACGCGAACAGCGTGCCGATCGAGACGAGCTCGCCGACCAACGGCAGCAGCCCGCCGAGAACAGCAGCGACGCTGCCGGCAAAGATGGTCGAGACATAGGGCGTCTGGAAGCGCGGATGGATCCTTGCGGCGATGCCCGGCAGCAGCCCGTCATGCGCCATGGCGCGGAAGATGCGCGGCTGCGCCAGCAGCATGATGAGGATCACCGACGTCAGCCCGAACAGGATGCCGAGCTTGATGAAGGGACCGAGCCAGCCGACGCCAACGGCATCGATGCCGACAGCGATCGGATCGGGCACGCTGAGCTTGTCGTACGGTACGATGCCGGTCAGCACGAAGCCGACCGCGACATAGAGCGCGGCGCAGATCACCAGCGAGCCGAGAATGCCGATCGGCATGTCGCGCTCCGGCGTCTTCGCCTCCTGCGCCGCGGTCGAGATCGCGTCGAAGCCGATATAGGCGAAGAACACCACCGCCGCGCCGCGGACCACGCCGGACCAGCCGAATACGCCGGGACCGGCGTTCGGCGGGATCAGCGCGCCTGACGGATTGCTTGCCGTCACCCAGTTCGCCAGCGATACCGAGGAGGCTGCGGTCGCGAGAAACAATGCGATGACGACGAGCTTGACCACGACGACGAAGCTGGTGAAGCGCGCGGACTCGCGGATGCCGACCACGAGCAGTGCGGTGACGAAGACGATGATCGCCATCGCCGGGATGTTGATCACCGCACCGGTCGACGACCACACACCGCTGTTGGCGTCGTAGGCGAGCGGCGCCGAAGTGAATTGCTGCGGCAGGTTGATGCCGAAATCGCGCATGAAGCTGACGAAATAGCCGGACCATCCAACCGAGACCGCGATCGCGCCGACCGCGTATTCGAGGATCAGGTCCCAGCCGATGATCCAGGCGATCAGCTCGCCGAGCGTGGCATAGGCGTAAGTATACGCGCTGCCGCAGATCGGCACGGTCGACGCCATCTCGGCGTAGCACAGGCCGGCGAAGGCGCAGGCGACGGCACCAAGCATGAAGGAGAGCGTGACGGCGGGTCCGGCATTGGCGGCCGCCGCATGCCCCGTCAGCACGAAGATGCCGGCACCGATGATGCCGCCGATGCCGAGCGTGACCAGCTGCAACGCCGAGAGCGAGCGCTTGAAGACCGGCGTCTCCGCGTCGCCATCGGCGCGTGCTGCCTCCCGCAACAACTCGGAGGTCGACTTTCGATCCCAGAAACCGGCCAGGGTATCGGTCACGCCAACTGTCCTCCACCGCTCGGGTCCGGCGGGACCCGACACGATCAGCGGACTATAACGCGCCCGACGTCCGGGCGTTCGGGCGCAGGGTGATGGCTGGCGTGCTTATCCACCGCGAAACGGGATGCGGTGCCCTATTGGCAGGGATGGCGGCGGCCGTCGCGGCCAAGGAAGGTGCCGGACGCCGGATCGAAGGAATGGTAGCGTACGCAAGAGGACGATGGTGCCGCCGGTATGGCGCCATAGGCATTCGCCGGGTTGCCGCCACGTTGCGCCGCCTGCTGGGCCTCACCCCACGGCGTCAGGGCGCCGCCGTTGATCGCGCTTCGCCCCGGATTCTGCGCGTCGAAAAGCGCCGGCTCCGACATCTGGGCCGCGACTGGCGTGAAGGTCATTCCCACGAGCAGCGCAGCGGCTGCAACGGCCTTGAGTCCGGCCATAGGACCTCTCCGATGGATCAATTGAAATTTGTCCAAGAAACTACGCAAGGGCGGCAGCGCCGTCCCGGTGCCTAGATGCGATGTGGTGACGGCCAAGGTCCCGATGCAGGGACCACCAGGTCACAATGCCGCGAGGCAGCCGCCGGCGCGGCACGACGACCGCGACGCGCAATGGCCGCCCGGCCCGCGCTTCACCGATTATGCACGTCAGGCCGCGGGTCGGAGACGAACCCGTCTCGGTTCGGCATTTTGACGGCGGCGAGCGACTTCGCATCGAGCACCGCGTTGGCGGAGACGATGCCGTTGAGGCTGAGGATGTAGGCGGACACCGCGTAGACATCCTCATTGCTCAGCGACTGCGGCGCGTTCTGCGGCATCGCGCGTCGGATATAGTCGAACAACGTCGGGGCATAGGGCCAGTAGCTGCCGACAGTGCGGATCGGCTTTGGGCTCGCCAGCGTACCCTGCCCGCCGACCAGGCGATCACCGACGCCGCCCTGCCCGCTGTCGCCATGGCACGCCGCGCATTGCTCGCTGAACACGATGCGGCCGCGCTCGACGCTGCCGCTGCCCGGCGGCAACGCCGCGCCGTCACGGCCGATATCGATGTTCCAGCCGGCGATCTCCGCCGGCGTCGCCTCGCGGCCGATGCCGTAGCGCTCCTCGGCATGAACAGCGACGCCGAGCATCGCGATCGCACTCACCAGCGCGGCGGTCTTCAGATTACGCCTGGCCATTGGTCACCTCGCCATTCGCATCGATGCGCCAGGGCCAGATCGCGTTGTTGTGGTAGAACGAGTTGAGACCGCGCACCGCCACCAATTCCGCCAGCGTCGGCTGCACATAGCCGGTCTCGTCGATGGCGCGGCTCTGGATCACTGCGGGGGTGCCGTCCCAGTGCCAGGGCAAGCGGAAGCGCGTGAGCGCGCGCGTCAGCACCGGCTCCTGCAGCTCGGCCTGCTGCCAGCTCTTGCCTTCGTCGAGCGATATCTCGACGCTCTTGATCTTGCCGTGCCCGCTCCACGCAATCCCGGAGATCTCGTGAAAGCCGTGCGTGGCCAGCTTCTGGCCGCCGGACGGTCGCGTGATGATCGACTTGGCCTCCATGTAGAAGGTGAATTCGCGCGACGTGCCGTCCGGCATCGGGTCGGTGTATTTCGAGGTCTCCTCACGCGAATAGGCCGGCTCGGCGACGACCTTGAGCCGGCGCAGCCATTTCACGTTCATGTTGCCCTCGAAGCCCGGCAGCAACAGGCGCAGTGGATAGCCCTGCTGCGGACGCAGCCGCTCGCCGTTCTGGCTGTAGACCAGCATGGCGTCGTCGAGGCACTTCTCGATCGGGATCGAGCGCGTCAACGCGGCGGCGTCGGCGCCTTCGGCGACGATCCATTTGGCGCCCGCCTGCAGGCCCGCTTCGTCCAACACGGTCTTCAGCGGCACGCCGGTCCATTCCGCGCAGCTCAGCAGGCCAACGAGGTCGGAAGCCGTCTTGCCGTAGGGCTTGGTGTAGACCGGATTGCCGGAGCACTCGATGAAGTGGATGCGCGACTGCGACGGAAAGCGGCGGATGTCCTCCATCGTGAACACCAGCGGGCGATCGACCATGCCGTGCAGCATCAGCCGGTGCTCGGCCGGATCGATGGTCGGCACGCCGCCATGGTGACGTTCGTAGAACAGCCCGTTCGGCGTGATGATGCCGTCGAGCTCCTGCAACGGCGTGCGGCCTGACGCGGAGATATATTGCGGCAGCGTCTTCGAGATGTTCTTGACGACGCCCTTCTCGTAGACCGATGGCGTGCCATAGGGCTGGCTTCCCATCGGATCGCCGGGCGTTTTCATCCATTCCGGCACGTTGGGCGGAAGATTATTCCCCTGTTCGGCAAGCGCGGTAGAACCGGCAACTCCCGCGATCGCGGAGCCACCGGCCAGTGCTGCGCCCGCCTGAAGGAATCGCCTGCGAGACGCCTCTCGCACCCGCTTGTCCGTCGTGTGTTCGCTCATCGACGTTTTCCTCTGACGTTACCAGAGCATGATCATGAAAAGTGCGAAGCGGCTTTCCGAGAGGATCATGCCAGGACAACAACCTGAAGCACGATGACGATTCATCGTGCTCCAGCGCAGCCTAACACCAAACGCCCGAGGCGGGGCAACGCTCGCGCGCGCAGGGCTGCATCGACGGCGCGTTGTGGCCATTGCCCGCCGGTCCTGACCTGCATGGCCACTCACATCCGTTCGCCGGGCAATTGACCGGCTTGCTTCACCCAGGCGGCGAACTGGGCTTCGTCGAGCTCGTCGCTCTCATGAATATCGAGATAACGCGTGTGCTGCTGCTTGGACTCGCCCGGCGGCACCGGATGCAGCGATGCGCCGCGAAAGAACGCCACTTTGACATAGCGCGTGAAGACATGGATGCCGAGGAACCAGCCATCGCCTTCGATGCCGTAGAGCGGCGAGTTCCATTTCACGGCCTTGTGCACGCCGGGGATGGTACGCACGATGAGCGCGTCAAGCTTGCGTCCGACGTCGCGCTTCCACCCCGGCATCGCCGCGATAAAGGCTTGCACCGGAGCGTCACCATACCCCTTTGCGATCTGCGGATTGCCGCCTGCGAGCAGGCGCGGCTTTGCAGCCCCGCGCTTCGCAGCTCCCTTCCTTGCGCTTTTCGCCGACGTCTTGGGCGTCCTGCCAGCCATTGTGCCTGTTCTCACCGTTCACGCGCCGCGCGCGACGCAGCGTCCGCCCTCTCAAAGCGGATTATACCGGCTACGCATCCATGTTGTCGTCCGACCGCGCGTGTTCGAGGCGACGGATCGACGCGCGGGGTCAGTTTGCTTGCGGCGGTCGAGCATCTAGTCGATCACCGGCGGCGTGCCGTGGGTGTGAAACGACTCGATCGTCTTCAATCCCCAGGCCTGGCCCTTCTTGCGCTCCTCCTCGGTCCACACGATCGGCTTCCAGTCCGGCGCGAGGATCAGGCGGGCTCCTGCATTGGCGACCTCGACGCGATTGCCGCCGGGCTCGTAGACGTAAAGAAAGAACGTCTGCTGGATCGCATGCTTGTGCGGTCCGGTTTCGATATGCACGCCGTTCTCGAGAAAAATATCCGCGGCCCGCAAGATCTCCTCGCGGCTGTCGAGCGCGTAGGTGACGTGATGGAAGCGGCCCATCTTGCCGTAATGATCGCGGGTATAGGCGAAGTCGTAGCTCTTGTTCGACATCGTCATCCACATCGCCGCTTCCGTGCCGTCGTTGAGCACGATCTGCTCGGTGGTCCGGCACCCCAGGTAGGTCTCGAAGAACAGGCGGTTGGCCTTGATGTCGACCGCGAGGCAGTTGAGATGGTCGAGCCGGCGGACGTTGACGCCGCGCGCCGGAAAGCGCTGCGCCTGGTTCTTCAACGCGGGCTTCAGCTCGGTCGGCGCTTCGTACCATTCGGTCTCGTAATAGAGCTCGATGACGTGGCCGTCGGGATCGCGGCAGCGGAATGCCGGTCCCTGCCCCATGTCGCCATCGATCCAACCGATGTCGAAGCCCGAGCCCTTCAGCGCGGCGACGCGGCGCTCGAGCGCCTGCGGGCTGCGCGCCCGCAGCGCCATGTGCTCCATGCCGGAGGTCTTCGACGCGGTCAGCTTCAGCGAGTAGCGTTCGTAATCGTCCCAGCCGCGCAGATAGACCGACTCGCCCTTCCGGCCGCTGACCGTCATGCCCATGACATCGACGAAGAACTTCAGGCTCTCGTCGGGCTTCGGCGTCAGCAGCTCCATGTGCCCGAGATGAGCGAGATCGAAGATCGGTTCCGGCTGCATGGGGCGGGCTCCTTCCACGACGACGACGCCCGATCGACGGCTTGCCGCTCTGGCGCGCGAGCTTCGGTGCGTCGATTTGTACTAGTGTACAAAGGATTAGGTCCCGTCAACAAAACGTTGATCCCAGAAATTGCGGCAGCCGTTGAGGCCAGCATCCGTGCCTAGCCCTTGGACACCATCACCGGTGCCGGACCGTGCGGCCGGGATAGGGTCGCCGACACCGTCAACGCGACCGCGAGCGCGCACACCATGCAGAGCTTCATCCGCGCGGTACGGCGATCGGTCATCGGCAGGAAGAAGAAGAATGCGATCGCCAGAACGAGAAGCGCATTCACGAGAATGTACATGGCGGAGCCCTCTGGTTGCGTATCAACAAGATGGCCGGCGCTCGCGCGGCATTCCGTGGCTGAAATCACATATTGAAAGCGGCCGGGGCCGGCGGTCAGGCGACCGAGACGACCCTCTCGCGATGCGACGACAGCAGCTTGCGGATTTCGACATCCGGCACCGGCCGGCTGAACAGAAAGCCCTGCATCTCGGTGCAGCCGAGGGTGCGGAGCAGGTTGCGCTGCTGGTCGGTCTCGACGCCTTCGGCGGTCGTGGTCATGTCGCTTGCGGCAGCAATGTTCACGACGGCCTGGACGATGGTGGACGACGCGCCGGTTCCCGCGAGATCCTTGATGAAAGCGCGATCGATCTTGATCTTGTCGAAGGGGAAGCGCTGCAGATAGCTCAGCGACGAATAGCCGGTGCCGAAATCGTCGAGCGCGATCCGGACGCCGAGCTCGCGCAGCTGATGCAGGATATCGAGCGCGGCCTCGTCGTCACGGATCAGCACGGCTTCGGTAATCTCGAGCTCGAGCCGCGAGGGCGCGAGCCCCGACGCCGCGAGCGCGGCCGCGACGTTCAGCGCCAGCGTCTGGCTCTTGAACTGGATCGGAGACACGTTGACCGCGACGTTGATGTGATCCGGCCAGTTCACGGCTTCCCGGCACGCGGTGTTGAGCACCCAGTGCCCGAGATCGTTGATCAGGCCGGTATCCTCGGCGACCGGAATGAAATCTGCCGGCGAGATGGTGCCGCGTTCAGGATGCCGCCAGCGCACCAGCGCCTCGCAACAGCTGACCCGGCCGTCCTCGAGATGGAGCAGCGGTTGATAGTGCAGCTCGAAGCTGCCGTCGGCGATGGCCTGGCGCAATTCCAGTTCGAGGCTGCGCCGCGCCTTGGCACGCGCGTCCATGCCGGCTTCGAAGAACCGGTAGGTGCGGCGCCCATCGCTCTTCGCGCCATAGAGCGCGAGGTCGGCGTTGCGCAGCAATTGATCGAGGTCGAGGCCATCGGCGGGCGCGACGGCGATGCCGATGCTGGCGTCGGTCGTGATCAGCTGCCCACTGCAATCGATCGGCTGGCGGATTGTCTGATAGATCGCGGCCAGCAGCTGCATGGTCTCGGTCTGATCGCGGACCGCAGTCTGGATCACGGCAAACTCGTCGCCGCCGAGCCGCGCCGCGACATCGGTTCCCCCGACGCAGGAGCGCAGGCGTTCGGCGATGGCCCTCAGCAGTTCGTCGCCGATCTGATGGCCGAGCGCGTCGTTGACGCTCTTGAACTCATCGATGTCGATATACATGACCGCGATCTGCTCGTCGGGCCGGATCGCATTCAATGCCTGCTCGAGGCGCTGACGGAACAGCAGGCGGTTGGGCAGATCGGTGAGCGCGTCATAGTGCGCCATATGCGCGATCTTGTTCTCGGTGCGCGTCCGCTCGGTGATGTCCTCGATGGTCGCCACCCATCCGCCCTCCGGGAGCGGATTGTTGACGATCTCGATCGCGCGCCCGCCCGGCGCCTCGGTCAGCTGACGCGTCCCGCGGCCGAGCTTCACATTGCGGATGATGGCATCGCAGAATTCGTCGACGTCGCCATCGAACGAGCCGGTCTCCTGCCGGTGCGCGATCAGCCGCTGCATGGTGCAGCCGGGCTTCGCCACATCGGGCGAGAGCCCGAACATCTCGATGTAGGGACGGTTGCAGATGATGATGCGCGCCGACGCATCGTAGAGCACGAGCCCCTGCGGAATGTTGTCCACGGCGGTCATGAGATTGCGGCGTTCGGTGGCGAGCCGCGCGTCGGACATTTCATGCCGCTTCAGCAACAGGAACACGATCACGGCCATGATCGCGAAGGCCGCCATCAACAGGCCTTCGCGCTCGCTCCATTGCGCGGTCACACTTCCGAACAGGCTGCCCACGAGCAGGCCGGCACAGAACGCCAGCCCCTTGGTCGAGCCGGCGTCGGCATTTCCTGACGATGAATTGCGGTGTTCGATGCGCACGCTGATCTCTCCCGGGCGCGGCATCGTTACGCAGCACTGATGGAAAGGTCGTTACAACTCGCAGTTAGCAATCGGTTACACAATACCTGGAGACAGGGCATAACCCATCGCGCCGAAACCTCCGTAAACCTACGGAGCTGACGATGCACTCCTCGAAGATGGTGAATCCCGCCTTAACGGAAAAGCCGCGAAACAAACCCGGCTGTGCCGGAAAGCGACGATTTCGCCGCCGATGGGCGCGACCGAGCGCAATCTCGCTGCACGATAGAAACAAATCGTCACCGGGAAGGTGTAGATTTAGCCGATGCGCAACCTCGGCGATTTAACGGTTTTTCCAAACCCGGCCGCGCATATTGGTCCGGACATTTAGATTTTGCGAACGAGCCAGGCTGGAACTGTGACATCCTTCGGACGTGTGATCTCTGTGCGCGGCTCGCAGGCCCGGGTTGGGCTGCTGACGGGCGGCCAGATACAGCTTTCAGAAATGCGCGCGACCGTCGGCCGGTTCGTCAGTATCCGCTGCGCGAGCTCGGTCATCGTCGCCATGATCACCGAAGTGTCGTGCGAGAACCTGGCGGCGTCCGACGAATACATGGCGACCGCCTCGGTCGACCTGCTCGGCGAAATCCTCGGCGGCGACCGCCCGAAATTCCAGCGCGGTGTCACCCACTATCCGACCATCGGCGACAGCACCGATCTGATCACCAACCAGGAGCTGCGCACGGTCTATGCGCCGAGCGGCTCGGACCAGATCAATGTCGGCACGCTGCAGCAGGACCGTTCGGTTATCGCTTATGTCGACGTCGAGGAAATGCTCTCCAAGCACTTCGCGGTGCTCGGCTCGACCGGCGTCGGCAAATCCACCGGCGTGTCGCTGCTGCTCAACGAGATCCTGAAGTCGCGGCCGAACCTGCGCATCTTCCTGCTCGACGTGCACAACGAATACGGCCGCTGCTTCGGCGAGCGCGCGCAGGTGCTCAACCCGCGAAACCTGAAGCTGCCGTTCTGGCTGTTCAACTTCGAAGAGATCGTCGACGTGCTGTTCGGCGGCCGGCCCGGCGTGCCCGACGAACTCGACATCCTCGCCGAAGTGATCCCGATGGCGAAGGGCATCTACACCCAGTACCAGAACTCCGACCGGGTCGGTCTCGGGCTCAAGCGGGTCGACCCCAAGCAGGTCGGCTACACCGTCGATACGCCGGTGCCCTATCGCCTCGTCGACCTGATCTCGCTGATCGACGAGCGCATGGGCAAGCTCGAGAACCGCTCCTCGCGCATCATCTATCACAAGCTGATCTCGCGCATCGACGCGGTGCGCAACGATCCGCGCTACGCCTTCATGTTCGACAATGCCAATGTCGGCGGCGATACCATGGCCGAGGTGATCAGCCATCTGTTCCGCCTGCCCGCCAACGGCAAGCCGATGACGATCATGCAGCTCGCGGGCTTCCCGGCTGAAGTCGTCGATTCCGTGGTGTCGGTGCTGTGCCGCATGGCGTTCGATTTCGGGCTGTGGAGCGACGGCGTCTCGCCGATGCTGTTCGTCTGCGAGGAAGCGCACCGCTACGCCTCCGCGGACCGTAACATCGGCTTCGGGCCGACCCGCAAGGCGGTGTCGCGCATCGCCAAGGAAGGCCGCAAATACGGCGTCTATCTCGGCCTGATCACCCAGCGTCCGGCCGAGCTCGACGCGACCATCATCTCCCAGTGCAACACGCTGTTCACGATGCGGCTTGCCAACGACCGCGACCAGGCGCTGCTGCGCTCCGCAGTGTCGGATGCCGCCGCCAATTTGCTGTCGTTCGTGCCTTCGCTCGGCACCCGCGAAGTGCTGGCGTTCGGCGAAGGCGTGGCGCTGCCGACCCGGCTGCGCTTCAAGGAGGTGCCGCCGCACCAGTTGCCGCGCGGCGAAGCCACCATCGCAACGGTGCCGTCGGTCACCGCCGGCCATGACATGCATTTCGTCAGCGCCGTGCTGGAGCGCTGGCGCGGCGCCACCTCGCATCGCGACACGCAGAGCGACGCCAACTTCAACCCTCCCGCACCGCCGCGCACCGTGGCGCCCGCCGAGGCGCCGATGCTGCAGCCGTCATTGGGCCTCGATCCGGACCGCTTCTCGCTCCTGAAGAAGCCACTGCGCTGACGTCACTATGGCAGGGCGCCGATGCGCCTTGCGCCCAAGCCGTCATCCACTATGGTTTCGCGTGACGCCGCGTCCCCGCGGCACGCCGGAACCATCTCATGACGCAGCCGACCGCAAAACGCTTCCCGACGCCCGCTCTCGACAAGCTCCCCGAGGATATCCGCACCCGCATCCTGGCGGTGCAGGAGAAGTCCGGCTTCGTGCCGAACGTATTCCTCACTCTGGCCTACCGTCCCGACGAGTTTCGCGCATTCTTTGCCTATCACGACGCGCTGATGGAAAAGGACTCCGGCCTCTCCAAGGCCGAACGCGAGATGATCGTGGTGGCGACCAGCGCCGCCAACCAGTGCCAGTATTGCGTGATCGCCCATGGCGCGATCCTGCGCATCCGCGCCAAGAACCCTGAGATCGCCGACCAGATCGCGATCAACTACCGCAAGGCCGACATCACGCCGCGGCAGCGCGCGATGCTCGATTTCGCCATGAAAGTCAGCCGCGCCGCCGAGGAAGTCTCGGAGGCGGACTTTACGGCGCTCGCGACCCACGGCTTCAGCGACGACGACGTCTGGGATATTGCCGCGGTCGCGGCCTTCTTCGCGCTCTCGAACCGGCTTGCGAACGTCACCGGCATGCGGCCGAACGCCGAGTTCTACATGCTCGGCCGGCAGCCGAAATAGAGGACGCCTTGGTCGACTGGAGCGAGATCGTCCTGCGTCTCGGCGCGGCCACTCTTGCCGGCAGCGCGATCGGGCTCGACCGCGACCTGCGCGGCAAGCCGATCGGGCTGAAGACGCTGGGTCTCGTCAGCCTCTCGACGGCCACGGTCGTGCTGCTGGCCTTGCAGGCGGTTGGGCCCGGTCAGTTTACCGATGCCGTGAGCCGCGTGATCCAGGGCGTGCTGACCGGCATCGGTTTTCTCGGCGCCGGCGTGATCGTTCGCCAGGGCGACCGCTTTCAGGTCCGCGGGCTGACCAGCGCCGCATGCGCGTTCTTCGCCGCCTGCGTCGGGATTGTCTGCGGCGCAGGACACTGGCCGATCGTCATCACCGCGCTCGTGCTGGCATTCCTGCTGCTGACCTTCGGCAAGCGGACCGAGCGGTGGCTGCACCACGCGCTCGGGGGCAGGGAGGACCCGCACAGACCGGAGGCCACGCCCGGTCAGTCGTCAGATGCCGGCCCGCACCAGCCGGGCAGATAGACCGCGTCCTTGCCGCGGCCCAGCGCCAACCCCTTCTCCAGCGCCTTGGCGAAATTGTTCTCCACGGTCTTGCGCGGGATGTGGCGGCGCAGGAAGTCGGCCCACAGGAATTCGCTGAACGGCGTCGTGTCCTTGGCGAAACCGCCGGCCCGGCGCATCTCGCCGGCGAGACTGCGGAACGGATCGTCCTTGAGATCCTTGATCGATCTCGGAATGTCCCTGAAATGGCAGCGCTCGCCCTTTGCGTTATAGGGATAGACCCAGCGCTTGTTGTCCATCACGCCCCAGAACACGTCACGTTCGACCATCGTGAGATCGCCGATCACAGTGACCAGGATGTCCTTGACGCCCTCCTCGTGCAGCGCCCGCGCCATGTGATGATGGTCGACCACGTAGTAGCGATCGTCCGGTCCATGGACCACCGGGATCATGTGCTTGCCCAACAGCTCCGCGCGCTTCTTGTTTGAAGCATGCTCGCGCCAGCGCTTCCGCTTCTCCTTCACCTCGTGCATGCCGACCGTCATCTGGGTCGGTCGCAGCGACATGATCGGGACCGGTTTGACGTAGGGCTCGCGCGTATGGGCCATGCTTTGTACTCTCGTTTGACCGGCACTCCGGAATGGGTTCCATTATGACATGATGTCACAGGCAGGCGGAAGAGCCGGTTCGTCGGAATGGCACTGAGAGCAAGCGAACGCGTGAAGGCGCGCACGATCCGTTTCGGCAACCGCGAGGTCGTGACCGAAGGGTTGGAGCTCAGTTTCTGGGCAGACATAAGCCATCGCTGCATGACGGCATCGTGGCCCGCCTTTATTGGCGGTGCAGCATTGGTGTTCATCACCTTCAACGCCGTCTTCGCCTTGATGTATTGGCTTGGCGATCATCCGATCGCCAACGTGCCTGACGGCCAATACATCGACTACCTCTATTTCAGCATCGAGACACTTTCGACCGCGGGCTATGGCGACATGCACCCGCAGACGCATTACGGGCACTTCATCGCCACCATCGAACTCTTCACCGGCATCTTCTCGATGTCGCTGATGACCGGGCTGATCTTCGCCCGCTTCTCGCGGCCGAGCGCGCGCCTGCTGTTCGCCGACAATCCCGTGATCTCGGACCATGAGGGCCAGCTCACGTTGATGATCCGCCTGGCCAACGAGCGGCACAACATCATCGCCAATGCCACCGCGCGGCTGTGGCTGTTCAAGAACGGCGTCAGCAAGGAAGGCATGCCATACCGCCGGTTCTACGAACTGCCGCTGCTGCGCAGCGAGAGCCCGGCGCTGGCGCTGAGCTGGACCCTGTTTCATGTGATCGACCAGGACAGCCCGCTCTACGGTCTCGACGCCGCGGAGCTGGAAGCCGTCAATGCCGGGCTCGGCCTCTTCGTGTCAGGCTATGACGACGTTGCGGCGCAAACTGTGCATGCGCGAAAATCGTACGAACATTCCGACGTCCGCTTCGGCCATCGCTATGCCGAGATCCTGCAGGCGACCGAAGACGGCCGTCTGCGCATCGACTACAGTCGGTTCCACGAGACCATCGAAGGATAAATACCACCTCTGCGCGCATCAAGATTTTAGGTGTGAAGCGCAGCGAACATGCTAAACATAAGCGGCGACGCGACCGGACTGACAACAGTGAAGACGCAGCGGCCAATTTCCTCGGATGACGAGCACGTGGTGCTGAAATTCCGGCCGCGCACCTCGGCGCAGCCGCCCGGCAAGCGCGAGGAGGCGGTCCGATCGACCCGCCCGACTTCCGTCGCTCCTGTTTCCGTCGCCAACGACCTCTCCCGCTATGAGAAGCCGCGCGAGGAGCCGGACGATTTCCGCCAGCGCATGCTTGCCAACATCGCCGCCTTCGCCTTCACCGTGGCGCTCACCGCGATCGGTATCTGGCTCGCCATGAGCATCGCCGATTTGCGCAAGACCCAGGATTGCGTGCTGATGGGACGCCGGGATTGCGCGAAGATTACGGTGATGCCACGCAGCTAGGCAGGCCGGAACCGTACCCAAAAACCGTCCTCGCCAGGCCGGCCAAGCTCCATTGAACTAACGGCCCTGCTCCGATATACGGGCACACGACTCCGGCAGCAGCAATCAGGCAATCCGGGGCACCGCGCCCGCCTCCTCCGAGCCGACCCGGAATTACCTTCAATATATCAAAGGCTTAATGATGTCCTCCACATTCGAGCAGATCGCCAACATTATCGCGGAGACCTGCGACATCCCGCGCGATACGATCAAGCCGGAGAGCCACGCGATCGACGATCTGGGGATCGACAGCCTCGACTTCCTCGACATCGCCTTTGCCATCGACAAGGCCTTCGGGATCAAGATGCCGCTTGAGAAGTGGACCCAGGAGGTCAACGACGGCAAGGCCACGACGGAGCAGTACTTCGTGTTGCAGAATCTCGCCGACCGCATCGACGAGCTGGTTGCGGCCAAAAACGCGGGCACAGGCTCAGCCTCGTAATCGCCCATCATGCAGCTTGAAACTTTTCAGCTGATCGATCGGATTGTCGACCTCAACCTCGACGCAAAGACGATTGTCGTCGAGGCGGATGTCCCGCCGGACAGCCACTCTGTGTTCACGGGGCACTTCCCGGGCTACCCGATCATGCCCGGCGTGTTGCTCACCGAAGCAATGGCCCAGAGCTCGGGCTGGCTGATCCTCGGTCTGACCAAGTTCGAGCGCATGCCCTTCCTCGCCATGGTCAAGGAAGCCAAGATGCGTGGCTTCGTCAGCCCCGGCTCGGTACTGACGATCGAAGCCAGGATCGAACACGAAGGTTCAGGCTTCACCGTGACCTCGGCGAAGGTCCGCGTCGGCAAGGAGCTGAAGTGCAACGCCGAGCTGACCTTCCGTCATATCCCCTTCCCCAGCCCGGACTTGCGTGTGCACATGGATGCGCTCGCCAACAAGATCGGGTTTCCGCTGCAGGCAATGAGTCATGGCTGAGAAGGAAGTCTGGATCACCGGCGTCGGCCTGCTCTCCTCGCTCGGCGAGGGGCTGGATGCGCATTGGGAGGCGCTCGGCGCCAAGCGCGTCAATGCCGACGAGAAGCGTCTCGCGCCGTACGTGATCCATCCGATCGCCCCCGTCAGCTTCGACGCCCAGATCCCGAAGAAGGGCGATCAGCGTCAGATGGAGACGTGGCAGCGGATCGGCACCTACGCCGCCGGGCTGGCGCTTGATTCCGCTGGCGTCAAAGGCAATCAGGAAATCCTGTCGCGGATGGACATGATCATCGCAGCCGGTGGCGGCGAGCGTGACCTCAATGTCGACCTGGCGATCATGAACGCCGATGCGCAGGGCAAGCTGCCGCCTGCCGCCCTCAACGAAAAGCTGATGAACGAGCTGCGCCCGACGCTGTTCCTGGCGCAGCTCTCCAACCTGCTTGCCGGCAACATCGCGATCGTTCACGGCGTGTGCGGGACGTCGCGCACCTTCATGGGCGAGGAAGCCTCGAGCATCGACGCTGCGCGGATCGCCGTCGCACGCATCGGGGCCGGACAGAGCGACATCGCGCTGGTCGGCGCGGCTCACAATGGCGATCGCGGCGACCTCTTGATGCTCTATTCGTTCGGCGACTTCGCCCTCAAGGATCAATACGCCTCGGTCTGGGCCCGCCGAAACAACCCGGGCTTCGCCATCGGCTCTGCCGGCGTATTTCTGGTGATGGAATCGCGCGAGCACGCTGAGGCGCGCGGCGCCAAGCCGTACGCCAAGCTGACCAAGGTGGTCGCCGATCTTGCCAAGCGCAAGCAGCCCGGCGCAGTGACGAAGTCGCTGCAGGCGATGTGGCCGCAGCTCGGGGTCAGCAACGACAACGCGATGCTGATCACGGGCGCAACCGGCGCCGAGCCCGCGACCGCCGAGGAGCGCGAATTCCTCGGGCAGCATCCCGGCCTTGCCGTGCGCGCCACCGGAACGACCTTTGGGCACACCATGGAGGCGCAGTTCCCGCTCGGGCTCGCGCTGGCCGCGTTGTCGATTTCCCGCGGCGCGCTCTATCCGGCCAACGACCCGACCGGGCTGGAGGTTGAAAAGACCGAAGCGCCAACCCAGATTGTCGTGTTGGGGGTCGGCCACTGGCAGGGCGAAGGCATGGCACTGGTCGAGGCCGTCAAGTAATTCGGCACAAGCACCGACGGGGACACCATGACAGCACCACGCGATAAATTCGGCCGACCGATCGTCGTCGTGACCGGCATGGGAATCGTGACGTCGCTCGGCGGCGGCAAGACCGACAATTGGAAGCGCCTCAGCGCGGGCGAGTCCGGCATCAAGACCGTGACGCGCTTCCCGCTCGACAGTCTGAAGACGACGATGGCCGGCGCCGTCGATTTCGTCACCGTCGACCCGTTCTCCTCGACCAGCCTGTCGCAGCGCCTGGCGGAGATCGCGACCGAAGAAGCGCTGGAGCAGTCCGGCATCGGCAGCAAGGGCGACTTCCCCGGCCCGCTGTTTCTCGCGGTCGCGCCGATCGAGACCGAGTGGCCGCAGCGGCTCGAAGTGGCGCGCGAGGTTCCGACCAAGGACTTTGGCATCATCGACTATCTGGCGACCTGCAGCGGCGGCAAGTTTACGCACTTCCACCGGCGCTTCACTTTCGGTTCGGTCGCGCTCAACCTCGCCGAGACCTTCGGCACCAAGGGGTCGCCGATTTCGCTCTCGACGGCTTGCGCGTCCGGTGCGACCGCGATCCAGCTCGGCGTCGAGGCGATCCGCCGCGGCGAAACCGATGCAACGCTGTGCGTCGCGACCGACGGCTCGGTCAATCCGGAAGCCCTGGTGCGCTTCTCGCTGCTCTCGGCGCTCTCCACCCAGAACGATCCGCCCCAGGGCGCCTCGAAGCCGTTCTCGAAGAACCGCGACGGCTTCGTGATGGCCGAAGGCGCCGGCGCACTGGTGCTGGAGAGCTACGACGCCGCGATGGCGCGCGGCGCGCGCATTCTGGGCGTCGTCGCCGGCTGCGGCGAGCTCACCGACTCCTTCCATCGCACCCGCTCCGCCCCCGACGGCAAGCCGGCGATCGGCTGCGTGCGCAAGACACTTGCTGACGCGGGCATGGAGCCCGAGCAAATCGACCACATCAACGCGCACGGCACCTCGACGCCGGAAAACGACAAGATGGAATATCTTGCGACCGCGGCGGTGTTCGGCGAACACACCAAAAACATTCCGGTGTCGTCGAACAAATCGATGGTCGGCCACACCATCTCGGCAGCCGGTGCAGTCGAGGCGATCTTCTCGCTGCTCACGCTCGAGCATCAGCGGATTCCGCCGACGATCAATTACGAGGTGCCCGATCCCGCGATCCCGTTCGATGTGGTCGGCAACAAGGCACGCGACGCCAAGGTGACCGCCGTGATGTCGAACTCGTTCGGGTTCGGCGGGCAGAACGCTTCGCTGATCCTGACGCGCGAGCCGGCCTAGCGCCCTCGCCTCATCAGATGAAACGCCTGCTCCTTCGCGCCCGCGCGCATCTGCGTGATGCCGCAAAGCCCGTGACCGATGCGGCGATCGGCGGGCTGACGATCGGCCTGCTGCGCACCACGCGCTATTTCGATCCGGAGAAGACCGCACGGTTCTTCGGCCGCGCCGCGCATTTCATTGGCCGCCGGCTGCGCGAGGATCGCATCGGCCGCGAGAACCTCACAGCCGCCTTCCCGGAAAAGTCACCGCAGGAGATCGAAGAGATCCTGACGGGCGTCTGGCACAACCTCGGACGCATCGGCGCCGAATTCGCGCACATCGACCGCATCTGGGACCACGATCCCCGGAATCCCGACAAGCCGGGCCGCGTCGAATTCTCGGCGCGCAGCAAGCAGCTGTTCGACCAGTTGCGTGACGACGGCAAGCCGGCCTTGTTCTTTGCCGCACATCTCGGCAACTGGGAGCTCTCTCCGATTGCCGCGGCGGCACATGGGCTCGATGCTACGATTCTGTTCCGGCGGCCGAACATCGAAGCCGCCGACCGCGCTATCGAACGCATCCGCGCAGTCAATCTGGGCACGCTGGTGCCGGCCGGCCGCGACGCGCCGCTCAAGCTGGCGCAGGCGCTGAAGAACGGTCAGCACGTCGCGATGCTGGTCGACCAGTATTTGACCAACGGCGTTCCGGTCACCTTCTTCGGCCGCAAGACCACCGCTAACCCGCTGCTGGCGCGCCTGCGCCGCCAGATCGACTGCCCGATCCACGGTACCCGGATCATCCGCCTGCCCGACGGCCGCTTCCGCGGCGAGGTCACCGAGGAAGTGAAGCCGGTGTTCGACGCATCCGGCCAGATCGATATCCAGGGCACGATGCAGGCGATCACCGACATCGTCGAGGGCTGGGTCCGCGAATATCCGGATCAGTGGCTCTGGCTGCACCGGCGCTGGCGGTAGGCGGAGACTGTCATTCGTCATTGCGAGCGAAGCGAAGCAATCCACCTCGCCACTTGCGGAACCATGGATTGCTTCGTCGCTGACGCTCCTCGCAATGACGGCACGCTACTGCGACGAGAATGTCACTTCCCCGTCTTCACCCGCGTCCACAAGCGATTGATGATCCGCTGCGTCGCCGGATCGCGCGCCGTGATCACGAACAGCTTCTTCTGCATCGCCTCGTCGGGATAGATGTTCTTGTCGTTGAAGATCTTCGGATCGATCAGCTTCTGACTCGCCAGATTGCCGTTGGCGTAGGACAGGAAGTTCGAATTCTTCGCCGCGACGTCGGGACGGTAGAGGTAGTTGATCAGCTCATAGGCTTCAGCGACGTTCTTTGCGTCCGCCGGAATCGCGAGATTGTCGAAGAACATCTGCGCGCCCTCCTTCGGGATCGTGTAGCCGATCTCGACGCCGGACTTGGCTTCCGCCGCCCGGCTGCGCGCCTGCATGATGTCGCCCGACCATCCGACCACGAAGCAGATCTCACCCGAGGCCAGCGCGCTGAGATATTCGGACGAGTGGAATTTGCGCACATAGGGCCGGATCTTGATGACGAGATCGGCGGCCTTCTCGAGGTCAGGCTGCTTGGTCGAGTTCGGATCCAGCCCGAGATAGCTCAGCGCCGCCGGCAGGATGTCGTCGGCGGAATCCAGCATGTGGATGCCGCAATCCTTGAACTTGGCGAGGTTCTCCGGCTTGAACACCATGTCCCAGCTGTCGATCCTGGCGTCGGGCCCGAGAATCTTCTCCGCCATCTTGACGTTGTAGCCGATGCCGGTGGTGCCCCACATGTAGTTGGCGCCGTAATTGTTGCCGGGATCGTAGGTGGCGAGTTGCTCCGTCACCACGGGCCACGCGTTGGCAAGGTTCGGCAGCTTCGACTTGTCGAGCTTGAGGAACACCTTCGCGGTGATCTGGCGCTGCAGGAAATAGCCGGTCGGCACCACGACGTCGTAGCCCGACTTGCCGGCGAGCAGCCGCGTCTCCAGCGTCTCGTTGGCGTCGAACGTGTCGTAGACCACCCTGATGCCGGTTTCCTTGGTGAAGTCCTCGAGGACTCCCGGCGCCATGTAGTTCGACCAGTTGTAGAAGTTGACCGTGCGCTCCTCCGCGCTGGCGGAAGCAGCGAACAACAGAACCGTGGCGACCGTACCGACAAAGTTGACGAGACGACGGCTCTGCTTCTGCATTCTGGTCTACCTCTTGCGACGATGCACTGCGTCGGACAGCCGCTCCAGCGCGGTGTCGAGCGTCGAGTCCTTCTTGGCGAAACAGAAACGCACCACCGACGTCACCGCATCCTGCTCGTAAAACGCCGACACTGGAATAGCCGCAACCTTGTAATCCTGCACAATTCGCCAGCAGAACTCCGCATCGGTCTCATTCAGTCCAAGCGGCGACAGATCGACGGTGAGGAAGTAAGTTCCCTGCGACTTCAGCACCGGAAAGCCGATGCTCTCGAGCCCCTTGGTGAGGCGGTCGCGGCTGCGCGCCATGTCCTTGCGCATGTCCAAGAAATAATTGTCCGGCTTGTTGAGGCCGTACGCGACCGCCGCCTGCAGATTCGGCGCCGTCGTGAAGGTCAGGAACTGGTGCACCTTCGCAGCGACGCGCAGCAGCGGCGGCGCGGCGCAGACGAAGCCGATCTTCCATCCGGTCAGCGAAAAGATCTTGCCCGCGCTGCCGACCTTGATGGTGCGGTCGCGCATGCCCGGGATCGTGATCAGCGGGATGTGCTCGCGGCCGTCGAACACGACGTGCTCCCAGACCTCGTCGCAGATCGCGACCACGTCGAACTCCTGGCAGTACCGCGCCAGCAGTTCGAGGTCCTCGCGCGGATAGACCACCGCCGCCGGGTTGAGCGGATTGTTGAACAGCACCGCCTTGGTCTTGTGGTTGAAGACGCTGCGCAGCATCTCCTCGTTCAGCCGCCACTCCGGCGGCTCGAGCCGCAACAGCCGCGGAATGCCGCCGGCCTGGCGGATGATCGGCAGATAGGAATCATAAACCGGCTGGAAGCACACCACCTCGTCGCCGGGCTCGACCACGGACAGGATCGAGGAGGTCAGCGCCTCGGTGCCGCCGGAGGTGACCATCACCTCGGTCATCGGATCGAGCTTGAGCCCGTGCCAGTGGCCGTAATGCGATGCGATCGCCTGACGGAGTTCCGGAATGCCCATCATCGACGGATACTGGTTGTAGCCGTTGATGGACGCGTCCGCGGCGGCGCGGCGGATGTCCTCCGGTCCGGGATCGTCGGGAAAGCCTTGGCCGAGATTGATGGCGTTGTTGTCGCGAGCAGCCTGCGACATCGCCTCGAAGATCGTGACGGGAAGGTCCGCGAAGACCTTGTTCATGGAGGTCATGTCAGGGATCAGCCGCCCGTCTTGGTGGGCAGTCCCGCCGCCTTCCAGCCGATGATGCCGCCGGCCAGATGCTTGTCGTAGGGCAGGCCCGCCGCCTGGGCAGCCAGCGAGGCCGTCACCGAGCGCTTGCCGGAGCGGCAAGCGAACACCACCTGCTTGCCCTGCGGATCGGGAATCGCTGATGGATCGAACGTCGACAACGGCACCACGACGCCATCGGGATAGGCCTCGACGGCGACCTCATTGGGCTCGCGGACATCGACGAGCAGATAGCGGCCTTCCGCTATGCCCTTCGACACCTCGTCCGGAAACAAATCTTCCACCTTGTGGTCTGCCACGGAAATATCCTCCCGACTATCCGATTGGCGAGCGTCATGCGGCTCGCCGGTCCGGGCCGCAAAGTCGCCTCTCGCGCGGAGAAAATCAAGCGCCCGAAACGGGTTAGATGCCGCGCGGAAACGCTGGGTCGTGGACCCTAGATCGTGACTTGCGTGCCGACCTCGACCACCCGCCCGGTCGGAATCTGGAAATAGTCGGTGGCATCGTTCGAGGAGCGGCTCAGCGCGATGAACAGATGGTCCTGCCAGCTCGGCATGCCCGAATGCGCCGCCGGCTTCAACGCACGGCGGGACAGGAAGAACGAGGTCGACATGATGTCGAACTGCCAGCCAAGCTTGCGGGCGATCGCCAGCGTCTTCGGCACGTTCGGCTGCTCCATGAAACCGAACTTCAGCGTCACCTTGGAGAAGGTCTCGGTCAGCTGCTCCATCCGCACCCGCTCGGACGGATCGATGCGCGGCGTCGGCGCGGTCTCGATGGTCAGGATGACGTTCTTCTCGTGCAGCACCTTGTAGTGCTTGAGGCTATGCATCAGCGCGGTCGGCGCGCTGACGGGATCGCTGGTCAGGAACACGGCCGTCCCGGAGACGCGCTGCGGCGGCCGCTTCTCCAGCATCGCGACGAGATCGGCGAGCGGAAATTCCAGCTTGCGCGACTTTTCGAACAACAGCCGGCTGCCGCGCCGCCAGGTGTACATCACCACGATCATGGCTCCGCCAAGCGCGAGCGGCACCCAGCCGCCCTCGAACACCTTGAGCAGGTTGGCGGCCAGGAACGTGATGTCCAGGAACAGGAACGGCGCGACCAGCGCGGCGGCGGCGAGCGGCGACCAGCGCCAGACCTTCCAGATCACCACAAAACCCATCATCGCCGTCACCACCATGGTGCCGGTCACGGAGATGCCGTAGGCCGACGCCAGCGCGCTCGACGAGCGGAACATCAGCACCAGCACGATGACCGCGATAAACAGGAACCGGTTGATGCGCGGCATGTAGATCTGGCCGGAATGCGCCTCCGACGTGTGGCG
The DNA here is from genome assembly GCF_054063755.1 of Bradyrhizobium sp. USDA 4341. Lineage (NCBI taxonomy): Bacteria > Pseudomonadati > Pseudomonadota > Alphaproteobacteria > Hyphomicrobiales > Nitrobacteraceae > Bradyrhizobium > Bradyrhizobium sp. USDA 4341. The sequence goes on along the minus strand of NZ_JBSSGO010000002.1, from coordinate 9,624,878 downwards.
GATTTCGAACCGCGGCATCAGGCCAAGCTGGATCGCCTGCCGGGTCAGCGAGTAGGCGCCGGTGATGACGGCCTGGCTCGCGATCACGGTCGCCATGGTGGCAAGCGCGACCATCGGGATCAGCGCCCAGTCCGGGAACATCAGGAAGAACGGGTTCTCGATGCCCTTGGGATTGTCGATCAGAAGCGCGCCCTGCCCGAGATAGTTCAGCGCCAGCGACGGCAGCACGATGAACAGCCATGCGGTCTGGATCGGGCGTTTGCCGAAGTGACCGAGGTCGGCATAGAGCGCCTCCGCGCCGGTCACCGCAAGGAAGACCGCACCGAGCGTGATGAAGCCGATCACGCCGTGATGCAGCATGAACGACACCGCAAGGATCGGGTTGAACGCGTACAGCACCTCGGGGTGCCGCACGATCTGCGGCAGCGCCGCGATCGCGATCACGGCGAACCACACGCACATTACCGGGCCGAAGAACGCGGCGACGCGCGCGGTGCCGCGCGACTGCACCGAGAACAGGACGACCAGGATCACCACCGTGAGCGGGACGACGTAGGGGTCGAAGGTGGCGGTGACGAGCTTGATGCCTTCGATCGCGGACAGCACCGAGAGCGCCGGGGTGATGACGGCATCGCCGTAGAACAGCGCGCCGCTGATGATGCCGAGCAGCACGATCGCGGCTCCGCCCTTGGTGACTGCGCGCTGCGCCAGCGCCATCAGCGCCAGCGTGCCGCCCTCGCCATTGTTGTCGGCACGCAGCAGGATCACGACATATTTGAGCGTCACGACGACGATCAGCGCCCACAGGATCAGGCTGAGCACGCCGAGCACCGCATGCGCCGTCACGGCGCCCTCGCCGCCGGCGGCTGCGACGACGGCTTCGCGCAGCGCGTACAGCGGGCTGGTACCGATGTCGCCATAGACAACGCCGATGCTGCCGAGCATCAGCGCCTTGAAGGTGGCGGTTGAATGCGCCTCGCCATGGCCGTTTGCCGCGGGCGTTTCCGCCGCGGTGATCGCACTCTCGGATGACATGGGAAGCTGCGCCTCTGTCTTCTGCCGCACTGCACAATGCCGGGTCGCAGGCCTATACTCCCGGCAGGAATGCATAGGTTAGCCCGGATTCAGGCCTCCGCCATGCATATCACGCATAGATCACGGCTTTTCAACTGTAGAATCCATTGCTGCATCAAATAGTTACCTGGGTACCCACTTCAACCACCCGGCCGGTCGGGATCTGGAAATAGTCGGTGGCGTCGTTGGCTGACCGGCTCATCGCGATGAACAGGTGGTCCTGCCACTGCGGCATCCCGGACTGGGCGGACGGCTTCAGCGACCGGCGCGACACGAAGAACGAGGTCGACATGATGTCGAACTGCCAGCCGAGCTTGCGCGCGACCGCGAGCGCCTTCGGCACGTTCGGCGATTCCATGTAGCCGAAGCGCAGCCGCACCGCGGTGAACTTGTCGCTGACCTTCTCCATGGTCACGCGCTCCGACACGTCGACGCGCGGTGTCGGTGCGGTCTCGATGGTCAGGATCACATTGTGCTCGTGCAGCACCTTGTTGTGCTTGAGATTGTGTAAGAGCGCGGTCGGCACGAAGCTGGGATCGCTGGTCAGGAACACTGCGGTGCCCTTGACGATATGCGGCGGCCGCTTCTCCAGGCTGTGGATCAGGTCGCGCAGCGGCACCTCGATGCGGCGGGTCTTGGCGATCAGGATCGCGGCGCCGCGACGCCAGGTCCAGATCATCGTCGCCATCACGACGCCGAACAGCAGCGGCACCCACGCGCCCTCGAACAGCTTCAAGAGATTGGCGCTGAAGAAGGTCATGTCGACGATCACGAACGGCAGGATCAGCGCCGCGGCCGACGCCACGCGCCAGTTCCACAGCTTCCAGATCACGATGAAGCCCATGATGCCATCGGCGACCATGGTGGTGGAGACGGCGATGCCGTAGGCCGAGGCGAGCCCGCTCGAGGTGCGGAACAGCAGCACCAGCAGCAGCACGCCGATCAGCAGCAGCCGGTTGACGCGCGGCAGATAGATCTGGCCGGCATGGGTCTCCGAGGTGTAGCGGACCTCGAAGCGTGGCAGAAGGCCGAGCTGCACCGCCTGGCTGATCAGCGAATAGGCGCCGGTGATCACGGCCTGGCTCGCGATCACGGTCGCAGCAGTGGCGAGCCCGATCAGCGGCAGCAACAGCACCTCCGGCACCATGCGGTAGAACGAGTTCTCGATCGCGGCCGGATCGGACAGCACCAGCGCGCCCTGCCCGAAATAGTTCAGGAGCAACGAGGGCAGCACGAAGAACAGCCAGCCGGACTGGATCGGCTTGCGGCCGAAATGCCCGAGGTCGGCATACAGCGCCTCGCCGCCGGTCACCGCGAGGAACACCGCGCCCAAGGTCACCAGGCCGACGGTGCCGTGGGTCAGCAGGAACTGGATTGCGTAATAGGGATTGATCGCCGCCAGCACCGACGGATCGTCCATGATGTGGACCACGCCCATCACCGCGAGCGAGGCGAACCACACCACCATCACCGGCCCGAAGGCGGAGGCGACGCGCGCGGTGCCGGTGCGCTGCACCGAGAACAGCAGCACGAGGATCAGGATCGTCAGCGGCACCACATAGTGCTCGAGATGCGGCGTGGCGAGCTTGAGGCCTTCGACCGCCGACAGCACCGAGATCGCCGGCGTGATCATGGAATCGCCGATGAACATCGAGGCGCCGACCACGCCGAGCGCTAGCAACGGCCAGCTGCGCCGTCCGATCGCGCGCTGGCCGAGCGCCATCAGCGACAGCGTGCCGCCCTCGCCATTGTTGTCGGCGCGCAGCAGCAGCAGCACGTATTTGGCGGTGACGACGGTGAATAGCGCCCACAGGATCAGGCTGAGCACGCCGAGCACCATGATCCGGGTCACCGGCTGGCCGTGCGCGGCGCCGCCGACCGCCTCGCGGAATGCGTAGAGCGGCGAGGTTCCGATATCGCCGAACACGACTCCGATGCTGCCCAGTGTCAGGGCCCAGAAGCCGGAGGCGCCTTGGCCTTTGCCTTGACCTGTTCCTTGGCCCGCGCCTTGGGTTTCCTGGGCTTCGGTGGGTGAGACGCTGACAGCCATGGTGAGGTTGGAACGCTCGGTCGGTTGATTTTGATCCGCGCGGCTATCGACGCTTCCGTCCCGCCTGTCAACCAAGCAACCCGGCCGACGGCGGTAGCGGGGTAACCCGGAGCTACGGCTTCAGATCCGGCGGCAACGGCGGATTTTCCCGCATCAACGTGATGGTCACGCGACGGTTCGCCGGCAGCGTCGGATCGTCGGGAAACAGCGGCTGGCCGTCCGCCTTGCCGGAAACCGCGAAGATGTGGGACGGCGGCAGCCCTTGCCGCTCCAGGATCTGCCGCACCGCATTGGCGCGGTCGGCGGACAGGTCGAAGGCGTCGTAATCGCTGCGCGCCGGCACGAAGCCTGCGGCTGTATGCCCCACGATCGCGATCCGCAGCGGCGTCGCCTTCAGCGGCGCGGCGAGCTTCTGGATCAGCCGGCGGGTGCGCTCATACGGCTCCCTGGAGCCGTCGGCGAACATCGAGCGGCCGTCTTGGTCGACGATCTCGAGGTTGAGCCCCTCCTTGGTCTCCTCGAACATGATGTTCTTGGAAATCTCGGTCAGCTCCGGCATGTCCTGCAGGGCCTGCCGCAGCGAGGCGGAGGCCAGCGCGAATTCGCGATCGATCTTCAGCCGCGCGCCGTTGATCTGGCTGCGCTCCTTTTCGTCCGGCGTCGGATTGGCGGAGGATTCCTCCGGCGAGATGTGCTCGACATTCTTGAGCTTCGGCCGGGTCGGCAGGCCATCGGACTCGACGATGCCGGAATAGCGCACATTGGTCTGCACGCCGAAGGCGTCGCGCATCGAGCCGGCGACGATCTTCAGCTTGTTGTTGTCCATGGTGGAGAACGCGACGAGCATCACGAAGAAGCTCATCATCAGGCCCATCAGGTCGGCGAAGGTCACGAACCAGCCGTGACCTCCGGTATGGGCGTCGCCGCGCTTTTTCTTGGCCATCGCTGCTGTCCCGGGAGCGCCAGTCGGGGCCGTCAGGCCGGAACCGGCTCACCCTCCTCGTTGCGATGCTTCTCCGGCAGATAGGCCAGCAGCATCTCGCGCACCAGCGCCGGGCTCTTGGAATCGCGGATCATCAGGATGCCGTCGATGATCAGCGTGCGGTTGGTCTCCTCGTCGAGCAGCTTGCCGTGCAGCTTGTCGGCGATCGGGAGGCAGAACAGGTTGGCCACCAGCGCGCCGTACAGCGTGGCGAGCAGCGCAGTCGCCATGAACGGGCCGAGCTTGGAAGGGTCGGTCATGTTGGCGAACATCTGCACCATGCCGATCAGCGTGCCGATCATACCGAAGGCCGGCGCGCAGTCGCCGATCGCGCGATAGATCTTGCTGCCCTCGTCGAGGTGCATCAGGAAATTGTCGCGGTCGCGCTCCATGTTGTCGCGGATGAATTCGAGATCGTAACCGTCGGCGACGTAGCGGATGCCCTTGGCGAGGAACGGCTCGTCGGTCTCGACCTTCTCCAGGCCGACCGGGCCCTGCTTGCGGGCGATCTCGGCGATGCGGGCGAGCTCGTCCACGAGGTCGCGGGCCGATAGCCGGCTCATCGTGAAGGCAAACTTGGCGCCGAGCGGCAGCCCGTGCAGCATCACGCCGAGCGGAAAACGGATCATCGTCGCCGCGATCGAGCCGCCGAAGATGATGATCATGGCGTGTTCGGAGATGAACATGTGCAGGTCGCCGCCCATGAACATCATCACCGCGATGACGATGATGCCAGCCAACAGCCCGGCGCCAGTCATGATATCCATAGGAGACTCCAACGCGTACGCAACCTGCCCGTCCTGGACGGCGCGCAGCCCAAGGCGGGCCGCGTGGAAAACCCTAACGTTAACGCCATTAAGGACGCGTTACCGAATTTGGTAGGGATAACAACGGGTAAACGTCGGCCGTTTTGCGATGTCGTTGAAGATGTTGGCTTTCCGCATGGGACGCCGTCGCTGCATGCGCAAAAGGCCTCCCCGTAGAACAACGGAGATGAGATAGGTTTGCCAAGAGCGTTTTCGAGCGAAGTGGGTACCGGTTCGCGTGAAGAAAACGCGTCAACACAAGAATCCGGAGCCCCGTTCCGATTCAATCGGAACGGAAAAGGCTCCAGAGGAAACGAACCAATGAGCAGGACAGGATGAAGGCGGTCGTCGTTGAGCAATATGCGCCTATCGATCAGATCGAGCTGAAGCAGATCGCCACGCCCGAACCCGGCCCCGGACAGATCCGCGTCCGGGTTCACGCCGCGAGCATCGGCTTCGTCGATGGGCTGAAGGTCGAGGGCCGCTACCAGACCAAGGATGCCCTGCCCTTTACGCCCGGTGCGGAATTCGCCGGCGTGGTCGACGCGGTCGCGGGCGACGTCGCCGGCATCACGCCGGGCATGCGGGTGATGGGCGCGGCGCGCTCGGGCGCGCTGGCCGAGTACATCGTGGTGCCGCCTGCCGCCGTCGAGGTCATGCCCGATGGCCTGTCGATGGAGGCCGCCGCGGCCTTCCGCACCAACTACCTCACCGCGCTGTATGCGCTCGCCGAGCGCGGCTCGCTCAAGGCCGGCGAGCAGCTGCTGGTGCTCGGTGCCGCCGGCGGCACCGGCATCGCCGCGATCCAGGTCGGCAAGCTGCTCGGCGCGCGCGTCGTTGCCGCGGCCTCGACGGACGAGAAGCGCAGCTTCGCCGCAAGCTTCGGCGCCGATGCTGTCGTCGACTACACCAGGCCCGATTGGCGCGATGCGCTGAAGGACGCAACCGGCGGCAATGGTCCCGACGTGATCTTCGATCCGGTCGGCGGCGAGGTCTCGCTGCAGGCGTTCCGCTCGATCGCCTGGAACGGCCGCCATGTCGTGGTCGGCTTCGCGGCAGGCCAGATCCCCGCTCTGCCGTTCAATCTGCCGCTTCTGAAGGGTGGTCTCCTGATCGGCGTCGATGCCGCCCAGATCGCGCGCCGCGAACCCGAGGCGCAGGCGCGCGTGATGACGCAATTGTCGGCATGGCTGAACGACGGCCGACTGACGCCGGTGGTCGGCAAGGTGTTCGAGCTTGAAGATTTCCGTGCAGCGTTCACGACGATGCAGACCCGCGCCGCGCTGGGCAAGATGGTGGTGCGGATCGGATCGTGAGAGAGGCACCGCTATCGTCGCATCTTCCCTGTCGTCCCTGCGAAAGCAGGGACCCATAACCACAGAGTTGTGTTGTTGAGATGAGCTGTGGCTACAGCTCTGCAATCCAATTCGCATTCGTGGTTATGGGTCCCGGCTCAAGGCCGGGACGACACTGAATTTGTTGCACGGTCTATGAGTCACACATCCGCCTTCTCGCGACATCAATTGTCCGAGTCTTGCATTTCGTTCCGCCACTCTGAGAACAGAGGGCGCAGGGAAAGCCGGGTGCCGATCGCACCCATGGGTCCCGCGTAGTAAAAAACGCCGGAGGTAGGACCACAGGTGTAACCGGAAACAGCCCGGCTTTCCCTGCGCGATGGGTTACGGCTTACTTCGTGCTCTCCCCGGCGAGACTGGGCTTGCTTGTCACCGTCTCCGCAAAAGCACTTGCGCGTTTTGCGGGGAGACACCGGCCGCTAGGGCGTCAGGACCACACGACTTCGCCGTCCGCCTCACGCGCACTCGTCAGTCGCGCAATCGGCGTCCACCGCATCTCGACCCACGTTCGTGACGACCGCGAAGCGCCCCTCGTGTCGGGTGAGACGGGCGTATTGAACATCTGAGTTGGGTCCGGCGTCAAGTCAAATTCTGAAAAGCCGAACGATCCAAACCATGGATTCGCGGCTCGTAGGATGGGTAGAGCAAAGCGAAACCCATCACTGGCGCCGCGGAAGGGAATTGATGGGTTTCGCTGCGCTCTACCCATCCTACAATTTCCTGATCCGGCACGGCCCCTTGGGTCACCCGAGCGGCCGTCCCAACGCTGCCATTGCACCGCAGGAACCAACACCGCAACGACGCATTGTCATTTCACCCAACGGTTGAGAGGTAATATGCCGCCAGTATCGGTATCCGCACCGATCCCGTAGCATTCCTGTCCGCCGAAGAGCCAATTAGCCGTCATCTGTTGTATTTCAGGATTCTTCCCTTGGCACTTTTTGCATATCGAACATCCAGCACCACGTCCCGATCGCGCGGGCTAACCACCGTCGCCTGAGACGCGCGATGAAGATGGACAAGGCCACCTGGTACGTCTCGTTCGCCATCAGAACCCCTGACGCCGGACACCACCGCTTCGCGCGCCAGACCCGCACCTTCACGACCGAGCAGGATGCCAAGGCGTTTGCGCGCACCCTGCTTGTGCAGACTCAAGACGTCAGCGCCGGAACGATCAACCCGCACACGCCGAGACGCGTGATCGCGCCGGCCGCGATCGCGGCCTGGGCCGGCGAGAGCTGACGTCGGCGTGCCTCCGCGGCTTCCTACAGGAAGCGTGACGGCGCGAACGGCTGCAGCGGTATCTCCGGCGCCTTGCCGCTGACCAATTGCGCGACCAGCCGGCCGGTGCGGGCCGAGCCGACCAGGCCGACATGGCCGTGGCCGAACGCATAGACCACGTCGTGCGAGGCGCGGCTGTGGCCGATGCACGGTCGCCCGTCGGGCATGCTCGGGCGATGGCCAAACCAAGTCTTGATCCGCGAGGGTGGAATGTCCCTCGGCAGCTTCGGGAACATGCTGAAGAGATGCTCGCGCAGGATCTCGGCGCGCTTCCAGTTGGGCTCGGCGTCGAGCCCCGCGATCTCCACCGTGCCGGCGGCGCGCAGGCCCTTGTCGGTCCAGTTGACCACCATCTTGGCGTCCGAGGCCATCATCGAATTGCGCGGTCCGGATTCCGGAGTCTCGATCATGACGTGATAGCCGCGCTCGGTCTCGAGCGGCAGCGGGTCGCCGATCGATGCGGTCAGTTGCTTCGAGCGTGCACCGGCGGCGACGACCGCGGCATCGCAGGCGATCTCGCCGGTCTCGGTGACCACGGCGACCAGCCGGTCGCCCGCGAGCTTGAGGCCTGTGGCCTTGGCAGCAACGCGCTCGGCGCCGTTCGCGATCGCGTGCGCGGCGAGCGCTGCGACATAGGCGCCGGGATCGCGGCAGCGGCCGGCCTCCTCAACCACGACGCCGAACTTGTAGCGCGGATGCAGATCGGGCTCGCGCTGGCGCATCTCGTCTTCATCGAGCTCCAGCCATTCGATGCCGACGCGCTTGCGGATGCGCCAGCCGAGATCGCGGTCGAACGGCGCGCGCGAGGGAAATACGTGCATCACCCCGCGCCGCTCGATCAGCTCGGGCACGCCAGCTTCCTCGGCGAGCTGCCGGTGCAGCAGCGGCGCGTCCTTGAGCAGATCGCGCATCGCCCGCGCGGTGACCTCGACCTGCGCCTCGGTCCGGCTCGACAGCAGATACTTGATCAGCCACGGCAAGGCCTTCGGCAGATACGACCAGCGGATCGCAAGCGGCCCGAGCGGGTCCATCAGATAGCCCGGCACCTTCTTCCAGGTGCCAGGCTCGGCCGGCGGGATCACCGAATGCGACGACAGCCAGCCGGCATTGCCATAGCTCGCCGCCTGGGTGCCGCCGGGCTCGCCCGGATCGATCAGTGTGACTCTGTGGCCCGCGCGCAGCGCCTCGATGGCGCTGATCACGCCGACCGCGCCGGCGCCGATGATCGCGACGTGACGGCCGGCGGATTCAGGCATCAGCGTTTCGCCTGCTCGGGCATAAAATCCTTGCCGACCGACAGCGCGCGCTGATCGACCAGGCAGTGCAGGATCGCCGGCTTGCCGGAGGCCAGTGCCCGCTCAAAGGCCGGCGCGAAGTCTTCGGTGCGCTCGACCCGCTCGCCATGGCCGCCGAACGCCTTTGCATAGAGCGCGAAGTCCGGGTTCTTGAGCTGGGTGCCGACGACACGGCCGGGGTAGTCGCGTTCCTGATGCATGCGGATGGTGCCGTATTGCGCGTTGTCGATGACGACGACGATCAGCGGCGCGTCGTACTGCACGGCGGTGGCGAACTCCTGCCCGTTCATCAGAAAGCAGCCGTCGCCGGCGAACGCGACGACCACCCGATCCGGATGGTGCCGCTTGGCCATTACAGCCGCCGGCACGCCGTAGCCCATCGAGCCCGAGGTCGGCGCGAGCTGCGCGGCGAAGGCGTGGAAGCGATGGTGGCGATGAATCCAGCCGGCGTAATTGCCGGCGCCGTTGCAGACGATCGCATCCTTCGGCAGCCGGTCGCGCAGCCAGGTCACGACCTCGCCGTACTGGAAATGGCCGGGCAGTTCGCGCGGCTTGTCGGTCCAGGCAAGATAATCCGCGTGCGCCTTGGCCGCCTCGCCCTTCCAGGCGGGCGCGGCTGCGGGCTTCATGCTCTCGACCGCGGCGGCGAAGGCCGCAGGCGTCGCCTGGATCGCCAGCGCCGGCTGGTAGACGCGGCCGAGCTCTTCGGAGCCCGGATGCACGTGAATGAGCTGCTGGCTCGGCACCGGAATGTCGAGCAGCGTGTAGGACGAGGACGGCATCTCCGACATGCGGCCGCCGATCAGGAGAATGACGTCGGCACCGGTGAAGCGATCCCTGAGCTTCGGGCTCGGGCCGATGCCGAGATCGCCGGCATAGTGCGAGTGGTCGGCGTCGAACAGCGAGGCGCGGCGGAACGAGGTCGCGACCGGCAGGTCGAAGCGCTCGGCAAAGCGCGCAATCCCCTTGGCCGCCTCTGCGGTCCAGGCCGAACCGCCGAGCACCACGATCGGCGCCTTGGCGCCGGCGAGCATGCTGCCGAGACGCTCGATATCCGACGGCGCCGGCCATGTGACCGCCGGCTCGACCTTCGGCGCGTCGGCAACCGCTGCCGTTTCAGTCAGCATGTTCTCCGGCAGCGAGATCACCACCGGACCGGGGCGGCCCTGCAGCGCGACGCGGAAGGCGCGCGCGACCAGTTCCGGAATGCGGTCCGGACGATCGATCTCGACCGCCCATTTCGCCATGGTGCCGAACACTGCCTTGTAGTCGAGCTCCTGGAACGCCTCACGCTCGCGCATGCCGGTGTCGACCTGGCCGACGAACAGGATCATCGGGGTGGAATCCTGCATCGCGATGTGCACGCCATGCGCAGCGTTGGTCGAGCCGGGACCGCGGGTGACGAAGCAGATGCCGGGACGTCCGGTGAGCTTGCCATAGGCCTCCGCCATCATCGCAGCCCCACCTTCGGCACGGCAGATCACGACGTCGATCGGGCTGTCATGCAGGGCATCGAGCGCCGCCAGATAGCTTTCGCCCGGCACGCAGGTGACGCGCTCCACCCCTTGCGCGACCAGCTGGTCGATCAGGATCTGGCCTCCGGTGCGGGCGTTGCTTTTGGTCATGAGGGCTCCCTGCGGCATTGGCGCGCGCTTGCGGCTCGCGCGGAACGTGGTCCGACGGGGGTATGATAGACGGGATTGTGGCGCAAGGCCGAACTCGCCGCGGGATGCAGCGGCGGCATCGAGCCATGCGGCAGGGAAAGGGCAGCGGCGGCACGCCACTTATTTGCGCAGAGCGGGCCGGCGGCAGCGCTGCCGCACGGACTCCGTCATTCCGGGCGATGCACCAGTATCGAACCCCAATGCGCAGTTGCGCATTGTGGAATCTCGAAGTTGCGGCGCGAGATTCCGGGTTCATGCTTCGCATGCCCCAGAATGACGGCCTTCAAAGCGAGCGCGCGATCAAGACCTTCATGATCTCGTTGGTGCCGCCATAGATCTTCTGGATGCGGGAATCGATGAACATGCGCGAGATCGGATATTCCTGCATGTAGCCGTAGCCGCCATGCAGCTGCAGGCATTCGTCGGCGGTCTCGACCTGCTTCTGCGAGCACCACCACTTCGCCATCGAGGCCGTCACGGTGTCGAGGTCGCCGGCGACCAGGCGTTCGACGCACCAGTCGACGAACACGCGGGCGATCATTGCCTCGGTCTTGCGCTCGGCGAGCGTGAACGCGGTGTTCTGGAATTCGATCAGCGGCTTGCCGAACGCGGTGCGCTGCTTGGTGTATTCGGCGGTGATCTTGACCGCGCGCTCCATCGAGGCGACGGCCCCGATCGCGAGCGACAGCCGCTCCTGCGGCAATTGCTGCATCAGCTGGACGAAGCCGTTGCCCTCCTCGCCGCCGAGCAGGTTTTCCGGCGGCACCGTGACATTGTCGAAGAACAGCTCCGACGTGTCTGAGGCGTGCAGGCCGATCTTGTCGAGGTTGCGGCCGCGCCGGTAGCCCTCGGCGCCCGCGGTCTCCACCACGATCAGCGAGATGCCCTTGGCGCCCGGCGCTCCGGTGCGCGCCACCACGATGACGAGATCGGCGGCCTGGCCGTTGGTAATGAAGGTCTTCTGGCCGTTGACGACGTAGGAATTGCCCTGCTTCTTCGCCGTGGTCTTGACGGCCTGCAGGTCGGAGCCGGTGCCGGGCTCGGTCATCGCAATGGCGCCGACCATCTCGCCCGACGCCATCTTCGGCAGCCAGCGCTGCTTCTGCTCCTCCGAGCCGTAATTGACGATGTAGTGCGCGACGATCGCGCTGTGCACGGAAACGCCGGTCGTGAGCTCCGGCACTGTGCTCTCGAGGTCATCGAGCACGGCGGCGTCATAGGCGAAGGTGGCCCCTAAGCCGCCATAGGCCTCCGGCACGCTCGGCAGCAGCGCGCCCATCTCGCCGAGCGCGCGCCAGGCGGAGCGGTCGACCAGCTTCTGCTCGCGCCACTTCTCGGCGTGCGGCAAAAGATCCTTGGCGAGGAATTTGCGGAACTGGTCACGGAAGGTGTCCAGCTCCTCGGTCATCCAGGACGATCGGTAGTGCATTCTGCCCTCGCTCCGCATTCCTTCTTGACGCGTTTCCTTGACGCGAACCGGTGCCCACTTCGCTTGAAAACGCTCTGATCAAATCAAGAGACCGCCACCGGCGACGATCACCTGACCACTGATGTAGTTCGATTCCGGAGCGCAGAACAGATAGACCGCGTCCGCCGCCTCTTCCGGCGTACCGCCGCGGCCGAGCGGGATCATCCGGCCCATCGCCTCCAGCATCTGCGGCTGGACGCCGACCTTGATGTCGCGGCCGGCGACGTCGATGGTCTTCTGCTGGCTCTCGATCGGCTGGGTCAGGCGGGTGTTGATCAGGCCGAACGCCACGCAATTGACGTTGACCTTGTAGCGGCCCCACTCCTTGCACATCGTGCGCGTCAGCCCGATCAGCGAGGCCTTGGCCGAGGAGTAGCTCGCCTGCCCGGCATTGCCGTAGAGGCCCGCGATCGAGGAGATGTTGACGACTTTGCGGAACACCTCGCGGCCGGCCTCCGCCTCCTTCTTCGCCATCACCCGGATCGGCTCGGACGCCGCGCGCAGGATGCGGAACGGGGCGACCAGATGGACGTCGAGCATGGCCTGGAATTGCTCGTCCGACATCTTCTGGATCGTCGAGTCCCAAGTGTAGCCGGCATTGTTGACGACGATGTCGAGGCCGCCGAATGTTTCGATGGCCGCACCGACGAAACGATCGGCAAAGCCGGTCTCGACGACGCTGCCATTGACCGCGATCGCCTCGCCACCCATGACCTTGATCTCGGCGACGACCGCGTTGCCCGGCTCGGCGTCGAGGTCGTTGACCACGACCTTCGCGCCCTCGCTCGCGAGCTTCAGCGCAATGGCGCGCCCGATGCCGCGGCCGGAGCCTGAGACGAGCGCGACTTTGCCTTGCAGTTTCGACATGGTTCCTCCCTCAAAAAAGTGATCTTCTTTCTTCACCTCTCCCGCTTGCGGGGGAGGTCGCATCGCATCGAAGATGCGATGCGGGTGGGGGCTCTCTCCACGATGTGGCTCGTGGAGAGAGCCCCCACCCCGGCCCTCCCCCGCAAGCGGGAGAGGGAGCCCCAGTACCGCTGCGGTAGCGGCGCGGCCAATCAGAGCGCGATAACCGCTTCCCCCGCGAGCTTGACCTCACCGTTCTGATCCTTCGTGGTCAGCGCGAGTTTTGCCCGCTTCTCACCGCCCTGCTCGATCAGCTCGGTCACTGTGCCTTCGCAGGTCAACGCGGCGCCGAGCTGGGTGATCGCGGCAAAGCGGGTCGAGAACGAGCGGATGCGCGACGGGCTGACCGCGTCGGTCAGCGCCTGGCCGAGATAGCCCATGACAAGCATGCCGTGCGCGAACACGTCCGGAAAGCCGGCCTGCTTGGCGAAGTCGATATCGACATGGATCGGATTGTGATCGCCGGAGGCCCCGCAATACAGCGCGAGGCGATGCCGGGTGATCGGCGGAAATTCCTTGTGGACGATGCGGTCGCCGACCGACGGGATGCTGCTGCTCATGACGGCCTCGCATTGCGCACCACGATGGTGCGCGAGGTATCGGCGACATGCACGCCGGCCTGGTTGGTGACCGCGGTCTCGACCACGATCAGCGTCATCGCCCCGCCCTTCTTCTCGGTCACGCTGGTAACACGCGGCCGGAACGTCAGGGTGTCGCCGATGACAACGGGCGCGTGATAGTCGAAGCGCTGCTCGCCATGCAGCACGCGGGCGAGATCGATGCCGAGCGCGGTCAGGAACTCGAACGCATCAGGCGCATCCATCATCTCCAGACAAAACAAATAGGTCGGCGGCACCGGCGCCGCTGCCCCATCACGATAGACCGCACTGGTCTCGCCGAGCGTGTCGAGGAAGAAGCGCAGGCGCCCCGGCTCGACGCGCGCGGTCACCGGCGTAAACGTACGCCCGACAGCGGATTGATCGACCATGGGCTGCCTCAGGCGCGTTCGTAGAGCGTCACGACGCAGGCGCCGCCGAGGCCGAGATTGTGCTGCAGCCCGAGCCGCGCGCCCTCCACTTGCGTCGCCGCTGCCGTGCCGCGCAGCTGCCGCGTCAGCTCGTAGCACTGCGCAAGCCCGGTGGCGCCGAGCGGATGGCCCTTCGACAGCAGGCCGCCGGACGGGTTGGTGACGATCCTGCCGCCGTAGGTATTGTCGCCGTCATCGATGAATTTCGCGGCCTCGCCCTCGCCGCACAGGCCGAGCCCTTCATAGGTGATCAGCTCATTATGGGCGAAGCAATCGTGCAGCTCGACGACGTCGAGATCATCAGGTCCGATACCGGCCGCCTCATAGACCTTCTTCGCGGCATCGCGCGCCATGTCGTAGCCGACCACCTGCATCATGTCTGATGCACCGAAGGTCGAGGGCGTGTCGGTCGTCATCGCCTGTGCCGCGATGCGGACGCTCTTGTTGAGACCGTGCTGGTCGGCGAATTTCTCCGAGACCAGGATCGCGGCGGCGCCGCCGCAGGTCGGCGGGCATGCCATCAGCCGCGTCATCACGCCGGGCCAGATCACCTGGTCGTTCATCACGTCGTCGGCGGTGACCTCCTTGCGGAACAGCGCCAGCGGATTGTTCTTGGCATGGCGGCTCGCCTTGGCGCGCACTTTTGCAAACGCGGAGAGCGGCGTGCCGTACTTCTTCATGTGGCTGAGGCCGGCGCCGCCGAAATAGCGCAGCGCCAGCGGCACGCCGGGGGCATCGACCAGCTTGTCGGCGGCCGCATCGAAATCGTCGAACGCGCTGGGGCGATCGGTGAAAACAGCGCCGAGTGCGCCGGGCTTCATCTGCTCGAAGCCGAGCGCCATCACGCAATCGGCCGCGCCCGATTCAATCGCCTGCCGCGCCAGGAACAGCGCGGTGGAGCCGGTCGAGCAGTTGTTGTTGACGTTGACGATCGGGATGCCGGTCATGCCGACCGGATAGAGCGCGCGCTGGCCGCAGGTGGAGTCGCCGTAGACATAGCCGACATAGGCCTGCTGCACACGGCCGTAATCGAGGCCGGCGTCGGCGAGCGCGAGCTTCGCGGCTTCGGCGCCCATCACATGATACGGCGCGTTCGCGCCGGGCTTGACGAACGGGATCATGCCGACCCCGGCAACATAGGTGCGTGACGTCATCGCGTGTCCTCCCGGAAATTACCCACTGGACTATTTATTACCCATGGGTAATATACGGGCACCCTTCCGGAGTCAATGCGACAACAGCCACGCGATGGACGCCCGCTTCCCCGTTTCCAACACCGAGTCGCCCTGGCTGCCGTTCGAGAGCCGGCGCCGCGCCCGCGACGAGAAACGCGAAGCCGTGCTGCGCGCCGCCGTGCAGCTGTTCCTCGAACAGGGCTATCACCGCGCCACGCTGAACGACGTCGCCAAGCGGCTCAACATCACCAAGCCCGCGCTCTATAATTATTTCCGCGGCAAGGACGAGATCCTGTTCGAGTGCTGGTCGATCGGCCATGAGCTGGTCGACGACTGCATTGCCGAGACCTCGGCCGGCAGCGGCAGCGGCCTCGACAAGCTGCGCAAGCTCACCATCCGCTACGCCGAGCTGATGACGACGGACTACGGCAAGAGCCTGGTCCGCTTCGATCTCCGCGATCTCAGCGAGCATAACCGCAAGATCGTGCAGACCGCGAAGCGGCGGATCGACCGTGCCTTCCGCGACTATATCGCTGCTGGCGTCGAGGATGGTTCGGTGAAACCCTGCGACCCGAAGCTCGCGGCGTTCGCCATCGCCGGTTCGCTGAACTGGATCGGCCACTGGTTCCAGCCCGGCGGTGAGCTAACCGGACACGCCGTCGCCGAGGAATTCGCGATCCGCCTCACCGAAGGCATCGCCAAAACAACAACGCAAATGACATCAACGCGCGAGACAACAACGCGCAAAGCAGCCGTTCCGGCTGCAGAGAAGGCGGACAAACCGCCTCGCAAGGGAAACGTGGGAAACGCATCAGGGGAGGACGGGAGTGAACATCACACACGGGCTGCGGCGGGCGCTGCAGGTCAATCCAAACGGGCTCGCGGTCGTCTGCGGTGAGCGGCGGCGCAGCTGGCGCGAGGTCGGCACCCGCGTCGCCCGCCTCGCCGGCGCGATTCGCTCGCTTGGCGCCGGCAACGGCGACCGCGTCGCGATCCTGTCGCTGAACTCCGACCGCTATCTCGAGCTGTACCTCGCGGCCGGCTGGGCCGGCGCCGTGATCGTACCGCTCAACATCCGCTGGTCTCCGATCGAGAACGAGGACGCACTGCGCGACTGCCGCGCAACGATCCTGTTCGTCGACAAGGTGTTCGCGCCGGTCGGCGTGGCGCTGGCGAACGCCATCCCCGGATTGAAGCTGGTCTATGCCGACGAAGGCGAGACGCCCGCCGGCATGGAGAATTACGAGACGCTGATCGCGCGCAGCGATCCTATACCGGACGCGATGCACACCCGCGACGATCTCGCCGGTATCTTCTACACCGGCGGCACCACCGGCCGCTCCAAGGGCGTGATGCTGAGCCACGGCAACCTGATGGCCAATGCGCTGAACGCGCTCGGCGAAGGCCTGTGGCCGGCGAGCACGATCTACCTGCATGCGGCGCCGATGTTCCACCTCGCCAACGGCGCAGCGATGTATTCGGTGCTGCTGTCGGGTGGCTCCAACGTCGTGATCCAAGGCTTTACGCCCGACGGAGTTGCGGCCGCCGTGCAAAAGGAGCGCATTACCGACGTGCTGCTGGTGCCGACCATGATCCAGATGTTCGTCGATCACCCGACGCTCGGCAACTACGACCTGTCGTCGCTCAAGCGGATCTCCTACGGCGCCTCCGTCATCAGCGACGCCGTGCTGATGCGCGCCATGAAGGCGCTGCCGCATGTCGAGTTCACCCAGGCCTATGGCATGACCGAGCTGTCGCCGATCGCGACGTTGCTGCACTGGAAGGAGCATATCGGCGACGGCCGCGCCAAGGGACGGCATCGCGGCGCCGGCCGCGCCACGCTCGGCGCCGAGGTCAAGATCGTCGATGCGGAAGACAAGGTCGTGCCGACGGGCACCGTCGGCGAGATCGCGGTGCGCGGCGATATGGTGATGATGGGCTATTGGGAGCGTCCGGAGGAAACCGCGCGCGCCGTGATCGACGGCTGGATGCACACCGGCGACGGCGGCTACATGGACGAGGACGGCTTCGTTTACGTCGTCGACCGCGTCAAGGACATGATCATCTCCGGCGGCGAGAACGTCTATTCGGCCGAGGTCGAGAACGCGCTGGCCCAGCATCCGGCGGTGGCGCAATGCGCCGTGATCGGCATCCCGAGCGAGCGCTGGGGCGAGCAGGTCCACGCCGTCGTGGTGATGAAGAGCGGCGCCAGCGCCACGCCGGAAGAGCTGATGGAGCACTGCAAGACGATGATCGCCGGCTACAAATGCCCGCGCAGCGTCGACATCACCGCGACCCCGCTGCCGCTCTCCGGGGCCGGCAAGATCCTGAAGCGCGAGCTGCGCAAGCCGTACTGGGAAAACCGCGAGCGGCGCGTCAGCTAATCGCAAGAACCGTAGGGCGGGTTTAGCCGAAGGCGTAACCCGCCATCCTGGCCGCGTGCGAGACGGCGGGTTACGCTTCGCTAACCCGCCCTACGCTTTGCATGGGGCCGCGCAGACAGCGGCCGTTGACATCCGAACACACGACCGATTGGATCAATTCGAGATTCAATCCAGCGAGTTCCGATGTCCGCACCTGATACCAACGCCGACGGCAAGCCTCGCCGCCTGATGCACCGCCGCTCCGTCGAATGTCTCGGTTATTTCCGTGACGACGGGCTGTGGGAAGTCGAGGCGCGACTGGTCGATACCAAACCCTATGCGCGGCACGACAAGCATCGCGGCCTGCAGCAGCCCGACGATCCCGTGCATGACATCAGGCTGCGGCTCGCGGTCGACGACAGTTTCACGATCCGCGAGACCGGCACAACGATGGCCTCGACGCCCTACCCGTCCTGCCTCGACGTCGAAGGCATTCTGCAGCGCCTGGTCGGCGAACGCATCGGCAAGGGCTGGCGCGAGCTGGTCCGCCGCAAGATCGGCAGGCTGGAGACCTGCACCCATCTCGCCGAGCTGCTGGGTCCTGCGGTGACGACGCTGTTCCAGACCGCGACCTCCGGCAAGGACCCGCAGGGCCGCGGCGCGCTCGATCACCAGCAGGGCGCCACCGAACCGCCGTTCTTCGTCGGCGGCTGCTATTCGTGGCGGCTGGATGGTCCCGTCGTGGCCGAGACATTTCCGCAGTTCGCGAAAAAGCCAGTCGAGGTGAAGCAGGGTTCATGAGAGTTGTTTGGCTTCGGCGGGCACACAGGTTTACCCCGGCGCGTCTGGGGCGAGCCCATCAATGATGCTGAAGAGCCGGTCGCAGGAAGCCTCAATTGTCTTTTGCGGAGATGTGGCGATGCCGAGCAGCAGACCGGATCGCACTGACGCCTTGGACGCATACCAGAGCGACAGAGGCGTAGGCGCCAGCCCGAACGATGCCATCGCCCTGGCGATCGAGAGGTCGGAGTTCCCGTCCGGCAGGCGCAGGATTGCGGCCAGTCCACCGATCGTCACGTTGTTGGTCCGGGCTCGCAGGCATTTGAGCAACGCGTCGGCTTGCGCTGCATAGACCCGCTTGGTGCGGCGAAGGTGCCGCAGATAGTGGCCGTCCCGCACGAACTCGGCGGTCGCGAGTTGCACAGCGGGCCCGGGCGCCGGCGCAAGACACGCCGCAGCTTCGGCAAACCGCGGCGCCAGAGATGGCGGCGCAACGACGAAGCCCAACCGCAAAGCGGGGGTCAAGGTCTTGCTGAACGATCCGATGTGAATGACACGCCCGGCACGATCGAGCGAGGCGAGCGCCGGCGTGGCCCTACCCTTCAACTGAAGCTCGCTCAGATAGTCATCCTCGATCACCCACACCCGCTCCTGCGCGGCCCAGTCGAGCAGGCGCGAGCGTCTGGCAAGCGAGAGCGTGGAGCCGAGCGGTGCCTGTTGTCCGGGAGTTACCACCACCAGTGCGGCGTCAGAGGCGTGTTTCAGGCCGTAACTGATGTCGATGCCGTCAGCATCAATCGGGATCGGTGCAATCGACAACCCTGCAACCTCGAGACCGTGCCGGGTAAAAGGAAAGCCCGGATCCTCCATCCAGACTTTCTTCTGTTCGAGGCCGAGAACACGGAGTGTCAGCCCAAGGCCGCTGCTGAAACCTCCTGTGATGAAGACCTGGGAGGCCGTGCACGCGATCCCGCGCGCCAGCGCAAGGTACGCCGCGATCTCGCGCCGCAATTCCAATTCGCCACGCGGATCCGGGTATAGGGCCGGCGCGCTCATTCCTGCGCGAACCGCCTGCGTGTGGATCCTCGAGAACAATTTGGCCGGAAATGTCGCCTGCGCCGGTACGCCCATCTGGAAAATGGCGGGCCCCGCAGTGAGCTCCTGGTACATCTCCATGAACGAGCCGGGGTCGGGCGCCTCTTCCTGTACAATTGTGCGGGAAGAAGGCCGATCCGCGACATGCGTTCCGGTCGCGCGTGACGCGACGATCAGCTGCGCAGAGGAAAGCCTCTCATAGGCAGCGCGCACGGTGCCTCGCGCAACGCCAAGGTGAGCCGCGAGGTCCTGCCAGGAGGGCAGACGCGCGCCGGGGGCGAGCACGCCGCTCTCGATAGCGGCGCCGATTCCTCTGCGAATCTGCTCCGCCAGCGGTGTCTTCGCGGATCGATCCAGTTCCAGTCGCAAGGGCCCGACCATAGCCCCTTGGTACACGATTTTTGCCGGTTCTTGGTTCTTTTTTATGGACTAGAGCGGAGGCACCTATGGGCGGAAAGGAGAGCACCGACTATGCAAATACCCTCCATCCTCGCCGCCTGTGCCGCCCTCGCCATCGCCGCGGCAACGCCTGCCTTCGCCGATGAAACGGGCCAGACGGTCACGCCGACCTTCCAGCAGCCGATCACCAACATTCCAGGCAAGTCGCTGATCGCTGTCGTCGTCGACTATGCGCCGGGCGCAGCGTCGCCTCCGCATGTCCACGCCAAGTCGGCTTTCATCTTCGGCTACGTGTTGTCTGGCGAAATTGAATCGCAGGTCAATGACGGACCGACGCGAGTCTATCGCACCGGCGAAAGCTTCTACGAGACGCCGGGTTCCCGCCATCCCGTCAGCCGCAATGCCAGCAAGACCACGCCCGCAAAGCTGCTTGCCGTGTTCGTCGTCGACACCGACGACAAGCAACTGACCACTCCCGTCAATCAGAACGATCGTTAAGGACCCCATCATGAGCATGCGTCTCGATTACAACAGCATTGCGCCGGCCGGCGTCAAGGCCCTGGGCGGAGTCTACGGCTATGTCTTGCAGGGCAACCTGCCTGCCAGGCTGATCACTCTCGTCTATCTGCGCGTATCGCAGATCAACAACTGCGCCTATTGCCTCGACATGCACACGCGCGACCTGCTGAAGAGCGGGGTGAAGATCGAAAAACTGGCGCTGCTGCAGGCATGGGCGGAAGCGGGCGATCTCTTCGACGAACGCGAACGTGCTGCCCTCGCCTGGGCCGAAACGGTGACCCGCGTCGCCAATACCGGCGTGCCGGATCAGGCTTACGAGGCTGCCCGCGCGGTCTTCGATGAACGCGAGCTCGTCGACCTGACCATCGCGATTAGCCTGATGAATGCCTACAACCGCATGGCCATCAGCTTTCGGAACACCCCGCAAGCTGCGATGCGAATGGCGGCTTGATCATGATCGAAGATGTGCAGAGAGGAGCCTGCAAATGACCGAGATTTCCGGCGTCAAGATTCCCGATAGCAAGCTGGCGCGGGAAGCAGCCGAGCTGGTGCGTCAGTACGAGAACGAGATGTTGTTCAACCATTCGGTTCGCGTCTATGTGTTCGGCGCCATGAAGGGAATCCGCCAGAAGCTGAAATTCGATTCCGAACTGCTCTATGTTGCGGCACTGTTCCACGATCTCGGCCTGGTCGATCACTATCACACCGAGACGAAACGGTTTGAGGTCGACGGTGCCGACGCTGCGCGCGAATTTCTCCGCGCGCGCGGCATTGCGGAACCAGAGGCCGATCTGGTGTGGGAAGCGATTGCGCTCCACACCACCCCCGGCATTCCACAATACATGCGACCGGAAATCGCGCTCACGAACGCAGGCGTTTTGGTCGATGTGGTGGGCGTTGGATATGACGACTACACGCCAGAGCAACGCCAGCAGGTGATCGCCGCATTTCCGCGCGGTGATTTCAAGAACGAGTTTCTTGAGATACAGACTTGCTCGGCCTTGAAGAAGCCCCAGACCACGTTCGGAACCGTCAATTTCGACTACATCGAAGATCGCGATCCGACATTCCGGAAACCGAATGCATGTGTTCGCATCCGCAACACTCCCTGGCAAAGCTGAGCTCTCTCGAGCCACCTGGATCAAGACCCCGCCTAAGCTGACATTCCCAGCGACGCGTGGATGTCGCCTCCTGATCCAGATGCCCGGCACGATAACCCGGTCGTGACGCCTCGGCCGCAGCCCGCGTGATACTCTGCGAAGGGCAATCAGGAGGTGAGCGTGGAGAAATACGGCGCCGGGCCGATCGTCGTCTCCGACTATGATCCCGAGTGGCTCGCCTTGTTCGTGCAGGAGCGCATGCGGATCGAGACGGCTCTCGGCGCGTTCGCCTCGGCCATCGAGCATGTCGGCAGCACGGCCGTTCCAGGTCTCCCGTCGAAGCCCATCATCGACCTGCTGGTCGGCGTGCGCAGCCTTGATGAGGCCGGGCAACGTTGCGTCAAGCCGCTCGAGGCGCTCGGCTACATCTACATGCCGGACTACGCGTCGTGGATCCCCGGCGAGCTGTTCTTCCGCAAGGGACCTCCGGGTCCGTGGACCCACCATCTGCATATGATGGAGCCGTCCCATCCGCGTTGGGAAGCACGCCTGGTGTTTCGCGATTATCTGCGCTCGCACCGCGAGGCGGCCCGCGCCTACGCCGACATCAAGCGGGCCCTCGCCGCCTCCTCAAAAGACGACATCGAAGCCTATCGAACCGGCAAGGATGCATTCGTCCAGGAGAACATGGCCAAGGCACGTGCATGGCGCGCCGCGGCACGAGACCAATAGCACAAGCGGACCGCGGCAAGCCTGCACGTTCGTCGCTAAAGAAGAACTTCGCAATCGGCCGCTGCGCCAAGCAGCCCTGCATCGCGATGGGTTGATCCGTCCTGCGCGCTAACGTAGTCGTCCGGCATGAACAAACATGCGGCCCGCCCCAAGACGGCGGCCCTTCCCGACAAGAAAGCCATTCTGCTCGGGGTCGCATGCGGTCTCGGCGCGGCGCTTTGCTGGGCTCTCGGCTTCGTGGCGACCCGGCACGGCCTGAAGGTCGGGTTCACACCTGTGGACCTCTTGATGCATCGCTTCCTGTGGTCGGGCATCGTGTTCATCCCGCTCGTTGTGCGCGCAGGCCTGAAAGACCTCTGCGGCATCGGATGGGGCCGCGGCATGGCGCTGATGATGCTGGGCGGGCCGGTGATGTCGCTCATCAGCTATGCCGGCTTCGTGTTCGTGCCCCTCGGGCATGGCAGCGTGATCCAGCCTTCTTGCGCAACGCTGGGCGGACTGTTTCTCGCGGTCGTCCTGCTGAAGGAACAGATCTCGTTCTCCCGGGTCGCCGGCGCCGTCGTCATCGTGGTCGGGCTTGCGGTGATCGGGAGCGAGTCGATCGGCCATATGGGATTGAGCGCCGTGATGGGCGATCTGATCTTTGTCACGACCGGATTGATGTTTGCAGGCTTCGCCACGCTGGTACGCTATTGGCGCGTGTCCGCGTTCTCGGTGGCGACCGTCATCAGCGTGCTATCGCTCTCGCTGTTTCCACTGTATGCCGCCTCGGGCGGGCTCGCGCGCGATGCGGCCATCGGCCTGCACGAGAATGCGCTGCAAGCCGTCGCCCAGGGCATCCTGGCCGGGCCCGCAGCCATGTATTTGTTCGCGCTGTCGATCCAGCGGCTCGGCGTAGCCCGCGCCGCCGTATTTCCTGCGACCGTGCCGGTGCTCACCTTGCTGCTGGGATGGCTGCTGATTGGCGAGCCGCCGACCACGCTGCAGGCGGCCGGATTGGTTACGGTATTGGCCGGGTTCTACCTCGCGCAACGACAGAGCTAGTCTAGACGGTTTCCGGACCCGCCGACGGCCTTCGCCCAGCGGGCGCCGGCCGCGCGCCGCGTCAGGAAATCCGCAGCCCGGTGAGCGCAAGGCTCAACGCCTTTAGCTGCTTGCGCGCCTCGGCGTCATAGGCCTGGGCATGGGCGCGCGCCTCGCGCTTGCCGTCGAAGAACAGCCCGCTCCTGCCCGCGACGTCGTCATCCTGGACCAGCCGCAGGATGGCGTCGCCGCCCTGCTCGACGGTCGAGATCGGCGTCGCGCCGCTGGCGCGCACCATCGTGGTGTTCATGTAGGTCGCCGGGTGCAGCGAATTGACGGTCACGCCGGAGCCTTCGAGCTCCGCGGCGAGGTCGATGGTGAACATGATCTGCGACAGCTTGCTCTGCGCATAGGCGCGGGCGCCGCTATAATTCTTCGTGATCATCACGTCGCCGAAATCGATCGGGTGCTGGCCGAGCGAGGCGACATTGACGATGCGCGCCGGCGTGCTGGCCTTGAGCCGCGGCAGCAAGAGATGCGCGAGCAGGAAGCCGGCGAGATAGTTCACCGCAAAGCGCAGCTCATGGCCGTCCTTGCTGGTCTGCCGCGCCGGCCCGTCGTTCTGCGAGCCGATGCCGGCATTGCTGACCAGAACGTCGAGGCGCTCCTGGTCGTCGAGCACCAGCTGGGCGAACTCGCGGACCTCGGCAAGCGAGGACAGATCGGCCTGATAGAACATCGGCTCGCGGCCGGAGACCCGCTTGATCTCGTCGGCCAGGGTCTGCGCCCGCTTGGTGTCGCGGCCATGGATCAGGACCCTGGCGCCGGCGGCGGCCAGCTTCATCGCAACGTAGCGGCCGACGCCATCGGTGGAACCGGTGATCAGCACGGTCTTGCCTGCCATATTCATGGACATCGCCCTTCGCTCGTTCGCCCAGCGCTGCGACTAAAGATAAATGCACAGCCTGGACTTTGCCATGGCATGCCGCAGCGCGATCAACCCCAAAACGGCGCCGAAATGGCCGCCCACGGCCCTCGTCCGTGGCCCCAAGTGTACAGTCTGTCGCGCGGCTTGCGGTCGCGCGGCGCCGCGCCGCGCCTCAACGTGAACACATTCTGATATCGTCGGGATGAACGACAAGGCCAGGATCGGCAAGGGTCGGCACGAATCGGAATGTCCTCGACCATTCCAGACAGGTTCTCGCGGAAGGCTCCCTCGCTGGAGCCGTTCGGCATGCTCCCGTTATTCGCGGTGCTGACCGCGCTGCCGATCATCCTGACCGTTCGTCTGGTTGAGCCCGCACTCGTGCTGCCCGCGCTCAGCCTGGTGTTGTTCGCGGAGGCAGCCATTGCCGCGCTTGCGGCGCGCGTGATCCACATGCGTGCAAGCGTGGCGAACCTCACGCTGTGGGATTTTGCCGGCGCATTCACCTTCATGGGGTGCGCGGCGGCGATCCTCGGCGAGCCGGATCAGGCAGCGCTGTTCTTCGAGGAACAGGCGGCGCTGCGTCCGGTGTCACGACCGTAAATCCCAGGCCGGGCCCCTCTGGCAGCCACAAGCTGCGATGTCGGACTGGAACTCAGTTGGAGTGGCCCTGCTTCGACCCGCGACGCGGACACGCGCCGCGGCGGATTTGCCGTCTACATGACGGCGACATCCCGTTTCGTCGAAACGGTCCACTCCCCGACCTCAAGGGGAGCATTGCTCATGTCCGAACTGTTTTCACTCGACGCCCTCAGCGCGTTGCTGCAAGTAGTCGTCATCGACCTCGTGCTGGCCGGCGACAACGCCGTCGTGATCGGCCTTGCCGCGTCAGGCCTGCCGGCGACGCAACGCGGCAAGGCGATCCTGATCGGCATCGCTGCTGCGACGCTGCTGCGCATCCTGTTCGCCCTGCTCACCACGCAATTGATGCAGATCGTCGGCCTGCTGCTGGCCGGCGGCATCCTGCTGCTATGGGTGTGCTGGAAGATGTGGCGCGAGCTGCGCGCCACCGCGCATGAGACGACGGCCGAGCATGCCGCCGATGGCGCGGAGGGACAACGCAAGACGCTGTGGCAGGCCACGACCCAGATCATCGTTGCCGACGTCTCGATGTCGCTCGACAACGTGCTGGCGGTCGCCGGTGCGGCACGCGAGCAGCCGATCGTGCTGGTGTTCGGCCTTGCGCTCTCGATCGCGATGATGGGCGCGGCCGCCACCTTCATCGCAAAGCTGCTGCAGAACCACCGCTGGATCGCCTATGTCGGCCTCGCCGTGATCCTCTACGTCGCCGTCGACATGACCATTCGCGGGGCATCCGAGATCGCGAAGGTCGCGCCGGCTTGACGGCGGGCTCGTTGCACCTCTCCCGCTTGCGGGGGAGGTCGGAACGCATCGTCAGATGCGTTCCGGGTGGGGGCTCTCTCCACGATATGACTCGGGGAGAGAGCCCCCACCCCAGCCCTCCCCCGCAAGCGGGAGAGGGAGCGCAGTTCTGTCGCGGTGGCCGATCGATCTCATCCAGCGTCAGTGGATTTCCGCCGAGCGCTTCAGCGCGTCCTTCAGCTTCTCGAGCGTGAAGTCCTTGCTGCGCGCGATATCGAGGATCGGGGTCTCGCGGCGGCCGCAGAGTTCGGCGGCCTCGGGCAGCTTCGCCGCGATCTCGTAGGGGATCACGATCGCGCCGTGGCTGTCGGCGTGGATCAGATCGTCGGAGCGCACCGTCATCCCGGCGACGCGGACTTCGCCGCCAAAACTCTCGGCATGTACCCAGGCGTGCGACGGGCCGATCGAGCCGGCCAGCGCCTGGAAGCCCGGCGCCCATTGCGGGATGTCGCGGATCGAGCCGTCGGTGATGACGCCGAGACAACCGAGCGCCTTGTGCACGGCGCTCTGCACCTCGCCCCAGAACGCGCCGTAGCCGACGTCGGGACCGTCGATGTCCTGGATCACCGAGATGCGCGGACCGAAACCGGTGCCGACATATTCATAATATTCGATGCGGCGCTTCGACTGCTCCTCGGGCCGACAGCCCGGACTTCAGCACCGAGCGGATCGCGACCGTGCGCGCGTAACCGACGATCGGCGGCAAGGTCGGGAACGGGCAGACCAGCGGCTTGACGGTGTAGCCGATCAGACGGCGCTCCGGCGCGACGACCTCCATCGCGTTGCAGATCGTCGGCGTGTCGTAGCGCGCCAACGCCTCGAGGACGGACGCAGGCAGCGGGGCGGAAGCGGATGTCACGGCGTTTCTCTCCTGATTTTTGGCGTTCGCTGGGCCGTCCCAGCCTATAGCCGAGATCGCAGGCGAACCCAACCGAGGCACGCTCATGGCTGATATTTGGAGAAGAGGACGGAAGTGAACTCTACCACCGTCACCCTGAGGTGGCCGCTTCTTCAGCGGCCCTCGAAGGGTCGACGGCCCGACTGGTGGTCGTGCATCCTTCGAGACGCGCTGCGCGCTCCTCAGGATGATGGATTACACAGAGCCTCAGTGCAGATGCGTCGGACGATCGTCGTTGTCAGCATCCGCGACCGGCGCCGCATAGGGAGCCGCAGCCGATGCCGGCGCCGGCGCGCTTGCGCCTTGCGTCTGCACCGCAAGCTGGCGCTCCTGGTCGCGATAGGACTTCCAGCCCCAGGGCAGGCTGATCAAATAGGCGACCGAACCCGCCGACAGGATGTGCCAGGGATAGCCGATCAGCAGCGCGACGAAGAACACCACCGAGACGAACACCGGCAGCACCATCTCCGGCGGCACGCGCATCTTCACGGTCTTGCCGGAGAACACCGGCAGCCGCGACACCATCAGGAAGGCAATCAAGAGCGTGTAGAACGCCGTCAGCGTCGCCGGCGGCATCGGCACGCCGAGGAAGGCGAGATAGATCGGCAGCAGCACGGTGATCGCACCGGCCGGCGCCGGCACACCCGTGAAGTAATTGGCGGCGAAGGCCGGCTTGTTCGGGTCGTCGATCGAGGCGTTGAAGCGCGCCAGCCGCAGGCCGCCGGAGATCGCGAACACCATCGCGGCGATCCAGCCGCCATTGTTCAATTCATGCAGCTGCCAGAAATACAGGATCAGGCCCGGCGCAACGCCAAAATTGACGAAGTCGGCGAGGCTATCGAGCTCGGCGCCGAATTTCGACTGGCCCTTGATCATGCGGGCGACGCGGCCGTCGATGCCGTCGAGGATCGCGGCGAACACGATGGCGGCGACCGCAAGCTCCATCCGCCCTTCCGTCGACAGCCGGATCGCGGTCAGGCCGGCGCAGATCGCCAGCAGCGTGATCATGTTGGGCACGAGCATCCGCACCGGGATCGGGCGGAACCGGCGGCGGCGAGACTCGGTGGAGTTGGGATCAAAGGGCATCATGGTCTTGCAATATAGCAAGCAAGGCCCGGCTCCGCCATTGGCGCCGGAACCGCCTGATCGGCCTGCCGAAACAGAGTTAATCGGCGCGGTAGGTGCGGCCCGGGTCGGCGTTGCGGAAATCCGCCAGAATCGTCTCGCCGGCAACCGCGGTCTGCCCCTCGGAGACCAGCGCCTTGGTGCCCTCGGGCAGGTAGACGTCGAGCCGCGAGCCGAAGCGGATCAGCCCGAAACGCTCGCCGGCGCCGATCGACTGGCCTTCCTTGACGAAGCAGACGATCCGGCGCGCCACGAGACCGGCGATCTGGACCACGCCGATGCGTCCATTGGCGCCCGAGATCACCAGCGAGTTGCGCTCATTGTCCTCGCTCGCCTTGTCGAGTTCGGCATTGATGAAGGCGCCCGGCCGGTAGGCGATGCGGTCGATGCGGCCGGCCACCGGGCTGCGGTTCACGTGGCAGTTGAATACGCTCATGAACACCGAGACCCGCGGCAGCGGCTTGTCGCCGAGGCCGAGCTCGGCCGGCGGCAGCGCCTGCACCACCATGGAGACGCGGCCATCGGCCGGCGACACCACGATGCCGTCGCGCAGCGGCGTCACGCGCACGGGATCGCGGAAGAACAGCGCGCACCAGACCGTGAGCAGCGTCCCGATCCAGCCCAGCGGGGTCCAGATCCAGAACAGGATCAGGCTCGCCAGAGCGAAGCCACCGATGAACGGATAGCCCTCGGGGTGGATCGGCGGGATCTGCGCGCGGATGGAATTGGCGATCGACATCAGAGCTCGCTTGCGTTTCCCCGCCCCGTTTGGCGGGAGAGGCCTAAAGCGCGATGAGATGGGGTCGAAGCGTCATCGCGCTTTAGTTCATTGTTTAAGCATGATCTTTTCGGAAAACCGCTTCGCACTTTTCCGGATCATGCCCTAAATCGACTATTCCGCGGCAGTCGGCAAGGGTTTCTCACCCGCGTCAGGGGTGGAATCATCAGACGTATCGGTGACCACGGGCGGCAGGCGATTCGGCGCGCTGCCATCGTCATCGACCTGGGCGAGCCGTTCGCGGGCCTCCTCGGCCTCGCGCTGCCGGTTCCACATGCTGGCGTAGAGGCCGCCCGAGGCCAAAAGCCGCGCATGGGTGCCGCGCTCGGCGATCCGGCCCTGGTCCAGCACGATGATCTCGTCGGCGCCGACGATGGTCGACAGCCGGTGCGCGATCACCAGCGAGGTGCGGTTGCGCGAGACCCGCTCCAGCGCGCCCTGGATCTCGTGCTCGGTGTGGCTGTCGAGCGCCGAGGTCGCCTCGTCGAGCACCAGGATCGGCGGCGCCTTCAAGACGGTGCGCGCGATCGCGACGCGCTGCTTCTCGCCGCCGGAGAGCTTCAAGCCGCGCTCGCCGACCTGCGTCTCGTAACCCTGCGGCGACATCCGGATGAAGCCGTCGATCTGCGCCAGCCGCGCCGCCTCCTCCACCTCGTCATCGCCGGCATCCCAGCGGCCATAGCGGATGTTGTAGCGGATGGTGTCGTTGAACAGCACGGTGTCCTGCGGCACCATGCCGATCGCCGACCGCAGCGAGGCCTGCGTCACATTCTTGATGTCCTGGCCGTCGATCAGGATGCGGCCGCTCGAGACATCGTAGAGCCGGAACAGGAGCCGCGAGATCGTCGACTTGCCGGCGCCGGAGGGACCGACGATCGCGACCGTCTTGCCGGCCGGCACCTCGAAGCTCAGGCCTTTCAGGATCTGGCGGTCGGGCTCATAGGCGAATCGGACATCCTCGAAACGCACGCTGCCTGTGGACACCACGAGCGGCTTGGCGCCCGGCACGTCCTTCACCTCGGGATCGCGTGCCAGCACGTCGAACATCTTCTCGATGTCGATGATCGCCTGCTTGATCTCGCGATACACCATGCCCATGAAGTTCAGCGGCTGGTACAGCTGGATCATCATCGAGTTGATCAGCACGAAATCGCCGACGGTGTGGGTGCCGTTGCGGATGCCGAACGCGCACATCAGCATGGTCGCGGTCAGCCCCGCGGTGAAGATGATCGCCTGCCCGGTGTTGAGCACGGCGAGCGAGGTGTAGGTCTTCACGCTCGCCTGCTCGTAGCGCTCCATCGAGCGGTCGTAGCGCCTGGCCTCGCGCTCCTCGGCGCCGAAATACTTCACCGTCTCGTAGTTGAGCAGCGAGTCGATCGCCTTGGTGTTCGCCTCGGTGTCGGAATCGTTCATCTTGCGGCGGATCTCAATCCGCCACTCGGTCGCAATGTAGGTGTAGTACATGAACACGACGACCGTGATCAGCACCGCGAGCACATAGCGCCAGTCGAACTGCCAGAGCAGCACTCCCGCCAGCAGCGTGACCTCGACGATGGTCGGGATCAGCTGCAGGATCACCATCCGCACGATGGTCTCGATGCCGGAGCGGCCGCGCTCCAGCACGCGGGTCAGGCCGCCGGTCTTGCGCTCGAGATGGAAGCGCAGCGACAGCTCGTGCATGTGCACGAAGGTGATGTAGGCGAGCCGCCGCACCGCATGCATCGCGACGCGGGCGAAGATGCCGTCGCGCCACTGCGTCAGCACCGCCATGATGATGCGCACCGCGCCGTAGCTGATCGTCATCAGCACCGGCGAGGCGATCAGCCAGACCATCCAGTTCGAGGTCGCGACCGGCGCCGAACCCGTGCCGTTCAGCGCATCGATCGCCCATTTGAAGGTGAACGGAACCGACAGCGTCGCGAGCTTGGCGAACAGCAGCAGCACCACCGACCAGATCACGCGCATCTTCAAATCGGCGCGATCGCCGGGCCAGATATAGGGCCAGAGATGAACGAGAGTGCCGAGCAGCGTCCCCCTCTCGGCGGCCGGGGTGGTGGCCGTGGGCTGATCGGCCGCGGTCACAGTCTGTTGCGGCGGCACCATCAGAAGCCCGCTCGCGACGTCATGGCGCGGCGGTCCGCGGCCACATCTTTTCCACGATTTGCCATTGTGCCCGTCATATAGATCGTTTCAACGTGGCGTACAGGCTTATGACGAAAATTGTTCGCGATTCGCGGGAATTTACGGGATATTTTGGCTCTCAATGCCCATATGCGAGTCTTGACCCTGTTTACGCTGCAGTGCCACAAGGATCGTATGAACCAAATCAAGACTGTCTGTGTTTATTGCGGCTCCGGCCCCGGTAACAATCCCCGTTTCGTTGAAGCTGCCGTCGCGCTCGGCAAGGCCTTTGCCGAAAACAACGTGCGCCTGGTCTACGGCGGCGGCTCGATCGGCCTGATGGGCGCGGTCGCGAAATCCACCCTCGATCATGGCGGCTCGGTCACCGGCATCATTCCGGAATTCCTGCGGGCGCGCGAGAATGCGCTGACCTCGGTTCAGGAGATGATCGTCACCCCCGACATGCATGAGCGCAAGCGGCTGATGTTCGAGCGTTCGGATGCGTTCGTCGCGCTGCCCGGCGGCATCGGCACGCTGGAGGAGCTGGTCGAGCAATTGACCTGGCAGCAGCTCGGCCGTCACTCCAAGCCGATCCTGCTCGCCAATATTGATGGTTTCTGGGAACCCCTGCTCTCGCTGCTGAGCCACATGCGCACGACCGAGTTCATCCGCGCGACGCTTCCGATCAACGTGCTGATGGCCGACCGCGTCGACGAGATTTTGCCGCGGCTGCGTTCCGCCGTCGCCGGCAAGCCGGCGGCCGCGAAGGAGCTCGCGCCCGAAGTGGCGCGGCGGCTGTAAGCGTTCACCACGCCTTCAGCTCCATCACCGTCATGCTGAGGAGCGCGGAACGCGCGTCTCGAAGCATGCACGGCCCGGCTGGCGGCCGTTCGCCCTTCGAGGCTCGCCCAGCGGCGCAATTGCGCCGCAAGGCTCGCACCTCCAGCGACAAAGGCGAAGCCTTTGCGCGGGGATGACGGGTTCAACAGCTTCACCGCGTATCGAGGCCCTACTCGCTCGGAAACGTCACGGCCTCGATGCGGTTACCGTCGGGATCGAGCACGAAGGCGGCGTAGTAGCGCACGCGGTCGTGCGGGCGCAGGCCCGGGGCGCCGTCGGATAGGCCGCCGCAGGCCAGCGCGGCGGCGTGGAAGGCGTCGACCTCGGCGGTGGTTTTCGCCCGCAAACAGATATGCGTGCCACTCTCATGCGCGACCTGCGCCATCGTGGCGCGCAGATTGATCCAGAATTCCGGATAGGCCTTGCCGAAGCCGATCGTCGCCGGCCGCGTGACGAGGCGGGTCAGGCCGAGCGCGGCCAGCGTCGGCTCATAGAACCGCGCGGCGCGCTCGAGGTCGCAGACACCGACGGAGACGTGGTCGATCATGAAAGCGCCCTCCTCTGAAATCTGTAGCCCGGATGAGCGAAGCGACATCCGGGGAAACTGATCGACATGGCCCCGGATATCGCTTTGCTCATCCGGGCTACTTCTTCTTCACGCCTGCGCGCCCGACTTCACCAGCTTGTAGAACACCGAATCCATCAGCGCCTGGAACGAGGCGTCGATGATATTGGGCGAGACGCCGACCGTCGTCCAGCTCTCGCCGGTCTCGTCCTCGCTTTCGATCAGCACGCGCGTGACTGCCTCGGTGCCGCCATTGAGGATACGCACGCGGTAGTCGATCAGCTTCAGGCCATCGATATATTTCTGGTACTTGCCGAGATCCTTGCGCAGCGCCACGTCGAGCGCATTCACCGGGCCGTTGCCCTCGGCGGCCGAGATCAGCCGCTCGCCGTCGACGTCGACCTTCACCACCGCGAGCGCCACCGTGACGCGCTGGCCGTTGGCGTTGTAGCGCTGCTCGACATTGACGTCGAACTGCTCGACCTTGAAATATTCCGGCACCTTGCCGAGCGTGCGACGCGCCAACAGGTCGAATGAGGCATTCGCCGATTCATAGGCAAATCCCGCGGCCTCGCGCTCCTTCAGCTCCTCGACCAGGCGCGTCAGCCGCGGATCGCCCTTGTCATAGACGATGCCGGCGCGGTCGAGCTCGGCCATCACGTTGGAGCGGCCGGCCTGGTCCGACACCAGCACCTTGCGGTGGTTGCCGACGGAATCCGGCAGCACGTGCTCATAGGTCTGCGGATCCTTCATGACGGCGGAGGCATGGATGCCGGTCTTGGTGACGAAGGCGCTCTCGCCGACGTAGGCAGCATGGCGGTTTGGCGCGCGGTTCAGCATGTCGTCGAGCGTGCGCGACACCTTCATCAGCGTCGCCATCTTCTCCGTGGTGACGCCGATCTCGAACTTGTCGGAAAACTCCTGCTTCAGCTTCAAGGTCGGGATCAGCGAGCAGAGATTGGCGTTGCCGCAGCGCTCGCCGAGGCCGTTGAGCGTGCCCTGGATCTGCCGTGCGCCGGCGCGCACCGCGGCGAGCGAATTGGCCACCGCCTGCTCGGTGTCGTTATGGGCGTGAATACCGACATGAGCGCCAGGCACCTGCCTGACGACATCGCCGACGATGGTCTCGATCTCGTGCGGCATGGTGCCGCCGTTGGTGTCGCACAGCACCACCCAGCGCGCGCCGGCCTCATAGGCCGCCGTGGCGCAGGCAAGTGCATAGTCGCGGTTCTCCTTGTAGCCGTCGAAGAAGTGCTCGCAGTCGACCATCACCTCGCGGCCGAGCGCCTTGGCGGCCGCTACGCTGTCGCGGATCGAGGCGAGGTTCTCCTCGTTCGTGGTCTCGAGCGCGACGCGGACCTGGTAGGCCGAGGATTTTGCCACGAAGCAGATCGCGTCCGCCTTGGCCTCGAGGATGCCGGCGAGCCCCGGATCGTTGGACGCCGAGCGGCCCGGCCGCCGCGTCATGCCGAACGCGGTGAAGCGCGCGTGGTCGAACGCAGGCTTCTTGCTGAAGAACTCGGTGTCGGTCGGATTGGCGCCGGGATAGCCGCCCTCGACATAGTCGATGCCGAGCGCATCGAGCATGCCCGCGATCACCTGCTTGTCCTGCAGCGTGAAGTCGACGCCGTTGGTCTGCGCACCGTCGCGCAGCGTGGTATCGAACAGATAGAGGCGCTCGCGGCTCATGCGTGGCCTCCTGGCACGGCAACGCCGTCGAGCGTCTTCTGCATCGTGGTGTTGGCGAGCCATTCGTCGTTGATGGTGACCGTATTGCGCTGCTGCGCGACGTAGCCGCGTTTGCGGAAGAATTCGAGCGCGGTGTCGCTGGCATCGACCTTCAGGGCCTTGCTGCCGCGAGCACTCGCAATCTTCTCCAGCGCATCGCACAGCGCGCTGCCCGCACCCCGCCCGACCGCGCTCGGATGCACATAGAGCATGTCGATGTGATCGGCCCCCTTCAACGAGGCGAAGCCGACCGGCGCGCCCTGCAATGTCGCAATCAGGGTCAGCTGCCCGGCGAGCTTCTTGCCGAAGGCCTCCTCGTCATCGGCGGCCATCGCCCAAGCTTCCTGCTGCGCCTCGCTGTAATCGTCGCCGGTCAGGTCCATGATCGACGCCGCGAAGATCGCCGCCAGCAGCGGCGCATCGTCAGGCAGATAGGGACGCAATGCGGGTGCGGATCGGCTCATCGCGCAACCTCCCAGGTCGTGATCGGCTTTCCTTCGGCATCCTTGCCGTCCTTGATCGCGACGCCCATCGCCGCGAGCTGATCGCGGATCCGATCGGATTCCTTGAAGTCCTTGCGCGCACGCGCCCCGGTGCGCTCGGCGATCAGCGCCTCGACTGCGGCGGCATCGACGCCGCTGGCCTGCTCCTTGCGGCCCTTCCACGACGCCGCGCTCTCGGCGAGGAAGCCGAGCAGCCGCAGCGAGCCGGCAAATTCCTTGCGGGCCGCTTCACTGCTCGCGGCAGCATTCCGCAAACTGTGCAGCACGGCCATGGCCTGCGCCGTGTTGAGGTCGTCGTAGAGCGCCTCGACCATCGCCGGCGACGGCGCGCCGGACTCGGCGTCGGCCGCGACCGCATACCAGTCGTCGAGCGTCCGTGCGGCTTCCTCCGCACTCTTGAGCGTCCAGTCGAGCGGCGAGCGGTAATGCGTTCTCAGCATGCTGAGCCGCAGCACCTCGCCCGGCCAATCGGCCAAGAGATCGCGGATCGTGAAGAAGTTGCCGAGCGACTTCGACATCTTCTCGCTTTCGATCTGCAGGAAGCCGTTGTGCATCCAGACATTGGCCATGCGGTCGGTATGGAACGCGCAGCAAGTCTGCGCGAGCTCGTTCTCATGGTGCGGGAACACCAGGTCGATGCCGCCGCCATGGATGTCGAACTTCTCACCGAGATGCTTCCAGGCCATCGCCGAGCACTCGATGTGCCAGCCTGGCCGGCCCTCGACGGCAATGCCTGCCGGCGACGGCCAGGACGGCTCGCCGGGCTTCGACGGTTTCCACAGCACGAAGTCGGTGTTGTCGCGCTTGTAGGGCGCAACATCGACGCGGGCGCCCGCGATCATCTCGTCGAGCGAGCGCTTCGACAGCGCGCCGTAGCGCGGCAGCGTGGAGTTAGCCGCGTTCATCGCCTGCGGCGAAAACAGCACGTGATCCTCGGCGACATAGGCAAAGCCGCCGGCGACCAGCTTCTCGATGATCGCGCGCATCTCCGGGATATGCTCGGTCGCGCGCGGCTGCACGGTCGGCGGCAAGCAGCCCAGCGCAGAGACATCGTCCTGGTACTGCTGATAGGTCTGCTCGGTGACCTTGCGGATCGCCTCGTTCAGCGGCACGCCGGGATAATCCCGCGCGGCGCGGACGTTGATCTTGTCGTCGACGTCGGTGATGTTGCGGACATAGGTGACGTGATCGGCGCCATAGCGATGGCGCAGCGCGCGGAACAGCACGTCGAAGACAATAGCGGCCCGGCCGTTGC
This sequence comes from Bradyrhizobium sp. USDA 4341, assembly GCF_054063755.1. Lineage (NCBI taxonomy): Bacteria > Pseudomonadati > Pseudomonadota > Alphaproteobacteria > Hyphomicrobiales > Nitrobacteraceae > Bradyrhizobium > Bradyrhizobium sp. USDA 4341. The sequence continues at coordinate 9,589,603 of NZ_JBSSGO010000002.1, read as the reverse complement.
CGATATGGGCGAAGTCGTAGACCGTCGGTCCGCAGGCATACATGCGGACGTTATTGGCATCGAGCGGCACGAAGGGCCGCTTCTCCCGGGTCAACGTGTCGTAAAGGCGCAATTCCATGGATCACCGTCCCTTGCGGCCGGGCGTCCAGTGATTCTCAGGTGATTGAGAAAAGACGGCCTCAGCCAGCGAATCGCTAGCTCATAATCTCGCGGCAAATGCTGCAGATGGCGAGGTGGCCGTTCATGGTTCCATCGTGTCTCACGGCCCCCTTATCGCGTCAAGGGGCTGTTTTCGGGCGTTATGCAGCCCGCACCGCGCCGAAATCACGCCAACGCCCTCATGGTTAATCATTATTAAGGAATTGGGCGTACGGGAGGGCCTGCGGATTCCCCGCCATTTTCACTGGTGCACCATGCGGCCCATTTCAGCATTGATTGCCTCTACGTTCGTCCTTGTCTCCTCGGCCGCCTTGGCCGACAGCCGCGTTTTCATCGTCGCCAACCAGGCCGACGGATACGGCATCGATCAGTGCTTGGCCCACGGCGATCGCTGCGGTGCATCCGCCGCCCGCGCCTACTGCCGGTCACGCGATTTTGCGCAGGCCACCAGTTACCGCCGTGTCGATCCCGACGAGATCACCGGCGCGGTTCCGCACGCCGCGGGCGAGACCTGCACCGGCAATAGCTGCGGCGAATACGTCGCCATCACCTGCCAGCGCTGAGCCAAGCCGCTGGACAAACGGGGTTATTGCCACACCGGCGCCCCGGAAACGACGTGACGCTGCCCCGAGAAACGGCTATTGCAGCGGCTTGCCTGCGCGCTTTGGCGTTGATCGCCGCGCGGCGTCGTTTTAATGGCCGGATATGCCCCATAGCTCCCGTTCTCGCTTCTCCCGCTGGTTCTTGGCTTGCGCCGTGTTGGCCGGCATCGCCCTGCCCGCCACGCATGCCCTGGCGCAGGTGCCTCCGGGCCCGCCCGGCCCGGCTCCCCAAGGCGCGCAGGCCAATCCGATGTGCGCGCGGCTGGAGGGCCAGCTGGCCGCGATCGATCGCGGCGGCGGCGATCCGGCCAAGGACGAGCAGATCCGCCGCTATCAGGATGCGGCAACCCGGCAGCAGGGCGAACTCGATCGCGTGACGGCGCAGGCCCGGCGCATGGGCTGCGACAGTTCTGGATTCCTCTCGCTCTTCAACAACAACTCGGCGCAGTGCGGACCGGTCAACAACCAGATCCAGCAGATGCGCGCCAATCTCGACCAGATGACCGCAAATCTCGAGCGGCTGCGCACCGGCGGGCTCGGCGGCGCCGATCGCGAGAACCAGCGCCGCTCGGTATTGACCGCGCTGGCGCAGAACAATTGCGGTCCGCAATACGCGGCGGCCGCGCGCGGCCCCGGCAATTTCATCGAGAACCTGTTCGGCGGCGGCGGTGGCGGCAATCCCAATCCGCTGCCCCCGCCTGACGCACAATATGGCGGACAGTCCGGTACCTTCCGCACCGTCTGCGTCCGCACCTGCGACGGCGCCTACTTCCCGATCTCGTTCGCGACCTCGCAGGCGCGCTTTGCCGCCGACGAGCAAATCTGCAAGGCGCAGTGCCCGGCCGCGGAGGCCAGCCTGTTCGCCTACCGCAATCCCGGCGAAGACATCAACCAGGCGGTCTCGATCAGCGGCCAGTCCTACTCGTCGCTGCCGAACGCGTTCAAGTACCGCACCGAGTTCAATCCGTCCTGCTCCTGCAAGGCAGCCGGCCAGAGCTGGGCGGAGGCGCTGAAGGCGGTCGACGACCAGGCGTCCGCCGCTCAGCAGGGCGACATCATCGTCACCGAGGAGAGCGCGCGGAAGATGCAGCAGCGCGCGCAGACCAAGGCTGCTGCCGGCAAGAAGGGCGCGCCCGCTGCAGCGGCGGCTCAACCGCAGCAGCCCGCCGCCGCTGACGCCACCGCGCCGGCGGCGCCCGCGAGCGACGGCCAGATCCGCACGGTCGGCCCGACCTTCATCCCGAAGAAGCAGTAAGGTTCACCCCTCGAACGCTTCCGCCGACGCGCGCGAGCCGCGCATCACGAGCTTCTCGTCCGGCTCCGGCAGCGCCTTGCCGAAATCGCGGAAGCGGTTGGTGATGGGATAGCGGCGGTCGCGGCCGAAATTCTTCCGCGTCACCTTCACCCCCGGCGCCGCCTGCCGCCGCTTGTATTCGGCGATGTTGAGCAGGCGATCGACGCGCGTCACCACATCGCGGTCGAAGCCGGCCTCGATGATGGTCGCAAGCGGCTCCTCGCGCTCCACCAGCCGCTCGAGAATCGCATCCAGCACCTCGTAGGGCGGCAGCGAATCCTGATCGGTCTGGTTCTCGCGCAACTCCGCGGTCGGCGGCCGGATGATGATGTTGACCGGGATCACCTCGCTCGAGGGCCCGAGCGCGCCGTCCGGCTTCCAGGCATTGCGCAGGCTCGACAGGCGGAACACCTCGGTCTTGTAGATGTCCTTGATCGGGTTGAAGCCGCCGTTCATGTCGCCATACAGCGTGGCGTAGCCGACCGACATTTCCGACTTGTTGCCTGTCGTCACCACCATGGCGCCGGTCTTGTTGGAGATCGCCATCAACAGCGTGCCGCGGGCGCGCGCCTGCAAATTCTCCTCGGTGATGTCGCGCTCCATGCCGGCGAACACCGGCGCGAGTATCTTCTCGAACCCGTTCACGGCGTCGGCGATCGGCAGGATCTCGTAGCGGATGCCGAGCGCGGCGGCGAGCTTGGCGGCATCGTCGAGCGACACCTGCGCGGTGTAGCGGAACGGCAGCATGACGCCGCGCACCTTGTCGGCACCGAGCGCATCGACCGCGATCGCCGCGCACAGCGCCGAGTCGATGCCGCCGGAGACGCCGAGCAGCACGCCGGGAAAACCGTTCTTGCGGACATAGTCGCGCAGGCCGAGCACGCAGGCCGCGTAATCGGCCTTGTCGCCTTCGAGCTGCGCCGTGATCGGCCCGTTGCAGCGCCAGCCATCCGCGGTCTTGCGCCAGGTCAGCGTCGTGATGTTCTCCTCGAACGCCGGAAGCTGTGCTGCGACGGAGAGATCGGCATTGAGCGCAAACGAGGCGCCGTCGAAGATCAGCTCGTCCTGGCCGCCCATCTCGTTGAGATAAATCAGCGGCAGCCCGCTCTCGGTGACGCGCGCCACCACGATCGACAGCCGGAGATCGGTCTTGTCGCGGGCATAGGGCGAGCCGTTCGGCACGATCAGAATTTCCGCGCCGGTCTCGGCCAGGCACTCGACGACGTTTTCGTAGTCCTCGGATTCCTCGAGCCAGATGTCCTCGCAAATCGGCACGCCGATGCGCACGCCGCGCACCGTCACCGGGCCCGATGCCGGGCCGCGTGCGAACAGCCGCTTCTCGTCGAACACGCCGTAATTCGGCAGATTGGCCTTGAAGCGGAGCGCTGCGATGCGTCCGCCGTCGAGCAGCGCGCAGGCATTGTAGAGCTTGCCGTCCTCGACCCAGGGCGTGCCGATCAGCATCGCCGGGCCGCCATCTTTGGTCTCGCGCGCCAGTTCCTCGATCGCGGCGCGGCAGGCCGACTGGAACGCCGGCTTGAGCACCAGATCCTCCGGCGGATAGCCGGCGATGAACAGCTCCGACAGCACCACGAGGTCGGCGCCGTCGGCTTTCGCTTTGTCGCGCGCGGCGCGTGCCTTCACGGCGTTGCCGGTGACGTCACCGACCGTCGGATTGAGTTGCGCCAGGGTGATCTTGATCTGTTGTTCGCTCATATCTTTATGTTGTCCCGCACAACGGCAAACTGCAATGGTCGTCGGATCATGGTGCGATTGCAGAAATCGCACTGGGATCGCCGGCGCCGGTCAGGGGGCAAGCTCTGCCCTCACCTCGCCGAGCAGCGCCATGCCTCCCAACCGGCCCAATTCGTCCGAACATTTCGCGCTCTTGCCATAGCAGCCGAATGCGACCGTGACCCGCTCGGAAAGCGGTCCGATGCTGGGCAAGCCGGTGTCGCCGAAGGTGGTCATGCAGGGCACGACGCGGCGTTCCTCGAATTTGAGGTCGCGAATGCGGTCAAGGATCTGGGTTTGCAGCCGATCGGCCACGTCAACCGATCCGCCCGATCGGAACCAGTCCTTGATCTCAGCCTCGCTGTCGAGCGGACGATCGACCGGATCGCCGCCGAGCTTCAGCCAGGTCTGGCCATCCGGATAAGGGATCGGCGGCAGGATGTAGGGATTGTCGCCCTTGGGCCCGAGACAGCGCATCGACGGCATACCGGCCAGGCGTTGCACCTCCGCCGCACCGAGCCGAAACAGCGCCGCGGTACGCGCATAGACCGTAAAGCCCAATGAGCGACCGAGCAGCGATTGGGTGTGCCCGCCGGCGGCAACGAGCACGCGCTCAGCCGCGACGCTGCCCGATCGCGTCCGGATCGTCACACCGGAGCCGTTCTCTGAAATCCCGAGCGCAGGCTCGTCGACGATCCGGGCGCCTGCGCGCTCCGCCGCGATCGTCTGCGCCCGGACCAGGCGGCGCGGTGAGATGTATCCGGCATTGCGCGGCTCGAAATAGCCCAGCATTCCCGCGGTCGATTTCAGGAACGGAAACCGCTCCGTAAGCCCTGCATCCTGATAGGCTTCACAAGAAATCCCCTCGTCGGCGCAGACTTTACCGACCGAGGCGACATCGGTGGTCTCGCGATCGCCGATGTGAAGCGCACCGGCTTCGCGGTAGAAGTCGACACCACTTTCCGCTGCGATCTCGCCATAGCGCGCAATCGCAGCGCGGTTCATCTGCCGCCAGAATGGCTGCGGATCGTAGACCCGCGTGATGCGGCCCTCATCATAGTGGCTGCCGAACACGCCGTTGTGCTGCGAAAAATCGGCCGGCTCATCGGGCCCGATCAGCGCAACATCATGGCCCATCTTGCTCAGGTGTCGCGCGGCCGCCGACCCGATCAGTCCACGTCCGATCACCGCAAGCTTGATCGGCTTGTTGGCGCTCACGACGAGAATGCGCCCAGGCGTTCGGCCAGGGCGAACAGCCAGAACAGCCCGGCCATCACGAGCGCGACGCCGACGGCGGCGGAGCCCATGTCCTTGACCCGCCCGATCTGCGGATCGCGATCCATCGTCAGGCGGTCGGCGAGCTTCTCGATCGCGGTGTTGAGCAGCTCGATGACGAGCACCAGCACCACGGTTGCGACCAGCTCGACCCGCCGCATCACGGTGGCGCCGACCAGCCAGGCCAGCGGCACCGACAGCACCAGCGCGACGACTTCCTCGCGAATCGCCTGCTCCGAGCGAATGGCGAATGCCAGCCCGTTGCGCGAGTTGATGGTGGCTCGCCAGAACCTCAGCAAGTCACTGCCCTCAAGTCACGGCCCCCAAATCACAACCCAGCGGCGGCCGGCATCGGCTTGACCTTGCCGGCGCGCTCCTGCTTCAGGAGCTCGGCGATCAGGAAGGCCATGTCGATCGACTGTTCGGCGTTGAGGCGGGGATCGCAGACCGTGTGGTAGCGATCGTTGAGATCCTCATCGGTGATGGCGCGCGCACCGCCGATGCACTCGGTGACGTCCTGCCCGGTCATCTCCAGATGCACGCCGCCGGCATGGGTGCCTTCGGCGGCGTGGATCTGGAAGAACGCCTTCACCTCGGACAGCACGCGGTCGAACGGCCGCGTCTTGTAGCCCGAGGTCGAGGTGATGGTGTTGCCGTGCATCGGATCGCACGACCACACCACGTTGCGGCCTTCCCGCTGCACGGCGCGGATCAGGCCCGGCAGATGGTCGCCGACCTTGTCGGCGCCGAAGCGGTTGATCAGCGTCAGGCGTCCCGGCTCGTTGTCGGGGTTCAGCACGTCGATCAGCTTCAGCAACTCGTCGGGCTTCAGCGACGGACCGCACTTCAGGCCGATCGGGTTCTTGATGCCGCGGAAATATTCGACATGGCCGTGATCGAGCTGCCGGGTGCGGTCGCCGATCCAGATCATGTGGCCCGAGGTCGCGTACCAGTCGCCGGTGGTGGAATCGACCCGCGTCATCGCCTGCTCGTAGCCGAGCAAGAGCGCCTCGTGGCTGGTGTAGAAATCGGTGGCGCGGAGCTCCGGATGGCTCTCGAGATCGAGGCCGCAGGCGCGCATGAAGTTCAGCGCGTCCGAGATGCGGTCGGCCAGCTCCTTGTAGCGGCGGGACTGCGGCGAATCCTTCAGGAAGCCGAGCATCCATTGATGCACGCTGCCGAGATTGGCAAAGCCGCCGGTGGCGAACGCGCGCAGCAGGTTCAGCGTTGCCGCGGATTGCCGGTAGGCCATCAGCTGGCGCTGCGGATCGGGAATCCGCGCTTCCAGCGTGAAGGCGATGTCGTTGACGATGTCGCCGCGATAGCTCGGCAGCTCGACATCGCCCTGCTTCTCGGTCGGCGACGAGCGCGGTTTTGCAAATTGGCCTGCGATGCGGCCGACCTTCACCACCGGCAGCGCGCCGGCATAGGTCATGACCACCGCCATCTGCAGCAGCACGCGGAAGAAGTCGCGGATGTTGTTGGCGCCGTGCTCGGCAAAGCTCTCGGCGCAATCGCCGCCCTGCAGCAGAAACGCCTCGCCGGCGGAGACCCGCCCCAGCGCCTTCTTCAGATTGCGCGCCTCGCCCGCGAACACCAGCGGCGGAAAGGTCGCAAGCTGGGCCTCGACATCGGCCAATGCCTTGGCATCGGGATAATCGGGCACCTGCAGCACCTTCTTGGCGCGCCAGCTATCGGGTGTCCACCGCTCGGACATGAGGTCAACTCCTGAGCAAAAACCGCGACTTAATCGACGGGAAAGGTGGGCTTATACACAGCCGCCCGCTCCCCCGCTAGAAGGATTCCTGCAATCCCGTCAAACTCTTGCAGGAAAATACGAATTCGCATTTGCTGGACCATACCATGAATGCCAGGGAAATTGCCGCAGCCTCCGCCGCGCTGGACGACGTTTTTAGCGACGACATCGTCGTGCCGGCCGCGGACGGCTATCCGCTCGCCGCGACGCTGTTCCTGCCGCGCGGCAGGAAGCGCCACGCCGTCCTGATCAACTCGGCGACCGCCGTGCCGCGGAAGGTCTATCGCGGCTTTGCCGGCTACCTCGCCCGCCGCGGCGCCGCGGTCTTGACCTACGATTACCGCGGCACCGGCGACTCGAGGCCGATGGCGGCAACCGGCCTCAACAAGCCGAAGTCGCTGGCCGGCTTCAAGGCCACGATGGCGGACTGGGCCGCGCTCGACACCACCGCGGCGGTGAGCTGGATGCGCGACCGCTACCGCGACCTGCCCTTCGCCTATGTCGGCCACTCCTTCGGCGGCCAGGCGCTTGGGCTCCTTGCCAATAACGCCGAGATCCCGCGCGCGCTGCTGGTCGCCTCGCAGGCGGCCGCCTGGAAGCTGATGGCCTCGCCGGAGCGCTACCGCGTCGTCGCCTTCATGAACGGCATCGGCCTGCCGCTGGCGCGCACGCTCGGCTATGTGCCCGCCTGGGCCGGCCTCGGCATGGACCTGCCGCGGGGCGTGTTCGAGCAATGGCGAGGCTGGGTGATGCGCGAGCGCTATCTGCTCGACGATGCCACGCTCGCTGCGCGGGAGAATTTTCCGAAGTTCAAGGGCAAGCTCCGCGCGCTTGTCATCACCGACGACACCTGGGCGACGCGGCCGGCGGTCGAGTTGCTGTGCTCCGCCTTCACCTCGATCACGCCGGAGATCATCTCGATCCGTCCTGCGGATGCCAGCGCAGCCAAGATCGGTCATTTCGGCTTCTTCCGCAGTGACCACCGCGACGCACTCTGGCGCGGCGCCGCGGAGTGGCTCGAAGCGGAGGGATAGCACCGATTTTTCTCCGCCGTCGTCCCTGCGAAAGTGTTTGGTCCCTGCTGATTGGTTGGATGGAATCGGTGTAGAACGAGGCGTGGCCTTTGTCAGGGAGCACCTCGTGTCATGGAACTGAACCTGCACGCGAACGCCACCACGACACCCAAGACGCGCGCCTACATCCAGCGCAGCAAGAAGTCGGTTGCCCAGTTGGCGGCTGAACTGGGGGTCAGCGAGACCACGATCTACCGCTGGCGCGGCCGCACCACGGTTGGAGACCGTTCGCACCGGCCGAACAACCTCACGACCAGCCTGTCGGCCGTCGAAGAGCGAGCGGTTTGCGAGTTGCGGACGTCGCTGCAGTTGCCGCTGGACGACATCGTCGAGGTGATGCAGCGATGCATCAATGCCAAGCTGTCCCGCAGCGCCATTCACCGCTGCCTGCAGCGCAATGGCATCAGCCGGCTTGCCAAGCCTGACAAGCCCAAGCCCGGTATCTTCGAGACCGCCAGCATCGGCTTTATCCATATCGACGTGAAGTATCTGCCGGCTCTGCAACGCCGCACCAGCTATGCTTTCGTCGCCATCGACCGCGCCACCCGCTACGTCTTTGTCGAGATCCATTCCAGGCGGGACGGAGCCACCGCGACCGGCTTCCTCAAACGCTTCCTGGCCGACTTCCCGCACGAGGTTCACACCATCCTGACCGACAACGGCGCCGAGTTCACCGACCGCTTTGCTGTCGACAAGAAGAACAAGCCGGTCGGGAAACCGTCCGGCGACCACCCCTTTGATCAGGTCTGCAAGCAGCGCGGCATCCAGCATCGCCTGACCAAGCCCTACCACCCGCAGACCAACGGTCTCGTTGAACGCTTCAACCGCCGTATCGCCGAAGCCATTGGCCGCGAACAAAAGCGCGGCAGTGCAAGGCGCACCTTCATCGACCATGCCGATCGGGACGCCTTCATCGCCAAGTTCGTCCACGACTACAACCGAACTCGCCTCAAATGCCTCGGCTACCTGGCCCCAATGCAGGCCCTCGCCAATCACACGGGACCAAACACGAAAGCAGGGACCCATAACCACCGCATTCGATTGTGAACGCGACGCGGCCCGAGCGTCGTGCGCCAACCAGCATTTGGGGTAATGGGTCCTGGCCTTCGCCAGGACGACGATGAGGATGGTTCTCGCGCGATACGACACACCGCTATTGCGGACCTCATCTCGGTGTCATCGCCCGGCTCGACCGGGCGATCCAGTATTCCAGAGGCAGTCATTGTTGAACTGAGAGGCCGCGGCGTACTGGATCGCCCGCGTGCGCGGGCGATGACAGCTGAGGATGAGGACGCAGCTTTGCATTCTCGCGACACTATCTGTCCGAAGTTTTGCATCCTGTTTCGCCACTCCTTGATCGGAGGGCGCAGGGAAAGCCGGGTGCCGATCGCACCCATGGATCCGGTGCAACAAAAAGCACCGGAGGTCGGACCACAGGTGTAACCGGAAACATCCCGGCTTTCCCTGCGCGATGGGTTACGGCTTATACGTGCTCTCCCCGGTGAGACTGGGCTTGCTTGTCACCGCCTTCGCAAAACGCTTTCGCATCTCGCGACGAGACACCTGCCGCTAGGGCGTCAGGACCACACGATTTCGCCGTCCGCCCCGCATGCATGTCGTCTCTCGCATGCCCGGCGTCCACCGCATCTCACCGCAACACTCCTGACGATGCGCAGCGCCCCTCGATCGGGTGAGACGCGCCAATTGAACATCTGAGTTGGGGGGCGCGTCAAGAGGGAATTCCGAAAAAACGAAACGAGCCATCGCAGGGGATTGTTGGACTTTACAGTCTCACACCACCTTCCGCGCTGCCGCCGTCGCCGCATCGCCCGTGTTCGGCGTGCCCGTCGGCTCGATCAGCAGCAGATGCACCTCTTCCCGTGCGACGGGGCGATGCTCGACGCCCTTCGGCACGATGTACATCTGGCCGGGGTGCAGCGTGATGGTGCGATCGCGCAGCTCGATGTCGAGCACGCCCTTTAGCACGAGGAAGAAGTCGTCGGTGTCGTCGTGCTTGTGCCAGACGAACTCGCCCTGCACCTTCACCACCATGACGTCGCAGGCGTTGAATTGCGCGACGGTGCGCGGCGACCAGTGATCGGAGAACGTCGATAGTTTCTGCGAAAGGTCGATCGCGTCGCTCATGATGCCTCCGGGTCCGGGCCAGCTTGCCGGGCTCGTTAGCTCAGCCGCGCGATACTCTCAATGCACGCCCCTCAACTTCTCCGGATACGTCGTCGGCCCGTTGTGCCCGTTCATTCCGCAGGGCGTTTCGCCGTTGGCGGCCTTGCGCGCCAGCAGCTCGCGTTCGGCCTTGTACCAGAGCTGATCCATCTGGCCCGGCGGCTCGCCGGCATCCTTCCACAATTCGTAGGCGCGGGTCCGAATCTCCTGCTCGGTTGGGCCTGTCATGGGCGGCTCCCTCAATTTGAGACATCAAACTGTTTGGAGTGGAACTGCCAGCATAGCGCAAGGTTCCAGCGCGCGCGAGATCGCCGCGCTGCTCCTCGCACCATCTGTGCACAAGCGCCGTTGCGCAGGCCATTTGCCGGATTTAGGCGCGCGAAGAGCGGCCCCAGGGGAAAAGACCCCGATGCATATGCATGTCAACAAGGGTGCCCAATTCCGCGGCATCAAGCGCGGCCGCCGGCTGCGCGCCGGTCTTGCGGAGGCAACCTACCCCTTCTGAGGTATGAAACCTTTGCGCGCATCTGCAGACTTAAGATTATCAGGATTTTGCCCGTGACCTTCCTGGGGCTAGAGACAACGCCGCTCGCATGTATTTTAAGCGGGCGGCGTTGGACTTTCAGGCAGGGCTCGTTCTCCGTTCCCGTCGCCAGGGCCGCACCAAGGCGCGGCGGCTGCTCAGCGCAAGTTTTCAGTGAAGAAACCGAGCGCAAGGCCGATCGTCTCGGCATGGACCGCCTCGCGGTCGGTGCCCTCGGGATCACGGCATACAGTCCCGATCACCAGACGCCCTACCATCGTACAGGTGTCGAAGAAGACGAAATGGCCCGCGCGCGGAAACTCCTTCAGCGCCGCATGCGGAATAGCCTTGCCGAGCGCTTCGGCTCCGGAGGCCGGCGGGGCCGCTTCATCGGCGCTCCCCGTGACCATCGCGACCGGGATCGATATCCCGCCAAGGCTCTCCGGCGTCAAGGCCGGTCCCGGTCCCGGCGCCATGGCAAAGACAGCGCGAACGCGCTCATCGCGATAGGAATTGCCGGCAAGGCTGTAGCGCTGCCGGAAGTCGGGATCGGAACCGAGGCGCAGCTGGCTCTTCCGGCGCAGGTCGGAGACGCCCGCTTGCGCCGTGCACAACGCGTCGGCAGCGGGTGAGCGGCAGAACGCCTCCGTCCGCGACGGATCGGTGATGCCGCCTGCGATCGCAAGCACCGTGTAGCCGCCGAGCGAGTGGCCGGCAGCGCCGATCCGCCCCAGGTCGATCCGGTCGCCGAAAATCTCGTCGGCGCGCATGGCGTCGATGATCGCGCTGAGGTCGACGGCGCGCAGCCACATCAGCGCAAAACCCTCGACCGTGTAGTCCTCCAATCGATTATTCCCGGGGTGGTTGACCGCGACGGCGATAAATCCGTGGGCTGCAAGCCCCGCGCCGAGCCAGGCGAGATCGAACGCCGTGCCGCCAAAACCGTGGGACAGCAGCACCAGCGGACGCCGCGGTCCCGCCGCGGGCGCCGCATCGGGCGCGGCGCGGCCCGCACGGGCGAAGGGGAGGAGGCGTGGTCCGATCGATTGCGGCTGCTCGCGCGCCTCGGCCACGGCCGGATACCAGATCACGGCGCGGAGCACATGCGTCGCGGCGCCGCGCCAGTCGTAAGGCTCGGCCGGAATGAAATCGCGCGTCGTGACGCCGACCTTTAATGCCGCATCATCGGCGTGAGCGAATTCCGGCGCCGTGAGCAGGATCAACCACAGCGCCAGAATCCGCATCCAGACGCTCCCCGATCACCGCTGGTTCGACATTATCACATGCCTAGCGCGACGCCGTTCCGTTGAGCAGGACCGAGTGGCGGCGGCCATAGACGAAGTAGAGCGCGAGGCCGATCACAAGCCACACGATGAGCCGCAGCCAGGTCTCCCAGGGCAGGAACACCATCAGCAGCACCGAGAAGGCAATGCCGAGCACCGGGACGACAGGCACGCCCGGCGTGCGGAACGGGCGGGCAATCTCCGCATCGCTCTTGCGCAGATAGATCACCGCGCCGCAGACCAGCACGAAGGCGAACAGCGTGCCGATAGAGACCATCTCGCCGAGGATATCGATCGGGGTCAGCGCCGCGACAACAGCCACCACGATCCCGATCAAGAGCTGGCTCTTGTAGGGCGTCCCGAGCGAGGGATGCACGTCGGAGAACAGTCTTGGCAGCAGGCCGTCCTTGGCGATCTGGAAGAAGATGCGGCTCTGGCCATACAGCAGCACCAGGATCACCGTGGTGAGGCCGGAGAGCGCGCCGATCTTGATCAGCACCGAGAACCAGGTCTGCCCGATGACATCGACGCCCTTGGCGATCGGATCGGCGACGCCGAGCTCGGTGTAGGGCACGAGGCCGGTGAGCACGCCGGCGACCGCGACATACAGGATCGTGCAGATCAGCAGCGAGCCGAGGATGCCGATCGGCATGTCGGTCTGCGGGTGCTTGGCCTCCTGCGCTGCGGTCGACACCGCGTCGAAACCGATGAAGGCGAAGAACACCACGGAGGCGCCGCGCATCACGCCGGTCCAGCCGAATTGACCGAACGTGCCGGTGTTGTCGGGGATGAAGGGATGCCAGTTCGCCGGCGTGACGTAGCCGACGCCGAACAGGATGAAGGCGAGCACGACGACGAGCTTGATACCGACCATGATGTTGTTGAGCCGGGCCGATTCCTTGGTTCCGCCGATCAGCATGGCGGTGAGCGCCAGCACGATGAACGCCGCCGGCAGATTGACGATGCCTTCGACGGTCGAGCCGTCCGGCAGCTTGGCCTCGGTCCAGGGCGCCGCGGCATATTGCGGTGGGATGTTGATGCCGAAATTGTGCAGCAGCGAGACGATGTAACCGGACCAGCCGACCGCGACGGTGGAGGCGCCCATCGCGTATTCGAGGATGAGGTCCCAACCGATGACCCAGGCGAACAGCTCGCCCAGGGTCGCGTAAGTATAGGTGTAGGTGCTGCCGGAGACCGGCAGCAGCGCCGCGAGCTCGGCGTAGCACAGGCCGACAAAGGCACAGGCGATGCCGCCGACGACGAAGGAGAGCATGATGGCGGGGCCGGCATAGTGCGCCGCCGCGGTGCCGGTGAGCACGAAGATGCCCGCACCGATGATGCAGCCGATCCCGAGCGCCGTGATGCTCAACGCCCCGAGTGTCTTGCCGAGCGTGTGCTCCCCTGCTTCGGCGATGATGGTGGCGACCGATTTGCGCGTCATCAAACCCAGATCTGTCATGGCGACATCTCCATCTGGTAAGGCCAATGCAGCCCTTCAATCAGAGCTAGAACCTTGGGCCGCAGTATCCGAACGATTGTCCTGACGTTCAGGCAACGCAAGCAGTTTTTGGCGCGCGAGCCGCCAAACAACGATCTCAGGGAGCTCTGTCTATATACGCGCGACTATGACGACTGGTTCCCGGTGCGGGAACGCGACGGCGTCGCTGCGCGCATCCGCGGACCGACTGAGTGTGTCCGGATGTTTCACCGCGACGCGACGCATCATCGGCACGCCGCGTGCGCCCTACTCCGCGGCCTGGCGCACGTGGCGCGCGGTTGGGGTGCGCATCGTCACCAGCTCTTCGGAGGCGGTCGGATGCAGCGCGACGGTGGCGTCGAAATCCGCCTTGGTCGCCTTCATCTTCACCGCGATCGCGACCACCTGGGTGACCTCGGCGGCGCAGTCGCCGACGATATGGCAGCCAAGCACGCGGTCGCTTGTGCCGTCTACCACGAGCTTCATCAGCACGCGGGTGTCGCGGCCGGACATCGTCGCCTTGATCGGGCGGAAATCGGTCTTGTAGATGTCGACGTGGCTGTACTGCGCCCGCGCCTCTTCTTCGGTGAGGCCGACGGTGCCGACCTCCGGCTGCGAGAACACCGCGGTCGGGATCGTCGCGTGGTCGACCTGCACCGGACGCTTGCCGAACACGGTGTCGGCGAAGGCGTGGCCCTCGCGGATCGCGACCGGCGTCAGATTGGTGCGGTGGGTGACGTCGCCGATAGCGTAGATGTTGTCGACCGAGGTCTTCGACCAGCCGTCGACCTGGATGCCGCCATTGGCGGGATTGATGGCGACGCCGGCAGCCTCCAGCCCGAGCCCCCTGACATTGGGATGGCGGCCGATCGCGAACATCACCTGGTCGGAGGCGATGCTCGAGCCGCTCGACAGATGCGTGGTGAAATCGCGGCCGTGCCTGTCGATCTTCGCCACCGTGCAGCCGGTGATGACGGTGATGCCGCGCTTCTCCATCTCGGTGCGGACATGCTTGCGGACGTCCTCGTCGAAGCCGCGCAGGATGTTGTCGCCGCGGTAGACTACGGTCACGTCGGAGCCGTAGCCGGCGAAGATGCCGGCGAATTCCAGCGCGATGTAGCCGCCGCCCTGGATCACGATCCGCTTCGGCAGCTCCTTCAGGTGAAACGCCTCGTTGGAGGAGATCACATGCTCGATGCCGGGAACCGCCGGCCCGTGATTGGGCGCGCCGCCGGTGGCGATCAGGATGTATTTCGCCGTCACCTTCTCGCCGGTGGCGAGCCTGATGGTGTGGGCATCCTCCAGCACCGCGCGGGTCTTGACGATCCTGGCGCCGGACTTCTCGACATTGGTGGTGTAGGCGCCCTCGAGCCGGGCGATCTCCTTGTCCTTGTTGGCGACGAGCGTCGCCCAATCGAACGAGACCTGACCGATGCTCCAGCCGAAGCCGGCCGCGTCCTCGATCTCCTGGTGGACGTGGCTGCCGATCACGAACAGCTTCTTCGGTACGCAGCCGCGGATCACGCAGGTCCCGCCCATCCGGTACTCTTCGGCGACCATGACCTTCGCGCCATAGTTGGCAGCAATGCGGGCGGCACGAACGCCGCCCGACCCACCACCGATGACAAACAGGTCGACGTCAAATTCGGCCATGGCAACAACCTCTGTTTCTTCTCCCTCGCCCCGCAAGCGGGGCGAGGTCACACGGAGCGCATCAGAGCGCTCGAAGACGCTCTTAGATATCCTTGCCGCGCTTCTTCATCTCGGCCTTGAACTGGCCGTTGACGATCACGCCGAACTGCTGCGCCCACTGCTGCATATATTGCAGCGATCCGTTGATTGCCGTGGGCTCCGCGGTCAAAAGCTTCTGACCGAGCGGGGTCTTGTAGAACGTCACGAGGTCCTTCAGCTCCTGCTCGGTGAACTCGGCGGCGTAGATCTGCGCCATGCCGTCGCCGATCTCCTTCTCGCCGCCCGCGAACTGCTTGGCGACGATCACCGCGACCTCGTCGAGATCCTTCTGGTAGTTCAGGTACTGCTGCAGCAGGCCGGTCTTGGTCTTCTCGATGATGCCCGGAACGGCGCCGGAATACATCACCGCCACGTTCTTCATCGTCAGGATTTCCTTGGCAGCCGCAATCGCCGCGGGGGTCGATTGCTTGACCTTGGGCATGGGGGGCAGCTGCTGCTGCGCCATGGCCGGTGCAGCCGCGAGCGCCAGTCCAGCCGCCAGGGCCACTGCCGACAAAAGTCCCGAAAAACGCTTCATTCCAAGTCTCCTTGCTTGCGGCGTTAGCGCCGTTCAACAACCCGAATTCCCTGTGCGCCGGCCAGAACGGCGACGCTGCCGAGCCCGATGAACAGACCATGTTCAACCACGCCCGGGATCACGCTGAGCAAACCGGCGAGACGCGGCGGGTCGCCGATCCGGCCGAGATGGGCATCGACGATCCAGTGGCCGCCATCGGTGACAAAAACGTGACCGTCCTTGCCCTTACGGATGATCATTTGGCCGGACACGCCGGCCTCGGCGAACGCACGCGCCATCGCGGCCTGGGTCGCGGCGAGCCCGAACGGGATCACCTCGACCGGCAGCGGAAAGCGGCCGAGCACCTCGACCCATTTGCTGTCGTCGGCGATCACGATCATGCGATCACTGGCGGCCGCCACGATCTTCTCGCGCAGCAGCGCGCCGCCGCCGCCCTTGATCAGATTGAGCGCGGGGTCGATCTCGTCGGCGCCGTCGATGGTGAGGTCGAGATGATCGACCTCGTCCAGCGTGGTCAGCGGGACGCCGCAGCGGATCGCGTCCGCCCGGGTCGCCTCCGAGGTCGGCACGCCGATCACCTTCATGCCGGCGCGGACCTTCTCGCCGAGCAGCTCGACGAAATGCTTGGCGGTCGACCCGGTGCCGAGCCCGAGCTTCATGCCGTCGCGCACCTCTTCGAGCGCGCGCGCCGCCGCCTGGCGTTTCAGTGCGTCCATGTCCACGGCCGATAGCCCCTCGGTTGTCCGTTACGGGCGCGCCATCGGGCGGCCCGGCGGGCGCATATCTAGC
Source organism: Bradyrhizobium sp. USDA 4341 (assembly GCF_054063755.1). NCBI lineage: Bacteria > Pseudomonadati > Pseudomonadota > Alphaproteobacteria > Hyphomicrobiales > Nitrobacteraceae > Bradyrhizobium > Bradyrhizobium sp. USDA 4341. The sequence goes on along the minus strand of NZ_JBSSGO010000002.1, from coordinate 9,573,185 downwards.
CTCGATTCACGGGCAGGAATAGCGCCATCCGGGCCTGTCCAGCGCCTATTCGGAAACCTGCTCCGCGAGCGGTTATCACGCCTGAAAGGCGTCGATTGCGGTCAAAATCGCCGCAAAACGGCCCTCAACCTCGGCCCGCATCCCCGGATGGGTGAAGACATAGAGCCGCTGCTCGCGGATCGCGGCCACGACCCGCGCCGCAACCGCGGCCGGATCGAGCCCGGCATCGAGCTGCCGTGCGATCTCCGCGACCATCGCGGACGCCGCGCTGCCGGGCGCGAGCGCGCGGGTCGGCCCATACCGTTCTGGGCGGTTGCGCCCGCTCTCGCCAATCCGTGTGCGCACATAGCTCGGACACAGCACGCTAACCCCAATGCCGTCAGGCGCGAGTTGCCAGGCAAGCCCCTCCGACATGCTCACCACTGCGAACTTGCTCGCCGAATAGGGACTGAAGCCGAGACCGGCATTCATTCCGCCCATCGACGCGGTGTTGACGATATGACCGCCCTCGCCGTGCCCGCGGATCTGCGGCAGGAAGCTCTTGATGCCGTGCACTACGCCCATCAGGTTGACCTCGATCACCCAGCGCCAATTCTCGATCGAGATCTGATCGATGCCGCCACCGGCCGCGACGCCGGCATTGTTGCAGACAACGTGGACGTTGCCGAAGGCGCGGAACGATGCCTCTGCCGCGCGGTCGACGCTTGAGGGATCGGCGACGTCGCAGACCACGCCATGGACGTCCGCGCCGCCGGCCCGCAGCGCATCGACGGCCTTGTCGAGCGCGCCACCTTCGATGTCGGCGAGCATCACCTTCATGCCCTCGCGCGCGAACGCGGTTGCCATGGCCAGCCCGATTCCGCTGGCTCCTCCGGTGACAAAAGCGGCTTTTCCGGCGAATTCCCGCATCCCGGCCTCCCCAATTTCACGACGCGCCGACATCTACTCTTGCATCGCGGCGCGCGGCCCGATAGCCAAAAGCGTGATGTCCGCCTCCTCTCCCCCCATCATCGTGTTCGATCTGGACGGCACGCTGGTCGACACCGCGCCTGACCTGATCAGCGCGCTGAATTATGTGCTCGACCGCGAAGGTCTGCGGCCGGTGCCGCTGTCGGCCGCCCGCAACATGATCGGCGCCGGCGCGCGCAAGCTGCTCGAGCGCGGGCTCGAGGTGGACGGACGCGTGGTCAGCCTCGCGGACCTCGATCGCCTGACCAAGGATTTCATCGACTATTACGCCGAGCACATCGCCGACGGCTCGCGCCCGTTCGACGGGCTCGAAGCCGCGCTCGACCGGCTGGAGGCCAAGGGCCATCGCTTCGCGGTCTGCACCAATAAGCTGGAATGGCTGTCGAAGCTGCTGCTCGACCGGCTCGGTTTGACGCCGCGCTTTGCCGCGATCTGCGGCCAGGACACATTCGGCGTCGCCAAGCCCGATCCGGCGTTCCTGCGCGAGACGGTCGCCCGCGCCGGCGGAAAGCTGCCCGGCGCCATCATGGTCGGCGATGCCGGTCCCGATGTCGGGGTCGCCCGGCGCGCCAGCGTCCCGGTGATCGGCGTCGATTTCGGCTACACCGATGTCCCGATGACCGAGCTGAAACCGGACCGGCTGATCAGCCATATGCGCGATCTGCCGGACGCCGTGGCCAGCCTCGGCGCCGCATAAGATTTCCGCAACACATTGATATTACTTGGCAATATTTTTCCATGCGGATTTTCCATTAACCATCCTTTAACGAACAGACCTCCCCCTGTTGCACCTCTGTTCCGACGCTCCTATGGTCGGCCCGGGGATTGTGGCTGATTGCCGCAGTAAGAGTGTGGATCATGCGTCGTATCATCGTGATTGCGGCCGCCGGGCTGAGCCTGGCCGGCTGCTCTTCGTTCTCATTGGATTCGTTCAAGTCGGCACCGCCGCCGATGCAGGTGCAGCTGGATTCGGCCCCGCAAGGCGCCGACGCCGTGACCTCGATCGGGCCGGGTTGCAAGACGCCCTGCTCGGTGTCGATCCCGGCGCCGGAGGCCAATTTCACCGTCACCTTCAACATGCCGAAGTTCCAGCCGGCGACGGTGCCGGTGACGGTGACCCGCACACCGGGCGACATCACGAGCCCAGCCACCACCACGCTCGATCCGAGCCCGGTGTTCGCCGAGTTGCAACCCGCCGGTCCGCCGCCGCGCGGGCACAAGGCGATGCGGCCGAAGAAGAAGCCGAAGCCGGCTGCCGCTGCGGCTCCTGCCGCTTCGGACGCGGCGTTCCCTGCTCCGAGCGCGGCACCGCCGCCGGCAGCCGCGCCCACACGCTGACGCGCAACGCTGCGCGCTTCTGATCTAGATTGCACTGCACAAGAGCCCGGTCCAAAGCCGGGTTTTTGTATTTCGTGGAGACACATCGGCGATTGCGATCATGCATCGCGCGATCTGTCTCACCTATCGCGCGCGATCAGCTTTGCATGTTGCGGATCATCCTTACGGACGCATTGTGACGGCGCGCCAACGTGCATAGATTGTGGGCCTGGAGCCGGGCTCGGCTCCGCACGCAGGGACACATTTCAAGACTTGAGTTGAGGTCTTGAGTTAAGGTCTCGCCTTGAAGGCTTGGCTTAAAGGCTCGGGTTGAATGAACGGATCCACGCAGGCGCATTCCGACACGCTGTTTCGTCCGATGACCGATCCGTTCGGCCGGACGATCCGTTACCTGCGCGTCTCCGTCACCGACCGCTGCGACCTGCGCTGCTTCTATTGCATGTCGGAAGACATGACCTTCCTGCCGAAGGCCGACCTGCTGACGCTGGAAGAGCTCGACCGCCTGTGCTCGGCCTTCGTTGCCAAGGGCGTGCGCAAGATCCGCCTCACCGGCGGCGAGCCGCTGGTCCGCCGCAATGTGATGGGCCTGGTGCGTTCGCTGTCGCGCCACCTTTCGACCGGCGCGCTCGACGAATTGACGCTGACCACCAACGGTTCGCAGCTCGCACGCTTCGCACAGGAGCTGGTCGATTGCGGCGTGCGGCGCGTCAACGTCTCGCTCGACACGCTCGACCCCGTAAAGTTCCGGGCCATCACCCGCTGGGGCGACATCGACAAGGTGCTGTCGGGTATCGAGGCGGCACGATCGGCCGGGCTTGCGGTCAAGATCAACGCGGTCGCGCTGAAGAACATGAACGAGGACGAGATTCCCGCGCTGATGGAATGGGCGCATGGCAAGGGAATGGGCCTGACCTTGATCGAGGTGATGCCGATGGGCGACATCGGCGAGGGCCGCATCGATCAGTACGTTCCGCTGTCGCTGCTGCGCGCGCGGCTTGAGAAGCATTACACGCTGACCGACCTTGCCGACGACACCGGCGGCCCTGCCCGCTATGTCCGGGTCGCCGAGACCGGCGGCAAGCTCGGCTTCATCACGCCGATGACCCACAATTTCTGTGAATCCTGCAACCGGGTGCGGATCACCTGCACCGGCACGCTGCACACCTGCCTCGGCCACGAGGACGCCTCCGACCTGCGCCGGCCGCTGCGCGCCTCCGACGACAACGATCTGCTGTCGGCGGCCATCGACCGGGCGATCGGGCTGAAGCCGAAGGGGCACGATTTCATCATCGACCGCCGCCACAATCGCCCGAGCGTCAGCCGCCACATGAGCGTCACCGGCGGCTAGTTCAGAGCCCGCTGCCGACGCCTGCGCCGTCCCCCGATTACCAAGGCGGGACAACGATTTGTCGCGCCGTCAATTTGCCCATTTTCCGATTGACGGCGCTACACGGCGCTGATTTGGTGCCCCGGCTTTCACGCTCGCCCGGCCGGATAGGCCGCTGCCCCCTGTCGGCACCTGCCGACGATCCGGTAGCCAAGAGCACCTAACAACGGCGGAAGCGGATTTCGGGGGAGGATGAACGTTTGCAACTGCTCCTGAAGGTGAGCCGTGGCTCCGTGCGCGTGCGTGCGGCGGCCAGATGATGCTTGAAAAGATATTCGGCGCGCAGATCGCGCGGCCGTGGAGATTGTGATGCGCCCATTGTTGGCACTCAGTCAGGCCATCGACCGACTGAACGAGAAGATCGGATACGTCTGCAACCTCCTCGTCCTGCTCGCCTGCCTGGTCAGCGCCGGCAATGCCATGATCCGCTACGCGTTCAGCTACTCCTCGAACGGCTGGCTCGAGGCGCAGTGGTACATGTTTGCGATCCTCGTGATGTTCGGCGCCTCCTACACCTTCAAGCGCAACGAGCATGTGCGCGTCGAGATCCTCTATCTGATGCTGTCCGAACGCGGTCAGCTCTGGCTCGACTTGATCGGCACCCTGTTCTTCCTGATCCCCTCCTGTCTGCTGCTCGCCTATTTGTCCTGGCCGTTCTTCCACCAGGCCTACGCGGTCGGCGAGATGAGCGGCAATGCCGGCGGCCTGCTGCGCTGGCCGATCAAATTCGTTATCCCGTCCGGCTTCGTGATGCTCGCGTTGCAAGGCGTCTCCGAGGTGATCAAGCGGATCGCCGCGCTGCAGGGCTATGTGACGATCGACGCGAAGTACGAGAGGCCGACGCAATGACCATTACGCTGGAGATGATGCCGCCACTGATGTTCGGCGGCCTGATCATTGCAATGCTGATCGGCTATCCGGTGGCGTTCACGCTCGCCGCGGTCGGCCTGTCGTTCGGGTTTCTCTCGATCTATCTCGGCTTCTTCGACCTCAACTTCCTGCAGGCGATCCCGGGCCGCATCTTCGGCAGCGTGCTGTCCAACGAGCTTTTGCTCGCGATTCCGTTCTTCACCTTCATGGGCGCGATATTGGAGAGATGCGGGCTCGCCGAGGACATGCTGGATTCGATGGGCCAACTGTTCGGCCCGATCCGCGGCGGCCTCGGCTACTCCGTGATCATCGTCGGCTTCATCCTCGGCGCCATCACCGGCACGGTGGCGGCGCAGGTGATCGCCATGGCGCTGATCTCGATGCCGGTGATGATCCGCTACGGCTACAATATCCGCTACATCACCGGCGTGCTCGCCGCCTCCGGCACCATCACGCAGCTGGTACCGCCGTCGCTGGTCCTGATCGTGCTCGCCGACCAGCTCGGCAAGTCGGTCGGCGACATGTATCTCGGCGCCTGGGGCCCGTCGGTGTTCCAGATCCTGCTGTTCGCCGGCTACACCTTCCTGCTCGGCATCTTCAAGCCGAGCCATGTGCCCGCGGTGCCGATCGATGCCCGCACGCTGACCGGCTGGGCGCTGTGGAAGAAGTGCCTGCTCGGCATCATCCCCTCCGCGGTGCTGATCTTCGTCGTGCTCGGCACCATGATGATGGGCCTTGCGACCCCGACGGAAGCCGGCGCCATGGGCGCGGTCGGCGCCATCGTGCTCGCCGCGATCCACCACAAGGATTTCAGCGCGACCGGCCGCAAGATGCTCATCGTCGGCGTGATCGCCGGCGGCATCGGCACCATCATCGCGATGCTCTACAGCGAGAACCTGATCTTCAGGCTCGCCTTCGCGATCACCTATCTCGCGGTGGTCTGGATCTGCCTCGAAGCCGTCAAGATTCCGGACCTGCGCGACCTGATCAAGCAGGGCTACGAGACCACCATGCGCATCACCTGCATGGTCACCTTCATCCTGATCGGCTCGACCTGCTTCTCGGTGGTGTTCCTCGGCGTATCCGGCGGCGTCTGGCTCGAGCACCTTCTGACCTCGCTGCCCGGCGGCGTCTGGGGCTTCCTGATCTTCATCAACCTCTTCATCTTCTTCCTGGCGTTCTTCCTCGACTTCTTCGAGATCGCCTTCATCATCCTGCCGATGATCGCGCCGATCGCGCAGAAGGTGCTGGCGCCCGTGGTCGGCCCCGACGCCGCGCTGATCTGGTTCGGCGTCATGCTCTGCGTCAACATGCAGACCTCGTTCCTGCATCCGCCGTTCGGCTTCGCGCTGTTCTATCTGCGCGGCGTGGCGCCGAAGGAAGTGAAGAGCTCCGACATCTATTGGGGCGCAATGCCCTGGATCGGGTTGCAGGCGATCATGGTGGCGCTGGTGATCGCATTCCCGGTCGTCGTCACCGGACTGCTCGACAAGCCGCTCGATGTCGATCTCAACAAGGTCAAGATCGAGGTGCCGCAGATCGAGCTGCCGCCGCTCGATTTCGGGCAACCGAAGCAGTAGCCGGCCCCAGCTTCTTCAGCGTGCCCCCGGCGGAAGCGGGGCACGCTGGAACCGTTGACGGCGGCGTCGAGTCCTGTGAAGACGCGGGGATACGGATCGCCCTCCAACTCACAGACCGCCGCCATGCCCCAATCGCATCCCGCCCGCTCGTTCGTTCGCCCGCTCATCGCTTCCCTCAGCCTGGCATCCCTCAGCCTGGCGTTTGCCGCTGCCACAGCGCATGCGGCGCCGGCAGCCGACATTCGCGCACTGGCGCAACAGGAGCAGCAGCCGCTGCTCGACACCCTGCGCGACCTCGTGCAGATCGAATCCGGCAGCAAGGACATCGAAGGCCTCAACCAGATCGCCGCGCGCATCGCCGGCCAGCTCAAAGAACTCGGCGGCGCAGTGGACATCCTGCAGACCACCGACATCTACCGGCTGGACGATACGCCGGAGAAGATCGGCCCTGCCGTGCAGGCCGTCTTCAAGGGCACGGGCAGCGCGAAAATCATGCTGATCGCGCATATGGACACGGTGTATCTCAAGGGCATGCTGAAGGATCAGCCCTTCCGCGTCGATGGCGACAAGGCTTACGGCCTCGGCATCGCCGACGACAAGCAGGGCATCGCCACCATCATCCACAGCGTGGCGCTGCTGCAGAAGCTGAACTTTAGGGATTACGGCACGCTCACGGTGCTCATCAATGGCGACGAGGAGATCTCTTCGCCCGGCTGGCGCAGCACCATCACCCGCGTCGCCGCGGAGCAGGATGCCGTGTTCTCGTTCGAAGGCAGCGACGCCAGCGGCACGCTCCGCCTCGCCACCAGCGGCATCGGCTCGGCCTATCTCACGGTGCATGGCAAGTCGTCGCATGCGGGCGCCAGGCCTGAAGGCGGCGTGAATGCACTCTATGAGCTGTCACACCAGGTGCTGCAGATGAAAGACCTGTCGAAGCCCGAGCAGGGCCTCAAGCTGAACTGGACGGTTTCGAAGTCCGGCACCAACCGCAACGTAATCCCCGCCGAAGCCACCGCCCAGGCCGATGCGCGTGCGCTGAAGGTGTCCGACTTCGACGAACTCGAGACGGCGCTGCAGGACAAGATCAAGAACCACCTGCTGCCCGATTCCAAGGTGGACGTGAAGTTCGAGGTACGCCGCCCGCCGCTCGAAGCCAACGACGCCTCGCGCCGCGTGGCCGGCCACGGCAAGACGATCTATCAGGAACTCGGCATGCCGCTGAACGTGGCCGAGCGGGCCACGGGCGGCGGCACCGACGCTGCGTTTGCCGCCCTCAAGACCAAGGGAGCCGTGGTTGAAGGCATGGGCCTCTCGGGCTTCGGCGCACACTCCAACGATGCCGAGTACGTGCAGATCAACAGCATCGTGCCGCGCCTGTATTTGACCACGCGCATGATCATGGACCTGTCCGACGGCAAGGTGAAGTAAGCCGGCCGGCCCGCGGCACGACCGGTGCCGCAGGCCGAGCCTCTCACACGGTCGCCGGCTCTGTCCTGGCGAGGCGGAAGCTCAGCGTAAACTGGGCACCGCCGGACGGCAGGTTTTCTACCTTGATCGTCGCGTCGTGGTCGTCGACGACGCCGCGGACGATCGAGAGCCCGAGCCCCGCTCCGTCCGTGCGCTGGCGCTGACGATCGCCGCGCCAGAAGCGCTGGAACACCAGGCCCTGCTCGGCCGGCGCGATCCCCGGCCCGCAGTCGCGCACCTGCACCGAACCGTCCTCGTGCACCTCGACATCGACCGAGGTCGCGTCTGCCGTGTACTTGATGGCGTTCTCCGCCAGATTGAAGATCGCGCGCTGCAGCATCTCGGCATTGCCCTTGACCCGCACCGGACCGTCGGTGCCGCGCAGCGCGATGTCTTTCTGCTGCGCCAGCGCATAGGGCGCGATCGAGCCGACCACCTCGGCGCACACGGCGCGCAGATCCGCGGTTTCGCCGGGGTCCAGCACCAGCGTATCGAGCTCGGCAATCTCGAGCAGCTGGCTGACGATACGGCTCATGCTCTCGATGTCGGCATGCAGCTCCTTGGTTCCCCTGGCTACATCCAGCGTCTCGATCCGGGTCCTCAGGATCGCAAGCGGAGTGCGCAGTTGGTGCGCGGCATCGGCGGTGAACTGGCGCTGCACGTGAAACCCGTCCTCCAGACGATCGAAGGCCTGGTTGACGGCGGTCACCAGCGGCAGGATTTCGCTCGGAATCCCCTCCGTCGGCAGACGGATGTCGGTCCTGGCCGGTCCGATGCTCCTGGCCTCCTCCGAAGCCCGCAGCAGCGGAATCACGGCGCGGCGGAAGATCAGGATGTCGGTCGCCAGCAGGATCAGGAGGATCGGGATGGTGATCCAGCCGACCCGCCGGAAGAAGTTGGAAACGATGTCGTCGATGATGACGTCGCGATGCGACAGGTCCTCGGCGACCTGGATGCGCAGCGTCTGGCCGCCGACGAGCTTGGTGGCGCTGGCGCCGGAAATCCGGTCGGCCAGGGCCGGCAGTCGCGGCGCTCCGCGATGCGACGAAAACAGCAGATGGTCGTCCGCATCGTAGATGTCGTAGCGATAGCGCCCATAGGCGTCGGAATAGAGCCCCCTCAGGCTGTCCGGCAGGTTGAGCTGTACTTTGCCGGCGGAATCGACCACCAGGTTCTGGCCGAGATCGGCGGCCTGATCGCGCATCGCTTCGCGATGCAGCTGGTTGATCTCCGAGTTCAGCAACCACAGCAGCAGCAGCGGCAGGAAGATCGCGGCGACCGCGACCGCCACGATGTGCAGGAACACGATCCGCGAGGTCAGCGACGTGAAGCGGAACACCCCTATTTCTCCTCCGCCATCAGATAGCCGACGCCGCGAATGGTGTGGATGATGACCTTGGCGCGGTGCTCGGTGAGCAGCTTGCGCAGCCGCGACACGTAGACCTCGACGGCATTCGAGGCGACCTCGCCCGACAGCCCGAAGATGTGGTCCTCGACATTCTTCTTCGGCACCACCCGCCCCTGCCGCCGCAGCAGGATTTCGAGCACCGACGTTTCGCGCGCGGAGAAGACGTGCGGAGCACCGTCGACGAACACCTGCTTGCTCTCGGTGTCGTAGACAAGATTGGCGAGCTTCAGCGACGAGCCGAGCAGCTGGCCGGGCCGGCGCAGGATGGCTTCGAGCCGCGCCACCAGCTCTTCCAGCGCGAACGGCTTCGCCAGATAATCGTCCGCGCCGCTGCGCAGGCCGTTGACCCGATCCTGCAGGCCGTTGCGCGCGGTCAACACCAGGACCGGCAGCGGGTCGGTCTTGCGGCGCAGCTCCGACAGCACCGACAGGCCATCACCGTCCGGCAGACCGAGATCGAGGATCATGGCAGCATAGGTGACGCTGCGCAGCGCATCACGCGCCTCGGCAACGCTGTTGACGATATCGGACTCATATCCCGCCGCCACCAGCCCGCTCGCGAGCAGTCGCGATAGCTCGAGATTGTCCTCGACGATCAGAAGGCGCATCGCAGCAGTCCTGTTTTCATTCGATCGGTCTTCCGATTGCACACCTTGTTGCGATGCGCCAGCCAAGCGACAATTCCGCAACAGATCGCACGTTGAGCAATCCCGATGTGCAAACGATACGCATTTAAGCACAACGCCGGGATTGCCGCTAACCGCGCTATGTTTTGGCTATGTGCCGCGGCTCCTATTCCCACGCAAAATAGATAAACCGGCCCCCGCCGCAATCAAATTCGCGCGCCGGGCGCTCTCTTGAAAAGGCGAATGTAAGGCTGGCGTCAGCTAGCCCTGATAATCGTTCATCTGCTCTCACCGGGAGATCGGACGACGGCCCGCCATGCGGCAAGACCTCGTCTCTCGCGCGAGACTTTCATGCAGTATTGGCGGCGGGCGATGTCATTTCGAATGAAGTATATGGGCTTTGCGGCGATGCCGGTGCTGGCGGCGCTTCTCGCCGGCGCGTGGCTCACGACGCGCGCCGATGGTGTCGTGAACGCCAAGGCCGCGCAGGAGACCGCGCCGCAGGACGTCAACGTCGAGCAGCAATACGTCGCGCTGAGCGACAAGCAGGCGGCCTCCCTGAAGACCATGGCCGCGGAGCAGCGTTCGTTCCGGACCCTGAAGAACGCGGTCGGCTCGATCGACTTCAATCAGAACATGCTGGTGCAGGCGTTTACCTCAAATCCCGGCAGGATCGTCGACACGCCCCTCAATGTCGGTGACGAGGTTGCGAAGGGCGACAGGCTGTTCACGATCGACAGCCCCGATCTGCTGCAAGCCGAGTCGTCGCTGCTCGCCGCGGCCGGCGTGCTCGAACTGCAGACCAGGACGCTGGCGCGGGTCAGGCAGCTGCTGAAGACCGGCGGCGGCGCGCAAAAGGACGTCGACCAGGCGACGTCGGATCAGCAGACCGCCGAGGGCAACTACAAGGCCGGGCGCGACGCGGTGCGCATCTTCGGCAAGACCGACGCCGAGATCGACCGTATCGTCGCCGACCGCAAGGTCGATTCCATTCTCGTGGTGCCGAGCCCGATCTCCGGCCGGATCATTGCGCGCAATGCCGCGCCGGGACTCTTTGTGCAGCCCGGCAATGCACCGGCGCCCTATTCGCTGGCCGACATCTCGACGATGTGGATGGTCGCCAATGTGATCGAGACCGATGCCCCCGCCTACCGGATCGGTCAACCGGTCGAGGTGCGGGTGCCGGCCTATCCGAATGAGGTGTTTCGCGGCCGCGTGACGACGCTCGGCCTCAACATCGATCCGAACTCGCACCGCCAGCTGGTGCGTTCGGTGATCGATGATCCCCAGCACAAGCTGCGCGCCGGCATGCTGGCGAGCTTCACCATCGAAACCGAACCGCCAAAGCTGTCGGTGTGCGTTCCGCTGGACGCCATCGTGCGCGAGGGCGACGGCACGATGACGGTGTGGGTAACGACCGACGGCCGCAAGTTCGACCGCCGCACGGTGACGATCGGCATGGAGCAGGACGGCTGGCGGCAAATCCTCAACGGCCTCGCAGCCGGCGAGAAGGTCGCCTCCACGGGCGCGATCTTCCTCAGCAACAAGTTCGCCAACGCGGCCACCGGCTAGCGCGCCAGCCGCAACGCTGACCGCGCCCTCGTCCGCTCAAGAGTAAGTGCAGCACCTTGATCAAGAGCCTCCTTCAATTCGGTCTGACCCGAAGCGCCGTCATCGTGCTCGGCCTCGCGGTGTTCTGCGCCGCCGGATTCGCCGCGTTCGCCAAGCTGAACATCGAGGCCTATCCGAACCCGGCGCCCGTCATCCTCGAGATCACGGCCCAGGCCGCCGGCCTCTCCGCCGAGGAGATGGAGAAGTACTACACGATCCCGATGGAGGTCGGGCTGTACTCGACGCCGGGCGTGGTCAACATCCGCTCGACCTCGTTCTACGGGCTGTCGTTCGTGCGGGTCACCTTCAAATACGGCGTCGACTATTACTTCGCGCTGTCGCAGGCCACCAACAACCTCACGCAGAACGTTCAGCTTCCCGGCAACCAGATCCCGCAGATCCAGCAGTCGAGCCTGGTCGGCGAGATCTATCGCTACCAGCTCGTCGGTCCGCCGAATTTCGGCCTGACCAATCTCAGGACGTTGCAGGATTACGTCGTCGCCCGCCGGCTGATGACGCTTCCAGGCGTGGTGCAGATCAATGCCTGGGGCGGCACCACCAAGCAGTTCAACGTCGACGCCGATCTCGCCAAGCTCGAAGCCTATAACATCACCGTGCCGCAGCTGATCAGCGCGCTCGGCAACGCGAACATCAATGTCGGTGGCCGCGAAATCGCGATCGGCCTGCAATCCGTCAACATCCGCGGCATCGGCCTGATCAACTCAGGCGGCGATGACGATATCACCAAGGGCTACAGGGTCCGGGACATCGAGAACGTCGTCCTGACCCAATCCAACGGGCTGCCGATCCAGATCAAGGACGTCGCCAAGGTCTCGGTCGGCTATGTGCCGCGGCTCGGCATCGCCGGCAAGGACAGGAACGACGACGTCGCCGCGGCCATCGTCGTGATGGGACGCACGCAGCACACCAACGACATCGTGCCGAAGGTCGAGGAGGAAGTCGCCAAGATCAACAGCGACGGCACCCTGCCTGCCGGCGTCAAGGTGGTCCCCTATTACGACCGCACCTCGCTGGTCAGCGTCACGACCCACACCGTGCTGCACAATTTGATGTTCGGCTGCCTGCTGGTGTTCGTGATCCAGTGGGTCTTCCTCGGCGACCTGCGCAGCGCGCTGATCGTCAGCGCCAACATCCCGTTCGCGCTGTTCTTCGCGATCATCATCCTGGTGCTGCAGGGCGAGGACGCCAATCTGCTGTCGCTCGGCGCCGTCGACTTCGGGATCATCGTCGATTCCGCCGTCATCATGATGGAGAACATCTTCCGCAACTTCCAGTCCAGCCCGGAGAACCGGCTGCGGGTGCTGCAAAACCTCGCCGAGGGATACTGGGGTGGCGATCCCACGACGCGAAACGACCAGCCCGCGCCGGGCTGGTCCGAGCGGCTGCGCATGATCTTCGTCAGCGCATTGCAGGTCGACAAGGCGGTGTTCTTCACCGCGGCCATCACGGTCACCGCATTCGTGCCGCTGTTCACCATGCAGGGCGTCGAAGGCCAGATCTTCGGCCCGATGGCGCGAACCTACGGCTACGCGCTCGCCGGCGCGCTGCTGGCGACATTCACGGTAACGCCGGTGCTGGCATCGCTGCTGCTGCCGAAGCATATCGAGGAAACCGAAACCATCATCGTGCGCTCGCTGCGCAGGGCCTACACACCCGTGCTGCGCTGGTCGCTGACGCATCTGAGGGTCGCGGTCGCAGCCGGCATCATTTTCCTCGGACTGAGCGGCCTTGCTGCGAGCCGGCTCGGCAGCGAATTCCTGCCCGCGCTCGAGGAGGGCAATTTCTGGATCCGCGCCTCGATGCCGCCGACCATGTCGCTCGACGCCGGCACTGAACCGACCCGCAAGATGCGCGAGATCCTGTTGCGTCACCCTGAGATCATCACGGTGGTGTCACAGCATGGCCGCCCCGACAATGGCAGCGACGCCTCTCCATTCTCCAATGTCGAGCTGTTCGCGCCGATCAAGCCGTTCGACCAGTGGCCGCCTGGCCTGACCAAGGAGAAGCTCACCGAGGAACTGCAGCGGGAGTTCGACGAGGAACTGCCCGGCGTCACCTTCAACTTCTCGCAATACATCCAGGACAACGTCGAGGAGGCGCTGTCAGGCGTCAAGGGCGCGAACTCGGTCAAGATCATCGGTCCCAACCTCGCCGTGCTCGAACAGCTCGCGACCAAGGTCGCGCAGGAGATGGCCAAGATCCGCGGCGTCGCCGATCTCGGCATCTTCCACCTGGTCGGGCAGCCCAACCTCAACATCAAGGTGAACCGCGAGAAGACCGCGCGCTACGGTCTCAATACCGGCGACGTGACGACCGTCGTCCAGGCCGCGCTCGGCGGCACCAGCGCGACGACGGTGCTGGAGGGCGACCGGCAGTTCGGCGTGGTCGTGCGGCTCGATCCGAAGTTCCGCCAGAGCATCGACGAAGTGCGCGAGATCAAGGTGGCCTACCAGACGCCATCCGGCACCAACGCTTACATCCCCTTGAGCGAGCTTGCCGACATCTCGCTCGATACCGGCGCGTCGTTCATCTACCGCGAGCGCAGCCAGCGCTACATCCCGATCAAGTTCAGCGTGCGCGGCCGCGATCTCGGCAGCACGGTGGCGGACGCACAGACGCGCGTCGCCGAGGCCGTGCAGCTTCCGACCGGTTACCGGATGATCTGGTCCGGCGAATTCGACAATCTCGAAGCCGCCAAGGCGCGCCTGATGATCGTGGTGCCTGTGACGCTGCTGCTGATCTTCGTGCTGCTCTACAGCCTGTTCAACTCGCTGCGTGACAGCCTGCTGGCGCTCGCCGGCATACCCTTCGCGGTCGGCGGCGGCCTGATCGCGCTGTACCTCGCCGGGCTCGATTTCTCGATCTCGGCCGCGATCGGCTTCATCTCGCTGTTCGGCGTCGCGGTCATGGACGGCATCCTCAACATCACCTATTTCCGCGAATTGCGGGCCGCGGGCATGAGCATCGCGGAGGCGGTATTCAACGGCGCCGAGCAGCGCATGCGGCCGATGCTGATGACCGCGCTGTCCGCGGGCGTCGGCCTGTTCCCCGCCGCGCTGTCGCACGGCATCGGCAGCCAGGTGCAGCGGCCGCTCGCGACCGTGGTGGTCGGTGGCATGTTCATCGGCCCGCTGCTGCTGCTGATCGTAGCGCCTGCGCTGCGCAAGATCTTCCTGTCGCGCGAGCCTGTCGCCTCTCCCGACCAGGCGGCTGCCACGGCGCCGCCCGAAGCGGCGCATGAAGGGGGCGCCTGATGTCCGAGATCGTCGCAAGGGTTGTTGCCGCGCTCGCGCGGTGCGGAAGGCGCGCCCTGCGTCCGACGCTTGGCGCCGGCACCGCCGGGCTGTTGCTGGCAAGCTGCGCCGTCGGCCCGAATTTCGTGCCGCCGGCCGCCCCGGACGTCGATCGCTACACGCCGGAGAAGCTGGCCTCCCCGAGCTCGAGTGCCGGGGGCCCCAGCGTGCCCAAGCAGCACTTCGTCAGCGGAGAGGACGTATCGCTGCGGTGGTGGATGGCATTTCGCTCAAAGCCGCTCGACGAGTTGATCAAGATGTCGGTCGAGCACAATCCGTCCCTGCAAGCGGCCGAGGCGTCGATCAGGATCGCGCAATACAACGCGCTGGCGCAGCGCGGGCTGTTCTTCCCGCAGCTCGGCGCAAATTACACGCCCGCCCAGCAGCAGATTTCCGGCGCATCGGGTTCGGGCCCGGGCGGCCAGTCGCCTTCGGTATTTTCGCTTCATACCGCGCAACTGAACGTCAGCTTCGTGCCGGATATCTGGGGCCAGAATGTTCGCGCGGTCGAAAGTCTCGGCGCGATTTCCGAGCAGCAACTGTTCCAGCTGGAAGCGGCCTACCTCACGCTGACAGCCAACGTCGTCACCGCGGCGATCCAGGAAGCATCGCTGCACGGCCAGATTGCCGCGATCCAGCGCGTCGTGAAGATCGAACGCGGCATTCTGGAGATCGTGAAGAACCAGTTCAACGCGGGCGGCGCCGCCCAGGTCGACGTGCTGGCGCAGGAGGCCGCGCTGGCCCAGTCCGAGCAACTGCTGCCGCCGCTCGAAAAGCAGCTCGCGGTTCAGCGCGACCTGCTGACGTCGATGGCCGGGCAATTCTCGGCGGACGAAATCCTGCAGAAGTTCACGCTCGACCGCCTGGCGCTTCCCGCACACCTGCCGGTGAGCCTGCCGAGCAAGATGATTGCCCAGCGACCGGATGTCAGGGCCGCGGAGGCGCTGCTGCACTCGGCGAATGCCCAGGTCGGCGTGTCGATCGCGGCGCGGCTGCCCAACATCACGATCACCGGCAATGCCGGCGCCGCCGGCTTCAGCCTCGCCGAGCTGTTCACGCCGGGGACCAGCTTCTACGTCATCGCGGCGAGCGCGACCCAGCCGCTGTTCGACGGCCTGACGCTCTACCACAAGCAGAAGGCCGCGGAGGCCGCGATGGACCAGGCGGATGCGCTCTATCGCCAGGCCGTCGTCACCGCGATGCAGAACGTCGCAGACGCCTTGCGCAGCCTGCAGGCCGACGCGCGCGCCTTGCAGGCTGCCGTCAGGGCCGAGCTCGCCGCCAAGGCCAGCCTCGACATCATTCAGAAGCAGCTTGCTCTCGGGCAAGTCAATCAGGTGGTCGTGCTCAATGCCCAGCAGGTCTATCTGACGGCGGCAGTGGTCCGCGTGCAGGCCCAGGCGACGCGCCTCTCGGACAGCGCCGCGCTTTTCATGGCGCTTGGTGGCGGCTGGCCGACAAACTGCGCATCCGACGACTGGCGCAAATGTGCCCTGGAGGATTTGCCCGCCGCCACCCCGCAGCGCGTCAGCGAAAACGGGCCGCCTGTCCGCTGACAAGCGCCGCACAAGGCTACTGACTGGAGGAACCGACGAATGAAAAACATGCTCACCCTGGCGGCAATTCTCCTTGCGATCTCTGCGGGATCCGCAGCCGCGCAAAGCGCGGTCGGCGGTCCGAAGAAGCCAAGCAATCTCGGCGGTCCCACCGAGCAGAAGAACCCGGTGGTTCGCACGACGCCGGCTGCCGTATCAACGCCTCCAGCATCGCCGCCAAAGCGATTGCCAAGGAAATAGCGGCACGCTCCGGCAATTGAGTTGGCTTCCGGGATTCACGCTGATCGGCTCGATGAGACCCATATGAAAAACACAACGCGTCTGCTTCTCATCGCTGCGGCCGGTGCCATGATGGCGTCGGTTGCCTGCGCGGCGCCTGTTCAGGTCACGCGGCTGTCGCCGCGAGGCCCCGCAAGCGTCGTTCGGATACGGCTCGCTTGTGACCAGAACTGCCATTGCTGGCAGACGCGCTATCAGCGGCGAAGCTATCGCCGGACAATCGACGATCAGGAGCGTCAGGATCCGAATTACTGCCCAAATGGAGGGCACTATAACGGCCATTACCGCACCGGACCGACCACCGGATTGAGCTTCGAAAGCCGCGTTCCCGTGCGATCATTGCCGTTTCCATTTTGATCGACGGGGCTCGCACGATGATTGCTGGGCCGCCGCGATCAGCGAAGGCGCCTACCAGATGACGACCGCGCAAACCAGCGCCAACGGCACCGCGGCGCCGCCGATCACGACCCACCTGCGCATATCAGCGGGATCTCTGGAATACCTGAATATCTGGACGGCGACGAAGAGGCAGACCGCGGCGCCCAGGATGATGCGAAACAAATCCGATGGCGTCTCGTAGGCCGACCAGATGGTTTCGTTTTGCGGGCTTGCGACGCGAGCAGTGATGACCACCACAAGGGTCAGAAACAGCGACCGCAGGATAAGACCGAGGAAACGCATATGGCGTCCTGATTCACGCTCCTGAGCAACGTTAGCACGAATCTGGCCGAAAAGCATTCATTTGGCAGCCCTCTTCCGGCTCCAGACAAAATCCCGGAGCTTTGCCCCGGGATTCTGCTTGCGCTGAAGGTTAGCGGTGTCAGGCCTGAGAGTGGCGCGCCATGAAATTGTCGTAGCCGACTTCGGCGACCTGGAACCACTGATAGCCGTTGTTGGAGAACGTCGTCAGCGAGTCATAGACCTTCTTGAAATTGGCATTGGTCGCCGAAACCTCGGCATGCAGCTCCTTGGCGGCCTTGAAGGACGCTTCCATCACCGCAGACGGGAATGGGCGCAGCTTGGTGCCGGCCGCAAGCAGCTTCTTCAGTGCGAGCGGGTTGGCCTGGTCGTAGCGCGCCATCATCCAGTTGTTGGCGAGATGGCCGGCCTGCTCGAGCACGAACTGATAGTGCTTCGGCAGCGCGTTCCACTTGTCGAGGTTGATCATCGCGACCAGCATCGGGCCGCCTTCCCACCAGCCGGGGAAATAGTAGTTCGGCGCGACCTTGTAGAAGCCGAGCTTCTCGTCGTCATAGGGACCGACCCACTCGGCCGCATCGATGGTGCCTTTTTCCAGCGCCGGATAGATGTCGCCGCCGGCGAGCTGCTGCGGCACCGCGCCGAGCTTCTGCATCACCCGTCCGGCAAAGCCGCCGATGCGGAATTTGAGGCCTTTGAGATCGTCGACGCTGCTGATCTCCTTGCGGAACCAACCACCCATCTGGCAGCCGGTGTTGCCGGCAAGCAGCGAGGTGACGTTGTAGCTCTTGTAGAACTCGTTGAGCAGCTCCTTGCCGCCGCCCAGCATGAACCAGGCCTGGTTGAGCCGCATGTTGGGCCCGAACGGCACCGAGGAGCCGAAGGTGAAAGTCGGGTCCTTGCCGAAATAGTAATACGGCGCGGTGTGCCCCATCTCGACCGTGCCGTTCTGCACGGCGTCGAGCACCTGCAGGCCCGGCACGATCTCGCCGGCGGCAAAGGTCTGGATCTGGAACTTGTTGTCGGTGGCTTCACCCACCGCCTTGGCCATCAGCTCGGCGCCGCCGTGCAGCGTGTCGAGCGACTTCGGCCAGCTCGTCGTCAAGCGCCATTTGAGCTCCGGCATCGACTGCGCGATCGCGGGAGCTGCGACCGTTGCCGCGCCTGCGACACCTAAACCCGTGACCTTGATGAAATCTCTGCGCTTCATTTGCTTCCCACCCTGTGTGATTGTGTTGTCCGAGCGTCGACTGCTTGCGATCGTCGCGCTGCGTTTCTTTGCCGTCATGACCGGTGACCGATCAGGCGCCGCCTTCGTGCCGAGGCTTCGGACGCGAGCATGGAACATCCCCTCGGCGAATGCCAGACGCAAAAAACCCGGCCTCCTTGCGGGGGCCGGGCTACTTAGGTCGAAGCTCTTGGCGCGTTCTCTTCTCGCGAACGCTCGGAGCGCGATCAGCCGCGGGTGCGCGAGCGGATCATGAAGCTGTCGAAGGTGTATTCGGCGACCTGCCACCACAGATACTGGTCGGAACGGTACGTCTGCATGGCGTCGATCGACTTCTTGAAGTCGGCATTCTTGGCCGAGATTTCACCCCACAGCTCGTTGGTCGCCTTGAGGCAGGCCTCGAGCACTTCGTTGGTGAACGGACGCAGCTGCGTGCCGCCGGCAACCAGCCGCTTCAGCGCCGAGGGGTTCTGCATGTCGTAGCGCGCAGCCATCCAGGTGTTGGCGTTGGCGGTCGCGTTGGTCAGGATCGCCTGGTAGTTCTTCGGCAGCGCATTCCACTTTTCGAGGTTGCAGTAGGCATGCACGGTCGGGCCGCCTTCCCAGAAGCCCGGATAGTAGTAGTACTTGGCGACCTTCTGGAAGCCGAGCTTCTCGTCGTCATAGGGACCGACCCACTCGGCGGCGTCGATGGTGCCCTTCTCCAGCGCCGGATAGATGTCGCCGCCGGCGAGCTGCTGCGGCACCACGCCGACCTTCTGCAGCACCTGGCCGGCGATGCCGCCGATCCGGAATTTGAGGCCCGAGAGATCGGCGACCGTCTTGATCTCCTTGCGGAACCAGCCGCCCATCTGGGTGCCAGTGTTGCCGCAGGGGAAGCCGATCACGCCGAACTTCTTGAAGAACTCGTTGCCGAGCGCCTCGCCGCCGCCTTGGTACCACCAGGAGTTCTGCATGCGGGCGTTGAGGCCGAACGGCACCGACGCGTAGATCGCAAAGGTCGGGTCCTTGCCGACATAGTAGTAGGACACGGTGTGGCACATCTCGACCGTGCCGTTGGAGGTCGCGTCCAGCGCCTGCAGGCCGGGGACGATCTCACCCGCCGCGAACACCTGGATCTGGAACTTGTTGTCGGTCATTTCGGCGACATACTTCGCCACCTGGTCGGCACCGCCATAGATGGTGTCCAGCGACTTCGGGAAGCTCGAGGTCAGGCGCCATTTGATTTCAGGCGAGGACTGCGCAATCGCCGGCGCAGCAACCGCCGTCGCGGCAGCACCGGCCGCAGAAACTTTCAAAAAATCACGACGCTTCATCGTAAGGCTTCTCCTTGAGGGGGCGTTTCCCGGTGTCCGCAAGCAATTCTCCGGCAGGAGGCTTGAGGCCAGCCGGGACGCTCTGGGTCGGCCCTTTACCACGGAAGGCGGCCTCACGGAAACGCGACAATGGCATGACCGCACCAATTAAACGAAAGTCTGATGGCGCGGGAAATTTGCCGGAAAATGCGGGCTCAGGCTGCGGCAACGACGGCTTGCAGCGGCTCGCGGACCTTGCCACCGTCACGCGGTAAATCGCCGCGTGCGGGCCGCCCGGCCGGCGCTCAACCACCGGGCTCCCGTGGCAATCAGCGGCGCGTCGCCTCTCGCGCCTTCTTGGCTTTATCGGCCAAATGCCGCCCACGCCGGATCCAGCTTTGCGCGGTTGTCTTGCTGACGCCAAACGTCTTGGCGATCGCCATGGCGGCCTCCCCGATCGAGTCGGATTTCTTCGCAACGTTGAATGCCATGCGGGAGGCCTCTTCGCGCTTCTCCCGCGTCAGGTGCTTACGGCGTTGTTTGTTTGCTTCGCGTGATGCTGCCATGTCGCTGGTCGCCTCACGGCCCCTCCCCGCATTACGGCTACCCGTGCCCGCCTTCAATTGACGGAACGGTGGTACGATTCGGCCAGTGCTGGACAAACATACAGGCCGGACGCGATTCAGCAATCGTCCAAGGGCGACAGGCCTGTGAAGAAAGGCCGCCCGGATCCCGGCCTTTGAGGCCCACCGGCTGACCGGGACAACAGCGCGGGCTCAGGCGGCGGCGATGACGCCTTGCAGCTGCTCACGGACCTTGCTGCCGATCGCGCGGTAGATCGCCGCGTGCGGGCCGTCCGGTTCGCTCTCGACCACCGGGTTGCCGGAATCGGAGGCGGCGCGGATGGCAATATGCAGCGGGATCTCGCCGAGGAACGGCACCCCGAGCTTCTCGGCCTCGTGGCGGGCGCCGCCATGGCCGAAGATGTCCGAGCGCGTGCCGCAATGCGGGCACTGGAAATAGCTCATGTTCTCGACAATGCCGAGCACCGGTACATTGACCTTCTTGAACATCGCCAGTCCCCGCCGCGCGTCGATCAGGGAGAGGTCCTGCGGCGTCGAGATGATGACAGCGCCCTTGAGCGGGACGTTCTGCGCCAACGTGAGCTGGGCGTCGCCGGTGCCGGGCGGCATGTCGACGACCAGCACATCGAGCGTGCCCCAAACGACGTCGCGCAGCATCTGGGTGATCGCCGACATCACCATCGGCCCGCGCCAGATCATCGCGGTGTCCTCCTCGACCAGGAAGCCGATCGACATGATCGACAGGCCGAAGCGCTGCAGCGGGATCATCTTCTTGTCGTCGTTAAGCTGCGGCTTCTCGCGGATGCCGGTCAACCGCGGCACCGATGGGCCGTAGATGTCGGCGTCGAGCAGCCCGACGCGCAGACCGATGTCGCGCAGGCCGAGCGCAAGGTTGAGCGCCGTGGTCGACTTGCCGACCCCGCCCTTGCCGGAGGCAACCGCAATGACAGCGGAGATGCCGGGGATCTCGGCCTGCCGCGCCATCGGCGATTGCGCGCCAGGCGGGTGCGGATGACGGTGCGCGGACGCAGGCTGGACACCGCCGGCCGGCCGCGGCGCAGGCGCCGCACCGCCCGCCTTGCGCTCCGCGGTCAGCGCGATCATCGCGACGCTGACGCCGGGAATGGCGCGCACGGCGTTCTCGGCCTGCGCACGCACGCTCTCCCAAGCGCGGGCTTCCGCGGCATCGACATTGATCGAGAAGAACACCTTGCCGTCGGTGACCGTGATCGCCGACAGCACATTGGCGTTGGTCAAGGCTGTGCCGCGCGGCGACATCACCTTGGCAAGGCAATCGAGAACCTGTTGCTGCGTCACGCTCACCGCGCATCTCCTGGAAAGTTCAAGAGACTTCCCATAGAGCGTTGCAGCGCAAAAGGCTACCTCGCTCCGACGTCGTCCCGCCGCTCGGCCGGCGCTGCGGCGCCGCCCTCCTTGGCGGCCTCGTAATTCAGCTCGATCATGACCCCGTTGGGGTCGTTGACGAAGATCTGCCAGAGGTCGCCGCCGGGAACCTGGCGCGAGTCGAACTCCATGCCCTTGGACTGCAGCCGCTTCCGCATCCCGTCAAAGCCCTGACTGGCAAAGGCGACGTGATGGACGACGCCCGAGTCAGGCTTTTGTGCCTCGTCGGTCGCGGAAATATCGACCAGATGCACGACCGCCTTGCCCTCGCTGTACATCCACGCACCGGGGAACGCAAAGTTCGGTCGCGCGCCCTTTTCCAGGCCCAGAACGTCCTCATAGAAGCGCACCGTGGCGGTGAGATTCCGGGTCCGAATATTGAAATGATCGAGCACACCGACGCTCATGCCCATGCGAGACACTCCCTTTTTTGTGAGGTTCTTTGGTGGGCCGATCCTAGCACAAAACCGGGGTCTGCCATCCAACGAAGCCGTTGCCCTCCGCTGCGCAGGGGGTATGGTGCGGCTCCTTCCATGGACGGAATGCCCTGCCCGCCGCGACGTTTTCCGGCGGTCTCAAGGGCGATCACCACGGCAAATCACAAGGTAACAGACATGGCTAAAGTCGCTTTCCTCGGTCTCGGCGTAATGGGTTTCCCGATGGCGGGACACCTCGTGAAAAAGGGCGGCCATGAGGTCACCGTTTACAACCGGACCGCGGCGAAGGCGAAGGACTGGGCCGACAAGTTCGGCGGCAAGACCGCGCCGACCCCGAAGGCGGCCGCCGAAGGCCAGGATTTCGTGATGTGCTGCGTCGGCAACGACAACGACCTGCGCGCGGTCACGATCGGCCCCGACGGCGCCTTCGCCGGCATGAAGAAGGGCGCGACCTTCGTCGACCACACCACCGCCTCCGCCAAGGTCGCCCGCGAGCTCGATGCCGCCGCCACCAAGGCCGGCTTCAAGTTCGTCGACGCGCCGGTGTCCGGCGGCCAGGCGGGCGCCGAGAACGGCGTGCTGACGGTGATGTGCGGCGGCAGCGAAGACGCCTACGCGGGCGCCGAGCCGATCATCACCGGCGCCTACGCGCGGATGTGCAAGTTGCTCGGACCGGCGGGCGCCGGCCAGCTGACCAAGATGGTCAACCAGATCTGCATCGCAGGCCTCGTGCAGGGCCTGTCCGAGGGCATCCACTTCGCCAAGAAGAGTGGCCTCGACGTCGCCGCCGTGATCGAAACCATCTCCAAGGGCGCAGCGCAGTCCTGGCAGATGGAAAACCGCTACAAGACCATGAACGAGGGCAAGTACGATTTCGGCTTCGCGGTCGAGTGGATGCGCAAGGACCTCTCGATTGCACTGGCGGAAGCCCGCCGCAACGGCGCCACCCTGCCGGCGACCGCGCTGGTTGACCAGTTCTATGCCGAGGTCGAGAAGATGGGCGGCAAGCGCTGGGATACGTCGAGCCTGCTGGCGCGGCTGCAGCGCTAGCTCCCCTACAATCTGGTCATGCCCGGGCTTGTCCCGGGCATCCACGTCTTTGGATCCACGCGAAGCAAGGCGTGGATGGCCGGGAGAAGCCCGGCCATGACGACGGGAAATTGTCAGGCTCGGAGTGCGAGCGGACATCATCTGCGATTGCCCCGCGCACCGGCGGGGTCGTCCTGCCCCAGCGGCGTCGCCTCTCGACTTTGGTCGGCGCGGACGCGATTGCGCCCTGACATTGCACAACGGCGCGGCGCCCGGGCAAAAGTTAATTTAACCTCCGGTTAACGCCTTTCTTTAGCTCTTTAAGGTAACGCTTAATGAATTAGCGTCACAGATAGACAATGCAAAAGGCGCGCGCGGTTCGCGCGCAGGATTTGTGTTGTTGATGAGTAATCCCGCAGAAAAGCCTGAAGTTGTACAACTTCCGGCAGGACCTCAGGTGACGGTGCCGGTCAACAGCCGGCGCGTCGCAGCACAGCGGGTGCGCGAGGCGCGGGATCGGTTAACGTCAACCAGTGGAACCCGCCCGGCGTTCGACGCCGAACTGCTCCGGCAATATGCCCAGACCCGGATCTCGGCGTCCTACGTCGTGATGCTGCTCGTGGTGGCAACCGGCGTCCTGTTTGGCCTCTGGATGAAGCCGATCGTGGCCGGCGCCTGGACGGTCGGCATCCTCGCTGTCCATCTCGCCATCATCCGCAGCTGCGCCCGCTTCCTCGCCGAGCCGACCTCCGTCGCCGTGACCCGCAAATGGCGGACCCGTTTCGTGCTGCTCGACCTGCTGTATGGCCTGTGCTGGACCGCGATCCTGATCCACCCCGCCGGGCGCGATCTCTCCTCCAACACGCTGATGATGTTCCTGATGCTGCTGGTGATCGCGGTCTCCAGCATGCTGGCGGCGAGCCTGCCGATCGCAGCGCTCGCGGCGACCGTTCCGGTGACGGTCGGGATCGCGCTCGACCTCGTGCTCAACGGCGCGTTCGACAATTACGTGCTGGCGCTGCTCGCGCTTGCCGCCGAGGGCTATTTCGCGCTGCTGGCGCACCGCCTGCATTCGACCACGCTGGCGACGCTGGAAGCCCGCGCCGAAAAGGACGCGCTGATCGGCGAACTGGAACAGGCCAAGGCGATCTCCGACGAGGCGCGGCACCGCGCCGAATCCGCCAACGTCGCCAAGTCGCGCTTCCTGGCCCAGATGAGCCACGAACTGCGCACGCCGCTCAATGCGATCCTCGGCTTCTCCGAGGTGATGAAGAGCGAGATCTTTGGTGCGCATGCGGTGCCGGTCTACAAGGAATATTCCGCCGACATCCATAATTCCGGCGTGCACCTGCTCAATCTCATCAACGAAATCCTCGATCTGTCGCGCATCGAGGCCGGCCGTTACGAGCTGAACGAAGAGGCCGTAGCGCTGGTGCATGTCGTCGCCGACTGCCACCATCTGCTGAAGCTGCGCGCCTCCAGCCGCGGCATCACCATCCACGAGGTGTTCGAGCACGGCATGCCCCGGATCTGGGGCGACGAGCGCGCCATCCGCCAGGTCGTGCTCAACCTGCTCTCCAACTCGATCAAGTTCACCCCGCAGGGCGGCGAGATCTGGCTGAAGGTCGGCTGGACCGCGTCGGGCGGGCAATATCTGAGCGTCAAGGACACCGGAAGCGGCATCGCCGAGGACGAGATCCCGGTCGTGCTGGCCTCGTTCGGCCAGGGCTCCAACTCAATCAAGTCGGCGGAACAAGGTGCGGGCCTTGGACTGCCGATCGCGAAGAGCCTGATCGACATGCATGGCGGCACCTTCACGCTGAAATCGAAGCTGCGCATCGGCACCGAGGTGATCGTGACCTTGCCGCCGGAACGGGTGATGAGCGCGCTGGCGCCGATGACGGAAGAAGCGCCGCCGGTGCAGCCGGAGCCGGCCGAGCCCTCAATGGGCGCCGACCGGAAACGTGTGCGCCGCAAGTCCATCATGAGTGCCGGCACCGGATTGTAGAGCATGTCGCGGACAATCGTGACGCGGTTTTCGCTGCCAATGAATCCGAGGCGTTCGCGCCAACACCATGCTCGCGACAAAAAGCCGAGGCGTGATGGCGCATCCCGATTCGACCGACTTGCACCGGCGGCTGAAACGGTTCAACAGTTGAAGAATGAGCTCAGAAACGCCGTGTATCGCAGTCTGCATGATCGACCCCAGGACGAAGCTCTGCTTCGGCTGTGGTCGCACGCTTCCGGAGATCGCACGCTGGCACAAGATGGACCGCGCGGAGCGGCTGTCGGTCATGGCGAATTTGCCGGCGCGGATGGCCGAGGCCGGGCTCGAGCACATGGAGCCGCGTCCGAAGCGCGCGTGACCACCGGAGCGACCGGAGCCGTACCGTGACCCGCATCCTCCTTGTCATCCTGCTCTTGATGGCAACCGCGGGCGCCGTTGTCACCTACGGCGATCCCGACCAGATCGCGCGCGCCAGACAGAATCTGACCCAGATCTTCGGCCGCAGCATCGCCGCGCCGGCCGCCGCGCCTGCCCCCGCGGTGCAGATTGCGCGCAGCCAGGGCGGCGAGTTCGCGTTCCGCGCCAAGATCAACGGCATCAGCGCACCGATGGTGATCGACACCGGCGCGACCTCGGTCGTGCTGACCTGGGAAACCGCCAAGGCGATCGGGCTGCCGACCGACATGCTCGAATACAATGTCGACCTGGAGACCGCCGGCGGTCACACCAAGGCGGCGCGGCTGACGCTCGATCGTCTCGCGGTCGGCAAGCTGGTCGAGAAATCGGTGCCGGCGCTCGTGGTGCAACGCGGGCAGATGAAGACCAACCTGCTCGGCATGAGCTTCCTCGACCGGCTCGAAAGTTGGGGGGTCCGCTCCGACACACTGAGCCTCACCGGATACCCCGACGTCACCGGCAGCATCAACACCTCGGCCCGTCACCGGCGCCCGCGCACGGTTGTCGACTAGGCTGCGCCAGCGATCAACGCAACGAAGGCCGGAGCGGCTTGATACCGTCTCCTCTGCATGCACGTGGCAGTCTCGGCGCGCCCCCATAAAGCCTGATTGCCACTTGATGTCCGGTGTCTGCGCGATGCGGATCAACTTCCGCAGTGACCAACGGTATGAATGATCTGCAGTCGCAGCGTCGAAAACGAACATTGTACGACTCACAAAAAGTGGCTCTACTATTCCTTACTTTCTGTTTCAGCGCGTCGGCACGCTACGTGTTTGAGAACAGCGCGGTCAGAGGCCCAGAATTTCCGATCTCGCATGCCGGACGGCAAGATATTTCCGAGATCAATTGAAAAATAGCATCAAGCTACTGTCTGGGCAGGTGGGGCAACCATGAACGTTCGATCCGGTTTTCTGGACTCCATTGGCAATACGCCATTGATCAGGCTGCGCGCGGCGTCGGAGATCACGGGCTGCAACATCTACGGCAAGGCCGAATTTCTTAATCCCGGCGGTTCGATCAAGGATCGTGCTGCCCTCGCCATCATCAATGACGCCGAGCAGCGCGGCCGGCTCAAGCCGGGCGGTGTCATCGTGGAAGGCACGGCCGGCAACGTCGGCATCGGCATTGCGCTCGTGGCCAATGCGCGCGGTTATCGATCCGTGATCGTGATGCCCGATACGCAAAGCCAGGAAAAGAAGGACATGCTGCGGCTCTGCGGCGCCGATCTGCGCCTGATGCCCGCCGTGCCATCTTCCCACCCGGACCACTATGCGCGTTATTCCGGTCGCCTCGCCGAGGAACTGGGCGCGTTCTGGGCAAATCAGTTCGACAACGTCGCCAACCGCGACGGCCACTACCGCACGACTGGTCCCGAGATCTGGCAACAGACGGATGGACAGATCGATGGCTTCACGTGTGCCGTCGGCAGTGGCGGGACGTTGGGTGGAATTGCGCGCGCCCTCAAGGAGCGAAATCCCGACGTGAAGATCGCGCTCAGCGATCCCATGGGTGCCGCCCTCTACAACTGGTTCACAAAGGGCGAGCTGACGACGGAAGGTGAATCGATCACAGAAGGCATCGGCCAGGTCCGTGTGACGAAGAACCTCGAAGGCGCGCCGATCGACATGGCCTACCAGATCGCTGATGAGGAGGCACTACCCGTCCTGTTCGACCTGGTCGCGCATGAGGGGTTGGTACTGGGTGGTTCGAGCGCGATCAACGTCGTGGGAGCGATGCGGCTTGCACGCGACCTTGGTCCAGGCAAGACCATCGTCACCATCCTTGCGGATGGTGGCCAGCGCTACCAGTCCAAAATCTTCAATCCAGATTTCCTGCGCAAGAAGAATCTCCCGCTCCCGGCCTGGATGACGTGACGCGGGAGCGAACCTGGCACAAGCGCTCCGGAAGTACCACCAGCCTGCCGCTAGCGGTCGTCGTCGTGGATCGATGACGGATGCCGGCACAACGGCGTGACCTGTATCTCCATGAACGGAAACAGCGGCAGGCTGGACAGCATGTCGTGCAGTTCCTGGGCGCCGGATACGTCGAAGATGCTGACATTGGCATAGCGTCCGGCCACCCGCCACAGATGGCGCCAGGCCCCCGTACGCTGCAACTCCATGGCACGGGCACGCTCGGCCTGCTTCAGCGCATCGACCTTCTCGGCCGGGAGATCGTGCGGAATCCGCACGTCCATTTCGACGTGAAACAGCATGATGATGAACTCTCTCTGCAAGCGATGAAGCGGTAGCGCGAAAACGGACTGGAGCCGCCGCGCGACCGCGGCGGCTCCATCGCTCTGTCTACCAGATCGTCAGCGTTGTCGTCAGCCTTGCACCAGACCGCGGCTGACGAGGTTGATGTCATCGGGGTTGACGAGGTCCTTCGCCGTCCAGCCGGAGACGTCGTAGTCGCTCATGCAGTCGCGCACGAAATCCTGCATGGCGCCGAGGTCGCCGGTCGCGCTCGCGGCCATCAGCGTCTCGACACGCAGGTTCTCGTAATTGCCCGCGTAGTTGCGCTCGTAGAGTTCGTGCCGGCCGCCGAATTCGGATCCGACCGCGTCCCAGAGCAGCTTGAGCAGCTTGATCCGATCGATCGCGGCGTAACCGTTGGAGCCGCGCACGAAGCGGTCGAGATAAGGCCTGATCGCCTCGCTCTCGAGGTCGGCCGAGCTTGACGGAAGATAGATCAGGCCGCTTGCGACATGGCGCTCGATCAGCTCCTTGATCCGCGGATAGGCCATCGGGGCGAAGACGCGATAGGCCAGCCCGTAGTTCAGGTTGGGCAGATTGTAGCCCTCGGTCCCCTGCCAGGCGATCGGCGATTTCACCATCGCATCCGAAATGCCGTGGAACAGATTGCGCCAGGCGATCACCTCGCCCACCGCCGTCTGCACGCCGCGGAAATCCTTCGATCCGGTCGCCTCCACCGCCATCGAGAACAGGCCGGCAATGAAGTCGAGCTTGACGGCAAGCCGCGTCACCCCGTGCAGCGTAAACCGCGGGATGAAGCCCGACGCCGGGAAGAACTGGTTGATCTTGTCGACGTCGCCATAGATGAAGACGTTCTCCCAGGGCACCAGCACCTTGTCGAAAACGAGGATCGAGTCGTTCTCGTCGAAGCGGCTCGACAGCGGGTAGTCGAACGGCGAGCCGGTCGCGGCCGCCGTGAATTCATAGGACGAGCGGGCGATCAGCTTGACGCCCTTGGCGTCCATCGGCGCCGTGAAGATCAGCGCGAACGACTTGTCCTTGATCGGGATGCCGTAGTGGGCGATGAAATTGTAGTGCGTCAGCGCCGAGCCGGTCGCAACCACCTTCGCGCCCGAGACGATCAGGCCGGCGTCGGTCTCCTTCTCGACATGCATGAAGACGTCGCGCACGTCCTCGATGGCGCGATCGCGATCGATCGGCGGGTTGACGATGGCGTGATTCCAGAAATCGAGCCGCTCCTGGGTCCGGGCATACCATTTCTTCGCGTTGCCGGCGTATTCGCCATAGAAGCCCGAATTCGCGCCCAAGGTCCCGAGGAACGCTGCCTTGTAGTCCGGCGAGCGGCCCATCCAGCCATACGCAACCTTCTGCAATTCGGCGATCGCGTCGCGGCCCTTGATCAGGTCGTCGGACGTTCGCGAGCCCAGGAAGAACGGATGGGTCAACTGTCCCGAACCAGTGTCGGTCAGAACGCCGATCTGATCCTTCTTCTCGTGGAAGCGGTCGTACCAGCGTGCCACCATCCGCGCCGAATTGCGGAAGGCGGGATGCTGGGTGACGTTCTTGACGCGCTCGCCGTAGATGTAGATCTCCCGGCCGTCCTGGATGCTGTCCAGGAATTCTGCGCCGGTATAGACGCTGGTGGTTGACGCAGGCGCATCGGCCCGCAGGGCAGCTGCAGTAGTCATGGGTTTCTCCTCCGCTTGTGTCGTTGGACCGGAGGGCGTTGCCACCCCGGCCCGGACCATCCCGTCACGCTCTTGGTTGGCGTGACGTCGGCGGAAAAGCTACGCGCTCACCCGGAGTGGGCGAAAGGTATCACACCATACCGCGCGAACCGACGCGGCTCGGGCTATGACTCAGGTGGCACGGACCGAACGGCAATGATCGTCCGGCCGACGCAACGCCGCAGCTGACGCAGCAATCGCGCAGCACGGCAAGGGAGCGAAACCGGAGCGAGCCATGAGCAAAGGTTTGGGCAAGGGTCTGGGCAAGCGTTTTGACAACGCTGCTGACGCTTTCCATCGCAATGGGGAATTGGCCCTCGACGCCTGCGTCGTGACGATCGGCGCGTTCGACGGCGTTCATCGCGGCCACCAGGAACTGCTCCGGCAGACCATTGCGGCAGCGCAGCGCCGCGGCGTTCCTGCGGTGGTCTACACCTTCGATCCGCCGCCGAAGGTGTATTTCGGCCAGGCCGAGGCGCTGATCTCGCTGCGCGAAAAGCTCGAGCGCATCGCAACATTCGCACCGGACCACATCGTCGTCGCCGATTTCAACCAGATCTACGTCCGGCGCACCGCGGCCGATTTCCTCGCCGAGTTGCAGCTTTTGCAACCGCGTGAAGTGATCGTCGGCGAGGACTTCCGCTTCGGGTCCTGCAAGGGCGGCACCGCGCAGCTGCTGCGGCAACACTTCGACACGCGCATCCTGCCGCCGGTGCGCTGCGGCAACGGTGAGATCGTCTCCAGCAGCCGGATCCGCTCGCTTCGGCGATCCGGCCTTGCCGCCGCCGCGGCAGCGCTGGAAAACTGGCGGGACATCGTGACCGCGTCGCCTGCCAATCGATCCAGCCTGGCCGAACTCGAGGTCATCAACCCATGACCGCCATCGATCCGCGCGAGCTGCGCAATGCCTGTGGCCAATTCGGCACCGGCGTCACCATCATCACCACGCATTGCGAGGGACGCGACCATGGCATGACGGCCAACGCCTTCATGTCGGTCTCGCTCGATCCGCCACTGGTCGCGATCTCGATCGCGAAAAGCGCGAAGATGCTTTGCAACATCCAGAGCACCGGCCGGTTCGCGGTCAGCGTGCTCGCCGAGGGCATGGAGGATCTTGCCTGGCATTTCGCAGGCAAGCCCAGGCTCGACCTCTGCGACGTCTTCGAACGCCGGAACGAGCTACCCGTCATCGCCAACGCGGCGGCGTATTTCGTGACCGATCTTGCGGATGAGATCGTCGCGGGCGACCACACGATCTTCCTCGGCCGTGTCCGCGAGATGTCGCTGGAGCCCGGCAAAAAGCCGCTGCTGTTCTGCCGCGGCCGCTTCGGCGGCCTGGCCGACCCGCACCCCGCGCCCGCGACGCTGGAGAATGCTGCTTACGAATTTGTCTGGTGAGACCGCCAGAAGATATTCCCGAAAACGGGGATGCAAGTTCGATCCAAACTGCAAGAAAAGGAGGAAACGACCATGCTGAACGTCAACAAGGACACCATCACCGACCACGTGATCGCCGCGCTCTCGAACGACATTCCTGATCGCAACCGTCAGATCATGACGAGCCTGATTCGCCACATGCACGCGTTCTGCAAGGAGGTCGACCTGACCTTCGCCGAGTGGTTCGCCGCGTGCGAATTCCTGCGGCGCGCCGGCGACATCTCGGACGAGAAGCGCAACGAGTTCATCCTGATCGCTGATATTCTCGGCGTCGAGGTGCTGGTCGACATGCTCGACCACCGGGTCACCGATGGCGAGAGCGAGTCCACCGTGCTCGGGCCGTTCTACCGGGAGAACCCGCCGGTGCTGCCGAAGGGCGCCTCCATCATCAAGAAGACGTTCGACAACGCGCAGACCGTGAAGGTCAGCGGGCGCATCAGCGACACCGCGGGACGGCCGATCGAGGGCGTCACGATCGACGTCTGGGAAGATGCGCCGAACGGGCTCTACGACCTGCAGGACCCTGAGCAGCCGGCCTATAATCTGCGCGGGCGGTTCACGACCGACGCCAACGGCGAATACGCCTTCGTGGCGCTCCGCCCCGAGCCCTACCCGATCCCCTATGACGGCGCCGGCGGCGAGCTCTTGAAATACATGGGCCACCATCCCTGGCGCCCGGGCCACATCCACTTCATGCTGTCGAAGGACGGCTATCAATCGCTGATCTCGCAGATCTACGATTCCGAGACCAAGTATCTCGACAATGACTCGGTGTTCGCCGTGAAGCAGAGCCTGATCGGCAAGTTCGCCAAGGCACCGGCCGGCGCCGACACCGATCTCGTTCTCGATTTCGACTTCAAGCTCAAGAAGGCGGCGGTCGAGCGCCTCGTCGCGGCCGAGTAATCCGCACCACGCCCTGCCGGGCTCGAAAAGCCTGGCAGGGTTCACTTTGAACTGACCTGCGAGGACCTATGAGTCGTGCCGTGATCGAAATCGCCGAGCCCGTGGAGCAAGTGCGGAACTTAGCAAGGGACACTGCGATCCGCAGTATCCGCGCCACCATCGTGGAAGCGCCGACCCGCCGGCGGCACAAGCTTTCGAACACGGAGGTCACGCATCAGGGCTACGTTCTGGTGCGCGTCCTGCTCGACAATGGCGTGACGGGTATCGGCGAAGCCTCGACGCTCGGCGGGCCGCGCTGGGCTGAGGAGAGCGTGGAATCGATCAAGGCTGCGGTCACGAATTACCTGGCGCCGGCGCTGCTCGGGCAGCCTGCCCTCGCCTTCGAGGCCAATGCGCTCCGCATGAGCAAGGCCGCGACCCGCAATTTCGCGGCTAAGGGCGCCATCGAGTCCGCCCTGCTCGACGCCGCCGGCAGGACGCTCGGCCTCCCGGCCAGCGCGCTGCTCGGGGGTGCGGTTCGCCAGCGCATGGAAGTGATCTGGGCGCTGGCCTCGGGCGACAGCGGCCAGGAGCTGGAGGAAGCAAAGGACAAGCTGCGGCGCCGCGAACACCGCCAGTTCAAGATCAAGTTCGGCTTCAACCGCCCACCGGCCGATCTGAAGCGGTTGCAGACGCTGCGCGCCGGCCTCGGCGACGAGGTGCGCCTGATCGTCGATGTCAACCAGGGCTGGACCGAGGCCGAATGCATCCGCTTCATGCCCGCGCTGGAGGAACTGAACGTCGCTCTGGTCGAGCAGCCGGTGTCGGCGCTGCAGTTGGAAGCCATGGCGCGCGTCGCGGCCCGCACGTCCATCCCGTTGCTTGTCGACGAAGCGGCCTTCACCAAGGAGGAGATCGCCCGCGTCGCGACGATGGGTTGCGGCAGCGTCTATTCGCTGAAGCTCGTGAAGAGCGGCGGCCTGTTTGAATTGAAGCGTGCCGCCGCGGTCGCCGGCGCGCACGGCCTCGAGCTCTACGGCGGCTGCCTGCTGGAGAGCAGCATCGGCGCGGCCGCGCATCTTGCCGCATTCGCCACCCTGCCCAGGCTCGAATGGGGAAGCGAGCATTTCGGTCCGCGGATCCTCGTGGAAGACCTCGTCGTCAACCCGATCAGATTCGACGAGTTCGAGATCTGTGTGCCCGATGGCCCGGGCCTCGGCGTCGAGGTCGACGAGGACAAGATCCGCGCCTTCGCCCGGAAGGACTAGCCAGATGGCGTCGTCCCCGCGGACAATTGACAATCCAGGGATGCCCGCACAGTCTTCCCGCCGGAACCACCGTCTCGATCATGCGCCGATGACCACGCGATATCAAACCCGGCAGGCGTTTCCCGCAGCTTCCGCGGAAGCGCGCAGACAAACGTTCGGCTGACCGTGACCGATCGCGACGACGTCATGGATCTGAGGCGACTGGTCTACTTCGTCGCCGTCGCCGAGGAATTGCATTTCGGCCGCGCCGCATCACGGCTCGCGATCGCCCAGCCGCCGCTCAGCCGGCAGATTGCACAGCTGGAAAGCGATCTCGGCGTCGTGCTCATCGACCGGAGCCGAAGCCAGATCCGTTTGACCCAGGCCGGCAGCGTTCTGCTGGAACGTGCACGCGATGTGCTGGAGCGGCTCGACCGCACGCACCGCGAGATCAAGCGGATCGGCGAGGGTTTTTCAGGGCACCTGCGCGTCGCCTTCGTCGGATCCGCGACCTATGGCGTGCTACCCAACGTGATCAAGGCGTTTCGCTCGGCCTATCCTGACGTCGAACTCGCGCTGTCGGCGATGAACAACGCCGAGCAGAAGCGCGCGGTGATCCAGCGCGAGATCGATATCGCCGTCGCCCGCCCCTCGCTCGACGACGAGGAATTGAAGTCGGAGCCGCTGCTGCAGGAGCCGCTGATCCTCGCGCTGTCCGACACCTCGCCCTTGCTCGAGCAGCAGGTCACGCGGCTGGCTGCGCTGAAGGCCGAGACCTTCGTGCTCTACCCGCGCAAGCCGCGCCCGAGCTTCGCCGACCACATCCTCAATATCTGCCTCGAAGAGGGCTTCATTCCGAAATCGCAGGTACTGGCCCAGGATTATCAGACCGCGATCAGCCTGGTGTCGGTTGGCGTCGGCATCGCGCTGGTGCCGCAATCCGTCTCGCAGGCGGAACGCCCCGGCGTCGCCTATCGCGCCTATGAGGGACATAATCCCGGCACCGCGCTGTCGCTGAACTACCGGCGCGACAACCGGATGCCGCACCTCTTCAACTTCCTGAAAATCGCGCAAGACGTCGTGCGGCGTCAGCGCAAGCAATAACCTCAGGCCGCGACCGCCGCAGGCGCGCGGTCGTCGACGCGTGCGATCGCCTCGCGCAACACGTTGGTCCCGGCGCCCGGCCGAACGCCGTTCTCCGCGAGATGCCTGCGGAAGGCGCGGGCGCCGGGCACGCCGTGAAAGGCGCCGACGAAGTGGCGCGTGATCGAATGCAGCCGGGTGCCTTCAGCCAGTTGCCGCTCGATATAGGGCAGCATCGCCGCGAAGACGTCCTTCATCGTGGCGTGCGGCGGCGTTTCACCGAACAGCTCGGAATCGACGGTCAGCAGCCGCCACGGCTCCTGATAGGCCGCCCGTCCCAGCATCACGCCATCGACATGCGCCAGATGCTGCTTCGCTTCGGCGATACTCGTGATCCCGCCGTTGATGATGATGGGCACGTCCGGCAGCGCTGCCTTGAGGCGATAGACGCGATCGTAGTCGAGCGGCGGAATGTCGCGGTTCTCCTTCGGCGACAATCCGTTGAGCCAGGCCTTGCGCGCATGCACGACGAGCGCGTCCGCGCCCGCGGCAATCACGCCGCGCGCCAGCGTATCGAGCGCGACTTCCGGATCCTGGTCGTCGATGCCGATCCGGCACTTCACCGTGACGGGAACCTTCACCGCGCGCTTCATCGCCGCAACGCCCTCGGCGACCAGCGCGGGCTCCGCCATCAGGCAGGCGCCGAAACGGCCGTCCTTCACCCGATCGGATGGACAGCCGACATTGAGATTGATCTCGTCATAGCCGAAATCCTCGCCGATCTGCGCGGCGGTCGCGAGATCGCGCGGATCGGAACCGCCGAGCTGTAGCGCCACCGGATGCTCGCTGGCATCGAAGCCGAGCAGCCGCGCACGGTCGCCGTGGATGATGGCGCCGGTCGTCAGCATCTCCGTGTAGAGCCGCGCCCGCCGCGACATCAGGCGATGGAAGACCCGGCAATGCCGGTCAGTCCAATCCATCATCGGGGCCACGGAAAAGCGATAGTGTTGCGATTTCAATTATTTACCCTATGCTTTCAATGGGATGAAACACGAACGTGTGCACTCCAAACTAGCCGAATTTGCACACGTTTGTACCCGTTTTGACCTGTCAGTGCACACGTAGCGCACACGATTTGGGGAGTGCACACGACCGTGGCCAGTTTCACTCAGTTGCCGTCCGGGAGTTGGCGTGTCCAGGTCCGCCGCAAGAACCGCTATGTGGCGGAGACCTTCCGTCGCCGCAAGGATGGCGAGGAATGGGCGCTCGACATTGAGCGCAATATCGATCGCTGCGGGTCACCCAGGCCCCGAGCCGCTGTAAAGGCCAAAACCTTCGGCGACATCATCGATCTTCATATCGAAGACATGCTCGAAGTCGGTCGTCCTCCCCGCCGATCCAAGGCGGCTGTCCTGGAGGCTCTGAAGGAGGATCTCGGAGCCGTAAAGCTTCCCCGTCTCGACCGTGAAAGGTTGATCGAATACGGCAGGAAACGCGCGAAGGAAGGTGCCGGCCCAGCTACCCTTGCAATCGATATGTCGTTCATCAGAACCATCGCAACGCATGCAGCAGCTGTTCACGGCATCGAAATTTCTGCCGAAGAGGTGCGCTTGGCACGTTTCGCGTTGAAGCATTTGGGTCTCGTCGGAAAGTCCGATGAGCGAGATCGGCGTCCCACTCAAGATGAGCTCGACGAGCTCATCGAATATTTCGAGAGCAATCCGCGACAGGTCATCCCGATGGGCCGCATCGTCCGATACGCCGTTGCAACCACAATGCGGCAAGAGGAGATTTGCCGGCCTGACTGGCCGGACGTCGACATGGCAAAGCGGATTCTCACGATCATGGACCGCAAGGATCCGAGAAAGAAGGATGGTAACAATCAGAAAGTCCCGCTTCTCAATCTGACCGGCTATGACGCCTGGGAAATCATGCTCCAGCAGCGCATCATCACCAAAGGACAGGGGCGCGTATTCCCGTATAATCACAAGTCAGTAAGCGCGGCATTCACGCGCGCCTGCGACGAGTTGAAGATCGAGGATCTGCATTTTCATGACCTGCGACACGAGGGTACTAGCCGCCTCTTCGAAGCAGGTCTCACGATCGAGAAGGTCGCGCTCGTGACTGGTCACAAAGATTGGCGGACATTGCGGCGTTACACCAAGCTGAAGCCGGAAGAACTCCACAAGCTACAAACGGCGCCGCAACCATCGTTGGAGGAGTTCATCCAGACGCTCACAACAACCGAGCCTGCTACGGCAACGGTCCGACGACAGATCTAGAAATCTAAGGACGCGAGCTGCGATCTTATGGTGCGCTCGAAGGGCGATCTCCTTTGATGTGATTTCAACGGGTTACTCGTAGTACATCAACGGCGCCACGTTGATGTAACCCTTGTAGGGAAGGTTGAACTCGAACTGGAGACCGGCGACGACGTCCCGCCTGGCGGGCCCCAGGAAATTGTTCTCCGTGTTGGCGTCCATGCCGACTTCGAACGAGATGTTGTTCAGCGGCCCCCTGCTGAACGCCTTCGTGTCGAAGATCTGGTTCCAGCCGAAGGTAGATCGGAACAGGCCATAAATTTCGGTGGCGCCAGCGCAGGTTGCTGGAGCTCCGGTGATGGTCACACCGACATTCGAGCACGGCGATGCCGGGTCGTTGTGGTCCGACTTGTACATCGAGATCGTGAAGAAGTTCTGGCCGTAGGCCCAGATGTCGAAGTGCGTGAACGAATAGACCTGCTTGGCGGTCTTTCCATTGATGCTGCCGTCAGGACGGACGGAGAATACGCCCGGATCGGTGCCGGAGAAAATGTAGGAGTAGGTCACGCGATCATCGATGACCAAGAAAAAAGGCAGGTCGGCGGGCGCCTTGACCGGCAGATCAGCGGCGCTCGCGAGATTGGCCGCCGGTACCAACCCCAATGACAGTACGGCGGCCGACAAGGTTCGGCGAATGTTGAACATCGTGAAAGACCCCCAGAGTGAAGCGCAAGGAGACACGGCCGGCGTCCGCGGCCTGCACGCTCTTCAGGATCTTGCGCCCAGTTATTTGCGCAATGCT
Source organism: Bradyrhizobium sp. USDA 4341 (assembly GCF_054063755.1). Lineage (NCBI taxonomy): Bacteria > Pseudomonadati > Pseudomonadota > Alphaproteobacteria > Hyphomicrobiales > Nitrobacteraceae > Bradyrhizobium > Bradyrhizobium sp. USDA 4341. The sequence goes on along the minus strand of NZ_JBSSGO010000002.1, from coordinate 9,535,985 downwards.
TCGTGATTGTAGCCACCCTAAGGGAACGCCCTTGCAAGCACTATTTGGTGAGGAACGGGCCGGCGATAACGCCGGCTAAAACGCGCAAGGGAGATGCCCAATGAGGAAGAACGTTTACGCTGTCGCGACAGGTCTGTTGCTTGCATTGACCGTGCAGAGCGCGACGGCCACAGAGCGTCACCGCAAGCCCCAGGCTGCACCGACACATTAATCACAGGCACGTCCCACCGACGCCTATGCAGCATGGCAGCCTTCCAGGGTGATCAGTCCCGCTCCGTCCTACTACACCGGTAGGTATTCGGCGCCGGCCGGACATTAGACCAATACCGGGCTTCGTTCGCCCTGAGGCCTCGCGGGGTTGAATCGGGGAGGCGCCAAACATCTCCTCCGATGCTCGCTGGTAGTGGCATGCGCATGCATTGTCCGCCAGGCCGACCGTTGCATCGCGGCGCCCACATCGTTCATCCGGCGGAGCCTGGCACCTCCGGAAGCGCTTCGAGATGGCATGCCACCCACTGACCGTCTCCGGCCGACCGAAGCTGCGGCTCCTCTGCCTTGCAGCGGTCGAAGACGAACGGGCACCTGGTGTTGAAGCGACAACCCTTCGGCGGATTGATCGGACTCGGCACGTCGCCCTTCAGGATGATCGGGTTTCGCGCGGCGCCAGGCTCCGGCACCGGCACCGCCGAGAGCAAGGCCTTGGTGTAGGGATGCCCCGGTGCGGTAAAGATCTTCCGCCTTGGCGCCATCTCGACGATCCTGCCGAGATACATCACAGCGACACGGTGCGTCATGTGCTCGACGATCGCCAGATCGTGGCTGATGAAGAGCAACGCGAGACCGAATTGCTGTTGAAGGTCCTGCAGCAGATTGACGATCTGGGCCTTGACGGAGACGTCGAGCGCCGACACCGCCTCGTCGCAGACGATCAGGTCGGGCTCCGCCGCAAGCGCGCGGGCGATCCCGATACGCTGGCGCTGACCGCCCGAGAATTCGTGGGGCCGCCGGTTCAGCGCGTCGCGCGGCAGGCGCACGGTGTCCATCAGCGCCGCAACGCGCATCTCGAGGTCGGCGGAAGACTTGGCGAGACCGAAATTGCGGATCGGCTCGGCCAGGATATCGCGCACGCGCATCCGCGGATTGAGGCTGGAGAACGGATCCTGGAACACCACCTGAACACGGCGGCGCATGGCGCGCAGCCCGCCGGGTGAAAGATCGTCGATGCGCTGGCCATCGAGCACCACCTGGCCCGAGGTGATGTCGAACAGTCGCAGGATCGCCCGGCCGACCGTCGATTTTCCGCAGCCGGATTCGCCGACGAGCGACAGGGTCTCGCCACGGTCGACCTCGAAGGACACGCCATCGACGGCATAGACCGAGCCGGACCGGCGGCCGAACAGGCCGCTGCGAACCGGGAAATGCTTCTTGAGGTCGTTGACCTGGAGCAGCGGGGCGCTCATGCCGCAGCAGCTTCCTTGGCAGCGTAATGGCACGCGGCGATATGGCCGGGGCCCTTTACTTCGAGACCCGGCGCGACCTGCCGGCAAAGATCGGTCGCGAGCGCACACCGCCCGGCAAAGGCGCAGCCCTCGATGGCCTTCTTGAGGCTGGGGACCTGCCCGGGAATCTCGGTGAGCCGTCGCGCCGCGCCGGTCAGGGAAGAGCCGAGCTTGGGTACCGCGCCGAGCAGGCCCTGCGTATACGGATGGCGGGGGGAGCGGAACAGCCTGGCCACCGGCGCTTCCTCGACCTTGCGGCCGGCATACATCACCATGACGCGTTCGGCGATCTCGGCAACCACGCCGAGATCATGAGTGATCAGGACGATCGCCGCCCCGACCCGGCGCTTGAGGTCCAGCATCAACTGCAGGATCTGCGCCTGGATCGTGACGTCCAGCGCTGTGGTCGGCTCATCGGCGATCAGGAGCTTTGGATTACAGGCCAGTGCCATCGCGATCATCACGCGCTGGCGCATGCCCCCGGACAGTTGATGCGGATATTCGCGCACACGCCGCGCCGGCTCCGGGATGCCGACCAGATTCAACATCTCGACGGCGCGCGCCTCTGCAGCCTGCTTGTCCAGGCCCTGATGCATCCGCAATGTCTCGCCGATCTGGCGACCGACGGTCAGCACCGGATTGAGGCTCGACATCGGTTCCTGGAAGATCATCGAGATGTCGTTGCCGCGGACGGCGCGCATCTCGCGCTCGGAGAGTTGCAGCAAGTCCCTGCCCTGGAAACGAACCGCGCCCGCGATCCTGCCCGGCGGCTCGGGGATCAGCCGCATCAGCGACATCGAGGTGACCGACTTGCCGCAGCCGGATTCGCCGACGATCGCCAGTGTCTCACCTTCGTCGACCTGGAAGGACACGCCGTCGACCGCCCGGTTGATCCCGTCGGGCGTCCGGAAATGGGTCTGCAGATTCTCGACTTCGAGCAATGCCATCGGATCAAACCTCGACTTCCTACAGGCTTTTCGCCATGCGCGGATCGAGCGCGTCACGCAGGCCGTCGCCGAGCAGGTTGACGGCAAGCACGGTGACGGACAGGAACGCGGCAGGAAAGAATACGATGAAAGGCTTGACCTGCCACAGCGCCCTGCCCTCGGCCATGATATTGCCCCAGGACGGAATGGTCGGCGGCGTACCTGCGCCGATGAAGGAGAGGATCGACTCGACGATCATGGCGCTGGCGCAGATATAGGTGGCCTGGACCAACATCGGCGCCAGCGTGTTGGGCAGGATGTGACGCATGATGATCATCGGCGTTCGCGTGCCGGAGGCCGTGGCAGCGTCCACGTAAGGCTGCTCGCGCAACGACAGCACGACGCCGCGCACGAGCCGCGTCACGCGCGGGATCTCGGCGACCGTGATCGCCAGGATGACGTTGCCGACGCTGCCACGTGTCAACGCCATCAACGCAACCGCGAGCAGGATCGGCGGTATCGACATCAACCCGTCGATGAACCGCATCAAGATCCCATCTGCCCAACGCACGAAGCCCGAGACGAGGCCGACCGCAAGACCGGCAAGCGAGGCCAGCACCGCCACCGAAAGTCCGACGGTGAGCGAGACCCGCGCCCCGTAGAGCACGCGTGAATAGATATCGCGGCCCAGCATGTCGGTGCCGAACCAGAAGTCGGCCGATGGCGCGCGTGTACGCTTGGCTGGTGCGAGCGCGGTCGGGTCGACGGTCCCGAGATAAGGCGCGAAGATCGCAACCAGGACCAGGCAGAGCAGCAATGCGCCGCCGATCGCAACCGTCGGATGACTGCGAAGGAAGCCGAGAACGCCGCGCCGGATTTTCACCGGCCGCAGCAGATCAGGCAGTTGCGGCGCGATGACGAGGCCCGGAGGCAGGGTTACAGTGCGGGTGGTGGATACGGTCAATAGCGGATCCTCGGGTCGACCAGGGTGTAGATGACGTCGACCATTAGGTTGATCAGCACGTAAAGGAAGCTGAACACCAACACGATGCCCTGGATGACCGGGTAGTCGCGGCGCAGGATCGCGTCGATCGTCAGTCGGCCAAGGCCCGGGATCGCGAACACGCTTTCGGTCACCACGGCGCCGCCGATCAGCAGGGCGACGCCAATACCAATCACCGTCACGATCGGAACCGCGGCGTTCTTCAGTGCATGAACGAACAGGATGTCGCGCATCCCAAGGCCCTTGGCGCGAGCCGTGCGGATATAATCCTGCTGCAACACTTCGAGCATGGAAGCGCGCGTGATGCGCGCGATCAGCGCGATGTAGATATCGCCGAGCGCAACCGCCGGCAGGATCAGGTTCTGCAGCCACGGCCAGACGCCTTCGGCGATCGGCGTATAGCCCTGCACCGGGAGCCATTCGAGCTTGAGCGCGAACACGTAGGCCAGGACGTATCCGATCACGAAGACAGGAAGCGAAAAGGCGAACACGGCGAATGCCATGATGCTGCGGTCGATCCAGCTTCCCGCCTTCCACGCCGCCACGACGCCGAGTGGCACGGCGATCAGAACTGTCAGGGAGAGGGCAATCGCCATCAGAGAGAGTGTCGGCTCGATACGCTGCGCGATCAGCGTCGAGACCGGCAGGCTGGTGAAGATCGAGGTGCCAAGATCGCCGTGCAGGATGTGCCAGAGCCATGACCCGAACTGCACCAGAAACGGCCGGTCGAGGCCGAGGCTCTGGCGTATCCGTTCAACGTCGGCGGGGCTGGCCTGATCGCCGGCGATCACGACTGCGGGATCGCCCGGTGCAATGTAGAGCAGACTGAAGACGAACAGCGCGACGATTGCCATCACCGGCAACGTCGCGACAATGCGCCGCAGGATATACGAGACCATGTCAGTTCACCGTGCCGTCGTCATGCGGTCTTCGACACGCCCCAGAAGAACGGCAGCGGCCCCTTCGCGATGCCGGAGATGGTCTTGCGCCATGCCGTGTAACCCAGGAAGAAGCCGGTCGGCGCATAGACCACGTTCTCGAGTGCCGCCTTGTTGAGGTGATTGATCGCCGCCTTCTCTTCATCGAGATTCTTGGCCTCGAACCACGCCACGACATCCTTCTCCACGGCATCGCTCGAAGGCCAGCCGAACCACGCCTTGTCGCCATTGGCGCGAATGGCGTTGTAGGGCGCGGGGTTGATGCAGTCGGCACCGGCGTGCCAGGTGTGGAACATCTGCCAGCCACCCTGCCCCGGAGGCGTCTTCTGGGCTCGGCGCGATCCGACCGTGCCCCAGTCGGTCGCGACGAAATCGACATTCATGCCGAGCTTCTTCAGCAAATCCGCGGTGACGTCGCCCTGCGCCTTGGTGATCGGCTGGTCCTGTGCCACGAGGCAGGTGACCGGCTGGCCCGAATAGCCGCTCTCCGCCAGCAGCTTCTTGGCCGCGTCGAAATCGCGCTTGCCTTTGAGGATCTCGCCGCCCGCCTCCGAATAAAGCGGCGTGCCCGGCGTGAAGAAGCCGGGGAGCGGCTTCCAGAGCGAGGTGTCATCTCCAACCAGCGCCCGCATGTAGTCTTCCTGGCTCATCGCCATCAGTACCGCACGCCGCGCCCTGACGTCGTTGAACGGCGGGTAAAGGTGGTTCATCCTGAAGGAACCGACGTTGCCGAGCGGATCGGCGATGTCGACGTTGATGTTGCGGTTGCTCTTGAGTACCGGCACGAGATCGGTGATCGGGCTTTCCCACCAATCGACCTCGCCGTTCTGCAATGCGGCCGCTGCCGTTGCGGGATCCGGGATCACCACCCATTCCAGGCGGTCGATCAGAATCTGCTTGCCGCCGGCGAGCCAGGACGATTTCTCCTGCCGCGGCACATAGTCGGTGAATTTCTCGAACACCGCCTTGGCGCCGGGGACCCACTCGGCCTTCGCGAACTTCATCGGCCCCGAACCGACATAGTCGGTGATCTGCTTGAACGGGTCGGTCTGCGCAATGCGCTCAGGCATGATGAAGGCAATCGGCGTATTGTTCTTGCCGAGCGCGTAGAGCAGCTTCGGATAGGGCTGCTTCAGCACCAATTTGAAAGTCTTGTCGTCGACGGCAGTCAACTCCTGCTGGAGCGCCTTGATCATCAGTCCCATCGGATCGCGGGCCGACCACCGCGTGAGGCTTGCGATCACGTCCTTGCTGCGCACAGGCTCGCCGTCGTGGAACTTGAGCCCCGACCGCAGACGAAAGGTCCAGGTCAAGCCATCATCGGTGACTTCTTCGGACTCGACCATCTGACGCTGCGGCTGCAATGTCGCGTCGACGCCATAGAGGGTGTCCCACACCAGCGCGGCGGCGTTGCGCACCACATACTGGGTCCCCCAGATCGGATCGAAATTCGCAAGATTGGCCTGCGGCACGAAGCGCAAGGTGCGCGCCGCTGCGCCTTGGGAAAGGGCCGGCATCGAAAGGCCGCCTGTCGCCGCGAGGCTGCCTGCCCCGGCCAATCCTTTCAACAAAGTCCTGCGATCCATGAAACTCTCCCAAACGTCGGTTGTTGTGGCGACTCCGCCCGTTTCATCGGTGGAGGTTTGGCACAAGGCGAGGTGACAAAGGCGGTCGAACCGGTGATGCTGATCAATTTGCGTGCAAATGGTATGCCAGCATGGTCCGGCGGCACCGGGGGAGCGGCAACTTTCGGGCGCGCGCATTTTCAATGCGATCACGCGGATTTGCGATCCCCTATCAGGTGCTTACCGACGATCTCGACATCGCTGTGTTGTCGATCATGACGTTGTCCGGACGGGCTGACGCTCACCCCGGACAGGTCGCCGCAAGTGGCTTACAGAAGCCTTGCACCGAAATTCAGCTCTGGATCCATGTCCGGCATCAGCCGTCCGGTTGGCTTCGCTGCCTCGCCGCCGCCACGCGCAAGGAAACGGCCGGAGCCCGCTTCGACCGAACGCTTGCCGTCGGACACGATCACACGCCCGCGCGAAAGCACGGTGACCGGCCAGCCGCGCAGCTTGCGGCCGGTGAAGGGCGTGTAGCCGGCGAGATCATGCATCATGGCGTCGCTCAGCGTGACCTCACGCTGCGGATCCCAGATCCCGATATCCGCATCGGCCCCGACTGCAATCGAGCCCTTCCGCGGATGCAGATTGTAGATCTTGGCCGGTGCAGTCGCAGTCAAATCGACGAATTTTTCAAGCCTCAGACGGCCTTGGGAGACCATCGCGTCGAACAGCAATGGCAAACGCACTTCCAGCCCCGGCAAGCCATTCGCGATCTGCTTGAAGTTGGGATTGGGGCCAGCGCGCAGCTTGCCGGTTTCGTCGAACCGATACGGTGCGTGGTCGGACGAAACCGTCTGCAAATCTCCGAGCGCGAGCGCCCGCCACAACGCCTCTTGATCGGTCGCGCGACGTGGTGGAGGGCTGCACATCCACTTCGCGCCTTCCACGCCTGGTTTGTCGAGATCGGCGGCGGTGAGAAAGAGATATTGCGGGCAGGTTTCCGCGAATACTTTCAGCCCCTGGCCGCGCGCATCGCGGATCACCCTAGCGCCTTCCGCCGTCGACACGTGAAAGATCATGATCGGCTGGTCGATCAGGGCCGCCATGCCGATCAGGCGATTGAACGCCTCCGCTTCAGAGACGCGCGCATGGCTGATGGCGTGGTATTTCGGATCAGTGTAGCCGCGCGCGAGCAGCCGTTTCACCATCCAGGAGATAATCCCGTGATTCTCGGCATGAGCGCACAACATCGCGCCGCCCTCACGCGCCGCCAGCAGGATATCCAGCAGCGGTTCATCCTCGATCTTCAACCGGTCGTAGGTCATGAAGATCTTGATCGAACCATGCCCCTGCTTGACCAGACGAGGCAAATCCGTTTCCAGCGTCTCCCTGGTCGGATCAGCAATGATCATGTGAAAGGCATAATCGATGACGGCGCCCTTTCTGGCGAGCGCGTGATACTCCTCGAGCACCTGAGGCAGCTTCATGCCAACGTGCTGGGCCGCGAACGGGATCACGGTGGTGGTGCCGCCGAAGGCCGCCGAGACGGTCGCGCTCTCGAACGTGTCGGCGTTGACGATGCCCGCGGCCGAAAGCTGCTCGATGTGGGCGTGGCTGTCGACACCGCCCGGCAGAACCAGCTTGCCGCGCGCGTCGATCTCGCGCCGCCCGCCCGCCAGCCGGTGACCGATCGCAGCAATCGTTTCACCGGAAATCGCGACATCGGCCTCGAACACATCGCTCGCAGTCGCGACGCGTCCGCCGCGAATGACGAGATCATACGTGAATTCAGTCATCACAAACTCCCGGGTCCTGGCTCTTACGCCCTTCGAAGAACGCACAGATCGCGCGGGCCGCGCATCGCTGATGGCACGTCGATTGCCTCTGCTGTAATCTCGCCATAGCGCTGCCTCACGTTGCCGCGCGAAGCATCATCCCGCAGGAAACCACGATGTCCCGGCCACGCATCCTCGTGATCAATCCCAATTCCAACCAACTCGTCACCCAGGGCCTCGAGGACGCCTTGAAGCCGCTTGGCTTTGAGGGCGGCCCCGAAATCATCTGCACGACGCTGGCCGAAGGTCCTTACGGAATCGAGAGCCAGGCCGATGCCGACAGTGTCACGATGCCGCTGCGCCGGCTGGTGGAGAGCGACAACAGCTCGGCGGCCTTCGTCATTGCCTGCTACAGCGATCCTGGTCTGCATGTCTGCCGTGAAGCAACCGACCGGCCCATCTTCGGCATCGCCGAGTGCGGCGTGCTGACGGCGCTGGCGCGCGCCGATTCGTTCGGCGTCATCGCGATCACGCAGCGCTCGATCCGCCGTCATATGCGCTATCTCCGGCAGATGGGCCTGATGGATCGCCTGTCCGGGGAACGACCGCTCAACATGAGCGTGGCGGAGACCGCATCGGGTGAAGGAACGCTGGCGAGGATGATCGAGGTCGGTCGCGCTATGAAGGACGAAGATGGCGCCGGAGCCATCGTGATGGGCTGCGCCGGCATGGCGCGTCACCGCCGAGCGCTGGAACAGGCCCTCGGGATTCCCGTGATCGATCCGACACAGGCCGCCGTGACGATGGCGTTGGGCACGGTGCAGTTCGCCCATCACTGATTCCAATCGTTCTTGACACCTGCGAGCCACGGCGTCCGGGTTTCGGACATCAGTTTTCCGGAGGCGGTTGTGCGCCGGTACGGCTGGTGATCAGGCCGTAATGCTCGATGCGACGATGCTGCGCGAAGTTGAAGATCGTGTCCTTGCCGAAGGCGGTGGCGTCCAGATCGCAGGGGTGAACCAGCAATTCGTCCTCTTCGGTGCCGGCTTCGGCCACAATCTCGCCGTCGGGATTAACGATCAGGGTGCCACCGATCAAGGGATGACCATCCTCGACGCCGGCCTTGGCGACGCACACGACCCATGTCGAGTTCTGGTAGGCACCGGCCTGCACCGAGAGCCGGTTGTGGAACAACCGCTTCGCCGGCCCCTCCTCGCTCTTCTCGGCGTTCACCGAGGGCGTGTTGTAGCCAATCATCACCATCTCGACGCCTTGCAGGCCCATCACGCGATAGGTCTCCGGCCAGCGCCGGTCGTTGCAGATCGCCATGCCAAGGATGCCGCCAAGCGCACGCCAGACATTAAAGCCAAGATCCCCCGGTTCGAAGTAGCGTTTCTCAAGATGCTGGAATGCGCGTTCGGTATCGAATTCCGAATGACCGGGCAGATGAACCTTGCGGTACTTGCCGACGATGCGGGCGGATTTGTCGGTCAGGATGCTGGTGTTGAAATGGTGGCCGTCCGGTGTCAATTCGGCGTAGCCGAAGTTCATCGCAATCTGGTGTTTTGCCGCGCGCTCGAACAGCAGCCTGGTCGCCGCATTGGGCATGTCGCGCTCAAACCAGCGGTCGACCTCGGATTGGTCCGTCATGTACCAGCGCGGAAAGAACGTGGTGAGCGCCAGCTCCGGATAGACGATCAGATCGGCGCCCCGAGCCTTGGCTTGATCCATCAGCGCGATCATGCGCCCGACGACCGCCTCGCGGCTGTCTGCCTTCTGGATCGGTCCCATCTGGGCAGCGGCAACATTGATGACACGCATGAGCTTTTCCCGATTACCTTACCTAGTGTTGCGTTTGAGCATCGCCGATCCGTCATCCATCGAAGGCCGCCTGCGCTTCCGGCAGATGCCAGATCCTGCCGATCGCCGCGGTCCCGGCCGAAATGATTGTCACCTCGTCGCCGGCGACATAGCGGCCGACATCGATCAGCACGCGTCCATCAACGACGATCTGGTCGATAGTGGCGCGGTTCGCCAACGCGATCAGGCCGCGACGCGGATCGAACAGCGGCTGCAGATGCGGATGCGTCAGGTCGACCACGGTGAGGTCGGCGGTTGCCCCCGGCGCGATCGCTCCGAGGTCCGGCCGCCTGATCAGCGCAGCGGCGGTTGCGGTCACCACTTCGATCAGATCGGGCGCATTCGCCACGTCGGCACTGACGGAGCTACTCATCGGGATCGGCGCTCGGCCTCCTGGTTCCGAAGATTCGTTGCCACCGCATCGAGCCCGGCCGGCTCGACAACACCGGCACGCTCGGTGATGACGGCGTACTGCTCGGGCCGCCGATGGGCGGCAAAGTCGAACATCTTGTCCTTGCCCTGCCGGCAGAGGTCGAGATCAAGGTCGGCAACGACGACCTCATCTCCCAACGTCGCCGCTTCGGCGACGATGCGGCCGTTCGGATCGACGATGCAGGAGCCGCCGATCAGTCCGGAGCCGTCCTCGTCGCCCGCCTTGGCGACGGCGATCGCCCAGGTCGCGTTCATGTAGGCGTTGGCCTGCGTCACCAGCGTTGAATGGAAGGTGCGCAGCGCGGCATCTTCCGTGACGCCGCCATTGGGGTCATAGGCTGCCGAATTGTAGCCGACGCAGACCAGTTCAACCCCCTGCAAGCCAAGGACGCGCCAGGATTCGGGCCCGCGGCGATCGTTGCAGATCATCATACCCATGATCGCGTGACACCAATCCGGTCCTGCGCGAAAGGCAGGAAATCCCAGGTCGCCATACGAGAAATAGCGCTTTTCAAGCTGCTGGAAGCGTGCGTCGGCGCGCGGCTCGACCGAACCCGGCAGATGCACCTTGCGATAGCGGCCGAGAATCGCTCCGTCGCGATCGACCAGTATCGAGCAGTTGTAGCGTTGGCGGTCGGCAGTCTGTTCGGCGTAGCCGATATAAAATCCGACGCGGAGCGCGCGGGCGCGATCGAACAGGCGCTGCACGGCCGGATTGGGCATGCTGCACTCGAATACTGATCCAGCATATCGCCTTCGAGGTACCATCGCGGGAAAAACGTGGTGAAGGCCAGTTCAGGAAACACGACCAGGCCCGCGCCGCGCGCGGCAGCCGTCTCCAGAAGCTCCAGCATCCGGCCAAGCGTGCGCTCTCTAGGATCCGCTTTTTGCGTCGGCCCCATCTGGGCGGCAGCGGCGCGAAGTATGCGGACCAATATTGCCTCCAAACTGTGCGGATTGCCAATGCACGAGGCGATGCTCCGCTCCATCAGCATTCCGCCGCGCCGCCCATTACGTGAAAACGGCCTGCTAATTGCAATCACCCGTGCTATGATATTTCGGGCGAGACAATAACCGGCAGTTATATGAACCTTCGCCAGTTGGAGATTTTGCGAGCGGTCATCCGGCACCGGACCACGGTCGCGGCGGCGGACGAACTGGCGCTGTCTCAACCGGCGATCAGCAATGCACTCAAGGCAATGGAAGCGCAGGCCGGCTTTGCCCTGTTCGAACGTGTCAACAACCGGCTATTCCCGACATCAGAGGCGATGGCGCTTTACAAGGAAAGCGAAGCGATCTTTGCGCTTCACGCCAAGCTTGAAAACCGCGTGCGCGATTTGCGGGAAAGTCGTTCGGGGCTGTTGTCGATCGTGGCGACGCCCCCCTTGGCCTATAGCATCATTCCTCCCGCGCTTTCGGACTTCCTGCAACAGCGGCGGCAGACGCGGGTCTTCTTTGACGTGCGTCGCTATGAAGGAATCATCGAAGGCGTGACGAGCCGGGTCGCCGAACTGGGCTTCGTGCTCGGCCTGTCGCATCATCCCGGCATCGCGCATGAGGTGGTCCACACCGGCGAAATGGTCTGTGTCCTGCCGCCGAAGCATCCACTGGCTGAACATCCCGTCATATCCGCCTCCGATCTTGTCGGCCTGCCCTTCATCGGGCTGGAGCGCGGAACGCGACTGGGCGAAGCGGTACGCGAGAGCTTTGCCCGGGCCGGTGCGCCGTTTCAGCCGACGGTGGAGGTGCGATACTGCAACACTGCCTGTGTGCTCGCGGCCGCCGGCGTCGGCGCTGCCGTCGTCGATCCATTCTCGCCGCGCCAAGCCGGCAGCCACGACCTCGTTGTCAGGCCCTTCACGCCCAGAACACCGGCCGTAGCCCACATGCTTTGGTCGGAGGCAGAACCCCTGTCGCGCCTGGCCAAGGCGTTCCTAGACGAAGTGCGAAAGGCAAGCCGTGTTCTCGGTCCGACCAGCCCGTACGCAAGTTCGGCATGATGCCGGAGGCTCTAGTGCTTTGTTTGACGCGTTTTCTTCACGCGGACCGGTCGCCACTTCGCTAGAAAACGCCCTGGAAATCCGGCTATTGACTGCTTTTCGCACCTATTTGATGCCGGGTACACGATAACGAGGTTGGACGAATTGCGAGATAGAAAATGGGATGAGCGGTTCATGCTTCTGGCGCATCATTTGGCGCGTTGGAGCATTGAAAAGGGACGCCGCGTGGGCGCCGTCGTGGTCGGACCCGACAACGAAATACGCTCGACTGGGTATAACGGCTTGCCTCGCGGGGTCAACGATGCGGTGGACGAGCGACACTCCCGCATCACGGGCTCAAAATACATCTGGAGCTGCCATGCCGAGCAGAATGCTATTTTCAATGCGGCACGCATTGGGATAGCGCTCAAGGGCTGCACGATCTACGTGCCCTGGTTTCCCTGCGTGGAATGCACGAAGGCGATTATTCAATCGGGCATATCGGAGGTCGTTGGTTATGAACCTGACCAACCCAATTCGAATTGGGCTCAGGATTTTGCGATCGCCGCCACGATGCTGAAGGAAGCAAACGTCGTGGTGCGGTTCATACCAAGGCTCGCAGAGCTTCCGGATGTATCCGAAGAAGACGATTGATCGCGCAGCCTTCCGATCAGGTCGCCAGGCTCGACTATCGCGTACCGTAGGCACGGTCACCGGCATCGCCGAGGCCCGGCAGGATGAAGGCGTTCTCGTCCAACCCTTCGTCGATCGCCGCGAGCCAGATCGGAACATCCGGGTGGATGCCGCGCATGCGCTCGACCCCTTCGGGAGCGGCGATCAGACTGACCAGCCGGACTTCATTGGCACCGCGCTCCTTGAGCCGATCCACCGCCGCGACAGACAGATTGGCTGTCGCCAGCACCGGGGAAATCACGATCACTAATCTCTCGTGCAGATCGCTCGGCGCTTTGAAGAAATACTCTACGGCCACGAATGTTTCGGGTTCGCGATAAAGGCCGATATGGGCGACGCGCGCAGTCGGCACGAGGTCGAGCATGCCCTCCGCAAAAGTCACGCCGGCACGCAGCACCGGCGCAAACACGAGCTTTTTGCCCGAGATCTCCGGCGATTTCATTTTCGCGAGCGGCGTCTCGATATCGACATCGGCCAGCGGCAGATCGCGGGTCACCTCGTAACATAGCAGCATCCCGATCTCCTTGAGGAGTTCGCGAAACGACTTAGTCGAGGTGTCCTTCTTGCGCAACAGTGTCAGCTTGTGCTGCACCAGCGGATGGCTAACGATCGTGACGCCTTCCATGCCGAGTCTCCGCCCTAAAATACCGTGCCGTCGCTGATAACCTTGATTGGAGGCGATGCGTCGGCGCGGCGTTGACGCGCCAGCCGTCGGCCCGCGGCCCAGGTTCCACCTTCGAGGATTTTCGCCAGCGGCAGAGCGGCTGCATCGAGCCCGAGGCGTCGGCGCACATTGTCCGCGACGCAGTCGAGCAATGCTACCGTCAGCCCCCGCCACTCCACGACAAGCGGTGAAGCGACGTCATGCTCCCGGAGCGCTGCACCATCGTCGCGGAATGTCAGCACGCCATTGTCGACGAAGAGACCGCCGTTGCGATACTCGGCAAGCCCGGTCAGCCCGTCGATGTCGGTCACAGCAATTCCGGCATTCTGCAGCGGCTCGATCAGCGAGTAGGCCAGCCATTGCGAGAGCTTGTGCAACGGCATCAGGTGGCTGGTCGCATCCCCGGTCGCCAGCATCGGATGCTTCCAGCAATCACCGAGTGCGATGCCGCCGAGCGTCAGCCGCGACGGCCAGATCGGCCCGAGCTCCCTGAGCAGTTTCGACAATATCGTGGCGGCCGGGAGCCTGCGATCGTCGGCCAGCGATGCCAGCCGGTCGAACAGCCCGCCGGGCCGCGGCGTATCGAAGCGTCCGAATACGGCCGGATTGGAGGCCACCAGCCGGCCGAGGCTGCGCAACAAATTCACCCGGCCGTCGATGCCGACCAGCGGATTGGCACCCGACACCTGCATGCCGTTCGCGAGGTCTGTCACGGATAAATTCGCCAGCACGTCGGCATCGGCTCGAAGCGGCTGTCGCGGATCCGACGAGAACGCGCCAGCGGCGAACATCGCAAGGCTGGCCAGTCCCAATCCCTCCGAACGGCCAATGGCCGATCCGGTCACCGGGTCGCAGTACCGCCATGACGGCCCGGCACCGGCGTCCAGAAACACGCTGACCATCGCCAGATCGAATTCGGCGCGAGCCCGTGCCGCGCGATCTGGCCATGCAACCTGGTTGGCCAGGCCCGCCCAGCGATCGACGCCATTGGTGGAGAAATGCCGCCAGCGCGAATGAAACGGCACCGCCAGCGAGGGATACGCCGCTCGCGTGGTCTGCACCACCAGTTCGGCCGTCGAATCCATGCGGTCGAGGTGGACGCGGAAGTTCGGCAGCTGATCCTCAAGGCCGATGGCAAGCAGCCGGTGCGCGCGCTCCCGCACCGCCGCGGCATTGAGTAATGACAAGGCCGCCGCTGTCTCGGAGATCACGGAGGACATGGCCGCGCTCAATATTTATCGAGCGACCGGCCGACGAAGTCGCGCTGGGTGGGCTCCTCCGGCGAGTAGTACCCGGCAGCCTTCTTCGCAACGATTTCGACCTGGGCGTCCGCCGGCACCAGATCGTCGGGGATCGGTACGCGTTCGACGATGTCGATGCCCTGACTCACCAGCGCGTCATACTTCATGTCGCTCATGGAGACGAAGCGGTCGATGCGTTTCAGTCCGAGCCAGTGCACGACATCCGGCATCAGCTGCTGGAATCGCGCATCCTGTACGCCTGCGACGCATTCGGTGCGCTCAAAATACTGCGCGGCGGCATCGCCACCTTCCTGCCGCTTGCGCGCATTGTAAACCAGGAATTTGGTGACCTCGCCGAGGGCGCGGCCTTCCTTGCGGTTGTAGATGATGATGCCGAGCCCGCCGGTCTGCCCGGCGCGCACGCACTCCTCGATGCCGTGCAGCAGGTATGGGCGGCATGTGCAGATGTCCGAGCCGAACACGTCGGAGCCGTTGCACTCGTCATGCACCCGGCAGGTGATGCTGGTGCGATGGTCCGGCAGTTTGGCGACATCGCCGAACAGATAGGCCGTCGTACCGCCGATCGGCGGTAGAAACACATGGAGGTCGGGCCGTGTCACCAGTTCCGGAAACATGCCGGCCGTCTGCTCGAACAGCTGTCGGCGCAGATTGCTTTCCGTCGTGGCGAAGCGCGCCGCAATTCCCGGGAGATACCAGACCGGGTCGATCGCGATCTTGACGACGGAGACGCTTCCCCCCTCGTGAACGACAGCGCCGTCGCGCTTGAGCCGTCCGGCCGATATCGCGGCCTGCAATTCGGGCAAATCGAGGCGGGCGCGGGTGATCGCGATGCTCGGACGGATATCGACGCCCTCGGCAATCTCTTTCGAGAACGCCTGTGCAGCCAGGTGTCCCCACGGATCGAGCGAGACGATCCGGTTTGGATCGGTCCATTGCGGGAATGGCCCAATCGTGGCGGCAGGTTGCGTGTTGGTCAGGTCCGGCCGCCGGATCGGATCGAGCGCGCCCGACGAGACCGCCAGCGCGCGATAGATCGAATAGGAGCCGCTATGGGTGCCGATAACATTGCGCTGCTGGGGGCGCGAAACCGTCCCGATCACTGGGCCGCGTTCACGTGCCGTCGCCGCTCCCCAATGAATCGGGAATTCAATCTTCGCACCCGGCGCCGGATGCGACGTAATCCGAATATGATCAGTTCGATTAGCACGAGTCATCACGCACCACGAGATGTCGACGGCCGGCCGGGCGGACAAGCCCGGTTGCCGGCAATCGAAGGATTCTTCAGTATGGCCGAATTGCGGCTGAACACAACGGCCGTTTCGAACGGTCGTGGGGCATTAACCGTAGGGTTTACAACGCGATCATGACCCGTGGAGCCGTGACCGCCCCCTGTTTGCGCGCCGGTGAACGAAGTGGCGGTCGCGGCATGGGGCACGCTCCTTGCAACATCGCACGTGCTACTCCGGAAGAGGCGATCTCATGACCAAGCAAAGCGTGAACCTCGTCAACCATCCCCTGGTCCAGCACAAGCTCTCGCTGATGCGCGACAAAGATCGCTCCACCAAGGGGTTTCGCGAGCTGCTGAACGAAGACACCTTCAAAGCTAACAATTGAAAGATTTGATCCACCTGTCCCTGACGAGGCGGCTTGCGCGCGCTCGTGTCAAGCGCAGGAGGAGAATATTTGCAATATGCCGGGGTCGCCTAATCTTTACGCGAACTCTCCCCGCCGAGATCCTGACCTTTGCGGGTCCGGTGAACTTGGGGAGTACGGGGAGCGGCGTCAGGCGTATCCTTCACGCCACCTGCTCGGCACGCTCGCCTGAAATCCGCGTCGCCATCGAGAAACGCCTCCAGCATGAACGGAATCAGCTCACCCACTTCCTCCTTGATACCGTAGGTTTCGGCGTAGAAGTCAGCGTACTTTCGCAGCCTCTGTGCGAGACCTGGCGTAAGCACAACATTCATCTTCACCGGCGTCCGATCAGGCAGCTTCGCAAGCTTCATCCCTCACCTGCCCTTCGCCGCTGTCTGAACGTCGTGGTACGGCTTCAGCACCAGATCCTTCGAAACAATCACCCGCAACGGCCAGCCCGGCCGCACCGTGATCGTCGGCTGCACGTCGAGCTCGCGCTCGACCAGGCGCTGGCCGGCTCGATTGGTCGTTTGCTGGGTGCTTTCCCGCAGCGCTTTCACGAGGTCGCTCTCGTCGTTTCCAATCGATAGCTGTGTCCCCACTCCGATCAGGGTCGCCAGGGCCACGCCCTTGAGCAATTGCCAGGTATGGAAGTCCACCTGGTCCTCGAGCCCGGCGTAGCCCGCAACGTCAGTGGCCGCAAGGTTCTCGATCACGATCGAATTGCCGTTCGGCAGTACGAGCCGTGTCCAGATGACTAGCGCTCGCTTCTGACCAAACGCAACGACACTGTCGTACTTCCCCACGATTCTCGTCCCTTGCGGGATCAGAAGATGCTCACCCGTTACCGTATCGTAGACGTTCTCGGTAACCTGGCCGATAGTCGCCCCAGGCAAGTCCGAATTCAGTCCAGTGACGAGGCTTGCTGGGATGATCGATCCCGCCATGACGGCATAGGTGGATGGCGCCGGTTTGAGCGCATGGGGATTGGTGGTCTCCGTGTCGGCTTTCGCTCCGACGAAGGCCACCTTTCGCGCCTGCGACGAGGGAATGATCTCGCTGGAGCGGTCGACCATCGCCTGCGTGGCCTTTGCAAGTTCCGCAGCAGACGGTCCCGTATCGGACGTTGAGGGCCGGAACGCGGATGGAGAAGCCGCCGGCGCTTCGGCCGTAGCCGCCTGCTTGCGCTTATCCTGCTTCTCCGACAGGCGGACGAACAAGCCCGACTCTTTCGCCTGTTGAGCGACCCGTGTTTGGCGGATCCGCTCGGCCCTTTCGGCGTCCTCCTCCGGGTTGGTCCGGAAGCCCGTGTCCGACGCGACGCCAGCCTTCTTCTCGTTCTCCGCAAAAGCCCGGCCAATGTCCCCAGGCGACGGCGGTCCAAGCCGCGGTGTCGATGGCGGCAACTCCTCATAGGACTTTGGCAGCTTGCTCAAGCCCTCGGCGGTCTGCTTGCGGTCGGTATTATAGAGCTCCGTCCGCTCCGACGGCTTGAAGGAGTGCGGTCGGAGCGCAATCAGTATCGCCCCGCCAACGAACAGCGCCGCAACGGCGCAGCCGATCATGAGGGCGCGCCTGTTGAGGCGCCGAACGGGCCGCGGACGCGCTCGCAGTTCCAGCGGCTCCGGATCCTGATCCAATCCTGTCGTCATGAGGCGCTCCCGGTGCTGAAGACCTGCGACACCGGTCGCGCGTCGATGCGAATGATCCGGACAATGCGCTGTGGATCCTCGCCAAGGCGAAGCTCGGCGGCACCGAACATCCGATCGACGATATAGTAGGAGCCGCGGACCCGGTAGTTGACGAGGTTCGGTCGGCCGTCGGCTCCGGCGACGAACAAGGGCGGTGCCTCCCCCTGCGACAGGCCGGACGGCATCTGGATATAGACCTTACGGCCGTCGTCGAAGGCGCGCACCGGACGCCACGGGGGATCGTCTCCTTCAATCCGATAGCGGAAGTTCAGGCTGTCGAGCCGGACGCCGCGGTCGGCGACCCGCTCCTCGCTTTCCTGGGCGACGGCGTTCTGCTTGTGGAGCGCAACGAGCGTATCGGTCGGATACGTCCACGAGATGGACGCCATGTATGTCTGCTTGGTCGAGACCAGCTCAAGGTGATAGGCGCGCCGATCGGTCAGGACCACGAGGTTGGTCTGGATATCCGGCAACGTCGGCTTGATTAGGATATGCACACGCCGGGAGTTGCCCTGCCCGCTCAGGGTATCACCGACCACCCAGCGAACCGTATCACCTGTGGAGACGTCGATCAGTTCCTCGCCTTGTTGAAGCGCGATGGTCGAGACCTTCTCTGGGCTGGCATAGAGCCGGTAGAGCGCACCTTCTGTCCAGGGGTAGACCTGGATGGCGTTAATATATCCGGCGCGCGTCGGCTCCATCCGTGCCGCCTTGTTGGCCTTGGCGATCGCTTGCTCGGGCGGCAGCTTTTCTTCCTTGGCGGCCTTAGTCGGAAAGGGCTTCAACTGGCCGGGCAACGGGAGGACCTTGGGGGTTTCGACGACTTGTACTGGCGCCGGCGGATCGGTCTCTGGAAGCGCCTTCTCGAAGGTCATCTCATCGTAGGGCGCTTCGAGATTGAGCTTGGTGGCGCAGCCGCCAAGCCCAAGCGACAAAGCAAGGACGCCGGCCGACGCGAGCTTGGTGAGGGCTTTAGAATTCATTTGGCGTCTCCAATGAGGTCGCGCGACCAGTTGAGGGAATGGACGTAGAGGCCGAGGGGGTTCTTCCGCAGGGTTTCGGCATCCGCGGGCGGCTTGAGAACCGTGGTGACGAGACCGGTGAAGCGCTCTGTCTTTGCGATCGAGCCGTTCTCGTAGGTGTTCTCTTTCCAGCGGATCTCGAAGCTGTCGCCCGACGCACGCACCACGGACGTGACTTCGGCGGTCACCGTCTTGGAGCCGATCTTTGTGAATGGATCAGCTTCCCGTGCGTAGTCGTTCAAGGCCAGCGCACCACGGTCCGTGACGAAGTCGTAGGCAAGCAGCCAGTTCGCCCGGACGATGACCGGGTCGATCGACAGCGAGCGGACGTTCTCAATGAACCGCGCGAGGAAATGCGCGATCTGCGCGTCCGACGGCTGGTAGGCCTCGAGCGCCGGCCCGACTGCTCGGACTTCACCGAGCCGATCGACCTCGACCACGTAGGGGGTAACGCTCGACCGGGCGATCTGGGTAAAGATCGTCAATCCGAGGACGCCGGACAGGCCGATGGCCGCCAGCGCTGCCAGCCGCCAGTTGCTGGCCTGCGCACGGGCAGAGCCTAGCCGCTCGTCCCAGACTTGGGCTGCCTTCTGATATGGCGTGACCGGCTCCGGCGTCTCGCCATAGCGGACGGACGCACGCTGAAAGGGGTGACCAGCCATATCTTACTCCTCCCCCAGCTTCGGACCCGAAGAATGCCCGCCTTTGTCACCTTCCTTGAGGGTGTGAGCAGCGACCTGAGCCGCTTCCCTCGCGTGTCCCCGTCCCGACGAGGCCGGCGCACGACCCGCGCCTGAGGCCGCCGCTCCGTTCGTTGCGCCGCCGGTGCTCGCGCTCGAGAGCTGATCCACCGTTGCGGCCCGGGCTGACGTGCCCGCCACCGAGGACGCACCGGTGAGCGATGCTGCGGAGCGAACCGCAGTCATTGAACCACCCGCCGCAAGACGTAGCCCACCCGCGGCCGCCGCTCCGCCTCCGATCACGACAGCCGCCGCACCCGCCACCGTTCCCGCGGCTGCGCCGGCGCCCAGCTGGGGTGCACCCGAGACCAGGCCCGCCGCGATTCCCGGGCCAAAGATGCCAAGGCCAAACAGCGAAAGGGCCGCAAGCAGCAAGCTCATGGCCGAGACGATATCGACTGGCCGGGTCAGCGTGCTTGCGAGCTGACCGAAGATGGTCGAGCCGATGCCGATGATGATCGCAAGTACCATCACCTTCACCCCTGAAGCGACGACGTTGCCAAGGGTCTTTTCCGCCAGGAACGCGGTTTTGCCCCACAGCGCGAACGGCACGAGAATGAAGCTTGCGAGCGTCGTCAGCTTGAATTCAATCAGCGTGACGAAGAGCTGCACAGAGAGGACGAAGAAGGCGAGCACGATCAGGATCCAGCAGAACAGCAGGATCAGGATCGTCGGCAGGTTGGTCAGG
Source organism: Bradyrhizobium sp. USDA 4341 (assembly GCF_054063755.1). Taxonomy (NCBI): domain Bacteria; kingdom Pseudomonadati; phylum Pseudomonadota; class Alphaproteobacteria; order Hyphomicrobiales; family Nitrobacteraceae; genus Bradyrhizobium; species Bradyrhizobium sp. USDA 4341. The sequence goes on along the minus strand of NZ_JBSSGO010000002.1, from coordinate 9,515,610 downwards.
ACATCAAAGCCGGAGAATTGGCCGGTCTCCTCCAGAAGAGGATGAGCGGCCGTAAACCCGGCGGCGGCGACAAAGCCTGGCCGCGCCAGGTCGGCCGCACTTAAGGTCCCACCGGACGCCTTCAGACCGATGCTGGAGAAGGACGCGAAGACGATATCGGCGAGGCTCTTGAAGTTGCCGATAATGAACGCAAAAGCGCCGACATAAAGCACCTTCTTGGCAAGCGTGACCATGATGTGATCGTCCGCCCGCATGCTCCAGGCAAGCCCGGCGAGCGTCAGGTCGATGCCGATCAACGTTGAACTCAGGAATGAGACGTCGCCAGACAGAAGACCAAATCCGGAGTCGATGTAGCGCGAGAACGTCTCGGTAAAGCGGTCAATGACGGAGAGATCAGCCATGGCGCCCTCACCTACTTGCCGCCGCTGTAGGCGTGGCCGTCGCCAATGAAGCGGGTAAATCGCTCCTTTGCCGCGGCCGACGACGCCTGTTGTTCGGCGGCACGCAACGTGTCTGCGCGCGCCTGGGTTGCCATGAGCGCCTGGGCTTGCAGCGACTGTTTTATCTGCAGGGCGAGAAGCTCGTTACCCGACTGCTGCGCCTGCAGCGAGCCCACCGCAGCAGACGACCTAGCCATCAGCATCTGAAGCGTCTGGCCATCCTGGTCGAGCGTACTGACGATAGCTGATTGCAGCGTGAGCGATTGCTTCAGCCCGTCGTAGCTGTTGTCCCAGCGTGTCGTCGCATCCTGCACCATCTTGTCGGACGAGATGGCCGCCGCGTACTGTCGGGGATAGAGCCGCTGGAAGTCTTGCTGCGTCGTCTGCACATCGAACGAGATGTTCTTTGCCTGACCGATCAGGCCGTTCATCTGATTGATAGTCGAGGAGAGCTGACCGACGACGCTGGTCGGGAGGCTTGTAAGATGCTTGGCCTGATTGAGTAACGACTGCGTCTGGTTTTGGAGGCTTCTGACCTGGTTGTTGATCTGCTCAAGCGCGCGCGCGGCGGTCAGGAGATTCTGGCTGTAGTTCGTGGGATCGAATACGATATCGAACGCGCCGAGCCGTCGCGATCCATTCACGGCGATAACAAACGATAGTATTGTCGTTACGATAATTCTGGAAGTTGTACCCGTGAACACGCGGCCGATGCTTTCGAGCATGGAAGACTCCAGGGATCGAGGTTGAGGTCAGAGCTTGTGGGCTTGTTCGAAGGTGCTGATCAGGTTGGCGGCCCAGTGCAGACCGCGTTCGGCGAGGTAGCGCTCGGCGAAATGATGAGGCCCGGTGCGGGCCAGGACCGCGTCAATGACGCGCTGATCGTCCGGTGAGGACGCCCCAACGAGTGCGAGCGCGACCGGTCCAAGGCCTAGCTCGAACAGGCGGTTTCCGGCGCGAGACTGCAGATAATAGTCGCGCTTGGGAAACGCTTCGGCGATCAGCCGAACTTGCGTGTCGTTCAGGCCGAACCGGCGATAGGTCTCGGTTTGCGTCGGCTCCAGCGCACGGGGGTTCGGGAGGAATATCCGGCTTGGGCAGGATTCGATGATCGCAGGCGCAATCTCGCTGTCGGCGATATCGGCAAGCGACTGCGTGGCAAAGATCACAGCCACGTTCTTCTTGCGCAGCGTCTTCAGCCATTCGCGAATCCGGCCCGCGAACAGCGGATCGTCCAGAAACACCCAGGCCTCATCCAGCACCAGCAGCGTCGGCCGGCCGTCGAACCGCTCTTCGAGGGTGTGAAAGAGGTAGGTCAGAACCGGCGCCACTAGGCCAGGCAATGCCATCAATTCTTCCATCTCGAAGGTCAGCACGTCCGCCCCGGAAAGACGGTCGGCGTCTGCGTCCAGGAACCGACCATAGGGTCCTTCGAGCGTATAGGGCTGCAGCGCCTGCCGAAGCGCATCACGAGAAAGCAGCGCCACGAGCCCGGTCATCGTCCGCTGCGAGACGGGCGCAGAACCGAGGCTCCTCAGCGCCGACCAGAGCGTCTCTTTGACTTCGGGCGTCACGGTCACGCGCTCATGGGCGAGCACGCCACAAAGCCAGTCGAGTGCCCAGAGTCTCGCCCCGTCCTCCGCGGCATCCTTGAGCGGCTGAAAGGCGATACCGCCCTTGGCGCCCAGCTCATACCAGGCCCCCGACAACGCGAGCGTAGTGACCCGTGCCGAGCGGCCCTTGTCAAACGTGATCAACTGGGCGTTCGGATAGCGGCGAAATTGAAGGGCGAGCATCGAAAGCAGGACCGACTTGCCCGCGCCGGTCGGACCGACGATGATCGTGTGCCCGACATCTCCGGCATGGAGCGACAATCGGAACGGGGTCGCCCCTTTGGTCTTGGCGATCAGAAGCGGCGGCCCATCAAGGTGCTCGCACCGCTCCGGTCCGGCCCATACCGCCGACAACGGGCACATATGGGCGAGGTTCAGCGTGTGAACGATCGGCTGGCGGATGTTGGCATAGGCTTGGCCCGGCAGACCGCCGAGCCAGGCTTCCACCGCATTGACGCTCTCGCGAATGGCCGTGAAACCCCGGCTATTGATCACCCGCTCGACCGCGCGGATCTTCTCGTCCGCTTGATGCGAGTCCTCGTCGCTCACGGTAACGGTCGTTGTGATGTAGCCGAAGGCGACCAGATCGTCGCCGAGCTCGGAAAGCGCCGCGTCGGCGTCGAGCGCCTTGTTGCTGGCGTCGGTGTCGAGCAGCGCCGCCTGCTCGTTGAACATGACCTCTTTGAGGATCGCTGCAAGCGACTTTCGCTTGGCAAACCATTGCCGCCGGTAGCGCGTCAGCGTCGCATTTGCCTGCGTGCGGTCCAGCGGAATGAACCGGGTCGCCCAGCGGTAGGCGACGCCAAGCCGATTCAGTTCGTCGAGCAGGCCCGGAAAGGTGACGTGCGGAAACCCCAGGACGGTCAGCGCACGCAGATGGCTCCGCCCGATCGCCGGGGACAATCCGCCGGTCAGCGGCTCATCGCTCAGGAAACAATCGAGATAGGCCGGAATCTTGGGAACACTGACCGGATGGCGCTTGGTCGAGACGCAGCTATGCAGATAGGTGAGCGTCTCCTCATCGTTGAGGGGCCAGATTTCGGGCAAGACCGACGAGAGCAGATCGATCGCCCGGTCGGTTTCCTGGATAAACCGCTGGAGGTGGTCCCGGTAGCCCTGCTCGCTTCTCTCAAGCCTCCGCTGGCCGCGGAAATTGGCGTCGTCAATGCCGCCCTGTGCCGAATTCTCGTGTCGATCGGCATCGGCGATCGATTGGCCCGGACGAATGCGCCGATCTTTTTTGGTCGCGCGATTCTTCCCCTCGGGACGCTCGAGGAACAGGCCCTCGAGGCGCGAGATCCGCTCGGCCGGCGGCAAATACATCAAGGTCAGATGCAGCACACTTTCAAAGTGCTGCCCGCCCGGTCGTGCGGGATCCTCCCATGATGCCCCGGCGGCGCCCGCAAAAGCGGCGCGGCGTTCCTCATCAACCAGCCAGGACACCGCGTCCGGAAATTCCGACCGCGGATATTCGGACGCCGGGATGCGCGTGGCATCAAAGAAGAGAGCCCAGCCTGAACCGAAACGCTTCAAGACATTGTTGACGCGTGAGGTGACGCTCATCAGTTCGGCCTCGGTCGCACTGTCGAGGTCCGGTCCGCGGTAGCATATCGTTCGTTGAAAGCTGCCATCTTTATTTAGGATGACGCCCGGAGCGACCAGGCAGGCCCATGGCAACCAATCCGCCAGCCGATAGGCATCGCCGCGGAATTCTCTCAAGTTCAGCATGCGAGCCGGCCTTTGTGCTTGGTGTGACGGATGGCGACTTCGACGAAGGCGCCGGGTCACGCTTGGCGAGCCAAACGGCCGCGCTGTGTCCGATGACCCAGAGCACCAGGCCTGCGAGCCAAAGGCGCAAGCCGAGCGCCAGCACGGCCGACAGGGTCCCGATCAGAATGGCGGCGGCACGCGGAGCGCCGCCGATGAGGATGGGCTCGGTCAACGAGCGGTGGAGCACGAGTTCAAAACCAGCGGGGCGCATCAGATCAGTGCTCCGCCACCGAACGAGAAGAACGAAAGGAAGAAGGAACTCGCGGCGAAGGCGATTGAGAGGCCGAAGACGACCTGGACCATCTTGCGGAATCCGCCGGAGGTGTCGCCAAAGGCCAGCGATATGCCGGTCACCGTGATGATGATGACGGCGACGATCTTGGCGACGGGCCCCTGCACGGATTCCAGGACGCGTTCGAGCGGTGCTTCCCATGGCATGCCCGAACCAGCGGCGTGTGCCGCCGTGACGCTGAGGAGCACGCAGGCCGAGGCCACGCCGAGCTCGACCAGAGGCAATGCGCTGACCGAATAGAAGCCGCGAAGGCGCGAACGCACGTTTAGACGCAGTCGAATGGACATATTGCAGTCTCCTTCAGGTCAAGGACGGTGGGTTGTGTTTGGAAGTCCGGGAGGGGTCTCGAGCAGGTAGTCGCCCGACGGATCGAGGCCTTTGAGCTCGGCGACCGCCTCGATGCGCCGTGCGGGTCCCCGCCCCTTGATGAAGACGACCAGGTCGATCGCTTCGGCAATGAGCCGGCGTGGCACGGTTGCGACCGCTTCCTGAATGAGCTGTTCGATCCGGTAGAGCGCAGCTCGTGCCGAGTTGGCATGGACCGTGGCAATTCCGCCGGGGTGGCCCGTATTCCAGGCCTTCAGCATGTCGAGGGCTTCGGCGCCTCTGACCTCTCCGACGATGATGCGGTCGGGCCGCAAGCGCAGCGTAGAGCGGACAAGATCCGCAAGGCTCGCCGCGCCCGGCTTGGTCCGGAGCGTCACGGCATCCTTCGCATCGCAGCGCAGCTCACGGGTGTCCTCGATGACGACCACCCGCTCTCCGAGGCCAGCGATCTCCGCAAGGAGCGCATTGGCAAGCGTCGTCTTGCCCGAACCGGTGCCGCCGGCGATCAGGATGCTGCGCGCCTCGGTGACCGCTGATGTCAGCACTTTCGCCATTAGCGGCGAGGCAATCTGCGCCTTGACGTAATCGGATAGGCGGAACGTGGTCGTTGCGGGCTTGCGGATGGCAAAGCAAGGCGCGAGCGAGACCGGCGGCAGGACACCTTCAAAGCGTTCACCAGTCTCAGGTAGCTCCGCCGAGATGATTGGAGACGAACTGCTCGCTTCCGCCCGCACATGGCTTGCAACAAGCCGGATGATCCGCTCCGACTCCAGCGGCGTCAGAACGACGCCGGTATCGGCGCGACCCGTCCCGTGCCGATCAAGCCAAAGCCGCCCATCGGGATTGACCATGACCTCGACGACATCAGGCTCTTCCAGAGCCAGGGCGATTGCCGGTCCCATCGCGGTCCGCAGCATGCCCCGGCGTCGTTCGCGGGTTTCTGGCGAGAGGAGATCAGACATTGCCGACCTCCTCTCGCCCTGCCGGAGAATGCTCCGGCGGCTCACCCGTCGCGCCCTGCGCGCGGGATCCAGTATCGCTGGGTTGGGCAGCCCCCAGAGGAGCGCTCTCCTCGAGGTTCCGCATGAAGAGATCTGGTTTCGACGCGCTGACGCGATCCATGACGTCCGCGACAAGCCGGCCACCAGAGGCGACGCGTTTGCCGACTTGGGCAACAAACATTTCGAACCGCTCGCGGCCCAGCGCACGCGCTGCATCCTGATCTTGCGAAGGCAGCGGCGGGGTGATGGTCAAGTAATAACGGATGAAAAGTGCGATGGTCTCCGCCAGGACGCTCACGTCACGGTCGGCTCGTTCCAGTTGCCGGCTCATCCGGTCCAGCCTTCGGATCAGCGCCGCATCGCCGCTTGCGTCCCGCTCAGGATTGAGAAAGCGATCAAGCGCAGCGTCCACGATCGCTGACTTATTGGTTCCCGGCCGCTTGGCCGCGAGTTCGAGCCGTTGCGCCACGCTATCGCTGACGTAGGCCGACAGTTTCGGTTTCATCGGAAATGCTCTTCAGAATGAGGGGAGAAGATCGTCATCGTCGCGGGTGACGGCGTGGGCTCGGCGTACGGCGCTGGACGCGCCTGCGGATTGCTGCATCTGGTTGTGGTCGGCGGTGACGTCAGACTCGTCGTCAAGCAATCGCTCCTCGATGGCGCGAGCGTCGTTTACGGCCGGTGCCGCCTCATCGAACAACGGCAATTGCTGCTTGAGACCGCCCTCCTCGCCGCTCGCCTGCATGAGCTCGCGATACGGCAGGGTCGCGAGGCGAAGGTCGGTTGAGCGCACCTGCCCCCTCCAATTGTCAGGGCGTGCCGCCGGCCGGTCGGCGTACGCGTCGCCCGTCAAGGACGGCGGCTCGCGCAGACGGCTGACGAAGTTTGCGTCTTCGTAGTGACGCAGCTTCATCGCCCGGACCGGTGCAAGGCCAGAAACCAGCACGATGGCCTGATCGGGCGGCAGCTGCATCACTTCGCCCGGCGTCAACAAAGGACGTGCGGTCTCCTGACGGCTGACCATGACATGACCGAGCCAGGGCGCCAGGCGATGGCCCGCATAATTGCGCTGCGCACGTAGTTCGGTCGCTGTCCCCAGCGCGTCCGAAATCCGCTTGGCGGTGCGTTCGTCATTGGCGGCGAAGGCAATGCGGACGTGGCAATTGTCGAGAATCGCATTGTTCTCGCCATACGCCTTTGCGATCTGGTTGAGCGACTGCGCGATCAAATACGCGCGGATGCCGTAACCGGCCATGAAGGCGAGCGCACTTTCGAAGAAATCGAGCCGGCCAAGCGCGGGAAACTCATCCAGCATCATCAGGAGCTGCCGGTGCTCGCTGCCAGTTGCATTGACGTTCAAGGTCTCGGTCAGCCGGCGGCCGATCTGGTTGAGGATCAGCCTGATCAGCGGCTTGGTGCGGCTGATGTCCGACGGCGGAACGACGAGATAGAGCGTCACCGGCTTGTCGGCGCTCACGAGGTCGGCGATTCGCCAGTCGCAACTCTCGGTGTTCCGGCTGACGATCGGATCGCGATAGAGGCCAAGAAAGCTCACTGCGGTCGACAGAACGCCGGAGCGTTCGTTTTCGGACTTGTTGAGCAGCTCTCGTGCGGTTGCGGCGACCACGGGGTGCACCTTCGGCTCGGTCTCGGTGCCAAGATGATTGGTTGCCAGCATGATCCTGAGCGTCTTCTCAAAGGACTGAGCAGGATCGGCCAGGATCTCGGTGACGCGTGTGAGCGTCTTCTGCTCTTCCGCGTAAAGAACGTGGAGAATGACACCGACCAAGAGCGAGTGACTGGTCTTTTCCCAGTGGGTTCTACGTTCGAGCGCCCCTTCGGGGTCGACCAGGATGTCGGCGATGTTCTGGACATCGCGAACTTCGGCCGCCCCTTTGCGCACCTCGAGCAGCGGATTGTAGCGGGCGCTTCTTGAGTCCGTGGGGTTGAACAGCAGGCAGTGCGAAAACGTCGAACGCCAACCGGAGGTCAGTTCCCAGTTTTCGCCCTTGATGTCATGCACCACCGCCGACGACGTCCACGACAGCAATGTCGGCAACACCAGTCCCACGCCCTTCCCCGACCGGGTTGGCGCAAAGCACATGACGTGCTCCGGTCCATCATGGCGCAGATAGTTGTTCTCGAGATGGCCCAGAAACACGCCCTTGGCTGCGAAGAGGCCGGCCTCCTTGATCTCTTTGGGCGTCGCCCAGCGGGCTGAGCCGTAAGTCGTAACGAGTTGGTTTTGCCGCGCCCGCCACACCGAGTTGAGGATTGCAAACAGTGCGCCGGCGATGCCGCCAGCCGCGGCAATCGCCCCGCCCGCTTCAAAGATTTCGGGGGCGTACGCCTCGTAGGCAAACCACCATTCGAACAATCGCCAGGGCAGATAGACCGGATAGCCGGCAACCAGGAACCAGGGCGCGCCAAGCCGCTCCTGAAAACCGAGAGCAGCCGCAGTCCATTGCGTTGCTCCCCACGTCGACGCGATCACGATGCCGAAGACGGCAGTGATCTGACCAATGTAGATTTTTGCTGGAAACATGTTCCGCCCCACTCACTCGCGTTAGCGAGCGCGGCGAGATGAAAAGCGGGAGTCCGGTGAGCATTCAACCGGAATAAAAATCGTGGTCGGCAGCGAGATCCGTATCGATCAAGCTCGTCAGTGAGAGATCGACGGTGCGCCAGCGTCGGCGTGGGTGAGGAAGCGCCTCAATAGAAGGTGAAGAGCATGATCAAACTGGATCAACCGTCTGGCTCAGCTGATTGCTCAGCTCACCGACGTTGTAAGCAAAGAAGCGGGCGAATCGAACGACCTCGTTTGGGCGTTCGTTCTTGAATCTTCGGCATCAGCTGAAAATCCGAAAACGGGGCCGGTTATACTCATTCCGTGAAGCGAGTATAATTTCGTGCGAGAGAGCGGTCCCTCAGCTGTCACTGTGGTGACCCCACATCGTCCCCATCCCGGGCTCATGGCTATGCGATCGTCGCGAGGACGTTTACGCGTGAGCGGATTTGCGAGGTCGTTAAGGGGTCCAACTAGCTAGAGGCGGGGAAACAGCCACCTATTCTCCGCATAAATCGCGGCGAATTCGCTTGCGGATGCGGAGAATGGTCTCCATATTCTCCGCAAGGAGTGCGGAGAATGCCAGGATATATCCACCAACTGCCTGATTGGCCTCACTTTTCCTGGGATGTCGATGCCTTGGCGAAGCTGCTCGCGGCTGTCCGGCTTCGGCAAGGCCAGCTCATAGGGCGGATGCAGACCCTGGGTTTTGCACAGCAGGAAGAAGCTGTCCTGACTACCCTGACCGAAGAAGTCCTCAAGTCCAGCGAAATCGAGGGAGAGAAACTCGACAAGGATGCGGTGCGCTCTTCGCTGGCGCGTCGCCTTGGCATGGACGCGGGCGCCTTGCCGTCGGCAGACCGCAACGTCGAAGGTGTTGTCGAGATGATGCTCGACGCCACTCAGAAATTCAAAGCCGAGCTCACCACGGAGAGGCTCTTCGGCTGGCAAGCCTCACTCTTCCCAACGGGCCGCAGCAACCTGAAGAAGATCACGGTGGGAGCCTGGCGAGATGTGTCGGCGGGACCGATGCAGGTTGTCTCGGGCGATTATGGTCGTGAGCACGTCCATTACGAGGCGCCGACCGCCGAAAAGCTCGATGCTGAAATGACCGCGTTCCTGGAGTGGTACAACACCGAGGAGAAGATTGATCCCGTCATCAAGGCCGCGATCGCGCATCTGTGGTTCGTGACGATCCATCCCTTCGAGGATGGCAATGGACGAATCGCGCGCGCCATCGCCGACATGTCCCTTGCCCGCTCTGAAGGAATTCCGCAGCGCTTCTACAGCATGTCGGCCCAGATACGCAGCGAGCGGAAGACCTACTATGACATGCTGGAGAGCACCCAGAAGGGCGACCTCAACGTCACGCCGTGGCTCGAATGGTTCCTGGGCTGCCTCGACCGCGCGTTCACTGGAGCTGAGACCATTCTCGCAGCTGTGCTTGAAAAAGCCGACTTCTGGAAACGGCATGCGACAGCCCGGATCAATGAGCGGCAGCGCGACATGTTGAACCGCCTGCTGGACGGGTTCGAGGGCAAGCTGACATCGAGCAAATGGGCAAAGATAGAAAAGTGCTCGCCCGACACTGCCTTGCGCGACATTCAGGACCTCGTTGATCAGGGCATTCTCGCCAAGGACGAGGGCGGAGGCCGAAGTACAAGCTATTCGCTTGCCGCTTGAATGCTGTTGACTGCGGCGAGCGCATCCCTTGGACCGTCCAGCGTTCCCGGCGATGTCCACCGGGCAACCAGCGGTCCTCAACGCGGAGTCCTCCACCGCGAGTTCTACTATTCTCGCGGACATAGTATAATCATCAAGAGTCACAACGTTGCGCGCGATTGCGAGAGCTTTGCGCGAACCGCCTCGCCGAAGAAGCGAGCTGGCTCCCGCCGGCAGCCCAGCGCCCGGAGCTAGCGCCCGATCCCGCGCTTGATGCCGATCGACCAGGATATGCCCTCACCGCCCACACTGCCGGTGACCAACTGCCCACGTGCCCTCTCCAGCACCGGCCGCCAGGGCACCAGTGCGAAGTCATGGGACCGCTCGATCAGCGCATAGCGGCCGGTGTTCAGCGTCAGCATGCGCCGGTAGACACCAGTGAGACTGTCGCCGCTCTTGACGTCGAGATGCTCAAGTCCCGTTCGCGTCGCAATATCGGCGGCTGCCCGTCCGAGTTCACGCGCCTCAAGCGTCCGCAACAGGTCCCGCGCATAGCGCACCTGACCATCCTGCTCGCGCGCAAGCCCCTGCTCGATCAGCCATTGCCGTCTCGCCCGCATGGCAGCCTCGACCTCAGCACCCATTCCGCTCGGCGCCATCGCCTCGCGCCTCTTGGCGACAAGCTGACGGTCGAGCCAGGTTGCGCCCACCGCCTGCGGGAGATCCTCCAGCCTCTGCCATGACAGCACGGCAACCCGCACGGGATGGTGGGCGCGTTGGCGGCTCTCATACTGAAGCGCCCGATCAAGGTGATCTTCACCCACCGCCCAGCTCCCGTCACTGAGCCGGCTGACCATGCCCTCCTGCCGCATCGCTTCCAGACGCCGCACATGGGAAGCGACATACTCGCTTGAGGCCTGCGGGTCGAACTGGCGATGAAGGTGATCGCTGTAACGGCCGTCATTCGCGGCGACGACCTTCGCGATGGTTCGATCGATCTGGCGCGGTTCCGCAGCGCGAGAGCTGAGCTCGATAATCGTGTTCCGGGCCGGTGGCTCATCCTGTCCGGCGAGACTGCCGATCTCGGCATAGTGCGTCCGCCCGTCGATGCCATCCAAGACGACATAGCGGCGCTCCTTCAGCTCGTCCGCAAACCCTTCACCGACGACACGCCCGACCAGCCGTTGGCTGCTCTGTCCTGGATCGAAGATCGTGTAGCCGCCAGGGGCCCGCGACAGTCCGGCCGCGGCAAGCTCGCGATGCATGGTCTTGATGATATCGCCCCGCTCGCCCATGCGCCTGAGCTTTGCCTCGAGCGCGGCATCGATCCGCCATTGGCCGGGATCGGTCTCTTCCGCAAGTCCCATCCGCTCGAGCGCTCGTAGTCGCCCCATCCGGGCGGCCTGCCAGGCTGGATCTCTCGCCGGCACTGCGCTGAGTTCAAGGGCGCCATCCGGCGCATCGCGCACGATGGCCCGGTCAAGTCGCGTGAACCGCTCGGCCGTCACCTCCTGCTGGAGCTTGCGTGCGACCTCGATCTCCGTCTCGGGGCCGAGCTCCCGCGTGATCAGATCGGCGGCCCGCGCCCGCAGGCCGTGAGAGATATAATCGCGGGCGATCACGAGGTCCTGCCCTTCGTCGTCCCTTCCGCGGAGGACGATATGACTATGGGGATGACCCGTGTTGAAATGATCAGCTGCGACCCAGTCGAGCTTGGTGCCGAGGTCACTCTCCATCTGTCGCATCAGGTCGCGGACAAAGGGCTTTAGGTCGGAGAGTTCCGCGCCATCCTCGGGCCCCACAATGAACCGGAACTGGTGGCGATCTTCCTCGCTCCGTTCCGTGAAGGCCTTGCCGTCGGCGCGATCGCCGGCGGCATCGTAGAGCTCGCCCGGCTCACCGTCTCGCGTGACGCCGTCGCGCTGCACATAGCGCAAATGGGCGCGAACGGCGCCGGCATTGCCGGCCTTAATGCGCACGATGCGCGCCTTGATCACGACCCGGCGCTGGCCCTTGGCTCTCGCCGACCCGGCCAACACAGTGCCTTGCGCGTGCCCCCGACCGATCCGGCCACCGGAGAAGTTCGACGCACGGCGCGAACTGACGCCGGCCTTGTCTGCCGCCTGCCGCACGCGGCGCAGGTAGCTGGTTGCTTTCCTGGCTCTGCTATTGCCGATCCGGCCGAGCTTGACTTCGAATTCGTCGTCATCGACGCCATGCATGACGCGACCTCCCCGCTGCGAAGACCGCGGATATGTGAAGCTGATGAGCGGCCGCCAAGTCGCAGACGCAATCAACGAACGACAGCATTCCCTTGAGCCGCAATTGGCGACATCGCAGCTAGCGGTGTCGCCAACTCCTGGATGTGCAGACAAGGACTTGAGCACGGTGAAGCGCCAGTTCTTTTATCTTGCGCTCTCCTCCTCCCTCGTAGCGCCATTGATTTCGCTGGAAGAAGCTGCCTGGCCAGTCCGCAAGCGATGCTGCGAAGTGAGCAAGGCGCGAGCCTGCCGAACGATCGCGCGCAAGGTCTGGACGCGCGCGATCGCCGAAGACCAGCCGGTCAGATATCCGGATTCCAGGTCCAGAGCGGTCGCGCCACTCCCAGAATATCGCACCTCAAGACCGGCCCGAAGTAGCGTGAGTCGAACGAGAGCGGATGCGGCTGCAACAGGAAAAACTCTCCCTCGACCAGCCGCAGGCAGCCCTCCCATGACGGCAGCGCCCGGCCCGCATGATCCGTCTCCTGGACTTCCGCCACAGCTTTGCCGTCGATCAGGATCATATCTGCCAGTCCCTTCGATCGGCATATTTCGTCGCCACCGACGCCCACAACCGTCTTGAGGAGCGGTACCGGCGCGGGCAGGATCTCATGGGCGACGATCAGGAGCTCGATCGCGGGCGGCGGCCTGAAGACGGCGAGTTCGCCGCGCGTTGGGTATCTCTGTTCCAGATAATAGAAGCCAAGCGGCGCACTGCCGGTGGCATTGAAGATCAGAATTGGCGTGCCTGGTGCGGCCGACAGCAACAAGAGGATGATGCCGCCGCACATCGCTGCAACGATCGTGGTCCTAAGCCACAGGCGATGATGTCTAGTCCGCATCGGAGGTCGACCTCCGCTTGCTCGCCTGCGACCATTCGACGAGGTCCTCGATGTGATAGCGGACATAACGGCCATGCTTGCGATAGGTTGGGCCTCGTCCGTGTACCCGCATCTTTTCCAGGGTGTTCTTGGTGAGCCTGAGCCAGGCTGCGGCCTCCACTGTGTTCAGAAACGGCTTGTCGGGCTGTCTGTCTTCGATTTTAGTCATCTGCGAGCTGTCCCTTGCTGCGCGCCCGCTCGAGGGGCGGGACGCAAGGGGAAGCGTCGTCAGATTGAGTGCGTGAATCGAAGTGGCGAAAATCGTGCGGCCTGATTTGCCATCCCTGGCCGGCAAGGCTGATCAAGCAAGCGGAAGGCAAAGGCGCTAAAGCATGATCCGGAGAACCGCTTCGCACCTTTCCGAACAGATCATGCTCAAACAAAGCGCTAAAGGCTCGATGACGATTCAAACCAATTTGATCGCGCTTAGCCGAGCAGGTCGCGGTAGCCGCCCTTCATCAGCTCATTGCCTTTGGCGACCAGCCGCCGGGTGCGGTCCTTCAGGAACTGGCTTGGGCCGAGCCATTCGTCGGCGACCATCTTCGGCCCGAAGATCGTGATCGCGATCTGCCGGTATGTCTTGCCTTTGAGGTTCTCGTCGAGCGCGATCAGCGCATGACGCAGCCGCTCGTCCGAGCCTAACGATGCTCTCTGCGGCACGGCGGATTCCGGCTCCATGAAGCGCAGCAGCCGCTTCAAGAGCTCGGTCTGGGCTGAAAGATCGGAAAGGCCCTCGAGCTCGAAGGCCGGCGCAAACGATCTCGTCAGCACCGCAAGCCCGCGGATGTCGAGGGCGACATGAATACCCCTGCCCTTCAACAAGACCAACGATGCGCCATCGGCATCGATCACCGCATCGCGCGCAACCTTGAAGTCGGCAAGCGAGCGCGGCGGCGCGCCGTTCCCCTCAGCAAGCGGCCGCGCCCGCAGCCGGACGGTCCGCCGCAGGGCGTCCGGATGCCAGAACACCGGCGTCCCGCGGGCGCATTTCATCGGATCGGCAAAGGCATGGAGTCCCCATTTTTCTGCGCGCGGAAACCGCCGCGGCAGCCGCAACAGCCGTGTGCCGTCGCAAAGCGTCGTCACCACGAGACGTTGTGGAACCGAGCTCCGCCAGTCCGCGGCATAGTCGGCGTTCCGCCGCAAGAATTCCCATGCCCAGTCGGACGCGTCGTAGCCGTCCGTGTCGCAGGAGACCGCCTCGCAACTTGGCGGCAGGCGCTGTCTGTGCTGGGGCAGGTTCAACGGCGCCTCGACTCGCTTTTTAGTTGAGCAGGTGATCGTTCTGCCCAATTGGGGCAAGAGAGCGGCCCCCGCGGAGAGCACCCGCGGGGGCCGGAGCGCATCAATCCGCCGGGTTCCAGATCAGTGCGAAAACGTTCTCGTCGTCCTGACCGGCGGCACGGCCGAGGTTGGCGTAGAGCTTGCGCGGGCCAAACTCGGGAGCCGCCAGCGACAGGCTCACATAATCCTTGCGGCTGTTTTCCCCGCGGCGGATCCAGCCTGCGCCGATCTCGACGCCCTGGGTGACGACCCGAAAGTCCGGGTGAGTGTCCGCGGTCTTGTCGCGGTTCGGCACGATGTCGATGTCGGCCCGGATGGACACGGTCTTGAGCTGGCCCTTGTAGCCGCCGTTCTCGTTCCTGGTGACGTATCCGATCGCAGTCATGGTCTGTCTCCTTTGATGACGCAGAGGCCGATCCCCTGCGATGGCGAGACCGTCATGGGAAGCGAAACGCCACCGAACCCGTCAGGGGCGAAGCGATAGCGGCGCACCCGAGGAGGCGAGTTTTTTGAAGCGCAGCGGCCGCGAGGAGCCGGGACCGCAGGGACCGGCGGGGAAAAAAGGAGATGGCGAGGGTTTTGGCTGGCGGAGCGCTTCCCATAGGTCGTCAAGCCCACAAGCAGGAGATCGAACCTTTGAGGCTCACACAGTACAGTCCGTGACTGCGCCGGTTGGCCCCAGGGCGGCGCGTCTCGACAAGAGTGGAGATTGTCCAATAGCGCATCGCCGGAATCGGGCCGAACCGCGACAAGAGCGCGGGTACTCACCCGGGTTTCCACGTTGTCATCAGATGCATCGCGACTGGCGCTCGGCGAGCCGGTGCCGAGAAACAGCCGCAAGGACTATGTGAGCCTGTCGCTCGCGGCTCCCGAGTTCGGACCGCGCAAGCCCTACGCCAATCGCGGCCCGCGCCGCTGGCACGTTGACAAATCAAAACGCTTCATCACCGTCTGCGGATCGCAAACATTGCATGCCCTGACATCAGCGAGAGGCCTTGCACTGCTCATCATCGGCGAGGTCGCGACACTTCAACCAGTGCGTTAACCCAACGTGGTATCAATTTTGCTAGTTTCATATTAGCTTGATGGCGCGCGCACCGGCTCACGGCGTCCGCGCATTCGTCAAGCCAATCAAACCACGAGGACGACATGGCCAAGAAAGCGAAGAAGGCGAAAAAGACGGCGAAGGCGACCAAGAAGGTCGCGAAGAAGACCAAGAAGATGAAGAAGTAGCGCGCGGTTTTCGCACGCCCAAGCCGCCGCGGAATCGCGAACCATCGTGATGGTTATACCGGACGCATCGCAAGATGTTCGTCCGAGGACGCGGCGACGATCAGACCGGCCCCATGTGCACACGGCTCGAGCAGCCACTGAATTGATGCACATGGGTCCGGTTTTTCAGAGCCTTTGGCTCCGGCCGTCATTCTCACCGGACCGGATGATGTGCCCCTGATGGCTTCGCGCGTTATCGCCGCTCGCCGATTCCTGCAGCGGAACAGCCCTCAGGGCGGCCTCCCGCGCCGATGCATTGCCGGTAGCGCCAGGGCTCGACAAATCGTCCAGCCCACATGCCGACCTGTTTGCCTCGCGCCTCGATTTCGGCGGGCGCGTAGTCGCCCCTGCTGTAGCGTGGCCAGTCGATCGCGAGCCCGCCGCGCACCAGCCAGTCCGCAAGGTCGATCCTTCCGACGGTGCAGACGGCAACCGTTCGGCGGTAGCGGTCGCGGTCGACCTCGACACACGCGACCACTTGCCTGCCGATGAACTCGGCGAGCGCGTTCGACGCCACTTGCCCGCAGCGATAGCGCTCGCCGCGCCGGTCGTGGCAGAGCTGGTCGTGCTCGGGGGCGTCGATCCCGCAAAGGCGCACGCGCGCACCATGGATTTCGATGGTATCGCCGTCAATGACGCTCGCTTGCCCGGTCACGTCGCCTGCGCGCGCCTGGTTCGCCGGCGTTGTGGCGATCACCAGCAATGCGAGCGCGCAGCTCACAAACGGCCGCCATCCCAACACCTGATTCAACCGAACGAAGACCAACTCTGGCGACATCATCCAGCTAGCCAAATCCTCACGAAGACCCGGTTTCCACTTGTCAGAACCACGCGCTATGGCGTGCCAACGCTCAGGGAGGAAGCGACCCGCGCCAGCACCACGACGGTCGCGGTCAGCGTCGTCCCTCCGATCAGAACCTGTACAACGCACCGCTTCACCATGGCACTGCCGTCAACAAAGACGCTGAATGCATTTTGCATGGGCTCGGCTCCGTCCAGTTCCTTCCGTGGATCGAGCCGGACTCATAGTCTGAGTCGCGGGGCTCGCGCCTCAGGCTTATTTTCCGGGGTGTTAGGGTTTGATTCACGACTCGGGCTCTCCCGAAGGCGGCTGCGGCGGGGGCCGCCGCAGCCGAATCGGCGGGGTCAGGCACATCGACCCACTCCTTTTGCTGGCTCCTGGTCGCCGACGTATGAGGAGGCGCGGGTCTTCGCTCTCGATCCCGCCCTGGCGAAACGCCTCCTTGATCTTTGGTTGCAGGCCCGCGATTGCGAGCCGCCGCTTGACCCGAAGCTCGGTCACGCCGAACGTCGCGGCGATCTCCTCCACCTTGCGGCCCTGCTTGAGCAGCCTGGCGAAGGCCTCATACTCCTGAAGTTCGTCCATGGGCTCGCCCGCGACGTTCTCGATCAGGGAGGCTTCCATCGCGCCGGTGTCGTCGCCACCAGCCGTCACGGCGCGCGGCAGCAGTACCTCGTCCGGCGCAACGCCCTTCTCTTCGGCGGCCTTGCTCGCGGCAAAGTAGCGCCGCCGCCCTGCAATGATCTCGAAGCCGACTCCATTGGGCCGCACCAAGAGCGGCTGCAGCACGCCGCGCGCGCGGATCGACGGCAGGATGTCGGAAACGTCGGGCAATTTGCGCCCATGGCGGACATTGACGGTAGCGACCATGAGGTTGCTCAGCGGAATGTGTTGCAGGTCTATTGTCTTATCTCCTTCGGTTGACGTTGTGGTGCAGGCTCAACAGTTGGGAGCAGCCTCGCCGACGAGCCCGATTTCGGGAGGCCATGGGTTGCGCTGGGGCCAGCTCTTGCGGCGGTGACGGGAGGCGCTAAGCCTCCTGCCTGTCCCTCGCCTGGTCTTCGGCGACCGGTGCGACCGGTGCACGGAAGCCCAGCAGGAAGTCGGCGGCCTTCGAGGCCCTGCTCGCGGCGCGAAAGATCGCGCGATTGTCCGCGCGCAGCACATCGATCCAGCTGCCGATGTAGTCGGCATGCCGAACGGTCGGCACGATCGAGAGCGATGCGCAGATGAATGCCGCCGTCATCTCGGCGACCAGTTCCTCTGCGGCATAGAGCTTTGACCCGAAGGCCCCACTCTGATCGCGGTTCAGCCGGCGATGATGGCCGGTCCAGTGCCCGAGTTCATGAAACAGCGTGCGGTAATAGTTGATCTGGTCAAAGAAAGCCGGTTGTGGCGGCAGGCAAACCACGTCTTCGCGCGGGGCATAGAACGCCTGATCGCCGCCGTGACGGATGTCGGCAAGCGTCGCGCGCGCGAGCGCTTCCGCTTCCGGCACGATCTGACGCTCCGGCAATTCCGGCGCAGATTCCAGGCAACGATCGGGAAGTCCCTCGCATTGCGCGACGTTGAACACGATGTAGCGGCGCAGGAACGGGATCGCCTCGGCTTCGTGCCCGTCGCCTTGCGCCGCCACCGGATCGCCGGGTTCGCTTCGGCGATCCCTGGGGACGAACTTGTCGGCATAGCAGACCCCGACTCCCCGCTCGCCCTTGCGCACGGTCCCGCCCAGAGCCGTCGCCTGCCGGAAGGTGAGCCACCGCTGCGAGGCGAAGCCTCCATCGAACAGCCGTTTCCACAGGATCAGGATATTGATCCCGGAATAGCTGCTGCCGGTCGCCGCATTGCGCGGCAATCCGAGCAAGGCATTCTTCGTGGTGGCGCCCCAAGGCTGCGCCCAAGGGAATATGCCCGCCTCCAGATCCGCGATGATCCGCGCGGTGACGTCTTCATAGAGGCTCGGCTTCGCCTTGGTCGCGCGATCGCGCGCGGCACGCTTCGACATGATGATCTCCGTTCGCTCTTCTTCCGCGCCCTGCCCCGGAAAGGCGGGGTGGGCGGCGAAGAGCGACCGGCCAGCCCCGAACGCAGAGGCAAGCCGCACCGGAACGGCCGAAGCGCAGCGGAGGACCGCGGGGATCGGCATTTTCGTCAGCGGCGACTTTCACGACCCCGCGGTTGCGGCTTGCCGGTTCGGGGCTATACGGGAGTGCCGCCCACACCGCCGACGCTGGACCGCCCAATAACTTGCCGGCCGCTCGCGGCTGGCTCCATAGCCGCTTCGTCCTCGACGACCGTTGAGTTCGCGCCCCGAACCTATGATCAACGTCAGCCGCAGGCTGATCTGGTCCTCAGAATAACGGCGCATGGGCAAGAGCGTACGCGGAGACCATTCGCGGCCCTGCGGCCCGTTAGAGGAAAGTCGCAGAAGCGTCGGCGGCATAGCGCCGCCGTTGGCGTGGATGTTGGGAACGACTACCCGGCGAAGAGCTCGCCAACGGCTTCCGCCAGGGATCGAAGCCGAAGGCTGCAGACCGCGTCAGCGGGCTCGGTTCACAAGAGCTCGTCGGGCGGCAAACCGGTCGAACGCGCAGGATTTTGACTGCCTTACGCTACGTCCAACATCCACGAGACCCGCCGGCATACCTCGATATCTCGAAGACCTCGGCTCCCTTCTGATGCGGTCTGACAAGCGCTGGTCGGAATGATGCCCCGTACAGCCAGTCGTGGCCATGCCGGTCAATTATCGGAGTCGATCCGCGCCAAGCAATTAATGACTAAGCTGAGACACAGGAGATTCAACGCCTACACGAGAATTCCGTGACGAAACGCCTCGGCCACGCAATGCGCGATAGTCAGACAATTCAACTTGGCCCTGGCGTTATCAAGATGAAACGAGACCGTTCGGGGAGCGATACTCATCAGCAAAGCGGTGTCAGTCACGGTCTTCCCCTGGGCTGCCCAGGCGAGACACAATCGCTCGCGTTGAGTTAGCTGACGGTCAGATGGCAACCGCTTGATTTTGTCGATGCCGGTGCAGCGTGCATGGAAGTAGATGGCGGCGACACGAACGAGCAATGCCACCTCTTCGATAACCGCTCGCTGCGACTCGTCGCTTGACGCCATCGTGAAGGCCGCAATTCGACCAAAGCCGCACTTGATTGGCACCGTCACTCCGGTCGATATGCCAAACGCCATGGCGTCATTGCGGAAACAGCTTTGTCGACAATCCTTCCGACTACCGGCGGGCGTGACCGCCCATCCAAAGATATCGTTGTCGAGCTGCGCTCGCCTGACGACGGGATCCACCTTCTGATAGTCGGCCTCGACGTAACGCCGAACCCAGGCAACAGGATAAGACGTAAGTATCTTCGTCTCGTCACAGTCACATCGAAGATAAGCAAACCAATTGAACCCCAGGCCGCGCGCAAGCAGGCGCCCCGCTGCTTCAATTCCCTTTTCGTCATCCGCGACCTGGATCGCATCGACATATTCAAAGAAAGCCTTCTCTCTGGAAGTGATCATGACACAGAGCGACTTGTTTGATTTGCGAGTATCCTGCAACGATATGATGCCCGTCGACTGCAGCTTCTTGATGTCACCTATAGGGCGTCCGCACGCATGCTGCGACAATTCCGGCCAACCTCCCGCCAGCTAGTCGACGTTGTAGTCGGCTCGCCGAAAGTGCCTGGCCCGGCGCCCGAACTGAAAGCAGAACCCTGGCCATAGGGTTGTGATCTTGCCGCTAGCGGTCTGATACCAGCTTCTGCAGCCCGACTTCCAGACCGTCCCGGTCAGGTCCCGCTGGAGCTCGCGGTTATATCGATCGTGAACTTCCGGCTTGACCTCCACGCGGGCCGCTTTCCGCCGGCGTGCCTCCGCGATGGTCTCGCAGATCTGGTTCACATTGGTCTCGATCATATAGATCATGGAGTTGTGCCCGAGCCCGGTATTCGGCCCCGTGATTGTGAACAGGTTGGGGAATCCCTTGATGCTCGTGCCGAGGTAGGCTTCGCCGCCATTCGCCCAATGTGTCTTCAGTGCGACGCCGTCGTGGTTGGTGATATCCGCATTCTGCAGGAGCGCAGTTGCCTGGAACCCCGTGCCGTAGATGATTACATCTGCGGCGCGCGCGACGCCGTCGGCCGTGATGATCGCGTTGGCACCAACGCCCGCGATAGCGCTACTGATGACCGAGACATTCGGCCGGCTGAGCGCCGGATACCAATCGTTCGAAATGAGGATGCGCTTGCATCCCATCGCGTAGCGCGGCGTGACCCGCTCCCGCAGGGCCGGATCCGCGACCTGGGCTTCGATATGTCGCCGTGCGAGAGCTTCCGCTCCTTTCATCAGCTGCGGCTTGAAGATGCCGATCCCTTGGTACTCGTTGTGCCAAAAGATCAACTCGCGATACAATTTTCGGACGAACGGCACCGCGCCGAAGATGAACTTTTCCGCACGGGTGAACAGACGGTCGGGGCGCGGCACGACCCAGGGCGGCGTTCGCTGATAGACGTCCAGCTGTTTCACACGCGACGCGATTTCCGGCACGAACTGGATCGCGCTCGCTCCCGTGCCGACAACCGCGACCCGCTTGCCGTCCAGCGTGACGGTGTGATTCCAGGCCGCTGAGTGAAACGAGGGGCCGGAGAAATCGGCCGCGCCGTTCAATGCGGGGATCGCCGGCTCGCTGAGCCCGCCGGTGGCCAGCACCAGGAAGCGGCAGCGAAACCTGCTCGCGCCGCAGTCGATATGCCATTTTCCCTCGGACGCCTCGAACCGTGCGCCGCGAAAGGTCGTGTTGAATCGCACATAATCAAGCACGCCGTATTTGCGCGCGGTTTGCTGCATGTAGGCCTTGATCTCGGGCTGCCGCGGATATTTGCGTGACCAGTCCGGCTTGCCTTCGAAGGAGAATGAGTACAGGTGCGAGGGGATGTCGCAGGCGGCGCCCGGATAGTGATTGTCCCGCCAGGTCCCGCCGATCTCGCTCCCCCGCTCCAGCACCAGAAAGCTGGTGATGCCTGCCCGGATCAGCGCGATCGCCATGCCGAGCCCGGAGAAGCCGGTCCCGACAATAATGATCTCCTGGTCGATCTCTGGTTCTGCTGACTGCACCTTCATCTCCACGCGCTCACACGCAACTATGACAACTGTTGTTATGCAAATCTGACCTGAATCCTCCCGTCGCGGAGGCCGACTCAGGGCGTGCGCGCCGCGTAGAAATCGTTCAGCACGGTGCGGAACACCCGCTCTGGATAGCGGTCGGGGTTGATGACCCACGCCATGCCGAGGCCGTCGATCAACGCCAGACATCCGATCGCATCGTCGCGGTCGTTGCCTTTCGGGGTCAGAAGCCCGGCGGCCCTCATGCTGGCAAACCCCTTCGTCACCTCGGCGATTTGCTCGCTGTGATGCTTACGGTACTCCGCCATCAGCTTTTCTCGTCCCACCGCATAGCCCATGAACGCGGTCCACACCCGCCAATTGTCCTTGCTGTCCTTCGACGTCGGGAGAATCGTCAGCCAGCACGACACCACGTTCTTCATGGTCAGATCCGACTTTTTCTCCGGAAACTCGACCTGCTGCATCGCCTTGATCACGCGGTCCAGCGCGAACAGCAGCAGTTCGTCCTTGTCGCGAAAGTAGTGGGTGACGATGCCAGTGGTGCCGCCGAGCTCCTGGGCGATGGAACGGATGCTCGTGCGGTCGACACCGTCCCTGATGATCACGCGCCAGGCACACTCCACAACGTCCGCCCGCCGGGCGCGCTGATTCTCCGACAACTGTCTCATCTGGTCCCATCCCGCCGAGCTAGTCCGACCGCCGGCCGCGAATCCGGAAGGCCGTCGATACGATCACATAACTGAACGTATACTGGATCAAGCTCGACGTTGCAGCAATGATCGCCAGCGACCGGGCCACCGTGAGGGAGGTATCGAGGCCTGCCTGTTCGCAGTAACTTTCGATTTGGTCTTGTGCCACCACCGTAGCCACCACCCAGAGGATCAGCGTGCCAGTCAGCCAGCAAAACCCCGGCCAGAACCACTTCGCGCTCCGCGGCAGCGGCGGGGCGAACCGACCCGCCCGGCGCTGTTTGATCATCCAACCATAGGCGAACAACGAATACGCCCAAGACACGATCAGGCCGCCATAGATCTCGTCGAACACGTTTTCCTCGGTCGACGATACCAGTGCCGTGACGATCTCCGCGAATGATTTGCCGGAAAGGTCCGGCGTCGGGACGTAGAGCAGGATGGTTGAGGCATCCCAGTACTCGATCAGGGCAATGACGCACACAATGGGTACGACGAAGATGGCGTCGACCAGCGCCGACATCGCAGCCGGATAGTTCTTTTGGTTGATCTGCCGCAGACACCAACGGCCAACGCCACGCTTGCGGGCTGCCTTCACTGGTTCGCTCACAATAGTACTCATCTCAGGCCGCCTCCTCTCGCACGGTTCGCAACAATGCCCCCTCCAGCGCCGGCGTGGTGGTGAATGGCGCGAGCCGTCGGAAGAACCGATCGGGATCGACGCCCGCTTCCGGAGCGAAGGCGCCGCGGCGGTCCACTTCCCCGGCCATGAGCATCTCGGTCATGATCGCGGTTGGAATGCAGGTAGCGCTCGCCATGCCGCCCGGAATTTCACCGCGCATTGACACCCCGACCCGCAGGCGCTGGTCTTGCCGGATGCCCTCGGCATAGGCCGACAGCATGGGGAGATATTTTTTTCGGGTGACGATCTCAACGCCGGCGCCCCAGGTGAAGCGGGCCGCCTCCTTCAGCGCAGCGCCGAACCCCAGCGTGTCGCTCTGGGCGAACACTTTTCCCAAATAGGCAACCGCGTCGTCGAAGGGGATGCCCTTCTCCTCGATCTGCCGGGTCATCGACCGGAGCACCGAGATAATTCCCCGTGGCATATCCATCGCGTTCACGCTGTGGCGAAGCGTCGGAAAGCGGCGCGGCAGCGAGATCGGCTCGGGGTGCCCGATAGTGTGCACCGGCACTCGGCCAATGCCCGGGTAGTCGATACGCAGGCGCTGCAGCGGGCGCACATCGACCAGCGCCCCCTCGCGATGCACCCGGATGCGGCCGATCAGCATCGCCAGGAAATGATGAAGCACGGCGCTGTTCTCCGCCACATCGTCGTCGGCGGAGCGCTTGCCGGTGCCCCAGACCGTATGCAGCGTATCGACGCGGTCGAATTCGGCCGCCGCCTTCACGGCCAACAGGTTCGAGATCCCGGGACTTGCGCCGGCGCCGATGATCGCGGTGATCCCCGCCGCCCTCGCCTCGTCATCCAGGGCCAACAGGTCGATGGTCGGCTGCCAGTCGTCGCAGATATCGAGATAGTGCGTGCCGGCGGCGATCGCGGCCTTGAGCACGGTGGTACCGAACCGGTAGTACGGGCCGACGGTCGAGATCACGACGTCGGCGCCCTGAAGCGCCGCGTGCAGATCGTTGGCGTCGTTGACGTCGAGTCCGGTCGCCTTGATCCGCGAATCGCCTAGCTCATAGCTGAGCTGCCGCGCAGCCTGGAAAGCGCGGTCGGCGATCGTGATCGATCCGAATGTCCTCGTGCCCAGCAGGGTCTTCACTGCGACTCGGCCCATCGCGCCAGCTCCTCCGAGAACCAGCAGTTTGTTGTCTTGGCTCATATTCGGGCCTTTCAAGGTAAGAGGCTGCTAGAAATGGTGCTTGACGATGGCGGACACGCCGGAGACCCAGGGCGTTTCCACCACAGGCGTGCCCCGGACATTGTCGGTGAGATAGACGATACCGCCGAGCAGCTCGACCGACAGGGTCTTGTCGATCCAGTATTCCAGGTCGACAATCGCATCGACGCTCTTGATGCCGGCCGACGGGCGCTTCGCCACGCCACCAGCGAGCTCGATGAGCTCCGATGCGCGCCCGGTGATCGTGCCTCCGAAACCGTCGGACACTGTCGTCATCGGATCGAAGAGCGCATCGACCGCCTTTTGGTTAGCCCAGGTGACCGAGCCGCCGACGGTCAGCGTGAGATCCGGACGCAGTTCGAACAAATGAAATGCGCCCATCGACAGTTTCTCGCTCTGCGATCCGCCGAGAACGCGGGAATAGCGCGCCGCGACCTGGCTGTTGCCGAACGTGTAGGTCGCAAATACCCGTAGATCCGGCGCGACAATCGCGTCCGCGCCGTAGATCGAGTTCTCGACTTTCTTGTCGAAAGCGCTTTCATAGGTCAGAGCGAGACCGACCTTCAGCGCCTCGGTGCTCACCATATAGACGCCAACCTGCGGCTTGGCGTCCGCGCCGATGTCCAGCCCCATATTGTCGGTAATGCTGAAGAAGAAGCGGTCGTTGAAGGTAATGTTGAAGTCCGGCGCGGCAAACGTCTTGCGCCCCTTCGCACCCTCATACTCACTCTGATTGCTGAGCCGTGCACCGATGTGACCCTCGACCTTGAGGCCCGACGGCTCGTCCGGCAGCGTCACGGCGGCTGCCGGCTCCGCATTGGCTACAGCGTCGCCGGCCGCCGCGAAAGTCACGGTCGCTGGCGCCAATGAACCTGGCGGCGTCGCGCTCGCTGCGGGGGATCGCGGCTTCGCGTGTGGCCGCCCTTCGGCATCTTGCTTCAGCGCTTTGCTGTCCTTGCTACGCGCGCCTGACGCCGCACCCGCGTCCGCATCCGATCGATCCGCATTCGTCGCCGCTTCGATGTCGATAACGGCCTGCGGTGTCGTCGAGGCCGCAGGCCTCGCCATGCCTGCCTTGACGTCAGCGGAGCCGCATACGACAGCAGCCATGGAACAGAGAACGACTGTTCTCAAGGAATCACCACCCCACATTTTGAGCATCCTCCCCAATCGATGCCGTTTTGGCATTCGTTCCACATAACAAGCGTTATGTCGGGCCGGATTTATCACGCTCGCGTTTGCTACACAACAACTGTTGTGATTTATTTGTGACCGAGATGCGGCGCGTCCAGTCGAACGCTGGCGCGCCGGTTCATCTCTTATCGAAAACAGGAGAAACTGATATGCGACAGCCATCCATCGTGTTCGCGGCCGCGGCCCTCTTTGCACTCAACGCTTCCGCATCGGCCGGACAGGCCCCCGAATCCGGCTACTTTCTGACGCAAGACAAGGCCGGTATCGTCAAGCTCGAACCGTGCGGCAGCAACATCTGCGGGATTCTGGTGTGGGGCCAGGACTTGAAGGACGGCGAACTGGACCGGGGGAATCCGAACCCTGCCAAACGCACTCGCCCGATCTGCGGCATGGCCGTACTACAATTCGCACGGTCCGGCGACGATGCCTCCGCCTACGATCCGGCGACCGGCAAGACCGAGCGCGGCTTCAAGGTGACTGGTGATGCGTCCAGGCTGCTGCTTGGCGGCAGCGACGGCGAGACTTGGACGAAGACGTCGCAGCCCAGCCAGCGGTGCCGCTAAGCTCGCATGCGATGAGGGGCTCCGGCCCGCTCCTGCGGCCAAGCCTAACAAACAACAGAACGTCCATGCGCCGGAAGCGCATGGACGTTCTGATTTTCTAGTCCGCCTGTAACAGGCGCAGGATATCGGCAACGATGGCCTTGCCGTGCGATGGCGTGATCTCGTGCGCCATCGTCGCGAGCGACACGAAGCGACTGCCGACAATCCGCGTAGCCACATCCCGGCCATGGGCGATCGGGAGCAGCGGATCGAGCTCGCCGTGAATGACCAGGCATCGCGCCTCGATCTGGTCCAACAGCCGCCAGCGGCGCCGGTCCGCCAGGATCGCCGCGTATTGGCGCGCGACGCCTGCGCCGCCTGGCCATCCATAGGTCGTCGAACGCGTGACCCGCAGTGCCAGCTCAACCGCATCGTCCACGGGCAGCGGCCCCGCGATCAGGCGACGGAACGCGATGGCCGAAGCGATCCCGGCCTGGAGATTGTCCGGCTCCCGGCTGCTCAGCGCCCGCCGGACATCGTCGCGCGGCGGAGGGAGCCCCGGCGCGCCCGACGACGACATGATCAGGGTCAGCGACCGCACCCGATGCGAATGGGTCAGCGCGATCTGCTGCGCAATCATTCCGCCCATGGATGCGCCGACCAGATGGGCGGCGGGGATGTTCAGCGTGTCCAGCAGCGCCACCGCGTCGGACGCCATGTCCGCGACCGTGTAGGGCGACCTGGCCCATTGTGGCAGCCGCAGCGTGCTGCATAGCCACAGGCGCAGCAGCGGCGGCGTCCCTAGATGATCGAAACGCGGCGAACGGCCGACATCGCGGTTGTCGAACCGGATCACCCGGCAGCCCGCGTCGGTAAGCCCGTTCACCATTGCAGCGGGCCAGTCAAGCAGGGTCTGGCCCAGGCCATGAATCAGGAGGACGGGAATGTCGGTTGACTTGCCATCGCTCTGCCAAACGAGCCTCGGGCGGTCGGACGTTGGCTCAATATCTCTCATGCGAACACCTCGAGGTTGCTTTGCTTTGCTTTGCCTTGGGTTGTGTTGGACAGGTGCGACGGCGCGGTGCTCATCACCATTATGCCGCCGGTTCGAAACCTCGAGTCGCGAGCGGGTGGACGGTCGCCTCGCACGACCGAGTGCTAGGCGAGTCCGCTGATCGGGGTGAACGTCAGCGGAAGGGCTCGCGCATCCTGCGGACTGAACGGCGCGGTCAAGTGGTGTTGTGCGCGCGTCCGCAGCGCCGGATTGATCCGCCGCAATGGATCGTGATCCATCCCGGCGCCTTCGATCTCCCGCAGGGCGGCGATTGCCTCCCCGCGCCGCCCCAGACAATCGTGCGCGATGGCCGACAAATAGGCCGCCTCGGCCCGCTCGCCATGGGACTGCAACGTTTCCGGCGGCATCAGCAGCGCCTCGAGCGCGGCCGCGAAACGCCCCTTCCGCAGCAATAGCCTCGCGTAAAGGCGTCGCAATCCCGAGTCCTGCGGATCGACGTCGATCGCGAGCTCGAGCGCGCGCTGCGCCCGGTTGCTTTCGTCGGCGGGCTGCTCGTCGAGCGCGCGCCGCGCCGCCAGCGCTGCAACGAGTGCGTCCCGTCCGCCGACATGGCCAGGGGACGACGTGATCGGCGCACGCGTGCGGATCTCTCCCCCGCGAAAGGCGTCCTCGAGGTCGAAGCCAATGTAAGGTCCGTCGCCGGTGGGCACGCTAGCGGCGCTGACCCAGATCCGCTGCGCAACCGGATCGGCGATCGCCGACATCACCGTCAGCGCGCTCGCAACTGTCTGTCCAAGCGACCGGTGCCCCCCGCAGCACGGATCGAAGCGATCTGCGAGAACATCCGCCACCCTGGCGGGTGTCCACTGGCCGGGGACGGCGGCGTCCTGCAGGCGGCGGAAACGGGCAAGCGAGTTGCGCGCCTCGTTTCCGGCCAGCGTCAGATCGCGCCAGGAGCAATCTGGCGCGGCCATGAAATGATTGGCGCAGCCAAGCAGCCCCTCGGTCGCCGAACGCGCGAACACGCCTTCGCCGTCGCACTCGAACACCGCGGCGTCGTCGCGACCTCCGTCGGAGACCACAAAGGCGAATGCCCCCCACCGCGGGGAGGACCGCAGCAGATCGCCCGCCGCCCTCACGCTGTCCGCTGTCCGCAGCAGCGCATGCTCGAGGGCGGTGAAGCCGATGCCGGACGGCGCAGCATGGCGCGAGAACAGAATGTGGCCGCCAACGGCAATGCCGGCGGCGTTAATGCCAAAGCTCGCTTTCAACAGCCCGGCGGTGCCGACCCGCACATGAGGCAACGCACCTGGCATCCGGACCACAGACACCGTCGGCACAGCGTCCCATAGTCCCGCCCCATCATAATCCTGGTTCTTGCCATGCAGCAGCCGACCACCTTCGCTCTGGCTGCCGTGGACAACGAGCGAGGTGCACTCACCGGACGGCTCGGCAGCCTCCAGCGCCGCCAATACCTGAAGTATCTCTGAGCGGCAGGTCGCGCGCATGACGACGTCGAGCGGCAGATCGGCACCGCGGGCGACTCCCTCCAGTTCCGCTTTCAAGTTGCTGTCGAGACCCGCCGCCAGTTGCTTGTAGAGGCCATCGAGAACCCGTCGGACGAGGCCGTCCTGGCCGGCGGGGAGTGCCGACAGGATGTCGGCGAACGCGCGATCGCCTCCGAACGCGGGCGCGCAACCGCGGGCAATCTCGGTCTTGAGCAACGTGCCGTGCTGCAAGCCGACCTCGAACGGATCGCCTTCCAGCGTGAGCACGTTCAGACGTCCGACCCGCGATAGCGTGCCGGCACCGCATCGCGCGACAATCGGAAGTGTCGCCACCCTAGCCTCCACGCGCCAGTGACAGCTCGCCGTGGGCGAGGAGATCGGCGCCAGATGCAAAGCCACAGAACGGAGCGAACAGGTCGAAGAACCAAGCGGGATCGATCACCTCCTCCGGCGTGAGAACCCCGGCTGGCGGCCGCTCTGCCCGCGCAAACAGATGCAGAGCCAGTCCGAGCGGAACGCCGGTCACCCCGCTCATGCCTCCGGCAGGCAGGCCTCGCAACCAGGCGGCGGAAACGACGGGCCGGCCGGCCGTCTCGCCGCGTACCCATCCGAATAGCGACGGCACATGGGCACCCCCAGAACGTTTCGCCCCCGAATCCCGGTCCGACTTCTCTATCTCGCGCGCCGCTTCTTTCAGCGACAGGATCTTCTGGTCGACGAGGGTCTGCAACACGCAAAGGCTGGCGAAGGAGCGCTCGTTGGCGCTCGTCATGACATTCCCGCAATCCTGCAGTCCGCCGAAGACGCGCGGCAGCGTCACGGCTTCGGGATGGCCGACGCTCCAGACCACGAGTCGACCATGGCCGGGAAAATCGATTTCTCGGCGCTGCAGCGGCTTCACCAATACTTGCGCGCCGCCGCTGTGGACGCGGATATTGCCGGACAATTGCTGCATCCAGTGAACCAGGGCGGCGCTCGGCTCGTCCGAGGGCGGCTTGGCGTTGCGGGTTGCCTCCTCCGCGCCATCGATCGACCAGCCGGTCAGGATCTCTTGCGGCCGCTGCACCATTCGCGCTGCGGCCACCGCTAACAGGTTCGTCAGCCCCGGACTGGCTCCCATGCCCAAGATCGCAGTGACGCCGCGCGCCTTGGCGCGGGCGTCGAGCGCCAGCATTTCCAGCGTCGGCTCCCAATCATCACAAATGTCGAGATAATGCGCTCCGGCCGCGATCACCGCCTCCAGCACCGGGACACCCAGCTCAAAAAACGGCCCCGAGGCGTTCATCACCACGTCGGCGCCATCAAGCAGCGTGGCGAGCGCCCGCGGATCGCGCACATCGACGTGAAACGCCCGTGCCTTCGGCCGATGTCGCGCCGCGACCTCCTCAGCGCCAGCCAGGTGACGATCGGCCACCACGACTTCGCGCACGAAATCGAGATCCACGGCTACCCTCACTGCCGTGCGCCCCATACCGCCCGCCCCGCCCAACACAACGACTCGCATAACAACCAATCTCCTTCGAAACCATAGAAGAGATTTACACAACAGTTGTTATGTTTGTCTATCCCTCTGTGCTTGCCGAAACTGAGGCCACGTCAACAAGCATTCCAGCGCCCGAGCCGCAGCCACGAGGAGCATCTGCGGCCGCAGAGCTCCGACATGTTTCCGAATCCGTCCCCATCAGTTCATCTCCGCGGGTGCGCGTCTTCTTTGCCTCCGCACTCGCAAGTGAAGCGATACGAGAGGGGTCATCGGGACAAGGCCGCGCCCGCGGCCTCCAAGCGGGCGTGCGCACCCTTTTCTCATAGAAAAGCAAGCAAGCCTTCGAGCAGTCCCACAATGGGCACGACGCGAGCGCCCCCTCTCCTTCGGAGAGGCGGCGCAGCTGGGGCGCCAACCAACCCGGTGAACCGCAGCGATCACCGAGCCAGCTCAGAACTTCATCGAAACGCCTGTGTAAACGGTTTGCTCAGAACAGCTGCGATTGCTCGTGCCGTTGGCGAAAAAGCACACGCCGTTCGCCGGGTTATTGCCATCGAGCCCAAACTTGTTCTTCCAATAGCGATACGCCACAAAGGTGTCGATGAAGTGGGAGTAGGTTTGTCCCCACAAGGCCTTACTGACGTCGAACGTCAGCCGGACGGGTTCCGCATTGATTTCCATCGCGGTATTCATCGCAGGCGGCAATGTATACTGCCCGTAGGCACCATTGCCTTTTGGTCCGACAATCGCAACGCGACCGTTTACCGAAAAGTACTGCATGCTTTCCGGCAAGAACCCTAGTTCCATGCCGTAATCGATTTCGAGAGCCCAAGTCGGACGATAGCGAAGATTGCCGTCGATGGTCCCCGTAAAACCCGCAGCCATCGTTCCGGTGTAAGGCGGGTAGCCGACGATGCCAAAACCGGCCTCGGTATTCCCCGCATTGTTCGGATAGGCAAAGATCGAGTGATTCCATTCCTGGTAGTACAGCGGAGCAACGTGCAGATATCCCTGGTAGGGCAAATCGAACGCGAATTGGACCCCGGCGACGACGGCCTTCTTGTTTGCGCCCTCATAGCTTCGCGACACCCTGAAGTCAGCGCCGACCAGAGCAGAAACATTGCGCAAGGGACCAGCTTTGAACGTCCCGGCGCCGAACAGCTCGTTGAAGCCGAACGTACTGCGCAATGTTGCGTTGAACTCGAGATTTCCGGCACATGGTCCGCTTGTACCGAACGAATGCACGCTGAACGCCGAGGTACACGGTGCGCTCGGATCCCGATGATCGGAATTCAGCAGTTCGGCACGGAAGACATTTGCGCCATAAGCCCACACATCTTCATGACTGAAGGCATAAACCTGCTTCTGGGTTTTCGCGGTTTGACCGGGTGAAGTGGAGCTGGGCAGCACAGCAGCCGTCAACCGGTTGTCAGAGTTCTTGAAGAACGGCTGCCCCGACAGCGACGGCGCGGCGCTCCCTGGGACCTCCTCACCGACCTTCATCGTCAGGCCATAGAAGAAGCCGCCGCCGGTACAGGATCCATTCTTAGCCCCAGGCGCGACGATACACGAAGGGTCGACCGCATCACTATATCCGGCATCATTCTTGCTGTAGCGCCACGACGTCCACACATCGACGAGATGAGAATATTTCGGCCCCCAGAACAGCTTTCCCATGTCGAGCGTGAACCGGACCGGCTCCGCCGAGAGAGAGACGACGCGGTCGGTTCGAGGATCCCGCACGATGGCACCGTAGCCGCCGCTACCCTGCGGTCCACGGACTGATGCGTATCCGCTAACCGAGAAATAACGCCATGCTTCGGGCAAGAATCCCAGCTCCATATAATAGTCGAGATCGATTCCCCAAGTGGGATTGAAATGTCCAACGCCGTCTGGAAAACCGATGAACGGCGGGTGCGTCCCCAGTATCCCACCGATACTTGGCGGCACCGTCGACGCCGAATACTCCCACTTCTGATGATAGACGGGAGCCATATTCAGATAACCCCGATAAGGCAGATCAAAGCTGAACTGCAAACCCGCGGACACCGCGCGACTGCTTGACGACGTAAGAAGATTTGAGGTGCTGATGTCTGCACCAACGAGAAATGAAATGTTCGTCAGCGGTCCGACGGCGAATGCTTTAGTATCGAACAGCTCGTTCCATCCGAACGTGCTGCGAACTGACGCAATGCCAAGCCCGGCACCCGCGCAGTCTCCGAGAGCCGCGCTGACAGATCCGACGCACGGCGCCGTCGGAGCCGAATGGTCCAGCTTGGAATACAGCAGATTGACCATGTTGGTACCGTAGGCCCACACATCGAAATGCGTGAATGCGAGCGTACTGAGGCTGCTCTTCGAAGAATATCCCTGAACACCCACCGTTCCCCACGAATAGGTAATTCGATTGTCGTTGAGAAGAAAAAACGGGACCGCAGATTCGTGTGGCGACGGCTTGGCCGCCTTGCGGAAAACGCCTAGCTTCGTGGCGCGACCATTGTCGTCGTCTGACCTTCCTGCCGAATGCGCTTCACTGGATACGGCCAACACCACAACTGCCGCCAACAAAAGCCTTCCTTGAGCCATTCTCCCCCTCCTCTTGTTGAGACGCTTCCCGCACCGCCAGCGGTAGACCTGCTTGTCAAACAGCTCATTCGCTCACCCGCATGCGCAGGCGCAATGGCGATGCGTTCTCGCACAACTGTTGTTATCTCCAGACGTCCATCGAAAGCTCAGGCCAGCGGTTCCGCTAGCCCGCTCGTGCGCTCTCCAGATTTCGGTCGGTTAGAGCCAATGCGCCTAGGGCGAGAAGAGTCGCGGCCAGCGCGAGTATCGCAAGATTGCTGTAATGACCTGCCCCCACCATCCAGCCGGCAAGTGTCGGTGCAGCCGCCCCGATCAGAGTCGACCAGCCCGTGGCTGCCGCAGCAAGGCCGCCCGACCGATCCTGAGAAATTGCCACCGCAACGATGAAGGGCGTCGTAAACACGAAACCAAAGGCTTGGGCATACATTGCCCACACGAAGATCGTGGAGTTCGGGGATACGGCCACCGCTGCGGTTGATCCGCCGAACACAAGCACCCCGAGTATCGCCCAGTCCCGCTCGCGTCCCGGCCGCGCGATCACGGCGGCGATGACCCCACCAAGGATCGACAACAGCGTAGAGCCGGCAAGAATTTCCCCCATACCCTGAGTACTGACGCCAAGATTGGCACCGATGCGCTCGCTGAAGGCCCAGATTCCCACCGTCCCCACCTGGAGGCATATGGAGGCGAAGACGACAGGTGAAAAGATTGAATCGATGAGTAGCAGCGATCGATCCTGGCCGGTCGACGCCCGTCGCCGCGGCAGCATCGCGATCAGCAGGATCGAAACTCCGATGACGACGGCAACGGTGCCAAACAAGGCGCGCCGCCCACCGGCTTCGGCCGCCGACGACAGTGGCAAGGTCAACGCAGCCACCATCACGGTCACCCCGACCGTCACCACAGCGGCCATCCTGTCCACACGATTGGCCGCAGTAATAGCCGCCGCACTGCACGCCGTCAGGACTCCCAGGGAAAGACCCACAATCGCTGCGGCTGCAAAGAGCATGGTGGGCTGACTGAAATGGCCGAGGCAAAGCATACCAACCAGCATCAGGACGCTCGAAACTATTCCGGCGAAGCGTGGCGCCAACAGATGGATCCGCGCCGAAAGAAGAATGCTGACTGCCGCCGCAGCGAGGATCTCGATGCTGACGAGCATACCAGCCTGTGACGTATCAAGCTGGAGCTCGCCAATGAAAGCACCGTTCATCAGCGGGATCAGGTTGAGGTTAAGGCCGTTGGCCAGCCCGAGCCCGATCAGCCCCATAAACAGTCGGACGCGGTGAACGTTACCGGGATAGCGCCCCTGCGCTTCTTCACCGTAAGGGGGGGACGCTGCTTCGTTTCCACTCATTTGGCGATATCCACCTGCGGGAACACAAAGGGTGCGGGATCCGCAAACCGTCGCAGGACATTCGTCGAAATACGGGCCACATCATTCTCGTAGTTCGATTCGCTGAGAGCTCCGGCCCAGGCGATCGAGCCGGTCGAAAACACCGCGCCACCGGCTCGGGTCTCGAAGAAAACGAGATCTGCCCTCACCTTTGGATCGGCGGCGTATGGCGCCGAGGCATTCATTTCCTCCTTTACGCGCAACATGTCTGACGCATGATCGCGCGATGACGCCAGAACGAGCGCATGTGGGGGTGAGCCGAGCTCAAGGTCGAATCGATCGATCTCTTCGCCGGCCGCTCCGCCGCCTCGAGCACCGAAGTCGCCGATCAACTCGCTATCGACCCCATCGAATATGAATCCGGCCCGCGGATCGTGCGCACCTTCAGCAACGTAGTAAGGACTAGATCCGCTGAAACCTTGCGCAGCGAAGCCGACCCCGACCAATCGGTTTGGCGGCCTTCGTTGCCGCCTCCACAATCCGCCAAGCTCGCCGTCAAAAGCATGATGGTACTCGGCCGGTTCTTCGATCCACGCACGTGTGCCGTCCTCCGCGCGTCGAACCTCGATTGCGGCCGGCCAGGCTCCGCTGAAGGAGATCCGCCAGTAGAACCCGTTTCCTCCCATATACATCAACCGCCCCCCTCGCTCCAAAAACGCGTCGAGGGCATCCAGCATCTCTCCCGAGTAGTATTCCGGGTGGGTGCCAGTAACAACAACCTGGGCTCCTGCGAGCGCGTCCACGCCGCGTGCCTGCAGTTCGTGATCGGTCAGCACGTCATAGTGGGGTGACTCGCGTTCAAGCCAATGCAAGATCGCCGTATCAGCATTGAAGGACCACATACGAGTGTCTGGACGAACGTTGACAAGAGGCCGCAGCCAGGACGAGTAGCGCACGCCGCGACCATCCGAATGGCTCTCATAGAGTGACCCGCCGAACTCCGGATGTCGCAGCAACAGTTCGTACTCGGGCGACGGCTCCGGTGATTGGCCGTAGAGCAGCTCCAGGAGCCGTAGATGAACCGTCTCGTTGGCATAGGCCAAATATGTCGCCGTGGATGCCAGGAATACGACGGAAGACACGGTGTCAGCCGCAGGTGACACAAAGAACGTCACATACGCGATCTCGGCTCCACGCTGCATTCGCAGCGCGTAGGCGCCACTACGCAGGTCAGGGGGAACAGCCCACTTCAACGTCTGATCCCATTCAAGATCGTAGGCTGCATCCGCATGAAAATGGACAGCTCCGTATTCATCCGGTGCGTGACGCCAGTCATGGGCCCTTCCTGACCAGCGGAATCCGACGCAGGCCCGGCTGGGAAGGTTGTGGAGGCGACCGCTGAGGCCAAAGGCCCCTCGATCGACGATGACGCGCGACTCCTGGGCGATCGAAAAATCCCAGAACCCAACTACTTCGGCTCCATGGACGAACCTGGGATCTTGGGCGAGGATCGCAGCCACAAGGTCGTCGGGCCGGATCTGTCCGGCCAGAAGCCGAGGCGACTCCAAGCGACCATCGAGCCTATCAGCGACGCGAGCGTCGCCACGCCCCAACCGCCCGCCGAAAACGATGGGGGTTGTGGCACCCTCCCCCAGTCCGGTAACCGAGATCGATTTTCCGTCGCCTGCAAACAGGGAGCCATTCCCGATCGGCCGCGCGAAGAGCTCCATTCGGCTCTCTTTGGCATCGATGCACAGACCGACGAAACACCACGTGTCGAGCGGCATCGGTGCATGGAGCGCCAACTCAACGATCCTGCCTTCGGCAACAATGCTTCCGTTGAGACGCCCATCTTCATCGATAAAGAGACTTGCGCCGTCTTCGGCATCCAAAACTCCCATGACGCCTTGCCGACGTCCTCCACGCGTTAGTTGGACGGCGCAGCCGAAACCATATCGACCGCGCTTGTTGGAGCCAGCCGACTCGCCAACAATGCCGTAGGAGCCCGCTGCGATCTTCTGAGGGCGCACCAGCAGACGATGGTGAGGCCCGGCAGGCACAGGCTCGAGTACGAGCCCTGGTCCGCTGTGCCGGTCCCCATGAACGATCCGAACCACGTCAATCTCGACCTCGTCCTCCGCTTCGGAGTGAAGCATGAAGGTGACTTCGCCGCCCGCCCTCACACTGAGTGGATTGCAATATCCTGCCAACCGCATCGTCATGCGACCCG
This sequence comes from Bradyrhizobium sp. USDA 4341, assembly GCF_054063755.1. Classification (NCBI taxonomy): domain Bacteria; kingdom Pseudomonadati; phylum Pseudomonadota; class Alphaproteobacteria; order Hyphomicrobiales; family Nitrobacteraceae; genus Bradyrhizobium; species Bradyrhizobium sp. USDA 4341. The sequence goes on along the minus strand of NZ_JBSSGO010000002.1, from coordinate 9,479,867 downwards.
CGCGCCGCTAGAGGCAATTCCCATCTCTTTCTCCCACTCGTAAAGCGTCCGATCGAGGCGCTCGACGAGATCCTCAACCTGTTCCTCCGTGATGATGAAGGGTGGCGATATCCACATTGGCAGGCCACGACTCACTGATGGATGCCGGCGTGGGCCATGCAGCGTGGAGTAGAACACCAGGCCGTTCGAGAGCGCTCGCTGGTAGAAGCGCCTTTCCGCCTCAGCCTCCGGCGGAAAGTAGCAGCGGCTTTTCCGGTCCTGAACAAGCTCCAGAACCATGAACAAGCCCCAGCCGCGTACATCCGCCACCGAAGGATGCGCCAACAATCGCTCCGCATGACCGAAAAGCTGCTCGCCCCTCGCGCGCGCCTGCTCGACCAGCCGCTCCGACTTCAGTATTTCGATCAATGTGACGCCCGCGGCGCATGCCAGCGGATGCCCTCCGTTGGTGAAGCCGTGCACAAAATGGGTTCCTTCCTTGAAGGGCTTGTTGACCTCGTCGCTGACCGTGACTGCGCCCAGAGGCACATAGCTGGACGAAATTCCCTTGGCGAACGTCATCAGGTCCGGCGTCACGCCGAAATGCTCCATGCCGAACCACCGCCCGGTACGGCCGAAGCCCGTAACCACTTCGTCGGCAATCAGCAGCACATCGTTCTCGCTGCAGATTCGACGGATCTCCTGCCAATAGCGGACCGGCGGCACCACCCCGTAATCCGATCCACAACCATGAGGGGTGGCGATGAAGGCGGCGATCGTTCCGGCTCCTTCGAGATGGATCAGTCTTTCCACCTCGCGCGCAGACTCGACCGCCCACTCCTCGCGACTGAGATGCGCTGGCCGCCGGACATCGCTGTACTGATGAACTTTCGGCCACCGGGTGATCAAAGGGTCGTAGTGCCGCAACGTGGTCGAGTTACCCGACAGTCCCATCGTTGCGAGCGTCATCCCATGATACGATTCATAGTGGCTGATGACCTTGTGCTTGCCCGGGCGATCGCACGCCACGTGATACTGGCGGGCAATCTTCAGAGCCGTCTCGACGGCCTCGGATCCGCCGGATACCAGATAGCTTGTCTGAAGCCCAGCCGGAGTGACTGTCGCCAGAGCCTCGCACAAATCCGCTCGCCGTCGATTTGCCAGCATTGGATGCGCGTATGCGTAGTCATCCAGCTGGGCAGCAACGGCCGCCTTCATTCGCGGATGGCCATAGCCAAGGTTCACCGCAAAGGGCCCACCGGTGGCATCGATGAACCGGTTTCCGTTCGTGTCGTGAATATGGATTCCGTCCGCTCTGGCGATTTCCACATTGAATGGACGGTAGGCAAACGCCCGCTCCCACGAACCTTCCGGCTCAATCAGCGAAAAGCTCTTCTCTGCCATCTGCGGCCTCCCGATATCGCCTTTTTTGGGAGATTACACAACAGTTGTTATGTTTGTCGAGTCAAAACAACTGTTGTGTTTTCCGCTGCGCCCACAATTCGCGTAGAGTTTGAACGAAGAAGGACTGGAAATGCGCAGGCCAACGAAGAAGTTGATCGAACCGTTACCTGTTGCGTTGGCAAGGCGGAAAGAGCGCCAGATCGATGTTGCTAGCGGCACCTTGCAGGTGATCGCGCATCGAGCGTTCGTCCATGCGCGCAATTGCGCATGGGCTGGGATGCTCAACCGGGGCACTGACGCATTATTTCCGCGACAAGGAGAGTCTCATTCAGTTCACGTTCGATACGATCTCGGAAGTGGTTTCGAAGGCGATGGCACAGGTGGTTTCGCCTGGGGTGGCCTCGACGGATACATCGATGCCGTCGGCCGTCTGCTGTCATTCGACGAAACGCATGCAGTGTCCTGGCGGGCATGGTTTGCCATCACGGCGGTCCCAGACCCAGGCAGGCTTCTGCAGCACACATGCCCGCAGGCTGGCGCGCATGCGGCGAACGCTCGCCGGACGATTAAGAGAGCTACAGCGGGTGGCGATGCCAATCCCAATCTAGATCCGGAGGACGAGGCCGCCGCACTTGCAAGCTTCATCGATGGGCTCGGACTCCATGCCCTGATTTCGCCGGAAGCCTTTACGCCTGCCGAGCGAGGATCACTGCTTGAAGGATTCTGTTCCCGTTGGCGCGTCGGCGCACAGAAACGTTCAGCGCGGCATGCTTAACACTACCAAGCTCAGTACACGATAGGCCACCTCTCAGCAGACTGCGGCGGTCGACTGCGGGTGAGTTGACGGTGGCAGCGATCCAACTCCGCTAACCGACGAGACCTGCAAGCCTGGGTCGCGTCGTCGACAGCACCTCCGCGTCCCGTTTGGCAAGGCAATGCTTCCCAGGGCGCCGCCCAGCTCATCAATGCAAACCGGCGCACTGTTGAACGAGGCGCCACCCGCCGACTTCGCTTACGTCGACGCCCCCGATGACAATTCGGCTGCTCCGCTCGCTGGCATGCAGCAAGCCCCCTGCTGGTCTGCAGATCGCCTGGGCCCTCCCGCTTCGAGATCGCTGCGAACGCTTCGTCGGTTTCGGTCCGGAGGAAGATCATTAGCTGGATTGGCAGAGAAGAAACCGTTCGGCTTTAACGTAAATCCAGCGTACTCAACCGGCATAACCGGAAAATCTTCAGGTTTGCAGACGTGGGTATGGCCGAAGGTATGCCACACGACGATGTCTGCGTTATCGATATTGCGATTCTGCCGAATGTATCGCGGAAGGCCATCTCCCCCGGCATGAACATTCGGATAGTCTCCGCTCGCGTATTTCTCCGCAGGGTCATAGGCGGTCACCCAGACATGCCTGGTCGCGAAACCGGCCCGCTTGTGGACTGAACTGCCCTCCTGAGCAAGCATCAGCGGACCGGGCGTGACGATCAGCTTGTACCCGGTTGCCTTCCCGACGGAGTTGATAGCGGTGGGATTGACGATTTTCCAATAGGTGCCACGCTCGCCGTCCGCATTGGAAGGAGCGTCCAGCTCGCGCGTGAGAAGGCGCGATTTGACATCGAACACATTGCCATGAGGATTCTCCATGCCCCAGGGCCGCGGTACGAACTCATACTTCGACACCGTATTTCCGCCCCCATCAAGGTCCATGTGCATGCGGACATTGAAGAAATGTTGATGCGTCGGACCACCTAGACTGTCATCGATCATCCCTCCCCAACGATACGTTTCGCCCGGCATAATTGCTGCCGTCTGGATGATTCCCGTCAGCTTCGCCTCGAATTGGATCGTCCCGTCCTGGTAAAGATACCAGTAGAAGCCATAATCATAATTCCCGACGGTCGCGAAAAAGCTGATCACCAACCGACGGGATCTCCTGACCTCAAATAGGCCATTACGGAACTCGTAGTGCTTCCATAAAATGCCATAGTCCTCTTCATGCATGCAGATCGCGTTCTTCATGATCTGCGGCTCGCCGAAGCACGATGCGGTCGACACGTCAAAGTAATGGATGTTGCCGAGACAGTCGCAGCCCAGCTCGAGCGCGTTTGCGAGCATCCCCAAACCATATTCGCCGGCATCGAATGCGGATTTCCAGTAGTGGTTGGTCGAGGGGTCCGCATAAGGCACGACCATTTCGGTCACGCTCGCACGATGGATGATCGGACGTTTCCGGCCCTGGTCCCGATACGCGAGTTGATGCAGCACCAGTCCTTCGCGCGGCGTAAAACCAATCCGAAAACTCCAGTTTTGCCACTCGACGGACCACCCGTCGACGTTGAAGCTTGGACCGTCGGGTTGCTCGATATGAAGAGGTTTGACGCCCGGTCGCGGCGAAGTATTCAAGTGGCCAGCATAGTTTCTCTTCTTGCTCGGAATCGGGACGACCGGATCATCATCGACCAGATGGACCACGCGCCCAAGAATGAGGTCGACGACCGCAACAACCCCCTCGATCGGGCGTGCGTAGGCATTGTCCTGAGCATGATCCCTGAAATAGCTCACCGCACGGACGATCCGGCGGCCGCGTTCAAACTCGTTGTCGAAGAATCCAGACGAAAATGGATCAATCTGAGTCAAGGACATCTGTTCGTCGGTCAGACCGCGGCGGCGCATTGCGGCACGCCAGCCGGCGTCTGCCTTCACAATCGCCTCACAGCGCACAACGTCTTCAAGCATGATCGGCGGCTGACCGTAGGGCGCCTCCGTATTGGGCAGACGGCGCGTTTCCCTGATGGATCGCGCACCCACGTCAACAATGTGCTCGTGCGCCGCGCCAGTGGAAATGTCCAGCGTGAGGACGAACGCCAAGCGAGGGAGAGGTGCACCGTCCGCAAAGCGGAGGAGTTCCTCTTTACCTGGCTCCTCAAGACGCACCACCGGGAACCGGCAGCTATCCAATTCGCTCGCGCTTGCTTTGACGACGTCGCAAGCGGCTTTGATTTCCTCAGGATCTAGGGGATCGAGCGGATGCTTGAACGGCCGCTGTCCTTCACTCGGGTGTCTCGATTTGTCCATTCTGACTTCCCCATGTCGCCCGCAGCGAGTGTCCCGTCTCGGACCCGGCGCCCCTCCGTAGGAGAGCCATCGTCCCGGAATCGAAGCATTGTTTACACAACAGTTGTTATGTTTGTCCAGCCTACTGACCCGCTCGCGAACTGCCACGCATCTAGCATCCACCGTCAGGAAGGCAGCCGCGGCACATCGACGATCATCCTGACCCACCATCCAATGCGGCTTCCCGTGAAGCTCCACGCCGCTCGCCGCCGCAGGAACGGCAGATCCTCCGCAACCAGGACGGCACCTGCTAGCCGGCACGCCGCCCGGGAACAAGTTGAACGCCGTACCACGACAGCAGACGCGGTTCACGAAGCCTCGCGCGGCGCGCCCTGTCAGGACAGCAACTGCCGCACCCTGCCCATCGCCGCCGGGCCGTCGCACGACAGCGCCCATTCGAGAAGCGCCTGCCGAACCGTCATGGTTGGAACGCCATGCAAGGCAAGCCGGTTGAAGACGAGCGGGCGATCGGCTTCCCGCCTCGGCACCGAGAGATCCGCAAGCACGCGAACGTCATATCCCTGAGCACCCGCTTCAAGGGCTGCAATCAGCACATCCTCCTCAAGCCATGCGCCTCCAAGGAACACTATGCCGGCCTCCCCCGTTGCGAACGACAGCGCGTGCGAACCATCCCGCCACAGGCGCCAAGGATCGACATCTACGACAGAAAAGAACGAGTCACTCTCTGCCAGTCCCGTGGCATCGTTTGCCCCAACGACGCAGGCACGAATGCCGAAGATGTCGTGAGCCGCGGATAGCAATGACATGCTGCTCAGCCACCCCTCCGAATTCTGCGCAGCTTCGTATGCTACACAGCGCGCAGGATGAATCAGCAAGACGCGGCTATGACGCGGGTCGGCCAGCATAAGTCTGTTTCAGGTCTGAATGTTCAGCGATGCCTCAAGCACCGGCCCTGCAACACGTGCTTGGCGATACATCGCTGCCAGCACCTCATCTGAATCGTGCAAATAGCCTGCGAGCGCCATGGTCGTGCCAACCGGTCGCGGTGACGCGATGCGCTCAAGCGGCCAGCCTGCACGCCGCAGGACTCGCTCCATTCGCAAATCGGTTACAGTCACGATCGACTTTGCATCAAGGGCGCGAATACCTTCAATCATCGCGGCGAACAGCATGAACGTGGCACGGTTCAAGCCATGTCGAGCCGACATCTCGCCCAGATTTGTATCGACGCAAAAGCGAGAACTCTCAATAATCGTCTCACTACGTGGCATGGGTTGGCCATCCAACAACGCTACAAATGTCTCTCCGAGCATCGTTGGTGCCGTAGTCGGCAGCAGTCGGACGCATCCGACGACATCGTCGTTGTCCGATAGCACCAGGAGATAGAAGGGATTCAGCGCATCAAAGACGTCAAGTTCGAGCCCCTCGGAGACGACCACATTCCAGTTCAGGCGATCCTGAAAGACCCTACCGCGCAGTTGATACATGGCCCTGAGCAGACCAAGGTGGCGACCAAACTGGTTGCTTCTAAGCGCAACGGCTTTCATCGTGACCTCTCGCAAAATGACACAGAGATCATAGAACCAGAGTGCAACCGCTGGTTCGCCTGTCAAATTCTACAGGAGACAAGCTGGAGCCAGCTAGGAGATCCAAATAGATCAAGCAGGAAGCAGTAATCGCTGGTCCACAACGCAGGTACCTGCTTTGTCTATGCGGGTAGTCATCACTCAGAAATCGAAACCCCTGGGCAGAAAAACGGGGCCAAACGCCAGCCCCACAGGTTCGAAGTCCATTGCGCACTTAGGCTAAGAAAATCTCCTCCAAAGGTCTCGCTTGCCCGCCATCGCTCGTCGGGCTCAAGACTGCTCCGGGCGCTGACCACAGTCTTTGCGACAGTCACGCTTCTGCGAGCGATTTCAACGAGGTCCAAAGGACTGACCCGCACCCTGCGCGCGCAATAGCCAATCTAGATTCTGGTCGACAAGAAAGTCGCCGATCTCACCGCGCCTATGACGTCCGGCCATATTCGGGCCTTTGCTCGAGGCGGGCCACCGGCCGATTCGCCGCAATTGACCGGCCCTCCCGGTCGAGGAAGCGCGCCGCAGCCGTCTAAGGCCAAATCGCGTTCAGCAAATCCACCCAGCCGAGTTCCCCCTCCGCAAACTGAGCGACGTGATCCAGAAACGCGATGGACCAGTCACCGTTCGATGGGCAACCTCAGCTGGATCCGCACGAACGCTGCGCGGGCAGAGCCTTGCGGTCGGATTGAGCGGCTACGAAACTGGCGATGCGAAATGCCCGGAAGGCTCCCGGACCACATCTATTTTGAGACCGGCGATGACCCGGACAATCCTGCTCGATGCCCGTCGCCTGCCCGATTAGTCTAAACCGCGTCCTTGGCGACTCTAAGAGGCGACGCCTTGACCGACTTGCTGGCTGGCCTGGCCGCAAATTCCATCGGTTCTTTTGTGAACGGATTTACGCCGCTGCGAGCTTCAGTCGCGGGCCTTTGTACGACTGACATTTTCACAAATCCGGGTATGACGAACTCACCAGACCCGTTCAGTTCCTTGTACCCGACGGTCGCCATGTGCTCGATGACCGACCTTACGTCGACCTTCGCAAGTTGCGTGCCTTCTGCTATTGCGTCGATCAGTTGTTTCTTGGTCATCTTCGCCATGTCGGGATACCTTTTTGGTTTGGTGCGCTCGAGTTGCGATGCAACTCCGCCTCTAGCGCGGTCAAGCCGCGCATAGCGCCTTCTAACCAGCGGTCATGAAGTTACGGGCTTAGAACCCACTAGAGTCCAAAACGCAAGCTACTGCTCGGCGCCGGTTCCGTAGTTGCATTGCAAAGTATCGGCGTCTCCGTGGTACTCGCATACATCAGCTTTGAGAGCGGGCTGATTGGCCAGTCATGAGCCTTGGAGCCAGTCTCGTCGCCCGCATCGGGCCGAGGGCATGATGAAGTTCAACGGCCACCGAGTGCAGCTAGCCACGGCGGCGCAGCACTTAGCACCCGGCCGCTCCCCGATTGCGCGGATGCGTTATTGTGGAATTCCCCTTCCAGGACAAATATGGCCTCCGCGATGGCAGCGACGAGGGCCTTCGGCCTTTCAGGTTTTCGCTTGTTGGGGACGAGAACTTTCGGCGCAGCTGGTCGTCCGCAGCTGCGACTCCCGGCGAATACACCACGCTCAGGTTGTCCACGTGAACGTAATGCAGGCGCCGCAACGGTCCAAGCGCCGCCAAGATCGCTGGCATCAGACTGGCTAGTCTTCACAAAGGATCGGCAGGTCAGGCGGTCTCCTCGGCTTGTTTCGCCTCGGCGTCATACAGCCGGATCTGCAACACCGGAAAGCGGCGCTTCAGATCCCTGGCGCCGGCCTCGGCGCCCTCTCTCGTCAGGAACTCCGTCTTCACCTGGCCATCGACCATTAGTGCGTAGCCAATGTCCGGCAGCTCATTCGACCGATTCATCCGCAAGTCCCCAGTCAAGATGCAGTCGCTCCGAGTTACGGTGAGTCTGCACGCCAGGGCAAGAGTGCGGGTTCTGAGCGAGACGACAATGGCAGGTAACGTTGCCGGATTGTTGTGCCTCGCCGTGGGGCGCGGCGCCACAAACGGCTACCGCGCCCGCCAGACATTCCGAGGGCTACCATTCACCCGGTGTTATGCGTGCCAAGCCGCAGACATCGTGCTTTGCAGGCTTGCGTCGTTCGGCACAGTGTGGACGCTTGAACTGGTCGGATCGAAGCCCGGGTTATTAGCAGCGTAGGTGGCCATCGCCTGGACGAGCTGCGACAGTTGGCTGTCGATCTTCAGGCCGCCGGCGGTGATCTCCTGCAGCTGCGAGCCGGCGCCGGAGAACCAGCCATTGACGGTGACACTTGTGTTGGTGCCAAGGAGATCCACGGACAGATTGTCGCCGGACCTCTCGAACCAGAGCTGGTCGTCGTTGATCCCGCCAGCGAAATCGAGCTCGTTCTTGGAGGCTGTCGCGGTTGGAAGGTTGATCGCAACCTGTCCGGTGCCAGATGATACTTGGTAGAAATTGCTCCTTGCCCCTCCGTTTGCCACCTCCGGACCAGCACCAAACTGGAACACGTTTGTGCCGTAGGCATTTCCGGTCAAGGTCGCATTGGACGTCGAGCCAACCCAAGTGAAGGTTGTGGCGGCATCCCTGACCTGATCCCTAGTCCAGCTGACGCCGTCGGAGAAGTTGATACCAAGACCATTGTTGTACGGCGACAACTCGCTCTTCAGCGTGATGGTTTTACCGGTCGAGATAACTGCCAGCGTGACGTCGTAATTGCTGGTGTTGCGCGAGAGCGTCACCCCGGTGGAGGCGATATCCTGCATCACCAACGTGCCACCGTTATCGTCGACCACATCATTGCCGCCGGCCGAGGCATAGATGTAGGTGTCAGTACCATCCTTACCGTTGAGATATTTGTCGCCAAGCCCGGCCACCAGCGTATCGTTGCGGCCATCAAAGCCATAGATTGATCCGCCATTGGCGGCGCTCGCCTGGTCCAGCAGCTTCTGCTCGATCTGGTCCCTAGTCCAGTTGCCGTCGGAGAAATTGACGCCGAGACCGCTGTTGTAAGGTGAAAACTCGTTCTTGATCGTCACGGTCTTGCCGGTCGAGGTCACCGTCAGCACCAGATCCCAGCTGTCGAGATTGCGCGACAGCGTCACCCCGGTCGAGGCAATGTCCGACGTCACCAGCGTGCCGCCGTTGTTATCGTCGACCACGTCGTTGCCGCCGGCCGAGGTGTAAATATAGGTGTCCGCACCGTCCTTGCCGTTGAGGTACTTGTCACCGAGCCCGGCTATCAGCGTATCATTGCGACCGTCAAAGCCATAGATTGATCCGCCATTGGCGGCGCTCGCCTGGTCCAGCAACTTCTGCTCGATCTGATCCCTGGTCCAGTTGCCGTCGGAGAAATTGACGCCGAGACCGCTGTTGTAAGGTGAAAACTCGTTCTTGATCGTCACGGTCTTGCCGGTCGAGGTCACCGTCAGCACCACATCCCAGCTGTCGAGATTGCGCGACAGCGTCACCCCGGTCGAGGCAATGTCCGACATCACAAGCGTGCCGCCGTTGTTATCGTCGACCACGTCGTTGCCGCCGGCCGAGGTGTAGATATAGGTATCCGCACCATCCTTGCCATTGAGATATTTGTCGCCAAGTCCGGCTACCAGCGTATCGTTGCGGCCATCAAAGCCATAGATTGATCCGCCATTGGCGGCGCTCGCCTGGTCCAGCAACTTCTGCTCGATCTGATCCTTGGTCCAGTTGGCGTCGGAGAAATTGACGCCGAGACCGCTGTTGTAAGGCGAAAACTCGTTCTTGATCGTCACGGTCTTGCCGGTCGAGGTCACCGTCAGCACCACATCCCAGCTGTCGAGATTGCGCGACAGCGTCACCCCGGTCGAGGCAATGTCCGGCATCACCAGCGTGCCCCCGTTGTTATCGTCGACCACGTCGTTGCCGCCGGCCGAGGTGTAGATATAGGTGTCCGCCCCGCTCAAGCCATTCAGGTACTTGTCACCGAGGCCAGCCACCAGCGTGTCGTTGCGGGCATCAAAGCCGTAGACCGAACCGCCATTGGCCGCGCTCCCCAGATCCAGCAGCTTTTGCTTGAGTTGATCCGTGGTCCAGCTGACGCCGTCGGAGAAGCTGACCGACAGTCCGGTGTTATACTGGGACACCTCGCCCTTCAGCGTCACCGTCTTGCCGGTCGAATTCACGGTCAGCACAACGTCATCGCTGCCGGCGCTGCGAGACGGCGTCACCCCGGTTGATGCGATGTTCTGCATCAGCAGCGCCGATTGACTGTTGGCGTCATTGATCACATCGTTTCCACCATCGGTCGAATAGACGTATCGGTGCTGCTTGCCGTCGCCGTTGACCAGCTGATTGCCGGTACCCAGCACGACAATATATCCCGGCGTCGACTCGACAGCGGTCGTGTTGATCATCGTACGGTCCCAGATCGTCCCGTCGGCGAACTTGATATAGTTGATGCCGTAGACCGAGCTTCCGCCATTGTAGAACTGGTAGAGCACCGTGACGCTGTCGCCGGTGGCCGGCACCTTGACGATCATCTGATCGCCGGATCGGCTCAACTGAACTTCCGACGGCAGGATATCGTTCAATTCCAGCGTATCGTTGCGTTGGTAGCCGCTACCGCTGTTATCGAGAGTGTCGTGACCATCGCCTTTCGCAAACAAGATGCGATCCGCACCTGTCCCTGTCAGCACGACCTTGTCATCGCCCAGACCCGGAATGATGGTCGTCCCGTCGCCTGGCGGATTGATGGTGTCGTTACCGCTCGTGCCACGGACCGGCGAATTGGCCGCAATCGTCGCGCGATCCCAGATCGTCCCGTCCGAAAACCTGATATAGTTGATGCCGTAGACCGAGCTGCCGCCATTGAAGAACTGGTAGAGTACCGTGACGCTGTCGCCGGTCGCCGGTACCTTGACGATCATCTGATCGCCGGATCGGCTCAACTGAACTTCCGACGGCAGGATATCGCTCAATTCCAGCGTATCGTTGCGCTGGTAGCCGCTACCGCTGTTGTCAAGGGTGTCGTGACCATCGCCTCTCGCAAACAAGATGCGATCCGCACCTGTCCCTGTCAGCACGACCCTGTCATCACCCAGCCCAGCAACGATGGTCGTCCCGTCTCCGGGCGGACTGATGGTGTCGTTGCCGCTCGTTCCGCGGACCGCCGCATTCGCTGCAATCGTTGCGCGATCCCAGACCGTTCCATCAGCAAACTTGAGATGACTGATCCCCTTGGAATTGCCATCACCCGAGAACTGATACTTGATCGTGAAGCTGTCGCCCGTCGACAGTACAGTGACGACCATTTGATCGCCGGAGCGGGTGAGCTGGACTTCGGAGGAAAGAATGTCGGTTAGTTCGAGCGTGTCGCCCCTTAGATAGCCTGATCCCGGATTATCAAGCATATCGTGGCCATCGCCCTTGGCGAACTTGATCGTATCACTGCCCGCTCCAGAGACGCTGATCGTGTCATCTCCCTTGCCGGCATCGACCGTCACGCCGTCAGCAGGCAGCGACAGTGAATCATTGCCGCTGGTTCCGCGCATCCAGGCATTGACTGTGATGGTCGCCCGATCCCATACCGTGCCGTCAGCAAAGGCAATTCGCTCGACGCCCGTATAGGACGTGCCTAATCTAAACTGCCCGGCAACGGTTACAATCTCCCCCGTCGTCACGACCTGGACAAGCAGGTTTTCACCAGAGCGGGTCAAGGTGACACCACTCGGCGCGATGTCGATCAGCCGAAGTGTATCGATCTCGGTGGCCTGATCCGCTCCATCATCGATCATGTCGTTTCCATCACCGGCACGGTACAGATAGGTGTCACTGCCTGCGAAGCCGCGGATCACATCCTGACCGAGACCACCGTTCAGCAAGTCGTCTCCATTCGTACCATCAATTTGATCATTGCCGTCCGTGCCGCGTTGCTCGGCTCGAGCAGCAAAATCTGCTCTCCCCCAGCTGGTCCCGTCAGAAAAAACGATCTGCTCGACGCCGGATTGAGCCCAGGCGAACTGATTCCGCAGCGTGAGCGTCTCACCGGTCGCAAGGATACGAAGGACGAGGTCGTTACCGCTCCGCAGCGTTTCGATGTCATTCGGATTGAGCCCAATAAGCTCGACACGGTCTGTGCCGTCGACATTGTCTTCGATGACAACATCATTGCCTGAGCCAGCACCAAAGCGATAAACGTCGCTTCCTGCGTACCCTTCCAGCGTGTCGCCCCCGCCGCTGCTCTCGAAGGTTTCCGATGCATTGGATCCAGTCAATCGCTCGGCAGCGGATGTGCCGAAGATCAATCCATCCTCAAGATGGCTAACGATTGCGCTTCGATCCCAAACCGTTCCGTCGGCAAACTCGATCCGCTCGATCCCCGATCCCGCCGCTTCAGCGAGTTGCCCCTCCAAGGTAATCGTGCCCGTTGTACCGATGCGGAGAACCAGATCCTTGGTACTGAGCGAGCTGCGGCCAACGCGGACATCTTCCGGAGCGATTCCGGCGGAAAGAACCAGGCGATCAATGTCATTCTCCGCGCCGGCTTCTACGATACGGTCGTCGCCGTCGCCTGCCGCATAGAAATACTGATCGCTTCCGGACTTTCCGACCAGACGATCGTTCCCGCCCAATCCCTGCAAGACGTCGGCGCCTACTCCGCCTGTCAAGACATCATTACCGGACGTGCCGGTGAAGATATCAGGTCCATCCGTCACTGCGATATTGACCGTCGACGTAATCGAAAGACCATCCGCGTCCGTGGAACGAATGGTCAACGATAGCTGGGGGGTTGCCTCGAAGTCGATCGCGGCTCCCGATTTGACGCGAATCTGATTGCCGACGATTTCGAACAGGTCGGCCGCACCGCCCACAATCGCATAGGTGTGAGTGTCACCAACATTCGGATCGCTGGTCGACAGCGTTCCCACGACGGTACCGCCGGCAGCGTTCTCCTGAACTTGGCCACCTGCAAGCGCAATACCGGTTGGAGCGAGATTGTCGAACCAACGGAAACTGAAGTCGGCGGCCGAGAGCGCCGTGAGGTTGACGCCGGTCAAGGTCAACGTACCATGAGCCCCGGCCGCGATCACCACGTCAGCCCCGACTTGGCTCGCCGCCACTATCACCGCATCGAAATCTGCGAAGACGCCGCGGTCAAACTGAATCGTCGCCCCGGCTCCCGGCACGAAGTCCGTGATACGATCGTTGCCGAAATCCGGGCCGAACAGGAACGTATCGGCATCGCCACCGCCGGACAGGACGTCGTCGCCTGATCCTCCGTCAAGGACGTCGCGGCCCAAGCCGCCATTGAGAACGTCGGCACCAGCTCCGCCGGACAGACGGTCATCACCCATTCCGCCGGACAACGTATCCGCACCGTCGCCGCCTTCGATCACGTCATCGCCGGAACGCCCATCCAGAATGTCGGAACCAGCGCCGCCGACCAGCAGATTGGCTCCAGCATCGCCGGATATCTGATCGTCGAAGGCCGTCCCGACCACATTCTCCACGCTCTCGATCTGGGCGATCGTTCGCAGAGTGCCAACGGTCAGAGTCGTGGCGTCGGTCGTTTGCGCTTCCTTCTGGAAGTTCACGAGATCGATCAACACAGCGGCGCCGAAGGCGCTGAAGTCCGCGGTGTCTATTCCTGCGCCACCATCCAGATCATCCTTGTCCCCAGGGGCGCTTTCGCTGACGATCAAAACATCATTGCCCAAACCGCCATACTGGAGATCGCTGCCTGCCTTGCCATCAATGATGTCGTTGCCGGCCTCACCGTAGAGATTTTGGGACAGCGCCGAGCCGATGATTACATCGTCTCCCGGCGTTCCAGCAAAGAATACGAACATCGAGCCTGCGATCGTCGCACGATCCCATTCGGTGCCGTCGGCGAAGCGAATAATTTCCATCCCCTGTCCAGGAGCATGGAAGTCGTCAACGAACTGAGAGACGATCCGAATCGTCTCGCCGGTGTCCTTGATCGTGATCAGGAGATCATTCCCGGCACGGCGAAATTCGACCCCAGCGGGATCGATGTCCTTCAGGATAAGAGTATCGGGAAGCGTGTTTCCACCCGAGGCGCTGTCAGCTATCGTGTCGCTACCGTCGCCCTTGCTATAGATGTAGGTGTCGCTACCGTCTTCCAAACCATGATTTGAAGTCGAGATGAGATCGTCGCCCTTGCCGCCCTCGAACGTGTCGTTCCAGGTGCTGCCGTTGATCACGTCCGGCCCGTCAGTGCCGCGATACCATGCCTCCTGCTGTATGCGCACACGATCCCATTGGGTGCCGTCGGCGAAGCGAATAATTTCCATCCCCTGGCCAGGAGCATGGAAGTCGTCAACGAACTGAGAGACGATCCGGATCGTCTCGCCGGTGTCCTTGATCGTGATCAGGAGATCATTCCCGGCACGGCGAAATTCGACCCCGGCGGGATCGATGTCCTTCAGGATAAGAGTATCGGGAAGCGTGTTTCCACCCGAGGCGCTGTCAGCTATCGTGTCGTTGCCATCGCCCCTGCTATAGATGTAGGTGTCGCTGCCGTCTTCCAAACCATGATTTGAAGTGGAGATGAGATCGTCACCCTTGCCGCCCTCGAAGGTGTCGTTCCAGGTGCTGCCATTGATCACGTCCCGCCCGTCAGTGCCGTGGTACCAGGCTTCCTGCTGAATGCGAACACGATCCCATTCGGTACCGTCAGCGAAGCGAATAAACTCGAGCCCCTGACCAGGAGCATGAAAGTCGTCAGCGAACTGGCCGGCGATCCGAATCGTCTCGCCTGTTTCCTTGATTGAAACCAGGAGATCATTGCCCACGCGGCTCAACACGGCTTCGGCGGGATTGATGTCCTTCAGGACGAGGGTATCGGAAAGCGTGGTACCACCTGACGCTACTGCCCCATCATCGATCGTGTCGTTGCCGTCGCCCTTGCTATAGATGTAGGTGTCGCTGCCGTTCTCGAAACCATGGTTTGAGTTGGTGAGGACATCGTCGCCTTTGCCGCCCTCGAAGGTGTCGTCTCCCGTTCCTCCATCGAGGTAGTCTTTTCCGGCATCTCCATACAGGTAATCATTGCCGTCCCCGCCAATGAGTTGATCGAGACCGCCGCCACCGTGCAACTCGTCATTGCCGTCCCCACCAATTAGAACGTCGTTGCCGTCAACTCCACTGAGAAGACTGCGGTCGCCCCAGAGAATATCGTCTCCCCGGCCCCCATCCAGAATGTCGTCCCCGAGGCCACCGATCAGGAGGTCATTACCACCAAGTCCGGATAGTGTGTTGTTGCCGGCCCCGTTTAAGCTCCCGTCACCTCCGATGTCGAAATCTCCGTTGATAATATCGTTGCAATAGTCGTGACCATCACGGTCGACAAACCCGCGATAGGAGTCGTTCGATCCAAAATGATACTGTCCGTAGGCGTCCCCGTAGTGCCCGAACTCGTCGTAGAAATAGCTGTAGATCAGCGTTTGCGTCCCATCGACGTTGCGATAGAACGAAAACGACTTGATATCCCGCCCGAGATAGTCATTGCCCAGACGCTCGAAGATCGCCTTCCGATCCCAAGTCACGCCTCCCGAAAATTCGATCGACTCGATGCCCCAGGATGTCATGTTCCAGTCGTTATGGAGATTGCGGACACTGTTGAGCATATTGTCGATCTGGATTGTCTCCCCTGTCGACAGAATCGTGATTAGCAGGGTGTCTCCCTGGCTGGAGAGGCGGACATTGTCCGGCGAAACGTCACTCAGTCGCAGAACGTCTCCAGCAGACAAACTGTCGACGATACGGTCGTTGCCATCGCCCTTCTGCCAGAGATAAAGATCGGCGCCGTCGCTGCCGTCCAGCACGTCATCGCCCTTCCCTCCCAGAATGACGTCATCCAGCCGCGATCCGACCAGCGAATTGCCGGTATCATCTCCGCGGAACCAGGCTTGCTGCTGGATCTGATCGCGGTTGAGCGTTACGCCGTCGGCAAATGTGATACTGTCGATCCCTGGCGCATGACTACGCCAGTCATCAGCGGATGACGAATGGCTGAAGAAGTTGAGGTCGTTGATGACCTCGCCCGTCGAGAGGATCTTGATGAGAAGCTGGTTCCCGACGCGCGACAACTCGACGTCAGAACGACTGATATCCGTCAGAATGAGCCGGTCGCCGGTCGAATCGGTCCAATCATCGACCGTGTCGTATCCATCGCCCCGACCGTAGAAAATGGTGTCATTGCCGTCACCCGGCCGGATCAGGTCGTCTCCCTTGCCTCCATGAATGACATCATTGCCTGCGGAACCTGTGATCGCGTTGCCGTATCCATCGCCGCGGTACCAGCTTGCATTCTTGATCTGCGTGCGATCCCATTCCGTCCCGTCGGCAAAGCGCAGAATGTCGATGCCTTGCTCGGCAAAGAAGCTCTCGACGGATACAGTTCGTTCCGTACCCGTTACGCGGATCAACAGGTCGTCGCCGATCCGGTCGAACGTAAGGTCCGCTGAATTCAGATCGGTGAGTACGAGCCTGTCGATGTCCGTTGCCGGCCCGTTGTCCTTGATCCAGAGATCGCTGTCCTGCTTGCTATAAATGTAGATGTCGCTGCCTGCACCACCATTGACGGCGTCGCCGCCACCGCCACCGATGAACACATCTTGGCCAGAGGTGCCGTTGATACTTTCCGCTTGCACCGTTCCAAAGAAGGCGGTGCCATCTACAATGTGAGTTGCAATGCTCCGAACGGTATCGTCAGCAATAGCCGACAAGTGAGGCATAGCAGTCGTGACGTACAATTCCTTGTTGCCTTCAAACGCAAGGACGATCATTCCGTCTAAGCCGCTTAACGCCTTGACAAGATAGGAAATCCGCTCTCCTGCCGTAAGGAACGACGTGTTGACAATACAATCAATGACCGCCCCTACATTCCCAGGGGTGTCTGGTAACGTATCCCCAGCCTGATGACCGCCAAGGTCGAGAAGGCCATAAAAGAAGTAAGGATTACGAGCCAGCGTCGACAGATCGCCGGTACCCCGCAAAAGAGCGGTTACTCCCAGCTGTGAAAGAAAGAGCGTTTCATAAACCTTAGCTAGGCTTTGGAAGCCAGCCTCAAGTATCTGGCCGACGTTCTCGGATCGCGGGGCGGTTGTTGCCTCTTCGCCATACTCCAGCCAACGATAGGTTTGGCCATAGAATTTTTCCAAGAATGCCAAATGGCGAGCGTCGATGTATGGCCCCCGACTGCCTGGATCAATTCCATCGACCTCGGCCCAACGTAGCAACATAGTTGCGAACTTCTCATGAAGCTCGGCCGGGCTTAGGTTGCCCGCATTGTCCGCCAAGGACGTCCAATCTGCCTTGAAGTTCGCATCATTGGTCGCCTTGAAAGCGATGTTCGCGATTAGTCCTGAACCTGGCAGCTGCGGCAATCCAAGGACCCCATCCGCCGGTGTAAAGTTCGGAGTTGGATCTGGAATCGTCTGCTGCGCGTCTGTCTGGAAGTAGATCGTTTGGGCTGCGCCGGTGGTTCCATCGTTTCGGGTAAACGACACCTGATACCCGAGGCCATGCCCTTCGTTCGTCCCGTTCAGCTTGACGCGATCAAGCGAGATCGCCGTTATCCCTGCTTCGAGAAGCGTCTGCAGTTCGCCGGCATCCGTGACGCCGTTCTGATTGATGTCTCGCCATACTCTCAGCTTCCCAAAGTCCAGATCCAGCGAGTCGATTTTCCCGTCGACATTCGAGTCCAACTTTTCCAAGATCGCAAGTCCGTCCTGTTCGGGAGACCCAAACAGTTCGAGCCCGTTGTCGATGATACCATTTCCGTTTGTATCGATGGCTAACAAGCCATCCGCCGGCGAGAGCCAACCGGTTCGCTCGGCGAAGCCGTCACCGCCGAAATCGAAATGAATGGTTGACCCGTCCAGCGCAGAAAGATGAATTCCGTCACCATTCAAATCGACGATAATCGGGTCGTGCAGCGTGCGCAAAAATGGATTCGCTATATACTTGGCGAAATTCGATCCCAAGTCCTTGCCAAACATTCCACCGAGAATTGCGCCGGCCACCCCGCCAATCAGGCCACCAATCGCCATTCCGAGTGGCCCGAACCGCACGCCTAGTAGGGCTCCCTCAATCGCGGTGTCGGCAATTGCGATCGTCAGCGCATCGCCGGCAAGCCCTCCAAGTGCAGCTAAGAAAGCATCACCGATGACGGCGCCCTCAATTCCTAGAGCGACCCTTCCCGCAAATTCCGACGCCAATTGAACAGCGCTATCGGAATCGCCTCTGTTGTTCGCGGCCACGATTGCGTTCACGGTGAAAATTAGATCCACCATGATCGCCGCAACACCGAGCGTACCTAACGCCCCCTTCAAAGCATTGATATCGCCAGCAAAGCCATTAAGAGAAGATTGAGCAATCAGCCGAGCCATACCGACTGCGTCTAACGGAGTAAGATCGACGCCGCCGAACTTGAGCGGCCCGCCATCGGAGAGGCGATCGAGAATGCTCTTCACCGAGTCATAATCCAACTGCGGCAAAAATCGCTGCCCGTTGAAGCTTGGATTGGCCGGATCAAAGAGGGAGATCTGCTGATATGCATTTACCAGAGATTCGAACTGAGAGAACGCCAAGCCCGTTGAAGGCGCCGAAACATTGAGAGCTTCGGCTCCCTTCATAATTGCGTTGCGCATGAAATCCGACGCGACGGCCGCCGCGTCCGGCCCTGTCAGGCCTAAATTGTCTTGGACGAATCGAATCTTATCCAGATTTGAAAAGTTGCCGAACTTCTTGTCGTCGCTGATGATGGAGACGTCAGACAGGGATATTCCCGAGGTCTTGATGTCATAAAGTATCGACGCTTCCCCGGGATTCGAAGTCCCGGCTGGAAGGGTCGTCGGTTGTGCGACAGTTCCGTTCCGGCTCATCCAGTCGGAAAGAGTCTGTCCTTCGAGGCCAGATCCCGGAGGTCCAACTTCATCGACGACCTTATCTGTGATCCTTATCTGGGCGCCCATCTGTTGAGCATAACTAGCCCATAGATCAAGGATCGCCGTAGGATTCCCTGCGTTCGATCCGGCTACGATGGCGTTATCGATAGCATCCGCATCTAGATAAATTACCTGTCCCATTTGCCCCCCAGATCCGGCCCCTGCGCCAAAAGTCGTCAGTGTTCTTGGTTGCGTAGCTTTTCTCTTGCGTGCGTCCGCCATTCCGCAAACGGCATGGAACTCTTCTCGGCCATCCAGCTGGTCCTAAGTCGCACTCTGCTCTCTCGATTCTCCGGCTTCAGCATCTCGAAGGGACGAACCCGATTTGCTTCGTCGATTACCGCGCCTCCAATGGTGGAAGACTCGAGATCTTCAGGAATTGGGAATACTGCAGCGGCGAGCCGTCGAAATTCCGCCATTACCGACGCTCCATCGACGAATCCGAATTCGTTATAGTCCGCGCAAACTTGCGTCCAGAACTCCGACGCACTTTGTTCAAGAAAGATGAGGAAGCTGTCGATCTGTTTCGCGGTCCACTCGACGTCCCCATTTGCATATATCGATTGGTGGTGCGCATGCGCGTCTTTGAGATAAGCTAGGTAGTTCTCTGTACGAACGGCTCGCTGCTCAGGTCGCCACAAACGAAACCCGAAATCGTGCTCGTTGAAAAAGCGAAAATCAACTGCACCTGCGCGATAGTGTGGAGCACTAAGCCTCGGTACCGAGCTGCGCAAATGCGTAACGATGTGATCGTTCATGGAATTTGTGATGAACCCACGCTCGTTCTCCGATTCAAGATAGACCACCCACTCTGTGGGATAGTTCGATCGATAGGATGCGACCAGCGAAGACAGTTCGTCGTGGGACCACTCCTTAAGGCCGCGACGGCCTCCCGGAACCGTAGATCTGATCTTGAACGAGGGTGACGTGTCTGAGCTATTCATGGAGATGCCCCCTCTTTCGATGTTTGATTGATGAGAGCCCATCGCGCTTTTGGAGCGACATGCGCGATAAACAGGAGAACCGGAAATTTGGACCCACCCGGAACGAGGGTTTCGCTTGTTTCACTATGACGTGCCGACCACTCGCGTTAATGCGCATCATCTCTCTCTCAAGCTTTCCTGCTTATAACGCATCACCGGCGACATCAGGTACTCGATGATCCGGCGCGTGCCGGTCTTGATCTCGACCGTCACCGCCATGCCTGGCGCAAGGTTGACGAGCCTGTCGTCGATCTGCATCTTGGTCCCATCGAGCGAAATCCGCGCGGCGTAGACGAGCTCCTGCCCATCGGGCTCGCTGGAGTCCGAGAGTGCGCCAGCCTTCTTCTGCGAGGCGTTCTTGTCACTCGGCTTATCTCTCACGATGGCGTCTTGCGACACGCTGGTCACCTTGCCCTGCAGCAGGCCATATCGGGTGAAGTTGAACGTATCGATCTTCACTTCGGCGGACTGGCCCGCACGAACGAACCCGATGTCCCGGTTCGGGATCATCGCTTCGGCTTCGATCCGGCTGTCGGCCGGCACGATGATCATCAGCTGCTGGGCCGCAGTGACCACGCCACCGATCGTATGCAGCGCAAGCTGCTGGACCGTGCCGTCGATCGGGGCACGCAGCACCTGCTCGCTCATCTTGCGTTCAGCCTTGACGAGGTCCTGCCCCAGTTCTTCGACCTTCTTTTGCGCGTCGGAAAGATCACTCAGTACTTGCCGCTCGAATCCCGATTTTGTCTGGCCAAGCTGTTGTTCCAGCGCGCGGCGTGCCGCCTCGATCTCCACCAGCTTTCGATTCTGGACCACACGCTCATTCTGCTGGTCGACCAAGCGCGTCTGCGCATCGAGATAAGCGATTTGGTTGCCGTACTGAATTTGCATTGCCTGCCGGCGTATATTCGCGGTCTGCTCGACCATCGGCAGCGAGGCGTCGATCTTGGCGATGGCCGCTGCGATGGAATCCGCCTCGGCTCGCTTCTGCTCGATCTGCTGCGTGATCGATGCCATTTTGGCGAGCTGTTCAGCCGCCTGCGCCTGCATCGCGGCGCGTGTCCGCGCAAGATCGCGCTCCGAGGCACCGTCTGGCGCGGATATCTCTCGTGCACCGTCCAACCGCTCGAAATTGTCCCGCAGAGCACCAAGCCGCGCGACGTCGAGCTGCGCCAGGATCAGGTCCTGGGAGACCCGCCGCTTCTCGGCCTGCGTGACGGTGCGATCGAGCTCGATCAGCACTTGCCCGGCCGCGACCTGGTCGCCGTCGCGGACGTGAATGGCCGAGACAGTACCCGCCTCGAGCGGTTGAATCGTCTTCGACCGACCGGTCGGCACGATCTTGCCCTGAGCTGTCGCGATGATGTCGACGTGGCCGAACGTTGCCCAGGCGACGGCGATGGCGAAGAACAGGATGATCGTGCAGCCGATGGCGCGTCCGACGGGCGAGGCCGGCGTCTCGATGATCTCCAATGCGGCCGGCAGGAACTGGCGCGCCGTGTCGGCCCGCGGCCGGCGGAACGGAACCACGTCCGCCGTCATTTGGCTCTTGGGCGGTGCATCAGCCAACGACATGGAGCCCCGCCTGGATCTGGTGCAGCGTTGCGTAACGGCCCGCCTGCTTGATCAGCTCGTCGTGGGTGCCATCCTCCACCAGCCGCCCGCCCTCGATGGTGATGATCCGGTCGGCTTGGCGAACCGCCGACAGCCGGTGCGCAATGATGAAGACGGTACGTCCCGCGGCAATCCGGCGCATGTTGCGCTGGATGATGCTTTCGCTCTCATAGTCGAGCGCGCTGGTCGCCTCGTCGAGAATCAGGATCCTTGGGTTGGTGACAAGCGCCCGCGCAATCGCGATCCGCTGACGCTGCCCGCCCGACAGGCTGGCGCCACGCTCGCCCACCACAGTGTTGTAGCCATCGGGCAGCCCGAGGATGAATTCATGGGCGCCGGCCAGCTCGGCCGCGGCAATGATCCGCTCCATCGGCATGCCGGGATCGGCCAAGGCGATGTTGTCCCGGATCGAGCGATTGAAGAGCACATTCTCCTGCAGGACGGAGCCGACCTGCCGCCGCAGCCAGGCGACGTCGGCGACCGTCAGATCGATGCCGTCGATCAGGACCCGGCCAGCTTCCGGCACATAAAGCCGCTGCAGCAGCTTGGTGAGGGTCGACTTTCCCGAACCGGACGGACCGACGATGCCGATCACTTGGCCGGCTGAGACCTTGAGCGAGACGTCGTGCAGAGCAAGCGACGCATCGATGCGATAGCGGAAATCGATGTGCTCGAACGTGACATTGCCCTGGATCGGCGGAAGCGCGGCGCGCGCAGCATCGAATGTCGGCTCGGGCGTCGTATTGAGAATGTCGCCGAGCCGCGCGATCGAGACCCGCGCCTGATGGAAATCCTGCCACAGCTGCGCCAACCGCAGCACAGGCTGCGCGACCCGCCCGGCAAGCATGTTGAAGGCAACCAGCTCGCCGACGGTGAGCTGGCCCTCGATGACCAGATGGGCCCCGAAATAGAGCGTCAGTGCCGTGACGATCTTGCTGATGAACTGAACGCACTGGCTGGTCCAGTTGCCGAGCGCCAGGACGTCGAAGCTGGAGCCGACATAGCCGGCGAGCTGCTCTTCCCAGCGCCGCTGCATCTGCGGCTCGATCGCCATCGCCTTCAGGGTCTGGATCCCGCTGACGCTCTCGACCAGGAACGCCTGGTTCTCCGCGCCGCGGTCGAATTTCCGCTCGAGCCGCTGCCGGAAGATCGGGGTCACGCCGGCAGATAGCGCGATGTAGAACGGAAACGAGCCGACGACGATCCAGGCCAGCAACGGCGAGTAGTAGAACATCACCGCGAGGAACACGAAGGTGAAGGCAAGATCTATCACCAGGGTGAGCGCCGAGCTGGTGAGGAAGTTGCGGATGTTTTCCAGCTCCCGCACGCGGGCCACCGAGTCGCCTGCCCTCCGGGCCTCGAAATAGCCGATCGGCAATGCGATCAGGTGCCGGAACAGGCGCGCGCCGAGCTCAACATCGATCCGGTTGGTGGTGTGGGAGAACACATAGGTTCGCAGCGCGCCGAGAACCGTCTCGAAGATGGAAACCGTAATGAGGCCGACGACCAGGACGTCGAGCGTCGTGAATCCGCGATGCGTCAGCACCTTGTCGGTGACGACCTGGAAGAACAGCGGCGTGACGAGCGCAAACAGCTGCAGAAAGAACGATGCGACAAGGACCTCGGTCAACAGCCGCCGGTATTTATGCATCGCCTGAAGGAACCAGGTGATGTCGAAGCGGCGCGCGAGATCGGCGAGCGAGGCGCGCCGCGTCATCAGGACGACGGAGCCGTTCCAGCTTGCCTCGAAGTCGGCGCGCTTGAGGGCCTGCGGCCGCCGCTCAAGCGGATCCTGGATGAGAACATCGTCCTCGGTAACTTTGCCGATAATGACAAAGCTCTCGTCTCGTCGCTGAATGATCGCCGGCAACGGCAACCGCGTCAGACCTGTCCAGGTCTCCTTGACTGCGCGGGCCCGGAGCTTCAACTGCTTCGCACAACGCAGCATCTCGGCAACACCAATTGCGCGGCCGGCGAACTGATGTGCGATCTGTGCGGGATCGACCGAGACCTGATGGAACCGGAGAAGAAGCGCGAGACATTGCAGGCCCGAATCCGGACTTATCGCTTCCATATTCCTCATGCCACCCAAAGTCGTGCGTTTGGACTCCTACACTTTCTTTTCTCGTCAGTAAAACGGAAACAGATAGAGACTTTCGATTGAGTGAGAACTCGCAGCGCGGAGAACGCAGAGAAATCAAACGAGAATAACCTTGAGCCAACTCTCTTTGCATCTTGGAGTATTCGTTGCCAACGCACGGAGACCGTCATCGCGACACTCGCACTAGAGCCACATGCAGCATTACGTACGATGTGTTGCGTGGAAGATCTTCTGCTTGATGATCTTTTCAAACCACAACGGCCATCATCTGCTCTTCGGACGACAGCCCCTTTCCCAACAACGACAAGGGAACAGTGCGGCGTATGGTCGCATCACAATGGCGACCTCGCGCACTCACCGAAGACTCTCGGTTGCTAACCACCACTGCCACGGCTCTTGGTCCAGATCGCAGCCGCGCCGATCAGAGCCGACAGCACACCGCTCCACCAGATCGAGCGCGGTCGCGCCGCGCTAATCGAGCTGAGGTACAGGAATGCTCCGAGCACGACACCATAGTGCTTGCGAAACTCACCGCTTCTCCGCGCGATTTCAACAAGGTCCGAGGACCTGGCCTGCTGACCTGCCATTGCGGCTACCTCACCTGCATCGAGCCATGATGATACGCGTGAGTTGGGTGTCTCGTCGAGTCTTATTTCGCCTTTTCCGAATTTTGTGATTGGCGTGAACCCAATCGGCGCGAGCTGGGGTAATCCGATCCCCGGCCTTCGGTACCCTTGGTCTGGGACTGCTCGCCGATATGAGAAGGCAAGACCGAGAGCGAGCCGATCGCGCTCGTTAAAGCCTTGGTTGGATGGCGCCAGCGGACTGCGCTGGTTGGTATTGAGGCCAGCCCTTTGTCAGAATGGCTCTACGGCGCATTGGTCGAGAGTGGCTTTTAGATCGTTTGCATAGAAACGCGGCACGCTCAGCGTTTTCTATCCTCTCGGCCCAACAAGACGGACCGCAGCGATGCGCGTGGCATTGCCGAGATGATACGGGTCGGTCACTACGGGGCGGTACACGTCAAGAGCAAGGCTTCGCAGATTTTACGGACGGTCTTGATTGCCCGAAGGAAGTTCGTCGATCACATGCTGGCGACAGAAGACACCATTCGCGGCTTGTTAAAGGTGCATGGCCTCAAGCTGGGGCTTGTGCATCGCTCCCGCTTCGCCGCCAAGGTCGAAGCCGCGCTCGCTGATGCAGCAGAGCTGCGATTGGCAGTCGAAGCGTTACTCGACGTCCGTAACACTATGCGAGTGAAGAAGGCTCTATTGGACCGCCAGCTTTCACAAATGGCGCGCGTAAAGATGAGGTCTGCAGGTGTTTGATGATAGTCTCGGGCGCAGGGCCAATCGTAAGCCTGTACTTCAAGGCGACGATTGACGATCCTGCACGGTTCAAGGACTCGAGGGCTGTAGCGGCGCACTTGGGACTGACGCCTCGTGTGTATCAATCTGGCGAGATCGACCGGTCTGGCAATATCAGCAGGTGCGGTGACAGACTGATGCGCCACGCTCTCTACGAAGCTGCGAACTCGCATCTTCGGATCGCGAAGAAGTGGTCCGTTCTGCGTGCGTGGGGCATAAAGCTCACCAAACGCGTAGGGGCGAAGAAAGCATGCGTAGCAGTGGCCAGGAAGCTGGCTATCATAATGCACCGTATGTGACTGGCTGGTACAGACTTCCGCTTCGGCCAGCCGTCAGCTTCGAGCGCGACTTAGGAATCGTTCCGGCGTAGGCATCTGCTCTGCCCAGGACGTGGGGAAGGTCAGTCCGTTTCGATCCCTGTGCGTTTCAGCACCTGCTGTGAGCTTGGACGACCTCGCCTCGCTGGACCCCATCATGGAGCGAACCCTTTTTGGTCGGCTCCGAACAGAAGCGCGGACCAGGCAGAAGTGGTAGGCGGCAACGATCGTGACCCAAGGGGCGGAGACGCATTGCGGCTCCGGTCGCGGGCGTATGCCCACGAGTAGAGCGTGACCGACGAACGGCGGGCCGCCAAGGCAATGTACGTCTCTTTCTGGCCCAAAGGAGACATTGGATGGCCGCGATGGGCCACAACCGGACATCAACAGGACAATGGCAAAGTCATGGTCGCTTGTCGGCGGTCATAGCCTGATGAACTTTTTCGCTTTGGGTTGATCCCGGCGCTTCAAACCCGATTCGCCGTCCCGGCCATAAAGCCAATAAACGACCCGGTGGAAAAAGAAGCACAAAGCATTACTAGACTGCCCGTCATGGAGAGAACAAGTTTGTCTTGAACAAGATGAAGTACCATCCACCCCAGCAGCATGCAAATTAGCCCGCAGCCTGTCGGCAACATCGCACGCCGCCGAACTGCGAGCCGTCGGGCCGGGCCAAGCAGCTCAGAGTTCCGTGACAGACTCCAGGATCGGCGAAAAGACACCTCGAAACTCAGGGCAACCACGATCAAACAGGCAGTGAGGAAGTAACCAGACATTACCCTTGGTACCGACCATTTGAAGGGCACAGGCGAGACAATAGCGTGGATTGATTGCCTCAACCCTAAGGAGATAGCGAGCAAAGGCTGTATCGGAGCATTATTCCAAACTCGTCAGCGAAGTCCGCTCTGGGGTCGAGCGCGGAAGTAAGGAGTGGAAGCCAATTCGGTCGGCCTGTCACGCGAAACCGGACCACTGCCCCACGCGCGAACGTGAGCCTTCAGGTCAAAAGCTACCATCAGGACGCGGAAAGCCTTGCCCTTTCGGAGGTGCCTGTTCGATACAGGTCCTTGCCCGCGTGACGATTTCCTCTGGCGATAGCTCTTTGAGAAGTCGGTCACGTTCGCGACCAAAAATAGAAACCAGCTCCATGAGACGCTCGTTTTCGCCTTCAGGTACACGTGTGTCCAGCCTTCTGAAAGTCACCGATGCGTTCTGATGGTTGATCGTGGCATCATTCGCTTTCTTTCGTAACGCGTCGTCGGCTGGAACCTTGCCGGCTTCCATAAGCTTGTCCGCGAGAAAAATCGTCGTCGCACAGGTGAGATGGACGTCCTCCTGGGGAGAACAAGCCACTACGGATAAGCTCGCAGCGGCAAGTAGAGCTAAGACTGGGCTCTTGCAGAGAGGGTTCACGGTGAATCTCGGTTCTGACCGGGACAAAAGTGCCGACAACACACCCCACTTGTTGGTTGCATAACAGCACTCCGTCAACCGGCAACACCGTGAATGCTCAATTTTCCATGAACAGAGAAAGTCTGCTTCGGGTCAAAGTGAGACCTTGGCCTTTGACGGCTAAGTGGTCGCTTCTACCCCAAGAGGAGATGGAGAAGGCTTGACCTTTCAGTTCGGATTACAGAAGGGATCGAAGCCGCCAAGCCGTGACGCGAAGCGGCACGGTCCACGAGAGCCCGGCCGCATCCGGCGCGCAAGACTGCGCTCCATCGCAAGGCCAAGTTCCAGCGAGGCCCTCCCTCCACCGGGTGCTCGCAAGCTCGGGACCTATCCACAGGCGCCGCAATGCCGGATCCGATCCGATCGGGTAAGCTTGCCGGCCACACATCACCAAGAGCTCTATCCGATCAGCCCCCGATATGACTATTCAACCATCTCTCGCCGAGACCGCCGGCATGCTGGAGCAGTCGCCCGACTACCGGGTGCTGCGCAGACTGGTTCCACGTGCCGAATTCACGCCGCCCACAGGACAGCCGGAAAAGATCGCGATCCTGCTCGACGTCGAGACCACAGGCCTCGATCAGGCCAAAGACGAGATCATCGAGCTCGGGATGGTCAAGTTCAGCTATCTGGCAGACGGCAGGATCGGCCGGGTGATCGATACCTTCAGCTGTTTCAACCAGCCATCGATCGCAATTCCCGCCGAGATCACCGCCCTGACCGGCATCACCGACGCGATGGTCGCGGGCCACAGCCTCGATGAAGAGCGCATCAACGCGTTCGCGTCCGATGCGGTCGTCGTCATCGCCCACAATGCCGGTTTCGATCGCAAGTTCATGGAGCGTTACGTGCCTCTGTTCGTGCTCAAGGCCTGGGCCTGCTCAGTCAGCGAGGTCGAATGGCGCCGACACGGCTTCGAGGGATCGCGCCTGTCCTATCTGTTGATGAAGGCCGGCCTGTTTCATGAGGCGCACCGGGCGGTCGACGATTGCCAGGCACTGCTCGAGATCCTGGCGATGACCCTGCCCGAGCTCAATCGCACGGTGCTGTCGGTGTTGCTCGAGCGCGCCCGCCGCAGGACGATCAGGGTGTGGGCCGAGCAGTCGCCCTTCGAGCTCAAGGACGAGCTCAAGCGGCGCGGCTATCGCTGGAGCGATGGCACCGATGGCCGGTCACGGTCCTGGTACATCGACGTCGATGATGGCAATCAGGCCACCGAAATCGAGTATCTGCAGGAAATCATCTATCAACGGGACGCCAGTATCCGGACCCAGATCCTGACTGCGTTCAACCGCTTTTCGGCGAGAATCTGAACGCCCCAGCGCGTCAGCCGGGAAACTGCGGTTGGATCAGCGATGCGATCATCCGTCACCCGCCCTTGTGAAACTTGGTGGCCGGGCGATCGCTAGCTCACCCGGCCGGCTTCTACCGCGCGTCTCTAAGACTTTAGTCACATCAGCGTTGATCTCGCCCTCTGGTTGCGCTTAATGTCGCCATTGCTGGGGAGAAATAGAGAATGAGACTTTTGAGTATCGCTGCCGCCTGCGCAGTGCTGGCTGGCTGCGCGGCATCCAAGCAAGAGGTCGTGACAAGACTTGGTGACCAATACATAGGGAAGAACATAGACACCTTGGTCGTACAGTTCGGACCACCGACCAGTATGTTTAAGATGAACAGCGGACAATCGTCTTACGTCTGGCAGCTCTCCGCTGTAACTGACATTGAAACCGACCGAGGATGGGGCACAGCGAGCACGCGCTATTGCAAGGTTAGCGTCATCACCTCGCCTACTGGGGTTGTCCAACAACTCAATACCGAAGACTCGAACGCCGGATATGGACTTGGTGGAGTTGTGGGCATGTATGGCAGCATCTGCGGCCAACGTTTGGGAATGAGACCGCAGGGATAAGCCTGCTCGTCCCGGCTTTTCCAAGGAACTATTTGGGCATTATCGGCATTACCGACCTGCGGCGGCGTGCACGGTTGCATTGATATCGCAGGTCTTCGACGGTGCCTGGGCCACGATCATCTTCTCCGAAGGTCAGAGAGCGTGCAGAAGTGCCGCGCGGGCGAAAGCCTGCAGGTACCACCGCCGTCCGAGCGCATCAGCAATCGCCCCCGACGCTTCGTGCTGCGCAATACGTGCGGATGTCGTCCGATCCTCAAAAATACTCGATCGAAATTCAGGTAGCCGCCATCGCTGTCTACGCAGCACGCCGAGGTATGGAAATCGTCCGTACCTATTCTGATCCAGGGCGCAGCGGTCTTACCATTGCCCGCCGTAAAGGTTTGCAGCAACTCATTGATGACGTCGACAGCGGACGGTCGGATTTTGATTGTGTCCTCGTCTTCGACATTAGCCGTTGGGGGCGTTTTCAAGACACTGACGAAAGCGCCTTCTATGAGTTCATCTGCAGACGGGCGGGAATATCGGTTCACTATTGCTCTGAAGAATTTGAGAACGATGGCAGCCTGTCATCAGTGATACTCAAGAACTTGAAGCGCGCGGGAGCTGCTGGCTTCAGCCGGGACCTGTCGCGAAATACATTTATGGGCCAGTCGAATATCGTCGACCGAGGATATTGGCGAGGCGGAGCGGCACCCTACGGGCTGCGTCGGATGCTCGTCGACGCAAACGGCAAGCGCAAGGGAGTGCTGGAGCGCGGCCAGCAGAAGAACTTGAAATCCGAACGGGTCGTTCTCGTCCGAGGGCCTAGCTCGGAAGTCAAGATCGTCCGCCGTATCTTCTCGTCGTTCGTGATACACAGGAAAAATAGGACGCAAATTGCGGAGGAGCTAAATGCTGAAGGCTTATTGAGCCCCGGCGGAAAACGATGGACCGCCCTCACTGTCAGCAACCTCCTCGCGAATGAGATCTATTTGGGTCATATCGTTTTCAATCGCAGCTCAATGAAGCTTGCCGGGCGACGTGTCGACAACCCGCCTGAAATGTGGATCCGCCACGACAACGCTTTCGAAGGCATCGTCGATCCGCGTCTTTTCGCTCGGACACGAAAGCGGCTCGCCGAAGTCGCAAACAACAAGAAGGAAACCGATCAGCAGTTGCTCGATAGTTTGGCGGCTCTCCTGCGACGAAAGGGCCGATTGTCAGTGCACATCATCCAGGCGGCAAAGGGCGTGCGTCACCCCGCTGTATACACAAACAGATTTGGGTCGCTCATGAGAGCCTATGAACTAGTTGGCTACAGGCCCGGCAATCGGTACCGCTTTATGGAGATCGCCGTCGAAATTGATCGCACGATCTGCTCGGTGGTCGATGATATCATCATCAATCTCAGGGGGCTTGGCGTGAACGCCTCCTTTTTGCACGAACTGTACCTTGTTACGATTTCCGGAGGATTGACCGTATCGGTAGCGGTGGCACGCGCCGTTTCGGACGGTGATACCAGATCTCGCCGATGGGAGGTACGGAAGCTCAAGTACCAAAAGGCTGAACTTACGCTCTTGATTCGGATGGACAGTGGCAATAGCCGCATTCGCGACTATTTCCTTCTCCCAACCGCTGCGCTTCCGTTGACGAAGGACAGAAAGAAGCTACGCGTGTCGGACCGTCTCTTCAGTCGAATGCGACTCGACAGCCTTGAGGCCGTTATGGCCGCTCTTTATGGCAGGCTGCGTGCGTCGCGAGAAGAATGCAGCAGAATTAGCGCTCTCCCTCTGGCGAAGCAAATTGAAAACGCGACCTCCCCAACCTCCTTCCGCAAGCTCGGTCAGATTACCGGCACAAACAACAAATCGCTCCGCAAGAAAGTCGGGTGGCGCACTCCACTGATCGAGCGCAAAATGGAGGCTCCAAGATTAACCTTGGCAGAATTTTCTCAACTTCATGTGCAACCTCTACTCAACCACGGCCAAGCCGTCATCCTGAATCTGTTCCGGGTCGGAAACCGCTACGTTGGCAACTTTGCGCCTATGCCGGGAGCTTTTCCCGGCTACCCGGTCCCGGTCCTCCGCAGCGCCGGTGACGGTCCTGATGCGGTGGGATATGCCGCCTCCGCTGCGCACGGGTGGGTCACCGGTGGCCAACCTTCGCAACCTGTTATCGCCGCACTGGCCCGGCTAGCCGTCAGTACATTGGCAATCTTTCTATTTCAGTGTGGGTTTGCGCTTCAAACAAGCCTCGCGGCAAAGGAGCCGCACCCAAGCAAATCCGAGACAGCTCCTCGCCGCGTTCAACCGTTCCGCTCCTGCTGCGTGAAGTTCCTTAAAGGCTGACGATTCCGTGTCCTCGTTGCCCGCCACCAGGCCAGTCGCTCGCAAGAGGCGCGCTCGGCAAGGCTGGACCCCAGCCATTTGGCTGGCCTGCAGCCGGCGCGCCGAGCGAAAGATGTGGCGGAAGCTCGAAGCGATGCCGGCGGCGATGCGGGTTGCGGTCGTCAGCGCGGCGCTTGTCGCGCTCCTTCCGCTGGCCAACGTCTCCTATCAGATCATCCGCAAGCCGACCGAGCTGTTCTTTTTCGTCGGCACGGCGCTTGACAAGGAGCCGGCAGACACGTGGCGGCAGTACGGAGCACACTTCCGTTCCTCCTCCACCGACATCATCGCACCCGAGCTCCTGGCTGCGCTGGCCCAGACCGAGAGCTCCGGCAATCCTGTGGCGCGCACCTATTGGCGCTGGCGACTGACCTGGAATCCGCTCGCGATATACAAGCCCGCCTCGAGCGCCGTCGGCCTGTATCAGATGACAGACCCGGCGTTCGCGGAGGCCAACAGCTATTGCATTCGCCACCACGCGGTCGTCACCACGGACTGCAGGTTCAATGGCCTCTATGTTCGCACGCTACCAAGCCACGCTACTGAGCTCGCAGCGATATACCTGGACCGCAACGTCGCCAGAGTTCTCGCTGCCGCACCGAAGGACACCGCCAGTCCCCGTCAGAAGCAGGATCTCGCCGCGCTCATCCATCTCTGCGGCACCGGCCCCGGACGAGCCTTCGTGCGCCGCGGGTTCCGGCCTGCCGCGGGCGAACAATGCGGCGACCACCTCGTCGCGGCATACATTGCGAAGATCAACGAGATGAAACGTCAATTTCAGAAGCTTGCAGCAAACGACAAAAGCTGAGCCAGAGCTGGCATGCCGCAGGAGCACTTCGCCGCAAAGCTCCGCACCCGCAATTGCAAGCCTCACACTGATCACGGCCGCTTGAACTGGCTCAAGCCAATGGAAGCATCTCAGCGGCAGTCGGGAAATGCCGAAGCCCACCGGGAGCGTTCCATGCAAGCAACTCGGCCATCTTCGACGATCGTCCGCTTGAGGACCCCCTCGGGGCTGACACTCCACAGTGGTCCGGGAACGCGGTCAAAATTCCACAGGGCCTGGAAACCAATCGGAGCCAGAACGCGTCACGAAGCTCCTGGGCTGCATGGCTTCATTGAGCGACGGAGAGCAGTTTCTCCCGATGCACTACAAAAAGACCGGAGCAATTCGCAGGCAGCGAGCCCCTCAACGATCGCTTGGTGCTGGTCCTCGGATGCCCGAGATCCATGCCAAGCCCATGCCGCGCCAGAACGGACGGGTCAAGGCCGCTAAGCGCCCGTAGGGCTTGGCCTTGAAGCGGCCGGCCTGGTGTGGCTGCATAAGAGAATTATTATCAGTCCCGGAATGGCTGAACGGTCGAACGCTGGAGCAACGCGGAGGCCAGAGAAAACGCACCCGCTCGCGTGTCAGTGATAGCGGGGCCGCAGGCAGACGCGCGAACGAGTGCACCCCCGAGACCGGTTAATAACGGCACCCGGCGCGCGCATTAGTGATAGCGATGCCGCAGGCAAATGCGTGACCGAGTGCCTCCGGCGAGGGGTTCATCGTGCACTGGCGTGAGGGATTGTGATCCGAAGGGCGCAGAATCTCCAGCGAAGCGGGCTCCGGGCAATTGCATGTTTCCGCTTTTCGGAGCGCGTTTCGGGTGTCACCATGCTCGTGAAAGGACGGGAGGGCCGCCATGCGCTGGTGTGTCTCGGTCGGGGCGGTGCTTGTTGCGGGGGCGATGGTCGGAGCTGACGTTGCTGGCATTGCCGCGCCGACCCCGAACTCTCGATTCGCCGACACCAACCACGGTGTGCAGCCCGTCAATGTCGAGCTCGTTATCGCCGTCGACGTCTCCTATTCGATGGATATGGACGAACTTGCCATTCAGCGCGAGGGCTATGCACAGGCCATCGTGTCGAAAGACTTCCTTCAGGCGCTGAGGGCCGTTCCGGGCAGCAAGGTGGCCGTGACCTATTTCGAGTGGTCGATGTCGGGCGACGAGAAGATCATCATTCCCTGGCGCGTGATCGACGGCCCGGAATCGGCGGATGCCGTGGCCGCCGAGATCATGAAAGCGCCGGTTCGTCGCGGTTCGAGTACCTCGATTTCGGGCGCGATTGATTTTGCGGTGCAGCTGTTCGAAGAGAACCCCTATCGCGGGTTGCGGCGCGTCATCGATATTTCCGGCGATGGGCCGAACAACGACGGAGCCCCCGTAACCGGCGCCCGCGACGCTGCCCTGGAAAAAGGCATCATTATCAACGGCCTCCCGATCATGGTGAAGGAGCCATCCCTCTCGACGACCGATATCGAGAATCTCGATCTCTATTACGAGGACTGCGTGATCGGAGGGCCAGGCGCCTTCGTCATGACGATCAAGGATCGCGAAAAATTCCAGGAAGCGATCCGGACCAAGCTTGTTCGCGAAGTTGCGGGCCTCACGCACGAGAGCGGGATCGTGCCAGCCGCGGAGAAAGAGCCCCGGGTGCCCTGTCTGATCGGCGAAAAAAAATCGCAGGAGCGCGGCCGGCGGTGAGTGTCGAGGCAATCATTCAGAGGCGCCGGACGAACAAACTTTAGACAGCAGCATATTATGGTCGCCGCCCCACGCGCCGGGGCATTGGAGGTGCTAACGTCCGTTCGTGGCCCACACCGACGAATTCCCGCGCTCGTCCAAATGGCGGCTGTTAAGGGTCGACCGCGAAGGGTCGACGTACGGTCAAAACGACGCGACTGGCGAAAAGGTTTTGGAAACTGTGCCCAGCAGGCCGTCATCAGCGTATATTGGGGCACGAGGAGGTGCGATATGGCGACACCAGCTACCCAACTCGTTCTTGATACGCCGGCGGTGGAGTTCCGGCTTCCGGCCACCGACGGCAAGACTTACGCACTGGACGACGTTGCGGGCAAAAAAGGCACGGTCGTCGTCTTCATCTGCAACCATTGTCCCTATGTTAAGGCGGTGATCGACCGCATGGTTTCGGACGCCCGCGTGCTGATGTCGGAGAGCGTAGGCTTTGCGGCGATTTGCTCGAACGATGCGGCGAGCTATCCCGAAGACTCATTTGAGAATATGAAGCGTTTCGCGAAGGCCCATGATTTTCCGTTTCCATATCTCCACGACGAGACCCAGACAGTCGCTCGGGCGTATGGAGCGGTCTGTACGCCTGACTTCTTCGGTTACAATGCCGACCGCAAGCTCAAGTATCGCGGCCGGCTCGACGAAGGGCGCACAACTCCGCCTCGCGCGGGGGCGCCCCGGGAGCTTGTCGAGGCCATGCGCGCGATTGCGACCACCGGTATGGCGCCGGCTGACCAAAAATCGTCCATTGGCTGCTCGATCAAATGGAAGGACGAATGAAGCCGATCCCTGTCAGTATGTTTCGCATTTGAGACCGCCGTGTGCGGCAGCATTTGCTGCACAGGTGCGATTTGACTGGCGGCATCACGAGGGCCCTGCGGCCGCTGCCGGGGTCGCATTCGCCGCCCCCTTCTCCTTCAATTCTGCTTCCGGGGCAGCACGGACATCAACCGGTGAGATAACCGGCTTAGCCGGTCGAAAATGCCCCAACTGGGACATTGGCGCGGGGCGTCTATCCCGCGTTTTGTGTCTAGGACCACGGCGGCTCTTCGCTAATCCCGGCGGCCTCGTGGTGGATCGTGACCCCCGCCGAACGCAAGCCGCTCAGCAATACAGTCCTTACAGAGACAGGATCGAACCCAATATCCTTGGCGTTTGGTGGGTGAGCCTCGCTGCCCTTCAATCGGAGCGCCAGGTGCAATTGCTCGCAAAGGTGCTGAACGGTAAGATTGACCTGATCATCAGTCATGATCTGCTTTTCCTGCTACCACTAGCTAACCAACTAAGTAGCACACGAAAATCGGGCGGTACGCGATTGGACCGCCCCCGAGGATCAACCCCGCGCGATTGCCCATGCACTTCCGCGCACGCTAGGGGACGAAAACCGGGAGCGGGAGCCCCGTCTCAACCACTGGTGATGCCCAGCGGACGGTGCCGCACGCACGGGGACCTTCGCCCCGCGCTCCGCAGGGGAATAAGGTCTTCCGGGCTCGACACGGCCGACGGGGCGGCGCGGCATGTCAGCGCCGGGCCCCGTCTGGAACCCGCCCGGAAACTGTCCGCTATCGAGCTAAACCGGAAGTGGCTCGCCCACGGTCAAAACGGCGTATTGACTCCAACCGGACGTTGCGCACCCAGGACAGGAACTGTGGTATCCTCCGTCAACGCGGTGGGACGGTTCAATGAAAGCGGCTGCCCCTCGAATGGCACTTGCTGCGCGCCCCGCACAGCAGGTTAAAGCCCGCCTTCGCAAGGCGAAAGGCGGCATGTCTGGCGACAACGCAGCGAGCGCCCAGGCGACGCTTGCGGCCGCCGCGCGCGACCCGGCCCTGATCCGCCTGCTGACCGACCCCTTCGCGTTGACGCCGGGGTTCACCGGGCCGTCTCAGCCGTCGGGCCTCATCCCCGAATAGGACCCGAGCATGAACGTGTTGCTCGTGCCGTTCCCCATGGCGCCGGTCAACACCAAGAACGTGCACCGCACGAATTTCCTGTTGGGGCATCCCTACGGGACGGATTTCGTTTACGACGAGATGATGGTCGCGCCGGGACTGGGGGATATCGCTCGCGCGACGACGGAGACGTTCGCCACGATGGTTTCCTTGCTCGGGACCGGCGGTCTCACCCCCGGCGCAGGCCCGACCCGGGGCGAGCGCGAGAAGGGCTTCTACGACATCCTCTTCCTGGGCGAACTGCCGGATGGCCGACGGGTCGAAGCGGTCGTCACGGGCGATCGCGATCCGGGCTACGGCTCGACCAGCAAGATGATCGCCGAGAGCGCTCTCTGCCTCGGGCGCAACGTGCAGGGCGAGGGCGGCATTTGGACGCCGGGAGCGCTGATGGGTCCGGCCTTGCGCGAGCGTCTGCAGGAGCGCGCCGGCCTCATCTTCCACGCGCGTTAAGAACGCCCGGAATTGCAGCACCTTGCAGGATTACGTGGATCGTAGCCCACGAAAGCGCGGACTGGCGTTCGCCGGCTTGCTCGCTGGCGACGTGATCGTGTTTTGCCCGATGTCGAACAGCCCGCCCGGCAGTGCTAACATGGAGGGCTAATCGCTCGGCATTTTAATAACGATCTGCACCGCGACCGGAGGATTCTATCAACCTCAGTCGCAAGCCGTTAGCCTTCAAGGCCAACTAGACGTTGTAAGTCAATGTTCACCTGAAACATGGGGGTTGAGAATGAAGACGATCTTGGTCCCGATCCAAAACATTGCGACCATGGCATCCACACTCGAGGCCGCCGCACGCCTCGCGCAACGTACCGGCGCCTACATCGAAGGCTTTCCGCTCCGGTTCGGTATCCCTCCATATTTAGTCGCAGAATTAGCCACCGGCATCCCTTTGGATTCTTACAATGCGAAGAGCCAGGAAGAGTTGGCCGAAATGCACCGCTTGTTCGAAGCGTTCATGCTAAAGCACGATATTCCTCCAGCCACTGCGCGCGCGAGCCGACCATGCTTCGGCCGGCTGGAAACCGCGCCTGAGGGTGAAGACTTTGTTGGAAGTTATGGGCGAGCTTTCGACGTCATTGTAATGCCACGGTCCGACGTTGATGCTGCCGGCCCTCACCGGCGCGCCATTGAATCCGCACTGTTTGAGAGCGGTAGACCCGTTCTACTGGCGCCACCAGATGCGCCGAGAAGCATCGCGACAAACGTTGTGATCCACTGGAACGGTAGTACCGAGCAGGCTCGGGTCAACGCTTTTGCCATGCCGCTGCTTCGTCTGGCAGAACGGGTAACGGTGCTGACCGTGATTGCCGGACAAGCGGTACCAGGCCCATCTGCCGATCACATTGTCCGACAATTGCTGTACAATGACATTGCGACCAACCTGGTGAGCATTGAACTGGAAGACCGCGAAACCGGTGAGGCGGTTCTTGATGCCGCCAGAGCACAAGGCTGCGATCTGCTGATAAAAGGAGCTTTTACCCGCAACAGGCTGCGGCAAATGATATTCGGTGGCGCGACCAGTTATATCATGGAACACGCGGATTTACCCGTCCTGATGGCGCATTAGAACTGCGCATACAATTTGCTCCGTCTGTTTTTGCGAGAAGCTATATGGTGATGCCTGCACTGGCCCGCGGAAGCTTCGGTTTACTGTCGGTTTGAGCACGTGGTGCAGGCTCTATGGTCCGGCTATGAAGCAACAAAGTGTGGCGGTAATCCTCCCTTGTCGCAATGAAGAGGCGGCCGTCGGCGCCACGGTAACAGCATTTCGTGCGGCTTTGCCCCACGCTGCCATTTATGTCTTCGATAACAATTCGACTGATAATACCGTGAATGTGGCTCGTGCTGCTGGCGCGATAGTTCGAACCGAACTGACGCCAGGAAAGGGCAACGTCGTCCGCCGGAGTTTTGCGGACATTGATGCCGATGTCTATGTGATGGCCGACGGCGATGCGACCTATGACGCAGCGGCTGCACCGACGATGATACAGGAGTTGATCGAACGCCAGCTGGACATGGTGG
This sequence comes from Bradyrhizobium sp. USDA 4341, assembly GCF_054063755.1. Taxonomy (NCBI): domain Bacteria; kingdom Pseudomonadati; phylum Pseudomonadota; class Alphaproteobacteria; order Hyphomicrobiales; family Nitrobacteraceae; genus Bradyrhizobium; species Bradyrhizobium sp. USDA 4341. The sequence continues at coordinate 9,442,209 of NZ_JBSSGO010000002.1, read as the reverse complement.
TAGGTGTGCGAAGTGCGGTCGCTGACGCCGCCTTTAGGCCAGGTCATCGCCTCGGCAATGCGATCCTCACTAGAATGTTGTCGCATATCTTCGGTCGCTCATTCAGCGATGTCCTCTCGGGCTATCGCGTATTCTCGCGCCGGTTCGTAAAAAGCTTCCCCGCCCTCTCGGAAGGTTTTGAGGTAGAGACGGAGATCAGCATCCATGCTTTGGGGTTGCACATGCCAGTGGCCGAGATCGAGACTGCTTACAAAGTACGGCCGGAAGGTTCGAAGTCCAAGCTCTCCCCGTTTCGCGACGGCTGTCGCATCCTGTTGACCATCCTGACGCTATTTCGAATTGAAAGACCGATGCTTTTTTTCGGCATAGTTGGCACGTTGCTTGGGTTCGTTTCGATCGTGATCGCGGCACCTCTTGCCATCACGTATGCTGAGATCGGCTTAGTGCCGCGTTTGCCAACCGCGGTTCTTTCGACAGGACTCATGATACTCGCCTTCCTTAGCTTCTTCAGTGGAATGATTCTTGACACTGTCGTGCGTGGCCGTCGCGAGTTACGGCGGCTTGCTTATTTGGCCCTGCGGCCTCCGGAATAGGAGTTGCGTTCATTCGTCTTGAGCTTGCTCCGTAAGGACGGATTTCTTCTGACCGCTCACAGTTTCAGGAGGCTGCCAATATTGCGGCGCTGGAGCGATGCGCTCGCATTTTCTGCGCACAGGAGCTCGCGAATAATGCGCTTAGCCCCTCCGCAGGCATGCGATAATTTCGACCAGTTCGACAGTAAAAAGGGCCAGCATGAGGCCGACCATCGGCACTGCGGGAATTAGGTATCGCCAGACGTCGAGGGTGTGGGCGCCGGCGGCGGTCCCGACCGAGGCCGCCCACATCACGATGACGATGCCTCCGCGCGCTGAGAACTCGGGGCGCCAACGCCAAACGGCGGTCACCGTCCAATATATTACGGCGATGACGAACGCGATCGACAAGGCCCTGAACAGATAGGCGGAGATGACTGGGAAATCAGACAGCAGGCCGATCCGAACTGGTCCACCTTGCAGATCGATCGGCTGAGCCGCCCGGCCGTGCCGCGTCATGATGTCGGACACGTACGGCACATCGTCGGTCGACACCGGGATGGCAGGTTCGAGTCCGTAAGCCGGCCATGCGACCGTGGCCCCATAGGCCATCTGACGGGCGACCTTGCCCGCGTAGGCCAGCGGCCGGTCGCGCACGGCGGCCAGGAAGATGCGCCGATAGGCTCTCGCCGCGCCGTCGGCATTTCCGGTATCGCGGGCGACGTCTCGATCCAGTGTAGTGTCGAAGAGGCACGCGTCGCCGAAGAACCCGAGTGCCGGCCACCGACCCGGCTCCGCCGCGAAGTCGGCGACAAGCCGCGCCATCGTGGCCTCGGCGCGGTCTCCGGCCGCCGACGCGATCTCGCGTCGCGCTGCATCGCTTGCGAGCACGATGTTCAGGTGATTACAGAACAATGTCTTGGGAACGAACACGATGGAGGCTTGATCGGAGTTGGAAGCCCCGAACCGGGAACCGGTGGCGAGGAGCGCCAGCGCTGCCGCGACGGACACGGCAATCACGGCAAGGCGCACAGGCGTGTCTGGGCGGGCGAGGCTAGCGCCCACCAGGACGGCGACGATCGGGACCAGGGCTCCTTGCGACCTCAAGCAGGCCGAGAGCGCCGCACATAGGATAGCGGCAGCGACCGCGTAACACCGCGCCGTTTTGTTGACGCAGGTGGCAACGAGCAATCCGGCCATTGCGAGATTGAGGAAGACCGTAAAGAAAAGCTCCGAGGTGATGACATTCCTGAACAGCAGCAGGCCCGGATACGTTGCCACGAGGATGATCGGCACAAGCCCACCGGCGTTGCGCGTCGTCGCCTGCGCGGTTGCTGCAAGCGCCAGGATCAGGATAGTCCACGCCGCCTGCTGCAGGCGCACCACCGTCCCGAGGTCGCCTCCGAACGCGAACGTCACGCCCAGCAACGCCGGGTAGCCCGGATCGCGCCCACCCGCCACCGTCGGCTGTCCGGCCTCGAGCGTACGAAATGCAGATTCCACGAAGGATGGCGTGTCGCCCCAGATGACCGGGACCGCGGGCCTGGACGACGCGACGATCGCCACCACCAGCGCGGCCCACGCCAGCATGGTCCACGGCCACGGGGACGCCGCTCCGCCCGTCGTACGCGCTGGAGCTTCGCGCTGCGACCGCACCACCGCCTCCCACTGAAACGAAGCTCGAATGCTACCCCAGCTAGTTGCCAGACCAAAACGCTCTGCAAGAACATCGGCGGACACGACGTGCTCTCGGGCTCCTTCGCCCTTCCCGTCAGTGCGCGCGTCTGCGAGACATGATGGCCGATGCCCGATTGGTCCGGGCTGGGCCCGCTAGTTGAGATCGGCTATCCGTCAACTTGGAGGTCGCCGATCCCCTGTCGACGGTTGCCGCGCAGACCTTCGCGTTCCTGCCAATGTCGGCTTTGTCACCGAAGCTTGCCGGAACTCGAAGCTGGATCTTTGGACGCCCCGCCCTTCTGTACGATCAAGCCCGCTGGAATACGCTGTTAGCGAAAGCGAGGTGGATTACCGACCTCCACCGGGATAAGCCGAGCTCACTACTTCGGTTAGCGTCCCCAGTGCGAAAGGAAGCGAGATCAACTCCACCAGACTACGCAAAACTGCGCGATCGCGGCCGGCCGCCCTACTCCCACTCAATCGCGCAAAGGCAATCCATTTATTACTTCGTAGACGGGCTGGTTGATGCGTTTCACACCGTTGACGATGCAGGCGCCCGATGTTCGAAGAGCAAATGCGGCCGTTGGTGGCGTAACCTTCATAGGATCGCGGGATTGAGTTCTGTCAACGCGCTTCAAGATAGCAACCACCCCGATCGCACAGATATCCGATTTGCGCGCCCTATTGGCATTCGCCGGGCTCCTACCTTCGAAAATGCTGTTCCTGCTCATGCGCCATAAGCGTGCTCGCGTTGGCCGTGGTGAGATTTTTCTTGATCTCCCGGTGCACACGTCATGCACACGCCGCCTCCTAAGCAATTGAAAAGCCCGAACTCTCAATCCAATCCATCATGAGGAAGTCTAAGCTAGGTCCAGCAAACGAACTCCAGGACCAATCCACATTCAGGATTCCCATAGCTGAATGATGCTGAATCAATGCGTTCCGAACCTTTTGATTCAGAGCGTACTGATGGGTGTGAAGCGCTATGAGCTAAGCGAGGCACAATGGGCTCGGATTGCACCTATGCTGCCAGGCAAGGTAGGTGATCCCGGCCGCAGCGGTGTTGACAACCGCTTGTTCGTGAACGGGGTTTTGTGGGTTCTACGGTCCGGTGCCAACTGGCAGCACCTGACGGAGCGCTATGGCAAGTGGAAGAGCGTACACGCGCGGTTCGACGCTCGATTGGTTGTTCGCCGAATACCGTGCTGATCGCCGCTACGCGAAGCTCGATCCAAAGTCGAAGCGAAACCATGAGGTCGGATTTAAGCTTGTCGGCGGCTGCGTCCTGAAGGATGGTAAGCACCTTGGCGAGAAGCGGATTGTTCCATCGACACAGCGCTGACCGACGACTGGTACGAGAAACTGCTCATACTCAAGACCGAGGACAAGGTCGGTAACGTCATCGAGCGCGAGCGGCGCACCACCGTGAACCACATCATATTGCGCCTCCGAGAGAGACGAGAACATCCGGTGTGCCTCTGGCGTCAAGCACGATCGACGCCTCGCACGGAAGTTGATCGGACGTTCTCGACAGGCCGGTGTCCGCCCCTTCTCGGCTCCGGACGAGGTCCCTGAAGTCAGGTGGGTCGTATCGTCGCCGATATCTTGATGCTAGGCTCGACAACGGCAGGGTGCACCTGCTCCCTGCTTCACACTGAACGGGAGGACGACATGCCTGAGAGCGTCTACAAGGTCATAGAGCTGATCGGTACCAGCAACGACTCCTGGGAAAAGGCCGCCACCAATGCGGTCGAGCAAGCTGCAAAATCTCTGCGAGATCTCCGCGTTGCCGAGGTCGTCAAACTCGATATGCAACTGGATGAAAAGGGAAAAGTAGAAGCCTATCGCGCCAAGCTCAACGTATCGTTCAAGTTCGAGGGCACCTGAGCCTCACCACCTCGCCCCGCTTGCGGGGCGAGGTTTGGCTCATTGGAGAAAGATGTCAGGCGCGGTCGCCGGATTTTGATACCTTTGTTCAGACCAGATGGCTTGGAGACGCGCTCGACCACGGCAGGGAGACAGAATGCCCAGCCGCCTTGCGCGCTAGGCTTTTCCCTGGAGAGCGGCGGCGTAAGTGCTCCACTCGTTCGTCTCCTTCGTGCGACGCAAACCCCGAACCGCGCAGACAATGGCGCGCCGCCCAGGAGAGCATATTGCGATCCATGGATCCTGATTGCCTCGTTGTCTTAGATTTCCACGGTGTTAGTCTTTCGAAAAGCGCCCAAGGGAGGGAGCCATGGCAGATCGATCGACACAACCACCGACTTGGAACCCCCTCGTCATCGCAGGCCAATTGCACGCGATAGCGAAGCAGAGCCAATCGCTCATGCAGCGCTTTGCCGCGGGCCAGACCGACGCCACCAGGATCGGCATGGGAGACACCTCGACGCTCGGATTCGACTTCATCGACCTCATGACGAACATGATGTCCGACCCTACCCCGGCCGCGAAGGCCCAGATCGACCTCTTCAACGAGAGCGTTGCGCTTTGGCAGAAGACCGCGGAGCGCATATGGACAACACGTCCTTCCGAACCCGAAAAGCCGTCGGACAAGCGATTCAAACACCCGGATTGGACCGAGAACGCGGTCTTCAACTACGTCAAGGAGAGCTATCTCGTTGCCGCCAAGTCGATCCTTTCGACCGTCAGGGACATCAAGGGCATGGATGAAGGCACGGCTCGCAAGGTCGATTTCTACACGCGTCAGTTCGTCGACGCCATTTCTCCCTCGAACTTCGTCGCAACCAACCCTGAGGTCCTCAAGGCCACGCTGGATACCGGGGGACAGAACCTGCTCCGCGGGCTGGAGAACCTGCTTTCCGATCTCGATCGCGGCGACGGCCGCCTGTCGATCACGATGACCGATATGAAGGCTTTCCGGCTGGGCGAAAACATCGCGACGACGCCGGGAAAGATCGTCTTCCAGAACAACCTGATGCAGCTGATCCAGTACACTCCCTCGACGGCCGACGTTCGGAAGCGGCCGCTTCTCATCATTCCGCCGTGGATCAACAAGTTCTACGTTCTCGACCTCCAGCCGAAGAACTCCCTGATCAAGTGGGCGGTCGACCAGGGCCATACCGTATTCGTGATCTCATGGGTCAATCCGGACGAGAAGCTCGCCGGAAAGGGCTTCGAAGACTACATGCTCGAGGGTCCCGTGGCGGCTTTGGATGCGGTCCAGAGAGCCACTGGCGAGCGGCAGGTCAACGCGGTCGGCTACTGCCTTGGCGGCACCCTGCTCGCCTCGACGGCTGCCTACCTTGCGGCGAATGATGACGACCGCATCGCAAGCGCGACCTATTTCGTGACGCTGGTGGATTTCTCCGAGGTCGGCGACATGGCCGTCTTTATCGACAAGGAGCAACTCGCCTCCCTGGAATGGCGCATGCGCGAGCGCGGATATCTCGAAGCCCATGACATGGCAACGTCGTTCAACATGTTGCGTGCGAACGACCTGATCTGGTCCTTCGTCGTCAACAACTATCTGCTCGGCAAGGAGCACCTTCCGTTCGACCTCCTGTTCTGGAATTCGGACTCGACGCGGATGCCGGCGGCCATGCACTCGTTCTACTTAAGGAAGATGTATCTCGAAAATCTTCTGGCCAAGCCTGGTGGCATTGTGCTCGCTGGCACGCCGATCGACCTGTCCGGGATCAAGATCCCGACCTTCATCCTGTCGACGCGCGAGGACCATATCGCACCCTGGAAATCAACCTACGCGGCCACGCGGCTGTACTCGGGTCCAGTCAAATTCGTATTGTCGGCATCAGGCCACATGGCGGGTGTCATCAGCGCGCCGGGAAGCAAGTATGGCCACTGGACCAATGACGAGTTGCCGGCCGATCCCGACCAATGGTTCTCCGACGCAACCAGCCATCAGGGCTCCTGGTGGCCTGTCTGGGACGCCTGGATGACCCGCCTGGATGATGTGCGGGTTCCGGCGCGCCGGCCCGGCGGGGGCAACCTGCCCGTAATCGAGGACGCCCCGGGCGGTTATGTGCGCGTCAGAGCCGTCGCGTAACGACAGAAGCCGGTCCACCCGTCACGGCGGAGTTAAATACAAGAGGGGCTCAAGCAGCGCCGGAATCCATTGGCGAAACGCGCCAGTATTCGCCTCAACGACTGCGTCGACTATCCGATTATCATTGCTGACACCAGTAGCGCGATACGACCCTACCTCGACGCCGCTTTCACCAGGGCCGCGCTGGATCTCCGGCCGATCATCGAGACAAATTCGATCGAGACCATGAGGCACGCCGCAATCCTGGACAACGGCATCACCTTCCTCACTCCGTTCGAGATCGAGTTTGAACGCCGGGCGGGCCGGCTCGCTTACGTTCCGGTCCGCGAACTCACCAATGATGCCCAGGCGCTGATGCTGATCGGTCACGAGCGTGGCACCAGCGCCATTGCGAGTGTTCTCGCCGAGATGCTCAAGGCAATGATGCAGGATACAACCTTGTAGACCGACCACAGCGGTTTCGAGCGAAGCGGACACCAGTCGCGTGAAGAAAACGCGTCAATGCAACAAGCTAAGCGTGCGCTATCGGACGTGATTGGCGGATCATGTCCGCGGCCCGTTGTTGACGTCGGGCTGACGATCTGCGTCGCTTCCGCTTCAAGCGGACCGTCTTCTGGAGGGGGCGGCCGCGCCTCATCGCCAATCAAGCATTGAATAAGTCCCAGCGCTCCGGGGAAGCAGCGCTGGGACTGATGGCGAAGGCAGGCTTTGGGGGCAGGATTACGCCGTCGCCAATTGCGTAATGTTCCCGGCATGGATTGGTTCCTATCATCAGTGGCCTGTTTCGATTTTGCGAGTGGTCTTTTGGCCAGTGCCTAACGTCATAGCCGGCGCCCACTGACCGAGTCGTTGTAGGCGGGTGCAGGCTGCCCGATAGTTCTAGGGGCTTCCCACCCTCGCGGATCGGCGCGATCATTGGGAATGGGATCCAAGTCTCGAGAGTACATCATGTTCGGGTCGACGGTCAGGCATCTGGCCGAGCGTGCTGCCGATGCTCGATGGGATGCCGACATAATGGCCTGCCAGGCGTGGAACGCCCGCATGCTCGCCTTCCAGGGGCCGGCCCAGCCGTCCCCAGCGCTCGGTGACGCCCTTAACGCTGGCTATCGGTACCTCGAGGTGAAGTGTCTCGGCTGCGAGACCCATCAGACTGTCGCGAGCGCTACATGCGGTGCAAGGGCTGCTCCCGCCAGCAGGGCCACCCGTATAAGCGCAGTCATCTCGTGGCACTCCGGACCACAAAGATCTCCGTCATGAACCCGCCGTCGACCTGGTGGCCTGGGGAGCGGTAGAGCAGATGAAGAACTGACCTGGTCGCTAAACCGAACAAACCCGCCGAAGTCCGGCAGGTTTGAATGCGACTGCGCAACATTCTCGATCCTATGTCTGGCCAATGGCATGAACAGTGCAAGAGACTTACTGCCGGGAATTTAAGTGTCGCGGTTCAGGAATAAACTGTCGCCTGGTGTGTAATTCTGAGACCAGCGGCTCGACCAATTAGGGAGGTATCGTTGAACAACACCCCGTCTCTACACGCCAGATTCATTATTCGAAGAGGAAGCACCGACTGGATGGTTTACGATCGAGAACGCAGGGGACCGGCGCAGTTGGAAAAAGGTGGCCGTTTCGCCGAGAAACTGACGGTGGAACAGGCCGAGCACATCAAGCAGGCGCTCGCGGATTCCCTCGTTATGCAGGTGAGAGCGCGTTCGGTCTCTCAGCTACCGACGTCTACGGGCAAGCCTCGGCCGTGAGAGCGGCAATCGACCATCACATCGGTGCTCGCAAGCCGCGAGATGAAAGCCACTCCGTCATCTGGGAGGCGTTGTCCGCCTGCCGCGCCTTGCGCAGGAGACGTTCGCGCTCGATGCCCGGCGGAGTGCCTCTTGCCTCTTTGCGCCGGCGCTGCGCTTCTTCGTTCAAGCGTTGGAAAAGCGACGCGGAATGTTTGACAGGATGCCTTTGCTGCATGACGCACTTCCTTGCTTCGTGGAAGGCGGGAGCATGATGCTCTCAGTCACCGGTAAATTGCCAAGCGGCCGAGCGGTGATATCCAATATGTAGCTACTCAACCTCTATCAAAACAGGCCACGGCGCCGAATATTCGTGGCGGTGTCAGTTTGTGGACCGGGGCCAAAAAGCGGAGTGTGGCAGGATCACTGGCTTGTAGCCGGCCACCGTCGGCGCATAGTCCCCCGATGACCGAGCAGCTACCAGCTTTCATGGCTTGCAAAAATCCCGGCACTGGCTGGAGAATCGATATTCTATGGCCCGATGGCGAAACGGAAGTTATCAAGGGCTTTGTTACGGAGCACGACGCGACCAAGTGGATATCTGAGCACTCGACGACGTGGCAAGAAAATCCGGACCAACCGCGCTAGGTGTCTGGTCCCGGAGTGTGGGGGAATCAGCCTGAGGACCTGCTTTCCAAAGGGGCGATCAGACGACTTGAAACGAATCCCGTGCATCAGTCGATCCAAACGACCTGGCTGCCGGAGCTCCGGCCCCGCCTCCTCGGCGTTTGCGGAGCGTATTCCCCCGTTCCTGTTCGAGGGTGAGATGCCCCCGATAGAGACCTGGCCTAAACGGACCACCGACGAGGACGCGCGCGGCCAGAAAGGCGACATTCTCGAAGGCATCGGCGGGTCGCCTGGGCGGGTCACCGGAATCGCCCGCATCGTCATGGACGGGTCCAACCCGGACGTTCTCAATCCCGGCGACATCCTGGTCGCTCCGATCACTGACCCATCCTGGACGCCACTCTTCCTTGCCGCCGCCGGCGTCATCGTGGATGTCGGCGCGGTGATGAGCCATTCCGTGATCGTATCCCGCGACCTCGGGATTCCCTGCGCCGTCTCGGTGACCGACGCGACGAAAATCATCCCGGACGGCGCGCTGATCGAACTCGACGGCGACACCGGCGCCGTAACGATCCTTGATGTGGCGCCGCAGCTCGCGGCGGCCTAACTAGGCCGGGGCGGATGCGCGTATTGTCGGCCGAGAGCGGGCCTTTCGCCCGCCGTGCGTCTGAGAAGCGGCGCCTGTCCGCACGTCTCACCTTGCGCGCCGCGCCGAGCATTCGACCTGCACCGCGCGGCCGGCCATCGAGTGTACGATATCGCAGAAAATCGCAGATCTACGTACAAGATCGTCGCCCGTGATGGCGGGCGAATACACCAACCCACACTGCAAGGGCTTTTTTTCTTGGTTGGACTTGCGGAGCGGGCGAATGCGCGTGAAGGCGCGGCGCTTTTCACCTTCGGGACGTGAGCGCTCGCCCGCACTCGCCTATCCCCCAGAAATCGTGCACGTCCACGGGCTGATGCGGCCCTATCCCACTTCAAAAAACCTGCTCAGATTGGCCGTCATGAGATTTTTCTAGATCTCCCGGTGCACACGTCGTGCACACGAGGCCACCTAACCAATTGAAAAAATTGAGCTCTCGTTCCAATCCATCATGGGCAAGTTTGAGCTAGCTCAAGCAATCGAAATCCAACGAGCCTGTTTCTTGCCGAAGGGAATGCCGGGGTTCGACGGCGCGGCTGTCCGTGACGATCCACTTTGTGTAATCTCGCTGCACTCGACCTCTTTGGGAGGATTGCCATGAGAGCCTTCCTGCTCGCCTGCGTGGCCGCTGTCGTCTTGGCGGGATTCGGCGCCGCGGTCCTTGACCGCGTGCAAGAGCCGGTCGCAGAGGCCTTTGCAACGACGGCCGTGCGGCTTTAGCGATCTCGCCCCCGGGGGAGGCGGCGTTGCTCCTACTCTGCCGCCGTGGCGGCCGGCTTCGAGCGCGCATCCTTGGCTGCGGCGCGCGTCTCCTCCTCCTCCAGCCACAGGCTGTGGTGCTCTTTCGCCCAATTGACATCCACGATGCCACTGCCCATCGCCTCGAAGGCGCCCTGCATACCGATGGTGCCGATGTAGATGTGGGCCAGCATCACCGCGACGAACAACACCGCCACAATCGCGTGGACCACCGCAGCCATTTGCATTCCTTCGATGCCGGACAGATAGAACGGGAACATCAGCTCATATCCGGTGATCGCAACGGCAGCGCCGCCGATCACGACGATCCAGTAGACCGCCTTCTGCCCGGCGTTAAAGCGATAGGCCGGCGGATGATCGTGACCCACGATGCCGCCACCACGCTTGATCCACTCGACATCGACCTTGTTCGGGATATTGCCGCCGAGCCACATCAGGAAGATCAGCACCACCCCGATGGTGAACGGGAAACTCAGATAGTTATGCGCGTACTTCGCCCATTGCGACCATTCGGAGAATGCTTCGTGGCCGATCAGCGGCAACAACAGCGGACGGCCGAAGGTGATGTTCAGTCCGGAGATTGCCAGAATGATGAAGCAGGTCGCAGTCATCCAGTGCACGAAGCGCTCAAAGGCGCCGAAGCGCACGATCGTGCGCCCCGATCTCCCGGCCTGGAGGCGGACCATGCCTCGGATGAGATAGAAGGCGACGAGCGCCACGAGCATGCCGAGGATGGCAACTCCGCCGATCCAGCGCAGGGTGACGTTGCGAAATTCGCGCCACTCGCGCCCCGCCGGCTGCTCCAGCACGCCTGACCGCTGATCGGGAATGCTGACACGTCCCTGGATCCGGTTGAGTTCCTGCAGAAGCTGTTGCTCCTTCACCGCGCTAGCGGTCGGGTTGATTTGTTGGGCGGTGGACGGCACCGACGCCGTGATCATCAACGCGAGCGACCATGCGCCCAGTGCGAGACGGATGTGTTTTGCAAGAGACGCCATGAGCTCCTCCCGGTATTTGCGCGAGCCCGCCTCAGGATTCGATCGTCTCGCGATAGGCGGTTTTCCAGCCCCAGGCGCCCGAGCCGTAGCCGCGCTTCATCACACGTTCCTTGTAGATCTGGGAGATGATCTCGCCATCGCCGGCGAGTAACGATTTTGTGGAGCACATCTCGGCGCAGAGCGGCAATTTCCCCTCGGCGAGGCGATTCGCCCCATACTTCTCGTACTCCTCCTTGCTGCCGTCGGCCTCGGGGCCGCCGGCGCAGAACGTGCACTTGTCCATCTTGCCGCGGGAGCCGAAATTGCCGATCTTCGGGTATTGCGGCGCGCCGAACGGACACGCGTAGAAGCAATAGCCGCAGCCGATGCACAGATCCTTGGAATGAAGTACGACGCCATCAGCGGTGGTGTAGAAGCAGTTTACCGGGCAGACGGCCGCGCAGGGCGCATCGGTGCAGTGCATGCAAGCCATGGAGATCGATCGCTCTCCGGGCTTGCCGTCGTTGATTGTGACGACGCGGCGCCGGTTGATGCCCCAGGGCACCTCATGCTCATTCTTGCAGGCGGTGACGCACGCATTGCACTCGATACAGCGGTCGGCGTCGCAGAGGAATTTCATCCGAGCCATGTGCGTTGCTCCTCTAGGCTGCGACGATCTGGCATAGGGTGACCTTGGTCTCCTGCATATTGGTCGCAGGATCATAGCCGTAGGTCGTGATCGTATTGGCGCTTTCGCCAAGCACGATCGGATCGGTCCCCTTCGGGTAATTGCCGCGAAGGTCCTTGCCCGCGAGCCAACCACCGAAGTGGAAGGGCATCCAGGCAACGCCCTTCCCGACCCGTTCGGTCACCAACGCCTTCATTCTGGCACGCGAGTTGTTTTCAGCACCGCTCACCCAGACCCAGCCGCCATCCTTGATGCCGCGATCGGCGGCATCGGCGGGGCTGATCTCGATGAACATGTCCTGTTGGAGTTCGGCGAGCCACGGATTGGTTCGCGTCTCTTCGCCGCCGCCCTCGTATTCGACCAGGCGGCCCGAGGAGAGGATGAGCGGGAATTGCTTGGCAATCCCCTTCTCCACCGCGGCCTTCTGCACGGAGAACCCGATGTTGGGCATGCGGAACTGCTTGGCATCGGGAAGCGTCGGATATTTGGCGACCAGATCGACGCGCGGCGTGTAGATCGGCTCGCGGTGAACCGGAATGGGATCCGGCAAGCCGAACGCGTTCATGCGCGCCTTGCCGTTGCCATAAGGCACGCAGCCGTGCATCAGCGCGACGCGCTGAATGCCGCCCGAAAGGTCGAGCGACCACGACACCGCGTCCGGAGTGGCCGGACTGATCCTGTTGATCGTGGCCATCTCCGCCTCCGTCAGATCCTTGTCCCAGCCGAGCTTCTTCAGGCTCGCCAGCGTGAATTCCGGATAGCCGTCCTTGATTTCCGAATCCTTCGAATAGGACCCGTCGGCGAGCAGGCTGACCTTCCGTGTCGTGCCGTCGGCCAGCTTCTCCTCGCGTTCGATGCCAAAGCGCGGCCGGAACGTTCCGCCGCCATCCATCACGCCGAGATTTGTGTTGTAGAGAAGCGGCGTGCCCGGATGCCTGACCTCCGGCGAGCCCCAGCACGGCCAGGGCAGGCCGTAATAGTCGCCGCCGACTTCCGGATCGTCCTTCGGAGCCCGCATCGTCAGCATGTCGAACTTCGCCTGGTTCTTCATATGGGCCTTGAGACGCTCGGGCGATTGCCCGCAATAGCCGGTCGACCAGCTGCCGCGATTCATTTCGCGCAGGATGTCCTCGGCCTCGGGCAGATTGTTCTCGACCTTGATGTTCTTGAACATCTTGTCGGAAAAGCCGAACTTCTTTGCCAGCAGATAGGTGATCTCGAGGTCGTCCTTGGATTCGAAGATCGGCTTCACGATCTGCTCGCCCCACTGCAGCGAGCGGTTCGAGGCGACACGGGACCCCTTGCACTCGAATTGGGTGGCGACCGGGAGAATGTAGAGACCGTCCTTGCGCCCGGCCTCCACCGCGAGCGAGGTCCAGGTGGTCGGATGCGGGTCGGCGATGACAAGCAGGTCGAGCGCCTTCAGACCCTTCAAGGATTCCGGAATGCGGGTGATGCTGTTAGATGCGTGTCCCTGCACGAACACCGCCCGCACATTGTCTTTCTGGGCGACCTGGTCTTTCGGCAGCGTCACCGCCTCGAACCAGCGGGTTAGCGGGATGCCGGGCGCTTCCATGATCTGCTTGGAGTCGAAGCGCGACTTCAGGAAGTCATAGTCGACCTCCCAAACGCGCGACCAGTGCTTCCACGCGCCCTCGGCGAGCCCGTAGTAGAACGGCAGCGTAACGATATCGAGTCCGACGTCGGTTGCTCCCTGAACGTTGTCATGGCCACGGAAGATGTTGGCGCCCATGCCCGGTCCGCCAATATTTCCGGTCATCAGGAGCAGGATGCAACTCGCCCGCACGTTCGCGGTGCCGACCGTCTTCTGAGTCTGCCCCATGGCCCAGATCAGCGTCGACGGCTTTTCCGTTGCGAACATCTTCGCGACACGCTTGAGCTGTTCACCGGGAATGCCGGTAACGCGCTCGACCTCCTCCGGATTCCATTTTTCGACCTCCTTGCGAAGATCGTCGAAACCATAGACGCGCTGCCGGATGAATTCCCTGTCCTCCCAGCCGTTCTGCAGGATGTGCCACATCATACCGTAGAGCACCGGAATGTCGGTGCCTGGCCGCATGCGGACATACTCAGTCGCGTGCGCCGCGGTTCGCGTCAGACGCGGGTCGATGACGATAAAGTTGGCCTTTTGCAGCTCCTTGCCCTCGAGCAGGTGCTGCAACGACACCGGATGCGCCTCGGCCGGATTGCCGCCCATGATCATCTGGGTCTTGGCATTGCGGATGTCGTTGAAGCTGTTGGTCATCGCGCCGTAGCCCCAGGTGTTGGCCACGCCGGTGACGGTCGTCGAATGGCAGATGCGTGCCTGATGGTCGGTGTTGTTGGTGCCCCAGAACGCGCCAAGCTTGCGGAATAGGTAGGAACCCTCGTTGGTCATCTTGGCCGATCCGAGCCAATAGACGGAATCGGGACCCGACTTCTCGCGCACGTCCAGGAGCTTGTCACCGATCTCGTTGATCGCGGCCTCCCAGGAGACCCGGGTCCACTGCCCGCCCACCAGCTTCATCGGATAGCGCAGCCGCCGCTCGCTGTGCACGAGTTCGCGCACGGAGGCGCCCTTAGCACAATGCGATCCGCGATTGATCGGGGAATCCCAGGTCGGCTCCTGGCCGATCCATACGCCGTTCAGCACTTCCGCAGTCACGGTGCATCCAACCGAGCAATGCGTACAGATGCTCTTGCGTGCCGTCGCACCCGCGGTCAGCGGCCCCGCGGCGGCAGCCTCCGCCTCGCGAACGCCACCGAGGGGCAGCGTGCTGAGCGCAGCGAGCGCACCGCCGGCCAGACCGGACCGACGCAGGAATGTGCGGCGGTCGAGGCCGCCGGTTTGCCCGGACAGGAGGGCCGCGACGGATCCATGTCGGACGGAATCGGAACGCTGTGTTCTCCTGATCAGCATGGCCGCCTCCCTCAACGTGGATAGCGATTGACGCGATAGTACGCCTTCACGTGGTCGGTTTCCTTGTAGCGGGCCTTGCGCTTCTCAGCTTCGGTCTCGCTGTCGGCTTGCGCCGGCGCGATCAAGGGGGTTGCCAGCGCGGCGCCTGCGCCAACCGTGCCGATTCCGACCTTGCGAAGGAAGTCGCGGCGGCCTGCCGTCATTTTCTTCTCATCGCTCATTGCACCTCTCCTGGACCGGGCAGCCGGTCAATTGGCGAACTTGAAGGCCTCTGTTTCAATCTCCAAAAACACGCATCCCAGCGTCCCGACCGCTCGATAGAACTTGGCGCGTTCGGCCTTCGCCATGTCAGCGAACAAACGTCCGATCCAGCGCGAAACATGCTTCTCGAAGAAAGCGCGCTGTGCTGCGAGCGACGCCGGGAAACGACCAGCCACAAGGCCCGCCATGATCTCGCATAGCGTCGCCGCATGGTCCTCGGGTTCTGGATTGCTCTCTACCCGCTCGATGCCAAGCGCGGCCAGATCGTCACGAAGCCGCGACAGCGGGCGCTCATTGAGGAAGCCGGTCAGATAGTAGGACGCGTAGGGCAGCAGTTCGCCGCGCCCAACGCCAACGAACAGGTCAAAATATTCGCGCTCGACCTCGGTTGCGACCGCGATCGAAGCGGCCTCCGCAAGAGCGGAGTGGGCGCGACCAAGCGGCGTCACATCGCCGTTCAGTCGCGCGATCTGCTCAAGGAAGTCTTGCGACGGCGCCGACGACAGCAGGGTCGCAAGCAGTGCGTATTCCTGCGCGCGTCCGGCTTCGATCGGATCGAGCATGTCCGATATCGCAAGCTCGCTATAGAGATCGGGACGAAGAATTTTTCGCGAGATGCCCGTCGCGATTTCGACAGCGATCACGCGTTGCGCAGGCACCCGGTTCCAGTTCGACACCGAGGGCTGGGCAATACCGATTTTCCGGGCTAGCTGGGCTACACCGCCCGCAGCATCGATGGCACTTTCAAGGCCCGCATCGCGCACGCCGCCCTCCCATCCTCGGGGCCAAGCGCTTGATTGCGTTTGCTTAACAAAGACTATTCGGGAGCTCGGAAGCGGTCAATCGATGCGCATAGCCTACGGCTATAGCATTTGGTCGCAGCCTATCGGGGTAGCGCGCCACCATGTGCGCGCCGCCGAACGGCAGTTTCGTCGCCCGGGCCTAGCAGTTGCGGTGCAGCAGAGATTCGGGGCAATTCCCCGGTTGCGGACTCATCGGACAGTGGGAGATCCGGGCGCGCCTTTAGCGGATTTGATGCTTGCGCCAAATCGTCGACCGCAGCGACGGCCGGTCGCGTGGCGTCTTCGACAGCCCCTTCGATCGGGTTGGTCGCGTTCTCGGCGGCCTGCACGAGGTCCCCGACAACGCGGCGGACGAGTGCGTCAACCTGCTCGGCCGAATAGTCCAGCGGACCGAAGCCAGGCATGGCGGCCGGGTCGTTGAAGTCCCAGGCGTTTTCCGCCAGCCCCATGAAATCGCGAATGGCAGGATCGGCGCTCCAGGCGCGGCGAAGCGCGGCACGGCTCAATTCCTGAGGAATGCCCTTGCGAAGGAAGGCCGAGACGTCGGTCGCGGCATCAATCGATTCAATGGACGGCAGGCTCGACAAGTCCAACTCGGTCGGACAGGGCTCCGCCACGTCAGGGCCCGCCGCCGGCGCATTCGCCTCGGCGGGTTGTTCGGGCCTTGGTTCGGCGTGGCCGTCCCTCGCGGCCTGCTTGCGTCGCGACCAGCGCGCCAGAAAGTCGTCTTCGCTCATTCGTGCTCACCTTCATGGCGCCGTTGCGCCAGCGCTTCCGGATCGGCGCGGCTCCGCTCGCGCTTGAAGAACTCCTTCTCGACGTGGTGCTCGGCGATGAAATCTTCAATCGCCTGGCGCAGCACCTCAGGCATCGGCACCGCTTCGACGAGATTGGCACCGGCCCCCGTGAACGCTTCCCCTTCGGCGGGATCGGCCGTGACCGCGGAAAGGAGGTAGGACGAGGCTCTCTCGGCAGGGCTCAACACGATCCAGATGCTTGGCGCGCCGGAGGTGAGATTGTCGCGGTAGCGATCGGTTTCCGAGCGGTAGAGTTCGACTGTCGCACTGCCGGCGTAAAACAGCGTCACTCCATCCTGCTCGCGGATCACCGTCCACGGCGTCATCTCCGGCTCGTCCGGCAGCACCCCGACGCCGCGCCAGACGACGTCGATCCACGGAGAATCCGCTCTGCGGCGCTCGACCACGACGCCGACGGAGATACGGACCAGCGGCTCGACGACGGGGCTCACGTCACGGCCTCCAGATGCTTGATTGGCAACCCCGTTAGCAAGTTCTGGGGTTTCATCCGGACGACCTGATCGGACATCATTGCGAGGATCAGATAGGCCGGCATGCGCCCCGCGGCGTCAACGATCAGGCCGGGATCCGCAAAGCTCAGCCGAAACAGCGCCAGCACGCGCCCCGCGGTGCGGTCGTCGAGGGATTCACCCTGCCAAAGCCGGTCACCGATGCGGGTCGCCTCCGAATCCAGGCCCACATACCAGGTGAGTTCCGCGTTGCGCAGTTCGGCCAGCGGGTCGATCGTCACAGCGATCCCGAGCAGATGCAAGATCCAGCGCCGCATCGCGCCGGCCAGCGCGACCTGCCCCCGCCCTCCGCCGGTCAGATCAAGCGCCATATCGAACTGGTCACTACGTTGCCAATAGCCGTCGGCGTTCTCCTCGCTGAGAACGTCGAGTTGGGTATCGTTCGTCGCGCCCAGCATGGACATCAGCGACAGCACCGGCGTCGGGCTACGCCCGCCAAGGATTTCATCGTCGCCCACGATCAGCAAATGCTCGTGCGGCAGGACCCGCTGCGGCCGGAAGAACAACTCGGCCGCGCGGAGTTGAAACGGATCCTCGCAGCGATCAAGCGCATTGCGCAGGATCACATGCACCAACTGGTTCATGAACAGCGGCGGCAGATTGACCGAGCCTGAACGAACCGTCGCGAGATAGGCCGCCTCCAGCGTCGGATGGCGCAGCAGGAGGTCACGAAATGCCAGCACGAACTGCCAGTTCTCCTGCGCGTCGGCATCGCCGATCGCGGCCACCTCCGCGTCTCCGACCGGGAGGCGCGGATCGGCCAGCAATTGCCGGTGCAAGCGACGCTCGACCGGGCACGCGTTATCCGGCGGCATCAGCTCGGGGCGTGCAAAATACGCCTTCAGGTATTCATCGGTGACAACGAGCGCGCCGCTCGCGTTGCGGTCGAGCAGATGGTGGCCGCAGGCGATCCAGAAATCCTTCATCTCTCTGGCTCCTTGATCATCTCGGCAAGATTAAGATCGCCGCCTCGTTCGACGTCATCCTCCACTTCCATGAACGAGAACGCCTTGCCGTGCCTCTGCCCCTCGCGCAGCCGCAAGCTTCGGAAGGACTCGCGAACCTCGCCATCGCGCACCGAGCGGTGGACTGCAATCAGCGTGCTGACCGGATGGGCACAGAGCGATTGCGCAAAGGCAACCTCCTCTTCTGCCGCCCCGCGCGCGGTTGCAAGATCCGGCGCACCGAGCCGTTCGACCAGCCGCTTCGCAAGGAGCTCCACCAGCGCGCGGCGATCGTCGGCGGTCGCCGGAACGATCTGCGTCAGCGTCGACCAACCCCAGGATTGCACTCCGAGAAAACCGCCGCGGAACGCGGAACGGTCCTTACCGTCCAGTTGCGCCAAATCTCGATCAAGGAAGCGGAACGCGCCCGGCACCGCCCATTCGCCGGGCTCCGCCGGCACGTCGAATACGAACGTGTCGGACGGATCGAGCGCAATGGTGCGCAAGAGCTTCACAGGCGCGGCCCTCCGAGCTTCGGATCGAGCCACGAGGACGATAGGAGGGATTTCCTCAAATCGCGCCGCTCGGTTCGATCTGCTCCGACCCGGCGCACCAGAAGATCGCCGTTGTCAGCGATCGCGCGAGAGGTCTGCGGTTCGTCCGTCAGCCGGTTCAGGAATTCACGGGCGACTGCGTCAAAACCGTCGATTTGCCAGGTTTCGGTCGCGAGCATCAGGTGCCGCGCAAAGCTTTCAGTTATCCGAACCGCGCCGGCCTCGCCAAAGCCCTCTTGATCGAGCGCCGAAGCGAGTGGGTGGACGGCCGCGTCCGCCTCGGTCATCGCAACCGTCCGGATCATGGCACCGAACACCAACCAACGCGGCGGCTCATCCTCTTTCGCAGACGATGGCCAGCCAAGCCGGCCACCACCGACGAGCCCGCCATCGACACGGACCGCATCCGGCCAGTCGATGGCGACCTGCTTGTTCGGCGGTGCGTAGGCGCGCAAGGCATCGGTCAATGCCACCATGGCGGCATAGAAGGCGCGGCGGGCGGTGCACAAGGGCTCGCCGGGTTCGAGTACGACGGCGAACTCAGCAAGATCGAAGCGCCCCACATAGGTCAGTGTACCTGCCCCGCTTTCCTCCGCGATGCCGATGGCATGGGCGAAGGCATCGCGCCTCTCGCGCAGCCTCACCAGCGTGAACGGCGGAGGCAGGTCAACGGGCTCCAAGATCGATGAGCACGTGCGGACGGTCGACGACAGACGGACCTCCAGCTTCCATTTCTTCCCGTGTGATAATAGCTTATCCGAGCAAAGGGGACGGCGCGAGTCCGCCCCTCGTTCTCCGACCGCTTTGGGAGGTGAATAGCCGCGTATGCCGGATTCGCCGAAGACGATCCTGATCTGCTCGTGCGAAGACACGATGCGTCTCGACACCACAACGATCAAGCGAGGATGTCGCAACAGCGAGATCGCCGAATTCCGACAGCTGTGTCGAGCCGAGCTGGATCGGTTTCGCGATGCAGCGAAGGTCGCGGCGCCAATGATCGTTTGCTGCACCCAGGAGGCGCCGCTGTTTGCCGATGCGATGGAGGGCCGCTCGGAAAGAACGGAGTTCGTCAACATCCGGGAGACCGCAGGATGGTCCCTGGCAGGGGGACAGGCGGGGCCGAAAATGGCAGGGCTGCTCGCAGCAGCGTCCGAGCCCGCGCCGCCCTACCCGTTTGTCACCTTGTCGAGCAAGGGCGTGATCCTGATCTATGGCCGCGACGACGTCGCGCTTGAAGCGGGCCAACTGCTGGCAGATCACCTCGACGTAACGGTCATGATCACGAGGCCAGCGCAGATTGCGCCACCGGCGACAACGTCGTTCCCGATCGTCAGGGGAACGATTCGCAACGCCAAGGGACATTTGGGCGCCTTCGAGCTTGTGATCGACGACTATGCCGCGCCTCGCCCCTCCTCGCGCGACATGCTGCTGTTCGAGGGGCCGCGCAACGGCCTGACGTCGCGCTGCGACCTCGTCCTGGATCTTTCCGGCGGGACGCCGCTTTTTCCCGCGCACGACCTGCGCGAAGGCTATCTCCGCGCCGACCCGGGCGATCCGCCCGCGATGCTGCGCGCGGTACTCAAGGCGCGCGATCTCGTCGGCAGCTTCGACAAGCCGCAATACGTCAACTTCACCGCAGAGCTCTGCGTGCATTCGCGGTCGAAGCTGACCGGTTGTCATCGCTGCCTCGATCTTTGCCCGTCCGGGGCGATCACGCCGGATGGCGATCACGTCAGGATCAATGCGGAGGTCTGCGCCGGATGCGGCCAATGCGCCGCCGCCTGTCCGACCGGCGCGGCAACCTATGCCCTGCCGCCGGCCGATGCGCTGTTGCACAAATTGCGCGCGATGCTTTTGTCCTATCACGCAGCCGGCGGCGCCAATGCCGTCGTCCTGTTTCACGATGGCCAGCACGGCACTGCGCTGATCGATGCGCTTGCCCGTCATGGCGACGGGCTTCCGGCCAGCGTGCTGCCGCTCGCGGTGAACGAGGTGACGCAGGTTGGACTCGAGGCCGTCGTCGCTTCCTTCACCTATGCTGCGGCCGGGATACGCTTTCTGCTTCGCACAAAGCCGCGGCATGACGTCGCTGGCCTCTTCAAGACGATCGCGATGGCCGATGCGATTGTCTCCGGACTTGGGTTGAAAGGACGTAGGGTCGAAGCAATCGAAACCGACGATCCCGACGCACTCGGCAAGGCGCTCTGGTCAATCGAGCCGGCGCCGACCGTCGAGCATCCCGCGAGCTTCCGGTCCGTCGGCAAACAGCGCGAGTTGCTTCGCCTCGCGCTTCACGAGTTGCACCGCCTGGCGCCTTCCCCGGTCGACATCATCGCGCTGCCTGAAGGCGCACCACTCGGCGCGATCAGCGTCAATGTGGAGGGATGCACCTTATGTCTGTCGTGCGTATCGGTCTGCCCGACCGGTGCGCTGCGCGACGATCCCGAACGTCCTGTGCTCAAATTCGTCGAAGATGCCTGCGTGCAATGCGGATTGTGCCAGAGCACCTGCCCGGAAAAGGTGATCACGCTCAGACCGCAGATCGACTTCCGTGCCGCCAGGGCTCCCGCGACGATCATCAAGGAGGAAGAGCCGGCGCTTTGCATCCGCTGCAACAAGCCGTTCGGCGTGAAGAGCACGATTGAGAAGATCGCAGCGAAACTTGAGGGCCGGCACTGGATGTATCCCGCCGGCGACAAGCGGCTCGATACGGTACGAATGTGCGCGGATTGCCGCGTGATCACCATGAGCGAGCAGCAGTTCGACCCGTTTGCCGGCGTGCCACAACGCGCGGCGCCTCGCACGACCGACGATTATCTGCGCGAACGGGAAACCAAGAACTAGAACCAATTGGGACCAGCACACTTGGGAAGGCGCACCATGTCTCATCTCATCAAAGCTCATTTTGCGTTCATTGCCGTTGGAGTTGCCCTTGGCGCAGCGATGATCCCGGCGCCCGTCGAAGCCGCGCGCCTGTCGAACGCCGACAAGGTCGCCCTGAAACAGGCGATCGTTGCCTGCAAGGCGGAGGCGAAGGGCAGGAAGGTCAAATGGCTCGCGCGCCGGAAATACGTGAACAATTGCGTCTCCGAGGCCCTGAAGCAACATCCAAACGTCGACATTGTTCGCTTGATCAAGGAGCATCCAAACCTAACGAACCTCCCGGTAGAGAAATGGCCCGGCTTCTGACCGCATAAATCTGCGCAACGGCCCGCTATCGTCGCCCCAACGTCGCACGCCCCAGGAAATCCGTGAGCGCCTTGCGGTCCTCGACCGACCCGATCCGCTGCTCCGGCATTTTTGTACCCGGCGTATAGGTATTCGGACCGAGCTCGAAGAGCCTTGCCACCGTTTCGGGAGCCCAGACGATATCCATTTTCGTCAGCGCGTCGGAGAAGCGATATCCCGGCAACGACGCAATCCTGCGACCATACAAGCCATCGAGCGTGGGGCCGGCGCGCTGCGGCTCCTCCGCGGACAGCGTGTGACACGCAACACACGCCCTAAACACCTCGGCGCCACGATCTCCGGCATAGGCTGCCAGGGGATCGCTTTGCGCAGCCTGTGGCGACGAGCCGACGGGATCGCCCGTCTGCGCGTTCCAGCGGCGGATCCTGCCGTCCGCGCCGCCCGTCAGCAACGCTGCAGTGTCGGGCAGGAATGCCACCGCCCAAACCGGCGCTCCCTGAGTGGCGAGCGATTGCACAATGCTCCGCGCCTTCCGGTCGATGACGGAAACTCCTCCGCCAATTTCCGTTGCCGCGATCAACGTGCCGTCCGTGGACATCGCCAACGCGACGATCGGGGTCGACCCGGCTAGAATCTCGCCGGTCTCATGCCCGCTCGACGTCAGAAACCGTACTTTTCCGTCGCCTCCGCCCGTTATGATCTCGCCTTCGGGTGCGACTGCCACGGCGTTGAGAGGCGACGGAAGCAGGGCGACATCCGGCGTTGCCGCCACCATCGGCCAGATCCTCAACTCGCGGTCGTAACCGACGCTGACCAGCGATTGTCCGTCCGCAGTAAAGGCAACTCCGTTCACGTTCTGCGTATGCCCTTTCAGTATCTGCGACGCGCCGCCGATGAGTGACCAGACGCCAACCGTATGGTCCCACGATGCCGTAGCGAGCTTGGTTCCGTCCGGCGAGACGGCGAGCGAAACGATTGGCGCGTGATGACCCTCGAAGACCTGATCCGGCTGCTCCCGGCCGGGTGTCCAGATCGCGATCAGCGCGTCGGTTCCGGCTGTCACCATTCGTCCATCCTTCAGGAACGCGACCGCATTCACAGCATCGGAGTGAAAGCGAAGGACTTGCTCCGCGGATTCGGTCTTGAGTGACCATCGAATTGCTGATGTATCGAAGCCGCCTGACAGAGCCCTGTTGCCATCGCTCGAGATCGCGATCGCCCGAACGGGCCCGCCATGACCCGCGAGTTGACCTTGCGCCGGCGTTGAATCAAATGCCCATAGGGCGGCAACGACGCACAGATTTGAGAGCCAATTCATCGGCGGCTCACGGGTCGGCTCCGGCACGTTGCCGTTGCCTTGCAGGATAGCATGCACGCGCTTGACCCGGGTCAACGACGAGGGCCGTGGTTGGGTTTCCATGCTGCGCCGCGGGATTGGAATGGCCTACCCTACTCAATGCCGCAATGGCGTCTGATCGGCTTGAACCGAGGGTCGTCGGCTCCTATGCTGAACCCGACGCGTCGAGGATACGGCATGCAAATACGATCCAAAACGTATCTGCATTTCATTTCGCTGTGGCGATCACTTCGCAATTCGATTTCGCCACACGATGGCGACGGGCCCCGTGAGACGTCACCATCGCTCATTTTCGTCGCGGTCGTGCTGACGTTTCTCTTGGCCGTCTTGGAGGTTGATCTTCATCGAGGTGAGTTGGAATCACTTTACCTGCTCCGAAACTACGACTCGCCTCCGGCCGCCTTCCTAGGCCCGTAGCGTTCGTCGCCCGACCAGGTTTCCATCTGAAGCGCGCCCTCAGCGTTGATCCTGGCTGCGGGTCGCTTCGCCCGACAGGTGGTCGTCTAGCGCGTCGTCTCTCTCGGAAAGACCAGGGACCGGTCGTCAAAGTCCTCGGCCGGCAACTTGGCTGCGCTGCGGGCGCCTTGCAGTTCTTGCAATGTTGAACTGCTTGCCAAATCGGCCCGCCCGACCGCCGGGACCGAGTGTGATCGCGGGATGCCGAGCACCGCGCTAAGAAGCGCAAAAGCGGTGAGGACCGCTACCATCAGACCCTTCATGCGAAATCTCTGTTCGGTTGGAGCTGTCCCCGAAGAAGTTTTGCAGAGATCTGATTAGTGCTGACCGCAGCGTCACGATGTGAACCGCCTCACATGCCCTGGAAATTTTCCCCGAAGCGCCTTTCGGGTTCCGCCCGATTAAAGTCGACGGCAAATGGCCTCGGACGCAAGGACGCGGTCGACAAGAACGATGCTCAAATAGCCGGCGCCTTACACGCAATCTCGGCCGCGCGCAAAAATACTGGACTCAGATTGGCCGCCTAAACCCGCATTTTGGCAGCAGTCGGGATGAAGTTCCGGAGTCCACCGGCACGCCGGTCTCATTGGTCATGCCCGCAGGAAACTGCATTGACCGAGCTGCCATTTCTCGGCGATCGTATCAGCTCCAATTCGAGCTCAGGCGCCCGATGATGCTGCCGAGACCCGGGACTTCATCCCCGCCAAAACGGCTCAGTATGTTCATGGCTGCGGCAATCTGACACACTGCTACAAGGCCAACCGTTGTCAATCGAGCAGGGACGAATCTTTCAGCGCGCCTCGTCTGACCGCCGCTGCAAGAGGTCGCAAAGCCGCCGCAGCAGTAGATGGAGGGTCTCCATGTCCGACGCCCATACCCGCGACCCCTCGTGGAAAACCGACCTAATCTGGCACTATTTCCACAGCGTCACGACCGCGGCAAAGGCGCCCGCCGCCTATCGCAAGTTCTACAGCAACCAAGACCCCGGCGACGAATTGGACAACCGCCATCGCGTTTATGAAATGTTGGTGGACGAGCCGCTTAACACCCGTCCCGTTCTGCTGGCGACCGCGGACGAGTCGATGGAAAACTACAAGAAGAGCAAGCTGCCGTGGAACCAGAACAATGCCGGCTTCCTGAAGGCAGTGAGCAATGAATATTGGTGCGGTTCGATCCTCAAGATCGTATTCGTCCGCTACATGGGCTGGAAAATGGTCGAACCGACGGCTCGCGACCAGGTGAGCGCGGGTCGCGATCCCGGCAAAGCGGTGGATTGGACAATCAAGAACCTCGAAAACAAGGTGCCGGTACGAGCCTCACTCGGCGGTGCCCACTATGTCGGCATCGTCGGCCACCGCACTGCAGGAGCCGACGACAAAGTCACAGAGTTTCTGTGCCTCGACCCTTGGGCCTATGGCATCGACGGCGGCAACATGGACATGAAATATGCCGGTACAAAGACCGCGTTTCTCGGAATTAGCAAACGCGACGGTGCGATTTGGACTTATAGCAACAAAGCCGTCGCCTTCGTTGAACGGCCATCCTAGGGCAGCGGGTTGCCATCATTCTCACGCGCCCCCGCTCAGACCTGCTCGTGAATGCGGAACGGGCTAAGAAAATCATAGAGATCTACCGCCCCCAACGGTCTTGCCAAATCTTCTCTCCA
This sequence comes from Bradyrhizobium sp. USDA 4341, assembly GCF_054063755.1. Taxonomy (NCBI): domain Bacteria; kingdom Pseudomonadati; phylum Pseudomonadota; class Alphaproteobacteria; order Hyphomicrobiales; family Nitrobacteraceae; genus Bradyrhizobium; species Bradyrhizobium sp. USDA 4341. Next base: position 9,417,029 of record NZ_JBSSGO010000002.1, on the reverse strand, counting down.
ATCCAGCAAGGTACGCGCGGCTCATTCTCTATAACTGGAACGACCAACCGCTCGGGCGTGCGACCCGCCACCTCAAAGACTAACTTGCTTCGAATTGCCTCTTTCATCTCGTCGCGCAACTTGATGGAGACAACAAACGAACCCGGCCCTCCAATCACGCAGTCCTCATAGTACCAATCGAGATTATTGATATCCATGGCGTTAGTCGACGGCTCCTTGATCATGATCGGGAGGCCATTGATGGCAATGCCTTTCTCAATTGCGGCATCACGTGCAATGGTCACAGGAATACCATTGTTATTGGGACCGTCACCAGAAATGTCGATCACGCGTCGCGACCCCAAAAACCGATTCTCGTCGAACAGCGGAACGGCGAAATTAATCGCACCAGAGATTGATGTACGTGAACCTCGGTGCAATGGGGCTTTCATGATTTCATCCGCCACCGCGCCAGCGGATTCCGGCCCATCAATCACACGCCAAGGAATAATAACTTTCTGGTCGCTCGACGCCGACCACTCGAAGTATGTGACAGCTAACTTGCTAGTCGGTCCTTGCTTGAGGGCCTGAAGAAATTCCTTTGAGGAGATCGCCTCGGCATACCCTTCGCGCTGAACGGCCAATTCGTCCAAATCCATCGAGTAAGAAACGTCAACAGCGATAACAAGCTCAAGATCCACCGATACGGAAGCTTCCCTGCCGTCGCTTCGTTGAGAGCCGAGGTTTCTCGGTCCGGCCGCGCCCGCCGAGATGGCTCCGACGACGAGCATAGCTCCGATTGACATGGTCCAGCGCATCTCGACCTCCAGTACGGACCAAAGTTGACACCGATGGCGGAGCCATTCAAATCCGCCGTAAGGGAAACCCGACCTTCAACTAATGCCTGTCCGGTGCGTCGCTCTCAAGACCGAATAACTCAGAAGAGACTTACTAACCCCTGCCCCAGATCCAAACCTTGACGAGCACCGGCGTGTCGGTCGGCAAAATCATCGCTACATTATTTGGGGAAAGCCTGCCGGCTCAGGACTCTTTGAAGAAATCAGCTACCGCGAGCCGAGAAATTGACAACCAATTGTCGAGATATGGAGCAAGTTATCAGGAACATGCCTCAGGACATCCAGCATGCGGTAATCATTGTTGCGCGCTCAGCGTACGACAGACGTCCGCGGGTGCGTCAAAACGGTTGAGACATACCAACGAACCGTCTCCTCGTTACCCGATAAGCAGCGCCATTCACTCAAACTCAGCGGCCGTCTATGCCGGACGCGAGCGCATGGACAGATAGGATGAGACCGACGTTGATCCACTTTGGTCTAGATGCTGATACGCACTTAAGTTGGGCATCGCTACCAAGGGGATGGAACTTCGCTGGCGAACCGGATCTGACGCCAGCACAGCCAGCCACTGGGCTAATAGCCGGAGCAGAAACTATAACTATTTCAATATCTTCCTTTTCACCCCCGCATCGGGCAGGCAGAATCGTGACCCTACACTCTTCCGTGTGCGGTTGAACGTCTTCGCCACCCTGAACGACAATACTACGAATGGATTGAACCTAAGATTGGTACTTGTACTGGAGAAGGCCTTCCCACGCTCGCAGAACTTGACGCGACCGAGTTTGTCCGGGGCCAACTTCGATAGAACTAGTTCGGGCGATTTTGGACGGTGGCCATGAGCTTGTACACCCACTTCAGAGTTCCTGTTCTTCTCGCCGCTTTAGCTCTTCTTGCTTCGCAGCCTGCGTGGGCAACGAAGCGCGTGGCTTTGGTAGTCGGAAATTCGAGCTATCAAAATGCGCCCTTACTTCCGAATCCTGCCAATGATGCCACCGCTATCGCCGCGACCCTGAAGAACGCCGGGTTCGATTTGGTGGAGTCTCGTCTCAACCTGACCTCGAGCGACATGCGGCGGGCACTGAGGGATTTCGCCGATCAAGCTCGCGATGCCGACATCGCCGTCGTCTACTATGCAGGTCACGGAATCGAGATCGACGGGACGAACTATCTGATTCCGACGGATGCCAGACTTGAGCGCGACACTGATATCTATGACGAGGCCTTCTCGCTCGATCGCATCCTACTAGCAATTGAGCCCGCGAAGCAGCTGCGCGTCGTGATCGTCGACGCTTGTCGCAACAATCCATTCGCCGACACGATGAAACGGACCCTCGCTTCGCGCGCGATCAGCCGCGGGCTCGCCCGGGTGGAACCCGCAGTATCCAATACGCTGATCGCATTTGCGGCCAAAGCCGGACTGACCGCACTCGACGGCAACAGCAAGAACAGTCCTTACGCGACAGCGTTGGTCAAGTATATCGCAAAGCCGGGACTCGACTTGCGTCGGGCTTTCGGCTTCGTTCGCGATGATGTCTTGCAGGCTACCGGTAATCGACAGGAGCCATACGTTTATGGTTCGCTGGGCGGCGAAGACGTTGCGCTCGTACCAAAGGCAGAGGAGCCCGTGCCACCGCCGCCGGCTAACGCCTCCTCGGAGATTCGTCGTGACTACGAATTGGCCCTGCAACTCGGCAACAAGGCCGCTATGAACGCGTTCCTCGCCCAGCATCCCGACGGATATTACGCAGATCTGGCCAAGCTTCAGCTCAATCAAATCGACGCCGAAGACGCGCGCGTTATCGCGACCAAGAAAGCGCAGGAAGCGGAGCAGCAGAAAGCTCGGCTTGCGTCCGAAGGTGCCCAGCGAGCCGAACAGGAAAAAGCGGCCGCAGATTTCAAGGCCGCGGAGGATGCCCGTATCGCGGCGGAAAGGTCAAAGCAGAATGCGCAGGAACAAGCGATCGAGGCCGAACGGAAGCGGACTGCATCGCAATCCTCAACGGTCGCCATGCTTTCCCCGAATGGCCCCGTAATCGACGGCGCCAAGGCGGACAATCTTGCAATCGCCGCCCCATCCCAGAATAGCGAGGGAGCGAAGGTTGCCGCCTTGAACGCGGCACCGCCGCAGGAGGATCTTGCCAAATCACTTCAGAGCGAATTGAGCCGGGTCGGCTGTTTCACAGGCTCCATCGACGGTGAGTGGAACGCAGCCTCGCGTCGCTCCCTGAGCCTGTTCAACAGGCACGCCGGGACCAAATTTGATGTCAAGCTTGCAAGCCTCGATGCGCTCGATGCAATCAAGCTGAAACCGGCCCGGGTTTGCCCGTTGATCTGCGAGCGCGGCTATAAAGCGGACGGCGATCAGTGCCGCAAGATCACTTGTGCCGAGGGCTCGTTTCTGAACGACGATAACGAATGCGAGAAGCGCCGCGGGAAAAAGCCGCTGGCGAAGCGCAACATGGATGAGCGCCCGCCGCGCGCGGATCGTCCGGTACGCGACAGCTCCGAGCCGCCAGCCGATTTCCCCAAGCGAAAGCAAGCGACCGCTAGGCCCGCTGGTGGCAGCGGCCAGATCGTGTGTGACGCTTATCTATGCCGCCCGGTCCGTCACGGCTGTCATCTCGATTACCGTGGCGGCGGAGGTCCCGGCGGCGGTACCGGCAATGTTGAAGTCTGCAACTAGGACAGCATGCACGGCGGCGCGCTCGAACTCGTGTACGGGCCGCCGTCTCCTCCGCAATTGACAATGCTGGCGGCAACAGAGCCAAAGCCGCAGGACCTTGGACGAACCACTCCTCAACCGCCCGAGTAAGCCGTAACAACGCGAACGCTTGCCTACTTGATAGAGTATGATTTGATGTCGAACGACCAATTGTTCGGCACCAGCTTTCCGCTGCCGCTGTCCGTTACACGCAGCTGACGTGTCCAATCCGACAGATAGCTCAACGTATCGGCCGGCCCCTGAATCTTGCGTTGAATGTCTGGCAAATCAAGCAATTGCACACGTCGCTCGCTCAGGATCGCAACGATCACAGCGGACCCGGCCGGCGGCGCGACGACATACTCAAATCCACGTTGCCGTGCTGCAGGAGTCGGAACAATAAATTGGACGCCAGGCTTCACACGATTCATGTCCCGTTCGATCGACTGCGCCAATAGCTCGGCAGTTGGAAATATCTGGGACATCCGCCCTTCCGCATCAACATCCACGAGTATCAGATAGCCAGGCTTTTTGGCGGTTACGCCGAATGACACCTTGCCGCCAATGTTAACAGTTGGACCCGGCAGGATTTCAAGCGACACGCTGGCAGCGTTTGCCGAGCCGCGGGGCGCCTGTACATGCCAGAGCAATGGAGTATCTCTCGCGGCAGATCGAAATGCCGATGGTAACGGCGCGGCGCTCGCGATCCCGCTTCCCGCCAGCGAGAACACCAGCGCGAGCCATGATTGCTTCTGGAAAACCAGCTTCGCTGACGACATGACCTGCAGTCACAGTATTGTCAGGGAACGCTGAACAAGCCGATAGACGCGATCCGCGCGTCCGCCGGCAGATAGCGCTCCAGACTCTTGACCATCTGCCCCGAAGCGCGGCGCCGGTTGAGCTGCATCAAGACCCTCTCCAGATCAACCATCCGCTGTTGCGAAGTCACCGCAACGATCTGCTCGGCACCGAACGGCTCGCCCACCCGAAGAGGCAGCCGCAGATTTGCTGATCGAGCAAGCGCGGCATCGGGACCCACCGGATACAGCATTTGGATAGTTCCATCTCCGGACACGTTGAACAGCAGCACCGCCCGCGAACCGACGTCGGACAATTCGACCTCGACGGTCTGGCCGCTGCGCTGCTGTCGATCATCCGGCCAAATACGCATCGCCTGCGGCGACTGCGTCGCCATGCGCTTGAGCTCCCGAATTGCCGCAGTTCTGTTGACCACCGTCGTCAAGCCGTCAACGTCAACACCATAAGCGACGACATCGCCCCACGCGATTACGTCATGCGACACGGGGTCCCAGATCAGGTCGGGATTATCAGTTGGTTGAACGGCCTGCACACTGGCGTCCTGCGGTTTGACGTACGTGAAATAGCTGATCTTGCCGTCAAGCGCCGCCAAACGGATCGGTGATACGAGACGGAAGGGCGGCAGCGCGGCACCGGGCGCGGCCGGGCCGGTCGCGGCAACGCCGGCCGCAGCGGTTTGCGAAGCGGCCGCAACGGCTGGCGGCGCTGGGGTTTGTTTCTCGACAGGCGGGACGGCAGGAACCTGACCGGGAGCAGTTCTCGCGGCCGCTCCTTGGATCAGCACTACGCCGCGCGTCAATTCGAAGGCGACCTCGGTCTCCGGCATCTGCGCCAGCGACGATACCGTCACGATGTTCTGACGTTGGTCGGACAACTGATAGACCACCTGCCGAACATTGCTGAAAAGCTCTTTCAGCGTCACTTTTCCATCATGATTGATGTCCGCGTTGCCCTCCACGGCTCGCGCAACGGCATAACTCAAAGCGCCGCGCAAGCCATCGATCCCGGGAATCCGCACTTCCGGCGCCTTGGTGTAACGATCGACCGCGGCGATGAACGCAGTGTGGTCGAGATCGAGTTCGGACTTCGGGTCGTCGCTGCTCGACACTGGCTTCAATTCATCAACCAGCAGTGTGTAGCGCGGCACCTGTCGAAAACTCATCTCCGCCGCGCGCGGATCGATATCGCGCACCATTCCGCCGCCGTGGCAGGTATCCGCAACGAAGATCACTTTTGCGCCGCGCAATTCGAATTGCCGGATGAAGTGGTTGAATTCGCTTCCCAGAATCCGCTCGGCCGATCCGGCCGGCGTGGTAGCAAAATCGGGCAGCAGGAACACGTTCTCCATTCCGTCCGGTTCGGAGCCCTTGATGCGCTCCGGCTCCTGCGTCCCGTGACCTGCGATCGAGAGGAAGATGAGATCGTTGTTCCTTGTCCGCTCCACCAGTGAGCTGATCTCACGCAGCACGCTTGCCCTACCAGCCTGCGCATTGGTCAGCTCGACCACATCGCTGACGCCCATAGTGCGCAAGCTGGACACGATGTCATTGGCATCTGCGACCGCGCCCTTCAATTTGCGGACATGCTGGTAGTCGTCGATGCCGATGACGAGCGCCCGGAGAGCCGCGCCGTCGGGATTGCTTATCGACAGTTCACCGGCCGCATGCGCGCGCTGGGGTGGCAGGCCGATCAACGCAGCAAGCAGGATGGCTGCACACAGCCAACCGGCCATTTGATCAAAGCCGTTGAGCCTTCGCATTGTGATCCACCTCGATATCAAGCAGGTCCGCCCTGGAACCGCACCGGCATGGTAGAGCGTCAGGATGCCGTCCTGATCTCTAAAACCAGCGCACAGGCGGTGACTCCATGTTCATCTGTAGCCTCAGGGAGACCACAGGTTCAGCGCCGCTTGTTCGCCGTCTTCCGGCCCATCGGCGCCTCGGTCTCCTGATAGGCGTTCGCGGAAACAGTGGTCTGATCATCTGCGAACGCGCGAAAGCGGACCGGAACGTAACCGCGTGCAAGCAGGCTTGCGAGCGGATAGACGTTGCGGCAGACCCTGCCGTTGCAGCCGCCCGTCGAGGATTCCATGACCTCCGCCTTGCGATCCGGCGTGAACCGCAGGAACAACATCACGTGGGAACCCGGCTTGTTCAGGGCGTCACCGGGCTTGAGGTCCCAGGGGTTGGTCACGGGTGTGGCGATCGCGGGGATGGCGGCGGTCGTGTAGTGGACGGAAAGTCCCCATGTGGCGCTGACGAACGCTGAGCAGTCGACGCCGGCCACGTCCGGCCGCGGCTCGTTGCGGGTGCAGACATTGCCCGCAAGCGTCCCGCCTTCGATTCGCTGCCGGAAATTCGCGAGCGAACCATGGCAACCCCAGCAATAGGGCACGCCCCGCACTTCCTGGTTTACCTTGCCCTGCAGATACCACGGCCGGCGAATCCGGCTGAAACCGGAGCATTGGCTGTCGGGATCGCTGCCGTAGTTCGCCGGTGTCAGCTTCCACTGAATGCCCTCAAAGGCGAAGGCCGTCTCGATCGCCTGCTGGCGATTGGACGGCCGTACGGCGGCGGTCGCGTTGAACTTGAAATCCGGCTGCGCCGCCGGCGCGGCCGCCGTGCGCGACGGCCTGACGTCAATGACGGACACTTTCCCCAGTGGCCGGAAGCCGACACCAACCACCTCAACACCTTCCGACTTGGTGCGCAGAAAATAGACATCGCCGTCGCCCGAGATAGTGACGAACCGGCGGGTCAACGGCGTGTTCTCCAGCGGTAGCTCGTAGATGCCCTCAAGGCGTCCGTTCGCGGCATAGCGTGCCACGAATGTGGTGGCATTCTTGCCCGATGGAGGAATGTCCTCGGCCAGCACATAGAAGCGGTCACTGTTGTCGATCTCAAGAAACTCCACGGTGCCGAGCTGGTTGCGGACGCGCAGGCCGAGCTGACCTATGGTCTCGTTGGAGACCATGGTCTGGATTTCCACCCGAACGCTGTTATTCCCTTTGTCGGGAATGATATCGGCGATCACCGATCCCTTGCTGCGCGAGGCGATATACTGCCGGTCGGGCTGCCGCGTCGTCCTCACGATAGCCGCACGCGTATTCTGATCGAGCAAGTCGGTCGGACTGCTCAACGCCTGCGAGCCCATCTGTGCGAAGGCCGAAATGGCGACCTGGTTGTCCGTTCCGCGGGATGAGACTTCCTCCAGCTGAATCACGTCTCCGCCGAGCCCGCGGGTGGACTGTCCTGGTGCTGCCTTCAGCATCCTCACGCCTCCGTCCCAAACCATGATGTCGTCATTACGAACGACCAGGTCGGTAGGCTGGACATCGCTTGGCATCTTCAGGATGTCAGGAGCCGCGTTTGGCTGTTTAGGGTCGAACTGCAGAATGCGGCCGTTGATCTGATCAAGCACAAACAGGCTTCCCTGTCCGTCCGCGGTGAGCGCTTGCGGGCCTGCGAGTTCGACGTCCTGGCCGGCCGGGACGATCCCGACCATGGATGCAGCCGAACCGCCGGCAAAGCTTCGCACGACGGCATCGTCGGCCCTTGCCCCGCTAGTAACGATGATCGCGCCGACGATAGAGAGCCAGATCCTGCTAGATCGACGAAGCATATCCGCCTCAATGTAACCGAACCGAATGCAGCGTCAGTCCGACTAATCCAAGACTACGCGAGTGCAGCATCAATTAGTGACGAGCAACCCCAATCCCGTTCAACTCTCTCACTGGACGGTGATAGTTCTAATTCCTTCAGCTTGCAGTGCAAAATGATGGCCAGAAATAGATTTGAGCAAGTCAGCGAAATCCAGCCCGACGCGATCACTCTAGTCTTGAGGCGCGACGACGGGGGCGCCTCCGGGTCAATTGTATTGCCAGCCGCCGCAAGCGGGGGACGCTTGAGCGGCGACCAGGTCAGCTCCCAACTACCTGCCCAGGATGCCTTTCGCGGCGCGATCCGTCTCGCCAATGACATGAAGCTCGCGATCGTGGTTTGCGACCCGGATGGCGTCTGGAAGCCGGAATGGGGAGATCTTTACCAAGCGATCGATTGATCCCACGCTGCGGCGCCACATGGAGGCCGGCATGGCAAATGAAGCGTTAAGCGGGCCGTCATTGAGATCGCAAGCCCTGATGATCGCCCTGTTGGCCGCAACCGGTTGGCCCGCGCAGGCGAACGACTCCGCGGCGGAATTGTCCATTGGCGGGCTGCAATTCGTTCGCACGAAGGATGTGGCCATGGCGAGCGAGGAGCTTCGTATCGGGTTGGACAGGGTCAGCGTTCGCTACCAATTCGTCAACCAGACGAGCAAGCCGATTGCACTCACTGTCGCCTTTCCGCTGCCCGACATCGATTTGTCCGAAGCCGAGAACATCGCTTTTCCATCGAGCAATCCGGTCAACTTCGTCGAGTTCGAGACCAAGATCGACGGCAACGCGGTGCCGCTGACCATCGACCAGCGCGCGATGGTCGGCAGCAAGGATGTGACCGCCCTCCTCCGTCAATTTAAGCTGCCTTTGCTGCCGCTCGGCGATCGGGATATCCGGATCGCCGACCTGCCCGTGGCAACCCGAACCAAGCTGATCGATGGCGGCCTTCTTATGCCTGCCGGCATGAACGACAACGGTCGCCAGCAATACATGCCTGGCTGGATAACCAAGACTTCGGCCGTTCGCGAGCAAGTGTTTCCTGCGGCGCGTACCGTCATTGTCGAACATCAATACCGCCCGAGCGTCGGCTCCAGCCCTGACACGGTCCTGCGCTCGGGTCTGCGTCGCAGCGCAGCGCTGGGTCCGGAAGTCGAGCGGTACAGGAAGGAGTATTGCGTCACGGATGCGTTCCTTGCCGAATTGGACAAACGCGCGGGCAACAGCCAGGACAATGCGGCAAAGCTGCAGGAGCGGCGCATTTCCTACGTCCTCAAGACGGGTGCGAACTGGGCGGGTCCAATCCGGTCCTTCACGTTGACGATCGATCCGGGCGGCGACGACCGTCTGGTCAGTTTTTGTCCGGGGCGGCTTATGCCGTCATCTGCCAACAACTCGCGTCAATTCACGGCAAGCGACTTTAAGCCGGATGCCGACCTGAAGATCCTGATCATCGGCAAGTTCTGAAGAGCCACTCAATTCGTTAGCATTACATAGCGCGCGGCCGCAGTGATGGTCACGTTGCCACGCTGAGCTTCGCTCATCGCCTGCAGGAAGAATGTGTCGGCAGCCATCGGTCGCGGCTGGCGCAACGAATCCAGAACCCGCGGGGCCGCGACGACCAGCAGCAGTTGCGGGCCGGTCGTCCGCTCCATCGGCAGGGCAAAGGAAAGCGAGTCGATGCCCGGCTTCAGGAGATAGGACAGGCTCCGCACCTCGCCGCGATCCGAGACCATGAGCAGTTCCACCACCCGGTTGGCAAAATTCTCCACAGTCCCATTGAGGGTCTCGCCGGCCTTCAGCTCCGTCGCGGACAGGTTGATGCGCGGGGCACGCGCTTGGTCGCTTCCGACCTGGCTCAGGAATTTGACGGCCGGACATTGGGCCTGATTCACCTGCCTGACGCCGACCGAGGCCTCAAATCCCTGTTCCTTTCGAAACGCCTTGTCGAAGGTATCGAACGGAGCGGTCGAAGCGCCGAAGCCTTCGATGACGGCTGCGCTAGAACTCACGGCAACAGGCAGGATGAAGAAGCAGTCGCCGCCGGCATACTGGGCGACATATTTGCGGATGCGCTCGGCTCGACCCGGCCCATCGGGCGACGAAGACGGCGTCACCGTCGGCTGAGACGGCAGCTTCACCGGCTCCTGACGTGCTGGCTGTGGCAGAGCAGGTTCAATCCTCGGCGGCGCGGGCGTCGCGGCGAGTTTCGGAGGTGGCGGCAAGGCCGCTACGCCCGATGTCGACCAGACAAATTTATAGAAGCTGTACCCACCGCCCCCCAGCAGAAGCAGCAGCGCCGCGACGCTGGCGCCGAGCCAGACGCCGCGAGAGTTCCGCGGGGTCGATGGCGCCCGCTCCTGCTGCGGAGACGTCCCGGCCTCCGGCTTCCCCAATGGATCGAAGCCGTAGAGTGGCGCGGCGGACGGCTGAACCGAACCCGCCGGCGCCCAGTTGGCGACCTCCGCCATGGTAGGGCGCAAGGCCGGGTCTGGCTGCAGCATCCTCTCGAGCAGGGGCCTGATACGCAGATCCACTGCGCCGAGATCGGGCGCACGCCGACGTTTCTCGACCAGTTGAAACTGGCTTCCACCCATATCGAGCTTCTGTCCGGTCAAGGCATGGAACAGCACGAGACCAAAGCTGTAGACATCGGACTTCGCGGTGACATCATTACCGTACAAGCCGACCTGTTCCGGCGAAGCGTAATTATCCTTGCCGGCGAAGCCGGAGCCAATAATGGTCTTGTCACCCATCTGGGTGGACCGAGCGATACCAAAGTCAATGATCTTCGCTCGCCTGACATCGTCGAGCGGCACGATGATGTTGTCGGGTGAGACGTCGCGATGGACAATGCCGTGTTCGTGAGCGGCCTGCAGGCCCGATGCGACACGCTGCATCAACTTGATCAGCGCTTCGAAGGTCAGCGGCCCATCGTCGAGCATGTTCGACAGCGACCGCCCATTCACGAATTCCATCGCGAGATACGGGCGCTGCAGCACGGGTTCGACCGTGAACAGGAAGTAGCGAACGATCGCTTCATGCGGAAGGTTGTGAAGTGCTGCCGCCTCCCGGCGGAACAGCGCAAGTGCCGCCTCGTTGTCGACCATGTCGGGCAACAACATCTTGACGGCAACTGGCGATCCGGTCTGGATCTCGCGGCATCGGTAGACTTCCCCCATGCCGCCTGCCCCGATCATCGCTTCGATCTCGTAAATGCCGTTGAGCCGGGTGCCGGCCGGCACACCGCGGTAGGACGATCGAAACGGATCGTTCGCGGTCATCATCGCGGCTCCCGATCGAACGGCGTCCTCGTGGGCTCTGAGGATCGTGGCGCGAGCAGCCGCACGATCACGATCGTCACGTTGTCGAGCCCGCCGCGATCGAGCGCAAGCGCAAGCATGTCGTCGCAGGCTGTCTGCGCAAGGCGAGTGGCCGCGTGCTGCTGAATCTCGTCATCCTGCACGTGTCGGGTCAAGCCGTCGCTGCAAATCACGAAGACGTCTTCCGGTTCGGCCGGACCGGTCACCACCTCGAACTCAGGGTCGGCGACAACGCCGACAGCCCGGGTGATGGCATTGTTCGGCCAATCCTGGACCTCTTCGCGCGATAGAGCACCGCCGGCGATCAGTTCCTCCAACTCGCTATGATCATGCGACACCTGTGTAATGCCGCGATGGTTGATCAGGTACACCCGGCTGTCTCCCGCCCAAATGCAGGCATAATGGCCGTCGCGTACCAGCAAGACCGCCGTTGTGGTCCCGACAGTGGCACCCTGCCTTGCCTGGCTGAGTGCCAAAATCTGCTGGTTGGCGCTAAACAGACGCGCCTCGCACTGCGCCAACAGGTCCGCCGCGGAGGCAGGCGCGGCGATCGCATCAAGCGACTGTACCACGATGAGGCTGGCAAGATCGCCCGCCTCATGACCGCCCATGCCGTCAGCGACGGCCCATAGGCCGATGTCGGTTCTTACCAGGCAAGAATCCTCGTTCCGCGCCCGCACCCGTCCGGCATGAGTGACGCTACCGACATCGAACAGGGATGGGACGTGCACCATCGCTCGTCATCCCGTCCCGGATACCGCGCGGCCAACGTTGCCGGTCAGCAGCGTGGAATAGTGAAACGGATCCGGCAATCCGCGGCAACACAGTGCGATCGGCGAGAACCCTTCGCCGCCGGCGGTCCACCAAAAACTGGCCGCGGCATAGATTTGAGGGTTCGCGCCGCAGAGCATGCCGAACGACTCGCCAAACCCATCGACCGTCGAAACCATTCCCAGCATCGCGTCATTCATCGTCACGATTGGCGATCCATCGGTCCCCAGCGTCCGCAGACGTGGGAAGGCGAGACGATCCAGCGCATCTGAGATCTGTTCAAACGTTGCGGCCCGGTCCAGGGTCGATAGCAGGAACGTCTCCACCTGCCCGAACCACTCGTCCTGCGGATCGATGTGCGGCGGCTGCAGTGCGTCGGCGCCATCCGATACCGCATGCAGCGTCAACGGGTAGTATCGCCCCACCCCGTCAAGCGACGGCATGATCGCTCCCGCGACGGTGGTCCCGCAGATTGCGGCGCCAAGCCAGAAGCGCCAAACCGGCGCGGTCAGGAATGCTCCCTGCCAGGCGGCACCGAGCTGATGGCGGCTCGCGGAAATAGCAGCCTGCACCCACGGCTCCCAGACCTCCAGGAAGCTGCGCGGCGTCGCGATCGCGATGAAATCACGCTTGGCGCCGATCTTGCCGAATAAGCCGCATCGCATGGTCATATCCCGGTCGGGCAACGAAACTCGCGGAGCACTGACAGGTTTAGCGGATTGCGCAACGATCCGGTCGAAATCTGATAGTTGAGCTCACGTCCGGCAACAATGAACGTGGCACTGGCGGTTTCCGCCTTGGCGACCAGCGAGCCAGCCTCCAGCATGCGGAACAATGACCAGGGGCCGATGCGCTCAAGCACCGATGGCGAGCCGGTCTCGTTGCTGACCGAAATTGCCGTCCGCGGCGATGGGCCCGGCCAGAGCACGGTCGTCGGTGAATTGCTCTGCGGCGGCGACGGAGCAGCGGGTTGCGGCGCGCCAAACATAGAGGGAGCTGCGGCTGGTCCTGGCGTAATGGGGCTGGTGATCGTCGTGCCGCCGATCTCAGTTTTGACCGTGATGCCCGGTCCGGCCGCGGGCGGCGGCCGGATCGCAAAGGACACCGCCGGCACACCGCCGCCAGTCTGGAAAAAGGCATCGCGGATATAGGCGGCATTCTGAAACTGCTTCAATGTGTCGGGCGAGAACGATCGGCCGACAGGACTCTCCTTTCGCCAAACCCAGTCCGAACGCGACGTATCTGCATAGGGCGCCAGAAATTGAGTGAAGAACTTGTCCATGATGCCGTTCGGGCTGAACAGCTTGGCGAAATCCGCGAGCGGCACTTCCTGACCGCTGCTCCGTACAAACGGATAGCGGTTGGTCACCGTCTGCTGGCAGACCGGCGTGACTTGATCGCGCAACGACTGCAGGATCTGACCGGCCGTGGAGGCGGCGATACTGCCTTCGAACTCCGCGGCCGCTGCCCGCAGCATATCGGAAAATGGTGGCGGCATGCGCGAGGCGTTGTTGCGCAGCGCTGCAACCTGGGTCTGAAGCCCCGCAGTTGCCTGCGCCGTCAGTTGCGGATTCTCGACCATCAACGTCAGATTCTGCGCGATGTCGTTGAGATTTGCGATCGTCGAGTCGATTGGCCGGCGGGTGCTCTCCCCTTCGAGCACCGCATGGTAGGGCTTGAACTGCGACTCGATCGCCGCACCCGGCGTGCCATCCTGGGCATTGTTGAACAGCGCAGGCGTGGTCACCGCAGGCGGCACCGCCGGCGTACCGGCACTTGCCGGCTTCGGGCGTTCCTTGGTCAGCATCGTCTCATCACGCACCGATTCCAGGATTTGCCGCATCGGCGAGGTCGGCGCCGAAAGCGCCCTCAGCACCTCGTATTTCGGCTTGTCCGCGAGCAATTTCTTCAGACGCAGACTGCCAAGCGCAGCACGCCACGCCGTTACAAAATCATTGGAGTAGATGCTGAGCAGATCGCCCGCCAGGTTATCATACTGCTGGTCAATGGCCGACTGCTGGCCAGCGTCACCCAACACCCATCGCTCCCGCTTCATGCGCTCCGACAAACCGGGCAGTCGAGCGATGAACTTCTGCTGGAATCCGTTGTAAGTGAAGAACTCGGCCACCCGCACATTGTCCAAGGGCTGCCCGGTCGTGGTTTCGAACACAACTGCTACGTCCGGACCGCCTCGGCGGCCGACGACCCAGTCGCCCGCGGTCGATCCGCGAGCCTCCGACTTCAAGAACTCGTAGGCACGTTGCGACACGCTGAGGCGCGCCAGCGAATTCTGGGCCTGCTTGATCAGCCGGCCGTCAAGCCCAACCAGCGGCGGCTGCTCGGTTTCGAGGTCGAACATTGCAACAAGATTTTCATCGAGCAGACGCCGTCCTTCCGCATTGGTCGCGCCGGGATAAAGGTTGTCCGCCCAGTCGCGCTGCATCCACGAGCGGACCAACTCCCGGTCCGGGGATTGCAGGCCGCCAAGCATCAAGTAGACCTTCAGCGCCTCATAGACGAAGGCAGGCTCATTGATGCGCGCATTAAGCTGCTCTTCCAAACGGTACAGCAAGCGAGGCCTGAACATGCGCTCGAGCGCAGTGTGATAGGCTGCCTTCGCGGGCGACAGCAGGCGCGCGTGCTGACTGAGACCGTAGCGCGCCGAGAGCGCAACCGGCTCATTCCGTGATGCGTAGCCGGCGGGCGCGTTCCGCAGTCGATAGAGCAGCGGCAGCACCTTGTCGAGATCGTGATCGGCGATCAGCGTTTGCTTGATGAGCGGCGCCCCGGCGGCCCCATACTCCCTGTCCGCCTGCAAGCTCTGCTCGATCAGGTCTGAGTTGCGCTTGTAGCTTGTCAGCCAAGCACCGATCAATCCGATCGCCACCAAACCTATCACCGACAGCGCCGCGGTCTTGAGGATCAGGGCACGGCGCACCGCAGCTTGGTCGGTCGAAACCCAGTCGGCCTCGCCGATGATGACCTTCGAAATCAAATCGGCAAGGAAATAGCTCTTGCCGGTTCCGGAGTATGATCCGGCACCGACTTCCTCCGCGCCGAACGTACGCGCCAGCGATCCAATCAATTGATCGATCGGCGTACCCTGCTGAGTGCCGGAGGTGAAATAGAACCCACGCAGGTTGGCGTTCACGTGATACCGCGTCGGCTCAAAAATCTGATTGAGGAAATCGTGGATTTGCGGCTTGAGCCGCGCCATCTGCGCCGGGAAGCCGAACAACTGCACCCGGTGCTGCGGCGTCGGCTCGTCCTGGAGACGGTCGAGCGTTTCCTCGCTCAGGCGCTCCAGCAGGCGATCGAATTCGCCCGGGACCTGCCCCACCAGATTCTGGGTCTTGTCGGCGGTCTGGAAGGTGGCGCCCCAGACCTGGCGCCGGCCGGCCTCGCCGAGATAGGCGAAATATTCGGTGAAACCGGCAACGAGATCGGCCTTGGTGAACAGAGCGTAGACCGGGAAGCTCACCTTCAGCCGTTGATGCAGTTCGAGCAGGCGCATCCTGATGGCATCTGCATGAAGCGCGAGTTCCTGCTTCGGCAGCGTCAGAACGTCTTCCAGACTGATTGCGACGAGAACACCGTTGATCGGTTGGCGCGACCGATTCTTTTTCAGGATGTCCAGAAAAGACAGCCAGCTTTCCTTGTCGGCCTTGCTGTTTGAATCCTGGGTCGTGTAGCGACCGGCAGTATCGATCAGCACCGCTTCCTCGGTGAACCACCAGTCACAGTAGCGAGTGCCGCCGACCCCGGCGATCGCCGCCGGCGTTGCCCCTCGCGCGAGCGGAAACTTGAGCCCCGAATTCACCAACGCCGTGGTTTTTCCCGCACCGGGCGGACCGATGATGACGTACCAGGGCAGATCGTAGAGATAACCGGACTTGTTGCCGCTCGCGGTCTTGAGCGTTGCGAGCGCGTCCTTCATGCGCTCCTTGAGCACCGGCTCGTCGCTGACGGTCTGATCCGCACCGCTGACGCCGTCAGCTATTTCCTTCGCGTTCTTGCGTCGCCTGAAGAAATGAAGACCGGTGACACCTGCCGCTGCGGCGCCGAGCAGCAGGATCGCGATCTGGCGAATGATGTGATTTTCCAATGGATGCCAGTCGCCGAAAGCAATGAAGGGACCGGCAAGGTAGATCACCGCCCCAAGCGAGCTGAGCCCGACTCCATAGAGAACGATGCGTAGAATGTCCTTGGCGAGCATATTTACCGGTACCTGTCGCTTACGCGTGAACTTGTGGCGTCCGCCTATTCGCTACGTTCGATGAAGATTTCGACCCGACGGTTCTTGGCCCGCCCCTCGGGTGTCGAATTGCTGGCAATCGGTGAATCCGATCCCTTGCCGTCGACGTCGATGCGCGAACCATCCGCGAGGCCGGGTTTCAGCGCGGCGGCAACCGCCTTGGCGCGCTCGACCGACAATTCGAAATTCGAGGGAAAACGCACGGTGCGGATCGGCGAGCTGTCGGTGTGGCCAACCACTCGAATGCGGCCGGGCTCCTTGTCGAGCGTCGTCGCAACGCGGGCGGCGATCGGCTTGAACCCATCCAGGATGGTTGCCTGGCCCGAGGCAAACAATGCGAGATCGCAGACCCTGATCACGATGAAGCTCGCCGTCTGATCCGCCGTCATGGCGCAGGCCGTCTTCTCCTGCGCAAGCGCGTTGCGAATGCGCTGCAGCTGGGTAATACGATCTGGGGGTGGCGGCGGAGGTGGAGGTGGCGGCGGCGCAACGACGCGGCGCTTGAGCTCGATTGGATCTCCGGGATGCAATGCCAGCGCTGCTTCCGCGGCATTCTCTGCGCGGCCAGCCAGCAATGTCCGCAGCACAAAATAGGATCCCGTCAGCAGCGCGGCGACCACGGCCGCCACCAGCCAAACGGGAATATGCAAGTGCTTCCGCCGACCGGCCAAGGCCTGTCCGCGCCAGTGCGGCGACAAATCGTTGGTCGGCTTGGGCCGAACCCGGCGCAGCGTTTCATAGAGGTTACGCTGGATCACCTGGAGGTTCGCAAGCCCGCCCGGCGACGTCCGGTGAATGCCCTGGAACCCGAGCGCAAGGCAGGCGTGCTGCAGTTCGAGCACTGGATAGTTGACCAGCGGATCAGTCTTCAAATGGTCGAGAATCTCGAAAAAGCGTACGCCGCCCACACGTTCGCCGAAAAACCGGCTGAGCATCGAGTACTGCGCCCAGACGTGTCGATCGTCGGTCGGAATGTGCTGCACAATATCATCGGCGGTAGCGCACAGGATGTACTTCGCGGTATTGGCCTGGTGCTCGGAAATGCCGGCCGAGCGGATATCCTTCTCGAAGAACTTGATGGCGTCGGCGACCTGCTCCATCAGGCTCGCGAATGACGCCCTCATCAGCGCTACTCGCAGCCGGCCAAGCAACTGCAGTAAGGGGCCGCCGGCGCGCATCACCGGATTGGCGTTTGGCGCGACCAGATCGTCGACGCGCAATGGCGGTCCCGGCGGCAAGATCGGTTGCTGCGCCGGAGCCTGCGGCGGTGTCGAAATCCATTCCTCCGACGGCTGGCTGGTCGGCGGGGCGGCGTAGCTTGCGCCCTGCGGTACGGGAGAAAATGACGGCGACGATGGAGCACCAGGCCCAGCCACGGGCGATGGCGAGTACGCTGGACGGCTTGCAGGTCCCTCGCCCGCTGGAGATTGAGGAGCCGGAGCCGGCGGCATCTTCCCGCCGGGGTTCGGACGGATGATGGTCCGCTCACCCCGACCGAAAGGATTAACCGGCTTGTCCCTGTCGGTCATGGCCGCTCTTCCAGGATGGCCCAAAGGTACAACTCAAGCTCCGGCCAGTCGCCGGAGAAGTGCATCCCGATCGAGGCCGCAGTACTGAACTCGGGCCACAGCGGCGACTTGCGATCGAGGTAGAAATAAACGTGGTCTGTAATGGCCCGGATGTGCGGTGGCGGCGTCGGCAAATGCACCAAGGTCAAACCCGGCAGGTTTGCGTGCACGATCTCAGTCATCTTCGTGTTGGGTCCGACCTTGAACAGGTGCGGGAATTCATTCTGGATCTCGACGAGAGGCCGCCGCGCGGCAACCTCCAGCACCAAGGTAGCAGTTCGGAACAACGCGCGATCGCGGATCGGCGATACAAATGCGTTCTGGGCTCGTTCGATGATCTCCAGACGGATCGCCCGCCTGCCCAGCCGGGCGCTCAGGAAGTCCTGGATGTCGCGCACCAGGGGCGTGAAGACGTATTCGAGATTGTCGTGATCGTATGCCGGGTAGTCCCGTGCGCGTCGTTCGGTGGTCGCGAAAGTCGCAAGCTCACCGGCAAACCTCAGCAGTTCTTCGTACAGCCGCTCGGGATGCACGCTACCGGACCGCTTGAAATGAGCGAGCACGGGAATAGTCCGGTTCAGCACCTGCAGCACCAGGTAGTCGACACTCTGCAAGCCGCCGCCGGACGATGGATCGACCGCGTAGCGTGCAAGCTCATCGAGTTTGGTCTCAACCCAGCCAATAATTCGATTGAGCCAACCATCGACGACCGCATGTGCGGCGCAAACCAGCATCGGCGGCACAAACTTGTCGTCGAACAGGATGTTCTTGTCGCGTACTTCGAGGATGCGGGCGATGCCGAGGCCCATGTATCCCGGCTTGCTAGTCTTGCGTAGCTCGAACGACAGCCGCGGAAAGACGATATCGATCTCTTCTTCGATGCGCAGCGCCGAGGTTGAATCGATAAACGTTTCGGAAGTCCGAACGTAACGACTCGCGCTGTCAGTGCGATCCTCATCCACCTCCCGCGTATTGGGCGCCGCGACCGGCATCATCAGCCAGACGATCTGGCCTGCGGCCGAATCTGGCACTTCGATGGCTTCCGGGATCGGACTGTCAGCAGGGATATCGAACGGCGTTCCATCGGGCATGACGCCGGTCGCACTGCGCACGGCGAATTTGCTCTGTTGAGTAAGATCGTTATCGATCTCGAGCTGGGCAAAGCCCCATGGGTACGGTGTTGTGTAACGAACGCGCTTTTCCAGCAGATGCTCGAGATAGCGATCGTTCTGCTGCAGATGATGCGGCCGCAGAAACAGACCTTCCGACCAGAATACTTTGCTGTACCAGGACATTCCTGCATCCACTTGGCAATGATCGGCGACAGCATCGTCACCAACAGTTCACTTTGACCCCGACTTGTCTGCGCGGTCGTAATATTCAGAGAAATGCAGCATGAAGGTATCGATCGGCGCGCTTTCGTCGCGACCGAGATGCGCCTTCCAGCGCGTCAAGAATTCATCCCATAACTTACTCTTATTCGAGCCGAAAAAGGATCTTGCGCCGCGCTGAAGCTCGAGCTCACGCGCCATCAGCGTCGGATCGATACTGGCGATCAGCCCCCTGACGGCATGCTGCATTGCCGCATAGGTCTTCAATTGATGGGATTTGAGATCCTTGAAGCCCTGCGCGAAGGCATGCGGCGCATCGAGATAACTGCGCGTCGGCGGCCCGAACAGGATACGCATCGCGTCTTCCGCGGTCGGCGAGAATTTAAGCGGATTGTTCTCGATGGCCTGGATGGTGGTTTGACTGGTGCTGCGCGTCAGCTGCTTGGCCTGGGTCCGTGCCTGCAGCAGAGCCATTAGGTTTTCCACGGTCATGCGCAGTATGACGCCCAGCTGCTCCGCGAGCTCGGCCTCGGTCTTGTCGGCAAAGAAATTCTCCGGCAGTCCGGCAGCACGTGCCACCAAGCGGGCAAATTCGGGATTGCCGATCGGCGCGGCCTTAGCCGGTGCCGGCTCGGCCACCCGCGGCCGCGGCGCTCCCGCATGCCCTGCCGGTGGCGGCGCCGGCGGTGGCGGGACAGCCGCTTCATCGTCGGCCCAGACCGATGGTCGGCGCGGCGTCGGCATCGCGTGCAGCACGTCGACCGGCGGGTTTGGCGTGGCGACTGGACCGGCTGCCCAGCTCATGTCGTCGTGCAGAGGCGTCTCCCGTTGAGGCATCTGCGGCCGGACGGGGTCGACGCCCGCCGGCGGAACGCTCGCCGCCCAATCAAGGAATTCCGCATTGACGGGCCGCGCTGCTTCGCGCGGCCTTCTCAACTGCTGGGGGTCGATTGGCGGCGGCACGTCGCGATCGGGAACCCACAGTTCCTGGTAATCGGCGTGCTGCTGCGCGAGAGGAGCTTGCTGCTGCGCGCCATGGCTCGGGGTGCCCTCGGCACGCTCGTCCAGGTCCAGCGAAACGCCAATGACATAATGGCCGATGACGAGCCGATCGCCATTGCGCAGCCGATGCGCTCCCTGCATGCGCTGGTCGGCACCGTTGAGAAAGGTGCCGTTGGTCGAGACGTCGTGCAACCAGTAGCCACCGTCGCGATAGTGGACCTCGCAATGCTTCCCCGAAATCATCCGAGACGGATCGGGCAATGTCCAATCGAGATGACGATCGCGGCCTATATCGACCGAGCGCCGGCCGGTGACCGCAAATGACACAGGTCCGCCATCGGGGAGGTTGGGCTCGTTCTCGATGTTGAAGCGAAGCACCATCACATCGTCTCGTCAGCGCAGAGGGCGCGGTTCGCCGCGTGCCAATTGAATACCATCCTCAAGGCAGGCCGTCATTATCCGGTCCCTGGACTCACGGGTAAGCCGGCAAAGTCCGATCAAAAGAGCCGCGCGAACCGCCCGCGCCGTCTGATCTGGCTTGGCTTCGACCGGGGCAAATTCCGCAGGGACGACGCTCCCGCCAGACCAGCCCGCCGCCAGCGCCAGCCAAGTCGCCGGCTGCTCGGGATCGTTGGCATTGCCGACCGCCAACGCCTTGTTACGCGATTGCTCGTCTGGCTGCCGGACCCAGGTCTCGGCAAAGTTGAGTGACCTGCCTTCGTTGCCGTCGAAATTATCGAACATCTGCCGCAACGAGCGACATCCCCAGGCGACGGCCACGCGCCTAGGGAGCAGGTACGCGCAAAAGGATACAGCCTGGTGCCAGTTGCCTGCATCAGCGGCCTCCTGCAGGAAATCCAACGACAACTTGTCCGGGGCGGCATTGCCGACGTCGTAGCGCGCCAGCGGATAGGCTTCAAACAGATCGCGGACTGTGCTGAACCGAACTTGACCCATGGCGTCAGCCGACAATGGTTGGTGTGCCGTGGGCAACCAACGGGCCGCCGGCCGCGAGCGCCATGGCGGCCTGCGCGGTCATGGTGATGGTCGGTGCGTTGATGACGATTCCGGCGGGGGACAGGATGATCTGGCTGGGACCAACTTGGAGGGTGATGTTGACATTGGCCGTGAGGGTGATGCTCAGCCCCGCATTGACGGACTGATCCATCGCCAGCTTGATGTGCTGACCGCCCAATTCGATATCAAGCTTGTCATTGCCGTTCTTGAGCGTGGTCTTGCGGGTATCGCCGCCGAACGCTGCTTCACCGATGGTCCTGGTCTCGGTGTCGCGGACCGTCACGTCGTAGTCCTTTTCGGCGTGCAGGGTGATCTTCTCGGACCCCTTCTTGTCCTCAAAGTTCCATTCGTTGTAACCGCCCCCTCCCTTGGTCGAGTCGGACTTCAATCCCGCGATCGTCTTCTTGGACGGCAAATCGTAGGGCAGCTTGTAATCATCGTTATACACCGTGCCGATCACCAAGGGCCGGTCGGGGTCTCCTTCCAGGAATTCCACGACGACTTCCTGCCCGACGCGCGGGATGATCTGACCGCCCCAGCGCTTGCCGGACCAGACTTGGGCCACGCGCAACCGGCACGATCGCTTCTTCTTTCGATCCCAGAAGAAGCGAACATAGATTTCGCCCAACGACTCGACGTCGATCTCCTCGCTCGAATTGTCGTCCTTGGTGACGACCTTGGCCGTCTGGATACCATTGATCCTCGGCCTCGGCGTCATCATGGGAGATCGAAACGGCCGATCGCTTGGCAGAAATTCATAGCTGCCGAAGTAGACGTGCTGTCCGCCGTCGCCGGGCCCCCCAGTGCGGTAGGACTCGATGGAAAACGAGTGAGCTGCTCGTACGACGAGATATTCAACGTTCTGCGAGTCTTTCGAGTGCTTCTCGAGCTTGGTTAGTCCGCCGGGGAACAGGTTGACTGCGTCGCCGTTGCCGCGACGGCGCCGATCCATCGCCTGCTCGGCCTGGAGCTGGATCTTGGCGTATCGCTCGCCGTCGGATTTCTCCTTGAACTTGCCGGGATAGTCGTAGAACTCCATCTCGGATCGCGTGTAGTGCTCGGAGCCCTTGGCGTCGCTGATCATCTGCGCGTTGGGTTTCTGGTAGTTGTAGTCGTTGAGCTCGAACTTGCCGGTGCGAAACCGACGCTCGGAAACCCATTCATAAATATGCTGCTCCTCGCGGCGGTCGGATCCGGTCAGCGGGACATAGGGGATCTTTGCGAGACCGTTGATCGGGCTGTGCGAGGACTTGGAGTCAGCCAGCACCAGCGTATGCTTACCACCCTCATGCTTGAAGAAGTAGTAGATGCCGTGCTGCTCCATCAGCCGGCATACGAAATCCAGATCGCTCTCGCGATACTGAACGCAGTACTCGAGCTTTGGACAGGAGCCCTCTTCGGTAAGCTTGGACTCATAATCCGTGAAGCCGCGCTCGTTGAAGACCTCCTTGATGATGTCGGGCGCCTTCTTGTCCTGAAAAATCCTGCAATCGGTGGTGCGCGACAGCAGCCATAACCAGGGTCTCAGCACGATCCGGTAGCTGAAATAGTCGTTCTTGACCCCGAGCCACTGCGCTTCCGTGAGAACGCCGCTGAACTCGCGCTCCTTCCCGTGCAATTTGATGGTGAGCGTGCACTGCTGGCCGATCGCGCGATCGAAGTCGAGATCGGCGTCCTCGCTGAGGCCCTCGATACGATATTCGAACAGTTCACTCAGACCTTCAGAGGCCTCGAACCTGACAAAAACCAGAACGTCCTTGCCAAGGGGGGTCTTGAGCTCGCAAAGGCGGGTATCCTGGGTAAGCTGGCCCATGTGGGCGTTAAACTCCTTCGCTGGCCGAACGGTTCGCGCAACCGGCGCATCAGGTCGTCAAGCACGAAACAACTGAAATCCGTGCCAGCCATCGGTAGGATGACCGACAAATCCGCCCGGTGTCCTCTCTTGGCGCGCCAAAGCATGCGCCCGATGGAACTATCCTGGCACTCATGTAGTCGGCTCCAAGAGCTTGTTGGTTCACGCGAAACGGTCGTGGCCGCCGGGAATGAACCAAGGCCATCGTTAAGCTGACCTAACAGACAATCGGATCATGATCCCCGCCTGATCCGTCACTTGTGACGGACTTGGCAATAGGGGCCAGGGCCCCGCCGACGGACCATCTTTGCATGCTCGATGTCACATCCCTGACCCAACCCATAGCCCCGGACGATCCCTGCGGGCCAGACCTGGATGCGGCCGGGGATGTCCAGTACCTGAGCTTCTTCGCAGCTGCGGAATCGCTGCTTCCGATGTCGTATTTCGAGGTCGTCAACGCCAACGGAGAGCGCGGACGCTTCGACCCAAAGGCCATCGACATTGCCGGCCAGTTCGCTGCTGCGCAGCCGCTGTTGGCACGCACTCGCGATCTGCGCCTGACCATGCTGCTCGCCAAGTTCTCCATCCTGAACCGCGATCTTGACGGCTTTCTCAGCTGCCTGAAGGCGACCACCCTGCTGCTTCGTGAACAATGGGAAGCGGTTCACCCGAGGGGCGAGAACGGCGACTATGCTTTTCGCGCCGTCACCGTCGAGGCGATCGACGTGTTTCCGACGGTGATCAACCCGCTCCAATTCCTTCCCCTGATCGAAAATCGCAGGCACGGCAGCCTCAACTACCGTGCCTATCAGATTGCCAAGGGCGAAATCCCCGCCGCTGACGCCGACGTCGACATGCCCGATCTCGGAACCATCGAGCGCATTGTCGGCGAGACCGATCTCGACACCCTCAAAGCGGTGAGCGCCCGCTGTTCCGCGGTCGCGGCCGAGATTGCCGACATCAAATCGGTTTGGCGCGAAAAGTTGAACTCGGGGCAACCCATCAGCCTCGACAGGCTTGCGGGTGTCGCGAACGGCATGGCCAACTGGCTCGCGGCTCTCGTCACCGCACGCGATCCAGCCGCACTTGCCCCATCCCGGGACGAAACTGCTCAAAACGACCAGCAGCTTCCCATTGAAACGGCCGGCGCCGTGACCTCACCGGGACAGGCATCCGCTGCGCTGGCGGCGGCTGCCGACTATTTCGCGCGAAAGGAACCGTCGAGCCCGGCGCTCTTGCTGGTGCGGCAGGCGCAGGGCATGGTCGGCAAATCGTTTATCGAGGTGATGCGGATGCTGATGCCCGCCCACGTCGAAAGTGCCGCCATCGATATTGGTCGCGACAAAGTTTTCGACCTGCCGATCGAGCGCATGGCGGAATTCGCCACATCGCTCCCATCCACGGCCGAAAGTAGCGCTCAAGATGCTGTTATTTCAGCAGAAAACAGAGCGCAGGCGTTGGATTTACTGACCAAAGTTGCGGCTTTCTTCCGCGCCGCGGAGCCATCCAGCCCGATCCCGTTCCTAGTCGATCGCGCGCGTGAACTCGCACAACGAGATTTCCTCAGCCTGCTGAGTGACGTCCTGCCTGAGGGCGCTCTGAAGGCGATCGACAAATCGAATTGAACCCGCCTTCGATTCGACGGGACTAAGAGAGAAGGAAGCTCCGCTGACGAAGGACCGAGGCACTTCCCCAGCCTGCGTCGCGCGAGTCGGCTTCCGCACAGATTTTGTGAAGAGGGCAACCCAATGGCAACCGACAGCGGTCAAAAATTCATTCGCCGAAACCGCGCACCGCGCGTGCACATCACTTACGAAGATCCGTACGACGCCGAGCGGCTGATCGAACTGCCGTTTGTCATGGGCGTCCTGTCCGATCTTTCGGGCAACAACCCCGGCGTCGAGAAGGCGAAGGTCGAGGAGCGCAAGTTCCTCGAGTTCGACATGGACAATTTCGACAACCGCATGGCGGCGATCCAGCCCGGCGTGACGACACGTGTCGCCAATCGTCTCAACGATGGGTCTGACGAAAAGATATCCGTCAACCTGCGCTTCAATAGAATGTCGGACTTCACGCCGGTGGCGGTCGCCCGTCAAGTGCCGGCGACAGCCAAGCTGCTCGAAGCGCGCGAACAGCTCGCCAACCTGCTGCGCTACATGGATGGCAAGGTCGGCGCCGAGGACCAGCTGAAGAAACTCCTTGCTGATCCTCAACTGATGGCCGCGCTGCGCGAGCGCGCGACCAGCCAGTCGTCCGAATCCGACACCAACAGCTAAGGGAAGGAATGGGGACCATGGCAAAAGAAGCTACCCATAAAGAGACCACCGCCCAGGTCGGAACCGTCGAGGCTGACGAGTTCGCTGCCCTCCTGAAGCAAAGCTTCAAACCGCGCACCGAACGCGCGGCGACCGAAGTCGAGAACGCGGTGTCGACGCTGGTTCAAGAGGCGCTCAAGGACACCAGCGTCATCAAGTCGGACGTGCTCGACACCATCGAGGAGATGATCGCGCGGATCGATCAGAAGCTGACCGCGCAGATGAACGAGATCCTGCACGCACCCGAATTCCAGGCTATCGAGAGCGCCTGGCGCGGCCTGCACTACCTCGTCTTCAATTCCGAGACCGACGCGAACCTCAAGATACGAGTGATGAACGTCTCCAAGACCGAGCTGTACCGGAACCTGCGGCTTTATCCCGATGCCCGCTGGGATCAGAGCCCGCTGTTTAAGCAGATCTACGAGTCCGAATTTGGCCAGCTGGGCGGCGAGCCATTCGGTTGCCTGATCGGCGACTATTACTTCAGCCACCTGCCCACCGACGTACAGTTGCTCCGTGATCTCAGCAAGATCGCGGGCGCCGCCCATGCGCCCTTCTTCAGCGGGGCCGAGCCTACGCTGATGGGAATGGACTCGTGGACCGAACTGTCCAACCCTCGTGACATCGGCAAGGTGTTCGACACGCCGGAATATGCCGCATGGAAGGGACTGCGCGACCAGGACGACTCGCGCTATCTCGGCCTTTGCATGCCGCGTGCGCTGGGCCGCCTCCCCTACGGCGCCAAATCGGAGCCCGTGGAAGAATTCGCCTTCGAAGAGGAGACGGACGGACACACCGGTGACAAATACGGCTGGATTAACGCCGCCTATGCGATGGCAGTCAACATCAACCGCGCCTTCAAGGAGTTCGGCTGGTGCACGCGCATCCGCGGTGTGCAGTCGGGCGGCGAGGTCATCAACCTGCCGACGCACACATTCCCGACCGACGACGGTGGCGTCGACCTGAAATGCCCAACCGAGATCGCCATCAGCGATCGCCGCGAGCACGAGCTTGCAAAGGCTGGCCTTATCCCGCTGATCCATCGCAAGAACACCGACAAGGCCGCCTTCATCGGTGCCCAGTCGCTCTACAAGCCGAAGAAATACTTCGGCGAGAAGGGTGTGGACGCAACCGCATCCGACAACCTGTCGTCACGTCTGCCTTACATGTTCGCAGTGTCCCGCTTTGCGCACTACCTGAAATGCATGGTTCGCGACAAGATCGGGTCCATGAAGGAAAAGGATGAGCTGACGGTCTGGCTGCAGACCTGGATCAACGAGTACGTTGATGCCAATCCGGCCTTATCGTCAGAGGCGCAGAAAGCGCGCAAGCCGCTGGCCGCTGCGAAAGTCGAGGTCATAGCAAACGAGGAGAACCCGGGATACTACAACGCGCGCTTCTTTCTCCGTCCACACTTTCAATTGGAAGCGATGGACGTCGGCCTCAGCCTTGTTTCGCGCCTGCCAGGCCCGAGCTCCTGACGCCGCGTTATCGCAACCGTCACTCATCCAGGTTTTTTTGAAAGGGCTATAGTATGGCTGTCGATATCTTTTTGAAACTCGATCCGATCAAGGGCGAATCGCTTGACGACAAGCACAAGGACGAGATCGACATTTTGAGCTGGTCCTTTGGCGAGAGCCAAAGCGGCACCTTCCACAGCGGGTCAGGCGGTGGCGCCGGCAAGGTCAACGTTCAGGATCTCCACTTCACGCACTTCGTCGACAAGGCGACGCCTGAACTCTTCAAGGTCTGCGCCAACGGCAAGCACATCGACACCGCGATCCTGACTGTCCGCAAGGCCGGTGAAAATCCGCTGGAGTATCTCAAGATCGAGATGAAGCACGTCCTGGTCTCCAGCGTATCGACCGGCGGATCGCATGGCGAAGATCGTCTCACCGAAAATGTGAGCTTGAACTTCGCGAAGGTGAAGATGACCTACAAGACCCAGACGGAAAAGGGCGGCGCCGGCGCATCGCCGACCTTCGGCTGGGACGTTCCGGCCAACAAGGAATGGGCCTGATCGTAGCCTCCTGTCTGGCGCCGGCTGCCGAGAATGGCAATCGGCGTTGGCGGTACGGAGATCGTCAATGACTGTTACGCCAAAGAAGGACCGGCTCTCTCCACCATTGATGCTGGCCTTTCGTGCGGCTTATGACGCGCGTGATGCGCGCAAGCCACTCGAACTGCGCGATCAGTTCGGTGAGCGGGTCATAGCGGGACGGCGCAGCACTGGTCGTTTCCCGATCTCGGAGACGCTGCTAAGGCGGGAGGTTTCGCATGACGTCGAAACGCTCCTCAATACCATTGCCCTCGAATCGACGCTCGACCTGACCGGCCGCGGCTGCGTCCGCACCTCGATTTTGAACTATGGTTTCCCCGACATCGCAAACCGTTCGGTCGACGAGGTCACGGACGAAGAGCTCAGCGACGCCCTGCGCATGTCGCTTACGACGTATGAGCCGCGACTCGATCGCAAGTCCATCCGGGTGCGGCGCGACACCTCCGTAAGCCCCGAACAGCTCAAGCTGCGCTTTGTCGTGCAGTCCGACCTGAAGTGCGAGCCGCTCAACGTGCCCGTGGAATTCGTCGCGGACGTCGACCTCGACAGCGGCGACATCCAGATCAATCGACTATAGCATGAACCGCGAGTTCCTCGATTTTTACAACCGTGAACTGTCTCTGCTGTACGAGCATGCGGAAGACTTTGCCAAGGAATATCCTGGTATCGCCGAGCGCCTCGGGGGGCTGATCCGCGATCGCTCAGATCCGATGATTTCGGGCTTGCTCGAAGGCGCCGCATTCCTTGCTGCTCGCGTTCAGCTTAAGCTCAAGCACGAATTCCCGGAGTTCACGGCAAACTTGCTCGAACAGCTGGTTCCGAACTATCTCGCGCCAACTCCGTCTGCCATGCTGGTCAAGGCACAGCCAACCTATGCCGATCCGGCATTGCGCGACGGCAGGAAAATCGCCCGGGGCGCCTACTTCGATGCGAGCTATCGCGAAAGGGAACGGAGCCTCGCCTGCCGATTCCGGCTGTGCCGCGATATAGTGCTTTGGCCCTTCGACGTCACCGGCGCCGAATATTTTGCCACTGCGGGCGCATTGCAGGCCCTCGGGATTCCGGTCGGCGGAGAGGTCATTGCGGGGCTCAGGCTTTCCCTGACCCACCGGACCGCCGCGCGGCTCGACGAAGAGCCGGCAGACGCGGAGGCTCGCAACAAGCCGGAAACCTGGTTCGCGGGTTGCCGCACCAGCGAATTGCCCATCTATCTGACCGGCGCCGAATCCGACGCTATCGCGCTCTACGAACAGCTGACTTCGAACTGCATCAATGTCTACTTTCGCTATCTCGACGATTTCGGCGATCCGGTCGTCATCCGGGCCCCGAACGACTGTGTGCAACAAGTCGGCTTCGGCGAGAACGAATCCCTGTTTCCTAACGATAACCGGGTCTTTCGCGGCTCGGAGTTGTTGCGGGAGTATTTCGTGTTTCCGCGCAAGTTCCTTGGCATCAATCTGACGGGACTTCGCGCTGTGATGCCGCGGCTGCGCGGCAAGTCAATCGATATCGTCTTCGCGTTCGATGAGCACAACTCACGGCTTGCGGCCTCCGTCCGAGCAGAGACTTTCAGTCTCTACACTGCCCCGGCAATCAACCTGTTCGAGAAGACCACTGATCGCATCCCGGTCAAATCGAATACGCACGAATACCACGTGGTGCCCGACCGAAGCCGCTATCTCGAATACGAGCCGCACCAGGTGCTGGAGGTTTACGCGCACTTTCCCGCAGAAAAGGACAAGCGGCACGTGCGTCCGCTGTACTCCGCCGCAGTCGACCGCACGACCGCATCGGTCGAGGGACTTTATTTTACAGTTCGTCGGCTACCACGGCGCCGCACCGTCGAGGAAAAGACATATGGCACGGCCTCCGACTACACCGGGACGGACATGTTCCTTTCGCTGCTCGAGCCCCTCGACCTGAGCGGCGACGGATCCGCCGCCGAACTGAGTGTCCGGGCGTTGTGCTCCAACCGGCATCTCACGGAACATCTGCCGGTCGGCCAAGGCGGAGCCGACTTTCGCCTGCTGGATGACACCTCGCTCGAGCTGATGTGCATAGCAGGGCCCACCAGGCCACGCGAGCCGGTGGTGGCGCAGTTGCGCAGTCGCAGCGAAATCGCCAATAGCGGTGTTGTCAGTTGGCGCCTGATCAACATGCTGAGTTTGAACTATCTCGGCCTCGTAGAACGCAGCGGCGGCAAGAACGCCGGAGCACTGCGGGAGATGCTGTCATTGTTCGCCGACCAGTTCGACGACGCTACGGAACGAAAGATTCGCGGCGTGCGCAGCGTCGAGAGCAGGCCCGTGGTGCGGCGGGTGCGTGAGCGTACCGGCAGTGGCGCAGCGCGCGGCCTAGAGATCACCGTCACACTCGACGAGAAGGCGTTCGAAGGCAGTGGCGTGTTCCTGCTCGGGGCTGTGCTGGAACGCTTCTTCGCCGACTATTCGGGCTTCAACACCTTCACCCAAACGGTCATATCGACTTCGGAACGCGGCGAGATCATGCGCTGGCCGGCCCGCATGGGCACAAGGAGGCCGCTGTAATGCTGATCGACCAGATGAAGGCCGAGCCCTGGCGGTTCGATTTCTTCCAGACGCTCCGCCGGCTAGAGCGATCCAACCCGGATCGGCCGCGGATCGGCGACAGTGCCGCGCGGCGCGACGAATTTGTTGACCTCGGTCAATCTCCCTATCTGGAATTTCCCGCGTCCAATCTGAGCTCAGTCGACGACCGCGATGGCAGGCTCAGAATCCTGGTCAAATTCCTCGGTCTGCTCGGACCGCAAGGCGCACTGCCTCTGGCCACCACCGACGAGAGCGTCGGCTGGCAGTTGATGCGAGATGACGCCTTTCCGCGCTTTCTCGACCTTCTCAATGGACGCTTTCTGCAATTGTTCTTTCGTGCCTGGGCGGACGCACGGCCGATCGCGCAGCATGACAGGCCATTGGATGACCGCTTCATCGCCTATGTCGGCTCCTTTGCCGGCCTTGGCTCTGATATCTTTGCTAATCGAGACACGGTACCAGACATGGCGAAGCTCAGCTTCGCTGGACTGGTCTCACCTAGGGCGAAATCCGCGTCACGACTGGCCCGGCTGTTGCAGGGGCTGTTCGACGTCAGGGTCGTGATCGACGAATTTGTCGGCACCTGGCTCCCGTTCGAGGCGAGCCATTGCAGCCACCTCGGCGCGGCGCACGCCAGGCTCGGCCACGACGCGCTTCTGGGCTCGCGGGTGTTCAGTGTCGAAGACAAGATCAGGGTTCGCGTTTTCGTGAAGGATTTCGCTCAATACGAGCAGTTCCTGCCCACTGAAGTGCCTAACCTGTCCGAGCCCCTGGCTGACGCCGTGTACTTCTATATCGGCGACGAACTCGAGTGGGAGGTGGAACTCGCCATTCCGGCGGGAGCAGTGGCCCCGATGAAGCTTGGACAGAGCGGACGCCTTGGGTGGACCAGCTGGGTTTCGCCGAACTGGACCTCGACCGAGGAATATCGCCGCGATGCTCGCTTTCACCTTGCCGAGCGACTGAGAGCCCGGCGAAGCGCCGCGACAGATGCCCCGCCGATTTGAACCAATGCACCGGTCCAATTGTCCTAACATCATGGAATTCGCGCCAGTTTCCACGATGAGCGGCACATCGCCTGGGGGAATTGAACAGGAGGCCCCATCGTGACCGACATCAGCCTCGAGGCCGTGACTGGAAAGCTAAATCGCGCTGGCTACGATGCCTTCATACAGGCCCTGCGCCACGCCAAAAGCGCCAGCAACCGCAACATCGAGCTTGCACACTGGTTGTTTCACATCCTGCAACAGGAGCGGACCGACCTCAGCCTATCGGTGGATCACTACAAGCTCGACCGCGCGCGGCTGCTGTCGGACCTCGCAGGCATCATAAACGGCTTCCGCAAGAACGAAACCGACATGCCGGGGGTCGCCAATTCGGTCATCGATATTCTCGACCGTGGCTGGCACTACGCCACGCTGTTCTTCGGCGAGACTCAGATCCGCACCGGCCATCTCCTGGTCGCCGGACTGAAATCGAATGAGATCCGTCGTGCGCTCAACAACATCTCGCCGGAATTCGCCAAGATAAACGTAGACGCATTGGCCGCGGAGCACCGCGCTGTATGGGCAGGCTCTGAGGAAGAGACCATGCGTCCGATGGACGGCTCCGGCTTGGCCGGTGCCGGCACTGACGGCGCGGACCGGGCAAGTCCCAAGGGAACAACACCGCTCGACCGGTTCTCCCAAGATCTCACCACCAAGGCCAAGTCGGGCCAGATGGACCCGATCCTCGGTCGAGACGACGAAATCCGCCAATTGATCGACGTGTTGATGCGCCGGCGGCAAAACAATCCAATTCTCACCGGCGAAGCTGGCGTCGGCAAGACCGCCGTAGTCGAGGGATTTGCGCAGCGCATTGCCGCTGGCGAAGTGCCGCCGCCACTGCGCAACGTCAGGCTCTGCGCGCTCGACATCGGCCTGATGCAGGCCGGCGCCTCGATGAAGGGCGAGTTCGAGCAGCGCCTGCGCTCGGTGATCGACGAGGTACAGAATTCCCCTACTCCCATCATTCTGTTCATCGACGAAGCTCACACGCTGATCGGGGCTGGTGGCGCGGCCGGCACCGGTGACGCGGCCAATCTGCTTAAACCTCCACTCGCCCGCGGCACGCTGCGTACGATCGCTGCCACCACCTGGGCGGAGTATCGCCAGTACATCGAGAAGGACCCCGCACTCACACGACGCTTCCAGCCGATCCAGGTCGATGAGCCGGATGTCGAGACCTGCTGCATCATGCTGCGCGGCCTCCTCGGCCCGATGGAGAAGCACCATGGCGTTCGCATTTCGGACGCCGCGATCGTGACCGCGGTCAACCTGTCGCATCGCTACATTCCATCTCGACAGCTGCCGGACAAGGCGGTCAGCCTGCTGGACACAGCCTCGGCGCGGGTAGCCATCAGTCAAAGCGCGACGCCGGCATTGATCGAGGACGCTCGCGTGGCTATAGCGGCTCGCGAGGCCGAACGATCAGCGCTGGTCAGCGACGGCGATCTCGGCGACGAGAACAGTGAGCGCATCACCGCGATCGACGGCGACATAGCGGCGCTGAAGGACAAGCTGACCGGCCTTGAGGCCGACTGGGCCAGGGAACAGGAGCTCGTCAAGGACATTCGCAGCATTCGCGAGATCCTCTCCGAGAACGGAGACGAAGATCGAGCAGCGAGACGCGTGGAGTTGCGCGGCAAGTTTGAGACACTGGAGAGCATCAATCCGGAAAAGCGGATGATCTATGCCCATGTGGACCAGCAGTCGGTGGCCTCTGTCGTGTCTGACTGGACTGGTATCCCGACCGGCAGAATGATGCGGGACGAAATCGAGACCGTCCTGAAGCTGCCCGAAATTCTCACTCGCCGCGTGGTCGGCCAGTCCCATGGACTGACCATGATTGCCAAGAGAATCGAGACCAGCCGCGCCAAGTTGGACAACCCGTCCAAGCCGATTGGCGTTTTCATGCTGGCCGGACCGTCTGGGGTGGGTAAGACAGAAACTGCCCTTGCGCTTGCCGAAACCCTTTATGGCGGCGAGCAGAACATGATCACGATCAACATGTCTGAGTTCCAGGAGGCGCACACGGTCTCGACCTTGAAAGGCGCGCCTCCGGGCTATGTCGGTTATGGTGAAGGCGGTCGGCTCACCGAAGCGGTCCGCCGCAAGCCCTACAGCGTGATCCTGCTCGACGAGGTGGAGAAGGCCCATCCCGACGTCCATGAGATCTTTTTCCAGGTGTTCGACAAGGGGGTCATGGAGGACGGCAACGGCCGGCGAATCGACTTCAAGAACACACTGATCATTCTGACCACGAACGTCGGCACTGATTTGATCATGGGATTGGCGCGCGATCCCAAGTATCGCAACGAGCCGGAAGAGCTCGCCAGGCTGCTACGGCCAGAGTTACTGAAGGTATTCCCTGCCGCGTTGCTTGGACGCATAGTTTCGATCCCGTACTTTCCGCTTTCAGACGAGATGCTTGCTGGAATCGTCAGATTGCAGCTCGACCGGATCGGACAGCGCCTCCGCGACAATCACAAGGCCGCCTTCGGCTATGACGATGCGGTCGTCGAGCACATCGTATCCCGTTGCAACGATCCAGACTCCGGCGGGCGGATGATCGATAACATCATCACCAACACGTTGTTGCCCGAACTGTCGCGTGAATTCCTCAGGAAGTCTCTCGCCAAGGAAGAAGTCAAGCAGACGCGCGTCTCGATCGTGAACGACAAGTTTGCCTACTCGTGGAACTGACTGCGATGAACATCCAGACCGAGCACCGCCAGCCGGCCAACGGTGCCACACCATACGATGAGGTGTATTATCCCGGGCATGTCTACGGGCTCGCTCACCCGAACCATCTGGCAACGATTGCGACGGTCTACGGCATGCGGCCGGCTCCAGTCGAGCACTGCCGGGTCCTGGAGCTCGGCTGCGGCGTTGGCGGCAATCTGTTGCCGATGGCATTCCAATATCCGGACAGCGAATTCATCGGGATTGACCTGAGCGGTGTGACGATCGAGCGTGGGCGGCGAAACATCGCCGCATTGGGCCTGAGCAACATCGAGCTTCTGCATTGCGACATCATGGATGTCGACGCTGCCTTCGGACAGTTCCACTACATCATCGCCCATGGCGTGTATTCATGGGTACCGCCGATCGTGCGTGAGAAGATGATGGCTATCTTCAAGCAGAATTTGGCACCACAGGGGCTCTGCTACGTCAGCTATAACGCGCACCCGTTCTCGCATCTTCGCGACATGGTCCGTGACATGATGCGCTACCACACCCGGAGCATCACCGGGATGAAAGAGAAAGTTGGACAAGCTCGCGCCATTGTGAAGTTTCTCAGCGAAGGATCGAAGTCCAGCTCAGTGCACGGTGCGGTCATGCGCGATCAATGCAACCGCGTCCTCAATGCTCCGGACGAGTTGCTTTTTCACGACGATCTCGATCAGGGCGCGACAGCCTTCCTTTTGCACGAAGTCGTCGAAGATGCCGGCCGACACGGCCTACAATATCTGAGCGATGCCGATTTCTCGCGACGCAATCTTGCCGGCTACACCGAAGAGGTCCGCGCCACGCTGCAGCGCTTTCCCGAAAGCGAGTTCATGGCGCGCGATCAGTATCAGGACTTCATTGACGGCAACGGCTTTCGGCGTACGTTGCTCTGCCACGGGGACATCTCTCTTGACCGCCGGGTCGATCTCGACTTCGTCACCAGGTTCTATCTGCTAAGCACCTCCAGCCCACGTCGACCCGACGCCTGCTTGACCGACGATTCCGAGATGGAGTTTGAAAATCAGGACGGGAGCCGAGTCACGGTGACCGATCCGCTCCTGAAGGCTGCACATCTTTGTCTTGGCCGGGCCTGGCCGCGCGCACTCTCGTTCACCGAGCTGCTAAATCGCGCCCGAGCGCTGCTGGTGGGCCGGCAAACAGGCGACGACCAACGGAAATTGACGGAAGCGCTCTATATCCTGGCTCGCAGCGGAGAGGTCTCCTTTCTGAAATCACCGCCCTTTCTCGTGACAGAAGTCACGGATTGCCCGCAGGCGAGCCTGCTCGCCCGCAAACAGGCGCAGACCGGCCCGCTGGTCACCAATCTGCTCCACCAGACGGTGCAATTGGAGGACGACAGGACCCGGCACTTCCTGCAGTTACTCGACGGCTCTCGGACGATCGAGCAAATTACAGCCGAAATGACTGAACTCTTCGGACCAACCATCCAGGTCAAACAAGTGGATGAGGCCGGGCAGGCCGCCGAGCCGTTGCTGCTCTCGACCCGAGACAGCGTTGACCGTTCGCTGGCGACGGTTGGAAAGCTGGGTTTGCTGATGGCCTGACGCTCAACGACGTCTACCTCGGTAAGGAACTGGCGGCAGCGAGCAGGGCCGCTGGTTTGTGGAGCGGACCCGGCCCCGTCCCATCAGCCGTCGTGGGTGTATTGTTGGCCGAGGAGCCATCCGGTGAGAATGCCGCCAGGCCCGCTGGCATAGACCGAATTAAGGCCCACACCGGCGCGCAGCATCCGCCATTCATGTTCGCCGACCCAGGGAATGCCGGGATCACCCTTCTGATATTGTGATAGCAGCGTTCGGGCAACTTCGGCGGCGTTGGCGTAGATCGGGCCGTTCGCCCAGCGGGGTCGCGGTAGACCTGTCATGCGGCAATAAAGCGCAGTGCAGACATAGGCGGACGCCTCCTCCGCATTGGCGTCAAGGCCGGTGCGCAGCAGATCGTAAGCCGCATGCAAGGCCTCATGGACAATATAGGCTTCGTCCATCCGGCCCGTTGCCGACACCACCTCCAGCGTATTCGCCGCGACGACGGTACCGTCCGCTCGTGTTCGCGCGACATCGTTATATTGTGCCGCAACACCTGCCGCGAGGTCCGTCGGAACCCTGACGCTGACCTGTCCTAACCGGATCGCGCGTGCGACGTGATGGAACGTTTGCGGTGCAATCGTCACGTGGCTGCCACGGATTGGAAACCGGAAGCGCATGCGCGCGACCGCCGCACCGTTAAGTACGTCTAGCACCCTGCTCCGAAGCGACATCGGATCGTCCTTGCTGTTGACACTGCTCCACGAATGGTGGTCGGCGTTTCCAGTTGGGAGGTTCATTGAACCCGGCCCCGCCCGGATCAGACCAATCGGAGGCAGACTTTGACCCGGAGGGCGCCCCCATGACGACCACCAACCCGACCACGACCGACACCTACCGGAAGATCGCCGCGCGGCTAACCATGCTTCGGCCACAGCTCGATCTGTCTAAATATTTCGCGGGCCCGAATCCCGATGTCCGCCTCTACGACGAAAAGGCCTGTATCCGCCGTCAATTGGAGAAGTACGGCGTAGCGGCCGCGACGAGCACGCTCGACGGCGTCACGTTTCTGCCGAAGGATTGGGAAGACCTGGTCAAGGTGCTGCGGATTGCCAAGACGTCGGATGGATTCGACGCCTTCGCCGAGGGGAAAAGCCCGGAGAAACCGGCGCATTGGGCGCTCGATCTGTCGATGGCAGCCACGATCGGCAAGGGATTTCGCGAGATCTGGCGCCCAAAGCTGTCCGACCGGCCGCTCTCGACGCGAGACCTTCCGGGCCGGCACGGCTTCAGGCTTGGGCGCGGCCGAGGGCAATGGAGCGACGACTACAGTGCGCAGTTCGGCAAGGACCCGCAGCCGCAAGACATCACATCGCTACATTTCGCGGTAGCGCCCGACCGCGTCAACGTTCACATCGACGAGACGGGCTTCGTGTTCGAGGGAGCGGACGGCGCCCTCACGGTCGGACCGAATTTCGGCCATCACGCCGTCAATGAGCTGTTCTGGAAGAGCAACCCCAATTTGCCGCGCTGGGCGATCGATCACATCGACCTGATCCTGCCGAACAGCGCCAATGACTTTTCGCGATTTGGCATATCGGTCGACCTGTATCAGCGCAAGGACCTGCGCGTCACCGTCACCGGTTCCTGCGGAATTTTCGGGGGCTTCGAGTGCTCGGGAACGTTGAGCGTCAGTGGGACGCACGATTTGCTCGGCTCCAAGCCGAGAGGCTCGCGCTGACGCGGACCGTAGTTCTGCGGTCCGTATCTGGGAGGCGATATGCCACAGTTGAAAGACAAGGTCGGTCGGTTTGCGACAACCGGTCGCAGCTGCCAGAACTGGAAGCAAGACCAGGAGCTGGTCATCTCGCTGCTCAACAAGATCGCCATTTCCGACGGGGGTGCGGAGAACACGCTCAAGCCGCAAGTGGTCGTTACAGGTCATGCCAGCGACAGCCTGTACACCTCCATTCTGTATTTCCAGCAAAAGAACTTCCCGGGCACGCCTGACGGCTACATTCGACCTGGCGGACCAACTTTCAGCAGGCTCGTTGACCTCTCGACGAAGGCGGCTGCAAAGCCTCCTTCTCCAAAAGGCCAATGGGATGGAATCACGACCCCATCCGTCGATGCCGCGCTTCGCAAGGGGTTGATCGACGATTCAAAACTAGATTACGCGGAAGTGGTTGACATCATCAGGGCGACCGTCGCGGACGGCACGGTCACTGCATTCGAGCTGGACGACCTGATGACCATTGCGAGCACCTCCAGAACGCTGTCGCCGACTTCAAGAAAGCTCATCACGCTCTTCGTCGGTGACGAAAAGAAGAAGTGGCTCGGGGTGGGACCGTACGACCTCAATTCGGATCAAAAGAAACTCGCCGCGGAGATGGCCTGCGATTTCCTTAAAAACACGAGGACTACGTTCTTTCCGAAGCTCGACCCGCACCGTGTCGGGATAGGCATTCTCAGGCGCATTGCGAAGCCAAGCCTCATCGATCAGGATCAGGCAAGCCTGTGCGGACCCTCCGCGCTGATGTTCAGCTACGCATCCGACAAGCCGGGGCAGTATGCGCGGTTCGCCATCGACCTGTATCAGAAGGGGCAAGCGAGCCTCGGCCGCCTGCTGATCAAGCCTGGAAAGGACGTGAAGAACTACACGCCGCCCTACTCGCTGGACCACGTTGATTGGCTGACATGCGCCTCCATCCGCGACTCCGAAAATTGGTTCCTCGATTTTGACGACACCGGCAGAATAAGCGATGTCGCTGGAATCACCGTACCGAGCGAAATGGAGCAATGGTTCCGCAAGGCTGGATACCAGGACGTGCGCGAGGAGACCAATCTGAAATTTAGCAAGGGCATCGACAACGTCATGGAAGCCAACGCCCTGCTCGCCGGCGGATACCGCGTATGCCTATTCATAAGCGCCAACATGATCGAATATGACGACCAGTCTGACGAAGGCTCCGTGCTCACGCGGCACTGGGTCGTCTTGCGCGACAAGATTCAAGTGTCGAACGGAAACGTGACGACAACAATCTTCACCTGGGGCAAGGGAGACTACGCGATCCCGCACCCAAGCAAGGGCGGGGCTCTAAAGCCCCTGCCCCTCGCGGATTTTCTGATGAATTATTACGGCTACGTTGCTGCCAAGGCGTAAGCGGCGCTCGCCGGTATTCGTCATCTACCGATACGATTCCCTCAATCGTCCCAACCTCTACAGGTGACATCGGATTCGCCGCGTAGCGCGGCGTCAAGCCTGCGGATCGGCAGCCTTGGTCGACAGCTTCCGGCCCGCGTGACGAGCCAATGGCCCGTTCATGTTGGAATCAGTCTTGCCGGGATCGCTTGGCCATGAACTCGCCGTCAACGTTGTGGCCTAGAGAGCGGTGACATTGCGGCTTCGATAGGAACTTTTTCACGGTCGACCAACCATCGGCCTGCGCGGCCGCCGCCGTCCTGGTCCGGATTTGGTCGTACCCGTAAATCCAATTGTACTTCCTTACCAACCCTCGCATGGGTGGCAGATCGGCGAGCCTCCAGTACAGGTCGGGCTGGCTGAGCCTGAACCGCTCGATTATCTGCACGGGCGATGGAGAAGTGTTCTGCGGATTGTCAAGGAAGACAGCCGCTTCCCATAACGCTTCATCAGGCGCAGGATCCTTGCCTTTATAGGGGCCTTCGGTCGGTCCATAAAGCGCTCTGAAAAGCGGGGGCCCGCCTTTATCGGATACGTATATGTTCGTCAAAATGACGGCGAGATACTCTTCAGAATCCTGGTACCAATGGTCTGCTGGGGCAAAGTTCATCACGCCGCCTATCATTCGTGAGGCGTGAACGAGTTCGTGGTACAGCACCTCGTCGGTTGCCATCGCGGGGGCATGGCCCTGGTGAGCCTTCTTGAATTTCTTTCGAAGAAGCTCTGCTTTCTCGGGCGAAAACAGGACGTCAAGATTTGCGCCTCCGCCTTTCCCGACGACTTTGAACAGTTCCTTTTTCTTTGGATCGGAACTTAGGCGGGCACCACGGGCGATAATATACTGCTGTTGATCAAGGTCGTCGGCCACCGTCAGTGCGTTGGCGTCACTCAGTTTATATGGGCGAATTCTCGCGAACGATGGTTTGCTGGTGCCGAATTCGTCAAGCAGGGCCCGGCCGGTCGGGTGGCTTTGTATTTGTTTCAGGAGACCGACAATCTGACGCCTGTAGCTGTTCTTGGCCGCCAAGTATTTCTGCTTCAGCGAATCGAATTTTCCGGCATGGGTGTCGGCACTCTCATGGTTCACCACTATCCACGATCCCATGCTTCGGAAGGCTATGAGAATGCCGTTCGGCAGTCCTTCATCAACCACGGGATCACCTAGATCCCATTGCAATATGGAAGCGTCGGCCATGGCGACTCTCCATATTGTGCTTTCGACAACGCGATGGTCCGCCGAGAACTACGCTGAATAGTCGCAAAGCAGATACCACCGGTTCGTCCGCTCACGAACACACGACCGTGATAGGTAGCGAACGCGGTTCCACGCCGGGTTGAACCGATTTGAACAAGGGCGAGACATAGATCTTAAGGACGTTGTATCGACCTTCTACGGGGGCCGCATCGTGGCGTGTACGGAACCGGAGATTACGCCTTGGCCCGAACGGGTCCGGCGCACGGGTGAGCTAAAGATATTCCCTGGGCCGAGCTTCACCCCAAGCGTTTGGGTGAATGATCTCGACACAGCGATCACGACGATCAACGAGCTTCTCAAGCAGAACGGCGTCTATCTTGCGTTCAGAAAAGCTGACGGTGCAGCTGGCAGCCCGATCGTGGCCGAAACGTATCCGGGTTCAGGCCTCCATGGCAGCGCCGTACAGACCATCGTCGACTCGCGTAGTGGCCCTTCGATGAATTCAGTGAAGCTGCGAGTGCCTGCAACTCCGAAAGTCGGCCGCGTTGACGCTGGCCAGGCAATGCGGCTCCATATCCTTGTGCATGAACTCGTCCATTGCATTGGACTCTCGAATTGCGCACATAGCAGCGATGACGTTTTCATAGGGACACTAGTCATCGATAGCAGCGGCGCGGTCCCACCCCCGAAACTGGGCGGGCACACGATCTCAAGAATTAAGAAGGCGTGGCCAGAGACGTGGGTCAGCGTGCAAGGCGGCGCTTTCGCCAAACAATCGGCCGATGAGCTGAGAAAATCGATGGAAGGAATCAAACTCTAGTAGGAGTCACCGGTTCCGAGCTGGATGACGAATTGGTACAGAGCAGCGTGCGGTCGAGGCTGCCCGAACCGGCAAAGCGACGGGCCGGAATGCGCATCAATCACGAGCTTAACGGCAGGATCGGGCAGGTTGGAGAACGGCAAGCCGATTGAGACATCTCGCTAATTCCGCGACAACTTTGCCTCGATTTGACCTGCGACGCGAGCCGCGTCAGCGATCAGAGTTTGCGGAGCGGTTCATCGAGGAGGACAAGCGCAGAACCGTTGACGAGCGCGCGCCAATGAAACTCGTTGCGCTATGCTGCCCGGCACCGCAGCAATTTGCGCAAGCGGAGGCCGGCGAGCGCTCCCTTGTCTCGACATGGGCCATCGCGTTGCCTCGCACGGATGGAAGTTGTGGGCGACAAACGGCTTGTGCGATCTTTTACGCAAGCGCGCTTCCCATTCTAGCCTGGCGCAGCTGCATTGTGGGTTTTATGGTGCACTCGGAGGACATATGGGGGAACGATCGACCTGCTGACCACAAAGATCGGTCAGGCTCTCCTCCAGAGGGGTGCTTGGCATGGCAGGCCAAATGATGGCGGGCCGTTAGTGCGCTTCTGGATGAGATAAAGACACCGAACCAACTGCCAAGCTATCGGGCGGTCAAACTTGGCGGTCACTTATAGTCATGCGTGTCTTACGAACGCTGTGAGGGCACTTCGACTATTATTGTGCGACCGTTCAGGCGCTCCGGAATGCCATCGGTCGGAAGCATCGCGGTGAGACCGTCGCCTTTTCTGATTTTGACCGCCTTGCCGATTTCAGCCTCGAGCTTCACGACGAACCCAACATAGTTGGTGGCATCGATCCCGGGGGCGGCATCAGTTGGCATACCGGGACACTGCTCGAGGACCGTGCGCTGCATCTCCTTCCAGATATCCCGGCTGCCGAAATGATGGGTGCAGATCGGATGCCCCATCAAGAACTCCGCCGCGTCATGTATCTCCTCGAACTTGCAGAGCAGCACGCCGCTCGACAATGAAGCGATGACGATAGTCGGGAAATCGCGTGTCTCGGTCATCAAATCTCTCCATGCTTATCGTGATGCATAACGCTGTAGATCCATGCCGGCCGATCGAACACCGAGTCTGGACCATGTTGCGCTCGATATCGACCTTTCTTGAGCAGAATTCCGCCCATGCTCTTGCGGCATTTCCCGGGCCGAATTGGCTTCATCTTCTTGCCAAGGATGTGCTGCCTGTTCACGACTGGCAAAGTCTACCACTCGCGAAGCGTCCCGCTCAAGACGCCTTCTGGTCGATGCGTATCGACCCATCTCCATCGCGCCGCCGGAACAAGATCGATGGTCCGTCGAATGCGGTGAAGACATTGCATCCCCTGTTCGTATCATCCAGGGTAGGAAGGTTATCCGGTGTTCTCGGTGGGTGAACAACGCTTCCAGTGGAACCAGG
This sequence comes from Bradyrhizobium sp. USDA 4341, assembly GCF_054063755.1. Lineage (NCBI taxonomy): Bacteria > Pseudomonadati > Pseudomonadota > Alphaproteobacteria > Hyphomicrobiales > Nitrobacteraceae > Bradyrhizobium > Bradyrhizobium sp. USDA 4341. Next base: position 9,374,977 of record NZ_JBSSGO010000002.1, on the reverse strand, counting down.
AACCATCTTCCCGCGTTTTGCCCGATGACAGCTCGTGATCTACCCGGGCGGATGAGCGCACCGACCCCATCCAATTGTCAGGGCGTGCGGCCGGCCCGTCGGCATATGCGTCGCTCGTCAAGGACGGCGGCTTACGCAGGCGGCTGACGAAGTTTGCGTTTTCGTAGTGCCGCAACTTCATCGCCCGGACCGGCGCAAGGCCGGAGACCAGGACGATGGCCTGATCAGGCGGCAACTGCATCACTTCGCCGCGCGTCAGCAAAGAACGCGCAGTCTCCCGACGGCTGACCATCACATGGCTAAGCCAGGAAACCAGCCGATGACCGGCATAGTTGCGCTGGGCCCGCAGCTCGGTCGCGGTCCCCAGCGCGTCCGAGATTCGTTTGGCGGTGCGCTCGTCGTTGGCGGCGAAGGCAATGCGGACGTGGCAATTGTCCAGGATCTCGTTGTTCTCGCCATACGCCTTTGCGATCTGGTTGAGCGACTGGGCGATCAGATAGGCGCGGATTCTATAGCCGGCCATGAACGCGAGCGCGCTTTCGAAGAAGTCGAGCCGTCCGAGCGCGGAGCTGTGGCGTAGAAATGGCGGAGAGAGTGGGAGTCAAACCCACGATTTCGATCATTCCGCGTCAAGCAGCTGAGACTGCACGAAGGCACTCGCCCCCTCCTGCCGTTGGAAATTCAGATCCTGCACATGCGCAACAAGCCTGCTCAAGTTTGCTGTGATGGGATTTTTCTTGATCTCCCGGTGCACACGTCGTGCACACGCCACCTCCTAAGCAATTGAACAACTTGAACTCTCGCTCCAATCCATCATGGGGGCCACGGAAAAACGGTGGTCTAACATATTGTTTTCATTCAACTTAACTATCTCTGTCGGTCCAATCGACTTTGGCTCGACGGACAATCCGAAGCGTTAGACCTAAAGCATTTTCCTTTCTTTTCAACGGCTTGATCGCATCATTCGATTACTTTCGCTTATTTCGACTATGTCTGCACGGCAGTACCAAAATGCCCGTGCAGTACCGCGGCTCGGCGGAATGCTTTGACCGCGCTTAACTACGCCAGATCGTCGAATCTGAAATCGGAATGGGAGGAATGGCACTGCCGTGATGCAGACGCTTGATCGGCTTAGCCACGCAGCGTTACCGGGATTTGCTAAAGGAGCTGGATCAATGAGCAAGAAGCGCTTCGCTTATGTGTGGGATGCAATTGAGGATACACCTGCGCAGGCTGAGAACATGAAGCTCCGTTCGGCGTTGATGATGGCTTTGAAGGATCATATCGCCCGGACTGGGCTAAGCCAGTCCGAAGCCGCCAAGCTGCTTGGTGTTACCCAGCCGCGTATCTCTGATCTCATACGCGGCAAGAGCAGCGAGTCAGGTAGGGCTGTCGGGGCTGGAAGGTCAGAGCCCGCGCACTGCTGAGACCACCAAGTGGGAGTTCACTGGCGTACGAGACCCCGACCGGTGCGTCAGCGGTCAAATCTAGGCGTCTGGTTGTTGCCCCCTTCAAGCAGCAGGGCAATCTCCAGCTCTCGAAACGAAATGAGGCGTCGCCCAGTCTCGTCCCACAGAGCCCTCCCCACGCACTGCAAACTTTGCGGCAGGGTGATCCGTCCAATGGCAGCGAGTTCCGGATGATCCCGCAACACGTCCGGCAATCGATAGCAAGGGATCCGGCTGCACAAATGATGGACGTGGTGGACGCCAATGTTAGCCGTGAACCAGCGCAACACAGCTGGCAAGTAATAGTGCGAACTGCCGTGTAGCGCAGCTTCGTGAAGACTCCAGGCCCCGTCATGGGACCAGGTGGTGTCCTCGAACTGGTGTTGGACATAGAACAGCCAGACACCTATCGACGCCGCCAAAACCATGATCGGCAAATGCACCAGAAGGAAGGGCCCAAAGCCGATCAGCCGGATCATCGCGGCGGCCAGGATCGCGATGGCGGCGTTCGTGCCCATCGTACTTAGCCAGGGCTTCCAGCCGCTTCGCATCATCCCGATCGGCAAGCGGTGCCGCAAGATAAACAGATAGGTGGGACCCAAGCCAAACATTACGATCGGATGCCGGTACAGACGATAAAGCAGCTGACGCCATCGGGACCGTTCGAGAAACTCGCTCACTGTCAATGTGTCGATGTCGCCGAATCCTCGATGATCGAGATTACCCGAACTCGCGTGATGGAGGGTGTGGTTACGTCGCCAGTAATCGTACGGAGTAAGGGTCAAGACCCCGATGGTTCGGCCGACCCAATCGTTGACGCGCCGGCCGTGGAAGAACGATCCGTGGCCGCAGTCGTGCTGGATCATGAAGAGACGGACGAGGAAGCCCGCGGCGGGTATGGCCAGCAGAAGCCCAATCCGGTAGCCGTGGTCAACAGCTGCCCACATCAAACCCCAGATGGCGAAGAAAGGCACAGCCGTGATCACCAGCTCGAATACGCTGCGCGCGCTGTTCGGTTCGCGATACCGGACAAGCAGGCGCGCCAATGAGCGGCTTTCTGGTGGACAACGAACCATGCCTTCCGACAGCATTTACCACCAGCGTCTCCGCCAGGGTCCGCCCCAGCTTCCAGCCCATCGGCTTCTTCCGCGGACCAGTCTGATGATCAGAAGCAGCAACACCGCGCCAATCGCGGCACTCATGATCGCCGAGACGATACCGAAACCGAAATGGATTCCGAGTTGCGGAAACAGCCAGCTCGCAATGAAGGCGCCCGCGATTCCCACGATGAGATCGCCAACGAGGCCAAAGCCGGTCCCGTGGACGAGCTGGCCCGCAAGCCAGCCGGCGGCGACGCCGACAACCAAGATGACGAGAAGGCTTTCGCCGGACATGTTCATCTTTGCGTCCTCACGATCCGACAGTCACGCTATGATGCTACCGCGGTTACGCAGGATAGCCCCGAGCGGGGACAGATACTGTGCAATATTGCTCAGACATCATTTGTTCTGGCGGAACAAGTTGACCGCTCCGCGCAAACAAATGTGCAATTTTGCTCAGCGATGGCGGATGATAGCCCGTAGACGTGTCGTCAGGCTTGTTCCGGACTTATGCGACCAGTCCGATCGGCAATCGGCCAAGTCTCGATCTGATCTATCAGATAGCCGCGGCGGTGCACTCGCAAAGTCGAAAAAGCTACGAATCGATGGGTGCAGATTTCAGGTAGGTCTCCTCCGGATCAAGTAGAGTCGCGATCTCACTGGTCGAGATTGACGTGTAGCCAGTACAGAAGGCCCGGCATCGCTGCCGAGCCATCTTATTGTTGAGCTCCGAATGTTCGGAGTTAGAAGTCCATGCCACCCATTCCGCCCGCACCCGGAGGCATGCCGCCGCCACCCGCGTTCTTCTTCGGCACTTCGGCCACCATGGCTTCGGTGGTGATCAGAAGAGCCGCCACCGAGGACGCGTTTTGGATCGCCACCCGAACCACCTTGGTCGGATCGATGATGCCCTTCGAGATCAGGTTGCCGTATTCACCGGTCTGCGAGTCGAAGCCGTACGAGTACTGATCCTTTTCGAGGATCTTGCCGACGATCACCGAACCGTCCTCACCCGCGTTGATCGCGATCTGGCGGGCCGGGTAGGACAATGCCTTGCGCACGATCTCGACGCCGGTCTTCTGGTCGTCGTTCTTGGTGCGAATGCCCTTGAGGTGCTCGGAGGCACGCAGCAAGGCGACGCCGCCGCCCGGGACGATGCCTTCCTCGACAGCCGCGCGGGTCGCATGCATCGCGTCATCAACGCGATCCTTGCGCTCCTTCACCTCGACCTCGGTCGCGCCGCCGACGCGGATCACCGCGACGCCGCCTGCGAGCTTGGCGAGACGCTCCTGCAGCTTCTCACGGTCGTAGTCCGAGGTGGTCTCCTCGATCTGCGCCTTGATCTGCGCCACGCGAGCTTCGATGTCGGCCTTCTTGCCGGCGCCGCTGACGATCGTGGTGTTCTCCTTGTCGATCATCACCTTCTTGGCGCGGCCGAGCATCTGCAGCGTGACGTTCTCGAGCTTGATGCCGAGGTCTTCCGAGATGGCCTGGCCACCGGTCAGGATCGCGATGTCCTGCAGCATGGCCTTGCGGCGATCGCCGAAGCCCGGAGCCTTGACGGCCGCGACCTTCAGGCCGCCACGCAGGCGGTTGACGACCAGGGTGGCAAGCGCCTCGCCCTCGACGTCTTCAGCGATGATGACCAATGGCTTGCCGCTCTGCACCACGGCTTCCAACAAGGGAAGCAATTCATTCAACTGAGATAGCTTCTTCTCGTTGATCAGGACGTAGGCATCTTCCATCTCAACGCGCATCTTGTCGGCGTTGGTGACGAAATAGGGCGAGATGTAGCCGCGGTCGAACTGCATACCCTCGACGACTTCCAGTTCGGTCTCCAGCGACTTGGCTTCCTCAACCGTGATCACGCCCTCGTTGCCGACCTTCTTCATGGCGTCGGCGATGAACTTGCCGATCTCGGCATCGCCGTTGGCGGAGATGGTGCCGACCTGGGCGATCTCCTCGTTCGAGGTGACCTTCTTAGAGTTCTTGACGAGGTCGGCGACCACGGCTTCCACCGCTAGGTCGATACCGCGCTTCAGGTCCATCGGGTTCATGCCGGCGGCAACCGACTTGGCGCCTTCACGGACGATCGCAGCTGCAAGCACAGTCGCGGTGGTGGTGCCGTCGCCGGCCGCGTCAGCGGACTTGGAGGCGACTTCGCGCACCATCTGGGCGCCCATGTTCTCGAACTTGTCCTCGAGCTCGATCTCCTTGGCGACGGTGACGCCGTCCTTGGTGATGCGGGGAGCGCCGAACGACTTCTCGAGCACCACGTTGCGGCCCTTGGGACCGAGTGTCACTTTCACCGCATTATGGAGAATGTCGACACCGCGCAACATGCGGTCCCGGGCATCGACGCCGAATTTGACTTCTTTGGCTGACATAATGATCTCCCTTTTCGACTGGTCAGGTCCCGAAGCTCGCGCGACTTGGCGGGTCCTTGAGGGATGAAGACTTGAATGACGGCCTCATCCTTCGAGGTGCCTGTTGCGCCCGCCCCTATAATAAGGAAACGGGCTAAACGCTTAAGCGGCCTTCTTCTTGGTGGCGGGAACGTCGGTGAGGACGCCCATGATGTCACCCTCCTTCATGATCAGGAGGTCGACACCGTCGATCTTGACCTCGGTGCCCGACCACTTGCCGAACAGGACGCGGTCACCGACCTTGATGTCGATCGGGATCAGCTTGCCGGCCTCGTCACGGCCGCCCGGGCCGACGGCGATCACTTCGCCCTGGGAGGGCTTTTCCTTGGCAGTGTCCGGAATGATGATGCCGCCTGCGGTCTTGTCTTCGGCGTCGATGCGCTTGACCACCACGCGGTCGTGGAGCGGACGAAATTTCATGCGATCCTCCTTGGATTTTGTGATTTATTTTCTGGATTGGCAGTCGCAATGAGCGAGTGCTGGTCGCTCCTCACATAAGCCTACAACACTGGCCCGCAAGGGCTTCGGCCCAGGATGTTAGACTTTACCTCGAGTCCCTTGAGGACGAGGCCCTAGTACGATTGATAGCAGGCGAAATAGACATGCTGATAGACGGTGGCATTCGTGCTCGATTTGACCGAACGCTAGCGCGCCGAGGAAGCCCTTCGGGATAGCGAATACAAGCTCTGCCAAATCGTCGACGCCGTGCCAGGCATCATCCGGTCGTCGGGCCCGGACGGTAAGTTGGCAATGCAGATCGTCGAAGTCTGCCAGACTGCCGAAGCGTGGATCGACAACGCGCTAGTCTGCGACGTCATAGCCGAAATCAACCATCGGCGACGGGTAGACGGGGAAGATCCAGATCGCGTCGACCCCAGGGCTGACAAGATAGTCGAGCCGCCGCCCGATCCCCGTGAGGTCGCCGACGCCGTCGTCATTGGTGTCCTGAAAGGAATGTGGGTAGATCTGATAGATCACACCCGCCTGCCACCAGGCGCAGTCATGCAGCAGCCAATCCGAGCGGTGAAAATGAACTCTCTACTGTTGTGATCGGAAGACGACGGTTTTCTCTAGGTCTCGTACTTCGGACCGGTTGGAACTGTAGCCAAGCTCCGCACAAGGACGGCGTTGCCCACGAGCGGACGTCCGCGGTTGTACCAAAAAAACACTTCTGAGAGCCTCACGCTGAGAATGCCCTATCCGGAATTTTCACACGAACGGCAGGAAGATGTCGGGCCGTGTGGGTAGAAGCCGCCGAAAATAGCCCCGTCCCTCAGCCGAAACGGCACTGCTGCCAGCAAAGAAGTCGTCCGGCATATGACGCGTTTTGCCAGCCACACGCTCGAGCGGCACGATCTGAGGTTCGATGCGGTCGCCGTCATAGTGTAGCACCACCGAGCCACTGCCGGTTAAGGCGCTCTGCGCGGCAAATTCGCCTGCGGCGAAAGCCTCCTTGCGGTCGGTTTCGTCGATCACGCCGATATATCCGCGTGGTAGATAGCCTAGCGTATCGACGCGCGCCCTTGCCTTGCGAAAACGCGATTTCAGCGCTTTCTGGATTTCGACGCCTAGATCGCCGCCGGTCAATTGCAGATTGCCATGGGCGTCGCGCTCGACCGCCCCGCCCGCCAGCGCCTCGGTGAGAGGCCGACCCATCTCGTCCTGCACGCCCTCGGACATCGAAACGATGCAGCGGCCCAGGCGCGCATAAACCGCATCGACCTCGTCGAGGAACCGGGGAACCGAGAACGGCTGTTCCGGTGTGTAGATCAGATGCGGCGCATCGTCGGGCGATTGCTGCCAGCCCGCGGCGGCGGCGGTGAGAAAGCCGGCATGACGGCCCATAACGATGGCCACATGGATGCCGGGCATGGCGCGAAAATCGAGATCGATGCTGACAAGGGCGTTGGCGACGAAGGCGGCGGCCGAGATGAAGCCGGGGACATGATCGTTCTCCATCAAGTCGTTATCGATCGTCTTGGGGGCATGCACGAAATGGCAGGAGCCACTTGACTGTTGACGCAGCAGTTCGAGCGTTCCTGCCGTGTCATTGCCGCCAATATAGACGAAGGCACGGGCGTCGAGCCGGTCCAGCGCCGCGAGGATATCAGAGCATGTGTCGGGATCTGGTTTGTCGCGGGTCGAGCCGAGCGCCGAACTGGGCGTATTGCCGAGGCGGTGCAGATCCGCCTCGGGGACGGCGGTGAGGTCGACGACGTTGTCCGCCGTGAGGCCGCGCACGCCATAGCGCGCGCCGAGAATCTGCAACGACGGATCATGCCTGCGCGCGGCAAGGATGGCGCCGCACAGCGTCTGGTTGATCACAGCGGTGGGGCCGCCGCCCTGGGCAATGACGATCGATGGCATGAATCCTCCATGTCTTATTCTTGCTGTGCCGCCCGCGGACAGTGAGAGACGATTGAAGCGAAGATTATCCAATCCTGCAACGAGCTGTGGCCTGCAGCGAATGGATCTTTGGATCTGCGTCTTGCTAACCGTGCTAGAGGTCGCGCTTAGGAAGGACCGCCTTGCGCCAACTGCGGTCCATCGACGATCGACTTCGACAATCACCAGCTTGCCAGCAGGTCGCGCCCACGCCCGTCTACTGCTGACGCTGAAGCACCCGGTTCGGCGTGCTCACATCGTTTGTCTCTAGATTTTCTTTGGTCTCCCGGTGCACACGTCGTGCACACGCTGTCCTCTAACCAATTGAAAAGCTTAAACTCTGGCTCCAATCCATCATCGGGCCACGGAAAAGAGATAGTTCTGCGATTTCAATGGTTTACCTTGGAATTCAAAGGGGTATCCATAAACATGTGCGCTTCAAACTAGGCCGAATTTGCGCACGCTTGTACCCGTTTTGACCTGCCAGTGCACGCGTAGCGCACACAAAGCGGTGCGTCGCCCGGAGGAAGTCCAATCATGCTGTCCCGGAAGCAGATTGCGCTCTGCTCGGTGCGGTCGAGATCGAGGCCGCTCAGGGCTGCGCGCGGATGCGCCGACACCTGCTTCGACCGCGGCGTATTCGTCCGCGCGCTCGGCGACACGGACCCCAACTGTCTCACGAGGCGCTTGTCAATTCCGCCTCTCCCAAGATGAAGCGAGCTGCCCGCTCCCCGATCATCATGGTTGGTGCGTTGGTATTTCCCGAGACGAGCTGCGGCATGATTGAGGCATCAGCGACACGAAGGCCTTCGACCCCACGCACCAGCAGTTGTTCGGAGACAACCGCCATCGGGTCGCCGGAGGGCCCCATCTTCGCCGTTCCGGAGGGATGAAACACGGTCTTCGAGATCGCGCGCACATAGTCGGCGAGCGCATCGACGTCGTTCTCGACGCCGGGCTTTGGCAAAGCGCGCCGCTTGATCAGACGCGCCAGCGAAGGCGCCTCGGAAATGCGAATGGCAAGCTGGACTCCTCGCACGAGAGTGTCGACATCCGCTCGCTCTGCCAGCGAATTGGCAACGAACAGCCCCGGGTCGGCCGGATTCGGCGATCTCAGGCGAACAGTTCCACGGGACTGAGGGCGCAGGACGCAGGGGCCGATCGAGATGCCGTGTCCGGGCTCGGACGGCCGATCTGCAAAGCCGTTGAACGTCGGCAAGACGTGAAACTGGATGTCCGGCTCGCCGGTTCCGGCGGTATCCGCAAAGCCGCCGGACTCCACGACCGTTGATGTCAGCAACCCGGTCTTGGTCAAAAGGTACTGCATCATGTGCGATGCGGCCCGAAGGCCCTTGTCTTCGCCGAAGATCGAGATCGGATCCCTGGTCTCGCACTGAACGGTCGCCTCGAGATGATCCTGGTAATTCTCGCCGACCCCGGGCAGATCGGAAACGATCTCGATTCCATGTTCGCGCAGATGCGCAGCAGGTCCGATCCCCGACAGCTGCAGAATTTTCGGTGTCGCCAGGGCGCCGGCAGTCAAGATCACTTCGCGCCGCGCCTTCACGGTCGAACCGTCCTCGAGCAGCACGCCGCTCGCCCGCTTGCCTTCGAACACCACCTTGTGGACCCGCGTCGCGGTCCTGATGGTCAGGTTGGCGCGTCGCTCCGCCTCGCGCAGGAAGGCTTCGGCGGCGCTGCGGCGGCGGCCGCGGCTCGTCGTCGTCTGGTAGAAGCCGACGCCCTCCTGGCGCGCGCCGTTGAAATCCTCGTTGTAGGGGATCCCCGCCTCCTGGGCGGCGCGGATGAACGCCCAGGACAACGGATGGCCGTAGGCACGATCGGAGACATTGAGCTTGCCGCTCGTGCCATGATACTCGCCGGACAGCCGCTGGTTGGCTTCAAGATCGCGAAAAACCGGAAGCACCTCATCGTAGCTCCAGCCGCGGCATCCCATCTGCGACCATGTATCGTAATCCCGCCGCGATCCCCGGATGTAGACCATCGCGTTGACCGAACTGCCGCCGCCGAGGACGTGCCCCTGCGGTACGATCGATGGGCGCCCGTTCAGGCCCCTCTCGGGCTCTGAAGCATAGACCCAGGCGTCCCGTCCCTTCTCGAGCACCTTGAAGAAGGTCGCAGGGATGTGGATGAACCGGTCGGTGTCGCGCTGTCCGCTCTCCACCAGCAAGACATGATTGCGCGGATCTTCAGACAGGCGGGACGCCAGCACGCAGCCGGCGGAGCCGCCGCCGGCGACGATATAGTCATACTCCTGCATATCACTTCCTGCGACGCGGCCGATTCCGACCTGCTCCCCCGGTTAAACAAACACGGTCTGGACGGTGGTGAACTCCTTCAGCCCATCGACCCCGAATTCCACGCCGAAGCCTGACTGCTTCACGCCGCCAAACGGCGCATTCGGCTGAATGGCGCCGTGCTTGTTGATCCAGACCGATCCGGATTCGATGCGTTGCGCGACCGCCTTCGCACGCGCGAGGTCGGTCCCCCAGACCGAGCCGCCGAGCCCCATCGAGCTTGCATTGGCTTTGGCAATCGCGTCCTCGACGTCGGAATATCGGATGATCGGCAGAGCCGGGCCGAACTGCTCCTCGTCCACCAGCCTGCAGCCGTGATCGACGTCGGCAACCAGCGTCACAGGATAGAAGTAACCTGGGCCGCCGGACGGATCGCCGCCGACCAGCACGCGACCGCCCTTCTTGCGCGCCTCGTCGACGAAGGCCGAGACGATCTCGTACTGCCGGCGGTTCTGCACCGGGCCGAGTGTCGAGGTCTCGGAAAGACCGTCGCCGACGACGATCTGCTTCGCATAGGCCGCGAGCTCGCGGCAAAGCTCGTCATGGATACTGTCGTGGACATAAAGCCGCTTCAACGCCGCGCAGGTTTGCCCGCCGTTGATGAATGCGCCCCAGAACAGACCCTCGACGATCTTCTTCGGATCGGCATCCGGCAGCACGATTCCGGCGTCGTTGCCGCCGAGCTCAAGCGTCAGGCGCTTCAGGCTGCCCGCCGCGTTCTGCATGATCTTGCGGCCGGTTGCCGTCGATCCCGTGAACGTCACCTTGCCGATTCCGGGATGCGCCGACATCAGGCTGCCGATCTCGTTGTCGCCGGTGACGACATTCACCACGCCCGGAGGCAGTTTCTCGTTGATCAACTCGACCAGACGGATCGTACTCAGCGGCGTCAATGGCGACGGCTTGATGACCACGGTGTTGCCCGCGCGGATCGCCGGGATGACATGCCAGCACGCGATCATGACCGGCCAATTCCACGGCGTGATCGAACCGACGACCCCGATCGGCTTGCGGTGCAACTCGACCCGTCCTTCGGCACCGTCCTGCAGGACCTCCACCGGCAGCGACAAGCCGCTGGTATGGCGTGTCCAGGCCACGGCGCCACCGATCTCGAAGCGCGAACCTAACCCGTTCAGCGGCTTGCCCTGCTCGAGCGTCAGGAGCCGCGCGAGCTCCTCGGCATGCTGCTCGATCGTATCGGCGATCGCGCGACAGGCGTCGGCACGCTCGGTATCGGGCCGGTCCTTCCAAATTTCAAACGCCTTGGAGGCGGCCGCAACCGCGGCGTCGAGATCGGACGCAGCCGCGAGCGGCATTCCGCCGACGACGGCGCCGGTCGACGGGTTCAGGACGTCCTGGAAACGATCTGTTTCGATCCGGCGCCCGTCGATAAGCAAGCCCCAGCGCTGCATGCAATCTTCTCCTCACGACAACGACTGGCTTCAGCAAAAGCCATCGCACGGCCAATGTCTTGGAAAGGAGCGCGGTTTCGCTTGGACGGGAGCGCAGCAGGCTATCGGCGCGTGACGTCGGTCGGCGAGCAGTCGAAGGCCCGCTTGAAGCAGCGGTTGAAATAGGAGATGTCGTTGAAGCCGGACGAATAGGCGATCTCGGCGATGGTGCCGCCGTCAGAACCGCGCTGCCGTTCCAGCAGGCGATCCTTGGCCAGCCGCAGCCTGCGATCCCGGATGAAGCTGGTGACGGTGGTTCCGACCGCGCTGAAATCCTCCTGCAACGTGCGCATAGAGACGCCGAGACGATTGGCGAGCCATTGCGCGGTCAGCCACTCCGCCGTGAGATGGCGGTCCACCAGGGCCCGCGCGAATTCGAGCCGCCCCGACGCCCGCTCCTTCGGACATAGCGGGGTGTCCGGCGGATCCGCGGCGAACGCCTGCCGGGTTGCCTGCAGCAGCAATTGCCGCAATTCGCCGGACCGCTTGTGGCTCGACGGCATCTGCAACATCTTGGCAACCAGCGCTCGTAGCATCGTCGACATCGGATCCTCGGCGCCGAGCCGCCGTGACACCTCGAAGTCGTTCGGCTTCTCCGACAGCAGCAATTGCCGCGGCAGATGCACCGACAAATGATTGCTGAACTGGCCGTTGAAGAAGAAATTCGACGGCAGCGAGGAATCGACCAGGATGCAGTCGCCGGACGAGATGATGCTCTGATGCCCTTGCTGCTCGACCCCGCACACCCCCTGCAACTGAACCAGCAGAAAGAAGTGCTCGCCGTAGTCCTGGCGAATATCGCGCTCTGCGCGGCGAACCACGTCGACGTCGGTTGCGACCTGGACGATCTCCATGCCTGCGGCATCGCGCAGCACAACGCCGCCATTGACGAAGCCGCGCTCCTCCTGGCCAAACGGATTGAACCGTCCGCACACGGACCGGAGCTTGTCCCTCCATTCCTCCAAAGGCGGCTGTCCCCAGACTTCAGGAGTCCAGCTGCTAAACTCCTGGAGCTGCATGCGCTCCTCCCTGGGAAACGCCGTCGAACGGCGCTTTTGATAACATGTTAAGCACCTCCTTTGCCGTGTCAACGGGATTCCGGCACGGAGATGCGGGCACGGCACCGCAACCAGGGTCGCAACGACGATGTGCTTATGCGAGATAGGCGCTGTGCAGGATGGCGGGATTGTCGATCAATTCTCGCGGTTCGCCGGAAAAGCAGATCTTGCCGCGTTCCATCACGTAGACCGCATGGGCGATCTTCAGGGCGATGTGCGTGAACTGCTCGATCAGCAGCACGCCGACCCCTTGCGCGGCCAGATCCTGCAACACCGGCACCAGGCGGGCAACGACAACGGGGGCAAGACCGAACGACAACTCGTCGGCGAGCAGATAGCGTGGTTTGGCAATGATCGCCTGCGCGAGCGCCACCATCTGCTGCTGTCCCCCCGACAGATTGCCTGACCTGGCCTGAAGGCGTTCACGCAATTCGGGAAAGGTGCCGAGTGCAACGTCGATCGCCGATCTCATTTCGGCGCGCGGCAGATGGCTGCCGGCGACCTTGAGATTGTCCTCGACGCTCAGCTCGTTCAGGACCTGGTGTCCTTCGGGGACCGCAGCCAGCCCGCTCGCGCGAATGGCCTCCGGTCGCAAGCCCCTGATCGAGCGTCCGTCGAGATTGATGGCGCCCGAGGTCGCAGGCAGGACGCCGGCGATCGCCAGCACGAGACTGCTCTTGCCGGCGCCATTCGCGCCCAGCAGCGCAGTGATCCGGCCAGGCGTGAGCGACAGATCGACGCCGTGCAGGACCGCTTTGCCGTTGCGGGCGAGATCGAGACCCTGCACTGTAAGGCCGGCGCTCACGTCGCATCCTCCAACACACCGAGGTAGGCCGCCCGCACCTTCGGCTCGGCCAGCGCGCTTGCCGTCGGCCCGTAGGCGATCGCGGAGCCGAAATCGAGCACCAGCGTTGCCGCGCAGGTCGCCGAGATCAGGTCGACGTCGTGGTCGACCAGGAGCACCTGGGCCCCGCAATGGCCGTGAAGCTGCCTGATGACGTCGCGCAGATGCTCACTCTCATGCTGGGCGAGACCCGCGCCCGGTTCGTCCATCATGATCAGCCGCGGACGGCCGACCATGGCGCGGGCGATCTCCAGCATCCGCCGCTGATAGGCGTTGAGGTCGCGGCCGAGCACGTTGCCCTTGGCGGCAAGGCCGACGAACTCCAGCGCCTGCGCAATCAGTGCAGCGCGCGGCTGCCCATCGGTCGGCACATTGTCGAGAATGGCATTGATGTTGTCGGCCGCGGTCAGGTTCTCGACGACCTGCTCATTCTGGAACGTGCGGCGAATCCCGAACGCAGCCCGCTTGTGAATCGCGATGTCCTTCAGGTCCTGCCCGTCGATGCTGACGCGTCCCGTAGTTGGGCGCACAAATCCGGACAGGACATTGATTAGCGTCGTCTTGCCCGCGCCGTTCGGCCCAACCAGGCCGGTGACCGGCTCGGGCAGACGTGCCGTCAGCTCGCTCAAGCCACGCACACCACCGAACTGCACCGTCAGATCGTCGATCTCGATCATGGACCGGCCTTTCGTTCGCCACCAAAGGCCCGGCGCAAGCGCCCGACCAGGTCAGACAGTTGGCCGGCGATGCCGTGCGGTGCAGTGATCAAGGCGTGCAGAAGTCCAATGCCGAACACCATGGTCGCGATATTGCCGTCGACGCGAAAATCGTTCAGCAGCGCCGGAAAGGCGCGCAACATCAACCCGGCGATGATCGGGCCGAACCAGGAATACGCGCCGCCCACGATCGTCAGTGCGAACAGCATGATCGATTGGCTCGCCGGAAACGCGCTGCCGTCGAGCTGCCCAACGCCGCCCGCAAGCACCGCTCCCGCGACGCCCGCGAGGAAACCGGCCAGCGCAAAGGCCCACACCTTGTAGGCGACGATGTCGACACCTCCGGCGAGCGCGCAGACCTCGCTGCGGCGGATCATGGCCCAAGCGCGGCCCGGCCGCCCGCGAACATGCGCCAGCACCAGCAGATGGCACAGCACGGTGATGACGATCGCATAGCGCAGATAGGCTTCATCGCTCTGCGCGACGAACGGGCGCGCCATCATCAGCCGCGCACCCGTGCTCTTGCCGAGAATGCCGGGTCCCCCGTCCGGGAAACCGAACGCGCTGATCAGAACCTGAATCGCGCCCGCCATCATCAAGGTGATGATCGCAAGATAAAGCCCGCGCATGCGAAGCGCCGGAAGCCCGACGATCAGCCCGACCAACGCCGCCGAGACGCCCGCGGAGAGCAGCGCGATCTCGAACGGCACCCCGAGGCCGTGGGAGATGCGCAGCGCGAACCAGCCGCCGACGCCTAGCAGGCCGAACTGCGCCAGCGACACCATGCCGACCTGCGCGAACAGCACGCTGACGCTGAGGCTTGCGATCGTCAGCGCCGCGGCGGAGATAAACGTGCGCAGCCAATAATTGCTCAGCGCATCCGGTATCACATACAGGGCGATCAGCGCGGCCACGCACAGGGCGATCCCGCGAAGCGGAACTCTGGTGGCGCGAATGGGCGGCACTCCCTCCAGGCTTTGATCGGTCACGTCAGCTCACCTGTACACGAAGACGACCTTGCGCTGCATCCACAGCAGCGCGCCGACCGCAAACAGAAACGGCACCGCGGTACGGAACGGGCCGATGATCGGCACCGGCGTCAGCAGCGCCTCGCAGACGCCGATCGCGAGGCCGCCCGCCACGGTCGCCGGCAGCGATGCGAAGCGCCCGACCACCGCCGCGGCGATCGCCGGAATGACGGCGAATGTCAACGCCTGGCCGCTCAGCCGCTGCAGATCGGCGAGCAGCACGCCGCTGACGCCGGCCAGCGCGCCCGAGATCACCCAGGCCCAGCCATCAACGCGGAACACGCGAACACCAAGCATCGCACTGAGCTCGCGGCTGCTGGCCAGCGCCCGCATCTGAAGTCCGACACGGCTATGGGAGAGAAATGCCATCACCGCGCAGGTGACCAGCAAGCCAAGCGCAAACGCGACTGCGCGCGTCATCGTGACGCGAACGCCCATCAGGTCGAAGCTCATCGTGTCGGTCGGCAGCCGAAGCCTGCGCGGCGCCTCGCCCCAGACATATCCCATGAACCCCAACAGAATGAGTGCGAAGCTGAGCGTCGCAACGGCGCGCATGATCGGATCCGAATAGGCAAGCCGGGGTGCGATCACGCGGCCATAGAGGAATGACACCGCGACCGCGGCGGCGATGCCGCCAATCCACGACCATTCGGCCGGACCGCCGCGCTCGACGATCGACCATGAAATAAAGGCTGCCAGGGCGCCGACGGCACCCTGGGCAAAGTTGACCACGCCGGATGCCCGGTAGAGCACCACGATGCCGACACCGGAGAGTACGTAGGTGGCGGCCGTCGCGAGGCCCGCAACGAGAAAGGGCGTGAAATCGGGCATCGTCTATTTCGTGATCCCGATCGTCTTCTCGAAGGCGTGCACGTCGTCGAGCTCGGGATCTTCCGACTCGATGCAGACCGGCTTCGGCACCAGCTTGCCGTCCTTGACCTGCGACACCGGGCCGGCGTGGTTGGCGTTGTGACGCGGTCCCGAGCCGATGTACCAGGGCGAGCAGAACATGTCGCTTTCGAAGCGGTTGACGTTGCGCAGCGCAGCCGTGACCGAGGCCCGATCGATCTTGGCCGGATCCATCTTCAGCAGGGTTTCCGCCGTGACGCGTGCGGCGAGGTAACCGGCCTGCGAGAAGGTATCTCGGGGATCGGAGGCCTGGCCATACTTGTCCAGCACTGCGAGCCAGTTCAGCGTATCCGGCGTCCCGGCGTTGGCTGCATTCAGCTCCATGTCGACCGTGACCTTGCCGTCCCAGTACTTGCCGATCGCGTGCGGGAAGTCCGGATTGTAGAGCGATGCCGGGCCTGCGAAATGCACCTTGTCGGCCAGCCCCTGCTCTTCCGCCGCAGCGAAGATCGGAACCGCCAGCCCCTTGGGCGTGCCGACGCTGATCACGTCGGGCTTGAACGCCATCGCTTCGAGCACGATCGAGGTCGCATCGAGCGAGCCGGGATCGAACGCGATGGTCTTGCCGTCGCCGCCCTGCTTCTTGATCCAGGCGACCGCGCCGGTGCACGACCACTCGCCGACATTGGGAATGTTCGGCGCGATGCAGACCACACGCTTGATCTTGCCGGGATAGGTCCGCGCGACATCCATCACGGCCTTGGTGTTGCTGACGCGCGGGCCGGCATTGGTCGGCGCATAGTTCTTCTGGAAGAAGCAATCGCGCGGCACGCCGACGCCGGCGATCACCATGATGTCTTCCTTCTCGTAGATCCCCTGATTGGCGCCGCAATCGACAAAGCTCATGTTGCCGACCAGCGCGACCGCCTTCTGGTCACGGATCAGCTTCGCCGCGACCTGCGAGGATTGCTCCGGGTTCCAGGCGTCGTCCTCGAGCAGATATTTGACCGGGCGGCCATTCACGCCGCCGTTGGCGTTCAGGCACTTGAAATAAGCCGCCGCGGCCAGCCCCGACGAGCTGAAATTGTCCGGGCCGGTGATGCTGACGATGCCGCCGACGACGATCGGCTCGCCGGTCGCTGCCTTGCCGGTGTTGGCACCGCAGTTTGGATCAGCCGCGTAGGCAGCGCTGCCGATGCAGACCGCAAGCATTGCGATGACGGCAGTCAGGATCGTCTGTCTCGATATCATGCGTTCCCCTCCATACCCCAGATGTCGCGTGGGTTTCGTTGTTCCGCCGCGCGTCCCCTTGCGCATCGTGCAATGCAATAACGGCGCGTTGTTCGGCCGAATTGATCTCGATACTAGGCAGGCGCGATCCGGCGCGTCTTGGACTTGGACGCAATTGGCCTAGGACACAAACGAGCAATGTGTGTGCCCGAAGCCCGCGTGCGCCGAGTGGCCGATGCCCCAGCCCCCGGCGCACGCGCCTCGCCCCCGTCACCTCATCGCGTCTGCGACGAGCCTTGTGTCGGTGAATTGCTCGAAGCGCGCCACCCGCCCCTCATCCACGTCCCAGACGTGCACGACACGCGCGCTCATTGCCTTGCCGGTCGGCTTGAAGTGCCCGAAATAGGTCCCGATCCCGACGATCGTCGTGCCGCCATCGATCAGTCGTTCAAGCGTGAACGTGTAGCCGGTCCACTCCTCGGCAATGCGTTTGAACACGCCTGCGATGATGGCGTCCGCGCCGACATAGGTTCCCGAATAGGGAAAACCCGCCATCTCGGTCCACCTGGTCTCCCCGGTGATCGGCGCCATCATGGCGGCAAGATCACCGCGATCCGATCCGGCATAATGCGCCTTGATCGCGTCGTAGTTCCGGCTCACGTCGCTGCTCCCTAGATTACACCGGTTCCTTGCCGGGGTCGTAGCTGGTTCTGGACTTGATCTTGATGAAGGCGCCGGCCGGCTTGTTCTCGACCCGGCCCTCGCTCGTCACGCCGAGGAATTTCCCGGTCGAACGCATGGCATCCCAGTCGTAGAAGAAGATCGACGCGACCGGGATGATGAACTCGCGGAATCCGAAGACGTACTGATTGTGATCGAACTTGTAGGTCGTCGTCAGATCGACGTCGCCATGGCCGCGCTGGACGCCGACCAGGTTCTGCCAGGCATAGCGCTGCGAACTCAGATAGACGTGCTCGTAAAGATGCTGCGGGCTGTATTCGTAATGGGCCGTCATCCCGACCAGGTCGCGCGACGGCGACGGCTCGAACCCCGCCGGCGGAATCGCGGGATCGCCGACAACACCGGACGTGTAGACCTGCGCGACCCGCGGTTCTCCCCGAGCTTCGCCGACGGCGCGGACGCGCTCGCGCACCGACAGCACGCGGCGGGTCCTGGTGTTGACGATGAAGGCTTCGTCCTCGGTCGGACGCGCCGCAAGGGTGACGTTGATGAAAACCACGTCGGGCGCCACGTTGATGGCCTCATACCAGTCGGCGCCGGTCGCATCGCCCTCGCGCCAGTCGAGCCGATCGGCTGAAGCAAAAGCCAGATCAATGGCGCGGCCATCCTTCAGCGTGATCTTCAGGCGCTGGCCGGCGAGCGCGTCCGTGGTCGGCAGCCGGTTGGTTGCAATGCCCGCGGCGAAGTCATCGAAATTCTTCCAGTCAGCGGGTCTGTCGTTGCCTTGCATCTTTTGCCTCCCGCTCACTCGACGAATGCCAAAGTCGGTAGGTCGACCACCGCCGCCCCGCCATCGACGGTCAGGATCGAACCATTCATGGCCGACGCATCGTTCGAGGCGAGGAAGCAGATGACGTTTGCAACTTCCTCCGATGTTGACGGGCGGCCGAGCGGCACATCTTTGGTGACCAGCCGATAGGCTTCCTCGATCGAATGAAGTCCGTGCTTCTCGACGATGACTTGCATCTGCTCGTCGGCCATCGCAGTCGCGACCCAGCCGGGACACACGATATTGGTCCGCACACCCTTGCGGCCGTAATCGCGCGCCAGCGATTTGCCGAAGCCGATGCAGGCATGCTTCATCGTCACATAGCCGGCCGCGTCGGGGCCCGCGAACAAACCGGCGATCGAGGCAACGACGACGACGGTGCCTTTTTGCGCGATCAGATCGGGAAGGCTTTCGCGGGCGCAGACAAAGGCGGTGTCAAGATTGAGCCGGGTCGCCAGCGACCATGTCTCGTCGGTCATCGAGATTGTCGGACCGACGCCGTGACCGCCGGCATTGGCGATCAGGATGTCCACCCTGCCGAACTTGCCGTGGATCTCCTTCAACGCTGCCCGTACTGCGACGCTGTCGGCCGCGTCTGCCTGCACCACGAAGCAACCGGTCTCGTCAGCCAACGCCTGCAGCGGCTCCCGCCGCCGGCCCATGACCGCAACATTGGCGCCCTCCGACGCAAGCCGCCGTGCAACGGCCGCTCCTATTCCGGTGCCCCCGCCCGTGACCAAGGCCGTTCGTCCACTGAATCTCATGTGTTCGCTTCGTCCCCATGCCGCCCGCGTTGTCGTCGAGCCGGACGACAAACTGCTACCCGACGATCTTTCGTTGCTGTCAGTTAGACCTACCGGGCCGCGTACGTCTTGGACTCAAGCGCAGCTACGCTAGGACGTGGGCGCGCGCACGGCGGTTCCGCTCGCAAGTCGCCTCAGGCTGCACCGTCGTGGTCGATGCGGAAGGGTACACGAGAGGAACCGCGGCCCCGTTTGCCGCGGGCTCGTTCAATCTCACGGCAGAGGCCACGAATTTATTTTAAGTATAAAATATAAATACAGACCAAAAGATCACCGAGGCGCCCATTGGCGAACCATGGGATAGTTGTTCGCCACGCAAAGCTCCGCAAAATTGCAGATCGGCAAGCGGCTTCGGTGCGCGTTGAACGAACCTTGAATTTACTTTTGGCACGAACTATCTTGTGGGCGACATCGAGGTCGTCGCCTTCAGCGGGACCGGATGCGGCAGGAGATCTGATTTGGCAGTCGCGAAGGAGTCCCCACCTGTTTCGCCCAAGAGCGGGGTTGATCAGGAGGCCGAGTACCGGGCTCAGACGCGGCTTTGGCTTCGGCTGCTTGCCTGCACAACCCTGATCGAGGGCGAGCTGCGGCGCCGGTTCCGCGAGGAATTCGATTTCACGATGCCGCGCTTCGACGTGCTGGCCCAGCTTGACCGCGAGCCGAGTGGACTGGTGCTGGGAGAGCTGCCGAAGCGCCTGATGGTCTCCGCCGGAAACCTCACACCCATCGTCGACCGTCTGGTCGAGGACGGCTACATCACCCGCACGCCCTCCAACCTGGATCGGCGCGTGCAGATCGTTTGCATGACCGTCGAGGGCCGGAAGGCCTTCAGGCGCATGGCCAAGAGCCATGGCTCATGGCTGGCCGAGCTGCTGGCAGGATTCCCGGCCGATCGGCTCGATGGATTGACCGGCGAGCTCGACGAGCTCAAGGGCGCCGTCAGGGACGCGATGCAGAAGCCGTGAGCTGACGTTGTAACTAGCGCTACCTTCACGTCGCGCTCCGGCGCCATCCCGCCGCTCAATCACGGCAGCAGCTTGTACTTCCCGTCCTCGATCTGAACCAGGACTCGCGCGCGCGCATCGACGCCGTGCCGATCCGCCGGCGTGTAGGAGTAGACGCCCTGCGTCCCGACCAGCTCCTTGGTGGTGAACAGCGCCTCGCGAAGCGCGGTGCGGAATTCCGGCGAGCCCGGCTTGGCGCCGGTCGCCAGCGCGCGCTTGGCCGCATCGACGAACACCAGCCAACCGTCGAAGGAATAGGATGAAAACGAGTCGGTCGGCGCCTCGCCATTCGCCTTCTCGAAGGCCGCGCGGAACGCCAAGGCAACCTTCTGGATCGGATTGCTGGCTGGTAGCTGCTCGGCCGCGGTCACCGGCCCGGTCGGGCAGATAATTCCGTTGGCGGCCTTGCCGGCGAGCCGCAGGAAATCGGCACTGATGAGTCCGTGGTTGCCGTAGAGCGGTCCCCTGTATCCACGCTCGGACAAGGCGATCACCGGCAACGCGCCAGGCGTTCCCGTGCCGCCGAGCATGATGGCGTCGCGGTGGGCCGCCAACGCGCGCAACACCTGGGCGGTCACCGACGAATCCGATCGGGCGTATCGCTCGTTAGCGATGACCTTGATGTCGGCCGCCTTGGCGCTTTGCGTCAGCGAATCGTACATGAGGTCGCCGAAGGCATCCGAGAAGCCGATGAATGCGACGGTCTTCAACCCTCGCGCCTTCATATGGTCGACGATGCCCTGAACGAGAAGCGGCGTCGGTTGCGGCGTCTGCACGACCCAGGGCCCGCCATCGCCTGATGGCACCGCCGCGATCGGTGACACCGCGATCATTGGAATCTTCATCTCGATCGCAGCCGTCGCCATCGCCAGCGTCTGCGGCGCACCTGACGTCCCGATGAGAATGTCGACCTTCTCCTGCTCGACGAGCTTGCGCGCGTTACGCGCCGACGCCGTGGGATCGGAGCCGTCGTCGAGTTGAATGACGCGGAGCTTCTCACTGCCGACTTCGCCGATATAGGCTTCGCCCGCCGCCAATCCTTTTGCATTCGGAATCCCGATCGACGACACCGGCCCGCTGAGGCCGGTGACGAAGCCGACGAGGATCTCCGCCTGCCCGACCTGCGGAACGGCGACAAGCAGCGCGGCAGAAGCCAGCAGGGTCTTCATCGAGAACATGGCACTTGTCCTTCTTGGTTTGCGTTTCTTCTGCCGGGCAAGCGCCATCCGCTCGCTTCAGTCTGCCGACACCAACGCGATCACGCGCAGCGGGCTGCCGGAACCGTTCTGGATCTTCAGGGGTGAAGCCACAATGACGGCGCCCGTTGCGGGAAGCTGATCGAGATTGCAGAGACACTGAAGGCCATACCGGCCGGCGCCGTGCAGGAAGTGATGCGCCGGATAAGGCGGTTCGAAATGGCCGGCCTGCCCCGCGTCGGTGCCGATCGTCTCGGTGCCGAATCCGATGATGCCGCGCTCCTCCACCAGCCATTTCATCACGGCCGGATTCGGACCTGGGGTGTGCGCGCCGTCATCCCTGAGGTTGGCGTAGTCGCGCCAGCCCTTCTTCGACCAGTCGGTCCGCAGCAGAACCCAGTGCCGCTCGGGAATCCGGCCGTGCTTCGCCTCCCAGGCTTCGACGAGCGGAGCGGTCAGCAGGAAATCCGGATCCTGCGCTGCCCCGGCCGAGCAGTCGATCACGCACGCCGGAGCGATCATGTCCTTGGCAGGCATTGTATCGACGGCGTTGTTCGGCAGGTCCTTGCCGGTGAACCAGTGAATCGGCGCATCGAAATGCGTGCCGGTGTGCTCGCCGAACGTCACGTTGTTCCAGTACCAGGCCGGGCCGCGACCGTCATATCGCGAAATCTCCTGGATCCGGACGGGAGCTGCCTGGCCAAACTCCGGCGGCAGCACGATGACCGGAAAATCCGGACTGAGCGTGAAGGTCAGATCGACGACGCGCACCGCGCCGGACGAGATCGCACCTGCGAGCTCCAGGAGATTCTTGCTTTGCATCGTCACGTCCTCCTGCTTGGTTGAAACCCTGATCTTATCTGTCGAGCTCGCGCTCGAGCGCTTTCGGATTGGCGGCGCGACGCTGCCTGATTTCCTCGGCAACGTCCCCGACATACATCTCCTCGAGCCCGCCTCTGAGCCCGGACACGATCGCCTGCGCAACAGCGCGCGGCGCGACCTTCGGCGGTGGCACGGTCTGGAACCACTCGGTGTCGACCGGCCCCGTGAACAGGTTCAGCACCTTGACGCCACCGGGCCTGAGTTCCGCGCGAAGACAATGCGACAGCGACAGGCAGGCGGCTTGCGATGCCGAGTAGGCGCCGAAAGCGGGCCAGTTCGCCAGCGCATAGACCGACAGGATATTGACCCAGGCGGCACTGTTGTTGACGCCATCCGCACCCCGCATCCGCATCGCCGGACCGAAGGCCTGCGCGAGGTTGATGAAGCCGAGATAGGCCTGGTCGATTTCGTCCCGCGCGATGCTCGTGCCCCTGCGGTCGAGGAGGCCGCCGGGTCGTACATATTCCGTCGTGTTGACCAGGATATCGATCTTGCCGCCGATGTCGGCCGCAAGATCAGTCGCCGACTTTTCGTCGGCCGCGTCGAGTGTGACGACCTCGATCCCTTGCTGTCCGCGCAACAGATGCTCGCCGGCAAACGGCCGCCACGGTTCGGCAACGCCGACGAACACCGTCTTCGCGCCCGCGGCCTTCAGCGCCGCAACGGCCTCCTGGCCGATCACGCTGCGGCCGTTGGTCACGAGCACCCGCCGGAATTTCGGGTCAGCCATCATTTCCCGCCACTGCCTGTCGTCTGCCATGTTGGGCGTCTCCCCCTCGGGTCGGGCAAAGGCTACTGCCTGGCCGCTCTTGTCGAGCTGAAACGACATCAGGACCGGCGCGCCCTCGACGCAGTCGGCATGCAGATGCGCCACCATCGTCGGACCGCAATCCATTTTGACAAGACCAATCCGCCAGGGCGCCCGCTCGCGGAAATAGACGTCGCTCGGCACCCGCGCCGTCGTTTCGGCCAGCAGTGCGCCGCGGCGCGGCGCATCGACGAACGCGAGATCGGCCGACAGGCAGGCGGGGCACGCCTCGCGTGCCGGGTAGGCAAAGGCGCCGCAGGCCGCGCAGCGCTGCAGCATGAAGCGTCCTTCGGCGGCGGCGCGCGTGAACCCGTGCGATGTCCTGCTGCGCGCCCGCGGCGGCGATGCGGGAAGTCGCGTCCGCAGCAGCGGGTTCTTGCGTCGGGGTGGCTCGATCGGATCGATCATCGCGCGGGCCCTGCAAAGATCACGGCGCCCGAGGCCAGGCCGCGGTCATAATTGATCATGCCGAAGCCGGAGGCCAAACCGAGCTTTGCATCCTTTACCTGTGTGGGACCGGCTTCCCCCAGGACCTGCCGCAATCCTTCGACAAGCCCGAGATAGGCGCCGGCGGCGCCGGCCTGCCCTGCCGAGAGCTGGCCGCCCGAGGTGTTGTGCGGGAAGTCGCCGTCAACCGTCAGATCGTGCTGACGAACGAAGGCCGCGCCCTCGCCCTTGTTGCAGAAGCCGAGATCCTCGAACTGCATCATCGTGATGATTGGATAGTCATCGTAGGTCTGGACGATATCGAGATCGTCAGGCTTCACGCCGGCCATCGCGTAGAGTTCGCCGACATCCATTGCCCAGCCGCCGCGCACCTGCATCGGATCGTCGGCGAAGGCGTTGTGCCGCTCGATCGTCGACAGCAATCGTGCAGCCGGCAAGCCAAGCGACGCCGCGGTCTCGTCCCGCATCACAAGGAAGGCCTCGGCACCGGCGCACGGCATGACGCAATCGAACAGGTGAATGGGGTCGGAAATGGGACGGGCCGCCAGATACTGCTCGATCGTCAGCGGCGTCTTCATCAGCGCATGCGGGTTGCGCAGCGCGTTGGCACGCTGGGCGACCGCGATCCTGCCGACGTCCTCGCGCATGACGCCATAAGTCCGCATATAGTTGCGCGCGATCAGCGCGAAGCTCGCATTGGCGCCGCCTGCGCCGTAAGGGTAGACCGCGTCCTGGTTGAAGCGCGAGAAATTCTCGAGCGTCAGGCGGAAGGAATCGACGTGGTTGGTATCGCCGGCCACGCAAGCCACGATGTCGGCATCGTGTGCCTGCACCGCGCGCGCCGCCTTCCGCAATGCCGCGATGGCGCTGGCGCCGCCGAGCGGGATGGTGTCCAGCCATCTGACACACAGCCCGAAATGCTGGGTCAGTCCGATCCCGCTGTCGGTCCCCATGGTGAAGCTGGAGACGCACAGGCCGTCGATATCGGAGGCCTTGATGCCGGCCCGCGTGACTAGCGCGCTCAGCGCGCGGCCGATCCACCATTGCGCGCTCTCGATGGAATAGCGCGCATAGGGGATCGTGACGGGAGCCGCCATCACGATGCCGTCATACGGTGTGCGCAGCGAATTTTTCACCAGCCGCCTGCCTTGCCTGCCCGCATCAAATCACCGTCAGCTTCGCATCGATACTGCCACGAGTCGTATTCGAACAGGGTCACCTTCTCGGGTCTCGTCACGTCTGGCTCTCCAGAGTTGGTCGGCTGTTCGGGCGCTAACGCTTGTTGCGCGCGAGCATCGCTCGGAAATCATCACGGGCCAATGCACTGGCACGCTTGAAGCTCGGTCCGCGGCTCGGCTCGGTGCCATTGAGTTGTCTGAGCTGTACCCACATCTCGGCGCTCTTCAACGCCACCGCGGCGCAGTTCACGACCGGCGCGTGCCCGACCTTCAGACCGTGCTCACGCCCGATCAAGAGGCCCGGCAGCACACCGGCAGGGATCACCACGTCGGCGCCGCGCTCCACCAGCGGCAGGGCACAGGCCAGAAAATCCTCGATCATCCGGGCGTGGGCCGCCTGATCGCCAGCGAACGCAGCCGCGAAATCCTCCGGCTTGCAGCCGAGGCCGGTCACGTGGACGATGCGATCACCGAGGCCATAACGTTCAGCCTGCTCGTAGTGCCAGACCTCGAAGACGGGATCGAGCGCCACGAGGCCGAGGCGCCGACCGAGTTGCGAGGCCGCAAGCAGCGTCGCCTCGCCGGTCCCGATCACGGGAATGTCGAGCGTCGAGCGGAGTTCATAAAGTCCCGGATCCTGGAAGTGGCCCATCACGAAGGCGTCGAACCCACTCTCCTCGGCCGCGATCCCGTTGTCGATCGCCTGAACCGCGCAGCGCAATTCGGCAAGCCGGCCGAACTCCCGATCCGGCGGCGAAATGCCCTCGACGTGAACCGTCGTGCCGGGCGCAGCGATCGTGTTGAGGTACTCCGACAGCCGCGCCATATAGGGCGCGTTCACGCTCGCATCGACGAAACTCTGCCAGAAGATGCGCATCGCCCTTCTCCTCAAACGGTGACGGGAGCATCGGCCGTCGGCCTGCCGACGGAGATATTTCAACCATAAACTAATTGACCCGTCAAATGCGCAGCATGGAGCCCGTCAAGGGGGCCTCTCCGTCGCGCCAAGAAGGCCTATTTTCCGGGACAAAGAGATGAAGGAAATGGCGCGTCCTGACGGAATTGTATGCAGCAACATTTTTTTCTGGCAGCCCCGTGACACGTGTTGACGGCGCCACAGAGAATACTTTAGGCTTTAAGTAATCGACCACCGGCCAATGCCGGTGGCCATGACGATGATGTTGCAGGGCACCGATTTTGAGAAACTCAATCGCGTGGACTATCGTCGGGCCTGAATGGCCGGCAGCAACATCGCCGGTCGCGCATCGCGGCTGCGGCATTCGCCTTCCTTCATTTCGACAGATGCACGCCGGTTGCCGCCGACCCGCCCGCTATTCGAGCGGCACATCTCGCCATGGCTGCTGACGCCCCGGCCAAGCGAACTTCCCTCTCGCCGCGCCCCGCGTCTGGCGCTGCAACAATGCCTTCAATCGGTTCGTGCACAGCGCGGGCTCCTGCCCGGCTTCCAGACATTCGTATCCAGCATCAACGGAGGACAACGCAAATGCGGCAGAAGACCCTGGGCTTACTCGCACTTGTCGCCGGCGTCTTCGCAGCACCGACTGCGCAAGCCGACATCACGATCGGCTTTGTCACCTCGCTGAGCGGCAACGGCGCGTCGATCGGCATCCCCTATGGGCGCGGCATCAATGCCGCCTATGAATATAAGAAGACGATCAACGGCGAGACCATCCGCCTGATCCAGCTCGACGACGGTTCCGATCCGTCGGCCGCGACGCGCAACGCGCGCAAGCTCGTCGAGGAGGAGAAGGTCGACCTCCTGATCGGCACCGCGACGACCCCCTCGACCATCGCCATGGCGGCCGTCGCCAGTGAATTGAAGGTGCCGATGATCTCGATCTCGCCAATCGGCAAGCTTCCGGAATCGCCGGAGCAGTGGGTCGTCGCGGTGCCGCAGCCGGCTTCGCTCCTCGTCAAGATCGTCGCAGATAGGATGAAGCGCGATGGCATGAAGAATATTGGTTATATCGGCTTCTCCGATGCATGGGGCGACCTCGTCTACAACGGGGCGAAGGCCGCCGAACCCGTTGTAGACATCAAGGTCCAGACCAACGAGCGCTATGCCCGCACCGATACCTCGGTGACCGCGCAGATCCTCAAGGTCATGGCTGCACGTCCCGACGCGGTGCTGATCGGCGGCTCGGGCACGCAAGGCGCGTTGCCTCTCATCACGCTCTCCGAACGTGGCTTCAAGGGCAATACCTACGGCACCGTGGCGCTGGTCAATCCGGACTTCGTCACGGTTGGTGGCAAGGCCGCCGAGGGCATTCAGGTCTCCGCCGGCCCCGTGATCGTGGCCGAACAGCTTCCGGACGAGCACTTCGCCAAGAAAATCGCGCTCGATTTCCGCGCGGTCTACCAGAAGACCCACAACATTCCGACCACCGACGGGTTCTCCGCCTACTCCTTCGATGCCTGGCTGATCTTTGCCAACGCCGCCGAGCGGGCGCTCAAGACCGCGAAGCCCGGAACGACGGAATTCCGCACGGCGCTGCGAGACGCCATCCTCAGCACCAAGGAACTGCCCGGCGTGCATGCCGTCTACAACTTCAAGCCCGGTGCGGTGACCGGCGTCGACGAGCGCTCGCTGGTGGTGGTCCGCCTGACCGGCGGCGCCTGGAAGTACGCACCATAAGCGGAGGATGGCCGGCGGTCAGAACGGGGGAACGGCGTCTCAATGACGAGCGATATCGCGGCCATCCTTGCGATCGACGGGATCGCCACCGGTGCGGTCTACGCACTGGTTGCGATCGGAACCGTGCTCATCTTCACGGTGACACGGGTCATCTTCATTCCCTTCGGCGACATCGCCGCCTTCACTGCGCTGACACTTGCGGCCCTCGATGCCAAGCGCTTTCCGGGGACCGGCGCGCTGGTCGTGGTGCTGGCGTGCCTTGCGACCCTGATCGAGATCACCTCGCTCATTCGCAACGGCGAGCTTCGCCTGCTGCCGCGCGCGCTTCTGTTCTATCTCGCCCTTCCATTGGCGGTGGTCGGCATCGCCTGGCTCACCATGCGCATGGACCCGCCGCTCGCCGTCCGGCTCGTGCTCGCGCTGATGCTGATAACGCCGATCGCCCCTCTGCTTGACCGGATCGTCTTCCGCCCGATCGCCGACGGCACGGTGCTGCTGCTGCTGACGGTCTCGGTGGCGCTGCATTTCGCGCTGGTCGGTCTTGGCTTGCTGTTCTTCGGCCCCGAGGGGGTCCGGACCGAGCCGCTGACGTCGTTGTCAACGGAGTTCGCCGGCGTCCTGATCTCGGGCCAGACCATGCTGATCGTGATCGCGGCGCTGGTCTTCAGCGGTCTCCTCTATCTCTTCTTCGACTTCACGCTGGTCGGCAAATCGCTCCGCGCCACGGCAGTGAACCGGACCGGCTCGCGGCTGATGGGGATCCGGCCGGCGCGGGCCGGCACCATCGCCTACCTGCTGGGATCGCTGATGGCCGGCGTATCCGGGATCCTGATCGCACCGGTGAATACTGTGTTCTACGATTCCGGCTTCCTGATCGGACTGAAGGCGTTCGTCGGCGCCATCGTCGGCGGCATGACCAGCTATCCCGGTGCAGCGATCGGCGCGGTCGGGGTCGGCATCCTCGAAAGCTTCGCATCCTTCCAGAGCAGTGCCTTGAAGGACGTGATCGTGTTCTCGCTGCTGATCCCGGTTCTGATCTGGCGATCCCTCGCCTCGCTGCATTCCGAGGAGGAGATCGAGGAATGACGCGGCTTCATGTTCAGCTCGCAGCAGTAGCAGCACTGGCGTGCCTCGCACTCGCGCCCCTCGTCCTGAGCCCGTTCAGCGTCACGCTGATGAACTATATCGGCATCTATTCGCTGGTCGCCATCGGCCTTGCGCTCCTCACCGGCGTCGGCGGCATCGTGTCGTTCGGACAGGCTGCGTTCGTCGGCATCGCGGCCTATGCGACGGCGTGGGTCTCCGCCCTGAACGGGCAATCGCCCTGGCTCGGCCTGCTGTTCGGGGTGGCGCTGACCTGCGGCGTGGCAGCCATCCTCGGCGTCGTCACCTTGCGCCTCCAGGGCCATTTCCTCTCGCTCTCGACCGTCGCGTGGGGCCTTGCGATCGGCTTCCTGTTCGGCAATGTCGAGGGGCTCGGCCGCTTCAACGGCATCTCGTCGATCCCGCCGATCACTGTTGGCTCGTTCGCGCTCGTCTCCAGCGCGCAGATCTATTATCTGATCTGGGGCATCGTCGCCCTGATGCTCTTCCTCGGCTACAATCTCCTGGACTCGCGGCTCGGCCGCGCCATGCGGGCACTGCGCGGCGGCAATACGCTGGTCGAGAGCCTCGGCATCAACGCCTTCCGGATCAAGCTCGTGACCTTCGTGATCGCGGCATTCCTGGCCTCGCTCTCCGGATGGCTTTACGCGCATATGAGCCGCTTCATCAGCCCGGGTCCGTTCGATGCCAGCATGGGCATCGAGTACCTGATGATGACGATGGTCGGCGGCGCGGGCAGCCTGCTCGGCGGGGTCGTCGGCGCCGCCATCGTGACGCTGCTCAAGAACAGCGTGCAGGACTATTTGCCGCTGATCGCCAAGGGCGCGTCCGGTCAGCTCGAGATCGTCGCCTTCTCCGCGCTGTTCATCCTGTTCCTGCAATGGGCGCGGCAGGGCATCGTTCCCTCCATTGCGCGCTATCTGCCCAAGACCAGGCGCGAGCGGCCGCAGCCGGCGCCACCGCTGCCGCGCCGTCCGCAGCCGGCACCGGGCGAGCTTCTCCTGAAGGTTGATGGCGCCGAGCGCCGGTTCGGCGGCCTCGTCGCGGTCAACAATGTCAGCTTCGAGGTGAGATCCGGCGAGATCCTTGCCGTCATCGGTCCGAACGGCGCCGGCAAGAGCACGATGTTCAACTGCCTGACCGGCGCGCTGCGGGTCAATAAGGGTGAGATCGTCTTTGCGGGCCGCCTGATCACGCGTGATCCGCAATCCCGCATCGCCAAGGCCGGCGTCGCCAGGACCTTCCAGCATGTGAAGCTGCGGCCGCGCATGAACCTGCTGGAGAACGTCATGCTCGGCACCTACAGCCGAACCCGCACTGGCCTGTTCGCCGGCGCCTTTCGCCTCAATCAGCGCGAGGAAGCCAGCGCCCGGCACGAGGCGCTGATGCAGCTCGAGCGCGTCGGGCTCGGCGACAAGCCGTTCGAGCTCGCCGGCAATCTTCCGCTTGGCAACCAGCGCATCCTGGAGATCGCACGCGCGCTCGCCGCGGATCCCGCGCTCCTGGTGCTGGACGAGCCGGCGGCGGGCCTGCGCCGCCAGGAAAAGCTGAGACTGGCGGAGTTGCTCCGCGCGCTGCGGGCGGATCACCTGACCATCCTCATCGTCGAGCACGATATGGAGTTCGTGATGTCGCTGGTCGACCGCATCGTGGTGCTCGATTTCGGCTCCAAGCTTTGCGAGGGCGTCCCAAGCGCGATCCGCAGCGACGAACGGGTTCAAGAGGCCTATCTCGGGGGCGTCGCGTGAGCGAGATGTTTTCCATCACCGATGTGACCGTCTGCTACGACAACGTCGAGGCCGTGCGCAACGTCTCGCTGTCGGTCGACGAAGGACAGATCGTCACCGTGATCGGCCCGAACGGCGCCGGCAAGACCACGCTGCTGATGGCCGCCATCGGGCTGCTCGGATCGCGTGGCCGCATGGCATTCCGGGGCAACGATATCCGGAAGATGTCCGTCGAGGATCGCGTCGAGCGCAGGCTCTGCCTGGTTCCGGAGAAGCGCGAGCTGTTCTCCGACATGTCGGTCGCCGACAACCTTCTGCTCGGCTCCTACAGCCTGCGCGACCGCTCCGGCGTCCGAAAGACGCTGGATGAGGTTTATGATCGCTTTCCCCGGCTCAGGGAACGACAACGCCAGGCCGCCGGCACGCTGTCCGGCGGCGAGCGCCAGATGCTCGCGCTGGGGCGCGCGCTGATGGCAAAGCCCACGCTCCTGATGCTCGACGAACCCAGTCTCGGCCTTGCGCCGCTGATCGTGCGCGAGATCTTTCGCACCATCGCGTCCTTGCGCGATTTGGGTGTGTCCATCCTGCTGGTCGAGCAGAACGCCCGTGCCGCGCTCGAGACCGCCGACTATGGTTACGTGCTGGAGACCGGCGAGATCGTGCAGTCCGGCCCTGCCAAGGATCTGATCCACGATCCCCGGTTGATCACGGCCTATCTCGGCGGGCACTGAGACCGGTTTGGGTCGATCCCGGCGAGCCGCACACCAAAAAAATCGAAAACAACCCCATGCACAGTAGCCGGCCACAGCAACATCAATGGCTTGCTGGCCCGAAGCAACGCATGCTGATTTTCAGAATCCGCTTGCACCGTCGGGCAAATCAGGGGCACGATGCCATCATCGCGGCGTTCCGCCCTCGCCCATCTCGCTCATCTCCCTTGCCGGGACGATGCTCGTCAGCATCGGAAAATGCTTGTTGCCGCCCGCGAACGGCGGAAACCGGACGAAGTCCGCGCGCATGCGCTTGATCACGTCGGAGCTCAGCGCTCGCGCAAGGGCTTGCGGGCTGTCGAACATCAGTCTGTTGCGCTGCATGTACTCGACCCGCTGCGACGGCAGCCGGTCGACCCAATCGATACGCGTGTAAATCTCGATCTGGCGGACGTCAGGGAAGGTCCGCATGATCGACGGATGATGCTCCAGGTAATGCAAATTCCAGGCATTGATATCGTCGGCCGGCCCGGGATAGTGCACGAGGTAGCTGCACGGCGTGACCGTACCGTTCGCATGCGTGGCGTCGTCGACGGGATAGGCACGCGTTACCATCGCCTGGTGCGTCACGTCCAATCCGGCAAGGCTCGGCAGTCCGCGACCTGCCGCAAGACCTGCGAGCACGCCACCGCGGTCCATCGCGGACTCGCACGCAAACAGATTCGGAAAACGCAGTTGGAGCGCAAATACCGGTCCGGCCCCGTCGGCCTTGTAGGGATGATCGACCGATTGCTCCAGCGGCGTGAACAGCAGGCCCTCGGCCATCCCCGGAGTAGACCCCACGAGGGCAGCCGCAGCAGCAAGATCGTCCGCGTGAATTCGCCGCTCGCCTTTCGGATCGGAGAACGTCATGAACAGCGAGATCATGATGCAGCCCTCTCCTCGCCGGCTTGCAGATGCGACATGAGAGCCGCACGAACGTCGTCAGGCCATGGGATAGCGTGATGATCGACCAGCGACGTCGCGGCGAGGATCTGGCGCGCCCGCCAGCGCACGCCATCTGCGGCCGTCACGACGTGCGCCAGATGGAGCGAGGCGCGGCCGACCTTGACGACGCGCAGGCCGAACGTCAGGCAGTCGCCGAATTTCGACGGCCGTGAAAAGTCGCAAGCCAGATGCACGGTCGGGGTCCCGATCCTGCGGATCGTGATCAGCTCCGGCCAGGAAAATCCGATCACAGCCCAAAACTCCTCAACCACGCCGTTGAGGATGTTCAGGTAGGACGGGAAATAGGCGATCCCCGATGGATCGCAATCCCCGAACCTCAGCTCGCGATCGAACGAGAACAGCGTCATCAGATCGCAACAACGGGGTGCCGGATGACGCCGACGCCGTCGACGCCCGCCTCGACCACATCGCCGGGCCACAGCCATTCCTGCGGATTCATGCCGGCGCCAACGCCTTCGGGCGTTCCGGTCGCGATGATGTCGCCCGGCTCGAGCGTCATGCCGGACGAGATGTCGGCGATCAGGGCCGGAATATCGAAGATCATGTATTTGGTGTTGGAGTCCTGCTTGATGACGCCGTTCTTGGTCAGCCAAAGCCTGAGATCGTGCGGATCGGGAATCTCGTCCGCAGTCACGATGCAAGGGCCGAACGGCGCGTAGGTGTCCATGCCCTTGGAGAATATCCACTGCCCGGCGCGGCGATTGTCCCGCGCGGAAATGTCGATCATCACGGAATAGCCGAATACGTGATCCATCGCCTTCTCGACCGGGATGCGCGTCGCGGTCTTGCCGATGATGACGGCGAGCTCGACCTCCCAGTCGAGCTGCCGGGTGACGCTGGCATTGTGCTGGATCGCCGCTCCCGGCCCGATCACGGCGGTCGGCGGTTTGGAAAACACCACCGGCTGCTTCGGCAGATCCTTGTCGGTGTCGAGGCTCTTGGCGGACTCCGCCACATGCGCACGATAGTTCAGCCCGATCCCGAAGATGTTCTTGCGCGGGCGCGGGATCGGTGCCTGCAGCTTGACGTCCTCGAGCGGAACGGCGGCACCGACCGGCAGCGCCCCGTTGGCGCTGTCCAGACATTCCCTCAGCGCTGGCAGCAGCGTAACGCCATTATCGATCAACGAGAGCATATCGCCCGGCCAGACAAGACCGCGGGACGCACCGAGGCGCTCGACATCGACAACCAAACCGTTGACGACAACCCCAAGCCGGGCACCGCTGGAGCCCAAGGTGTAGGTGACTAGACGCATGAAAGCTTGATCCGGTTTCGGGTTGAATTCTGCGGGGAAATGTCAGGCCGCGACCGACTGATGGCCGGCATTGTCGCCATAGGCCTCTTCACGGTAGAGACCGAGCCCTTCGATGACGGGGAGATCGTTGAAACAGAACAGGCAGGCGTCCTCGCTCCCGGAGCCGTTGCCGTGCTCATGCCAGGCCCAGGAGGGAACACAGAAAATGTCGCGCTCCTGCCACTCGAACCGCTTGCCGCCGATCACGGAGTAGCCGTGTCCTTTGGCGACCTGATAGACGAAGCTTCCGGTGTGCCGGTGCGACCTGGTCTTCTCGCCCGGACGCAGCAACTGCATGCTGGCGCCGATGGTCTGCATCACATGTCCGCCGGTGATCGGATTGACATAGTTCATCAGGATGCCGTCATAGGGCGATCCGTCGGTCGCGGCGGCATATTTTCGCAACGACTCGTAAGTCGGCTCCCACTCATATTTGAACATCGGTGAATAGCCGTTCGACCATCGCGAACCCGCCGGCCGAAGGCCGGGATTGCCCCAAGTCTTGGTCATGTCGTCGACGGGATAGCCCGACTCCTCCTGCTGGATCTTCGGGTGCACGACGAAGAAATTGGCCTCCAGCGCGTTGACCAGCGGAATGTCGAGCCCATCCTGCCAGATGCAAACCGAGCCGTTTGCCTCGACGCCATGCTCGTGCCAGGTGCCGTTCGGCGTCAGCACGAAATCCCGCGCGCCGAGCGTCATCTTGTGGCCATCGACGATGGTATAGGCGCCCGTCCCTTCCATGATGAAGCGCAGGGCGGAGGCCGAATGCGCATGGGCCGATGCCACTTCGCCCGGGTGCATCACCTGCAAGCCTGAATAGAGCCAACCGACAGCGGCCGACACGTCGCGGCGACCGGGATTGTTGAGGTAGATCACCCGCCGTCCCGCCTTCTCCGGCGAAACGAGTTCTACCGAGCGCAGCACGTGCTCGCGCAGATCGCTGTAGCGCCAGAGCACGGGAATGGACGCCGACTGCGGCTGCCACGGCTCGATCCTGTTGGCGACCGTCCACAGCGCGGCCGCGTCGAACTTCTCGAGGTCCTGGTAGTAGGCCTTGAGTTCCGGGGTATCCTCGACATTGGCCCGGCCGATGACGTTCTCGCCCATCCTGTCCTCCAAGTCTTGGCTCATGACGTCTTATGACGTCCTGTCTCATGCAGTCCCGTCGCTACATCCACCATTGTCGTCCTGGCGAAAGCCAGGACCCATAACCACCTTGTGAAAGGGATCGTGGCCCCGGATCGCCCGACAATGACCATTCGGGGTAATGGGTCCTGGCTTTCGCCAGGACAACGGTGAGGTGGTTCGCGCTTCGTGGCGTCGTTGGATCGACACGTCCCATTATTCCGTCCTGCCTGGGATTGAGACGAAGTTCGCCTGCTCCGCTGCGTCAGCCGCCAGACGTTCGCCTTCCGCAAGGCCGAGCGGCGCCTGCGGACGGCGGTTGACCCGCAAATCGAAAATGTCGAACCGGTTATAGTGCCCGACGATGTCGTGCATCTGCTTCGGCTGAATGCAGCGCTCGAGGTCGATATCGGCATAGACGATGCCTTCATCGTCGATCAGTGGCTCGCCGACGAGACGGCCGTCCGGTCCGATCACGCCGGAGAACGCGCTCGACTTGCGCTGCAGGCGCGCCCGCGCGTCGGGAACGACGGTCTCCATGGCCGCAATGATCTCCTCCGACACGGTCGAGCAGGAGACGATCGTAAAAATCTTTCCCTCAAAGGAATGGGCAATGGCGCGCAGCTTGATCGCCTCCGCCATGTCGTAGTCCGGCGGCGCGACGGGGAGCGAGATGTAGCTCGCGACGTGAACCAGCTCGCCCTGCCCGAGCAGCGCGAAGCGCGCGAGCGTGTTGGTGTTCTCGCCGCAGGCGAGCCCGCCGAGGCGCCCGATCTCGGTGTCATAGACGCGCAGGCTCGACCCGTCACCGCCGGTCCAGGTCAGCTTCTCTGCCCAGGTCGGCACCAGCTTGCGGTGCTTGCCGAGCAGCGTTCCGTCCGGGCCGATGAAAACCAGCGTGTTGTAGATTGCGCCGAGCGACACCGGGCTGCGCTCGTTCACCCCGAATACGACATAGCACCCGGCATCGCGCGCGGCCTTCCGGATGACGTCGATCTCGGGACCCGGCACCAGCACCGATGCCTTGACGAGCTTCTCGAACCAGGCGCTGCCCGTGACAGGATCGGTGATCCAGTTCCAATAGGGATAGCCGGGCACGAAGACTTCGGGGAATGCGACCAGCCTCGCGCCGTTCGCCGCCGCCTCACGCACCAGTGAGGCGGCCTTGTCGGCGGTCGCGCTGGCGTTGAGATATACAGGTGAAGCCTGGACGGCGGCGGCTCTAAAGCGCGGCAGCTTCAGCATTGGCCCTACCCTGTCGCTGGCTCATACTCGCCGTCCGGAGCAGAGATCCGCAAAGCCAGACGGCGAAGGCGCAGCGTTGACTTACTTTACATGTAAACGTATGCTATAGCATATTTCTGGAGGGTGCAATGGCTGAACGGTCTTTTGCTCGCGAGGTCGAGGATCTCCGGCTCGGCGACGGCGACACCTTCCGCGGCGAAGGCATTCTCGCCATCACCAAGGCACTCCTGCAATCGGGCGTTGCTTATGTCGGCGGCTATCAGGGCTCGCCGATCTCGCACCTGATGGACGTGCTGGCCGACGCCAAGGACGTGCTCGACGACCTCGGCGTCGTCTTCCAGAGCTCCGCCAATGAAGCAGCGGCGGCGGCGATGCTGTCGGCCTCCGTGATGTATCCGCTGCGCGGCGCGGTGGCGTGGAAGTCGACGGTCGGCACCAATGTCGCCTCCGACGCGCTGGCCAATCTCGCCTCTGGCGGCGTTACCGGCGGCACGATGATCATCGTCGGCGAGGATTACGGCGAAGGCTCCTCGATCATGCAGGAGCGCACCCATGCCTTTGCGATGAAATCGCAGATCTGGCTGCTGGATCCCCGTCCTGACCATGAATGCATCGTCAACCTGATCGAGAAGGGCTTTGAGCTCTCGGAGGTCTCGAACACCCCTGTCATGCTGGAGGTGCGCGTCCGTGCCTGTCACATGCACGGCAGCTTTGCCTGCAAGGACAATGTCAGGCCGGCCCACACCATCAAGGACGCGCTGAACAATCCGAAGCGCGACGTCGGCCGCATCGTGCTGCCGCCGGCGGCCTACGAGCATGAGCAGGAGAAGATCAAGACGCGGATGCCCGCAGCCATCAACTTCGTCCGCGACAACAGGCTGAATGAATGGATGGGGCCGAAGCAGGGCAAGGTCGGCATCATCATGCAGGGCGGGATGTACAACAACGTCGTCCGCGCACTGCAATATCTCGGGCTATCCGATGCCTACGGCAACACGCAGGTTCCGCTCTACGTCATGAACGTCACCTACCCCGTGATCGACACCGAGGTCGCCGAGTTCTGCCTCGACAAGGACGCCGTCCTGATCGTCGAGGAGGGCCAGCCGGAATATCTGGAGCAAGCGATCAACACGGTGCTGCGCCGCAGGGATATCCAGGCGCGCATCCACGGCAAGGACGTGCTGCCGATGGGTGGCGACTATACCGCGCAGGTGCTGCTCGGCGGCGTGCGCGAATTCATCGAGAAGACCGAGCCGAGGCTGCTTGGCAATCGGCCACCGGCGCCGGACGCGAGCCCCGTGCTCAGCCACCCCGAGGTCGAGAAGCTGAAGCACGTCGTGCCGGCGCGTCCGCCCGGCCTTTGCACCGGCTGTCCGGAACGGCCGATCTTCGCCGCCATGAAGCTCGTCGAGAGCGAGCTCGGCCAGCACCATGTCTCCGCCGACATCGGCTGCCACCTGTTCTCGATCCTGCCGCCGTTCAACATCGGCGCGACGACCATGGGTTTTGGCCTCGGCCCGGCCTCGACCTCGGCCTTCAACGTCAAGGCCGACAAGCGCTCGATCGCCGTGATGGGTGACGGCGGCTTCTGGCACAACGGGCTGACCAGCGGGATCGGCAACGCCGTCTTCAACAAGCATGACGGCGTCTTCATCATCGTCGACAATTACTACACCTCGGCGACCGGCGGTCAGGACATCCTGTCGTCGCGCGCGACGAGCAAGCGGCGCAATACCAACAACTCGATCGTGCAGGCCGTGAAGGGCATCGGCGGGCAATGGGTCCGGCAGATCGACCGTACCTACGATGTCGGCCGGATGCGCGACACGCTGAAGGAGGCGCTGACGACCAAGGAGGAAGGCCCAAAGGTCATCGTCGCGTCCTCCGAATGCATGCTGAACAAGCAGCGCCGCGTGAGGCCGCAGATCAGCAAGGCGATCAAGGACGGCGTTCGCACCGTCAAGGAACGTTTCGGCGTCGACGAGGACGTCTGCACCGGCGACCACGCCTGCATCCGCCTCTCCGGCTGCCCGTCCCTCTCGGTCAAGCAGCTCGACGATCCCTTGCGCGACGATCCCGTTGCGGCCATCGACAATTCCTGCGTCGGATGCGGCAATTGCGGCGAGGTCGCGGACGCGGCCGTGCTGTGTCCCTCGTTCTATCGCGCAGACGTCATTCACAATCCGACCGGCTGGGACAAGTTCAAGTCGCGGGTCGCCATGGCCGTGATCGGCTGGCTGCAACGGCGGCGCGATCGCCGGCGTCCGGCGCTCGAGGCCTTGGCGTGAGAGCCTTGGCATGAAAGCCTTAACATGAAGGCCTTGGCATGAGAGACGAGACGGTCCAGCTGGCGCTTCCCGCCGCAGGTGACGCGACCGAGCGGCCGATCTCGATCGCGATCGTCGCGATGGGTGGCCAGGGCGGCGGCGTCCTCACCGAC
The DNA here is from genome assembly GCF_054063755.1 of Bradyrhizobium sp. USDA 4341. NCBI lineage: Bacteria > Pseudomonadati > Pseudomonadota > Alphaproteobacteria > Hyphomicrobiales > Nitrobacteraceae > Bradyrhizobium > Bradyrhizobium sp. USDA 4341. The sequence goes on along the minus strand of NZ_JBSSGO010000002.1, from coordinate 9,336,984 downwards.
TGGATCGTCCAGCTCGCCGAGAACCATGGCTGGGTCGCGCAGTCGACATCGGTGCCCGGCGTCGCCCAACGCACCGGCGCCACGATCTACTACATCGAGGCGATGCCGCCGCTCGATGGCCGCAAGCCGATCCTGTCGCTGATGCCGACGCCCGGCGACGTCGACGTGGTGATGGCGGCGGAATTCATGGAAGCCGGCCGCTCGATCCTGCGCGGCCTGGTGACGCCGGACCGCACCACGCTGATCGCATCCAATCACCGGACGTTTGCGATCGGCGAGAAGATCGCGCCGGGGAACGGCATCGCCGACCAGGGCGCGGTGACCGGCGCCATCGGGGTCGCCGCCAAGACCGAGATCATCTTCGACATGAACGCGCTGGCGATCGCCAACGGCAGCGTGATCTCGGCCGCGATGTTCGGCGCGCTCGCAGGCGCCGGCGTGCTGAGCTTTAGTCGCGAGAGCTATCTCGACGTCATCCGCGCCGGCGACAAGGGCGCGCAAGCCAGCGTCCGCGCGTTCGAGGCTGCGTTCGACCGGGTGCAGTCGAAATCTCCGGACCCTGCGCCGCCGGCGCAATCGGAGGCGGCTGACAGCGCTCCCTTCCCGGCCACTCTGGATCCCCGTCTTGCCGGCCTCGCCGCCCGGCTGGCGCAGGAGTTACCCGCGGCCGTGCAGGCGATGGGCCGCGCCGGGCTGAAGAAGGTCGTCGATTTCCAGGACGTCGCCTATGGCGATGAATATCTCGACATCCTCGGCGAGCTCCACGCCGCCGATCGCAGCTCCGGCGGCGCCGGGCGCGATTTTGCCTTCACCCAGGCCGCCGCAAAATATCTCGCCAACGCCATGGCCTATGATGACGTCATCCGCGTTGCCGACCTCAAGACCAGATCCGGCCGCCGTGCGCGGATCGAGGGCGAACTCGAGTTGTCAGAGGATCAGGTGCTCCAGACCACCGAGTTCATGCATCCCCGCATGGAAGAGGTCATGGGCATGCTCCCAGTGGGCTTTGGCCGCTGGCTCGGCGCCAAGCCGCGCCTGCTCGGCTGGCTCGACCGTCGCGTCAACAAGGGGCGCCGGGTGCGGACCTACTCTCTGCCCTGGTTCCTCGCGCTCTATGTCGTCGGCGGACTTCGCGGCATACGCCGCCGCTCGCTGCGTCACGCGATCGAGACGACCCATCGGGACCAATGGCTCAACGCCGCGACAGAGGCGGTGCGAGCGAACTATCAGTTGGGCGTCGAGGTCTTGCAATGCCGGCGCCTTGTCAAAGGCTATTCCGACACCCACAGCCGCGGCCTGTCGAAGTTCGACAAGACGCTGGCCGCGATCAGACTGGTCGCACCGCGCGACGATGCTGCCGACTGGGCGCGCCGACTGCGGGAAGCCGCGCTGAAGGACAGCGAAGGCAAGGAGCTCGACGGCGTGATCCAGACCATCAAGAGCTTTGCATGATGCCGGCAGCACTCAAAGAGAGCACAGCCCCCGTATTCGGGCAGATTGAAACCCGGCTGTGGCTGCAACTGCTGTCCCTGCATGGCGAGCTGTTTGCGTCGCTGAATTCCATGCTCAGCTCGGAGTTCGCCTTGTCGCTGGCCAAGTTCGACGTGCTGGCTCAGCTCGACCGTTACAGGGACGGAATGGCACTCGGACAGTTGTCGCAGAACCTGAAAGTGTCCGGCGGCAACGTCTCGGGCCTGGTGCAGCGCCTGCTGGCTGACGACCTCATCAGCAAGGAGATGTCGAGCGAGGACCGCCGGTCGTTCATCGTGCGCCTGACGCCGAAGGGCGAAGCACTGTTCAGGAAGGCAGCCGACGTGCACAAGAGGCATCTCAGCGAACGGCTCGAAGGTATCCCCGCCCAGGAGCTGGAGGCCGCACTGTCGGTGCTGCGGTCCCTCTCCTCGAAACTTGGCAGCGAAAGCAAGAAGCAGGGTCGCAAGACATAATGGCCAAAGACTCCAGGAGCAGATGGAAATCCGGTCCGCCGCGGACGCGGGACCAGCTGCAAAGCTACATTCCCTATCTCTTCAACCGGCTCGCCAATCGCTGGAACCTGGATCAGAACCGTGATCTCAGCGAGCACAACATCAACAACGTCGTGTTCCGGACGCTGTCGGTCCTGTTCATCTACAAGACCTTGACCGTCAACGAGATCGCCGTTCTGGCGGTCACCGAGCAGTCGACCGCGAGCCGCATGGTCGAGTCGATGGTGTCATCGGGCCTCGTCAAGCGCGAGATCGCGGAAGAAGACCAGCGTCGCCGCGTCGTCGGATTGACGGCGGACGGTGAGGCCCTGCTGCGAAAGATCTGGCCGATCATGGAGAACAATTACGACCGGCTGACCGTGGGTATCGATCCCGACGAGATCGAGGTATGCGCTCGCGTGCTTGCCAAGATGGTCGAGAACATCCGCCAGAATCAGATCTGATCCGCACACGATCAGGGACTGAGGCCGGCAAGGCTGGTGCCGCCGCAGACGTAGAGCACCTGTCCGGTCACGAAGTCCGAGCGCTCGTCGAGGAAGAAACTGATCGCGTGCGCCACGTCCTCGCGCGAGCCGAGCCGCCCGACCGGAACGTTGCGCGCCATCCGCTCCTGCTGCTCGGAGCCCTTCGGGACGACGCCCCAGAAATTGTCGGTCAGGATCGGGCCTGGTGCAACCACGTTCACCGTGATCCCGCTCGACGCCAGCTCCAGCGCCCATGTCCGCGCCATGCCGTGCACGCCGGCCTTGGTCGCGGAATAGGCCGAGCGCGTGGCCGCGCCCATGGCGGCGCGCGAGCTCACGAACACGATCCGCCCGAACCGTCGCGACCGCATCCCCTCCATCGCCGCCTGGGTCAGCAGCATCGGTGCGCCCAGGTGCAACTGCGCCAGCGTCAAGATGTCTTCCGGCTTCGCATCGGCCAGCAGGTTCGGCAGGATGATGCCGGCATTGTGCACCAGGCAATCGACCGCATGATCCCGGCAGATCTCCTGCGCAATGGCCCTGGTCTCCGCCAAGCTGGTCAAGTCCGCGCGATAGGCGGTGAGCAGATCGTGGGTCCAGTCCGGCTTCTCAAGCCCGACCGAAACGACCCGCTGTCCCTCGTCGAGGAGCTTTTTCGCCAGGGCCTCGCCGATCCCGGAATTGCCTCCGGTGATGAGTGTGGTGCGGGTCTGGCTCATGATCGGCTCCCTGCGAGCGGCATGTATCACTCCTGCCGCCGCTTGAGGTCGCGAAGATCGAAGAACGCGCCATCGCGCATCAGCTTCGCGACGAAATCCTTCAGTCCGCCGCGCTGGATCTTCTCGGTCGCGGTCAACGGGAGTTTTTCGACGAAGCAGATCCAGCCCGGCGCCTTGTAATAGGCCATCTGCTCCAGGCTCCAGCGCACGATATCCTCGGCCAGCGCGCGGTCTGCCCCCGGCTTCTCGGCGATGATGACCGCCGCGACCTCGTCGCCGCGCACCTGATCGGGTGTCGCCGCGACCGCGGCCTGCCGGACCGCGGGATGGCGGTTCAGCACGGACTCGACCTCGACCGCGGCGATGTTCTCGCCAGAGCGGCGGATCACGTTCTTCTTGCGGTCGACGAAATGAAGATCGCCGTCCGTATCGCGGGACACGATATCTCCGGTATGGAGCCATCCGTCCTTCCAGGCATCGGCGGTGGCTTCCGGGTTCTTCAGGTACTCGCTGAAGAAGCCGTAGCGGGGATCATCCCCCGCCCGCCGCACCAACAGCTCGCCCGGCGTTCCCACCGGCGCATCGTTGCCGCCGTCGTCGACGATCCGAACCTCGACTTCGGGCGCCGGACGTCCGAAACAGCTCGTGCCCACCTTGCGGGGCTCGACATGGGCGGCGATCACGCCGCCGCTTCCGGTCTCGGTCATCGCCCAGGCCTCGAGCAGCGGAAAGCCGAAGCGCTCTTCAAACGGCGCGTGCAGCAGTCTGTCGACGCCGGCGCCGAAGCCGAACCGCACGGTGTGCGCGCGATCTTCATGCGTCGGCGGCGCGCCCATCAGCATCGACGGCATGACGCCGAGATAATGCAGGCAGGTCGCCCGGCTGTCGCGCACCGATTTCCACCAGCTGCGCGGATGGAATCGATCGAGCATCGTCAGGCTGCCGCCGACCGACAGCATCGCCATCAGCGACACTGCCATCGCGTTCATGTGAAACAGCGGCAGCGGCGTGATCATGCGCTCGCCATCACCTCTGAGATCGATCAATCCGCCGACATCGCGATACCAGTCTCCGGAATACAGGAAGTAGGTGTTGGTCAGCACGCAGCCCTTGGGCTGGCCTGTCGTCCCCGACGTATAGAGCAGCGCGCATTCGCTCAAACCGTCGCCGGCGTTCGCCGGCCGCGCGCCACCGAACGGGGCTGGAATCTCGCCGCCGTTGGTCGCAACCGGAATGGGCCTGCCGGCCTGGCGCGCCGCTGTCTCGACCTCGTCGCGTCGTTTGGCGAGGACGAAGGCGGCATTCATCTCGGAATGCGCGATGATGTATTCGAGCTCGCTGACCCGCAGATCCGGGTTGATCGGCACCACGGAGACACCGAGCGCGTTCAAGGCGAACCACAGCTCGACGAACACCGGCCTGTTCTGGAGCAGCAGCCCGACCCGATGGCCTTCACCGTAACCGCGGTCTGCAAACGCCGCGCGCCAGCGTTCCACCCGCTCAAACATGGCACGGTACGAGATCTCCCCGGCCGCGATGCCGTAGATCTCGGCCGTCTCGGGCAGCACGTTGAGAAAGCCGGCTTCTCCCCGGCGGAGGGCGATCTCGCGGAAGCGGGTGTAGACGGTGGTCGCAGTGGTCAAGGCGCACTCACATGAAAAGCTGGATATTGCCGAACGGCGCGTCGAAATTCACGAGATCGATGCGCTTGAGCCTGATCTTGAGTTCATCGCCGACCGGAACGAGATCGTGCGACGCCCATCCCGAAAAGCGTTCCAGCGTGTCGCCGCGCGTCTCGGTGTAGAGAAAGGACGTCCGCGCGTTGAACACGCCGGCCGCCGGGTCGCACACCAGGATCTGCGGCGCCTGAAGCAGGTGATGACAGCGGCTCTTTGGCTTCTGGCTGAAGGTGCGTTCGCCGGCCAATCGCTCGATGCGCACTTTCATCAGCAACAGGTCTTCGTACATCAGCGACGGCTGGAGCACCGGGTCCTGCTGCTGCCATTCCAGCGGCATCCAGTAGCGCCCTTCCGGATGGAACAGGTCGAGCCACGCCTGCCATTGCATCGTGTCGAGGAGGTCGGCTTCCCGATAGATGAAATCGGTGATGGTCTTTTCGCTGATCATTCCGCGGCCTCGACCGGCTGGTCCATGTTCATGGTCATGAATTTGGCCCAGGCATGAAACTGGTTCCGCATCTGGCGCTCCGACGTGCCATTGATGACGGCGGTGACGTCAGGCGCTTCGTTGCTCTCGTAGAGCCGGCGCAGATTGACCCACTGATTGCCGTTCGACTTCAGCCCTTCCTGGGCCCGTTCATACATTTCGAGATCGTCGTGCCCGACGATCGAGGTCGGTGCGTTGATGAAGCGATTGTACATCAGCGCACGCTCGTAGAGCTTGTCGGGTGCTCCGACCAGACGATAGACCCAGCTCTCCACCAGCGTCCGGTCCACCGCGATCGGAATGAAATTGCGGAGGATCTGCACCGCGCCCTTGACCATGATGTTCGGGAAATAGACGGTGTTGTGCCGGACCTCTCCGAGAATCTCGTGGGCCCTTTTCTCGCCATAGGCTGCGACCATCTGGCCGAGATAGCCCTCGACGTCCGAATAGTTCGAATGGATGGAATTGGCGACGCCGGTATGGCCATGGCCGTTGGGCCAGATCCGGATGCCGCTCTGCTCGTAGAACTCGTACGGGCTCATGAACGGCCCATAGAGCTGCACCGCCATCGGCGTCTCCGTGGAATTGCCCTGTTCGCGTTGCCAGACCTTGATGGCGGTGCCCGCCGAGCTCTCATGCGCCACCATGGGATGGCAGGTGTCGGTCTGGTTCTCGACCAGCATCTTCCAATTGCAGGTGTGCATGTAGCGGATCGGCGTGGCCTCGACGGCCAGCTTCCCCTCCGGCGAGCGGTCGGCCATGTTGTCGATGGTCGAGAGGCTTTCACCAAAATAGTCTTCGAAGCCGACGCCGCTTTCGCTCAGGCGCGCGAAAATGAAATCCCGGTAGACGACGACATTCTTGATCCGCGACAGCCCGTCGTTGGCCTGGGTGTCGGCAAAGCCGGTGCCCTCGTAGCCCTTCTTCAGCGGGATCGCGAGCAGCGAGCCGTCGGTCTTGAACGACCAGGCATGGTAGGGACAGCGGAAGAATTTTCCGGTATTGCCGCACGGCTCGGAGGCGATCTTGACGCCCTTGTGCGGACAGCGATTGTAGAACAGGTGGATCGAACCGTCGGTATGGCGGCTGGCCACCACCGGCTGCCGGCCGATATTGGCGGTGATGAAGTCGCCGGCCTTCGACAACTGGCTGGCATGCCCGACATAGATCCAGCTGTTGGGAAACAGATGCTCCATCTCGAGATCGAAGACCTCGGGATCGACATAGACGTCGCGATGCACCTCGGCGTCGCGCACAAGCCCGCCGATCGCGCGGGGATTCTTTCCGTATTTCGCCATGGCGCCTCTTGCCTCCTCTCAGAGATCCAACACCAGCCGGTCCGACTTCGCACGCGACACGCAGATCTGCATGACCTTGTTGGACGCCTTCTCGTCGTCGCTGAGAATGACGTCGCGATGATCGGGCACGCCGGCGATCACGCCGCACTGGCAGATGCCGCAATCGCCCCGCCGGCAATCATAGAGTACGTCGAGCCCCGCCGCTTCCAGCGCCTCGATGATGCTCTGATCGGTCGCGACCGTGATGACCTGCCCGGTCGACTTGACCTCGACCTCGAACGGTTGGTTCGGGGAGCTGGCCGGCCCCGCGTTGAACAGCTCGAAATGGATGCGGCCTGCCGGGATGCCCCTGGCGAGCGCCGTTGCCTTCACCGCGTCGATCATGCCGGCAGGCCCACAGACATAGACGTGGGCATCTGCGGGCGCCTCGCCAAGCGCTGCCGCGATATCGAGGCGGGACGCATCGCTGTCGTGGTGGACCGTCAGGCCGTCCGAACAGATCGCCTGCAACTGCGGCAGGAACGCCAGCAGCCCCGGCAATCGTCCGGCATAGTGCAGGCGAAACCAGGTTCCCTGCGCCTTCAGCACCGCCGCCATGGACAGGATCGGCGTAACCCCGATGCCGCCGGCAAACAGCAACGCCGGCGCGGCGCCCTCATGAAGACCGAAATTGTTGACCGGCGCGGTCGCGCTGACGACGTCGCCGACCTGAAGGGCATGCATGAACTGCGAGCCGCCGGTCGACGTCTCCTCGCGCAGCACCCCCAGCGCAACAGCGCCTTCAGGCAGGTCCGGCAATGCCATCAGGGAGTACGGCCGGTCTCCTCCGCCCGGCAGCAACACGCGAATGTGCGCGCCCGCCTGCCACTCCGGCACGGCACCGCCCTCCACACCGAACACGACGCTGCGAATGACCGGCGTCTCCGCAACGATCGACTGCACTCTGAGCTTGAGCGGATGCGCGTCCATTCGGGCATCTCATATTATATGAATTTGCATATTTTTATACATGTAATAATTGCCTGTCAATCGTGAGTATCGGCGGTTGCGGCTCCCGGTCCTGCCGCGGCGTCGCGCGGCTTGAACGCGTGATCCGCGACGGGCGCGACGCCGGCGACCGAACATTCCCACCGCCGTCGGCAAAACCGAGCGAGTTAGAGATCATCGAGGCCGAGGCCGACATCGTGCATCGCGTTTTCGCCAAGTGCATCGCCGGCAAGACACCTCGCAACATCGCGATCGACCTTGCGTGCCGGCGCCTCGCGGCTCGTCCTGGACGGCCATCGACCTTGTGGTTTGGAGAATGACGGAGCTGGACGCGCAAATCCGGGAGGGACGCCGCTTCTGCTTTTCCGACCAACAGGCGACGAAGGAATGCTGAAATTCATTGCCTTAGCGGGCCAACAGTCCGGGCCCTTCAGCCAGAACCGAGGCAGCGCTCGGACCATCCGCGCGGCAGTACGAAAAGAAAGCCATCAGCGCGGAGGCCGAAGTCAATCATGCCTCATGTCGTCCCGGGCAGCCTGAAAACCTGATGCTCAGAAGAATTACTTAGAAAGACCCTAGGGACACTTTGAACGGAAGCCGTATTTTCCTCCCTTATCCGTGAACCCGGCCACCGACTCGCTTAGGTTGGCAGAGCCCTGTTTTCGCACCTGGACCCAATCTCGGAGGTCGCCACATGACGCAAAATCACGTCTGGTACGTCTCCTTCGTTGATGAACGCGACGCTCCACCCGAAAGGCATGCGCGAAGGACTACGACCTTCAAATCCGAGCAGGAGGCAAAGCAGTTCACCAGGACGCTGGCGCAGGACCGGCGTGTCAAGAGCCTTTCGGCCGGAACGATCAACCCGCACCAGCCAAAACGCGTCGTCGGATCCAGAGAAATCGGCCAGTGGCTCGGCGACACTTAGGGCGCGTACTCATGAATTTCGTCGATGTCCGCTTCGGACTCTGGCAAACCCCGCCTTGGATCAAACCAAAGCGCGGAACCGCAAATTTAACGTGGAGACTGCAGACATCGACGAAGCATCAGTGTCCGCATGTCCACGATGGCCTCAAACGGCGTTGTCGGAGATGTGATCCGCCGATAGCGGCGGCAGTAGTTCGGCGCGCGCAAATGCGAACCGCCCTTGATGACTTTGCGGGGATTTGCGGGTGGCAGGGGTCGTAGCCGCCAGCCTCCAGCCCGCCGCGCGGGTCTTCCGGAATGCAGCACGCTTTCGGTGCGTCGCCGGGGTGCCCGGTTGAATACCAGTCGGCCGTCCATTCCCAGACATTGCCGATCATGTCGAAAGGGCCAAAACCATTCGGGGCAAACGCGTCGACCGGAGACGTGCACGCGTAACCGTAGCTCGCGAGATTTCTCATGCGGGAATTCGCCCTGCCAGATATTGGCCATATGGCGGCCGGCCGGCGTCAGCGCATCTCCCCTCGCAAACTCCGCCCGATCGACGCTGCCGCGCGCCGCGTACTCCCACTTGGCCTCGGTCGGCAGTTCTTTGCCGGCCCATGCCGCATATTTTTCAGCGTCGCGGCACGCGATATAGACGACCGGATGGTCATCGAGGCCACGGATCGAACTGCCCTTGCCGTACGGGCGACGCCAGTTGGCGCCGAACGTGAAACTCCACCAATTCGCGAGATTCCTGGGATCGACGGGATGATCAGGCGGGCTGAAGACGAATGAACCCGCCTTGAGCATGTGCGGCAGCGCTCCCGGATAATCTTTCGGATCAGGTGCAATCTCGGCAAAGGTGACGTGGCCGGTCGCCTCGACAAACTCGCGAAACTGCCGGTGGTCACCGGCGTACGATCGATCCAAAAGCCGTCGACAGAGACGCTATGAACCGGCGCCTCTTCCGGATAATGCCCGTCCAATCCCATGCGGAACGTGCCGCCGGGAATCAGTAGCATGGTGCCGTGCTGCAGGTCAGCAACCGACAAAGACCTCGTTTCGGCGAGACTAAAGACCTCGTTTCGGCGAGACTCATGAGGCGTTCGATCGTGTTCAGATCGCGCAGCATTTTTCTCTCCCTGGCCGGAGCACCGCGAAGTCTTGCTGTCGATCAATTTCCACACCGGCGCCCTCGAGAGAGCCGGTAGGCAATTGAGCGTCGAATAGATTTTGAGCGATTTGAAATTATCGTCCGAAAGACATCAGCGGCTCGAACGATTGTCTGCTAGGAATACTGCACCCGATATGATACGGGGGGCAAGCGCGATTATCTTCGCGATTGCGCAATGCGATAATGCTCTGACGGTACGTCAATCGGGCCAGGCGAATGCCGGTCGTAGTTGTCACGATCCGGCTCTTCGCATCGAGACAAGATCAGTCTCCTGGAAAGTATATATCGTCATTCGACCGCTGGCACTTTCGGCATGCCGGAGACCGATGCGGCCATGGCGTCCATTGAAGGAGCTGAATATGTTCAACCTGAGCCGATCGACCGCGTTGTGCGCCTTTCTGGCTTGCGGCGCGCTTCTTCTGCCTTCGCACGCGCAGGCCTTCGATTTGAACGGCGCTTGGGCGACGAGCGCCGACCAGTGCGGCAAGGTTTTCATCAAGAAAGGTGATCAAATCAATTTTGCGCAGTACTCCGAAGAATTCGGTGGCGGCTTTGTCGCGGCCGGAAACGAAATCAAAACGAAGGCCGCCCGATGCGCGGTCAAGTCGCGGACAGAGACGGGTGACACTATCGATCTTCATGCCGCGTGCGCTTCGGAAATCATGGCATCGAGCATTCATCTCCGAATAAAAATCCTCGATGACAACAGTCTGTCCCGTGTTTTCCAGGATCCGGATCTCCAAGGAATGGAAATGAGTTTCTACCGTTGTTCCATGTAGAGCTTCAATTTCCGCCTTGGTCCATTTTCGACGGCTTCAGCGGAGATTGTCCGCTGGCTGATGTCCGCTTCTGCCCGGCAAACGTCCAACCGGAGCGTGGCGTGAGCGTTGCTTCTGGCCAGCCTCCCTATGATTCAAGCTTCCAAACTGGGGGCTCGAATCATGCACTACGAACTCGCCGATCATGTATGGATCGCCATCAAGCCCATGCTGCCGAACAAGTCCCGTGGCGTCCCTCGGGCTAACGACCGCCGTATTACGGTCAGTGCGAATGTTGCCGAGGATTTATCGCTTCAGCATCGAGAACGTCTAGATATGTCACTCATCCGCATCAGGCTCACGACATTGACGCGACCACGTCCAGCATCACCTCCGTCGCGCCGCCGGCAATGGAGAGGACGCGGGCGTCGCGCGATATGCGCTCAATCGGGCTCTCCCGCATGACGCCCATGGCGCCGTGAAACTGCACGCACGCATACACCACCTCGTTGACGAGTTCGCCGCAGATGGCTTTCAACATCGAGATCTCGCGCAGGCAATCATCGTCCGCCGCCATGCGCCAAGCGGTGGCATAGAGAAACGCGCGGCTTGCCTCCACCCTCGCAGTAAGCATCGCAAGACGCTGACGGATCGCCTGCATGTCCCAAAGGACGCCTCCGAATGCGCGGCGAGTTTTCACGTAAGTGAGGGTCATATCGATCGCCGCCTCGGCCATCCCGACAGCCATGGCGGCGAGGACAAGGCGCTCGTTCTGCAAGTTACGCATGATGGAGTAGAAGCCTTGTCCCTCCGCACCGAGCACGTTCTCGGCAGGAATGCGGCAACCGTCGAAGACGAGCTCGGCCGTATCGGAGGAGCGCCAGCCGAGCTTGTCCAGCTCGCGAGCGACGTTGAAGCCCGGCGTGCCCTTCTCGACGAGGAACATCGTGATCCCGTTGCTCCCTGCCGCGAGATCAGTCTTGGCCGCAACACAGTAGAGATCCGCGCAGACGCCGTTAGTGATGTACAGTTTCGTACCATCGAGCACGTAGGAGTCGCCGTCTCGGCGCGCGCGCGTGCGGATGGCCTTCACGTCCGAGCCCGCATCCGGCTCAGTGATGGCGATCGCAGTGATCACCTCGCCGCTCACAATGCCCGGCATCCAGCGCGCCCGTTGGGATTTGGTCCCGTCGTGAAAGACATAACTGGAAGCCATCTCGGCATGGACCAGCATTGCATCCGCGGCGCCGCCATAGGTCGAGCGCCCGAGTTCCTCTGCGAAGACCGTCGATGCGACCGCGTCCATCTCGGCACCACCGTACTCGGCCGGATAGCGGATGCCGAAGAAGCCAAGTTCGCCCATGCGACGCAGGACCGGACGCGGAACGCCGCCCTCCTCTTCCCAGCGATCTGCACAGGGCTTGATTTCCTCCTCGACAAAGCGGCGGACCTGGTCCCGTAAGAGCTCATATTCCGCCGCCGCCCAAGGCAGCTCCGGTCCTTGCGCCGATACCCAAGCTTTGTCCATCATCTTCGTCCGCTCCGCTATGAGCCCAACGCTCGAGGTCCGGACCGTGTCGGCGCCCTTGCAATCACTTGCGGCCCTTCCGATCGACTAGAGTTCGATTTCCTCTCGTGGTCCGCCCGAGAGTGAAGCAGCTCTGGAATCGGCTACCCAGCGCATCCCGTCGATCACTTCCGCCAGTTCGGCCAAGGTCGGGCGCTCGAACAGGTTGCGAAGCTGCACGTCGACGCCGAAGATCTTTCGCATGCGCGCCACCGCTCTCACGACCAGGAGCGACTCCCCGCCCAGGTCGAAGAAGTTGTCGTACCGTCCGATCGACTTGACCTTGAGGAGATTGCACCACAGGGCAGCCAAGGTCTTCTCGGTCTCTGTTGACGGGGCGACGAACTCGTGCGCCGGCTGAATGCTATCCGCCGTCGGCTCGGGAAGCGAGGAGCGGTCGATCTTGCCGTTGGACGTGAGCGGCATCCGTTCGAGGCAGACATAGTGCGCCGGAATCATGGACTCCAGGAGTTCTTCGGCGAGGTGGGCGCGTAGCTCCGCCACGGTCAGAGGTTTCGAGGAGACATAGTAGGCTACAAGTCGCGTGATTGCGCCTTCCTCAGCATTTCCCACTGGAGTGGGAATGGCAACGACCGCGCATTCCTGAACGTGGGGCTGCTTGAGAAGCCGCGCTTCGATCTCACCCAGCTCGATACGCGTGCCACCAACCTTCACCTGATGATCCGAGCGGCCGAGAAATTCCAAGCGCCCTTCCGAGCTCCAGCGGGCAAGATCGCCGGTCTTGTACAGCCGCAGCCTCGAAAAGCCATCTCGAGGATCTGTCGCCGTGCGGAAACGCTCCTCGGTCAGGTCGGGGCGATTAAAATAACCTCTCGCGAGACCATCGCCTGCGATGAACATCTCGCCGATGACGTTGGGGCCGGTCGGCTGATATTCCTTGCTGAGGACGTAAATTCCCGCATTAGCGGCCGGAACGCCAATCGGCACCGATGCAGAGCGATCCTGCTCTACGTCAAACCGATGAATCATGCAGCCCACCGTGGCTTCGGTTGGTCCGTACTCGTTGTAGATCTCGACAGGATGAGGGATGGCTTTCGTGATGTCGCGAGCCAACTCGGTCTTGAAGTCCTCCCCGCCTACAATGAACTTGCGCAATCTCGTGGCCTCAAGATTGCGGTCGCGGATCATCGCGAGATGCGCCGGTGTCAGCTTCATGATATCGACGGCATTGTCGTCGACCACCTTGAGCACGACCATGTTCTTCACCCCCGGATCACCAAGATAGACCACGATCCGGCCGCCCGTGATGAGTGGCGCGAAGAGCGTTGTGACGGTCAGGTCGAACGCAAGAGACGAGAAGAGTGGCCATGCGAGCGGCTGGCCGGAACTGTACACCCGCGCGGCCCACCAGATGTAGTTCACGAGGCTGCGATGCTCGATCTCGACGCCCTTGGGAGTGCCGGTCGAGCCTGAAGTGAAGATGATGTAGGCGACGCCGTCCGACTTGGCGGCGGACGGCCGGGCCGAGGCTGGCTGATCCAGAATCGAGCCGAAATCGGCATCGAGCACGAAAATGTCGGCAAGCTCCGGCGGGATGGCGGATTGCAGACGCGCCTGAGTGATCGCCACCGGCGTTTGCCCACCGGTCCCGTTGGAAATGTCTTTCAGGATTGTAGCAATGCGTCCTTTCGGCGTCGCCGCATCAAGCGGCACGTAGGTTGCGCCTGCCTTGAGGACGCCCAGGATCGCGACGACGACTTCGATGGAGTGTTCCATGAAGACAACGATGATCCGACCCGGCCCCACGCCCTGTGAGCCCAGATGCGCAGCCATCTGGTTGGAGCGTTCGTCGAGCTGCCGGTATGTCAGCATTGCATCGCCAAAGCGGATCGCTTCAGCATCAGGACTGAGCGTCACTTGATCATGAAAGAGATCGATGATTGTCCTGTCCGATGGGTAACGCGCCGACGTGGCGTTGTAATCGACGACGAGCGCCCGATGATCGGCATCTTGCAGCGGAGGAAGCGCCACGCTCTCCGCCACGATAGGCAGGACCTCATTCATGAAATGCGCTCCCATCCGGCAAGTTTGAAAATCGGATCACGTCAATCTCTAAGCTTCTGAGTTGCCCGGCGATAAAGCTCTGCGACGGCAGGTGCGTCAGGCTCTTCCAGCATGGAGACTTCGTCGCAGTCCTCGGGGCCGAAATAAAATTCGGCATCGGGCGCCACGAGCCGCCATCGATGAGGTGCTGCGCCCGATCGCAGCCAGGCCTTGTTCGGAAGGAATATGCACACGCGGCCTGAGTACGGAGTCGGAGTGTACCGCCGAAATGCCGCCATCGCCGTGGATTTGAGCAGAGCTCTGCTGGCTAGCACCGGATCTGTCGTGACAGGCTCCTCGCGAACGAGGGGCATGAAGGCGCGCTCGCGAAGGCGACTGCCGAAATATCGGAGACGAGCGCCAAATGTCGGCAACTTCGCCATCGATCTCCGGACCGATCGGATCGTCCCCCAGGCAGAGAAGTACAGCAGACGCAGCAATTCCTGATGGGTGGCGGGGTGAAGAGGACCAAAGAGGGCGACGCACGGAACCACCGCCCCGCGTTTTTCGAGGATTTTGGCCAGTTCGAAGGCTGTGGGACCGCCGGAGCAGTATCCAGCGATGATGTACGGACCGACCGGCTGATACTGAACGATCTGGCCAGCGAAGTACTCGGCGATATCTTCGACGCGGTCCATCGGCTCGCTCTGTCCGTCGAAGCCAGGCGGTTGAAGTGCATAGAACGGTTGATCGCCACCCAGGTGCTTCGACAGGTCCGAGAATGAGAACGGTGCTCCGACATGCCCCGGTACGGCGTAAATGGGCGTGCGCGTTCCGCGCGACTGCAGGGGAATGATTGCAGGCTGCTGCGTGGACGCTGCCGTGGCCATATTCAGAAAGGCGATGATCTCACCCTTTCGCCCCTGCAATTGATCGCGAAGCTCGGCCGTCATCGCGCCGGCCGGTGCGCTGCACCGGAGCCGATCGCCCTCGACCCAGACCTTGATGTCCTTGACCGCGAGGTCTGCGAGCAGTTCCGAAAACTGCGTCACCTGCGCTTGCATAGGCTATTCCCGTATTCTCGACTGCGACCGCGAGGTATCTCGAACAAGCGCGGCTTGGAATGAACTTGCGTGCCTTTCCAACAAGTGGGCTGGGCTCCCCGGTAGTGAATGATTACATCGCGGAAGGTCCAGTCCGGACGACCATTCATTTCCGAACAACCACGCTCCCGAGATACCCCGTTTTAGGTACGAAACTTCGGACAACCCAATCCTGTTCATCCCAAGAGCTGGGGTATCCCAAGCCGCATCCCAGGCCCTTGGAAATGGCCTCCAGCCGGGTCCAACGCCGGAAGAAGCCTTCCAGCTGGTCGTCCGGACCGAGGGCGGCATAAGACTCGTAGTCGGAGGCGGAAAAGCACAGCGCGGCGATCTCGTCCGCTTCGGGCACGGGGAGAACTGCCTCGATGTCCACTCCGACCTCTTGCCCGGTCGAGAGCGCGATGACTGCCACATCTCCGGATCGAGAGACGCTGAAGCGCAAATTGCGAGAAGGCATGCGGTGCGAGAGCTGGGGTTTACCCAGCTGTCCATATTCCAGTTCGACATCGGACGGCGAGATTCCGAGTCTGGAAGCGAGGATCTGGCGCAACTGTCCACGGCAAGCAGTAAAGCGGCGGCGGTCCCGCTCCGACTTCAACCCTTCAGCGCGCCTACCCTCCGCCTCGCTGAGGAAGGCGCCTATCCCGCGAATGATGTCGTGCTTCACATCGAGCATGCATGCGAGAACCTCCAAGCCATCACCCTCGAGAACCGGCACGATGATCCCGGCCCTCAGCTCAACTCCTTTATCAAGGAGGCTCGAAACGGACGCTGCCGGCTCGACAAGAGTCTGACTGACGTCGAATTCGGCGGGCTGCAACAATCGCGGCCCCGAGCGGGCCAAGGCAACATGAAGAATCCGGCTCGAAGCCAACGCGCCACGACCATCGGCCCCGCCCGCGCCGGAAAGTCGGGTAAGGTCGAGCTCAGGCCGGTCAAGCGTCATACGTGGATTCCGATCGCAGGAGCGCTCGTGCGCACCGGAGCATTCTTTCTGGAGCGGCAGCTCCCGTTCACGCGGATTTCTTCGATTGAACAATCACGTAAGCGCAAAAACAAGGAGCCCTGATGGATATTTAGATGTATGGATGGGCTACATCAAAAGACCTAGGCCCCTGACGTTCGTACGCTTGGCTTCCTGCCCTAATTGTCGCGCCGACGGAGTTCGCGCGCTGTCTCGATGAATGTCTGTCTTGGGCTGGTCACTGCGGAAAGACTCTCTCGATCCCGACGTGGCCCATTTGGGGCATGCCCCAGGACAAAGCGTGCCCGCGACGGAGCAGTTCCGATGCGATGGACGTTGAATGGCGCCATCGACAGTCAAGCGCGGACTCATGCGGCGAAACGGTGCTTCCCGTCACCGCTCATCCAATACCCTGCGCACCCGAGCGCCAAGTCGGTTGATATCGTCCTAAGTCAAAACGCCTGCGTGCTAATCGGAAGGCAAGCCGCTTTGCCCTGCGTATGAGACCGCGAGCGTAGCAAGAGCTGTCCTGTTGCCGATCTCGAGCTTGCGAAAGATGTGGTGGAGATGAACCTTGATGGTGCCGTCAGTTACCTTCAAACGACGGCCAATCTCCTTGTTTGACAATCCCTCCGATACCAGACGCATGATCTGACGCTCCCGGTCCGTCAGCACGGCAAGATGCTTCTCCAAAATCGCGGACTGCCCGGAAGAGATAGCGACCTCGCTCGAAGGCGCAGGCAGCATCCTGTGGCCGTCTGCGACTTGCCGCAATGTCTGGAGAAGAGTTTCGGGCTCCTCGTCGTTCAGGATAACACCAAAGGCGCCCACTTCCGCCAACATGGTGAGGTCGCGATCCTCAACGGAGGTTGCGAGGAACACGAGCCGAACAGCAGGAGTCCGGTAATTTGCGATATCGAGCAATGCCTGCCCAAAAATGTCAGGCATCGATATGTCCAAAATGGCGATATCGGGCACGAGAGCGCGAATTGCATTCAAACAACTCGCGCTATCGCTGCATCGAGCAGCAACCCTGAAATCACGTTCTGCTTCCAGCAGACAGTTCAGACCCAGTAAAACAACGGGATATCTGCTAGCAATGACCACACGACTGAAATGCATTTTCGGCCAATCCTCAGTCCCCCCAGTTCAAATCGGCACCCCAATATCCTCCCAAGCTACTTCAATTTGAGGCATTCAAGTCAAATTTTCTCATCGCGGCTAGGCCGAATTCCGGCAGTCTTACAATCTTAAATAGCATCGTAGTATCGACGCCGCCCTAAGCGAGCGTTGTTCGACAAATCTCCGTCAAAACACGGGCGTGATATTACGGGCGACATCCCAAGGAATGTCTATAACCAACGGTATATAGGGATATTGGGGATTAGCATCTAATGTTAGTAAATCTTTTGACGCATGCTTAGGGCTTTTTTCGCCCCAAATTCCTGCCCAAGCGACCGGAATTTGAAGAAGCAGTTTTCAATGCGTCGCTGTTTTGGCTTGGCAAGCCATCCAAGAAACGAGTCGGGTTAAACCGATGAGCCTGTTGCATATTTTTTTTGTAGCGTCCAGGAGAGTTCCATGAGACGACAATATTCTTTTTCTATTGTGCTTGGTGGTGAAAGCAGTCTTCGGAAAGAAGGTCTCGCCAGAATTCTAAACTCCGAAAATTTTCAAGTCTTTCCTTCAATTTCCGATGCAGACGATTTGTCTGGCAAGGTCAATGTCGGGAGCGTTTCAGTGTGTCCGGCACTGTTCCTGGTCGTTCACAGTGGCGACGATTTCGGCCCTACGATCGAGCAGATCGAGTGTTTCAAGCGCCGTCACGCGGATGGACGCATTGCTGTCGTCGCAGATCACTATCGACTGAGCGAGTTGACTGCTGCGATCCGAGCCGGCGTCACCGGCTATTTCATCGACGTGATGAACTGCGATGCGTTCATCAAGTCCATCGAGCTCGTCATGATGGGCGGAACGGTATTTCCGACCGACTTCTTGACGTCCGCTCTTGATGCCGAAAAGCGTGACGCGGACGGTGTCCCTCCACGCCTCGATTATAGCCATGCCACGGCGAACGCGGATGGTAGGCTCGCACAGCAGCTTTCGCCGCGAGAAATCTCTATTCTCCAGTGTCTGATCGAGGGCGATTCCAACAAGTGCATCGCACGCAAGATCGATATCGCCGAAGCTACGGTGAAGGTTCACATCAAGGCGATCCTCCGCAAGATTCGTGTTCAGAACAGAACACAGGCGGCGATCTGGGGGCTGAACCATCGACCTACAGCTCGGCCATCAAGCGGGACGGCGTACCAGGCCGCTGACGCAACCGAGCGCCTCCTCCCACCGAAGCGAGAACTTCCCAAAATCGCGAGGACAGGCCGGCCCGCGCCGCTCGGTTCAAGTGACCATGCGGTAAACTTCTTCGAAGTGCCTCTTACGAACGGCCACGCCCGCAAGGATATTGGTTCGAAGGCCGACGGGGCGATCCGACTGCGGAAATAGCCGAAACTGGTTCGGCCACCCACCGGGAAGCTTTCGGCCGGATATCTCGAGCTGAAGTCCGTGCCACATCGTTGGATGCGGCACTCATCGATGTGGCGATCGGCACCATTGGTGCCGGCCGCCTTGGTGTCAGCGCAAACGCTTGACGCGGGCGTTGCCAGGACAACTACAAATACAACTACAAATCCCCGGTGATCGTGCGCGTGTCGTCTTGATTTCGGTCTGTCACCGCGGGCTGGAGTCGTCGTCGCGATCTCAGATTTCGCGGGCAGACGCGGAATGGAAATGGAATCAGAATGATCCTGTTGACCGGAGGCGCCGGCTATATCGGGTCCCATATTGCGGTCGCCCTACTCGACTCCGGGCTGGATGTCGTTGCGGTCGACAATCTCTGCAACAGCAATCGCGCATCGCTCGAACGGGTACAGGCCATCTGCGGGCGATCGCTCGTATTCCGGCAGATCGATATCTGCGATGAGGACGCGATTTACGAGATTCTGCGCACTCATGGCGTGACCGCGGTCATTCACCTCGCCGGGCTCAAGGCGGTCGGTGAGTCCGGCACTCAACCCATGACGTATTACCAAAACAACGTCGTGGGGACGATGCGGCTCGTGTCGGCGATGTCGCGTGCCGATGTGAAAACGATGGTCTTTAGTTCGTCCGCGACGGTTTACGGCACGCCCGCATATCTGCCGCTGGACGAGAAACATCCCGTAGGACCAATAAATCCGTATGGTCGCACGAAGTATTTTGTCGAAGAGATCCTAAGGGATCTCTATCGGTCCGACAGCGATTGGCGGATCGCCATCCTGCGCTACTTCAATCCCGTCGGCGCGCACGAAAGCGGGCTTATCGGAGAAGACCCGCTCGGCGTGCCCAACAATTTGTTGCCGCTTGTGGCGCAAGTCGCCATCGGGCGACGTGAGAAGCTGCAGGTTTGGGGAGATGACTACGATACTCCGGATGGCACCGGCATCCGCGACTTCATTCATGTCGTCGATCTTGCATCGGGACATCTGAGCGCCTTGAGCGAGCTGAGACACCCCGGCATTCTGACCGTCAATCTCGGAACGGGAAGCGGCAGCAGCGTCCTGGAGGTGATCAAGACGTTCGAGACCGTGAGTGGCCGGCCAGTTCCGTATGTGATTGACCAACGCAGGAGCGGCGATGTCGCCACCTGTTACGCGGATCCGACGCTCGCTAAAAATCTGCTGGGCTGGACCTCAAGGCGATCACTGACACAGATGTGTACAGATCATTGGCGCTGGCAGATGCAGAACCCGAGTGGCTATCGCGGCAGCTAGATGGCAGCAGCCTCTGGGACCCGAATAGTCGTCACCACGTCCAGTCATCACCAAGTCGCATTCCGCGGGGTCGTCGGCTGCTTCAGAGACCCCCGATCAACCTCCCATGTGCCGTCATCGTCCGTCCTGTCCCTCGATGCCGACCACCGCGGTGTGGTCACTGGCCCTCGCCGGCAATGGCTCGCTGTATGCAGCCTTGCAATCAGCGCCAATCAGCCGCCAGCCATGATCCGAGCCAGCGGCTCGGCCGGATGGTCGGACTGCCCCAACCTCCTCCAGGCGCGGTACAGCGGCCTGACAGGTCGGCCGTGTCGCCTCCAGGCCGCCCGGGGCGAGCAGCGGCCTCGGCGGGCGCCGCCGCTTGGTCCTGCCGAGCGTCCCTCTTCCGGGCCCTCCTGGAAGCCGAGGACAGTTCGGCGTGGTTTGAGGAAACGTTGTCGTCGGTCTTGTCGAGGAACGGCTTATCGTCTCCCTTGCGGAGGCAGCCAATGGCCACAACCAACGTTTCCGGGAGGAATTGTCTGTCCGGTGATAAAATGAGCCAGCGACCGCCGTAGGCGCGGCCATGCCGTTCTCAGGTTGAGCCATAACCTGCCTCGTGATTTAGGCCAGACCTGTCGAGACGCTGGCTCCAGCCCTGATCCACGCCCCAGCCTACGATGACGTGCAAGCTCTCCGCATCGGCGAAGTCAGTCCGGCGTGCCTGGCGCAGCAGATCATGCGCGCGTCGAGGCCAAAATGCCTCATTTTGAATTCCGGCGTGTTTCGATGAGTTCGCAAACGACGCTGCACGACCACGCTGCGCCGGTGAAGCGATTGATGACTATTGCAGTGCTGAGGCCTGAACTCGACACCGAATAGACGCCGCCGCTCAGAAGCCCCGCGATTACGATCGCGAGTGCGATGATAGCCAGCCGATCCACAGTCCTCTCCAGGGATGCTCCAGGTCAGCAGCGAGGTTTGACTGCTTTCGGGAAGTTTTGCTGACCTAATATGCGGTACTCATTTTGGTAATCGAAGATCCGCACCGAAGGACGCCGAACAACGAGGCTGGACGGCTGGGAAACGCGCCTCACTTGCTGCGGGTCGCCGGCAAACATTTTGCTTCAGTATCGCCTCATGGCCTTGCTGTTTCGCCTTGCGAAAAACTGAAGAACGCTTCAGGGACCGCTCGTGCCGGCACGACCACCCCACTCCCGAACATTCGAGCCCGTCGGGACGGGCGGATCGACATCGAGAAGATCAACGACCAATGCTTCACCAGGACCAAGTAACACGGGCCGGACATCGGGCCGGCCTGCGGTACGCAAAAAGATCACGGGCGGCTCGAATACCGCGAGAGCGGGTCTCACATGCGAACCCGTTGGGCCAAGAACGGCCGATTTGCCTGAGGCGCCGCGCAGGAGAACGGGCCTCGCGCAGATAAACCCCGCGCGGCCCGGTAGTCCTTAGCTCTGAGGCTTGGTCAGGAACGAGTTCTGTGTCCAGGCAGGGCCACTCATCGCTACAGCGATCATGCCGCCATTAGCCCCACCCGAGCTACCCGCCAGATACTGGTTCAGCAGCGCATAGCTGTTGCTTGCCTGAGACGCAGCGGCCGTGCCTTGATCTCCCCACCAACTGGTCGTCTGCGGCGCGGCGGTTGCCAGCGTACTGGTGTCAAATCCAAAACGCGTAAGATCCAGGCCTGCCGGGCTTCCAGTGGTTGGGGCGGCCGCTGGCGTCGACCAACCGGACGCCGACGTCGGCGCCATTCCCATGGCTCCCATGGCTCCCATGGCGCCCATGGCGCCTAGAGCGCTGGGGTCGGCCGCTGTAACGGCTGCCGCCGGGGCGGCTATCGCGGCCGCCGGCGAAGTGGTGTCCTGTGCTACAGCCGGCGCGACAATGGTGGTCGGGCTGGTGACCGTAGTTGGGGTCGTGGTCGGTGTGGTTGGCTGTGCCGGAGTTGACGGCGACGTGACGGTCGCCGACGCCCCCGTCAACAGCGTCATGTTTCGGTAATCGACGGCAACGGTCTCGGGCGCCGTCGACCGATAGACTCCGTACTCCCAATTGGTGCCCTGCCCATAACCCAAGGGGCCGCTGTAGTTCACGACCTGTGTGCCGTTGATCGAGACCTTCAAATACCCGCCACCGGTGTTCGAAACGTCTGCCTGTATTTGAATGTTGTTGTACACACCCGCCTGGATTGGGTTGGGGTCGGTCCAGAGCGTGAGCATCTGCACGTTGCCGGCCCCGTTGCTCGGATCCTGGCCCGGCTGGACATATCTCGCGACAACCTGCAGATGATCGCCAACAAGCTGGATCGCAAACGGCGGTGAGGTGCCCACTCCGCTCGCGTTATCATCATTGTGCATTTGGCCGACGATGAACCAGCCATCTGCGGTATTCGCAAATGACCCATTTGGGCCATTTGCCTCCACCATGAACTGATAATTCAAGTTGAGCGGAGTGCCGCCGGGAATGTTGACCGCGGCTGAAACCTCCGAGCGGTCGACAGATGAGCTGTCGTACCAGGCATGATCACCCTGCTGGACTTGGAAGCGCAGAGTTTGTGAGTCAGGATTGGTCAGGCTGTAGCTCGTGCTCGCATCCTGCACTCCGTAGACGTCGCCACCGATCGAAAATCTCGTCATCGGTGTGGACGAAAATGATGTGATTGTCCCGGTCGTATCCAATTCAGGCCTCCGTGGGTCGCAGAGATTCTTCTCTTTTGACGTTTACAAGGGAATTCCACTGCCGCGCATCGCGAAGGCGCGCGACATACCACGTGCTCACAACACCTTGTGCCGCAAGCAGACTTCCGATGTATCGCGGTGACCGCCAACACATATCGTTGCAGTGGGATTGCCCCCCAACTGCGAGACTTGATTGGTTAATTAGGGAGTATGGCAAAAAAAATGAGCTAGCATGGCGACAATGAGAAGCGGCGGCCCATGCCTGCCATTAGGCTAAAATTCCGCGGATATCCGAGAGGCCCGAGCATTTCCCGCGGTGGCCGGTGCCAGCGCTGAAGCAAGCTCAAGAGCGGGATCCACACGCTGCCATGTCGCGGTGGTGTCCCCCTGCCGACGGTCGTACACCAGTAACGCGACTCATCGCAGCGTCGTCGAACTAGCCGGGGCCGAAAATCATATACAGCAGCATCGTGCCCACAACGGCTGTCCAGCCGATCGAAGCGGCAACGGCCCACACCTGTATCGGCATTGGACGGTCCTTTGCAATTCAATGAAGCAAAACGAAGAGGCCGCTGGCGCTGGACAGCGACCTCCTGGACCCGATCTCAAATGAACGTCTTGGAAATAAAATCGCCGCCGAAGGTCCGTCATTATTAGACGATGAATTAGCAACGACGTGAAGCCCAAACACGTCCGATACCCAGCGAAACTATTGAGACGTTGCGAGATCGACACACCATCTGTAACGAACTCCATCGCCCGGGTATCGCAATTCAAAGCAGGCGCGAGTGACGCTTGATTCGGCATGAAAACGACAACTCCCGCGCCGGAATGACTCGCTGGGTCATGGTGCACGCTCTCAACCGCCAGATGCTGTATCAGAACAGAGACATTTCACTGGCTTGAAAGGTTCGGAGACGCGTAGCGCTCGCCCCCCTCGGCCTTCCGCAAAATCTGTGCTTTGCCAGGCAATTCGCAATTTATCCCATTTGGTGCCCTCTTCGCGCCGTCTTGGCGTCACAGAACAGCTTCCTCCAGGGGAGCTTTTACGCGCTGTTAAAGCTTGGAATCGTAAGTTCCGGGTGGGGACCTTTCGAGGGAAAGCGCATGGGACAATTACGCCAACGCGTGGTTCAGAGGGATACTCTCGAGGCACGGCTCGCAGAGCGAGCTAGAGAGTTGCGGAACGAGGCCGCAGCCCTTGCCCCGTGTGCAGCCAAGGAAGCGCTGCTAAAGCTCGCCCGATACGCAGAGACAAGTGCACACTTAAGCGGCAGGCTGTGCTCGCCGGGACTAGTGCCCAATTGAATGACGGAAACAAATCCTAGGACTGCAGGGTAAGGCCGCCTAATTTGGCGGCCTTCTTCATTTGGTTTCGCCCGGTACCTTACGCCGAGGCTTCATAACCTACGTTGGTCGCGCCTACCTCTGGCTTGGCATGACTGCCTTTGCTGAGACGAGCGGCGCTGTCAGCTCTCCGCCAATTGCTCAGGATATCTGAAGTCGTGGTTGGCTCGTTTCATTCAGTAACGAACACGACGCCAACCCATGCACCTCTTCGCCAAACGACGTTGCACGAGTAGGTCTTGCTAGGTGGAACGATCAGCGTGAAGTGGTCGGGAAGAGGTGATGGCGGATCATCCGCCTTCAGCGCCGCGCCGTTCTCCGTGATGTCACCAACGATACAGCACAGCGCCAAGTCACCAAACCTGATCAAGGCATTATCCAGCGATGGATTACGCACAGACTTTCGCCTGTCGGGAAAAGCAATCATTTCCGAGCCCATCAATAACCAATGAAAATTTGAACGATGCTGCGGGAGAAAGATTGCGCTTCTACTAACGATCGAGGCGCCGCGACCAACTCGAAGCCGGCGACGCAGCTTTGCGCTGTGAGCCAATTGGAGCCGCAGCCGACCAGCCCCCCGCCCATGCTCTCTCTTTCTGCAGATGCCGCCTCTTGCCCGCGATGGAGAGAATTCGACGCCCATAGCGTGCACATGCCGCGATGGGCGGGCTACCAGCCGCTGCTCCGCCGAAAAGAAACAGCCCCGATCTGGGCGATAGACCGGGGCCGTTACCGGGGTGCAAGGCTTAGGGCCTGAACTCACCCCGTCGGAGTTACACGGGGTATTGTTGTTCCAATGATGGTGCGCCAATGGCCTAATCCGCTCCTGCGAGTGACCTAACTTGGACAGCACCGACCGGGGCGCTGTCCGTATTTCAGCCGTCGTGCTGGAGTGGTTGAAAGCTGGATTTGCGCGGGAATGTAAGGTCGCCTCACTTGGCGGCCTCTTCATTGTCGCGGCCAGACGTCCGTGGCGCGGGGAGCCCTAGCTCAGGGGGAGCTGGGGCTACGGGGCTTCGGAGGTTGTAGCGGTCAACCTCGACCAATGACTTTACGTCTCTCCCTTGAATTTCGTCACCAGGATTTCGCAATTTTTGCAGCGCGCTAATACCTTTGCCCCAAGAGGCGACGTGCTGTTGAACCTCTTAGTTAGGACTAGTTCAGAATGGCAATTTGCCGCAGGCATTTGCCGATTTACCGTGTCCTCAGTCGTGCGGATTGGCGGACACCCACACCCCGGCCAAACTTATCGTGCGATAAGGGATCGCCGCTCCAGCCTAGGGAGCGACGGTCCCGCCCAATTGCGGAGCGATCAGCTCACTCGAAAACAGGTTGAATCCGGAATAGCAACGCTCACTATCGCGAAAGCAAAATTGAGGCCCGCGTTGACCAATCGAGACGGCACGCTTGACCGACAAACCATCACGGGTTTTCGCGGGATTGAGACTTCCGATGACGGACTGGCATTTAGAGTCGATGTTGACGCCGATCATGGCTCGGCAATTTGGACGATTCCCTACAAGCATGCGATCTGGTTGGCCCAGGCGATACTAGAGGTCTCGCCCGTCGCAGTCGGCAGGCAAACTGCTGGCGGCTCTGTGGAAGGGACTAATCTCGTCGGCGAGCGTCTCAACGTAGAGAGAGTTCGCGTGCTTGTGAAGGTCCGCTCCGATCATGCTGCGATCTCCGCTCAGGGCGCCTGGTCATCCGACAAAACACCGGGCACCACAATTCTGATGGTCGACAAGTCGATCGCCGCAGATTTGGTCGAGCAGCTCGGAGCGTTCCTGGCATCGGTCCAGGCTCTATCCCGACCATCGTAGTCGTTCCATCTCACAATTGCGGAAATAGCGCGATCGAAGCGCGATAGCTGCCAGAGCGTATCGCACTGGCCGCGCCGCCGCTGGCAGCACGTAACGGGCAGACATGGCAGGTCACGGTGAGAGGGCACAGTCAAAGCCGTCAGACGCCCGGCCGGAGCGCCGGCGCCAGCCGAAAGCTGGCCGGTCACAGCCTCCCTCGGCACAGTCGCGCCGAAGGCACAAGTCGCAGGAGTGGGTAACCAGAAAGGGTCCGCACATAGGTCGAATTCCAGATATAGTACCGCCATCCGCCCGGCCGAGGCGACGGTCACAGACGCCCAATGGCGTGGCCGCCAGAAGGATTCGTGTGTGAGCAGGCCCGCCCGATCATGGGATTATGCGCGATCATTGCAGCAGGATCCTTGCTCTCTCATCAAAGCGCGCTTGCGGTCCACTGGCGTTGAACAAGAATGAGCATGCCCGATGCCGTCACCGATGTCAGCCTGGAGGCTCTGGAGAGCATTGCCTGGCTTGAAACCGCGTGGAAGGAGCTCGAAGCTCGGGCCACTCACTCGTTCTTCTTGTCCTGGCTCTGGATCGGCACTTGGCTGCGGCATATTCCGGATGGCACGCAACCGCACGTCCTCGTAGCTCGGTCGTCAGGCAAGATCGTCGGGTTGGCGATCATCTGCCGGCGGAGAGCCTGGAGACTTGGGCCGCATGCGCGGGCACGTTGGCTGCTCAATGAATCCGGAGATACCCGTTTCGACCGGCTGTTCATCGAGTGCAATAGTATCCTTGCAGAACAACCGGCCACCATTATTCCGGCAGGTCTCGACGCTTTGACGTCCCGCTTGCGCCGCGCGGATCAGCTGGTGCTTTCCGGAATTGATGCGGACCTCGAGTTGGCCGCTCGCCGCGCTGCGGGCAAGGCTGGGCTCGTTAGCGAGGTGAAGCAGGCTGATACGGCCTTATGGGTTGATTTCGCCAAGGCCCGTCAGCAAAAGAAGGATTACCGCGCCACACTGGGCCGCAGTACGCGCCAGGCCGTGAGCCGTGCCATGAGGTTGTACGCCGAACGAGGCCCCCTTGAATTCCGGATCATGGAAACGACGACGGAGGCCCTGGCTGCGTTCGATTTGCTGAGCGACTTTCATCGGTCGCGATGGGGGCGCAAAGGGGCTTTCGCCAATCCGGGCTTCCGTCCGTTCCACGAGGAGTTGATCGCGCGCGGAGTTCCCACAGGAGCGGTCCGCATCTCACGGACGCTGGTTGGCGATCAGACGGTTGGGGTCGTGTACAATTTCGTGCATGACGGCCGTGTCCTGAACTACCAAAGCGGCTTTCTTTACGAGAGCGATGGCCGCATTAAGCCCGGGCTCGTGAGCCACGTGCTGGCTATTGAGGATAGCATCTCACGCGGGGAAAGCGGCTACGACTTCCTGGCTGGTGGCGCCGGGCACAAGGCCCATCTCGCAAATAGCGAGTATGCCATGAAGTGGATCGCAATTTGCAGAGACGGTCCAGAACGCCACATCGAGGCGAAGCTCCGCGATGCCAAACGAACGCTGCGAACGATCGCTATGAACTTTCCAAAAAAGAAGCTGCGGCTCTTCGGGGCAGCAAATGCAAATTGAGATACTGGCCGCGGCCGCCTTCCGAACTGCCAGGCACATGGGAAGATCGCAGTCTGCTCCCGGTTCAGGCGTCCAGATCCAGCGATAGAGGCTCGTGCAGGCGCACCGGCCGCCGAGTTCGGACCGACGCTGTCGTGGAGGCCGCGATCCCCTCAACCTGGTCCGCAGCAGACCGATGGCCCGGGCGGCGCCTTCGCGGCCGGAGTCTGCTCACATGTTATCAACGGCCTCGATGTGTACGCCCTTCACCGCCCTTCCGGATGGATCATCCATACTCGCAAATTGCTGGGACCAGAGAAACGCGGTCGGCGTCGAACACGCGATCGAGGGACCGACGGGGACCGTTAGGCAGGCCGTCGGATTCTTGAAGATGCTGTCAAAGATGGTTCTATAGAAGTAGCCTTCTTTCGAAGTCGGCGTTTGCTTCGGAAAGCGCTTACCCGCCTCTGCGAACATCTGATCCGAGACTTTACCCTCGGCATGATTCCTCAAGCACTCGATCCAGCTGTACCCCACTCCGTCCGAAAACTGTTCCTTTTGACGCCACAAGATCTCCTGCGGCAACAGGTCGGTAAAAGCTTCGCGCAATATGCCCTTTTCGATCTTCGCACCGGGGCACATTTTTTCGGCAGGGTTGATCGACATCGCGTAATCCAGGAACTCCTTGTCCAGGAAGGGCACACGGGCTTCGACGCCCCAGGCAGCGGTTGCCTTGTTCGCGCGACAGCAGTCGTACCTGCTCAGCGCAAAGAGCTTTCGAACAGTCTCCTCATGGAATTCTTCTGCCGATGGGGCCATGTGGAAGTAGAGATAGCCGCCAAATACCTCGTCGGCGCCTTCTCCAGACAGCACCATCTTGATGCCCATTGCCTTGATCTTGCGCGCCATAAGATACATCGGCGTGCCGGCACGAATGGTGGTGACATCGAAGGTTTCCAGATGCCGGATCACATCGGGCAACGCGTCCAACCCGTCCTGCACCGTGAAAACAACTTCATGATGGACCGTGCCGATGTGAGCCGCCACCTTTCGCGCATACTTCATGTCGGGTGAATTTTCCAAACCCACTGAGAACGAGTGTAGCCTTGGCCACCAGGCCTCCTCGGTCTCCCCGGACTCGATCCGCTTGAAGCGGTGTCGTGCTGCGAGCGCTGCGATGAGCGAGGAATCGAGCCCACCAGAAATAAGTACCCCGTAAGGCACGTCGCACATCATTTGCTGTTTGACTGCGGTCTCGAGGGAAGTCCGGAGCTCGTGCAGCGACACCTTCTTGGTTGGAAATGCATGCGCCCACTCAGGATCATACCATTTGACGAATTCGCGGGCTTTGCCGTTATAGTAATGTCCCGGCGGAAACTCCTGGATCGTCTCGCAGACCGGATCAAGAGCTTTCATTTCGCTGGCGACATACGTTACGCCGTCGCCGCTCCATCCAATATAAAGCGGCACTATGCCGATGTGGTCCCGGGCGACGAAGAAATCTCCGGTATGTTCGTCGAAGAGGGCAAACGCAAAAATGCCACTCAGCATCTTGCACAGAGCTGGTCCGTACTCGTCGTAGAGATACAGGATAATCTCGCAGTCTGATTTCGTTTTCCAGGCGTGCGGCCGCTTCAGTGCATCGCGCAGAGCGACATGATTGTAGATCTCTCCGTTCACAGCCAGCGCCCGACCCGCGGTGACGTCGAGAAGCGGCTGGGCGCCGTGTTCTACGTCGACAATGGAAAGGCGTTCGTGCGCGAGCATCGCGCGTTCGCTGGAATAAATGCCGCTCCAGTCCGGGCCACGGTGCCTAACCGTCTTTGCCATCTCCAGCGCCCGGCTGCGCGCCGATTCAAACGACTCTGTAAATTCGAATATGCCAACGAAGCCGCACAAGGTGATTAACCCTTCCGCATGCTGGCCGATCTATCCCACCACGATCAGCGCCTGCATTGAACTGAAATGCCCGACAGTGGCATTGAATTCGCTAGCTGAACAGCGCACCATCCGAAGTAACCAAAATGCGTTGAGAGGCTGCCTGGAGGTAAGCGCCGTGTTGCGCCCTCAAAGCGGCAGCCAGATCGGTATACGGCGGACGATGCCGACGGACGTCCCGGTGGAGCGCGGTGGCCCCGGCGTGGCGTAGAGATGGTCAGCGGCGGATACCTCACGCCGTGTCCGCGTGTCAGGGGTGTCCGAACAGATCCGGTGATCTACGGGATGGTGGATGAGGCCCCGCCTCGATTGCCCGCAGACGAGAATGCCTGGTCGCTGGGCCGTTCAACGACGACCGCAAAGCTGTTGCCTTAGGGCCTTCACGTCTGGGCGGCGATGCGCCGACCCGGATCGCGTCACCGGCGATCCGGGCCTTTCCAACATCCGCATTGGGGCTGCGTGGCGCCCGGCTTAGTCCGGCGGCACAAGGCCTCGCCTAAGCAAGACCGCTTCTTACCGTTCCCGCAGCGCTTCCTGCTTGTATCTCGCCAGCGGCGAGAGCAGGTAGCTGATGATCCTGCGCGTACCGGTCTTGATCTCGACCGTCACCGCCATGCCCGGACCAAGCTTGACGAGCTTGTCCTCCACTTGCATGTGTGTCCGGTCGAGCGAAACGCGCGCGGCATACTCCAGCTCCTGACCCTTCGGCTCGCTGCTGCTCGACGTGGCGCCCGACGGGTGGTCATTCGACCCCTGCGTCCGGTCGCGCGTAATGGCATCCGTCGATACGCTGAGCACGTCGCCGTGAAGCAGGCCGTAGCGCGTGAAGTTGAAGGTATCGATCTTGATCTCCGCCGCCTGCCCCGGATGGACAAATCCGATATCGCGGTTGGAGAGCATGGCCTCGATCTCGAGTTGGCTCTCGCTCGGAACCACCACTGCGAGCGCTTGAGCCGGGGTCACCACGCCGCCCACCGTATGAACGGCAAGCTGCTGCACGACGCCATCGACTGGCGCGGTCAGACGCTGGAGCTTCGTGCGCCGATCCGCCTTGATCACCTCTTGCGCCGCGCTCGCAGCTTTCTGCTCGGCCTTCGCAAGTGCGTCATAGGTCGCGCGGCGATACTCTGCAGCAGCCTTCTGCTTTGTTTCCTTCAGTAGCGCGATCGCCGCATCGGCTTCGCGCAGCCGGCTCTTCTGCAGCACAAGATCCTGCTGCATGGCGACCAGCTCCTGATACTCGGTTAGATAGACGACCTTGGAAGCGAGTGCCTTTTCGACGAGGCCCTTACGGATATCGACCCTCTCCTGCAGCACAGGAATGGTTGCTTCCAGCTTGGCAACACTCGCCGATGTCGTCTCTCGTTCGGCCTCCTTCTGCCCCTGCTGCCGCTCGATTTCGGAAAGCTTGGCATTTTGCTCGGCGCGCTCGCTGATCAGGAACTGGCGATGCATCTCGATCTCTGCGGCGCTTGCGTTCTGCGGAGCACGGAAGGCGGCGAGCGGATCGGCTGTAAGTGCCGCCCGCAATCGCGCTGCGTCGAGTTCTGCCGCTAGCAGATCGCTCTTCTGACGCTCCTGGTCGGCCTCTGTCATCGTCGGGTCGAGCTCGATCAGAACGTCGCCGGCCTTCACGCTCTGGCCGTCGCGGACCTTGATGGCGCGGACCACACCCGTCTCGAACGGCTGGATCAGCTTGGTGCGGCCGCCGGGCACGATCTTGCCGGTCGCCGTGGCGACGATATCAACACTGCCGAGCGTCGCCCACAACAGTGCGATGCAGAACATTGCGATGATGCTCGCTCCGATCGCACGCCCGATCGGTGACGGCGGCGACTCGGCGATTTCGAGCGCCGCCGGCAGAAATGCGAGCTCGTGCTCCCGGCGCCGAAGTTCGCGTCTCGGAAACGGGACGATGTTGCGACTAGCGGATGTCATGGATACCGGCCTGCAGGTAATGAAGATTGGCGTAACGGCCGTTGGTCTGGATCAGCTCATCATGGCTGCCGTCCTCGACGATGCGGCCATGCTCGAGCGTGATGATCCGGTCGGCATTACGTACAGTCGATAACCGGTGAGCGATAACGATCACGGTCCGGCCGGCGGAAATCCGCCTCATGTTCTGCTGGATCGCGCGCTCACTTTCGTAGTCCAGCGCGCTGGTCGCCTCGTCGAAAATCAGGATGCGCGGGTCGGTGATCAGCGCGCGCGCGATTGCGATACGCTGGCGTTGTCCGCCAGACAGGCTGCTGCCGCGCTCGCCCACGATGGTGTCGTAACCTTCGGGCAGTTCCAGAATGAAGTCGTGCGCGCCGGCCAGCATTGCTGCTTCGATGACACGTTCCATCGACATGGTCGGATCGGTCAGTGCGATGTTGTCCCGGATCGTGCAGTTGAACAGCACGTTTTCCTGCAACACGACGCCGATCTGGCGCCGTAGCCAGCTCAGGTCGACCATTGCGAGGTCGACGCCATCGACCAGCACGCGTCCGCTCTCCGGAACATAGAGACGCTGGATCAGCTTGGTGACGGTGCTCTTGCCCGACCCCGACGAGCCGACGATGCCGATGACCTGGCCCGGCTCGATGCTGAACGACACGTCGTGCAGCACCTCAGGGCCGTCGATGCGATAGCGGAAAGTCGCGTGCTCGAACCTCACCTGGCCGCGGATCGGCGGCAAAGCCGCGCGGGACGGAGTGAAGCTCGGCTCCGGAATGGTGTTGAGGATGTCGCCGAGACGGTCGATCGACAGACGGGCCTGGTGGAAGTCCTGCCAGACCTGTGCAAGCCGCAGCACCGGCGTGCTGACGCGCGCGGCCAGCATGTTGAACGCGACGAGTTCGCCGACGGTCAGCTCCCCACCAATGACCAGCCGCGCGCCGAAGTAAAGGGTCGCGGCGATGACCAGCTTGTTGATCATCTGCACTGCCTGGCTCGCCGTGTTGTTCAGGCTGAGCACGCGGAAGCTTGCGGCGACATAGCCGGCGAGCTGCTCTTCCCAGCGGCGTTGCATCTGTGGCTCGACCGCCATGGCCTTCAAGGTCTCGACGCCGGTGACGCTTTCGACCAGGAAGGCCTGATTCTCGGAGCCGCGATTGAACTTCTCGTCGAGGCGCGCGCGGAACAGCGGCGCGGCTCCCGCCGATATGCCGATGTAGAATGGGAAGGACGCGAGCACGATCCAGGTCAACGTCGTCGAGTAGTAGAACATCACCACAAGGAAGACGACCGTGAAAAGAAGGTCGATGACCAGCGTGAGCGCCGAACTCGTCAGGAACTGGCGGATATTCTCCAGCTCCCGGACGCGTGCCACCGAATCCCCGACGCGGCGCGTCTGGAAATAGGCGATCGGCAGCGCCATGAGGTGGCGAAACAGCCTGGCACCGAGCTCGACATCGATACGGTTTGTCGTATGCGCGAACAGATAAACGCGCAGCGTCTCGAGAATGGCTTCGAACACAGTCAGCACGACAAGGCCGATGACCAGAACGTCGAGCGTGCTCATGCTTCGATGCACGAGCACCTTGTCGATGACCACCTGGAAGAACAACGGTGAGACAACGGCGAAGATCTGGAGGAAGAACGACGCCGCCAGCACCTCGCTGAGCAGGCGGCGATACTTCTGCATGGCGCCGACGAACCAGGCGATATCGAAGCGTCGCGCGAGATCGGTCAGGCTGGCGCGCCGGGCCATTAGAATGAGGCCACCATCCCAGATGGCCTCGAGCTGGGCCTGGGTAAGTGTTTCGGGGCGCGGAGACAGCGGGCGCTGAACGAGAAGCTTGCCGTCGATCAGCTTGCCGAGAATCAGGAAGCTGCCGTCGCGCAGCAGTGCAATTCCCGGCAGCGGCGTGACTGCAAGCCTGTCCCAGCTGGTCCGCTGCACCCTTGCCTTGAGCCCGAATTCCTTGGCGCAGCGCAGGATTTCAGTAACGCCGAGGCGCGCCGCGCCGACCCGGTGGTGGATTTGGGCGGGGTCGGCAGCGATTCCGTGGCAACGCAGCAAGATCGCGAGCGCAATGAGTCCGGATTCGTCGGCGTCTTCGGAATCGATGCTCGCAGCCGGGGACCCGATATCCGCGGCCTCGTTCGCAACATCGCCGGAAGCGTTAAAGGGCGCCCGCAGGCCGGACGTCTTCGTCAACAAGGTATCGCGAGCCTTGGTCAAGCCGTCGCGGACAAGCATCAGCAGGCCACCGGCGTGGCGCATCAGGCCGGCGCCCAGGCCAACTGCCCGGGCGCGGATGTCGGCAATCGCATGACGTGCGCCGTGTGTGAGGCTCTGTGAGCCGGGCGAGATCAAGCCGCCATCCCAGATCGCCTCAAATTCCGCACGCGTCATCCGCCGCGGATGCGACGAGGTCGGGTGCAGCACAAGCGCTACCTGATCCTCGATTTTTCCCAGAAGCAAGAATCCGCCGTCATGCAGCGAAGCGATTCCAGGCAGCTGGATGCCGGCCAGCCGCGGCCAATCCATTGTCGTCGCACGGACTTTGACCCCGAATTCGCGCGCGCAACGAAGCATTCCGCGGATGCCTATCCCATTGTCTCCGCAACGATCGCGGAGCTGATCGGGTTCAGTGTTCACGCCATGAAGGCGCAGGAACAGAGCCAGCGCTCGAAACCCTAGATCTGGAGTTGCGTGGGCATTTCCGTTCTGGATCGCCATTTCGTTACTCTACCCTTCGCGGCTACCGCCTGCGTTTGTGTCCTTTGCATGCACATGGAATTCCAATGACGCCTATCCGAGGATACGCGACATACGCGTGCTCGCAGCCAAAACGGCGCAAGCAATCATCAGAGCGTTAGGGCCTCGAACCGCGAGGAGATTTCAGCGCGACGGGATATTTGAAATTGCCCCCCCGACTGGCTGAGCAGGCTGGTTAACGAGCAAAAATGGCGAAAAAACTTTCGAATTGTGATTTATGCACACGCAAGTTGTGCCCGGAAACTGACCTAAACTCAGGCGTTTTTACACTCACAACGAAGTATCGAATCGGAATTCTTACGGCGATTGTCCGTCAAACGGCGGCAGCCGGCAATCCTCTGTTGTGAATTGGTTTTCACCGTGCCCCTCGTGGCTGCTGACCGACGACTTTTGCCGCTCGGCGTCCAAAAAGTTGACGGTGCCGCACCCGGGCGCAAGGTGCCCGGGTGCGGCAGAGCGTTAGTGGTGCGGCTTCGTCAGGAACGCGTTCTGCGTCCAGGCGGTGCCATTCGAAATGGCTGCCGCGATCTGCCCCCCGTCGACCCGACCAGAGCCACCCGCCAGATACTGGTTCAGCAGCGCGAAGCTATGGCTCGCATGGGACCCTTGGGCCGTATCGTAATTCGCCAAAGAGGTGGTCTGCGGCACGGTTGCTGCCAACGTGCTGCTGCCCGACCCAAGGTGATGGTGCAACCCATGGTCCTGGTTTGCCGTGCTCCCTGAGGTTGCGGACGGCCGAGGATCCGTGACGGTGATGGTCTGTGGCGTCGCCGAAGTCACAGCGCCGGTAACCGGGTCGGTGGCGCTCGCGGTC
The DNA here is from genome assembly GCF_054063755.1 of Bradyrhizobium sp. USDA 4341. NCBI lineage: Bacteria > Pseudomonadati > Pseudomonadota > Alphaproteobacteria > Hyphomicrobiales > Nitrobacteraceae > Bradyrhizobium > Bradyrhizobium sp. USDA 4341. Next base: position 9,302,171 of record NZ_JBSSGO010000002.1, on the reverse strand, counting down.
AGGGTAAGAGTCGCGACCGGATGAGCATTGCCCCGGTAGTACGATGTCAGCGTCAATCCGCTGGCAACCTGCGCAGAGCTCAGCGTGATGTCGCCTCCCCTGAACGTCGTGCCATCGCCGGTCGTGATCGTCTCATATTTCGGCAGGCCTTTGATGTTCAGGCTGACTTTATCGTTGGGATCGGTCGTGGACAGCGTTGTCCCCAGGTCGACATGACCACCTCTGCCGGCGACCCATAGCGAGCTGTCCGCAACGGAGAGCACCGGCGTAGTCACTGTCGGCGTCGACGGAGTCGTCGGTGTGGTTGGCTGCGTCGGCATGATGGGCGTGTTCGAGATCTGGAGACCGGAGAATGTCTTCACCGCACCCGAGAGATTGGCGGCAAGCCCCCCGGAATCCGTGATGCTCACGCCGCTCGCGAGATTGACCCCGGTAATGGCGAGCGCCGAGGTGTTTGTATTAGTCGACGCGACCGTCGTCTGGAAGGTGAGCGTACTTGTCCCGGAGCCACCAACATAGGTGGCGCTGGCACCATCATTGAGCGACAGCGTCGGCTTACCTGTGACGGTCACGGCCTCGCTTAAGGTGAGGGTCAACGTGACGACATCGCCGACATGCTCGGTTCCGGTCCCCGGCGAAGCGGCGACCTGCGTGACCGTCGGCGCGACGTTCGGGGTGGTGGGCGTGGTCGGTGTGGTCGGCTGCGTCGGTGTGGTCGGCTGCGTCGACGTCGCCGCCGCCCCCGTCAACAGCGTCATGTTTCGGTAATCGACGGCAACGGTCTCGGGCGCCGACGACCGATAGATTCCGTATTCCCAATTGGTCGCCTGCCCATAACCCAAGGGGCCGCTGTAGTTCACGACCTGTGTCCCGTTGATCGAGACCTTCAAATACCCGCCACCGGTGTTCGAAACATCGGCCTGTATTTGAATGTTGTTGTAGACGCCCGTCTGGATCGGATTGGGATCAGTCCAGAGCGTGAGCATCTGCACGTTGCCAGCCCCGTTGCTCGGGTCCTGACCCGGCTGGACATATCTGGCGACAATCTGCAGGTGATCGCCAACAAGCTGGATCGCGAACGGCGGCGAGGTGCCCACTCCGCTCGACCAGTCATCATTGTGCATCTGTCCGACGATGAACCAGCCATCTGCCGTATTCGTAAATGACCCGTTGGAGCCATTTGCCTCCACCATGAACTGATAGTTCAGGGCGATGGGAGTGCCGCCGGGAATGTTGTTAACGCCTGAAACCTCCGAGCGATCGACAGATGAGCTATCGTACCAGGCATAATCACCCTGCTTGACTTCGAAGCGCAGAGTTTGTGGGTCCGGATTGGTCAGGCTGTAGCTCGTGCTCGCATCCTGAACGCCGTAGCTGTCGCCACCGATCGAGAACCTCGTCATCGGTGCGGAAGAAAATGATGTGATTGTCCCAGTTGTATCCAATTCAGGCCTCCATGGGTCGCAGAGATGCTTTCTCTTTGACGCTTACAAGGGAATTTACGGCCGCAGCGCGAAGGCGCGCGACATACCACGCACTCGCAACGCCTACGCCACGAGCGGATTTCCGATGCATCACAGGATTAACTGCGTGCACATTCCAATGCAGTGCGAATCGCCCATCCCCAACTGCTGAGTTGGTGGTTAATTAGGGAGTATGGCAAAAAAAGTTATTTAGCATGGCGATAGTTTGAAGCGGCCAACTCGCCGTCGCCTGTGATATGTGCTTGCCGTTGCAGCTAAATTCAGCGTGATCGTCACAGCAGGAGCAAAAAAGTTCTCCACTGATATTGCCAATGAGGCGCTCGCCATCGTGAGCGATCCCAGATCCGGCTGAATGCAGCCCTTCTTGCACATAGCCGCGGGTGACCGACTTTGCCGATGCAAAGTGTCAGTCCTGCGCAGCTTGGGATTCTCTTCGGATGAGTAAGCTGTCAATTCCGAAGCTGGTGAAGGCCGAGACACGGGTCGCTCACATCAAGCAATTGACGACCAGGATTGGTGACCAGATCCGAATGGTCGGGCGCTCCAGCAGCCCGCCGCAGTCAACCGCCTCTCGCATCGGCAACGCTTCGCATCGTCACAGGAAAGACAGCCATGAAGGGAATGGCCAAGTAGTCCGGGCACGCATGCCGCCGGGGCCGCTTACTGGCCCCAGTGCTGAATTTCAGCAGCTCGACTCCCCCTGCTGGTTGAACGCGCACGTCGCGACGGCGCGTGATGCGCACGCCACCCTCGCGAGCAAGTCGAGAGGACATGATGACGCAACCTCCAAGGATTAACCCGCTTGCCCCATTGAGGGACATCCGTGGCCACAGCATTGTCCGGAAACAAGAAGCTGGCAGGGGCCATGTGCGGGATTTTGGGCTGGGCACTTCGGGGAAAGCACCGGCAAGATTACGAGACCCTTGTCCGCCTCACCAACCTCATGAAACACAGGGGCCCCGACGGCGCAGGCTACTGGCAAGGCGACACTGCCGGCGGGCACCATCAGGTCAGCTTGGGGCATAGGCGTCTCTCGATCATCGATCTCGAGGGCGGAGCCCAGCCGATGTGGAGCGCTGATGGCTCGATCGGACTCGTTTTCAACGGAGAGATCTATAACTACATTGAGTTGCGCGAGGAACTCGTCTCTCTCGGACACGCTTTTCGCACGTCCTCCGATACGGAAGTGCTGATCGAAGCCTACCGGGCTTGGGGACTGGACTCGATCAAGCGGTTCCGTGGCATGTTCGCGTTCGGGCTATGGGATGCGAGGACCCAACAGCTTGTTCTGGCGCGCGACCCGTTCGGCAAGAAGCCGCTCTTCATCGCCGAGAACTCAGGTCTCTTGTTCGCGTCGGAAATCGAGCCCCTGCTCAAGTTCCCGGGCATGGATACCCGGATCGACCCGCATGCCATCGAGCATTATCTGCTCAATCGGTATGTCCCCGGACCCAGGACGTTCTTTCAGGCCGTGCGCAAGCTTCCCCCGGGCTGCCACCTGGTGTGGCGCGAAGGACGCACAAACATCACCCGGTATTTCGTCCCACCGTTGGCATCGGCAGAGCCTGACATCACGGACTTTGGCGAGGCAGTCCGGATGTTCAAGGCGACATTCGATGATGCCGTACGAATTCGCATGCGGAGTGACGTTGCGTTTGGAGCCTACTTGTCTGGCGGCATCGATTCGTCTGCGGTTGTGGCCGCCATGGTCCGCCATAGCTCTGAGCGCGTGCGCACGTTCTCGGTTGGCTTTCGTGAAGCCGGCTACTCCGAGCTCGATCACGCCCGCGCCATAGCTCGCCAATTCGACACCAATCACGAGGAGATCGTGCTGGAGCCGCACGACTTCTTGAGAAGCTGGCCGACCGCTGTGCTGCGTCGCGGCGCCCCAGCGGCCGAACCGGCCGATATTCCGGTTATGATGCTGTCGCATATGGCGGCGAGCAAGGTGAAAATGGTCCTTACTGGAGAAGGAGCAGACGAACTTTTGGGCGGCTATCCCAAGCATCGAGCCGAGTTGTGGATCGAGCTTTACCAACGACTGGTTCCGCAGACCATTCATGATCGCATCATATCACCCGCAATGCGTGCACTCCCGTACGATATGCGTCGCGCCAAGATCGTGACCACTGCAGCGGGCGAGCGGGATTGGCCGAGCCGGATGCAACTCTGGTTTGGCGGAGTTTCCCTTAACGAACGGGATCGCATTATCGGACGCCCCCTGCCCGTAACGCCGCCGGATTCCCATCCATTCTCGATGGCCGTCGGGTCGAATGTCCGGCGCACGCTGTTCTTCGATCAGACGTCGTGGCTACCCGACAACCTCCTTGAACGCGCCGACCGAATGATGATGGCGGGTTCAATTGAGGGCAGGATGCCATTCATGGACACCAGTCTCGCCAAGCTTGTGGCGCGGTTTCCGGACAATTTCCTGGTCGGTCGGAGCGGCGGCAAGTCAGTATTGCGAGCAGCGATGCAGCACACTCTTCCACCGGGGACTCTGACGCGCAAGAAAATCGGATTCCGCGTGCCAATCGAGGAGTGGTTTCGCGGTCCCCATCGCGAATTTATCTCCGATTTGTTGGTTTGCGACGGTGCACGTGTGGCATCCTTCTGCGACAGGGATGTCTTGAGGCAGTTGGTCAACGAGCATCTCGCCCGCCGTCAAAACCACGAAAAGGTGCTTTGGTCGCTCGCCAACCTGGAGCTGTTCCTGCGAGCCTTCAACCCGTCAAGTCTGGAAACTCTAGCGAGGCATTTCGTTCCGGAACCGATTTGAACGCCCTGCCGCAACCAACCCCCTTTCCTTTCAGCAAACTCCAATCGCACGTCACGTTGCCAGGAATGAGATCGAACGATCAATCGACCATATCGCTCGTGGTCGCGCCTTGCCATGTCGCGCGCGACCCCTTGCGCGCCACTTTCCGATAAAGGCGAAGATATGCATCGCACATCGCATCCAGTGAGAATGCTGTTTCAACGCGCCGACGTCCTGCGGCACCAAAACGATCGGCGAGTTCAGCATTGTCGAGGAGCTTGAGCACGCGATCGGTCAAGGCACCGGCATCATGGCTCGGCACAAGAAATCCGGTCTGGCCGTCCAGAACCAATTCAGAAGTGCCTCCATCGTCTGTCGCCACAACCGGCTTACCCAAGGCCATGCACTCGGTTATTGCGTTGGAAATCCCCTCCCCGTGCAAATGGCTATTGGTGGTGAGAACGCCGACAGTGAAGAGATTGGCAATGCTCTCTATGTCGTTCCGCCGCCCCAGAAGCTTCATGCGGTGCGAATGTTCAGTCGGGATGCTGTCGCGCACCTGCTCCAGCGTTCCACCGCTACCGATAGCCAGAAAAGTGACGTCGTCCCTTAGACGGCAGATGCGGCATGCCATCTCGACGAAGGTTTCATAGTCCTTTCTCGGCGTAAAGTTAGCGATCATCCCGATAATGTGGGGCGTCACAATCCCCAGATTGCTGCGAAGCTCGGTCTTATCCTTCAGGTTGGAGACCCTTTCAGGACTGAACCCGTTGTAGATGCAGAGACCTTTGCGCTCGGGAATACCGTAGGCAGCCAGGCCCGCACGCGAGTTGGCAACGACAACGTCCGAAAACGGGATCGTCAGCTTGCCTCTCAAGTACCCCTCAGTCCACAGCGTCATATGCGCGGGCGCATCCCGCACGAACCCATTTACGAAAGCCGTACCGCACACTTTCGCAACCGGCGCTGCATAGATCGAGCACATCGAGCCCCACGAGTGGATGATATCTATCTTCAAGTCGGTGACCAGTTCGTACAGGATCTTGAAAAGGCGCAAATCCTTTCTGCCTTTGCGATTGAGCTGAATGACTTGCGCGTGTTCGCGGTCAATCTCGAGGCGAACCTCGTCCTTGTCCATAACAGCGACGAATGACCTTATGTCACTGTGAGCGGCAAGCCCTTTCAGCAATTCGACGATTTGTCGTTCCTTTCCTCCCGGGCCAAGACGTTCGATAACGTGCAATATGCGCATCTCAACGCCCTCGCGAGTGACCTGATTCAGTCCACCTCGCAGTGAGTGGTTCGGCGTTACATTCAACGTTGGGACCCCAACAGCATGTGAGCGGCCGATTGAATGCCGCTGATGCGCGCCTCGAATCTGGCTGTCGTATCGAATTGCCCCCCAACGCCGATACGAGGAAGCGCAAAATGATCCGGTTTGAGATCAGACAGTTGCCCATGCCGGGTTGTCACTGCGGTTGAAAAGCCGATCTCCTCTGCAAGGCCCGCTTCCCTGGGGCCGCATGCTTTGGAGTCACCGTAAGGGTAAGCAAAGTGCTGAACGGGACGCTGCAGCAACTGCTCCAGATAGCGGCGGTTATCTGCCATTTCGGCCCGTGCGGACTCAGTATCTAGGCACGATAAGGCAGCATGGGAATCGGTGTGCCCGCCGATTGACGCGAGAGGATGCCGCGCCAGGTCTTGAACCTCCCGCTCATCCAGGAAGTATGCCTCATTCAAGGCCGATAAAGACAAACCTGCCTTTCTGAACGTTGGATCAAGCATTGCGATCCGGCGATAATCTTGATGAATCCACTCAGTTACCTCGTTCAAGCCGGCCATCTTTTCGCGCAGCCGGGGGCAATGAAATCGCCTGTCCATCGCATCGACCGTTACCGTGTCTCCAGAGCGAAACATTTCACGCAACCCCAGCCACCACGCCTGCAATGTCCGTTTTGGAGCGCCAGTGGGAACATAGATCGTGAAGGGAGCGTTGTATCGCTCGAGGATTGGAAGCGCGGTCGCGACATTGTCCCGGTAGCCGTCGTCAAAGGTAAGCGCCGCATAGCGGCCGCCCCTCCCGGAATCCGACGCCAATCGCTCGAGAGATGTCGCCAGACTCACAATCTCCCAGCCTTCTTGCCGCAGCCAATTGAGCGAATATTCAAAGAGGGCGACTGAAGTCCCGGTCATCAATTCCGAGGGGCCATCCTGCTGGATCTCATGGTACATCAGGATAGCCGCCCGGCCAGCAAGGATCTTGCGGATGGCCGGCATCAGGCCAGACCAACGGGCAATTTCGATTACGCTGTTCGTGAGGAACTGCTTCACTCTAGCTCACCGTAAGAACCATGACCGCACGCCTCCGCCGGCCGAAGCGATGATCCCGGCGACGACGTCTTCTCCACGAAGCGCATTGCTATCGTCCGCTCCGTAGCAAACGCCTGCCTACCGTACTTGCCCTGAAGTTCGACAGGACGTCGGCATATACTCCGACGATTCTTTCCACGGTGAGCGCCTGGTCGTATCTCGCCACTGCCGCCCGCCCCTGAAACTCGCCGTTCAGCGACCAATCAAAGGCCTCTCGAAGGCTGCGCGCAATCGTGCCGGCGTCCGGCGGACATATCCACGTCCCCGCGATGCCATTTAGCTGTTCACGGACGTCGCCGACATTGGTCGACACCACCGGAAGATTGCACGCGAGAGCTTCCTTGATGGAGGTCGGTGACCCCTCATAATCCGAGCTGAGAAGCAGGGCGTTTGCCGCGCTGTAATACCAGGGCATATCCTCGTTCGGCACATTGGTGACCGTCATCAACTGCGCGTCGACGCCCTCCTGCACCAGTCGGTCGACTGACGCTCTGGCCAGATCATATCGCTTCTCAGGGCGTGTCGGATCAAACGGAAACAGAACGACGAATTTGTCGTTGGGCCATTGCAGCCGCGCTCGCGCTTCGTAGCGGTCGTACGGCCTGAATACGTCGAGGTTGACCCCACAGGGAATCACGGTTCCGGGAATCCACTTCCGCATCTCCTCTGACACGACGATAACGGCATCGGCGAAATGCGAGACAAGCCGCGTCGACAGCCTTTCAAGGATATTCCCGAGTACATCGGTTCCGTGCAGCGTGATGACGAGCGGCGCCCGCAACCGAAACATGGCGGGATAGGCCGAATATCCGTAGTGCGCATGGACGATGTCGTATGTCGTCACGCCAGTCATTCGCATGACATCAAAGCTGCCCTTCAGATAGTTCAGCTTCGACTGGGACCCGACAATATTGATCACGTCGACCGTATGGCCGAACCGACGCAGCTGCTCTACCTGCTGGTACACGAAGGCTCCGGACCCTGGTCGCTCCGGGCTCGGATACATATTGGTGACACAGAGGATCCTCACGATTACTCCCTTGAGGCTTCGGCAGAGCCGCCGGCCCCGTTGAGCTTTCGTCGAATTTCCGCGGGGACGCCCGTCACGAGCGTGTTGTCAGGCACGTCCTTCGTCACCACCGCGCCGGCGCCGACGATAGCGCCAATACCGATTCTGACACCCGGCAGGAGGTTGGCTCCCACGCCGATCGCCGCGCCGCGCGCGATAGTGGGCCCGAGCATCGGCGAGCCATCGTAGCCGTTCCGGCCGATCGCGTTGTCGTTCGAAGTGCCGACGCAGCCCGATATGAACACGTCGTCTTCGATCGTCATATTGCCGGCCAGCCAGGTATGATCCTGCACACGAACGCGATCGCCAATACGCGTATTGTAATTGACCGTGACGTAACGTCCGACAACCGTCTTCGAGCCGATCCGCGATTGCTCACGGATCGAGGCGCCATCACCGATCAAGGTCCCCGCGCCGAGCGAGACGTCGTAGAAAATGACCGCATGCGGTCCAATTGAACAATCGGCGCCGATATCGATCCACGCCTCAAAATGCGGCGCCCGCGACAACGCGCCGGCACCCTTGGGCACTTTCCCGATATAGGCTCCCGGGAATATCTCGACGTTGTCCCCTATTCTCGCGCCGCTCTCGATCACGACATGCGGGTGAATGACCACCCTGTTGCCGATCGTGACACCTGACCGCACCACGGCGAACTCGGCGATCGTCACGTCCGCACCGATCGCCTCGGTCTCGACCACCGCCCGTGTACTGATCCGATTCATCGTCACACCTTCCCGCCGTCGGCGTGCATCGCGACGGGCCTCCGCTGCAGTTCCTGGTGACTTTCGCGCTCCGCAACGGCAATCACAGTCGCAGCGATACGGCGCACCTGGTCGCGCGTGAGCTCCGGGAACATCGGCAGAGACAATGATCGAGCAGCCATCGCTTCGCAGCACGGCAAATCGCCCTGCTTGTAGCCGAGATAGGCGAACGCCGGCTGCAGATGCAGCGGCACCGGATAGTGGATTCCGCTCGCGACGCCAACCTCGTCGAGCCGCTTGCGCATTGCGTCCCGTTCGTCCGTGGTGATCACGTACAAGTGGTAGACGTGCGTAGATCCCGTTCGGACGAAAGGTGTCTTGATGCCCGGATGTCTCAACTCCGCGGTGTACCACTCCGCGGCACGCCGCCGATGTTCGTTCCACTCGTCCAGGCGTCGGAGTTTGACCTGCAGAACTGCGGCCTGGAGAGCATCGAGCCTGCTGTTAAACCCGACCTCTGCGTGGTTGTAATGGGTGGTTCGACCGTGGTCGCGCAACCGTTCGATCCGCTCGGCGATCGCTGCACTGTTGGTGGTGACCGCTCCTCCATCGCCATATGCACCGAGGTTCTTCCCCGGATAAAACGAAAAGCAGGCTACATCGCCGAGCGCCCCGGTTCGGATCCCCTGATACTCCGCTCCATGCGCTTGGGCCGCGTCTTCAATCACGAAGAGGCCGCGCCGTCGTGCGATGTCCTTGATTGGGCCCATGTCAGCCGGCTGACCAAAGAGGTGGACCGCAACGATCGCCTTCGTGCGGCTTGTCAGCGCCCGCTCGATCATCCTCGGATCGATCGTGTGGGTATCGGGATCGATATCGACGAATACCGGCTGCGCTCCGGCCGCTACGATCGCCGCGGCCGTGGCGATGAACGTATGGGCGGTTGTAATCACCTCGTCACCATGGCCAACACCCAACGCCCGCAGCGCCAGATGAATCGCGTCCGTGCCGCTCGCCACACCGCGCGCATAGGGCACCTGGCAATAGGCAGCAAAATCTCGTTCGAACGAAGCAACTGCCTCGCCGCCGATGAACTGCGTGGATTCGAGAACGCCTCGAATGGCCTCGGCCACCTCATCCTTTAGGGTCGCATATTGTGCCTTGAGATCTACGAACGGAATTTTCATTTTTTCAAACCTCACCAGATTCCAGATCCATTGCCCGAGAACCTCATCGAGCACCGTGGCCCCGCAGCACCGCGGGAACCGTTAGGGCAATCAGCTTCAGGTCGGTCCACAAGGTCCAGTTCATTGCATATTCGACGTCCATCTCGAGCATCGCGTCCGGGCCCAGGCGACCACGGCCGCGAACCTGACAAAGTCCGGTGATGCCGGGCTTCACGATATGACGTTGATGATGCCAGTCGCGAAAGTACTCGAGTTCATAAGGTATCGCGGGCCGCGGGCCGACGATGCTCATTTCGCCTCGCAATACGTTGAGCAGTTGCGGCAGCTCGTCGACACTGGTTCTCCGCAGCACCCGCCCCACGCGCGTCACGCGAGGATCATCTGTCAGCTTGTATGGGGCATCAGGGTCGTTCGAGAGAACCTCCTTCGCCCAAACCCTGCGAATAGCGTCGCGATGGACGTTTTCGTCGGCCTTGTGACGAAGCGTCCGGAACTTGAAGCAATTGAATGGCTTCTCGTCTCGTCCGACCCGGCGCTGGCAAAAGATCGCCGGCCCGGGACTGTCGAGGCGGATCGCGACCCACACAGCTACAAGGAACGGGGCCAGCAAGAGGATCGCGGTGACGCTCACAACGATGTCAAGCACCCGCTTAACCAATTCCCGCGGGCTCGCCTTCCATCGCAAGGCTTCATCTAACGACAATTTCGGCAGCCCCGGCCGACGCGTTCCGCCGCAGAAACGCCGGTTGACGTGTTCCGTTGCCACGGTGCTCCTGGTTGAGCCGCAGACAGTCCGATGCAGCTTCGAGCGCTTCGACGACGCGCAGGCCATGCGCTCCGTTCGCAACGGGCTGCGTTCCGGTCTTGATTGCGTTGACGAAGTCGAGCAACTCGAGCTTCAGCGGCTCGCTGCCGGATATCGCGGGGATATGAACATCGCCATGATGATAGGCCGACTGGAAGTCGGCGTATGAATCGCCGTTGATCCGTGGCCTGAAGCGCTTCTGGTAAACGCGAACCTTCTCGGACGGCTCCACGTCGTCGAACACCAGCATGGCATCGCTACCGACGACCGTGATCTGGCGCACCTTGACGGGGTCCAACCATGAAACATGCACATGGGCGGTCGGCCCGCTCTTGAAGCCCAACTTGGCGTAAACGACGTCCTCGACATCCGGCAGAACGTGCGCGCAACCCCAAGCGCCGATGTTGTGCGCGACCTCCTCGAGCAGGAAGAAGATGATCGAGAGGTCATGCGGCGCCAAATCCCACAGGACATTGGCATCGGGCCGGTAGAGGCCAAGATTCAGACGCCGCGAATCGATGTAGTAGAGCTCGCCGAGAGAGCCGCTTCGAATCATCTGGCGCATGACACCCACCGCCGGATGGTACTCGAACGTGTGCCCGACCATCAGCACGCGCTTCCGTTCTTCGGCTATCGCAATCAGTTCGCGGCAATGCGCGCTCGTCATGGCCAACGGCTTCTCGACGAGCGCGTGCTTTCCGGCCTGGAGCGCTGCCCGCGCCAGCTCAAAGTGCGTCACGGCGGGGGTGGCGATAATCACCCCGTCGACGGACGAGCTGTTCAGGATCGCATCGAAATCACGCGAAACAGCGACATTGGGATACTGTGATTTCACGTATTCCAGTCTGTCAGACCGCATGTCGGCGGCCATCGACACCCTTGCGCCGATATCGTGGCCAACACGGATGTGTTTTGCGCCCCAATAGCCGCAACCGATGACGGCGAGCGATGGACCGGCCTTTGCGGTCTCAATTTCCGCGCCGCCGGTCTTGTTCTCAGTATCAATCAAGCCAGGAACGAATTTGGAATATAATTGTTTCGACATGTTTGCCACAATCACGCCAGAGGAATGCAATGGTGAAATATCAGTATCCTCACGAGCACGGTTATCTCGCCATGTTGGCTCCCTAATTGAAGGCCTTAGCGTGCGTCGAATTAGGATAGCCGGTTGGGCACGCGCGCCGCTGTAGAACACGGATTATGACCCACGCCCATCGGGGGTACCCCCGCCCTTCCGTGGGCAAACCAGGAGCTTCGCACGCAGTGCAATAGCCGGACCTGGTGCGTCCAAGAGCTGGGCACCATGTTGGAATCAATCACGTTTTTTACTTGCAATACTGGTCGGCACGCTCGGACGGACAACAGCACGCGGCCGTCTCCGCATCACGCCCCCGCGAATGCCTCACGTCGGCAATTCGCTTGCGGCAACCCGACGCGTCGCATGGTGCCCGACGCAGCGCTCTCGCAGAATGTTAGTGCCGCCAATCTAGGTTCACGCCGGCCGCGGGATTCACAAATCCCTGACTGCGAAAGGCCTGATCTGATCTCGATAAGCCCGCCGTACCGCATACCGCAGATTAGTTAGGCGGGGACCACCATTGCGCAGCCGTCCCATAGTGGAAACATCGCCATCTTTCGGATAGGATTCCGCAAAAGAGGCGCCAAGCGCGAGGTCACGAACAATCTGCAGGAGGCCTGGTGGCCTTACCAACAGATGAGGCACAACCCACGGATGAAACGCCAACGCCATGGCCAAAGGCACTTCGATCGCACTCCTGCTCCGCGGTAGCGCTCCATCGACCAATGATCGCAACCTGACCGAGATTCTTGATCTGTTCGAAATTCCCTGGACTGCGCTGACAGTCGACGAAGCGCGCGGGGACAACGTAGCTGCGCTAACAGCAGGTCATCAGCAATTCTCCGTCCTGACCTCCGCGGCCTGTCTCGGCGAAGTCCTACAGTGCAACAAGACTGAGGCGCTTCCGACGTGGTTGGCGGCAGCCAATTCAGTTTTCGTCTATGGATTTCAAGCCGCGGATCCCTGCAGGTCTCTGTTGCGCCAGATCACCGGAGATCCCGAGGCGGAAATCCGCGGCTCTGGTCAGTGCCCGACGACCGTATCAGTCACCGATTCTTTTCCCGAAATGTGCGGCCCGATGTCGGGACTGCAAATCCAACTGGAGCGGGGCGCCGATACCACACTCGCCGTCCGCAATAGCAACCTCCAGAGCATCGTCGGAGTGCGCGAGGGGCATCTGTTCGCCGAGTTCACCTATTCCGGCGTCCGCTTTTTTGCTGACTCGTCACTGACGATAGTGGACATTCGCGACCGCGCAGCAAGCTACTTCGATGTGAAGAAGTGTTTCGCCGGCGCGGTGCCGATCGTGATGTATCTGAAGTGGGCGTTCCGCGACGTTTGCTTGACGAGCGTTGAAACAAGCGCTTGCCTGATCATTGACGATCCACCTTTGTGGCCGCGGTACGGTCTCCTCGATTTTGATGACCTACTGCAGCTTGCTGACAAGCTGGCATTCGCAACGACCATTGCCTTCATTCCATGGAACTGGAGACGAACAAACCGCGACACTGTTGCCGCCTTTCGAGAAAGCAGCGGGAAATTGTCCGTCTGCGTACACGGCTGCGATCACACAGGAGGTGAGTTCGCAGCCCGCTCGCCCGAGCTGCTCGACAGAAAGCTGAAAACCGCCAGAACGCGGATGCAGGCCCTTCGCCAGAACACCGCGCTTGACCACGAAAACGTGATGGTTTTCCCGCAAGGGGCATTCTCGCCCGAGGCCGCCTCGGCGCTCAAGCGAAATGGCTTCATCGCGGCCGTCAACACCGAGGTCGCACCAGCCAATGATGCCTTGAACGAAACGACACTCGCTGATCTCTGGAGTGTCGCCATTGTCCGGTATGGGAGCTTCCCGATCTTTACCCGGCGATACATTGACCACGGCATCGAAAACTTCGCGTTTGACGGACTCCTGGGCAAGCCGTGCTTCATTGCCGGACATCACGACCTTCTCCGCGGCCGGGGTAGCGAACTGGCGACATTTCTCCGGCTTCTCGCATCCTTGCAGTGGAAACTCTGCTGGCGACCTCTCGAGGACGCCGTTCGCCGCAGCTACGGCATTCGATCCGACGGCGAAACAATCCTGGTAAGGATGCTTGCCGAGCGGCTTCTCTTCGAGAACGGCGGGCCCAAGACACGACGAATTTGCGTCATGAAGCGCGAGCCACAGGCCGCTTCCTTAAAGGGTATTGAAGTCAACCAAGACATGGTCGCGTACGAATACACGGACGGACATGTTCGAGTGATGGTCGATGTCCCGCCGGGCGGCGCGGCGGATATACGGTGCATCTATCGCGAACAGTTGCATGGTTCGCCCGTCTCGGAATCGATCCGATACCGGTTCGGGGTGGCCATCCGGCGATATCTATCGGAACTTCGTGACAATTACGGTCACCTGCTTCGTTCTCGCGCGTAGCCGGAGACGAAACAAAGCGACGCGATCAAGCCGCTTCGGCCCAGACACATTGCCTCTATCAAGAAGCTTCGAGCGTGGGCGCCCCCCTGCCGCTCGCCCCTCCAACTTGTCAGCCTCTCGGCGGCGGCTACCACGCGTTTCCAAAGGCGGCTGAAGTGGACACCGTCTCGAGCACTCGATCTCTTGCTTCTAGCGCCGTTTAAGTCCGCCTTCGCCTGCCGAAACCGGAATAGGTAGCCCGAAAAAGTTCAGGCTCCGCAAGCCTGAACGAATACAATCGGGCTGCACTTTGGAAGGCGTTGCGGACGCGTAGCGCGCTCTCAGAATACCTGCCCGAAGACTGTCTCTGAATGAAGCCGTCGACCTTGCAGACAACCCCTAAACAGCCGCCAGCGTTGCCGGCGCAACCTGATGCGCGTGATGGATCCAGATGAAAATAGCGGTGTTCGGACTCGGTTACGTAGGCATGACGGCAGCGGCTTGCCTCGCAAGGCAAGGGCACGAAGTCATCGGCGTCGACATCAGCGATGAAAAAGTCGCGATCGTCAATGCGGGAAAATCTCCAATCACGGAACCCGGCCTCGATCAACTTGTCGAATCCGCCGTCCGAAAGCGCCTGCTGAGCGCGACGAAGGACGCGAGCGGGCATCTCGACGGCTGCACGTTGGCAATCGTGTGCGTGGGAACACCCAGCGCGCCGGACGGATCTCACAACATGAGCTTCGTCGCTGAAGTTTCCCATCAGATCGCAGACCTCATCGGCCCCACTCGCACGACACCGCTAACTGTCGTGTTTCGTTCCACGATGCGGCCCGGCACTATCGAGGATCTGGTTCTCCCGATTTTCGAAAGCGCATTGAACGGCAGGATGGAGCTCGTCGAGGTCGTCTATAATCCCGAGTTCTTGCGCGAGTCGGTAGCGATCGAAGACTTCTTCAATCCGCCGAAGATCGTGGTCGGAACAAAGGACGGGGAACGGTGCCCGGTCCTTGACGAGTTGAACGCGAGCATCGCGGTCCCCGTCTTCTACACCACCTATCGTACGGCGGAGATGACCAAATTCGTCGACAACTCGTTCCACGCAGTAAAGATTGCCTTTGCCAATGAAGTCGGTCGCGTTTGCGACAAGCTCGGCATTAGCGCGACTACCGTGCACAAGATTTTCGTTTCCGACACCAAGCTCAACATTTCACCCTACTATTTGAGGCCGGGCGGCGCATTCGGCGGTTCCTGCCTGCCCAAGGACGTTCGCGCGCTCCAATACATCGCAAGCGATGTCGGGGCGCATACCTGGCTCGTGGATTCGGTGCTCAGATCGAACGACGAGCACAAGAATTTCCTGTTTGAGAATTGTCTGAAGGCAGTCCCGCCCGGCGGACGCGTACTTATGCTGGGGCTTGCCTTCAAGGAGAACAGCGACGATCTTCGCGAAAGTCCCAATATCGACCTGGCTCGCAAATTCCTCCGTTTGCACATCGGCCTGTCGATCTACGATCCACACGTCGAGCCGTCGAAACTGCTGGGGCAGAACCTTGGCTATGCGTTCGCCAATTTGCCCGCCCTCCGCAAGTTGCTGATCGCAAAGTCCGCCGCCGAGTCCGAGCTATTCGACCTTGTCATCGATACCCGAGGGTGGGCGAAGCAAATGGCGCTGAACGCAAAACGGGTAATTGATGTCAACACTCTCTCATGACGACACCGTTGTGCGCAAATCCGAGCAAGCGGGCGTCGGCTCGGTTCGTGGCCGGGTCCTGATTATCGTCGAGAATCTTCCAGTTCCGTTCGACGGTCGGGTGTGGTCGGAAGCGACGACGTTGGCGCGGCATGGCTACGAGGTGTCTGTGATCTGTCCCAAGGGACCAGGCGCAACGGCCTCATTCGAGATGCTCGAGGGAGTAGCAGTCTATCGCCATTGGATGCCTGCGGAAGGTCGCGGGGTGCTGGGTTATGCAATAGAGTACAGCGTGGCGCTGTTCTGGGAATTCGTGTTGAGCGTGAAAGTTCTGGCGACACGCGGATTTGACGTAATCCACGCGTGTAATCCGCCCGATCTGATTTTCCTGGTCGGTGCGTTTCATAAATTTCTGTTCGGGAAATCTTTTGTCTTTGATCAGCATGACGTCAATCCGGAGCTCTACGAGGCGAAATTCGGACGTCGTGGCCTTCTTTGGCGCGTCATGGTTCTGCTCGAACGCGTCACATTCGCGTTGTCGGACGTATCGATTGCGACCAACCAGTCGTATCGCGCTATTGCGATTGACCGGGGCCGAATGCGCCCGGATCGTGTGTTCGTTGTGCGCTCCGCTCCGAATGTGTCCCGCGTTCGCTCGCTTCCACCGGACCCCGCCTGGAAGAAGGGACGACAGTATCTTGTCGGATATGTCGGTCTTATCGCGAGACAGGAGGGGCTCGACCTGTTGCTGGATTCAATCAAGCACATCCGCAGCACACGGAACCGCGATGATATCCAGTTCGTGATCGTCGGAGGCGGACGGGAATTGGAGGACCTCAAGAAGCTTGCGATGGCGCTCGAACTGGATGACGTGGTCACATTCACCGGCCGTGTCGATGACGACACTCTATTCACCATTCTGTCGACGGCGGACGTCTGTGTAAATCCGGACCGCCCCAGTTCGATGAACGACATGTCGACGATGCACAAGATCATGGAGTACATGACGTTGGGTAAGCCCATTGTCCAATTTGACCTCACAGAAGGCCGCTTTTCGGCGGGAGATGCATCGTTGTACGTGCAGAATGCTGACACCGCCGAGTTCGGCGATAAAATACTGGAGCTTTTGGAAGATCCGGCGAGGCGCGAAGCTATGGGCGCATTCGGTCAGAAGAGAATCAATGGCGAGCTCGCCTGGCATCATGCATCGACGAAGCTTTTGGCGGCCTATGAAAAGGTATTCAAGCTAAGGGATAGATGAGGACAGGCACCTGTTCTTTTGCATGTCAGCAGACGCCAGGTTTCCGTTGCAGAAAGCCCATCAGCGCAGACCACCAGACTGCGGCAGACCCGGCCATTGACCGTACGGCTGCCAGTTCATGGCTGATCCCAAGCGGCTCAACGTTGCACGCCTAATCCGCCAATCGAGAACGCCAGGCGGATAATCGCGCACTGAACAAAAGCCCAGCGGCAGATCGTTTTGCTTCATCGCGGCCGCATCCATCGGACCAGGGAAGCGGTGCCGCCGGCGACGTCGCGCACCGTGGGTCACGGTCGCTCTGACGATACAGGCGTCAGCGATCCGGTCGTTATCATCAAGTTTCGGTAGTTGACGGCAACGGTCTCGGGTGCCGCCGACCGATAGATTCCGAATTCCCAGTTGGTGCCGACCCCAAAGCCCAGCGGCCCGCTGTAATTCACGACCGGTGCCCCATCGATCCAAACTTTCAGGTAGCCGGTCGTGTCGTTCGAGAATTGGGCCTGTACTTTCACGTCGTGATACTTGCCGGTCACGATCGGGTTGGGGTCGGTCCAGAGTGTCTTGGTGACGACGAAGCCTGCGCCGTTGCTCGGATTCTTGCCCGGCGGGCAGTAGCGCACAAGCACCTGCAGGTGATCGCCCTGCATGTTCAGCGCGACCGGAGGCGAGGTTCCGACGCCCGAGGCGTCATCGTCGTTGTGCCACTGTCCGACGATGAACCAACCGGTCGCGCTGTTGACGAGCGCCCCGTTGCTACCGTTCGCCTCCACCATGAGCTGGTAGCTGAGCGTGATGGGCGTGGCGGCGGGATAGGTCACGGTGGAATTGATCTCGGAACGATCCACGGACGAGCTGTCGTACCACGCATGGTCGCCCTTGCGGACCTCGAAGCGCAGGGTTTGGGGATCGGGATTGGTCAGACTATAGCCCTGGTCTGCAACGTGAACGCCGTAGCTAACGTCGCCGATCTGAAAGCGGGTTCGCGGCTTACCGGAGAATGATGTGACCGACGAAACAGCCGTTCTGCTGGTTGCTGTATTCCCATCGGTGCCAGCAGCATTGTAGGTCTCGGCGGATGGGCCCTCAGCCAACAGTGTTCTCCGACCACCTGCATTGGCAATGCTCGATGTCGATCCATTAGAGATTTCCGCCACGCTCCCAGCCAGCGCGAAGATAAAGGGTAAAACTACTCTCATTGCCATCCCTGTTCGGTCCCGCGACCGTCGCAAACTGCGCAGTCATACTAAGGTAACCCATTCAAATCTCGATGCAATTTATCGAGGGGCTCAATCGAGGGAAAATAAGGACTACCGCCAGGGATCAGCTCGGAAAGAATGCATGATCAATTGCATCGCGACGCGGAGCCTTGCGGTCAACGTGTCTGCCTCGCTGGCGGATCACACTACCAGAGCGTCGATGGCGGTGGTGCCGATAGGACCCTTGTCTCGCTTGTTGACGCCGGACGCAAAATCACCGGACGCAAAATCAACGGGCGGATCCGATCAAGCGCCTCACCACGCGCGTCCCGCGTTGCTCATCACCGGTCTCGATGGACAACGAGCGAACGGCTCAGTGCATAACAGCTGCACCCAAGTGCCTCGACCTAGCGACAAGGGGTGTCAAAGCCGCCATCAATTCGTGAGTCTTCACCATCGGGGAGTGATTTGCCTTGACATAAATCTGGCATCGCCGACTGAGCGCGTTGTATTCACCCGCGTCCATATTCCAAATCTCACTCACAGATCTAGAAAGCGCCAACTCGTCTTCAACCGAAGCGCCGAGAACATGGCGTTCGACAATCGCATCCGGATCAACATGCCGGCGCGTCACGATGGGTGCGCCGACGGCCAGCGCCTCCAGAAATGCGTTTGAGAAGCCTTCGAAATCCGACGTACAGAGAAGCATTGTCGCTTCTGATAGAAATTTCTGAACGTCCGCCCGCCGCACATAGCCGACCAATTCCACGTTTGGCAGCTGACGCAAGCCATTCAAGGCGTCCATCGTCGATTGATCGGTATTGGGCGACGTCATCCCCGCCACGCGAAACTTGACGGCCGGCAATGCCTGGGCAATCCGGAAAAGCAAGGGCAGATTCTTCGGATAGCGGAAGACACCGAGCCAGGCAACGTACCCGCGTTCTGCGCGCGGCAAAGGAGCGGCCGCGTCCTCTGCTACGGCAAACGGATTATGCAGGACGTGGATTGGTTTGCCCGGAAAAAGCGCTGCCAACTTTCCGCGCTGATACTCATTCTGACAGAGAAACCCGGCGGTGCGATGCCGGGCCCACGAATAGGATATCCATTCATGGGATGGCAGAAGCGCTTTGCATCGCTCATCGACATCTATGTCACTCACAACGCGATAAACGAATGGAACCTTCAGCTGATCGGCGACGAACGCCATGATGGCGGTGTGTATTCCACATACTCCCTGGATCATAATATCCGGGCGATAGCTGCGGGCGGCCGCCAATACTTTCGGAATGTACGAATAGAAATACTTCGCGACCCGAATACCACGCGCGGGATCGTAGGTCTCTATGAGTTTGATTTGCTGTCCCGAACCTACGTGCTCCAGTGCGCCCTTCCAGGTGAGAACAGCGGTTTCGTGTCCGGCGTTCTCAAGCGCACGAAGCCAGACTGCGAGCTCGATCGCCCACCCGCCAATCGGGTAGTTCTCATCTTTCATCAGATAAGGGATGGAAAAATCCATCGAGAGAATACGCACCCGAAACCTCGTGCCTAATGGGACCGCACCATCAAAAGAAGCTCTGCGACGCTTTGCCCGCGAACTCGAGGTGTACGGCTTCTCAGTTCGTGTAGCGAAAGAGCAAGCCATGCCTTCATCGAGAAGCTCGATCGTCCCGCGTCATGCCGACAGTACGATACTCTCAATCTCACTCCCCTCCCGAAGCTTGGCCACCGTCTCAAATCTGTTTGCGCCATCAAGCCGGAAGAGCGTGCCGTGATTGGTGCCGTTCGCAAGCGTTCGATTCACAATGAGGAACGAACCGGCACCGACCAGGCGATCCCTCAGGTTGCCGACCGCGCCGCGCAACTGCGCTTCGTTGAAATAGCCATGATTGAGCAGATTTGACACGCGGATTGCGTTGAACCGGCCGCGCAGATGAGCAGGGTTAGGCGCCAGAATGTCATCTTCGGCAAAGCTCAGCCGAGCGTCGTCGCGGGCATGCGGGTTCACCAGAAGTACATCCTTCCCCGCTTCCCGCATGTTCGTCAGGGGCAGCAGCACGCCTGCAAGTGTGTTCAGCCCGGCGACCACGAATCCGGTCCCCTTGAGAAAATCTCGGGGACCATTCAGGTACCAGCGCACCGGACGGTCAGCAACGATGTGCTGAAGCACTTTGCCATCGCGATCGAGAAGGACCTCATATCCTGGCAACAGGCGCACGAGGCTCCCGCGCATGCACAGATCCGTCGCCAGGATCTTCGCCTCGATGCCAGCGCGCGTCAGGGCATCCGCCCATTCGACGGAGGAAATCCCTGATGATACGCCGACGTCCATGATCTGGCTCGGCCGGCTGCCGAGTTTCTTCCACTCATCGATAACGAGCTTATTGAGATCGTCGAGGCGATGATGATCGGTGGTCTTATAGGTGCCGTTCCGCAGGCGGATTGAGGCAAAGAACGCCGCCTCCTGTGTTTGCGTAAACGCATCACCTTCCGTCAAAAAATTCCTTGCATTCAAAACCACGCCGCCCCCAAAACCTCCGGAGAAGCGCATCAGGACCGTCATCTACTGCACCCTCTGCTCGGCTCGTCTCTCGGGATCGCTCGAACTCTATCGATTGAAGGCACACTGCTCCTGGTGCGCGCCGCTTCTCTCACAAGCATAATCTTTTGGGTCGATACGCGGCTCGACCCTTTCGGATTACCCATTCTCGATCGCAGCAAAAGCCGGGCCAGCCGGCTCCGAATGTGCGCCGACCAAGGAGAGTTCTGCAGCCGTCTGGAAAGGGGTTGTCTAGCTGTAGAAGCCGCGTGCGGCGGCGGATTGCACCGGCAGAGGCGGCGGTTTCAACGGTTGACGACGTCCCTACCGGACGTGCCGCCGTATTGCTAGAAATGCTCGCATGGTCCAATCCACCGGCCGCCCGCGGAGCTCCACGTCGATGATTCTCAACGTCGGCTGCAGCGCCTTGCTCGTCATCATAGGAAGCGTCGCAGCCCTCCAGGCTTCGCTTGCACAGGACGGCGCGCTCGCAGGCAGCAACGGCGACTTCGAACAGCGCATGCAGCGTATCGTGAATGGACTGCGGGCTGACACCGCGGCCGCACCTCCGATGAAACTTGCTGATCGGATGAACGAACTGCACGTTCCCGGCGTCAGCATCGCGGTGGTTCACGGCGGCGTAGTCGAAGCTCGGGGGTTCGGGGCTGCCAGCATTGGTGGTCCGCCTGTAACGCCTGAAACTTTATTCCAGGCGGCGTCGATCAGCAAACCGGTTACTGCTGTTGCGGCGCTCGCATTGGTTCAGGCCGCGAAGCTCGATCTCGATGGCGACGTCAATCTATCCCTTAAGTCCTGGAAGCTCCCTGTCAACTCGTTCACCGATCAATCGAAGGTGACACTTCGAAGACTGCTGAATCATTCGGCTGGCATAACCGTTCCATATTTTCCGGGATATCCTGCAGGCGCACCCATTCCGTCACTCGGCGACGTTCTCAATGGCGCGTCGCTGTTGTGTCGTGACCTAACCCGGTTCCAGCCGTCAGCGCACGATTGGTTTGCACTATGCGGTTCTGCAAATACCGCGCCTGTCCTTGTCGATCATGAGCCCGGCACACGGTTCGAGTACTCCAGCGGCGGCTATACCATTGTGCAGCAATTGCTCATCGACGTAACCGGCAAACCGTTTCCAGAATTGCTTGAAGAAGTTGTCCTCAAGCCGTTCGGGATGACCCACAGCAGTTTCCTACAGCCACTGCCCAAGAATGACGCTCCAATGGCCGCAACACCCTACCGGGCGACCGGAGAGCCGGTACCGGGCGGTCCGCATATCTATCCCGAGCTGGCTGCCGCAGGATTGTGGACGACACCTACTGACGTTGCACATTTTGCGCTGGGTGTGGTCCGCGCCTGGACCGGTCGAGATGCTTCCGTGCTGTCGCAGGCTACGGCTCTCCAAATGCTCACACCCGGCCTTGGCAACTACGGACTTGGTCCGATTGTACTAGGGGTCGCGCCGCATCGACGAATTCTACATGCAGGCGTCAACGACGGGTTCGTCAGCGTGATGACGATGTTCGAAAATGGAGATGGCGCTGTTATCATGACGAACGGGGATCAAGGCGGAGAGTTGGCCAACGAAATCATGCGCGGTATCGCAACCGAATACGATTGGCCAGATGGCCAGCCGAAGGCCCACTGACGAGTGAACGTCCCGCCGTGGCTCCTCACCTGCTCACGCCCGGCCTTTGTCGATCGCGCCTGGGAGGAGCATCCGCCGGGATCCGGATAAGGGCTGAGCCTCTCTCGATGGCCGTCGCGTCCTCGCGCTGATATTCAGGCAACCGCGCAATGCAGATCACCTTCCATCACGCCCCGAGAACTCCCCATTCTCTCCGAACCTCAGCCAGTGTTCGATAGTATCCGGTCACAAACAACATCGCCACATAACACACCAGAACCGCAGCCGGACCAACCAGCGCGGCAACCGGAACCGGCGCCTGCAGCAGATCAAACGAAAGCCGTACCAGCACTGCCGCCAACACCGATGCGACCAGAATTAGTCCAAGGTTCTTCCAATCCTGCAACCTTGCGATCGGAATGCTCATCACCTTTGAAAGTCTTCTGAGAAACAAGATATACACAACGAAAGTTGTGAATACCGACCCGATCGCCGCCCCCGGCAAGCCGTAGTACCAGACGCCGGCCAGGCTTGTTAACACGGCAAACGGAAGGATCACAGCTTCATAACGCATGTTGGCCGACCCCTGTCCAAATACATTGAGCAGAGTGGTAATCTCGGTCGAGATCAATGTTTGAATCAAATAAATGCGCAGCACCGGAGCGCCACTCACGTACTCCTTCGTAAACAGAAACTGAATGACTTCTTCCGCAAAGACGAACAATGCCGCGATGGCGGGGAACATGACCGCACTAATGATAACGTTGCCCTGATTGTTCAGCCGCAACAGTTCTTCGTGGCGCCCCAACGAATGGAAATGACTCATCTTCGGCAGGAGCAAGTTCCCCAGCCCGCCTCTCAAGACTTCGAACGGCATCAGGAGCATGGTTGCGATTGAAAAAATGCCGAACATGCCCGACGAAAACATCGTCGCGACAATCCAAAGTTCCGCCTGTTTCCGTACACTCCACAGCAAGCCGGCCACACCGAAAGGAAGGGCGTAGCGAAGCTGCGCGCGAAACTGCTCCTTCTCAATTGGGAAAAGTCGGATGCCGCAGTAGCGCGCAATGAAGACGGCAAGAAGTACTACGCGCACGCTAGCTGCAATCAACGCCGCGATCAGCACCTCTTCAAATCGATGAAAAACAACTGCTGCGGAAATTATCAGCGCGGCTCTCAGCACGGACGAAGCCAGGATTGCTTGCGCTTGCCAACGGATTCGCCCCACGGCGTTGGGTAACACATCCAGCAATAAGCCCAGATTCCACACGAACATGAACATCGCCAGCAACAACCCGTGGTCGTGCAGCAGATCCTTCATGCCCGATGGAAGGACAGGACGAAAGGCAAAAACCAGAAGCACCGCAACCGTCGTTACGGCGAGCAGGAACAAGACCGTCTGCCCGACGTAAACCCGCCGCCCCTCTGCATCCAGCCGGACAAAGAAGAAAAGCAAGCTCCGGGGCATGTTGAAGGAGAACAACAGGGCCACCGTGGTTACGAGTAGCCAGAACAGCCGATATTCGCCAAACGCCGTGGCGCCAATCGTTCGCACCAGAACGATCGGCGTCAACAACATGATGACCTGCTCGGTGTATTGTGCAGCCGAGAGTGCAATTCCTTGACGCAATATAGATGCCATGGGTCAGCGACCTACCGACGGCGTCGACGACCAAAGGCGCGAATCGGGGTCGGCGCACCTTCCAGGAAAGCGATCAGAACTCCCTGATGGACTTCCAGAAACACGGGACGGAACGACAATCGCACGAAGCGAACAACGATTTGATGGCAATTGGATCACTCTCGCCTCACCTTTCTCGAGCCACTCCTCATCAACCTCGTAGGATCGATCGATGCATCATCCTGTCAGACCACGGTCGTCAAACCGAAGGCAGCCATGACCGAACCTCTCGCGGCACTCACGCCGAGGCCAGGAGTGCATCCATGTCGCGAGCGACCCTTTTCCAGGTGTAGTGCTCCAGCATGACTTTTCGAGCACTCTGGATCATGGAATACCGAAGTCTTTCGTCTTCGATGAGCAGCTTGATCGCATCCGCAACCTTCTCGGGCTCGTCAGCTCGCAGATAATCGACGCCTTCTCGCGCCATGCCAAGCGCTTCGATGCCTACTCCCGTTGAAACCACGGCCAGCCCCATGGCAAACGCCTCAAGTACCTTGTTCTTTAATCCGCTGCCAATTCGCATTGGGTTTACCATTATCGGATACTCAGCGAGCACCGGACGGATGTCGTCGACGAATCCAGTAAGGCGAATGCCGTCGTCTCGCTTTGCTTCCTCCAGAAGCCAACTCTCCGCATCCTTGCCCACCACGCACCACTCAATTCCGGCCGGAGCCAAGTACGGTCGATAGACGTACTGGTAAAAGAACCGAACCGCATCGCTGTTTGGTTTGAAGGCAAGGTTGCCCCAAAATGCCACTCCCCTCCGCTTGGCGACACGCGCATTTGCGTCAAATGCGTCCATCAGGTCGGGCGAGACTCCGTTCGGTACCGTGCTGACGTTCGCAGTTCTGCCAGACAGCCTGCAAACAGTATCAGAATCGGCATCATTGACTGTTGTGACGTGGTTGAACCAAAGCGGCAAACACGCCTCCGCCCTTGCGCGGCGCGCGAGCATCAGGCGCGCGTCGAGACGCGTTCTCAGCTGCGCGGGCCACGGCGGAAAGAACTGTATTTGTCTGGTCAGCGTTAGGACTTCGCTGTCGATGAGATCAAAGAGTATCTTCTTATCGCTCGAAAACGGTCGGACGAACTCAGCAAGCACGAGGCAGAAGACAATCATGTGATCGATACTGTTCTCTTCGCAGAAGCCAGCTATCGCTTTGGTAACCGTTGAAAAGTGATCTGGATAAGAGAGCGAGAAGTAGTCTGAATCATTTCGACGGAAGTGCCTCTTCAGTGAGGGCCTGTGAGCCGGAAACTTCGGCGTTTTCGCACTTTTTTTGAAGACATCGGACAAGCCAACTAGGCTGGCGCTAGATTCGTCTGTTGAACCGAGGTTCACCGTCAAAAGGTACAGTTCATGCCGCTTCGCCAATTCGCGGCACAAGTGCCACACACGGAGGTCATGCCCGTTGGTCAGGCTTGCGAGCGGTTTGTGCGTTACAATTAGGATGCGCGTCACGACAATTCGTTTGTTCTCGACTGCGGTAGAGCGGCATCAGGCACAGCATGATGCGACTAGCCCTTGGCCTCGGCCCTTCATCTATCCAGTGGAGCCGAGCTTCCCAAGTCGATTTGAACTCATTTGGCCCTCGGGCGCAACGGGAGGTGGCGTTCCCAATGGAGCGCTGCGTGTCGCTGCGTTGCTCTTCGTGAGTAGTACTTTGGCACCGAGGAGCTGTGACGCGCGCCTGGCTTCCCCCTCGCGCACACGCTGTGTCGTGCGCGCGAGGGGAATCGGGACACCGGTGCGATCTCTACTGGGGCAGCGGACATTCATCGGGAATAATGAAGAAATTCCCTGTGAAGTTCTTGAGGCCAGATCCGGCAGGCTTGAGCATGCCATGCTCATAGCCGTACATACGGTAGCGCTCGCGTTCGAACATTGCACGGATCTCGTTGCGATTCTCTGGCTTCCATATCTCGCAGAAGATGAGCGGACGGCAGCGCCTTATCAGTTCCATACCTCCTTTCAGCACCTCGGCCTCGAATTCCTCGACATCGATCTTGATCGCGTGCACGTCCGTGCGTGTCTTGAGGTCCGGAACATCGTCGAGCGTCTCGATCTTGATCTGGAAGCGGATGCCTTCCTTGTATTCGGAGTGCCCGTCGTCGACTTGGCACAGGGCGTGTCGCTTAATGCCGCCTATCACGGGCATGATCATCGGAAGCGCTGCGGCCTGACGGCCCAGGCCGCATTCATGAACCGTCACGTTCGCGAGCGTATGCTGGGCGACCACGCGCGTCAGGCTCCTGAAGTTCTCGGGCCCCGGCTCGAACGCATGGACTCGGGAGCCGGGCTTCGTGGCCGCCAAGAAATAGGCCGTCACTCCGATATTGGCGCCGATGTCGAGGATCACGCCGTCGTTCGGCACCATGTTAAGAAAGTACAGAAAGTCGGCTTCATAACGAAACGTCTTTATCGTAGCGATGCGCGCTTGAGCGACGAAGAAGAGATAGTTGTCAAATCCGAGAGCGCCGATGAGCAGGCGCTGCGTGAGACGCTTGAGCGGCCCTATCACTGGAGCGCTCCCTGCGAGGCACAACGACAAATCGTTCCGGCCGGCTTGGGGCATATTCTGTACCGCCGGACCAGGCCCCAGATTTCGATCGGGCTTTTGCGAACCGCTATCTCTTGCCCGAACAGCGTCATGCTGGAATGCACCACAATTGGAACGATGCGAAGTGAAATGTCGCCATTAAGCGGGCTCGATTGCTTCGTTGCAAGACGGTCGCTCCGTTCAGAGACGGAGAACTGGAGTTACCTCCACCGGCTTGTCGTTGCGTTTGCGGCGCCCGCGTCACCCGCATCAAGCGGGACGCGGCTCATGCTGAGGTCTGGCGCGCGAAGACAGGCGTGCCAGGTTGACCATCATCGCGATGAGAAGGAACAGGTACATGTTCTCGAACGATGGAAATACCTCTCGCTCTGTAAACATGCTTATTCCATAGCCGACGATGCACGCAAACAAGGCCCAATACAGGTCGCTATGCAACCGTCGGCCGACACGCCACGCGGTTGATATCCCGACGCACATAAGAGCGAGAAGAATGCCGGTCGCGATCGCCCCACAGTCGAGAAAGAAGTCGATGATTGCGTTGTGTGCATGAGTAGCCTGTATAAGCGTTCCCGTGTACCAAGCTTCGCTGGTTATGATTCCGGACCGACCCGCGCCGAATAGAAACAGGCCGAGATCACTCGTCCATTCATTGAGTAGCGGGATCCAGATGAAATCTACACGGCCAGTAAGCAATTCATCAGCCGACACGTCCGAAGTCCCGTCGAAACCAATGGAAAGGATGGCATCCATAGTCGGCGCGATCCAGAGAACGGATGCGATGGCCACCATCGCGGCGCCGGCAGCCAGGACAGCGAATTTACGCTTGTAAATCAGAAGCAGAACATAGGAGCCCGCAACGGTTAGAAGCGCGCTGCGCGATGAGAGTAGAAGGAGCCCCAAAAGCGACAAGGCGACGGGCACTATCCAGAGTGAGCTACGAGTAAGTGCCTTGTACAGCAACAAAGGCGCCGTGCAGATGTATATCGTGCCCATCGTATTGTAGTGGATGCCGAAGTAGGCTTCACACAAATCGTTAACGGCGGCCCGCCCTGAAAGTGCGGCCGACGGATTCATGAGGGCGACGAAGATGAAGCTGGCCGATAGGAGTAGAATCGAAACGCAGATTGCGTTGACGACTGTCTCAATCTCCGAAAATGAGCGACATCGCTTCAGAATGAACAGAAACGGCACTATGTAGAACGCCGGAACCATGCCGTATGACATGATGTAATCCAGATAGGACTCTGGAAAGACATCCGGGAGGCGCTCGTGAAGCAGAGGCGCATTGGCGATCGATCTAGCGAAAGCAATGGCAAAGGTTACGAAATATAGCAGGAGAACGCGGATGGACGTCCGTTCAATTTTGTCGGTCGCTGATAAGAGCGAAACTCGGAATAACAAATAGACCAGGACTCCCGCCGACAACAGGTTGAAGGGCTTGCAGCCCTGGATGCCGAGTAGGTTCGTATTGACAAACGGCACTCGCTGAAAGGGCAGTATGAAAACGACCGCCAGAAAGAGCCATTTTGCACTTTGGCCGAGCGAATACGCAGACGCGCGATGATAGGGAGTTCCGCCACCATATCTTAGCGCAACGGTCATGACGGGCCGGCTCCTTGCCTTCCAGCGCGGCCGAACGCGAACGCACGGCTTCTCGGTGCGCAGCGGCTCGCAAGCCCCTGAAGCTCACCTCGAGCGAGCTTGAGCGGTTCTATCGACATGGCCACACCGCGTCGAATCCGCACCTTGTCTTGATCCCAGCCACAAGCATGACGTCTTCCGAACGCGAATTCCATCGGCCTTCGAGATGGACGGGCCACTGTCGTCTCAAAGGTTGCGCCTGGGATGCGGCTCACGCCACGATCTCTGCGCCGTGCTCGCCGGGCCAAGGTGCCATCGTGCCTGATACTGATCATCCGATGGTGCCTGCCCGCCCGCCGTCCAACACAATGGATCCCAAGCGTTGCTGAAAATGGTTGCTCCGCTCTCACCCCGAACCCGTAAGGCGTACTGGCCTCGTCTTTGTCGATGCTTCAGATTGATGATCCGGTCGAACTGGGTCCGGGACAGGCCACTCGGCTCTATCATCGTGTCCGCGCAAGATGTCCCACGCACCGAAGTGCATGTTGCCATCCATCAGATCCTGCAGCACAGCGACGGCGAGGCCAAGAAGCAGCCCGCCAAGGAGCGCTATTGCAAGCACATTCTTTGGCTTTGGCGAAGCGGCCCTCAGGGGAGGCAACGCCTGAGTAATCAGACTCGCGGCAAACACCGGCGAGGACTGTTGTCGCGTAGCCTCCAGCCTGCGCAGCATGTGACGAAAATTATCATAGGCACTTTTGGATGATTCCGCAGCGGCTACCAACTTATCCATATTGGCAGCGGAATCCGGCTCATCCTTTTTGTTTCTGTTGAAGTCCTCGAGTGCCTTCTGCGCAGCTGACGCTTGAGTGCTCAAGCCATTCAGTCGCTCCCGGACCCACGTCTCATCTTGCAACGAGCCGCCCTGGTCCATTTGGTGAGTAATGTACTTTTCCGCGACGGCGTTCAGAATCTGCGCTGCTCGATCAGGGTCTTTGGAACTGAAGGTGAGCTCGACAAGGTATGTGGGACCGACACGCTTGGCGGTAAGCCTTTGTCCGAAGGATTCCACGGCGTAGCGCATGGCGCTACCTTTGCCTTCCGGTCTAGTCCAGCCGAGCAGACGCGATACGGACAGCACGCTATTACCCTGGCCGCCGGCAAATTCCGGATCCTGCGCAAGACCGAGCTTCTCGATCACGGCACTAGCGATGCTCTCGGACCTGATGATGCCGATCTGACTCTCGACGATGGTTGCGACTGCCGCAACGTCGCTGGGGGTCGCTTTCGAATCTACGATAAGTTGCGCCTTGGAAATAAACGTTGGAGCCGCCATGATGAGGTAGAGCATGGCAACACCAAGCGCTGCGCAACACGCCAGTGATATGGTCAACAGCCGTCGTCTTATGAAGGCAACCACCGCTCGCGGAGAAATGACCGACGTAGGATGAAACTCCGGCGGCGGCGGATCGTCCCGATTCATCCAGCTATCCGTTGTATTCTGTAACATTTTCATACCAGCGCTGATAATTGGAGCTCCGTTGCGGCAGCCAGGTCAAACAGCGCAAGTGGGCTCACTCAAGGGAGCAAGGCTAGCGGAAGGTGCGGCCGGCTGAGTCACATCAATAGGCATTCATGCGCCTTTCGAGACGAGGGTAGCTGGCCGAAACCGGCGAGTGGTCACGGCATCAACCTGTGGTAGACGACGACCGCGAAACGAGCCGAAATCACGCTGGCGAGGAATTCGGCAGCGGCCACAGCCAGTGCGGCCATTAACCGGCCTGACGGCACCTGCTGAATTCACCCTGCTGCCATCGACCGGATGCGCCGGAAGGTTGGCGGAGGCCGGCAAGCTGGTGAAGAACGCAACGTTCATGGCACTCTACGGCCCAACGGCTCATTTCCTGCTGAATCAGTACATTCCGGGTCACAGCTTGGGAAAGGCAATAAATGGGTAATTACGATGGTCCATTGAGCCGCGGCACGACCGGACTAAATTCGAGTGGCGATCCGCTCGCTCGCACATCTCCATGGGTCTGATGCAACCTCGAATTGACGATCAACAAGGCCGATCAATCGAGAATGTGGGCGGTACGTCCTGCCCCCCCGACAGATGTGGGAACGAACCTCGGTTTTGCCGATCGTCCGTCTCGATGGCTACCGGAGCGTCAGCGGTGTTGACGTGTCGGCACGCCGACAGATTCCGCGGGTTTCATCCTGGTGACCACGTCGCAGAGAAAGTTGCCGTCATGCCGAACTTCACACCGCGCAAGCGTTTCAGACTCGGTATCACGGGCAACGGCCTCGGCGGCTATATCAAATGGGGCTTGGCCGCTCTCTGCTTAACGATTTCAGTGGCACAAGCGAAAGCCGAATATCTCGTCAATGCCGGAGATGTGCTGGAGGTCGCGGCCGCGGGCGTGCCGGAGCTGCGATCTCGTGCAGCCGTCCAGACGGACGGGAACATATCGTTGCCGCTCGTCGGAGTGCTTCAGGTAGCGGGCCTGAGCTTGCCGCAGATCCGAGCCAAGGTCGGCGCTGCCCTAGCGAACAAGGTGTTTCGACAGAGAAGTCCGGAAGGGCGTGAAAGCGTCATCGTGATAGATGCAGATGAAATCACGGCAACCGTGGCAGACTACCGGCCGATATACATCAATGGAGATGTCTCGAAGCCGGGCCAGTATCCTTACCTTCCGTCGATCACCGCACGTCAACTCATAGCGCTGGCGAGCGGTTACGACATCATGCATGTGAGAATGAACAATCCGTATCTCGATCTGGCGGACCTGAGAGCCGAGTACGGATCGCTTTGGACAGAATTCGCCAAAGAGCAGGCGCGCTCGTGGCGTATCAAGACGGAACTCGGAGAGGCGACCCAGATCGCTCCAAACGCTACGAAGGAGGCACCGATAGCTCGATCGGCGATTTCAGAAATCTTCAATGCTGAAACGGAGTATTTGAAGGCGAAGCAGAGTGACTATCAGCAGGAGAAGGATTTCCTCCAGCGCGGTGTTCGGCAGGGAGACGAGGAAGTGCGCGTGCTGTCCGAGCAGCAAAAAAGGGAAGAGGAGGGATTTCAATCCGACCAGGACGAGTTGCAAAAAGCGCAAGAAATGTTCGCCAAAGGCACCCTGACCAGCCCGCGCGTTACAGATGCGCGCCGGGCGGTTTTACTGTCGTCAACCAGGAGGTTGCAGACCTCTGCGCAGCTGCTGCAGGTCAAGAAGCAGCAGGATGAACTCTCCAGAAGGCTGACAAAGCTCGATGATCAGCGGCGGCTTGACCTGCTACGTGAGCTGCAGGACACGAGCTTGAGGCTTAACCAGGTTCGCGAGAGATTGCAGGCGGTGGGTGAGAAGATTCAGTACACCGCTATGGTTCGATCACAGCTCGTGCGAGGGAGCGGAAGCAAGCCCGACATTACCATCGTCAGGAAGGGTAAGAACGGGCCGGAACAGATTGCCGCAAGCGAAGATACCGAGTTGCAGCCAGGCGACACGGTCGAAGTATCCTTGCGATACCAGGATCTTCCGGACGTACCGTCCCGAAAGCTGAGCGGTTTAGGCCCGTCACCGGCGACGGGCCGAACTGCGGTGACGGAAGCTGATGCGCCTTCAGTCGGTATCAGATGATGAGGTCGGCCCGATCGGTCACGGTTGCGAGCTGAGGGGCCTGGGACGGCACGTGCCCCGAAATGTTAGCGATGCAGCGCGTCCAGCCGAGCTTTCGCCTCCTTGATTCCTGCTGCATCGGCCCTGGCATACAGCGCCTTTGCTTTGGTCGCATCGCTGCGCGTGCCGTAAGTTCCCCATTTCGCCAGAACCAACGGATCGTAGGTTTCTGCCAGCGCAAAGCTCGCCTGGGCACTGCCCATCTCGACGGCGCGCTCAAGCACAAGCCGCGCCGCCCCTACATCGCCCTGCCGAAGCAGGGAACTGGCACGCGCCACCAACCCTGCAGCTTCCGCAACCTGCTCGGAAGCGGGCTGAACAACAGCGCGAGCAGGTGCCGGGGGTGCCTGCTCGGCGATCGGATTGGCAGCCACTCCGATGTAGCCGGACTTGTCTGGGCCACGCGAACCGGTCGTCACAACATCTGACGCAGTGCCGAGCCCTTTGCGACCTTGGGCCTCATAGGCATGGATCGCGCTCCGCGACAGGAAGAAGTTCTGCGCCCTCACGCCGGCGCTTTCGCCGCGCAATTGCTTCAACTCAGCGGCATCGGCTTCTGTTGCTGTCTTCTGCAGCAAGACGTCCTCGTTTGCCTTTGCGGCCCTCGCCGTCTGGACCTCATTTTCGCGACGCACTGCTGCCAGGTCCTGTTCCAGGCGTGCGGACCGCTCACGCTCCTTTTGCAAATCCGCCGCGCCGCTCTTCCCCGCCGATGTCAGCCGGGACAGATCCTCGGCCGCCTTGGCTGCCAGTGCAGTCTTGGACTCGACATCGCGCCGCGCCGTCGTCAGATCCTGCTCCAGCCGTGCGGACCGCTCGCGTTCCTTTTGCAGGTCCGCAGCCGCGCTCTTACCCGCTGCTTGCAGTCGCGATGTTTGCTCGCCTGCTTGCGTCACCAGCGCGGTCCTACTCTCGACATCACGTCGCGCCGCCGCCAGATCCTGCTCCAGCCGCGCGGATCGCTCGCGTTCCTTTTGCAGGTCCGCAGCGGCGCTCTTGACCACGACTTGCAGCCGTGTGGTTTCGTCGCCTGCTTTCGACACCAGCGCAGTCTTGCTCTCGGCATCACGCCGCGCCGCCACCAGATCCTGCTCCAGCCTGTCAGCCCGTTGACGTGCCGCCTGCAGCAGGTTCTGCGACTCTGCCGCGCCGTTCTCCCGCTCCCGTTTCAATCGGGCTGTTTCATCGCTTGCTTTCGCCGCCAGTGCGGCCTGGACCTCGACTTCACTGCGAGCCACCGCAAGATCCTGCTCCAGCCGGGCCAATTGTCCAAGTTCGACGGGTGCGGCTTTCTGAGCTGAAGCCGCGTCGTGTTCAGCCGCCCGCCTGAGCTCCGTCACTTCTTCGCCAGCCTTGAGCGCCTGCGCCTCATATGCGTAGATCGAGCTGCGCGCCTGGGAGAGTTCCTGTGCAAGCGCATCGGCCTTCGCGCGCGATTGCCTCAGATCGACAACCACGGCTTCCACGGACAGCTTCTGACGCGAGACTTCCTCGCCCGCCTTTGCCACCAGCGCAGTTTGGGCCTCCAGATCACGCCGTGCCGCCGCGAGATCCTGCTCCAGCTGCGCGGACCGCTCATCTTCCTTTTTCAGGTCCGGCGTTCCGCTCGCCTCTGCGGCTTTCAGCCGGGAGGTCTCTTCGGCTGCCTTCGCCGCAAGCGCAGCCTGGGTCTCCAGATCACGCCGCGCCGCCGCGAGATCCCGCTCCAGCCGCGCAGATTGCTCGCGTTCCCGCTGCAGGTCGGCTGCGTCTCTCTCCCCCGACTGCCTGAGGCGGGACGCCTCCTCGCTCGCTTTCGTCGCAATAGTAGTCTGTGTCTCCAGCTCCCCTCGCGCGACGGCGAGATCCTGCTCAAGACGTGCGAACTGTTCCGGGTAGCGAAGCGACCCGGTATCGCTCGCAGTAGCCTGTCCGAGTTCGGCCAGTTCTCCTCCAGCCGCACGGGCTTGAGCTTCGTAGGCCTGGATTGCGCTCCGCGTCAAAGAAAAGCCGCCCGCCGGCACTCCGGCCTTTGCAGGCGGTTGCCTTGTCTCGGCCGTGCCGATCTCCCCCGCTCGCTTCAGCCGTGAAACTTCCTCGCCTGCTTGTGCTGCCAGCGCGGTCTGGGTCTCGACATCGCGTCGCGCCGCCACGAGATCCTGTTCCAGCCTTCCTGCCCTCTCCAGCGCTTGTTGCAGCGCATCCTGCACCCCCGCACCACCCTGCACGGCTTGTTTCACCCGGGCAGCATCTTCGACGGCCTTGTTGGCCAGGGCAGTCTGGACTTCGAGGTCGCGTCGAGCCGCGGCGAGACCCTGCTCCAACGTCTCTGCCCTCTCACGCTCGTGCTCGAGGCGCTGCAGCAAGCCAATGTCAAGCCTTGCGGTGGAGAGTTCGCAGGACAGGCTGCCACCCAAATTGGGCTCCTGGTCCGAGGGAGGCCCGCTCTGGTCGCGCGCTTCCTGTACGATCCGCATCGGCCGCTTGGTATCGCTTTCGTCCCGCGGCGTAGCCTCGGAATTGCCGTCCTCCGCCGCGGCAGCCGAATTGACAATGCGAAGGGCCATCGTTTGCTGCGCATCTGCCGCGAGACGCACAGGATCGGGCGACGCCCGTGTTGTTTCGGGTGCCCATGCGGTTGCGAGCATGGCGACGGCCGTCGACCACAGGAGTACAGGCTGTGCAACGCTGAGCAGGCGTCGCGGCGGCGCGCCTGCGATGTCGCCGGCGCGGCCTACTTCATTGTCGAGGAGAACCGTGCGGTCCATCCGCAATCACCTTTCGTTTGGCGACACGATCTATCGAGGTGCGGCGTTAAGCGCCCTACCCTCGGCGCGAAGCCCATGATCCGGATTGAAGCCCCGCTCCCAATGTGACCACCTCGATTCTCACCTTCTCACCGAGATCGCTGTAACATTGTGCGACGTTGGTCGCATTGTTAAGGAGCGGATTGTTCGTGAGCACCAGCACCACGAGCACGAGCACGGCAATCCGCCGTTTGCGGTTCGTGGCACTGCTGCATTTATCTTCCCATGGGACCCTGCCTTCGCCGATCCGAATTTTCATCGTAGTTTCGTGCAGTTCGCCCTCGCGCGCTATTTCCCCTTGGAGGAGCCCGCCTAACCCTTCCGGATTATGCGCTCTGCCACCTGACCTGACGCAGCAACGAGGAATCGATTGACCAGTGCATCACCGCGCACCGGGAACACCGCCTGACCGCCGGGATGGCAGGAATTCGAAACACCGATCAATTGCGCACCGGAATATTTACCGAGGTACGGATTCGCCGTGCCGGTGTCTTGGCAGTCGTCGGCACCGTCGATCGCGGCAGCCTTCGCTCAACTGGTCTTTGATCACGGACACGGCCGGACTTGAGGCATCGATGGACCGGCGAATAATCCCCCTAGCGAGTAGCATCGTAGTTGCCAAAATTGATCGTGACTCCGGATGGCTCCGCGACAGTTTGACGGAATACCTCGGAATTTCCAGCCAACGCTCTGCAAGGAAGGGTAACTAATCTACACTCGCTTCATTGCAGCGGGAGCAGATCGTGCGTTGCGCGCCCTCGATCGTTCGCAAGATGCGGAGCAAAGCCTCGATTTTGTAATTGCGGGAGGCCTTATGGTCCTGGATAGGTCGCGCCTCGCGCGATACCGGTGATGATGCGAGCACACATCGCGAGACGCTGCTCCGGGGCCGTGCAGGGACGCCATTCGGTGCGCATCGTCGCCTTCCACACTGCCAGGAAAGGTTGCGCAAAGTCACAACCGAAATCATTGAAGCGGCGCAGAGACAGTGGCGAGATTTTTCCCGGCTCTCTGCAATTTTGTTGGGAATGGCCGGGGGCTGTCCGCCTATTGCCGGTCTCGCATGGAGACGAAGATGACCGACGAGCAGTTGATGCGCCTGAAAGTCTACGGGAACAATGTCCAGCGCTATCGCCGATTGCTCAAGGGCAACCTAACCGAACAAGAGAGGGAATTCGTCGAAAGGCGCCTCACTGAAGAACAGTTGGCGATCCAGAGGCTAAGGACGAATGGCCTCGTACATGGCACGTCGGAGATAGCGTGAACGGGTTATTTCCTCCGCAAGACCATGGCATCACGCTGATTTTTGACCGCAGCGCCGGGCGGCAGCATGTAAATGAAGAACAGGCTCTCAAGAAGTTCCCGGCTTGTTCTAAAGGCTCGCACAGCAATGGCGGTCCTTAACGCTCAGCAATCGCAGTCGAATTCCGCAAGGGCCTAACTTCGTTCCACGAAGGTGTCGCCATTTTGCCCCGCCTCGTTCCCCGATGTCTCATTCTGTTCATATATCTTACTAGGTAACACAGGCGTCATTTGTTCGCGGTCTGTTTCGCCGATACTTCGCGATGCAGTCGATCACGGCCAAAGCCGTGCATTGCCCGCAGTTGCCAGTAGAGCGTCGGTCAAAGCCTGCTTTATGCGTTCGGCCTGCTCCTTCGTCAGCTTCTCGGCAAAGCGGCCACCCTTTTCGAGTTGCGCCGGCCCCTTGAGCTCTCGATCATAAACCATCCAGTCGGTGCTTCCTTTCCGAACGAGGAATCTAGCCTGCTCAGGCGCGGTGAAGTTCAACGATGCCTCCCAATCAATTCGGTCCGCCGATCTCAAAAATACACAGCCGGGGACGGTCTATTCCTAAACCGGGACACTGAAATTCCCAGCATCGCCTAGACTGCAAGGCCTATGCCGATACACCCCCGTTTCCGCGGAACCATGCCGCGGCGTGTAGTATGGCAATGACCCTGAGGTAGTTGATCTCCGACGTTGCGCCTTGCATGACGTAGAGCCAGACAGTTCTCACAGCTCGGCCTTCTACTCTGCGGGTTCCGCTCGATGTCGCTCGCTAGTCCGAGGTATCGCGCGGGTGACGAAGCCCACTTCGCTCGTATGGAGCCGTCTCTTCGACTTTGCGAAGGGAACCCTCGATGCCGACGAGGAGAGCTCGCGATGCGCCATGCGCGCGACCCGATCAGAATAGAGGCCGCGGGTTAGCCGAGCCACCCGATTGCGCGGCGTGGTTCTGGAGGCCGCTACATCGTCCCGCATCGCTTCGCGCGCTGGGCGAGGTGCCGCTCACCGACCGCCGCCGATTCCAGGTCATTCCTTGAGGTCAGGTTTAAGAGGCCGCCGTCCCAGCGCCAGCGGCCTATCCGTTACTGCCTGTCATGAAGGTGGATTCGCAGATTAGCGCGCTGACCACGGCCATGCCGACGGTTGCGGCTTGTTGGCTTGCGGGCGCGCCGCATTCGGCGCCCGCTTGTGCGTCTGGGTGACATTGGTCGGCGGCCGCGGACGCGGCACTGGTATTTCGGAGGTTACCTTTGGTTGTTCTGACGACGGCTTAGGCTCGTCAGGCTCTGCCTTTGGCGCCGAAGCGTTGGCGATCAGACTGGCCAGTTGTTCCTGGCTTGCGTTGAGCCGCTCGGTCATCGTCTTGCTGTCCTGCGCCATCTGAATCTGGGCAGCCTTGATCTGGCCAATGACATCGTTGTTGCGTGCTGTTTCCACCTGACTCGCCTTGAGTAGGCTTGCCACGCTTTCATTGTCGCGGGCCATCTGTTCTTGCCTCAGTTGTAGTTGTTCGACCGCTTGCCTTAGAGAGGCGAGATCACGCGCCATCGG
Organism: Bradyrhizobium sp. USDA 4341; assembly: GCF_054063755.1. Taxonomy (NCBI): domain Bacteria; kingdom Pseudomonadati; phylum Pseudomonadota; class Alphaproteobacteria; order Hyphomicrobiales; family Nitrobacteraceae; genus Bradyrhizobium; species Bradyrhizobium sp. USDA 4341. Next base: position 9,264,881 of record NZ_JBSSGO010000002.1, on the reverse strand, counting down.
TTGGAGCTGTTGTGCAATATCCGGGGAAGGTACGACGGCAGTCGGTGCAATGTCTTTCGGCCGGGCTTGTGTCAGAGGTGTGGAGTTTGAGGGGGATACGACCGCCGTACCAACGGAGGACCACCACCAAGTACCCCCAACAATGGATGCCAGCACAACAAGGCCGATGGAGGCCGGATAGCGCCAATCTTCCAATCGATGAACCATTGCTCGCAACGCTCGAGGCACTTTCGTGCTGGTCGTTGGACTCAACGGACTGACTCCCGCTTCACGCGCGAAGTTCGAAAGCTGCTCCTCCAAGCTCGTGAGCCGCCCTTCCGCAACCTTGTTATCCCGCGTGGAGTCCATTTGGTGCTCCGCAACAAACAAAATGCAATCCGACCGAGAGCAGAACCAATGGCCGACTGAACGGTCCATTCAAGTGCGCAAATGGGAAAGCGGGTAGCGTACCGCAGCCTAGGCGAGCAGGGAAGCGGCTCGACGCGCTTGAGCTCGCTCGGACTGCAAGGGCATTAGTCCGACGCTGAACGGCTTGCTGCCTCGGTCAGTGCCCCCGGCTGGAAACCCTCCCTGGCAAGGTTTCCATGCCAGGCCACGAACTGTCTCCGGCAAACTACCGCTCGCGCCCTAGCAACACAATGGAACGTCTTAGGGCCCGGTGCGGCTATTTTACGGGAAATCGTTCCCGAACCAGTTCGGACGCGATGTCTGCCGATCGTCCTATGCTAGGGAGCTCCGCCGCACCGGTGCCAGGCTCCGCTGGCACGCGACTGTCGTGGTCGTTTCCTAGCGGGATCGCTGCTCGTCAAACACACTGCGCAAGCAAATAGCTGAGAGGCGCGTGGCCATAACCATCTTCAGCCGACCCTAACAAACGTCCACTCGGGAACTTCAAACGGTAGGCCACGGGCCGACGGATAATGGGAATAACCTCCGAGGAGATCGAGCGCGGCCACTGCCGAGTGATAGGACCCAAAATCCTCCTCTTCGAAGAAGAAGTGAAATCGCCCGTTCAGCGGCACGATGCGAAACGTGCCGCCCTTGGAGCGGAATTCCCAATAGCCTGACGTCATTGCCGCCGCCAGACGCGCCGACGACCGGTTCTTGCGGCCTCGAACGTGCAAACGATCAACCTAACGTCATGACCAATGTGGAAGCCTTTGAATGTCATCTGAGGAGCGCCTTCGAATCGGGCTGATTCTACAGCGGAAAGACATTGTCAGCCAAAGCGCCGACCGACTTGTCCATCGACTTTCAGAGCGAGCGGCTAACAGCGCGACAAATCGTCAATCGATTGAAGCGCGGAATATTACGGGAGTAATGCAGGTCGTGGGCTGACAGCGGGAGCTTGTGACATAGTGGATAAGCTTCCCCGCGTGTTGGACAGACGCGTCGCGGTCGACCGGCTCATCAAACTGCCACCATCAATCAGGCACCCATTTGATGGAAGCCGGATCGGCCGGCCGCGTGGTCGTGTAAGTCACCAGGTCGTATCCTCGCTCGACGACGAGATCGGCAACTTCGACGAAGCCTTCGTCATTCTCCTCCTTCGAGCTATGCAGCGTCACATCGCTCATGGAGACATTCTGGCTTGTCAGGGACAGCCTGACCATTCCCTGATGGTCTCGAATTGGCCTGCAGATTGGAATGAGCCGCGCCTCGAAATTTGTCGGGTGATAGGGCTTGAGACGCAGGTTCTTGTGGAAGGTTCTGTCTCCCTCGATCGACAGCACGCTCTTACAGGCTGCCGAGTTCACCATGAGGCCGCGGATGGATGAATCCGACCCGATGTGGATCGGGTACGTCTCGCCGCGTTCCAGCCGGACGCCCGAAAACGCGATCAGCCTCGACGAATACTCCACCGGTGTGCCCGCAATTTGATCTTTGAGCGGCACGCGGTCGTAAGCCGTGAAGGCAAACGTGCGTTTGCACTTTGCAGTCTTGGCCGTCCTTATCTTAGTCAAGAAATTGCCAAGGTGCGTCGCTATCAAGCCCGACAAGAACTCGGCTGGATGACTGCCGTCTGCATAGAGTTCCTTCGCGTCTACGTTCTTGGACTTGACGACCGCGGCAATGACATCTCTTACATCAAGATAGTACCAGTCCTGCTTCTGGCAGACGGAAATGCAGGCGGAGATGATCGTTCTTGATGCGTTGATGTCGCTCACCGGTATGCAGACAAAAACCGGCTCGCAATTGGCGCGTTTGGCGGAATGCCCAATCCACTCGACCCACCTCACAACATCGTAGTAATCGATCGCATTGGCGGAAAGCAGCGAAAAATCGATCACGCATGTATCGACAATGCAAAACTCCGAGCCTTTGAAGAAGTCGCCCTGGGCGAAGTACGGACCGAGCAAGGACGGAGATGCACCGATCCTTCCTGCCGATTTCACTTCAATTGTGTCATCGGCGTCCAGAAATTTCTGGAAAAAGCCTGCCTTCAGGATGCTGTTTGACTGTCCCAGGATCGAAATGCTCAGCGACATCAGATTGACCGCCCTCAGATGGAACCGCGCAATGACATCGAAAACGCACGATGGAGAACTCCGCAACACCGCGTCAATCGTCTATGTCGCGGCGACGTTATCAATTGTCGCGGCGCTCTGTCTACCACCGGAGGGACGCGCGCAAAGTTCGAGAGCTGGATGCGACAAGACCGATACGCAATTCGCCGTAACAGCCGCGATGCCGGACAATGCCGATGCCCTGCGCAAATATGAGAGAAATGTGTCGGGCCTGTCCGGCGATGTCTCGACGGTGTTGCTTGGCGACTCGCTGGTTGAGGCGTGGCCCAGGGAACTATCAGCCTCGCTCGGCGCCGGACCGGTGGCCAACCTCGGCGTCGGACGCGACAGGATTCAGAACACGCTCTGGTTCATCGAACACGAACGCGAGCGGCTGCGAAAAATCAAGCCGAAGTCCATCATCGTGCTGGTCGGGACCAACAACATCTATCTCGATAAGCCGTGCGGAGTGATGGAATCCTACCAAAAGCTGTTTGAGGAGATCAGGTCGCTTTGGCCGAACGGCAAGATTTTCTCCATCCAGATTCTGCCGCGAGGCGACCAGATGAAGGGTGCAGCCGAGAATATTGGGTCTGTCAATGCCGAGCTCAGCAGAAGAAGCAGGGAACTCGGAATCAGAACGATCGACGCCTCCGACATCGCATGCGGACGAACAACGCCGTGCGCCAATTACAAGAGCGATCTCCTGCACCTGACGCCATCCGGATACGAAGCCCTGACCAGGATCGCCAAAGCAGGCATTGGTTCATCGTAGGCGTCCAACGAAGCTGCGCCGGAGCCGTCAATGGCGCTTGGGCGCGATCTGGCCTGCCAAAGCGCGATGAGATTGGGTTGAAATCGTCATCGCGCTTTAGTTCATTGTTTAGGGATGATCTCCGCGCAAACGCCTTGCGTTGGTCGCGAGGGAAAGCCGCTTCGCACTTTTCCGGATCATGCTTTACGTCAGCATCGAGATGATCGATTGCAGCTGATCGGATGCCGACGCCACGAGCCCGTCGAACGACGTCTGGCCGTGCGCCGCCGCCCGCAAGATGCATTCGGCAACGGCCGCCTTGAGACCGAACACGGATTGATCGGCCGGCACGCTTGCCATCACCGTCTCCAGCGCGTCGCGCATCGTCTGGATCAGTTCGGAGCTGAATTTCATGGCTATCCTCCGCACGCTCAGGATAGACCGGGCGCGCCACGCCACCACTCACAAGCCCGCGATTCCGGATTGCCTTTTCTTAATGCAATGACAGGACAGTGAATCGGTGAAGAGCTAGAGCTCCTTCTCGGCCAGCTTGCGGAAATCGTCGGGCACCGAACGAACGACCTCCAGCGCTGCCGAACCGTATCCGATCGCATCCCAGCCAAAACGATCGCGGACCTTGTCGATGGCACAGTCCGCGGCCCAGCGCGCCATCCCTAATGGACTTCCGGGACGAAGCGCTTGATCGGCCAGTCCGAGCGGAAGCTCGAGCGCAAGATCCCAATGCTCCTCGAGATGCGACACCGAGATTGCCAGCAGCGAAATGAATTTCTCGCTTGGGTGATCAGCAAGCGTGGCGCGCACCAGTCTCTCGGCGAGGCTGGCGAGGATCACCGTCGTGCACACGGGCGCATCGAGCGTCATCGAGCGCGTCACCGATTTCAGGTCGGCGAAGCGAACGCGCACCGTCACGGTTCGTCCAGGCCGGGATTTCGCCCGAAGCCGCGTGGCGACGCGGTCGGCGAGATGAAGCAGCGTCGGCCGAATGACCTGCTCGATCGCGGGCTTTCGGCCGAGTGCCGATTGTGCTCCTGCCGATCGCGCGCGCCGGTGCGGCGTGAGCTGTCGCGGATCGCAATTCCAGGCCAGCGCGGCGAGTTTCTCGCCCGCCGCCGGACCGAGCAGCCGCGTCAGCGACCGCTCCGACAATTTGGCGAGTTGACCGATCGTCGAGACACCGATCGCGTCCAGCCGTGTCCTGGTGACCGGCCCTACTCCCCACATCAATTCAACCGGCAGTTCGTGCAGGAATCCGAGCTCGGCGTCGGGATCGACGACGACAAGCCCGTCGGGCTTTGCAACCTGCGAGGCGATCTTCGCCAGATGCTTGGTGCGGGCGACACCCACCGAGATCGCAAGGCCGAGCTCTGTGCGCACGCGCCGCCGGATCGCCGCGGCTATTTCGGCGGGCGTTCCGAACAGATGCGTGCAGCCGGCAACATCGGCAAACGCCTCGTCGATCGAAATGCGCTCGACGAGCGGGGTGAAGTCGCCGACCACCTTGATGGCTGCGTCACCCAGCCTTTGGTAATCGCTGAAGTGGCCGCCGACGAAAATCAATTGCGGGCAGAGCCGGCGAGCTTCCCGTCCCGACATGCCGCCGTACACCCCGAAGGCCTTGGCCTCATAGGACGCGGCAAGCACAACCCCGCCTCCGACGGCGATCGGCTTGCCTTGGAGCGACGGCTCAAGCAGCTGCTCGACCGATGCGTAAAACGCATCCAGGTCCGCGTGAAGGATGGTGGCTGCGGCTGCCATCTCAACCCGTTCATCCCTGACCTGACCAAGACTGCTCGTCCCTGGACGCTACAATAGACGCCAGAACGAAACAAGAACAAATTCCACTCGACCAGGAATGGCCGCGGGCGCTGGCGGTCTCCCGGCGAACGTTGGGCGCGCTGTGGTGCCAAGCATCGATGCGGGCTGCCGGTTGCCGTCGAAGGAATCACCGCGAGGCAGTTGGCAGGTCGCTCGACGTCCACGGGCATTCTCTGCCGAAGACGAGCACCACGACGCGCGGCTGTCGCGTCCCGCTGCGCCAGCTCGCTCATGAGCCGGCGTTGTTTGACGAACAGGCTTTTTCGGGTAGAGATCAACGCATGACCGACCACTCTCATCAGGTGGACTTCCAGGCCGCGGCCTCGCTTTACAAATGGCCTTCTCTCGGCAATTCCAGGCGAGAGGGTCGCGCGCCCTATATGATCGTCAACGGAACGCTCGACCAATGCATCCGGGACTTCATGGGCAAGCCCGAGAAGACCCGGCATCTCTACGAGATCCGGACCACGTCGCAGCCTCCCCTCGTGCCGGATGTGCTGTCGCCCGAGCACGTGATCGAGCTCTCCAGGCTTCGCGAGTTTCTCTGAGGCGCTTCAGCGGACGTGATCCCGACGCGTCTCGTTCGCAGGCGTGCGCCGGAAGGCGCATTGTTTGCCTCTGAGGGAGCCGCTACACTTGCCTGGTTCTCCGAGTGACGGACGTCCGCGCCGGCATGATTGACCCGCTTCGGCCTCGTCTGCGGTTCGCACATCGCCGGCACGGGAGCGGAGCGGCTGCACGACCGGTTGCCGGGGCATCGAGGGGCGCCACATGAGGTTCAATCTGGCGATCTTGAGCGTGCTGGCCGCAAGACCCGAGCAACGGATTCCGCTTGAAGAGGTCAGCCGCGAAGTCAAGCGCATGATCGCCGCGGGCGATGCAGCCACCAAGTTGAAGCGATCGTCGGAGCTTGGCGACGCCGACGTCTTCCAATCCGGATGGGCCTCGATCAATGAGGCCGGGCTGCAGATCACGGACTCCGGCCTGGCGCTATGGCGCTCGCTTGAAGCCTCCCGCGCCGAACAGGAACTCAGCGAGCAGGAGCTCGGCGAGCAAGAGGTCGATGAGCAAGAGCCCGGCGAACGGCAAGCGGAGCGCGTAGAGACCGCTGCTGCCGACCCGCGCGATGCGATCAGCGATGCTGTGATCGAACGGCCCGGCGCGATCGATCGGCAAATCCTTCGCGTGATGGAAGGAGGCCTTGCCGATCGCACGACCTTGGGCGCAAGCCGCGCAATGGCAGCACCCGCCCCACCCGCGCGCGCGCCGATCATCCCCGAGCCGGCATTTGGCTCCATTCACGAGCCGGACCGAAACGTTTCTCGGCTCTCGCAGCTTGTAAAACTCCTCGGCACCGGCATGCCGCGATTTGCCCGGGCGCGGCGGCGGCGTTCCGAGGGCGACGTGCCGGATCGGAAGACGGCCAAGGGCGTCGGAATGCCCGGGCTGGCCGTTGCGTGCCTCAGCCTGATCTCGGTCGTCGCGTGCGTTGCGGCAGCGATTGCACTCGGCCAGATCACCTCGCTGAAGTCGGATAACGCCACGCTGCGGCGCGAGCTGATCCCGTTGAGGGAACGTCTGGTACGACTCGAACAGGACTCCGCGAAACGCGAAGCCGCCCAGCAGGACGAAGCGCAAGACAAGCTTGAGGCGGACAAGAAGGCCGCTGACGCCGGGAGCGAACCGGCTGCGCTCAACCTCTCGCGAGAAGAGATTCAGATCATAAGGGAGTACATCAAGGCTGCCCCTTCGGCCGGCGCAGATGCAACGATGATCAACGTCGGCGATCCCGTCACCGGCGGAATGATCCCGCTGCCATCACCGTTGACGGCGAAGGTTCCGCGCCTCGTCGGTGCGAGGTTTGCGACCCGCAACGGCGCCATCATCATCAGCACGCGAAACAGCCGCCGCGTCGATGCCGTGCTGATGCCGAACTAGATCATCCCACATCGCAACCTTCAAGTTCCTCAACACCTAGCAGCAAGTATAAATCGCGCGGCCGGCGCTATAAATTCGACGCCCATTGATTGGACCGTGAAAGGAAATGAAAAGGGGCCGTGTCGCGAGACGGCCCCTTACCCGGAAATCTGCAATATTGATCTTGATGCAATCTAGCCCCGGTGTTGAGAGTATGAGCGCCCTTCGCATTTGCAGCAAAATCCGGGAAAGTACGGGCGAACATTCTCACTCAGCGCACGGATTGCGTGCACTGAGGTCGTCTCTTGGGCCGCATCGCACTTCTGGCTTGCCGAACCACTAGGCTCACTGCGAGCCTCAGAATCTCTTGAAGGGTGGACATGAAACGTGCCGGGGCAGTCGCGGTTTGGCTCGTGCCCTACGTGCTTGCCGCGAATGCGAATGCACAAAGCTGCCTCACGGGGCCCATCAAAACGAAGGACGGCTCGTTGCAAACGTGGACTGTCGTCAATCGTTGCGGCGCACCGGTAATGATGCGCTATTTGGTGAAGAGCCCCGTCGACAGCGTTGCAAGACTCGCAGTCGTCCCGGCCTGCAGTAAGCAGCGAATTGTTCAAACCTTCGAGACTGATCAGATCGATTTTCTAGACACGGCATACAGTCCAGGCTGGGAGAAGATCTGCCCATCGTTGGACAATGAGAGTCGCTTAAAAAAACGACCGGACAAATCAACCAACGATGCAGATCAGATCCCTTTTCCACCCATAAGCCCCCCACCCCTGGCTGGTCCCAAGCCAATAAGCCCTGCGGGAGAAAAGCCCACTCCCAAAGGACAACCCGAGCATTAATTTCTTGGTGTCCTCCACGACGCGTGGTGCGCTTAGAACCTCCGTCCTGAGGATTCCATTTTTCTGCATTCCCCGCTGACTGCAAGGGATTTGCCTTCCGACGACAGGGTTTTGGTAGCTTTGCCTGACTGTCGGGAAATAGTGATCGAAAGCGAAGCTGCGTGATCCGTTCCACCGACAGTAATGCTGGCCGGGCCATCGAAGGAGAAGGAATCCTCGTTCACTCTCCAACCTCTTGCTGTGTCGATGTAGTACTGCAGGGTCGACGCGGCCATGTTCCAATCACCAGTCGAAGCGGGCGGAAAATCGCACTCCAACGATGCGACCAGATCTTGCGCGTGACTTTCCAGCGTCAACGCTCCAAAGGCCAGAAGCGATAGAAATCCGTTGCGTATGACTTGCACGTAAGAACTCCCCGAAGCGGCTTATCACGGTCTCACCAATCATCCTGCATTTTAGTTTCGTGACAGGATTGGTGCCATCCGTAATGTGCGGGCCGTGCAACCCTGTCTCCCCACCCGAAATTCCCGTGTTTCTACGGTGGCCGAGATTCTCAATTGGTGCGGCGCGCTACCACCTTCGCGCCACGAACTGACCTTCCCGCTATATCCCCCTGGCTAGCTAGGAATGGCAATTGCCGTGGGCATTTGCCGATTTACGATGTGCCAGTCGTGCGGATTGGCCGACCCAACCCCACACCCCGACCATGCATATCGCGCGATGAGGCACCGCCGCTCGAGCCCACGGAGCGACGGTCCCGCTAGGCTCCCGGGGCGCGGCACAGATCAGCGCAACGATCAAATGGAGCAACCTAGGGCTCTCGGCCGCAAGGTCAGCGACGAGTACGCCGTTCCGTTGTACCGCGCCCATCACCACGAGCTGCATCGGCAGGGCAACGAAAGGGCCTGGCGGGCGAACCTGAAGTTCGAGCCGTTGCGGCTGGCGCATAACTTGTGGGCGGCAAGTCCGGTCCACGGCCTGCTCACCGCCCCCGTCGTCAGCGCGGCTACTCCCTCACGCCTGGGGTCGGAGGCTTCGCTACGATGAACGGGTCATTCCAAACCGCGCATGAGCTAACCGCAGCAATGCCGCCGGTTGAGTTTGAGGTGTTGGCGCCGCCTCCCCTGCTGCTTCCCGGTGAACGCCTCGACCACTACCACGCGCTACGCCAGGCGATCTTCGCTGACCTGGCACCGCGGTCGGCCATCGAATGCCTGCTCGCGATCGACGTTGCCGAACTCTCCTGGGAGATCCAGTGCCGCCGCCTTCTGCACCACCGGCTGCCAGCCACCTATCGGCAAAAAGCCATTGAGGTCGCTCTACGCCGTATCGACATGGCCGGGATCGCGCCGGCCTGCGGCACTTCTGTGAACTTACACATACACGCCGGAGCCCGGATATAGATATTTCGACCAATGCCGATCACCCGAAAGCCGCTCGAAATCTCTCCGGAAGTCGCGCGCCAGTTCGCTGCGGACATGCGGGCTGATCACGCAGGGCAGGACGACATCCGACGCGACCGGATCGCGGTCGGTACGCGGCATATGCTGTTGCAACACGTGCCGACTGGCACCAAGCTGCGGCTGAGCAAAATCAAAGAACCATTTGAGCTGCTGAAATGAAAGTTTGGATCTATACCGACACGAGGAAAGCCATTGGCGACCCAGAGCACCTGAAGGTCTTCGCGGCCAACGAGGCCGCGCGGGCTTGGTTTGAGCAAAACGACCACGATGGCGTCGCATTCGCTTACGAAATTATTTTAGGGCGACGCTACTTGGCTAGGACATTTTTGGTGCTTTCCGTTCTCCTTCTCGGAGTCGCCGACCTCTACACCACGAACACGATCCTGAATCTCGGTCTCGGCGAGCTGAACCCGTTCATGCACGTCGCTCAGACATGGCTCGGCACCTGGTGGCTTATCCCGAAGCTAGGCTTGACCTATTTCATGATGTGGTTGCTATGGCGCAGCAACAACCCTTACAACATCGCTATCGTAGTGGCATTCTGCTGTACGCCGGTACTAAACAATCTTGTTATCATCGCCAGTTCGCATTGAAGCGCCATCAACAGTGCATTATTGGTGAAGCCATCTCGTTAACAGCAAACGAACCAACGTTACTAAACCAGGCTCTGAATGAAACTCGTCGGGGGCAGCCAACGCTGCTCGCGGTCTCGCGCATTTGTCGTAATGGGAGATGGACCATTCCCCAACTTGGGTCATCGTGCCGTACGATTCCAAATGCTAACGGCCGGACTCAGCTGGAAGCGTTTTCGTTATCTCGCGCGACTCGGCATCGCATCTATCCTTCGATCCCCATGCGATAAAGGGATACGCCAAAAGTGCCAAGTACATTGAGGGCATCGGATTATCGACGCCAAATGTCTTCGGCCTCTGCCCCTTCGGAAGATAGACGCTCCCGAACAACCAATCGTAGAACGAGAACATCCCGGCAAAGTTCTTGTCCCTGGCTTCCGTCTCGCTGCTGTGGTGCCAATGATGAAATTCCGGCGACACCAGGACATAGCGTAGCGGACCGTAGTTCAAGCGCACGTTGGCATGAGCGAGATAGGCTTGCCAGTAGTAGACGAGAAAGTAAGTCCCGATCGCCTCCGTGGTGAAGCCAAGCACAAACAGCGGAAACAGCGAGCCAGCCTTCATGAATATCACGTCAAGCGGATGCTGATGAACCGCAGCGAGCCAGTCCAGTTCTTCGACAGCGTGATGAACGGCATGGATCTGCCACATGGCGGGCACGGCATGCAGGATGCGGTGGGTCCAGTAGACCCCGAGGTCCCCGATCAAGATCACGAGGACCACTTGCACCAGATAAGGAAGACCGGCGATCGTCTGCTTCACTGCCGACGGCACTATCGATTGATTGACCAGAATGGCCATCGTGACGATAACGATCACGCCGACCATGATCAGCCACCCGTTGACAAACTGGAAGGCCATATCGGTTAGCAGGCCACGTCTGAAAAGCTTTGAGGCCTCGCAGCAAATAATCGCTCGATCGGAACGAAAATCAAAAGCGTCAGCAGAAATTTGCTCAGTCCAAATAGCTCATCCATTCAAATGGCCGCCTTGAAAGGGGCGGAAGTGTAGCACTTGCCTCCCAATTCGCCAATTGTGCTGCAATCGGCGAAGTGATGGTTCAGTTTGTGCCGGCGATGAGGAGGAGGTTGTTCAGTACGGGCGTCGAGCAGAAAGCCACGACAAGGGCCACGTTGTAAACGTTCTTGCTGCGCCAAAGCAGCCATGTCACGAGAAGCGTTAGACTGAGCTTGGGAATAAGCCACCATGCGCCGAGCCAGGTCTGAGCCAGCCTCATGAACGGGTTCAGTTCGCCCATGCCGAGATCCAGGATCACATTCGTTGTCACGAGGTCGGCACAACCAAGTAACAAGCAGGACAGCAACAGGAGCGCTTTGACCCGATTCACCTTTAGGCCTTCGATGCTGAAGATGCCTGGCTTGGTCATTTCAATGGATCCTGAAGCAATCGCGGAGTTGAAAGAAATCGGCGACGACGCAATTGGAGGATGCCTAGGCCAAAAAGCTTTATATTTTCCCAAGCTTCGGCTGATGCGTTCAAGGGCTGGGTGGTTTGAATGGCGCCCCTCGAGATCGTCCCCGCCCCAAAGGGCCGGTTTGGCGGACCGATTGCATAGCTGATGCAAGACTAAACAAAACGGGAACAATCAGGCCGACTTCAAGCTTGTCTTCCTGCCGGCTCGTCGCTGTGAACGGCAGTCAAACCGGCATGGTTAATATCGGCGATCCAAGCTTCCTGCCGATTGGGAAGAGGGCTGCCAGCAGCACATTCTCCTCCGTGTCCCAAGAGGATGGAGTCAAAACGCGCAGGAAATCCCGCAAAATCGCGGCTTGCACTCCCTCAAGGTTTAAGGAAATATGAGTTTTTCAGCATCCGGAAGACGGATGCCTTCTATCTTTTGTTCGTTCTTTTATTGGCAATTGGATTTCCGCTGGCAAAGCCAAAGGGGCTGCCTACCGACCCAAGACGACATTGAATCGACGAGTCATTCTCCATGTCGAGTGAGATCGCAAACGTCGTTTTTCTCGCGGCGCTGTTTCTAGGTATCATCTACGGCAGTCGCATCTTGGAGACGAGGTGGCCTATCGCGGACGTCCCCTACTCCGAGTTTCGTGATGACTGGTTCGCGGTGATTGTGAGCGTCGGATTGGCAAGTTTGCTCGCTCCGATCGCGGCAATCATTGCAGGTAAGATAGCCAGCTACACTGGCGTTGGCTGGATTGTGTTACCGACCGAAGGTTACTGGTGGTACGCCTCTCTTGGATTCGTCGTGGTGGCGATGGATCTCTACAAATACACATTCCATCGTCTCCAGCATGCGATCCCGTTCCTTTGGTCGATGCATTCGTTCCATCACAGCGCGAACTCCGTTACGTTCATCACAGGCGCCAGACATTATTGGCTCGAGCGAGTGCTGGCTGACGCCTTTCTTCCAATCCTGGCGATCTTGCTTCGGGTCCCGCCAGACATGGCAATCGCGGCGGCGTTCATCTTCTTTATTCCCGACGCTTGTGCTCATCTGAACGTGCGCATCCCGCTCGGCCGGTTTGTGACCTGGATCAACAACCCGCAATGGCATCGGATCCATCACTCGGCTCAGATCGAGCATCGGGACAAGAACTTTGCCGCCTTCTTTCCGCTCTGGGACATTCTGTTTGGCACGGCGTATGTGCCGAAGCCTGACGAGTATCCCGCAACGGGCCTTGTGCCTGCCGAACGAGTGGACGTCATCAATAGCGTGATCTGGCCAATCCGACATCTGCGGCATCGAGCATCCAAGAATGAATCGGCCACGACGGGATGATAGGCGCCCGATCCTCGGTGGCAGTTCACACTGGTTGCTGAGGTGCGTTGATTGACGGACAAGTTTTTGGGATAGATATCCTCGAATGACCGACAACGCTCATCAGGTGGACTTCCAGGCCGCGGCCTCGCTTTACCACTGGCCTTCTCTCAACAATTCCAGACGAGAGGACCGGACGCATATGGTCGTCAACGGAACGCTCGACCAATGCATTCGCGACTTCATGGCCCAACCCGAGAAGACCCGGCATCTCTACGAGATCCGGACCAGGTCGCAGCTTCCCCTGGTCCCCGATGTGCTGTCGCCGGAGCATGTGCTCGAGCTCTCCAGGCTTCGCGAATTTCTCTGAGGCGGGCTTCGGCCCGCGCGACCCTGACGCGCCTGTCCGCAAGCGAAACAGCCGCCGCATCGACGCAGTGCTGATGCCGAACTAGCTTCCCGCCACAGGACTTTGGCCGGCCCGGCACGCCAGGGGCCAGAGCGTTTTCGAGCGAAGTGGCCGCCGGTTCGCGTGAAGAAAACGCGTCAAAACAAGAATCTAGAGCTTCGGTTCTGATTCAATCAGAACCGAAGCTCTGGCGTTTCCTGAATCCACGCGATGATGCTATCTTGAATGTGTTTTCCTCCGGGGATGAATTAACCATCCCGGCGATTTCGTTGCCTTTTCAATTTCGATACCAACGATTTTTACTCGTTAATTTGGCACCGCGTGCCGCATCACAATTCAGAAGCACCATGCATTTTGATGGCCAGGTAAACCTTCGAACGATATCCGCACCTGCACTGCGTTTTGCGCCCGTGATATATCCTGCGGCGCTTTTCCTCTCTGCGCTGTTGCTGTTTGCGATCGAACCGATGTTTGCAAAGATGGTGCTGCCTCGGCTTGGCGGTGCCGCAGCCATCTGGTCAGTTGCAATGGTCTTCTTCCAGTCGGCGCTGCTGCTAGGCTACGCCTATGCTCACGTGCTCAGCCGCACATTGTCGCCGGGGCCATCGGCTCTCGTTCATCTGGGGCTCCTGGTAATTGCCGCCGCGACATTGCCGGTCGGCATCGCTCACGGCTTCGAAACGGCGCCACAGCAGGGGCTCGAACTCTGGCTGATGGCATTGTTTGCCGCCTCGATTGGCTTGCCGTTCGTCGCGCTCGCCGCGACCGCTCCCCTGCTGCAGAACTGGTTCGCGGCGAGTGGTCATTCGCAGGCTGCCAATCCCTACCTCTTGTATGCGGCGTCCAATTTGGGCTCGTTCGTTGCGCTCATGACCTATCCCTTTGTTGTCGAGCCGCTGCTGACGTTGCGGACACAGATCGAGATGTGGTCGCTCGGCTACTTTCTTTTGACGTTGCTGATCATGGCCGCGGCGGTCATCGTCGCCGGCGCGGACAAGCGTTCGATCAACCCGGCAAACCCCGGAACCGCCACCGCGCCCACGGCCACCGAACGAGCGATGTGGACCGTGCTGGCCGCGATCCCGGCCGGCCTTGTGATCGCAGTCACGGCCACGATCTCGGTCGATCTGGCGGCGGCGCCGTTTCTCTGGGTCGTGCCGCTGTCACTTTACCTTTTGACCTTCGTGGCGATCTTCCGCGAGCGTGCCTGGGTGGCGCATACGAGCGTGCTGAAGCTGGTGCCGTTTGCTGCTGTGGCGCTCGTCGCAACCGCGTCTATCGTGGTGCGGCCGTATTTTGGTGCCTTGCTGGTGATGCATCTTGCGAGCTTCGTGGTGATCGCACTCGCTTGTCATGGCGAACTCTATCGCCGCCGGCCCGAGCCGGCGCGGCTGACGGAATTCTACCTATGGACCTCATTCGGCGGCATGATCGGCGGAATCTTCGCCGGGTTGATCGCGCCGCACCTATTCGACGGTGTCGCCGAGTATCCCATCCTGGTGCTGGCCGCCTTGCTGGCAATGCCCGGCGCGTTTGACGGCGGGCCGCGCCGGATGTTGCGGCAGGGTGGCCCCGGTCTGGCATTGGCCGCCTTGACCCTCGGCATCGTGTGGCTGCACGTTCGCATTCCGGGCAGCGCCGCGCGGCCGATCGACATCGTGCTCATTGTGCTGGCCGGCGCGATGGTGCTGGTGCGTCGGCAATCAGCCAGGTTTTTCGGCCTTGCGGTGCTCGCCTTCGCGATTGCCAAGCTCGATCCCCTGTTCGCACCCATCGAGCAGGTCCGCAGCTTCTTCGGCGTGCATCGCGTGGTCGAGGAGCGCTCCGGGCAATTTCGCATCCTGCTGCATGGAACCACCGCGCATGGCGCCGAGCGCGTGCGCAATGCGGATGGGACGCCGGTCAACGGCCGCCCCGAACCGACCACATACTATTACTTCGGCGGACCGATCGGCGACGCGATTGCTGGGGCTCGCCGTGCGCAAGGACGGCTGGCGCGCGTAGCGGCAGTTGGGCTCGGCACCGGCAGCCTCGCTTGCCATCGGCAGGACGGCGAGGGGTGGACTTTCTTCGAGCTCGATCCGCAGGTGGCCCGGATCGCACGCGACCCGACTCTGTTCCGCTTCCTGTCGGAATGCGGACCGGATATCCGCATTGTGCTCGGAGATGCGCGGCTGACCCTTACGGCATCTGCGGAGCGCTACGATCTGATCGTGCTCGACGCGTTCTCTTCCGACGCGATTCCTGTGCACTTGATAACGCGCGAGGCGTTTGCGGGATATCTATCGCACCTCTCCGCTCACGGTGTCATCGTTTTTCACATCTCGAACCGGCACATGGCGCTGCGCGGACCTGCAGCTGCGGTCGGCAACGCCGAAGGTCTCGCTGTTTTTGCCAAAGCGCAGTTTCCGCCTGATATGACCGACGACGACATGCGCAATCCAGCGGACGTGGTGGTGTTTGCGCGCGATGTAAGGGATCTCGGCGATCTGCCCGAGCAGGGGTGGACGCGCGTCGAACCCGGCGCGCGGGCGGCATGGACCGATGACTACGCCAACATTCTCGGCGCCGTGCTCGACGCGAAACTCGGGCGCTGGACCGGGCAGTGATCGACCACCTCGCCCGCCAACGGCGGTTCGCGAGGTCAGCACCCTGCAAGTCAACACAAGTCGCGCTGTTATCAAGCCTACGGCTGATTGTTCGGCGGCCTCTCGATGAACTTGCGGCTGCCGTTGAGCAGTTCGAGGTTGTTGGCGATCACCGGATTGCCCGGATCGAGCGAATACGCCTTCTCGAACTTTTTCCGCGCCGCGCTCAGATTGCCGCGCAGCATGTAGGAATAGCCCTGGTCATTCAGGATCTGAACAGTCTCGCCGCCAAGCCGGATCGCTGACGCATAGGCTTGATCGGCGAGATCGAAGCGGCGGATCCGGTCATAGCTCGCCGCGAGCCCGACCCAGGCCGTCACGTCCTTCGGCGACTTCTCGACGGCGTCCTTGAAATAGCGCTGGGCTATGCCGTAGTTGCCGCGGTTGTATTGCTCCAGCCCCATCCGCACCGGCTCATCGGAGGGATAGTATTTGACATCGGTCGGCTCCTGCACGGGGTCCCCGCCCGGCGGATCCACGGGTGCAACGATCGCGGCCTCTCGCGTCGTGTAGTCGCAGGCCGCGAGGCCCGCAGCCAGCCAGCAGCAGGCGAGCGCCGGAATGAGACGCCGTAATGCTCGTCCCATGTTCCAGCTCCAGCGACTTCCCTGCGTCATTCGAAAACCCATCGTGAAACTACCTAACAAAAAACAGACGGCGCGATCCGACACTGTCAGCGCAACAACCCAATCCTTAGCTCGTTACCTGCCGCCTCCTCCTACCCCGACGGCCACCGATCCTCCGGTCCCAGCCCCCAATCCGGTTGTATTGACGTTCTGAATGGTGGTCACGGGCGGCGCCTGGCCCATTGCTCTGGTCGGATCGCCCATGTCGGGTAGCTGATCGACCGGCCGCGATGTGGTGCCATAGCGTTTCACAGCCTCGCCGGTGCGCCGCGCGTCATACGCGATCCTGCGATCGCCGACATAGGCCGGCCATGGATGGATCGTGTGAGTGGCGGCGTTGACCTCTTTGGCGTTGCCGGCGCTCATCGTGATGGTGTCGGAGCGCTGGACGTAGCGGTCCATCTCGTCATGACCGTAAACGCCGTAGCAGCCGCCGAGCAGGAAGGGTGCGAGCAGAGCCAGATATCGGAGTGTCATCTCTCGCCTCCTCTAGTTCAGGGTTTTCACGACGGGCTGGTTCGCAGCCGCGGCGGGTGGCGGCGCGCGCACGACCGCATCAGGCGCGATGATGTGGCCGTAGGGTCCCTTCACCTCGCCGCCGGAATTGATGTAGTCGTCGTAACGCTTGCGAACTTCCATCTGGCCATTGAGGAAGAAATCGACGTCGTTGGCCGGCAGCCGCGAGTCGAGCGGCGACGCCAGTTGCTGGCCAGGCGCCGCCGGCGCGACGAGGCGCGGCGTCACGATGATGACCAGGTCGGTTTCCTCCTGCTGGTACGACTTGCTGCTGAACAGGCTCCCAATCACGGGCACCGAGCCGATCCAGGGCAGTTGCGACACGTCCTGCCGGTTACGGGTCTGCAGCAAGCCGGCGATGGCAAAGCTCTGTCCGTCGCGCAGCTCGACCGTGGTGCGCGCGTCGCGCCGGGTCAGCGACGGAACGGTGGTGCCTTGGATCGTCACCGCATTGGCGAAATCGAGCTCGCTGACCGAGGGCTCGACCCGGAGGTTGATCACGCCGCGCGAGAGCACGGTGGGCACGAAGGCCAGCTCGACGCCGAACTTCTTATAGTCGATCGACACGGTCGGAAAACCGGCCGCCGACTGCGTCGGGATCGGCACCGGAAATTCGCCGCCGGCCAGGAAGCGCGCGGCGTCGCCGGAAAGGGTGGTCAGGTTCGGCTCCGCCAGCCGGCGTGCCAGTCCCTTGGTTTCCAGTGCCGTAATCAGGAGGTCGACCGAACTGCCGTTGCTGGTCCGCAAGATGCTCGTCAGCAGGCTTCCGAACGGGGGCGGAGCTACGCCGCCGGCGGAACCTATGAGCGTGCCTGCCGTAGCAAGCACGGGAAGGCTGCCCGTGGGCGGAGAACCAACAGCACTTCCACCGGTGCCCAAGGGGCCATTGCTGGTATTGATACCACCAACGGGAGTCCGGCCCGCGGCCACGACTCCGCCCCGCCCCGAAATGCCAACATTGGTCCCATTGGCGTTGGCCGCCATAAGGTTCACGCCGAGATCACGTCCCGCCTCCCGGGAGACCTCGAGGAAGCGTACCTCGAGCATCACCTGCTGCGGCGCAGCGACGCTCATCGCATTGACGACGATGCCACCCTCGGGCACGCTGCCTTTGGCGATCGCCAGCGCCTTCTCCGCGGCGACCGCATCGGCAGCCATTCCGCTCAGGACCACCTGGCCTTCGGACGCGGAGACGCGAATGCCGCGCGTACCTGTGCCGGACGAGATATTCTGCTGCAGATTGCCGATATCGAGAGTCACCTCGACATCGAGAATGCCGATCTGCTTCATCGAGCCGTCGAACAGGATGACGTTGGTGGTTCCGGTCTTCTTGCCCTGGACGTAGATCAAGTGGTCGCTCAGCGACTTCACGTCGACGATGTCGGGCGAGCCGGCCACGATGGTCGAAAAGGCCGAGTCCACCCTGAAGGTGCGTGACTTGTTGAGGGTCACCTTGACCCGCTGGACCTCCGTCATCTCGCTGACGAAGGCACCGCCGGTCGGAGCCCGCCGCTCTGCTGCCGACGCATGACCGGCCGAATTGAACACGGCAAGCGCGCCACCGAGAGCGGCTACGCCCAAGGTGAGGAAGTTACGTCCCGCGCTACCCCATACGCGACCGCCACTCATTCGAATCCCCTTCGCCACTGCTGTCGCAGCTATCCGTAGATTTACGGCTCCCCGGCGTCCTCACTAGTCTCCTTCGTGCACCACGCCGTAGAGCTTACAATTTCTCGGATTACAAATAGTTACTTGCGAATTTCCATTTCCTGGCAGGCTCGAGCTGGTCGCCAGCCAGCTGGATTCGGGAACGTCCCGGCGCCAGGCCGCAGATGGCGGCATCTGGATCATCCCCCGCTGCGCAGCTTGATTGCAAGGAAAGAGCTTCGCCGGGCTCCAGCAACACTTGAGAAAACTTCCTGATGTTGCCACCGGGCACCACTTCCGCAGCTTGCCCAGGCTATTCGCCGGCCGGCCCAACGGGCACAGGCGCTCCTGGCGGCTGCCGCTCCAGCAAACCGCCCCCATCGGCCCCGACGAATCGGGCCACCTCAGAATGGAATCTTGGTCGTCACGCTCGGCGCGTTGAGCGTGGTGCCCCAGACCGGCATCAGCATCTTGAAGCTGGGCGAAGATGCCGTCACGACGAGCGGACTGCTTGCCGTCGCCGGGACGTTCAGCGTCGGCGTGAGACCGCCATTAAACAGGAAGGGCGCCACCGCCTGTTTTGCCGCATTCGTCGGCAACGGATCGCCGGTGCAGCCGGTCGGAGCATTCTTTTGGATGACGGCGTTGGTATAGCAATTGATCATGATCGCCCGGGCGCCGGCGTTCGCGAGCGTACGCAACGATTGCAGGGTGATCGCGTAACGTCCGAGATCGAAGATCGCGAAGATCAATGTGAAAAGCGGTATGGCGATGAGGCAAAACTCCAACGCCGCCACACCGCGCTGATCGAGCCTCCTCCTCATCACTGCACCAACTGGACATATTGGGGAGTCGAGGGCACCGTGCCCGCCGAACACCCGGTGCTGTTGAAATTGGCGCTGCCGTTGAAGGCGATCGAGGCAGCGATCAACTCGCCACAGCCTTTTCCGCCACCCAGATCGATCGTCGGATTGCCCTGGAACGTCACGGACGCATTCGGCACGTACATCGTTCCGCTCAGATTGATGTTGCTGTTACCTCCAAATTGCACGGCAACGTTGCTCTGGTCATAGATCGCCATATAGGAGAACAGGCTAGCGTAGGGCTGCAATACAGTCGGCAGCTGCGTGGTGCTCACTGAGGCATTGCCCGTGATAGTGATCGTGCCGGTCCCCCTCATGCTGAAACTTGCGCCAGGCAGCAGGATGAACAGTGCCGTGCCCGAGATGGCCGTCGTGCCCCTCAGCTCCAGCTGTCCGGAGATGAAGTAGACACCTCCCGTCAGATTGATCGCGGTATTTCCCGTCAAGCTCACGTTGTTGTTCTTGCACGGGGTCGCCGCAGTATAGGCTGTCAGACTGCTGCCACTTGAGCAATTAGTAAGCGTCGGCAACGTTACGCCGTCCAAGGCAGAGAATGGATTAGTCACCGGCGGCATGTAGGTGTAAGCGGTGTTGCAGAATGACGCGGTCCCTGTGCAGCCACCGACCGCCGATAGCGAGCCGAGATTGATGGTCATCCCGCCGCCGGTGAAGTTGAGTGCGTTGCTGGCGGCGTCGTTCGACGCCATGCCGCAATTGGGCGCATCGATGGTCGGAGCACCTTGGAAGCCGATGGTGCCGGTCAGCGCCAGCGCGCATGGCGGCTTGGTAGCACCCTGCACCTTGGCAACGGCGATCGCGCCGATGGTTACGGTGGAAAGCCCGACCATTTTCGCCAGATACGTTGGCTGCGTCTGGCTGACAGTGGCCTGAACGTAGGTTCCGGCCGTTCCGCCCCACGACGCAAGTGAAGCGATCTGGACATTCTGCGAGATACCGCTCGGAAGGCTCGTCACACATTTGGAGCCTGTATAGGAGGTATCGCCCGAATTGCAGAATGTATTCTGCGCAGCAGATTGCTTACCGCGAGTGACGGCCGTACCCGTCGCGGTGCAGGACGATCCGGCAGCGAGGCAGGCCACTTGCAGGGCGCCCGAATAGGCGGCCGCATCGGCAGCATTCTGCGCACGCTGCTGGGTGACATACCAGCCCCCGGCTTCGCCTCCGAGCGCGAGCACGCCGATCATGGGGATCATCGCGACCGCGGTTGCGAATGCAGCCGATCCTCGGCGGCAACGGAGCACATTACGCATGGCACACTCCTATTGAAACCGTTCGGTATAAGGCAAGGTGTAGGAACAGGTATTGGTATTGCCGCTCGTGCACAACGCCGACCTCAGCACCATCGGCGTCAGCGTGATGGTCGTGCTGTAAGAATAGAACTTCGGCGACTGAGTATTGGCGCTCGAGCACACGGCGTTGCTGTCGCCGCAGATCAGGGTGATGCTTGTGATCGGGTAACGGGAATCCGCCTTGGCGAGCGCGGTCGACGCCCAGCTCGAGGAATTCGTCACATCGGGCGGCGGCGAGTACTGGATGGATTGCCCGAACGCGCGCAGCGCGTCCCACGCCGATGCATATTTGTAGCCCGCGATCGCGAGATCGGAGAGCGGCAGAAGCACAAGCATGAGCAGGAACAGGTAGACGATCGGCATCTCGAACGCGACGGTGCCGCGTTGATCGGCGATCAGAGAACGCTTGGCGCTCACACGATTTTTCCTGCTGTGCATGGCCACTCACCAAACGTAGGGAATCAATCTCCAGCGCGATGCTTCGTAGCTGGAGTATTCAGGAAGATTGCGCCGAAGCACGTCCTCCTCGTACAGGATCCGGCAGACCTGAATGCCGATGTGCAGGATCAGCAGAGCCACGGTCATCAGGCTCAGATGCTGCAACACGACACCCAGGAACACGATTTCTTCCGACAGATAGAGCGGGTGCTTGATCCAGCGGTACGGACCGGTCTGCACCACCGAACGTGCCTGTGGGACCACACTGAAAGACCGCCCGAGATGCCGGATGGTGACGAGTATCATGATCATGCCGGTCAGCACGCAAACCGTCGACGCCAGGTTTGGCAGTGCCCCCTCGGTCTTCGCAAAGAACGTGATCGTCCACGGCCAATAGGTGCCGACGAATGCCGCTATCCTCGGCAGCAGGCCTTCCGCCTGCGCCTTCGCCGGCGCCCGGGTCAGCACCAGCAGCGCCAGCAGCAGGTAAAACACCGCGAGACAAAGGCTCGACACCAGCGACGGCCAGGGATCGCCGGCCGACGTGCCGAGCTTGACAGTTACGGTCAGTCCCAGGAGAAGGAACCACGCGCTGCCCAGCAACCGGGTTACCCGATCGTAAGCCAGGTTTGTCGACGACAGAGTCATTGTGCTTGCACTCATGGCTTACTTACCGATGCTGCTGAATGTACGCATAAGGTGAAGGAACGGGCTTGCGCCCAGGATGATGAACATTGCCGGGAGCAGAAACAGCACCATCGGAACGGTGAGCTTGGCGCCCAGTTTGTGCGCCCTCTCTTCCAGCTTGGTGATGCGCTCCCGGCGCAAGTCGGTCGCGATGCTGCGCAAGGCCTGACTCAACGGCGTGCCGTATTGCAGGCTTTGGCTGACCATGGTGCCGAAGCGACGCAGACCTTCCGACGTCATTGCAAGCTTCTCGAATGCTTCGGCGCGGTTCGGCAGGACCCGGAGATCATCAAGCAGACCGCGCAACACCTGGGTAATGGCGGGATTGGTCTCCTTCATCTCCTCCGCCACGCGTTCCAGCGCGCTCTCCAGCCCCATACCCGCTTCGCTGCAGACAACGAGCAGGTCGATTGTATCGGGCGTGCCCAGCCGAATCGCCGAATCGAAGCGCCGCTTCATGACGAGCAGAATCAGACGTGGGCCCATGATTCCGAGTGCCAGCCCAAGGAACGTGAAGATCATCACGTCGGTGAACGGGTTTCCGAGAATCTGCGCGACAGAGAAAGCTGCGATCGGAAACAAGAACGTGCTGACCGTCTTGAAGCCGATCCAGATCGGCAGCACTCGATGATGGTTGAAACCCGACGATTGCAGGATGACCCGCAACTCGCCAAGGTTTTCCTGACCGTAGAACCGCCGGTAACGCGTGCCGAGCGCCGAAAGCCAGCTGATCAAATCCCTCGACGAGTTCGATCGGTCGGGGATGCCCAGCACGGCGTTGGAAACACGCGTGTCCAGGGCGCGGAGGTGTATCTCGCGGATGATCAGCAGGAAGGTCCCCGCCATGGCTGCGACGGCGAGAGCCGCTAAACCGAGACCAGTCGTCATAACGACGTTTCCCTTCTGACCATCCAGCGGATCACGAAGTGCCCCATCAGGACCGAACACGCCGCGTAGGCGAGCAGCATGTTTCCTTCCGGATCGAACAGCAGCAGATCGACCGATTGCGGGTTGATCCAGTAAAGCAGCCCGCCGACGATCAGCGGCGCGAATGTGAGCGCGCGCGACGAGAAGATGACCTCTCCCGCCAACGCCTTCGCACGCGCCGCCAGCGCGACCCGCTGCCCCACCGTCTCGCCGAGCGTCTGCAGCGTTTCCGCCAGACTGCCGCCGGTCTTCAACTGCACCGCCAGGGTCACCGCAAACATCGCGTACTCCGGCACCCCGGTTCGCTGATAGATCTCCTCCACGGCGTCCTCGGGCGACCTGCCGAGATTCAATTCGCTGCAGACGATCGCAAACTGCCCGGATGTCGGTTGCGTCATCTCGCGGGTGATGGTGCGAAACGCTTCGTTGACAGGCAACCCCGATCGGACGGTGCTCGTCACCAGCTGGACCGCGTCGGGAAGCTGCTGGAACAGTTGATTTGCGAAAATCCGTCGCTGCCATCCGAACAGGCCGCGCACGACCAGAACGGCGATGACCGCAGCCGCAATCGCCGCATAGTGGCCGGGGAACCTCAGGAACTGATTGACGTAAAAGACTCCCGCCGCTGACATGATTCCTGCAAGCAGCACGTAGATCGGGCGCAGAAAGTACACAATCTCGGGGCGGTAATTGGCAAAGCGATAGATCATGTTCCAGCGGGACGTCTTGGCCGCGCGACGGATCGACACCAGGACTGCCGCTTGAGACGCCGGCAGAGCAATCTCGAGCTGGCGGTCCATCCGCCTCTCGCGCTTGTCGAGCCGCAGGGTATTCGCCGACGCAGCCAGCAGAAGCACCAAAACGATGATCAACGTCGTCGACATCAGATCTGCCTCATCGCCTCGGCCCAGGCTCGATCAAGCCCATAATAGACGAGGCGGCTTTTGAATTTCGGCACCGCGTTGGTGGACCTGTAGGTGCCCGATATCCGCCCGTGAACGTCCTCGTCCTTGTATTCGAACAGCGCAATGTCATTGGTGGTGATCACTTCACCCTCCAGGCCGATCACCTCGCTGACCTGGACGATGCGCCGTTGTCCGTCTCGCATGCGCTCGACCTGCACGATGAGGTCCAGCGCGGCGACGATCTGCGACCGGATTGCGCGCGACGGCAGATTGACCTGCCCCATCTGGACCATGTTTTCCACGCGGGTCAGGGCATCGCGGGCGCTGTTGGCATGCACGGTGGAGATTGATCCGTCATGACCGGTGTTCATCGCCTGCAGCATGTCGAATGCCTCGGCGCCGCGCACCTCGCCCACCACGATGCGGTCCGGCCGCATGCGCAGTGCGTTCCACAGCAGGTCGCGCTGCGTCACCTGCCCTGTGCCTTCAAGGCTCGGCGGCCGCGTCTCCAGGCTGATCACGTGCGGCTGCTGAAGCTGCAGCTCCGCGGCGTCCTCGATCGTGACGATGCGCTCGCTGTGGTCGATGAACTGACTCAAGGCGTTCAGCAGCGTCGTCTTGCCCGAACCGGTGCCGCCGGAGACCAGCACGTTGAGCCGGCAGCGGGACGCGATCTCCAGGAGCTGCCCGAGGGCGGCGGGCATCGTTCCGTTTTCGATCATCCCGGCGATATTGAAACGCCGGCTCGGGAACTTTCGGATCGAGATACAGGGGCTATGGATTGCCAGCGGCGGCAGGATGATGTTGACGCGACTGCCGTCGTGGAGGCGGCAGTCCACCATGGGGCTTGACTCGTCGACGCGACGGCCGACCTGCGAGGCGATTTTCTGTGCGACGGCGGCGATGTGATCATTGTCGCGAAACCGGACCGCGACCCGCTCGAGCTTGCCGCTGCGCTCGACATAGACGTTGTTCGGCCCGTTGATCATGATGTCGTTGATCGACTCATCCAGCAGAAGCGGACGAAGCGGCCCATAGCCCGTCATGTCGTCGGCGATTTCCTCCGCAAGGAAGAGCTGCTCGCGGCCCGACAGTTCCATCCGCTCCTGGTTGGCGATGCCGTGGATGATTTCCTCGATCTGCCGCCGCAGCACGTCGCGGGGCACGGTCGTGGCCACCGCCGGCTCGATCTGCTCGATCACCCGTTCACGCAGCGACGCCGACATCACCGGATGGTGCAAAGGCTCTTCATGCTTCGGCGGCGATGCGAACAGGCTGGACACCGATGGCGCCATGTCCGGTTCCGCCGGCGCGACCGGCTGCGCGCCTGGTATCGGTGGCGGCGAGACCAGCACCGCTCCCGCCATCCGCAGTGGCATTTCGTCTGCGCGCCTGCCGAACTTTTTCATAGCCCGAACCACCTCTTCCAGCCGGCCTTTTTCATGGAGCCGACGCCGGTGATCTCGCGTACGATCGGGGCGAGGTGTCGCCGCAACCTGGATACGTGCTTAAGCGCCGGAATGCCGAGATTGACCGCCTGGGTCATTCCCTTGCCGAGGTCAGGGATCACCATGTCCGGCTCAGCGCCAAGAGCCTTGACGATGGTCGCCCTGGGCAGACCGCCGGCGCGGTCGGCACGATTGAGCAGGGTAAACACGCGATCCTTGCCCGCGATGTTGGTGACCGCGTTGCGCAGCGCGTGCGCGTTGCGCAGGCCGGTCACCTCGGCTTCCAGCAGCACCAGCACGTGACGTGACATCTGAATCACTGGATAGATCGATGCCGGAAACGGCACCGGCACGTCGACGACGACGTAGTTGAACCGCTGCCGGAGCAGACCCAGCACGTGGCGGACGCCAGCCTCGGTGATATCGAGCTTGGCATCGAGGTCTTCGTCGCCGGAAATCAGGACAACCCGGTCGTTCACCTCGATCGCCGCGCGCTCGAGGAACAGCGTGTCGGCCCGCATCGGATTCTCGAGGGCAATGCGCAGCCCCGGACCGGGGCGAACCCCCAGCATCACCGCGGTCTCGCCGCCCTGCAGGTGCAGGTCGAGCAACGCGACCTTGGCCTTGGTGGTCTCGGCCAGTTGCAGCGCGAGGTTGATCGCGATGCTCGTGGCTCCAGCACCGCCCTGTGCACCGCAGATCGAGACCACATGCCCGCCGCGATCATTCTGCGCCGGCGCGACTTCGCCAAGCAGCTTCGGCCGGAGCTGGTCCAGCACAATATCCCGGGTGATCGGCGTCGGAAGGTACTCGGTAAGTCCGATTTCCATCAGTTCGCGGTAGAAGGTGATTTCCCTGTTCTCGCCGATCAGGCAAACCTTGACGTCGGGCGGGCAGACGCTCGCCAAACGCTCCAGCTCGGTGAACGGATCGTCAATATCGCTGATGTCGGTCACCAGCGCCGACAGATCGGTGTCGGTCTCGAGCATTCGTGTCGCGTGACGGATGTTGCCCCGCCGGATGATCAGGTTGCTGCCGTCGAGGCCCTTGCGCAGCGCCGCAGCGCTCAACTCGTCGTTCACGAAGCAGACGATACGGTTACGCGTGAGAACGGACGTCGTCTCTACGGGTGGTTCCACCACTGCCATGTTCACACTCATCAACGTTTCTCCGGAACCTTGCCCGCATCGCTCACCGCCGTGGCCGCCTCGCGGGCAGCGTCGGTCGCCCCATCGCAGGCGGAGAGAGCGTCGTCGTCCTGATCCCGCTTCCTGACCGAGTATTGCTTGAGCTCGCGGCCGTTATAGATCGCCACCGTCGTGCTCTGGCCGGCAACCGCACTCTGGCGCGCCAGCTCCGGCGACACATCGCAGCTGGATGTCGCGCCCGAGTCGGCGGCCTTTTCCCACTGCTCGGCCGCAGATCTGACGACGAGCGAGAGCGTCCCAAGCTGCTTTGCGACGGAGACCTTCTTGACCTGCTCCGGCTTCAGCTCCAGCGACACGGTTTGCGCCGTCTTGCCTACGACGGCATTGCTGATGGTGCGCCCGCCTTGCGCGATCTCCTGGTCGATCGCGATCACGCGCACGTTGGACAGAACGGTTTCGCTCACAGCCCGCCGCACCGGATCCGCCTTCTCGAACACCTGGGTCAGGACCACGTCGACATTGTCGCCCGGCCTGATCAGCCCCGAGACGCCGGTTTCCTCGTCGACCTTGATGCTGATCGCGCGGCTGTCCGGCGCCAGAACGCTGGCGAGGAAGCCACGATCCTTCGGACGCAGAATGTCCTCCAGGGTAATGGCGCTGCCGGCTTCGACGAACTTGCGAACCAGAGAACCGGGAAGTCCGGCCTTGGAGTCAGGCGTTTCGAGGATCGCCCCGGCGGGGACGCGGTTTGGCGCCGCCTGGCGCACGGCGAAATCCTCGTCGCGCGCCAGCGTCCCTTTCGAAAGCCCACGTGTCGTAACAAAGTAACCGACGGTCGCCGGCGCGGGCGGCGCCTTTTCCGCGACCACCTGCGCCACGACCGCGTCTTTCGGCTGGTTCAGGTTGAAGGCAATGAGCCCGAGCGCCGTAGCCGCAAGCAACAGCACCATAATGATTGAGACGCGCAAAGCGGACGACATGTCGAAATCCTTTGCTCAAAAAAGTCCTTCGTTCAAAATAGTCCAGATACCGCCGCATGCGATGGCAACCCCGTAGGGCAGCGGCGCATGTCGCAAATGACGCCAGCGCTCGACCGCGTAGACCCTTCGCACCAGCGACGATCCGGCGGGCGTCAGCCTGGGAGACGGCAGGCGGCGCATCATCAAATGCACTGCGGCCAGAGCGCCACCGGCCAATGCAGTTACGGTCAACAGTTCAATCACGCCGCTCAGCGGCAGACCGATCGCCAGGGCAACCAGCAATTTGACGTCGCCGCCGCCGATCATTCCGCGCTGGTAAATCACGAACAGCACCAGAAACAGAATTGCAGCAACGATCAGCGACTGGCCAATCTGCATAGGGCCGGCCACTTGACCAACGATCCCAAGGAACGCCAGCGCCAGACAAATTTCATTTCGGATCAACCGTGTCGCGATATCGATTGTTGCGACATAGAACAACAATGCGATTTCCAGACACGAGGTCGTGGACGCAATCCAGTTCATAAAATGAATGCCTCAAAAAAGGCGGGGGGCATAAATGATGTCCCCCCTCCGAGCGCGGTCTCCCTACTTAGGCAGAAACCGCGGTAGTAACTGCAGTCGTGATACTGGCAATCGCGGTGCTCAGCGCTTGCCCGACGCCCTTGGTGGTGTCGGTACCGAACGCGGCAGCGACTGCGGCAACGACGCAAGCCGCCACGATCACGTACTCGAACGACACAACGCCGTCCTTGTCCGTGCTCAGGCGCAGCAACGCGTCCCTGGCCTTGATGTAACAACGCAACATGGAAACAGCCTCCTCATCCTTGCCGACATTGCAATCCTGTTGGCAGCTGCTGGCAGAAAAAATCTGCCAACCGCCGTCAACGTTGGGATTTAGGCCGAAACGGCGGTGGTGAGAGCGGTGCTGATGCTGGCGATCGCGGTGCTCAGCGCCTTGCCGATACCCTTGGTCGTATCGGTACCGAACGCGGCGGCGACGGCGGCAACGATGCAAGCGGCGACGATCACGTACTCGAACGACACAACGCCGTCCTTGTCCGAGGCGAGACGCTTGATCGATTCGGTGGTCTGGACATAAAGCTTGAGCATAGGAAAATATCCCTTTTACGATGAATTTACTACGATGAATTTACGCAATACGGTCGGCCGGGCAAAATCCGATGCCAACTTGGTTTTATTTATAATCTGTTGCGAGAAAGCTGTCACTTGGTAATCGTTTATTAACCCTACCGGCGCAGCCGTCGACGGGCATTCCCAGCGCAACCTCCAAAGATGTTGGAGCGAAATTGCCTGAAATTCCCGGGATTTTTGACTCCCGGCGGTCCGCCGTTTTGGCTCCCCCGTGCGAATACGGTGCCGGTGCCCCAGAGCGTACGGCCGCCCATTTGTAGGTGCTGAGCAGCCAAAGGTATTCCGCCGACGGCGATTTGGAGAACGTCGAGCAGACGGGGCTAATTCCGGGATTCCGAATTGGCTCCACGCGTTCGCCTGATGTAGACGACGGCCGTTTCGTCGGAGTGAATTCGCTCCCACTCCGGCATTCGTTCGAGCAGCGCTACGGCCGGGGTCAATGGGAACAGCAGCGTTG
Organism: Bradyrhizobium sp. USDA 4341; assembly: GCF_054063755.1. Classification (NCBI taxonomy): domain Bacteria; kingdom Pseudomonadati; phylum Pseudomonadota; class Alphaproteobacteria; order Hyphomicrobiales; family Nitrobacteraceae; genus Bradyrhizobium; species Bradyrhizobium sp. USDA 4341. Next base: position 9,236,017 of record NZ_JBSSGO010000002.1, on the reverse strand, counting down.
CGTCGATCTTGTACTCATCGAGCAACTTGACGAAGTCCGCGAGATCCTCGAGCGATACGGCTCGCACATAGCGGCTGAGAAAGACCGGCCCATACAATTCGGCCCGTGAATCGATGAACGTCGGAATGCCCTCGGACATCAGATAGGGACCGAAATAGTAGTCGTTCAGTATTCGACTTGCCTTCAGCTGCTTGAGCTTTTCCACCGCAGCGCGCGGGGCAGATGGCGGCGCGTGGTCCTTCGTCGCCACGATCACACCAGTCGCGATCATGAGGCCAGCGATCGCGGCGGCAAAGGCTGTCCGTGACGCGGGGACGACTTTCCGGTTCTGCGGCTGCGGCGACGCCAGGTGCTGTGCCAGGGGACCGGCAATGAAAAACGGCGCCACCAGCGCGCAAACGTCGACATAACGTACGTGGGCGAACGTCTGGTAGACCACGGCCAGCAGCACGGCGACCCTGATCGGAGGTAATTTGAGCCCGCTGTACAGAACATATGCCATGCCGGCGAAGAAGCATGTTGTAACGGGATTGAATCCGTCGAAACCCAGTGCCGGCCTCCATTCCCCAATGGTTGAAAGGACTGGGCCAAGATTCAAAATGCGCAATGTGACCAGGATCGACTCCGGCCCGTACGGCGTGATGCAGGCGGCGACGAACGCCAGCACGCCGAAGCGAAGCCAGCGCGACGCGGTGGCCACGCGCGCAGATTTGTCTGCAGTCCAGACCGCCTCCAAGGCGAATGGCGCAATCAACGCCAGGCCCAGCGTGAAGCTTCCGTGGAGGTTCGCCCACAGCGTGATGAGCGGGAGATAGGCAAACGAAGGTGCGCGTCGCTCCTCGCTCGCCTGAACCAGCGCATTAGCCCACAGCACCATCAGGGGAAAGACCAGGACATGCGGCCGTGCAAGCATGTGGAATGACGTCAAGACGAGTCCGCCGCTCACCAGGATCATGACCGGTACATTCGGCAGCCGTTTCAGCAGCAAGTATGTCAGCAGGAAGAACGCGACGGACGCCGACAACGCGGCAAGCAACGCAGGTCCCGGCCATCCGGCCAGTTTGAACGCCGCGAAATAAAGCACCTCCGATAGCCACTCGCTGGTTATCCAGGGCGCATCGCGCATCGTGAAGGAGAAGGGATCGACGTGAGGTACGGCACGATGATCAATGATCCACTGGCCGACCACGATATGCCAGTAGATGTCCGCATCCCTCAACAAGCTGCTAATCCGGCCAATGAGCGTCAGATAGGCGGTGGCCCCGAACATGAGTGGCAGCCAGGGCCGAAGGTGATCGCTGCGTGCAGGCGCCGCGCTCATCCCGTTCTCGGTATCCGTCTGAAGCGAGCTGTTGCTTGAATGCATGCTTTCCGTCCCGCGCTACCTATCATTGTCGACTGAGACCTGCGGACGCAACCCGGCACTCCCCAGGATCGTCCACCTCAAAAGCAGTTCCCAGAATCCCCTCCGAGCCGCCCGCCACTCTCCGGGCTCGATTGTCGCCACTGCGCGACCGCCAGCGGCGGCCTGCTCGCGTCGGCCGGCGCTCCCGATTGCCTGCCGCGCTCTTCATCGAGGAGCTGCGAGTGAAGCTTCTGAATCTGGACGTTTCGCTCCGGCAGGACATTGTTCTTGCTTGAACCTGCTCCGCGTCCACGCGCATAAGCGGTGATCTGCTTTGGCGGCACGGGAGTTAACATTGACCCGCAAAAGTACGGGGTTTGACCAGAACTATTCTTGCGCCTGAGAACGGCCGCTGTGGCGGACAAGTTTCGGCCCGCAGCCGTGGCGCGCGCAGCCTGGTAGGTCGGATGCGGGCCACGCCATCCACGATCGGACCGCAACCGAAGTCTCCAGCGCCTCGCGCTCTGCAGCGAGTCCGCCTCCAGCTCAGGCACCCAAATTACTATTATCTTGAGGCCTTTGATGGGGTGGAGTAGGGTCTGTGTATTCGCGAAGTCCTTCTGAAAAATTGGATAGCCGCTTCGAATAGGCGTCTTTTTCATGCGCCGCGTGATCGACACCGCTCCAAAGGATGGGACATTCGTCATTCTCGAGGATGACGTAAGCGGAAGCTTCGAATCTGCTCAGTGGTCGGCTGACGGGCGCGGGTGGATTAAGAAAAATGGCGAGCCAAGCGAGATCACGGCGACGCATTGGCTAACAATGCACCTTCCCGAGGAAGGTGATGAATTTGTTCTGCAAGATGAATTTGTTCCGCCAAAGGAAACTGGATCGATCGCCCCCCCGGCGTCGCCAGGGCCCCGCTCCTTTTGTTTCCCCTCGGGCCTGGCCGAACGCGCGAGGGTGACGGAATTAACTCGTCTGGTTACGAACGCGGACCCTGTCAGTGTCGTCCGGTTCGAAGCGCAGGCCGCGCAGGGCAAACCGGAGCGCGAACCGCGGCGGCGCTGGTTTGCCATCTCCTCGATCGCCGCGGTGATGGTCGGGGCGTCGCTCATCGGCTGGAATTTCCACGCTGAGCTCGTCGCCCACGTGACGCGATACATTGGTGAGCAGGATAACGTCAGGACTGGCACAGCTGGCGTGGAGGCCGTCAAGCAAGAGACCCCGGTCCCAAGCCAGGGCTCGCAAAAAGCCGATTCATTGGCGCGGGATCCGGCTCTTCATCAGCAAGCGGACCGGGCGATCTCACAGGCACCGCGGGATACCGCACAGGGCAAGCAAGGTTCGGAGGCATTGCAGGCGGATGCGCAACAGTCTTTGGAAAAGGAGCGGCGCCGCGCAGAGGCCCTAGCCAATGAACTGGCGAGAGCGCAGCAGATCATTGAGATGCAGGTAGCGCGGGCGAACAAGGCGCGCGATCAGGCGACGCAGCTCAGTCAGGCCGCGGAGAGCGGGATGGCGGAGCTGCGTCAGTCTCTGCAGAAGGAACACGACAGGGCCGAGGCACTGACTGGTGAGCTTGCGAAGGCCCGGCGGGACCTCGACACGCACCTCGCGCTGTCAAGCAAAGCCGGTGACGAGGCGGTGCAGGTGAAGAAGGCCGCCGAGAGCGCGACAGCGGAGCTCCGACAGTCTCTGCAAAAGGAGCATGACAGGGCCGAGGCGCTGACTGGCGAGCTTGCGAGGGCGCGACGGGACCTCGAGACCCGGCTGGCGCTGTCAAGTAAGGCCGGTGACGAAGCGGTGCAGGTGAAGAAGGCAGCCGAGAGCGCGACGGCGGAGCTGCGACAGTCTCTGAAGAAGGAGCACGACAGGGCCGAGGCACTCTCAAGCGAGCTTGCGAGGGTGCGGCGGGACCTCGAGACACAGGTGGCGCTATCAAGCAAGGCGGGCGACGAGGCTACGCAGGAGAAGAAGGCCGCCGAGAGCGCGACGGCAGAGTTGCGACAGTCTCTGCAGAAAGAGCACGAGAGGGCCGAGGCACTGACGAGCGAGCTCGCAAGGGCGCAGCGGGACATCGAGAGGCAGGTGGCGCTGGCGAGCAGGGCGGGTGACGAAGCGGCGCAGCTCAAGCAACTCAAGGAAGCTGCCGAGAGCATGACAGCGGAGCTGCGACAGTCTCTGAGGAAGGAGCGCGACAGTGCCGAGGTATCGGTACCGGGCCGCGAACCCACGCTGACTCAAGTCGCGGAGGCGGCTGCGACAGGGCAGCCAGCGGTCGCTGAGACGCAAGGCGGTCCGGAAGCGGCCAGGTTGCTGGCGCGCGCCAGCACCCTGCTCGGCCAGGGGGATATCGGTGCAGCGCGGATCGTGCTCGAACACGCTGTCGAGACGGGAAACGCACAGGCGAGCTTCATGCTCGCGGAGACATATGATCCCCTCGTTCTTTCCACGTGGAAGACGTACGGAACACGCGGCGATGTGACGAAGGCACGCGAGCTATACGCAAAGGCGCTTGCCGGTGGCATCCAGCAGGCCAGGGATCGATCTGTCGCGTTGCATTAGCTAGGACCAATCCACATTCAGGATTCCCCATAGCTGAATGATGCTGAATCAATGCGGTCCGAAACGGAAGCAGCGGCCGTACGAGCTCCGTCGTCTTGATCACGCAGGGTGCCCTGGCCTCCGCCTGTGCGATCTGATCCGGGAAGACGCTGCGGCAATCCGCGAGCGCGCCGTTCAAGTTGAGCGCTGCCGGCTCCGCCTCCTCCTCGATGGCCTGGCGCGCGGCCCAGCAACAGGCCAGCAGGACACAGCGCGAAACAACGAGCGCGAACCGGATTGTCCCTTAAAGCTACGGTTGAAATCCACGGCTATTCCCTGGTTCGCCGTCGTTCCTCACAATCAGCGAGCAAACGGTGGGTTCCGTATGTTCGGAGAATGGCTTTAATCGGGGATGAGCCAGGTTCCTGTCTGCAGTGCTAAACAGCGACTTTCGAAGTAACCGCGGAGAGTTCGGCGAGCTCGGCTTCAGCCTCCAGGATCCCCTGTTCTATGGCGCTCTCGAACCAATATTGCGCGTCGCGTAGATTCTGCGGTTCGCCGGCTCCGGATCGCAAATAGCGTCCGAGCATGAGCTGGGCATGGCCGTGGCCAAGTTCGGCGGCGGCTCGAAACCAGCGCACGGCTTTAGCCCGGTCGACCGCGATGCCGTGCCCTCCGCCATGGATGGCGCCGAGTGCGAACATCGCACCGCTATGTCCCTTGGCAGCGGCTTGTTCACAAAGCTTGATCGCCTTCGCGATGTCGGTCGCACCGCCGCGGCCGTTGACCAGCATTTCGGCCAAGGCTGCCTGACTGTCCGCATTGCCGGCCTCGGCAGCAAGCGCAAACCATTCGCGCGCGGCTTTCAGGTCTGCCTGGACGCCACGGCCTTCGCTCAGCAGCCGACCAAGCATGTATTGGGCTTCCGGCAGGCCCTCCGCCGCGCGTCGCAGCCAGATCGCTGCCTGCTGATCGTCCCGCTCGGCGCCTGCGCCATGCAGCAAGCAGACTCCAAGATTGAAGGCCGCGACGAGGTCGCCGCCCGCGGCGGTCTTCCTGAACCAGTCGGTCACCGGCGGTCGCCCACCGGGCAGATCGACGCCCGCAAGCAGCTGCTGGGCCAGGTCGAGCTGGGCGCCGGCATCTCCAGCCTCTGCCGCCATGCGTAACCATATTGCGGCTTCTTCAGCATCAGCGGGCACGCCCGCACCGGTCATGTAAAACGAGCTCAAGGAACGCGCCGCGGTTGCGCTGCCGGCCTCCGCGGCGCGCCGGTACCAGCTCGCGGCTTCCGAATAGTTCGGCGGCATTGGGCCGCCCTTGGTGTAAAGATCCCCAATCATCTCGGCCGCGCGCGGATCTCCGGCGAGCGCAGCGCGTCTCAGCCATGATTCTCCAAGTACCGGATCCGGAGGGACGGTCTTGCCTTCGATCAAGGCCACTCCCCATTTCAGCTGTGCCCCGCGGTGGCCGAGTTCTGCCGCCTTTCGATAGTGATCGGCAGCACGGGCCGAATCTTGCTCGACGCCGGTTCCCTCTTCAGCGAGAACACCGAACATGTAAACGGCGGAAGGAATGCCGGCTGCGGCCGCGGCGCGAATATGCTCGGCTATCTCCGTCTTGCGTTCCGAGAGCTGGGCATCACCCGCAAGTGCCAGCGCATAGCCGAGATGGCCTTGCGCGCAGCCGCCCGAAGCCGAACGTCTATAGCAGTCTCGTGCCTCGTCCAGATTGCGCAAATGGTCCGGACCATAGGTCAACACATAGCCGAGCAAGGCCTGTCCCTCCGCCGAGCCGGCTTGTGCGGCCATACGAGCCCATTTGTGCGCAGCTTCGAAATCAGGGGTTGGGTTGGCGACGTTCGTTGCAGTCGTGGAAAACAGCCGCGCCGCACCTTCGTCAGCACTTGTCCCGGGAGCGGACACCAGCCCCTGCACCACGAGCGCCGCCAGCAAGCATTGGGCCTCGACATTGCCGTGCAACGCGGCCTGCTGCAGCCAGCGGACCGCCTCGCTCTGGCTGTACGGAACGCCTGAACCCTGCAGGTAGAGCCGGCCAATCTGATACGCAGCCTCCGGCAAGCCAGCTTGAGCGGCCTGTGCGAGCAAGGGCAGAGCTTCGGTGAACTGCTCCTTTTCAAGCAGCCCCAATCCGCGGCGCAGCGCGGACGCTGGCGAAGCTTTGCCAATCAGTCGATCAAAGAGCATATTTCAACCGCTTCGTCGTTCGTCGCAGGTCCATCCAGGTTCAAGGCTCCCGCATGGCTTCCTGGGTCACCGGCAGCATCAGCCCAAGCAGATATTTCAGGACCGTACGCTGCCCGACCTTGATGTCGGCGGTCACGGGCATGCCAGGCACCAGCTTAAAACCCGCGGGCACATCGTGCAAAGCCATCCGGTCGAGACTGATACGCCCGCGATAAAACGGCTCCGTCGTCGTGGATGCCGGAACCGCGCTCGTCGGATTGCGCGCCTCGGCCTGCGCATTGAAGGCATCCGGGCTCACCACGCGGACGGTGCCTTCCGCCATGCCGTATTGCGAATATGGAAAGGTGTCGAACTTGACCGCGACCGGATCGTTGACATGGACAAAGCCGTTATCCCGGCCGGGAATGTTGGCTTCCACTTCAAGCGGGGCGTCAGTGGACACGAGAGTGATGAACTGCTGTCCTGACTGCATCACCGAGCCGACCGATACTTTCGAGACTGCCTGGACGATTGCATCCACGTTGCTGCGCAACTCGACCAGCCTCCGCCGCAGCTTCGCTTTGGCGACAAGCTCGCGGGTGTTAGCTGCCTTGACCGAGCTTTCCTGCAGCTTCTGCGAAGCTTCGGCCTTCCAGCCGCGAATGAAACCGTCCCGCTCAGAGGCGAGCGCCGATTGGTCGCGCTTGGCACCCTCGCCGGTCGCGACGGCATTTGCGAGGGCGCGCTCCATCTCCACGCGGCTATCCTTGGCGATCAGCGAGCTCAGCCGGCTGCCGGTTTGTGTCGCTTCCAGCTTCTTGCGCATGTCCTCAATACTCTGGGCGACATCAAGACGCTCGCGATAGCCGGCCGCGTCCGAGTTCGAACGGGCGATGACGGAATCCAGCTCCTTAAGCTTCTGATCATAGTTCTGCAGCTTGAGATCGAACTGCGCATGGCGATGCTCGAAGATTGAGGCCTGCAACATCCAATGTGGATCGTCGCCGTCAAATTTGAAAGCCTGACCTCCGGCTTCGGCTCGGAGCCGCGCGACCTCCGCGTCGAGGCTGCTTGCCTGATCTTCGAGCGCGACGAGATCGGCTTCCGCAAAGGTCGGATCGAGCCGGGCAAGCACGTCTCCGGCATGCACCCGTTGTCCCTCCCGCACGTCGATCGACCGCACGATTGAAGTCTCGAGCGGTTGCACCAGAATTGTAGGTGCCTGAGAGACGACGATTCCTCGCGCGGAAACCACCTGATCGACCGGCAATACGCCGGCAATCACGATCAACGCAAACACCATGCTGGCCACCAGCCAGATCATGTGCTGGGCCGAACGCGGGATCGGTGTGTTGACGATAGCCGTCGAGGGTTGCTGGAATTCCAGGATGATCGGCAAGGTCGGATCGTTTTTTCTGGAGCCGAACAGCGTCGGCAGTGACGGCGTTTGGACCTCGCTCATTGATCCGGTGCCCCCGTGACCAATCGAGGTGCCGCGCTGGGCTTTGGCGCCCCCATATGGCGATTCTGCTGATTCCAGAGTTGGCGATAGATCGCACACCGCTCCACCAACACGTCATGCTTGCCGCAATCAACGATATGGCCCTGCTCCAGCACCAGGATCTGATCGCAAGCGACCAGAGAAGACAGCCGATGCGAAACGATGATCATGCTGCGGCCGCTTGCAATCCGCTCCAGGTTGCCGGTCACTACGGCTTCGCTTTCCGGATCGAGAGCACTGGTTGCTTCATCCAGGACGAGAATGCGTGGGTCGGTGATCAGTGCCCGTGCAATGGCAAGACGTTGACGCTGACCGCCTGAAAGGTTGGGTGAACCTTCCTCTATGTAGGTATCGAATCCGCTTGGCATACGCTCGATGAACTCTTCCGCACCGGCGAGCCGCGCGGCGTACACAGCGTCCGACAGCGTCAGGCCGGGTCGACCCGCGATAATGTTGTCGCGGATCGAGCCGCGAAACAGAAAATTCTCCTGCAGTACGACCCCCAGGCTTTGGCGCAGATGGCGCAGATCCACATCGCGCAAATCAACGCCATCGATCTTCACGAAGCCCTTGTAGTCGCGATTGATTCCTTGCAGCAGACGCGTAATCGTCGACTTGCCGGAGCCGCTGCGTCCAACAATTCCAAGCGTCGTTCCGGCCGGCATCGAGAAAGTGACGCGATCCAGCGCCGGCACCGTGGTGTTGATGTAAGTGAACGTAACGTCCTGAAACGAAATTTCGCCGGCGAATTTTGGCCGCAGCCCGGCAGATCGCGCATTGCTCTCGGCCGGCCGGTTGAGCACCGAAGCCGCCTCGCCAATTGCCGCACCGATCTCCTCGTATTCCTCGATCAACCGCGCCAACCCTACCAGCGGCTGCGCCGCGCGTCCGGAGAGCATCAGGAAAGCAAACAGACCTCCGACCATGTAGCCGGACGGATCGTTCATCGCGATGTAGGCGCCCAGCATCACGGTGCCGATGACCATGATGCGCTCGATCGGTGTGACGAGCGTCTGAGGCCAGTTGGAAAGCTTGCTGAACGCAAGCTGCCACTTGCCGGCTTCGGCAATCCGCTCGTCCCACAACGACCGGCGCTGCGGTTCGAGCGCCAGGGCCTTCACGGTCTTGATGCCCACGATGGTCTCGCCCAGGGTGGCCGACTTCCAGGTTTCGGCCGTAGTCACCCGGGAATACATCTCGCGCATCGGCTTGAGGAAAGCGAGAATGATCAGCAGGATCACGACGGCGCAGCCGAGCACGATGCTGGCCAAAATAGCGCTCAGGTAAAACAGGAATGGCAGCAGGACGCAGAGCGTTATCAAATCGAGGAACGTGGTCAGCAGACGTCCGGTGAGAAACTGCCGCACCTTGTAGACTTGGGCGATGCGAAACATGGTTTCGCCTGCCGGATGCCTTTCAAAATAATCGAGCGGCAAGCGCAACAGTCGATTGAAGACATGCAGATTGAGCCTCGCATCGAGCCGCGCGCCGACCACCGCAATGATCAGGCGGCGGGCATGCCCCAGGATCGCCTCGTACACCACGACCACCGCCATCACCGCGGACAGCAAGATCAACGTGGAGGTGCTGTGAAATTGGAGCACCTTGTTCACCATCGTCATTACCAGGAGCGGCGGAAAAATGGTGAGGAAGCTGATGGTGACGGAAGCTATCCCGATGTCGCGCAGCGATCGGTGTTCCTGCAGCACAAGGTCTGAGAGCCATCGCAAGCTGAACGGCGTGTCGGCAGCGGTTCGTCCGCGATTGGCGCGCACCAAAATCGCCTCGCCATCCCAGACTTGCGCAAGGCGCAGCTCGTCGACCGCGACGGGCTGCGCCTCCGGCGGTGCGCTCGGCTCTCGCATCAGGATGACGTGTTGCTCGGCAATGGCGCCGACCATCAGCCCTGCACTGCCATCCTTGAACAACAGGACCACCGGTTCGGCACTGCTCATCCGCAACAAATTGCGCCATCCGGTACGAATGGCACGTGACCATAGCCCCGCGTTTTGCGCCCACTCCGACATCGCCGCGGCCGATGGGAGCGATTGCGATGCGTCACCTCTGAATTCGTTGACATCGAGCTCGACGCCATGGTGGCGCGCCACCTGGACCAGCGCCTGCAAGCGGATCTGGCTCAGCGGGTTGGAGACGCCGCTGGCGCCCTCGTCCGGCGTAGCAGGCATGATCTTCAGAACTGTTTGGGCCGCCCTGCCGACGCCATGCTCAGGTGCAGATTGGTTCGCAGTAGCATCCGTCCCGGCGGAGCGAGAGGCACTCCGAGCGAACCGGAGCTTTACATCCGAGACCACCGCAACCATCCGGCGCTTGGCGTGCTTCGCCGCGCCACGCAGTTGGGGAGCGACACGCTTCCAGGCGCCGTCGAGCCCCCCGCCAAGTTCGCCGCTGACCTTGCGCGGTGCGAAAGACCGCGCAGGCGGCGGGCGCGAAGGGGTTTGGTCCCCCTGGTTCGAGCGATGCCCAACACCGTTTGGTGGCGGCGCCTCCACAATGCGGGATTCCGGGAAGGCGATCGTCGCGATGTTGAACTGCTGAGGTTCGCGCCGCTTGAATGACAACGCTACGGCGCGCGCTTCGATCTCGACCTGGTTGACCGCTTCGTCAAACGTGCGCGCCTCGGCTTCGCTCTCTGCCTGCGTGAGATCGTCACGCTCCCTTAGACGGTTGGCGAGCAACGACCGGCCACGATCATAGAGGCGATGTCGCCCCGCCTCATCGCCAGGGCTCAAGCCGGCAATCGCCTTTAGCAGCGGGCGAACATATTTGTTTTCGCCTGCCTGGTCGCTACCTGGCCCGGCCAAAATAAATCTCCAATAGCAATATGCCGTAGTGTTTCACTATGCCTCGGTAAAATCAACGTTTTTGAGCCGGACTGACCCTTGAAGTATGATGCATGGTTTACGTCACGCGCGCGGATCTCGCCGCCTTCAGGCGAGCCCAAACAATTGTTCCAGACGAGACGGCAACTCCCCGCTTGTGCCTATTTCCGTGCAGCTTCGTTTCCAGCGCGCGACATAGGCGTCGATCGGAAGCGAGGTTCGTTCCGGCCAGCGATTGAGCGCGCCGAGGTCCTCGATACACGGACGTCCGCTTTCATAGATGGCCAGGATACCGAGGATGGCCGGGCCGCGCGGAACGGCCTGCCCCGCTGCCAGTGGCTCCCGGTTGCTATGAAACCACGAGACAGCGTCGTCCGGTGAACCTGCGGCGCCATCGGACTTGCTCGCCTGCAGCAGATCTGCACGGTATTGCCGGATCGCACCGGCAAACGCTTGATCGCCGGCAAACGGCGGCGATTGCTTCCAGCTATCCGCAAGCAGCCCGAGCCCACGAATTGAGAAGGTCTCGACCAGGGCTTCTTCAAGCCATTGCGTCGGTGGCTGCGGTTTTGCCGAAAGCTGCCAACTGTTGGCGAGCACATGCCCGAGCTCGTGCCCGAACTGATAGGCAAGCTTGCACCAATCGGCCGCGCCGACATTCAAGATGATAGAAGCCGTTTCCGGCTGATCACGATGCAGCCAGATGGCGGGCGGGCCTTGATGATGGTTTTCGATCAGCAGCTTTGCGGGCTGACGATCGGACAATAAGCGAAGCTTGTAGAGATCGACCGCCCTGACCCGCGTCAATACGCGCAGCGTCGCATCGCCGGAGTTCCAATCGCCTTGCAACTGGATCGGCGCGGTCAACAGATTGCTCGTGCTTGCCCGCGCGGACACGGTGCTCCTGCTTGCAAGAACGGCGGCCGCCGTCAGCTTCAGGAAGCGACGCCGGCTAGTTGCGCTCGTGCCTGACATCATCTGGCTGATGAAGAACGGGCGCCTTGGCATTGGCTTTGGCGCCCGTTCCCTTACTCCTCTCAACCGCTAGGTGTCGTGCTTCGACACATGGTTGATCCAGTTCGGCCGATCGTCCGCGTGGCCGACACTGCCCGTACTGCTGCTGTGGTGCGGATCGCTCGCCGAGCCTGCGCTCGACTGGTCGATCCTGGCCAGCAGGCTGTCGGCCAAGCTCTTGATGGTGGTGAGATCCGCCTTCAGTTGCGTGGCGCCCGTGTGATCGAGGGACTGGACGGTGTCTTCCAGCCTCATCAGCGCGGATTGCGTCGGCAGCAGCATCGCCCTCCAAGGCCCGACGACACTGTGCTGGTCGATCGTTGTCGTCAGCTTGGAGTGGTGGTGGTCGTCTCCGGTTCCGCCGGTTGCACCCGCGCCTCCGGTGCCGCCGGTCGAGCCGTTGTGACCGGTTGAGCCCGTGGCTCCGGTCGCACCGGTGTGACCGGTTGCGCCGGTCGCACCCGTGGCTCCGGTTGCACCGGTGTGCCCCGTTGCTCCGGTCGAACCCGTCGCTCCCGTGCTTCCGGTCGCGCCCGTTACACCTGCCGGCGGATCGAGGGTCCACACCGTGTAGGTGTGACCATCGTAGCTTGCGGTACCGCTGTTGGGATAGAATCCGGCACCGGTCTGGTTGCTGTCGTCGATGGTTACCTTTCCACCGTCGAAGAACAACTGACCGCTGCCATTCCAACTCGGCACGCCGGCAGCGACACCTCCGATGCTGTCGCCAGCATTGAAGTGTTCGATGGACGGGTTCTTGCCCGCATTGTTGGAGACCTGCAGGAGATCGACGGAGTTGACGGTTCCCCACGCCATATCGATCGTCAGGCCACCGTTGTTCGTTCCCTCGATCACGAGCGTCGCGTTGTAGAGGTCGACCGTTCCGGACAGGTTGCTGCCTGTCAGGATCAGCGTCTCGTTCGCGGCGACGATCGTCGCACCGTTGGTTGGACCATTCTCGGTCACAACATGCTCGCCTGAAGACCCGGTCGCGCCCGTCGCTCCAACAGGACCCGTTGCTCCGGTCGAACCGGTGGCACCCTTCGGCCCGGTTGCTCCGGTTGCGCCGGTCGCACCTGTGGCTCCCGTTGCACCAGTCGCACCTGTGGCTCCAGTCGCGCCGGTCGCTCCGGTGCCACCCTTCGGCCCAGTCGCGCCGGTTGCGCCGGTCGCACCTGTGGCTCCCGTTGCTCCGGTTGCACCTGTAGCTCCGGTGGCTCCAGTTGCACCCGTAGCTCCGGTCGCACCTGTCGCTCCCGTGGCTCCGGTGCCACCCTTCGGCCCGGTCGCTCCGGTTGCGCCGGTCGCACCTGTGGCTCCCGTCGCACCTGTCGCTCCGGTGGCTCCACTCGCACCCGTGGCTCCAGTCGCGCCGGTTGCGCCAGTTGCACCTGTGGCTCCCGTTGCACCAGTCGCACCTGTGGCTCCAGTCGCGCCGGTCGCTCCGGTGCCACCCTTCGGCCCAGTCGCTCCGGTTGCGCCGGTCGCACCTGTGGCTCCCGTTGCTCCGGTTGCACCCGTAGCTCCGGTGGCTCCAGTTGCACCCGTAGCTCCGGTCGCTCCCGTGGCTCCGGTGCCACCCTTCGGCCCGGTCGCTCCGGTTGCGCCAGTTGCACCTGTGGCTCCCGTCGCTCCGGTTGCACCCGTAGCTCCGGTCGCACCTGTCGCTCCAGTCGCACCCGTGGCTCCGGTCGCTCCGGTGGCACCCGTTGCTCCTGTCGCCCCAGTGGCGCCAGGGTCACCGGTTGCGCCGGTGGTACCAGTCGCGCCGGTTGCACCTGTTGCGCCAGTCGAACCGGTAGCTCCGGTGTTCCCCGTTGCACCCGTAGTACCGGTTGCTCCGGTCGCACCGGTGTCACCCGTTGCACCCGTCGATCCTGTGGCTCCGGTTGCGCCGGTGTCGCCGGTCGCGCCCGTGGCGCCGGTCGCACCTGTGGCCCCGGTTGCGCCGGTCGATCCCGTGGCTCCGGTTGCGCCGGTATCGCCCGTCGCGCCGGTGGCTCCGGTCGAACCTGTGGCCCCGGTTGCGCCGATATCACCCGTTGCTCCCGTTGCTCCGGTCGATCCCGTGGCTCCGGTTGCGCCGGTGTCGCCGGTCGCGCCCGTGGCGCCGGTCGAACCCGTGGCTCCGGTTGCACCGGTATCGCCGGTCGCACCCGTGGCGCCGGTCGACCCCGTGGCTCCGGTTGCGCCGGTGTCGCCCGTTGCACCCGTGGCGCCGGTCGAACCCGTGGCTCCGGTTGCACCGGTATCGCCGGTTGCACCCGTGGCGCCGGTCGACCCCGTGGCTCCGGTTGCGCCGGTGGCCCCGGTTGCGCCGGTGTCGCCGGTCGCGCCCGTGGCGCCGGTCGCACCTGTGGCGCCGGTCGCACCTGTGGCCCCGGTTGCGCCGGTGTCGCCTGTTGCACCCGTGGCTCCGGTCGAACCTGTAGCTCCGGTTGCGCCGGTATCACCCGTTGCTCCCGTTGCTCCGGTCGCACCTGTGGCTCCGGTCGCGCCGGTGTCACCCGTCGCACCCGTGGCACCAGTCGAGCCCGTCGCTCCGGTTGCGCCGGTATCACCCGTCGCGCCGGTTGCGCCGGTCGCACCTGTGGCGCCGGTCGAACCCGTGGCTCCGGTTGCACCGGTATCGCCGGTTGCACCCGTGGCGCCGGTCGATCCCGTGGCTCCGGTTGCGCCGGTGTCGCCGGTCGCGCCCGCGGCGCCGGTCGCACCTGTGGCCCCGGTCGCGCCGGTATCACCCGTTGCACCCGTGGCGCCGGTCGATCCCGTCGCTCCGGTTGCGCCGGTGTCACCCGTTGCACCCGTGGCACCAGTCGATCCTGTGGCTCCGGTCGCGCCGGTGTCGCCCGTTGCGCCCGTGGCGCCGGTCGCACCTGTGGCCCCGGTTGCGCCGGTGTCGCCTGTTGCACCCGTGGCGCCGGTCGATCCCGTGGCTCCGGTTGCGCCGGTGTCACCCGTTGCACCTGTGGCTCCGGTCGCACCCGTGGCTCCGGTTGCGCCGGTGTCGCCCGTTGCGCCGGTGGCGCCAGTCGCGCCCGTTGCTCCGGTTGCGCCGGTGTCACCCGTTGCACCCGTGGCGCCGGTCGATCCCGTTGCTCCGGTTGCGCCGGTATCACCCGTTGCACCTGTGGCACCAGTCGAGCCTGTTGCTCCCGTTGCGCCGGTCGAGCCTGTGGCTCCGGTTGCGCCGGTGTCACCCGTCGCACCCGTGGCGCCGGTCGAGCCTGTGGCTCCGGTTGCGCCGGTGTCACCCGTCGCGCCCGTGGCGCCGGTCGATCCTGTGGCTCCGGTTGCGCCGGTGTCGCCCGTTGCGCCGGTCGAGCCTGTGGCTCCGGTTGCGCCGGTGTCGCCCGTTGCACCCGTTGCTCCGGTCGAACCTGTGGCCCCGGTTGCGCCGGTGTCACCCGTCGCGCCGGTCGCACCTGTGGCTCCGGTTGCGCCGGTGTCACCCGTTGCGCCCGTGGCACCGGTCGCACCTGTGGCTCCGGTTGCGCCGGTGTCGCCCGTCGCGCCAGTCGCACCCGTGGCTCCGGTTGCGCCGGTGTCACCCGTCGCACCCGTGGCACCAGTCGATCCCGTGGCTCCGGTTGCACCGGTGTCGCCCGTTGCACCCGTCGCACCTGTGGCGCCGGTCGATCCCGTGGCTCCGGTGGCACCGGTGTCACCCGTCGCACCCGTGGCGCCGGTCGAACCTGTGGCTCCGGTTGCGCCGGTGTCACCCGTCGCGCCCGTAGCGCCGGTCGATCCTGTGGCTCCGGTTGCGCCGGTGTCGCCCGTTGCACCCGTGGCGCCGGTCGATCCTGTGGCTCCGGTTGCGCCGGTATCGCCCGTTGCACCCGTGGCGCCGGTCGATCCTGTGGCCCCGGTTGCGCCGGTGTCGCCCGTCGCGCCGGTTGCGCCGGTTGCGCCGGTTGCGCCGGTCGACCCGGTAGCTCCGGTTGCGCCGGTGTCACCCGTTGCACCCGTGGCACCAGTCGATCCTGTGGCTCCGGTCGCGCCGGTGTCGCCCGTGGCGCCGGTCGCACCTGTGGCCCCGGTTGCGCCGGTATCACCCGTTGCACCCGTGGCGCCGGTCGATCCCGTCGCTCCGGTTGCGCCGGTGTCACCCGTTGCACCCGTGGCACCAGTCGATCCTGTGGCTCCGGTCGCGCCGGTGTCGCCCGTTGCGCCCGTGGCTCCGGTCGAGCCCGTGGCTCCGGTTGCGCCGGTGTCGCCCGTGGCACCCGTGGCGCCGGTCGAACCTGTGGCGCCGGTTGCGCCGGTGTCGCCCGTTGCGCCCGTAGCTCCGGTCGCACCTGTGGCCCCGGTTGCGCCGGTGTCACCCGTTGCGCCCGTGGCGCCGGTCGAGCCTGTGGCACCGGTTGTGCCGGTGTCACCCGTCGCGCCCGTAGCTCCGGTCGCACCTGTGGCCCCGGTTGCGCCGGTGTCACCCGTTGCGCCCGTGGCGCCGGTCGAGCCTGTGGCACCGGTTGTGCCGGTGTCACCCGTCGCGCCCGTAGCTCCGGTCGCACCTGTGGCTCCGGTTTCGCCCGTCGCGCCCGTGGCGCCGGTCGAGCCCGTTGCGCCCGTGGCACCAGTCGATCCTGTCGCTCCGGTTGCGCCGGTATCGCCCGTCGCACCTGTGGCGCCGGTCGCACCCGTTGCTCCGGTTGTTCCTGTTGCGCCCGTCGCGCCCGTGGCTCCGGTTGAGCCTGTTGCGCCCGTCGTGCCGGTGGCACCGGTCGCACCTGTGGCTCCGGTTGATCCTGTCGCGCCCGTCGTGCCCGTGGCACCGGTCGCACCTGTGGCTCCGGTTGAGCCTGTCGCGCCCGTCGTCCCCGTGGCGCCGGTCGCACCTGTGGCTCCAGTTAATCCTGTCGCGCCCGTCGCGCCCGTGGCTCCGGTCGCACCTGTGGCTCCGGTTGATCCTGTCGCGCCCGTCGTGCCCGTGGCCCCGGTCGCACCTGTGGCTCCGGTTGATCCTGTTGCACCCGTCGTGCCCGTGGCGCCGGTCGCACCTGTGGCTCCGGTTGAGCCTGTCGCGCCCGTCGGCCCCGTGTTGCTCGTCGACGAACCGCTGGTTAACTGGAATACGCCATCGTTCGCTGTGTTATCCGCGGTATTGATAGTGACCGTACCATTCGCATTGACCGTAAAAGAGCCAGCCGAAATTTGGGCGTAGGTGGGCACTGAGTTGGGGCTGACGGAGTTTGGGACGAAAGCAGTTATCGAATAGGCACCTGTCGAGGGTAGGTTGATATCAAGCGAAACTGACGTGAAGCTACCAAACCCTTTTGCGGGCAAGGAAAAGCTAGCGAAAATAGTCGTTCCTTGAGTGATGTAGTACGTCACCGGTGTTTCGGTGATACCTCCGCTTGAGAGGTCGAGAGTGCCGACAAGCGTGACTTCAAGGCTGAGCACTCCGGCATAGTTTGCCTGCCCGATGTCGGTCATCGGCGGCACATTCTCCGTGCGGGCTGACACAGCCAGGTCCCATCGACCACCGAACGCCGCTGCACCCACCAACCCGGCCGCAGCCGAAACATAGCTATCGCTTGCGTCCGAAAGTGCCCTCACGAATGCTGCGCCGACAGGTCCCGCCCCCGTCTCGCAGCTCCAAAGCCTCAGATCGCCATCGGCGGACAGCGCACGACCGAGCGATGCAAGTTCGCGCGCGTCGCGCGCAACAGTTTCAACCGTCCACTCACCACTGCTAAAGCAAATTCGCCCAGGCGCACCATGCGCAACGATGTGAATCGCGTCGAGGCATTCGATCCCCTCGAGCGCTTCGGCCATCTGCTGTGCCGCGGGCCGACGATGATCAAGCACGAAAGCCTGAACTTCGGGCCGCAGGTTCCGCAGCAGCGTGCCGAGATCCGGAACAAATGAATCGACAAAAAGAAATTCAGACTTGCCACCCATCGGCCAGGTCCTTTCGTCAAAAACAAATGTTGGGCCGCGCGCTCTTGACGCTCGGCCCGAAAATCAAAAAAAAAGCCGCCCGGCAAAAAAGCTCAGGCGGCGCGTCCGCTTGCTCCACTCGACGGTGGAGTGTCTAAATCGCTTCGAACTGTAAGAAATTCTGCCGGCTTGAATTCGCCGTTGGATTGAAAAATGCCGATGTCATAAGCGCTGGACAGGCGCGCAACCTTGAGACGGATCTCGACGCCGTTGAACTGGTTCGATGCATCGGGAAGCGTGAGCTGCGATACGATCCCCTTCGTATCGCGGTCGACGATGAAATACGTGACGTTCTGGGTGGTCGGCCCGCGCGGCAAGTTCCCGGTCACCAGAATCTCGTGGAAGCCCATCGCGGCGAGCACGCCGGCGTATGTCTCGATGCCGGCCGCCGTGATCGGCGGCCTCACTGGCCCATGCTTCGGGGAGACCTTCGGCTTACGTACGCAATCATTCGACATACGATACTCAATACGCTGCCTGCGATCTCCCCAGCCCCAAGTGCTGGAGTGAAATCGTCAGTGTGAAAAACACGTGCGCCCAAGAAGCACCGGCGACTGCGGTGATCTCAATCTCAATAAAAATTCAAAACTATCGAAATAAGAAAACTACCCCGAAAGGCGAGCCTCCCAGAAAGCGCTCTTTTAAAGCTGATTAGAGCAGACGCCGCAAGGGATTTTTAATTAATGCCGGCGCGGCTGCACTCCGCAAGAATACGGGACCGCCTCGCCAGCGTGCGCGATTCACCGTAAAGGACCTTTGCTCTCCTTATTCAGCGAATTTGGATTAATGTAAAAATATCGAGGAGGCGGATGAAGATCGCTGATCCGTCTCGATCGGGGCGGCACATTTCTCCGGTCTGACGCCGGGATTGCCACAAATCATAGAGTTTGCGCAGTGTCAGACGCCAAGCGCCTTTGCCTCAATATGATCGTCAAGAACGAGACGGCAAATCTGGAGCGCTGTCTTAGTTCTGTCGCACCTCATATCGGTTGCTGGGTGATCGGGGATACGGGCTCGACCGACGGCACGCAGGATTTCATCAAGCGCTTCTTCGCCGAACGGCAGATTCCCGGCGAGTTGCACAGCTTCCCGTTTCACAATTTCGAGCAGGCTCGTAACGCGGCGCTCGATCATGCCTATGCATCGCCGCTCGATTACGACTATCTGCTGTTCGACGACGCAGACATGGAGCTGGTCGTCGAGGACGCGGATTTCCGCGGGAAGCTGACCGGCGCTGGCTATCGCCTGCGGCAGGTGACATCGGGCGGCCTCAGCTACTCGAACACACGCCTGGTTCGGCGTGACGCCGGCGCACGCTATCACGGTGTCACTCACGAATACCTAAACGTGCCGGGCGGCGTGGAAGAGCTGATCGGTGTATCGTATATCGACCATGCCAGCGGATCCAATCGCGTCGACAAATTCGAGCGCGACATCCGTCTCCTGAAGGCGGCGCTCGAGAGCGACCCAAGGAACACCCGTTACTGGTTCTACCTTGCGCAATCCCTTCGCGACGCCGGCCGTCTCACTGAGGCCGCCGATGCATATGCCAGGCGCGCCGACATGGGCGGCTGGGACGAAGAAGCCTGGATGGCGCGCCTGCAACAGGCGCGCTGCCTGCGCGGGTTAGGCGATGAAGGCGGATTCGTCAGCAAAGCTCTTCAGGCGTTCAACGAACGGTCACAGCGAGCGGAGCCGCTTTACGACCTCTCGAGGTTTTACCGGGAAAAAGGGCAGAACCACACGGCGGCGCTGTTCGCGGAGTTCGGGCTGACAATCGGATATCCCAGGTCGGATATTCTGTTTGTAGAGGACCATGTCTACAAGACCGGACTGCTGGAGGAGTATTCGATCGCAGCGAACTACGCCGGTGACATGGAGCGATGGAACCGCGGCTTTGCAGCGTGCAACTATCTCGCGCTCAACCGGGAGATTGCTGACGGGCCGCGCGAACTGGCGTGGTCAAACCTGCATTTCTATGTCCAGCCAGCGAACGTCGTCCTGCCCTCGTTCGCGCCGAAGCGGATCGACTTTTCCGCTCCCGACGGCCACGTCCCGCTCAATCCGTCCGTGACGCGATTGGGGGACCAAATTCTCGTCGCTCAGAGGGCGGTCAATTACGCCATGACGGAAGACGGGCTCGAGTATCGGACGTCCGGCGGCGAACCGATCAAGACGCGCAACTTCCTTCTTCATCTTGGCGAAGATCTCTCGGTCCGTTCGAGCACTGAAATTCTGCCTCCCGGCGACATGCCCCCACCTGCCTTTCCAGCGGTCCAAGGCTTCGAGGACATGCGATTGTTCGCCTGGCGCGGCGCCCTATGGAGCAGCGCCTGCGTTCGCGAACTCACGCCCGAGGGCTGGTGCGAACAGGTGCTGGCGCGGCTGCAGCAGGACGAGGGCGGATACTATCGTCTGGTAGAATGGCGGAAGCTTGAGCCCGAAGGCCCAAAACGAGACGAAAAGAACTGGATGCCTCAGGTCGCGGACGGCGACCTGAACTTTCTGTATCTCTGCGACCCGACCCGCGTTGTGAGCGCCGAAGGCAAAACGGCTCAGGAGCACCCTCCCCGCATTTCGGCGACGCGCTTTCGCGGCGGCACGCAACTGGTTCCATTCGACGACGGCTGGCTTGCTGTCATCCACGAGGTGCAGTGGCGCCCGGCTGAACGACGACGCTTCTACTATCACCGGTTCGTCTGGTTCGACAATTCGAACCGGATGGTGGCAGTCAGCCGCCCGTTCTATTTCAATCGAAAGGGCGTGGAATTTGCGGCCGGGCTAGCCTGGCATCCGGATCAACAGCGGCTGCTTGTATCCTATAGCGTTGCGGACTCTGAATCGTGGATCGCCACGGTTGAGGCTTACGACGTCCGTCGCATGCTGGAGCGCACGAACGAGATTTGGGACGGCCGGACCGCGCGCCGCCCATCCCTCCCGCTCGGCTCCGTCGTCGAGTCCGTTGTGAAGGGGCAGCCGGTCCGGTTCTTCGTGACCAACCCGTCAGACGCGGTGATGAAGTTTCACCAGCAAGGACAGTTCTACGAGAGCGAGGAGCTCGGACTCATTGCGAGTCACTATCGAGGAACCGGGGCATTCGTCGACATTGGAGCAAACGTCGGCAATCACGCGATATACATGTCGAAGTTCACCAACGCTCCAAAGATCATCGTCTTCGAGCCCAATGATGTCGCCGTATCGATCATCAAGACAAACTGCAGCCTCAATGGCTGCCGAAACATA
Organism: Bradyrhizobium sp. USDA 4341; assembly: GCF_054063755.1. NCBI lineage: Bacteria > Pseudomonadati > Pseudomonadota > Alphaproteobacteria > Hyphomicrobiales > Nitrobacteraceae > Bradyrhizobium > Bradyrhizobium sp. USDA 4341. Next base: position 9,215,398 of record NZ_JBSSGO010000002.1, on the reverse strand, counting down.
GACATGAGCCATCTCGGCACCGCGCTCGGTGCGAGATGCGGCAGATTCCGCAAGGAAACGCCCGACCCTGACAATCTCGGCCACACCCGCTTCTTCGCCGATCCACTCGGCGAGGCCGATGCAATTCCCGGCGACTCCGTACTGCTTGATGAACCGATCGAACTCATCAAGCTCGACGCCGAGGGAATGGAATTCGAGATACTCGATGGACTGCGCGAAACGATCAAACGTTGGCGTCCGACCATCTTCATCGAGATATGGGATTCCGCCGGCGCCGCCTTCGAGAACTGGTGTGCTCAACACGGATACCATACCATCGGACAATACCAACGCTATCACGGGATCCAGAATTATCTGATTGCCCCGCTCCCGGTCGCGACGAATGACGCCGCAGAGGCACAATCAACCGAAACTTTCTTCGAGAGCCTCGCCCCATTCCTCCGCCTCGCTGATTCCACCGAAGGACGTCTGAGCTCGACCAAAGCCTTCGATGACCGGATTGCACCCCTGCTCGGAGACGCATCCGGACCTCTGCCGCAGATCAATCTGTTCTACGAGCCAATGTCGGATCAGCACCGAACGCTGATGGCCGCGACATCGTCAATGCGCGCTGCCGGCCATGCGGTTCGCATCTGGACATATTCGCCTGAAAAGTTCGCGTTCCTTGCAGCGCGAGGGATCGACATTCGGAACGCGTCGGATATCGTGCCAAAGGCGCTGTTCGATCGGGCGGCCGATCGGTCGGAAGTGCGATTCTTCAGTGACATATTCCGGTACGCCCTGCTTTACGAGCATGGCGGTCTTTGGATGGACTCCGACGTTATCCTGCTAAAGCCATTCCCGTTCGTCGGCGACTACTTCTTCAATCTGCAATGGCGCGGTGGACATCGCGGACACTTCGTTTGCGGGAATGTGATCTATGCCAAGCCATTCAGCCGTCACTTGCGTATTCTGTACGAGCGTTCGGTCGACTGCTTGTACGGTAAAGAACCGATCATGTTTGGCGACATCGGGCCCAAACTGCTGTCCGACTATATCGCATCACCCGACGGCCAGGAATTGCGTGCGAGCGTCTTCAGTCCAGTCCTCTTCAACTCGATCGATTGGACCGAGGTTAATGCCTTTCAGCGGCCGGCCAGCGAGCTCGCCAACTACCTCAACGATGACCGCGTGTTCGGGCTGCATCTCTGGACAGCCCGCAATCAGGCTCACGCAGAGGATCCCAACTCCCTGATCGCGATGCTCACGAAATCGGAAGACGGCCCACCCAATTTCGCGGATCTGGCAGACCGGTTCAATACCGACAAGAACCGCCACACCGGCAACCGGCACAGCTATGCGCGGATCTACCAGCGTTTGCTGTCAAGCAGACGATTTTCGTTGCAACGGCTCATGGAGATCGGCCTTTGCAGAGGGCTCGCGGAAGGAAATCAAAGCGAAGTACCGTCGGTCGCGCTTTGGCAAAGCTATTTTCCGTTCTGCCATGTCACCGGCGTCGATCTCACCGACTTCTCAGCACTCAACAACAGTCGGTTCACGTCGCATGTTTGCGATCAGTCGGACCGGGGACAGCTGCGTGATCTGGCTGCGCGGCTCGAACCAGGCTCGTTTGACGTCATCATCGATGACGGCAGCCATGCCTCGCTCGACGAACAGCAAACGTTGGTCGAACTCTTTCCCCTGTTGGCCGATGGTGGATGGTACTTCATCGAGGATCTGGACTGGCAGCCGCCAGGTGAGGACCCGGCAAAGATTACGCTCACAAAGATGCTGCTGCGCGAGATCAAGCAGCACAACGAAGCCCGCTCGCTGGATCCTTTTGACGTGGCCCGCATCGCCCACCAGTTCGCGGATGTTCTCTTTTTCGAAAGTCATTACGAGTTGGCCAGGGCGAAGCTGATGGGAGGGCTGGTTGCCATCCGCAAGCGGGGGGATCTGGCTTGATGAGAACACATTGAATCCACGACCAGAAAAGCTCGCCTCACTTTGGCGTTTTCTGAGGAGCCCGATTGAAAGTCGCAGTCTACACGATCGCATTGAACGAGGCCGCGCATGCCGAGCGCTGGGCGCACTCTGCGATGGATGCCGACTATCGAATTGTGGCGGACACGGGTAGCAATGATGACACGATAGGGCGCTTGCAGCGTGCAGGCGTCATCGTTCACCAGATTTCGGTCCGCCCCTGGCGTTTTGATGTCGCGCGGAATGCTGCAATGGCGCTCATTCCATCTGATGTCGATGTCTGCTGTTCCATGGATATGGATCGCTATCTCGAACCGGGATGGCGGGAGAGGCTCGAGGCTGCGTGGTCAGCCGATACGACGGCCCTCTTCTGCCGCACGCTCTACCGGGCGCATCCCGACGATCCAGCGATCTTGCGAGGCTGGCCGACGAAGAATTTTCATCATCGTTGGGGATATCGGTTCAAGCGTCCGGTCCATGAAGCTCTCTCATACTCCGGAACAGAAGTCACCACGGAGTGCCTCGATATCGTGATGTGCGAGGTGCAGGATCATTCGAAAGATACCCGGCAACAATATCTGCCGCTGATGGAAGTCGCTCATCGGGAGGATCCCGACGATTCGCAGATCTGCTTTTGGCTCGGCCGGGACTATATGTGGGCGAACAGAAGCGATGAGGCGACTGCACTGCTTTCACGATATTTGGAGCTGCCAACGAGTACGTGGAGCGAGGAACGTGCGGAGGCGATGCGCTTTCTCGCACGGACTGACCCGGCCAGGAAGATCAACTGGCTCGAAAGAGCGCGACTGGAAGCCCCACACCGGCGCGAGATCTGGTTGGATTTGGCCGAACAATTTCATAGCCAGGCAGATTGGCATAATCTCTTCTGGGCCTGTGCAAACGGCATCGGAAAGACCCGCCGCACCGGGAGCTATCTCGATGATGAGCATAGCTGGGGGTTTCGACTGCACGATCTTGGCGCGATTGCCGCCTGGCATCTCAACGCGATGGACCAGGCCGTCGCATGGGGACGTGCCGCCCTCGAACTGGACCCTCACAATCAGCGGCTCATCAATAATCTGGAGTTCTTTGTAAGGAGACGAAGCGAGATGATGGCGGGGTCGCCATCGTGAGTCCCGATTGCTTGCAGGCCGGATTGTTCACGTCGTTTGGCACAATCGTCTATCTCGACCCGGCGACGAGAACGCTTCGCCACGGTCCAATCGATCATGTGCCCGACAATCTGGTCCTATTGGTGCCCCAGCAGTCGACAAGCCATCGATGTCGCGCGCGCTATACGCCGGGCGCCGAGAAGGCGGAAGACTTTGGGTTTAGTCGAGACGGGCTCAAGCCGATCCTGGACAAGAGCAGCACAGCTGCGCCGCTGGAACTGATCGCTCTGGAGCGCGGGCTGTTCTGCCTGAAGCTGGGCCGCGCCTTTCTCTCTGCCTATCCCGACGGCAACTTCGGCTTTGCGAAGACCTGCAGCACTTGGGAGTTGTTTCTGATCTCCGCGGACCTGGCACACGGCGGATATCCCGAGACGGACTACAGGTCTGAAGGTTACGCGGGCAGAGACATCCAGGAATACATCGTTCACCCCACGATCCGGGCTCGAACCGGTGCGAAACCACCTAAGGCGAAGCTATTGGCCTTTGGCTATCCGGCCTGGTCACATGGACGGGTCTACTACGACCTGAGCAAGAATTTGTACAAGAAAGGCTACATCGTAGACGTTCTGAATTGGCAGCAGAACCACGCGCAACATTTCGACGCCCTTCAATCGTACTATGACTGCTTCATAACTGCCCTGGACGGGGTCAGTGTCCTGGTTGATACCTACAAGGTGCCGTACGAGCGGATCATTGCGGTGTCTCACCACGAATTCGACATCCGCATGCTCATCGAACGGAAGGGCATCGAGGCTTTCGAAAAATTCTCCAACTATGCCGTTGTCAGCGACTATGTCTATTGCGCTTCCATGATGAGCGGCATTTCCAGGCCGCCCATAGTCGCCTCTCTAGGTATCGACTACGAAACATTCCACTCCCCAATAGCTCCGCATTTGGACGCGGTCGGCTATGCATCTTCCATGGCGACAAAGACTTACGGTGTCGAATGGAAGAGAGGAGCGCTCGCTCAATCGGCCGCGGCTGCCGCCGGGCTACCGTTCAAAGTCGCCGGCTCGACAGCGAAGCAAACATCGTTTCATGACATGCCGGAGTTCTACCGGTCTGTCGGGGCCATTGTTACAAGCTCGATCAGCGAAGCTGCACAGTTACCGGTCATGGAGGGAGCAGCCGCAGGCCGACTGGTCATCGGAACGCCGGTCGGTCATTTCCCGCAGAAGGCCTGTCAGGGCGGTGGCATCCTTGCTCCCGTTCAAGCGGACAGGTTCGTGTCTTTCACCGCCGCGACCCTGAAGTTCTACAAAGAGAACCCCTCAGCCTATGTCGAGAAGTGCCACTCGATCCAGGAGGCCGCAAGAAAGTTCGATTGGCAATTCTCGATACAAGATTGGGTTGACCTGATTGAGGGTCGAAGAATGTGAACGCCCAGCCCTGCAGTTTGGGGCGCTCCTCAATCGCACAATGATGATGGCGATCGACCGCTCGGCTCTACGAAGCGAGGGCCATCGGGACTTCGCGCCGTGTCAAAAGCAGATCGCAGAATCTCCTCCGAGCCGACCACAACTCGCCGGGTTGGATTATCGCCATTGCGTTACCGCCAATGGGTGCTTGCTCGCGACCCCACGGCGCAATAGACACGTCGACGCGCATCCACACCACTAGTAATAGCGAGTCGTCTGCGCAATCTGGGAGTGCAAAACCGCCCTCCCCCCTGCGACGAAGTTCGTAGCGGCGAAAACTAGTGTGTCTGCAAAAAGGTGGTATCTCGAAATATCGCACCGGCGCGAAACGGCGCCGCTACCCGTGATCGATTTTAGATGTAATCTTGCATCTGACAATCGTCACCTTGTGCAAACCGGGCTCGTCAGCGCCGGTGCGCTGCACCATTGGCTGGCGTCGACGGCGGCGCTCGCCCGACGACGTAAGCACCCATTTGTTCTGATAGTCCACGGATATCAGGATTGGAATTGCGCGCGCGGTTATTAGGCTGATGCCAACGAAGCGCCACAAACGAACCGCCATAGCTGACGATTATTCGCCGCTGCCCGAACGCCTTCGTCCAAGCGCGGGTGCGAACGTCAGTGTCCTTCAACGACGACCGTTTCATTTGTCTGCGACGGCCGGCCGTGCCGCATCGATTGCCATATTATCAATAAGCGCACGATCAACATGACACCCGCCGTGTTGAAAATTTCCGCTTTTTGCCGACCGAGTCATTGCACTAGGATCAGTCATTTCAATCTGGCGCCCGCCACGCACCCGAGGCATTTCCAGAACCAAAAGCATACAGCAACTGATCCGGGCGTCATGGGGATTTGAGATGACCGATCGTATTGCACTATTCATCGATGGCGCGAATCTGCACACGACGGTCAAGAACCTCGGCTTTGAAGTCGACTTCCGCCGATTGCTCTTGGAGTTCGGCAAGCATGGGCAAATCGTCCGCGCCTATTTCTACACGGTCGTGAGGGACGACGACGAATTCAGCAGCCTTCGGCCGCTGGTGGATTGGCTGGATTACAACGGATATGCGGTGAGGAGAAAGGCCGCCAAGCAGCACGACGACGGCGATGGACGGAGGCGAATGAAGCGCAGCATCGGCATCGAGCTCGCGGTCGACGCCATGGAGATCGCGCACCGCATCGACCACGCATTCGTGTTCTCTGGCGATGGTGACTTGCGAGCCGTTGTCGAAGCCGTCAGGCGGAGGGGCGTGCGTGTCACCGTCGTTTCCAGCATTCGAACGAAGCCTCCGATGATCGCCGATGAGCTTCGCAGACACGCCGATGCCTTCGTTGAACTCGAGAGCCTCAAGCCATCGATCGAGCGTCCAGCGCATCCGATAGCGCCGGAGTGACGTTGCGGGCGCCCTCCGACGGCGCCGGCGGAGATCGGCTGGAGACGCGAGCGCCACACGGTCAAGGGGGTTTGAACAAGCCCGTCGTCATTGCCGCGGCTGCTTCTCGTGCCGCGTTCCGATTGCTTCGAAACGAGGCTCTACACGGCGCGGTTTTGCGTCGGCGAGCGGCCGCCGCCGTCGGCGACCAGCACTGCTCCGGTCACGAAGGACGCCTCGTCGGAAGCCAGGAACAGGCAGCATGCCGCGATCTCGGCGGGCTCGGCCATCCGCCCCAAGGCGATCCGTCGTTCGACGCCGCGAAACTCGGCGTCGGGCGTGGTGCCATTCTGGTCCGCGAGCAACTGCATTTCATAGGCGCTCATCGGCGTCCGCACCCAGCCGGGCGCCACGGCATTGGCGCGGATGCCGTCGGCCCCGTGAGCATAGGCCAGCGAACGCGTGTAGGCGACGACGGCCGCCTTGCTGGCGGCGTAGCTTGCGCTGTCCGGGCTGGCATTGAACGCGGCAACCGAGGCGATGTTGACGATCGCTCCGCCACGCTGCTGGAGCAGCGGCAGGGATGCCCGGCAGACCCGCATGGTCCCCGTGAGGTTGACATCGAGCGTCCTGGCCCAGACCTCGTCGGAGATGCTCGCTGGCTGATCCGGCACGATCAGGCCGGCGGCGTTGACGACGATGTCGAGCCACGCGCCGCAGGCGGCGACGGCGTCGGCAATGTCGTCCGCACGCGTGACGTCGCCATGGACCGCCTGCCCGCCGCACTCCGCCGCGGCGGCCTGAAGCTCGGCGTCACCGAGGCCGAACAGCACGACGCGCGCGCCGCTCAACGCCAGCAGTGAAGCCGTGGCCCGGCCGATCCCCGTGGCTGCGCCCGTCACCAGCGCGGTCTTTCCGTCCAGCCGCGGCATCAGGTCATGATCCGGAAAAGTGGAAACCGGTTTCCCGAAAAGATCACGCTCATCTAGAGCCCCCACTGCCGTTCGACGGCAAATCCGGTCTCCGGCAGCGTCGAGCCGCCGTCGACGACGATGATCTGCCCGGTGACATATTTGGCCTCAGCGGACGCGAGATAGAGCATCGCGCAGGCGATGTCGTCGGCGGTCCCCATGTGCCCCATCGGGATGAAGCGTTCGAGCCTCGCCTTGTTCTCCGGCGCGCTCATGGTGCCGCGGCCGGGCTTCTCGATGAAGCCGGCTTCGACGCCGTTCACCGTGATGCCGTCGCGCGCGAGCTCGAAGGCGGCGCCGCGGATGAACGCGTTGACGCCGGCCTTCGCCGCCGAGTAATGCGCGCCGCCGCCCATCGCGACGCGCGCCGAGACCGAGGATGTCACGAGAATGCGTCCGAACCGGTTGGCGCGCATATGCGGAATCGCAGCCTGTGCGAGCCAGATGCTGGCGTTGAGGTTCAGCGCCAGCGTCTCGTCGAGCTTGGCTTCATCGAGCTCCTCGAGCGAGGCCCAAGGACAACCGCCGGCATTGTGCACGACGATATCGAGCCGGCCGAATTTGGCGGCGACATCGTCAATCATCGCACGCAAGCTGCCGCGATCGAGCCGGTCGAACGGCACGCAATGCGCGGTTCGTCCGTCGTCAGCGAGTTCGCGCGCCAGTGCCTCGGCCACATCGAGCGTCCGGTTGGCGATCACCACGGTCGCACCCGCCTGCGCAAGGCGCCTGACAATGGCCGCACCGATCCCGCGGCCGCCGCCGGTGACGATGGCGACCCGGCCGTCGAGATCGAACGGAAGCGCCTGCATCAGATTGCCCCCGCGCCGCGCAGCAGATCGATGAACTGCGCGAACACCGCCGTGTGCTTGTCGACGTCCCGCCCCGACGTCGCCGGACACATCAGCAGCATGGTGTGGAACGGAGTGACCAGGATGCCCTCGTTCATGTAGAACGCATGCAGCAAGGTCTCGAGATCGGGTTGCCGGCCCGCAATGACGTCGGCGCCGCTGCGTGGCGGCCGTGGCATGAACATGATCTCGGCACGTGCGCCGATCTGGGTGACGTGCCAGGGCAGCCCGGCCGCCTCGATCAGCCGGCGCGCCTCCTGCGCGAGCCAGGTCGCGGTTCCGATCATCCGCTCGTAATTCGCTGAGGTCAGCACCTTCTCCAGCACCGCGCGCATGGTGGCGACCGTCAGCGCGTTGCCGGCGAGCGTGCCGCCGAAACCAAGATGTGCGGACTGCCGCTCGCGCGGATTGACGTGGGGGACGAGCTTCCAGAGCCGCTCGGCAATCTCCTCGCTGAGGCCGAACACGCCGGCGGGGATGCCACCCGCGATCGCCTTGCCGGCGACGAAGATGTCGGGCTCGAGCCCGTGGCTCTCCGTGTAGCCGCCCGGCCCGCACGACAGCGTATGGGTCTCGTCGATGATGAGCACGGTACCGGCGCGGCGGGTCAGATCGCGCAACGCCTGGTGAAAACCGGGGTCGACCGGGATCATGCCGAAATTCGTCATCAGCGGCTCGGTCAGCACGCAGGCGACATCGCCCTGCGCCAGCGCCGCTTCGAGCGCCGCGACGTCGTTGAACTCGACCACCCGGCTCACGGCGTCATGATCGATGCCGTTGGGATGGATCATGTTGCGCAAGCCGACGCGGCCGTCGCGGATCTCGACATGCGCCTCCTCGACCCCGCCGTGGTAGCAGCCGGAGAACACCAGCACCTTGCGCCGGCCGGTGATCATGCGCGAGATGCGGATCGCGGCGCGGTTGGCGTCGGTCGCGGACGTCGTCAGCGTCCAGTACTTCGGGCCGAACCGGCGCGACAGCTCGGCGCCGACCCAAAGGCTGTCCTCCGTCGGCAGCATCATGGTCGCGCCATGCTTGAGCTGATGCAGCGCGGCTTCCGTCACTGCCTCGGGCGCGTGGCCGCACATGCCGCCGGTGTCGCCGAGGCAGAAATCGATATAGTCGCGTCCGTCGATATCCCGGATATGCGCGCCATGCGCTTCATCGGCATAGATCGGAAAGCCGCCGGCCCAGCGCCGCATCCAGTGCGACGGGCCGCCATAAAGGTAGTGCTGCCGGCCTTCGTGCCAGGCCGCCGCCGATCGCGGATGCAGCGTCCGAAAGCGTTCCTGCTCGGCATCGAGCAAGCGATTCAGAATGCCCGCACGTTCGGCGGTTGCTGATGTCATAGCGCGATCCAGGCGGTCTTGAGGTCGGTATAGGCGTCGAGGGCGTGGAGCGACTTGTCGCGTCCAAAGCCGGATTGCTTGAAGCCGCCGAGCGGCACCGTGATATCGGCGCCGCCATAGGCATTGACGTGCACGACGCCGGCCCTAATGGCGCGCACCATGCGATGCGCCGTCGACAGACTTCCGGTCCACACCGCCGACGCAAGCCCATAGGGCGTCGCATTGGCGAGCGCCGTGGCGTCCTCCTCGCCGTCGAACCGCGTGACCGCCAGCACCGGGCCGAACACCTCCTCGCGCCAGACCTCCATCGATGGCGTCACCTCGGTGAGGATCGCGGGCGCCATGAAGTTGCCGCCGCTCTCGACGCGGATCTGCTCGCCGCCGATCAGCCGCTTCGCACCCTGCGCTTCCGCGCGGGCAACCGCATCCAGGTTCTTCCGCAACTGCACCTGGCTCGAGATGGCGCCGATATCCGACGTCAGATCGAGGGGATCGCCGACCCTGAGCTTTGCGGTGGCGTCAAGCAGCTCATCCATGAAGCGATCATAGATCGCGGACTGCACGAGCAGCCGCGAGCCGGCGACGCAGACCTGGCCCGAATTCCGGAAGATGCCGTTCGCCGAGACCTTGGCCGCATGCTTGATGTCGGGCACATCGGCGAAGACGATGTTGGGCGACTTGCCGCCAAGCTCGAGATGAACCCGCTTCAGGTTCGACCGCGCCGAGCATTCCAGCAGCCGGCGGCCGACCGCGCCCGAGCCGGTGAAGGCCAGCACATCGACATCCATATGCAGCGCGAGCGCCTCGCCGGCCGATGCGCCGCGGCCGGTGACGACGTTGAGCACGCCGTCCGGCAGGCCTGCCTCGGTCGCGAGCTCGGCAAGCCGCAGCAGCGTCAGCGATGCCAGCTCCGGCGGCTTGACCACGACCGAGTTTCCGGCGGCGAGCGCGGGACCGATCTTCCACGCCCCGATCATCAGCGGGAAATTCCACGGCACGATCACGCCGACGACGCCAAGCGGCTCGCGATGCACGAGCCCGAGCACGTCACCTGAGGTCGGCGCGATCTCGCCATACACCTTGTCGATCGCCTCGGCGTAGTACCTGACGGTGCCGGCCGCCGACAGCGGTTCGGCCTTGTAGGCCATGCCGATCTCGGTGCCGTTGTCGCGCACACCGAGCACAGCGATCTCGAGCGCGTGCTGCTCGATCAGATCGGCGAACCGCAGCAGCACCTTCTTGCGCTGCGCCGGCGCCGCGCGCGACCAGCTTCCCTGCTCGAAGGCCTGCCGCGCCCGCTTCACCGCAAGGTCGACATCGGCCGCATCGCCGTCTGCAATCGTCGTCAGCACCTGGCCGTCGATCGGCGACACCACATCGAGCCGTGCCTCGCCAATCGCCTGCGCCGGCCGGCCGCCGATGAAGAGCTGCTGGGCCGGAATTACGGTTGAGCGTAACAGATCGATCTGGGCTTGCTGCATGCGAGATCATCATGACGGTGACAAGAGCAGCTCCCGACCGGAGACCGCTGGCATGCCGCAATCCTCGCCAAATCAAGGCTTTGGCAGCAATCAACCGATAGGTGGATGTCGCCGCGGCCAGCGCCCTCATAGCGTGATCGCACGATGGCCGAACGCCCTGCCCGCTGGGTGCAAACCAACTCGTCCACATCCCTCACGCCGCCGGCGAGCCGAAGGTCATGCCCGAGATCACGCAGCCCCGCATTCTTCTGATCGGCACTGGAGACACCAAGGCCGACGAACTGCTGTTCATGAGCGCGTGCATCGCGCGCGCCGGCGGCAGCACGATCATGATGGACATCAGCGTGCTCGGCGATCCGCCGTATCAACCCGCACATGACAAGCACGCGGTGGCCTCCGCTGCGCGGACCACGATCGCGGCGATCGCATCCAGCGGCGACGAAAATTCCGCGATGTCGCTGATGGCGATTGGCGCTGCCAATCTGGCACGCGAGCTCGCGGCGCGCGATGCCATCGACGGCATGATCGCGATCGGCGGCACGATGGGAACCGACCTCGCGCTCGACGTCGCGCAGGCGCTGCCGCTCGGCCTGCCGAAGCTGATCGTCTCGACCGTCGCATTCTCGCACCTGATCCCGCCCGAGCGCGTCGCCGCCGATCTGATGATGATCCTGTGGGCCGGCGGCCTCTATGGCCTCAACGGCACCTGCACCGCCGTGCTGTCGCAAGCCTGCGGCGCGATCGTCGGCGCGGCGAAGAGCGCCATCAAGCCGAGCCGGGACCGGCCGGTCGTTGCGATCACCTCGCTCGGCAAGAGCTGCCTGCGCTACATGGTGGAGCTCAAGCCGCAGCTCGAGCAGCGCGGCTACGAGGTGGTGGTCTTCCACACCACAGGCATGGGTGGCCGTGCCATGGAGTCGATCGCAGCCCAAGGCGGCTTTGCTGCGGTGCTGGACCTCAGCCTGCAGGAGGTCGCCAATCAGCTCACCGGCTCGGTGGTCAATTCAGGCGCCGACCGGCTGGAGAATGCGGGCAGAGCCGGCATTCCGCAGATCGTCGCCCCCGGGGCGGTCGACATGGTCGACTTCCCGGCATGGCTTGGGATTCCGAACGAACTATCGGATCGGCCGTTCCACGCACACAACCGGCTGCTCGCGTCGGCGACTTCGGGAGCCGCCGATCGCCGCCGGATCGCACACGCGATTGCGGAGAAGCTCGCCGGCGCCAGCGCGCCCGTCGCCTTTGTGCTCCCCGCCGGCGGCATCCAGCAATGGGACCGCGAAGGCGAGGCTTTGCACGATCCCGACGCCCTCGCCGCCTTTGTCGACGCGATGCGGTCGGCGGTCCGGCCACCGGTCGAGCTGCACGAGATCAGGGATCACATCAACAGCGCGGCGTTCAACGAAACCGTGCTCGGTATCTTCGACCGATGGGTCGCAGCCGGCATTGTCCGCCCCGGCCGCGGAACGGTTGCCGCATGACGCGACCGCTCGCCCAGGCGCTGGTGCTCGATTTCGGCGGCGTCATCTCGAAGACCCTGTTCGAGACCCATGACCTGACCGAGCGCGCGCTCGGGCTCGCACCGTGCACGCTGAAATGGCTCGGACCATTCGCCCCCGACAGCGATCCGCTCTGGGCTGCGATGCAGCGCGGCGAGATTTCCGAACGCGACTACTGGCTGACCCGCAGCCGCGAGGTCGGACGCATGGTCGGCGAGGACTGGCGCGACATGGAGACCTTCGTGAAGCGCGCGCGCGGCGCCGATCCGGACACCGTGATCCGCCCCGAGGCGGTGCGCGCGATCACCCTCGCCGCCGACGCCGGGTTCCGGCTTGCCATCCTCTCGAACGAGCTCGACCTGTTCTATGGCGCGGAGTTCCGCACCCGCCTCTCCATCCTCAAGCGCTTCGATAGCATCGTCGACGCGACCCATACCGGGATCCTGAAACCCGATCCGCGCGCCTATCAAAGCGTGCTGGACGAATTGGCGCTGGAAGCAGAAGATTGCGTCTTCGTCGACGACCAGCGTCGCAACATCGTGGGCGCTGCCACCTGCAACATGCGCACGGTGATGTTTGACGTGCGCAGCCCCGCGGCGTCCTACAGCGAGGCGCTGCGGCACTTCGGGCTGCAATTCGACTAAAGCGTTTTCGAGCGAAGTGGGTACCGGTTCGCGTGAAGAAAACGCGCCAAAACTAGAATCTGGAGGCCCGTTCCGATTCCATCGGAACGGAAAAGGCTCCAGCCGGACAGAGAGCGACCATGCGCGACAGAAACTTCCTGGTTGAGAACAACGCCAAGCCGATCTGGCACCCGATGGCCCATCCCGCCGAGATGCGGGCGCAGCCGCCGCGGATCGTAATGAAGGGCGAAGGCGTCCACGTCACCGACATCGACGGCAACACCGTGATCGATGCGGTCGGCGGCCTGTGGAACGTCAACCTCGGCTACAGCTGCGATCCGATCAAGAAAGCGATCGCGGACCAGCTCAGCGCCCTGCCGTATTATTCCGGCTTCCGCGGCACATCGAGCGGCCCCTCGATCGAGCTCGCCTACGAGCTCACCGAATGGTTCAAGCCGGAAGGCATGGTTCGCGCCTTCTTCACGTCAGGCGGATCGGACTCGGTCGAGACCGCGCTGCGGCTTGCGCGGCAATACTGGAAGATCAAGGGCCAGGCTGACCGCACCAAGTTCCTGGCGCTGAAGAAGGGCTATCACGGCACCCATTTCGGCGGCGCATCCGTCAACGGCAACGCCAATTTCCGCCGCAACTATGAGCCGATGCTGCCCGGCGTATTCCATATCCCCGCGCCCTCGACCTATCGCAATCCCTTCAACGAGACCGATCCTGCCAGGCTCGCACAGCTGTGCGCGGCGGCGATGGAGGAGGAGATCGCATTCCAGGGCGGCGACACCATCGCGGCCTTCATCATGGAGCCGGTGCTGGGGGCCGGCGGCGTGATCGTGCCGCCGGACAGCTTCATGATGCTGGCGCGCGAGATCTGCGACCGGCACGGCATCCTGATGATCGCCGACGAGGTCGTGACCGGGTTCGGCCGCACCGGCGCGTGGTCGGGTTCGCGTCTGTGGGGCGTCAAGCCTGACATGATGACGATGGCCAAGGCGATCACCTCGGGCTATTTCCCACTCGGCGCGACGCTGATCGGCGAGCCGGTCGCGGAAACCTTCGAGACTGACACCACCACGTTCGGCTCGATCGGCCATGGCTACACGTATTCGGGCCACCCGGTCGGCTGCGCCGCGGGCCTTGCCGCGCTGGCCGAGACCCGCCGCCTCAAGCTCGACGGGAATGCCGCCGCACGCGGCAAGGACCTCGCGCAGGCGCTGGCCGCGCTCAAGGCGAAGCATGCGCTGGTCGGCGACGTCAGGGGCAAGGGCCTGATGGCCGCGCTCGAGCTCGTCGCCGATCGCGACAGCAAGAAGCCCGCCGACAAGAAGACGATGGCGAAGGTGGCCGATGCCGCCTACGAGGCCGGCGTGATGCTGCGCGTCTCGGGCAACAACCTGATCCTGTCCCCCGCCCCTGATCCTCACCGCATTGGATGTGAAGGCGATCGCCGAAGGGATCGACGCCGGCCTCTCAGCGGCCGGCTAAGACGTTGTAAGGCCTCTTCGTCATTGCGAGGAGCGACAGCGACGAAGCAATCCATACCTCCACACGCTGCGCGATGGATTGCTTCGCTTCGCTCGCAATGACGGGGATAGGACTACACCAAAGTTATCGTGCGCCAACGCAAGCGATAGCACGCTCGAACGGCGCGCCATCCGTCTTGTCGCGGTCGAGGCAATCGGCGAGCGATGCCGCCGACATGCTCTGGTCGGTGCAGAAGATCCGCATGAAGTCGGCCGCGAGCGCGACCTTGTGCGGCGTGGATTGGCGCTGCCAGTCGCCGCTGCTCAAATAGAGCAAGGACGCATCGTCAACGCCGCTTTCGGCCGCCGCGCCACGCGCGACCGGCTGCGCCGCCAACAGCGCCAGCAGCGCGCCGGCCACCGCCCCCATGCGATGCACGCGGCCACTCATTTGGTGTCCCTGGCATTCACCATCGGCGGCACGTCGAGCGCGGGATTGCGATCGAAGAAGTTGAACGGACGGAGCCGGAAGCCGTGCCACAGGCCCGGCATGACCGGCCAATCCTCGGCGCGCGGCACGTGGCGGAAGCCGACCGTGTACCACAGCACGAGGTCGCGATCCTCGATCGGCCGCTTTGCGGCGGTCCATTTCGGCAAGCCGTCGACCTCAGGATTCTCGTTCGGGTACATGCCCGCGGCGTATCTCTCGTCCTTGGCGTAGGCCGACGTCCATAGCGTGTAGGCGCTGAAGCCCGCGCGGAGCTGGATCGGATCGTCCTTGGCGAGCAATGAGACGTCGGAGTGGCCGGGCATCAGCTGATAGCTGGTGCGATAGCCGCGGCTGTTGGTCTTGCCCGTACTCTCGATCCTGAACTGCGCCGCGCTCAGCGGCGTCGTGATCGGCCCTTCGGTCGCGACCGGCCTGGTGTCGACCTGCCAGAGGCTCTTGCGCTGGCCTTGGTCGAGCCGCCGCACGCTGAAGCGATCCTCGACCAGCCGGTTCGCGGTGCCGTCGACGTCCATATCGATCCGGAACGTCATGTAGTGATCGTGATTGACGGCAAGCAGCCGCTCGTCGACCAGCGTCCCGTAGGCCGTGTCCTGCTTCGCCGTCGGATCGCTCAAGGTCCGGCTTGCCACGCCCTTGGTCGCATCGATGCCGTAAGCGCCGAGCCGCACGTCGATATTGCCGGCACGGTCGAACACGTAGTCCACCAGATAGTCGTAATTGCCGACCACCGGCGCCATCCGCACCACCAGTTCGTTGTTCGGCCGCACCTCGGCGGTGTTGTTGAGCAGCTCGCTGTGGCGCCAGATCGGATCGCCGGTCGGGCGCTCGAAGATGCAGACCGCGCCCTTGGAGACGACAGGCATGCCCTTGGTGTCCGAGATCGTCAGATCGAGGAAATGCGCGCCTTCGGGGCAATCGATGCCGCGCTGCAATTCGCTGGAGAGCACGCCAAAACCGTATTCGCCGATATCCATATAGGCGCGGAACGACCAGGTCGGCGCCGGGTCCATATAGGGCACGAACATCTCGCTCGCCGAGATCTGATAGGCGATGTCGCGGAACGTGCCGTGATCGTCGTAGCGGATCAACGACAGCACCGCGCCGACGCGCGGCTCGAGACGGACATGGAACGACCAGTTGTCCCAGTGGACCTGGCCGCCCTCCACCTTCACATTGCTGCCCTCGGGCGCGGTGATCTCGATCGGCCTCGGCGGCTTGCGGTATTTTCCGGAGTCGGCATAGGCATGCGAGGGTGTCTGCGCCGGCGGCGGCAGCACGCCGAGATCGGTCACCGACAGCACCGTCCTGCTCTTGAGATCGACCTGGGCGACTAGGTTCTCGATCGGCTTGCCCCAGAGATTGTTGGCGGCGCCGGTCGTGTCGACACAGGGAACATTGAGCAGGCGGCGACCTTTCAGGGCCGGGTCGCTCACCGGCCCGACCGTCAACGGCAGGCACAGCACATTGTGGAAGTCGGTGATGCCGCGCTTGGCCATCGCGGCGATCCAGCGCGGGTCCTGCTTCGGCAGATCACCGGCAGACATCAGTTCGTCGATGGTCAGCGCAGCCTCGTGATCCCTGACCTCGTCCCAGCCGAGCAGGCTGCGGGCGGCGAGATCGATATGCGCTTCGTAGAGATGTCCGCCGCTCAGCAGCGTCGCGTTCGCGCGCCGCGCGAAGGGTTGTCCGGGCTTCCACGCCCGCACCTCGTCCTTGGGGTCCTCGTCGACCGTCATGGAGACGACCCGCGCCGCATCGTCGAGCTTGCCGGCGCCGCGGAGAATCTCGGTGACCGAACGGATTTCGTCCGTCGTCAGCCCATCCATCGGATGCGTGGCGGCCGCCTGCGGCCACATCCTGCGCTCGGCCTGCGCCGGCAGCGGCGCCGCCATCGTCATCGCAACCAGGCCGGCCAATGCCGATCCGCATCCCCGGAATATCAGAGCCATCACACCCTCCACTCAAAGCCGGAACTGTCAGAATACAAGCAATGGTGACGGCGTGAAGGCCTGCCTCATCCGGTAACCCGTTCCGACGCGCCCGGAAGGATGGAGGCCGCGGCCGGCCGTGGCGCGGCGCGGTGGACATCGAGCAGCCGCACGCCGAGGCGATCGCGCAACGCCGGCCAGATGCCGCGCGGCGCCACGATCATCACGACCACGGCAATGATGCCGAGCCCGACCAGATACCAGCCGCCGGACAGGCCGAGCGGCCCGGTCATCAATTCGCGCAGGCCGAAGAAGATGATGACGCCGAGGATCGGGCCCTCCAGCGTCCCAATACCGCCGATGATCACGATGAACATCATGTAGACGGACCAGTTGACGTCGAAGGCCGCGAGCGGCGCGATGAACAGATTGCCCATGAAGCTCAACGCACCCGCAAGCCCGCAACCCGCCGCCGACAGCACGAAGGCGATGAAGCGATTATGCCGGACGTCGACACCGACGCTCATCGCGGCGAGGTCATTGTCGCGCACGCTCATCAGCCCGAGCCCGAAGCTCGAGGTCATCATCTTGTACAGCGCCGCGATTGTGACCAGCGTCAGGCCGCCCGCCAGCCAGAACATGGTCGGCTCGAACCAGTCGAAATCGATCAGCTTGCTGGTGGCGAGCGGCACGCCCGAGGTGCCGCCGATCGCCTGCGATTTCATCGTGAAGGCGCCGATGATCTCGGCGAACACCCACATCGCGATCGAGAAATAGGCATCGCGCAAACGAAACAGCGGAAAGGCGATGATCGCCGCGACGGCGGCGGCTACCAACGGCGCCACCGGCAAGACCCAGATCGGGGTCACCTCGAGCCAGCCGGAAGTCAGGAACAGCGCATAGGCGCCGAAGGCGATGAAGACCTGATGGCCAAGCGAGACCAGCCCGGCATAGCCCGCCAGCAGGTTCCACATCTGCGCCATCGTCAGCAGCAGCAGGCACTCGGTCGCGAGCCGCAGGATGCCCTCGTTCAGCACGAAGGGCGCGCCGGCGATAGCAGCGACGAGCACGATGGCACAGGCGAGGAGAGTTGTCCGTGTCGGCATCTGCGTCATACCCTGCTCGACACGAGACCCGACGGGCGGATCAACAGCATGATGAAGAACAACAGATGCGCATAGAGCAGCCCCGCGTTCGGATCGATCTTCAGGCCGATCAACTGCGCCATGCCGAGCGCGATGCCGCCGAGCAGCGCGCCCCAGAACGAGCCGAGCCCGCCGAGCACCACGACCTCGAAGGCGATCAAGAGCCGCTCGGCGCCCGAGAACGGCGTGAAGCTCGACCGCACCGCGAGCAGCACGCCGCCGATCGCGCCGAGCGCGAGCGACAGGCCCATGACATAATTATAGACCCGGTCCGGCTTGACCCCGGACAGCCGGACGATGTCGCGGCGGTCGGCGGTGGCGCGCACGATCCGCCCGAACTCGGTATGGCGCAGCACGAGCTGCAGCGCCATGAACAGCAGCGCGGCGAGCACCAGCGTGAGCAGCGGCATGATGCCGATGTTGAGGCCGGCGATCTCGAGGCTGGCGCGCGAGAGCTCGCCGACCTGGAGGCTGCGCACGTCGGCGCCGAATATCTCGACCATGACGTTGCGCAGGATCACCGAGACGCCGAAGGTGAGCAGCAATGGCGAGAGCGGATCGGGCGACGTCACCACGCGGTTGACGATGGCGGCCTGGTAGAGACAGCCGACCGCAAAGGACAGTGCGATCACCGGGATCAGCATCGGCAGCGGCGAGACCTGCGGAAACAGGTTGGCCAGCAGCACGGCGCAGAACGCACTGAGCACCATGAATTCGCCATGCGCGATGTTGACGACGCGCATCACGCCGAACACCAGAGCGAGCCCGATGCCGAGCAGGCCGTAGAGCCCGCCCAGCAGGGCCCCGTTGATCAATGTCTCAACCCAGATCATGTCGTGCCAATCCTGGCTAGTTACCGAAATAAGCGTGCGTCAGCTGCTCCGGCTGCAACCCTTGCGCCGGGCCGGTCAGCGACACCCGCCCCTTCAACAGGCAATAGATCCGCTCCGACGTCGCGAGCGCGCGCTTGACATCCTGCTCGACCAGCACGACGGCGGTGCCCTCGCGGCGAATGTCGGCAAAGGAGCGATAGATCTGCTCGACCACGACAGGCGCGAGCCCGAGCGAGATCTCGTCGCACAGCAACAGCCGCGGGTTCGACATCAGCGCGCGGCCGATCGCCGCCATCTGCTGCTGGCCGCCGGAGAGCTGGCCCGGAAACATCCGCCGCCGCTCTTCCAGGATCGGGAACAGGTCGAACACCCGCCGCAGCGTCCAGCTGCCCTTACGACGGTTGACGCTGCCCATCAGCAGGTTCTCCTCGATGGTCAGCGAATCGAACAGCAAGCGCCCCTCGGGAACCATGATGAGCCCGAGCCGCGACACCTGCTCGGCCGGCATCTGCGAGATGTCGATGCCGTCGAAATGCACCGCCCCTTTCCGCTCCTCGTTGAGCCCGACCAGCGCCTTCAGGAATGTCGACTTGCCGGCGCCGTTGGCGCCGACCAGCGCCACCGCCTCGCCGTCCGCGACGGTGAAGTTCATGTCGAACACGGCCTGGAGATCGCCGTAGAAGATCTGCAGGCCGTTCACATCAAGCAACGCCATCGGCCTTCAATCCCATGTAGATCTCGCGCACCACGGCGCTGTCCATCACCTCGGCCGGCGGCCCCTCCAGCACCTTGCGGCCAAAATCGAGCACCAGGATCCGATCCGAGACCGCGCGCAAAGCGTGCGGAATATGCTCGATCCAGATCATGGCGTGATCTGCCTTCACCGACTTGATGATGGCAACGAGACGCTCGACCTCGGGCTCGGTCAGCCCGGCCGCTATCTCGTCGAGCAGGATCAGCTTGGGCTTCGAGGCCAGCGCCTTGGCGAATTCCAGCCGCTTGCGATCGATCAGCGGCAACGCGCCCGCGAGCTTGTCCGCCTTGGCGTCGAGCCCGGTGCGCTGCAAAACCTCCATCGTCCAGCTCGATGCCGCCTCGCCATACAGACCCGCGCCGTAGGACGCCGCGACCAGCGCGTTCTCGTAGACCGACAGATGCGGGAACGGCTGCGGGATCTGGAACGCGCGGCCGAGCCCCATCCGCGCCCGGCGATGCGGCGGCAGGCCCGATATCTCCTTGTCGTCGAGCATGATCGAACCGCCGTCGGCCGTGAGCAGGCCGACGATCAGGTTCAGCAGCGAGCTCTTGCCGGCGCCGTTCGGGCCGATCACGCCGAGGCATTCGCCGCGCGCCAGCTCGAAGCTGACGTTATCGGCGACCACGATCTCGCCGAAACGCTTCGACAGCCCGCCGACGCGCAGGAGCGGTGCCATGTCAGGCGAGCTTCGACAGCAATGCGAGATCGGCCTGCTTCGGGATGAACGGCGCCGTCCCGTTGTGCACGATGAGCAGCTCGTATTTCGCCTTGCCGCCCTTGGTCTTGCGCCATTGCCCGCCCGACAGCGAGGTCACCGCGACGTTCTTGATCGGCGTTCCCTTGAACTTCACCGGTCCGACCACCGTCTCCATGTCGAGACCCGCGATGGCATCGCGCAGCGAGTTCTTGTCCTTCGGATCGCTGTTCTGCAAAGCAGCAAGCGCAACTTCCCACAGAGCATGCGCGTAGCCGATCGGCTGGGTCCATTGCTTGCCCGTCGTCTTCTCCCATTCGGCGGCGAGCTCGGCGGCGCTCTGCCCGGTCAGCGACGACTTGAATGGATAGGCGGGCGTCCACCACACCTCGGTCGACATGCCGTCGCCGCGATCGCCGAGCGCGTTCACCGCGCTCGGGAACAGGAATGCCGCCGCCACCGTGCAGATTTGCGGTTTGAACCCGGCCTGCGCCGCCTGGTTCCACAGCGTCACCCAGTGATTGCCGTACGTGAATCCGGACACGATATCGACGCCGTTGCTCTTGAACGACGACACCTGGTTGGTGAAGTCATCGGTCGCGATCTGGAATTTTCCGGCGGAGAATTCCTGATAGCCTGCCCCCGCGATGCCGCCGGGTAGACCGACCTTCGGGTCGGAGAACGCCTGGCCGGCGGGATTGTCGATGTAGAGCGTGCCGACCTTCTTGTTGGTGTCGACCGACTGCCACATGCCGAGGAAATTCTTCACGACATCATCGGCGCCCCAGAAGAAGTGATAGCTGTAGGGGAAGCCCTTGTCGGGCGTCGACTTGCGCGGAAACATCCAGCCCTGCCACGGCACCATGGTCGAAATCGA
The DNA here is from genome assembly GCF_054063755.1 of Bradyrhizobium sp. USDA 4341. Classification (NCBI taxonomy): domain Bacteria; kingdom Pseudomonadati; phylum Pseudomonadota; class Alphaproteobacteria; order Hyphomicrobiales; family Nitrobacteraceae; genus Bradyrhizobium; species Bradyrhizobium sp. USDA 4341. The sequence continues at coordinate 9,194,479 of NZ_JBSSGO010000002.1, read as the reverse complement.
CGGAATGCCACGGGCGTCGGCGAGCTCCTGCACCGGAGCCTGCGCGTCGCCATCCTCGATCAGGATCAAGTCGCATTTCTCGCGCAGCACCAGTTCGCTCGCGACCACCGACGAGCGGTTCGGGTCGGATTGATTGTCCTTGAAGACAAACTCGACCTGCCAGGTCTTGCCGCCGATCTTCAGGCCGTCCTTCAGCCGGGCTTTGATGCGCTCGTGGATCCAGGTGTCGGGCTCGGCAAACGGCGCGCGGACGCCGGAGAGGCATCCGACCCATCCGATCTTGATGGTGTTGCCGGCGGCCCGCGCGACGTTCACCAACGGCACATTCATCGCCGATGCGAGGCCGGTCGCACCGGCCGCCTTCAGCAGCGTGCGCCGGTCGAGCCGGCCGGACGATATCGTCTTTGAATTCTCCGTCATGTCCCTCTCCCCTCAACAATTGCCTGATGTAACTGCCGCCTAAGCCGCAGATCGTTGGATCGCTCCACGGCTCACCGCGGCAAATTTGCACAAGGTGTTCTCGATGATCTGGCGCGGGATGCCGCGCACGATGAAGACGAGCCGCGAGCGCCGGTCCGCCGACGGCCAGCCCTGCAGCGTGATCGGCGGATGGAACACGTGCTGCACGCCATGCACCACGACCGGCGCATCGAGCTGTTCGGCAACATGCACGATCGCCTTGAAGCGCAGCAGGTCCTCGCCCTTGAGCGCGGCGACATAGTCGAGCCAGCGCCCAAACGCCTCGCGCTGGATCGGCTCGTCGATGATCAGGCTGTAGGACGAGACATCAGTGTCATGCGCGTGATGGCTGTGATGACCGCAATTTGCGCCATCGCAATCGTGATCGGCGTGATGATGCGGCGCATTCGCCGCCTGCGACGCCAGATCGAACCAGCGCACCACATCGGCCGAGCGGGCCGACGGATCGAACAGCCCGGCATCGAGAACCTTTGCCGGATCGACCATCCCGTTCCGCACATGCGAGCGCGTCGCGACCGGGTTGATCGCGGCGAGCCGCGCGTCGAGCTGCGCGAGGGCATCGTCGCTAGCCAGGTCGGTCTTGGTCACCAGCAGCCGGTCGGCGACGGCGATCTGCCTGACGGCCTCGTCATGCGTCGCGAGGGTATGTGCGCCGTTGACGGCATCGACGGTAGCGACCACGCCGTCGATCCGGTAGCGGCCAACGATATCGGGCGCCGTCATCAGCGTGTGCAGCACCGGCACGGGATCGGCCAGACCCGTGGTCTCGACCAGCACGCGGTGGAACGGCGGGATCGCCCCAGTGGCGCGGCGGGCGGCGAGATCGGCCAGCGTCTCGATCAGATCCTCGCGCACCGAGCAGCAGATGCAGCCATTGTCAAGCAGCGCGAGGCGATCCTCGCTGCTCTCGACCAGGAGGTGATCCAAGGCCACCTCGCCGAACTCATTGATGATGGCGACGACGCCATTGAGCTCCGGCTGGCGCAGCAGATGGTTCAGCACCGTGGTCTTGCCGCTGCCGAGGAAACCGGTGAGCACCGTGACCGGGATCTGATCCACAGCGATCATCACGCACCCCGCTCGTAGACCTTGCGGCCTTCGAAGAAGGTCATCTCGACCCGCGTGTCGGCGAGCTGATCCGGCGGGATGTCGAAGATCATCTGGTCGAGCACGATCAGGTCGGCCGACTTACCGACCTCGATCGAACCGATCGATTGGCCGAGACCGGCCGCCCGCGCGGCATCGATGGTGTAGATGTCGATCACGGTGGCGAGATCGAGCGCCTGCTCGGCCCACAGCGACTTGCCGGGAAAATCCCCGGTTGGGTTTTGCCGGGTCACCATGCCCTCGATGCCCTGCCAGGGATCGGGAATCGGAATCACCGGCCAGTCCGAGCCGCCGGCCATTAGCGCGCCGGCCGCCTTCAGGTCCTTGTTCGGCCAGAAGCGCTGCGCGCGCTCCTCGCCCATCGCGGCCTTGTGCGCCTCGAGGAAGATGGTCGGATACCAGATGATCGGCGACAGATCGGCCGCGACGCCGAGTTCGGCGAAGCGCTTGATGTCATCGGGCGCGATGTAGCTCGCATGCGCGATCTGGTGGACCAGATCGGTCGCCCCGTTGAAGCTGCGCACGACATCGATCGCGTCGAGCGCCTGCGTCACCGCGGCATCGCCCGCGCAATGGATCTTCGCGGCAAGGCCGAGCTTCTCGCAGCGCCCGAGCCAGCGGATCAGGTCGGGTACGGTCAGCATGGTCGATCCGCGGAAACAGCAGCCGCGCACGGGATCGGCCAGATAGGGCTCGTGGAACGCCGCGGTCTTGGCGCCGGGCACGCCGTCGAGAAACACCTTCACATAGTCCGGCTTCACATGCGCGCCGCGATATTGCTCGCGCAGCGCAAACAGCTCCTCGCCGGCCTTGCCGAACATGAAGCCCGGCTCGACCACCGGCATCGCGCAGACCGCCCAGGCGGTCAGCTCGCCGCGATCATCGAGTCCCTTCAGCGCCGCCATGATCGGCTGCATGCTGGCGGCGTCGATGAAGGCGGTGACGCCATAGGCGTTCAGCACCGAGATCGAACGCGCCACCGCCGCACGGTCCATCTCGGCCGTGTAGTGACCGGAGGCCGCGAGCGCCCGCTCGACCACGCCGGAGGCGGCCTCGATCATGATGCCGGTCAGCGTCCCGGTCTTGAGGTCGCGGCCGATCTCGCCGTCGGTCGGGTCGGCGGAATCGGCCTGCACGCCTGCAAGCCGCAGCGCCGCCGAGCTCGCCCAGCGATTGTGATAGGTGTCATCGCGCAGCACGACGGGATGTCCGAGGCACGCCGCATCCAGCAGTGCGCAGGACTCCGCGGTGTTCATCTCGTTCAGGAGATTGTTGCCGAACTGCCCGCCGACGATCCAGGCGCCGGGCGCCGCCACTGAGGCGGCCTTGTGCAAGGTCTCGGCGATCCTTGGCACGCTGTCGGCGTTGGAGAAGCGCAGCTCGTAGAGATCGGCCTGCCCGCCCATCATGATGTGATTATGGATGTCGATGATGCCCGGCATCGCCATGCGTCCACCGAGATCGACGGTCTTGGTCCCCTCGCCGACCAGCGCCGCGACGTCGCGCTCCTCGCCCACGGCGATGAAGCGGCCGGCCTTCACGGCTGCGCACGCCGCCCAAGGCTGCGCCCGGTTCGACGTGTAGATCCGGCCGTTGCGGAAGACCGTGTCGGCGAATGTCCTGTTCATACGGATCAACTTCTCGATTGGGAAAGTCCGGAGCGATCAGCCTTCGCCGTGCGGTGCACAGGTCGGAACCGCGTACGGCGCCGGCATGATGGCAAAGGTTCGGCATGTCAGCGTCGGGAACAATCCACCATCCGGTGGATGCTACGGCCTGACGGATTCAGGAGGCGGAAACGAGCAGCCGTCGGGGAGCCGCGCGATCGACGCGGCTCCCTTTCACTCCGTCTCGCGCTGTACGCCGGCGCGTGCGCTATTTGGTGAACATCGGACGTTTGGGCGGCGTCGCCGGCTCGTCCGGCACCCACAGCCGGAAGCTCAGATTGGCGAACACCGAGTAGCCCTTGGTGATCGACGCAGTATCGATTCCGGGCGGGCCCGCGGTGCCGCCGGAGGCATTCGAGGAGAACTCATGCGTCGCCCAGACCGTCAGCGCAGCCGGTCCGAAATTGTAACCAACCAGGCCGCCGCCGGCCCAGATGTTGTACCGGTTGACGTTGATCGCGCCGTTGTAGAACGCGCTCGACGTATCGCCGGTCACCTGTCCTGCGTAGTAGGCGATCGGCCCGAAGGTCCAGTTGCCGATGGTCTTGGCGGCAGTGAATTCGGCGTGGAAGACGTCGCCGGAGCGATAGCCGGTGATCGAGTTCCTGGTGTTGATCTCATGGTACAGATTGGCCGTGAGATTCCAGCCGTCCTTCAGGTAGGACACGACCAGCTCAGGCTGGAAGGTCCACCAGGGATTGCCGACATTGTTCAGGCCGGACGGACCGCTGATCGATCCGTTCGGCACGTACATGCCAAGGCCGGTCTTCACGAAGAAGCCGCTGTCGCCGAGATTCCAGCTCAACTCCCCCGGCACGATGAAGGTGTTGTGCATGCCGGCCTGCTGGACGTTAATCGGTCCGCCGACATCGGCCATGATCCAGGGCTGCACGATGACCGCATCATATGTCGCGCCGAGGAACGTCCAGCCCGGCACCCACAGGAGACCAGATGCTTCGACGGCGGCGTGGACCGGCGTCGATGCGCCACCGACGTTGGGCGCACCCGGGCCGACGATGTTCGCCTGATAGGTGAAGACCTGATTGAAGCTGTAAAGGCCGGGCGGTGGCGCGCCGGCCGTGCCTCCGCCCAGCGTGATGCCCGGCTTCTGCGCCCAGCCGGGAGAGCCGAACTCGTACGCATTGGCCGATGTTGCGCCCACACTTGCTGCGACCAGCGCGGCGACGGCAATCTTTCGATGTGTTGTCATGTAGCCCCCTTGTCCCGACCGCGCTGCATCGCATGTCGATCGACGATCGATCGTGCAGGCTCCGCGCGGAGCGGGCGAAATCTAGAAAGGGGATTTCAACCGGCGTTATCCGGAATCGGCAGAAGCAACCGCCGTACAGTGAAAATTCCTAACGTGAGGCGGATGCCACACGCTGCACGGTGCGCGAGGGCAGCTCGCCAAACAGTTGCCGATAGTTTTCGGTGAAGCGGCTCCAGTGCCAGAAGCCCCACCGCGCCGCGACGTCGCCGATCGAGACCGGCTGCCCCGTCGCGGCAAGCGCACGGAGTTCGCGGCGCACCGCGTTCAGCCGCAGCGTGCGCAGATACTGTAGTGGCGTCAGCCCGAGCGCGTCCTGAAAGCATCCTTGCAGCGTCCTGCGGCTGACGCCGATATGACGGCAGAGTTCGGCGATGCGCGGCGGATCCTCGACCCGCTCGAACACATATTCGCGGATGCGGTCGACCGTTTGCTTTTGTGCGGTGCAGCCGCGAACGTCGCTCCAGTCGTTCTCCGACAGGACGTCGGCGAGCGCACCGACGAGGCTGTCCTGGAGCGAGCGGCGTACGTGCTCGAACCCGAGCGCCGGTCCCAGCCGCTCACCCTGGTCGCAGAGCCGGCGAAGGCCATGCTGAAGACCGACGAGGCCGGGTCCGCTGAAGAAATGCTGCTGCCCGCGAAGGCCCGCGATGAAGTCGGCCGCGCGGGTCTCGCCGAGCGCATCCAGGCATGAAAACAGCCGATCGCGGGCGACAGCGACCGACACGACGTCGACCCGCGTCGACGTCAGCAACGGCAGCAGGTTCGGCCGTCGCTGAGCAACAGATGCGGAAACACCAGCGGACGGCCGTTGTAATATCCGGGATTGGATACAGCGAGCGGCAGGCTGAAGACGAGCGCATCCGGCCAGGCAGAGCCTTGCTTGAGCAGGGCCTGCGTCGTCGTCTCCCGGACGATCTCCAGACCGCGGAGGCGGATCATCACCAGTCGTCCGGCAAACCTTCCCGACGACACCTGGTCCATTCGCATGTTCCAGCCGCTGATGCGCCCGGCATAGTCGTTCGCATCGACCGACTCGACGATCGACACGCCGGCCATGTCGGCCGCGGCGCGTTTGTCGCTCATGATGCACTCCCCCAGCATCCAGCTTGGTGAGCGCGCAGAGCGGTAACAATCAACCGTTAGAACGATACCGTCGAGGTAACCTGGTTTGTCCCTAGAAACCGAGCGCCAGCCCGTCCTTGCGGTGGTCGGAAGCGCCGAGCAGAACGCCGCGCGCATGGTCGATTTGGATCGCCTGGCAGCCGCCGATCGGCTCCTCGGAGAAGTGGGCATCGTGGCCGCGGGCGCGCAGCTCGTCGCGGATCGCTTGCGATATCGTCGTCTCCAGCGACAATGCGCCGTCGAAGGCAAAGGAGCGCGGTGCCTCGGCCGCCGCCTGGATGTCCATCTTCATGTCGAAGATGTTCGACAGCAGATTGGCATGGCCGACGGCCTGGTAGTGTCCGCCCATCACGCCGAACGACATCACGGTCCTGCCGTCCTTGCGCAGCAGGCCCGGAATGATGGTGTGCATCGGGCGCTTGCGCGGCCCGAGCGAATTGAGATGTCCGGGCCGGGCGCGAAAACTCCAGCCGCGGTTGTGCAGCAGGACGCCGGACTTCGGCGCATAGATGCCGCTGCCGAACGGATAGAACAGCGAGTTGATCAGCGAGACGGCGTTGAGGTCGCGGTCGACCACCGTGACATAGACGGTGTCACGGTGCTCGATATCGTCCCAGGCCGCGGGCGCGGACGCGCGGCGCATGTCGATCTTGCTGCGGATCCTCCCGATATAGTCTTCGGCAAGGAATGCGGCGGGATCGATGTTGCTGGTGGTTGGATCGCAGAAGAAGGCGTCGCGCGCGCGGTAGGCGGCCTTGGTCGCTTCGGCCAGCAGATGGATCCGATCGGCCTGCGCCAGCGCGCCGACATCGAAGCCGGCAAGTGCCCGCAGGATCATCAGCGCCGCCAGGCCCTGCCCGTTCGGCGGACACTCGATCACGTCGTGGTCATGGTAGCGGGCCGAGATCGGGCGCACGTAGTCCGAGGTCTGCGCCGCGAAATCATCGGTGCTGTGGGCGCCGCCGAGCCCGCGCAAGATGCCGGCCATCTCGACGGCGGCCTCGCCTGCGTAGAACGCCTCGCGCCCGTGCTGCGCGATCCGGCGCAGGGTCCGGCCAAGCGCAGGCTGCGTGCGGATGTCGCCGACCTCAGGCGCCTTGCCGCCGGGAAGGAACTGCGCAGCGGCATTGGCGTCGATCTCGATCCGCGCCCGGAAGCGGCGCCAGTCTTCCGCGACGCGCGGTGTCACGCAAAAGCCCTGCTCGGCCGCCGCAATCGCCGGCCGGAAGATCTCCTCCAGCGACCTGCTGCCGTGATCGGCGACCAGCCTGCACCACGCGTCGATGGCGCCGGGCACGGTCACAGCCTCAGGTGCGGTCGGCGGAATGTCGCGCGCGCCGCTGTCGGCATATTTTTCAGTATCGGTGCCGGCGGGCGTGCGGCCCGAGCCGTTCAGCGCGATCGGCTCGCCGGCCTTCGGCGAATACAGCGCAAAGCAGTCGCCGCCGATCCCGGTCATCTGTGGCTCGACGACGCCCTGCACCGCCACCGCCGCCACCGCGGCATCGACGGCATTGCCGCCGGCCTTCAACATCTCGACTGCGGCAAGCGTCGCCTGCGGGTGCGAGGTTGCGGCTATGCCACGCTCCGCAACCGCCACCGAGCGGCCGATGGCCATGAAATCACGCATGTCGGATCCTCAAATGCTGTGAGCGGCAGCCGCTCGCCAACATTGTCGAAAACGACACCGGTCCTTGGCGGAGTCTCGGCCGGCTGCGCGGCGAGCGGCAATCCACCTAACGGTGGATCGGTGAATACAGGCGAGGTTTGTCTCGCTGGACGCTTTCCCGAAGCGGCGAATTGATTCAACGGCAACGCTGCAAAACCTGTCAAACCTGGGCGTGACGAGTGCTTTGGCCTATCTGAGTAGTTGCGTTTTCGCCGGTTAGTTCTGCGGTGGTTAACTGGTTGCCAAGCTCAGAGCGCGATGGCACGCTGTCATGATCAATTTGGCTCATGTTTGATTTCCAATGCGGATGTCATCTCGCAAAGAGATTCATGGCACCAGGCGAAATCAGTTCGGTTGCGGGGCTGGTTGGTTACGCATTGCCGCGCCTCTGATCACACTTTCATGCGGTGTCGTGGTTCACGATGTGCACGCGGCGTCGCCCACGGAAGAGTCGGGCCCACAGGTGACAGCATCCGAACCGTCGGCTCAAGCCGATGCTCGGAGCGCGCCGCCAGGCGCGGACCGAGCGAGCCCCGAGGCTCTGCCTACGACGGAAACCGAGAAGCAGTCCGAGCAAGCATCTCAGACGGCCAACGTTGTCGACTCGCTCAAGGCCGCTCCTGACAATGTCGATACAGTCTTGGTCCTGGACGAGTGCTTTGTTGCCGAGGCATGCATCGACCGGTTCCTTGGAGTACTTTACACGCGAGCGCCGAAGACCGACTGGATCGTCGTGTATGAGAAAACGGACGTAACGATCAAGCGGAAGGGAAAACAGATCACCGTCACTCGCAGCATCCCCAAGCGGGTCGAAAATGACTTCGGATGGAAGGACCCCAAAGCAGCAGACAAAGCCGGCATGCCTCTGATGGATTACGTGATCGGAGGGATGGATCGAGCCTTCAAGGGAAAGCTGTTCTATTTGCTCCATGCAGCAGAACAGGCCGGACTGGCACCTGGGATCACAAGCGGATTCCGGGACGACTATCGCCAATCAATCGCAAGCGGGCTGAAGGCCGCGAATGACAAGTCCTATCACGGTGGCAGTTCGCGAGGAGGCTATGGTCACGGGCTCGCCGCAGACGTCATCAGCATGAACGGCGGGAGCAAGGACGAGCGCGTAATCGAGACCAAGCGATTATGGAAATGGATCGACGAACACGAAAAGCAGTTCGGAGTCGGACGTCCATATTTGAATGGAGACCCAGCGCATCTCGGACCAGTCGACGGTCAGGAATACGTAGCTCATCGTTCAGCATCGAGCCACGCCAGGCTGATCGGCAAGCGACACACCCGAATTGCAGCATCTTCCAGGCATGGCGTGAAAACGCGAGCAAAGTCAAAGGCAGCGACGAAGCCTGCGACAACGAAAATCAGCTCGCGCCTGTGATCGGCGCACCTGTCGCTGCGCTTCGAATGTGCGCTCCGGCGAGCCCCAGCTCAGGGGGTGAGCTGGGGCTCACGGCGGCTTCGGAGACTGTAGCGGCCAGCCTCCAGCCATGACGTTACGCCTCTCCCCTGAATTTCATCCACCAGGAACCGCTATTGCTGCGCCGCGCTACTACCTTTGCGCTGCTGAGTCTGCTCACCGCGAGATCTGTTACTCAGAGCTAGTTCAGAATGGCAATTGTCGCGCGCAACTGTCGATTTTACTATGTCCTCAGTCGTGCGGATTGGCCGACGTCAGCCCCACACCCCGACCATGCACATCGCGCGATCAGGGATCGCCGCTTCGGCCCACGGAGCGACGGTCCCGCCCCATTCGGGATGCGACAAACTAACCCGACGGGCAACTCAGCAAAACGTGTCAACCCCTCGCCAACAAGATAATTCGGTTAATCGGAACTGCAACTCGGTGTATGGTTGACGCATCTCACCCGATCGAGGGGCGCTGCGCATCGTCACGGGTGTTGCGGTGAGATGCGGTGGACGTTGATTGCGCAACTGACGAGTGCGCACGAGACGGACGGTGAAGTCGTGTGGTCCTGACGCCCTAGCGGCAGGTGTCTCCCCGCAAAGCGCGCAAGCGCTTTTGCGGAGACGGTGACAACCAAGCCCAGTCTCGCCGGGGAGAGCACGAAGTAAGCCGTAACCCATCGCGCAGGGAAAGCCGGAGTCTCCGGTTACACCTGTGGTCCTACCCCCGAGCTTTCTACCTTTTGCTCGGGGCCCATGGGTGCGATCGGCACCCGGCTTTCCCTGCGCCCTCTGTTCGAGGAGGGCGGAACGAAGAGCAGAGCTCGGACGATTCATGTCGCGAGAATGTGGAGCCATGACTCACAGACCGCGCCACTCACTCAGTGTCGTCCTGGCGAAAGCCAGGACCCATTACCACAAATGGCAATTGCTGTGCGACGCTGGAGCCATAACCCCGTTCACAATCAAATGCGGTGGTTATGGGTCCTGGCTTTCGCCAGGACGACGCCTGGAAGGCAGCTGGATCGCGACACCCCCGCCTCAATGCGGCCGCGACATCAGCGCGACGACGGCGGAGCGGGTCTCGACGCCGAGTTTCTCGAAGATATGGATCAGATGCGTCTTCACCGTCGCGAGACCGATGCTCAGGCACTCGCCGATCTCACGGTTGGTGCGGCCGCAGCACAACAGCTCGACCACTTCCATCTCGCGCGAGGTCAGTCCGTAGCGCGTCGGCTCGTCGGGATTCGGGGACAGGCGGCTGGTCAGGTTGAACTCGAGGTAGTCATGGATCTTCTCGGCGATGTGCATGCTGCCGTCGGGAATCGCACAGCCTGGCGCCCAGAGTACGCTCATTCCGGCCACGATCCGGTCGTTGCGGCGGAAGAAGAACTCGATCATGTCGGCGACGCCGCATTGGCCGGCAAACGCACGATAGGTCGCCGCCTCCTGGGACGCACATTGGTCGAGCGCGATGCTCAGCCGGGCGATCGGCCGGTTGCTCGCGGAGCGCGGATGCAACGGATCGAGCCGGTTCATGCCGGCAAGATACTGGTCGTGGAAGCTCGGCGGAACGTTGCTGCTGAGCACGAAGCGGTTGAGGGTCAGATTGCCGTCGACCTCGTAGAACGCGGTCGCCGAGCCTTCGAGAATCCCGCGCGCGAACTGGATGGCCTGTGTTGTTGCCGGATCCGGTCGGCCCAGAAGCGCGATCATGACCTACCTCCCGATGTTTCCCGATGGCGAACGTCTGCGCGTCGCATGGCGGCCACGCTGAGACAGACGCGGGGCATAGTCAAGCAAATTGCGGGCCAAGCGCACATCCCGGAAACGGTTACGCCGGAGTAACCCGGACATGACCTCCACCATCTGGTTGATTGCGAACGGCGCGACCTATACGGAACTTTTGCACGTCCCCGATATCATTATTGGATCAACAATGAACTCGCGTCGCATCATGGCCGCCTTCCCGTCGGCGGCCGACGAACAAGTCACGCTCGCCAACTGGCGTCAGCATCCCTTCAGCGAGTGGGCATTCCGCAATGTCCGCGAGCTGCTGCCCACCGCCAACATCGCGCGCGCCTCGACGCCGGCCCCACTGTCCTTTGCGCCGCGCTATCTCGACGACGTCAGCTTCGCTGACCCGCGCGGCGAGACGGTCGGCGTCGGCCAGGCCCTGCGCGCAAGCCACACCGACGGCATCGTCGTGTCGCATCGCGGACAGGTCGCTTTCGAATGGTATGCCCACGGCCTGGCACCGGACACCCCGCATCTGATTTTTTCGGTCAGCAAGTCGGTCGCCGGAACGCTTGGCGGCATCCTGGCCGATCACGGCAAGCTCGATCCCGACGCGCCGGTGACGCGCTACATCCCGGAGATGGAGGGATCGGTCTATGGCGGCAGCTGCACGGTGCGCCACCTGCTCGACATGAGCGTCGGCATCCGCTTCGACGAGGACTACATGGCGCGCGACGGTGACGTCATGAACTACCGGCGCTCGACCGGCTGGGAGCCGCCGGACCCGACCGTGCCGCCGACAAATCTACGCGACTATCTGCGCACGCTGCGGCCGAACGGTACGCCGCACGGGCAGACCTTCCACTACGTCTCGACCAACACCGACGTGCTCGGCTGGGTCTATGAGCGCGCCTGCGGCATATCCTACGCGAAGATCCTCGCGCAGTATCTGTGGCAGCCGATGGGCGCCGAGCACGACGCCTACATCGCCGTCGACTCGCGCGGCGCGGCCCGCGTCGCCGGCGGCATCTGCGCGACACTGCGCGATCTCGCCCGCTTCGGCGAGATGATGCGCAACCACGGCATCAGCAACGGACGGCAGGTGGTGCCTGGCTGGTGGGTCGACGACATCAGGCAGAACGGCAATGCCGAGGCCTGGTCGCGCGGCGACCTGACCAAGGTGTTTCCGAACGGCAACTACCGCAACAAGTGGTACACGATCGATCGCAACGAAACCCCGTTCGCCGCCGTCGGCATCCACGGCCAATGGATCTACATCGATCCGGCCAGCGAGACCGTGATCGCGCGCGTCTCCTCGCAGCCGCTGCCGATGGACCTCGATCTCGATCACATGTGGATGCGCGGCTATCGCGCGATCGCGGCCAGGCTTGTTGGCAAGGCCTGACGGAACGCGACGGGGGGAGTCAACGACGACGCGCTATTCGATCGGCGGCCGCCGCGTATGCCAGTCCGTCACCGACTGGAACGCGGCGCCGGCGCGGACCAGCACGTCTTCGGAGAGATGCGGGCCGACCAGCTGCATGCTGAGCGGCATCTGGTCCGACGCCATGCCCATCGGCAGCGCGATGGTCGGGCTGCCCGAGAAGTCGAACACCGCCGTGAAGCGCAGGATGTTCAGGAGGACGTTGGGGTCGGCGCCGTACTCGCTCATCTTCGTCAGAGTCGGGATCGGCACCGGCATCGTCGGGATCAACAGGAGATCGATATCCTCGAACATCGCGGAGAGGCTGCCGCTGAACTTCAGCCGCTCGTGATGGATCGCGGCGATATCGACGCCGCTCGTCGCCCTGCCCTGCTCGATCAGCTGCGCGAGGTCCGGTCCATATTCCGACTTGCGCGACGGATAGGTGTCCAGATGCGCCTCCGCCGTTTCCACCGAGCACATCGCAATCCACTGGCTGACGAGCTTCTGATAGGGCGGGAAATGCACCTCACGGATGTCGGCACCGAGATCGGCAAGCGCGCGCTCGGCCTGTACCAGGGCGGCGACGACCTGCCGATCGATTCCCTCCTGGGTGTATCTGCGATCGACGCCGATCCGCACGCCCCGGATGCTCTCGCCGACGCCGGCCAGATAGTTCGGCACCGGGGCGCGCAAGGCGGTCGGATCGTTGGCATCCGCGCCGGCGATGACGCCGAGCATTGCCCCGGCATCCACGGCGCTGCGGCACATCGGCCCGACGTGATCGAGCGAGTCCGCCAGCGGGAAGATGCCGTGCCGGCTGACGCGGCCCCAGGTCGGCTTGATGCCGGTCAAGCCGCAGGTCGCCGACGGAAACCTGATCGAGCCGCCGGTGTCGCTGCCGATGGAGCCGTAGCAGAGGCCCGCCGACGTCGCGACACCCGATCCGCTGGACGAGGAGCCGACCCAGTAGTTCACATTCCACGGATTGAGCGGGGCCTGCACGGCCGGATGATGGCTGGTATAGGCGCCCTCCGTCATCTTGAGCTTGCCGAGCGTGACCGCGCCGGCGAGCTCAAGCCGATCCACGATCGTGGCATTGAAGGACGGCACGAACTTCGCATGGATTGTCGTGCCGCCCGCGGTCGGCGCAAACGTCGTGTAGCAGAGGTCCTTCAGCCCGATCGGAACGCCATGCAGCGGGCCGCGCCAGATGCCTTTGGCGATCTCCGCATCGCGCTGCTTCGCCTGCGCCATGGCCCGCTCCGCCAGGACGAGCGCATAGCCATGAAACTGACCATCGAGCTTCGCAATCCGGCCGAGGATCGCCTCCGTGATCTCCGAGGGCTTCGCCTCGCCGCGGCGAATGAGCCCGGAGATCTCGGTGATGGACTTGTAGTGCAATGGATCCGCTGACATGTCGTTGTGGCCCCGGCTAGAACTGAACACCGCGCGTCAAGGCGCCGTCCACGACGAGGTTGGTCCCCGTGATGAAGCTCGCCGCCTTGCTCGCCAGGAACACCGCGGCGTTCGCCATCTCCTGCGGCGTGCCCATGCGGCCGGTCGGGTTGAGCGCCAGCGCGGTCTTGTACAGTTCGGGATTACCGTCCTTGATCATGTTCCAGACACCGCCCTCGAAATAGGTGTTGCCCGGCGACACCGAATTGGCGCGGATGCCCTTCGCCGCGAGCTGGTAGGCCAGCCCCTGCGTGTAGTGGATGATCGCAGCCTTGAACGTCCCGTAGGGACCGCTGGCAAAATCGACCTCGCGTCCCGACACGCTGGAGATGGTGACGATCGCCGCCGCCGCGCTCTTCTCGAGATACGGCATCGCGGCGTTGACGAGCCGCACCGTCCCCATCATGTCGGTGGAGAATTCCTTCTCCCAACTCTCCTCGTCCTGCCCGATCGAGAGCGCGCTGACATTGGCGACCACGACATCGATGCCGCCGAGCTTTCCAGCCATGTCGGCGACCCAGGCCTTCAGCGCGGGTCCGTCCGAGACGTCCACCGCACCGCCGAATGCCGCAACGCCCTTGGCCTTGATCGCGGTAACCGCTGTGTCGACATCCGCCTGATTGCGCGCGCAGATGCCGACATTGGCACCCTCGGCCGCGAACGTATCGGCGATCGCGCGCCCGATCCCCCTGGTGCTGCCGGTCACGAGAACCTTTGCTCCCTTGAGTCCCAGATCCATATCCATTCCCTCCGTTGTTATCGATTATGGAACGCGTACTTCCTCACCACATGGCGCGGCCGATCAAAGCAGCAGCTGCGCGCGAACATTGTCTGCGTTGACCTCCTCACCGGCCAGCGATCGCGTGATCTTGCCCTTTTCCATGGTGTAGCAGCGCTGGGCGATCGCCAGGATGGTGTCGAGGTTCTGCTCGACGAAGATGATCGTCGTCCCGAGCTCGGCGCGGAACGATTGCAGCGCTTCGCAAATGTGCTGCACGATCGAGGGCTGGATGCCCTCCGATGGCTCGTCGAGGATCATCAAAGAGGGATTGCCGATCAACGCGCGGCCGATCGCAAGCTGCTGCTGCTCGCCGCCCGACATGGTGCCGGCGATCTGGCGCCGGCGCTCCTTCAGGCGCGGGAAATACGTGTAGACGAGTTCCGGCAGCTTCTTTCCGTCGGGTCCGCCGATCAGCTCGCCGACCTGCAGGTTCTCCTCGACGCTCATTTGCGGAAATACATCGCGGCCCTGCGGAATGTAGCCGAAGCCGGCGCGCGCCCGCGCATCGGCCTCGAACTGCGTCACATCCTGATCCATGAACGTGATGGTGCCGCGCCAGCTCTGCAGCAGGCCGATCAGGCACCGCATCAAAGTCGACTTGCCGACGCCATTGCGGCCGATCACGCCGACGATCTCGCCACGCGCGACCTGCATGCTGACGCCCTGCAGGATCGGCGTCGCGCCGTAGCCCGCCCAAAGTCCCGATACGTCAAGGATGCGATCAGTGGGCATGGGTCTTACCCAAATAGATTTCCGCGACCTTCTCGTCTTCCAGAATGGCTTCGAGGCTGCCGCGCGCGAAGATCTTGCCAAGATGCAGAACGGTGACGCGCTGGGCGACCTGACGCACGAACGCCATGTCGTGCTCGACGACCAGGACCGTCATGCCCTCGGCATTGAACGACTTGACCAGTTCGCCGGTCTTGTAGGTCTCCTCCGGCGACATGCCGGCGGTCGGCTCGTCCAGGAGCAGAAGCTGCGGCTGCAATGCCAGCGCCATCCCGATCTCCAGCCATTGCTGCTGGCCGTGCGACAGCGCACCGGCGAGCTTGCCAGAATCCTCGGTCAGATCGAGCAGCGACAGCAGCCGCTCTTCCTCAGCCCGGCATTCCGCGCCCGAAAGCCGTTCCTGCAGCGCAATCTGGATGTTCTGCCGCACCGGCAATTCCTTGAACACGCTCGGCGCCTGCATCTTGATGCTCATGCCGCGCTGCACCCGCGCGTAGGGTCGCTCCGCGGTGATGTCGACGGAGTCGAAGAAGATGCTGCCGGTGGTCGGCGGATAGAGGCCGACGACCAGCTTGAACAGCGTGCTCTTCCCGGCCCCGTTGGGGCCGATCAGGCAATGGACCTCACCGGCATTGACCATCAGGTCCACATCGGAGACGGCAGTCAATCCGCCGAAGCGCTTGGAGACGCCTTTTATATCGACCAGTGCCATGGTTCAGGTCTCATCCGATTGCAGACGGCCGGCATCCGCCAGCGCGGGGGCCTCGTCGCGCCGCCGACGCCTGGTCCACCAGTCGACAACGAGCTTGCCGATACCAAGCACAAAGCCCTGCGGCGCCAGCATCACGGTGGCGAGCAGGAGGACACCCATCAGCACGAGCGCCGCCTGCTGGCTGTAGACCGTGATGGTCTGGAAGCCGAACAGCAGCAGGAACGACCCGACCAGGGTCGCGGTCAGATCATTGCGTCCGGAGAACGCCACCCACACGATCGGCATCGCGGCCGCCGGGAGGCCGATGCTGGACGGCGTGATGAACTGCCCCCAGGACGTGTACAGCGCGCCGCTCAGTCCCGCGAGGCCGCTACCGATCACGAAGGTCAGGAGCTGATACTTGCGGACGTCGTAGCCGAGCATCTCGGCGCGCTGCGGATTTTCCCGCGTCGCCACGATCACATTGCCGATGCTCGAGTTCACCAGCATGCGCAGCGCGATGTAGACGATCACGATCAGCGCGATCATGAGGTAATAGAGCGCCGATCCCTCGATATCGAAGCTGCCGACCGTGAGCGGATCCATCCCCTTCATGCCGTTGAAGCCGTTGAGCCGGGCCGGACCGATATGCCATTCCGGTCCTGCCGTCTGCCCGAGGAAGAAGGCCAGCACCAGCGTTGCCGACAGCGTCACGATGCCGAAGAAGATCCCGCTAATCCCGCCCCAGATCATGAAATAGCCGAGGACCCCTGCCGCCATCATCGCGATGACAACCGAGAGCACGAGCGCGGCGATCGTGGCCGTTCCCCCGCCCATGTTGATGGCGAGCACGCCATAGCCGTAGCCTGCGATGCCGAAGAAGAAGGTCTGGCCGAACGACAGCATGCCGCCGTAGCCCCACATCAGGCAGAGCCCGAGCGCCATGAAGATCCAGATCAGGAAGTAGGCAAAGTTGCCGACATCATAGGAGTCGGCGAACAGCGGATAGATCAGCGCGCCCGCCAGCACGGCAACAAAGCACGACCAGAAGATCTTTCCGCGTCCGAGCGTCTGCGAGCCGTCGAGCAGCTTCAACATCAGAAATTCCCGTCTAGCGTCCACGACGAACCAGCACGCTGGATAGCCCTTCAGGCAGCACCCGTATGATCAGGATCACAGCAAACAGCATGCCGATCTGCCCGATGATCTGCCCATAGCTCGCATTGAGCGCCATCCTGATCATGGCCAGGAACACCGCAGCCGGTGCGGTTCCGAGCAGGACATTGGCGCCGCCGATCACGACGGTGACAAAGCTCTCGACCACGAAGGTCGCGCCCATGGTCGGGATCAGCGTCATGGTCGGCGCATAGAGCGCTCCGCAGAGTCCCGCGAGCGCCGTGCCGATCCCGAAGCTGATGGAATAGATGCGCCCCGTCCGCGCGCCGAGCGCCTTTGCCATTGCCGCGTTCTGCATCGTGGCGCGCGCGATCACGCCAAAGCGCGTCTTCATGAAGATGATGTAGAGCCCGGCCAGCACCGCGACCGCACAGCCGAACAGCACGAGGCGATACGTCGAGAAGGTGTAGCCTCCGATCGCAAAGCTTCCTTCCGGCGTGCCGATGCCGCGCACCGCGGAGCCTACGATCAGCAGCATCGACTGGGTCACGATCAGGCTGAGGCCCCAGGTCGCGAGCAGCGAATCGAGCGGACGCTTGTAGAAGCGCCGCACGATCAGCAACTCGACGATCATGCCGATGATCCCCGCGGTCAGCGCGGCCAGAATCTGGGCGATCGGGAGCGGCACGCCGAGATTCACGAGCCCGACCGTCACATAGGCCCCGCACATGATGAACTCGCCATGCGCCATGTTGATGACGCCCATCATGCCGAACACGATGGCAAGGCCCGCTGCCGACAGGATCAGGAACGCGAAGACGTCGGCGAACTGATAGAATACCGAGAAGAGTTCAGCCGACATTCCACTCTCCGTGATCACGGCGCCGCATCATTGCGGCGCCGGTTCGCTTCAAAGCCGTGATGCAAAACACGAGCAAGATTCGTGCCCGATTGCGTCACGATTTGCTGGGAAGATGACTCGGCGTGTACTGATCCTTGTCGTTCTTCTTGGTGAGGTCGCAGCCGATCTCGCCGAGCCAGTATGGCTGGATCGTCCCGTAGTCCTTCTCGACGGTCACCTCATGCTTGGGCCCGACCGAGATCAGGCGCATGCGGTGCGACGTATGCTGGCTCTTCGGATCGATGCAGACCTTGCCCTCGGGGGCGTCGATGCAGGCATCACCGGTCGCGATCACCTTGCGCATGTCCTCGAGCTTGGTCGACTTCGCCTTCTCGACCAGCGCCTTGTACATGTAGAGCGCGTTATAGGCATTGTAGCCCATGTCGTTGATGTAGAGCTCGTCGGGGAACTTGGCGTGCCAGCGCTTCTTGAAGTCGTTGGCTTCGGGCGTGTCGATCTCCTCGAACCAGTTGGCGGTCGCATGCATGTTATTGAGCGCCGGCGGCTTGAACCGCTTGTGCTCAAAGCCGAGCATGACCTTGATCGAGGACCCCATCGGCAAATTGAGGTTGGCGGCGGCCGCCTGCTCGAAGAACGAGTCCTGTGCGGCACCGACATTAATCGTCAGCAGCCTAATCCGGTTTCGCCTTCTGGATATTCTGGATCGTCTGCGCGAATTGCGATACGCCGAGCGGGATGAACTCCTCGCCCACGACCTCGCCGCCGAGGTCCTTCATGATCTTGCGGTTCCACTCCGCGGAGATCTGGCCGAAATTATAGTCGGCCGCGATGACGTAGACCTTCTTGCCGAACTTCTGGACCATCCAGGGGATCAGGGTCGAGAACTGCTGCTCCGGCACCGCGCCCATGCTGACCATGGAGGCATCGCAGACGCCGCCTTCATACTGGTTCGTGTAGAAATACGGCGTGGTGGTGCGATCGACGATCGGACGCAGCGCCTCGCGCGACGCCGAGGTAATGCCGCCGATCAGCACGTCGACCTTGTCGCGGTTGAGCAGCCTTCGGCCGAACTCCTGGTAGCGGGCGTTGTCGCCCTGTGGATCGAGATGGATCAGCTCGATCTGGCGGCCGAGAATGCCGCCGCTCTTGTTGATCTCCTCGACCGCCAGCTGCGATCCATGCAGCTTCGGCATGCCCATGAATGCCAGATCGCCGGAGACATCCTCCAGCAAGCCGACCTTCAATGGCGGGTCGGCCGCCTGAGCAGCACCAATGACCGCCGTCCCGAGCACGGCACCAAGCAAAGCCATTCCGACTATACGCCCCGAATTCATCGCGATGTTCCTTGTCGTTGAAAGATGTGGAAGTCACGCCTTGAGGTAATTCTTCAGGATCGACGCCCCCATCGTGTATTTGGGGTCGACCATGTTGCCGAGCCGCATGCGGCCGGCCTGGCTGAGCAGCATGTAGGCGTCGATCTCGTCGAAGCCGTAGTCGGCGCTCATCCAGCGCACGAGCTCCCGATAGGCGATCCGCGCTGCGTCCTCGAGCGGCCGCGCGCTGCCGATCGTCATGATGAAGTCGCGGGTCTCGAGCCGCGGCCAGGCAAAACTCCAGTTCTTGATCAGATCGATCTGCAGCGTGACGGTGGCGCGCTGCTCGAGCGCGACGCCCGAGAGCTCGCCGTCGCCCTGCGTGGCGTGGCAGTCACCGACATAGAGCAGCCCGCCTTCGGTATGCACCGGAAAATAGATAATCGAGCCAGGTGCGACGTCAGGCAGGTCCATGTTGCCGCCGTGATAGTCGGGCTGCAGCGAGGAGATCGCCTCGATCTCGGGCGACACGCCGATCGTGCCGATGAACGGCTCATAGGGCAGCGTGATCTTGTCGTTCCAGCGCACGCCGTTGCGGTCGACGTGCAGCTTCTTGACGCGCTCCGGCAGCGGCGGATTGAGCAGCGCCGTGGATGCCGTTCCGACCAGGCCGCCGAACTCCGGAATGATGCAGGTCGTGCCGGCCGGCTGCGCGCCGCGGGTCTCGACGTCGCGGATATAGACGGCGAGGCAATCGCCTTTCCTGGCGCCCTTGACCGCGATCGGCCCGCATTGCGGGTTTAGATAGGGGAAATTCAGCTTCGCCGTAGGGCTGTCGCTTTCGCTGGTGAGTACGCCGCCGAAGGCATCCTCAGTCTCGACGACGACCACCCCGCCCGGATCGATCGACAGGGTCGGCTTGGCATAAGGTCCATAGACGTAATTGAAGCTGCCCTGTTGCTCGATCGTCAAACTATGGGTCGTGCCGGTCGCGCCCTTGGCGACGGCCCGCTTGGCCATGATGGAACTCTTCAACCAGTCTTCGGTCATGCGAACGGCTCCTCAACTCAGATCGCGGGATGGCGCTTGTGCCAGTCGGTGATGCGCTGGAAGGCATCGCCCGCACGGACGAGACTTGCCTCGTCGAAATGTCGACCGACAAACTGGAAGGCGACCGGACCGCCATTCGGCGCGAAGCCGCCGGGAAGCGTCACGGTCGGGCTGCCGGTCATGTCGAACGGACAGGTGAAGCGCAGCAGCCCGGTGATCAGCGACGGGTCCTCACCGAGCGCCGCCATCTTGGCCAATGTCGGCGCAGCGAACGCCTGGGCCGGGACCGCGATGAGATCGACCGTCTCGAACAGCAGCCGCACGGCGCCGCGAAACGCCTCGCGCCGCAGCACGATCTTCTGATAGTCCATGCCGGATTGCGCCCGGCCGAGATCGAGCAGGCCGGCGAGCGCCGGACCGTATTCGTCCTTGCGTGCCGGATAGGTTTCTTCGTGCGCAACGGCCACTTCAATGCCGCACAGCGGGAACCAGTCCTCGATGACCGCCTTCGGATCGGGGAACGTGATCTCCTTGATCTTCGCGCCGAGATCAGCGGCAACACGCAGACCTTCGCCGAGCACCTTGCCGGCAGTCTCGTCGGTGCCCTCGCTGGTCCAGCGCCGATCGACCCCGATCGTCACGCCGCGCACGTCTCCGGACAAACCAGCGAGATAGTCCGGCACGGATAGCGGCACGGACGTGGTGTCCTTCGGATCCTGGCCCGCGATCACCGCCAATATCGCGCCGCAATCGGCCGCACTGCGCGCCATCGGACCGATGTGATCCAGCGTTGCGGCGAGTTCGAAAGCACCGTAACGGCTGACGCGGCCCCAGGTGGGCTTCAGCCCGGTGATGCCGTTGGCAGCTGAGGGAAAGCGGATCGATCCGCCGGTATCGGTTCCCAGCGAACCGAAGCAAAGCCCCGCCGCGGTGGCGACGCCGGAACCGCTCGAGGACGCGCCGGACCACAGATCGGCATTCCACGGGTTTTTCGGCGGATCGATCTTCGGATGATGATCGGCATAAGCGCCCTCGGTTTGCTGCAGCTTGCCGAGGATGATGGCACCAGCATCCTTCAGCCGCGCGACCACGGTAGCATCCTCACTCGGACGGAAGTCGCGATGAATGGTCATGCCGTGCGCGGCCGGCGCGCCCTTGACCCAGCACAAATCCTTGACGGCGATCGGCACGCCGTGCAGCGGCCCCTTGATCTTACCGGACGCGATCTCCTTTTCGGCTGCCGCGGCTTCGGCGAGCGCTGCGTCGCCCATCACATGGGCGTAGCTCTTGAGCTGGCCGTCGAGCTGCTCGATCCGCCCGAGCATCGCTCTCGTCACCTCGACCGGTGAGAGTTTCCTGGCCTGGATTTGCTGCCCGACCTCAATAAGCCCGAGATAGTGAAGATCCGTCGTCGGCATCGTTTCTCATCCCCGCACTTGGCACGACGCAAGCGCAGGCACTGCCCATCACCGCGCATGCGCCTCCGGCTTGGCGACACGGATGTGTCGCCAATTTGTTTGGCGGCAAAAGCAAAAAGCCACCCGCCCCTCCAAACGAAGGTGACGAATGGCCCAAATGCCGCGGCTATGAACTATCGCGTGGGTCCGGGATCGAACGGAGCACTCTGCGCGGCGATCGGGACGTCATCGGCCAAATCGACGCACGCAAGGTTCGACAGGAAGCCCTGTAGGAGAAAATTCTAAGGAGGTGTGCAGCGCGTTGTCAACGAGGCTGGTTGCACAAATTTCGCGAGGTGCTGCGCAGCAAATCGGCATGACCTCTTGCACCGGCCTCTGCGAAGATGGTTTCCTGCATGAGTTGCACTGAAAGTCGTCGATGACAAAGCCGTCCATTCCCGTTGGCATTATCTGCTCGCAGCATGGGCCCTATCAGGCCATGGGGCGCGAGATCCTGAAGAGCGCCATGATGGCGGTCGACGAGATCAACGAGCTGGACGAGTTCGACTTCGCGATATCGGCGCATGTCCGCGATCCCCGCGGCGTCATTTCGGAATATCATACGGTCTGCGACGATCTCATTCGCAATGTCGGGGTCGAGCACATCATCGGCTGCTACACCTCGGCCTCCCGCAAGCAGGTGCTTCCGATCGTCGAGCGCACCGACCGCCTGCTCTGGTATCCGGCACGCTACGAGGGGTTCGAATGTTCCGACAACGTCATCTATGTCGGCGCCTCGCCCAATCACAACGTGCTGCCGCTGGTGCGCTACGTGCTCGACAATCTGTCGCGCGAGATTTTCTGCGTCGGCTCCAACTATGTCTGGACCTGGGAAACCAACCGCGTCACCCGCGAGCTGGTGACGGCGGCGCGGGGACGGATTCTCGCGGAACGCCTGCTCGAGCTCGGTGAAAGCGCGGTCACGCACATCGTCGACGAGATCGTGCGGCGCCGGCCGCCGGTTGTCTTCAACACGCTGGTCGGCAGTTCGAGCTATGATTTCATCCGCGCGTTTCATGCCGCAACCGCCGCGGCGGGTCTCGACATCCCGATGCTGAGCTGCAGCCTGTGCGAGCCCGAGCTCAAGATCGCGGGTCCCGCATCGGCCGGCTGCATCACGTCGTCGGCCTATTTCGAAAGCATTCGCCTGCCCGAGAACCAGGCCTTCGTCGCGCGCTGGAAGGCACGTCACGGCGAGCACAGCAGCCCGTCGGTGGACGGGCAATCCGCCTATGTCGCGGTCTATCTGCTGGCCCGCGCGCTACAACGCGCCGGCACGTCCGATATCGGCGAGGTGCGGCGCGCCGCGGCCGGCCACCGCTACAATTCGCCGCAAGGTCCGGTCTGGATCGACGGCAGCAACAACCACTGCGTCCTGACGCCGCGGCTCGCCGTCTCCAACGCCGACGGACAGTTTGACATCTTCTGGGAAGCTGAAGCTCCGGTTAGACCGGATCCCTATCTGACGCAGCTCGACATCGCCGCCGGTCCCGCAAGGGATGGAACGTTGCCGAATGCGCCCCATTTGCGGGTTGTGAAATGAGCAAGCCGTCGTCATTTTCGCTGCGCGGGCGCAAGGCGCTCGTCGCCATCAAGGACGAGCGCGACGCCACCATCGTCAGGCGCCAGTTCGAACGTCTCGGCATCGACATCGTCACGTGGGATGGCGCCACCAAAATCGACTGCCGGCCGGACGTGACGCTGATCGACGATGAGTTCCTGCCGCTCGCCTCGCCGGCGCAGCGCGCGTCGCTTGGACGAAGCCCGGTCATCGCCCTGCTCGGCACGGAGACGCCAAGCCGCCTCAAGCTGGTGCTCGACCTCGATCCGGCCTCGTTCCTGGTCAAGCCGCTGCGCTCGGCCGGCATCTATGCCGCGCTGGTCCTCGCCTTCGAGCGAAGCGAGCGCACCAATGAGCTGAAGCAGCAGGTGCTCAAGCTCGAACAGCGTCTTCGATCCCGCCGCGTCGTGCTCGCCGCCGTCCTTCAGGTCATGCACACCCATGCACTCGCCGAGCCGGCCGCCTTTGCGCTGATCCGCCGCGCCGCCATGGAGCAGCGCAAGACCATCGAGGAGCTCTCGGCCGAGATCACGGCAAACGGTTCCCTGCCCCGCGCGGCGGGTTAGCCGGTATCGCCGATGCCCGGCCATCCGCGTCTTTGCGACGCGGAAAGTAAGACGTGGATACCGGGCCCAAGGCCGGGCATGACGAAGTCTGCAGAGCGATCGAGTACGATTGCCCTGCCGTCACAGGTGTGCGCTACCAAAATATCGAAAACAACCCCATGCAAAGGAGCTGACGACTGCTGGCGTTCGACAGGACAACTTGACACGTCGGGCAACTCAGGGATATTCTTCCAATATTCCGAAATCGTGCAAGCGCCCGTCGCCCGCAAGTGCGGGGCTATCGCTTATGGGCTCGATCTCTCCACGAACTCGTCATGCCCGGCCTTGGGCCGGGCATCCACGTCTTTGATTCCCGCGTGACAAAGACGTGGACGGCCGGGACAAGCCTGGCCATGACGACGTCGGAATTGCCAGTGTCGGAACACTGCCGACGCCATATGCGATTGCCCTACCGCCCGCGGGGCGAGGTGAAGCGGAGCCTGCTCGATTCGAAGTCAAGTCATCGCGCTTTAGTTCACCACCTGACGGCGCTCATCCGGGGTCAGCTTCTTCAACTGCTCCGCGTTCAACTGGCCATCGCCGATCAACTGGAAGGCGCTGTTCGGGTCGTACTGGCTTTGCTTGTCGTTGCCGCGCCGCTTTTGATCATCGCTGCCGTCGCCCCCGCCATAGCCGAGCACTTCGACGATGATGACGGAGGGCTGCTCGTTGGTCTGCGGCGGCGGCACGGCCGCCTGCTTGGCAGCGGCGCCCGCCGTGTTCGAGGCTTCGCTCAGGGCGCCCATGTTGGGCGCCTGCACCTGCGGCACGCCGATCACGCCGCCCTGCGCCTGAATGTTGGCGGCGTTGACGATATGCAGCGCAGCGATGTTGACGAAACTCGACGCGCGGATACCGGCCTCGCCCGCATCGACTGTGCCGAGCGGCGCGATCAGATCGACCGTTCCGCGCGCCACCTCCGGGATCGGTTGCAGCGTTGCGATGCCGGCGCCGCTGGACGGCACCACCGGCGATATCGTGATATTGCCGTAGTTGTCGTAGGCGCGCTTGGGCGGCGTATAGATCACCGTGGTCTTGGCGCCGCGGCCCGCGTTGATGTCGCCCTCCGCCGACCAGATCACGATGTTGCCGCCGAACGTCGTCATGATGCGCGACAGGCCCATCAGCACGCTGTTCTGCGAATAGATCTGGATGTTGCCCGCGCCCTGGGTGATGAGGCCCGCATCGGCGCCCGGCAGCAGCCCTTCTGTGCCGATCGTGACGCCGCCGCCCGGCGTCAGGAACTGGATGTCGCCGCCGAAATCGGTGTGAACAAAGCCGCTTTGAATCTTGTAGTTCGGCTTGCCCAGCGTGCCGGAGGCCGCCGTGAACATCGTGATGTCCCCACGGTAGGCGGACGGATTCGGGAATAGCGTCGCGATCGCCTCGCGCCCGCGCAGATAAGAGCCGGCGCGTGGCCCACCCGCGTCATTGTATTCGCGCCCACCCGCGGTCAGCTCGGCATAGTAGACCTGCCGCAGGAAGATGCGCTGCTGCGCCTCCGGCAGCGTGACGAAGTAACCGAGGGCATCGGCCTTTGTCCCGCCATAGCCGAAGCGTTCCGTCAGCCAGTCATAAAGCTCATCCCCGTAGGTCTTGGCAACCTTGCCGTGCTGGTCGGCGAGCGGTCCCGCGCCTGCGAGATTGTTCGGATCGAGATAGAGCCTGGCAAACCCGGCCCAGTCCACTTGTCCAATGCCGATCTCGCCGGCGCCGACTCCAGCCTGCATGACCACGCCGGCACCGGGCCGTTTGTCGCCCGCAGCGAGAGCTCCGATGCTTTCGACCGTGGCTGTAGATCCCTGATAGATGCTCCTGCCCGCCGTGATTTCGAGCGTGCCCGGCCCGGCGATCGCCCATCCTTGCTTCGCCGCGATTTGGAGCCCTGGCCAGCCAGCATAGATGATGCTGCCGCCGGCCGCGATGGTCGAGACGTCGTTCTGATCGCTATGCAGGATCAGGCCCATCGTATCGACGATGTCACCGCCCGCCAGCATCTGCAGCGGCCTTGCTGCCTGATAAGTCACGCTGTAGACGTTCGCGCCAGCGACGAACTGGCTTGTTGTCAGAATCCGGCCATAGGTAATACTCGTGATGTCGCCGTTCACAGCATAGATGCGCGACAGATCGCTTTGGGCCGGCACGACCCTGTCCTTCACCGTGTTCGCATCGAAGACGAAGGGCTGTCCGCCGGTGCCGTAAGAATAAACGGCTTGCGCGCCGTTGATTTGATCGCTTAGCGCATTGTAGTCGCCCCAGTAATTGGACGCAGTGATACTCAGTCCATTCGTCAAGCTCGCCCAGCCGGGCCTGAACGGCGTTGCCAGAGCCGACGCCGGCGTCGTCAGGAGACCGGTCTCGAGTGTGTTGCCGAAGATCGATCCTTGCGCGAAAACCTCGAACGCACCGTTCGGTGACTGCAGCAGCATTCCCCCGCCAAGTCCGTAGATGTTTCCGTTCGCGGCGACCGCCCGCATGATCGAGGGCAGGAAGCGGGAGATGGCCGGGCCACCACCCGGCGAGAGCGAACCACCGGCGGCCATCATGTCGAGTGCGGTGGTCCCGGTCCACAGCGTGAACCAGCTCGCTGCCTCGTCGCCATTGCCGGCGGCGGTGAGACCGGTGGTGCCGACACGACCCGGGTCGAGAATGGTTCCGACCGCCAGATCGCCACGCGCGCGGATGTCGATCGCGCTGTCGCCCGGTGCGAAATCGCCACCACTCAGCGTGGTCATGGAATAAGGTGTCAGCGGGTTGATCGGCCGCGGATCCGACCCGCCATCGACCCGAAAGTTTGACGCGGTGAGGCTGCCGAAGTCTCCCGTGGCGATATCGATCCGTCCACGCAGATTGACGAACTGATTGCCGCCGGTGCCGATCTCGCCGGCCTTCACCGACAGCGTGCCGCCACCGGTCTGCACAAGGCTGCCATCGGCCATCACCCGGCCGCTGCCGCCGACGGCGACGACGACGCCGCGGCCTGCGTCACCGCCGAGCGTGCCACCCGCTTGCAGCGTGACGTTGCCGCCGCCGAGCGTGCCAAGACCGGAGAACGTGGACAGTCCCAGGCTCAAAATGCTCGCGTCGCGGATTTGATCGTAGGTATAGCTGCCGAAATTGATGCCCCAGGCGGTCCACTGGCCGATTTCCGAACCGCCCTGGCGCCATAGCCAGGACCCGATCTCGGTCGTGGGCTTCGCCAGCGTGCCTTTGACATCGCCCTGCGCGACCAGCAGGAAGTCGCCGCCGTGCTCGGGGTAATACATCCGCTGCGAACCCAGCGTCGGTTCATAGTTCGCGTTTGCCGATCCGAGCAGCGAGCCATCGGCCAATGTGCCGCGACCGACGTTGTAAGGATCGTTCGCGGCCGTCCCGGTCTCCCTGATCGCCGTGCCCGCCGTATAGACGCCGAACGGCGTCTGCTGATCGTAGTTGCCGCCGGCGAGAAGTTCGAGATCGCCCGTGCCTGTACGCAGGACACTGACGCCCGTCGTCGTCGGCTTGTTGATGGTGACGTTGAACGGATCGTTCAACACCACATTGCCCGAACCGGCGAGCGCGTTGGCGGACTGCAACGTGCGGCTGTCGGCGCTGGCAAGATCGGCGCCGCCCAGAAGCCGCATCGACCAGGACTGCGTGCCCGGCGCGAGCATCGGGGCGATCGCCCAGATCTGGCGATCACCGGGCCCGGTCAGATTGATATTCGTCATGCCGGCCGGCAGCACCGTGCCCTTGGGCAGCGGCGTATCGGCAGTGAACGTGTAACCCCCAAATAGGACAAGGCTGGTCCCTGCGGGCAGCGTCACAGGCTGAAGCGTCAGGCTAATGCCTGCGTTGATGAAGATCTGCCCGGTGAAATAGACGCCTTTTTCGAACACGGTGCCGGCTGGAAATACTGTACCAAGGGGCAACACATCACCCGGATTGTAGGTCTTGTCCGGAGCGATGATTCGTCCACCATTCAGCGTCCTGACCCGATTGGCGGGTCCCCTCACGGTGAAGTCCTCCGCCAAGGTGATCGAGATAGGGAGCGAATTTGCGGCGTTCGGGCTTGCCGTGATGCTTCCGTCGTCGAGCTTCAACTCCATGTTGATTGTGCCGTCGCGCGGAATGGTCGAGCCATTGCCGAGGATCACGCCATTCGTCGTGACGGTGTAGGCGGCAGGCAACGTGCCGGTGGCAATCACGGTCACCGCGTCAGGCGACGCCGGCGGCGGCGCGAATCCGTCGGTGATGCTGCCGTTGATCTTGAGATCGCTGGCGACACGCACCACCAGCACACCCGGTTCGCCGGAGCCACGCACGGCCGGATCGGCGTTCGGCCCATAGCGGTAGCCGGAGAAATCCAGATCGCCCTTGGTCGATAGATCGCCGCTTGAGGTGATGGCAACACCGGGCCGCAGATGGAAGGCGGAGCCGTAGGCCGCAAGCCCGGCAAGGCGGTTCTGCAAGTCGCCATTTGCGAGCGCCGCGTTGATGAACTGCGTGCTGTCGGCATGCACACCGTCGAGATAGGCCTGATCGATGATGCTGCCGCCCGGAAGGTCATAGGTGCGGAAGCCGTTCATCGCGATGCTGCTTGCTCCGCTGATATTGAGCTGGCCGCGCGCGTCGACTGCAATATCGTTGGCGCCCGCACCGTCGCCGCCGCTGCCGCCGCGGCGCGGCGCGCTGAGCTCGAGCTTGCCCCGTGCGACGCCATCCGGCGAGGTCATGTCGATGGTTGCGCCCGCAGCCAGCGTCATGGTGCCGTGCGTGGTGGTGAGTTCGACATGCGCGGTGTTGTTGGCTTCGATCGGCACGCTGTAGCTGTCGATCCAAAGCACGTTGCCATGGACGTCGAGCACGGCATTCGAGGTGAGCCTGAGATCGTCGCGCGCGGACAGGCGGATGGTGCCGGGCTTCGCCCCGCTCGCGTCGATCCTGCCCGCGACGGTGAGGCTGCCTTGATCGACCGAGACCGCCACATAGCGCGCCTTCACGCCATCGCCGACCACAAGGCTGCCCTGGCGGAGATCGAAGCTGCGGGCGCCGAAGAAACCGGCATCGTTGAGCTTGGCATTCAACGCGGCGAAATCGCCGAAATTCTGCGCTGCGACCGTGAACTGGCCGCTACCGTAATCGCCCGTCGACGATCCCTTGAGCGTGCCGCCGAACCAAACCTGGCCATGCGCGGCGTCGATCGCCTTGACCGCGATCGAGCCCGCCGCATTGTTCGCGGCCGAGACATCGATCACCGCGCCCGCATTCTGGACGATATTGCCGTTGGCGGAGTTCAGGATGAGATCGCCGCCCCAGCTGAACTTGGTGACGTCGAAGAAGGCGATGCCGCGGCCCGACAGCTCGACGGTCGCGTTTGCGCCGAGCACGACGTCGTGCGTCGCATTCAGCGTCAGCTTGCCGGACGGCAAGGCGAATGCGGTGTCGGCAAATACACTGTCTCCGGTGAAAGAGAGCGTGCCGCCGAGATCCGTCACGCCACGCGTGTCGGCGGGCGCGGCCCCCGCCGGCATGACCAGACGCAAGGCCGCGCCGGCGCTGACGTCGAGCTTAGCCCCGCCGCTCGCCGTGATCAGCGGGGTCGCAATGGTGAGCGCGCCGCCCTGCAACGCGCCGGTGCTGTCCTGGCTGAGCCCCGCCTTCAGCGAGCCGTTGCTGTTAGCGGTGATGCGTTTCGCAGCCGTCAGCGTGACGTCGGAGAAGCCGAGCGCCACGCGGTTCAGCGTTGCGCCATCGGTCGGCCTGCTCAGTGAAGCATCATAGCCGAACAGTATCTCGTTGGCCGTGATGGCGAGATGACCCGATCCCGTGCCGGGCCCGCCGGGCAGCACCGCGGCGGGCGTCTGGCTGCCGTAAGGGCTCGTGGCGCTGCCGTTGCCCGTGCGAATGCCGTTCCAGACCAGCGTGTCGGCGGTGATGCTGGCAGTGTCGCCCGCGGAGCCCAGGCCATAAATCGCCGGTGTATTGAGAATGAATTTGAGCGAATCGGAGGCGCCGCCCTGGCGCCTGGTGTCGAGGTCGACACTGCCGATCAGATTGAACGCGCCGCTTGCCGTGATGATGAGCTGCTCAAGCGCCGGGCTGCCGGCAGTCGTCGACGGCCGCAGCAGCTTGTCGAGCACACTCTGGGTGAGATTCCAGCCCGCCGGCAGTTGCCCCGCGGCCTGCGCCGCGGCGAGCGCGGCCGCGGTGCCGACATTGACCCGCTCCTGCGTGACGTTGAGGTAACGCGCACCGAAATTGACGTCGCCCATCGTGAGCCCGCCCGGCGCGGCGAGCACCACGCTGCCGTCGGTCAGCAGCGACGCACCGCTCGCGATGCTGATCTTTCCGGGTCCAACCGCATCCAGGAACTGGAACCAGCCGTTGGCGACCGCGAGCACGGCCGGGCTGCCTGCGGGATCTGCCGACGAATAAGGCGCGATGTTGCCGTAGACATAGCCGAACGTGGAATCGACAGCGGCGCTGCTCAGTCCACGCGTATCGATCGTCGCACCGCCCGACATGCTGATCGTCTTGCCGACCAGGAACACCTGGCCGGCGCGGATCAGCGTGCCGTCGAGCAGGTTGACGGCCGCAGCCGTGCTTCCGTCGAAATAAATCTTGGCGCCGGCCCCGGGATTGTCCTCCGAAAAGTACGTGCTGGTGCCGCCCAGCATGAGCGTTGGCGCCCTGAAGGCATTGACGTCGTCGCTCGAGACCGACGTATGCCCGATAATCGGCGAGACCCCCGGTGCGGTGATGTCCAGAACGGCAGGACCGGACGAGACAATCGACGGCCTGACGATCAGCGTGCCGTCAATGCCGCCCTTGGCGCCATCGAACAATGCGGTGCCAGCGAAGGACAGTGATTTGGTGTTGTCCGACTGCTGGGCAAGTCCGATCTCGAGGATCTTGCCATCTTCCGGCAGACGCGGCCGGAAGCCGCCGAATGCGGCCGCTTGCGCACGCTCGAAATCGGCATAGCCGGTCTCGTTGTATTGCGAATAGAGCCGCGTGGTCTGGCCCGACGTGAGGATCACCCGCGTCGGCAACGCGTCCCTGATACCGGTATTGGCAACACCGAGAAAACCCGATGTGACGACGGAGCCATTGCCCGCAGCGACGGAAGCCGTGATGGTTGTTCCGGTTGCGCCAAGCTCGACGCGATAGCCGCCAGGCACCAGCGCGTAGCTCGACGGCAGCAGCGTGTAGGTGCCCGCCGGAACTCCCGGCACACCGGAGGGCAGCGTGATCTGCTGGCCGATCGCCGGATCGCCGGCCCCATTGGTTGCGATCACCGGCGCGTAGTCAGCGGCGTAACCGGGTACGATCGCATAGACCTTGTTGCCCGCAGAGCTGTAGCTGTTGACTGGATTGGCGTTGACGAGCGCCGTCTTCAGCACGTCGACCGAGCCGCCACGACCGGAGATGAAGCCCGCGCCGGTGAGTGTGCCGCCGCCAGTCAGGTCGAGCACGGCACCGGCCTCACCGACGACCGACGCGGCGTTGATCGAAACGCCGCTGGCGATCTTGATGTTACCTAAATGATCGTCGTAAGCGGCGCTCGCCAGATTGCGCAGTGTACCGTCCGCGCCCTGATAGGTGATGCCGTCCGAGGTGCCGCCAAACGGCATGATCAAGCCGGCTGCGCTTGCAGAGGTGATGCTGCCGCTGCGCAAGACGATGTGCGCGTTGAATGGGCCAACATTGTTGTTGAGCCAGATGCGCCCCAGTGGCGCGCGAAGAACGCCGCCCTGATCGATATTGGCGGCAACAAGGGTCAGATCGCCAAAGACCGAAGCCGGTACCGCCGGCGTCTGGTCGTCGTTGCGGCGGATAACGAGATGGGCGTCGGGGTCATAGCCGGCACTGATGCCATTTGGACGGAGCCCAACCACGATCGCGGCAACGGCGCCGCTCAAAGGATAGATCTGGTCTGCGGTCAGTGCGAGGTTCTCAACGTCGAGACCGCCGTTGCCGAACCGGATATCGCCACTGCTCTGCAACGCGATTTGATGAAAGCCGCGGGCGTCGAACGAAACGCTGATGGGACGTCCAAAGTCCACGTCTCCACTGCCCTGCTTGCCGGTGGCTCCGAACTGGACGTTGCCATAGACATCGACGAGATCGCCTGCGACCGTGAAACTTCCGCCGGCCGCCGGGTTGCGGACGTGAAGGTCGTTGATCCCGGGAGAATAGCCCACCGCCGCCTGCGCATCCGCGGCGTTGTAGACGCCATCAAGACGGACATAGGGCGCGGACAAGCGAACTGTGCTGTTCGGGGTGTCAGGCGCCGCGGCGATGACGCCGCTCGAAAGCCGAAGGCTGCGCGAGAGGCTGAGATCCACATTGCCGTCGAAGATGAGAAGGTCGCGGGTATAGAGCGCGAGCGAGCCGAAGCCCCCCTTCTCGACCTGGTTGACGCCAATCACCGTCCGCCCGAACTGCAGCGCCGGATCGGCCTGGCCGGGCGACAGGCTGGCGCTCAGCCCGCTGCCCGTAGCGTTTTGCACGAGCGTGATATCGCGCGACCTCTGGAACTCCGGAGGCAGTTCGCTACTGGCATAGGGCGAATTGGCGTTCGGCTGGCCCACGATGTAGCCGCGCCACGACATGGTCAGGTCCAGCGTGCCGCCGGACGCGCCGCTTCCGCCTGATGCCGCGCGCAATGTGCCGTCGAGCGCCATGCCGAAGCTGGAATAGAGCGAGATCGTTCCGCCATCGCTCGCGGCAGGCGTCGGGACGTAGCTGTTGCCACTTTCGACATTGACCACCGCAGCGGTGCCCGACGCGTCGATCAGCGCGCCCGGGCGAACGATCACGAAGGCATCGCTGACGACGGGATATTTTGGATCCAGCGCTCCGGTGCCGCCGATGCGGATCGTGCCGCCGTCCGGCACCGCAGCATAGGAAATCCCGTTCTCGTCGCGCCCGACCGCGTCGCGCGCAGAGACATCCAGCACCGCGTCGTTGCCGATCCAGAACGATCGGGTCAGGCCGAACTCGCCGTAACCCATGTTGTACCTGACGTCGCCGGGCGCATCCTGCAGGCTCGTGATCAAAATATTGCCTGCGGGCGCCCTGATCGCACCGTCGATCACGGTCTGGCGATTGGCGTAGATCGAGACCGAACGCCCCGGATCGACGTCGATCGACGCGCCCTTCGCCAGCGTGAAATCATGCAGGCTCCAGAACGTCAGATCGGCGCCGACGCGCTGCGTGGCGCTGCGCGTGAAGGAATTGATCGTGAATTTAGGAGGCGTCCAGAGGTCCGCGGCCTCCATGACGAGGCTCCCGCTGGGCGTGATGAAGCTGCGCGAGGTGAAGCGATAGACCGGCACCTCGGCGTCCACACGGGCGCCTTCGCCGATCCGGATGCCCGTGTTGCTGCTGATGTTGTAGGCCGTGAAGCCGGACTGGAAGATCGCCGGATCGAGCACCAGCGCCTCGGCCACGGCTTCGCCGATCGAGATCTCCTGGCCGGCGTTCAGCGTCAGCGTGCCGCCGCCACCGAAGCCGTAAGCGCGAATGGTGCCGTCGAGGATGAGCGGATTGGTGAAGAACTGCGTCCAGGCTAGATGCGAATAGTCATTGGCGACGAGACTGACATTGCCGCCCTTGCCACCCTGTGTCTTGCCATTCGCCAGGATGGCGCCACCTGACGACACATCGATGAGCGACCCGCTCGCAAGCGTGATGCCGCCTGTGGTCGAAACGGTGAAATTCCCGCCATCCAGATGCGCCCGGCCGGATCCATCGGTTCCAGTCAGCTCGTTGCTCCACAGCCCGCTGAGATCGACGGCGACGTTCTGGCCGATCGTGACCTGCGACTTGCCGTTCGGAGCGTTGAGCGCCCACCATAGCTCGTTCTGCCCCTGGCCGAACACGGCATGCATGAGATTGGTCAGCGTCACGCTGCCACCATGCGCCGTGACGTTCGCGCCGATCTCGACATGCGGCGCCATGAAGGTCACCTGCGCGCCAGGAGCAAGCTCGAGCGGCGCCTCGACAAGGATTTCCTTGCTGCTCGCAACACTGAGACCGCCCAGCCTCGCGGCATTGAGCGCGTCCGAATTGAACAATGCAGTCCCGATCCGATCGTCGGGCAAGACCGACGTGACGTTCAGCGCATCGGTGATGTCAGGCGTGCGGCCGAAGATGACCTGCGCGGCAGATGCACTGATGAGGCCGAGCCCCGAATAGCCACCGAGCGCGAGCTTGCCCTGGAGCGGCGCGACGTTCTGAGACAGCTTGTAGCCGTCGGTGGTGCCGTCGGGCCGCGCCGTCGTCTGGCGTGAGCCGGTGACGACATCAGCGACGATATCAGCTTCGAACACTGCCGTCGGCGTGGACAGGACGAGAGAGCCGGCGTCACGGCCGATGGTGTAGCCGTCCTCCCAGCGGGTGGTCACGCGGCCCTTGCCGAACGGGCTGGTCCAGACCTCGGTCAGATTCGGTGCAACCTTGCCGCCGAGCTTGTGCTCGCGAATGAAGCCCGCGCCAAAGCCGTAGAACTGCATATCGGCGCGTGCCTGGTTGACGCTGTAGAGACGGCCGTCGGCGCCAAGGAAATTGGTGGTGCGGATGTAGCCGCCCTGATAGCTGATCGAGCCGCCGGAGACGTCGAACACCGCCCCCTTCTGCGCGACGACTTCCTGCGCCGACAACGTGACGGTGCCGCCGACCGCGGCCCATTCGCCGATCCGGTGGGCGGTATTGGCGAGATATCCCGAGACCTCGAGCAGGCCACCGGGCGTGTAGTAGCGGTCGGTCGCATAGCCGCCGGTGCCCGCCGGCACCAGCACCAGATCGCGCGCGTCGATCCAGACGTCCGCGTTCTTCAGATTGTCCCGATCACGATTGGCGGGCGAGTCGCGCAGCTCGTTGCCTTGCACGTTGATCAGGAGGTTATTGGTCGACATCGGCAGCAGCACGCCGCGTACGCCCGAGACGTCGATGATCGATCCGCTCTCGGCGAAGACGCGGCGGCCGGCGCTGACCGCCACCTGGCCGCCTTGCGCCTGCGTGGTCGAGCCGTCCTTGAAGTTGACGCTGCCGCCGCTGACGATCTCGATACGTCCCTGGTCGAGCCGGTCGGCGAGCTGGGAAAGATTGTCGAACTGGGCGCTGGCGACCGGGGCGTGGGTGAAGGCCTTGGAATCGGTGACCAGCTGACTGCGTTGGCTGTCGAGCGCGGTGTCGCTGCTGTCGAGCTCGGGCAGGATCGCGGTCAGGCTGCCACTGGCGAGCGTGATGCTGCCCGCGGCATCGGACGCTGCGTTCAGGAGATGGATCGTGCCGCGGGTGTTGACCGAGGTCGTGGCGACAAGCACCCCGTTCTGGGTGATGCTGCGGCCCGCAAGCGTGATGTCGCCTTGCTGGGCGAAGATCAGGCCGGAATTGCCGACAGCCGCAATCGCGTCGCGCACGATCGGCGAGATTTCGTTGCCGCGTGTGGTCGAGGCCTGGTTGGCATCCGTGCTGTAACCCGGCCGCAGCAGAAAGTCGTTGCCGGCTGCGAGCTGCACCTGGCCTCGCGGCGCGCTGATCGAGCCGGCATTGCTGACCTCGGTTCCCATCAGCAGGACGAAGCCGCCCCCCTGCGTCACCGATGACGGTGCGTTGGTCGAGATCAGCGCGCCGGCCTCGACCCTCACCGCGCCACGGGCATCGGTGAAGCTCGGCACGTATTGGCCACTCGCCTGCTGCGAGTAGATGCCATTGCGCAGGAACTGGGTGTCGGTGATGTTGGCGGTCGAGGCGATCAGCGAGCCGA
Source organism: Bradyrhizobium sp. USDA 4341 (assembly GCF_054063755.1). Lineage (NCBI taxonomy): Bacteria > Pseudomonadati > Pseudomonadota > Alphaproteobacteria > Hyphomicrobiales > Nitrobacteraceae > Bradyrhizobium > Bradyrhizobium sp. USDA 4341. The sequence goes on along the minus strand of NZ_JBSSGO010000002.1, from coordinate 9,159,207 downwards.
CATTCACCTGGCTCGCACCACCGAAGATGATGCCGTTCTGATTGATCACATAGACCGAGCCGTCCGCCTTGATGTTGCCGAGGATCTGGCTCGGCGCCGCGCTGCCGACGACGCGGTTGAGGGCCACCCAGTTCGCATTGCCTTGCTGGTCGAAGGTCAGCGTGGTGCGCGCGCCGACGTTGAATGAATTCCAGTTGAGGATCGCCTGCGCCCTGGTCTGCGCGATGCCGACCTGGGTCTGACCGGCGGCATCGATCGCCTGCGTCGGCGCATTCGCGCCCTGCCATCCCGGCGCCACCTGCAGGCCGCCGGGCGCAAGGCCGTTGGGTACAGCGACCTGCGGCAACGTCACCGAACGCTGCGAGGTCTGCGCCGCGGCGCGCGCCGCGTTCTGCAGGCCCTGGATCGCCTGGATGGCGCGCGTGGCCCGCGCCATCGCATCCTGGCCCTGCTTGGCGGCTGCTGCCGCGTCCTGCGCTGCCGACTGCGAAGCCGCCATCGCCGCGGCCGACGGTGACACCGTCCAGCTCGATCCAAACGGGCGCGCGACCACCGGCGTATTGGCGAGAAGTGCCACGACGCTGACGCTGCCAAACAATGCAGTGCGAACGGTCGCGCGGGTGAGAGACCTGGAGAGGCGGGGAACCATGGAATCGCTTTCTTGCGCCGGGCGACGACAGCCGAAGATTTCGCGTCTCAGCGCCAGCACCGAGACCCTCGCGGCTGTGACGATCCCGAATGGGCCGACCCGCACGCCGGATGCGAAATTTTTTGCAAACCGCCCGGGCCTCCTCAGCTGAGCAGCACAATGCCGCCGGGAAGCGTTTTGGCTTTCACGCCAAAGGCTTGTTCGAGCTGCAGGAGAACCTCGTCGATCCGATCGATATGGAAGCGGCCGTTGATCAGATGGGCGTTGAGCTCGGCATTGACGATGAAGATCCGGCCCAACCGGTACCGGTTCACCTCCTCCACCACCTTGGGCAGGGGCGTGTAACGGAAGATCAGCAATCCCTCTTGCCAGGCCGCCTCGACGGCCGGATCGATCGCGACGATGTCGCTCATGCGCCTCTCGTCATAGGCGATCTGTTGCCTTTCACGAACGGTACGGGCGTTTCCCTGATGCTCGACGCGAACCTCGCCGCCGAGACAGGTGACGCGCACCTCGGCTCCGAGGTAGCGCACGTCGAACGAGGCTTGCGTTGCCACCGTTTGACCGCTGGACGCGATCACTGTCACCGGTCGGGACTGCTGCGGGGCCGTCGCGATCGATGCCTGACCCGTGATCAACTCGATCCGGCTGGTGTCGCCATGGTCCGGGCGCAGCGCGATGCTGGTTCGCGTGTCGAGGTTGATCGACACATTGCCGCTCAAGGCAACCTTGCGCTGCTCTCCCGTACCGGTCCGGTAGTCGGCCGCAAGCTCGGACCATGACGGCCAGAGCTCGAGCGGGGGCCGCAGCGTCACCGCTCCGACGGCGGCCGCGGCGGTTGCAAGCCCGCCGCCGAGCACCAGCCTGCGGGTCATCACGCGCTTTGCTTCGCCATCAAGCAATACGCCCAGCGACGCGGGGTCATACCGGAGGTTATGGCCGGCGTTGCCAACCGTTTCCCAAAGCCTACTTGCCTTGGCAAAGGCAACCGCATGGGCAGCGCTCTGCTGGCGCCACAGCTGGAATGCCTCGGCGTCCTCGACCGTCGCGTCTCCTGACGTCAAGCGCCTCACCCAGGCATGTGCCTCCCGCTCCATCGCGCCGAGCCCAATCGTCGATTTGCCGCCTTCGTACGTCATGCGGACTTGCCTCGCCGCGCACGCAAACGGCAGCCTCCGCGGCCGAACCGTTCGTCTATCCACTTGACGTTCGCGATAGCCATCAACCGCACAACTATTTTCCCAGCTTCAGCGCGCAGTGTTCCTGGGCGAGGCGGAGTTCCTTCTCAACGAGACGCAACGAGACCCCCAGCCGGCTGGCGATCTCCCGCTGCGGCATTCCCTGAAGCCGCGCGGCCAGCAGGATGACCCGGCGGCGCGGCGTCAGTTCCGCGATCGCCTTCTCCAGGGCCTCGATCTCGAAGCGAGCCTCCGTGATCTGACCCGGCCCCGGCGCGTCGTCCACAATATGAAGCAGATCCTGAACCTCATTGCGGGCCAGACGCCGTTTCTCGGCCCGCTGCCGGTCGATTGCGACGTTAAAGGCCATGCGGAACAGATAGGCCGCCGGGCTTTGCACCGACCCCGCCACCTCGGCCCGCCCGAGACGCACATAGGTGTCCTGCAACGCATCGCTGGCAAGCTCCGCCGATCCGAGACGACGGCTCAGCCGCAGCTTGAGATCGTCGTAGCGGGCAGCCAGGAAGCTGCGCAGCATGGTCCGGGTTGCGTCGCTCATTGCGGCACGCTCAATTCACCCCACCGGTGGTCCGGATTGCGTCGATCCCGGCGCAGTCCAGCGTCCGTTCCGACGGACGCGCCGCAACGACCATCGTGAGGGGTTGCGAGATGCCGGGCGGCGGCACCTCGTTCATTCTCAATCCGCGAAGCGTCGTCTCGATCGCGCTGTCGACGCGGTCATCGCCTGTCTTGCTCAAAAGCCTGATCTGTTGCACGGATCCCGTTGGAGCGATCCAGAACTGCACGGCGATCCGATAGCGGCCGGGCCGCAGCAAAGTATCCCTGCAGAAGGCGTCGCGAACGCGCTCCTGCACCACGGCATAGTAGCGGGCACGAATGACCGGATCGCCTTTTCGCGCATCGACGTCGGGCGTCGTCGGCTGCCCGGCGGCCGGAGACGAGGGCACGATCACCACGGCGTTCTCCGACGTCAGGCGGCCGACAAGGCCAGTGCCATCGAGCAATATCTGTAGGGCTTCAGAAGGCGCGAAAACGCCCCTCATCTCGCCTGAGAGCCGGCCGGTCGCAAGCCGCGCATCGTAGAGCACCTCACGCCGCGACGTGGCGCCATAACTTTCCAGTGCGGATGTCAGGGGTTGCGACGGAATATCGAAGGTGAGGCGCGGCGCAGCAGCGGTCGGACTCTCCTGCCCCATCGCGACATCGCTGCCAGCGCCCAGCATGCAGAGGCAGATCAAAACGCACAATCGACGAGCGTCTGAGGGGCGCCCTGCCAAGCCCCTCGAAAGATATCCAATGCTCATCGTATCCGCGTCGATTGTTTCCCAAGGCGGGCGACTGTGTCCAATCTGCAACGTTAGCGTCGAAGTGTGACAGCGGTGCGTAGGCTCGTGGACGAGGATCCGAGCCCGCTCGGGATGGCAGCACTATTTCTTCAATTCCGCATAAAGCTGCATCACCCGTTGCGGCAATACCTCGATGCGGGGCACCCGGAGCGCATGGCGCTCGCCGAAAATGCGATCGAGCTGGGGAAATCTGTCCTCACCGATGCCGAAGGCAAAAATATCGGTGCCGCGCCGCCGCAGCTGCTGAGCGGCACGGCGCGCGTCCTCCACCAGATATTGCGGATCGGGCACATCGACGTCGGACGGCTCGCCGTCGGTCAGAACCAGCAACACCTTGCGGAATGCGCGTCGGCCCGCGAGGTAGCCCCCGGCGTGGCGCAACGCGGCACCGAGCCGGGTGGAATGGCTGCTGCCAAGGCCCGCGAGACGCGAACGCACCACGGCGTCCATCGGCTCCTCGAAGCCCTTGATGCGGAGATAGCGCACGCGCTCGCGGCCGTCGGAGCTGAAGCCGTGCACCGCGATCGCGTCATTGGCGGCCTCGACCGCCGTCGCCATGATCGCGGCGGCCTTGCGCTCGACGTCGAGAACCGTCCGGCCGTGACGATCACGGTCCGCGGTCGATTGCGACAGGTCGAGCAGCAGCAGAACGGCGAGATCGCGCGGTCCCGGCGCATCGCGCTGGTAGACCCTGGGCTCGCTGATACTGCCGGCACGGCGCTCGATCGTCAACGCGATCGCCGCGTCGATGTCGAGCGCGTCGCCGTCGCGCTGGCCCTTGTGTCTGATGCGGCGGCCGATCGAGGCGTCGCGGGTCAACTCGGTGATCCAGCGCATCGCCTCGGCATCCGTCGAAGGGTCGAACGGCTGCGCGGAAACCGCCGCATCAGCCTCCAGGATCGTGGTCCAGTCCGCCCGCTCGGTGCGCGTCGCATAGTCCCATTCCGGGTAGGTTGCGACCGGAAATCCGTCCAGCAGGGTCACCGCTGCGGCCTTCGCACGCAGCGTCTCGTCGGGCATTGCGTCGTTGTCGGCGGACTTTCCATCCGCGTCGTCGCGGCGCTCGATCCGCACCGAATCGACTGCAAGTTCGATCGTCTCGGCCGGGCTGTCCGGCTGATCGCCAAAATCCCACAGCGCCAGATTGTCATCGCGATAGGCCGGCTCGACGACGTAGCTCCTGGCGTTGAACTGCAGCCGCATCTGCCCGATGTCGTTGCCGAGCAGCCCGCCGATCTCGCGGCTGACGGCAGGATCAATCCAGCGGTCGGCGACCTCGGCAAACAGCGTCCGCCCCTTGGTCACCCACGCATCCGGATCCTGATAGTCCGGATCGATCAGCGCCCGCGCCAACCGCATCATCAGTCCGGCGGCGGTTGCCTGGCCGGTTGGCGTCGCACTGTGGAATGGCAACCACAGCCGGCGCAGCCCGGGCATCTCGCGAAGCGCCAGCGTCTCGACCCGGGCATCCTCGATCAGCGAGACCAGCGCGATCTGCAGCGCCTTCAGCCGCCCCACGGGAAAGCGGATGGTGGAATGCACCAGATGCGCGCCGGCATGCGCGACCGCGGCGAGATAGATGATGTCCGCTCCCTCGCCCGCAAAACCGGGAAAGGTCTCCGGGAGCCCGATCAGGCCGGCGGCGAGCGACGCACGCCGCGGCACTGGCGTCGGCGCAACGGCCAGCTTGCGGAAGCGCGGCTTCCTGTTCCACAGGGCGAGCGTGGTTGCGGCGAGGCGCTTCTCCAGCCGTGCAAAATCATCGCCGGTCCGGCCGACCGCGAACAGCCGCGCCGAGAGCGGATCGTCGAGCGCGAAATAGGCGCGCCGGCGCGATGCGCGGCCGCCGCTTGCGCGCAAGCCGGCCGAAACCCAGGCGGAAAAATCCTCGGCGCCGCCATGTGCGAGCAGCGGCTCCAGCCGGCCGATCGCAAGGCCCACCGATTCCGGGCCTGCATCTGCGAGTTGACCAAGCGCTGCAAGAACCGCCGTGAGTTCTCCAGCACCCGCAAGCCGCGGCAGCACTTTGGACAATTCGGTCAGCAGCCCATGGGCGGCGCGGCTTCCGGCGCTGCGGCCGATATCGCCTGCGGCGCGTCCGATCGCGATCAGATCATCGGTCGATCGCAGCGCCGGCCATTGCTCCGATAGCTTTAAAAAGCCCAGAACCACCGCCTGGCCGAGGTTGGCCTCGAACAGGTCGTGCACCGCCTCGTCCCAGGCCGCCAGACGATCGAACGACCCCATCCGGTGCAAGGCGGCCCGCGCCGCCTGCACCGCCACGGCGATCTCATCGTGGCCGCGCAGGAGGGCCGCAAGCCGGCGCCCGGACCGGAAGCCATCGAGCGAACTGATTTGCGCGACCGCCACCGCCGAGTTTCCGTTTACGCAGAGGCCGAAATCACGTCACGCAACGTGTTCCTGGTGTCCGCATCATCGGTCAAGGGAACGACGATCGTGGTCTCGCAGGCCTTTTCGAGGCTGATGCCGCATCCGATCAAGCGACCGGCATTGACCAGCATCCGGGTCGAAGCGCCTTCGTCGAGGCCCTGGCCCTTCAAATTGCGGCTGTGCTGAGCGATCTTCACCAGGAGATCGGCGAGATTGGGCTCGATGCCGGCCTCGCGCGACACCACCTCGGTTTCGACCGGCCGGTCGGGATACCCGAAATCCAGCGCCGCAAAACGCTGCTTGGTGGATTCCTTGAGGTCCTTGATCGCGCTCTGGTAGCCCGGATTGTAGGAGATCACGAGCTGGAAATCGGAATGCGCGTGGATCAGCTCGCCACGCTTTTCCAGCGGCAGCACACGCCGATCGTCGGTCAGGGGATGGATCACGACCGTCGTGTCCTGACGCGCCTCGACGATCTCGTCGAGGTAGCAGATTGCGCCAAGACGCACGGCCGTCGTCAGTGGTCCGTCACTCCACACCGTACCCTCCGCATCGAGCAGCCAGCGCCCCACCAGATCCGCCGCCGTCATGTCCTCGTGACAGGCGACCGTGATGAGCGGACGGCCGAGCCGCCAGGCCATGTATTCGATGAAGCGGGTCTTGCCGCAGCCGGTGGGGCCTTTCAGCATCACCGGCATGCGGTTCGCATAGGCTGCGCCGAACAGTTCGACCTCATCCTTGAGCGGCCGGTAATACGGCTCCTGGCGGATACGGTACTGGTCGAGCAGCAAAGCGGGATTGGACAAGCTCACGCCTCCCATGATCGCGCAGGCAGCCGTTCGCAACCGATTGAACTCACGATGCGAGCAATTCCTTGAGCTTGGTATCGATGAAGGCGACATCGACCGGATTGGTCCCCGGCCCGCCCGCGAAGTGGCCCCAGATCGACGGCACCGGCACGAACTTGGCGTTCGGCATGTTCGCGACCTCGTTCTCGCTGTCCTCAGGCGGGAAGTAGAGATCGGTCTGCCCCGGCATGACATAGGCCTTGGCCTTGATCGCCTTCAGCGCAGCCTTGAAGTCGCCATTGTAGATCTCGTTGGCGCTGATGTCGCCATTCTGCCAGGTCCACAGCATGGTGAGCAGGTTGTTGGGATCCTTCGGCAGGAAGAAGCCCTCCCAGAACGCCACCAGGAAATCCTCCAGCGACGAAAAGCCCATCGTCTTGACGTCGAGCTGCTCGCGATAGAAGGCCTGCGAAAAGCCCCAACCGGCATAGACCCGCGCGGCGGCGCGCAGGCCGCGGGCCGGCTTATCTGTGTACCAACCCTCCTTCCACGCCGCATCCGCCGTGAGTGCGGCCTTCACGCCCTCCAGGAACACGTAGTTGTGGCGCGAGCATTTCGCAGAGCCGCAGAACGGCGCCAGCAGATCCATCATATCGGGATAGAGCGCGCCCCAATGGAACGTCTGCAACGCGCCCATCGACCAGCCGACGACCAGACGGATGTGCTTGATGCCGAATTTCTCAGTCACCAGCCGGTGCTGGGCGCGGACATTGTCATAGGCCGTCACCTGCGGAAAACGCGGTCCGTTATACGGCTCCGGCGTGTTGCTCGGCGACGACGACAGGCCGTTGCCCAACATATTGGGAATGATGATGAAGTACTTCGCCGGATCGAGCGCCATGCCCGGCCCGATCAGCCATTCATTGTCGTAGTGCTGGCCGGAGTACCAGGTCGGATAGACGATCACGTTGTCCTTGGCCGCGTTGAGCTGGCCAAACGTCTTGTAGGCGAGCTTGCAGTCGCGGAGGGTCGCGCCGCGCTGCAAGGCCAGATTGCCGAGATCATAGATCTGATAGTCGACGCTCATTGATGTACCCTTCTTGCTTGATCGAGCTTGTCGCTTACGCGGGCCGCGCCACCTTTTCGGTGGAAGATTCCACCCGTGCGATCGCTCCGTACACGATGCTGGCGACCAGCGCGGCTGATATCGCAGTGGACAGCCCCGGCATCAGATTTTCAACCGCAAATGCGCACAGCGACCCGATGCCCCAGGCAATGAAGGGCTTCGCGCGCCAGTCCACGTCCGCGCGCGCCCCGGTGCGCAACAGGTACTGATCGACCAGGATGATCGCGCCGATCGGCGGTACGAGGATGCCGAGCAGCGACAGCCACTGGATGAAGAACGCCCAGACGTTGCCCGCGGCAACGATGATGCCGATGGCGCCGAGGATCACGGCCATCAGCCGCATGTTGGTCCCGAGGATACGCGACCAGCCAGTGGCCGCATTGTAAAGGCAGTGCGAGCAGACCGAGCCGAGATTGGCGTAGAGGAAGATGAATGCGAGGATGCTGAGCCAGGTGAGCTGCTTGCCGTTCATGTAGCCGAACATGTTGTCGACACCGAACGGATTGGCGTTCGGCACCGCAAGCGCGGCCGTCATCACGCCGCCGACCAGCATTGCCACCAGATTTGCGAACGGAAATGCGCTGAACGTGGCAAACAGGGACGCCCGCGGGCTCGGCGCCCAGCGGTTGAAGTCCGCCGTCACCGTGCCGGCGTCGATGAACAGCGCGAGCACCACCGTGAGGCCGACGCCCATCGACATGCTGGCAACGCCATTATTGCCGGCATAGCCGAAGATCGCCGCTGCCGTCGTGGTCGAGGCAGCATCGGCCGCGACCCAGAGGCCGAGGACGACAAACAACGGCACCGACGCCAGCCCGATATAGTGCAATCCCTTTACGCCGACGAAGGTGATCCCGATATAGAGCACGCCTGCGACGATAGTCATCGCCACATAGTTGAGGCCGTAGGTCGAGGAGATCAATGCGCCGGTGATGCCGGTCTGCACCGCATACCAGCCGAGCAGCAAGGTCGACAGCAGGCCCGACGCCAGCACATAACCCTTCTTTCCGAACACGATGCTCGCGATCAGCGCGAAGTTCATGCCGCGCCTGGTGCCGATCAGGCCGAGCGCGCCCACATAGGCGAACATGATCAGATTGCCGATGATCATGGCCACCAGGGCATTCTTGAATCCCATGCCCAGCACCAGCAGCGATCCCGTCATCGCCCCGGTGATGATCATCGGAAAGCCCAGCCACACCATGGTGACCGAGAAGGCGCTGCGCCGGGCGCTGATCGGCACCGGCTCGTGCTCGAACTCGTGGCCGAGCAGGTCGTCGATCTGCCCCTCGGTCTGATGCACCAGTCCGCTATTTGCTTCGCTGCTCATGGTAACCCCCGTTTCCCGCTGCAACAGTTTCAGAACCGCGCCGGCGCGAATGATCGCGCCGGCACAGCTCGGCTTTTCCAATCAACGATGTGCGACTTTCTGGTTCGGAATGCCCTCGATCGGACACTCGTCGGTCCCGACGGTCGGACGGGTCATGGCTTCAACCATCTCCCGCGTACCTTCGGGGTCCGTGATCCAGTTCTTGTAGAAGGTGTACGGGCAGACCGCGTGGCCACGGTCGCCCTCTCCGGAGTTGATCAGGCCGGTATAGCCGCGGTGCATCAGCTTGAAGAGATGGTTCTGCGACTGCATGTTGCGGCGCGCATCGCGGATCAGCGACACCGAGAGCTGGGCGTACTGGATGCCGTTCTCCTCGGTGCCGCACTCGCCGAGCGTCCGGCCGTCGAAGCCGATGAGCGCGGAATGGCCGAAGTAGGAATACACGCCGTCGAAGCCGGAGGCGTTGGCGACCGCAACGTAGCAGTTGTTGGCCCAGGCCATCGATTTCGAGATCTGGATCTGCTGTTCCTTGGCCGGATACATGTAGCCCTGGCAGCGGACGATCAGCTCTGCGCCGCGCATCGCGCAGTCACGCCAGATCTCCGGATAGTTGCCGTCGTCGCAGATGATCAGGCTGATCTTCAGGCCCTTCGGCCCTTCCGAGACATAGGTGCAATCGCCGGGATACCACCCTTCGATCGGCACCCACGGCATGATCTTGCGATACTTCTGGACGATCTCGCCCTTGTCGTTCATCAGGATCAGCGTGTTGTACGGCGCCTTGTTGGGATGCTCCTCGTGGCGTTCGCCGGTCAGCGAAAACACGCCCCAGACCTTCGCCTTGCGGCAGGCATCGGCGAAGATGCGGGTCTCTTCGCCCGGCACTGACGAAGCCGTCTCGTACATCTCCTTGGAGTCGTACATGATGCCGTGGGTCGAGTATTCCGGGAAGATCACGAGGTCCATGCCCGGCAGGCCGAGCTTCATGCCCTCGACCATCTTGGCGATGTTGCGCGCGTTATCCAGCACCTCGGCCTTGGTGTGCAGACGCGGCATCTTGTAATTGACCACGGCGACGCCGACCGTGTCCTTGCTGCTCGATATATCTCCATGCAACATGTCTCGACTCCCTTTCTGAACGATAATTCCCGCTACACGGCCATGTGCAGCTGGATGAGATCATCGGTGAGTTCACCGATCGCGCCCTTGGCGACGACGCGTCCCTTTTCGAGCAGCGCGAAGCGGTGGGACGCGCGCCGCGCGAACGCGACATTCTGTTCGACCAGCACCACCGTGATTCCGCGCTCGCGATTGAGTTTGACGATCACGTCCTCGATCTGCTCGACGATGTTCGGCTGGATGCCCTCGGTCGGCTCGTCCAGCAGGATGACCTTGGGCTGGGCAAGCAGCGCGCGTGCAATCGCAAGTTGCTGCTGCTGACCGCCGGAGAGATTGCCGCCGTAGCGATTGAGAAAATCCTTGAGCACCGGAAACAGCTCGAGCACCCATTCCTCGATGCCGTTGGCCGATTTCGCCGCGAAGGTTCCGAGCGTCAAATTCTCCCGCACGGTAAAGCGCGGCAGGATGCCGCGGCCCTGCGGCACGTAGGCGATGCCGGCCTTGGCGCGCTGATGGGTCCGCAACGGCGAGATGTCGGCGCCGTCGAGCGACAGGCGTCCGGTGCACCGGTCCATCAGGCCGAGGATGCTGCGCATCAGCGTGGTCTTGCCGACGCCGTTGCGGCCGAGCACCGACAGGAACTCGCCATTGCCCACCATCAGATTGATGCCTTGCAGGGCGCGGCTGTTGCCATAGAAAGCGTCGACGTCGGTCAGCTCAAGCATGGCTGATGCCTCCCGATCCGAGATAGGCGCGGCGCACTTCGGGATGCGCCTCCACCTCCGCTGCGGTGCCCTCGGCCAGCATCTGGCCCATATGCATCACCGAGATGATGTCGCCGATCGCCTTGACGAAGCCCATGTCGTGCTCGACCACGATCAGCGTGTGCTTGCCCTTCAGCCGTGCGAACAGTTCGGCGGTCTTGCGGGTTTCCTGCGCCGTCATGCCCGCGGTCGGCTCATCCATCAGGATCAGCTCGGCGTCCTGGGCGACCAGCATGCCGATCTCCAGCCACTGGGTCTGGCCGTGCGACAAATAGGCGGCCGGCCGGTCGAGCTGCTCGGTGAGTCCGACCAGCTCGGCAAGACGCTCGATGTCGTCACGCCCAGCATTGCCGATACTCCAGCGCAGATTGCCGAACACGGAGGTGCGGCGCGCCCGCGCCACTTCGAGATTGTCGCTGACCGAGAGCTCGCGGAAGACGCTCGGCACCTGGAACTTGCGGCCGACACCGGCGCGGGCGATCTCGTATTCCTCGAGATCCTGCAGCGCGGTGCCGTCAAAGCTGACGGTGCCGGCGCTCGGCTTGACCTTGCCGCAGATGATGTCCAGCGCCGTGGTCTTGCCGGCGCCGTTCGGCCCGATCAGGCAGCGCAGCTCGCCCTTGCCGACGCTCATGTTGAGCGAATTGAGCGCCTTGAAACCGTTGAAGCTGACCGAGACGTCGCGGAGATCGAGATGGGAGCTCATGTGCTGCCCTCCGTCTGGCTGACACCCCGTGCAACCGCGCCGCTGGCGGCCTGTCTGCGCTGGGCAACCCAGCGCCAAGTGGCCTGCGCGAGGCCGGCGAGCCCCTTGGGCAGGAACAGCACCACGAGCACGAACAGCGCGCCCATCACCAGCGTCCAGGTTTCGAGGAACGCCGCGGATTCCGACAGCGCGCCCTGCATGCCCGCGACCAGCACCGCGCCGAGGAATGCTCCGACCAGGCTTTGCCTGCCGCCGACGGCGCACCACACCACCACCGAGAGCGAGAGCTGCACGCCGAGGAAGGTCGGCGAGGCAAACTCCATCACGATCGTGTAGAGCATGCCGGCGAGACCTGCGATCGCAGCCGACAGCGCGAACACGAAGATCTGGTAAAGCGCCACGTCGTAGCCGAAATAGCGCACGCGGCTCTCGTGGTCGCGGATCGCCTGCACGATCAGGCCGGCCCTGGACTTGGTGAAGGCAAAGGCAACCAGCAGGCTGAGCAGCACACATCCGGCAACGAGATAGTAGGTCGCGCGGCCGTAGGCATCGAACGCGACGCCGAACAGCTCGAGCTGGGCGAGATCGGTGATGCCGTTGAAGCCGCCGGTGTAACTTTGCTGGTCGATGATCACGAGATTGATCACCACCATGGTGGCGAGCGTGATGATCGAGACGTAGACGCCGGTGACCCGCCCCCGGAACATGAACCAGCCGAGCGCCGCCGCAACCAGCGCCGGCACGAGCAGGCCCGCGGCGATGGCGAAGCTGAGCGACCGGAACGGCTCCCAGAACCAGGGCAAATGCTGGACATTGTTCCAGACCATGAAGTCCGGCAGTCCGCTGGCCCCCGTATGCACCGGCACGGTCTTGAGCTTCAGCGCCATCGCCATCGCGTAGGAGCCGAGCCCGAAGCTCATCGCCTGGCCGAGATTCAGGATGCCGCCGAAGCCCCAGGACAGCCCGAGCGATATCGTCAGGATCCCCAGCACGAGATAGCGCGCGACCTTGTTGAGCAGGAAGTCATTGTTGAGCAGCACCGGGAGCGCGAACACCAGCGCGGAAACGATGAGCAACGGTGCAAGTTGCGCGATCAGGCGCTGCAATCCGCTGGAGGTGGAAATATTCGAAGGCATAGATGAGCGATCTGTCTCAGGCCCGCACGCGTGCGGTGAAAAGCCCCTCGGGGCGGAAACGGATGAGCACGACGATGGCGAGCAGCACGATCGTCTTGGCCACCGTGTCGTTCTGCAGAAAGGCGATGCCGCCGGAGAGCTCGCCGAGGATGAAGGCACTTGCCACGGTGCCGGCGAGGCTCTGCACGCCGCCGAGCACCACCACCATGAAGGCGTCGACCACGTAGCCGGTGCCCATATCGGGCGACACGCTCTTGAGCGGCGACACCAGCGCGCCGGCAAGTCCGGCAAGGCCCGCGCCATAGGCGAAGGTCAGCGCATAGACCCGCTTGGCGTTGATGCCGAATGAGGCGGCGACCGAGCGGTCCTGGATGATGGCACGCAGCTTCATCCCGACCGTGGTGCGGTTCATGAGCAACCAGGTCGCCCCGAACAGCGCGATCGACACGACAAATAGGAATACCCGATACGACGATATCGGGATGCCGAACACGTCCATGCTGTCGGCCAGCGCCGGCGGCAGCTGCACATAGCGGAGTTCGCTGCCGACCATCAGCCGCACCGCCTGTTGCAGCATGATGCCGACACCCCAGGTGGCGAGGATCGTGTCGAGCGGCCGGTTGTTGAGCAGGCTCAGGACGTAGCGTTCGATGACCCAGCCGAACGTGGCCACCACCAGGAAGATCGGAACGAGGCTCGCGAGCAGGCCGAGCCCGAGATAGGTGTGGAACACCCAGGCGGCGTAAGCGCCGAGCATCACGAACTCGCCATGGGCGAGATTGATGATGCCCATCGAGCCGTAGATGATCGACAGGCCCAGCGCGACCAGCAGCAGAATCGACCCGATGCTGAGGCCGGTGACGATTTGTTCGATGAGTTGGTCCACGTCGGGATCCGCTTTCGATGTTCGTTTGGGCGCCTGCGCCCCTCGCATGTGTGCGAGAGGCGGCTTTCGTTGCGGGAAGCCGGCCGCCGGCGCCGCACGCCGACGGCCTTCGTCAGCCCCCGTCAGCTCTTCTCGACCAGGCCCTTCTCGGTGCAGGACTGCCCGGGATAGGCCGCGTAAGGCACCGGCTTCAGCCAATCCTTGGCCTCGACCAGAATCTCGAACTGGCCGTTCGACTTCGCCTGCGCGATCTTGGGCCACAGCCAGGTGTGCAGATTCTCCGGCTCGATCCGGACCTTGCCCTGCGGCGCAATCACTTCCTGGCCCTTGACCGCGTCGCGGATGTTCGGCGGCGTGAGGTCGCTGGTCGCGAGCTTCTCGACCGCCTGCTTGAACAGATAGGTCTGGAAGTAGCAGGCCTCCGAGACGAAATGCGTCACCTTGTCGGCGCCCCAGCGCTTCTTGTAGGCCTCGACGAATTTCTCGTTCTCAGGCGACTTGTGCACCATGAAGTACGGCGCCGAGGTGAAGTGCCCAGCGGCAGCCTCTCCGCCCATCGCCGCGACCTCGTTCTCGGAAGTCGTCAGGCTCGCCATCGGCATCTTCTCGGGATCGAGGCCGGCAGCCTTGTACTGACGATGCAGTGCGACCACGGAATCGCCGACCACGGTGGAGAAGATCACGTTCGGCTGCGTCGAGCGGATCTTGTTGATGACGGAAGAGAATTCGGAATGGCCGAGCGGCACATATTCTTCCGCCACGACCTCGCCGCCGAGCTTCTCGAGCAGCTTCTTGCAATAGTTGTTCTCTTCCTTCGGATAGATGTAGTTGGAGCCGATCAGATAGAACTTCTTGCCGAACTTCTTGACCAGCCAGGGCACGAACTCGTCCTGCTGCTGGTTCGGCACCGCGCCGGTGTAGATGACGTTCTTCGAGCACTCGCGGCCCTCATAGAGCGTCGGATACCAATAGAGATTGTTCTGCCGCTCGAAGACCGGAAGTACCGCCTTGCGGCTCGCCGAGGTATAGGAGCCGAACACGCTCACGCATTTGTCGCCGACGACGAGCTTGCGGGCCTTCTCCGAGAACGTCGCCGGATCCGACGCGGGATCCTCGACGATCGGCACGATCTTGCTGCCCTTGATGCCGCCGGCGGCGTTGATTTCCTCGATCGCAAGCAACGTCGCCTTGTTGAGCGATTCCTCGATGATTGCAGTGGTTCCCGTCAGCGAGAACAGCACGCCGACCTTGATCTCGCCGCCCGCGGCGTAAGCGAGGTCGGCGTTCTTGATCCAGATATGCGGCAGTCCGGCGCCGGCAAACGCGCCAAGCGCCGCGGTGTTCCTCAGCAAAGTCCGCCGTGAAATGCTCATCCCTAGCTCCCTTCAGGACTGAAAAAACAAAAAGCCCTCCCGATGCGCGCTTACGCGAGCATTGGGAGGGCTTTGTTGCCGGTTGTGTCGAAGGCGGCGCTGTCGCCGCCGGCCCCGCTATTGGGGCTTACTGTTGATGATCGTAGCCAAGCAGTTCGAACGAGTCAACAATCGCCGCGGCGACTGCACTTGCCGACACGCGACGATCCATCGCCTGTCGTCTGATGAATCCATAGGCTTCGGTTTCCGGCATCTGCCGCGTCGCCATCAGGATGGCCTTGGCGCGTTCCACCGTGCGCATCGAGCGCAGATTGTCGTCGAGCTTCTCGATCTTGCTGCGAAGCCGCCGTTCGTAACTGAACTGGCTGCGCGCCAGCACGAGGCTGGACAACACTGCATTCTGCGTGAACGGCCGCGGCAGAACGGCGTTGGGCGTTGCGTGACACAGCGCATCAGCGTGAACGGCTTCCGTCGCCGGCAGGATCACGACCAGCGCGGAACGCGCATCGCCGGGAATCCACGGCAGGCGCCGCGCCAGATCCGGTGAATATTCGCAGTACACCACGTCGGCATCGGCCGGCACGCTCTCCGGCATCGGCCAGACCTGACGCACCCGCATCCTGAACCGCTGCAATTCGCGCAACAACATGCCGACCTGATCGTCGACCGGCGCGACCACGACGGCCGACAGATCGGCAAGTTCCTGAACCATGGTCTTGCGTCCGCCGACGTCTCGGCTCAGCGACGGCTTACGCGACTGCTCGTTCATTGGACGCTTCCTGTTTGCGTTGCACGACCATACCCGATCAGGAACGGATCCGCATGCACCGGCTCCTTCGACTGGCTGACCACATCGAACTGTCCCTGACGGTTGGCGCGTCCGATGCGGGTCCACAGATCGGTATGACCCGACATCGGGTTGACGGTGACCGCACCTTGCGGTGCATCAAAGCTGGTGCCGAACACCATCGAGCGGAGCACTTCCGTATCCAGCGAATTGACCTGCTCGAGCGCCTTCGCAAACAGATGCAGCTGGAAATAGGATGCCTCGGCGCACATGTTGGTGGAGATGTCGGCGCCGAACCGCTTCTTGAAGCGCTGCACAAACGCGTTGTTGGCGCTGCCCTCGATGCCCTGGAAATAGGATGCCGCGGTGACGTGTCCTTCGCCGACGTCGAAACCCATGGCGGCGATTTCGGCTTCCGTCGTGGTCAGGCTGGCGATCGGCACTTGCTTTGGATCGAGCCCGACATTCGCGTAGGCCTGATAGAGGAAGACCGTGCCCTCCCCCACGACGGTCGAGAAGATCACGTCGGGCCTGACTCGCTTGATGTCCTGGATGATCGGGACAAAGTCCTGCCAGCGCGCGTAGACATTGACGTAGCGCTCGCCCACGACCGAGCCGCCATTGCTCTTCAGCAGTTCGCGCATCACCCGGTTGGACTCGCGCGGATAGATGTAGTCCGACCCCACGAAATAGAATCGTGTTCCGAACGTATCCATCAAATAGCGGCACAGCGCGAGGCTGTTCTGATTCGGCGAGGCGCCGGTGTAGATGACGTTCGGCGACGCCTCGAAACCCTCATAGAGCGTCGGGTACCAAAGCAGGCCGTTCAGCCGTTCGACCACCGGCAGCACCGCCTTGCGGCTCGACGAGGTGTAGCAGCCGAATATAGTGCTGACCTGATCCTCCACCATCAACCGTTTGGCGTAGTGGCCATAGGCGGCCGAATCCGAGCCAGGGTCGTAGGCGACGGGAACCAGCTCGCGCCCGCAGACCCCGCCCGCCTCGTTCACCTCCTCAATCGCAAGCTGCGTGCCCTGATACTGGGTCTCCTCGATCACCGACATGAAGCCGGTTCGCGAGAACAGCACGCCTATCCGCCACGGAGCGGAGGTCGCTTGGGTAAGGTTCGACATGGTCAGGCCCTCGACAGAATTGGAGGGACGAGAGGGATTATTGTTCTTGTTGCTCTCGAACAGCATTGCCGGGGGCGGAAGATTGCATGTCATCTGCCGCGAGACAAGGACCCACGAAGCTCATCCTGTCAGCGAGTTGACGCGAAACCAGGCAAACCGCATGTCACCCGCGACGGATCACAGGTGCAGCGATCCACGGGTCATCTATCTCCGGTAGACGCGCGATCGATTGCCCGTATCGAGCGCAGGGATGGATAGTAACTCCGAAGAAACCTATGCCCGGCGCCATTGCAGCAAGGAGTAAGGCGGGTTCGACTCCGGGTGATGCTCGAAGACCCCTTCGACATCTGCGCCGATTGTCACCACCTGTTCGGGATCGCCGAGCAGATTGCCGACCATGCGGATGCCGCCGGCATGCGGCAGTTCGACAAGCACGGCGATGTAAGGTCCATGCCCTTTCAGCGCCGCATGCGATGGATGCCACGCGCGTTCCCAGCTGAAGATCCGGCCGCGCGGCGCGACCTCGGTCCATACCGGATCGAAGGCGTGGCAGCGGTGGCAGAGCCATTCGGGTCCGAACTGCCACGTGGCGCAGCGGCCGCAGCGTTGCACCAGCAGCTTGCCCTGACGCAATCCCTCCCAATAAGGCGCAGACAGGCCGTCAGGTTCTGCAACCGGGATCGGCAGGCCCGCCGGAAGATAGCGCGCGCTCGGCTTGCTCATAAGGTGGCCTCCGAACCCAAGATGAGGTTGCTCGCGGGAGAGACCATCGGACCTCCGATGACCATTGCGACCTCGCTGCGTCGAGCCTGGCTCGTCGAAGTGCCGCGCACCTGGCGAACCGCTTCCAGCACGAGCTCAAAACCGTGCATGTAGCATTCGGCGAGGTTGCCGCCGCTGGTGTTGAGCGGCAGCCGCCCGGACGGCGCGATCAGGTTCTCGAATGTCAGGAAGTCGTTGGTCTCCTCCGGCTTGAAGAACCCGTGCTCCGCCAGCGCCATCACGACACCGCCGGTGAAATTCTCGTACGCCTGGACCACGCCGACATCGGACGGCCCTACTCCGGCCATGCGGTAGAGGTCGGGCGCGACGGTGTCGAAGCTCGCCGTGGCGTAGAGCGGCGCGTTGTGCGCCGTCGCTGCGGCGCGATGTCCGGATCCGAAGGCGGCACCGAGCAGATAGGCCGGCTTATTCCGGAATTCGGCGGCGCGCGCCGCCGATACCAGCAGCAATGCCGCCGCGCCGTCATTTTCCATGCAGCAATCGTAGAGATGGAACGGCTCCACGATCCAGCGCGAGGCATCGTATGTCACGACGTCCAGCGGCCTGCCTTGCATCACGGCGCGCGGGTTGGCCTGGGCGTGGTGATAAGAGGCGAGCGCAATCGCGCGCAACGCCTCTTGCCGTACGCCATGCTCGTGCATGTAGCGCTGCACACGCATCGCAAACCGCTGCGGCGGCACCAGCACGCCATAAGGCATCAGGTAGGACCGCTCGCCCGAAACCGTGTGGATCCCGCCCGCTTGTCCGAACCGACCATATTGGCCCTGCGCCAATGAGCGGAACACCACGACACAATCGGCGAGGCCCGCGACGATCGAGGCCGCCGCGTTGGCAACCGCAGCACAGCAACCGCCGCCGCCTCCGCCCCATTGCATGGTGGCCGAGCGCAATCGACGTGTCCCCAGCGCCGCGGCGAGCCGCGACGCCTCGCTGCGATCGTCGCTGTAAGACGAGAACCCGTCGATCTCGCGCGGATCGAGCCCGGCGTCCTCGCAAGCCGCCAGAATGGCCTTCAGCGCGAGCTTGAATTCCGGGTCGGGGGATGCACCGTGGCGATAATATTCGGTTTCGCCAATCCCGATCACGGCCACACGGCCCCGCAGCGTGCGCTCGTCTCGCGCGCGCGCCGTCACGGCTTGGCATCCTGTCGCGCGGGCTGGCTGCCGAAAGCCCCGCCTGCGGCAAGCCGCGCAATCTCCACCTCATCGTAGCCGAGCAACTCACGCAGGACATTCTCGGTGTGCTGCCCGACGGCCGGTGCCGCGACGGGATCAACGATCGGCGTCCGCGAATAGCGGATCGGCAGGTTCACGTTCGGCACCCAACCCACCGTCTCGTGCGGGATCCGGGTGACGATCCCGCGCTCCCTCGCCTCCGGGGAGCGGATCGCCTCGCCGACGGTGCGCACCTGACCGCAGGGCACCCCCGCCGCCCGCATCCGCGATTGCCAGTGCGACCAGGGCCGCTGCGCAAAGGCGTCGCCAAGGATCGCGAACAGCTCCTCGCGCCGGCGGATTCGATCCGGGCCGGTTGCATAGATCTCGGCCGCCGCGAGATCCTCGCGCTCGACAACCTGCGCCATCAGGCGTTGGAAGATCTTGTCGTTGCCGCAGTTGATATAGAAGGCGCAATCGCTCGCCAGGAACACACCCGACGGACACGTATCCGGACTTGTATTTCCGCTTCGCTTTGGATCGGAACCGCTGAACAACGACTGCATGGTCGCATAGCCGGTCATCAGGACGGCATTCTCGAACAACGACACCTCGATGGCCTGGCCCTGTCCGCTCCGCTCCCGCGCGAACAGCGCGCCAAGGATCGCATTGCTTGCCATTATCGCGGTGCTGATATCCATCACCGGCGACAATGCGCGCACGCCCTCGCGGTCGGCATAGCCGTTCATCGACACGAAGCCGCTCTCGACCTGCGCGATCGGATCGAAACCGAGCCGGTCCGAAAATGCCCCGTCACGACCATAGGCCGACACCGAGCAATAGATGATCTCGGGTTTGATCTTGCGGCAGCTCTCATAGTCGAGCCCCAGCCGTGCCATCACGCTCGCCGAAAAATTCTCGACCAGGACGTCGGCCATCGCGACCAGCTCGCGTGCGACCTTTACGCCCTCGGGCGACTTGAGATCGAGGGCGACGCTGCGCTTGTTGCGGTTGGTCCAGAGGAAGGGCGCACCGTGCCTGAGATCGGGATGCACCGGGGGATAGCGGCGCAAATCGTCACCGCGGCCCGGCGCTTCGATCTTGATCACCTCGGCGCCCATGTCGGCGAGGATCATGGTCGCAAACGGTCCCGCGATGAAATGCGAGAAATCGATCACCCGGACCCCCTCGAGCGCCCTTGGCGCATCGACAGGGCGCGGCGTGTGCTCGGGAAAGTCGGCTTCAAGCTGATCCAGCATCAGGGCATCCGTCAGTTTGAGAAGTGTTGATCCGAGTGTCGCTGCCGTCGTCGTCAATTGCTCTTGGGCGGCTCGACGAGCGAGCATCCGCCCTGGTCGAGCGGCCGAAACGCCTCTGGCCCTGTGAGCACGCCGACCTGCTCCAGCAGGTCCCACTTGCTCTTCGACGCATTCAGGCTCTTCACCTTGAAGATGTACATGTTGTGAATGGCGCGGCCGTCCGCGCGCACCACGACCGGCCCGAACAAGGCGTCGTCGATCGGCTTCTCCTTCAACTTCTGGATCACGGCCGGCGCGTCATTCGTTGCTGCCGCCAGCGCTGCGTTGAGATAGGCAAGCACGGAGGAGTAGACGCCGGCGTGGAACGCGGTCGGCGATTGCCCGTGCTGACCTGCGCTGAACCTGGCCGACCAGGCACGGCTGGCCTCGTTGAGGTCCCAGTAGAACGGCTGGGTGATGATCAGCCCCTCGCCGACCGCAAGGCCGCTCGACTCGACATCATTGGTGGTGGTCAACAGCGCCGCGAAGGTGCGTCCGCTCTGCTTCAGCCCGAACTCGGCGGACTGCTTGATCAGGCTGACCGTGTCGCCGCCGGCCGTCGCGAACGCGATCACATCGGCGCCCGAGCTCTCGGCTTGCAGGATGAACGAGGCATAGTCCGCATTGTTGATCGGCACATTGACCGACCCGAGAACGGTGCCGCCGCCCGCGCCGATCACCGCCGTGCCGTCACGCACCATCGACTTGCCGAGCGCATTGTCGGTCGCGATGAAGTACCATTTCTTGCCGCCGTGACGCACGAGATAGGCACCGATGGTGTGCGAGGCGGCCCAGGTGTCGAACGTCCACTGGATCGTGTTGGGCGAGCAGTATTTTCCGGTCAGGTCTGAGGACGCCGCACTCGATGCAATCAGCGCCGCCTTGGTGCCGCGCACGACTTCGTTGACGGCGAGACCGACGGCCGAGTTCGGCACGTCGGCGACTGCGTCGACCTTCTCCTGATCGATCCAGCGGCGCGCGATTGCCGCGCCGACATCCGCCTTGTTCTGGTGGTCGGCCGAGACGATCTCGACCTTGAAATCCGGATGAAGCCGCATGAAATCCTCGGCAGCCATCCTGACCGCCGTCACCGAGCCTTCGCCGGCATTGTCCGAGTAAGGGCCGGATGCGTCGTTGAGCACGCCGATCTTGAGGGAGCGCGCAGCGTCAGCCGACGCGGGCGAACTGGCGCACACGGCCAGCAGAGCCACTCCGGCAATATGCGAAAGATACTTCATTATTTCCACCCGTCGTATGTTGTTATCCTAGAGATCGAGCACGAGCGTGCGGGACTTGGCACCCGAGCAGCAGATCATGACACTCGTGTTCGCCGCCTGCTCTTCCTTGCTCAGAAACTGGTCGCGATGATCGGGTATGCCTTCGAGCACGCGCGTCTCGCAGGTGCCGCAGACTCCCTCGGTGCACGCGTAGTTCGCGGTGATGCCGGCATCCAGCAGCGCATCGAGGATCGTCTTGCCGGGCTCGACCGCAATCGTGCGATTGCTTCGCGCGAGCTTGACGTCGAAGCCGCCCTCGGTTGAGGGCGCTTCCCGCGCCTGGAAGTATTCGACATGCACGTGATCGGCCGGCCGATCGGCCGTCGCCGCCTCGAATGCCGCGAGCATGGGCACCGGACCGCAGCAATAGAGATGCGCCCGCGCCGGCGCGTTTCCGACAATCGCCGGCAGGTCGAACAGACGCCCCGATCGCTCATCGTCGAAATCGACATGCATCCTGGAGCGAAGATCGGATCGGAATGTGTCGAGCTCGTCGAGGAATGCGGCGGCGGTGCGCGTCCTCGCGGCGTAGAACAGCTCCCAGCGGCGTCCGAGTGTTTCCAGACGCCTGATCATCGACAGCAATGGCGTGATGCCGATGCCGCCGGCGATCAGGACCGAATGCTCCGCCTCTTCGTGCAGCGCGAAATTGTTGCGCGGCCCGGAGATCGTCATGATGTCGCCGACCTTCATGCAATCGTGGACGAAGCTGGAGCCGCCCCGGCTCTCGGCATCCTTGTTGACTGCGATCATATACCGGTGCCGCTCGCGCTGATCGTTCACCAGCGAGTAGCTGCGGATCATGCCGTTCGGCAGATGCAGATCGATATGGCTGCCGGCGGCGAACGGCGCCAGCTCGCCGCCTCTCCGCGCGACCAGCTCATAGGAATTGATCCGCTCGGCCTCGTAGCCGATGCGCTTGACCAGCACGTCCTGCGTCATTTCAGCCATGGCGGGATGCGCTCACAGCTCGTACCCGAAATCGGCGCCGAGCTTGGCCCGCATGAACGGCGCGCCGACATCGACCCAGGAATCCTCCGGCGGCAGCCGCAGCGACACCGCCCGCACCATGAACACGTCGGGGTCCGAGACGCCCTTGGGCTTGATCGCATGATCGCGATAGGCGCCGAGCGCTTCCAGAATGAAGCGCCGCGTCATCGCGATGCCGGTATCGCTGGAGCAGAGCGTCTCCTTGGTGCGATCGAAGATCGGCGAGACGCCGCTCTGGCAGGCGCCGTCCTGCACCCAGAGCCCCGGCAGACCCGAGAACCAGGTGGTGCGCTGCGCCTCGTAGTCGAATTGAAAGCCGTTCTGCGGATTGTATTTGGTCCAGTAGCCAGCATACGGGACCGTCACCGGATGCTGGACCAGCGCGTGGCGGCTGGCATGGCCACTCTCGCGGCCCTTGTGGCCTTCGGCGAAGACCTGCCGCGTTTTCTCCAGCAGCGGTTCCGACGGATGATAGGAGAACATGATGCAGAGTGTGTTCTCGTCATCGATCGGTACCCAGGCGTGCCCGCTCAGATCCGGGAACGGAGACAGCGGCGGCACCAGCGTATAGAACGGCAGCACGAACTGGTTGACCCGCCAGTACAGCGTGTTGGCATCGTAATTGCGCCGCGCGGCGATGCTCATGCCGAAGTCCTGCTTGATGCATTCGAAGGTCGGCCGCAGGTCGCGCTTCTGGATCCAGGCGCTCGTCGTGCCCTGGGCGTCGAGCCGTCCGTGCAGCAGCGGCGCGTGCGCCGAGTCGATCTCGCCTTCGACCGCCTGCAGCCAATTGCACTCCTGAACGCGAACCGAGATGTGCACCTGCTCGGCCGGCACCAGATTCCATTCGAGGTTCGGCAGCGGCGGAAGCTCGGCCTGGTCGGGACCCATATAGGTCCAGATCATTCCGTTGCGCTCCTTGCAGGGATAGGCCTTGATCCGCACCCGCTCCTTGAGGCGGCTGCGCACCGGCTCGGCCGGCATGTCCGTCACCGCGCCGGTGACGTCGAATTTCCAGCCGTGATAGACGCAGCGCAGCCCGCAATCCTCGTTTCGTGCGAAGATCAGCGGCGCGCCGCGATGCGGGCACGCCTGATCGACCAACCCGACCCGCCCCTCGGTGTCACGGAAGGCGACCAGATCCTCGCCGAGCAGCCGGATGCGCTTCGGCTGTCCATCCTTGGCGAGGTCCGCCGACGGGAGGAAGGGAATCCAGTAAAGCCGAAACAGATCGCCGAGCGGCGTTCCCTTGCCGACCCTCACCAGGCGTTCATTGTCTTCGCGCGACAGCATGGATTTGCCTCCTTCAATTGCGTGTAGTCGGGGCGGCTACGCCGCCGAGAAGCGCGGCGACGCGGTCAGACAGTCCGAGATCCTGAGCGGTCCAAAGCGGATCGGATGCGGTGAGCGGCTTGCGTGGAATGGGAGGCTGCTTGCCCTCCTCCACCAGGCCGACGATCAATTCGATGCGGCGCCGCTCGAGCTCCCGCAGTGCGTCCTCGACGACGGCGGCTTCCGCCGTGCATCCCGCCAGCTCCGGATAGGCCAGCCGAACCCGCCACTGCCCAGGCTCGGTTTCGACGGCCTCGGCCTCCAGCAAATAGGGGATCGACAGCAGCTCACGCAGGTCCAAGTTCAACCTCCCCGAACGATGTCTTCGCATCGAATTTGATACGTATACGTACTACATTGCCGGCTGGCTGACAAGGGCCGAAAGCAATTGCATCGTGCCGGGAACAGGCCGGGGTGCGGTTCACCGCAGGGTTGAGGACGTCAGGCCAAGCTGCTAACGGCTAACGCGAATTCGAAAAATCGGAGTCCAACGACGGCATGGCAGCCGACAAGGGTATGAAGACGAGTTCGGCGACGGATATTGCGCGCGACTGGCAACTCGAAGGCGGCGTCGGATTTCTGCTGCGGCTGCTGGAGGCCCGCTACGACGGGCTCTATCAAAGCATGACGCGTCAGAGCGACATCACGCCACGGCAGTTCGGCGTGCTGATGGCGCTGTACCAATTGGGTCCTCTCACCCCCTCGGTGTTGGCGGACCGGATCAGCTGCGACCGCAACACGCTCAGCGAGATGCTGAAGCGGATGGTCGCGCGCCGGCTGGTCTCGAAGAAGAACAATCCGGACGACCGCCGCTCGCTCCAGGTGCAGATCACCGCCAAGGGAGAGGAAGCGCTTCTGGCCGTTATCCCCGCCGCCGCCGAGCTGCAAAACATCATGCTGGCACCCCTGCGCAAGGAAGACCGCGCGCATTTCCTGAAATGCCTGCTCGCGATCGCGAAGGCTCCGCCGCCGGACGCTCTGTCCGACACCTGAGATTTTGGGCGTCCGGCTGCCTAGGCCTGCGCCCTGCCAAACGTGCCCGCAGCGGCGAGTGCCGCGATTGCCTGCGGCGACAATCCGAGGATCCGCGACAGCACATCGTCCCGCTGCGCGCCGATCCCGGGAACTTGACTTCCGATCGACGTATCGGCCCCGGACATCTGCCATGGCGCATTGACGCCGACGAATTCGCCGGCGCCATCCGAGACCGTCCCAAACACGCCCCGTTGACGCAAATGGGCATCGGTCAGCGCCGCGCCGGGCGTCCGGTACCCGGCGCAGGGAACGCCGGCGCGATCCAGCGCCGCAATGCATTCAGCGACGGTGTGACGCTCGGTCCATTTTTCGATCACCTGCATCATGGCGGTCCAATTGGCACCGCGCGCCGGAATGGTCGCAAAGCGCGGATCGTTTGCCAGTTCGTCCTGCCCCGTCACCTCACATAGCGCCGCAAAATTGCGCGGCGTGACCGGGGCGATCAGGATATCACCATCGCGCGTGCGCACCGGCCCATAGGTCGGACGCGGCGAGCGGATCGGGAACTGGGCTTCCTGGAGTTCATAGACCAGCAGGTTGAGCATGCAATCCATCAACGCCACATCGACGCGCTGCCCCTTCCCGGTGCGTTCGCGCTGGACCATCGCGGTCTGGATCGCGGAATAGCCGAAGATGCCGCCGAGGATGTCGGCGACAAAAATGGCTCCGGCCGCGGGACGCTCCCGGTCGCCGGCATAGCGCATCAGCGAGGTATCAAATCCGCTTTCGGCATGCACGATCATGGCGTAGGCCGCGCGCTCGGCGGCGGGGCCGGACTGGCCATAGCCCGAGATCGAGCAATAGATCAGGCGCGGGTTGATCTCGCGAAGCGCGTCATAGCCGAGGCCGAGCCGGTCCATCACTCCCGGACGGAAATTCTCGACAAGGATGTCAGCCTCCGCGACCATGCGATGCACGAGCTTGATGGCATCGGCGTTCTTCAGGTCCAGCGCCAGGCTGCGCTTGCCGGCATTGAGCTGGCCGAAATAGGTGCTGTGGCCTTCGCGCAGCGGCGTCCGCAGCCGCATGTCGTCGCCTTCAGGCGGCTCGATCTTGATGACCTCGGCACCGACGTCGGCGAGCAGCCGCGCGCAATAGGGCCCCGCCACCATGATGGAAAAATCCAGCACCCGCACCCCGGCGAGCGGCGCCCTGTCGCCATCTTTCTGCATCCGATCTCTCCTATCTCGGCAACCCGAGCGCGCGTTGCGCGATCAGGCTGCGCTGAATCTCGTTGGTCCCGATGCTGATGACCCACATCAGCGAATGCCGCAGGTTCTGCTCGAAGCGGCCGTTGTCGATCGCGCCCGGCATCTGTTCGGACAGCGCGGCGCGCATGCCGAGGATATCGAGCGCGGCCTCTCCGAAACGCTCCATCAGCTCTCCGGAGAACACCTTGCTGATCGCGCCATACTCCGGCGGAGTCATGCCGTCGGCTGCGAGCTCGGCACAATGCATCATCAATAGACGGCCGATTTCGATCTCGGATGCCAGGATCGCCATCTTGTCGCAGACGATGGGGTCATCGGCCAGAGACCGATCGCCCTCCTTGGTCATCACATGCGAACGCAGCTGCTCGAAGGCGTGCGCGACCTTCAGGACGATCCCGCCACCGACCAGCCCTCGCTCGAAGGCGAGCGCGCCGGTCAGCACCTTCCAGCCGCCGTTGACCTCGCCAACCAAATTCTCGGCGGGAATGCGGACATTGTCGTAGAAGATGTTGGCAAACGTGCCGTCATACATGGTCGCAGACGGACGGGTCGTGATGCCCGGCACGTCCATCGGCACGATGAACATGCTGATGCCGGCATGCGGCGGCGTCGCATCCTTGTCGGTCCGCGCGGCCAGGAACATGTACTTGCCCCACCAGGTGGTGGTCCAGATCTTCTGGCCGTTGATCACCCAGTGATCGCCGTCTCTGATCGCACTTGTGCGCAGCGCCGCGAGGTCCGAGCCCGCCTGCGGCTCGCTGTAACCCATGCCGTGCATGGCTTCGCCGCGCAGGATTTCCGGAAGGTATTTTTGCTGCTGCTCTGGCGTGCCGAACATCATCAGCGCGTTGGCCTGGATCGCCGCACCAATCCGTGGTGCCTCGCCCCGCTCCATCGTCTCCATGAAGGCGATCTGCTCCAGCGGAGAGCGAGCCTGGCCGCCGAACTGCTCCGGCCATCCGAGGCCAATCCACCCGGTTTCGCCGATACCTCGGGCGAAGCTCGCATCGAACTCGCGCTTGGCGAAAGGCCTCTGGTCGAAGCCTTGCTTCGAATCTCCGGTCCAGTTTTGGTCGAGCCAGTGCCGAACCTGCTCGCGAAACGCATTTCCGGCGGACCCGAGGTCGTATTGCGGCAGCCCGGCGCCGCCCGTATCCAGCAGTCGCTCGGCAAGTCTGCGCTTTGCATCCGAGGCGCCGCCGAGCGCGATCGTATCGAGGTGCACCCGCTTGAAATGGATCGGCGCCTCGTGCTCCTCGGCATAGCCGATCGCACCGAATGTATGCTGGGTCTCCAGCGAGACCTGCCGCAGCGCATTGCCGGAGAACGCCGATGCGCAATCGGCGAAGTAGCGCCAGTCGTCGTCGCCGCCATCATGCAGTCCGGCGGTATGCTCGAGGATCAGCCTGACGCCCTCGAGCGCGATCAGGCAGTTGGCCAGCTTGTGCTGGATCGCCTGGAACTTGCCGATCGGTTGTCCGAATTGGTGTCGTTCCTTGGCGTAGTCCACGGCCAGCTCAAACGCGCGCCGCGCCGCGCCGTAAGCGCGCGCGGTCAACGCCGCCTTGCCCTTGATGCGGAGATCGTCCAGATCGACTGTCGCGACGGGAATGCGCGTGAGCGGCGCTGCATTCAGCCTGACCTCGGAGAGTCCCCACGCTCCCATCGCGCGGGTCGCGACGCATTCGACACCGGGACCGCCAAGATCGATCAGCGCAAGATGGACTTGATCGAGCGCGACCAGAAGATGCGTGGCGCCTCCCGCGGCCTCGACAAAGCGGAGCACACCTGTTGCCCTGAGGTCCGTGACCTGGATCGAGCCCGTGCCAGGGTCGGGGTCCAGCGCACCAAACGAGAAGGCGACGATCGCCTTCCCGGAATGCAGCCGCTCCAAGAGATCCACCACGACGTCGACCTGCGATCCGGAGATCGCAAGATTGGCGAGCGCCGCAGACCACATCGGCGCCGGACACCCGGCGCGGCCGAGCTCCGCCATGACGACGAGAATCTCGGCGAGCCCACCTTCGCCGCCCTCCGCACCGAGCGCGGCGACGCCCTGCCCGACCAGCTTGCGCCAGATCGCCGACACCTCGTCCGGCGAGGACGACGCCGTTGCGCCGCGCGGACGCCAATGCTCGTCAAGGAAGCCGCGCAAGGAATCGCGCAGCATTCCTGCAACATCGTCATTCGACGCTTCGGTCGCCGTCATTGCCCGGCCCCGCGCTACGCCTGGCCGAACCTGGGCTTGCGCTTCTCCTTGAACGACATCGTCGCTTCCTTGTGGTCGGCGGTCTCGAACGTCACCTGCTCCAGCGCCATCGAGGCCTCCAGCAGCATGTTCACGCGCTCCTTGACGATCTGGTTGATCGACAGCTTGGTCCAGCGAATGGCCCAGGTCGGACCGTTGGCGAGCTCGACCGCAATCTCGCGGGCCTTGGCCAACACTTCGGCGCGCGGCGCGACATGGTTGACCAGCCCGATCCGCTCCGCCTCCTTGCCCTTCAGCAGCGTGCCGCGGATCAGGAATTCCTTGGCCTTGTTGATGCCGACCAGCAGCGGCCAGATCACCGTGCCGCCGTCGCCCGCGACCAGGCCGACGCGCGAGACGTGGGTGTCGCCGATCCGCGCATCCTCCGCCATCACGGTGATGTCGCAGAGCAGCGCATGGGTCGCCGCAAGGCCGATCGCGTCGCCGTTGATCGCCGCGATGATCGGCTTGTCGAGCTCGAGCTGGCGGGTGACGCCGCGCCGGCTGATCATGGGATCGTGCACTTCACCCTCTTCGAGCACGTCGCCGCCCGGCCGCTCCGACATCGCCTTCACGTCACCACCGACGCTGAAGAAGTCGCCGGCGCCGGTCAGCACCACGGCATTGACGGCATGGTCGTCGGCGAGGTCGTCCCAGATCGTCCGCAATTCGCGGATCAGCTTCTGGTTGATGGCGTTGCGCGCCTCTGGGCGGTTCAAGGTCACGGTCGCGACCTTGTCCGCGACCTCGACCGTCAGGCATTCATACTTGGCGTAGTTGGACACGTTTGCCTCCATTGTTATTGCTGTCTGAGCTGTTGATTTATTCGCCGGCGCGGCACGCTACCGGCGCATCCCGGGCTGCACGTCGGCCAATGCGACGTGAAGCGACATCGCACCCGGATCCTGCTCCAGCATGCGCTGCACGGATTCGAGGTGCGATCGGAGCAGCCGGCTTGCCAGCGCCACGTCTCGCTCGTTCAGCGCCGCCAGGAACTGCCGCCGCTTCTCCGCGAGCCGCGCCATCGCGACCCCGCTGGAAGCGACCTTGGCGTAGACGAAGCGCATGTGGATCTCGGTGACCGAGTCCACGATCATCGCGATCACCTTGTTGCCGGTCGATGCCGCGAGCAGCTTGTAGAACTCGCGCGAGCATTCGACCCGGTCGAGCAGCCGGCCCTCTTTCGTCGCCAGCTCCGTCCGCTCGATATTGGCTTCCAGCGCATCGAGGTCGGCCCTTCGCGCATTTGCACACGCCAGCTGCACCACGAGGTCGAGGACGTGGACCCGCGCCTCCGACAATTCCCGCACCGAAATCGTCCCGAGGCTCAGCATGTCGCGCATGACCTCGTTCATGCGCCGGGTGTCGCCCTGCTGGATGAAGGCGCCGCCCTTGACGCCCTTCTGCAGCCGAAGCACGCCGGCCATCTCCAGGCTGCGTAGCGCTTCCCGCAGTACATTCCGGCTGACGCCGAGTTGCTGGGCGAGCTCGCGCTCGGCCGGCAGCTTGTCGCCTGGCTTCAGCACGCCGAGCGCCAGCTGCTCGCGAATGCGCTCGCAGATCTCCTCGAACGTCCGCCTGGTGTGGATCGGCTTGAATGTCGGCGTGGCCGCGGAGCCGGCGGCACGGAGATCGGTGGCCCGCTCCCTGCGGTTCGGCGAGGCGGTGCGGGGGCGCTGCGGCGCGCGAGGGCTTGACTTGGTGCTCATGCGGTGAATTATTAAATGGATCACCCATTCAATGGAAGCCCCTTTTTTGGCTTCCGGCAAAGAAAACAGACGGGGAGTCCGTATGAGTTTTTCCGAGGAGCAGGTCGCCTTCCGCGACAATTTGCGCAGGATGGTCGCCAGGCATGTGGCGCCGATCGCCGCCGAAATCGACGAGACCGACCGCTTCCCGCTCGAGCTGGTCAAGCTGTTCGGCGAGATGGGATTGATGCAGCTCTGGGTGCCGGAGCGCTATGGCGGCCCCAACGGCAACCTGACCATGGCCTGCATCGCGCGCGAGGAAATCTCGAAGGTCTCGCCTGCCTGCGCATCGATCGCGGCGCTCAACACCATGTTCATCATGCCGCTGCTGCATTTCGGCTCGGAAGAGCAGCGCCAGAAATATTTGCCGATCATCGCCCAGGGCGGCGTGGTCACGGCGATCGCGATCTCGGAGCCGCAGGCCGGCTCCGACGTCGCCGCGCTCAACACCCGCGCCCGCAAGGACGGCGACAGCTATGTCCTGAACGGCCGCAAGCAGTGGTGCAGCTACGGCGTCGTCGCCGACTACATCGTGGTGATGGCGCGGACCAGTGACGGCGCCGGCGCCGACGGAATCAGCGCCTTCATCGTCGAGCCGAAGAAGATGCCGGGCATCACGTTCGGCCGCCACGAGCGCAAGATGGGGTTTCGCGGCGCCCCCAATACCCCGATCTTCTTCGACAATGTCTGGATCCCGGCCGAAAACCTTGTCGGCGAGGAAGGCAAGGGTTTTCGCGCGTCGATGCGCGCGCTCGACCTCAACCGCCCGACCATCGGCGCACAGTCGGTCGGCCTCGCCCAGGGCGCGCTCGATGCGTGCGTCGCCTATGCCAAGGAACGCAAGCAGTTCAAGCAGCCGATCGCCGAGTTCCAGGGCGTGCAGTTCATGCTCGCCGACATGGCGATGCAGATCGAGGCGGCCCGTGCGCTGGTCTACGAATGCGCCCGCGCCGGCGATGCCGGCGACTGGAAGCGGCTCAACGTGCTTGCCAGCATGGCCAAATGCGTCGGCAGCGACATGGCCATGAAGGTCACGACCGACGCGGTCCAGATCTTCGGCGGCTACGGCTACACCATGGACTACCCGGTCGAACGCATGATGCGCGACGCCAAGCTGACCCAGATTTTCGAAGGCACCAACCAGATCCAGCGCGTGGTGATTGCCCGCGAGTTGCTACGCTAGCGCAGATCGATTGCAACAAGAAACGAATTACAGGGAGGAACGACCTTGAACCACATCATCGACCGGGCGTTGGCGGCCGTCGCGCTGTCGGCCCTGCTGGCGGCGCCCGCCTACGCGCAGAAAGCCTATGGACCCGGCGCCAGCGATACCGAGATCAAGCTCGGCCAATCGACGCCGCTCAGCGGCCCCGCCTCCGCCTTCGGCGCCGGCGCCGGGCGCGCCGTGGTCGGCTATTTCGAGATGCTGAACGCGAAAGGCGGCATCAACGGTCGCAAGATCAACTTCACCCAGCTCGACAACGCCTACAGCGCGCCGAAAGCGGTCGAGCAATCCCGCAAGCTGATCGAGGACGTCGGCATCTTGGCCGAAGTCGGTACGATCGGCACCGCGCCCAACGTCGCGATCCAGAAATACCTCAACGGCAAGCAGGTGCCGCAGCTCTTCATCACCGCAGGCGGACGCCGCTTCAACGATCCCAAGACGTTCCCGTGGACGATCCCGCTCTATCCGGACTTCGAAACCGAAGGCCGCGTCGTCGCCAAATACATCCTGCGCACAAAGCCCGACGCCAGGATCGGCGTGCTCTACCAGAATGACGACTACGGCAAGGACTATCTCAAGGGCCTCCGCGCCGGTCTCGGTCCGAAGGCCGAGCTGATCGTCGCCCAGGCCTCCTACGAACTTGCCGACCCGACGATCGACTCGCAGATCGTCCAGCTGAAGGCTGCCGGGGTCGATACGCTGATCGAGCAGTCGTCGTCGAAGGCCGCGGCGCAATCGATCCGCAAGGTCTACGAGCTCGGCTGGAAGCCGCTGCACGTGATCGGCGGCTCGACGGCTTCGGTCGAGACCATCCTGAAGCCCGCGGGCCTCGAAGCATCGAAGGGGCTGGTCACCACGCAATTCCTCAAGCAGCCGGGCGACCCGGCCTGGGCCAATGACGACGAGGTCAAGGCCTACAAGGATTTCCTGAAGACATACGCGGCTTCGGCCAACCCGGACGACTATTCCGTGCTGGTTGCCTATATGAATGTGCACGCCGTGGAGCTGGCCTTGCGCAAATGCGGCGACGACCTGACCCGCGAAAACCTGATCAAGCAGGCGACGTCGCTGAGCGGCGAGCGACTGCCGATGATGCTGCCGGGCGTCTCGATCGGCACCCGGCCCGGCGACTATACGCCGTTCAGGACCTTGCGGATCGCGACGTTCGATGGCGAGAGCTGGTCGCTGACCGGCGAGCCGCTGTCGGCCGATTGAGCCGGGTTGGCGAGAACCGTCATCAGCGGCTTCTCGCCAACGTCATCTCAGGCGCGCAAGCTCGGCAGATCGAGGCTATTGGCCTGGGCGCATTCGATCGCGGTTTCATAGCCGGCATCGGCGTGGCGCATGACCCCCGTCGCCGGATCGTTCCACAGCACGCGCTCGAGCCGGCGCGCCGCCTCCGGCGTACCGTCCGCGACGATCACCATGCCGGCGTGCTGCGAATAGCCGATACCGACACCGCCGCCGTGGTGCAGCGACACCCAGGTGGCGCCGCTCGCACAGTTGAGCAGCGCGTTGAGCAACGGCCAATCGGACACCGCGTCCGAGCCGTCGCGCATCGCCTCGGTCTCGCGGTTCGGACTTGCCACCGAGCCGCTGTCGAGATGATCGCGGCCGATCACGATCGGCGCCTTGAGCTCGCCGCGCGCCACCATTTCGTTGAAGGCAAGGCCAAGGCGATGGCGATCGCCGAGCCCGACCCAGCAAATCCGCGCCGGCAGCCCCTGAAACTTGATGCGCGCCTTCGCCATGTCGAGCCAGTTGTGCAAATGGCTATCGTTGGGCATCAGCTCCTTGACCTTGGCATCGGTCTTGAAGATGTCCTCGGGATCGCCCGACAGCGCCGCCCAGCGGAACGGCCCCACGCCGCGGCAGAACAGCGGACGGATATAGGCCGGAACGAAACCCGGAAAGTCGAACGCCTGCTTCAGGCCCATGTCCTTGGCCATCTGGCGGATGTTGTTGCCGTAGTCGAGCGTCGGGATTCCCTGCGCGTGGAAATCCAGCATGGCCTGCACATGATCGACCATCGAGCTCTTGGCTGCCATCTCGACCGCCTTCGGATCGGCGGCGCGGCGCTCTTCCCATTCGGCGAGCGCCCATCCCTTGGGCAGATAGCCGTTGATCGGATCATGCGCGCTGGTCTGGTCGGTGACGATGTCCGGCCGCACGCCGCGGCGCACCAACTCCGGAAAGATCTCGGCCGCATTGCCGAGCAGGCCGACCGAAACGGGCTTCCGGGTCTTGGCCGCGTCGGCGATGATCGCCAGCGCTTCATCGAGCGTCGTCGCCTGGCGGTCGAGATAACCCGTGCGCAGCCGCATCTCGATGCGGCTCGGCTGGCATTCGACGGCGAGCATCGAGGCGCCGGCCATGGTCGCGGCCAGCGGCTGGGCGCCACCCATACCGCCGAGGCCCGCCGTGAGGATCCATTTGCCGGCGAGGCTGCCGCCATAGTGCCGGCGGCCGACCTCGACGAACGTCTCATAGGTCCCCTGCACGATGCCCTGGCTGCCGATATAGATCCAGGAGCCTGCCGTCATCTGGCCGAACATCATCAGGCCCAAGCGGTCGAGCTCGTTGAAATGATCGAGTGTCGCCCAATGCGGCACCAGGTTCGAATTCGCGATCAGGACGCGCGGTGCATCCGCATGGGTGCGGAAGATGCCGACCGGCTTGCCGGATTGCACCAGCAGCGTCTGGTCGCCTTCGAGCTTGCGCAAGGAGGCGGCAATCCGATCAAAGCTCTCCCAGTCGCGCGCCGCACGGCCGATTCCGCCATAGACCACGAGCTCGCTCGGACGCTCGGCGACATCAGGGTCCAGATTGTTCATCAGCATGCGCAGCGGCGCTTCCGTCAGCCAGCTCTTCGCGCTGATGTCGGTGCCGCGGGGAGCACGGATGATACGTTCGTTATCCAGTCGGCGGTTCATGACGGATGTCCCTGTCGGCTAAGCAAGTTTGGAAACGGATCGGACGAAAGGACCGCGAGCGCAGCGGCGGGCAACGCGTCGGCTTCGATCAGCGACGCGGCGCGCGCGAGATCGTCGGCCATGTAGCGGTCCGCGCCGAGCGCCGGAACATGCTCGCGCAACGCGGCAATGACCGCAGCGAGTGGCGCGCTGGTCGCATGCGGGGCGCGCAGCGTGATGCCTTGCGCCGCGACCAGAAGCTCGATGCCGAGGATGGCCGCAAGATTGTCGGCCATATCGGACAGCCGGCGCGCGGCATGCGCGGCCATCGAGACGTGATCCTCCTGATTGGCGCTGGTCGGCGTGGAATCGATCGAGCACGGCATCGCGCGCTGCTTGTTCTCGGCATAGAGCGCCGCCGCCGTCACCTCGGCGATCATGAACCCGGAATTGATGCCGGGCTCGGGTGTCAGGAACGGCGGCAAGCCGAAGTTCAAGGCAGGATCAACGAGGGTCGCGATCCGACGTTCGCTGGTGGCGCCGATCTCCGAGAGCGCCAGCGCGATCTGATCGGCAGCGAAGGCCACCGGCTCAGCATGAAAATTGCCGCCTGAGACGATCTCGCCTGTATCGACCAGGACCAGCGGGTTATCCGTCACGGCGTTGGCTTCAATGGTCAGCACGCGCGCGGCGTGCACGAGCAGGTCGAGCACCGCGCCTGCAACTTGCGGCTGGCAGCGCAGGCAATACGGGTCCTGCACCCGCTCGTCGCCTTCGAGATGCGATTGCCTGATATCGCTGCCGTCGAGCAGCGCGGTCAGGGTGGCGGCCGCAGCGATCTGTCCATCATGGCCGCGCAACGCCTGGATTTCAGGACGAAATGGCACGGTGGATGCCATGGCCGCATCGACCGACAGCGCACCGGTCACCAGTGCGGCACACGCAAGGCGATGCGCGCGCAGCAGGCCGGAAATCGCGTAGGCAGTCGAAAACTGCGTGCCGTTGATCAGCGCGAGCCCCTCCTTGGGGCCGAGCGTCAGCGGCGCGAGACCGGCAGCGGCAAGCGCGTCATGACCCGCCACGATCTTGCCATCAAGGAATGCCCGCCCCTCCCCGATCATGACGGCGGTCATATGGGCGAGCGGCGCCAGATCGCCGGAGGCGCCGACCGAGCCCTGCTGCGGCACCAGCGGTGAGACGCCGCGCGCCAGCATGCCCTGCAACTGCTCGATCACATCGCGGCGCACGCCGGACGCGCCGCGGCCGAGCGAGATCACTTTCAGCGCCATCATCAGGCGCACGATCGGCTCGGGCGTAGCCGGCCCGACCCCGCAGCAATGCGACAGGATGAGGTTGCGCTGA
The DNA here is from genome assembly GCF_054063755.1 of Bradyrhizobium sp. USDA 4341. NCBI lineage: Bacteria > Pseudomonadati > Pseudomonadota > Alphaproteobacteria > Hyphomicrobiales > Nitrobacteraceae > Bradyrhizobium > Bradyrhizobium sp. USDA 4341. The sequence goes on along the minus strand of NZ_JBSSGO010000002.1, from coordinate 9,123,899 downwards.
AGCAGCGCGGTCTGGTCGGGTGCGATGCGCGTCGATGCCAGCTTCCCGAAGCCGGTATTGATACCGTACGCGGGAACGTCGATATGCGCCGCTTTCGCCACGATCCCCGCGGCCGCCTCGACGCGCGGCCAGAACGATGGATCGAGCACGATGGGTGCACCATCAAGCACGCGCGCCAGCACGTCGAGGCGGACGGTTCCGGGCTTCACGACAATGGGGACATCTGGATCGCTCATTGGCCCCTCCACACCCGGCCGTGCAACGGATTGAAGCCGATGCGGTAGACCAGCTCGGCGGGGCGCTCGATGTCCCAGATCGCCAGATCGCACCATTTGCCGGCCTCCAGCGTACCGGTCTCGGCGAGCATGCCGAGCGCACGCGCCCCTTCCCGCGTCACCCCGGCGAGGCACTCGGCGACCGTCATCCGGAACAGCGTTGCGCCCATGTTCATCGTAAGTAGAAGCGAGGTCAGCGGCGAGCTACCGGGATTGCAGTCGGTCGCCAGCGCCATGTTCACGCCGTGGCTGCGGAACAGCTCGACCGGCGGCTTCTGCGTTTCGCGAATGAAATAGAACGCACCGGGCAGCAGCACCGCGACCGCGCCGGCCTTGGCCATCGCGGCGGCGCCGGCTTCATCGGTGTGCTCCAGATGATCGGCCGATAGCGCGGAGAATTTTGCGGCGAGCGCGGCACCGCCGAGATTCGACAGCTGGTCCGCGTGCAGCTTGACAGGTAGCCCCAACGCACGCGCCGCCGCGAACACCCGCGCCGTCTGCTCTCCGGAAAACGCGATGCCTTCCATGAAGCCGTCGACGGCATCGGCAAGGCCGGCCTTGGCCACCGGCGGCAGCATCTCGTTGCAGACCAGATCGATGTAGCGGTCCTTGTCGCCATTGGCTTCGGGCGGCAATGCGTGCGCCCCCAGAAAGGATGTGCGGATCGCAACCGGCCGCAGGCGGCCGAGGCTGCGTGCCGCCGCAAGTTGCCGCATCTCGGTCTCAACGTTAAGGCCATAGCCGGACTTGATCTCGACGGTGGTTGCCCCCTCGCCGATCAGCGCGTCCAGCCGTGGCAGTGCGCCGGCGACAAGCTCGGCCTCGGTCGCGCTACGCGTCGCGGCAACGGTCGAGACGATGCCGCCCCCCGCGCGCGCGATCTCCTCATAGCTCGCGCCTTTCAGGCGAAGCTCGAACTCGTGCGCGCGGTTGCCGCCATAGACGAGATGCGTGTGGCAATCCACCAGCCCGGGCGTGATCCAGCGGCCGCCGCAATCGATCCGCTCCGCGGCGTCCACATCCACAGGAAAGTCCGACTGCGTGCCTGCATAGACAATGCGGCCGTCGCGCGCCGCGATCAGGCCGCGCTCGATCTCGCCGAGATCGGCGCCATCGCCGCGCATCGTGGCGAGCCGGGCATTGTGCCAGATGCGGTCGAAACGCTCTGCCATGCGATTGTCCCCCGAGGTGGGATGCTTGACTTATATGTCTAGACATATAATCGTGTCCGGGTTCTGTCCAGCCGGCATGGAAAAATGACACGACTGCATTTCGCATTCGCGCTGCTGCCTTCGGGCTGGGCCAATGACGTGCAAATCGTGGTCACCGACGGCGCGATCGCCTCGGTGACGGCAGGCGTGCCCCCCGCCGCGGGCGACGAACGTCACCAAATGGCGGTTCCGGGATTGGCTAGCCTGCACAGCCACGCGTTTCAGCGCGGCATGGCCGGCCTTGCCGAACTGCGCGGCGATACGACCGACACGTTCTGGACCTGGCGCGAGACGATGTATCGCTTTGCGCTGACGATGACGCCAGACGACGTCGCGGCCGTCGCGACCCTGCTCTATGTCGAGATGCTCGAGCGCGGCTTCACGCGCGTCGGGGAGTTTCACTATCTCCATCATGATCCGGACGGCTCGCCTTACGCCAATCCGGCCGAGATGGCCGTGCGCATTGCGGAGGCGACTGAGGCGTCCGGCATCGGACTCACGCTACTGCCGAGTTTTTATGCCCACGGCACGTTCGGCGGCGCAGCACCGCATGCCGGGCAGCGTCGCTTCATCTGCTCGGTCGATCAGTTCGCCACGCTGATGGCTGCCTCGCGCGAGGCAATTCGAAAACTGCCTGGCGCGAACATCGGCATCGCCCCGCACAGCCTGCGCGCAGTGGCGCCCGATGAGCTCGCGGCGATCATTCCGCTTGCCGGCACCGACCCGATCCACATCCACGCCGCCGAACAGGTGCGCGAGGTGGAGGACTGCATGGCCTGGTCAGGGCAGCGGCCGGTGCAATGGCTGCTCGAACATGCGCCCGTCGATCGTCGCTGGTGCCTGATTCACGCGACCCACATGACGGAACGGGAAGTCGCTGCGCTCGCCGGCAGCGGCGCCGTTGCCGGCCTCTGCCCGGTCACCGAAGCAAGCCTTGGCGACGGCATCTTTTCGGCGCGCGAATTCCTTGCCGCGGGCGGCCGGTTCGGCATCGGAACCGATTCCAACGTCCTGGTCGGCGTCGCCGACGAGCTTCGCCAACTCGAATACGGCCAGCGGCTGAAGCACCGCGAGCGCAACGTGCTCTCGGGACCTCCGGGCGCATCCACCGGCCGTGCCCTGTTCGATCACGCGCTCGCGGGCGGCGCGCAGGCCCTGGCGCAGACCAATGCTGGCCTCGTACCTGGCGCCCGCGCCGATATCGTCACCCTCGATACCGCACACCCATCCCTGGCGGGACGATCAAGCGATGCCGTGCTCGACGGCTGGCTGTTTGCGTCCGGAAGCGACGCGATCGACTGCGTCTGGGCCGGCGGCGACAAACTGGTCACAGGCGGCCGGCACCGGCTGCGCGACAAGGCGCGCGAGCGGTTCAATGCCAGCGTCCGGAGGCTCGTCGCATGAGCCTCGCTTCCGATCGAGCCAAGCCGCGCGCAGCCGAAAAGCCGACGCTCTACAAGCGGATCCGGCTCGATATCGAGACACGGATCCTGACCGGCGAATGGCCACCGGGCCACCGCATCCCCTTCGAACACCAGCTCATGGAGCGCTATCATTGCTCGCGCATGACCGTGAACAAGGCGCTGTCGGAACTGGCACAGGCCGACTTGATCGAGCGGCGGCGGCGTGCCGGCTCATTCGTACGCCGTCCACAGCATCTGTCGGCGGTGCTCAAGATCGCCGACATGCGCGCCGAGATCACGGCGCTCGGCCGCAGCTACGGCTATCAGCTGATCGATTGCCGGCGGCGCACCGCGACCGCGGCCGATCGCGCCCGGCTCGGCGTGAGCACGGCCGGCAAGGTGATCGCGATTGCCTGCCGGCACAGCGCCGACAATGTGCCGTTTGCGGTCGAGGACAGGCTGATCGATCTCTCCACGGTTCCGGAGGCCGCGACGGCAGACTTTGCCCGCGAACCGCCGGGATCATGGCTGCTGCATCATGTGCCGTGGACCGAGGCTGAACATACGATCAGCGCAGTCGTTGCGGACGATCGCACGGCGAAGGCGCTCGACATCGCGGTCGGCGCGCCCTGCCTCGTGATCGACCGCTACACCTGGCGCAGCGCACGGACGGTAACGGCGGTGCGGTTGCATTATCCAGGCGAGACGCACCGGCTGGTGGCTCGCTTCAAGGGAGGCTGAGACGGCTTGCGCGGCATATTTCATGCAATGCATCATGGGCTACTCATCCACCAACGTCTCCGTGCGGCAATCCGCCGCGACTGACGTGAAGACATCACTGACGTGAAGACATCAACAGGGTTCAATCCATTGTCCAAGGGGTCGACAATCATGCGTTCGTTCAAGCTATTGCCCGCAATCGCAGCCTTGCTCGCGTCCACCGCCGCGTTCGCGGATGACGTCAAGGTCGGCGTTGGCATCTCCGGTTGGACCGGCTTCGCGCCGCTGACGCTCGCCAAGGAGGCCCGCATCTTCAAGAAGAACGGCCTCGACGTGACCTTGAAGAAGATTCCGCAGAAGGACCGCCATCTCGCGATCGCTTCGGGCGACATCCAGTGCGCGGCGACGACGGTCGAGACCTGGATCTCCTGGAACGCCAATGGCGTCGCGACCAAGCAGATCTTCCAGCTCGACAAGAGCTATGGCGCCGACGGCATGGCCGTGCGCAACGACGTCGCCGCGATCAAGGACCTCAAGGGCAAGACCGTCGCGGCATCGGCGCCGGGCACCTCGCCCTACTTCGCGCTGGCCTGGATGCTGAAGAAGAACGGCCTCTCGGTGAAGGATGTCACCGTGGTCAATCTGGAGCCCGCCGCCGCGGCGCAGGCTTTCGTCTCCGGCCAGAACGACGCCGCGATGACCTACGAGCCCTATCTGTCGACCGTGCGCGCCGCCCCCGACAAGGGCAAGATCATCGCGACCACGCTCGACTATCCGATCGTGATGGACACGTTCGGCTGCACCCCGAAATTCCTCACCGACAATCCGAAGGCGGCCCAGGCGCTGGCCGACAGCTATTTCGAGGCGATCGACATGATCGCCAAGGATCAGGCCAAGGCTTATGAGATCATGGGCGCGGACGTGAAGCAGTCCGGCGAGCAGTTCGGCAACTCGGCAAAGTACCTGCGCTGGCAGGACAAGGCCGCCAACCAGAAATTCTTCGCCGGCGACTTCCTCAGCTTCAACAAGGATGCCGCGGAACTCCTGCTCGAGGTCGGCATCATCAAGGCCGCGCCGAAGGTTGAAGACATCTACGACGCCAGCTTCATCAAGTAACGCAGCCATCATTTCGGCCGGTCCCGCCCCGCGACAAGCCGGGCGGGATTGGCGCATGAGATACGCCCGGATCAATTGATGCGTCCCCTCGAACCCACAACATCGAAGCAGCGCGTGGTCTACGGCCTCGCCTTCTTCGTGCTGTTCGTCGCCCTCTGGTCCTGGGCGACGTTCGGCGGCCATGTATCGAAGACATTCCTCGCCAACCCACTGACCATGGTGCAGGAAGGCTATGAGCTGCTCGCCAAGCAAGGCTTTCTGTTCGACATCGGGATGACGATCTGGCGCGTCATCGGCGGCTTTGCCCTTGCCGCTATCATCGCGGTGCCGATCGGCGTGCTGATGGGGGCCTACAAGCCGGTCGAGGCCTTTCTCGAACCCTTCGTATCCTTTGCGCGCTATCTGCCGGCATCGGCCTTCATCCCGTTGTTGATCCTGTGGGCGGGCATCGGCGAGCTGCAAAAGCTGCTCGTGATCTTCATCGGCGCGGTGTTTCAGATCATCCTGATGGTGGCCGTGACCGTCGGCGCCACACGGCGCGACCTGGTCGAAGCGGCCTACACGCTCGGCGCCGGCGACAGCGGCGTCATCCGCCGCGTGCTGCTACCCTCCGCGGCGCCCGAGATCGCAGAGATCCTGAGGCTGGTGCTCGGCTGGGCCTGGACCTACGTCATCGTGGCCGAATTGATCGGCTCATCGTCCGGCATCGGGCACATGATCACCGACAGCCAGGCGCTGCTCAACACCGGCCAGATCATCTTCGGCATCATCGTCATCGGGCTGATCGGCCTGATCTCCGATTTCCTGTTCAAGGCCTTCAACGCCTGGCTGTTCCCGTGGAAGCTCGCATGACCTCGCTCAGGATCGAACAGGTCTCGCGAACCTTCCCCGCCCGCGCAGGCAACGCGCCGACAAGAGCGCTCGAGCCGACCACGCTCGATGTCGGCGACAATGACTTCGTCACTATCCTCGGCCCCTCAGGCTGCGGAAAGTCCACCCTGCTCCGGATCATCGCCGGGCTCGACCGGCCAACCAGCGGACGCGTCACGCTCGATGGGCGTGAGGTCACCGGCCCCGGCGCCGACCGCGGCATGGTGTTTCAGTCCTACACGCTGTTTCCGTGGCTGACCGTGCGCGAGAACATCGCCTTCGGCCTGCGCGAGCGCGGCGTTCCGCAACAAGGGCGCCATGACATCGCCGACGCCTTCATTCGCCGGGTCGGGCTATCGGGCTTCGAGAACCACTGGCCCAAGCAGCTGTCGGGCGGCATGCAGCAGCGCACCGCTATCGCCCGCGCGCTGGCGAACGATCCGAAGATCCTGCTGCTCGACGAACCGTTCGGCGCGCTCGACAACCAGACGCGCGCATTGATGCAGGAGATGCTGCTCGGGATCTGGGAGCGCGACCAGAAGACGGTGCTGTTCGTCACCCACGATATCGAGGAGGCGATCTTCCTCGGCAGCCGCGTCATCGTCATGAGCGCGCGTCCCGGCCGCATCAAGGCCGAGATCACGGTCGACCTGCCGCATCCCCGTTCCTACAAGATCAAGACCACGCCGGAGTTCGTCGCCCTGAAGGAGCGGCTGGTCGAGGAGATCCGCACCGAGGCCTTGAAAGTTGCCGAACAGGCCTGACGATCAGCCACCCCTCTAGAGCCTTTCCCGTTCCGATTGGATCGGAACGGGGCTCTGGGCCTTTGTCTTGACGCGCTTTCTCAACGCGAACCGGTATCCACTTCGCTCGAAAACGCTCTAGTGGCTGATCATCCAGGGACGCGCGGTCGGAAAGCCCTTGGCGCCGCTCTTGGTCTTGGTCATCAGCCGCGCCGGCTTCTTCTTTCCCGTGGAGCAACAGCCGCAGCCTGGGCCGTGCGCGGCCTTGTACTGATCGAGCGTCTTCGGCGCGTGCCGGCTCTGCTCGTTGGTGGCGTGCGCCTTGCGCTTGTCGGAGGGCATGCAGAAGAACGCCGGCGCAGTGAGGATCACACGCGGCGACGTCGTTTCGCATTGCGGGCAGTCCTGCGGCAGATCGCATTCCGCCATCGGCCGCATGTCGGTAAACGGGCCGCAATCGTTGCAGAGATATTCGTAGATCGGCATTTCCTTAATCCTTGCGCAGTCGTTGTGACATCCGGCGATGGATGCGGGGCGGCCAATACGCAGCCGTCCCGCATCCTTCGCGCAGGGATCACCTAAAGGATCACTTGTCGGGCGAGATCGGCATCTGCACGTCGCCCTTGATGTGCTTGATCGGTCCCGCCGAAGACGGCATGACGTCGAAGTCGAAGATCTCCGTCGGCAGCCACAGCGTGGCGCAGGCGTTGGGCACGTCGACCACGCCCGAGATGTGGCCCTGACACGGCGCGGTGCCGAGGATCGAATAGGCCTGGGCGCCAGAGTAGCCGAACTTCTTCAGATACTCGATCGCGTTCAAACAGGCCTGGCGATAGGCGATGTGGACGTCGAGATAGTGCTGCTTGCCCGCCTCATCGACCGAGATGCCCTCGAAGATCAGATAGTCCTTGTAATTCGGCGTGATCGGCGACGGTTTGAATACGGGGTTCTTGATGCCGTACTTCGAGACGCCGTCCTTGATGATGTCGACCTTGATGTGCAGCCAGCCGGCCATCTCGATAGCGCCGCAGAAGGTGATCTCGCCGTCGCCCTGGCTGAAATGCAAATCGCCCATCGAAAGCCCGCCGCCCGGCACATAGACCGGGAAGTAGATCTTCGATCCGCGCGACAGATCCTTGATGTCGCAGTTGCCGCCATGCTCGCGCGGCGGCACGGTGCGGGCGCCCTCGAGACCGATCTTGGCCTTGACGTCGCCTTTGGCCTGGCCGGCATGCGCGGTCGGCGCGAACGGCGGATTGGCGAGACCCGGCACACGGGTCGGGTTGGTCGCGATCAGCTCGGCTTCGCGCTTGTTCCAGGCCGCCAGCATCTTGGCGTCGGGCAGACAGCCGATCAGGCCGGGATGGATCAGGCCGGCGAAGTTCACGCCCGGGATGTGACGCGACGAGGTGTAGAGGCCCTTGATGTCCCAGATCGACTTCTGCGCCAGCGGGAAATGGTCGGTGAGAAAGCCGCCGCCATTCTGCTTGGAGAAGAAGCCGTTGAAGCCCCACAGGCTTTCCTTCAAGGGACCGACGTCGAGCAGGTCGACGACGAGGAGATCGCCGGGCTCGGCGCCCTTGACGCCGATCGGGCCGGAGAGGAAGTGCACGATCGACAGATCGATGTCACGCACGTCATCGGCGGAATCGTTGTTCTTGATGAAGCCGCCGGTCCAGTCGACGGTCTCGATGATGAAATCGTCGCCGGGGCTGACCCACTCGACGATCGGAACCTCCGGATGCCAGCGGTTGTGAATCTTGTCGTTTTCATAGGCCGACTTGCTGAGATCGACCTTGATCAGTGTATCAGGCATCGAGATGCTCCCCTTCGTTTACTGGTTAGACGGACAGGTATTTCGAGATCTGTGCGGCATCGACGCTGGCGCGCGGATCGTCGCGGACGATCTCGCCGTTCTCGATGACGAGCACACGGTCGGCGATGTCGAGCGCGAAGCTGAGCACCTGCTCGGAGACGACGATCGACAACCCCCGTTCATCGCGGATCCGTTTCAAGGTGCGCGCCATGTCCTTGATGATCGACGGCTGGATGCCTTCGGTCGGCTCGTCGAGCAGCAGCACCTTCGGTTTGGTCGCCAGCGCGCGGGCGATCGCGAGCTGTTGCTGCTGCCCACCCGAGAGGTTGCCGCCGCGGCGGCCCTTCATCTCGAGCAGCACCGGAAACAGCTCATAGATGTCGCCGGGCACCTCGGAGCCGCCTGACACCACGAGCCCGGTCTCGATATTCTCCTTCACCGTCATGGTGGAGAAGATCATGCGACCCTGCGGCACATAAGCGAGCCCCTTCGCCACCCGTTCGTAGCTCTTCATCGCGCCGAGCTCGGTGCCGTCCATGGTCACCTTGCCGCTCTTGGCCGGCAGGATGCCCATCAGCGACTTCATCAGCGTGGTCTTGCCCATGCCGTTGCGGCCCATGATCGCGACGATCTCGTTGGGCGCGACCGAGACGTTGAGGCCGTGCAGCACCTCGCTCTGGCCGTAGGCGACATGAAGATCATTGATTGCAAGCATCGCGGTGTTCCTTAGTTCTTGCCCATGATCTTGTCCGGAAACCGGACGCCACTTTCCGGGGTCATGGGCTAGTGGCCCAGGTAAACTTCGATCACTTTCGGATCGTTCTTGACGTGCTCCATTGTCCCCTCGGACAGGATCTGGCCCTGATGCAGCACCGTGACCTTGTGCGCGATGTCCTCGACGAACTTCATGTCGTGCTCGATCACCAGCACCGAGCGATCCTTGATGATGCGGTTGAGCAGCTCGGCGGTCTTGGCGCGCTCGGAGACGCTCATGCCGGCCACCGGCTCGTCGAGCATCAAGAGGTCCGGGTCCTGGATCAGCAGCATGCCGATCTCGAGCCACTGCTTCTGGCCATGGCTGAGCTGATCGGCATAGGTGTTGAGCCGGTCCTTGAGGAAGATCATCTCCGCGACTTCCTCGACCCGTTGCTTGACCGCGTCATCACGCTGGAAAGTCAGTGAGCCGAACACGGTGCGGCCGCGCGGGTAGGAGATTTCAAGGTTCTCGAACACGGTGAGGTCCTCGAACACCGACGGCGTCTGGAACTTGCGGCCGACACCGGCCTGCACGATCTCGTTCTCGCGCAGCCGGGTCAGCTCCTGGCCGCGGAACTGGATCGAGCCTGACGTGGCCCGGGTCTTGCCGCAGATCAGGTCGAGCACGGTGGTCTTGCCGGCGCCGTTCGGGCCGATGATGACGCGGATCTCGTTCTCCTCGACATAGAAGGAGAGATCATTCACCGCCTTGAAGCCGTCAAAGGACACGGTGAGTCCGGAGACCGCGAGCAGGAAGTCCTTGGGCTGATGGCCGACGAGCATGATGGTCCCTCCTCACTCGGCCGGTGCGCCGTCGGCGACAAGGCCCGCCGATTTAGATCTTCGCGATGCCAGCAGGCGATCGATGTGCGGCTGGATATGGTCCGCCCAGACACCGGCGAGCCCGTTCGGGAAGGCCAGCACCACCGCGATGAACAGCGCGCCGAGGCCGAACAGCCAGAGCTGCGGGAAGGATTCCGAGAGGCTGGTCTTGGCGAAATTGACCAGCAGCGCGCCCCAGACTGCGCCGAAAATCGACATCCGGCCGCCGACCGCCGTGTAGATCACCATCTCGATCGACGGCACGATGCCGACGAAGGACGGCGACATGAAGCCGACCTCGAGCGTGAACATGGCGCCGCCGATCGCAGCGAACACCGCCGCGGCACAGAACGCGAAGATCTTGAAATTGGCGACGCTGTACCCGGAGAAGCGCACGCGATCCTCCTGCTCCCTCATCGCCACCAGGATGCGCCCGAGTTTTGTCAGCCGGATGAATTGCGCGGCAACGATGCATCCGAACAGCAGCACAACCTCGACGAAATACAGAATGAACTTGGCGTGATCGGTGCGGATGTCCCAGCCGTGCAGCGTGCGCAGATCGGTGATGCCGTTGATGCCGCCAGTGTAGCCCTGCTGCCCCACGATCAGAATGGTGAGGATCGCGGCGATCGCTTGCGTGATGATCGCAAAGTACACGCCGCCGACCCGGCGCTTGAACATCGCGGCGCCGATGATCAGCGCGAAGAAGGCAGGAACCAGCAAGATCGCCAGCAGCGTGACCGGGAAGCTGTGGAACGGCTTCCAGAACAGCGGAAGCTGCGTGATCTGGTTCCAGTCCATGAAGTCGGGAATACCGGGCGTCGACTGGATCTTGGTGTTCGCGACACTCGACGCCTCGAGCTTGAGGTACATCGCCATGCAGTAGCCGCCGAGGCCGAAGAACACGCCCTGCCCGAGGCTCAGGATGCCGCCATAGCCCCAGCACAGCACGAGGCCGATGCCGACGAAAGCGTAGGTCAGGTATTTGGCGACCAGGTTGAGGCGGAAGATATCCAGCGACAGCGGCAGGATGAGAAGCAACAGCACCGCGAGCGCAAGGAAGCCGAGCAGTTCGGAGCGATTGAAAAAGCGCGAGTTGATGACCATGACCTGCCTGCTTGTTCTTATTTGCGGACCTTGAGCGCGAAGAGCCCCTGCGGACGCACCATCAGGATCGCGACGATGGTCAAGAGCGTGATCACCTTGGCCATCGATCCCGACAGGAAGAATTCCAGCGTCGACTGGGTCTGCGAGATCGAGAAGGCGGAAGCGATGGTGCCGAACAGCGAGGCCGCGCCGCCGAACACGACGACCAGAAAGGTGTCGACGATGTAGAGCTGGCCGGCGGTCGGCCCGGTCGAGCCGATCATGGTGAAGGCCGAGCCTGCAATCCCGGCGATGCCGCAACCGAGGCCAAAGGTGTAGCGATCGACCTTCTCGGTATTGATGCCGACGGCGCCTGCCATCACGCGGTTCTGCACCACGGCACGCACCTGCTTGCCCCAGCTCGACCAGAACAGCACATAGGCGACCGCGATCGTGATCAGCATGGTCAGCGCCATCACGAACATGCCGTTGATCGGAATCTGGATCGAGTCGGTCGCCTGCCAGGAGCCCATCATCCATTCAGGCAATTCGACGCCGACCTCGCGTGCGCCGAAGATCGAGCGATAGGCCTGCTGCAGGATCAGGCTGAGCCCCCAGGTCGCCAGCAGCGTGTCGAGCGGACGCTTGTAGAGATGGCGGATCAACGCCCATTCGACCAGCATGCCGAGCGCACCGGATGCGATAAACGCCAGGATCATCGCAATGAAGAAGTAGCCGGGGAATAGCCAGGGCGCGACGTGCTGCACGGCGTTCGACGTCATCCAGGTGACGTAGGCGCCGAGGATCATGAACTCGCCATGGGCCATGTTGATGACGCCCATCTGGCCGAAGATGATGGCAAGCCCCAGCGCCATCAGCACATAGACGGAGAACAGGATGAGCCCGGCAAATCCCTGCATTGCAAGGATGGCGCCGAGATCACTGATCGAATAGTCGCCGAACATCTGGTCCTCCGTCATTCCAAGGGGCACGCGCCACCGGTCAAGCGACGCTCGTTCCGTGGCGTGGACGATGACGTCCACGCCGCGATGCATCGTGGAGCTTCGTAGCCCGGGTGATCGGGTGCGATACCCGGGACGGCCCCGCATATCGCCCCGCTCATGCGGGCCACTGGCTCACTGGTAGCCCTTGGGGAACGGATCCGGCTCGACGAGATCGGCGGTCTCGTAGATCAGCTCATACTGGCCATCGGCCTTGGCGCGTCCGACGCGGGTCTTCGACCACAGATGATGGTTCTCGTGGATCCGGACATAGCCTTCCGGCGCGCCCTTGAACTCGACGCGCGGGGGAAGCCGCCGCGATCTTGTCGATGTCGAAGCTCTGCGCCTTCTCCACCGTCAACTTCCATAGCCACGGGCCGAGATAGGCTGCCTGCGTCACGTCGCCGATCACGGTCTTCTCGCCCCACATCTTCTTGAACGCGGGCACGAAGGCCTTGTTGTTCGGATTGTCGAGCGACTGGAAGTACTTCATGCAGGCATAGGCGCCGGCGATATTCTCACCGCCGATGCCGTCGATCTCGTCCTCGGTGACCGAGATCGTCAGCAGTGTCTGCTTCGACAGGTCGATGCCGGCCGCCTTGAGCTGCTTGTAGAACGCGACGTTCGAGCCGCCGACGATGATCGCGTAGATCACGTCCGGCTTGGTCAGCTTGATCTTGTTGATGACCGAATTGAACTGGGTCGAACCGAGCGGGAAGTATTCCTCGCCGACCACCTTGCAGCCCTGCAGATGGCTCTCGATGTGCTTGCGCGCGATCTTGTTCGAGGTGCGCGGCCAGATGTAGTCCGAGCCGAGCAGATAGAAGCTCTTGGCGCCCTTGGTCTTGTTGACCCAGTCGAGGCCGGCGATGATCTGCTGCGTCGCCTCCTGGCCGGTGTAGATCACGTTCTTGGACTGCTCGAGGCCTTCATAGAAGGTCGGGTAGTACAGCATGCCGTTGTACTGCTCGAACACCGGCAGCACCGCCTTGCGCGAGGCCGAGGTCCAGCAGCCCATCACGGCCGCGCATTTGTCGTTGACCAGGAGCTTCTTGGCCTTTTCCGCGAACGTCGGCCAGTCGCTCGCACCGTCTTCCTGGATGAACTTGATCTTGCGGCCGAGCACGCCGCCGGCGGCGTTGATCTGCTCGATCGCCAGCTTCTCGGCCTCGACCGATCCGGTCTCGGAGATCGCCATGGTGCCGGTCACCGAATGCAGGATGCCGACCGTGACTTCGCTATCGGTGACTGCAAGACCCGTGGTGTTGACCGCGGAGGTTGCAGGAACGTCGGCAAAGGCGGGACGGCCCAGCATCGAAACAGCCGGCAAAGCCGCCATTCCCATCAAGAGCTTGCGGCGGAGCGGAGACTTCAGGCCTGGTTTGGTTTCGTCTGACATGAGCACCCCATTGGTTCGAGAACGCTTATTGATCAGGCGAGGATTGCTCACTTTTGTGCAGCGCACTGATACGTGAGATCGCGTATACTGCACCGCAAAATAGCGACGTAGGTTTTTGGTACGGGATTTGCCCGCGATCAGAGCATCGTGGACCAGGAGTAGAGCGAGTGGCAGGGCGGCAGCGGATTGACCGCGTCAGGCGCCAATATAATCAATGGGTCGCCAACCAGACGCTGGAAGACTACGCGCTGCGCTTCACCGCCAAGAGCGCGCGGCGCTGGTCCGCCGCCCGCGTCGCCAACACCGCGCTCGGCGCGATCTCCTTCCTCGCGCTGGAGGCGATCGGCGGCACCATCACACTGAATTACGGCGCGATGAACGCCTCCGCCGCGATCCTGGTCGTCAGCGTCATCATCTTCCTCTGCGGGCTGCCGATCGCCTACCATGCCGCGAAAAGCGGCATCGATATCGACCTGCTGACCCGCGGCGCCGGCTTCGGCTATATCGGCTCGACCATCACCTCGCTGATCTACGCCTCCTTCACCTTCATCTTCTTCGCGATCGAGGCCGTGATCCTGGCCAGCGCGCTGGACATGTGTTTCGGCATCCCGCGGCCGATCGGCTACCTGATCAGCGCCGTCGTGATCATTCCGCTCGTCGTCTACGGCATCACGCTGATCAGCCGCTTTCAGCTCTGGACCCAGCCGCTGTGGGTGATCCTCCACATCATGCCGTTCGCGGCGATCGCCTGGGCCAATCCGCATTCGTTCACCGAGTGGCGCAAGTTCGCCGGCGAGCACGGCGATCCCGCGGGCAACCTCGATCTCCTGCTGTTCGGCACGGCAGCCTCCGTCGTGTTTGCGCTGGTGGCCCAGATCGGCGAGCAGGTCGACTTCCTGCGCTTCCTGCCGCGCGACCGCCGCACCTCGCGAAAGGCCTGGTGGATCGCATTGCTCAGCGCCGGTCCAGGCTGGATCGTGCTCGGCGCGCTCAAGCTGCTCGCCGGCTCGTTCCTCGCCTTCTTCGCGCTCAGCCACGGCGTGTCGGCCGAGCACGCGGCCGAGCCCGCGAACATGTACCTTGAAGCCTTCCGTTACGTGCTGTCGCAGCCGGATCTCGCGATGGCGCTGACCGGGACCTTCGTGATCCTGTCGCAGGTCAAGATCAACGTCACCAATGCCTACGCCGGCTCGATCGCCTGGTCGAACTTCTTCTCCCGCCTCACCCATTCGCACCCCGGCCGCGTGGTGTGGCTGGTGTTCAACGTCGTGGTCGCGCTGCTGTTGATGGAAATCGGCGTTTACAAGGCGCTGGAGCAGACGCTGGCGCTCTACTCCAACGTCGCGATCGCCTGGGTCGGCGCGCTGGTGGCCGATCTCGTCATCAACAAGCCGCTCGGCTTGCGGCCGCAGCACATCGAGTTCAAGCGCGCCCATCTCTGCGACATTAATCCGGTCGGTGTCGGCGCCATGACGATCGCGACCGTGGTCTCGATCAGCGCGTTCTACGGCCTGTTCGGCCCGACCGCGAAAGCGCTGTCGGCCTTCGTCGCGCTTGCCGTCGCGTTCATCGCGGCGCCGTTGATCGCCTGGGCGACCGGCGGCAAGTACTACATCGCCCGCAAGCCGAAGCGGAGCTGGCAGAACATTGAATCGATCCAGTGCTGTATCTGCGAGCATGCGTTCGAGCCCGAGGACATGGCCGCCTGCCCGGCCTATGCCGGCCCGATCTGCTCATTGTGCTGCTCGCTCGACGCCCGCTGCCACGACCTCTGCAAGCCGCATGGGCGGATCGGCGCACAGGTCTCGGACGCCCTGGGCAAGGTGATGCCGCAGCCGATCTACGCCCGCATCAACTCGCAGCTCGGCCATTACCTCGGCGTGTTCGCGGTCTCGGCCGGCCTGGTGGCGCTGGTGCTCGGCCTGATCTACCTGCAGACCACCGCAGCCGT
The DNA here is from genome assembly GCF_054063755.1 of Bradyrhizobium sp. USDA 4341. NCBI lineage: Bacteria > Pseudomonadati > Pseudomonadota > Alphaproteobacteria > Hyphomicrobiales > Nitrobacteraceae > Bradyrhizobium > Bradyrhizobium sp. USDA 4341. Next base: position 9,108,730 of record NZ_JBSSGO010000002.1, on the reverse strand, counting down.
ACATGCCAACGAGCTATTGGCCGACGTGCTGTGGAAGGTGTTCTTTGCACTGACCCTGATCATCGGCGTCGTCGCCTGGCTGTTCGTGCTGGCGCAACAGAGCCGGCGTGCCGCGGAAGACGAAACGCGCCGGCAGACCACGCTGCTGATCCAGGAGATCGACGCCCACAAGCGCACCGACGCCGAGCTGCAGCGCGCCAAGGAAGTCGCCGAGGCCGCCAATCTCGCGAAGAGCCGATACGTCGTGGGTCTCAGTCACGAACTTCGCTCGCCGCTGAATGCGATCTCCGGCTATGCGCAGCTGCTGGAGCAGGACGACAGCCTCCCGGTGCGGCCACGCGGGCAAGTGCGCGTGGTCCGCCGCAGCGCCGATCATCTGTCGGGACTGATCGACGGCATTCTTGATATCTCCAAGATCGAGGCCGGCCGCCTCTATCTGTCGCGCGACGAGGTGCGGCTGAACGATTTCCTCGAGCAGCTGGTCGGCATGTTCCGCCTGCAGGCTGCGGCCAAGGGCATCGACTTCGTGTTCAGGCGGCCGGCCGTGCTGCCCGTCGTGGTCTATGCCGACGAGAAGCGGCTGCGGCAAATCCTGATCAACCTGCTCTCGAATGCGATCAAGTTCACGCAGACCGGCAAAGTGCAATTCGTGGTGCATTATCGCAGCCCGGTCGCCGAGTTCGAGGTGATCGATACCGGGCCGGGCATCCAGCCCGACGATCTCGAACGGATCTTCGCGCCGTTCGAGCGCGGCGCGCTCGGCGTCACCCAGCCGCAGACCGGCACCGGGCTTGGCCTCACCATCAGCCGCCTGCTCGCGGGTGTGATGGGCGGCGACATCAAGGTCTTGAGCACGGTCGGCACCGGCAGCACCTTCCGCGTCAAGCTGCTGCTCTCCGAGGTCACCAATCCACGCCGCGATGCGCCGGTCGACGCTCCCGTGTACGGCTATCACGGCCCGCGCAAGACGATCCTGATCACCGACGATGACCCGACCCACCGCGACCTCCTGCGCGAGATCCTGGCGCCGCTCGGCTTCATCCTGCTCAGTGCACCGGACGGGCCGGGCTGCCTTGCCCTCGCGCAGCATTGCCGGCCGGACATGTTCCTGCTCGATATCTCGATGGCGGGCATGGACGGCTGGACAGTCGCTGAAACCTTGCGCTCCGAAGGCCATCACCAGGCACGCATCCTGATGATATCCGCGAGCGCATTGGAAGCCCATGGCGCGCCGCTGGCGCAACCGTTCCACGACGGTTACCTCATGAAGCCGATCGACATCCCGCGGCTGCTCGAGAGCATCCGCCAGCTGCTCAAGATCGAGTGGCAGTATGAGGCCGAGCAGATTCCGCCCCCGCAATGGAAGCCCGACACTGGTTCGCGCCCGCCGGTGAAGTATGTCGAAGAGCTGATCAGCCTCGGCCAGCTCGGCTATATCAGGGCGATCCAGCTCAAGCTCGACGAGATCGGCAACGAATGTCCCGAACATGCCGATTTCGTCGGCCAGATGCGCACGCTGATCGACCGGTTCGATCTTGATCAATATATGGCGACGTTGAAAACATTGCACAGCTATGACCATTGAACAGCGAAAGCGCGACGTTGCCCTCGTCGTCGACGACTCGCCCGAGACGTTGCGCCTGCTCACCGACGCGCTCGACGGCGCCGGCATGACCGTGATGGTCGCACTCGACGGCGCCTCCGCGATGCGCATCGTCGACCAGATCACCCCCGATATCGTGCTGCTCGATGCCGTGATGCCCGGCATGGACGGCTTCGAGACGTGCCGGCGGCTGAAGCGCGACGCCGGGCTCGACGGCGTGCCGATCATTTTCATGACGGGGCTGGCCGAAACCGAGCACATCGTGCGTGGGCTGGAGGCCGGCGGTGTCGACTATGTCACCAAGCCGATCGTGGTCGAGGAAATGCTGGCGCGCATCCGGGTGCATCTCGCCAATGCACGGATGACGCAGAGCGCCCGCGCCGCGCTGGACGTCTCCGGCCGCTATCTGCTCGCGGTCAACAGCTCAGGCGCGCTGCTATGGGCGACGCCGCAGGCACAAAGACTGCTGTCGGATACGCTCGCCGATGCCGCCGACAATTTCGCGCTGCCGGAGCCGATGCCGCAATGGCTTGAACAGGCGCAGAAGGGCAAAGCCGGAGCGAAGACCGCAACCGTGGCGTCATTCCCCGGCAGCGAGCAGCTTCGCCTGCAATTCATGGGCAAGCTCGGGCCCAACGAATTCCTGCTGCGGCTGGCCAAGGACACCAGTGGCGACATGCCGGCCGAGTTCTCCAGCGAGCTCGGCCTGACCACCCGCGAGGGCGAGGTGCTGTCCTGGCTCTCCAAGGGTAAGACCAACCGCGACATCGCGCAGATCCTGGGCTTGAGCCCGCGCACCGTCGACAAGCATCTCGAGCAGATCTACGCCAAACTCGGCGTCGAGAACCGCACCGCCGCCGCCGCGATCGCTGTTAACGCCAGGCACCGTAAGTCGTAGCCTGCCCGCTCCGCTGCCGAAACGTGTTCGGAAATGGCCAATCGCCTCGGACCGTGACAGGATGGGCATGATCGCTCATTCCTGTGGAGAATAGCCATGGATCGTCTGGCGGCGATGGAGACATTCGTGCGGGTGGTCGAGACCGGCTCGTTCTCCGGAGCGGCGCGACAGCTCCGGGTCGGTCAGCCGGCGGTCTCGAAATCAGTCGCGCAGCTCGAGGAATTTCTCGCGGTCAAGCTGCTCACGCGCTCGACCCATGGCCTCACCCCGACTGAAGCAGGGCTCGGCTATCTCGAGCGCGCCAGGCGCGCGCTTGAAGAGGCGGCCGAGGCCGAGATCGCGGCGCGCGGCGCCGGTGCCGGCCTCAAGGGACGATTGCGGGTCTGCGCCGCCGTCACCTTCGCCCGGATCCATCTCATTCCGATGCTGCCGAAATTTCTCGCGCAGCACCCTGAGCTGGAGCTCGAAGTCGTGCTCGACGACCGCCAGATCGATCTCGTGCAGGAAGGCATCGACGTCGCCCTGCGGATGGGCAAGATGACGGATTCGACGCTGACCGTACGCCGTGTCGCGAGATGCAAGCGCCTCGTGCTGGGCACGCCGGCCTATTTCGACAGCGCCGGCACGCCGGCCACGCCGAGCGAATTGAGCCGGCACCAGGCCGTCGTCTATCTGCGCGAGGGCAGCGTGTGGTCCTTTCAACGCGAGAGTACTGAACTTGCCGTCACGGTGCGGAGCCGGTTGCGGGTCACCGCGGCCGAAGGCGTCCGGGCTGCGGTGCTCGCCAATGCCGGGCTCGCGATCGCCTCGGAATGGATGTTCAGTCCGGAACTGAAAGCGGGCACGGTGCGTGCGGTCCTGCCGGACTGGAGCCTGCCCGCGCTCGATCTCTGGGCCGTGCTTCCGACCGGGCGCGCCGCGACTGCCAAGGCCCGCGCATTCGTGAACTTCTTCGAGCGCAGCTTCAATGCTTGAGCGTCATCCGCCGGTTGAAGCGGTTCGCGCCTATTCCGGCCAGGAATAAGCGCTAGTCCAGCGGCAGCGCTACCCTGTGCGGCCATCTCCTTTAGCTTCCTGCGTGTGATTTCAACAAACGGACGGCGCTGCCGTCCACCACGCAGAAGCCAAGGAGAACCGCCATGTCGCTGCAAGCCAAGCTCGACGCTTTCAAAGCCGACTTCGAAGCCGGAAAGCCGCCCTACAGCGTTCCACGCGCCTTCATCGAGACGATGCACCGCGCCACGGCCGAGCTTGTCGCATCCGGTGCGGCGCAGCGCGCCAAGAAGGCGGGCGATGTCGCCCCTGCCTTCTCGCTCCGGGATCCCGACGGCAATATCGTCAACTCGGCCGACCTGTTGAAGCGCGGCCCGCTGGTGCTCAGCTTCTACCGCGGCGTCTGGTGTCCGTATTGCAACATGGAGCTGCAGGCGCTCGAAGCCGCCAAGCCGGAATTCGACAGATACGGCGCTTCGCTGGTCGCGATCTCGCCGCAGACCGCGCCGAACAGCCGGAAGTCGGTGCGCCAGAACAAGCTCTCGTTCCCGATCCTGTCCGACGTGAAGGGCCAGATCGGCGACGCCTTCGGACTGCGCTTCCATCTGCCCGACTATCTGGTCGAGCTCTACAAGCAGCTGAAGAACGATCTACCGACCTTCAACGACGATCCGAGCTGGACGCTGCCGATGCCGGCCCGCTACGTCATCGGACAGGACGGCGTGATCCTCTACTCGGAGGTGAACCCCGACTATACCCGCCGCCCGGAGCCCGAGGACATGATCGCAGTTCTCCAGCAGGCGGCCGCCGTGAAGGCATGACAGCGCGCAGTGCGGCCGATGGCGATCGCCGATCGGCCGCTTGCCTGTCGTGGGTCAAACTTGTACTGCGCCTGGCGGATCACCCGGCGCGGCGACACCCATCACGGCATCCGGTTCGGACGATTGCGCCTTTCGCCACTGCGCCGGCGTCACGTCCATATGGCTCTTGAAGGCGCGCTGAAATGCGGCCTCGGATTGGTAGCCGACCATCTCCGCAACGGCGCCGGTCGAAAGCGATGATCTCCTCAACTCGTTCGCCGCAAGCGTCATCCTGATATCGGTAAGCAGATCGCTGGCCGATCGCCCAAGCTTCTCCTGGAACTGCCGTGCAAGCGTGGCGCGCGACATGGCGCAGAGACGCGCCAGCTCCGGCAGCGACCATGCGCGCGCAGGCTGGTTGAACATGGCCGCCACCGCCGGCGCAAGACGGGGATCGCCGACCAGTGCAAGCAGACCGTGTGACCTGTCATCGGTCTCGCTCGCAAGCCGCAGCACAAGCGCAAACATCGCCGTGGACAGCGCGTCCAGCATGGCGCGGCCGCCCAGATGATCGTCGGCCGTTTCGCTGCGCATCAGGGACACGAGTCCGGCGAGCTGCGCGGCCGTTCCCTTTCCCGTCCGCGGGCCGGCATGCACGACAAGACGCGGCGGAAGATAGGTGCGCAACAGACGGTCGTGCGGAGGTGCAATCGCGAAGTGTCCGCACAGCAAATCAAGCCGTTCGTCCGAACCCAGGTTTTCGCTGATCGTGAAATTCTGTGCCGCCCGGTTGCGCGCCGGCAGCGGTGTCGCCCCGCTGCCGTCATGCATCACGTGTCGCGGGTTGCCGGGCAGCAGGAGAATGTCGCCGGTCTTCAGCAGCAACGGCCGACCGCCTGCGGGATCGTCGAGGATCGCCGAGCCGGCAAGCACCGCATGATAGGGGATCTCGTTTGTCGCGCCCGGCCCCTGGTCGATGCGCCAGGGCACGCTGTAGCTGCAACGCAGGTCGAGCCGCCCGCGCACCGGCATCATCGCGAACAGCCGGCTGAGCCAATCCATGGCAGTCCCCCCCAAGCGACCGAATTGAGACGATTGAGCATATATATGAGCTAAATCGACATTCATTGTCTCACATCTCGATCCTATTGTCACTCCGCAATCGTTCACCAACCCCAACAAGGAGTGCCACCATGTCCCGTCTCTCAGTCCCCAATCTCGAAACCGATAGCGGCCCGTCCGGCCAGATCTACGCCCAGATCAAGAAGGCGGCCGGCAGCGTCCCGAACGCCTACGCGGCGATCGCCGCCCACGGCCCGGCCGCGCTCAAGTCGATGCTCGCCGCCGATGCGGTGCTCGCCAGCGGAAGCCTTTCCAAGCGCGATCGGGAGATCATCAAGCTCGTCATCAGCGCCGCCGGCGGCTGCGACTATTGTGTCGCCGCGCATTCCCATCTCGCCAGGCTGGCCGGCGTGAACGCGGACGTCCTCAAGCAGATCCGCGACGGCGCGCCGACCGGTGACGCCAAGCGCGATGCGCTGGTGCATTTCATCCGCAAGCTCGCGCAGTCGAGCGGCACCGTCAGCGACGCGGATTTCGCCGCGATCAAGGCCGCCGGCTACAGCGACGCGCAGCTGGTCGAGATCAGCCTGGCGTTCGCGACCATCGTCTTCACCAACGTCTTCAACCGCATCAACGACACCGACATCGACTTCCCCGCGGTCGCCTAGAGCGACCGCGCGATATCACACGAAGGGATCACGACCATGACCACGCTTACCAACACCACACAGAATCCGCTTGTCCGCGCACTCTACAGGTCCGGCCTGCTCGCGGATGATCTCGACTACCACGTCGTCCGCGCCGCGATGGTTATCATGTTCCTGTTCTTCGGTTACCAGAAGTGGTTTCCGTACGAATTCGAACGGCTGGTCCCGTTCATCAGCAACGGGCCGCTGATCTGGTGGCTCTATCCAGCCTTCGGCCATGCCGGCGCCAGCTACTTCCTCGGCGCCTCGGAGTGGACGTTCGGCTCGCTGCTGCTGGCGGGCTTCTGGGACAAGCGCCTCGGCGTGCTCGGCGCCCTCGGCTCGACCGGCACCTTTATCGCGACCGTCACCATCATCCCGTTCATGCCTGATGGTTGGGACGTTGCCGCAGGAGGCTTCCCTGCAATGACCGGCAACGTGCCCTTCCTGATGAAGGACGTCGTTCTGCTCGCCGTGTCGCTCTACCTGCTGAGGCAGGACGTGGTTCGCCTGACGCGGCAATAGGTGGCGTCCGCTGATGGCGATGGATCGCCGGCGAACCTCGCGTTCGCCGGCGATCGCGCGTTGATCGGGGGTCGGGGGACCGCGGGCGTCGCGACATCGCAGCCATTGTTGCGGTGCGGGCGAAGTCGGATCCTGCTTCGACGTCACGCCATAAGCTGTTGCCGAGTTTGCGGAATGCGTTGCGGTTGCCGGTCCGTTCCTGTGCGGGATCGGACTGGCGGTCCGGATGTTCGATCTCGATCGCATCGACGTTGCCATGCAGGAATGATCGGTCGCTCTCCCGGCCATGACCATAGTTCTGCCGTGTGGTCTAGGTTACAAAATACCGCCGGTGTTGTTCTGGGGTGAGTTGATGAAGAAGGACGACGTCACGTGTCCGCGCTGCGGGGCTGGATTCCGGCGCCTTGAGCTGGCATCCGGATCGGGAAGCAAGGGCGAGTATCGCTGCCCCGTCTGCGACACAACCCTCGAGCAGTTCGATGGTGACAAGCTCGTGGCCTACCGCCTGACGATCCAACCCTCAATTCGCGGGCTGAAGACCGGATAGCCGCCCTGCTGCATGGAATGCCGACGCAATCCCTCGATCACGATCGCCGCTTGAGGACGTAGCTGTCCATGATCCAGCCATGCCGCTCACGCGCATCCCGGCGCGCGGCGACGATGCGAGGGCCGACCTCGGCCAACTCCCCCGCGATGAGGATCTGATCGGGCATACCGAGATAGGCGCCCCACCAGATCTTCAAGCCCTCCGGATCCAGCGTCTGGAAGGCGGCGCCGCCGTCGAGCATCACGACGATGGTGTCGACGCCGGGCGGCCAACCGGCCTCGCGGAGCCGCCTACCGGTCGTGACCAGGAACGGCTCGCCGATCTCGTTGAGCGGCAGCGCATGCGCCGCGCACAGCGCCTGGATCGACGTGATGCCCGGGATCACCTCGATCGACGGCAACGGATCGAGCCGTTGCGCGATCCGCAGGCTCGAATCGTAGAGCGAGGGATCGCCCCAGATCAGCAGGGCGACGCGCCCCTCGCCGCCGAGATGGCGCGCGATTTCCTGTGACCAGGTTGCGGCCACCGCATCGTGCCAATCGTCGACGCCCTTGCGATAGTCCTCCTCGCCGGCGTCACGCACCGGCAGGTCGAACTCGGCAATGCGCGTGCGGTCGTTGTTCAACGCCTCCGCACAGATCGTTCGGCGCAAGTCGGCGAGGTCCGACTTCGCGGCCCCCTTGCGTGGGATCAGGACCAGGTCGGCGGCATTGATCGCGGCGATCGCAGCAAGCGTGAGCTGCTGCGGATCGCCACATCCGATACCGATCAGGGAAAGCGTCAACATGGCCGTATCAACCTTGCTCCGGCGCCAGCGCACCGAACAGAATGACGGCAGCCGCCGTGGCAGCGCCTGCATGTGTGAGCCGTTCGGCGAGCTCTGCGATCGTGGTGCGGACAAGCCGCTCGTCGGTGTGGCCGAGCGACTCCGCCAACAGTGCAGGCGTCTCGGGAGCGAGGCCATGTGCGATCAGCCTTGCCGCCAAGGCCGGAAAGGTGCGCCGGCCCATATAGACGACGGTGGTCGCTTCCGCATCGGCCAGCGCCGCCCAATTCAAATCCGCGGGCAACTCGCCCGTCACATCGGCACCGGTCACGAACTGGACCCGGCGCGAGGTCAGCCGCCGCGTCAGCGGAATGCCGGCCTGCGCCGCGGCGACCGAGGCCGAGGTCACGCCGGGAATGATCTCGTAGCCGATGCCGGCCGCGCGCAACGCCTCGATTTCCTCGTCGAGCCGGCCAAAGATGCCGGCGTCACCGGATTTCAGGCGCACTACGCGCACGCCCGCCGCCGCGTAGTCGACCAGCAGCCGGCTGACATGATGCTGCTTCGCCGAGAGGCGGCCGGCGCGTTTGCCGACCGCGACGAGATTGGCGCCGGAGCGCGCGAGATCAAGGATCGCGCCCGAGGCGAGGTCATCATAGAGCACCACGTCGGCCTCGCGCAGCCGCGCGGCTCCCTTCATGGTCAGGAGCTCGGGATCGCCGGGGCCGGCCGACACGAAGGAAACGAACCCGCTCACCGGTCCTCCACAATCAAATGGAAGAATGTGCCGGTTGCATTGCCCCGCCGCGACCCCGTCTCCGCAACAATCGCGCCGGTCGCATCACGCACCACCGCGAGCGGCGTATCCGGCTGCGCGATGATCGTCGAATAGTGAAATTCGTGGCCGCGCAGGCGTGCACCGGGACCGTGCCCGGGCATCGCAGCGGCAAGCTCGGCGAGCCGGTAGCCCAGATGCATGCGCCGCTTGGCATAGCTGGTCTCAAGGCCGAGCAATCCCGCCATCTCATGGCGCACGCCTTCGGCATCGGTCAACGCGGCGCCCAGCACCATGTAGCCCCCGCACTCACCGTGCACCGGCTTCGTCTCCGCAAAGGCGCGCAACTGCCCAAGAAATCGCTTGTTGGAAGCAAGCCGCGCGGCATGCAGTTCAGGATAGCCGCCGGGCAGCCAGCACACATCGGCGTCCGCGTCGGGGCCTTCGTCGGCAAGCGGCGAGAACGTCACGATCTCGGCGCCGGCCGCGCGCCAGGCTTCCAGCATATGCGGGTAGACGAAGGAGAATGCGGCGTCGCGGGCGAGCGCAATACGCCGGCCCGGCGGCGTGATGTCGAGGCTGCGCACAGCCGATTGCGGCGACCAGGCGCGCGCCGATTGCAACACGGCATCGAGATCGACATGCTCCACGACGAAGCGTGCGGCTTCGTCGATCAGACCGTCGATCTCGGCCTGCTCTTCGGCCTGCACCAGGCCGAGATGCCGCTTCGGCAAGGCGATCTCGGCGTGACGGGGCAACGCACCCAACACCGGAATGCCGGCGTCCGCCATGGCGCTGTGCACCAGCGCTTCGTGCCGTGCACTGGCGACACGGTTGAGCACGACGCCCGCAAGCCGCACGCCGGCGCGAAAATCGCGCAATCCCGCTGCGACTGCCGCTGCGGTCTGTGCCTGGCCGGAGGGGTCGATCACCAGCAGCACTGGCCATCCCATCATCTCGGCAATATCGGCGGTGGCGCCGGTGCCCGAAACGCCGTGCATCGCGACGCCGTCAAACAGTCCCATCGAGCCTTCGGCCAACACAAGATCGGCGTCCGCGCCGCGGTTTGCCAGATGCGCGATCGCATCGCGCGACATCGCCCAGCTGTCGATGTTGACGGATGCGCGTCCGGTCGCGACCGCGTGAAAGGCGGGATCGATATAGTCCGGCCCGCTCTTGAGGCATTGCACCTTCAGCCCGCGATTGCGATAGGCGCGGGCCAGCGCCAGGGTCAGCGTCGTCTTGCCGACGCCCGATGCAGGCGCAGAGATCACAAGCCCCGCGGTCATCGCGACGGCTCCGGGAAGCGCGGCTCCGCTCCGACCGGGCGATAGCGGCGGTCATAATCGGCCGCATAGAGCCGGCTCTCGGCGAACTCACCGGCGCCGAGCGTCTTGCCGACCAGGATGAGCGCGGTGCGTTCGAGCTCGGGGCCAACCGCGGCATCGAGCGTCGCAAGCGTGGCGCGCACGATGCGCTGCTCCGGCCAGCTCGCGCGCCAGACGATCGCCACCGGACAATCCGCGCCATAGTGCGGCGTCAGCTCGGCGACGACCTTGTCCAACAGATGGATCGAGAGATGGATCGCGAGCACCGCACCGGTCGCGGCAAAGGCCGCAAGCGTCTCGCCATCAGGCATCGCGCTCGCCCTGCCCGGCGTGCGTGTCAGCACCACCGACTGTGCAAGGCCGGGCAGCGTCAGTTCGGCCTCCAGTGCCGCCGCGGCCGCCGAGAACGCCGGCACGCCGGGCGTGACCGAATACGGAATCTGCAACGCGCGCAACCGGCGCAGTTGCTCGCCCATCGCCGACCAGATCGAGAGATCGCCCGAATGCAGCCGCGCGACGTCCTTGCCTTCCGCATGCGCCGCAGCGATCTCGGCGACGATCTCGTCGAGCGAGAGCGGTGCCGTGTTGACGATGCGCGCATCCTTCGGGCAATGCGCCAGCACGCCCTCCGGGACCAACGATCCGGCGTACAGACAGACCGGACAAGCGGCGATGAGGTCGCGGCCGCGCAGGGTCAAGAGATCGGCGGCGCCTGGCCCCGCCCCGATGAAATGCACCGTCATTCACCGTCTCCTTCTGCGATCGCCGCAGTGGCCGTCCGATCCTGCGACACGGCCCTGACCGAAATCAGGCGCGCGCCGCGCCCAGCGGCTGCGACCGCAGCTGCTTCGGCGACCGAGCCCGTCCCGAACCTGGTCATGATCAATTCGGATTGTGTCGCGGTTTGTATCTCAGTCAATATTTCGGCGGGAATGCCCCGGATCGGCAACCCCAATTCCTGCGCCAACGCTTGCAATGCCGCAGCGTCGGCCTTGTCACTCACCGTCGCAACCGCCGCAAGGCCTTCGGAACCGCCGGCCGCGTCGAGCGCTTCGCGCAGCGACGCGACACTGGCATTGCTCCTGAACCCCAGACCCGCGACCTTCATCGGATCGCGCTCCATTGCACGATCGGTCGCGCGACTTTCCAGGAGCGATACCGGCCTAGGGGCTCGGCCTGCGCGATCTCCACGCGCATCAATTCGCCGCCGTGGCGCTGATGCAGATCGGCCAGCAGCGCCTCGGTTTCCAGAGTCACCGCATGCGCGACCAGCCGCGTTGCCGGCGCGACGCGCGACCAGATCGCATCGAACATATCAGCATCGAGGCCACCACCGACGAATACGGCATCAGGCGCTTCGAGGTCTGACAAAATGCCGGGCGCCCCACCCTCGATGACGGTGATCCGGTGGGTCAAGCCGAAGCTTGCCGCATTGCTGCGGATGTTGGCGGCGCGTTCGCCGCGGGCCTCGACGGCGATTGCCGTCCCACCGCAGAGCGCCCATTCGATCGAGATCGAGCCCGAGCCGGCGCCGATATCCCACAGCCGCTCACCCGGCCGCGGCGAAAGCGCCGACAGCGCAAGCGCACGGACTGGCCGTTTGGTCAGTTGCCCGTCATGCACGAAGAGTGCGTCGGGAAGACCCGAGCTGCGCGCGATCCCCTGCGTCCCCCTCGCCTCCAGCGCAACGGCGACCAGACTGTCGCCGGAATCGCCCGCATAGCTGTCAACGCGATGCTGCGCGATGAACTCACGCGGTCCGCCAAGCGCCGAAAGCGTCCACATCGCCGACGGGCCCCAGCCGCGGTCCGTGAGCCATTGCGCGAGATCGGACGCCGCCTTGCCGTCGCGCACCAGGCAGACGATCCGGGCATCGCGCGCGAGATGCGGCAGCAGCCGCTCGAACGGTGCGGCATGTAGGCCGAGACAGATGACATTCTCGAGACGCCAGCCGAGACGCGCGGCAGCCAGCGAGAATGTCGACGGCGCGGAATGCGCGACCCATTCGCCGGCCTGCAATTTCCCGACAAGGCTACCGCCGACGCCGTGCCAGAACGGATCGCCCGAGGCGAGCACAACAGTCGGTCGCCCTCGGCATTCAAGCACGATCTCCGCATTGAACGGCACCGGCCAGGCGCGGCCGCGGTCGGTGATGCCGGCCAGCGCGAGGTGCCGTTCACCGCCGAAAACAGTTTCGGCTTCACGCAGCGCCTTTCGGCTTGCGTCGGAGAGGCCGGCGAGGCCATCTTCGCCGATGCCGATGATGGTCAACCAGGGATTACCCATGATGCGCGCCCTGATCCTGGGCGGAACGGCCGACGCCAATTTGCTTGCCGCTGCGATGGCCCGCGCGGGGATCGACGCGGTCTATTCCTATGGCGGGCGCACCGCCGCTCCAGCGGAACAACCTCTGCCGACCCGGATCGGCGGCTTCGGCGGCGTTAGCGGCCTTGCCGACTATCTCTATCGCGAAGGCATCACGCATGTGATCGACGCGACGCATCCCTTCGCGGCCGAGATAAGCCGCAACGCGATCGCCGCCTGCACGCAAACCGCAACGCCGCTGCTCGCGCTCGAACGCGCGCCCTGGGACAAGGCATCCGGCGATTGCTGGATCGAGGTCGCGGACGTTGTCTCGGCGGTCGCGGCGTTGCCCGACAGCCCCACGCGTGTGTTCCTCGCGATCGGCCGCCAGCACATCGCGGCCTTCGGCAGCCGGCCGCAGCATGCCTATACGTTGCGTTTCGTCGACCCACCCGAGGGAGAGCTGCCATTGCCCGGTGCCGACGTCATCGTCTCGCGCGGCCCATTCACGCTCGACAGCGAGCTCGAGATGATGCGTGCGCGCTCTATCGAATGGATCGTTGCCCGCAACTCCGGCGGAACCGGCGCACGCGCCAAGATCGACGTCGCCCGCGCGCTTGGCCTTCCCGTCATCATGATCACACGGCCGCCGCTGCCCGAGAGGCCGCGGGTGGAAAGCGTGAGCGAGGTGATGGAATGGCTCGGTCATCGAACCTGCCTCGGCGCATAGACCCAGCGACCGACCCGCCGTGTCGTCGAATTGCAGACAATCACAAGGGTCCGCATATCGGCCATCTCGGGCCTGGCGTCGCGCAATTCGACGGCCTCAATGCGCTGCTCGGGTGTGCTGACGGCGCGGGCAAACACCGCGATGCGCTCGCCGCAGCCCGCCTCTTTCAAAATCTCGAGCGTCCGCGCAAAGCCATCAGGGCGGCTGGCCGAGCGCGGATTGTACATCGCGATCGCGAAATCGGCTTCGGCCGCGAGCCGCAGGCGCTTCTCGATCAGCGGCCAGGGCTTGAGATTGTCGGAGAGATTGATCGCGCAAAAATCATGTCCGAGCGGCGCGCCGGCACTTGCGGCCGCCGCCAGCATCGCCGTCACGCCAGGCAGAACGCGGATCGGCAAGTCGTGCCATTGCGGCGCGTCCTCCAGCGCTTCAAACACGGCCGAGGCCATCGCAAACACGCCCGGATCGCCTGAGGACACCACGACGACGTGGCGCCCTTCGGATGCAAGCCGCAATGCTTCACCGGCACGCTGTAGCTCCACGCGATTATCCGAGGGATGCAGCGTCAACCCGTCGCGCGGCGGCACGCGCGTCACGTACGGCGCATAGCCGACGATGTCGGTCGCAATTGCGAGCGCAGCGGAGACCTCCGGCGTGATCAGCGCCTCGTCGCCCGGCCCCAGGCCCGCGATGGTCAGCGTGCCGGTCATTGGGCCGCCCCCCTGCGCCGCCCCTGCCCGTGCACCAGCACGATCGCAAAATACGGACAGTCCGCCTCAGCGAGATCGGCGAGCCGCGCGACGCGCTGATCCGGCATGGTGCCGCGTTCGACGAGCCACGCATCGTCGAGACGGCCGGCGGACGCGAGCGCGCGGCGGATCTTCGTCAGATTGCGGCCGGTCTTCATGACGACGAGCGCGTCGGAGATGCGCATCCGCTGCGCGAGCTCAGCCTCAGGCAGCGTGCCCATCAGCACGGTGGTCACATCGTCTGCAAGCGCGATCGGCTGGCCGACCGCATTCCAGCAACCGACCATGCCGGGAATGCCGGCGATCACCTCGATCTCGACGCGTCCCTGCAGGCGCGCATGCAGATGCATGAACGAGCCGTAGAGATAGGGATCACCCTCGCAGAGCACGACGACGTCGATCGCGCGCGCCAGTCGCGCCAGGCGCTCGGTCCATTCGTCGTAGAAGCCCGCAAGCAGCCGCGCATAGTCCGGACTGTCGAACGCGATCTCGGTGGTAACCGGATATTCCATCGGATATTCGCTGACGTCAGCGGCGAGCAATCCTTCCACAATGCGGCGCGCCTGCCCGAGCTGCCCCTTCTTGCGAAAATAGGCGACGTGCCTAGCGGCACGCACAACGCGGTCGGCGCGCACGCTCATCAACTCCGGATCGCCAGGGCCAAGCCCGCAGCAAATGATGCGTCCCATCGCTATTCGCTCCGGCTCGCCAGCGCGTTGACTGCGGCGACTGTGATCGCCGAGCCACCGAGACGTCCCTCGACCGTCAGCGCCGGCACGGGCGGCGCTGCCATCAAGGCCGCCTTCGACTCGGCGGCACCGACAAAGCCGACCGGACAGCCGATGATCGCCGCCGGCCGCGGGCAATCAGAATTTTCCAGCATGTTGAGCAGATGGAACAGCGCCGTCGGCGCGTTACCGATCGCGACGATGGCGCCGGCCAGATGCGGCCGCCACAGTTCAAGCGCCGCCGCGGATCTCGTGTTGCGCATCGACTGCGCGAGTGCCGGAATCTGGGGATCACCGAGCGTGCAGATGACGGCGTTGCCGGCCGGCAGCCGTGCGCGCGTGATACCCTCCGACACCATGCGCGCATCGCAGAGGATCGGCGCGCCCGCCTGCAAGGCTGCCCGTGCCCGCCCAGCCATGCCGGGCGTGAAGCGGACATGCGCTTCCAGGCCCACCATCCCCGCGGCATGGATCATGCGCACGACCACCGGCTCCTCGTCTGATGTAAAGCGCGCAAGGTCGGCCTCCGACCGGATCGTCGCAAAGGACTGGCGATAGATCGCCGCACCATCGGTCTCATAGACGTGCGGCATCAATGGCCTCCCATCAGCACGGAGGGATTTGCGACGAGGTCCGAACGGGTCAGCCCGCGCAGGACCGGCGCATCCCGCGTCGTGCCGCGACGGATGAGGTCGAAGCCCTCACGTGACGCAACCAGGGTCACGTCAGCCGAACCGGAAAGGGCACAGCCCTTGGCGCAGCCGGACACGTGAAGCCGGGCATGCGCCGGGACAAAGGATGCAAGCGCCGATGCCAATGCACGCGTGTCGGCATGCGCCTCACGACAGCGCGGCGCGCCGCTGCAAGCGATCACGCGGAGCGCCGGATCATTGGGATCAGTGACGAGATCCGCGCCACGGGGCATCTCATGCATCCCCTCCGCCAGCACCATCCGCCACGGCGTCATGCGAAGAGCCTGCGCGCACCGGGCGAGATGGCTGAGCATCTGCCGCGGCATTTGTCCAAAGGCGACGCCGACCATCGCACCAGTCGGATAGAGGCCGGGCACGGGGTCTGCCGATCGAGCCACGGGCTCGGCGTCGCCGCGAAGCAATTCGGGAAGGCTCGCGCCGCCGGCCAGATGAGACGCCATCCGTCGTTTCTCACCCCTGGCTCCGCCGGAGGTGACAAACCATTCGGCCATCGCGAGCGCGATATCCACCGCCTCTCTGCGCGAGACAGAGCGACCGTACCGTGCGCCATCGGCACGCACCAGCAGTCCGCCGTCGCGATCGCGCTCGATCCGGATATCCGCCGACGCGCCAGCCAGCGCGCGCTCGTTGCCATCATCGATCGCGAAGCCGAACTTGGTGGGAAGATCGAGCGATGCGCCGGCAAGCGCCCGCTCAAGCTCGGCCGCGAGCGCGTGCGTATCGTCATCGACAGTCCAGAACGGCGTCACCAGAACGTTGCGCTGCGCCTCGGTATCCGGATCTGCGTCCAGCAACCCGAGCTCGGCCAGCCCATCGATCAAGGCCGGATAACCTTCATCGCCGACGCCGCGGATCTGGAGATTGGCGCGGCTGGTCAGATCGATCAGGCCGTTGCCGTATCGCGCAGCGAGCTCAGCAATTCCCGTCGCCTGCGACGCGTCCAGCCGCCCGCCGCGCGGACGGATGCGCACCACGAGGCCATCGCCCGACTGCATCGGCCTCAGCGCGCCGGGACACCAGCCCTTGATCGCGACCGCGCTCATGAGGCCTCCTGCAGCGCCGCCGCAATCGAATTGCGCCGCGTCTGCCAGAGCGACGCGTCATGCAACCGGGTGAAGCAGGTTTCGATCGCAGAAAGCGCCGCCGGATTCTCGCGCGCCATGAAGGCGCGAACGTCGTCATTGCCGAGCGTCGCCTCGTAATAGAGGTCGAACAGATGCGGCGGCACCGCAGCGGCGAGATGCGCGAACGCCGCCATGTGCTCCAGGGTCGCCGATATTTCGGCGGCGCCGCGGAAGCCGTGGCGCATCATGCCCGCGATCCACGCGGGATTGGCGGCCCGCGCGCGCACCACTCGCGAGATTTCTTCGGTCAACGACCGCGCATGCGGCTGATCCGGCCGCGTTGCATCGAGGTGATAGAGCGACGGGACTTTTGCGCCAAGCCGCCGCGCCGCTGCGGCGATGCCGGCCTCATGCGCGGCATAGTCCGCCGCCAGCAGCAAATCGGTCTCCGGCAAGTCCTGGGTGTGGACGAAGCTGTCGGCAGAGGCGAGCCGTGCCTCGATGCCGGCGCGGTCAGGCCTGATCTCGCCATCGGATGCAATGGCCCAGGACGATGCCGACAGCCAGGCTTCGCCGGCCGCGTCGCGCGCCTCCTCCGTGAAGACGTCCGGGACAGACGCGATGCCGGCGCCATAATGTCCGGGACGAGGCCCGAACACGCGCGAGACGCGCTGCCAGTAAGGATTCTCGTCGCTCTCCTCGCTGCGTTCGGACAACGCCTCGGTCGCAGCTTCGAACAACTGCGCAAGCCCCGAGAAGACGTCGCGGAACAGCCCCGACACGCGCAGCGTCACGTCGATGCGCGGACGGCCAAGCTCTGCCGGCGCGATGATGTCGTAGCCCGACACCCGGCCCGACCCATGATCCCAGCGCGGCGCGATCCCGGCGAGATGCAGCGCCATCGCAAAGTCCTCGCCGGCGGTGCGCATCGTCGAGGAGCCCCAGAGATCGACGACCAGCCCTTTCGGCCAGTCGCCGTGATCCTGCAAATGACGGCGCAGCAGCTCTTCGGCGAGCTTCACGCCTTGCGCATGCGCGGACGGCGTCGGCACCGCGCGCGGATCGACCGCAAACAAATTGCGTCCGGTCGGCAGCACGTCGCTCCGCCCGCGATAGGGCGAGCCCGACGGCCCCGGCGCAACACGCCGGCCGGCCAGCGCATCACGCAACGCTGCGCTCTCCGCCTCGCCGCAAGTCCCCTGCCCGAACACATGCAGGCCGTCGCCGAACTGGCTCTCCTTGAGATCGCAGACGAAGCGATCGATCTGCGGAATGGCCTCGGCCGCGGAGACTGACGCCGCGAGACCGAGATCGTCCTCCAGCCCGGCGATGCGGGCTTCCTCGCGTATCGCGGCAATCAGCCGCTGCCGCCGCGCCGGATCGAGACCGTCCGCAGTCGAATACTCATCGAGCAGACGCTCGAGCCCGCGCAACCCATCCGGCACCGCGGCCGGCGCCAGCGGCGGCGGCAGATGGCCGATCGTCACGGCACCGATCCGGCGCTTGGCCTGCGCGGCCTCGCCGGGGTCGTTGACGATGAAGGGATAGACGACCGGCAGATCGCCGATCAGCGCTTCCGGCCAGCATGCGGATGACAGCGCAACCGACTTGCCGGGCAGCCATTCCAGCGTTCCATGCGCGCCCATGTGGACGACGGCATCGATGCCCTGCTGCCTCAGCCACACAGATGGAACGCGACATAGGCATGACGCGGCGTGCGCGAGAGATCGTGATAGTCGGCATCGCGTTGACCGACCTCACCGCGTTCCGGCTGAACCGCGATGATCGACTTGCCGCACCGGATCGCCGTGAAATGAAACGCGCCGTCGCGGCAATCGGGATCATCCTCCGGCGCGCCCCATGCGCGCGCAAGATCGTCCTGGAGCAGCTCGGGAAGGCTGGACATCGCCGCGCGATATTCGGCCACGCCCCACGTCAACGTCCGGCGCAAAAGAACATTGCCCACGGACCTCACTGGCGCGAGATCAAAGCCTGCGGCCGCAAGATCGGTCAGCAACACCTCCAGCGAGGCCAGCGCATCAAGACCAACGGCATGCGCGATCTGATGCGGACGACCGGGATAGTTCGAGAGTACGAGCGCGAGCTGCTTCTCCTGCGCCGGCTTGCCGGCAAGCCGATGCCAGGCCGCCACGCGCGCAGCGACCGCTGCGACGCGCTCGGCATCCGGCCGATGCGCAAGATGCGCGAATTGCAGATCGGGATCGCGCTCACCGGGCGATTTGAAGCTCACAACGCCCGTGAACAGGCGGCCGTCGACCTCCGGCAACACCACATGCATCGCGAGATCGCCGGGCGACAGGCCGCGCAGCGACAAGGCCCAATCCTCGCGCTGCGCCGTCGACAGAGCGACCTGGAACACCGGGCAAGATGCGGCATCGAACGGCGTCGTGCCGTCGTCACCCGCCGCAGAGAACGCGGTCACATTGACGATGGCGGCCGGCGAGCATTGCGCGAACTGAGCGCGCAGCCAATCGGCCACGCCCGCCGCCTTCAACGAGGTGACGAACACGCCGTGGGCATCGAATCCCTTTTCGCGCAAAGCCTCGATCAGCGCATCGACCGGCGCCGTGTCGCCGGCCGCCAGATAGGAGCGATAGAAGGTCACCAGCACAAGCGGCCGGCCATCCGGTGCCGGCAGCGCCGCGACGGCACCGCGCCGCGAATCGTAGGCGCCGATCTCGGGAAGATCGATCTCACCGACAACCGGCCCGGCATAAAGGCCGGACGCCAGCGCCAGTTGTGCAATCACGGCCTGCGCGGCAACGGGGCCGCCCTTGTCGCACAGCACCTTCAGGCGGCGCAGCGTCGAGACCGGCAAGGTCGAGAATTCATCCAGCCGCAAATCGTCGCGGCCATCCGCCGGCAGCACCACCAGGGCGATGCCGCGTTCCTTCGCCAGACGATGCACCGCGGCCAGCCCGTATGACCAATAGGGTTCGCCGCCGATCAGCCGCACCAGGATGCCGCGCGCATGCGACAATGTCCGCTCGATATAGGTATCCACCGAAAGCGGATGGCGCAGCTCCGCAAGATTAGCGAGCCGCAGCGACGGCAGCGCGGCGCGTCCTCGCCGCCAGCCGGCCGCGAACGCGGCGAGATCGCTGTCGGAAAACGACAGAACCACGAGATCGGCCGGATCCTGGCCGAGGTCTCTTGGCGTCGCGGTCTCCTCAAGGCCGCGGCTCTCGCGGAAGACGACGTGCATCAGACACCTAGTCGCGCCCTGATCGCGGCTTCATCGATATCACCGTGCTCGCCGATCACGACGAGCTTTGACTGCCGCGCTCGCGCACCCCAGGGCATGTCAAATTGATGCCTGACCCGCTCGCCGACCGATTGCACGAGCAACCGCATCGGCTTGCCTTCGACCGCGATATAGCCTTTGGCGCGCAGCACGTTCTGCTCGCGTGCCAGCCCCTTGATCGACGCGATCAGCGCGTCGACGTCCGAAATCTCCGGAAGATCGATCACCACGGAATTGAAGTCGTTGTGCTCGTGTTCGTCCTCGCCGTCATGGTGAGACGGCCGCGACGCGAGGTCATCCTCTGCCGCCGCTTCAAGACCGAGGATCACGCGGGCGTCGATCGCGCCGTCGACGATGGGCAACATCGGCACCTCGCGCGGCATCTCGGCCGCGATCAGAGCCTTGGCCGCCTTGATCCCCTCGGCACCCGCGAGATCGGCCTTGGTCAGCAGCACGATATCGGCACAGGCGATCTGATCCTCGAACACTTCGGACAACGGCGTTTCGTGGTCGAGATTCTCATCTGCCGCGCGCTGCGCATCCACGGCGGCCGGGTCCGGCGCAAAGCGGCCGGCAGCAACGGCCTCCGCATCGGCCAGCGCGATCACGCCGTCGACCGTGATCCGCGAACGGATCTCCGGCCAGTCGAATGCCTTCAGCAGCGGCTTCGGCAGCGCGAGGCCGGACGTCTCGATCACGATATGATCGGGCCTCACGGGGCGCGCGAGCAATTGCTCCATCGCCGGGATGAAATCGTCGGCGACGGTGCAGCAGATGCAGCCGTTGGCCAGCTCGACAATATTCTCGGTCGGGCAATTGGCGTCCGCACACGACTTCAGGATGTCGCCGTCGACGCCTTCGCTGCCGAATTCGTTCACCAGCACCGCGAGCTTCTTGCCGTTGGCGTTCCGGATCAGATGCTGGATCAACGTCGTCTTGCCGGACCCGAGAAAGCCGGTCACGACGGTGACCGGAACCTTGGCGAGCGTCATCATTCTGCGGCCTCCGGCACGACGGCGATGGGGGGAATTCGGGCAAGCGATTGCTTGCGAAAGATTTCGGGACGGCTGCGCCACGGCACGATGCCGTCAGGCGCCGACGCATAGGCGGCAGCACCGGCGATCACATCCCTGGCATTGTCCGCGGACAGGCGGCCGTAGACATAGGACCACCGGCCCGGTGCGCTGAGCGCGACCGAGCAGCCCTGGCTGCAAGCCGAGAGGCATTCGACCGGAACCAGATTGACGTCATCGGGCACGCCCACCTCAACAAGCGCGGCATGCAGGCGCGCACCGGGCGCGAGCTCGCCTTCGGCGAGCGTCTGGCCGGCGCGGCAGGTGATACAGACATGGAGTGTAACGCTCATCGCCCTTCCTGGATTGACTGCGGGAAGCGATGAGGCACACGAACCTGACGTGAACAGGCTCGTTCCCCGTCGCGGAACACCCCGTCCGCCGGTCTCAAACACACTGCGTCGGCAGGTCTCCCGGCTTGCGGAGTAGGATTTCTCCCGTGATGCCCACCTTCCCGACTCCATCAGGGAATCAGTGGCTTGGGCATCTCTCCGGTCACGGTCGCGGGGGCGGCTGCGCTTCGGGCAAACCTTGCGGTCCGAGCCCTATCGCATTCCCTCTTCGCCTGTCGTAGGACAGGAACCAACGCGGGGTCACCATTCGTCCTGGCCTCGCACTTGTCAAGCCGAAGGACCGTGATGATTTCTGATGGAAACGACGCTGAAGATGGCGCCGTCGGCGCCGACCCTTCATTGGATGCGCGGCATGCGGCCAAAATGGCGAAAAAGAAGGTCGCCCGCGACAAGATCATGGCGACCAAGAGCGGTGAAAAGGGCCTGATCATCGTTCATACCGGCGCCGGCAAAGGAAAATCCTCCTCCGCCTTCGGCATGATCGTGCGCTGCGTGGCGCACGGCTTTCCCTGCGCCGTGGTGCAATTCATCAAGGGCGCCTGGGATACCGGCGAGCGCCGCCTGCTCACCGGGCATTTCGGCGATCTCTGTCAATTCCATGCGATGGGCGAAGGTTTTACCTGGGAGACGCAGGACCGCGCGCGCGACGTCGCGGCAGCGCAAGCCGGCTGGGAAAAAGCCAAGCAGCTGATCGCGGATCCGAGCCTGCGGATGGTCGTGCTCGACGAGATCAACATCGCGCTTCGGTATGACTATCTGGCGATCGCCGATGTCGTCGACTTCCTGACCACGTCGAAGCCGCCGATGACGCATGTCGTGCTCACCGGGCGCAACGCCAAGGACGAATTGATCGAGATCGCCGATCTCGTCACCGAGATGACGTTGGTCAAGCACCCCTTCCGCTCCGGCATCAAGGCCCAGCCGGGCGTCGAGTTCTGACTGCTATTGCCATGGCGCGCGCATTGATGATCCAGGGAGCCGGCTCGGACGTGGGCAAGTCGCTCATCGTCGCCGGCCTCGCGCGTGCCGCCCGACGTCGCGGCCTGCGCGTGCTGCCGTTCAAGCCGCAGAATATGTCCAACAACGCCGCCGTGACCGTCAACGGCGGCGAGATCGGGCGTGCGCAGGCATTGCAGGCGCTCGCCGCCGGCGTCGAGCCGCACACCGACATGAACCCGGTGCTGCTGAAGCCGGAAACCGATGTCGGCGCGCAGGTCATCGTGCACGGCAAGCGGATCGCGACCGCCCGCGCGCGCGAATATGCCGCCATGAAACCATCGCTGATGGGCGCGGTGCTGGAGAGTTTTGCACGCCTGAAGCAGCGCGCCGACCTGGTGCTGGTCGAAGGCGCCGGCAGCCCCGCCGAGGTCAATCTGCGCAAGTCCGATATCGCCAATATGGGCTTTGCGCGCAGGGCCGACGTGCCCGTGGTATTGGTCGGCGATATCGACCGCGGCGGCGTGATCGCGCAGCTCGTCGGCATCCAGGCGGTGATCGACCCCGATGATGCCGCGATGATCCAGGGTTTTGTCATCAACAAATTCCGTGGCGATCCGACGTTGTTCGACGACGGCTACCGGCTGATCGAAGCCCGCACCGCCTGGCGCGGCTTCGGCGTGCTGCCCTGGTTCACTCGCGCCGGCGAGCTTCCGGCCGAAGACGCGCTCGGGCTCGGCGACGCGCGCAAGCCTGGCCAGTGCAAGATCGCGTTTCTGGCGCTGTCGCGGATTGCCAATTTCGACGATCTCGATCCGCTGAAGCTCGAACCCGGCGTCGATCTGGTGATGGTGCGGCCGGGTGAAGCCATTCCGGGCGACGCGAAGCTCGTCATCCTGCCCGGCTCGAAATCGACCCGCGGCGATCTCGCCTTCCTGCGCGCGCAAGGCTGGGACATCGACCTGCTGGCGCATCATCGCCGCGGCGGCCACATCCTCGGCCTGTGCGGCGGATACCAGATGCTTGGGCAAAGCGTCGCCGATCCCGACGGGATCGAGGGGCTCGCCGGCGAAACGCCTGGCCTCGGGCTGCTCGATGTCACGACGACCATGACCGAACAGAAGACGCTGACCCGCGTCAGCGCGGTGCACGGCGCGACCCATCAACCGATCAGTGCCTACGAGATCCACATCGGGCGCACCGACGGGCCGGATCGCGCGCGGCCTTTTTCAATGCTTGACGGCTCGCCGGAAGGCGCCATGTCGCGTGACGGGCGCGTTCACGGCAGCTATCTGCACGGCCTGTTCACCTCGGACGGATTTCGCAAGGCGTTCCTTGCGCAGCTCGATATCCCAGCGGCGGATCAGCCGTACGGCGCCAGGGTCGAGAGCGCGCTCGACGCGCTTGCCGAGCATATCGAGACCCATCTCAATGTCGAAGGCCTGCTCGCGCTGGCGCGCTAAGCGGATAGTGCGGCAGAAAGGCGTGACCACTCGGTCTCGCTGCCCGGCAAGCCCAAGCGCAGCCATCCCGGCCTTTGCTGGAACACCCGCGACCAGATCTGGGCGCGGGCAAGCCTCTCCTGCGCGGCGAGCGCATCGCCGGTCTCGTAGAGACGAAACAGCGGCGTGCCGCCGAGCAGCGTCCAGCCCTGCGATCGCGCCGCCGTATCGAGCCTGACACAGTCGTCCGCCAGCCGCGCAATCGTTGCCGTTGCCCAGTCGTGATCGAACAAGGCGCGCCGCCCGATCGCGATTGCGGCGCCCGAAACCGGCCATGGGCCCACCATCGCCGCAAGCGCAGCGATATCCGGCTCGCTGCCAACAGCGAAGCCGAGCCGCAAGCCCGCAAGTCCGTAGAACTTGCCGAATGAACGCAGGATCAGGAGCCCGGGTTGTCCGGCCGCTCCTGCAAGCGACAGGTCGGGTACCGCGTCCGCAAAACTCTCGTCAATCACGAGCCGGCCAACGCGCGGCAGCAGCGCGAGCAGTTCGTGCCGATCATGGCACCTGCCATCCGGATTGTTCGGATTAACGACGATGCCAATGTCCGCTCCCGCAAGCGCTGCGAGATCGGACACCTCGGTCACGTTCCAACCGGCGGCCGACAACATCCCGGCGTACTCATTGTAGGTCGGCGCAAGAATCCGCGCTCGCCCGCGCGGCGCCAGATGCGGCAGCAACTGAATGGCGGCCTGCGCACCGCCCATCGCCACGATCGGCGCGTCAGTGCGGTAGGCCTGCCGCGCGGCGTTGTGCAGCGACTCGATATCGGATCGCGACGGCAGCGCGTTCCATTGCCGCAGCTCGACATCGACGCCAGGATAAGGCACCCGATTGATCCCCGTCGACAGGTCAATCCAGTCTTCCGCGGCGCCGCCAAAGCGCTGTTGGGCGACATCGAGATTTCCGCCATGCTCACGCATGCGCCGCTCCTTCACGCCAGCGCCAGGGCGACGAACGCCGCGGCCAACAGCATCATGGCGTAACGATAGAGCTTCAAGCCGGTGAGGACATCAGCGGCAGCCGGATCGCGCCCCCCCTCGTTCAGCCAAGGCTCGTTCGCGATGCTGCCGTGATAGATGCGGGGCCCGCTGAGCCGCACGCCGAGCGCGCCGGCCATCGCAGCTTCCGGCCATCCGGCATTCGGCGAGCGATGGCGGCTTGCGTCGCGCAGCATGCACGACCACGCCTGCGAGAAGCGCGGCGCAAGCAGCACGAACAGCAGGCCGGTCAGCCGCGCCGGAATGAGATTGGCGAGATCGTCGATCCGGGCGGCCGCCCAGCCGAACGCTTCGTGCCGTTCGGTGCGATGGCCGATCATCGAGTCCAGCGTGTTGATCGCCTTGTAGCCAAGGATTCCCGGCAGGCCGAACAGTGCACCCCAGAACACCGGCGCCACGATCCCGTCGGATGCATTCTCGGCAAGGCTCTCGATGGTCGCGCGCGCGATGCCGGCGTCGTCGAGCGTTGCGGGATCACGACCGACAATCTGCGCAACCGCCGAACGCGCGGCCGCGATGTCGCCGGACGCAAGCGGATGTGCCACCGCGGCGACATGATCATGCAGCGAGCGCAGCGCCACCAGCGGCCACGCCAGCACACCGACAAGGACGACGCGGACCCATCCGGATGCGAGCATGGACTGAACCGCCCAACCCAGCGCCGTCGCCAGCGCGATCACCAGGATGGCCGCCGCGACACCGGCGATGCGCCGAAACGCCGGCGGATCGGAGGCCCGGTTCCAGGCGGTATCGACGAGATGGATCAACCGGCCGAGCCAGGTCACGGGATGGCCGATGCGGGCAAACAGCCAAGCCGGCCAGCCGATCAAGGCGTCCACAGCCATCGCCACCGCCATCGCTCCCGCAAAACCCACGCACCTCTCCTCACCGCGATCCCCCTGATGCGCAAGACGTCGGCCGAGCGCAAGCCCTCCGGGGCGGATTTCGGCTTTGTCTTTTACCGCGATTGGTGGTTAGAGCGTTTTCGAGGCGAAGCGGATGCCGGTTCGCAACAGGAGACCCTATGGCCGTCATTCTGATCACCGGCGGAGCCCGGTCAGGAAAAAGCCGCCGCGCCGAATTGCGCGCGCGCAGCTTTCCAGGTCGGCCGGTCTATATTGCGACCGCCGAGGCGCTCGACGCGGAGATGGATGAGCGCATCGCCAAGCATCGCGTACGCCGCGGCGATGACTGGATCGAACGCGAGGTGCCGCTCGATCTCGTGGAGGCGCTGGCCGAGACCGATGGCGGCGGCGCAAGGCTGGTCGATTGCCTGACGCTTTGGCTGTCCAACCTGCTGCATGCGGGGCGCGACTGGTCGCAGGAAGTGACGCGGCTGGCGGACGTGTTGTCGCGCCAGCGCAGCCCGGTCATCATCGTCACCAACGAGGTTGGCCTCGGCATCGTGCCCGATAACGCACTGGCGCGGACCTTCCGCGACGCGGCAGGTCTCATGAACCAGAGCATTGCCGGCGCGGCGGACGAGGTCGAATTCGTCGTTGCGGGCCTGCCGATGAAGCTGAAATGAGCAACACGATCGATCCTGCCAAAGGCCCCGCGACGGTCTCGTTCGACGATGCGTTTCGCCGGCAACTGCACGAACTTTTTGTGTGGCGGCGCGACGTGCGCCGCTTCCGGTCCGAGCCGCTGCCTGATGGTACGATCGAGCGGCTGATCGAGATCGCCTGCCTCTCGCCTTCGGTCGGGTTGAGCCAGCCCTGGCGGTTCGTCATTGTCGACGACGCGGCACGGCGCCGCGCGGTGATCGAGGACTTCAAGAGCTGCAACGCCGACGCGCTGCGATCCTATTCCGGTGAGCGTGCAGCAAAATATGCCGAATTGAAACTATCGGGCCTCGAAGAGGCGCCCGGCCATCTGGCCGTGTTTGCCGAAAAGACCGACCAGATCGGCTCCGGCCTGGGGCGCGCCACAATGCCGGAGACAACAGAATACTCGGTGGTGGCCGCGATCTGCTCGATGTGGCTTGCTGCGCGCGCGGAAGGCATCGGGCTCGGCTGGGTCTCGATCTTCAATCCAGGCCGCGTTCACGAGATTCTGGAAATACCCGATACGTGGAAATTTATCGGCTACCTCTGCATCGGCTACCCCCAGGCGGAATGCGACCGTCCTGAGCTCGAGCAGGCCAAGTGGGAATCGCGGCGAGGTCCGGATGAATTCACCATCCGGCGCTGACCAATCTCCGACCGGCAGCGGCGCCTCGAACAGCGCCGCCCACTGGCGCGCCGACATCGCCTCCCTGGCTTTTCCCATCCCTGAGCACGGCGCCATCTGCGCGGTGCATCGGGGCGCGTTTCGGACATTGCTTGGCGCCGACCCGACGCCGGACGGCTGCCTCGGCTATTTCGCGCGGTTTGAAGACGCGTTCAGGGCCGCAGCGAGCGCCAAGATCCTGCGCAAGCGTATCCCCCTTGGAACAAATCTGCATCTTACCAGTCGCGACATCGCTCGAAAGCTGCTAGAAGCCGACCAAATCGAACGTGGAGAACGATGATGAGCCAGTCCCCGGCCGCGCAAACCCAGGTCATGCAATCCCAGGTCACGCATCTGCCGGTCGCGACCGGACGGGTCGGACGGCTTGCCCAGTCCCTGATGGCGATGTCGCTCGGCCTGTTCATCGTCGGCGTGGTCGGCTTCTCGCACATCGACGTGATCCACAACGCCGCACACGATGTGCGCCACTCCAACGCCTTCCCCTGCCACTGACCCCGCTGGCATGAGCACGTTTCGCTCGATCGTCTTCTCCTCGGTCATTGCCGGATTCATCGTTGGCCTGATCGTCACGGCGGTTCAGCAGTTCAGCACCGTCCCGCTGATCCTCAAGGCCGAGGTCTATGAGAAGGCGGCCGAGCACAAGCACGAAGCCGCCGCGCCACCGCAGGCCATCCTCGTCCACGATCATGCGGAACATGATCACGGCGCCGAGGCGTGGGAGCCGCGCGACGGCCTGGAGCGCAATCTCTATACCGCGGGAGCAAACATCCTGACCGCGATCGGCTTTGCGCTGCTGCTTTGCGGCTTCTTTTCGGTTCGCGGTGGCGCGACCGGCGAGCCGATCTCGTGGCACGAAGGCCTGATGTGGGGCCTCGCAGGCTTTGCCGTTTTCACGATTGCGCCGGGCCTTGGGCTGCCGCCTGAACTGCCGGGTGTCCCCACCGCACCACTGATGTCGCGCCAGATCTGGTGGGTGACGGCGGTGCTGGCGACATCCGCCGGACTCGGGCTGATCGTTTTCCGGCGCTTGATGCCGGCCGCCATCGCCGGCGTGGTCCTGATCATGCTGCCGCATTTGATCGGCGCGCCCGAGCTCGAGCGTGTCGAGACCAACGTGCCCTCGTCATTATCGCATCAGTTCGTGGTCGCGGTCACGCTGACCAGCCTGGTGTTCTGGTCGCTGCTGGGCGGCCTGACCAGCGCCGCGTTCGCCTATTTCGACCGGCCCACGTCGGCATAACGCCACTGCCTGATATCGTGGGCGCTCAGCTCGCCTGTCTGAGCGGCTTGCCGGCCCGCAGCTCCCTGTCCTGCACCAGCACCTTCTCTGCATAAAGCTCGCCGATTTCCTGCTCGGACAGCCCGAGTTCGCCAAGGATCTCCTCATTGTGCTCGCCGAGCAGGTCGGCCCTCAGCTCGGTGCGCTGCGGCCATTCCGAGAAGCGCATCGGCGCGCCCGGAATCGCAAATTGGCCGATCCGGGGATCGCTGACATGGCGGACCGTGCCGCGCTCGATCAGATGCGGCTGGGCCATGGCGTCATTCAAGGTCAGCACCGGCGCACAGGGGATTCGCTCCTGCTCCAGGGCGGCGATCGCCGCATCGCGTGACGGAAAAGTCTTGAGCCAGGCTTCGACGATCTCCCCCACCAGCACCCTGTTGTCGGCCCGCGCGCGTGCGGACTCGAACCGCGGATCCTTCTCGAGCTCCGGCCGCCCCAGCGCGCGAACCATTTGCGGCCATTGATGCGCCAGCGCGCAGATCACGAGAAACTCGCCCCGGCCGCAATCGAACACCCCGACCGGACCGCCATTCGGGTGCAGCGAGCCCTCCCGCTGCGGCACGAAGCTATCCCCGCGCAGCGAGACCTTCGGCACATTTGCCTCGTGCATGTGAAAGTAGGTGTCCAGCAGGGTCGATTCGATGAACTGCCCCTCTCCGGTCCGCTCGCGGTGCAGCAGCGCGAAGCCGACCGCCATCGCCGCGGCAACGCCGGTCGAGGCGTCTCCGATCGCGACCGGCACCTGCGCCGGCTTCCCGTCGGGATCGCCGATCACGCCTGTAATGCCGGCGAAAGCCTGGGCGATATAGTCGAAGCCGGGTTTGTCGCTCAGCGGACCGGTCTGTCCGGCGAACGAGATCGAGCACATGATCAGCCGCGGATTGATTTTCCTGAGCGTCTCATAACCAAGTCCGGCGCGCTCCATCACACCGGGCGTAAAGTTTTCCACGAGAACGTCGGCCTTGGCGGCGAGCCGGGTCAGGATCTGGCGGCTCTTCTCATGCTTGAAGTCGAGCGCGAGGCTGCGCTTCGAATGGTTCTGCTGGAAGAAATACGTGCTCTGCGACGTGTTTTTGTGCGCGGGATCGCGCGGCTTCAGGCCCTGGAAGCGCGATCGGTCGCCGAACGGCGCGAGCTCGATCTTGATCACGTCGGCGCCGGCTTCGGCCAGCAGACGCGTGCAGGTCGGGCCTGCGACGAACTGGGTGATATCGAGCACGCGATAGCCGGTCAGCATTTTCGGAGGCAGGGTCATCTCAATTGTCCAGTTGTTGTGACTGAAGAGTTTCGGCGGGCGCGTTTTCGCCCGCCGGCCTCGTTCCAAACAGATTGCTGCGGGCCTGCGCGTCGAGCGTCTTGCGCACCGCGCGCCGGCCGACCGCGAGCCCCTTCTGGAGCAGCGGCCGTGCACGAAGCTCGGCGAACCAGCGCCTGACGTGCGGGACATCGTCGAGCGTGAAGCCCTGTGCCTTGTGAGTCATCACCCAGGGAAAGCAGGCGATGTCGGCGATCGAATAGTCGTCGCCCGCGACGTGGCTGCTCTCGCCCAGCCGGTCGTTCAGCACGCCGTAGAGACGCCGCGCCTCGTTGCCATAGCGCTCGACCGCATAGGGAATCCTGTCCGGCGCATAGAGCGAGAAGTGCCCGTTCTGGCCCAACATCGGCCCGAGCGCGCTCATCTGCCACATTAGCCATTGCTGCACGCGGTAGCGGCCACGCAGATCACGCGGAACGAATCTTCCGGTCTTCTCCGCGAGGTAAAGCAAGATCGCTCCGGACTCGAAGATCGTCAGCGACTCGCCTCCGCCGGACGGATCCCTGTCGACGATGACAGGGATCCGGCCATTGGGATTGAGCTTGCGGAATTCGGGCCTGAACTGGTCGCCGCGCGTGATGTTGACCGGCACGACAGTGTACGGCAGCCCGCATTCCTCGAGCATGATCGAGATCTTCCAGCCATTCGGCGTCGGCGCGAAATGAAGATCGATCATCGGAGCCTCCGGCACGGCTCAGGCCAGCTGCTTTTCGCGCGACAGCGACAGTCCCGCCTCCTGCAACCGCCGCTCGAGCATCGGCACCCGGTCGTTGCCCCAGAACTGCTCGCCGCGAAACACGCAGATCGGCACGCCGAAGATATGATCCCCGTGGCTCTCCTGCTGCGCCTCCTCGTATTCGCGCCGGCCGTCACCTTCGAAATACCTGCGGAATTCAGCGCCGGACATCCCGAGCGATTCGATGAAGCGTTCCACCGCATCGACCTCGTCGACCGCGAGCTCGCGGCGGAAGAACAGCTCGTAGACCAGGCGGCTGTATTCGATCAGCCGCCCCTGCTTCTCCGCGAACAGCCCGCCGATCAGCGCCGGTGCGGTGTCGAAGATCTTCAACGGGCCGCGGATGATCTTCTTGTCGCCACGCTCGTTCGCGGACCGCCGCGCATCCATGTAGGAATACTTGACCTTGTATTCCGAATAGACGCTGCGCTGGCCGGAGCCCTTGATCCGGAGCTGGAACGGCCGCCACTGCACCTTGATGTCGAACTTCTTCTCCAGCTCGAACACCGGATCGAATGCCAGCCAGGCATAGGGGCTCTTGTAGTCCGAATACATCTTGAGAATTTCGCGGGACATTGTCTCTCCTTTGCCGATGTCATTGCGATTGAGCGACGAGCGGGCACTGGCTCTCGGACAGCGGCTGCGCCGCCTCGGATGCCGGAATGACCTTCTCGATGGTGTAGTAATCCCAGGGCTTCTTCACCTCGCTGGGAGCCTTGATGCTCGCCATGTAGAACGGATGCATCAGCCAGCCGTCGGCGCGCACAAAACCGTTCTCGACATACATGTCGTTGACCGGCAGCTTCCGGATCTCGTCGGCGACCTTCATACCGTCCAGGGTCCTGGCGGCAGCGACAGCCAGCAGATAGTGCAGTGTTCCCGAGTAGACCGCGGCCTGGTCCATGGTCGGCATTGCGTGGTGCTGCCTGAAGAAGCGCTCCGACCACGCGCGCGTCTTGTCGGTGCGGTCCCAGTAGAACGGGGTCGCAAAGGTCAGGCCCTGCACATTGGCAATGCCGAGCGCGTGCACATTGGTGATGTAGGTCAGTGGCACCACGATGTGCTGGCCACCCTCGGCGATGCCGAACTCCTTGGCCTGCTTCAAAGCGTTGGTGGTGTCCTCCGCCGCCGAGATCAGCCAGATCACCTTGGCCTTCGACGCCACCGCCTGCAGCAGGAAGGAGCTGAAGTCGGGATTGTTCTGCGGGAAGCGCACCGAGCCCAGCACCTTGCCCCCGGCCGCCTTGATCGCACCCGCTGCAGCGTCCTCCATCGCCTTGCCGAAGGAATAGTCGGCCGAGAGAAAGAAGAACGTATCGAGCCCGCGCTCGATCAGCGGCTTGGGCAGCGGCGCCGAAATCGCGTAGGCGTTGAGCGACCACGAGAAAGCGGTCGCTGCGCAGGCCTGCTGCGTGATTGCCGGGCTTCCGGTCACGCCGTGGATGACGATCTTGTTGCGCGTCCGCGCCAGTTCCTGAACGGCCAGCGCCACGGCGGATTGCGCGACATCGACGATGACGTCGGCACCGCCATTGTCGAACCAGTTGCGGGCGATCGCCGCGCCGACATCGGCCTTCGCCTGGTGATCGCCCGAGATCACCTCGATCGGACGGTCCAGCACCTTGCCGCCGAAATCCTCGACCGCCATCCTGGCGGCGAGCACCGAGCCCGGCCCCATGATGTCGCGGTACATCCCCGACATGTCGGTGAGCACGCCGATCCTGACCGGCTGCACATCTTCCGCCTGAACCGGCGTCAGCATCGCGCTGCCGATGAGCAACGCGATTGCTGCAGCTGTGGTTGTTGGTTTCTTCACCATGACTATCCTCGACGCTCCCGCTTGGGACGGCATGCATGTGCCGGCCTTCTTGCTTTCAGATGATCCGCCTGGACGTCAGATCGTCGATCCGCTGCCCGGAGAGGCGGAGCAGCCCGCCATAGATCTCCTGATTGTTCTGCCCGAGCGTCGGCGCGGGCGCGGTGTATCCCTTGTGCGTCCGTCCCATCTTGATCGGGAACCCGGCGCCGATGACGCGCTGCTCCAGCGGCTCGGTCGGATGCACGACCGGCTGCAGCATGTCGCGGGCGCCGAGATGCTCCCAGGCGAGGATGGCGTCGATGTCGCGGATCGGGCTCGCGGCGACATCGCCGCGATTGAGCGCCTCGATCGCCTCGAGCGTGGTGCGGCCCAGCGTCCATTCGCTGACGATCGCATCGACGATCGTGTTGTTGGCAACGCGCCAGCCGGTGTTCATGAACTTCGCGTCCGCGGCGAGGTCGAGCCGATCCATCACACCTAGCAGCGCCAGCCAGTCCTCGTTCGTGGCGGCGCCGAGCGCGATCGTGCCGTCGCGCGTGGCATAGGTGTTGAAGGGCGAGAACCGCATGATGCGATTGCCCTGCCTTGGCGCCATCCCCATCTGCGGGTAGCAATCCAAGGGCTCGTCGAGCACCAGCGACAACAGGCAGTCCGCCATCGCGACGTCGACGAACTGGCCTCGTCCCGACACGCGCTGCTCGGTCAGCGCGGCGAGGATGCCGGAGACGGCAAAGGCGCCCGTAATGCCGTCCGCGAGCGCGGTGCCGGCCTTGCTTGGGCTGCCATCCGGCGCACCGGTGATCGCCATCAGGCCGGATGCTGCCTGGATCATCAAATCGTACGCCTTGAGACGCCGGTCGGCGCCGGTCGAGCCGTAGCCGGTCAGCGCGCAATGCACGATCGCGGGGTTGACCTGGCGGTTTGCCTCATAGCCGATCCCGAGCCGCTCGGCCGCGCCGGGGCGCAGATTCTCGACCAGGATGTCCGACTTGCGCAGCAGCGCATGGAACAGCTCCATGCCCTCCGCCGTGCGCATGTTCAGCGTGATCGACTTCTTGTCGCGGCAGCGCTTCAGATAGGCGAGGCCGAGATCGCTGTCATGCTTGCGGTCGAGCGAGACCCCGTCCTTGCCGAGGAACGGCGGCCCGGTCATGGTGGGATCGCCCTGCTCGGGGGTGTCGATGCGGATGACCTCGGCGCCGAAGCCCGCCAGCATCAAGGTCGCGAACGGGCCTGAATAGAACCGCGTCAGATCGAGTACGCGGACACCGTGCAGCGCGCCTTGCCTCGTCGTCGTCGGGCTCGCCGTCATCCGAAATTTCCCTTCCCGCCTGCTGCTCTGTGGTTGTCTTCATCGTTGACGCGGCGGGCATATAGGTCAAATATTTTCCTATCCGTATTATTGATGCGAAAATGGAATAAATGATGCGCGAGCGACGCCCACGCCGGTTCGAGGTCAGCCTCAAACATCTTCGTGCCGCCAACTCGGTCGCGGTGTATGGCAGCTTCACCGCGGCCGCCGCCGACCTCGGCATGACGCAGTCGGCGGTGAGCCGTCTCGTGCTTCAGCTCGAACGCCAGCTCGGCGTCTCGCTGTTCCTCAGATCGACGCGCAACGTCATCCTGACCGCGCCGGGCCGCGAATTCACGGCATCGACGCAGCGCCTGCTCGCCGATCTCGGCGTCCAGGTCGACAACGCCCGCGCGCTCGGCGAACAGATCAAGGGACGCCTGATCATCTCCTGCCTGTTGTCACTCACGCACCACGTGGTGCCGGAGGCCGTGCTGAAATACAGGAAGGCGCATCCCGGCGTCGAAATCCACCTGCGCGAGGGCCTCGGCAGCGAGGTCTATGAAGATGTGCGCAGCGGCCTCGCCGATTTCGGCGTCGGCAACGTCACCGCGCTCGGCCAGGAAGTCGTCAGCGATGACGCGGTGCAGGAGTCCTGCTTCGCGATCCTGCCCTCGCGCCATCCGCTGCGAAACAAGGCGACGCTGAGCCTTCGCGAACTGCGCAACGAAACCTTCGTCTCGCTCCCGACCGGCTCGGGCCTGCGGAAGCAGATCGACAGCGTCGCGACCGCGAGCGGCATCGTGCTCAATCACAGCACCATCGTCGAGCAGTTCGGCACGCTCTACGATTTCGTCGCAGCCAATGTCGGCATCTCGATCGTTCCGGCCTCGGCGGTGCCGCCGCGGGCGCCGCGCGGCGTGATCGTCAAGCGGCTGGTGTCGCCGCCGCTGGTTCGCAAGATCGGAATCCTGCGGCTGAAGAACCGCCCGCTGACGCCGGCCGCGACCGGATTTCTGGATATCTTCCGGCCACTATTCCTGAGCGCATCACGCCGATAACCCGAGACTCACAAGAAACATTTGAGATTCGCAGCAGAGCCTGATTAGGTTCGGGGACGCCGTCTGCTGCACGCCGCAACTGGCGCGCATGGCGGCGACAATGCCGAACCGACAGGGCCCGACCACCGATGACCAGGACGCGACGGACACGACCGACGATTCGTGACGTCGCGGCCGAGGCCGGCGTCTCCGTCTCAAGCGTCAGCCGCACGCTCAATGGCGGCATCTACACCAGCGCGGAATTGCATGCCCGCATCATGCGCGCGGTGAAGCGCCTCGGGTTCGAGCCCGACCAGGCGGCGCAGGCGCTGCGCTCGCGGGCGTCGAATACGATCGGCTGCATGGTCGCCGATTTCTCCAACCCGCACTACACCGGCATGGTGAGCGCGGCGGAGGAGGAATTCCAGCGCGCCGGCTTCCTCCTGATGCTGGCGGCGACCAAGCATGAGGAGGCGCGCGAGGCGGCGTTCCTGTCTGCAGTGCGCCGGCGCCAGATGGATGGATTGCTGCTGTTCGCCGGCGACAATTCCCACAAGAATTTCATGAAGGGGCTGGCGACGCTCGACCTGCCCTGCGTCACCGTCGACCGCGAGGTACCCGATAGCGTCATGGTTCGCGTCGATCACCGCGGCGGCGCGCTGGAGGCAACGCGCTATCTGATCGGCCTCGGCCATCGCCGGATCGCGTTGCTGACCGGAAGCGCTGCGGTGCTGCCGAGCTCGGAACGGCTCGCGGGCTACCGGCAGGCGCATCAGGAGGCGAAGATCGAGGTCGATCCAACCCTGATCCGCCCGCACATGCAGGGCGCCAACACCGCCTTCAGCTCGGTGTGCCAGCTGCTGCAGATGACAAAACCGCCGACCGCGATCATCTCGCTCGGCACCAGCATGCTGGCCGAAGTGCTGGAGGCGATCACCAGCAACGGCCTGCGCTACCCGCAGGACGTATCGATCGTGTGCAGCGGCGACACCGACCTCGCCCGCCATGCGACGCCCGCGATCTCAGCCCTGAGCTGGGACATGAACGAGGTCGGCCGTACCGCCGCGCGGCTGTTGCTGGAGCGGATCCGCGAGCCCGACAAAGCCGGCAGCAGCGCCCCGGTGTTCCTGCCGACGCGCCTCATCCTGCGCCATTCCTGCGCCGCGCCGGCAACGCCCGCGCGGGGGCGGAAGTAGCGCCGCGCCGATCAATCGGCCAGCGGCCCCGCTGCGTATTGCGCGTCGGAGACGTGCTCCATCCAGGTCGCGTAGTCGCCGTCGAGCGCTTCGTGGATCGCGATATGGCTCATGCCCGTGGTTGGCGCCGCGCCGTGCCAATGCTTCTCGCCCGGCGGTATCCATACCACGTCACCCGGACGGATCACGCGGATCGGGCCATCCCAGCTCTGCACATACCCCGCGCCGGCCGTGACGTAGAGCGTCTGGCCGAGCGGATGGGTGTGCCACGCCGTGCGCGCACCCGGCTCGAAGGTGACGCGCGCGGCCTGCACACGCGCGGGCGCGGGTGCATTGACGATCCCGTCAGCCCATACCGTGCCGCTGAACCAATCGGCGCTGCCGCGCCGGCTTGCGATCGATCCTGCGCGCTTGATGTCCATTCGCAATCCTCCCATCTATCCAGTCTAGAAACGATTCCAGAACTTGGCTATCGCTCCTCTCAATGACGGAGCGAGACCGCGGTCGCGCTAATCTCAGCGCAGCACGAAACCCTCATAACCGCGCTGCGCGATCTGCGCGATGCGGTGCCGGTAGCCCTGGCCGACATAGGGCATGAACACGCGCGGCTTGCCCGCGATGTTGGCGCCCTGGTACCAGGAATTCGCCTTCGGATAGAGCGTGCGGCTGGCGGCGTCGGCGACATGCGCCATCCAGGCCCGCTCGGCGTCGCGTTCCGGCTCGATCCGCGTCAATCCCTTGGCGCGCATGTTGCCGAGACAGGACGTGATCCACTCGACATGGTTCTCGCAGGCATGGATCACGTTGCCGATGACGGAGGGGCTGCCCGGCCCGGTCACGACAAACAGGTTCGGAAAGCCCGACACCATCAGGCCGAGATAGGCGCTGGGCCCGTCGGCCCAGGCCTCCTTCAGGGTCGCGCCGTCCCGCCCGCGGATCTGCATCGCGGCGAGCGCCCCGGTCATCGCGTCATAGCCCGTCGCCAGCACCAGTGCATCGAGCGTAAAGGACCGCGTCGCGGTCTCGACGCCGGTCTCGGTGACTGTCGTCAGCGGCTCCGCGCGCAGATCGACCAGCTCGACATGCGGCAGATTGTAGGTCGCGAAATAACCGGTATCGATACAGATGCGCTTGACGCCGAGCGGATAATCCTTCGGTGACAGTGCCTCCGCCGTCGCCCTGTCGTGCACGATGCCGCGGATCTTGTCGCGCACGAAGTCGCAGGCGACGTCGTTGACGGCCTCGTCGGTCAGGATGTTCGGGAACGCGGTCAGGATACCGCCGCCGCCCTGCTCCCAAAGCTGCTCATAGCGCGCCCACTGCGCGTCTCGCTCGGGCACCGGCGCTTCGAAGGCATTTGCAGGCACCCGCCCGAACTCCGGCGTCTCGAGACTCTCGCGATATTTCGCGATCACGGGCCCGGCGGCAGCGATGTCGGCTTCGGACAGCGGCGCATTGCGTGCAGGCACCGAGTAGTTCGGCGTGCGCTGGAATACGGTCAGGCGGCTCGCCGCCTTGGCGACCATCGGGATCGTCTGCACACCCGACGAGCCGGTGCCGATCACGGCAACACGCAAGCCGGAAAAGTCGATCTCCTGATGCGGCCACTGCCCGGTGTGATAGACCGGCCCGCGAAAACGCGCGAGGCCCGCGAGCTTCGGCTTGTTGGGCACCGAGAGATTGCCGGTCGCCATCACACAAGTCGATGCGACGATGCAATCGCCGCGATCGGTGCGCAACGTCCAGCTCTCGCCTTCTTCGTCCCAGTCGGCGCCGGTCACACGGGTGTCGAAGCGGATCAGCGAGCGCAGATCGAACCGGTCGGCGACGCGCTGCGCGTAGCGCAGGATCTCCGGCTGGGCGGCGTATTTCTCGCTCCAGCGCCATTCCTGCCGCAGCTCCTCCGACCAGCTGTAGGAATAGAACAGGCTCGGTATGTCGCAGCGCGCGCCGGGATAGCGATTCCAGTACCACGTGCCGCCGACGTCGGACGCCGCCTCGATGCCGATCACCTTCAGCCCGAGCTCGCGCAACCGATAGATCGCATAGAGCCCGCCGAAGCCGGCGCCGACCACGACGGCATCGCATTCGGCGACCAGCGGCGGCCTCGCGCCATGGTCCGGGCTCGTCTGCTCCAGTCTGCTCATTTGTCACATCTCTCCGGCCGCAGGAATATTGCCATCGGTGGGAACGCGCGCTAGTCTGGAAACGTTTCCAGATCGGAAGCGCATACGATAATTGTCGCCGGGCGTCAACGCACCGGCCCTCGGCAAGGGGCCACGCGCACGTCACAAGGCGATCGGCGGACAATCAGGGAGTGACTGAGGGATGTTGGACGGATTTTGTCTTCGCGCGTGCCTGGCGGCCGCGGTAACGATCGGCGCGCTGTCGCCGGCACTCGCGCAGAAGAACTACGGCCCGGGGGTCTCGGATACCGAGATCAAGATCGGCAACATCATGCCCTATAGCGGCCCCGCTTCGGCCTACGGCGCGATCGGCCGGACCGAGGCGGCCTATTTCAGGATGATCAACGACCAGGGCGGCATCAACGGACGCAAGGTCAACTTCGTCAGCTACGACGACGGCTTTTCGCCGCCGAAATCGGTCGAGCAGGCACGCAAGCTGGTCGAGGGCGACGAGGTGCTGCTGGTGTTCCAGCCGCTCGGCACCGCGCCCAATGTCGCGATCCAGAAATATCTCAACGGCAAGAAGGTCCCTCACCTCTTCATCGCATCGGGCGCGACGCGCTTCGGTGATCCCCAAGGCTTTCCCTGGACGATGGGCTGGCAGCCGAACTACCAGAGCGAAGGGCGGATCTACGCCAGATACATTCTGGACAAATTCCCGAACGGCAAGATCGCGGTGCTCTGGCAGAACGACGATGCCGGCAAGGATGCGCTCAAGGGGCTGCGCGACGGCCTCGGCGACAAGGCGAGCAGCATGATCGTCGCCGACAAGTCCTACGAGCTGACCGATCCAACGCTGGATTCGCAGATCGTGGCGCTGCGGGCCTCCGGCGCCGATATCCTGTTCACCTGGGCGGCGCCAAAGGGCGCGGCGCAGACCATCAAGAAGGTCGCCGAGCTCGGCTGGAAGCCGACCTTCTTCCTGACCTCAACGGCGACATCGGTCGCCTCGGTGATGCGCGCCGCCGGCATCGAACATTCGCAGGGCATCATCTCGGTCGCCTACCTCAAGGATCCGACCGACACGATCTGGAATGACGATGCCGAAACCAGGGAATGGCGGGCGTTCATGGACAAGTACATGCCCGACGGCGACAAGACCAACGGCAATCACGTCTATGGCTACGCCGCCGCGCAAACGCTCGCGCAGGTGCTGAGGCAGTGCGGAGATGATCTCACACGCGAGAACGTGATGAAGCAGGCTGCCGGCCTGAAGGACTTTGCGCCGAAGATGATCCTGCCCGGGATCAGGATCAACACCAGCGCGAACGACTTCCGTCCGATCGAACAGTCGCAGCTGATGCGGTTCGAAGGCGAGAGCTGGAAGCTGTTCGGCAACATCATCACCGGCGAGGTCGGCAGCGAATAGTGCGCCTGCGCGCTCTGTTCAATGAGAGGGGGGACGAGACGCAAAGTTGAGGCAATTCGCGTCGCGACGACGCGGGTGTTTGACTCACTGGCGTGCAGCATGTTCGACGTCGTCCCTGCGAAAGCAGACCCATAACCACAAACGGTCGTTATTGCGCGACGCCGGAACGACGAGTCGCAATCACAACACCCGCCGCGGAGTATGGGTCCTTGCTTTCGCAGGGACGACAGCGAGCGTGTTGCTTGACAGTTGAGCTCGAAACTCTATTCCGAACGCACATCACCCCACCCTACCCGGCCGGCGTCAGGATCGCCTGCTGTGCCGCATGCCAGCTCGCTTCGTCGGGCGCGCAGAGCAAGCCGCCGGTCAGATTGACCGGCTTGTAGGGCGATCCGTCGAAATGTGCGCTGTAGCCGCCGGCCTCGCGATGCAACAGCCAGCCCGCGGCATGATCCCACGGCATCAGCTTGTTGTAGAACAAGAGATGGCAATGGCCGGACGCCGCCATGCGATACTCATGCGCGGCGCATCTGAGCCAGGCGCTGGCGCCAAGCCTGGACAGATTGCCGGCGACGATTGGGCGCAGCGCCTCAGGCAGAAAGTTGACGCCGATCACCGCGTCCATCTGCTTGACCGGCACGGCCGGGGCCACTTTCAAGTCATGCCGCCTGCCGTCCGGCATTTCGAGCCACGCGCCCTCGCCGCGCAGCGCGAACGCTGTGTCGTTGCTGACGGGATCATGGATCGCGCCGAACACGATCTCGCCGCGCATCGTGGCGGCCACCATGGTGCCGAACAGCGGCAGGCTCGAGGTGAAGTTCCGCGTGCCGTCGATCGGGTCGATGATGAAGGCGAGCTCCGCGGTTCCGACCTGATCGAGCGCGGCCGGGTCGCGTGCCGTGCCTTCCTCGCCGATCACGACCGCATTCGGAAACGCCCGGAGCAGCGCGGCCGAGATCGCCTGCTCGGCAAGCTCATCTGCTTCGGTGACGACGTCGAACGCCGATGTCTTGGTGCGGACCTCGATCTCCCGCACGCGCCGGAACCGCGGCATGATCTCGGTGCGGCCGACTTCGGCGAGGATGTTTCCGATGTTCAGCGCATCGGCATGGGACAGTTTCACGCGGCATTCTCCTGCGTTGCGCCGTCATCCTATCGCAGGATCATGACTGCGCGGCAATCAACGGCGCTGGTTGTAGACATCGATGCAGACGGCGCCCAGCAGGACGAGGCCCTTGATCACTTGCTGATAGTCG
This sequence comes from Bradyrhizobium sp. USDA 4341, assembly GCF_054063755.1. Classification (NCBI taxonomy): domain Bacteria; kingdom Pseudomonadati; phylum Pseudomonadota; class Alphaproteobacteria; order Hyphomicrobiales; family Nitrobacteraceae; genus Bradyrhizobium; species Bradyrhizobium sp. USDA 4341. The sequence goes on along the minus strand of NZ_JBSSGO010000002.1, from coordinate 9,068,607 downwards.
ATGCCGATGCCGAGGATCGACATGCCGTTGTTCATCACGCCCATGATCATGGCACCGACCACCGCGCCGCCGACCCGGCCGACGCCGCCATAGGCCGAGGCGCCGCCGATGAAGCAGGCGGCGATCACGTCGAGCTCGAAGCCGAGGCCCGCTTTCGGCGTCGCGGTGTTGAGCCGGGCAGCAAACACCAGCCCGGCGAGCGCCGCGAGCACGCCCATGTTGACGAACGTGAAGAAGGTCAGCCGTTCAGTCTTGACGCCCGACAGTTTCGCGGCCTTGGCGTTGCCGCCAACCGCATAGATCTGGCGGCCGATCACAGTCCGCCGCGTGACGAAACCGTACAGCGCGATCAGCACCGTCATGATGACGAGCACGTTCGGCAGGCCGCGATGCGAGGCGATCAGATAGGTGAAATAGAGCACCGCGCCCGCCAGCGCGATGCTCTTGGCGATGAAGAACGCGTAGGGCTCGACCTCGATGCCATGCGACTGCTCGCGCGCCCGGCTCTTGGCGCTCGCGAGCACCAGCGCGAACGCCAGCACGACGCCGATCAGAAGTGAGGTCGGATACAGCGTGCCGGCGCTCGGAAACAGCTCGGGGATGAAGCCCGACGACAGCTTCTGGAAGGTCGGCGGAAACGGCCCGACCGACCGACCCTGCAGCACCGCGAGCGCAAGGCCCTTGAACACCAGCATGCCCGCCAGCGTCACGATGAAGGACGGAATCTTGAAATAGGCGACCCAGTAGCCCTGCGCAGCGCCGATCGCGGCACCGATCAGCAGGCAAACGATGAAGGCGGTCGGGTAGTCGACATGGTAGGTCACCATCAGCACCGCCGCGACCGCGCCGACGAATCCGGCGACGGAGCCGACCGAAAGGTCGATATGCCCGGTGACGATCACCAGCAGCATGCCGAGCGCCATGATCACGATGTAGCTGTTCTGCAGCACGAGATTGGTGAGATTGACCGGCTGCAGCAGCGTGCCGTCGGTCACGATCTCGAAAAACAGCATGATCGCGAGCAGCGACAGCAGCATGCCGTAGTTGCGCAGATTGTTCTTGATGAAGCCGGAATGCTTGGGGGTCTCGGGAAGTGACACCGTCTTGTCGGTCATTGTGCTCCGCCTCCCGCCCGCAGCTCACTGGCAGGGGCGCCATTTACGGACATCCTGACATTGCGCATGATGGCGCGCATGATCTTCTCCTGCGTCGCGTCGTCCTTCGCGAACTCGCCGACGAAGGCGCCGTCATTCATCACGCAGATCCGGTCGCAGATGCCGAGCAATTCCGGCATTTCCGACGAGATCACCACGACGCCCTTGCCGGCCTCCGCGAGCTCGTTGATGATACAATAGATCTCGTATTTTGCCCCGACGTCGATGCCGCGGGTCGGCTCGTCCAGCAGCAGCACCTGCGGATCGGTCATCAGCCATTTCGACAGCACCACCTTCTGCTGGTTGCCGCCCGAGAGCTGTCCGGCCTCCTGATAGACGTCGGAACAGCGGATCCGCATCCGGTTGCGGTAATCGCTCGCGGCCTTCAGCTCGACGACATCATCGATCACGCCGCGGTCCGACACCTGGCGCAGGCTCGCCAGCGTCACGTTCTTGCGGACGTCGTCGGCGAGGATCAAGCCGAGCTGCTTGCGGTCCTCGGTGACATAGGCGAGGCCGGCATGGATCGCGGCCGGCACGCTGGCGAGGTTGGCCTCGCGTCCGTCAAGGCTGATCCTGCCGGAGATATTGTAGCCCCAGGCCCTGCCGAACAGGCTCATGGCGAACTCGGTGCGGCCGGCGCCCATCAGGCCGGCGATGCCGACCACCTCGCCGCGGCGCACCCTGAAATCGACGTTCTTGATCACCTGCCGGGCGGTATGCAGCGGGTGATACACCGACCAGTTCTCCACCGTCATCACGGGATCGCCGATCGCAACGTTTCGCTCGGGGAAACGATGCGCGAGATCGCGGTTGACCATGCTGCGGATGATCCGGTCCTCGTCGACCTGCTCGGTTCGGCAATCGATGCTATCGACGGTGCGGCCGTCGCGCAGCACCGTGATCCGGTCGGCGACGCGCGCGACTTCGTTCAGCTTGTGCGAGATCAGGATCGAAGCGATGCCCTGCTCGCGGAATACCAGCAGCCGGTCCAGCAGCGCGGCACTATCGGCCTCGTTGAGGCTCGCGGTCGGCTCGTCCAGGATCAGGAGACGCACCTTCTTCGACAGTGCCTTGGCGATCTCGACCAGCTGCTGCTTGCCGACGCCGAGATCGGTGACGAGCGTGTCCGGCGATTCCCGCAGGCCGACCTGCGCCAGCAGCTCGGCCGTCCGCCGGTACACCGCATTGCGGTCGATCACCCCCAACCGCGACGGTGCACGCGACAGAAAGATGTTCTCGGCGATCGACATCAGCGGGATCAGCGCCAGCTCCTGGTGGATAATGATGATCCCCAGCGCCTCGGAGTCGTTGATGTCGCGGAACCGGCGCTCCTCGCCGTCGAACAGGATCGACCCTTCATAGCTGCCGGCGGGATAGACCCCGCTCAGCACCTTCATCAGGGTCGACTTGCCCGCGCCGTTCTCGCCGACCAGCGCATGGATCTGCCCGGCTTCCACGCTGAAATTGACGTCGCGCAATGCCTGCACGCCGGCAAAGCTCTTGCTGACGTCACGCATCTCAAGCATCGCCGTCATCGGATCACATCCCGCAACGTCACTAGGCCTCGGCGCTATCAGCCCCGCTCGCCCGCCTTAGTCGAATTGCGAGCGCTTGTAGTAGCCGCTGTCAATCAGGACTTTCTCCCAATTGGTCTTATCCACCACGACCGGCTTCAGCAGATAGGACGGAACCACCTTGACCCCGTTGTTGTAGGTCTTGGTGTCATTGACGCTGACCTCCTTCTTGCTCAGAACGGCATCGACCATGTCGGCCGTGACCTTGGCGAGATCGCGGGTGTCCTTGAAGATGGTCGAGTATTGCTCGCCGCGCAGCATGGCCTTGATCGAGGGCACCTCGGCATCCTGGCCGCTGACGAACGGCATCGGCTGATCCTTGCTGCCGTAGCCGACGCCCTTCAGCGAGGAAATGATGCCGATCGACAGGCCGTCATAGGGCGACAGCACCGCATCGACGCGCTTCTTGCCGTAGAAGGCGCTGAGCAGATTGTCCATCCGTGCCTGCGCGGTCGCGCCGTCCCAGCGCAAGGTCGCGACCTTGCCCATGCCCGTCTGGCCGCTCGCGACGACAAGCTTGCCGCTGTCGATATAGGGCTTCAGCACCGACATCGCGCCGTCGTAGAAGAAATAGGCGTTGTTGTCGTCGGGCGAGCCGCCGAATAGCTCGATGTTGAAGGGACCCTTGCCGTCCTTCAGCCCGAGCGCATTCACGATCGACCCTGCCTGCAGCACGCCGACCTGGAAATTGTCGAAGGTCGCGTAATAGTCCACGTTCGGCGTGTCGCGGATCAGGCGGTCATAGGCGATCACCGTGATGCCCTGGGCCTTGGCCTGCTTCAGCGCATCGGACAGCGTGGTGCCGTCGATCGCCGCGATGACCAGCACTTTGGCGCCCTTGGTCACCATGTTCTCGACCTGGGAGAGCTGGTTCGGGATGTCGTCGTCGGCATATTGCAGGTCGGTGCCGTAACCGCGTTCCTTCAGCACCTTGACCATGTTGTTGCCGTCGTCGATCCAGCGCGCAGAGGATTTGGTCGGCATCGCGATGCCGATGGTCGGCTTGCTCTGGGCCATGGCGCCGCGATCGGACGCCGTCGCGGCAAGGCCGGCCAGCGCGAGCGCGAACGCGAACAAGGTGGTCTTCGATTTGAACATGCTTCACTCCCTTGGTTTTTAGTTGGGGTACCGTTGCCGTGGACAGCGTCAATCGACGGCTCTCGTTCGTGGGCTGGCCGCAGATCTAGGGCGATGTCCGATCGGCGCCGGGGCCGTCACGAACCGAAATTGCGGAATGTCGATTGAACCCGTCAACAGCGCCAATGCTCACTCCGCACAGTCAGCCATGTCGATCCAGCAATACCAAGTTCACCCGCGAGTCATGTCGTGGGATGAACGAGGTGTCGGAATGACGTGGAGGATCATGAGGCGCCGGTCTCCCCGAACTGTTGGCAAGCGCTACCACCCGCCAGAATTTCTGGTGGTACGTCACCATCTCGAGCAACCTTTGGTAGATGCCACCCCTGCTATATGAATGCGCGCCCGACCGGCCATTTATTTAGATATCCAAATAAATTGATCGGAGGCATGGAGGGTCACGAGGCGCTATCTCCCGAAATAATTGAGCAAGCCTCGCCATCCGCTAGGTGCGGCGGTGCTTCCGACAACCTTTGGTGAGATTGTGCCCCTACTGTGCAATGGAGGCAAGCATCATTTATTTAACTTCCAGAATAAATTAATCAGAACTGACGGCCGGCCGGCGGCGGCGGCCTTCAGGCGTCAATGTCAGACAGATCGTCAACAACAAGCAACGCTCCGGCGAAATCGTCGTCGCTGAAATAGGTGCTGCGGGTGATAACCACGGGGATGCCCGCCCACGCGGCGGCGGCGAGGCCGTTGCCGGAATCCTCGACGGCAATGCAATCCGCCGGTCCGAGCCCAAGCCGCGCCAGCACCTCGACATAGACATCGGGTGCCGGCTTCTTCCGCGGCACGTCGTCGCCGGCCACGATCGCCTCGAACAGATCGGCCCAGGCCGGCCCCAGCGCAACCGACAGCAGCGCATCGATATTGCCATGCGAGGTCGTCGTGGCGATCGCCAGGCGCTGGCCGCGGCTGCGCGCGCCGGCGAGCCATGCCCTCACACCCGGCCGCAACGGGCAGTCACCCGCTGCAATCAGCGCGGCGTAGCGCTTGGTCTTGATCCCGTGCAGGTCGGCGATGTCTGCGAATGTCAGCGACGGAACCGCGTTGCGCTGGTCGAAGGCGCGGATGCGCTCCTTGCCTCCTGCGACCCGAAGCAGCCGCGCGTAGGTGACCTGGTCCCAGAACCAATCGAGGCCGGCCTCGGCGAACGCCTCATTGAAGGCGCGGCGGTGCACTTCCTCGGTTTCGGCGAGCGTGCCGTCCACATCGAAGATCAAGGCGCGGGCGCCCGCGATGATGTCGCGCATCCCGGCGTTCCTGATGCCGGCGAGCGCCTGGTTCATCGTGCCTCGCCCGCCGCGCCCGCCCCTTTTGCGAACACGCGGCTGGCAAGCACGTCGCCGGCCTCGATCGACATCACGTCGTCGGTCGTGAGCGTGCGGTCGAGCTTCGCCACGATCCGGTTGGCCTGGCGCAGCCGGATGCGGTCGAGCGCGTTGCGGATCGAGCGTGCATTGGAGAACAGCGGCTGTTCCTTGCGGATGCCGATGTACCGGGTGAAGGCCTCGCGTGCTTCCGGAGAGAAACGATAATTCTGCTGCTGCAACATCAGCTCGGCGATCCAGAGCAGCTCGCCGTCGGAATAGTCCGGGAAGTCGATGTGATGCGCGATGCGGGAGCGGAACCCCGGATTGCTCTGGAAGAACTTCTCCATGCGGTCGCCATAGCCGGCCAGGATCACCACCAGATCCTCGCGCTGCTGTTCCATGATCTGGAGCAGGATCTCGATCGCCTCCTGGCCGTAGTCGCGCTCGTTTTCGGGGCGGTACAGGTAATAGGCCTCGTCGATGAACAGCACGCCGCCCATCGCCTTCTTCAATATCTCTTTCGTCTTCGGCGCGGTGTGGCCGATATATTGCCCGACAAGGTCATCGCGCGTGACGCTGATGACGTGGCCGCGGCGGACGAAGCCGAGCTTGTGCAGGATGCCGGCCATCCGCAGCGCGACCGTGGTCTTGCCGGTGCCGGGATTGCCGGTGAACGACATGTGCAGCGTCGGGAACGTCGTCGCCAGCGCCATCTTCTGCCTGATGCGTTCGACCAGCAGCAGCGAGGCGATCTCGCGGATGCGCGTCTTCACGGGCCTCAGGCCGATCAGTTCGGAATCGAGCTGGTCGAGCACGTCGCCGATGCCGAGGTCGGCGAATTCATGCCGGAGGTCGATGGTCTCGGGCGGCGTCTCGCGGATCTGTTCTTGCGGTTGCGTCATTATCCTCTCGCTTCGAGAAAAGCTCCGTCGCCGCGGCGGCGACGACGGAGAAGTGCATCCGGACCAGGACGGTCGAGGGAGCAACCCGCCTGGCTTGCAAGCCGGACGCGGTCAACGATCGGTGTAGCGTTCGCCCTCGGGGCGCGTCGTCGCATAGGAATGCGTCGCGTAATGCAGGTTGCGTCCGGCAGCCTCCTGGCGGTCGAGCCGGAAGCCCGGTTCCTCGCGCGGCCGGTTGACGATGAAGGAGATGCGAACCGACTCCCAGCCGTGGCCGGAATCGAAGCCGGAGATCCGGATGTAGCGGTCGCCATAGACCCGCCGGCAATCGGCAAGCTCCTTCATGATGCCGGCCGCGTCGCGCAGGTCGAACATCGGCAGGCCCCACATGTCCCAATAGGTGTTGCGGGGATGCGGATCGTCGGTGAACTCGATGTTCACCGCCCAGCCCTTGTCGAGGCAGTATTGCACCTGCGCGGCGATCTGCTCATCGGTCAGATCGGGCAGGAAAGAGAAGCAGCCTTGGGTCACGCGCATGAGAAACTCCTGTTAGACCGCCATGCTCGGCGTGGGAACGAAATCGGGGGCGTCGGTCGACTCGTAGTTGAAGGTGACGTCCTTCCAGACGTCGAGCGCCTCGCGCAGCGGCGTGCAGGTCTGCGCCGCCTTCGCCAGGATCTCCGGACCTTCATGGACGTAGTCGCGACCCTCGTTGCGGGCGAGGATCATGGCTTCCAGCGCGACCCGGTTGGCGGTGGCGCCGGCCTGGATGCCGCGGGGATGGCCGATCGTGCCGCCACCGAACTGCAGCACGACGTCCTCGCCGAGCAGGTCGAGCAGCTGGTGCATCTGACCGGCGTGAATGCCGCCGGAGGCCACCGGCATCAGCTTGTTGAGGCTCGCCCAGTTCTGGTCGAAGAACACGCCGTGCTCGAGCTGCATCGGGTTGAAGTCCTCGCGGCAGATGTCGTAGTAGCCGCGCGTGGTGTTCGGATCGCCCTCGAGCTTGCCGACCACCGTGCCGGCGTGGATGTGGTCGACACCGGCGAGCCGCATCCATTTCGCGATCACGCGGAACGAGACGCCATGGCTGCGCTGCCTGGTGTAGGTCGAGTGACCCGCACGATGCAGATGCAGGATCATGTTGTTCCTGCGCGCCCACTTCGCCATCGACTGGATCGCGGTGTAGCCGATCACGAGGTCGATCATGACGATGTTGGAGCCGAGCTCATGCGCGAACTCGGCGCGCTCATACATGTCCTCCATGGTCGCCGCGGTGACGTTGAGGTAGGTGCCCTTGATCTCGCCGGTCGCGGCCTGTGCGCGGTTGACCGCCTCCATGCAGTACAGGAAGCGCTCGCGCCAGTGCATGAAGGGCTGCGAGTTGATGTTCTCGTCGTCCTTGGTGAAGTCGAGCCCGCCTTTCAAGGCTTCATAGACGACGCGGCCGTAGTTGCGGCCGGACAGGCCGAGCTTCGGCTTCACGGTGGCGCCGAGCAAGGGACGGCCGAACTTGTCGAGCCGCTCGCGCTCCACCACGATGCCGGTCGCCGGGCCCTGGAACGTCTTCACATAGGCGATCGGAAGCCGCATGTCCTCAAGGCGCAACGCCTTCAGCGGCTTGAAGCCGAACACGTTGCCGATGATCGAGGCGGTCAGGTTCGAGATCGAGCCCGGCTCGAACAGGTCGAGGTCGTAGGCGATATAGGCGAAGTAGCTGCCCGGCGAATTCGGCACCGGATCGACGCGATAGCACTTCGCCCGGTATTTCTCCGCGGCGGTCAGCCGATCGGTCCACACCACGGTCCAGGTCGCGGTCGAGGATTCGCCCGCCACCGCCGCGCAGGCTTCGGTCGGATCGACGCCATCCTGCGGGGTGACGCGGAACAGGGCGATGACGTCGGTGTCCTTGGGCTCGTAGTTCGGCTCCCAATAGCCCATCCGCTTGTATTCCATCACGCCGGACTTGTAGCGATCCTTACCGCGCACGGTGATCGATGGCTGAATATTCATTTAAATCTCCTGTCGTTCGCCGCCATTTGCTCAGGCGGCCTGGGTGATCTTTCCAATCTGCGGATCGAGCGCGCCGGCGCGATAGCGACGGGCCATCTCCGGCAGTGCAACCACCTTGATCCTGGCGGCATTGCCGGCCGTGCCGAACTGCTCGAAGCGGTCACGGCAGAGTTCGCGCAGCGCATCCATCGCCGGCTTGAGGAATTTGCGCGGATCGAACTCGCTCTTCGACTGCACGGCGACCTTGCGGAAGGCGGCCGCCATCGCCAGCCGGCAATCGGTGTCGATGTTGACCTTGCGCACGCCATGCTTGATGCCGCGAACGATCTCCTCGACCGGGACGCCCCAGGTCTGCGGCATCTCGCCGCCGAACTGGTTGAACATGTCCTGCAGCGCCTGCGGCACCGAGGACGAGCCGTGCATGACCAGATGCGTATTGGGCAGGCGCGTATGGATCTCCTCGACCACGCGCATCGCCAGGATCTCGCCGTCCGGCCGCCGCGTGAACTTGTAGGCGCCATGCGAGGTACCCATCGCGATCGCGAGGGCATCGACCTTGGTGGCGCGGACGAAATCGACCGCCTGGTCCGGGTCGGTGAGCAGCTGATCGTGGCTGACCTTGCCCTCGACGCCGTGACCGTCCTCCTGCTCGCCACCGCCATGCTCGAGCGAGCCGAGCACGCCGAGCTCGCCTTCGACCGACGCGCCGACCCAGTGCGCCATATCGACCACCCGGCGGGTGATATCGACATTATAGTCATAGTCGGCCGCGGTCTTGGCGTCGGCCTTGAGCGAGCCGTCCATCATCACCGACGTGAAGCCGTAGCGGATCGCGGTCGCGCAGGTCGCCTCCTCGTTGCCGTGATCGAGATGCAGGCAGAGCGGGATCTGCGGATACATCTCCTCAAGCGCATCGATCATCTTCGCCAGCATGATGTCGTTGGCATAGGACCGCGCGCCGCGCGAAGCCTGGATAATGACCGGCGCATCGCAGGCCGCCGCCGCCTCCATGATGGCGAGGCCCTGCTCCATGTTGTTGATGTTGAAGGCCGGCACGCCGTAGCCGCGTTCGGCGGCATGGTCCAGCAATTGCCTAAGTGTTATCCGCGCCATCTGGCGTCCTCCTTTCAATTCGCTCGTTGCATGAGCCGTCTTGCCGCCGCGGCGATCGCCGCCGGCGTGATGCCGAATTCGCGATAGAGCACATCGGCCGGTGCGGACGCGCCGAAGCCGGTCATGCCGACGAATACACCGTCGTCGCCGAGCCAGCGGGCCCAGTCGCCCTCGACGGCGGCTTCCACACCGACGCGCGGCGCGTTGCCCAGCACCTGGGCGCGATAGTCGCGCTGCTGCTGGCGGAACAGGTCGAAGCACGGGGCCGAGACGACCGCGGCCTGTACCCCTTGTTCCGCCAGCAGCTTTGCGGCTTCGAGCGCGATCGACACCTCCGAACCCGTTGCAATCAGGGTGACGTCACGCCCGAAGGCCGGCTCGACGAGAACGTAGGCGCCGAGCGCGACCTGGTTGTCCTTGCTGCCGTCGCGGACCGTCGGCAGCGCTTGCCGCGACAGACAGAGGATCGACGGCGACGTCTCTGCCTTCAACGCGCAGTCCCAGGCTTCCGCGGTCTCGACCGCATCGGCCGGACGGAACACCAGCACGTTCGGGATCGCCCGCAGCGCCGCGAGATGCTCGACCGGCTGATGCGTCGGCCCGTCCTCGCCGAGCCCGATCGAGTCATGGGTCATCACATGGATGACGCGGATGCCCATCAATGCTGCGAGCCGGATCGCCGGCCGGCTGTAATCGGCAAAGCTGAGGAAGGTGCCGCCATAGGGAATGAACCCGCCATGCAAGGCGATGCCGTTCATCGCCGCCGCCATGCCGTGCTCGCGGATGCCGTAGTGGATATAGCTGCCGTCGAGTGTTTCCGGCCGCACCGAGACCTGCGACTTCGCCAGCGTCAGATTGGAGTGCGTGAGGTCGGCCGATCCGCCCAGGAGATTGGGCAGCGCTTCGGCGATCACGTCGATAACCTGCTGCGAGGCCTGCCGCGTGGCGAGTTTTGGCTGCTCGGTCGCAAACCGCTCAACGAGCTTCGCCATCGCCTCGGCATAGGCGCAGGGCAGTTTCCGGTTCAGCGCGTCGTGGAACGGAGACCGCTCGCCCTTGTCGGTCTTGCAGGCGCTACGCGAGCGCTCGATCCAGGCGCGCCGTGCGTCACGGCCGCGGCCACCGAGCTCGCGCCACTCGGCCAGCACCGCGTCGGGGACCTCGAATGCCGGATACGGCCAGCGCAGCGCGCTGCGGGTCTTCGCCGTCTCGTCGGCGCCGAGCGGTGCACCATGTACCTTCTCGCTGCCCTGCCGGTTCGGCGCACCGAACCCGATCACCGTGCGGCAGGCGATCAGCGACGGACGGTCGCTCGCTCGCGCCTGCCTGATCGCCGCAGAGATTGCCTGCGGATCGTGGCCGTCGATGCGGCAGACGTTCCAGCCGCTCGCCGCAAACCGCACCGTCTGGTCGTCCGAGCAGGACAGCGAGGTGGCGCCATCGATCGAGATCTGGTTGTCGTCGAACAGCACGATCAGCCGGTTCAGCCGCAAATGGCCGGCGAGCGAGATCGCCTCATGGCTGAGGCCTTCCATCAGGCAGCCATCGCCGGCGATCACATAGGTGCAGTGATCGACGAGATCGTCGCCGAAGCGGGCGTTCATCAAGCGCTCGGCGAGCGCCATGCCGACCGCGGTCGCGATCCCCTGCCCGAGCGGCCCGGTCGTGGTCTCGACACCGGGCGTATGACCATACTCAGGATGGCCCGGGGTTTGCGATCCCCATTGCCGGAAGGCCTTGAGCTGATCGAGCGTCATGCTCGCGTAGCCCGTCAGATAGAGCAGCGCGTAGAGCAGCATCGAGCCGTGACCGGCGGATAGCACGAAGCGGTCGCGGTCGGGCCAGGCCGGATCGGCCGGATCGAACTTCAGGAAGTCCGTGAACAGCACGGTCGCGACATCGGCCATGCCCATCGGCATGCCGGGATGGCCGGATTTCGCCTGCTCCACCGCGTCGATGGCGAGGAAGCGGATGGCGTTGGCCATCTCGTCGTGGCTGATTTCGGGCCGGCTTGCAACGGACGCAAGTGCGGTCATATCGTTCGCCTCTTTCGTTCGATCAATTGCAGGATCAGCGGGGTCAGGATGAGCTGCATCGCGAGATCGAGCTTGGCGCCGTGAATCACGATCGAATTGGCGCGCGACATGAAGCTGTTCGGGATCATCGAGAGCAGATAGGGAAAATCGATGCCGCGCGGGTTCTTCAACCTGATCACGACCATCGATTCGTCCGGCGTCGGGATCCAGCGCGCGATGAACGGGTTCGACGTATCGACCGTCGGCACGCGCTGGAAGTTGATGTCGGTCTCGCTGAATTGCGGGCAGATGTAATTCACATAGTCCGGCATGCGGCGCAGGATAGTGTCGGTCACCGCCTCGGTGGAGTAGCCGCGATGGCTGCGATCGCGATGCAGCTTCTGGATCCATTCGAGGTTGATCACCGGCACGACGCCGATCTTCAGATCGGCGTGCTGCGCGACGTTCACCTTGTCGGTCACCACGGCGCCATGCAGCCCCTCGTAGAACAAGAGGTCGGAATTCTCCGGCAGCGCTTCCCACGCGGTGAAGGTGCCGGGCTTGGCGCCGTAGAGCCGCGATTCCTCTTCGTCGTGCACATAGTGCCGCGTCGTGCCGGTGCCGGTCTCGGCATAGTCGCTGAACAGCTTCTCCAGCTCCTCGAACAAATTGGTCTCGGGGCTGAAATGGCTGAAATGCTTGTCGCCGCGCTCGGCCTTCTCCAGCATCTGGCTGCGCATCTCGGCGCGGTCGTAGCGGTGGAACGCGTCGCCCTCGATATAGGCCGCGACCACATTCTCGCGGCGGAAGATGTTCTCGAACGTCTTCTTCACCGAGGTGGTGCCGGCGCCGGACGAACCGGTAATCGAGATGATGGGATGTCGACGAGACATACGCTCCCCCTCAGCGGAACAGGCCGCGCCGCGCGAACAGCGGGGCATCGCTGCTCTCGAACAACGGCTCGACGGTCAGGTGGATCGCATCGACGTCGCGCACGGCGCGCGCCGATCCCATGATCAGCGGCACGCGCTGATGCGGTGTGCGTGCCGAGAGTTCGAGAATGCGCGACCGGCCACTGGACGCGGCACCGCCCGCCCACTCCATGATCAGCGCGATCGGATGCGCCTCATACAGCAGGCGCAACCGGCCTTCACGGTAGCCCTGGCGCGCATCCGCCGGATACAGAAACACGCCGCCGCGCATCAGGATGCGGTAGGCCTCGGCCACCAGCGAGCCGATCCAGCGCATGTTGAAATCCTGGCCGCGCTCGCCGTTCACGCCGGCAAGACACTCGTCGATGTAGTTGCGCACCGGGCCGCTCCAGTGCCGCCGGTTCGAGGCGTTGATGGCGAATTCCGTCGCGTTCTGCGGCACCCGGAGGTCGCGCGCAGTCAGGACGAACTCGCCGGCTCGCGGATCCAGCGTGAAGCAGTCGACGCACTGGTCGAGCGCCAGCACCAGCACGGTCTGCGGACCGTAGATGAAGCAGCCCGCGGCACATTGCGCCGTACCGGGCTCGAAGAAGGTCGAGATGATGTCGTTTCCCTTCGGCCGGATCGAGAAGATCGTGCCGATCGAGATGTTGTTTTCGAGATTGGCGGATCCATCGAGCGGATCGATCGCGACGCAGAGCGGCGCATCGGTATCGAGCGTCTCCGGCAGCTCGACCTCCTCGGAGAGAACCGCGGCGACCGGCGCGGTGCGCAGGGCATCCCGCATCAGGCGGTCGGCGACGATGTCGATGGTCTTCTGGCGATCGCCGTCGGGATTGACCCCGCCGCTCTCGCCGCCGATGCCGGCGAGCGGCCCGGCCGCGATGATGCGCGAGAGCTCGATCGCGGCACCGGCGAGGGCTTCGATCACCGTAACGGTCGCGGCGCGCAACGGGTTGTGCTGCGCCGGCCACTCCAGATGGGCATGCAATGCAGGACGAATCTCCACCGGCCACTCCCTTTGATCGCGCTCTCTGTCCCGAGGCGTCGAGAGGCGACCTCAGGGGAGTCGCCTTCGCCCTATCAACGCGCGAATTGCCCAATTAGGGAAATTTCATTATCTTGGGTCTGGGCAAAGTATTTCTTATGGAGCTTGCGATGGCCGGCAACTTCTCGCGGGATCTCACCATCCGCCAGCTGCGCGCGCTGTCGGCCGTGCACGCGGCCCGCTCGATCACGTCGGCGGCCAACCAGCTCAACCTGACGCAACCCGCGGTGACGCTGCAGCTCCGTAACCTGCAGGCGCTCGCGGGACTGCCGTTGATCCAGCGCACCGGCGACGGAATGGCGCTGACCGATGCCGGCGCGCATGTGCTGGCGCTCATCGAGCGGATCGAGGCGGCGCTGAAGGACTGCGAGCAGTCGCTCGACATGATCGCAGGCCGCAGCGGCGGCCGCGTCGCGATGGGCGCGGTCTCGACCGCGAAATACTTCGTGCCGTTCGCGATCGCTGCGTTCTCGCGCCGCTTTCCCAAGATCGAAGTGACTCTCAGGATCGGCAACCGCGAGGAAATCCGCGACGCGCTGCGCGGCTACGATCTCGACATCGCGGTGATGGGCCGGCCGCCGGCCGATGTCGAAGTCGAGATGAAGCCGCTCGGCCGGCATCCGCACTTCATCATCGCCGCACCCGATCACCGGCTGGCGCGGCGGCGGCACGTCGCGACATCGGAGCTCGCCAATGAAACCTTCATCACCCGCGAGCAGGGATCGGGCACGCGGATGCTGATGCAGCAATATTTCGAGCGGGTCGGACTGGAGCCGAAGCTAGGCATGGCGATGGACAGCAACGAGACGATCAAGCAGGCGGTCATGGCCGGGCTCGGCATCGCCTTCATTTCCCAGCACACCGTGTTCCATGAGCTGGAGGATGGCCGGCTGGTGGTGCTCAAGGTGAAGGGCCTGCCGATCGTCCGGCAGTGGCACGCAATCAGGCGCACCGACAAGATCCTGCTGCCGCCCGCGCAGGCCATGCTGGACTTCCTGGGCAAGGAGGGTTGGCGCTATCTCCCGAATACGCGCTAACCGCGCGCTGCCACGACGCCCGTTCGATCGAAAAAATCGAGTTAACGCCGTATGTTAAGCATTGAAGTTCCCGCGAACGCGTGCCACATCTTAATTGCGGTCACGCGCGGACCGTATCCCTGCGAGGGAGGATGAACTGCAAAACCAGTCCCCGCCGATGCCTGACTTCAAGGCGTTATTCGAGGCGGCGCCCGGCCTCTATCTGGTGCTGACGCAGCCTGACTTCAGCATCGTGGCAGTAAGCGACGCCTATCTGCGCGCCACCAAGACCGAGCGCGCCGCGATCCTTGGGCGTGGGCTATTCGAAGCATTTCCCGATAATCCGGACGATCCGGCCGCCGACGGGGTGCGCAACCTGCGCGCCTCGCTCGAACGCGTGGTCCAGTTCCGCCGCCCCGACACCATGTCGGTGCAGAAATACGATATCCGCAAGCCCGAGTCAGAGGGCGGCGGATTCGAGGAGCGCTACTGGAGCCCGCGCAATACGCCGGTGTTCGGGCCGAGCGGACAGTTCAGTTACATCATCCATCGGGTGGAAGACGTCACCGGCTTCATTCAGCTGAAGCAGCGCGGCGCCGAGCAGGACAAGCTGACCGACCTGTTGCGCGAACGCACCGAGCAGATGGAAGCTGAAATCTTCATGCGTGCCCGCGAGGTCGAGGCCGCGCGGGAACAGCTTGAGGCCGAGCAGAAGCTGCGCCAGGTGCAGAAGATGGAGGCCGTCGGGCACCTCACCGGCGGCATCGCCCACGACTTCAACAACATCTTGACGGTCATCACCGGCCTGATCGACATCCTCGCCGAGGCCGTGGAACATGACGCCGCGCTGTCGTCGGTGACAAAAATGATCAGCGACGCTGCCTTTCGCGGCGCCGAGGTGACCAAGCATCTGCTGGCCTTCTCGCGCCAGCAGCCGCTGCAACCGCGTGAAGCGAACCTCAACACGCTGGTGCAGGACACCGCGCGACTGCTGCGCCCGTCGCTCGGCGAGCAGATCGAAATCGACACCGCGCTCGAACCCGACGCCTGGCCCGCGTTCATCGACCCCAACCACATGTCGACCGCACTGCTCAATCTCGCCCTCAATGCCCGCGATGCGATGCCCGACGGCGGCAAGCTGATGCTGGAGACCAGCAACGTCATCCTCGACGAGGTTTATGCCGCCGCCAACCTCGATGTGCGGGCGGGTGAATATGTGATGGTCGCGGTCAGCGACACCGGCGGCGGCATTCCCGCGGCAATCCGCGACAAGGTGTTCGAGCCGTTCTTCACCACCAAGGATACCGGCAAGGGCACCGGCCTCGGGCTCAGCATGGTGTACGGCTTCATCAAGCAGTCCGACGGGCATCTCAAGATTTATTCCGAAGAGGGCCACGGCACGTCGATCAAGCTCTATCTGCCGCGCAGCATGGGCGACATGGTCGACGTCGAGCCGCCCGCACCGGTCGACACGCGTGGCGGCCATGAATCCATCCTGGTCGTCGAGGACGATCCGCTGGTCCGCAATTACGTCGCCGCCCAGTTGGAGCAACTCGGCTACCATACGATGGTCACCGCCAACGGTCCGGAAGCATTGGCTGCGGTCGAGAAGGGCTTCGTCTGCGACGTGCTGTTCACCGACGTCATCATGTCCGGCGGCATGAACGGCCGGCAGGTGGCCGATGCCGTGATTGCCAAGCTGCCCTCGGTGCGCGTGCTCTTCACCTCCGGCTATACCGAGGACGCGATCATCCATCACGGCCGTCTCGACCCGGACGTGACGCTGTTGCCCAAGCCCTATCGCAAGGCCGATCTCGCCCGGATGATCCGGCAGGTGCTGACCCAACCTCCCGCATCGGTGGTGGCGGCCAAGTAGCGCGGCTTGCTCAGGGACCGAAGCTCGAGCGGCTCTGGATCTTCCAGGCGCCGCCGAGCAGGCTCAGCACATAGAGGGAATCGTAGACCCCGATGACCGACCCGTCCTCGCGGTAACGCGTATAGCGGACGGCGTAATGCGCCTTGGCCGGCGAGGACTGCACGAGCCTGGTCGCGTTCCAGGCACTGTGATGCCAGCCATCCTGTTTGCGCAACCGCTCGAACAGGTCCATCGGATTGTTGCCGGGCTGCTGATAGACCGTGACCACGCCGCCGGCGATCCGCACATGCGGGAAGTGCATCAGTGCGTCCATGGCGGACGCGTCGTAACGATTGAGCGCCGCCATCCAGCGCGTCAGCACATCCTCGCATTTGGCCTGGCCGTCGCTCGCGATCTGCGCCTCGACAGTATAGGTCGCGGCCGGCTCCGGCATCACACGCCTCCGCTCTGCTTGGTGGCCCGGTCGGCCGGCACGGCGCATCCGGACAGGAACAGCGCAGCACAGGCCTTGGCGCGAGCTTTGATCTCGCTGTGCGTCGGCACTGGCTTGTGCCCGAACATGACGTCGCGCTGCGGCTTGAACACGAACATGCCGAGCAGCATGCCCGCTGCGGCTTCGGTGTCATCCAGCACGATCCGCCCTCGCCGCTGCTGGACGCCCAGCCAATTGGTCAGCGCGGCGATCGAGCGCTGCATGGCCTTTTCATAGAACGTCTCGGCGATGTCAGGGAATTTGTCGCTCTCGGCCAGGATGATCCGTTGCAGCGCGATGACCTCGGCATCGAGAATGAGTTCGGCGCAGGTCAGCAGCGCGGCCTCCAGGGCCGCCGCAACATTGCGGCCATCGCAGGCGCCGAGATTCACGATAGACACGAACCGGTCCACCCGGTCGGTCACCATGCCTTCGAACAGCGCCAGCTTGGTCGGGATCAACCGATAGAGCGTCTTGGTGGAGACGCCGGCGCGGCAGGCGACGTCGGCGATGCTGGCCGCGGCGAAGCCGCGCTCCGAGAACTCACGGCGCGCGGCCTCATAGATCAGCGCGCGCGTCTCGTCGTCGGAACGAAGCTGTGGCCGCCCGCGGCCGCGCCGTTCCGGCGCGGTCTGCTCTGTCTGGTCTTTGTCATTCCGGTTCATCCGCGAGCCATGCTTTTAGATGATGACTGTCATTCTATTGACAGTCCCAATATGGGCTCTATTTTGGAAAACATCAAGTTTCCTAATTCTCCCGGGCCGCCGAAATCAAAATTCCTACGGTTTCCCAGCAGGATAGAACGATCAGGAGCGCCTGCCATGAGCCAGCACGAAACGTCCTTCAAGGCCGAGAGCCAGGTTCCGGCCGAGACCGCCAAGCAGTTGATCGCAAATCCGGAGGCGGCCAAGCCCGCCGCCAAGGGCAAGCTTCGCCGCCTGCTCATGACCGGCGCAGCACTGGTCATCCTGGCGGGTGGCGCCTGGTATGGCTGGGATTACTGGACGGTCGGCCGCTTTCAGGTCTCGACCGACGACGCCTATGTGAAGGCCGACAACACCACGATCGCACCGAAAGTGTCTGGTTATCTCAGCGCGGTGCTGGTCGGCGACAATGAACATGTACGCGCCGGCCAGATCCTGGCGCGGATCGACGAGCGCGATTTCAAGGTCGCGCTGGACCAGGCCAAGGCCGACGTCGCCGCCGCCGAAGCTGCGATCACCAGCAAGCGCGCACAGCTCGACGTGCAGCACTCGGTGATCGAGGCGGCGCGCGCAACGCTCGCCGTGGATACCGCGAACCAGACCTTCGCCGAGCAGGAGAACAAGCGTTACACCGACCTCGCAGGCACCGGCTACGGCAGTGTGCAGAACGCGCAGCAGGCGCAGTCGCGCTACGCCAGCGCGCAGGCCGCCATCGCCCGCGACACCGCAAACCTCGCCTCCGCAGAGCGCCAGGTGGAACTGCTCAAGGCTGACATCGCCCAGGCCGTCGCGGCGCAGGCACGGGCGACCGCGCTCCAGCATCAGGCCGAGTTGAACCTCGGCTACACCACCATCATCGCCCCGATCGACGGTGTGGTCGGCAACCGTACCCTGCGGACCGGTCAGTTCGTCCAGGCCGGCACGCAACTGATGTCGCTGGTGCCGGCCACCGGCGCCTACGTGATCGCGAACTACAAGGAGACGCAGCTCACCAATGTCCGCAAGGGCCAGCCGGTCGAGATCGAGGTCGACATGTTCCCCGGTCAGGTCGTGCGCGGTCATGTCGACAGCCTCGCGCCCGCCAGCGGCCAGGAGTTCGCGCTGCTGCCGCCCGACAACGCCACCGGCAACTTCACCAAGGTGGTGCAGCGCATCCCGGTGAAGATCGTGCTCGACGCAACCAACGTCGACCTGCGGCCGGGCATGTCGGTGATCCCCTCCATCGCGACGCTGTCGCATCCCGCCGAGGAAACGCCGCGCTCCAGCGCCTCGCCCAAGCTCGCTGTCGCCTCTTTCAAATAGGTGATGTCATGTCCGACCTCGCGCTCTCCTCCCCGGCTGCTGCGCCTCGCGCAGTAGCCGCAGCGGTCGATCCCAACCGCGCCAGCATGGCCGTCTGGATTTCCATCGTCGCCGCGATGATCGGCGCCTTCATGGCGATCCTCAACATCCAGATCACAAACGCCTCGCTGCTCAACATCGAGGGCGGCATCGGAACCGGGGTCGACAACGGCTCCTGGATCTCGACGTCCTATCTGATCGGCGAGATCGTGGTCATTCCGCTGACCGACTTTCTCAGCCGGGTGTTCTCGTTCCGCAAGATCATCATTGGCTTTGCCACGCTGTTTGCGATCTTCTCGGTCGCCTGTGCCTTCACCCACGACCTGCCGTCGATGATCGCGATGCGCGGCCTGCAGGGCTTCTTCGGCGGCGTGCTGATCCCGATGGCCTTCACGCTTGTCTTCACCAAGCTGCCGAAGGTGCAGCAGCCGATCGGCCTCGCGATGTTCGCCCTCGCCGTGACCTTTGCGCCGGCGATCGGCCCGACCATCGGCGGCTACCTGACCGAGAACTACGGCTGGCAGACCATCTTCTTCGTCAACGTGATTCCGACCGCGGTGATGGTCATCACCCTTTCTTTCACCCTGGAACGCCAGCCGATGCAGCTGCATCTGCTGCGCGAGGGCGACTGGCTCGGCATCATCACGATGGCAATCGGCCTCGCGTCGCTGCAGGCCGTGCTCGAGGAAGGCAACAAGGACGACTGGTTCGGCTCGCCCTTCATCGTCAAGCTCGCGGTGATCGCCGCCGTCAGCCTGACCCTGTTCGTCTGGATCGAGCTCGTGGTCGAGAAGCCGCTGCTCCGGCTGCGCCTCTTGACCCAGCGGAGCTTCGGCTTCGGCACGATCTCGGCGGTGTTCGTCGGCTTCGCGCTGTTCGGCTCGGTCTATCTGCTGCCGGCCTATCTCGGTCAGGTGCAGCGCTACAATGCCGAGCAAATCGGCCAGGTGCTGGCCTGGACCGGCCTGCCGCAGCTGATCCTGATCCCGCTGGTGCCGAAGCTGATGCAGCGCTTCGATCCGCGCTTCATCGCCTTCACCGGCATGATCCTGTTCGCGGTCTCCTCCTTCATGAACATCCAGATGTCCCTCGACTATTCCGGCGACCAGTTCTTCTATCCGAACATCGTTCGCGCAATCGGCCAGGCGATTACGCTGGCACCGTTGTCCGCCATCAGCCTCGGCAGCGTTGCGCCGCAGGATGCACCTGCGGCCTCCGGCATCTCCAACATGATGCGCAACCTCGGCGGCGCGATCGGCACCGCGCTGCTGAGCACCATCGTCACCAAGCGTGAGCAATTCCACTCCAACATCATCGGCCAGTCCGTTCATCTCGGCCGCGACGAGGTGCGGACCCGGATCGCCGAGGTCACCAACTACTTCCTCAGCCATGGCATCTCCGACCCCGCCACCGCGCACAGCCAGGCGATCGTGGCGATCGGCAACATCGTGAAACGTCAGGCGCTGGTGCTTGGCTTCAGTGACGCTTTCGCGGTCATCGGCGTCGTTCTGGTGCTTGCCGCGATCGCGATCGTGCTGACCGGTAAGCCGAAGAACACCGCCGGCGGCGGCGCGGCGCATTGATCTCTTGTTGATCCCCCGGGGCGACGGCCGGCGGCCGTCGCCCGATTCTCAGCTCGCCTCGCGCAGCTTGAAGCGCTGGATCTTCCCGGTCTGGGTCTTCGGCAGCGCTTCGACAAAAGCGATCGCGCGGGGATATTTGTACGGCGCGATCGTCGCCTTGACGTGATCCTGCAACAGCTTGACCTCGACATCGTCGCTGCGCGCGCCCTGCTTCAGCACGATGAAGGCCGAGACGATCTGTCCCCGCTCCTCGTCAGGCGCGCCGATGACCGCGCATTCCGCGACATCGGGATGTCCGAGCAGCGCGGCCTCGACCTCGGGACCAGCGATGTTGTAGCCCGCCGAGATGATCATGTCGTCGGCGCGCGCCACGAATGACAGCCGGCCATTCTCGTCGCTGACGAAGGCATCGCCGGTGATGTTCCAGCCGTCGCGGACATATTTGGTCTGCCTGGAGTCGGCGAGATAGCGGCAGCCGGTCGGGCCGCGCACCGCCAGCTTGCCGACCTGGCCCGGCGGCAGCTCGTTCATGTCCTCGTCGACGATCCTGGCCTGGTAGCCGGCGACAGGCGTGCCCGTGGTGCCGGCGACGGCGCTGCCGGCGCGGTTGGTGATAAAGATGTGCAGCAGCTCGGTGCTGCCGATGCCGTCGAGGATCGGCTTGCCGGTCTTCTTCGTCCAGCTCTCGAACACCGGCGCCAGCAGCGTCTCGCCGGCCGAGACCGCCAGCCGCAACGACGACAGATCGGCACCCTTGTCCATCGCGGCCATCATCGCCCGATAGGCCGTCGGCGCCGTGAAGCAGATCGTCGCCTTGTAGGTCTCGATGATCCGGATCATCTCGCTTGGCGCCGCGTTCTCCAGCAGCGTCGCGGTGGCGCCATAGCGCAGCGGGAAGATCGCGAGCCCGCCAAGGCCAAATGTAAATGCGAGCGGCGGCGAGCCGACGAACACATCGTCCGGTGTCACCTTGAGCACTTCCCTGGCATAGCCGTCCGCGACGATCAGGAGATCGCGGTGGAAATGCATCGTCGCCTTCGGTTCGCCCGTGGTGCCCGACGTGAAGCCGAGCAGTGCGACGTCGTCGCGGCCGGTTTTCACCGCATCGAATTTGACCGGCTTGTTCAGCGCAATCCGGTCGAGCTCGGCATCGTGGTTTTGCGTGCCGTCGAAATTGACGACCTGCTTGAGGAATTTGCTGGTCTTGGCGCAGGCCACCAGCTCGTCCGCGATGCGGCTGTCGGTCAGCGCCAGCGCAATCTCGGCCTTGTCGACGATCTTGGCCAGTTCGCCGGCGCGCAGCATCGGCATCGTGTTGACGACGACGGCGCCGGCCTTGGTCGCCGCGAGCCAGGCCGCGACCAGCGCCGGGTTGTTGCCCGAGCGGATCAGGACGCGATTGCCGGGCTTGACGCCGTAATTCTCCACCAGCGCATGCGCCAGGCGGTTCGACCAATCGGTCAACTCCTTGTAGGTGCGCTGGCGTCCGTTGCCGATCAGCGCGATGCGATCGCCCATGCCCTGCTCGACGATGCGGTCGGTCAACTCGACCGCGGCGTTGAGATAATCGGGATAGCTGAATTCGGGCCGGTCGAGCAGCAGCTGCGGCCATTGCTGAAACGGCGGCAGGTTGCGCCGCGCGAAATCGTCAACATGCCCGGATGGGCCGAGCCCGGGAAATTCACCTGACATTCGATTGCCCCTCACTTTCCATCCAGAAAGGCCAAGACCAAATATCGAGAAGACCAGTATCGAGGACGCCCGGCAGCGTTCCAATCGCCAATCATTTTATACTTAAAATAATTTGGCGCAAGGGTGGAAATCGCGTGGAAATCGTGAGGTCCTGCAAACCTCAGATCTGCGTGAGCTGCTTCAGCCGCGCGACCATCGCCGAGTCCGGGTCGGCGAGCGGTGCGATTGCGGTGAAATGATTGGCATTGGGCACGGTACCGAACCGCGTTGCTACGCCCGCTTTGCCCCAGACATCAGCGATGGTCCGGCTCTGCCGGTGATATTCGGCGCTTTCATCGCCGCCGACCATCGCATCGAGCGTCGCGCCTGCGGGCGCTTTCCAGAGCAGCGGGCTCGCCGCCCTTGCTGCGTCGCGGTCAAGGCCAAGCGCCTTGTTGATGGAGGTGCCGACCAGCGGCTCGAGCTCGAACAGGCCGGAAATCGCGTAAGCAGCCCTGACCAGACTAGCCGGCAGCGACGCATCATAGGCCGGCCAATCGGTCGCGAGCATGCATGCGGCAAGATGCCCGCCTGCGGAGTGTCCCGACATGACCAGCGGCCGGCTGAGCCTCGCCAGTTCGCGGGACGCCGCGCGCATCTCGCCGATGATGTCGCCGATGGACACATTGGGACAGAGGTCGTAGCTCGGCACCGCGACGCTGATGCCATGGCCATTGAGGCCCCGTGCGCAGTGGCTCGACGACGAGCCATCGAGCGCCTGCCAATAGCCGCCGTGGATGAAGACCACGAGCGGCCCGTCGCGATCGCCCTCAAAGAGATCGATGACGTTGCGGCTTCCAGGACCATAGGTCAGCCGCCGCGGCGGGTGCTGCTCACGATAGGCCGCCGAGTCCCTCGCCCAGCCAGCCATCAGCGCCGGGTTTTCCGGCACGCGCGCGCGGTTGTTGTATTCGACCTCGTAATCGATCCCGCTCACCGCTTAAGCAGTCCTCGCCTTGGCGGAGCGCTGCGCCGAGCCCTTGGCCTTGGCGAGCAGCCGCATCAGTTCGCGGATATCCTTCGGCGACAGGTCGCCGAAGATATCGGCGATCCATTTCTCGTGCTCGGTCGCCATCTTGCGGAATTCGGCGCGGCCGAGCTTGGTCAGCCGGATGAACTGCACGCGGCGGTCGGTCTCCGAGGTGCGGCGATCGAGATGGCCGGACTCGACCAGCCGCTCGACCAGCCCGGTGACGTTGCCGTTCGACACCATCATCCGCTTCGACAGGTCCGACAGCGTCATGCCGTCGGACACCTTGTCGAGCTGGGCCATCAGGTCGAAGCGCGGCAAAGTGACGTCGAACTTCTCACGCAGCCGGCTGCGCACCTCGCCTTCGATCAGCGTGGTGCAGGTCAAGAGACGCAGCCACAGCCTGAGCTCGGTGCCGTGATCGTCGGGCAGTTCGACGGCTTTGGTTTCGGAATCGAGGATCATGCGGCGATCGTGCCTCCGCGGCAGGTTTCGGTCGGGCCGATTGCTTTGAGCTTCAAGCAATTCGCGGCGTCCCGCAAGGACAATTGCGAATCCTGTCCGACACGCCCGGCCAATCCTGCTATTTCTTTAAACTTCAAGCAATTGGCGCGGCGCTTGCATGTGCAACACCTGCATGCTGCGCGGCGATCGCCCTGACGCAATGCCACATCGCTTGCAGCGGTCGCGCGCGTCAGACTAAGCTGAGGTCAAATAGGCCGAAGCCGAAACATCAAGGCAGTGGTTTGGGGGAGAGACATGAAACAATTGACGAAGCTCGTGGGACTGGCGGCGCTGCTGGGTATCGCGGTGACCCCGGCGGCCGCGCAGGAGAAGATCAAGATCGGCGTGCTGGTGACGACCTCGGGACCAGCCGCGGCGCTTGGCCAGCAGGTTCGCGACGGCTTTGCGCTCGCGGTCAAGGACCTCGGCGGCAAGATGGCCGGCCGCGATGTCGAGATCGTCAACGCCGACGATGAGCTCAAGCCCGACGGTGCGGTGGTCAAGGTGCGCGGCCTGCTCGAGCGCGACAAGGTCGATTTCGTGGTCGGTCCGATCTTCTCCAACATCCTGCAGGCGATCCACCGCCCGGTCACCGAGAGCAAGACTTTCCTGATCAGCCCGAATGCCGGCCCCTCCAGCTACGCCGGCAAGGAGTGCAACCCGTTCTTCTACGTGACGTCGTACCAGAACGACCAGGTGCACGAGGTCCTCGGCAAGGTCGCGCAGGACCGCGGCTACAAGCGCGTCTATTTGCTGGTGCCGAACTATCAGGCCGGCCGCGATTCCGTCGCCGGTTTCAAGCTCGACTACAAAGGCGAGATCGTCGAGGAATCCTACACGCCGATGAACACGCTGGATTTCCAGCCCGAGCTCTCCAAGATCGCCTCCCTGAAGCCGGACGCGCTGTTCACCTTCATGCCGGGCGGCATGGGCGTGAACCTCGTGAAGCAATACAAGCAGGCCGGCGCGACCGTGCCGGTGCTCTCCGCCTTCACCGTCGACGAATCCACCCTGCCCGCGCAGCAGGACGCCGCCGTCGGCATGTTCGGCGGTGCGAACTGGGCGCCGAACCTTGACAATCCGCAGAGCAAGAAATTCGTCGCGGCCTATGAGGCGGCTTACAACGGTGTGCCCGGCACCTATGCCATGCAGGCCTATGACGCAGCACTGCTGATCGACAGCGCAGTCAAGGCCGTGAAGGGCGACCTCTCCAACAAGGACGCGGTCGCGGCGGCGCTGAAGAAGGCCGACTTCACCTCGCTGCGCGGTAACTTCAAGTTCAACAACAACGGCTATCCGATCCAGGATTTCTACCTCACCAAGGTCGCGAAGCGGCCGGACGGCAAATTCCAGACCGAGATCGTCGAAAAGGTGTTTTCGAATTATGGTGACCGCTACGCCAAGGACTGCGCGGCCAAGTAGCTCACAGGAGGACTACAAATATGAAAGACGAGATCGCCGGCATCACCCGCGCCAATGAGGGCATTCAGGGCATTTCCTGGAGCATCCTCGGCCAGACCTACGTGCCGAAGAGCCGCACCGAGCATTCCTTCTCCTGGCACGCCACCTTTCCGCCGGGCACCTTCGTCCCGCCGCATATCCATCCCGACCAGGACGAGTATCTCTACATCCTCGAGGGCAAGCTCGACTTCATGCTCGACGGCGCCGATGAATCGGCAACGCCAGGCGATCTGGTACGCCTGCCGGCCGGCAAGCCGCACGGCATCTTCAACAAGTCGCAGCAGCCGGCCAAGACGCTGTTCTGGGTATCACCGACCCGCAGACTCTACGACCTGTTCTGGGCGATCCACAACATGAAGGAGCAGAACCCGGATGACGTGGTGCGGCTCGCCGCCGAGCACAACATCCACTTCCTGCCGCCGCCTCCGGCGTAGCCCCCGGCGGCGACCTCGCTCCCGTCATCCTGAGGTGCGAGCGCTTGCGAGCCTCGAAGGATGCACGGCCCCGCTGGTGGCCGTCGACCCTTCGAGACGGCCGCGTTGCGGCCTCCTCCAGCGACAACGGCGAAGCCGTTGCGCGGGGGTGACGGATCGGACGTCGCCTCCTATTGCCGCGCCACCACACGCGCGGCAAAGCCGGCCTTCGCGGCATAGCCGCGGACGATTGCCTCGCGCGCTTCGTAGTTGAGGATCGTGTCGACGTCGGTAAAGCCCTGCGGCGCGAGCTGCTCGACGGCGTCGATCACGCCTTCCGGCCCGCCGCGGCGGTTGGAGGCGACGATATCGGCGGTCATCGGCAGCCGCTGCCGCTCGTAGCCGGCCAGCGCCTGTCGCGGATGCTCCGCTCGCGCCAGCATGTCGGCGAGGCAGCGCGCATCGAGAATAGCCTGCGACGCGCCGTTCGAACCGACCGGGTACATCGGATGCGCGGCGTCGCCGAGCAGCGTGACGCGGCCGCTCGACCAATAGGGCAGCGGATCGCGATCGCAGCACGGGTACTCCCAGAACTCCGGCGTCGCGTTGATCAGGCCGGCGAAGTCGACCTGCGGGATGGTGAAGCCCGTGACATAGGGCATCATCTCATCGCGCCGGCCGAGATTGGACCAGCCCTCGCGGCGCGGCGGCGGCGAGGAGCCGTCGCCGATCCGCACCAGCACCGCCCAGTTGGTGAGGCGGCTCGCCGGGCTCGATCCCGGCGCGATCGGATAGATCACGGCCTTGGCATTCAGGCCGCCGGCGATGATCATCGAACGTCCGGTCAGGAAGGCCGGCCAATCGGTGGCGCCGCGCCACAGCATCAGCCCGTTCCAGCACGGCCCGCCCTCGTTGGGAAACAGCGTCTGCCGCACCTTGGAGTGGATGCCGTCGGCGCCGATCAGGATGTCGCCACGCGCGGTTTGGACATGGCTGCCGCTGCGATCGAAGAAATAGGCCGAGACGCCGCCCTCGTCCTGCGTAAAGGAGCCGAGCCGGCAGCCGGTGCGGATCGCATCCGCGCCAAGCCGGTCGATTACGGCCTGATGGATCACGCTTTGCAGGCGGCCGCGATGAACAGAGAATTGCGGCACGTCGTGGCCGGCATCGAGCCCGCGCTTCTCGTGCCAGACCTGCTGGCCGTGCCGCGTCAGATAGAACAGCTCATAGGTGCGGATCGCGACCTCGTCGAGCTTGTCGAGCAAGCCAAGCCCCGCCAGCTCGCGGATCGCATGCGGCAGTGTGTTGATGCCGACGCCGAGCTCGCGGATCGTCTCGGACTGCTCGTACAACTCGCAGCTGATACCGCGCGAACGCAGCATCAGCGCAGTGGTGAGGCCTCCGATCCCGCCTCCGACGATAATCGCCTTCATCGTCCCTTACTCCACTCACAACAGGACGCTTTTACGCTTTCGCCTAAGGTCGCACGGCCCCGCGCCCGGCCGCAAGCGGCTTGGTCGCCCAGGACTTGGACCGGCCTGCGATGATTGGGCTTAGCCTTAACATTGGCTCAGCATACTCCGATCCATTTCCGTCACCCTTCGAGGCTCGCTGCGCGAGCGCCTCAGGGTGACGGGTCTGACAGTGCATTCCGATCAATCCGGCACCACGGCGATCGCCTGGATTTCCACCTTGGCGCGGTCCTCGATCAGGCCCGCAACCTGAATCGCGGTCATCGCCGGAAAGCGCCGGCCGATCACGTCGCGATAGACCCCGCCGATCTCCTTCAGCCGCGCGGAATATTCCTTGCGATCGAGCAAAAACCAGGTCAGCGACACGATGTGCTCGGGCCCGGCCCCGCCGGCGGCGGCCACCGCGACGATGTTGCGCAGGGTCTGGCCGATCTGCGCCACGAGATCGTCGCTCTCGAACACGCATTGCCCGTTCCAGCCGATCTGGCCGGCGATGAAGAGCTGTTTGCCGCGCGCGGCCATGCCGTTGGCGTAGCCGATCGGCTTCGCCCATCCGTCCGGTTGCAGGATCTCGATCATCTCAATTGCCCTCGAAGGCGGGTTTCTGCTTGGCGGCGAAGGCCTCGAAGGCGCGGCGGAAATCGCCCGTCACCATGCAGATCGCCTGCGCCTGCGCTTCGGACTCGATCATCTCGTCGACGCCCATCGCCCATTCCTGGTTGAACATCGTCTTCGTCACGCCATGTGCGAACCACGGTCCATCCGCAAGCGAGTGCGCCAGCTCCTGCGCCGCGGCGGCGAGCTCGGCCGGCGGCACGAGGCGGTTGTGAAAGCCCCACGCAAAGCCTTCGTCGGCACTCATCGCGCGGCCGGTGTAGAGCAGATCGGCGGCACGGCCCTGCCCGATCACGCGCGGCAACAATCCGCACGCCCCCATATCGGCACCGGCGAGGCCGACGCGGGTGAACAGGAATGCGGTCTTGGCCTGCGGCGTCGCCAGCCGCAGGTCGGACGCCAGCGCCAGCATCGCGCCGGCCCCGGCGCAGATGCCGTCGATCGCGGCGACAATGATCTGGGGGCATTTGCGCATCGCCCGCACCACCTCACCGGTCATCCGGGTGAAGGCGAGCAGGTCGGGCATCGCCATCCGCGTCAGCGGCTCGATGATCTCGAACACGTCGCCGCCGGAGCAGAAGTTGCCGTCGGCGCCGGTCAGCACGATGGCGCGGACATCGGAAGCGTATTTGAGGTTGGTGAAGAGATCGCGCAGCTCCTCGTAGGACTCGAAGGTCAGCGGGTTCTTCTTGTCCGGTCGGTTCAGCGTGATCGTGGCGACACGGCCGCTCGCATCCGTCGACCAGCGGAAGTGCTTTGCAGGATAATCCCTGAACGGACGGAGCTTTGCTTTCATCTCGGACATGATGTGTTCCTTCACCCGGTAAGGACTTCGCCGCCGGCAACCGCCACGGCTTGTCCATTGATTGACGATGCGCCCTCGGAGGCAAGCCAGAGGATGGTGTCGGCGACCTCCTCCGGCGTGACCAGCCGCTGCATTGGATTGACCTTGGCGAGCGAAGCCCGCGCCTCCTGCTCACTGCGCCCGGTCTTGGCGACGATGTTGGCGGCCGCATCCGCCACCAGCGGCGTGTCGGTGTAGCCGGGACAGACCGCATTCACAGTGACGCCGCGCCGGGCGTACTCCAGCGCCAGCGAGCGCGTCAGGCCGACGACGCCGTGCTTGGCGGCGACATAGGCCGAGACATAGGCGTAGCCGGTGAGGCCCGCAGTCGAGGCCACGTTGATCACCCGCCCGCGGCCGCGCTGCGCCATCCCCGGCAGCACGGCGTGCGTCACCAGGAACACACTGGAGAGATTGCTCGCCAGCATGTCCGCCCACAGCGCCGCGTTCGTCTTGTCGAACGGCGCACTTGCGGCCTTGCCGGCATTGTTGACGAGAATATCGATCGGGCCGGCCTCGGCCTCGATCTGCGTGATACCCTTGGTCACCGCCGTTTCATCGGTCACGTCGATCGCGACAACAGCGCCAGCGCGCTCACCGAGCAACGAAGCCGTCGCCTTCAGCACATCGATCCGGCGTCCAGCGATGCTGACGCGTACCCCGGCTTTTGCGAGGGCGATCGCCGTCGCGGCGCCGATGCCGGAACCCGCACCGGTGACGAGCGCATGTGCGTTGGGCCAGAAGCGTGTCATGCCTTCACTCCCGCGGCCGCACGTTCGAGATTGGCCTCGTATTGCGACTTGCCCGACAGATACTGCTTCGGCCAGGCGACCTGCTTGACGCCGATCTTCGCGGCCTGGTGCAGCGTCCAGGCCGGGTCGGCGAGATGCGGCCGCGCGATGGCACAGAGATCGGCGCGGCCGGCGGCGATGATCGAGTTGGCGTGATCGGCCTCCGAGATCGCCCCGACCGCGATGGTCGCGATGCCGACTTCGTTGCGGATCTTGTCGGCGAACGGCGTCTGGTAAAGCCGGCCATAGATCGGATGATCGTCGGCCCAGACCTGACCCGACGAGCAGTCGATCAGATCGGCACCGGCCTCCTTGAACAGCTTTGCGAAGGCCAGCGCGTCCTCGGGCGTGTTGCCGCCCTCGGCCCAGTCGTGACAGGACAGGCGGACCGACATCGGCTTGTCCTCCGGCCACACCGCGCGGATGGCGCGGAACACCTCCAGCGGATAACGCGCGCGGTTCTCGATCGATCCGCCATAGTCGTCGCTGCGGCGGTTGGTCAGCGGCGAGAGGAAGCTCGACAGCAGATAGCCGTGGGCGCAGTGCAGCTCCAGAATATCGAAGCCCGCGGCGGCGGCGCGCCTGGCGGCGGCAACGAACTGGTCGCGCACCTCGTCCATCTCGGCGCGGCTCATCGGCTCCGGGATCTGGCCGTCGGGCAGATAAGGCACCGGTGAGGCCGACACCAGCGGCCAGTTATGGTCCGGCAGCGGTTCGTCCATGCCTTCCCAGGCAACGCGCGTCGAGCCCTTGCGGCCGGCATGGCCGAGCTGGATGCCGATCTTCCCTTGCGAATTGCGATGCACGAACTCGACGATCCGCTTATAGGCCGTGGCCTGCGCGTCATTCCACAGACCGCAGCAGCCGGGCGTGATCCGCGCCTCCGGCGAGACGCAGGTCATCTCGGTGAACAGCAGCCCGGCGCCGCCGAGCGCACGGGAGCCGAAATGCACCAGATGGAAGTCGTTCGGCACCCCCTCCTCCGCCGAATACATCGCCATCGGCGAGACGATGATCCGGTTATGAAGCGACAGGCCACGGATCTGGAACGGCGTCAGCATCGGCGGCGTGACGCGCTCGTTGGTGCCGGGCACGCCGCTGCGCTCCGCGAACCAGCGCTCATAGCCTTCGAGCCACGTTCTGTCGCGCAGCCGCAGGTTCTCGTGGCTGATGCGCTGCGAGCGGGTCAGCAGCGAATACATGAACTGCTCCGGCTCCAGCGTGTCGGCGTAGCGCGAGCCGACCACCTCGAACCATTCCATCGCGTTGCGCGCGGCGTTCTGGATCCGCGCCACGTCGACCCGGCGCAGCTCCTCGTAAGCCGACAGCACGGCGGGAATGCTGTCCTTGGTCGCGCCGTGGATCTTGAACTGGTTGGTAAGCTCG
Source organism: Bradyrhizobium sp. USDA 4341 (assembly GCF_054063755.1). Lineage (NCBI taxonomy): Bacteria > Pseudomonadati > Pseudomonadota > Alphaproteobacteria > Hyphomicrobiales > Nitrobacteraceae > Bradyrhizobium > Bradyrhizobium sp. USDA 4341. The sequence goes on along the minus strand of NZ_JBSSGO010000002.1, from coordinate 9,038,221 downwards.
ATCGCATCTTCCAGCGCGAGCTTGGTGCCCGAGCCGATCGCGAAATGTGCGGTGTGGGCCGCATCGCCCATCAGCACGACATGGCTGTTGCCGTTGAACGCGGTCCACTTGCCGCAGATCAGTCGCGGAAACGACAGCCAGGCCGAGCCGCGCAGATGCCGCGCGTTGGAGACCAGATGATGCCCCTCGAGGATTTCCGCGAACACCTTCTCGCAGAACGCGATGGATTCTCCCTGATCCATCTTGTCGAGGCCGTGGGCGAGATACGCCTCCTCGGTGGTCTCGACGATGAAGGTCGCCGCGCCCTCCTCGAACTTGTAGATGTGCGACTGGAACCAGCCATGCTCGGTCTTGCGGAAGTCGAAGGTGAAGGCATCGAACGGGCGGTTGGTGCCGAGCCAGATATACCGGTTCGGCCGCATCAGCATGTCGGGCTGGAAGGTCTCGGCATATTTGGCGCGGACCTTCGAGTTCACGCCGTCGCACGCCACGATCAGATCAGCGTCCGGGAATTCGAGGTCGGAATTGACCTCGCGCTCGAAGATCAGTTCGACGCCGAGTTCCTCGGCCCGCGCCTGCAGGATGTTGAGCAACCGCTTGCGGCCGATGCCGACGAAGCCGTGCCCGGTGGTGCGCATCCGGCGGCCCTTGATCAGGACCTCGATGTCGTCCCAATGGTTGAAGGCCTGCTCGATCGTATCAGCGGTGACCGGGTCCCATTTGCGCATGTTGTCCATGGTCGCATCGGAGAACACCACGCCGAAGCCGAACGTGTCATAGGGCCGGTTGCGCTCGACCACGGAGATCTGGTGCGCGGGATCCAGCATCTTCATCAGGATGCCGAAGTAGAGCCCGGCCGGCCCGCCTCCAATGCAAACGATGCGCATGGCGTTCTCCCGTTGGCTTCGGCCAGGGTCGGTTTTCCCGCCAGCCGATACGGCATATTATTTTATACTTAAAATAATTGTCAAGGGTGGTTGGCGCCCCACCCACAATCGTCGTCCCTGCGAACGCAGGGACCCATAACCCCAGGCCTTGGTCGTTGAAATGAACTGTGGCCCGAGCGCTGCAAACCAACAGCAATCGGTGGCTATGGGTCCCTGCCTTCGCAGGGACGACACCGAGTCTGTTGCTCGAGCGGTGGCCGACGCGTCTGCATACGCGCGGCGCGATGGCGCCCGCGCGCTTCACTTCTCGTCTCTTCGTGACAGGGCGCCGAGGCCGTCGGGCAATTCGGCGCCGGGACGCGCCCATCTACTCATCATTCCGGGGCAGCCGGAAGGGCTGAGCCCGGAATCCATCAAGCCGCATCATGCGCGGCGCGATGGATTCCGGGCTCTCGCTTCGCGAGCCACGGAATGACGAGGGAAAGAAGTCGTGCGCCGTCAATGCACCGCGGCGTACAGGATCTTGTCCTGCGTCGCGTCGGCGGCGTCGAACTCAGCGACGATGCGGCCGGTTCGGGCGACCAGGATGCGGTCGGAGACGGCGAGGATCTCCGGCAGATAGGACGAGATCACCACCACCGCCTTGCCCTCGTCGGCGAGCCGGCGGATTTCGCCGTGGATGTGCGGGATGGTGCCGACGTCGACGCCGCGCGTCGGCTCGTCGAAGAAGATGATCGACGGTTCCTGCACCAGGGTCTTGGCCAGCACCACCTTCTGCTGGTTGCCGCCGGACAGCTCGATGATCCGCGCTTTGCGCTGCAGCGCGCTGATCTTGAGCCGCTCGACCCAGTAGTTGGCGAGCTTGCTGCGCCTTGCGCGCGACAACAGGAAGCTCCAGCCCTTCCGCGTCGCGAGGCTGCCGATATAAACGTTGTCGTCGACCACCATGGTCTCGAAGAAGCCGTTGGCCTTGCGGTCCTCGGTGATGTAGGCGATGCCGTCATTGATCGCCTGCCGCGGCACGCGGTAGCGGATCGGCTTGCCGCGCAGCCGGATGGTGCCGCCATTGACCAGGTTGCGCTTCAGCGCGCCGTAGACGATCTTGGCGATCTCGGTGCGACCGGAGCCGATCAGGCCGGCGATGCCGACCACCTCGCCGGCATAGACCGAGAACGACATGTTTTTGACCGCCATGCCCATGGTGACGTTCTCGACCGTCAGCACCTTCTCGCGGCGTTGATGGGTCTTCTCTCTTCCGCCATAGACCGCCTGCGCCACCTCGCGCCCGACCATGTGCTGCACCAGCGCATCGCGGGTCAGCTGCTTGGCGGGCGCCGTGATCACCAGCTTGCCGTCGCGCAGCACGGTGATGCGGTCGGCAATCTGCAGCGATTCCTCCAGCGCATGGGAGATGTAGATGATCGAGACCCCGCGGGCGCGCAGGTCGCGCACCAGGTGGAAGAAGTGGACGATCTCCTCCGGCGTCAGCGATGCGGTCGGCTCGTCGAAGATGATGATGCGCGCCTTGTTGTAGATCGCGCGCGCGATCTCCACCATCTGCTTCTTGGCGGTGCCGAGCAGCGCCACCGGCGTCGCCGGGTCGACGTGGAAGTTGAGCGACTGCAGCAGCTGCTGGGCCTGGATGTTCAGCGTGCGGAAGCGCGTCAAGAGCTTCTCGTTGCCGAGCTCGATGTTCTGCGCCGCGGTCATGGTAGGCACCAGGCTGGTCTCCTGATAGACCATGCAGATGCCGGCATCGAGCGCGTCGCGCGGCTGCTCGAAATTGGCAGGCTTGCCGTCGAGCAGATAGTCGCCGGAGGTGAGATTGATCGCGCCGGCGATCGCCTTGCACAGCGTCGACTTGCCGGCGCCGTTCTCGCCGACCAGCGCATGCACCTCGCCGGGATAGAGATCGAAATTGACCCCCTCGATGGCGTGGACGCCGCCATAGATCTTGGAGCCGTTGCCGATCTGCAGCACCGGCTCGCGGGTTGCGGACTGGGTCGCGGTCACAGCCTGCGTCACGCCGTCATTCATCGCAGCTCTCCCGTGTAGCGCAGCAGCCGTCCGGCGCCGCGCGCCGCGATGACGATGCCGGAGGGCGTCGCGCAGGCGGCGGTGATGCCGTGGAAGCGGCCGCCGGCGCGGCTGTGCAGGCTGTCGCTGGCCTCGCCCTCGGCATCGAGATGCACGAGCAGGCCATAGGAACGTGGCGGCGCCCATGGCTTCTGGATGCCGAGCGCCTTGACGCTGCCGATCTGCATCGGCTCCAGGCAATCGCTGCCGCCAACCAGCGCCGGCGCCACCCAGTAATCGGGCGGCATCGTCGCCATCATCTCCTTGCGGAAATCGTCTTCCTTGAGCACGAATTCGATCAGATGGGTGCGGCGCGCGAACATGCCGAGCAGCACCCCGCCATGGCCGTCCGGATGCAGTCGCGCCGGATAGCCCGGCATGTTGGCGGCGACGGTCTCGCGCGGGCCAAGGCCAGTGCCAGTTAGTGGGAACCGGCTGAGGCGATGCGCCCAGCTCTCGGTGAGCCACAGGCTGTTGCCGTCGGCCGAGACCATCACGCCGTAGGGATATGGCAGGTCGCGCAGCAGCACCTGCGGATTGTCGAGGCCGGCGCCGCAGCTGATCAGGCGGCCGCCGGCGCGCTTCTCCATCAGATCGTGCCGCCACTCGTCTGGGCGGCGGCCGGCGCTGCCTTCGACCGCATAGATGCGACCATCGGGCGCCGCCGTGACCGACAACAGTCCGGCGAGCGCGCTGCCACCAGCGGCCTCCAGCCAGCGCGGCGCGGGCTTGACGGGATCGATCGCAGCGAGCCCCCTGCCTGCGACGCAGACCAAAAGGCGGCCGTCGGGATGCAGCGCGAGCCCGCCGGCATCATCCTCGAACTCGGCGATGACGGTACGGGTCGAAAAGTCACCGCCGCTGAGCTTCAACACCTGACGGCCGGCGGAGACATAGATCGCACCATCGCCGGCGGCGATGACGTCGTCGATTCCCGGCAGCGGCTCGCCGATCGGCATGGCGGTGTCGAGCCGGTCGTTCGGGCTCATCGCACCGTCGAGCGGCGGGATCGATTTCTCGACGCCATCGCGATCAACGACGCTTCTGATATCGCGCAACAGATGGTCGAACAGTCCCATTAGCTGATCACCCTGCTTTTGGCGCCCCAATAAGCATCGTATCCGGTCCAGCTCTCGTCGACGCCGTCGAGCTTGATGCGGCCGATCCGGTTGTTCTCGAGCCCGCCGAGATAAAGATAGCCCTCATGCTCGCGCATCGACGTCAGCACCGAATGCGAGGTCCCGGTCGGGTCCCACCAGGACTCCAGCGCTTCGCCCCTCTCGTTGAACTTCAGCACGCAGCCGTGGTTCAGCCCCGGTGCCAGCCATTCGTCGGTCGGCACCTGTTTCACCATGCGCAGCCGGAAGCCGGGCTTGCGCACGGAGAGATCGAAGGTCGGCGTACGGATGCCGACCAGGGCGAGCCAATAATTGCCGTCGGAGGCGCGATTGATGTTGTCAGGGTTGCCCGGCAGCTGGTCGATCAGGACTTCGGTGCGGCCCTTCTTCGGCCCCGCGATCCAGTAACGGAAGATCTTGCACAGCGAGGTGCTTGCGATCAGCACGGATTGGCCGTCATGCGAGACACAGACGCCGTTCGGAAAATAGAAATGGTTGATGACAGTGCGGGTTGTTTTGGTCTTGGGATCATAGCAGACCAGGCGGCCATTCGGCCGCGCCTCGAGGATATCGAGGGTGTTGGTCGTCATCTCGTAGCGCGTGGTGCAGTCGCTGAAATAGATCTTGCCGTCGGGCGCGATGTCGAGATCGTCGGCCATGCGCAGGCGGCTGTCGTCGTTCAGCTTGTACCAGGTACGGTTGGTCTCATCGGTGACCTTGAACACCTTGCCATCAGGCGCGATGCCGTAGACACCCATGCCGGCCACCGCGACAATCAAGTTCTCGTCGTGGTCGAACTGCATGCCGAGCGGCCGGCCGCCGATATGGGCGAACACCTCACGGGTCTCGAAGTTCGGTCCCGAGAAGCGAATCACGTTGCCGTCGCGGGTCGAGCCGTAGACCCGGCCCTGGCGGTCGAGAATGACGTCCTCGGGCCCTTCGACCTGGTCGACGCCGATTGCCTGCGCGTTGATCAACCGGTCGTTCTGGGCAAATGGCGAACCGGAGCCGCGCTGCACCGACGGCGCTGGCGCCAACGCTACATAGGCCGGATTGACGTAGATCTTCTGGATCGCCTTGCCGCGGTTCTTCGACCATTTGACGTCGATGCCGACCGCAGCGAGCAGGATCATGCCTGTTACCGCCGAGGTGACGTAGCCCGGAATGCCCATGCGCACGAGGCCGTTGATCAAGAGGAAGATGATCAGCGCGCCGATCATCGCCCGCCACACCGTGCCCTTGCCGCCGGCCAGCGAGACGCCGCCGAGCACCACGGCGGTCAGCGCCTGGAATTCCCAGCCCACGCCGGTCGTGGAATCCGTCGAGGCCTGGCGTGCCGCATAGAAGATGCCGCTCGCCGCGCACAGCGTGCCCGACAGCACATAGGTCATGAACAGCATCAACCGGACGCGGATGCCGGCATGGCGCGCCGCCTTGCGGCTGGCGCCGATCGCGGTGAGATGCCAGCCATAGCGCGAGCGCGACAGGAAGATGTGGCAGACCAGCAGCACCACGAACAGCGTTGCCGCATTGACGGGAATGCCGAGCACGCTGCCGCCGCCGATGAAATCCCAGGCGTCGCTCTCGACCGAATTGGTCGCGAACACCTGGGCATAGCTGGTGTTGAGCAGATTGACCGAGGCGCGCAGGATGATCAGCGTCACCAGCGTGGTGAGGAACGGCCGCGTCTTCAGGAAGCCGATCAAAAAGCCGTTGATGCTGCCGAGCAGCGCGCCGACCAGAAGCGTCGCCGGCACCGCCAGGCCGACCGGCCATTCGCGCACCAGGAGGAAATAGAGCGCCGCGAAATTGCACAGCGCGAAGATCGCGCCGACCGAAAGGTCGATGCCGCCGGTGACGAGGCAGAAGCCCATCGCGAGCGCGACAAAGCCGAATTCGGCGAACAGCCGCAGCAGCGACACCGAGTTCTGCACCGAGGCGTAGTCGGGAATGGTGAGCGCGAAATACGCCCACAGCCCGATCATCACCGTGAAGGGAACGACCGGCTCGAACCACTGTTTCAGCAACAGCTCCGACAGCAGGAGCCGGGGTGAAAACCGCCGAACCGATGCGGCAAAGGAATCAACTGCCATCGACATCGCCAAAGCACTCCCTCGATCATGATGCGAGAAATCCCATCGTGATCTTGTCTCTCTTTTTGAGCATGATCTTTTCGGAAGGCCGGCTTCCACTTTTCCGGATCATGCCCGTGATACAGCCGGCGCGGGAATGCCCCCCGCGCCGGCTGTCTCGCGCCTTGTTAGTTTTTCTTGGGTAGCGCGAAGCAGGTGCCGCCGAGCGAGGCGTTCGACTTATCGATCCAGATCGGCCGCGTGTAATAGGACAGGTTTTTCGAGCCGGGCTTGTCGCCGGACATCAGCAGGGTTTCCGCCGCGAACATTAGATCGTGGCCCTGCTCGGTCGCCTTGTAGCTGAGGAACTTGCTGAAATTGCCTGACGTGACCTGGTCGCAATCGAGCTGCGAGCCCTCGCCCGAGGCGAACACCTTCACATCGTCGATCTTGCCGGCATTGCGGATCGCCTGCGCGGCGCCCGACTCCATGATGCCCCAGAAGCCGATCGAGGCGCAGAGATCGGGATGCTGCTGGATCACGGTGGCGGTGATGTTGAGCGCGGTGTTGGCATCCCAGTTCGCCGCCTGGTTCGACACCACCTTGATGTTGGGGTCCTTGTTCAGGATCTCCATGATGGCGCCGACCTGATCGACGCTGGCGGCTGCGGTCAATTCGCCCTGCACGATCTGCACCTTGCCCGACTTGCCGGAGCCGGTGCCGCAGGCCTTGACGGCTTCGTTCGCGAGCATCCTGCCGATCTCGCGCCAGTCGACGCCGACAAAGGCACCAGACTTGTAGTTCGAGGCCATATTGACCTGGATCACATGCGTGCCCTGGCTTTCGGCGCGCTTCAGGTCCTTCATCAAGAGCGTCACGCTCGGATTCTGCACGATCAGGACGTCGGGCTTCTGGTCGACCAGCGCGGTCAGCGCCTGCTGCATGGCGGATGGATTGTTGTTGGGGTCGCGAACGATGTATTTCATGCCGCGCCACTCGGCCTCTTCCTGCACCACGCGGCCCCATTCGTCGGACAGCGGCACGCCGAGCGCGATCGGCAGATAGGCGACGGTCTTGCCCTGCAGCGACTTGTCGTAGGCGGCGCGCAGCTCGCGCCCGGCCTTGGTACCTTCCTCCTGCGCCGATGCCGCAAACGGCATCGCGGCGAGCGTCACCCCGGCCAGCAGGATTGTCCAGAACTTGGTCGTCTTCATCGTCTCCTCCACACAAAATTCTTTTGATTGATTGGATTTCTTTTTTGATTGGCGCGGCGCGCTCGGTCGCCTTGTGTCAGTCTCCTTGCCGCGCGGTCTCCTCGTCGCGGGGATGCAGCCAGTTGTCGAGCACGATCGCGGCCAGCAGCACCACGCCCTTGATGATGTTCTGCACCTCGCTGTTGACGTCCATGATGGTGAAGGCGTTGAGCAGCGTACCGATCAGGACGCAGCCGACCACAACGCTGAACACACTGCCGCGGCCGCCGATCAGGCTGATGCCGCCGATCACGACGACCAGCACGACGTCGAAGATCATGGTCCCTTGCGTGATCGCCATCTGCATGCTGCCCGTGGTGCCGACCCAGACCAGGCCTGCAATCCAGGCGAGCAGCGCAACCAAGACGTGCTCCAGCACGATCAGCGGACGCAGGGGAATGCCGGTCAGCCGGGCGGCCTCCGGATTGTCGCCCTGCGAATAGATGAATCGGCCGATCGAGGTGCGCGACAGGAACAGGTGCATCGCGATCGCGCAGACCGCGAACACCAGGATCGGAACCGGGATGCCGAACAGCCGCCCGGCGCCGAGATACATCAGGCCCGGCGCATCCTTCGGCGCGTAGACCACCCAGGCCGGCGCGATCCAGAACGCGAGGCCATAGATCACGAAGCCGGCGGCGAGCGTCACGAACAGCGCCGGCGCCTCGACGAAGGCGACCATGACGCCGTTGACGACGCCGATCAGCACCGCAATGGCCAGCGCCAGCAGCACTGCCGTGAAAACAGGCATGCCGTTCTGCATGTAGATCAGGGCGATCGCCCAGGAACCCGCCATGATCGCGACCTCGGAGAGGTCGATGCCGCGGCTGATCACGATCAGCCCCATGCCGAGGCCGAGCACGCCAAGGATGGAAATACTGCGCAACAGATTCAGGAGATTGGAAACGCTGGCAAAACCGTTCAGGGTCAGGCCGAACACGACCAGAAGCGCGATCGTGATCAGGAGCACAATCTGCTCCTGGCTCGGTTTTGCGAACATTGTGCCCGAGCGAGATGATGCCGCAGGGACAGCAACGCCGCGCGATGGCGATTGCACGCTCATCGTTTCCTCCAGGTATTATTTTGCTTGAGACTTTAAGAGCGCCAACTCATATTCGTCAAATGCATTCGACGGATACGGATTGATTATTTCCATGCATGTGCGCGATATCGATCTGAACCTGTTCGTCGTGTTCGACGCGATTTACACCGAGGGCGGCGTCAGCCGTGCCTGCTTCCGCCTCAATCTGACCCAGCCCGCGGTGAGCCATGCGCTGGGCCGGCTGCGCGCGATGTTCAACGATCCGCTGTTCGTGCGCCGCCATCACGTGATGACGCCGACCCCGCTGGCGCGCCAGATCATCACCACCGTGCGCCAGGCGCTCAATGGCCTGGAAACGACGCTGACCCATACCAACCGATTCGATCCGGCCAGGACGCCGAAGCGGTTCGTGATCGGCCTGCGCAACAATCTCGAGGCGCCGATGCTGAGCGCGCTGATCAACCGGATCAGCACGGTTGCGCCGCTGGTCGAGATCGCCACCGTGCGCAGCGAGCGCAACAATCTGGAGCGCGAGCTTGCCGCCGGCACGCTGGACGTCGCGATCGATACGCTGCTGCCGCTCTCGACCGAGGTGCGGCGCGAGCAGATCCTGACCGAGCATATCGCGGTGTTCGCCCGGCGCGGCCATCCCGAGCTCGGCACGCGGCTCGACAAGAAGGCGTACCTGCGCTTGGAACACGTCTGCGTGACATCGCGGCGCAGCGGCCTGTCGTTCGAGGACTTCCAATTCCAACGGCTCGGCCTGACCCGCACCGTTCGCCTGACCTGCCAGAACTTCGCGACCGCCTGCCATGTCGTGAGCCGCAGCAACATGCTGCTGACGGCATCGGAGAGCGCCGCGTCCGTGCTGGAGGATCCCGGGCTGTTGCAGTGCTTCCCCTGCCCGTTCCCGATCAGCCCGCACGTCAATTATCTCTATTGGCATGCCACTGCCGAGGGCGACACCACCAATCAATGGCTGCGCGAGCAACTGCGCGCCGCCGCGGCGTTGCTCGCAGGTAGCCGCTTCAGCAAGAAGAACCGCCGCGCGGCCAAGGCGCGGCCGAAGGTAAGCATTCCGGTCCCGACCGGCCTCGCCGCGGAATAGCGGAGCGCCGCATCGAATTTGCTCCGAAGCGCTCAGCGGACCCCACTTCACCTCGCCCCGCCTGCGGGGAGAGGTCGGAACGCATCGTTAGATGCGTTCCGGGTGAGGGGGAGCCTCCGCAAATCCAGCTGTTACCGAAGTATGCGGCAGCAGCCCCTCACCCCAACCCTCTCCCCGTAAGAACGGGGCGAGGGAGCGCAGCGCCGTCGTGGCCGGTACTCAACCTGACTTCATCATGCGCTACATCCCGCTCAGGCCGCTGTCGACCGCGAGCGTCTGCGCGGTGACGTAGACGCTCTCATCCGACATGAAGAACAGCACGGCATAGGCGATCTCCCACGCCGTTGCCTGGCGACCGAACGGAACCTGGCTCTTGCCGCGCGACGGCCGGCCCGCACCGGCCTCGCGGCCGTTCGGCGTGTCGACCAGCCCGGGATAAACCAGATTGGCGCGGATGCCGCGCCGGGCGCCGGTATGCGCGATGTTGCGCATCAGGCCGCCGAGCGCCGCCTTGGAGGAATCATAGACCGCCATCTGCGATCCCGCCTTCAGCGCCGCGATCGACGAGATGAAGACGATCGAGCCGCCATCTTCGAATTTCGGCAGAGCCGCGCGGCAGCACAGCATCGGGCCGCGGACATTGACGTCGTAGATCCTGTTCCATTCTTCCGCGCTGACATTGTCGAGCCCGGTCTTGCCGAAGGTGCCGATGTTCAGCACCATGCCGTCGAGCCCGCCCATCGCGTGGTGCGCCTCGGCGATCATCCTGACGACATCGGCCTCCTTGGTGACGTCGGCAGCGATCGCGAAAGCACGGCCGCCGTCAGCCGCGATGCGCGCGACCGTATCCTCGGCAGAGGCGCGATTGAGATCGGCAACCGCGACATGGGCGCCTTCGCGCGCGAACAGCAGGCTCATGGCGCGGCCATTGCCGATCGGATCGGTCGCGGCATCGAACACGCGCTGGCCGCCGCCGACCACCAGGATGCGGCGGCCGTTGAGGCGTCCCCTACCCGGCGCAATGCCCGAGGACTCCGCGCTCAGCGGACGGACATAGCGCTCCGGCTTGGTGTCTTGCTTGGCCTCTTGCGAAGTCTCCGACATCCCATCAACCCCGCTTCTTGCCGCCCTCATAGACGGCCATGCCGGCGGCCGGATCGAGATCGGTCTCGGTCGCCTCCGTCAGCCGCGCCATCATCATGTAGAAGCCGAGCGTGACGATCGCCTCGACGGTCTCCTGATCGCTGAAATGCTGGCGCATGCCGGCGAAAGCCGCCTCGCCGACGCGGACCTTCTCGACCACCTCGCGGCCGAAGCCAAGCAGCGCCCGCTCGGCCGCATTGAGCGCGGCATCGTCGTACTTGCCGCGCTCGACGGCATCGATCTGCGCCTGGGTGACGCCGACGCCGAGCGCGATCGGCACGTGCTGCCGCCACTCGTAGGCGCCGCCCTCGAGCTGCGCGGCCTGCAAGATCAGGAGCTCGCGGTTGACCGCCGACAGCTTCTGCTTGTGCAGGATCGAATTGCCGAGCCGCATCAGGGGCATCGCATTGGCTTCCGCATGGGCCATCATGCGGAAGATGTTGAGCTTGACCGACATGCGGTCGAATGCCGCACGGATATCTCCGCTGGTCGTCTCCGGATCAATCAGGGGCAGCCTTGCCACGCGTCTCTCCCTTTTTTCGTTGTTTCTTGTCCGAGATGTCTGCGTCCTTTGCCGCAATCAGCGACAGGAAGAACGCGAGATAGCGGTCGATCGCCTCGATCACCTTCGGTCGCGGCGATGCCTGCGCGCCCATCACATAATGTTCGAGCCTGACATAAATCAGGCCGGCCGCGAACAGCCGCGCCGCCTCGCGCGGGTCTGTGGTCGTGATCAGTCCGGCGAGCGCAAAGCCGCGGAAGTAGTCCGTCATCAGGTTCTGTTCGCGCGCATAGAAATGGTCGGCGAACTTGGCGCGGATGCCGGGCACACGGTTGCGTTCGGCGGTGATGACCTTCTGGAACTGATGCTCGCGCGGATCCGACCATTGTTCGACGAGGTCGAGCGCGAACTGGCGGCAGAACGCCGCCGGCTGCCGCGCGAGCTGCCGGTAGCGCGGCGCCTCGAGCCGGTCGGCCGAACTCGCCGGACCGTGCTCGCTGACGATCGCTTCGAGGATCGCGGCCTTGCCGGGGAAATGATTGTAGAGGCTGCTCTCGCGGATGCCGACGCGGCGCGCGAGCTCGCGCATCGACGCGCCGCCATAGCCGCTTTGCGCGAACAGGCTGAGCGCCTCGCTGAGGATACGCTCGCGGGTGGATGTCACGACCGCCTCGGCCGCGCTGGATGTGGAAGCCGCCATGGCGCCTTGACTAACGAACGATCGTTCGCTAGTCAACCGTACGAACGATCGTTCGTCTGCACGGCGGCGGTCGCGGCCCGCAAGCCGCGCAGGCGGCGGGCGACGTATTCGCGTTTCAACTCCGCCCGAAGAGGCGGGGAGCAATCTGGGGAGATTCCGTCATGGCGCGCCTCGTCCGCTCTCATTTGCGCGCGGCCCTTTTCCTGCTGCCGCTGATCGCCGCCGGCACCGTCCATGCCGAGAGCGCGAAATATGACTCAGGCGCCGACGACAAGACGATCAAGATCGGAACCACCGCGCCGCTGTCCGGCCCCGTCTCGGCCTTCGCGCAAATCGCGAAATCCGCGGAGGCCTATTTCCGCAAGGTGAATGACGAGGGCGGCATCAACGGCCGGCGTATCCAGATGATGATCGCCGACGACGCCTACAGCCCGCCCAAAACGGTGGAGCAGACCCGCCGCCTGGTCGAGAGCGACGAGGTGCTGTTGATCTTCGGCGGCGTCGGCACGCCGACCAACAGCGCCGTGCACAAATATCTCAACGACAGGAGGGTGCCGCAGCTCTTCCTCGGCTCGGGTGCGGCGAAGTGGGACGATCCGAAGAATTTTCCGTGGACCGTCGGCTGGCAGCCGACCTATCGCGACGAGGCGATCGCCTACGCCAAATACATCAAGGCGAGCCACCCGAACGCCAAGGTCGGTGTGCTCTATCAGAACGATGACCTCGGCAAGGACTATCTAAGAGCGCTGGAGGAAGGCCTCGGCAGCACCGAAGCCATCGTGGCGCGAGCGGCCTACGAGACCACCGCCCCCACCGTCGATACGCAGATCCTGCTGCTCAAGAGCAGCGGCGCCGACGTCGTGCTGGTCGCGGCGACGCCGAAATTCGCGGCGCAGGCGATCCGCAAGATCGGCGAGATCGGGTGGAAGCCGACCACCATCATCTCCAACGTCTCGGCCTCGATCAGCGGCGTGCTCGAACCCGCCGGAAAGGACAATTCCACCGGCGTGATCTCGAGCCAGTACCTGAAGGACTCGACCGATCCGGCGCTGAAGGACGACGCCGGCTACAAGGAATGGGTCGCCTTCATGGACAAATATCTGCCCGACGCCAACAAGAGCGACTGGCTCAATGTCTACGGCTACACCATCGCGCAGACGCTGGTCGCAGTACTGAAAGCCGCCGGCAACGACCTTACCCGCGCCAATGTGATGAAGCAGGCGACCAGTATCAGGGATCTGCATCTGCCGATGCTGATCGACGGCACGGCGGTCGGCAACTCGCCGGAGCGGTATACGCCGATGACCAGCCTGCAACTGATCCGCTACGACGGCACGCGCTGGGTGCCGTTCGGCGACCTCATCAAGAACTGAGCACCGCATGCGCCAGATCACGATCGGCAGCATGCGGATCGACCGGCTGGTCGAAATCCCCTCGCTCGCCTTCGACACGACATGGCTGTTCGCCAATGTCACGGACGAGGTGATCGCCGCGAACCGAAGCTGGCTCGATCACCGCTATATCGAGCCGGAGACCGGCCGCTTCATCCTGAGCCACCACTCTTATCTGGTGCGCACGCCGCGCTGGACGGCTGTCGTCGACACCTGCTGCGGCAATCACAAGCCACGTCCGCGCGTGCCGGCCTGGAACAATCTCAACCAGCCCTATCTGGAAAACATGGCCGCGCTCGGCGTGCGGCCCGAACAGGTCGACTTCGTGATGTGCACGCATCTGCATGTCGACCATGTCGGCTGGAACACGCGGCTGATCAACGGGCGCTGGGTGCCGACCTTTCCGAAAGCACGCTACCTGATGGGCCGCGCCGAGTTCCGGCACTGGGAGGCCGCGCACCGGGCGAACCCGCCAACGCCGGTCAATCACGGCTCGTTCGAGGATTCGGTGCTGCCCGTCGTCGCGGCCGGCCAAGCCGAATTCGTCGAGACCGATCACCTGCTGTTCGACGACCGCGACGCGGGCCTGCGCTTTGCGCCGGCGCCGGGCCACACCGCCGGCAACATGCAGATCCATCTCAACGGCCGTGGCGACCATGCCGTGATGTCAGGCGACGTGATCCATCATCCGATCCAGTGCGCGGAGCCGTGGCTGTCGAATGCCGCCGATGTCGATCCCGCGGCGGCGCTCGCCACCCGCGTGACGCTGCTGGAGGAATTGGCGGATACGCCGAGCTATCTGCTGACCGGGCACTTCCCCGCCCCGACCGCAGGCCGCGTGGTCAGGCATGGCGCGGCCTTCAGGTTCAGGTTCGAGGATTGAGCACGGGTACTCATGAACCCGCACAGCCTAGAGCATTTTCGGTTCTGATTGAATCAGAACCGAAGCTCTAGATTCTTGTTTTGACGCGTTTTCTTCACGCGAACCGGTGTCCACTTCGCTCGAAAACGCGCTAAGCCGCTGCGCCTCCGTTAGCGGCGCATACCGGGAACCACATCAGATGCCCAGGTAGAGCCAACAGCACCACCCCCTTCTGACGGTGCGACTAGCTCCGTGTGCGGTCTTGCCGCCCGCGGAGCGATTCCAAGCCTGCAATCGACCCCGGCTCAAAGGGTTTGGCCATCTGACGTCGGGCAACGGCGAGTGACCGCTCAAAATGAGCTTTGGCTTGCGGGACGTTCGGCGGTTCAAGGGCCAGCGTCACCTCTCCGGCTATGCGGTGGGCTTCCGCCTCCTGCCAAGCCTCGCCGCTTTCCCTGACTTTCAGCAAAGCGTCTTCGGTGCATCGCCGTGCATCATCAAGCCGTCCGATCCGCGCAAATGCCGCACCCAAAATGCTGAGATACCAAGGAGCGTACGCTGTTGCGCCGGTGGATCGCATCGCCGAAATACCTGCCTCAATCATCTCTGCGGCAGCGCGGTCCTGTCCCTCGAGTGAGAGCACCCGGCCGCGCAACAGGACGCCATAGGAATTCCAGAACACGGATCCCTTGTCGCCTGCCAGCCGTATGAGTTCGTCAGCGAGCCCGGCTGCCGCGGCGAGCTCACCCCTGTAGATCAGCGTAAGCGACACGTGAGAGAGCGCATACATCAACGTAGCGGCATGGCCGAACTCGCGGGCTTCGCGGAGCGCGCGTTCCGCGTCAGCCGCCGCGGCCTCGCTGCGACCAAGCGCCCACTGCGAAAAGGCTCGCCATGACAACGCAGACACAAGAACATCATGGCCAAATCGCATCGCGAGCGGGCGGTGCTCGACGCCATCATACAGGGCAACGGCGCGATCGAGTTCGACGGAGCCGACGGCGAGGTCCCCGGCGAGGACCAGGGAAATTCCCATCAATAGATGCCCGATCATGACAGGCGTCTTTTCCTGCCGCTGGCCGGCGAGTGCCTGGAATTGCGCGGCGAGCTCTCGCGTTACATCGGCGCGGAATGACATGCGACTTGCAACCCAGAAGCCATAGAGCACGGCAAACAGCAGCAGAGGATCGTCCGTCGTCTCTCCCAGCTTCTCCGCATGCTCCATCAAGGCGCGGGCCTGATCGAATGCCGCCCGTGTCTCGGCGGCTGCGTGGCCTTTGGTGTGGATCAAGGCATTGGCGAGCTCGATTTGCAGCGTGATCTGCTCGCGGCGCAGCGCCGCGGTCACCGGCAACGCAGCGAGCGAGTTCAGGGCGCGAGCGAGCTGCTCCGCCGCTTCGACCAACGCCGATCGTGAAAGAGAGCGCCGCCCCGCCTTGCTCCACAGGCTGGCGGCCTTTTCGAACAGGCCGGCTTCGGTGCAATGCCGGGCCAGCATTTGCGGCTGGCTATCGGCCAGCTCCGCGAAATCGAGTTCGATCGACTGCGCGAGGGCAGCATGAAGAGCGCGACGCTTCTCACGCAACAGCGTCCCATAGGCAGCTTCCTGGACCAGGGCGTGGTTGAAGAGATAGTTTGCATCGGGTGGCTCGCCCTGGCGAAACAGCAAGCCCGCGCCGACGAGACGAGCAAGCGAATGGCTCAACTCCGGATCGGCCAACGGCACGATCGAGGCCAGCAACGCATGGCTGAATTCGCGGCCGATCACGGCCGCTATTTGCGCTACTTCCTTGGCCGGACCGAGCCGGTCCAGCCGGGCCATTAGCGATGCGTGCAGGGTAGCTGGCACCGAGCTCGCTGCGGCCGGTACCGCTCCGACGATTCCTGCTTCCGTGCCCGCCTCCAGCACCGCTTTGGTCATCTCTTGCACAAACAACGGTACCCCATCGGCACGATCGATGATTTCCTTGCGGATATGCGCAGGAAGGAGCCTTTCTCCGACCACGTCGTTGATGATCGCTTCTGTTTCCTGCGCACTTAGCCGTGCGATCGTCATCGCCGCGACGTGAGATCGCGAGGTCCAGGGCGGCACGAATTCGGTTCTAAATGTTGCAACCAGCAGCACTGGAAGCGCGGTAATTGCGTCAACGAGCCGGCCAAGCAATTCAAGGCTGGTCGGATCGATCCAGTGCAAGTCCTCGAAAACGATAAGGACGGGTCCGGAGCGCGCCAGACTCTGGATTTCCGTTACGATGGCTTCGAGCGTATTTTGACGGCGCTGCGGTGGCGTCAGGTGATGGGCGGGATAGCGGCCGTCATTGGCGAGTTCAAGCAGGTCGGCAAGCAGCGCCTTATGCAAGATGGACGCGGAGCCAAGCATGGCGCCGAGCTTGTCAAGCTTGGCCTCCAGACCATCATCGCGCATGAAGTTCGCGCGCCGCTCCGTCTGCCTGACGATCGGGTAAAGTTCAGTGCTGGTATGCTGTGGAGAGCAGTAGTAGCGCAGCTGTGTTGGCGCGCCTGCGGCGACCTGCTCCAGAATGGCCGTTACCAGCCGTGATTTACCGATGCCCGCCTCACCGGAAACGAGAACGACTTGGCCCTGGCCTGTCCTCGCCTTGGACCAGCTCCGCTGCAACGACGCGCATTCGGACTCACGTGCGATGAGGGCTCCCAGGCCGCGACCATGCAACGCTTCGAAGCGGCCATCGATCGCATTCCTGCCGTCGACGGCCCAGGCCTGGACCGGGCCGGCGAGGCCCTTGAGATGTTGTGCCCCGAGGCTGGTCAGCAGGAACAGGTCACCGACCAATCGCCGCGTCGCGTCGGCGATCACAACCATTCCGGGCCCGGCCACCGCCTGCAGGCGCGCCGCTAGGTTGGGAGTTTCGCCGACGACCCCGCGCTCTTGCGCCTCTCCGGACCCGACAATATCCCCAACAACGACCAGCCCCGTTGCGATCCCGACGCGCACCTCCAACCGACCCGGCGCCGCCGTATCGAGTTTCGCGACCGCGTCAACCAGGGCAAGTGCGGCCTGCACGGCGTGTTCGGCATCATGCTCGTGGGCATGTGGGTAGCCGAAATAGACCAGCACGCCATCGCCCATATATTTCGCGACGAACCCGCCGTTTTGTTCGATGACTGCTGCGCAGGTCCGGTGGTATGCGCCGATAATCTTCCGCAAATCCTCCGGATCGAGCTGCGTGGATAGCGCCGTCGAGCCGACGAGATCGCAGAACATGACGGTCAACTGGCGCCGCTCGGCGGCATCGATGGGTTCCGGCGAGGCGGCAGGGGATACGGGGCTCCCAGGGACGTGGAGTTCGCGAATCGCACGCAGCATCTTCTTGCGATCGCCAAGGACGACGCCGAGCTCCCTGAGGTCTTGATCGTTCAGATCCCCCAAGACGGTGAGATCGATGCGATTGTCAAGAAACCGCTGGGCGTAGGCAGGCATGCCCAACTTCTCAAGCCATTCTTCGATGCGCTGCATTCGATCCTCAACCCGCGACGCAGTTTGGCTTGGCGTTGCGGGGGGATCAAGCGGGGAGTGACGAAAGGCAAGTTGAGACTATCAGCGAGGGAAGCCCACCGCTGCTCCCGCGAAGCCACTGCTGGTTACGAGACTTCTGCCTTGGGGCCGCGAGTGGAAGGCGATCGCCCGGGAGGCCGGGATCGAGGTCAAATAGCGGGGTTCAGCCATGCGGTTCCGCGCTTGAATCCGCCTCCACGGGCGGGCATAAGGGCTGCCATCTCCCTTAAAAAGCGCCCGTAGCCCAAGGATTTGAGAAGGATTTACGATGCCCGCCTATCGCTCCCGCACAACCACCCACGGCCGCAACATGGCGGGTGCTCGCGGCCTGTGGCGCGCCACCGGCATGAAGAACGAGGATTTCGGCAAGCCGATCATCGCGGTGGTCAACTCCTTCACCCAGTTCGTGCCCGGCCACGTCCATCTGCAGAATCTCGGCCAGCTCGTCGCACGCGAGATCGAG
The DNA here is from genome assembly GCF_054063755.1 of Bradyrhizobium sp. USDA 4341. Taxonomy (NCBI): domain Bacteria; kingdom Pseudomonadati; phylum Pseudomonadota; class Alphaproteobacteria; order Hyphomicrobiales; family Nitrobacteraceae; genus Bradyrhizobium; species Bradyrhizobium sp. USDA 4341. The sequence continues at coordinate 9,020,069 of NZ_JBSSGO010000002.1, read as the reverse complement.
AAGGCCGGCGGCGTCGCCAAGGAATTCAACACCATTGCGGTCGATGACGGCATCGCGATGGGCCATGACGGCATGCTCTACAGCCTCCCCTCGCGCGAATTGATCGCCGACAGCGTCGAGTACATGGTCAACGCGCATTGCGCCGACGCGATGGTCTGCATCTCCAACTGCGACAAGATCACCCCCGGCATGCTGATGGCGACGCTGCGCCTGAACATCCCGACGGTGTTCGTCTCGGGCGGCCCGATGGAATCCGGCAAGATCCTGCTCAAGGGCAAGAAGCGGGCGGTCGACCTGATCGATGCGATGGTGGCCGCCGCCGACTCCAACGTGTCGGACGAAGAGGTCGAGGTGATCGAGCGCTCGGCCTGCCCGACCTGCGGCTCCTGCTCCGGCATGTTCACCGCGAATTCGATGAACTGCCTGACCGAGGCGCTCGGCCTCGCGCTGCCCGGCAACGGCTCGGTGCTGGCGACGCATGCCGACCGCAAGAGCCTGTTCGTCGAGGCCGGCCATCTGATCGTCGATCTCGCCCGCCGCTACTATGAGCAGGACGACGCCAAGGTGCTGCCGCGCAACATCGCGAACTTCAAGTCGTTCGAGAATGCGATGACGCTCGACATCGCGATGGGCGGCTCCACCAACACCGTGCTGCATCTGCTCGCCGCCGCGCGCGAGGGCGAGGTGCCGTTCACGATGGCCGACATCGACCGGCTGTCGCGCAAGGTGCCGGTGCTGTGCAAGGTCGCGCCCTCGGTGCAGGACGTTCACATGGAGGACGTGCATCACGCCGGCGGCATCATGGCGATCCTCGGCGAGCTCGACCGCGCCAAACTGCTCACGACCGACGGACCGACCGTGCACGCCGCGACGCTGGACGACGCGCTGAACCGCTGGGACGTGGTGCGGACCACGAGCGACAAGGTGCGCAATTTCTACCGCGCCGCGCCGGGCGGTGTGCCGACCCAGGAAGCCTTCAGCCAGGACCGCCGGTTCGACGACGTCGATGTCGATCGCGCCGAGGGCGTCATCCGCAACGCCGAGCACGCCTATTCCAAGGACGGCGGCCTCGCCGTGCTGTTCGGCAACCTCGCCGAGGACGGCTGCATCGTGAAGACCGCCGGCGTCGATCAGAGCATCCTGAAGTTCTCCGGCCCGGCCCGCATCTTCGAGAGCCAGGACGCCTCGGTCGATGCCATCCTCGGCAACAAGGTCAAGGCCGGCGATGTCGTGCTGATCCGCTATGAAGGTCCGCGCGGTGGCCCGGGCATGCAGGAGATGCTCTATCCGACCAGCTATCTGAAGTCGAAGGGGCTCGGAAAGGCCTGCGCGCTGATCACCGACGGCCGCTTCTCCGGCGGATCGTCCGGCCTGTCGATCGGCCACGTCTCGCCGGAAGCCGCCGAAGGCGGCCTGATCGGCCTAGTCGAGGAAGGTGACATAATCGAGTTCGACATCCCGAACCGCAAGGTCAACCTCAAGGTCGACGATGCCGAGCTCAAGCGCCGCCGCGCGGCGATGGAAGCCAAGGGCAACGCGGCCTGGAAGCCGGCGGCGCCCCGCAAGCGCGCCGTCTCGACCGCGCTGAAGGCCTACGCGGCGTTCGCAAGCAGCGCAGCGAAGGGTGCCGTGCGCATCCTGCCGGAGTAGTCGGACCAAGCGTTTTCGAGCGAAGCGGATACCGGTTCGCGTAAACAAAACGCCTCAAAACAAAAATCCAGAGCCCCGTTCCGATTCGATCGGAACGGGGCTTTGGACGGGTCAGGTCACTTGCAAGTCCGCCGCTTCGATCCGGATGCGGTCGGCGTGCAATGACCAGTCGCAGAGCGCCTGTTCCTGACAGAATATGAGCTTGGCCATCTCGGTGGCCTGGCCTTCGCTCGAGGCGTCGACCTCGAGTTCGCCCTGGCAAACCTCGCGCTGGCGGCCGTTGCCGCCGAGCACGTCCTTCATGAACTGAACGACGAAGCGTGACATGGAAACCCTCCCTGCTGCGCCGGCAGAGCCCGGGGGTACCACGTTAGCACTAACGCGAAATGGTGTTGAGTTAATTCAGCGCGCGAATGCGGCGCTTCGCAGCGGTGGGGAAACTACGCGCCGGCCTGCGGCAGGCTGGCGGCAGCGATCGCGACGATCTGCGCAATGCGGCGGCCGATCCTGGCGGGCGCGCTGCGGAGCAGTGACTGGACCTGTCGCATGAACTTCTTCCTTCCGTGCCCGGAACGGGCGGACACAAAGGGAAAATGGCGATTTCAGGCTAAGTCGTCGATATCTCAGGGAAAATAACAACGGATGCGTCGTGAGATGGCGCCTTGGCAGTGGGTTTATTGCCTCGATCGAGGCTACGACGAAGGAGATTTTCTCCGGTGTTTTTGCGCGCGCGACAACACTCGCACGACCGGCCATTTGCGTGAGGCACGCACTGGCGGAACGGTTCGCTCCGCCCTTGCGATATCCCCGCAAGGCCGGGCCGCTTGCACGATTTCTGAATATTGGAAATTTACCCCTGAGTTGCCCGACGCGTCAAGTTGCCTGGTCGAACCGCCGGCTTCTTTGCATGGGGTTGTTTTCGATATTTTGGCCGCGCGCAGCCGCGGCCCCCCGCAAGGGGAGGCCTGACCAGCCTGCTCACCTCACCTGGCTGACTTCACCGTTGACAGCAGTGATCGTCGACCTACCCCGGCATAAACCCGAACGCCTTTTCGAATCGCCTGGCGTAAACCGGCCAGACCTCGGGATTGATGATGCGCGGCGGACGCTTGCCGTCCAGCGCATCGAGGATCTGCTCGGCGGCGATCCGGCCCATGTTGACGCGCGCTTCGCGGGTGACACCGGCGGTGTGCGGGCTCGCCAGCACGTTGTCGAACCGCAAGAGCGGATGATCCGGCGGCGGCGGTTCCTTGGCCCAGACGTCGAGGCCGGCACCGGCGATGCGCTTCTCTCGCAATGCCTCTTCCAATGCCTTCTCGTCATGGATGAAGCCGCGCGCGGTGGTGACGAAATAGGCGTGCGGCTGCATCAGCGCGAATTCGCGCGCGCCGATCATGCCTCGGCTCTTGCTGTCCAGCGGACAGGAGATCGAGACGAAATCCGCGCGGCGCAGGAGATCGTCGAGCTCGATCTTCTCCCCGCCCCGCTTCGCCATCTCCTCCGCCGTGAGATAGGGATCGTAGGCGATCACCTTCATGTGCAAGAGGCCCGTGCACAGCTCGGCGATGCGGCGGCCGACATTGCCGAGACCGACGATGCCGACGGTCTTCTCGTTCAGCTCGTTGCCGATCAGGTCGTTGCGGTTGACGTTGGCCTCGCGCCGCAACCGGCGATCGGACTGAATGATGCGTTTTGACAAAGTCAGCATCATGCCGAGCGCGTGCTCGGCGACCGAGTTGGCGTTGCCGCCGGACTGGTTGACCACCAGTACGCCGGCCTTCGTGCAGGCATCGACGTCGACGGGATCGAATCCGGCACCGTTTGAGGACACGATCAACAGGTTCGGCGCGCGTTTCAACAGCTCCGCATGGGCATGGAAGTGCGGCGCCAGCTCATCGCGGGCGGCGCCGATCTGGTAGGCATGCGCATCGGCGAGAACCGGCGCGAACTGCGCCTCCGGCGTCTCATTCTCGAGACGGTCGAGCCGGACATCCGGCCGCCTCTTCAGGATGTCGACGTAGATCTCGTGGGCGAGGTATTTGACGTAGAACACGCGCTTGTTGTTGACGGTCATGTCTTCGAGCAGCTTTCAGTTTGGGAAGCCATAGAGTCGTGCGGGATTGTCGACCAGGATGCGGTGGCGGGTCGCGGCGTCCGGCGTCCATTCCTGGAACAGCGTCAGCAGATGACCGGCGTCGGGCATCTCGCCCTCGACGCGCGGATGCGGCCAGTCGCCGCCCCACACCAGCTGTTCGGAGTTGGCTGATACCAGCGCCTCGTGGAACGGCCGCGCATCCGGATAATCCGGCGCGTTAAGGCTCAGGCGATGCGCGCCTGAGAGCTTGGCCCAGCACCAGCCCTCCCCGACCGCGCGCAGCAGGCTCTGGAAGCCCGCGGTGTTGATGCCGGCGGCAGCATCGGTGCGGCCCATATGGTCGACCACGACCGGCAGGCCCAGCGCCTTCAGCGTCGGGATCGTGTCAGGCAGATCCTTGACGTCGATCCAGAGCTGCAGATGCCAGCCGAGCTCGGCCATCACGGCCGCGTGCGTCTCGGCGACATCGAGGGGGATGCCGCCGCGATAGTGCAACTGCCCGCCGCGGAAGAAATGGTTGAAGCGCAAGCCGCGCACACCGAGCACATGCCATTGCCGCAGCGTGCCCGCCGCCACATCGGCATCGGCCACCGCGACGCCGCGCAGCCGCGCCGGCTCGCGCTGCAACGCATCCAGCATCGCCGAATTGTCGTGGCCATGCGCGCTGCCCTGCACCAGCACGCCGCGGCTGAAACCCAGCGCATCGAGCATGCCGAGATAGGTCGCGAGCGGCGCGTCCGGCGGCGTGTAGCTGCGATCGGCGGCATAGGGAAAACGGTCCGCCGGGCCGAACACATGCGCATGCGTATCGCAGGCCTTTGGCGGCAGCTTCTCTCGCGGCGGCGTCACCGGACGCGGCGGCAGGCAGGCGGGAATCTCGGACGCAGCCATCGACTTACTCCGCCTTCATGCCGGCGGCCTTGATGATCGGCCCCCATTTGTCGTAGTCGGCCTTGATCTTGGCCGCGAACTGGTCCGGCGTGGAGCCGATCGGGATGGCGCCGAGCTTGCCGAGACGCTCCTTCACGGCATCCGTATTCACGGCCGCGACGAAATCATGCGAAATCTTCGCAACGAGATCGGCGGGCATGTTGCCGGGCCCGAGCAGGCCCCACCATACCTCGGTGTCATAGCCCGGCACAGCTTCCGACATGCTGGGCACATCTGATAGAAACGGCGCGCGCGAGCCCGTCGTCACCGCCAGCGCGCGGACCGTGCCGGCCTGCAACTGCCCGATCGATTCCGGGCCGTTGTTGAACGACATCGGAATTTGTCCGCCAAGCAGGTCGTTGATCGCCGGCGCGCCACCCTTGTAGGGGATCGCATTGAGATCGATCTTGGCAAGGCTGTTAAGCAGCTCACCGGCCAGATGGGTCGAGGTGCCGTTGCCGGCATGGGCAAAGGACAGGCTGCCAGGCTTCGCCTTCGCCGCGGCGATGACGTCACTGACCGATTTGAACGGTGAGTCCGCGCGCACCAGCAGCACATTCGGCGATGACGCGAGCAGCGAAATCGGCGAAAAATCCTTGAACGTGTCGTAGGGCAGTTTTGGATAGAGGAACGGATTGGTGGCGTGGCCGCTCGCGACCATGATCAGGTTATAGCCGTCGGGCGCGGAGCTTGCGATCGCCTGCGAGGCGATCACCCCGCCGGCGCCCGGCCGGTTCTCGACCACGATCGACTGCGTCCAGGTTTTCGACACGGCTTCAGCCAGCGTCCGCGTCAGCACGTCGACGCCGCCGCCCGGCGGATATGGGACGAGAATATGAACGGCCTTTGCCGGGTATGGCTGCGCGGACGCAAGGCCGGCCACAACCATGGCCGTTGCCGCAATGGCGGTCCGCCAGACCCATCCGGTCATCGACGCCTCCCGTCCCTTGATCGTTCCGTCCCTTGATCGTTACCGCCTGTATCGCACGCCGGTTCGGCACTACGATGGCCCAATTCTGCAGATCGCGTTGCGACCGCGACATGTTGACAATCACATGCACCGCGTCAAGTTTCATGGCGCAAGCGATCATCAGCGTCGCGCGAGAGGGAGAACAGGATGGCGGCCGCGGAACAAGCCTCGTCCCAGAAGACGGCGACCACCTGGCACGGCATCGTGCTGCAGACGCTGAAGCGGAACGAGATCAAGCTGGTGCCCTATGTGCCCGACCGGGTGCTGACCACGCTGATCAAGGACCTGCACGCCGATCCGTATTTCACGACGTTTCCGACCGCGCGCGAGGAAGAGGCCGTCGGCATCGTTTCCGGCGCCTGGATGGCGGGCACGCGTGGCGCGGTGCTGATGCAGACCTCCGGCTTTGCCACGCTTGCCAACGTGCTGGCCTCGCTCGCGGTGCCCTACCAGATCCCGCTGATCATGTTCGTCTCCGAGCGCGGCACGCTCGGCGAGTTCAATTACGGCCAGGCGCTGGTCTGCCGCACCATGCGCCCGGTGCTGGATTCGCTGGCGATGGAACATCACACCATCACCCGGCTCGACGAGCTCGAATTCATCGCCGACCGCTCGATCAAGCAGGCCGTCACCACCCAAGCGCCGGTGGCGCTGATCCTCTCGCCGCTACTGACCGGCGGCAAGACGTTCGACAAGTGAGATCAGCCATGACCAGCACACACGCGCGCAACACCAAGGTGATGAACCGCTTCGATCTCACCCAGCGCCTCGTCGCCGGGCTGAAGGACGAGGCCGTGATCGGCGGCATCGGCAACACCAACTTTGACCTTTGGGCCGCCGGCCATCGCCCCGAGAATTTCTACATGCTGGGCAGTATGGGACTTGCGTTTCCGATCGCGCTCGGCGTCGCACTGGCGCAGCCCAAGCGCCGCGTGTTCGCACTCGAAGGCGACGGCTCGCTGCTGATGCAGCTCGGCTGCCTCTCGACCATCGCGACGCTGGCGCCTGGTAACCTGACCATGGTGGTGATGGACAACGGCATCTACCAGATCACCGGTAGCCAGCCGACGCCGGCCGCGGGCCATACCGACATCGTCGCGGTCGCGCTCGCCAGCGGGATCGCGAACAGCTCCTGGGCCGCCGACGAGGACGATTTCGAGCGGCTGATCGAGCAGTCGAAACAGGCCTCCGTCCCAATCCTGATCGGCGTCCGCATCGACGACAAGCCCGGCACCGGCACCACCCGCCGCGACCCCGTGCAGATCCGCGAGCGCTTCATGCACGGGATGGGGGTCAGGCAATTGCTGTGAGGCTCCGCAAAGCTCAGCGCACAAGCTGAAGACGGCCCGCTAATCCGCAAGACCGACCATGCGGTGGAAAGTCGAACCAGCACGCTGGCTCGTGATTTACCCAAAAACAACCTATGCTAGCATTTTATTGGTGCGCGCGAGGGAAATTGCGGCAATGTGCTGACAACTTTGGCCGGCACTCCATGGCTCGCCGCCTCAGCTAGCGTAGGTTTGTCCGTCATGCTCGCACTATTGACACTACCCATCGAGCTGCTGCGCATCGCCTACTATGCGCTGAAAGGCCTCATCGACGCACTGCGGGCACGTAACCGATTGCGGTGCGAGTTCACTGTTCTGATTGACGCGCCGCGTGAGGCCGTGTGGCGCTTCAATATTGCGGACCGTATGGTGTTCGATGGGCCGCCGATCATGGAGATATCGCGCAAGCCCGTGCCCGACAGCGCTGATCTTTGGCTGACAAGCGCCACCGTGAGCGGCCAGGTTCGGGCGCGGAACGTCTCGCGCGAGCTCGAGCGCGACGAGGAAAAAGGGATCATCCGGGGACGAATCGTGGCACACCCGCTCTCCATTCCACCGGAAGGCGGCCGCGATACCGTAGCCGAGCTCACGATCGAGGCGACGTCCGCGGGAACGAAGCTCAGCGTATCCAATGAATTGACCCCGCACGTCTTTCGCGACCGTATCAACTACCCGATCGGCCTGCGCCGTATGGCAAATCTGATCAAGCAGCAATGCGAGAAAGAAGCCGGCACCTCCAATCGTCTCTCCACGGTCGGCAACAACGGATGGCTGCTGTCGATCGTGGCCCTGCTCAGCTTCTGGTACCTCGTGGGGTGGAAGGCGGCGCTGCTCCTGACCGTGGTCGTCGTCCTGCACGAAGCCGGTCACGCCGCGGCGATGCTGATGGCGGGTGTCGGCGTACGCGGCATCTACCTCGTACCCCTCTTTGGCGGGATGGCCGTTCCCAAGACGACCTATCGGACGGAGGGCCGGCTCGGCTTCATCGCGCTGATGGGCCCGGGCCTGAGCCTCATTCCGACACTCGGCCTGTTCGCCGCTTATCAGGCTACCGGCCAACTCTATCTTGGAAAGGTGGCTGAGCTATTCGCTGTTGTGAACGCAAGCAACCTGCTGCCGATCTATCCCCTCGATGGCGGCCTGATCCTCAATGCGCTCGTCGGCTCGGTGAATCGGAGGTCCGCGTTGATCGTGGGCTGGATCGGAATCCTGATCGGCATCGCGCTCGCCGTCTACCTACAGTCACTCCTGATGGGGATTCCCTTCATGTTGTTCGCTCTGCAGCGCTACCTCAGCGGGGGCCGGACCATGGAGCTCGAACGGCTGACCCTGCACGATGGGGTCATGCTGGCAATTGCCTCAATCGCAACCTTCGCCCTTTACATTCTCGTCTTGAAAGCGACGTGGTCGCTTCCAACCGTCCTCCTTTGACGCCGCGACTAGTCGCAGCATGATCGCCGCTCAATTCATCCGCAACTCGGTAATGTGCCGCGGATCCGGTGCGAGCTCACCGCGCTCGACGCGCTTGACGATGTCGGTCAGCGCGGCGTTGGCATTGCAGGCGAGGCCGAGCTTCTCGCCCTCGCGCACCACAAAGCCGTTGAGGAATTCGATCTCGGTGCGGCGACCCTTCTGCATGTCCTGGCCCATCGATGGGCGCTGCGCCGATGAGGTGCGCTTACTATCCTTGAAGCGCTGCTCGTCGCAGGCGCGCGTCGCGGTCTCGTCGCCCTCGCCGGCACGCGCGATCGTCTCCGGCGGCAGATGCAGGATCTCTTCCAGCTGATAGCCCTGCGCCTGGCCGACGCGGATCGCCTCGCTGCCGAGCCGCGTCGAGAAGCGGCGCAGCGGTTCGCTTTGCAGCACCTCGCCGCCCGCTAGACCCGTGCAGGCCGACAGCCCGTTTCCCATCACGTTGGCGACGAGCTTCGACCAGCGCTCGCCCCAGAGATTAGAGGTCACCTTGGCGCTGTCGGAGAAGCCGACCAGCCGGCACACCTCCTTTGCCCGCGCGGTGATGCGGCCATGCACCTCGCCCGCGCGAAACACTGTGTGAGCCGCGCCACCCTTGCCGGCTCCGCGGTGGATGTGGCCGGGCTCGGGCAGGTTGACGGTGATGCTACTCGCGATGCAGCCGAGCGTCTTGCCCCAGCCGACGACGCCGGCGATGGTTTCCTCGTTCATGCAGTTCTGCAGCGAGACGACGTAACCGTCCGGCGCCAGATATTGCCGGATCAGCATGGTCGCCCAGGCAGTGTCGTACGACTTCATGCAGACGAACGCGATATCGACCGGCCTCTCTTTCGCCAGTTGCTGCGCGTCGGTGACATCAAGCGCGCGCACCGGCACCGAGAATTCCGCAACATCCATCGCGTGCGTGACGCGCAATCCGTGCTTGCGCATGTGCTCGACATGCTCGGGCCAGGGATCGATGAAGGTGACGTCCTCACCCGCCTGCACCATATGCGCACCGGCATAGCCGCCGACCGCACCCGCGCCGACGATCGCGATCTTCCGACCCATGTTTCCACCCTGCTCTTGATTGAGGCGGCCGCTGGCTGCGTCCGCTTGTTGCGGACCAGTCTAGGGGATCGGGCCGGCAGGCCAACCAGGCACCTCATGAAAAAAGCGGGCCCGTGCCATGCGAAAATCCCCGCGGGCGACAAGCCCGCGAGGATGTCCGCAGTCAGAAATTGAGATCAGTCGATGATCTTGACGATCCTGCGGGTGCGCGGCTCCACGATCACGCGGCGATCATTGACGATCGCGTAGCGGTATTCGGTGTAGCGCGGCACCGGACGAAGCACGACGGTGTCGGGCAGCGGCTCGCCGACCACGACGCGCTCGCGCACCACGACCGACGGTTCGTCGCGCGGGATCGACGTGATCACCGCATTCGGAATCTCGAGGCCGGCACCGACCGCGGCACCAACGGTGCCGCCGACGATCTCACCAACCGGGCCGGCGATCTCGCCACCGGTCCGCGCGCCGTTCGCGGCGCCCGCCGCGGTCGTTGACTGTGCGAAGGCCGAACCGGACGCGAGCAGCGACGCGGCGGCAACAAGGGAAACGGCAAAACGCTTGTTCATGATTCTCCTCCTCCGAGTTATGAGACGCCCCTTCAACATCGCAGGGAACGAGACGTTCCAGTTCCAACGCCGGCAACTCGTGCGCAAACTCAGTTCCGCAGCAACTCGCCTTAGTTCCAGCACGAATGAAAATGCTGCTCCGGATGATGTCCGAAGCAGCATTCATCGTGGGTTCAGATTCAGAGATGGCTTAGAGCAGGAGCGCGCTGCGCGCCGTTCATTCCGGCGGTTTTTGATCGGCTCGCCGTCTTGGCGTTCGCCGTCTTGGCGGTGCTTTCGCAGGGGCGTCAGCTGAAGGCTTGATACGGATTCGCGTCGTCCCGCCCTTGGGCTGTTCGATCTCGAAGGCATTTGTCCTGCGGACCAGCTCGCTCAGGGTGCGGAAGCCGTAGGTCCTTTGATCGAAATCCGACGCCAGATTGGCCAGTTGCCGTCCGACCTCGCCGAGCGTCACCCAGCCGTCCTCGCTGGCCATCTGGCCGATCACCTTCTTGAGGATGGGCGTGGCGGCGTCCGGCGGCTGCAACGGCTGGGCACGCACCGCGGCGTCCTGATTGCTCGTCACGCCGCCGCGCAAATTCTCGGTATAGACGAACCTGCGGCAGGCCTGCCGAAAACTCTCCGGCGTCTTCTGCTCGCCGAACCCGAACACGTCGATGCCGTGCTCGCGGATGCGGGCGGCAAGCCGGGTGAAATCGCTGTCCGACGACACCAGGCAGAAGCCATCGAACCGGCCGCTGTGCAGCAGGTCCATCGCGTCGATCACCAGGGTGATGTCGGATGCATTCTTGCCGGTCGTATAGGCGAATTGCTGCTGCGGGATGATGGCGTGCTTGGACAGAATGTCGGCCCAGCCCTTGGACCTCGGATTGGAGAAGTCGCCATAGATGCGGCGCACGCTGGCCTCGCCGATCTTGGCGATCTCCTCGAACAGCCCATCGGCGATCCTTGCAGATGCATTGTCGGCGTCGATCAGGACCGCCAGACGGGGCGAACGGAGTTCGGAAGGCATGGCTTCTCTCTGCTGGGATACGATGGATCAAGATGCGCGGACAGTTCCGGAACCGGCGCAGCCGTCGCATCGGAGCACATCGCGCGTCCCAAGCATAGGGTCGGTGGCATCGCCGGGACTTTCGCGGCGAAAGCACCCTCGGGCGGTGTGGTCAGAGCACCTCGCCCATATCGATCGCGCGCCTGGCGAACTCGATGGCCTTCTCGGCGGTGATCGCATCCGCTGTCGTCGTCGCCTCGTCGCGCACCGACGGCGGAGACGCGATCCGGATCTTCTTGCCGTTCGACCGGCGGATCGTCGCGCGCCAGCGATCGACATCGCGCCGGTAGGCATCGATCACAAAATCCCGATAGGTGACGCCGCTCATGAGCGGCTGAAGGGACGCCGCTTCGAGACCGGCCGGCCGGCTTGCGACATCGCGCACCATCTCGACAATCATCTCGACGGCATGCTCACGCGCGGCACCGGTCGCGTCCCTGAGCAGATAGCTCACCGCCGCGCCGATCTGCGCCCGTGCGCGATCGTCGCTCGCAAAATCCAAATCGACCTGAACTGACATGATGGGAAAACGTCTCCTCCGGACCCAATATCGGATACCTCCAGGCATCCGGTACGTCGCAACCAAAGAGCTTTAGTCGGCCCCCATTAAAGCCGGATTATCGGACAGGCCCCGATTTCTCGGATGCCGTTAACCGGGCTTTGATGCCGCTTCGGAAGATGTCCGAAGCGGCATCGAACGTCGTTCGGATCACAGCAGGCCGGCGCCGCGCGCCGATTTGTGCTCGGCCCTGTCCGGCGCCGCGGGCCGGCTCGCGCTGCCATTCGCATGTGATCACCAATTGACATATCACTGCTATCCGTGTGACATTTTATGGAACAGGGTCGACAAGAGCCCGGCAACGTCCATCTGGGGAGGACAGCAATGACCATTTCCGACGTCACCGCAGCGGCCGGAAGCCGGGCTCCGGCCGCCGTCGCGCGCACCGCGCAAGCGCAGCAGGTCGCCGACATCGCGGCACGGCTCGAGCGCCTGCCGCTGACCTCCTATCAGCGATGGATCTTCGGGATCATCGCAACCGCATGGTTCTTCGACAGCATGGACCTGGCCGCGCTGACCTTCGTGCTCGGCTCGATCCGTCAGACCTTTGGCCTGTCGACGGCGGAAACCGGGCTGCTGTCCAGCATGAGCTTCCTCGGCATGTTCGTCGGCGCCGCGTCCGCCGGCCTGCTGGCCGACCGTTTCGGCCGCGCCCGCGTCTTCCAGGTCAGCATGATCTTCTGGGGCTTGGGCAGCCTGTGCTGTGGTCTCTCGACGACGGCGACCGCGCTCGGCGCTTCCCGCCTGCTGCTCGGCTTCGGCATGGGCATGGAGTTTCCGGTCGCGCAGTCGATGGTCTCGGAGATCATGCCGGCCCGCAACCGCGGCCGCTACATCGCGTTCCTCGAAGGGTTTTGGCCGCTCGGCTTCATCGCGTCGGGCCTGTTGACCTACTTCGTGCTGCAGGCCGCCGACTGGCGCTGGGTCTTCATCCTGCAGGCGATCCCGGCCGTCTTCGTGCTCGTGGTGCGACGCTACGTTCCGGAATCGCCGCGCTGGCTCGCTTCCCACGGCTATTCCGAGCGGGCCGAAGCGACCGTGCGCGACATCGAAAGTAAGGTCCGCGACCGTCTCGGCAGCAAGGAGCTGCCGCCGGTGGTGCGCCAGGCCGCCGCTCCCGCGTCCGAAGTGACCGGCCTGAGGACGCTGTTTTCGGGCATCTACGCCAAACGAACCACGATGTTGTGGACCTTGTGGTTCTTCGCCCTGCTCGGCTTCTACGGTCTGACCACGTGGCTCGGCGCGCTGCTGCAGGCCAAGGGATTCCCGATCACCAAGTCGGTGTTCTACACCATCCTGATCTCGCTCGCGGGCATCCCCGGCTTCCTGGTCTCGGCCTGGCTCGTCGAATCCTGGGGCCGAAAGGCGACGCTGGTGATGAACCTGCTCTGCGGCGCGATCGCCTGCCACTTCTACGGCTCGGCGGCGGACCAGACCCAGCTCATCATTGCCGGCCTCTGCATGCAGTTCTTCCTGTTCGGCATGTGGTCGGCGCTTTACGCCTATACGCCTGAACTATATCCGACCCATGTCCGTGCCACCGGAACCGGTTTTGCCTCCGCGATCGGCCGAATCGGTTCGCTGATCGGCCCCTATGTGATCGGCGTGATCCTGCCCGCGGGCGGGACAGAGCGGCGTGTTCGCGCTGGGCGCCGGCGCGTTCGTGGCGGCGGCGCTGGCGGTGCTGTTGCTCGGCGAGGAAACCCGCGGCCGCACGCTGGAGAGCATTTCGCACTGATGATGCGCCGCTGTTCGCTGCACGCGGCCGGATTCGGTGTAGCGCCCGTCGAGCGGCCTTGTCACTGCCGGCGGGGCGTGTGAGATATCTGCTGTACAGCACAGCACTCAAGATCCCGATGGCCGATTCGAACAAGCGATCCAGCACGGTGCGCGCCCGCGCAGCAGGAAACCGCCGGCCGGCGCGGCCATCGTCTGCGGCCGCCGGCAAGCCGCGCGCTACCGCGCAGGCCCGTCTCCCGCAAGGCGACGTCACCCTCACCGATCGCGCCTATGCCGAGCTGGAAGAGCTGATCGTGACGCTGCAACTGCCGCCCGGCACCGCGCTGTCCGAGCTCGTGCTCGCCAAGCGGCTCGACATCGGCCGCACCCCGATCCGCGAGGCGTTGCAGCGGCTGTCGCGCGACGGCCTCGTCAACATCCTTGCCCGTCGCGGCGTGCTGGTGTCCGAGATCGACCTACGCGCCCAGCTCCGGTTGCTCGAGGTGCGCCGCGAGCTGGAACGGCTGATGGCACGCGGCGCCGCCGAACGCGCCACCAGCGAGCAGCGTGCACAGTTCTCCGAGATCGCCGCCGGCATGCGGCGCGCGGCGGAAAAGTCCGACGATCTGCTGTTCATGCGGCTGGATCACCAGTTCAACACGCTGATCTCGGCGGCGTCGCGCAACGAGTTCGCTTCCCGCGCCATGGGCCTGATGCACGGCCTGTCGCGCCGATTCTGGTACCAGCATTACAAGGAAGCGGCCGACCTGCCGCTCGCGGCGCGGCTGCATGCCGACGTCGCCGAAGCCGTCGCCGAGCGCCGTGTCGATGCCGCGGGCGCCGCGTCCGACAGCCTGATCGACTACATCGAAAGCTTTGCGCGTTCGACGCTGTGAGCGCTCTCAAAGCTCCACGATCGTGCGGATCGAGCGGCCGCGCCGCAACGCCTCGAAGCCGTCATTGATGCCGTCGAGGCTGCAGCGGCCGGTGATCAGCTCGTCGAGCTTGAGCCGGCCGTCGAGATAGGCCTGCGCCAGCAAAGGGAAGTCGCGCCGTGGCCGCGCGCCGCCGTAGCTCGAGCGGCGAAATCGCTTCTCCCCCATCAGCGCGCCCCAGCGGAAACTCACGTCTTGCGTGACGTCGATCTTGCCGAGCCAGATCACCTCGCCGCCCGGCCGCACCGCCTCCGCGGTCTGCCGAAACGCCGTGGGATGGCCCGCGGCTTCGAGGATGACGTCGGCGCCCCGCCCGCGCGTCGCCTCCTTTGCGAACTGCACCGGGTCCTCGCGCGCCGCGTTGACGGCTTGCGTCGCGCCGAGTTGCCGCGCCAGCGCAAGCTTTGCATCGTCGAGGTCGACCGCGATGATCGCACCGGCGCCGGCGAGCCGGGCGCCCTGCACCGCTGCCAGCCCGACCGCGCCGCAGCCGGTGACCATCACGGTATCGCCATAGCCGATGGCGGCGATGTTCAGCGCGGCGCCAACGCCGGTCATGACGCCGCAGCCGATCAGGCACGCACGGTCGAACGGGATGTCCTTTGGCACGACGATCGCCTGCTGCGCCGGCAGCACGAGGTATTCCGAGAATGCGCCGAGAAACATCAGATGCGCCAGGCTGCCGCCGCCCGCGAGATGCGCCTTCGACGCGCCGTCGAAATGCACGCCTTCCGCGCCCCTGGCGAGATAGGTCTCGCACAGGATCGGCTGCGCGCGGTCGCAGTGAAAGCAGTGCCCGCAATGCGGATTCCAGGACAGGATCACGTGATCGCTGGCGCGCACGTCATGCACCGCGCTGCCAACCTCCTCGACCACGCCGGCCGCCTCGTGCCCGAGGATCATCGGCAAGGGATAGCGCAGCGACCCGTCGATCACCTCCAGATCGGTGTGGCAGAGCCCCGCGGCACGCACCTTCACCACGACGTCGGTCGGCATCGGTGCAGCAAGCGAAACGCGCTCGACGGAGAGCGGCGTTCCGCTTTGATGCAGCACCGCCGCGCGACAGGTCAGGGTCATCTCAAAGAATTCTCCGGCGGAGAAATCCGCGTGGGGTCAGGCCGTTTGTCCGGATCGCAGCGCCGCGACCGCCTCGTCGAGATCGGCCGAGGAGAGCTCCCATTCATTGCCGAAATTGGCGACGATGCGCCGCATGAAGCTCTCGTGCAGCGCCTTCGCCGCGATCGCGTCGTGCAGATGATCATAGAGCAGCGCGAAGGCCAGCTGGGCCGGCTCGGGCCCCTCATAGCTCCATTCAAATCCGTGTTCGGTGAGACGAAGCTGGTCGTAATGCGGTGACAGCGGCTCGCCGTCGACCAGCACGGAAATGCCGTCGATGGTACGGTCCCCGGCATAGCTCGCCATCGGAGTCTCCCTGTGCTGCAGCATCATATCAGGATCCCGGTGGACGCATCTTGAGGTCCTTCTTGACGACCTCGGGGAAGATCCACATCGCGACCGTGGCGAACACGCCAAGGAAGGCGACCGCGTAGCTCGGTCCCTGCTGTCCGAGATAGACCATGAAAAAGTATCCGCAGGCCGCCGTGGCGAGGCACGCCAGCGACAGCATGAGCTTGATGTGGCTTGGCATCGAGACCTCCCTCTAGGTCCACATGTGAAACGATGGTGCAGCCACGCCGACCAGCAGCGCCAGCGCCGTGATCATGACGCAACAGGACAGCCGCAATCCCGCGCGTCCGTCGCGCCACCATTCCGGCAGCGCCTGAAACAGCCCGGGCAGGAACAGGAACAGCACACCGCCCACCACAACGACGGTGGTCCAGCGCAGCTCAACCAGGGCGAATGCCAGCGTGCCGGCGAGCAACACCGCCCACAATGCGGTCGTCATCGTCACCGGCAGGACGGCGCGTCCGCGCAGCGGATACATCCCGGCCAGCTGAAGGAAGCCAATGCAGCACACGCTCCACAGCAGGCCGAACCAGGCGAGGCCGGCGAGATTGGGTTCAAGCTGCGGCATGCGGCACCGATTGCTCCTTCACCACGACCCGCGGCGTCCTCGCCGTCCGTCGCATGTCGGTCTTCACGTAGCGCGTGCTGTAGCCGTTGAAGATGTGGCCAAGCAGGCCGCGGTTGAGATCGGAGGTGCCGAACACATAGTCCATCACCGGGAAGGTCAGGTTCATGTTCCGCTCCATCATGATCGACTGGTTGTGATGGGCGGTATGATGCCGGCGGATGGTGTTGACGAACGGCATGTTGCGCACGAAGGCATTTTCCTCGACGTGGCAGCAGAAATGCATGAATTCGTAGATCAGGTACATCGACGTGGTCGTGGTGATCAGCAGCCAGCCGGTATTGGCCGAGATCACGAGGCCGGCGACGATCGCCGGCGGGATCGACATCAGGGTGAACACCACCAGCGCATAGGGCGGAAAGAAGGTGACGCGCCAGTCGTGATGATCGGCGAAGCGCATTTCCTCCTCGGTGAAGAACTGATGGTGCATCAGTGTGTGGCGGCTGTAGATCGCGCGCAGCAGCGGCACGTTCGAGGGCCTATGCATGACGAAGCGATGCACCGCCCATTCGAAGAAATTTGCGACCAGGAAGACCGCCGGAATGGTGAGGTATTCCCACCACTTCAAATCGTGCACATTGGCCAAATAGACGTACAGCGCCGTGAAGCCGATCGTGTAGATCAGCACGACGTGCAGCCAGCCATTGTACCAGCCCACCACGCGTTCGCGGTAGGTCGCGCGATATTTGCGCTGGCGGTCGGTCATCCCTGTTGCAGCCAACTCCATCGCAGCGTCCTCCATCATTCTTATCTGACATATCAGTAGCACATCAGTCGCGAAAGGCAAGCTGCCTTGGCGGGCAGGACGCGGTCGAAAAAAGGGATGGCGTGCGGAACCGGCGCAAGACGGAGCAGGAAAGCCCGGGCTGGTTTCGAACGATCGGGCTGATGCCCCTTCCCCCTCCATCACCGGCAAAGGCTCAGATGGGAGCGCCCCAATAAAAAGCCGCCCCGGACGGTGTCCGAGGCGGCCTCTGGTGTTCGACAGATCAGACGATCAGAGCAGTCCCGCGCCGCGGGCCCATTTGTACTTGGCGCCCAGCACCTCGACCGGCAGTTCGGTCGAATAGGCGTAGGCCGGAATGCCGTTCTGGTAGAGATATTCGGCGGCTTCCTCGACCTCGACGTCGCCGGCGAGCGAGGCGACGATCGGCTTCACGAAGCCCTTGGCCTCCATCTCCTTCTTCACCTCGACCATGTTGCGCGCGAACACCATCGGCGGCGTCACGATGGTGTGCCAGTAGCCGAGGATCAGTGCGTGGATGCGCTCATCGGAGAGACCGAGCTTCACCGTGTTGACATAGGTGATCGGCGGCTCGCCGCCGGTGATATCCACAGGATTTCCAGCCGCGCCGAACGGCGGGATGAATTTGCGGAACGCCGCATCGAGATCCGGCGGCATCTGCATCAGCGACAGGCCGTTGTCGACGACGGAGTCGGAGAGCAGCACGCCGGAGCCGCCGGCACCGGTGATGATCAGGACGTTCTCGCCCTTCGGCGTCGGCAGCACCGGCACGCCGCGGGCGAATTCCAGCAGCTGCCGGAGCGAGCGCGCGCGGATCACGCCGGACTGCTTGAACACGTCCTCGTAAATCTTGTCGTTGCCGGCGAGCGCGCCGGTGTGCGACGACGCCGCCTTCGCACCCGCGGAAGTGCGGCCGGCCTTCAGCACGACAACCGGCTTCTTCTTGGAGACGCGCTTGGCGGCCTCCGCGAAGGCCCGGCCGTCCTTCAGGTCTTCGCAGTGCTGCGCGATCAAATTGGTGTTGGGGTCCTGCTCGAAGAAGGCGAGCAGATCGTCCTCGTCGATGTCGGACTTGTTGCCGAGGCCGACGATCGCCGACACGCCCATCTTGGCCGAGCGCGAGAATCCGATGATCGCCATGCCGATGCCGCCCGACTGCGACGACAGCGCCGCGTGGCCCTTGACGTCATAGGCGGTGCAGAATGTGGCGCAGAGGTTGGCCGGGGTATAGTAGAAGCCGTAGATGTTCGGCCCCATCAGGCGGATGTTGTACTTCTTGCCGACCTCGACGATCTCGGCCTGCAATTCGGGCGCGCCGGCTTCGGCAAAGCCCGAGGGAATCAGCACCGCACCGGGGATTTTCTTCTCGCCGCACTCGACGAGCGCGCCGGCCACGAATTTCGCCGGGATCGCGAACACCGCCGTGTCGATCACGCCGGGCACGTCCTTGACGCTCTTGTAGGCCCTGTAGCCGAGGATCTCCTCGGCCTTCGGGTGGATCGGATAGATCTCGCCCTTGTAGCCGCCGTTGATGAGGTTCTTCATCACGGAGTTGCCGATCTTGCCGTCCTCGGCGGAGGCGCCGATCACCGCTACGCCCTTAGGCTGCATGATGCGGCTCATCGCGGCGACGATCTCTTCGGTCGGACGCGGCGCCGGGCGCGGCTTGTAGTCGAAGTCCACGACGATGCGGACGTCGGCGGCGATCGCGTTCTTGCTGGTGGCGAACACCGGATTGAGGTCGAGCTCGACGATCTCGGGGAAATCGCTGACCAGCTGCGACACCTTGACGATGATTTCGGCGAGCGCCTCGCGATTGACCGCCTCGCCGCCGCGCACGCCCTTCAGCATCTCATGCGCCTGGATGCCGTCGAGCATCGACAGCGCATCGTCCTTGGTCGCGGGCGCGAGGCGGAAGGTGATGTCCTTGAGGATTTCGACCAGCACGCCGCCGAGGCCGAAGGCGACCAGCTTGCCGAACGAGCCGTCGGTGATCGAACCGACGATCACCTCGGTGCCGCCGCCCAGCATCTGCTGGACCTGAATGCCCTCGATTTTGGCATCGGCCTTGTATTTCTTGGCGTTGGCCAGAATCGTCTCGTAGCTCTTCTCGGCGTCGGCCGCGCTCTTGACGCCGACCACGACGCCGCCGGCCTCGGTCTTGTGCAGGATGTCGGGCGAGACGATCTTCATCACCACCGGGAAGCCCATGTCGGAGGCGATCCGGGCAGCCTCGGCGGCCGACTTGGCGACGCCCTCCTTCGGCACCGGAATGCCGTAGGCGTCGCAGACCACCTTGCCTTCGGGCGCGGTGAGGCTCGTGCGCTTGTCGGCCCTGACCGCATCGAGAATTTTGCGGACCGCATCCTTCGAATTTGACATTGGCTTCCTCCTGGGACAGATTTCGTGGCATTTGGTATGCCAAAAACGTAATTGTCAAGATCGGTCGGTGCCCAAAAATACCCAAAAATATGGGCAGCTTGACATTCTGGTATTTGGCATGCCAAAAATCTAAGGTACTTTCTTCTGCTAAGAAGACGTCTCCAAGAGGAGGAGACGAGTCGTGCCAGAACCGAAACAGACCAAGGCGTCGCCCACCATGGCTGACACAGATATCGCCATCGTCCGGATCGCCCCGGAGACGAGCTTCAAGAACAAGGCCTATGAGGCCTTGAAGGAAGCGATCCTGAAGATGGACATCTACGCGACGCCGGAGCCCGTGATGCTCGACGAGCGCGCATTGTCGGAGCGTCTCGGCGTCAGCCGCACGCCGATCCGCGAAGCGATCGCGATGCTCGAGCAGGACGGATTCGTGAAGACCGTGCCGCGCCGCGGCATCGTCGTGGTCCGCCGTACCAAGGCGGAGATCGTCGACATGATCCGCGCCTGGGCGGCGCTGGAGAGCATGGCGGCGCGCCTGATCACGACCACAGCGCGGAAGAAGGACATCTCGGCGCTGCGCGACTTCTTCAAGGACTTCAGCGACGACCGTCTGCCGCAGGACCACGTCGAGGAATATTCCAAGGCCAACATCGCCTTCCATCAGGCGCTGATCTCGCTGTCGGAATCGCCTGTCCTGGTCGACCTCACCAATGACCTGCTGCTGCATGTGCGCGGCTATCGCCAGCTCACGATCGGCCGCAAGGACCGCACCGCGACCTCGCTGCCCGAGCATCTCGGGATCATCGAGGCACTGGAAGCGCGCGACACCGAGCTCGCCGAAAAGCGCGCCCGCGATCACACGCTCGGCCTTGCCGCCTATGTCGAGGCGCACGGCCAGGAATTGTTCACGTAGAGAGCCGTTCACGTAAGTTTGAGAGTCCACACCCGCTTCAGACGACGATCAGATCGTCCGAACCAAGAACGATCAGGGAGACGATGCCGATGCTGAATACCGCTACGAAGTCCGAGGCACCGGGCACCGAGCAAGAATTGACCGATGGCTTCCACCTCGTCATCGACGCGCTCAAGCTCAACGGCATCGACACCGTCTATGGTGTGCCGGGGATCCCGATCACGGACCTGGGCCGTATGGCCCAGGCGGAGGGCATTCGCGTGCTCTCGTTCCGCCACGAGCAGAATGCCGGCTATGCGGCCTCGATCGCCGGCTTCCTGACCAAGCGTCCCGGCGTCTGCCTCACGGTGTCGGCGCCCGGCTTCCTCAACGGCCTCACCGCCCTTGCCCACGCCACCACCAACTGCTTCCCGATGATCCTGATCTCGGGCTCGTCCGAGCGCGAGATCGTCGATTTGCAGCAGGGCGACTATGAGGAAATGGACCAGCTCGCGATCGCCAAGCCGCTGTGCAAGGCGGCGTTCCGCGTGCTGCACGCCCAGGACATCGGCATCGGCCTTGCGCGCGCGATCCGCGCCGCGGTGTCGGGCCGTCCGGGCGGCGTCTATCTCGACCTGCCCGCAAAGCTGTTCGGCCAGGTCATGGACGCGGCAGCCGGCGAGAAGTCGCTGGTCAAGGTGATCGATGCTGCGCCGGCGCAGCTCCCTGCCCCGTCGTCGGTCAAGCGCGCGCTCGACGTGCTGAAGAATGCAAAACGTCCGCTGATCATCCTCGGCAAGGGCGCGGCCTATGCGCAGGCCGACGAGGCGATCAAGAATTTCGTCGAGAAGAGCGGCGTGCCGTTCCTGCCGATGAGCATGGCCAAGGGCCTCTTGCCCGATCTGCATCCGCAATGCGCGGGTGCGGCGCGCTCGACCGTGCTGAAGGAAGCCGACGTCGTGATGCTGATCGGCGCCCGCCTCAACTGGCTGCTCTCGCACGGCAAGGGCAAGACCTGGGGTGAAGCTCCGAAGAAGTTCATCCAGGTCGACATCGAGCCGAAGGAAATGGATTCCAACGTCGAGATCGTCGCCCCCGTGGTCGGCGATATCGGTTCCTGCGTGTCCGCGTTCCTCGACGCCATGGGCGCCAACTGGTCGGCCGCGCCGAGCGACTGGCTCGCCACCGTGGCGAAGAAGCGCGACGACAACGTCGCCAAGATGGCGCCGAAGCTGATGAGCAACGCCTCCCCGATGGACTATCACGGCGCGCTCGGCGCGCTGCGCACGATCATCGCGGAACGTCCGGACACCATCTTCGTCAACGAAGGCGCCAACACGCTCGACCTCGCCCGCGGCGTCGTCGACATGCACAAGCCGCGCAAGCGGCTCGACGTCGGCACCTGGGGCGTAATGGGCATCGGCATGGGCTATTCGATCGCGGCTGCGGTCGAGACCGGCCTGCCCGTGCTCGCGGTCGAAGGCGACAGCGCGTTCGGCTTCTCCGGCATGGAGGTCGAGACCATCTGCCGCTACAAGCTGCCGATCTGCGTCGTGATCTTCAACAATGACGGCATCTATCGCGGCACCGACGTCAACAGCGCGGGCGAGGATCCGGCGACCACCGTGTTCGTCAAGGGCTCGCGCTACGACAAGATGATGGAAGCTTTCGGCGGCGTCGGCGTCAACGCCACCTCGCCCGACGAGCTGAAGCGCGCGGTCAATGCGGCGCTGGATTCCGGCAAGCCGACCTTGATCAACGCGGTGATCGACCCGGCGGCGGGCTCGGAGAGCGGCCGCATCGGCAACCTCAATCCTCAGAGCGTTCTGAAGAAGAAGTAACCCCTAACCCCAATCACTCCCTGCGGGTGCAGGGGCAGACCAGAGTACGGAGCATAATATTATGACCAAGGCGCTCAAGGGCGTTCGCATTCTCGATTTCACCCACGTCCAGTCGGGTCCGACCTGCACGCAATTGCTGGCCTGGTTCGGCGCCGACGTGATCAAGGTCGAGCGTCCCGGCGTCGGCGACATTACGCGCGGCCAGCTGCAGGACATCCCGAACGTGGACAGCCTGTACTTCACCATGCTGAACCACAACAAGCGCTCGATCACGCTCGACACCAAGAACCCGAAGGGCAAGGAAGTGCTGACCGCGCTGATCAAGCAGTGCGACGTGCTGGTCGAGAATTTCGGTCCCGGCGTGCTCGATCGCATGGGCTTCCCCTGGGAGAAGATCCAGGCCATCAACCCGAAGATGATCGTCGCCTCGATCAAGGGTTTCGGCCCCGGCCCGTATGAGGATTGCAAGGTCTACGAGAATGTCGCGCAGTGCACCGGCGGCGCAGCCTCGACCACCGGCTTCCGCGACGGCCTGCCGCTCGTCACCGGCGCGCAGATCGGCGACAGCGGCACCGGGTTGCACCTCGCGCTCGGCATCGTCACCGCGCTCTATCACCGCACCCACTCCGGCAAGGGCCAGCGCGTCACCGCGGCGATGCAGGACGGCGTGCTCAACCTCGCCCGCGTCAAGCTGCGCGACCAGCAGCGCCTCGCCCACGGTCCGCTGAAGGAATACAGCCAGTTCGGCGAAGGCATCCCGTTCGGCGATGCCGTGCCGCGCGCCGGCAACGATTCCGGCGGCGGCCAGCCCGGCCGCATCCTGAAGTGCAAGGGCTGGGAGACCGACCCGAACGCCTACATCTACTTCATCACCCAGGCGCCGGTGTGGGAGAAGATCTGCGACGTGATCGGCGAGCCGACCTGGAAGACCGATCCGAACTACGCCAAGCCGCCGGCCCGCCTGCCGCGCCTGAACGAGATCTTCGCCCGCATCGAGCAGTGGACGATGACCAAGACCAAGTTCGAGGCGATGGAGATCCTCAACAAGGACGACATCCCCTGCGGCCCGATCCTGTCGATGAAGGAGATCGCCGAAGACCAGTCGCTGCGCGCGACCGGCACCGTGGTCGAGGTCGATCACCCGACCCGCGGCAAATACATCTCGGTCGGCAACCCGATCAAGCTGTCGGATTCGCCGAGCGAAGTCGCCCGCTCGCCGCTGCTCGGCGAGCACACCGACGAGATCCTGCGCGAGGTGCTCGGCTTCAGCGATCACCAGGTTGCCGAGATCCACGACTCCGGCGCGCTCGACCCGCCGCGCAAGCAGGCGGCCGAGTAAGGGCTGCGCTCAATCAAAACACAAATGGCCGCAGGCAACTGCGGCCATTTTTGTTCGGGCTGGTCGTCTGCGCTCCGCAATCAATAGCGGACATTGATGAGATCAGGGCCCTCATGATGGTGCGACCGGTCAACTCCTGCGTACAGCCTCAGTCGTGCTTGACGCCAAGGGTGCGCCGGATGATCGCGCTGATCTCGGCGGCGCAAGATCCTGGATAAAGTCTCTTAGTGCCTCGGTATCGAACGGCTTGCGGAGTATTCTTAGGCTTGGCGGAGCTGCTTTTGCGGCATCGCTGTAACCGGTTGTGAGGGCTATGGGCAAACCGGGGTACCGCGACCGAACTTCTCTCGCGAGCCCGACGCCATCGATGGTCCCTGGCATGACGATATCGCTGAAGACGAGATCGATCTTCGTACCGGTATCGAGCAACTTCAATGCCGCTTCGGCCGAGTCTCGGTAGATGGTTTCGTAACCCAGATGCTCGAACAGCGATGACGTCACATCCGCCACTTCGGGGCTGTCGTCGACCACGAGAACCGTCTGCCGCGGCGGCTGCCTTGGCCTTGCCCGGGCAGCGGCGAGCTCTTTGCTGGTGATCTGCTCGTCCACGCAGGACGGCAGATAGATTGTAATCGTTGTTCCCTGTCCGACCTTGCTGTCTGCCGTCACGGTTCCGCCCGCCTGGTGCGCAAAACCATAAACCTGGGACAAGCCGAGCCCGGTCCCCTTGCCGACCTCCTTGGTCGTGAAAAACGGATCGAACATCTTGGACAGAAGATTTGGCGGAATACCAGTGCCCGTATCGCCAAGTGTGATCGCAAAGAAGGCCTTCCCACGGCGATCGCCGCCGGTTTCCTGATTTGCGGTGACCGCGTGCACGGACAACGTGAATGTGCCGCCGCTTGTCATTGCATCTCGCGCATTGACGGCGATGTTGACGATCGCAAGTTCCAGCTCGGCGAGGTCAACCTTGACCGGTGAAACGCCGTCGCCAACGTTCTCGTTGTACACGATGTTCCCGCGCAACGAGCTCTCAATCATGGTCCGCATGTTCTTGATGGACGCATTCAGATCAACGACCGTCGGGCTGAGATGCTGGTGACGAGAGAACGTCAACAATTGGCGCGTGAGACTCTCGCCACGTTTGGCCGCGGTTTGTATGGCTTCGATGGCCTTTGGCAGTTTTGGATCAAGCAGGCGTTGAAATATCTGGGCACTGCCTCCGATGATCATCAATAGATTATTGAAGTCGTGCGCAATCCCGCCGGTCAGCTTGCCGATTGCCTCCATCTTCTGAGACATCGCGAGCTGTTCGCGCGCCTGGACCAGCTTCTCCTCCGCGTCGCGCCGCTCCGTCGCGTCGCGCAGGATACTGATAAAGCCGATCAGATTTCCTGCGTCATCACGGCTCGAAGAGACTGAGCCCGTGATGAAAAACGGCGTACCATTCTTTCTGATACGCCAACCCTCTACGTCGTACTTGCCGCTTTCGATTGCCGACTCCAGCGCGTGTGTCGGTGAACCCGCGCGGCGTTCATCCGGCCGATAGAATATCCCGAAGTGCTTGCCTATGATTTCTTCCGAGGTGTAGCCGATGATCTTTTGAGCGGTGCTATTCCAGCTCGTAACGTGTCCTTCTCGATCAAGCGCAAAGATTGCATAGTCGACAACGCCTTCGATAAGGGTCTGGAAGTGCCGTCTGATGCTGTCGAGTGCCAACGCTTTCCGTTCAAGTTGACCGTTCAGCTGGTCCTGGACGGAAAGCAAATGGGCTTCCCTGGCCTGGCGCGTCGCACTTGCCGCGGCCAGGGCAAGCGGAGGCGCCGACACGATGATCGAAAGCACGAACAAGGATAACAGCGCTCCGTTCGGATCGATTTTCGGAAATGGATCATTCCCCACCGAGAACCCCCACACGGCAGTTCCGATGAAAATGAACGCGGCCGTCGCCACGGTGCATCGATCGCCGCGCAGACCGGCCCAGCTCAAGGGCAGCAGAACCAGAAAGCCCAGAAGGCTCCGATGCGGCAGCAACACGTCGAGGCCGTTGCTGACGAGATCGCTACCGATCAGCGGGCTGTAAGCAGCGAGCCCGATGATACCAGCGAGAGCAGCGACCGTGATCGATTCCAACAGAGCCCATTTGGAAGCAATGCGTAAGGGCATCGTCGCCCAGAGCACGATGACCGGAGCAATCACCAGGGCCCCGGCAGCGTCCACAAGCCACCAGGTCAACCCGGCGACGACGGAATCGGAAAAGCCTGATTCGTTGATGAGCGTGAAGCCGGCCAAGGCGATGGCTGAACTGATCATCGTGGTCGGCGCAAAGGAAATGATTGCAAACTTTGCGACACCGGACGGTGTGGCAAACGTCTGGCGACCGTTCGACCAGCGGCCGATCAGCCATGTCCCGGCACATGCGGCAAGGAGGCTGCCAATCCCGGCGGCGCCGACCTCCAGGAGCGATCGGTCGGCCATGAGGTAAGGTGAGAGAGCCCCTACCAGGATCGCGGGCCAGATCCGGTAGCCGCGCAGCAGGACCAGCGCGAGCGCAAGCCCGGTTGGTGGCCATAGCGGTGTCGCAGCTGGATTTATTGCGGGAAGCAATCGCGCGGATTCGGCAAGACCAGCATAAATTGCGGCAATTATCAGGATTTCGGCCGCGTAGATCGCAACGCTCCGAGCGTCGCCAAAAGCGAAAATCCTGGCCTTGGCGAACGTTGCCCTTTCCATCGCGAGCCTTTTGCAGTGGGCATCTCAACAATGCGGACGCAGTTTTGACCAAAACATGGCCGCCCGATCGTGAGTAGAGAGGCGCTAGGCAACTTCGAACCAACGGCCATTGGACAGCACCGTTGACCTAACGGTGGCGGTACACGACGCGCGGCAGCATCCGGAATACGAATCGGTCCGATCCCGCTGCGTATCGGTGACATCATCAGCAATCATTTTCCCTGTTGGCGCAAGAACTCTCGCTGTCGCTCTCATGACCGCTTCGCGTCAGAAGCGAACCTTAGCGCCCATATGCATCCTATCTAGGCAAAAGAGGCAAACCACGGTCCTCGTCGCACATTGTCAGCTCTGCTCCTGCTGGCCAGCAGCACGAGATGCCTGGCTGGCCATAGCGACGCGGTCGAGTTGCGCGACTGCCTCGGGCGGCAGTTGCAGGGCGCCCGCTGCGAAGTTCTGGTGGAGATGCGCGACGGATGACGTGCCTGCAATCAACAGAAGGTTCGGCGCGCGTTGCAGCAGCCATGCGAGCGCGACCTGACGGGTCGTTGCGCCGAGGCTCCGCGCGACGCCGTCCAGAATGGCCGAGTTGAGCGGGCGGAAGCCGCCCAGCGGGAAAAACGGCACATAGGCAACCTGCCTGGCCGCGAGGTCGTCGATCAAGGCGTCGTCGACGCGATGCGCCAGATTGTAGTGGTTCTGCACGCAGACGATGGTGGCGATCCTGCTGCCTTCATCGAACTGCGCGCGGGAAACGTTGCTCAGGCCGATATGGCGGATCAGGCCCTGCTGCTGCAATTCGGCCAGCACGGAGAGCGGCGCCTCCACCGAACTGTCGTCCGGGCCGAACTGGCCACCGAGGCGCAAATTGACAAGGTCGAGCACGTCCAGGCCGAGATGACGCAGATTGTCGTGCACCGCGTCGATCAATTCCTGCCGGGATATCGCCCTGGGCCAGGATTTGTCCGGTCCCCGGCGCGCGCCGACCTTGGTCACGATCGTAAGCCCGGCGGGGTAAGGGTGCAGAGCTTCCTTGATGATCTGATTGGCGATGTGTGGGCCGTAATAGTCGCTTGTATCGATGTGATTGACGCCACAGCGGACAGCCTCCCGCAGAACGGCAAGCGCGGCTGCATGGTCCTTGGGCGGCCCCCACACCATCGGCCCGGTCAACTGGATTGCGCCATAGCCCATGCGATTGAGCTTCAGGCTGGTGCCGGCCGGCGTGAACCCGCCGCCCGAGGATGCGGTAGTCGTCATTGCATCTCCGACCTCTTACACTTACATATGTAAACTTACATCCGTTAAATTTACACGTCAAGCCGAACACGCGTAAGGTTACGATCCCCAGAGCGATCCAGTTCCGATAGAATCGGACCTGAATCGCTCAAGATTCATGTTTTGACGCGTTTTCTTCACGCGAACCGGTGTCCGCTTCGCTGGAAAACGCCCTCGCCAAGGGAATCGGATGAAGGCGCGTCGACGAAATGCGCGAGGTGAAGGCGGGCAATTGCGCGAGGACATCCTCAAGGCCGCCATTTCCCTGATCGAAAAAGCCGGCTCCTGCGAAGGCGTTTCGCTGCGCGCTGTCGCCAAGCAGGCAGGCATCGCCGCGCCGTCGGTCTATCCGCACTTTGCCGATCGCGACGCGCTGCTGCTCGCGGTCCTGCAAAAGCTGTTCGATGAACTCGTCGAGCTGCGCACCAGGGCGGAAGACGCAGTCGGCAGCGGTGCATGGGAGCGCCTGCGTGCCGGCGTCTTCGCCACGGTCCGTTTCGGACTGGAACGGCCGGGCCATTACAAGATGCTCTACGAAGGCCGCGTGATATCGGGCCTGAGCGATCCGAAGGCCGCAACGTTCGGGCGGACGATTCAGATCCGCGTGGCGGCGCTGATCAAGGAAATCCTCGCGGCGACGCCCGGCCGCGAGGCGGAAGATGCAGAACGACTGTCACTGCTGCTATGGGCAGCCACCCACGGCGTGATTTCACTCCAGATCAACAAGCCGACCTTGCGCTGGCCCAAGGCAACAGTTCTCGTCGAGGAACTGATGCGCGCCCTGATCCGGCCAGGCGCGGCTGCAAGCTGAGCGGATGCGGCCTGGCGGCGTCGCCTTTCCCGTCGATCGCGCCGGATCACCCCCCCTCGCCGCCTTCGGCCTCACCCTCATCGCCCGGCACATATTCCAGAATATCCCCCGGCCGGCAGTCGAGCTCGCGACAGATCGCCGACAGCGTCGAGAAGCGCATCGCCTTTGCCTTGCCGGTTTTCAGGATCGACAGATTCTGGATCGAGATGCCGATCGCGTCCGCGAGGTCTCCGAGGCGGCGCTTGCGCTTTGCGAGCATGACATCGAGGTTCACCACGATGGGCACGAGCATCACCCTCAGATCGTCAGATCGTTTTCGGACTGCAACAGGATGGCGTGCTCGAGCACGAACTTCAGCGCCATCAGGAACACACCGCCGGCGATGGTGCCGACATCGAGGTTGTAGTTCAGCAGCAGGAACTTGATGTCTCCGATCCGGTACAGAACATAGATCACCGCGTTGGTCGTGATCGTATCGACGAACGGCCAGACCACCAGAAAGATCCCCATCCACCAGACGCCCTGCAGTGTCTCGGAGACAAAAATCCGGCCGTTCGCGAATCGGTTCACCATGCGATGAAGCATGCCGATCAGCACGGCGTAAAACGATACCCCAAGCGCAAACAGCGACCAGAACAGCAGCTGGCCCATGGTCGACATGGTGAGCGGGTTGGCGACGATGCTGGCGCACTTCGCCTGCTCGCCGTTCAGGCTTTCCGCAATCGTGACCGGAGCCGTCGTGGTGCGGTAATAGGCCAGCCAAAGCACCACCGGCAGCGCAGCCCAGATCACCCAGAACGCCCGATCGAGCCGGCGAAACCAAAGCTGGCGCTGCTCGCGAACCGATTTCCTCATCACATCCATCCGATAATTTTTTGCCCGTACAGGCCGTTACGGCCGGGCCGCATCATGCTGCGGTAATGTTGTTGACTCAACCTTAAACGTGATTTATTTCATGTTTATCATGAAATTTTTCATGAAGAAGGTGGATGATGACGTTACCCCCAGATATTGACGGCCTCCGCAGCGCCCTGAAACAGCTGATCCACGCTCACCTCACGCGCCGCCTGATCGTGGCGGCATTCCACATTCCGCTGCTCGGCAGCGCCGCCGATGCCGCCAAAGCCGCCGACAAGGCCAACGATCCGGCCGGCGTCTGGCTGACCCAGTCCGGCGACGCCAGGATCAAGGTCCAGCGCTGCGGCAGCGCGTTGTGCGGCCGCGTCGTCTGGCTGAAGGAGCCGACCGACAAGGCCACCGGCAAGCCGCAGCGCGACGACAAGAATGCCGATCCCGCGCAGCGGACCCGGCCGGTCATAGGCATCTCGCTCTTCATCAACATGCAGCCCGCAGGCCCGAACAAGTGGGCCGGCAGGATCTACAACGCCGATGACGGCAAGACCTATGAGAGCTCGGTGACGCTGGTGTCGTCGGGCACGCTGAACGTTCGCGGCTGCATGGGAACGCTGTGCGCGGGCGAAGACTGGACGCGGTGAAGGGATCTGGCCCCGACCCTTCATCGGCCAAGAAGAAAAGCAAACCCAGTCACTCAAGGCCGCCGCATTTGGCGGCCTTCTTTATGACGGCAGCGACGACGTCGGTCCGGCCGCATTGAAATGCGCCGCGCACGAGCGGCACGATTCCTGGGCTTGGTGAAGACCCGCGCTTGCCTGGCCTTGGCCGTGCCTTCAATGCGCTCCCCTTCATCTGGGATGCCAATC
Source organism: Bradyrhizobium sp. USDA 4341 (assembly GCF_054063755.1). Lineage (NCBI taxonomy): Bacteria > Pseudomonadati > Pseudomonadota > Alphaproteobacteria > Hyphomicrobiales > Nitrobacteraceae > Bradyrhizobium > Bradyrhizobium sp. USDA 4341. Next base: position 8,989,912 of record NZ_JBSSGO010000002.1, on the reverse strand, counting down.
CACCCGTCTTGTTGCATTGCACAATCCGGAATGCTGCCATGCAAACAAGCTCGTTGTCTCTGGCATCTGGTATACATAATTTGGCTACAGATGATGAGCCGGCCCGTTGCTGGCCCTCCAGCCAAAGGGGACACCGATGTCCAAGACCACTGCCCTCACGCTCGCGCCCTCCTCCACCCTGTTCGGCCGCCTGATGGCCTCGATCGACCGCCTGCTGATGAAGAGCGCGGAGATCTCGAACCGCAATGGCGACCTGCCGCACTTCGGCCTCTAAGGCCAGAGGATTTCGCGCGCGCGGCACCGAGACCGTTTCGTCGCAAGTCGCGATCTGACATTGAACCTTCGACCAATGGCCCCGATTTTCGGGGCCATTTTTTGCGCGCCGAATTACTCTCATTGCGGTGACCGCTGAGTCCTCTGCGGCATATGCGCACGCAACCTCTGCGACAGCTTGAACCTTGGCATATCAAATACCAAGATGACCGAGCCGCGCCACAAGCAGAATGACAAAGCGCGCACTGGGAGGATCAATGTCGGACATCGTTCAGGCAACTGCGGCCCCCGCGGCCGCGCGGGTCAGCGATACCTATCGCTGGACGCAACTTGCGATCGGCGTCGCCGCGATGGTGATGATCGCAAACTATCAATACGGGTGGACGTTCTTCGTCCCCGACATCCAGAAGAAGTTCGGATGGGATCGTGCATCGATCCAGTGGGCCTTCACGCTCTTTGTGCTGTTCGAGACCTGGCTGGTGCCGGTCGAGGGCTGGTTCGTCGATAAATACGGTCCGCGCCTCGTCGTGCTGATCGGCGGCATCCTCTGCGCGATCGGGTGGGCGATCAACGCGCAGGCGACCTCGCTGAACGGCTACTATCTCGGCATGATCATCGCCGGCATCGGCGCCGGCGGCGTCTACGGCACCTGCGTCGGCAACGCGCTGAAATGGTTTCCCGACAAGCGCGGACTTGCGGCGGGCATCACCGCAGCCGGCTTCGGCGCGGGCTCCGCACTCACGGTCGCGCCGATCCAGGCGATGATCAAGGACTCCGGCTTCCAGACCACCTTCCTCTATTTCGGTCTCGGCCAGGGCATCATCATCGTGCTGCTCGCCTTCTTCCTGCTTGCGCCGAAGGCCGGACAGGTGCCGGCCGTCGTGGCGAACGCCAACATCATCCAGACCCGGCGCAACTATCAGCCGACCGAAGTGCTGCGGCAGCCGATCTTCTGGCTGATGTACTTCATGTTCGTGATCGTCGGCGCCGGCGGCCTGATGGTGACGGCGAACCTGAAGCCGATCGCAGTCGACTGGAAGGTCGACAGCGTGCCGGTCACGCTGATGGCGGTGACGATGACGGCGGTGACCTTCGCGGCCACCATCGACCGCGTCCTCAACGGTCTGACGCGTCCGTTCTTCGGCTGGATCTCCGACATGATCGGCCGCGAGAACACGATGTTCATCGCCTTCGGCATGGAAGGCTTCGGCATCTGGATGCTCTACCTGTGGGGCCACGACCCGGTCTGGTTCGTGCTGCTCTCGGGCTTCGTGTTCTTTGCCTGGGGCGAGATCTATTCGCTCTTCCCCTCGACCTGCACCGACACGTTCGGCGCCAAGTTCGCGACGACGAATGCGGGCCTGCTCTACACCGCGAAAGGCACCGCCGCGCTGTTGGTGCCGATCGCCAACTACATGCAGCAGTCGTCGGGCCATTGGGACAACGTGTTCATCATCGCAGCCGGCGCCAATATCCTTGCCTCGCTGCTCGCGATCGCCGTGCTCAAGCCATGGCGGAAAATCGTGGTCGCGAAATCGGCGGCGATGGCTTAGGCAACGCGCCAATCTTCTGCTGACGAAAGCGCCCGGCCAACGCCGGGCGTTTTCATTTTTCGGCGTTCATGAGCAGCCCGAAGGGGCGCGTCGTATGCCAGTTTTGCTGCGACGCAGCAGAAAGATGGGCTTGCTTTCTGGGATATAGTATACCAACCTCCGTCGAGCACTTGCGACGATACGCCACAAGAATTGCGACACTGGGTCACAACAAGACCAGGCGCGCTCGGGAGGATTTGATGGTTTCCAGCAATGCTGCCGCAACACAAGCACAACCTTCGTCCAGTGGCTTCCGCTGGCTGCAGCTCGTCATGGGCATCGTCTGCATGGCGATGATCGCGAACCTGCAATATGGCTGGACGCTGTTCGTCGATCCGATCGACGGCGCGCATCACTGGGGCCGCGCGGCGATCCAGTTCGCCTTCACGATCTTCGTGGTGACGGAGACCTGGCTGGTGCCGGTCGAGGCCTGGTTCGTCGACAAATACGGCCCGCGGATCGTCATCATGTTCGGCGGCGTCATGATCACGCTGTCCTGGGTGCTGAACTCCTACGCGGATTCACTCACGCTGCTCTACGCCGCGGCTGTCATCGGCGGCATCGGCGCCGGCTCGGTGTACGGCACCTGCGTCGGAAATGCGCTGAAATGGTTTCCCGATCGCCGCGGCCTCGCCGCCGGCGCAACCGCCGCAGGCTTCGGCGCCGGCGCGGCGCTGACCGTGGTGCCGATCGCCAACATGATCGCCTCGAGCGGCTATCAGACCGCGTTCTTCGATTTCGGCATCGGGCAAGGCCTGATCGTGTTCCTGCTCGCCTTCTTCATCCAGAAGCCTGCGGTCACGATCCCGCCGAAGAAGAAGCAGCTCAACCTGCCGCAGACCAAGATCGACTTCACGCCGCCGCAGGTGCTGCGCAGCCCGATCTTCTGGGTGATGTATCTGGTGTTCGTGATGGTCGCCTCCGGCGGCCTGATGGCGGCGGCGCAGATCGCGCCGATCGCGCACGACTACAAGATCGCCAACACGCCAGTCTCGCTCGCGGGCTTCCAGATGGCCGCGCTGACCTTCGCGATCTCGCTCGACCGCATCTTCGACGGGTTCGGACGGCCGTTCTTCGGCTGGGTCTCCGACAATATCGGCCGCGAGCACACCATGTTCATCGCGTTCGGCACCGGCGCGCTGATGCTGCTGACGCTGTCGACCTGGGGCCACAACCCGCTGGTGTTCGTGCTGGCGACCGCGGTCTATTTCGGCGTGTTCGGCGAGATCTACTCGTTGTTCCCGGCGACCTCCGGCGACACCTTCGGCTCGAAGTTCGCGACCACCAACAACGGCATGCTCTACACCGCGAAGGGCACCGCCGCGCTGTTGGTGCCGGCCGCCAGCATCGTTGCCGCCAGCTATGGCTGGCAGGCGGTGTTCGTGATCGCGGTCGCGCTCAACGCCACCGCGGCGCTGATGGCGCTGTTCGTGATCAAGCCGATGCGCCGCGCCTTCATCAACGGCAACGAGGCTGCTGCTGCCGCAGCCGAGACCGCAACGAACGCCAAGACAGCCTGAAATGTCGGCCAGATATGCCGGCCTGATTTGACGGCCCGGGGTTCGGGACTTCCCGTTGAACTGATGGAGGCGCACTTCGGTGCGCCTCTTTCGTTTGGAGCGAACAGGGATGCCAGATACCAGGATCGCCGGAGAGCGGCCGCCCCCTTGCCCACATCGGCTCACAATCGTCTGAAACGTCAGCGACTCTGCCTATTTCGGCCGTTTTCTGGTGGTAGATTTCCGTAACGACCGCGTTGACAATTGGCATTTTGTATACCAGAATCCTGCCAACGATAACCAAGGAGGTTGCCATGCAAGTCGGAGATATCCTGCGCAAGAAGACCCCTCGCGTTGCCACGGTTCGCATGAACGAGACGGTAGCGATCGCCGCGCAATTGATGCGCGCCAGCAATATCAGCGCGCTCGTGGTCAAGGATGTCGTTCGCACCGAGGGCAACACTGCCGTCGGCATGTTCACCGAGCGCGACGTGGTGCGCGCGATCGCCGAGCACGGCGCGGCCGGCGCCAGCATGAAGGTGTCGCAGCTGGTCTCGGTGCAACAACTGGTGTCGTGCACCTCGAGCGATACGCTCGAGCACATCCGTCATCTCATGACCAAGCACCACATTCGCCACGTGCCCGTGATCGACAATTACAGCCTGATCGGCGTCGTCAGCATGCGCGACATCGCGGCCGCGTTCGACGAGGAAACTTCGGCGTCGAAGAAGGACGCGGTGCCGGCGTAACAAGCATCTCGTTTTTCATTGCTCTCGGCCAGGCGCTGCGTGCCGATCATCAGCGCCTGCCGCAATAACCTAAAACTCCACCCTCGCCTGACCGCCGCGCCCCGTCATTTCCGCATGGGCGCGCCGCAGGTCGCCGGTAGACATTTGCCGGACAGGACTGCATCCTTCCCTCGACATCCAAAAACAACACCGTGCGCGGCCGTCCGCGTCGCGGAAAATTCTGATGGAAACGAGGGCAGAATGATCAAGACACGCTTCACCGAAATGTTCGGCGTCGACCACCCGATCGTGCAGGGCGGCATGCAATGGGTCGGGCGCGCGGAGCTGGTTGCCGCCGTCGCCAATGCCGGCGCGCTCGGCATGATCACCGCGCTGACGCAGCCGACGCCGGACGATCTGCGCAAGGAAATCGCGCGCTGCCGCGAGATGACCGACAAGCCGTTCGGCGTGAACCTGACCATCCTGCCCGCGATCAAGCCGCCGCCCTATGCCGAGTACCGCCAGGTCATCATCGAGAGCGGTATCAAGATCGTCGAGACCGCCGGCAACAAGCCGCAGGAGCATGTCGACGAGTTCAAGAGGCACGGCATCAAGGTGCTGCACAAATGCACCAGCGTCCGCCACGCGCTGTCCGCCGAGCGGATGGGCGCCGACGCGATCTCGATCGACGGCTTTGAATGCGCCGGCCATCCCGGCGAGGACGACACCCCCGGCCTGATCCTGATTCCGGCCGCCGCCGACAAGGTGAAGATCCCGATGATCGCCTCGGGCGGCTTCGGCGATGCCCGTGGCCTCGTCGCAGCGCTGGCGCTCGGCGCCGAAGGCATCAACATGGGCACGCGCTTCATGTGCACCAAGGAAAGCCCGATCCATCAGCTGGTGAAGGAACGCATCGTCGCCAACGACGAGCGCGAGACCGAGCTGATCTTCCGCACCATGCGCAACACCTCGCGCGTCGCCAGGAATGCGATCTCGACCAAGGTCGTGCAGATGGAGAAGGAAGGCGCCAAGTTCGAGGACGTCCGCGAGCTGGTCGCCGGCGCCCGCGGCAAGATGGTCTACGCCACCGGCGATGCCGACGAAGGCATCTGGTCGGCCGGCCAGGTGCAGGGCCTGATCCACGACATTCCGTCCTGCGCCGAACTGATCTCGCGCATCGTGAGCGAGGCGGAAGCGATCATCCGCGAACGCCTGGACCGCATGACATCCGTCGGCAAGCGCCAGGCCGCGGAGTAAGCATCGAGTAGTGATCCGTCACCCTGAGGTGGCCGCTTCTTCAGCGGCCCTCGAAGGGTCGACGGCCACCGGCCGGGCCGTTCATGCTTCGAGACGCGCTGCGCGCTCCTCAGGATGACGGAACTCAGAGTCATCTCGAATTCGACGACACAACGAGAAGAAGCCCATGAAAGCCTATGTGTACGGAGCCAACGGCCCTGAAATTACCGACGTTGCGACGCCCGTGCCGAAGGGCACGCAGGTGCTGGTCAAGGTTCACGCCTGCGGGCTGAACCGCGCCGATCTCGGCATGACCAAGGGCCACGCCCACGGCGCGGCCGGCGGCGTCGGCACCGTGCTCGGCATGGAATGGGCCGGCGAGGTCGCCGAGCTCGGCCCTGATGCCAGGGGTGTCAAGGTCGGCGACAAGATCATGGGCTCCGGCGGCGCGGCGTTCGCCGAGTACACGCTCGCCGATCACGGCAGGCTGTTCCGCAGCCCATCGAACATGAACTTCGACGAGGCCGCCACCCTGCCCGTCGCGCTCGCCACCATGCACAATGCCGTCGTCACCAATGGCGCGCTGCAGGCGGGCCAGACCGTGCTGATCCAGGGCGCAAGCTCCGGCGTCGGCCTGATGGCGATGCAGATCGCCAAGCTGAAGGGCGCGAAGCTCGTGGTCGGGTCCTCGACCGATGCGATGCGCCGCGGCCGCTTAAAGGAATTCGGCGCCGATCTCGCGGTGGATTCCAAAGATCCCGGCTGGGTCGATCAGGTGTTGCAGGCAACCAATGGCGACGGCGTCGATCTGATCGTCGATCAGATCTCGGGACCCGTCGCGAACCAGAACCTCAAGGCGACCAAGGTCAAGGGCCGCATCGTCAATGTCGGCCGGCTCGGCGGCACCCACGCCGACTTCAATTTCGACCTGCATGCGGCGCGCCGTATCCAGTACATCGGCGTCACCTTCCGCACCCGCTCGATCGAGGAGGTCAGAGAAATCTTCGACGAGGTGCGCAAGGACATCTGGCCCGCGGTCGAGGCGCGCAAGCTGCAGCTGCCGATCGACCAGGTCTACAAATTCGCCGACATCGGCAAGGCGTTCGAACACATGGAAGCCAACAAGCACCTCGGCAAGATCGTGGTGACGCTGTAGCGACGAGGTGCGTAGGGCGGATTAGCGAAGCGTAATCCGCCGTTCTTTTTCCGGGTGCACCGGCGGATTACGCCGGAGCCTGTCATCGGGCCGCGCTTCGCGCGGACCCGGTGGGCTAATCCGCGCCTGCTGCGTGCTATGCCTGGCTCTTTCGCGTGCGGTGTTCAGCCGACCGGTCCGGGAATCCAATAATCCCCCGCAAGCGGGCTGACCTTTACGCCACCAATGACTCCGAGCTCGAGGCTTGGATCGAAATAGCGCATCGTCCGCTCATTGAGGTCAATGATGCGGCCAGGCCGTAGTGGCCCCACGTCATTTATCTTCACGATGACCTTCTTGCCTACAGCCTCGACGAGAGCATATTTCGGCCTCGCGCCAAATTGGACCCCACCAAACTTCCGACGCAAACTCGTTTTGATGGCAGCCGCCCAGACCGAGCGATCATAGCGCTCGCCGGAGGCTGTGCTCGGACCGCCCTCCTCCTTGCCGGGCTTGAACGGATTGTACATGGATGCCGCGCCAACGATTGCATCCCCACACGCGGCGTTGACGACGGCGCTTGAATGAACCGCACTGATTTCACTTCGAGCAGCGGTGCCAGAAATGGCGAGCGCAACCAGGGCGCCGCAAATTGCGGCGCTCGAGCCGAACAGCATCATATCTCCTTGATTGATTTTTTCGATCGTCCGGTTCCCGATGCCGCAAAACATGGTCGAACGAACGCGGAGGCGTTAGCGCGTGCCAATTCTTTGCGGATTCGCGCCAGTTCCGGCGACGGAACCATTATGAGAACCGGGACGGTCCTCACACCGTGTCTTCAGTTTCGCGCTCGACTAAGACAGAGAATGCGTCAGCAAAATGACTGAATAGAGCGGTCTTCGACAGCGCGTGAAGAGCATCTCGGCGTCACTTTCCGCACCCGCTCGATCGAGGAGATCCGCGAGATTTTTTGATGAGGTGCGCAAGGACATCTGGGCCGCGGTCGAGGCGCGCAAGCTGCAGCTGCCGATCGACCAGGTCTACAAGTTCGCTGACATCGGCAAGGCATTCGAACACATGGAAGCCAACAAGCACCTCGGCAAGATCGTGGTGACGCTGTAGCCCTACACGCCGCTCCGTAGGATGGGTAGAGCGAAGCGAAACCCATCAAGGGTGCGTACGGTGAAATGATGGGTTTCGCTGCGCTCTACCCATCCTACGACCCAAATCTCGGTCTTACCTGTGTAATGGCGACGCCGGAGATCGCGAGCAGCGCGCCGACAGCCAGCTTTGGGGTCACGCGTTCGCCAAGGAACATCACGCTCGAGATCAGGGCGAACACCGGAAGCAGCAGACCGAACGGGGCGACGCGGCCCATCGAGCAACGCGCGATCAGCCAGAACCAGAGGCCAAAGCCGACAATGCCTCCGATGAAGATGGTGTAGGCGAGCGCCAGCCAGCCGTGTTGATCCGCCGTGCCAAGGCTCGCCAGCTGTCCATACTCGAGCAGCAGCGACATCAACATCACCTGCGGCACGGTGAGCAGCGACGACCAACCCATCAACATCAGGGGATCAAACGGGCCGTAACGTTTGGTCAGGACGTTGGACACCGCGAACGCGAACGCTGCCCCGACCACAAGCAGCAGCGGAAGCGCGTTGGTCGACAGCCCCGGCCCCGCTGCCAACACCACCACGCCGGCGAATGCAAGTACCACTCCGGCTGACGTGACGAGAGACGGCCTCTCCGAGAGCAATGGCCAGGCCAGCAGGACGGTGAAAGGCGGCGCGAGTTGATATGCGACAGCCGATATGCTTCCCGAGCCGAGCCCAAGACCAACATAGAACAGCCCGAAGTTCAGTCCACCAAGGAAAAGCGAAATAGCTGCGATAGGGCCGAACTGTTGACGCGTGGGCCTCTTGACGAACGGAACAAGCAGCAGCGCGATCGCCAGGAAGCGCAGTGCGAGGAAGAACAGCGGCGGAAACTCCGTGACGCCCACCTTGATGGCCACGAACTGCAAACCCCAGAGCAAGGGAACGGCCACTGCGCAGACGATCTGGATGGCAGACATGGCATCATTCCTTTCAAGACCGATCAGTCTAGATATGGACGCACCAATAGCTAAGGCGTCCATGGGTTATTGTTTATCTGATGAAGCGATCGAGAAGCGCGTCAGCGGTTGCTTGCCATGTGATCCGTGTCTGTGCCGTTTTGGCGACCACTCGTAACCCCCAAACGAAACAGACGAGAATTCGGGCGGCACTTGCCGGCTCGACGCCATCGGCCAATCTGCCCGCCGCCTCCGCGCGGGACAGCGCGTCTGCTACCCTGGCTTCCATGGTTTTGAAAAAGCTTGCGACGCGACGACCAACCTCGGCATCCTGGCCGGCCAGTTCCATGGCTGTCGCCACCAGCAGGCATCCGCGCCGGCCATGGGCGCCGCTGGCGCGCTCGACGTAACCGGCAAGGTAGGCCCGCAGGCCGGCAACCGGCTCTCTGCGGGGGGCGAGTTCGACATCTATTCGAGTCAGGGCATCGGCAATGTAGCGATCGAGCGCCCGCAGAAACAGCGAGTGCTTGTCGCCAAAGGCGGCGTAAAGGCTGCCACGCGAAAGCTTCGTCGCACGAAGCAGGTCCGGCAGCGCCGTGGCGTGATAGCCGCGCGACCAGAACACATCCATCGCACGTTCGACGGCGGCTTCGACGTCGAAACTTCGCGGGCGGCCACGGGGCAACTGCACGGGGGCTTGGCGGCTCATCGCCTATATATAGACCAATTGGTCTTTAAATCGCAAGTGTTCGCTTTGAGAAGTTTCGACCGATAGCACTCGGAGGGTGGGTAGAGCGAAGCGAAGGCATCGGTTCGGCCGTGCGCTGAGGTGATCGATTTCGCTTCGCTCTACCCACCCTACTGACAGGTGTTTGCGGTAACCAGTGTTGCCCATCCGACACGACGGGCAACTCAGTAAAACGCGTCAATCCCCCACCTCAAAAATATTTCGCTTTATCAGAAACGCAACTCAGCCTATGATCCGCCCGTCTCACCCGATCGAGGGGCGCTTCGCGATCGTCACGGGTGTTGCGGTGAGATGCGGTGGCCGCCGCGTGCGTGACTGACGAGCATGCATGAGGCTGACGGTGAAGTCGTGTGGTCCTGACGCCCCAGTGGCAGGTGTCTTCTCGCAAGATGCGAACGTGCCTTGCGAGGACGGTGACAAGCAAGCCCGGTCTCGCCGGGGAGAGCACGAACTAAGCCGTAACACCATCGCGCAGGGAATGCCGGAGTGCCTCCGCTGAACCTGTATGCTCGTGTGCGCTTTTGTTTCCACTTTTGCACACGAGACCGCGGGTGCAGCGCGCACCCGGCCCCGAATGCGAGTCGTGACGCGATGCAGTTGCTACAGCTCACTTCAACAACACAATCCTGTGGTTATGGGTCCTGGCTCCCGTGCGCAATTGCGCACTAGGCCAGGACGACAGCGTGATTTTGGCACAAACACAACACTGGACGGCGGGCACGGGCGCCAGCGCGCCTTTGCCCACCCTACGCAATCTCAATTCGAAATGGCTCGCAACAATGATGCAATTGCAAGTGAGTGGCGATTGCGCGTGACGACTGACACTTGATGTTCACGGACTCCCTGCTAAACCCCCGCCCATGAGCTCTTCCAACACCAGCGCACCCAACACCAAGACATCAGTCGCCGCGATCTCGATCCTCGCCAGCGGCAGCATGGCCGTGGCGAAGTTCGTCGTCGGCATCGCGATCGGATCGCTGGCGCTGATATCAGAGGCGCTGCACTCCACGATCGACCTCGTCGCCACCATCATCACCTGGGCGGTGGTGCGGGTGTCGGACCAGCCGGCCGACGCCGAGCATCATTACGGCCACGGCAAGTTCGAGAGCGTTTCGGCGCTCTTCATCATCGCCCTGCTCTATGTGCTGGCCGGCGGCATCCTGGTGCAGGCCTACAGCCATCTGCGCGAAGGCGCCCCGCCGCCCTCGATCTCAGCGATTCCCTTCATCGTCCTCGTCCTCGATATCGGCGTCAATCTGTGGCGGGCCCGCGCGCTGCACCGCGCCGCGCGCGACACCAAGAGCCAGGCGCTGGCCGCCGATGCGCTGCATTTCGCTTCCGACGTGATGGGCTCGACCGCCGTCATTGTCGGCCTGGTGCTGGCAGGCTTCGGCTTCTGGTGGGGCGATGCCGCGGCCGCCATCGCGGTCGCCGTGATGATCGCCCTGCTCGGCCTGCGCATGGCCCGCGAGACGGTCGAGACCCTGCTCGACCGCGCACCCGAGGGTGCGCTGGAAAAGGCCACCGCGGCCATCAAGGCCGTGCCTGGGGTGGTCGACGTCGACCGCCTGCGGGTCCGCATGGTCGGCGCCACGCATTTCATCGATGCCTTTGTCACCGTGCCGCGCACCTATCCGATCGACCGCGTCGAGGACATCAAGCGCAGGGCGCAGCAGGCGGTGGCCAATGCGTTGGGCGACGCCGACCTCACCTTCACCGCGGTGCCGGTGGCGCGCAACAACGAGAGTGTGCGCGAGCGCATCATGGTGATCGCGCGCAACTCCGGCCTCGCCATCCACCACGTCACCGTCCACGACATCGGCGGCAAGCTGATCGTCGGCATCGACCTCGAGGTCGACAGCAACATGGCGCTGGACGCCGCCCACGACATCGCCCACGAGCTCGAGCGCGCGATCCGCGAGGATTTTGGCGAGGACGTCGAGGTCGATACCCATATCGAGCCGCTCGAGCCGGAACTGCCGTGGGGAACCGACGCCGCGCCCGACCGCGTCGAAGCCATCAAGACCGCGCTGACCGGCTTTGCCGATGGCGGCGCGATCCATGACATCCATAATGTGCGGGTCCGCAACACCGACGCCGGCGAGATCGTCAACTTCCATTGCCGCGCTGAGCCCTCGATGAGTGTGATCAAGGTGCACGAAAGCGTCGACGAGATCGAACGCAAGCTGCGCCGCGCGTTCCCCACCGTGAAGCGTGTGATCAGTCACGCAGAACCGACGCGCGCGTAATTCTACGGAGCCGTTCCTGTTTCGGACTCACTTTGCGCCTGATGATTCTCTCTTGGACAAGAATTTTTTCGCATTAACGAATCGTTGACTCTCGACAGCCCGGGAAATCTGGATTCAAATCATCATGATTCGGATGCGACGAGGGAGCATCCGATCCGGGTAAAAAATCCAGCTTAGATGGGGGTCTAAGGCATGGCGCGCGCGCATGCAGCGAACGCTTGTGTCCAATCCGATTCGATCAAGGGATTGGCGCAGTCGATCGCGAAACCGGCCTATCACAGGCTCTTGACGGCCGAGCCTGCACTGCGCCGCGCTGTCCCTACGCTGATCATCGCCTTCCTCATCACGATCTGCCTCGGCGCCTTCGTCCAGGTGATCGACCAGAACCGGCAGAAGCGCGGCGCGATGAAGCGCGACCTTGCTGCGCTCTCCGACATCCTGGCCGAACGTCTCGACCGCCTGAGCTCGGTGCGGCGCGACCGGCTCGCCAATATCGAGCGGATGCAGGAGCTGCTGCCGGATCTCATTCCGTCCTGGGGCATCGCCGATGGCCGCCACGTCATCATCACCAGCGCCGATCACCGCGTGCTGGCCCGCGTGCCGATCGACGGCGCCGGCGAGAACGACCGCGTCCTCGACATCGTCTCCACCGCGCAGCTCCTGGTCGCACCGGGCCAGCAGGGCGCGGTCAGTGACATGACGTTGCCGGGCGGCACCGGCGCGCTGGCGATCTCGCAGCTCGTCAAGTCGCTGCCCGGCCAGGTCGTCGTCATCCAGGAGATGAACGAGCCGATCTGGGGATCGGACGCGGCGCTCTCGGTGACGCTGTCGGCGACCACGAGCTTCGTGGTGCTGATCCTCGGCTTCGCGTTCCACTGGCAATCGACCCGCGCCCGCGAGGGCGACCTGATCAACGACGCCGTGCGCGGCCGGATCGACACCGCGCTCAATCGCGGTCGCTGCGGATTGTGGGACTGGGACCTGTCGCGCGGCCGGATCTTCTGGTCGCAGTCGATGTTCACCCTGCTCGGCCTCGATACCCGCAACGACCTCCTCACCTTCGGCGAGGTCAACGCGCTGGTGAACTCCGACGACATCAACCTGTTCGACATCGCCGACCAGCTGATCTCGGGCAAGATCGATCACATCGACCAGAGCTTCCGCATGCGCCATGTCGGCGGCCACTGGATCTGGCTGCGCGTGCGCTGCGAACTCAGCCACGCCGCGGCTGACAGCGGCCTGCATTTGATCGGCATCGCGGTCGACATCACCGAACAGAAGAGCCTCGCCGAGAAGTCGGTGGAAGCCGACCTCCGGCTGCGCGACGCGATCGAGACCATTCCCGAGGCCTTCGTGCTCTGGGACGCCGAGGACCGCCTCGTGCTCTGCAACTCGCACTTCCAGCGGCTGCACAAGCTGCCGGATAGCGCGGTCAGCCCCGGCACGTCCTATGAGACCGTGATCGAGGTCGGCAGCATGCCCGAAGTGCGCACCCGCCTGCACGAGAGCGGCGTGCCGGCGCCCGGCGCGCGCACCTTCGAGGCCCAGCTCGACGACGGCAGCTGGCTGCATATCAGCGAGCGCCGCACCAAGGACGGCGGCTACGTCTCGGTCGGCACCGACATCACCCGCATCAAGGCGCACGAGCAGAAGCTGGTCGACAACGATCTCCGCCTGCGCGCCACCGTGATCGACCTGCAGCGCTCGCAATCCGAGCTGGAGCGGCAGGCCGTCGAGCTCGCCGACCTCGCCGAGAAGTACTCGCAGGAAAAGACCCGCGCCGAAGACGCCAACGCCGCGAAGTCGAAATTCCTCGCCAATATGAGCCATGAGCTGCGCACGCCGCTCAACGCCATCATCGGCTTCTCCGAGATCATGGGCAGCGGCCTGTTCGGGACGCTCGGCTCGGACAAGTACGCGGAATATTGCCACGACATCCTGACCTCGGGGAAATACCTGCTCGAGGTCATCAACGACATTCTCGACATGTCGAAGATCGAGGCCGGCCGCATGAAGTTCGACATGGAGCCGCTCGACCTCTCCGGCATCCTCGCCGAGTCGCTGCGGGTGGTCTCCGGCCGCGCCGAGCACAAAGGGCTGTCGCTGGAATCGGATATCGAAAGCACGATCTCGGTCGTCGCCGACCGCCGCGCGGTCAAGCAGATCATCGTCAACCTGCTCTCCAACGCGGTGAAGTTCACGCCCGACAACGGCCGCGTGCTGGTGCGCGGTCAGATGCTCGATGACTCGATCGTGCTCCTGATCGCCGACAGCGGCATCGGCATCGCACCGGAATCGCTGCGGCGGCTCGGCAAGCCGTTCGAGCAGGTCGAGAGCCAGCTCACCAAGAGCTACCAGGGCTCGGGCCTCGGACTTGCGATCGCGCGCTCGCTCACCAACCTGCATGGCGGCTCGATGAAGCTGCGCTCCAAGCTCGGCGTCGGCACCGTCGTCCGCATCACCCTGCCGCGCGATCCGCGTAGCTTGCGGGCGAAGCTGCAAGAGGCGGCTTAGGCCCCACCCTACTTCGCAAGCACGCCTTCCAGCAGGACAGAATCGCCGAGGACGGCGAGCGTCTCGCGCGGCGCGAGATGCTCGACCGCCTCGTCGAAGCTCCCGCTCGCCTCGATCCGCGCGCGTGCCATCGCGAGGTCAGGATCGATCTCGCCTGGACCGCGGCGCCTCGTCGGCGGTAGCGACGCGAGATGACGATGCAGCAAGTCGGGATCCTGCCGGAGCATTGCGAGGGCAGGGGCCGAGGCGTGGGCGGGCAACAACGCCAGCTCGTTGGCACGCACCAGCACGCTCGGCGGCCCGACCTCCTCCGGCGTCATGAACAGCGCACGCAGCACAGGCTTGGCAGTCCAGGCGCCGATTGGGATCGCAAACAAGAGACCGACGATCACCGGCGACATCCACAGCAGCAGCGGCAGTGACACCGCATAGGCGCTCGCCGCCATCGCGACACCGCAGGCGGTCGGGACGCCGTATTTCCGATAGAGCTCCCGCCGCTCGACCTCGCCGTCGTCGCGCCGCTGCGTCTGCCAGCCGGCATCCCGGCCGAGCAGGATCTCGACGACCGCAATCGACTGGAACACCATCATCACGGGCGCGACCATTGCCGAGATCAGCAGCTCGGCGATGACACCTGCCAGCGCCCGGAAGCCGCCGCCGAATTGCCGGCGCACGTCCCGCCTCGTCAGCAGCAGGACAAAGCCGAGCAGCTTCGGCACGATCAGGAGCGCCATCGTGAGGCCGAAGACCCACGCGGCGAGCACGGGATCCTGCGCCGGCCAATTCGGAAACAGGGAAAAGCCCTTCGGAAAATATTCGGGGCGAATGAAGCGCGCCTGCAACGAGATCAGGATTCCGAGCAGCAGGAACGAAAGCCAGAGCGGCGCGGTGATGTAGGAGCCGATCCCGGTCATGAAATGCAGCCGCGAAATCCAGTGCAGGCGGCGCGTGGTCAGCACCGCGAGATGCTGCAGATTGCCCTGGCACCAACGGCGGTCGCGGGCGGCAAAATCCAGCAGCGACGGCGGCACCTCCTCGTAGCTGCCGCCGAGCATCGGGGCCATGTAGATGCCCCAGCCGGCGCGCCGCATCAGCGCCGCCTCGACAAAATCGTGGCTCAGGATATGTCCGCCGAATGGCTTGCGGCCGGAGAGTTCAGGCAGGCCCGCCTGCTCAGCAAATGCGTGAATCCTGATGATGGCGTTGTGCCCCCAGTAATTGCCCTCGGAGCCGTGCCACCATGCGACGCCGGCGGCGACCATCGGCCCGTACAGCCTGCCGGCAAATTGCTGCAGGCGGCTGAACAGGCTGCGCGCATTGACGATGATGGGCAGCGTCTGCAGCAGCGCCGCTTGTGGATTGGTCTCCATGGCGTGAACCATCCGAACCATGGTGTCGCCCGACATCAGGCTGTCGGCGTCGAGCACGATCATGAACTGGTAGGCGCCGCCGAACCGCGTGATCCAGTCGCCGACATTGCCGGACTTCCGCGCGGTGTTGTCGGCGCGATGCCGGTAGTAGAGACGGCCACCGCCGCAGGCATCGCTGAGCGCGAGGAACGCCTGTTCTTCGGCGATCCAGATATCGGGATCGCGGGTGTCGCTCAGCACGAACCAGTCGAAGCTTTCGTCCTGTCCGGTCGCCGCGACGGACTCGTGAATGGCGCGCAGGCGCGCCATCAATTGATGCGGATCCTCGTTGTAGGTGGGGAGCAGCACCGCGGTCCGGCTCGCGATCCGCGGCAGCGGTCCATCGTCGCGGATCGGCAAGGCATTCCCGTTGCGCCGAAGCAGCACGAAGAAGCCGGCCAGCGCCGAGGCGAACGAAAACGCGATCCAGGCGAGCAGCGCCACGAACAGCGCCAGCACCATGCCTTCCATGATCGTCACGCCGCCGACCTGGACCACCATGTACATCTCGTAGGCGCCCGCGCCGGTCAGCGCCGCCGTCAGCACCAGGACAAAGGCGCGGCGCATGAACATGCCCGCGCCGACCGACACCGGCTTGCTCACCGCGCACGGCGGCCGGCCGAGATCGGCCGCCGACATCGCAAGCGGGCTCTCTTGTGGCAGGAAGCCGGCGGTCGCGACCGCGACGTCGGGCCGAGACGACGTGACTATGGCGCCCATCGATAGACCCAGATCTCCGAAAGCGGCTTGTCATCCTGCGCCAGATGGGCGCGCAGCTCGATCGGGTCCTTCTTGACGGCGCACTGGAAGCTGAGCCGCCACCCGCCCGTGTTCGGGTTCGGCTGCGTGACGATGTTCGTGATCTCGGCCTTCTCGGCCGTCACGACGCCCTTGATGCTGCCGGGATCGATCCCCTTCAGATTGTCGCCGAACAGGTCGAGCACGAACAGCTTGCTGTTCTCGCCATGTGCGCCGATGCCGCTGCGCGTGAAGCGCGCGAGCGAATGCAGCTTCGGCGCGTCAGGCCCCCAATGCAGGCGATAGGTGAGATTGGTCTCGCTCTTGGCCTTGAGCGGCGCCTTCGGCCGCCAGAACGCGGCGATGTTGTCGTGGATCTCTTCCTTGGTCGGAATCTCGAACAGGATCACCGCGCCCTCGCCCCAGTCGCCGATCGGCTCGACCCACAGGCTCGGACGCTTCTCGAAGCTGGACTCGATGTCCTGATAGGCGAAGAAATTCTTCTCCCGCTGCATCAGGCCGAAGCCGTGCGGGTTGATGTCCTGGAACGTGCTGATCTGGAGGTCGCGCGGATTGCTCAGCGGACGCCACAAGCTCTCACCCCTGCCGTTGTAGATCGCCAGCCCGTCGGAATCGTGCACCGACGGCCTGAAGTCATCGACCTCGTTGCGATCGTTGGGCCCAAAGAAGAACATGCTCGTCATCGGCGCAACGCCGGCATGCTCGAGATCGGCGCGCGGATAAAGCGATGCCTCGACATCGAAGACGGTCGTCTTCCCCGGCCTGATCGTGAAGCGATAGCTTGCTGCGCAACTCTTGCTGTCGAGCAAGGCATGAATCACGAGCGAGGTGGCGTTGGGCACCGGACGCTCGAGCCAGAACGCCTTGAAGAACGGAAACTCCTCGCCCTTCGCCTCGCCGGTATCGATCGACAGGCCACGCGCCGACAGGCCATAGGTCTCATCCTTGGCGACGGCGCGGAAATAGCTCGCTCCAAGGAAGACGCAGACCTCGTCGTAATAGTCCGGCTTGTTGATCGGCGCGTGGATGCGAAATCCGGCAAAGCCGAGGTCGGTCTCGGTGAACGCAGGCACGTTCTCACCGAACGAGAACATGTCCTTGCTGTAGCTGACTTCGCTGACCTTGCCGTCCGCGACCTCGAAAATCTTGACCTTGTTCTTGTAGAAAAAGCCGCGGTGGAAGAACTGCGCTTCGAACGGCAGTTTCTGGCCGTGCCACAACGCGCGCTCCGGCACGAAGCGGATCGAGCGGTACTGATCGTAGTTCAGGTCCGTCAGGCCATTCGGTAACTTCTCGTCCGGCGCCTCGAAGGACTTGCTGGCAAGATTGCGGGCAAGCTCCCTCACCATCGACGCGTTGAAAGGTGCGTCCGGCGTGTTCCCTGCGGCTGCGGCCTCCCGCTGCGGCAAGAGCATCAGTGCCGGCAACATGGCTGATCCGTGGAGTAACTGGCGACGATTCAAAGCAGCTCCTGCTTGCTGACCGGGACGCCGCAATGAAACCGCCGAACCGTCTGTGAGTTCCATTGTTGCTGCGTGCAACAGAAGATTGCCCCCGGCTGGGTACCAGGACTTGCTTCAAGGCAAGGAGACAACGCGCAATTGCTTGCTGGCGCGTCATGCCAGGCGATCGTCGAGCGCAAGAACGGTGGAGGAAGACCCGCGGCTGATTACTGAGAGCTATGCGCTCTCCAGCTTCGGCGCGACCTCGCGCGCGACCTGCACCAGGGCTGCGATCAGCGGCGTCATCGGATCACGCTGCGGGATCACGAGGCCGATGCTGTAGTCCACCACCGGATCGACGATCGGAATGCTGCGCACCGCATCGGCAAGGCCGAGCGTCTCGGCGAGCTTGGCCGGCATTACGCTGGCCCAGCGTCCGGTCTTCACATGGGTGTAGAGCACGAGCAGGGAATTCGACGTCAGCGTCGGCGTCGCCTCCGCGCCGACCGAGGTCAGCGCGCGATCGATGATGCGGCGGTTCT
Organism: Bradyrhizobium sp. USDA 4341; assembly: GCF_054063755.1. Lineage (NCBI taxonomy): Bacteria > Pseudomonadati > Pseudomonadota > Alphaproteobacteria > Hyphomicrobiales > Nitrobacteraceae > Bradyrhizobium > Bradyrhizobium sp. USDA 4341. The sequence goes on along the minus strand of NZ_JBSSGO010000002.1, from coordinate 8,971,733 downwards.
GCATGTCGGGCGTGAGCAGGCACAGCGGCACGGTGCCGACTTCCTTCCACGTCACCTGCTTGCGGTCGCCGAACATCGCATCCGGCGCCGTCAGCAGGCGATAGCTCTCGTTGTAGAGCGGGATGGTGCGGACCTTGCCGATCGGCTCGTTCTCGATGTAGGTCAGCCCGGCATCGACCTCGAGATTTTCGAGCAGGCCAAGCACGTCGGCGGACGTGCACGACTGGATGCGAAACCGCACATCGGGATGGCGCGCCCGGTACGGCGTGGTGAGCGAGGCCACCATGCCGAGCGCGGTCGGGATCGCGGCGATCCGGATCTCGCCCGACAGCTTGTCCTTGAGGCTGTTGATCTCCTGCTTCATCGCCCGCGCATCGCCGACGATGCGCCGCGCCCAGTCCAGCGTCCGTTCGCCCTCCGGCGTGAAACCCTGGAAGCGCGATCCGCGCTGCACCAGCATGACGCCGAGGATTTCCTCGAGCTGCTTGAGACTGGTCGACATGGTCGGCTGGGTGACCCCGCAGGCCTCCGCAGCCCGGCCAAAATGCCGTTCCTTGGCCAGCGCCAGCAGAAGTTCCAGCTTGTCGATCAAGGTTCAAATCCCTTCGGAAACGGCGCCCCCAATGGCGGCCCGACGTGCCCATAGGTAGCACGATCGGGGTGCGATCCCGAAATCCAAAGCATCCCGGAAGTCCGTGATTCCAGAACATTATTGCGATCCCGGATCGGTCCATTCGGCAACGCTATTAATCGCGTTTCGCAATCGCCGCATGAGACAGCTTTATTGATGTTTCGAAGGATTCCAATTCTCATGTGCAAAGCAAAAAACTGATCGTGAGAAGCGCTGATGACGGTGGGATACGAACCTTGGGACAAGGCGCGCGGCGCGGAGATCATCGCCGAGCATGCCGGGCTTGAAGGCGCCACGCTGGTGATCCTCCACGCGCTGCAGGAAGCCTTCGGCTACGTGCCGGAGCCCGCGATCCCGATGGTCGCGGAGGCGCTTAATCTGTCGCGCGCCGAGGTGCACGGCGTGTTCACCTTCTACCATGACTTCCGGAAGCGACCTGCCGGACGCCACGTCCTCAAGCTCTGCCGCGCCGAGGCCTGCCAGGCTGCCGGCGGCGATCGGCTTGCGGCGCGCGCGGAGGCCAAGCTCGGCGTATCCTTAGGGAATACCACGGCGGATGAGCGCGTGACGCTGGAGCCGATCTACTGCCTCGGGCTTTGCGCCACCGCGCCCTCGGCGATGCTGGATGGCCGGCTGATTGGCCGGCTCGATGAAGCGCGCATCGACGCGCTGGTCGCGGAGGCACAGCGATGACGATGCGAATTTACGTCCCCCGCGATGCCGCGGCCGTCGCCGTCGGCGCCAACGAGGTCGCCCTCGCCTTCGCGCAGGCCGCAGCCGCGCGTGGCGCAGCGATCGAGATCGTCAGGAACGGCTCGCGCGGGCTGTGCTGGCTGGAGCCGATGGTCGAGCTTTCGACCGCCCAGGGCCGCATCGCGTTCGGCCCGGTGACGCCGGCGGACGTGCCGTCGCTGCTCGATGCGATGGCCGGCAACGGCCAGCATGCCCTGCGGCTTGGTGTCACGGACGAAATCCCCTGGCTGAAGCGCCAGACCAGGCTGACCTTCGTCCGCTGCGGCGTGGTCGATCCGCGCTCGGTCGACGACTACCGCGCCCATGGCGGCTACAAGGGCTTGGAACGGGCGCTGACGCTGAGCTCCGACCAGATCCTCGCCGATGTCACGACCTCGGGCCTGCGCGGCCGGGGCGGCGCCGGCTTCCCGACCGGCATCAAGTGGAAGACGGTGGCGCAGGCCAGTGCCGACCGCAAATACATCGTCTGCAACGCCGACGAAGGCGACAGCGGCACCTTCGCCGACCGCATGATCATGGAAGGCGACCCCTTCGTCGTGATCGAGGGCATGACGATCGCGGGTATTACGGTAGGCGCCACCAAGGGCTACATCTACATCCGCTCGGAATATCCGCATGCGGTCGAGGCGATGAACGCGGCGATCGTCGCCGCCCGCCGCGCCGGCTTCCTCGGCAAGCGCATCGGCGGCTCCGCGCATGAGTTCGATCTCGAAGTGCGGGTCGGCGCCGGCGCCTATGTCTGCGGCGAAGAGACCTCTCTGCTGGAGAGCCTCGAGGGCCGCCGCGGCATCGTGCGGGCCAAGCCGCCGCTGCCGGCGCACAAGGGTCTGTTCGGCCGCCCGAGCGTGATCAACAACGTGCTGTCGTTCGCGGCGATCCCCTTCATCCTCGACAACGGCGCCAAGGCGTACGCTGATTTCGGCATGGGCCGTTCGCGCGGCACGATGCCGATCCAGCTCGCCGGCAACATCAGATATGGCGGACTGTTCGAGACCGCGTTCGGCGTCACGCTCGGCGAGCTCGTCGACGAGATCGGCGGCGGCACCTTCACCGGACGCGAGGTGCGCGCGGTGCAGGTCGGCGGCCCGCTCGGCGCTTACTTCCCGCGCGCGCTGTTCGACACGCCGTTCGACTATGAGGCATTCGCCGCACGCGACGGCCTGATCGGCCATGGCGGCATCGTGGTGTTCGACGACACCGTCGACATGGTCAAGCAGGCGCGCTTCGCGATGGAGTTCTGCGCGATCGAATCCTGCGGCAAATGCACGCCGTGCCGGATCGGCTCGACCCGCGGCGTCGAGACCATCAACAAGATCATCAACGGCGAGCGCGTGGTGGAAAACCTCGCCGTGATCGAAGACCTCTGCAACACCATGAAATTCGGATCGCTGTGCGCACTCGGCGGCTTCACGCCCTACCCCGTGATGAGCGCACTGAAACACTTCCGGGAAGATTTTGGCGGAGATCTAGGTCCCGCACCGGCCCGGCTGCAGGCCGCGGAATAGCAAGGAGATCACGATGTCGCTGATCCAGGAAATCGATTTCGGCACGCCAAAATCCAAATCCGAGGCGATGGTCACGCTGACCATCGACGGCAATCAGATCACCGTGCCCGAGGGCACCTCGATCATGCGCGCGGCGATGGAGGCCGGCACCCAGATCCCAAAACTCTGCGCGACCGACATGGTCGACGCCTTCGGCTCCTGCCGGCTCTGCCTGGTCGAGATCGAGGGCCGCGCCGGCACGCCCGCCTCCTGCACCACGCCGGTGATGAACGGCCTCGTCGTGCACACCCAGAGCGAGCGGTTGAAGAAGCTGCGCAAGGGCGTGATGGAGCTTTACATCTCCGACCATCCGCTGGACTGCCTGACCTGCGCGGCGAACGGCGACTGCGAATTGCAGGATATGGCAGGCGCCGTCGGCCTCCGCGACGTCCGCTACGGCTATGAAGGCGAGAACCACGTCTTCGCCAAATCGCACGGCTGCGAAAACGACAACTGGATGCCGAAGGACGAATCCAATCCGTACTTCACCTACGATCCCTCGAAGTGCATCGTGTGCTCGCGCTGCGTCCGCGCCTGCGAGGAAGTGCAAGGCACCTTCGCGCTGACGATTTCCGGCCGCGGCTTCGACAGCCGCGTCTCGCCCGGCATGAGCGAGAGCTTCCTCGGCTCCGAATGCGTGTCCTGCGGCGCCTGCGTGCAGGCCTGCCCGACCGCGACGCTGACCGAAAAATCCGTGATCGAGATCGGCCAGCCCGAACACTCGGTTGTCACCACCTGCGCCTATTGCGGCGTCGGCTGCGCCTTCAAGGCCGAGATGCGCGGCGAGGAAGTGGTGCGCATGGTGCCGTGGAAGGACGGCAAGGCCAATCGCGGCCATTCCTGCGTCAAGGGGCGCTTCGCATGGGGCTACACCACCCACAAGGAGCGCATCCTGAAGCCGATGATCCGCGAGCGGATCGAGGATCCCTGGCAGGAAGTGTCGTGGGACGAAGCGTTCAGCTTCGCCGCGACGAAGTTCAAGGGCATCCAGCAGAAATACGGCCGCGACGCGGTCGGCGGCATCACCTCGTCGCGCTGCACCAACGAAGAGACCTATCTGGTGCAGAAGCTGATCCGCGGCGGCTTCGGCAACAACAATGTCGACACCTGCGCCCGCGTCTGTCATTCGCCGACCGGCTACGGCCTGTCGCAGACCTTCGGCACCTCGGCCGGCACGCAGGATTTCGATTCGGTTGAGGACACCGACGTCGTGCTGATCATCGGCGCCAACCCTGCCTCGGCTCACCCGGTGTTCGCCTCGCGGCTGAAGAAGCGGCTGCGTCAGGGCGCCAGGCTGATCGTGCTCGATCCGCGCCGCACCGAGATGGTGGAATCGCCGCATGTGAAGGCGCTGCATTTGCCGCTGATGCCCGGCACCAACGTCGCCGTGCTCACCGCGCTCGCCCACGTCATCGTCACCGAAGGACTAGTCGACGAGGCCTTCGTGCGCGAGCGCTGCGACTGGAGCGAGTTCGAGGATTGGGCCGCCTTCGTCGCAGAACCGAAGCACAGCCCTGAAGCCACCGCGATCATGACCGGCGTCGATCCGAAGGATCTGCGCGAGGCGGCGCGGATCTATGCCACCGGGGGCAACGGCGCGATCTATTACGGGCTCGGCGTCACCGAGCACAGCCAGGGCTCGACCACCGTGATCGCCATCGCCAACCTCGCGATGGTGACCGGCAATATCGGCCGGCCCGGCGTCGGCGTGAACCCGCTGCGCGGCCAGAACAACGTGCAGGGCTCCTGCGACATGGGTTCGTTCCCGCACGAGCTGCCGGGCTACCGCCATATTTCCGGCGATGCGGTGCGCGAGCAGTTCGAGGCGATGTGGAACGTCAAGCTCAACAACGAGCCGGGCCTGCGCATCCCCAACATGTTCGATGCCGCGATCGAGGGCAGCTTCATGGGGCTCTACGTGCAGGGCGAGGACATCCTGCAGTCCGACCCGAACACCAAGCATGTGGTGGCGGCGCTGTCGGCGATGGAATGCGTCATCGTCCACGATCTCTTCCTGAACGAGACCGCGAACTACGCCCACGTCTTCCTTCCCGGCTCGACCTTCCTCGAGAAAGACGGTACGTTCACCAACGCCGAACGCCGCATCCAGCGCGTCCGCAAGGTGATGACGCCGCTCAACGGCTATGCCGACTGGGAAGTGACGATCATGCTTGGCAAGGCGATGGGCTTCACGATGAACTACAGCCATCCGTCCGAGATCATGGACGAGATCGCCGCGCTGACGCCGACCTTCACCGGCGTCTCCTATGCCAAGCTCGATGAACTCGGCTCGGTGCAGTGGCCTTGCAACGAGAAGGCGCCGGAAGGCACGCCCGTGATGCATATCGGCGGCTTCGTGCGCGGCAAGGGCAAGTTCATCATCACCGAATATATCGCGACCGACGAGCGCACCGGCCCGCGCTACCCGCTGCTGCTCACCACCGGCCGCATCCTCAGCCAGTACAATGTCGGCGCGCAGACCCGCCGCACCGAGAACGTGGTGTGGCACGCCGAGGACCGGCTCGAGATCCATCCGCACGACGCCGAGCAGCGCGGCGTGCGCGACGGCGACTGGGTACGGTTGGCGAGCCGTGCCGGCGAGACCACGCTGCGCGCGCTGATCACCGATCGCGTGGCGCCGGGCGTGGTCTACACCACGTTCCACCACCCGGACACCCAGGCCAACGTCATCACGACTGACTTCTCGGACTGGGCGACCAACTGTCCGGAGTACAAGGTCACCGCCGTGCAGATCTCGCCCTCCAACGGTCCGTCCGACTGGCAGAAGGCCTATGACGAGCAGGCCCGCAACTCCCGGCGCATCGCGCCGGTGGTGGAAGCCGCGGAGTAGCGATGCGCGAACCGGTCCACAAGGCGATACGGAAGGTCTGGCGCGACGGCGTCTTCAGCGAGGGCGCGCGCCTGATCCCGGAAGAGACGCCGCTGGCGCTCACCTATAATGGCGGCACCTACGCCGTGATGATGGGCTCGCCCGAGGACCTCGGCGACTTCGCGGTCGGATTCAGCCTGAGCGAAGGCATCGTGCAATCGGCCGACGAGATCGAGACCCTCGACATCGTCGAACTCGACCACGGCATCGAGCTTCGGATGTGGCTGAAGCCTGACAAGGCCGAGCGGATCGCCGAGCGGCGGCGCAACATCGCCGGCCCGACGGGCTGCGGTCTGTGCGGACTCGATTCCATCAGCGAGGCGGTCCGGCCGGCCGCGGTGGTGCCCGCGGGCCGCGTCTTCGCGCCGCGCGAGATCATGACCGCGGTGGCGGCGGTCGCGCCGCTGCAGGAGATCAACCACCAGACCCGCGCCGTGCACGCCGCCGCGTTCTGGACCGCGACGCGCGGCATCGTCGCGCTGCGCGAGGATGTCGGCCGCCACAATGCGCTCGACAAGCTCGCCGGTGCGCTGGCCCGCGACAAGGTCGTCGCAAGCGACGGCATGGTGCTATTGACCAGCCGCGTCTCGGTCGAAATGGTGCAGAAGACCGCCGCAATCGGCGCGCCGCTGATTGCTGCCGTGTCGGCCCCGACCGCGCTTGCGGTACGGATGGCGGATGCCGCCGGCATCACGCTTGCCGCGATCGCCCGCGCCGATGGATTTGAAGTCTTCACGCATCCGGAACGCGTCACAGGCGCGGTGCCCGGCAAGGAGTCCACTTATGTCGTCGTCGCCTGACAAACTGGTCTATATGGCGAACCAGATCGGGAAATTCTTCCACAGCCAGGGGCACGACCGCGCCGTACAGGGCATTTCAGAGCACATTTGGAAGTTCTGGGATCCGCGGATGCGCAAGCAGATCTTCGCCCATCTCGACACCGGCGGCGCCGGTCTCGACCCCGACGTCCGCGATGCCCTGCAGAAGCTGAAACAGCAGGCGTAGCTCTCGGAGCTGCTCCCACCGCTTTCTCACCGTCACCCTGAGGAGGCCGCGCAGCGGCCGTCTCGAAGGGTCGACGGCCCGGCTGGTGGCCGTGCATCCTTCGAGGCTCGCACCGCTCGCACCTCCAGCGACAAAGGCGAAGCCTTTGCGCGGGGATGACGGAATTCCAATCGTAGGGTGGATTAGCCGAAGGCGTAATCCACCGCCGGTCTCTCATGCGCGCAAGTGAAGAGGGTGGGTTACGCTTCGCTAACCCACCCTACGCAGCTCGCATAGTCAGAGGCTAATCCCCACCGACGATCGCGTTGAAGACGCGGCGTACCTCGCCTTGCGTCTCGCGCAGGCGGGCTTCCAGCGCGGAGAAATCCGGCGCGTCGCCGGCCCGCGCCATCACGCGCCGCAGATCCTCGCCCGCGGTCTCCGGATTGAACTGGCCGGTGACGCACAGCCGCAGGATCTGCGTGAGATCATGATAGAGCCGCGCCGCCGAGCGCAGGATCTCGGCTTCCGACTGGCCGAGCAGGCCGAGCTTGGCGGCATGCTCGAGCACCTGCAGCGTCGAGACGCTGAGGATCTCCGGCTTCGCTGAGGCATGCGCGAGCTGCAGATATTGCGCGACGAAGTCGATGTCTACGAGCCCGCCGGCGGCAAGCTTGAGATCCCAGACATCGTCCTCGCCCTTCTCCAGCGCGATCGCGCGCCGCATGTCGGCAACGTCGGCCGCGGTCGACGCCGCATCGCGCGGCCGGGTCAGCACGCTGCGGATGATCGCCTCGATCCTCTCGCGGAATTCCGGTGACGACGAGATCACGCGGGCACGCGTCAGCGCCATGTGCTCCCAAGTCCACGCCTCGCGTTCCTGGTAGTCGGAGAACGAATCGATCCGCGAGGCGACCGGGCCGGCACGCCCTGACGGCCGCAGCCGCATGTCCACTTCATACAGGACGCCGTAATTGGTCCGGGTGGTGAAGGCGCTGATCAGGCGCTGGGTGAAGCGGGCGAAATACTGCGCGCCGTGCAGCGAGCGCTCGCCATCGGAGTCCGGCACCTCGCTGTCGAAATCGTAGAGCAGGATCAAATCGAGATCGGAGGACGCCGTCATCTCGCGGCTGCCGAGCCGGCCCATCGCGACGATCGCGGTCTCCTGCCCCTTGATCCGGCCATATTGCGCGGCGAACTGGTCGGTGACGAGGCCGTGCACGGTGTGCACGATGCCTTCGGCGACATCGGCAAAGGCCGTGCTGGCGTGCTGCGCCGACACCGTGCCGGACAGGATCCGCGTGCCGATCAGGAACAGGCTCTCCTGGCCGAACAATCTCAGACGATCGAGGAAGTCCTCATAGGAGGACGCATCCTGCAGCGTGGCGGCAAGCCGCTCCGACAGCTCCTTCTTGTCCGGCATCGCGCCGAAGAAGCGTGGATCGACCAGGCCGTCCATGATCTGCGGCTGCCGCGCCAGCATGTCGCCGAGCCGCGGCGCAGCACCAAGGATCAGCGCCACCAGCGCGACGAAATCGCGGTTCTGGCTGAGCAGCGAGATAAGCCGCCCGCCCCGTTGCAGCGCGCCAAGGAAACGGTCGAACGCCGCGACCGCATCGTCGGGCTCCTCGGCATCCGCGAGGCCGTCGATCAGGCCGGGAATGAACTCCAGGAATGCAGCGCGCGTCGCTTCCACGCGGAGCGCGCGATAATCACCTTCGATCCATTGCTGCACGGTACCGGCGACCATGACCGGCTTCTTGAAGCCGAGACTGGCGAGATGCTCGATCAGGCGACCGTCTTCGGGGCCGGCCCCGTAGTCGACATCCGGCAGCTTCGCGCTCCCGGTCGGATCGTCGCCCTCGAACAGCTTGCCGTAATGGTTCTGCACGATCTTGAGCTGGCCGAGCAAATCCCTCGCGAAGGCCTCGCGATTCTCGTAGCCGAAGAAATGCGCAAAGCGCTCGACCGCTTCCGGCTCCTCGGGCAGCGAATGGGTCTGCTCGTCGGCGATCATCTGCAGCCGGTGCTCGACCCTGCGGAGGAATTCGTAGGCCGTGGTCAGTTCGTCGCGCGCCTCGAAGGTGATCCAGTTGCTCTCGGCGAGCACATCGAGCGCCTCCAGCGTCGGCCGCACCCGCAACTCAGGATGGCGGCCACCGGCGATCAGCTGCTGGGTCTGGGCGAAGAACTCGATCTCGCGGATGCCACCACGGCCGACCTTGACGTTGTGGCCCTCGACCGAGATCTCGCTCTGGCCGCGATAGGTCTGCATCTGCCGCTTCATGTCGTGGACGTCGGCCAGCGCCGCAAAATCCAGATGCTTGCGCCAGACGAACGGCGCGAGCTCGGCGATCAGCGCCTCGCCGGCCCTGGGATCTCCGGCACAGGGCCGCGCCTTGATCATCGCGGCGCGTTCCCAGGTGCGCCCCTCGCGCTCGTAATAATGCAAGGCCGCGTCGGTCGAGATCGCGACCTGGGTCGAGGCCGGGTCCGGACGCAGCCTGAGATCGACCCGGAACACATAGCCCTCGCCCGAGCGCTGCTGCAGCATCCGCGCCATCGCCTGGGTGACGCGGACGAAGAACGGCTGCGGCTCAATATCCTCGGCGAGCGAGGTGGCCGTGCGATCGAAGAACACGATCAGGTCGATGTCGCTGGAATAGTTCAGCTCGCCCGCGCCCATCTTGCCCATCGCAAGCACGATCAGGCCCGAACCCGCTTCCGGATGCTCGGGATCGACGGCAGTCATGCGGCCGCGGGCGACCTCCTGCAGGAACAAAAATCGCAGCGCCGATTGCACCGAATTCACCGCAATGTCGGTCAGCGCCGCCGTCACCCGCATCACCGGCCAGACGCCGCCGATGTCGCACAGCGCGATCATCAGCGCAGCCTCCGCCTTCATGCGGCGAAGCAGAACCATCACGTCGGCCTCGCTGCCGGCGGCGAGCACATCGCGCGAGGTGGTCTCGATCAGGCTCGCAAGATGCGACTCCGGGTCGCATGACAGGATCCGGATCAGCCGCGCGGCATCAGCCCGCGCCAGCTCGAACAGATAGGGCGAGAATTCGGCAATGCCGCGCAGGATGTCCCGTGCGAATGGGTGCTCCAGCAGCGCCGCGAGCGCAGCCGATTGCGCCGGCTCGAGCTCGGCGAACCAGTCGGTCAGGCGCTGATCGGCGGATTGGGGCGCGGCGGCACGCGGTCCGTCCGCGAACCGCGCGGCCAGATGGTGTCGATCCGCGTTTCCCGGCGCGGCGGCATTCATGCCGCCTTCTGTGGCACATCCTGCGTTTGAGCCGCAAGCCTGTCACTGCCGCCCGCCCGCGCCGGCAGCACCAGGGTCGCCACCAGCCCCGGATGGGCGTCGCCGAGCCGCAGCTCACCGCCGTGGAGCGTGGCAACCGCCGAGGCCAGGCTGAGGCCGAGACCGGACCCGGGTAAGGTGCGGCTCGCCTCCAGCCGGACGAAACGCTCCACCGCGTGCTTGCGGTCACCCTCGGGGATGCCCGGACCGTGGTCGGTGACGCTGAGCAGAACCTGATCGCCCTCGCGCCGGGCCTCGATCAGGATCTCCCGCGCATCGGCCTTCATCGGCTCCACGCCGGGTTCGGGCTTGCCATATTTGATGGCGTTCTCGACCAGGTTGGCGACCGCCTGGCTGATCAATTCACGGTTGCCGTGAATCGGCGCCGGCGCGGTCTTCACCTGCAGCGTCATGCCGTCGTCCTCGGCCAGCGGCTCGTACAATTCGTGGATGCCGTTGGCGACATCGGCGCCGTCGAAATCGTCCATGTTGCCGCGCGCCTGGCCGGACTCGGCGCGCGCGATCATCAGCAGCGCGTTGAAGGTGCGGATCAACCCGTCGGATTCCTCGATCGTCCGCTCCAGCGCCGCGCGATAGTCGGCCTCGGAGCCCGACCGCGCCAGCGCCTCCTCGGCGCGGTTGCGCAGCCGCGTCAGCGGGGTCTTGAGGTCATGGGCGATGTTGTCGGAGACCTCCTTCAGCCCCGTCATCAGCGCCTCGATGCGCTCCAGCATGACGTTGAGATTTTCCGCGAGACGGTCGAGCTCGTCGCCGCTGCGGCCGACCGGCAGCCGGCCGGACAGATCGCCCGCCATGATGCGTTTGGTGGTGCCGGTCATGGCGTCGATCCGGCGCAGCACGCGGCGCGCGACGAAGATGCCGCCACCGATGCCGAGCACGACGACGACGAGGATCGACCATTGCGCGGCCTTGGCGACGATGCCGAACAGCCGCCGCCGCTCCTCGAGGTCGCGCCCGACCAGGAGGCGGAAACCGTTGTCCATCTCGGTGACCCGCACCAGCGCGCGGTGATCGGTCTTGTCCTGGTCGTCGAACCGGCGATAGGCGGTCTCGCTCCAGCCCTGGACGCTCATCACGCCAGGCGCCAGCGAGCCGACATTGCCGGCCAGCGCCTGCCCGTTCGGCGCCGTCAAGAGATAGAGGTTGGCGCCCGGCCGCAGCGCACGATTGCCCATGGTGGTCAGCAGGCCGTGCAGGCCGCGACGGTTATAGATCGCGGTGATCTCGCCGATCTCGACGTTGACGGTGGTCGTGATCTGCTCGGTGATCAGCCGCCGCGTGTTCCAGGCGAAGTAAGCCAGCAGCGAGGCGGCAAACAGCGCGAACAGAAACAGATAGACCAGCGTCAGCCGAAACGCCGTGGTCCGGATCAGTTTGCCGAAGGCCGTCACGATCTACCTAATGCCATCTCTGATCATATACCCCGCGCCGCGGATGGTATGCAGCAGCGGCCGCTCGAAGCCTTTGTCGATCTTGGAGCGCAGCCGCGAGATGTGGACGTCGATGACGTTGGTCTGCGGATCGAAATGATAATCCCAGACGTTCTCGAGCAGCATGGTGCGCGTCACCACCTGGCCTGCATGCTTCATCAGATATTCGAGCAGGCGGAATTCGCGCGGCTGCAAGGTCAGCTCATCCTTGCCGCGGGCGACGCGATGCGACAGCCGATCGAGCTCGAGGTCGCCGACGCGGTAGGTGGTCTCCTCGGCCGGCCCGACATTGCGCCGCGACAGCACCTCGACGCGCGCGAGCAATTCGGCGAAGGAATAGGGTTTCGGCAGATAGTCGTCGCCGCCGGCGCGCAGGCCCTTGATGCGGTCATCGACCTGGCCTAGCGCCGAGAGGATCAGGACCGGCGTCCGGTTGCCCTTGTCGCGCAGAATGCCGATCAGCGACAGGCCGTCCCGCTTCGGCAGCATGCGATCCACAACCAGCACGTCGTAGTCGCCGGTCTCCGCCATCGACAGGCCTTCCTCACCGTCGGAGGCGAGATCGGCGACATAGCCGACTTCACGGAATGCCTTGACCAGATAGTCGGCTGACTCGCGGTCGTCTTCGATGATCAGGATGCGCATTTGCGGAGCGGTTGCGGTCACGGGAATGGGCCCTCTGTCAGCATGGCGCGGCCGGCCTGCACATGCAAGACGACCGCGAATATTCCGGGAATCTTGTGGGCGCATGATCTCCGCGCAAACCCGTTCCGGGTTTGTCGAGGGGGAAAACCGGTTTCCACTTTTCCGGATCATGCGGCGCTGAAAAAAGTGGGCGGTGAAGCTGGGGGACCTCACCGCCCTGAGACCTTCCGACAGAGGGGGGCATATTCCATCGAAAGGCAACATAGGGAGCGAGCAAGGGGCCCGCCCCCCGGAACGCGCCGTCGGCGGGGGCGACGAATGCCGGCGACGCGTTCCAACTCATAGATAGTTATCCCTTGGCCAGCGGCACTGCCACAAAGCGCGACGAACCGCCGCTCTTCACGCGCATGAGAACGCTGTTCTTGTTGTCACTGCGCGCCGCGGTGATCGCATCACGCACCTCACCGGCGGTGCCGACGGTCTTGCCGGCGACCTCGAGGATCACGTCGCCTTCCTTGAAGCCCCGCTCAGCGGCAGCACTCTTGGGATCGACTTCGGTCACGACCACGCCGTCCTTGCCGGCGCCGGCCACGCTGTTGGCTGGTGCCACAGTGAGGCCCAGTTTCGGCACGTCGGTGCCACGGGACGAGTTGCCCTTGTCGCCGTTGTTGTCGGTGTCAGCCTTGGCTTCCAGGCTGTTCGGCAACTGGCCGAGCGTGAGGTTGACGGTCTTGTCCTGACCCTTGTGCAGCACGTTCAGCTTCACGGCATTGCCGGGCGCGAGGCCGCCGATGGTGCGGGCGAGTTCGCGCGCATCCTTCACCGGCTCGCCATTGACGGCGGTGATGACGTCGCCGGACTCGATGCCGGCCTTGGCCGCGGGGCCGTTGGCCTGCGGTTCGGCAACCAGCGCGCCTTCGGCCTTCTTCATGCCGAGGCTGTCGGCGATGTCGGAGGTCACCGGCTGGATCTGGACGCCGATCCAGCCGCGGCTGACCGAGCCCTTGTCCTTCAGCTGGGCAACGACGCTCTTGACGGTCTGGGCCGGGATCGAGAACGCGATGCCGACGCTGCCGCCGGACGGCGAGTAGATCGCGGTGTTGACGCCCATCACCTCACCGGACACGTCGAACGCCGGGCCGCCCGAATTGCCCTTGTTCACGGGCGCATCGATCTGGATGAAATCGTCATACGGGCCATTGCCGATGTCGCGGCCGGAGGCCGAGACGATGCCCGCGGTCACGGTGCCGCCGAGACCGAAGGGATTGCCGACCGCCAGCACCCAGTCGCCGATGCGCGGCTTGGTGTCGGAGAGCTTGGCGAACTGGAAGTTGGAGCCGCCTTCGACCTTGATCAGCGCGAGATCGGTGCGCGGATCGGTACCGATCACCTTGGCGGAATAGGTCTTGCCGTCGTCGGTCGTGACCTCGACCTTGTCGGCGCCGTCGACGACGTGATTGTTGGTCACGGCGAAGCCGTCAGCCGAGATGAAGAAGCCGGAGCCCTGGCCCGTCACCACACCACCGCCACGCGGTCCACCGCGCAGACCCGGGGGCAAGCCATCCGGACCGCCGAAGCGGCGGAAGAAGCGCTCCATCGGCGAACCCGGCTGGAACGGCGAATCGTCATTATTATTGCTGTCATCCTTCGCGACCTTCTCGCGAATGTTGACCTTGACCGAGATCACCGACGGCTTCACCCGCTCGACGATGTCGGCAAACCCGACCGGCTGCTGAACCTTCTTGACCTCGTTATTGACCTGCGCGTGCGCGGGGGTCGTGAACAGGTCGGCCGGGTTGTGGGTGGGGCTGAAGCCGTAGGTGGCGGCACCGAGGCCGGCCACGACCGACGCCATCAGCGCTAGTTTGCGGGCAGAGAACAGCGAGCGCTTCGGCGCCTTGTAGGACGGAAGGGTCGAGAGGTCGGGACGGTCGGTCATGTGTTGAGATCTCCAGGGCCAGAATCATTCGGTGCGGGGGCGAGCACCTGATGCGCCTGAACATGGGGTCATCAGCCTTACGGCGCGCTGGCTGCGGAATTAAACTTTGGTAATTGAGCCGGCCGGCGCTGCGGCAGAATAGCGCATGCAAATTAAGGGCTTAGAAAGGAACTAAAGCGGCTTGTCCGGCGCGGATTCGGCCGCCAGCAGGCGCTCAAGGCGCGCCTGCTCGTCGGACGTCAATCCGGGGCTGGAATCGCCCCCGCCGGCGGCCGGATTTGCTTTGCGGCGGCCGAGCCGCCAGAGCGCAAAACCACCCAGCAGAAGCGCCAGCGGCGGGGTCAGCCACAGCACCAGCGTATGCTCGTTGAGGCGCGGCTTCAGCAGCACGAATTCGCCATAGCGGGCCACCAGGAAATCGATCACCTGCCGGTCGCTGTCGCCGGCCGAGATGCGTTCACGCACCAGGAGGCGGAGGTCGCGCGCCAGCGGCGCCTCCGAATCGTCGATCGACTGGTTCTGGCAAACCATGCAGCGCAGTTCCCTGGAGAGCTCGCGCGCCCTCGCCTCCTTGGCCGGATCCGCCATGATCTCGTCGGGCAGCACCGCCCGGGCGGGCATCGCGCCGAGCACAAGGCTCGCCGCAAGCACGGCAGCTGCAAGGGCGCGCGACCGCATCACTCTGCCGCCTGCAATGCGCGCGCCGCTTTCGCCGCCGGTTTCGGCGCGCCGACCCGCAAGCGGCGGTCGGACAGTGACAGCAAGCCGCCGAAGGCCATCAGCACCGGCCCCCACCAGATCATCAGCACCAGCGGCTTGTGATAGATGCGCACCGCGATCGCGCCGTCGGCCGAGGTATCGCCGAGCGAGATATAGAGCTGGCTCGCGCCGCGCGTCAGCAGCGCGGCCTCCGTCGTCGAGGTGCCGCGGGTCGTGAAGTTGCGCTTCGACGGCGTCATCTCGCTGACCTTCTCGCCGTCCCGCGTCACGGTGAATTGCGCGACCATCTCGCGGAAGTTCGGCCCCTGCCGCGGGTTCAGGCCGTCGAGCCGCAGCTCGTAGCCGGCGACCCGCGCGACGTCGTCCGGCTTCATGGAGCCGATATATTCGCTGTTCCAGGTGGTCTCGCAGACGATCCCGATCAGCGCGACGCCGAGGCCGGCATGCGCGAAGACCGTGCCCCAGGTCGCGCGCGGCAGGCCGCGTGCGCGGCGCAGCGAGAGCGACAGTGGAATCCGGAACAGGGCGATGCGTTCGGCGAGGTCGCACAGCGCGCCCATGATCACGAAGGCCGCAAGCCCGATCGCGAGCGGCGCCAGCGTCGCGCCGCCATAGGTCCACGCCCACACCAGCGCGATCGCAACCAGCGCTGCGATGCCGGCGACCATCAGCCGCTGCGCCGCCCCGAGCAGGTCGCCGCGCTTCCAGGCCAGCAGCGGCCCGAACGGCACCGCAAGCAGCAGCGGCACGAACAGCGGCGCGAAGGTGAAATTGAAGAACGGCGCGCCGACCGAGATCTTCTCGCCGGTCAGGACCTCGAGCGCCAGCGGATACAGCGTGCCGATGAACACCGTCGCGCAGGCGGTGGTGAGCAGCAAATTGTTGAGCACCAGCGCGCCCTCGCGCGAGATCGGCGCGAACAGCCCGCCCTGCTTCAGCGCCGGCGCGCGCCAGGCATAGAGCGACAGGCTGCCGCCGATGAAGACGAACAGGATCAGCAGGATGAAGACGCCGCGCGTCGGATCGGTCGCGAAGGCGTGGACCGATGTGAGCACGCCGGAGCGCACCAGGAAGGTGCCGAGCAGCGACAACGAGAAGGTCAGGATCGACAGCAGGACGGTCCAGACCTTCAGCGCGTTGCGCTTCTCCATCACCAGCGCCGAATGCAACAGCGCGGTACCGGCCAGCCACGGCATCAGCGAGGCGTTCTCGACCGGATCCCAGAACCACCAGCCGCCCCAGCCGAGCTCGTAATAGGCCCAGTAGGAGCCCATCGCGATGCCGAGCGTCAGGAAGATCCACGCCATCAGCGTCCACGGCCGCACCCAGCGCGCCCAGGCGGCGTCGATCCGGCCTTCGAGCAGCGCCGCCACCGCGAACGAGAACGAGATCGAGAAGCCGACATAGCCGAGATAGAGCATCGGCGGATGCACCGCGAGGCCGATATCCTGCAGCACCGGATTGAGGTCGCGTCCCTCGAGCGGCGGATTGGCGATGCGCAGGAACGGGTTCGAGGTGATCAGGATGAACAGGTAGAAGGCGCTCGCGACCCAGGCCTGCACCGCCAGCACATGCGCGCGCAGCGACAGCGGCAGGTTGTTGCCGAAGGCCGCGACGAGGCCGCCGAACAGCGCCAGGATCGACACCCACAGCAGCATCGATCCTTCATGGTTGCCCCACACGCCGGTGATCTTGTAGAGCAGCGGCTTCAGCGAATGCGAATTCTCGTAGACATTGGCGACCGAGAAATCCGAGGTGACGTGCAGGGTCACCAGCACCGCGAACGACGCCGCGACGAACAGCAATTGGGCGAGCGCGGTCGAGCGCGCGACGTTCATCAACGCAGCATCGCGCCAGCGCGCGCCGACGATCGGCACGATCGACTGGATCAGCGCGAGGGCGAGCGCGAGCACCAGGGCATAATGTCCGCTTTCGGCGATCACCGCATGGCTCCCTGGGTCGGCGCCGCGGAGGCGCTCGGCATGCTCTTTGGCTTGGCGCCGTAATCGTCCTTCCAGTGACCCTGCTTCTTCAGGGCGTCGGCGACGTCCTTCGGCATGTAGGTCTCGTCATGCTTGGCGAGCACGGTGTCGGCGCGGAACACGCCGTCCGCATCGAGTGCGCCTTCGGCAACCACGCCCTGCCCCTCGCGGAACAGATCCGGCAGGATGCCCTTGTAGGCGACCGGCAGCGTTGCGCCGCCGTCGCCGACGGTGAAGGTCACCGCGAGATTGTCGCCGCGCTTGAGCGAGCCTTGTTCCACCAGGCCGCCGAGGCGGAACCGCTTGCCCGGCCCGAGATGCTTTTCGGCGACCATCGACGGCGTCGAGAAGAACACGATGGAATCGCGCAGCGCGTTCAGCACCAGGCCCGCGGCGATCGCGAGCACGACGAGCGCGCAGCCGATCAGTGTCAAACGCCGTTGCTTCCTGGTCATGGTTCATCCTTGCGCATGACATTCGCCGAAAACCGCCGCACATGTTTCGGCATCATGCGTTATCCATCCAATCCGAGACTCTTCAGCCCCTCATTGAGCTGACGCAACCGGTCCGCATCATTGCCCACCGCCTGACGGGCATCCGCAAGCGCGCTCATCGCCTTGCCGCGCTCGCCCATCACCAGATAGGCGCGGACCAGCCGCAGCCAGCCCTCGACATCGTCGCCGTTCGTCTTCAGCCGCGTCGCCAGCCGATCGACCATACCCTTGATCATGGTGCCGCGATCGGCCTCGCTCATGTCCTTGGCCGCCGCCACCGCACCGTCCGGCAACGCCGGTGCGCTGACGCCACCGGGCGCGCCGCTGCCGACCCGAACCAACGCAGCCTGCACCAACGGCCGCCACGGTGCATCCGACGGCGCCTTCGCCATCATCTTCTGCCAGATCGCGGCGGCATCGGCCTTGCGGCCGTCCTGCTCGGCGGCAAGGCCGAGAAAATAGTTCGCCTTGGCGTCGTCGCCATTCAGCGCGACCGAACGCTCGAATTCCGCCTTCGCGTCCGCGGTGACGACGCCGCCGGCGCTCCCCATCAACGCCTCGCCGAGATCGGCACGGCGATCGGCGCTGTCGCCAGCATAGGTGATGGCATTGCGATAGGCACGCACCGCGTCATCGTAGCGGCCAAGTCGCGACAGCACCGGCGCCAGCACGGTCCAGCCGCGGCCGTCGGTCGGGTTCTTTTCCAGATGGGCCTCGACCTGCGCGACCAGATTGGTGAGCGGCTGGTTGGCATCGGCCACCTGGCTGCGCTCGGCGAGCGGAAAGTCGCCAAGGCGCGGCGAGCCGAGCGCGAGATAGAAGCCCGAAGCGATGACCGGCAGCCCGACCAGGGCCACGATCGCGGCGGCGCGCCGCAGACTGAGACTGCCTGGCACCGGGGTCTCGCGTTCGCTCTGGTCGGCGGCGGCGAGCAGCCGGCGGCTGATCTCGATCCGCGCAGCATCGGCCTCGGCGGCGCCGATGATCCCGGCAGCCATGTCGCGGTCGATTTCGGCGAGCTGGTCCCGGTAGACCACGACCTCGCTGCCGCCGCTATCCGCCCGTCCGCGGCGGCTGAGCGGCCACAGCACGGCAAAGATCGCCGCGACCGTCATCAGCGCGAACACAAACCACAGCGTCATCAAGCGGTTCCCGGATGGAACGGCGGCTTCCGGCAAGCCGCCTTAGAATCGCTTTACACTACCGGTGGCGAGCCCGGCAATTGACAATTGCTGGATCGACCGAAGGTCGAAATCAGGCGGTTTTCGGTGCCGTTCTGGCGGTATCGCAACGGCGTTCCTGGACGAAGGCGCGTCCGACCAAAATATCGAAAACAACCCCATGCACAGTAGCAGGGGCCGCCGTCACCAAAATGACGACTTGACACGTCGGGCAACTCACGCCAAACTTCCATTATCCCGAAATTGCGCAAATGCTTGCCGTCCCGACTTGGCGGGCTCGTCGGCTTGCCGTCGAAAACGCTCAGGACTTACGCTTGACCTATGAGATCGTCCGGCAGTGCTTCTCGTCAGGGCGCGACGCTGCAATTGAATGCACTGTCACCGCAATCCTTCCAATTGAATGCACTGTCACCGCAATCCTTCGCTCGCCTGTTATCGGATAGTCTCAAATGACGCAGCAACAACATCAAACAGTTCAATGTAAGCTCGGATTCCAAGAACATCGTCGCTGGCATCCCATCCCCCCAATATAATCGACTCCCGTAAACAAGCCGATCAAACGCGTCGTTACCCCTCATTTCAAAAGCACAACCTGGGTCGCCCTCGTGGAATATCCAGAATACCAATGGGTCCCCTACACGATTGGGATCGCCCCCGAGATCCAGTCCAACCTCGAAGATGAGACCGCAACCCAGCTTCTTTTGCCAACGGTTCCGGCGACGCTTGAATGCGAGCGCGGTGCAAAAATGGTCGACAAAAGGAATGACCCCCTCTTTTTTCCCGTCCATCCCGTCGTCTGGATCTCTAAACGCTCACTTTCGCACTTTCTCCGATTCCTAATGGCGATTAATTCGTTCTCTCTAAACTCCAGATCATGCCAGTACTTCCTGAAATGCTCGAGCAGGCATCTGACAGGAGGTCCATTCGGAACATCCGGGTGAGAAAAATCTTTGCGGGCGAACAGCTCATCCAAAAAGGCCGAGCGATATCGCGGCTCAATGAAGAATCTCCTGTTGTCCGAATTCACCTTTCCAACGGCTCGCATCGTCTCCATCGCTACCTCATCCCAATAGCGATTGAGTAAGTCCGCTTGGCTCGCTCCGCAGAACTCAATCATCCTGTTCTGCCACGCAGCCGGCATCAAGAAGCCGCGCGCTTCAAACGCAAGCTGCGTCGAAACTCGGCCTGGCCAGTTTGCCAAGACATCAAAAATGGGCTGATCGTCCACTCAGTTAAGCCTCATGGGGATTACGGTGACAGTGCATTTAGCTTCTCGTTGGCGATTGAGTACATTGTCACCGTAATTCTTGCCGTCGAGAATGCCCGCGAATTGCGCGGTCTCGCTACCCCGCGCGGGACGACTTGCGCTCGCCGGTGACGGCGTTTTCGGCTGCCCTGTTCATCAGGGAGGCGTAGTCGTGGCCGAACAGCACCTCGCAGAAGCGGATCGCCGCCTTGACCTGCTGCTGCCGGAACGCGCGGACCCGCGCGTCGCCGCCGCGCAGCGACTGCACCAGCCCCTCGGTCGACTGCTCGACATAATGCTGCAGGTCCGAGAAGGTCCGCAGCGTCACCTCGTTGATGGCGAGCTCGCTGGCATAGGTGCGGCACACCGCGACAAAATCGATCAGGGCGGCGGCGTCCTCGACCTCGGACGCATCGATCTTGGCGCCAGCCGTGATGTCCTTGTCGGCACGCTGGCGCAGGATCCGGCGGACCCGTCCCGGCACGCTGTCGATCTCCGATTGCAGCGCGTTGGAGGTATCGGCACGCACCGAGGTGAGCTGGCGGCCCCAGGTGGAATCGTTGCGCAGGTCGAGCTCGGTGCGCAGGCCACGGACGCCGTCATGCAGGGTCTTGAGCTGCTCGCTGACATAATCGAAATGCCCGCGCTTGATATCGGTGCGCAGGCAGGCTGCGACGAATGACAGGTCATGCAGCGCGATGGTGACGGCGATGCCGTACGGCGTTGCCGCGACCCGCAACTCGTCGTCGGAGGCCGCCATCTTGATGGCGAGACGGATGATCTGCCATGGCGCGGCGAGCCGCTGCGCGATCAACGACAGGGCGAACGGCAGCAGTTGCGGCGTCTGCAGCGACGGCAGCTTGAGCGCCTCCATCGCCGAGGCGATCTGGGAATCGGAAAACACCCTGATCTGGCTCGGCAGCCGGCTGCCCAGGGTTTCCAGCGCCTCGCGGGCCTGCAACACGAGGCCGATCGGCAGCAGGTCCTCGACAACGCTCGGCGGGCCCACACGTGACAGCGCGCGCTGACGGTCGTCCTGGGTCGGCCCCGCGATCTTGAGGATGGCTTCCGCAGCCGCAAGCTGGAACTTGCGCGCGGCGGTCTCCATCGGACCGCTCTCCGAGGCAGCCGCCAGTGCCTTCTCGAATTCGCGGGCGGCCTCGGGCGCGCCCTCGCGGGCGAGCCACTGCCAGATCGGCAGCAGCGAGGCACGCCGGAGCTGGCCGGCTCGGGTCGGGAAATTGGTCTCGGCAAGGAACGGCTCGAGCGGCCGGAACAGGAGCCGCGCCGGATCGTCGCTGCGCGGCTGGATCTGCTCGTCCTGCTCGACCCCGCGCACGATCTTGCGCAGTTGCTCCAGGACCAGATTGGCGATCGCGACATCATCGCCGCGTTCGACGGCGCGCTCCAGCTCCCGCATCAGCAGCGCCTGCGATTGCGGCGGAAGCTGCGCGAGATAATCCCTCAGCCGCTCGGTCGATTTCTGGCTCATGCCCGGTCGTGAAAGCTAGGTGCCCGGCAACCGCCGCAGCCCGTCCGCCCGCGATGATAGAGGTGGGCGCGTTAAGAACGCGTTTAGGAATACTGACGGCAACACCGCCCAAAAGGCTGCGCCGGGTCCGCAGGCCCAATCGCATTTGATGTCTGCGAAGATTGTCCGCGAGCTCTCCTCGCCTCCCCCGCAAGCGGTGCTGTCCTAATTCGGACACTTGCTCCGGGGAACTAGGACACTTGTCAAACACCCGGGAAAAAGTGGCAGTTTATTTTCGTTCGATTCACACAGTTGATTTCTGGAACAGCCAGCTGATTCGATCCTTTCCGGACTGGGCAGGGCGTTTCATTAAGATCAAATTACAAGCCCAGAAGGGGCCGCCAATTATCGGCAAGCGACGGCTCGGCGTGAGAATGGGAATAAAGAACGGCTCCAGCATTACCTCCAAGGGTGCTGGGGCCGTTTCTCTGTGCGCCACAGCAACGAGGCGTGTCGGCTGGCGGTTGTTTTACGTCCGGCGTCCCCGCCGGGTGCGTCGGATGACGTATGCAAACTCGGTCCCGGCTTGCGCCCCCTCGCTGGAGCCGCTTCTTTTTCACGGTTAGGAACAGCCCCGGTGACGTTCCGTTGTCGCGTGGTCCCGGTGCTCAAAACGGGCAGTACTTGGACACGGCCTCAGCGTTCCCCCGGCGCTGAGGCCGTTCCTTTGGGGTGAAGAAGAAAGGTTCGGCGTTCGCCGGGCCTCGTAGTTCAAGCTGACTTGCAATTTGCGCCATCCCGGCTTTCCACCGTCAATTACAGTGAACTTGCGCGTCACGCGCACAGGCCGGCTCGGCTCCAGCGGCAGCACGGCATCCAGCAAATCACCGATAGTCCAAACCCGCTCCGCAATACCAAGCGCGACAGCTGGCGTAGTCCGCAGCGCCTCATGCACGCGGCAGAGATTGTAGTGAGCCACGTACAGGCCCACAGCAGCGGCGTGATGATCCAGCTTCTTTGAAAAGCCGCTGGTGAGGCGGGCAAAGCGCTTCTGCGTCGCGTCCACTATTCAGCGCGATCCCGCCTGCGTTGGGGCAACTATATCATGTTGTTTGTGTACGACGCGATTGATGGTGACGCCGGCAAAGAGCTTTTAGGTCGTGGATGATTGAAGCCCCCCAGCGCGCAGCCATTCGGTCATGCTAGCTCCAGCCTCAGCTTGCCGGGCCAGCTTCAGGAGCGCTTCTCTCTCGATACCTGGGGCGAGCGCTGCGGCCTGTTCGCGTAGCTCTCTAGCTCTCTCAACAAGGCGCGCTTCAAGTGAATTGGTGTGTCTGACCCGACGTCGAATTTGGCCCATGTGACCCTTTTTCCTCGCTCAGTTCCTTACGGGAACGGAGCTGTAAATCCACATGGGAACGCAAAGTTCCTATCGGGCTTCCCTCATGGTCCGCTCGACTTCATCGGCCAGCGTCCGGTGATGTGCGGCCAACCTAGCGAACAGTTCTTTCTTGGTCTTATTGGTCGCCAGCTTGCTGATTAGCTCGCACTCTTCCGCCTCGACGCGAAGCTTCTCTAAGTGCGCCTGCATGTCCTTCATGGGCCGTCTCCCAAGATCGGGGGATGATTGCACGGGGAACAGGCCGCGCAATAGACTTCTGGAACTTCGTTCACCCACGGAAAACCCGGGATTGGATCTAAATCCTTTGATCTAGATCATGGGCAAGAACAGATTGCGTACCGCACGAGGGATTCAAACGGACAGCACCTGCGGGCGGAGCGGGAGCGCACCGCCTTCGCGACCGCCATTCAACCGAATTCCATCATGCCCTACACCGCCGGCAGCATGAGCTCGGCCCGCAGACCGCCGATCGGCGCGTCATTCAGGGTGAGACTGCCGCCATAGAGACCGGCGAGATCGGTCACGATCGACAGGCCGAGCCCCGAGCCGGGTTTCGATTCGTCGAGCCGCTGGCCGCGCCGCGCCACCTGGGCGCGCTCGGCCTCCGACAGGCCGCGTCCGTCGTCGTCGACCATAATGCGCAGCCTGGGCCCGGCGCCCGACGCCTCCGGCGGGACCACGCTGACCTCGATGAACACCTGAGAAGCCGCCCATTTGCAGGCGTTGTCGACGAGATTGCCGACCATCTCCTCGAGGTCCTGCCGCTCGCCGCGAAACCGCGCCGCCGGATCGGCCTTCGCCTCGATCGCGAGATCGCGATCGCGATGGATCTTCTCCATGGTCCGGCGCAGCGCCTCGATGACAGGGGCGACGTCGGTGATGGTGCTGACGATGGTGGCCCGAGCGGCGATTCGCGCACGCTCGAGGTGATGCGCGACCTGGTCGCGCATCAGGTCGGCCTGCTCGAGCACCTTGCTGGCAAAGGGATCGCCGGCATGTGAGCCGGCTTCGTTCACGATTACCGACAGCGGCGTCTTGATCGCATGGGCGAGGTTGCCGACATGGGTGCGCGAGCGCTCGACGATCTCCCGGTTGGCATCGATCAGCGCGTTGGTCTCGCGCGCGAGCGGCGCGATCTCGACCGGAAACCGGCCTTCGAGGCGCTCGGCGCGGCCGGAGCGTATATCGGCAATCGAATCCGATATGCGCTTGAGCGGCGCGAGGCCGTAGCGCACCTGGAAGATCGTGGTCAGCAGCAGCACGATGCCGAGGGCGGCGAAGGTGCCGCCGAGATAATAGTCGAAGCTGCGCGTCTCATCGAAGATCTCGGTGGCATCGCCGGCAACGCTGACCAGGAACTTGCCGTCGGCGCCGAGATCGACCGGGCGCTCGACCACGCGCAGGCTCTGGCCTTCGGGTCCATCGACATAGCCGAGGCGGACGCCGGCGGCGGTCAGCTCGGCACCGTGCTCCTCGAGCTTGGGCAGCTTCTTGTCCCACAGCGAGCGCGAGGCGCGGGTCTCGCCCTTTTCGGTGTCGGTGCGGGTGATCTGCCAGTACCAGCCTGACAGCGGCAGGTCGAACAGCGGCTCGCCGAGCGACTGGAACTGGCGGTCCGCCGGCTCGTCCGGCGTCGCCACCTCGGCGATCAGGGTACGCAAATAGAGATTGAGCCGCCGATCGAAGGCGCGCTCGGTGGCGTCGCGATAGACCGACGACAGGATGACGCCGGTGATCGCCAGGATCACCACCACCCAGGCGGTCGCCGAGACGAACAGGCGGGTCGCAAGTGAGCTGCCGCCCATCAGGACACAGGCTCGAACAGCGTGTCAGCGGCAACAGACATCAGGGATTCAAACATTGGCGAATCCAGTCCTCCCGGCGCGGATCATGCCAATGCCCGTGTACGCCGATCAAGCGCTCTAAGAGCATGATCCGATTGAATAGGATATGCTCTCATCCTTTTGTTTGGTCGCGTTTTCTTCACGTGAGCGATCCGGTATCCACTTCGCTCGAAAACGCTTTAAGAGCATGATCTTTTCGGAAAACCGCTTCGCACTTTTCCGGATCATGCATTAGGTCGGCGGCGACAGCATGTAGCCGAGGCCCCGAACAGTCTGGATAATATCGACTTCCAGCTTCTTGCGGATGCGGCCGACGAACACCTCGATGGTGTTGGAGTCGCGGTCGAAGTCCTGGTCGTAGAGGTGCTCGACCAGTTCGGTGCGCGAGACCACCCGCCCGGTATGGTGCATCAGATAGTCGAGCAGGTTGTACTCGTGCGAGGTCAGCTTGATCGGGTTGCCGTTGACGGTGACCCGCTTGGTCCGGGTATTCAGCGCCACCGGCCCGCAGGTCAGTTCGACCTGGGCATGCCCGGTCGCGCGGCGCAGCAGCGCGCGGATCCGCGCCAGCACCTCCTCCAGATGGAAGGGCTTTGCGACGTAGTCGTCGGCGCCGGCATCGAACCCCTGAACCTTGTCGCTCCAGCGGTCGCGCGCAGTGAGAATCAGCACCGGCATCACCCGCTTGTTCCGCCGCCAGGCCTCGAGCACCGAGATACCGTCCATCTTCGGCAGGCCGATATCCAGCACGACCGCGTCGTAGGGCTCGCTGTCGCCCAGGAAATGCCCCTCCTCGCCGTCGAACGCGCGATCGACCACATAGCCGGCGTCCGTGAGCGCGGTGGTGAGCTGGCGGTTCAGATCCGGGTCATCCTCAACGACGAGCAGACGCACTTTAGCCTCCGAGAGTGAGCATTGCGATATTCCGGCATCAAATGAGGCTTTCGGCCGTGAACGGCCTATGAATGGAGCCGCAGGCGAAACCTTATTTTTTTGTCAGGTGCACCATCCCGGGAACCCGCGCAAGCGCGACAGGTTCCCGCAAAGAGATGCGCGCCAAGTCAGATTGAGTTTCAGCACTGGGTATTTTAATACCTATCATTTGGCAACAGGACGACGCGTCGTGTCTGCCACAGTCGGCGAACAAGTTAACCTTCGGCGACCATTTCCATGTCGCTGGCACGAGTGATGCGCTAATCCAGCCGGGGGTCGTCTGCGGTACAGGACCGGGAATATTTTGTTGGAAATTTCACAGATGCGGAAGTTCGGCGTGATTGCGGGCTGGCTCGCGCTTGCCTTTATCGCCTTCGTGACGCTGTCGCCGATCCAGGACCGTCCGTCGTTTTTCCCTCCTCAGACCGAGCGCTTCGCCGCATATGCAGTGATGGCGATGGCCTTTGTTGTAGGCTACCCGCGGCGTACCGCGCTGATCGTGCTCTTTGTCGTCTTCAGCTCGTTCACACTCGAAGCGATGCAACTGCTGACACCGGACCGTCACGGCCGCCTGCTTGACGCGATCGTCAAGGTGGCGGGAGGTCTTGCCGGCATCGGCACAGGTCACCTCATCCTGCTGGTGCTGCGCAGCCAGTTCGGCCGGTTGAGTTCGCGCACGGACGCAGCTTAGTCTTCCGCCGTTTTGGGCATGATCTCCGCGCAAACGTGTTCCGCGTTTGTCGCGACGGAAAGCCGCTTCGTACTTTTCCGAATCATGCCCTATCGCCGGCGCGGATGCGCCTTCTGGTGCCACGCCCAGGCCGAGCGAATGATGTAGCCGAGATCCGACCGGCTCGCCTTGAAACCGAGGCCGCTTTGCGACCTGGAGGGATCGGCAACCAGGATCGGCGGATCGCCGGCCCTGCGTTCGCGCACCACGCTCGGCACCGCTTCACCGGTCTCGGCGCGGATCGCGTCGAGCACCTCGCGCACCGAATAGCCGGTGCCGGTGCCGAGGTTGAACACACCGCCGGCGCTCCCTTTCAACAACAATTCGAGCGCTGCGATATGGGCGGCGGCGAGATCGTCGACATGGATGTAGTCGCGCACCGCGGTGCCGTCAGGCGTCTCATAATCTTCGCCGAAGATCGCAAAGTCCGGCACGTGCCCGAGCAGCGCCATCAGCGCGCGCGGAATCAAATGCGTCTCGGGATCGCGGAGCTCGCCGATGGTGCCGGATGCATCGGCGCCGCAGGCGTTGAAGTAGCGCAGGCAGACCGATTTGAACTGATAGGCGGCGCGATAATCATCGAGCATCTGCTCGATCATGAATTTGGAGCGGCCGTAGGGATTGACGGTCGGCCCCGCGGCGCTCTCGGGAATGGGATCGCGCCCGGCATTGCCATAGACGGCGCCGGTGCTGGAAAACACCAGGCGATAGCAGCCTGCCTCGCGCATGCCGCGCAGCAGGCCGAGCGTGCCGGCAACGTTATTGCCAAAGTATTTCTGCGGATCCGCGACGGACTCGCCGACCGCGCTAAACGCGGCGAAGTGCATCACGGCCAGCGCATCGTGCTCGCGGATGGTGGCGGCGATCTTGTCGTGGTCGGCGACGTCGCCGGTCACGAGCGGTCCCCATTGCACGAAGTTGCGGTGGCCGGTGGAGAGGTTGTCATAGACGACGGGGAGAAACCCGGCCTCGGCGACCGCCTTGGCGCAATGGGATCCGATGTATCCCGCGCCGCCCGTGATGAGGATCGAACCCCTGCTCGCCATTGAAAATGCCGTCCCTGCGCGGACCAATCCCGCGCCTCAACAAACGCAATGATGGGTACGACATTCCGTCCGGCGCGGCAAAATGACGATGGGAATAGCGTTAAGACCGAACGGATTTACCGCCGCAGCGACGGTTAACGCGCCCTAGCGGCGCGTTGGCTAACTCAGATGTCAGACGCCGGCCTGTGCGAGGGCGGCCCAGCGATCGGGGCTCGCCGGGGTCTGCATCCTGACCCAGCGATAGCGCGCCTGCGACCAGTTGCGGATCTGCGCGTTCAGATTGTCGAGCACGACATCGCCGCCCTGGGCGCGGACCACCAGCACGAGATGATGCTCGCCCCAGGAGGTCACCACCTCGCTCAGCAGCAGGTTGCGCATCGGCCAGCCGCGCGCCAGCAGCTCGTGGCGCTTGCTGACGGCATAGTCGTTGCAATCGCCGCGAGCCGGATTGATCAGCCATTCCTCGCCGGCGAGGCCGCGCTCGTTGCGCTGTGGTGCGATGCTGCGATTGACCGAGGCATTGACCTCGATCAGGTCGGCCATGCGCTGCTTGGTCAGACGTGTGGCGCCGCCGCGGAACACCATGCGGGCGCGCGGCTTCGGCTTGCATTCGTCGGCATAGCGCATGCAGAACATGACGTAGGCCATCGGCGCCAGCGTCGGCTCGCTGAAGCGGATCTTCTCGACCATGCCGCGCAGCGGCAGCGGCGAGCCGATCATTGCAGCCTGCGTTTGCTGCGCGCTGGTCCCGAGTGCGACGATGGCCAGCAGCAGGGCCATCACTCTCTTGACGTTGTACATTCTTCACTCCCCACAGTGAGGGGAAGCATGTACGGGAAATGTCTTGAGCTTAGGCTCAGGCGCGCGGCGGCATTTGCCTCAAATGCCGAGAGGCGCGCGAGCAGTCTGTTAACCAAACAAGGTTCGCGCGCCGGCAAGCCTTTCGGTTGCCGAACGATAACGCGCGTGCAGGCGACGGATCGCGACTCCATCGCGCTTCCGGGCCATTTCTCCTGCAGTTTCGGAGGACGCCGCCGTCAGATGAAGCGGCAGCTGCGGCGCAGAATTTCTTGTTGCCATGCAGGCATGGTTAGCCTGATGTGAGGCAGCCGAAGCGCCCAGTTGAATCTAGACCGTCACGCGCTGCCGGGGTGCGATCCCGCACCAGCTCATGACGAGATCGGCGAGCGTCTTGATCTCGATATCCGCGGGCGTACCGCTGGCGAAATCGGCAACCGATTGTCCCAGCGCGACGGCGCGAACATAGGCCGAGCGGCTTCCGATCATCGGCCCGATCTCTTCGTCGAGCGTATCCAGCTCCTCGATCAGCTGCTGCCCCTCGAGCGTGCGCTGGTCGACGCGGTTCGGCACGATCATGGCACGGAGCGCCGTTCGTCGCGTCGCGCGCACCTCACGCACGATGTCGAGCGTCCTTGCGGTGGCCTCGATGTCGAGGCCGGACGGCGTACAGGGCATCAGCACGATATTGGCGACCGCGAGCACGGCGCCCAGCACCCGGTCGTTGGGCGCGGAATCCACGACGATGATCTGATGCGGAATCTGGCGCATCAGCCTGGCCCATTCGGCAACCGGCCGGGTTTCCGGATCAAGCTGGTAGACGGGGAACGACAAATTGCCGGGCTCGGCCCAGTGACAGGCGGACGCCTGCGAGTCGGCGTCGACCAGTCCGACCAAGCCCGTACGCCGATCCAGTTCTGCAGCCAGCAAAACCGCAAGGGTCGTCTTTCCGACCCCGCCCTTGCGCTGGGCAACCGAGATGACAAGCGGCATCGCTAGCTCCTGGCGTTATCCCCCGTGCGTGCGCGGGAGGACACCTTCATCGACGAGCGTCAGCATCCGGGGCAGACAGACCCGCTTTGCGTCGTAATTGTCTCGCACAAAGCTCCTCGCCTTCATCCGCATCTTCTTGAAGGCTTTCGGCCGTGACAGCACCGAGACGACCTGATCCGACAACGCATCAGTATCAAAAAACGGCGCCAGCAGGCCGTTGCCGTCCGAGATGATATCGCGAAGCGGAGCCGTGTCGGATGCCACCACCGCGCATCCCGCACTCATGGCCTCCAGCAGCGACCATGACAGCACGAAGGGATAGGTCAGATAGACGTGCACCGAGGAGATCTGCAGCAGCGCGAGATACTGCTCCCGGGGAATCCGGCCGAGGAAATGCACGCGGCGCAGGTCGATGTCCGATCTGATTTCGTCCAGGAACATCGACTTCCAGCTCGAGCCCTTCGGCGGATTCGCGCCGTAGGATGTCCCGCTGCCGCCGACGATCACCACCTGCGCATTCGGCCGTGCGGCCAATATCCTCGGCAGCGACCGCATGAAGACATGGAATCCGCGCACCGGCTCCAGATTGCGCGAGACGTAGGTGATCACCTCGTCGTCCGCCGACAGTGTCGCGCCGTTCGGAAGCTGAAACCTGGCGACGGGATTGGGCTTCACCTCGTCGGTGTCGACGCCCTCGTGGATGACATCGATCTTGCTCTGAAACTCGCGGGGAAAGGTCGACCTCTGCCATGGCGTCGGCGAAACGCCGGAATCGCATTCCGTGAGCGCCAGCAGCGTCGTCGCGTTCTTCAGATGCAGTGCGACATTGCCGTCGAGCCCCGTCATCGGAAACTCGGGATCGAAGCCGACGTCCCTGCCTTCGGCGCCGTAGTAGAATTCGCAATAGAGGATGATCCGCGCTCTCGGAAACATCGTGCGCAGCGGCAGCGTCTCCCCCCAACCGGGATGCGCGAAGATCAGGTCGGGCACGAAGTCCTGCCCCGACAGCGACGACAGCGCATACAGGACCTCTTCGGCACGCCGCGCTTCGACATCGAAGCGGCGGGCAAAGGGATGGACCATCGCGGAGTCCGACTTGGTCGTCGAATATTTCAGCAGCCGGATATCCCGCGTCGTGCTCGCGGTCGATGAACCGACCGCAACGACCTTGTTTCCGGGCTGCTCCGCGAGCGCACGCGCAATGTGGCGGTACTGGGCTGGAAAGTTGTTGTGGACGAAGAGGACGTTCATTGGCGGGCGGGCGCGCCCCCCGGCCGCGCGGTCTTCGGTTGGGGTCATGTTCGATATCATGACCGGCAGGGTGTCTTCGATATGCACGTGCGAACTATCTCACCGGATTAACATTAAGCCCCCCCTTCTATCACACCAATTTTTGGGGCACACTGTTGGAAACATATCGACCCATTCCGTTAGGCTCGCAGGCGACCATGAACGAACAGATTCAGCAGAAAACCATTGACCTGGCTCGGGGTCTTTTCCTGGTTCGCTACAATGGCGCGGAGGACAAGACATCACCTCCGGTGGTGCGCGTCTATGCCGATCGCACCAGCCTTAACAATTGTAACATTATTACCGGACCCGATGCGGCCAATGGAACCCTGTTTGCGCCCGAGACCGCGCTGGTCGTGTCGGTGGCCCGGCCAAGCCGCCTGATCGTCGAGGTCACGGCGGGGCGCGCGGGCGGCTCGACTGCCGCCAATATCAAGATCGAACCGCTGACCCAGGGACAACCGGTCGGACAACCGGCCGTGCAGCCGATCGGTCAGCCGGCCGGCCAGCCATTCGACGCCTACGAGCCCGAGGCCGATCCTGACGGGCTGAGCGCCCTCAAGCTGCTCGCGCATGTCGCGGGCTTGGGTGACGTGACGGTGGGCCCGAATACGTGGATTGCCGGACCGGCCGCTCCGGCCCGGATCGAGGGAATTTCGCTCGAATGGCCGAACAAGCCGTACGATCTCAATTTGCAATATGCGGTCAAGTTCGCCCGGCCGCAGCGCGGCGACAACCAGTTCGTTCCGCTCGGAACCTTTGCCGGAACCCGGGGACGCGCGCTGGCCATCACCGGGTTCTCGCTGGAAGCCACCGGCCCCGGCGCGGATCGCTACGCCATCGCCGCCGAAACCATCTTCCTCGGGGCTCCCGCCTTGCGCGTAACCGGGAACCGGATTGTGGTATCGGGTCCCTCAGGCCGGGAACCCCTGGTGGGCCTCAAGCTCAGTCTCGAAGAGCACCGGGCGCAGGCAGCGCCCCTCGCGCCCCGGCAGCCAATGCGCGCTGAGCCCGCCCCCGCGATGCCGCGCCAGGAGGCACCGCGCCTCGAGGGACGGGTGCGGGTATTCCGGAGCCGGCAGAGCGCCGTCAAGACGGCGGGCTGACCATGCGGGCAGACAAGGGCGACATTTGACCGCCGACGCGCGCAGCATCGCCTTTACGTCCAGAACGCTCCATCACGTCGATCTCGAGCGGGCCGCTGTCAGCGCGCTCGAGGCACGTGATTTCCGTCGCGCATTCGCGCTCGCCGACCGCCGCTGCCGGATCTTGCCGCATCCGGGCGCCCGCGCCTATTTGCTGCGCGCAGAAGCGCTGTTTCGCCTCGATCTCAAGGAAGCGGCGGTCGCCAGCGTCGCCAAAGCGCTCGAGCTCGAACCGGACGATCTTGCCGCCGCGCGGCGAATGATGGCTTGGGGCGACGGCCTTGCGCAGATCGAAGCCGCACGAAGCGTCGCGCGGCGCGATGACGATCCGGAGTCAGTCCGGAGCGCGCTCCTGCTGCTCGAGCAGAACGGTCAGGACAGCTGCGCCCGTATCGACTTCCTCGATGAGGAGGTGAAGGGATGGGTGACATGGCGAGGCGCTGACGATCCGCACCTTTCGCTGGCGCAGGCGGATCAATCCAGCACCGTCCAGCTTCCCGCCGATCCCCGTCACAGGTTTGCGCTCAATGGGCGACGTGCTGCGAGCTTCCGTCTGATGCGGCCGCCGTCCGCGGCCTCGCAGCGCCTCGAGATCGCTCAAGCTGGCCGCGTCATCGCGAGCGTTCAGCTCCCGGCCAACCGCGCGCCGGATCGCCGCGAGGCGCCACAGCGGCCGCCTCGCGCCGGGAGCGCCGAAACTCCGCCGCTCACCATCATCATTCCGGTTTACCGGGATTTGGCCGCAACGCGCGCCTGCATCGAGAGCGCATTGACGGCCGTGGCCTGCACGCCGGGCGCGACCATCGTCGCCGTCGATGACGCGTCGCCCGAGCCCGACATCAAGCGCCTGCTCGGCGAACTGGCGTCCGGGCAGCGCATCCGGCTCCTGACCAACGCGCACAATCTGGGCTTTGTCGGCGCGGTCAACCGGGCGCTTGCCGAGACCGATACCGGCGACGTCGTGCTGTTGAACTCGGATACGACGGTGCCGAAACACGCGCTGCAACGGTTGCGGAGCGTCGTGCAATCGACGCCCGGCGTGGGCACTGCGACCCCGCTCTCGAACAACGGCGAATATACCAGCTTTCCAATTCCGAACCGGTCGAACCCCCTGCCCTCGCCCGACGAGCTGGAATTGCTGGACGAGCTTGCCGGCACGGCGAATTCCGGGATCGCCATCGACATTCCCAACGGCGTCGGGTTCTGCCTCTACATCACCCGCGAATGCCTCGACGCCGTGCATGAGCTCTCCGACGACTTCTATCGCGGCTATCTTGAAGACGTCGACTTCTGTCTGCGCGCCGCGGAGGCCGGTTTCCGCAATGTGTGCATCCCGTCGGTGTTTGTCGGACACGAAGGTTCGCGCTCGTTTCTTGGCGAGAAGCGTTCGCTGGTGCTGCGCAATCTTCGCGTGCTCGAACACCGTTACCGGCGCTATGCGACGGAGTGCGCGGCGTTCCTGCTCGCCGATCCGCTGCGCGATTGCCGCGCGGCGCTTGAGCTCAAGCTGCTCTCCAACGAACCGCGCGCCGCCAGCCCACATGTCATCCTCTGCGGCTCCGCCGTTGGCCGCGAGATTGCCATCAGGCGGTGCAGGCAGCTCGCGGCGGACAACAAGCGCGGTCTGATCGTTCACTTCCGCGCCGAGGGACGACGCCAGCTGGCTGCAATCTTCGCTCCGGATGGCCGAGCCCCGCAGTCGATCGCACTCGACGTTGCGACAGCTGAGGGCCGCGAGGCCCTTCTGAGGTTTATCACCGGTCTCCAAGTCCGCTCGCTCGAAATTTCGGAACCGAACCGCATCCCCGGCGCATGTCTCGTGCAGCTCACGCAACATTTCGCCTACGAGCTCCTGATCACCGACACCAGACTTGCCGACCGCGCCGCGATTGGATCCGGCCTCCATCCGGACTGGACCGGTCTCGTCGAAGGGGCCCGAGGCGTGATCGCGATCGGCGAAGACGGGGCAGCCTTTTCGGTGTCGGTTCTCGGCCTGCAAGTGGTCAGGCCGAGCGACCCGCTGGTGCGGCCGGCGCGGCATCCTGCCGCGAGCGGCCCGGCGCGTCTCGGCCTGCTTGCCCTGCGCGGCAGCGCGGCGGAATTTCGCTTCGTCAGAGCGCTCAGCGATCAAATCGCCAATGCCCATGCAGACACCGAGATCATCGTGCTCGGCACCACCCTCGACGACCTCAAGCTGATGCAGCGGACGAATGTCATGGTCACCGGCGAAATCGCCGTCGACGACGTCGCGACACTCATCGAAGGTCACAGCATCACGAAACTGGTGCTCGACATCGGCGAACCGGCATTCGGGCATCCGCTGGTCGACGCGCTGCTGGCGACCGGATTGCCGGCCGCCGCGACGGAATGGCTTCCGACACCGTCGGGACGTAGCCGAAAGACCGACCTGAAGCTGCAGCCAGGCTTTGACGCCGATGAAACGGTTGCCGCTGTCCTCGACTGGGTGGTCGAGGATGTGCAGTTACATCCCGATCGGAGGAGCAGTCGGCACAGGCGGGAGGTTGGCGCGCGGCTTCCATGACCGCGGCGGCCATGCGAGCGAAGAGAACGGCGTCGAATCCAGCCCGAGCAGCGGGCTGTAATAGGGATCGTCGAGCAGCACCTCACCCCACTTCGCGCGCAGCATTGCCAGCTCGCGCCCGAAGCGTGCTTTGCGGTCCGGCGTGGAATCGCGGCCCCGGCTCGCCGACTCCAGGTGAACGAGTTTCGCGTCCGGCGTGAATACGATCCGCTTTCCGAGCTGGCGCAGCTTCAGGCACAGATCGATATCGTTGAAACTGATCGGAAAGCGGACCTCATCCATGCCGCCGACGGCCACGAAATCGCGCTTGCGCATCAAGAGGCACGCGGCCGTCACCGCCGAACATTCGTGCGCCACCTGGAGCAGATCGCCGTAGCCGGGATCACCATCCATTCGGTCGTTGAAGGCATGCGCAGCCGAGAAATTGGCTCCCAGCACCACCCCGCCATGCTGCACGACGCTGCTCGGCCAGAGCAGCTTTGCGCCGACCGCTCCGACGTCGGGAGCAGAGAGCCGCCACAGCATCTCCGCGAGCCAGCCGTCGTCGAGCGCCTGGACGTCGTTGTTGAGAAAGCAGATGTTCTCCGTGTCGACGCAATCGACGGCGGCGTTGTTGATGGCTGCGAAGTTGAAGGGCCCGTCGACCGAAATGACGTCGATGTCGTCCGCTGAAAGACCCTCGAGATAGTCCAGCGCTTCCGGCTCGCTCGAGCTGTTGTCGACGACGAGAATCCGGGCGTTGGTCTCATGTGCGGCCGGCAGGACCGTCTCGATACAGCGCTTGAGGAGTTCGGCGCGGTTTCTGGTCGGGATGATGATGGTGGTGCGCTCGTTCCAATCGACCGCGCGCTTGACCCGCACAGCTGGAAGAAGCCCCGCTTTCCGCGGCTCGACATTCGCCTCGACGCCGATCCTGGCAAAATACGCTTGGCTTGCAGCGACCAGTTCGGCGGTTGCGACGGAGGCATCAATTCGCGGCAACGCCGCAACCGATCCCGGAAGATGATAGGTACGCTCGGCATCCACGCAGCCAATGAAGATGTCGTAGAGCGACGTCGCCGATCGCAGCGCTTCCACCGCGCGTTCCCGGCGCACCGCAAAGCAATACGCGCCATAGCCCTGCTCGAGCGTACGTTCGCGATCGAACGCCGAGAACGCCAACGGCCAGACGGCACCGGCGCCGGCCGCGACCTCGACGTCGCCATAGACGAGATCGCAGCCGGGCTCGGACGCGAAGACATCGGCGAAGCGCTGCAAGGCATCTTCCGCAAGGATCGTCCCGCTCAGGCAGAAGACGAAGAACGCGCTATTGGCGGCATCGCCGTCGACGAACTCGCGCGCAGCCTTCGGATCGAACTGACTGAACCCCCGCGCCGGCAGAGACACCGCCGACCAGGCCGCGTGCCGCTGGGCCTCTAAGCTCTCGATGCTTTCGTCCACCCTGGCATCCCCGATCAGGACGACCGCGGCCTCGGATGGAACGTCAGACGGTGCTGTCGGCGAGAATCGCTCTTTCCAGCTGCGATAGGTGTGGAACGGCACCGAGGCAGGCAGGAGCTGATCGAACAATTGTCCGCGCAGCCGCTCGCTATCCCAGCGTCCGAGCTCCGCGATGGTCTGCTCCAGGCCGCGCTCGAAAGCGACGAATGCGACCGGCTCCGAGATCAGGCTCCGTCCCGAAATTGTCCGCGCCGACAGCCCGCGCACGCGACCGTCGGCAAAATGCTCGGGCAGATGAAAGTCGATCCGGCGGCCGACGCCGAACTCGCCGCCCCGCGCAACGTTGGTCCACCCGGTCGGCTTCACGGTCATCACCGGCCGTTGCGCAATCAGGATCTCGATGTCTTCGTCGACGTCCTGCGAAAGCCAGCCCTCGAAGCGCAAGCCTCCGGCCCATTTGATATCGCCGATTCGGTGCCACTGCGCTTCCGGTGCAGCGGCATCGCAGCGAATCGGAGCACCGACGGGACTTCCGATATTTGCCAGTCTTGCCTCGATGATCGCAGCGTTCGAGCTGACCTCGTCCTGCACGTTGAACGTAAAGCCAAATCGACCGTCGCCGATTCCGGCATCGGCAAGCTCTGTTACAAACTCGTCACACAATGATGACATGTATGGCTCGCCGTCGACCAGCAGTTCGACGGCGTAGCGTCGGCTAGGATCGGCGCGGTCATAAACAAATCCAGAAAACGTGGTGCGATCGTATCTGGAGAATTGCGTTTGCAACGACGCGTATTCAGCTCCTGAGGGCCTCTGCTTGCCTATCGTCTTCGTGCTCATGTCCACCCCTCAAACGGCGGCTCGATTGTCGGTCGATTTCAAGTTGAGAATGTGTCCATGGCGCGCCCAAGGTGATTAGCGGGCACTCAACCGCACTGAGGCCATCACCGTTTGCACAAAAAGCCGCCGAGCTCCAACACAATCGATACGTTATAAAACTTGGCGTTATCGGCGACAATTGTGCTAGTGCTAACTCCTCCTCTCCACACTGATCGACGAGCGGATTCATGAAGATTGCAATGGTTGGAACGGGATATGTAGGTCTCGTATCCGGAGCGTGTTTTGCCGATTTCGGCCATCAGGTCGTTTGTGTCGACAAGGACGCCGGCAAGATCGAAGCCCTGAAGCGTGGCAAGATCCCGATCTACGAAACCGACCTCGATAAGCTCGTCGAGACCAATGCCGCCGCCGGACGGCTGACCTTCACGACGGAGCTCGCGGGCGCCGTCGGCGACGCCGATGCCGTCTTCATCGCGGTGGGAACGCCCTCGCGGCGCGGCGATGGCCATGCGGACCTGAGCTACGTCTATGCTGCCGCCAAGGAGATCGGCGCAGCGCTCAAGAAGTTCACCGTGGTGGTGACGAAGTCGACCGTGCCCGTCGGCACCGGCGACGAGGTGGAACGCCTGATCCGCGAGACCCGTCCCGACGCGGATTTCGCGGTTGCTTCGAACCCCGAATTCCTGCGCGAAGGCGCCGCGATCCAGGATTTTCGCCATCCCGACCGGATCGTCGTCGGCACCGAGGACGATCGGGCCAAGAGGGTAATGGGCGAAGTCTATCGCCCGCTCTATTTGAACCAGGCGCCGATCCTCTATACCGCACGACGCACGGCGGAATTGATCAAATACGCCGCAAATGCCTTCCTCGCCACCAAGATCACCTTCATCAACGAGATCGCCGATCTCTCTGAAAAGGTCGGGGCGAACGTACAGGAAGTCGCGCGCGGCATCGGGCTCGACAACCGGATCGGAACCAAGTTCCTGCATGCCGGCGCAGGCTATGGCGGCTCGTGCTTCCCGAAGGATACCCGCGCCTTGTTCAAGACGGCGCTCGATCACGACGTCCAGCTGAAGATCGTCGAAGCCACGCTGACCGCGAACGACAACCGCAAGCGCGCGATGGCGCGCAAGGTCGCCAATGTGCTCGGCGGCGAGCTGCGCGGCAAGACGATCGGCGTACTCGGCCTGACCTTCAAACCCGATACCGACGACATGCGCGAGGCACCGTCGATCCCGCTGATCAACGGCCTGATCGACTTTGGCGCGAGCGTTCGCGCCTACGATCCGGTCGGCATGGAGCAGGCCCGCAAGGAATTGCCCGAGATCGCGTACTGCAAGGACGCCTATGAATGCGCCCGCCAGGCGGATGCGCTGGTGATCGTGACCGAATGGCGCCAGTTCCGAGCGCTCGATCTCAAGCGCATCAAGCAGGAAATGAAGCATCCGGTCGTCGTCGACCTGCGCAACATCTACCGGCCGGACGAGATGGCCGCGCACGGCTTCACCTACGACAGCATCGGCCGGCCGCGCTAAGCGGCGGTGCCGGCGCCGTCCAATCCCAAAGCGCGATGAGGTTGAATCCTCATCGCGCTTTTTGCTTGTTGTCTCACGATCAACTCAGCGCAAACGCCTGGCATTTGCCGCAGGAAATCCGCTCCGCACTTTGGGCTCTAGGCGTGGGCGGGCGCGCCGAGCTGGACATACGAGTCCAGCTCGCGTGCGAGCGCTTCCTGCCACGTCGGCATCGCGACCCCGAACTGCGTCTTGAGCCGCGTCAGATCCAACCGTGAATTGCCCGGACGTATCGCTTTGGTCGGGAAATCGGCCGTCGCAATCGGCACGATGTTGTCGACGGCGAGTGTGACGCCACGAGACCTCAGCCCGCCGACAATGGCGGTTGCAAAGCCGTGCCAGCTGGTTTCGCCGGCGCAAACGAGATTGACGACACCGCCCCTGCGCGCGAGCTGATCGTGCAGCGTGGTGATGTTCGGCAGCACGATCCCGGCGACCGCGCTCGCAATCGCTTGTGCCGTCGTCGGCGCGCCGATTTGATCGGCCACGATCCGCAGCTCCTTACGCTCGCCGGCGAGCCGCGCGATGGTGCGCAGGAAATTCGTGCCCTTTGCGGCATAGACCCAGGAGGTGCGCGCGATCAGATGCGCCCCGCCGGCCGCCTGGATCGCGAGATCGCCGGCAAGCTTGCTCGCGCCGTAGGCTGACAACGGTTCGGTCGGGCTGTCCTCGCGCCACGACCGGTCGCCTGAACCATTGAAAACGTAGTCCGTGGAGAAATGCACCAGCGGCACGCGGTTCGCTGCCGCCCATTTCGCGAGCGCTTCGGGTCCCCTGGCGTTGACCAGGAACGCCAGCTCGTGCTCGTCCTCGGCGCGATCAACGGCTGTGTATGCAGCCGGATTGATGATGAGATCGGGCTTTAGCCTCTCGAGCTCGCCCGTCAACATCTCCGGCTTCGCGAGATCGAACTCCGCGGTCGGCGGCGCGATGATGGTGGTGCCGTGGCCTTCCAGCAGAGGCTTGAGCGCACCGCCGACCTGGCCGCGCGTTCCCGTCAAAAGAATCCGCATCAGATTTGTCCATAGGTCGGAAGATTGCTGGCGTCGGCGAGCAGCGGCGCATCCGCATCCTTGGCCGACAGCTGTGGCTTATCGACGCCCCATTTGATCCCGATCGCCGGATCGTTCCACCGGATTGAGAGCTCGTCCTTCGGGCTGTAGAAGTCATCGCATTTGTAGAAGAAGTCGGCGGTTTCCGAGAGCACCACGAAGCCGTGGGCAAAACCGCGCGGCACCCATAGCTGACGGCGGTTGTCCTCGCTCAACTCAACCGCGACATGCCTGCCGAAGTTCGGGCTGCCGATACGCACGTCGACGGCAACGTCCAGCACCTTGCCGCGCAGCACGGTCACGAGCTTGCCCTGGGTGAGCGGGTTTTGCAGGTGCAGCCCGCGCAGCACGCCGTAGGCCGAGCGGGACATGTTGTCCTGCACGAAGGGTCGCGTGATGCCGTGCTCGACATAACGGGGCGACTGGTAGGTCTCGAGGAAGAAGCCGCGCTGGTCGCCGAACAGCTTCGGCTCGACGATCAGAACTTCAGGAAGCTCGGTCTTGATGACGTTCATTTAACATTTGTTCCAGTTTGACGCGCCCGAAATGTTAATTTCCACCTCATAACAAACTTGTGCGGCGCACGCTATATGTTATGTTTTGATAATCAAACTGTGAGGGACCATGAAAGGCATTATCCTTGCCGGTGGCACCGGCTCGCGTCTCTACCCCGTCACGACCGTCGTCTCCAAGCAGCTGCTGCCCGTCTTCGACAAGCCGATGATCTATTATCCGCTGTCGACGCTGATGCTCGGCGGAATCCGCGATATCCTGATCATCTCCACGCCGCAGGACAAGCCGCTGTTCCAGCGCCTGCTCGGCGACGGCAGCGAGATGGGTGTCCGGTTCGCCTATGCCACCCAGGAGACCCCGCGGGGTCTCGCCGACGCCTTCATCGTGGGACGCGACTTCATCGGCGATGACTCCGTCGCCCTTGTGTTAGGGGATAACATTTTCTACGGCCACGGCCTGCCGAGCATGCTGTCGGCCGCCTCGGTCCGCAAGAAGGGCGCCACCGTGTTCGGCTACGTCGTCAACGCGCCGGAACAGTACGGCGTGATCGAGCTGGACGGCACCGGACGGGCGCTATCGATCGAGGAGAAGCCGAAACGGCCGAAGTCCAACGTCGCGGTCACCGGTCTCTATTTCTACGACAATGACGTGGTCGATATCGCCGCCGGCATCAAGCCGTCGCCGCGCGGCGAGATCGAGATCACCGACGTCAACAAGGCCTATCTCGAGCGCGGCGACCTCTATGTCGAGGTGCTCGGCCGCGGCTTCGCGTGGCTCGACACCGGCACCCATTCCTCGCTGGTCGAGGCCAGCCATTTCGTCCAGATCCTGGAGCAGCGCCAGGGCCTGCGCATCGCCTGCCCCGAGGAGATCGCCCTGCGCCAGGGTTACATCTCGCTGGAAGCCTTCGCGAGGGTGGCACAGAAGACCGCCAAGAGCAGCTACGGCGAGTATCTGCTGTCGGTCTACCGCTCGTTCCAGGGTCAGCCCCGCACTGCCGAGGTATTCAAACATGCGGTTTAAGGGATCGACGATCTTCGTCACCGGCGGCGCCGGCTTCATCGGCTCCGCCGTGGTCCGGCACCTGCTGCGAGATACTCACGCCCGCGTCGTCAACATCGACAAGCTGACCTATGCGGCAAACCTGGCCTCCCTGCCCGGCTCGACCGAGAGCCTGAACTACACCTTCGAAAAGGCCTGCATCTGCGAGGGACAAGTCCTGCGCCGGCTGTTCGAGAAATATCAGCCCGATGCGGTGATGAATCTTGCCGCGGAAAGCCATGTCGACCGCTCGATCGACGGCCCCGGCGAATTCATCCAGACCAACATCGTCGGTACCTTCACGATCCTGCAGGAGACGCTGCGCCACTGGCGCACGCTCTCGCCCGAGAAGCGCGACCAGTTCCGCTTCCTGCACATCTCGACCGACGAGGTGTTCGGTTCGCTCGGCGACGAAGGCCTGTTCACCGAGACCACGGCGTACGCGCCGAACTCGCCCTATTCGGCCAGCAAGGCATCATCAGATCATCTGGTACGCGCCTGGCGCGAGACCTACGAGCTGCCGACCCTGGTGACCAACTGCTCCAACAATTACGGCCCCTATCACTTCCCGGAAAAGCTGATCCCGCACATGATCATCAAGGGGCTCGCCGGCGAGCCGCTGCCGGTCTATGGCGACGGCCAGAACGTCCGCGACTGGCTGTTCGTCGAGGATCACGCCAAGGCGCTGACCTTGGTGCTGGAACGCGGCGAGGTCGGCGAGACCTACAATGTCGGCGGCCGCAACGAGCGCACCAACCTGCACGTCGTGGAAAGCATCTGCGACCTGCTCGATGACGTGATGCCGGCTGCGGCAGGCCCGCGGCGCCAGCTGATCAATTTCGTCGCCGACCGGCCCGGCCACGACCGCCGCTACGCCATCGACGCCACCAAGCTCGAGACCGAGCTCGGCTGGCGCGCCGAGGAGAATTTCGAGACCGGCATCGCCAAGACAGTGCGCTGGTATGTCGACGAGCAACCCTGGTGGCGCGCGATCCTGGAGCGCGGCTACAAGGTGGAGCGCGTCGGGCTGAACCAGTAATCGCCGCTCTCTCCAAGCCGTCGGCGTGGATAGCCAACAGGAAGCCGAGAAGCGCGATGAAGATTCAACCGGATCTCATCGTGGCTTGACGAGCCGCGACCGCCTTCCGACGGTGGATTGGCAACCACCCGCCAGACAACAAATCGAGAAACCAAGGGATCCCGCCATGAACATCGCAATGGACGGTCAGGAACAGACATTGTTCAAAAGCTTCGTGGATCTCTCGACGCGCTATCTGGAGTTCGGGTCGGGCGGCAGCACCTGGCTCGCCTGTCAAACCAAGAAGGAGTGGGTCATTTCCATCGATTCCTCCTCGGAATGGCTCTCCAAGGTCGCCGACGCCACGCGCGGTGCGAGCACCCAGCCGCTGCTGCTGCACGTCGATATCGGCAAGCTGCGCGAGTGGGGTTACCCGGTGGAGAAGGAGAAGGAGAGCTCCTGGCCCGACTATCACGAACGCATCTGGGAGCGTCCGGAAAGCAAGACGGCGGACTTGTACTTCGTCGACGGCCGGTTTCGCGTGGCCTGCTTCGTGCAGTGCGTGCTGCACGCCGCGCCGGGAGCCTTCATCGCAATTCACGACTTCGAGAACCGTCCCCACTACCATTCCGTGCGGACGGTCGCGCGCGAAATCGCGCGTGCCAACAACATGTCTGTCTTCCAGAGGCCGGCAAAGATTGACATCGAAGCTGCGCAAGACTTGCTTGCGAAATACCGGCTAGAGCCCCTGTAACCGATCGCTGCGCAGTTGATCGCCGCGATCAACGGTCACTTCAAGCACAATGGACAATTTATGGGGCGCACCGCCTTGGCGCGCCCTCCTCCGGCGAGGATATCGCCGTTCCCGGATTCAGCTGTCCTGGATTCAGCTCTGAACCAGTTTCTTCAGCTCCGGCAGAAACCGCTGGATCGTCGCGTCTTCGATATCGTTGCGATCCCGCAATGTGAAGAACTCCATCGCGCGGATCTTCTCAGGATCGCCATCGGCCAACGGCCGGCCGCGCTCACGCTTCTTCAGCAATTGTTGCCGCGACTTCGTGTAGTAGTGATTGATGACGAGCTTGTCCCGCTTGGGAGCCGTGCAGCGCCCGCCGATCGGGAAAACGGGCGTGCCGTCTTCCTGGACGTAGCAGCCCAGAACGAGCGATTGATGGGGATGCAGGTAGGACACGATGGTGTCCGGCCGAATGATCGACTTCATGATGAAATGATCCGGGAAGTCGTCCGGAGCGCGACGCGTGAAGGACTCGATGCACAAGCCGGCCGGCTTCGCGTCGTGACCGTTCGATCCGAAGTTCAACCAATGCACCGCCACCGCCGGCGCTGATCCAACCTCCGCCAGGACGTCCTTGATGTTGCCGGCCTTGGTCGGAAACAGGTACTCATCGGCATCGATGAAGGCGCACCATTCCGAGCAATTGCGATAGCTGTCGATCGCATGAGAGAACGCGCGCATCTGGCCAAATTCGCCCTCCACGAAATGATAGGTGATCATTTCGGGCCAAGGGAAGGATTCGATCACGTCGCGCGTGTTGTCGGTGCTGCCGTTGTCGTAGAGGTAGAAGTGATCGACTCCGACCAGTCTATGAAAGTGCAGCCATTCCAAGAGGTCGTCGCCCTCGTTCTTGATGGCGCACACGGCGGCCAGGCCGTGCTTCTTCCGATCGACCCCGACATAGAGCTTCTTCGCCTCCATCACGCGCAAGAGGCCGGCAAACTCGCGCCGCAGATTTTCGCTTTTCGGGGCCGCAGCGAGCGCAGAAAGATAAACATCCTGCGCTTCGTGAGCTGATCCCATGTTGAGATCCGCGATCGCAAGGCGATGCAATATCCGCGAGTCGGACGGCAGCTGCTTGACGAGGTCGAGAAGGATTGCGCGCGCTCCGGCGAAATCACATGCCTGCACAAGCGCTGCCGCCTTTGCAAACTGGAATTCCTTGTAGTGGCCGTATTGCTGCTCCAACTGCTCGACCGATTGGATGAGGTCGTCGGGCTTCGGATTCGCGATCCGCCCGGAAAAGAAATCTCGAAGCCTTGTCTCGATCTCACTTGCTGGAAGCGTATCGAGATTCACGCCTGAGCTGAAACTAGACAATGCAGGAATTTCCATGTCCAACCTGAGCCGCTCCCCACGAGATCAACAAGCAATTACCATTGGTTCGCACCACGAATTCCCTATTAGCGCACTTATCCTACAAGAATAAGGCTATAACACGTAGTGCTCACATTTAACTGTTGTAAGGTTATTTCGAGGAAAATCAATATAATAGAAGCAGAGGGCTCGCTGTCATTTGCACGAAACCGTCGCACGGGACGGGAACGATCGGAGGTCGCCAATGAACAATGGGAATGCAGCAGTCCGTAAGCCGTTCGCGCTTACAAGACGGATGTTTTTGACATCGTTATCCGCAAGCCTCCTGCCCGGCTCGCTCAGCGTCCTGGGTTCCGGCCATCCTGCTGCGGCCGCGGCAGCTTCCCGGCCCCTGGTCGGAGCGATCCGATGGGACGCCTGGTATGCGCCGGGCTCGCAGCCGACCGAAGCCATGAAGCAATCGCTCGGTCCCGAAAAATATCGCTGGCGAACGCCGTTCTTCGGAACGCAGATGAACCGCGATCCCAACGCGCTCGATTTTTCGGCTTCGATCGAGGCCGAGATGGACAAGGAGATCGACCAGGCCATCTTTGCAGGACTGGACTATTGGGCGTTTGCCGCCTACGGCGCAAACCACCCGATGTCGAAAGCCCTGTACGCGTTCAGAGCCCGGCCAAAGGCAGCCGAACTGAGATACTGCATGTTCACCGAGCTCGGGCGATGGGGATCGGCAGCCAAGCTATCCTCACTGCCCCAGGAGCACATCGGCCTCATGGCGGACAAGAACT
This sequence comes from Bradyrhizobium sp. USDA 4341, assembly GCF_054063755.1. Lineage (NCBI taxonomy): Bacteria > Pseudomonadati > Pseudomonadota > Alphaproteobacteria > Hyphomicrobiales > Nitrobacteraceae > Bradyrhizobium > Bradyrhizobium sp. USDA 4341. Next base: position 8,927,393 of record NZ_JBSSGO010000002.1, on the reverse strand, counting down.
ATCTGAGGGTGGAGGGCGATCGGCCGCTGTACTTCCTGGGCTTCATCAAGGGGGCGGACGTGCAGCGAAGCTGGGGAGGCGTGCAAGGTCTGCGCACCCAGCTCGGCAAGTTCAAATCCGACGCCAACGGCGCCGGGCTTGCCGATCCCTACATCGTGCTGGCGGGAGACACGAAATTCCTGAGCCAGGAGGCCGCCAATCTGGGCGCCGACGCGGTCGGATCATATGCGATCACAACCGGCAACGGCCGCGGAAGCTTTGCAGATCTCGCGAAGTATGCCGAAAAGGGCTGGAACGATCTGTCCGCGAGCCAGGTCCCCGTCGTGCCCACGGTGATGACCGGATGGGACAGGCGCCCGCGCATCGAACGTCCCGTGCCCTGGGAGACCAAGCAGCGTCCCGGCGATGGGGTCACCAATTTCTACACCGCGCCGACGAAGAAGGAATTGGCCGGCCATCTGGCGCAATCGATCAGCTGGGTGAACAGCCGTGCGCCCGATCGTCGGGCCCCCGCGGTGCTGATCTATGCCTGGAACGAAAATGACGAAGGTGGCTGGCTGGTCCCCACCGTGCCCTGCCAAACCGATCGCCTGGAAGCGCTGCGCGAAGTTCTCAAGACGACCGCAAAGACGGCGTCGAAAAACCTCTGCTAGGTCGGTTTAGAGACGTGTGTCGCGGCTTGCGTGAAGCCGCGCCGCACGCTCAATCAGGGCTCCGTTCCGATTGCATCGGAACGGACAAGGCAGGCTTGTCCCCGATCAGCGCCAACGCAGCGGCCTGGTCCGATCGTTCGACTCGACCGTCCGATGCTCCGGATGATAGGGCGCGTAGATCTGCTTGACCCAATAATTGAAGTTCGGGTGCAGCTTCACGAAGTCATAGAACGAATCGCCGAAATTGGACGGGCTGAGGCAGGTCTTGTTTTGCGGCCGCGACGAGATTGCATTCAGGCAATACGACTCCATGCAAGCCTTGGTCTCACTCTCCGCCACCTTGCTCAGACTTCGGAAGCTGTTGGTTGAGTGGAGCCGATACAGATAGCGGTCGGACTCGAGATAGGTCGGCTCGACCTTGGTGACGGCGCGCAGGGCGAAGTCCCAGTCGTGACAGTATTTGAGATCGGCGAGCCAGCCCACCTGCCGCAGCAGTTCACGGCTGAAGACGAAGTTTCCGGTCGACGCGGCGATCTGGGAATCCAGGAATGTCCAGGACAGCGGCGCACCCGCAATCTGGGCCCGATCGATTGCATAGCGCAGGCGCGTGGGAAACTGGTAGTTGCTGATCGACTTGCCGTGCTCGTCGATCGGCTCAACGGCCGAGAAGCCGAAGAACAGCCGCTCATTGGCATATTGATCCGCGAACAGCCGAACCCGCTCCTTCGAAAAGGCATCGTCCGAGTTCAAAAGGAAGATCATGTCGCCGCTCGTCAGCGACAATGCCCTGTTCCAGGTGTAGTGGGCGCCGAGGTTTTGCGGGTTCTTGAGCAGCTTGCAGGAGACAAAGCGCTTTCCGAACGACCGCTTCTTGATCACCTTCTGCGCGACGTCAAAACTCTTGTCCGGCGAATGGTCGTCGACGATGACGAGCTCAATGTCGGCAAAAGTCTGCTGATAGACAGTCTCGAGGCATTCCTCGAGATACTGCTCGTGCTTGTAGCACGCGATGACGACACTTGCGAGCATCGGCGGCGACCTCAACGTCTCACGATGATCGAATGGCGGGACCGCACCAGCGCGCTGGCGCCGTCGCCGACCTCCAGCACCGCAAGCTGATATTCGCCATCCGGCAAGTCTCGAATCGAGAACGACAGCTGGAAGCCGAAATAGCAGTCCTTGCTTTCGGCCTTCATATACTCCTTCACGTCGACGCGCTCGTGCCAATCGACGATCAGGCAGTACCCGCTATTGACCGCGCTATCCGGCGCAAACGCCGACAGCACCAGGAATCCGGTTCTTTGCCGGCTTGCCTCGAACGTATTGCCCGCGCAGATCCAACCACGCACCAAAATCTCGAAGCGCGGATCGACGATCACCCGCTCGCCGGTCTGAGAATTGATGTTCTCGATGACCAGCAATGAACCTGCCGGATTGTCGGACGCGCCCTCTGCCTCAACCGGCGTACCGTTCCTGACGCGCTGCACGCCCGAATGGGTGAGACCTGACCGGTGCAGGTTTGCCAGCACTTCGACATGCGTCGAGGCCTCCTTTACCGCCCACTCCAGCTCCTGCCTGCTCAGGCAATCCAGCAGATCCGGGCTATTTCGGATCTGGGCTGAAATCGGCTCAGCCGAAGCCACCCTTCGCACGACGTCGAGGAATGCTCGTCCATGACGCGAATCCGGCTCGAGATGAGCCCCCTCCGCCCACTCGTTCCAGGAATTGATGAACACCAATGACTCGGAGAAGCTGTTGCCCTTGGCCCGCAGCGTCGCGTCGCGAAGCCAGACCTCAAACGCCTCCGGACTGGACCTGGTGAAGACGTGACCGCGCGCGCCCTTGCGAGGCGTATTGTCCCAGCGCGGCATCACGGCAGGAAAGAACGGGAAATCGTAGGTCTTGCCGATCGACGATCGCATCGCATCGACATAGTCGTACACCTTTCCGGCGAAGGTCGGCGGAGCATCGACTTCGGCCGGCGGCACCTCCCGCGTCGAGACCGTGTGCGGCGGAAACTCGATCGCAGCATCACAATTGACGTCGCGCGGATCGAACTCTCCGAACGTCATCGCATTGCAAATCAGCAGTTCGCCGATTCCAAGCTCTCTGGCCCTCTCGCGCCAAATCTCGAACAGACGCTGCTTGTCCGGCAACAATGACGGTCTGTAGACGACGATGATCTTTCGACCGTCGACCGTGATGTAGCGCTCATCGAGCAGCAGGTCGGCCATGTCGTCGATGAAGCGGACATCGTCATCCAGCGAGTGATTTTGTCCCAACAGGAGCTCGGCATCGGAGCCGTCCCACCGGCGCGACCAGTTCTCGTTGGCCCAGCAGATGCAGAATGGCAGGTTCGGCTCGCCGTCCTCGAGCAGGAGCTGAAGCGGCTTTTCCAGCAGCCGTCGTCCCTGAAACCAGTAGACGTAGTAGCAAAATCCATCGATGCCGTACTTGCGCGCGAGCTCGCCCTGCTGACGGCGCGTCTCCGGCAGCCGGACGTCATAGAATCCAAGATCGGCAGGCAACCATGGCGATTCGTGAGCCGGAAACTGGGCACGCATGCGCGCGACGTTGGTCCACTCGGTGAACCCCGGTCCCCACCACCTGTCATTTTCTTCAAATGAATGGAATTGCGGCAGGTAGAAGCAAATGTAGCGCACCTCTTTGGTGGCGGCGTCCGCCGGTCCGGCAATTGTCCTGCTGTCGTTGTTCGGAAACAGCAGATCGTCGTAGTCCTCGATCGAGAAACCCAGCGCAACGACCACCTCGCTCGGCGTAAAATTCTCGAACAGCGGTATCTCGTAGTATTCGCCATCGTTCAGGCTGATGCGCAGATAGATCTGCGCATGCTTGGGCTCCACGAGCGTGTTTCGGAGGGCGCGCGCCAGCCGACGGCGCACACCCGGCGTGGATAGATCGATCCGGAATCCGGGACGTCCGATCACGCTCCGCGGACCGATGCGGGCCGGCATGGATCGGCCGGTGCGTCCCTCTTCGACACAGTGGGAAGCGACAAAGAGCGCTATCGAAACCGTTGAAGCTGGCGACTGGGCATCGACAATCCAGCCCGAGATTCCCCGCCCCGAATATTCGAGGATCGCGCCACGCAACCGCGATCCCGACTGAAGATCGCTGATATCGGGATCCAGGAACAGGCTCTGCGGATGGTCTTCCTGCTGAACCGGACTGGCAACGGGCAACATATCCTTCGTATCCCTGACGCTCCGTTCGACCATCTTGTTCATTGCCACTCAATCTCCTGCCGACGTTTAACGCCGGCTCCAGTTTCTTTCCCGGTCACGCAGACGTTCGATCCCGGGATCACATTGCCTGACACGCTCCAGATCGTGACCTCTCGGTTCTTATCGATCATCTTCACACAACCAGAGGTGCAATGAGCATTTATTCCGCGAACCCACATTAACGCAATCTCTCTATCGTCGATATGAAAGCCATTGTTAGTTCTGCCTAGATTGTCACGCTGACATGCACGCTTGCGTGCCTTCGCGCCCAAAAACAAAGCCGTGTCACCGTCTCTGCCATTGCTTGCGCGCGACGTGATGTCCGCCTCCAACAATCTCAGCCGACGCTCTCGCCGATCGCCTGCAGACGACGCAGCGCACCTTCGTTGTTCTGCTGCGCCGCCTGTCGATACCAGCGCATGGCCTGATCGCGATCCTGCGCGACGCCGTTGCCGGCACGCAGTGCATCACCGATGGCGAGTTGGGCTTCGGCCATGCCCTGCTCCGCAGCTGCAGCGAACCACTCGGCCGCCTTCGCCGGATCGGCGTCGCAGCCCTGACCTCGCCCGAGCATCACGGCAAGGTTGTATTGCGCGGTCGTGTGGCCCTGGCGCGCCGCGGCCTCGTACCATTTCACGCCCTGGGCAAGATCCTGCTCGATGCCCTGCCCGGTGCAATACATCACCGCGAGCTTGAACTGGGCTGCGGCGCTGCCGCCATCGGCAGCCTTGACGATCCAGCCGGCGGCCGCCTGCGGATCCTTGAGGGCACTCTTGGGATCGGAATACAGCAACGCCAATGTGTGCTGGGCCTCGACATGGCCGGCACTTGCCGCGCGCTTGAACCATTGGGCCGCGGCCGGTAGATCGACGGCGCCACCGGACCTTCCCATGTGGAGCCCGCCCAACTGGAATGCCGCGGCGGAATGACCGACCTCGGCGGCATCGGTGAGCAGCGTGCGTGCTTGCGCAAGACCCGCTTCGGATGGCTCTTGCTGGATGAGAAACAGGGCATAGGCCGTCTTTGCATCGGCGTCGCCGCCCTTGGCCGCCTTGCTGAGCCATTCGGCAGCGCGTACCTGGTCGCGCGGCACACCGTTGCCCGCCGAGTAGAGCCGGCCGAGTTGCACGCCTGCGGCGCTGATGCCTCCCTCGCACGCGCGCTCGAACCACTTGATCGCGGCCGCGACATCGCGCGTCACGCCGTTGCCGTTGAGATAGAACACCGCGATGTTGTGGGCCGCCGTGGCATGGCCGCTCTCGGCGGCGCGTTCGAACCATTTCGCAGCCTGGCGGATGCTGGGCGGAACGCCGGTGCCGGTGGCGTAGAAGCGCCCGGTAAAGAACTGCGCCTGCACGTCGCCGCGCTCGGCCGCCTTCTCGTACCAGTACGCCGCCTCGCGCAGATCCGGCTCGGCGGCGGTGCCGAGCGCATAGAACTCGGCCAGCGCCTGGATCGCCGGCAGGTAATCCTTCCGTGCCGCCTTGCGCAGCGCGGTCTCGGCCTTGTCGAGGTCCTTGGCCACCCCTTTGCCGCTCAGCCGCAACAGCGCGATGTTGTAGAGCGCGATGGTATCGTCATGGGCAGCGGCACTCTGAAACAGCCGCGCGGCCTCTTCGACATTTTCGGGAAGTCCGGTGCCCTTGAGGCACATGAAAGCGAGCGCCACCTGCGCGCGGACATGCCCCCGCTCCGCGGCTTTTTGATACCAGATCGCGGCCTGCGCAAAATCGACGGGAACGCCGCGCCCCTGATAATGCACGTCGCCGAGCGCGAATTCGCCGGCCGCCGCCTTCTGCTCGGCCGCGGCCTCGTACCAGCGCAGGGCAACAGCGTGATCCTTGGCGCAGCCTTGCCCGTTGGCGTACATGTCGCCCAGGAGCGCCTGCGCGTCCGCCTTGCCGGCCTCCGCCGCCACCGACATCCAGAGGAAGGCGGCGTCGAGGTCCCTGGGCACGCCGATCCCGTTCGGGAACACCAGATCGTGGAGGTTGGTCGCCTTGTCACCCAGCCGCGCGGCCGTGGATTGCCGCCACATCTCGGGCCTGTTCGGTCCGAGCGCGGCCTGAAACCCGTGGAAGTAGATCAAGCCAAGCTGGAATTGCGCTTCGGTGTGTCCGTTCAGGGCGGCGCGCTCATACCACGCGACCGCGTCCGGAATGTTGCCGATAACGCCCTCGTTCCGCGCGTAGAGCAGCCCAATCCGGTAATCCGCCTCCGGGTTGCCCGCTCGCGACGCAAGCCGCCACAAGCGCAACGCCTCGAGATATTGCCGGTTCTCGTAAGCCTCCAGTCCCCGTTCAAACTGCGATGAGTCTGAACGGGACGAACCGGGCCGGAGCAAGTCGAGAAGGGATCGCGTCGATACCATCATGGCTCGCGCATTGCTTCTTTTGCACTGCGCAGCATGCCGCCGAGCAGATACATCGCTACCGAACGGGTGCCGACATTGACATCGCCCTGCAGCGTCATGCCGGGGATGAGGCGGAAATTCCTCGGAACATCCTTGAAGTTGGTCTCGTCGACGGAGCATCGCGCCTTGTAGTAGGCATCGACCGGCTTTCCGTCATCATCGGTCGTGAAGGCGCCTTCGCTGATCCAGCGAATCTTGCCCTGCGCCGTGCCGTGCTCCGCCGCGTTGAAGGCATCGACCTTCATGGTGCAGGGGTCGTTCGGCCGGACGAAGCCGACATCGCGCGACAGGATCTGAATCTCGGCCTCGAGCCGGGTCTTGAGCGGCATCAGCGTGATGAAGGGATCGCCCGGCTTCAGCACCGACCCGACCGAGAGCTTGGCGAGGGTCAGGACGACCGAGGGCTCGGCCGCCGTCCACCGCACCAGGTCCTGATGCTTGATGGCCTTGTCATAGTTCGAGCGGGCGGTATCCAGGCTATTGCGCGTCGTAACCAGATCCTGGCTCAGCTGCGCATTCCATTGCTCGGTGAAGGCCTTGCGATCGGCTTTCAACGATTCCAGCTGGTGTTGCGCTTCCAGCAAGGTGTTGTGCGTGTTGTCGATCTGACGCAACAACTCCAGGCGATTATCCTGTGACAGATACAGATTCAGCTTGGAGCCGCTGCCGCTTTCCGCAAGCGACGTGCGCATGTCCTCGATCTTGCCGGCGATCTCGGCACGTTGACTGTAGCGCTCGTCGTCCTTCTTCGACTTCTGGATCGTCGCTTCGGTCTGGCTGATCTTGGAGTCGTAGCTGTTCACCTGCGCATTGTACTGGGCGACGCGCTGGTCGTAGAGCGCCTTCTGCAGGGCGTTGTACCGGGTGACTTCCGGATCCTTGGACTGACCGAATGTCAGCGGCTTTCCGGACAATTCGGCCTCGTCGCGGGCAACCTGTGCGTCCAGGCTCGCAATCTGCAGCTTGTACTGCGTGACGTCGGCCACGGTGAAGGTCGAGTCGAGCGTCGCCAGCAGCTGACCCGTCTCGACCTGCTCACCTTCCCGAACATCAATCGTCTTGATGATCGACGCGTCCAGAGCCTGCAGCACGTTGATCTGATCGACCGGAACGATCCTGCCGCCCACGCTCGTGATGACCCGATCGACGCGCGTGAAGCACATGATCGCCACGACGGCGACCAGGAACGCCGACAGCACGAACAGCGTCGCGCGAGCCAGCAACGGCTCGGCCGCCTCGCGGATGGCATCGGTTTCCGACTGGAACTGGCGAACGGTCGCGAGCGAAGCCTGATTAGGAGACAAGGGTCGGACTCCTGAAGTTCTTCTCGTTGCGGCCAGCCGGCACGAGATGCGTATTCTGCTGGTACCAGAGCGAGCTATAGATGTCGTTTCGTTCCAGAAGCTCGTCGTGGCGCCCGATATCGTTGACCACGCCGCGATTGAGCACGAGGATCGCATCGGCCTTCGTGAGCGACGACAGCCGGTGCGAGATGATGATCAGCGTGCGCCCCTGGGCGATCCGCGAAATATTCGCGTTGACGATCGTCTCGCTCTCGGCATCGAGCGCGCTGGTCGCCTCGTCCAGGATCAGGATCGGCGGATTGACGATCAGCGCTCGCGCGATCGCGAGGCGCTGACGCTGCCCGCCGGAGAGATTGGTGGATCCCTCGTAGATATAGGTCTCGTAGCCGCGCGGCAGCTTGTCGATGAACTCCTCGGCGCCGGCCAAACGCGCCGCCCTGACAATGTCGTCGAAGGTCGCATCGGGCTTCGCGGCTGAAATGTTCTCGCGGATCGTGCCGCTGAACAGGAAGTTCTCCTGCAGCACGACGCCGACGTTGCGCCGGAGATGGTCGACATCGTATTCGCGGACATCGATGCCGTCGACCTTGATCAGACCGCCATAGTCGGAGTGCAGCCGCTGCAACAGCCGCGTGATCGTGGTCTTGCCCGAGCCGCTCTTGCCCATCACGCCCAGCGTCGTGCCGAGCGGAATCTCGAACGAGATGTTGTTCAGCGCCGGCGACACCGCCCCCTTGTACTTGAACGTGACGCCGGAGAATTCGACCAGTCCCTTGAGCGGGACCCGCACGCCATGGCCGGAACGTCCCTCCTCAGGCGGCTGATTCACCAGCCGGCCGACGATCGTGACTGCCGTGCGCGCCTCGTCATACTGGTTGATGAGCTGCGCCATCTGCATCAGCGGGCCGGCAACACGTTGCGACAGCATCAGAAAGGCAAACAGCGCGCCGACATAGACCGGATCGCCGCTCGACACGGCCAGGTAGACACCGAACGCATAGGGCGCGCTCACCGCCAGCCGTTCCAACGGACGCACCACCGTCTGGATCGCGGTTCCGGTCAGGCCTTCGGCAAGACGCGCCTTGGCGACGCGCGCCACAAGCACGTCCCACATGTGGCGCTGCCGCGTATCGAGCGCCAGCGATTTGATGGTCCGCATGCCGTTCAGGCTCTGGATCAGGAACGCGCCCTGTGCGCCTTCAGCCGCCAGGGTTGCCGAGGACTTCTTCCGGTAGGTCGGCAGCATCAGGACGAGCCAGGTTACGATCACCCCAGCAAAGCCGAGAACCATCAGCGTCATGATCGGGCTGAAGAAGAACATGACGGGCAGGAAGAAGAACAGCGTTGTCGAATCGAGAATGGTTCCGAACAACTGCCCGGTGAGGAAGCCGCGAATTCGAAACACCTCGCGGATGTCCCGCGAAATCAGGCCGACGGCGTTCTGTTCGAAGTAGTCGATCGGCAGATTGAGCACTTTCTCGAAAACGTAGGTCGACAGCTTGACGTCGAGGCGGGCTGTCAAACGCTGCACCAGATACTGCCGCAGGAACGTGAACGCCGCCTCGAACATGATGACCACGAACATGGCGATACACAGCACGTAGAACGTGTTGTAGGCCTTGTAGAAAATGACCTTGTCGGACAGCAGCCGCCAGAACATGATCGGTGCCAGACCCATGAAGCCCAGGATCAGCGCCGCGATCGCGACGTCGCGCAGGATCCGCCGCTCGCGGAACAGCAATGCGGTGACAAAGCCGAAGCTGAACGGCTGGGTCTCGTCGGAGATCTCGTAATCGCGCTTGGCCATGACGACGTCGCCCGACCAGATGTCCTCGAAGCGCGGTTGATCGATGACGAGCAGCGCATCCTCGCTCGCGTTCGGATCCTGCAAGACCACCCGGGTGCTGTTTTCATCGCCTTCGAGGCGCAGCAAGACCATGTGGCTGCCATCGCGCAGGCGAACGATTGCCGGCAGCGCCCGCTTGAGATGGCTCAGCCCCTTCCAGTCCAGCGTGACGGCCTTTGCCGTCATGCCCGAGGAATTCGCGCACTTCAAAAGCTCGGCAAGCGTGACTTCCTGGTCGCCCAGCAGATTGTCATGGATGAGCTGGGACGGCGTCAGGTGCAAACCATGCTGTCTTGCCACGATGACGAGACAGGCGAGACCCGAGGGCGGCAGCGCCTCCACCGAAGGTGCGCCGACGAGCGAGAGGTGTTTGGTCATGGAAGCCTCGAGGTTTCGACTGCGCAAGATCCGGTCCCTAGCGAGATATAACTTATCACTGTTAGTTCGCTAACGCAGCATTTTCAGCGCGTCGCTCCGAAAAGATATGTGTCGCAACAAGCACAGAAGCGAGTTCCGGCCATTGCTACCGGTGGTTTAACCACGGAACCATTATAACATTATTTAACATCGACAATCACGGGGCGGCGGTCGCCGTCTCCCGGAAGTCGAAGCCGCAGGCCTCGAGCTGCGGCCGGATCCGCCTCTCCTCGGCCTCCGGCATGAGCGCCAAGGCGCAGACCTCGAAGTTCCCGCTGCGAACGGACACCGTCGGAAACCCGGCGCTCAGCAGCAGGTTTCCCATCCGGTCGCACGAAAACCCGGTCTTGTGCGCCATGTGGTGGCGTCCCTGCTCGATCGCGCCGGAATGGCCGTAGATCATATCAAGTGGCCGTATCGGACCGGCCGGCGAGACATAGGCGACCGCACCGAGGCCCTGGGTCAGCATGTGCTGAGCCACCGCCTCCAGGTCGGGCGACATGATCAGCGCGAATCCGTTCGGCTTGAGAACCTCGCGGAACTGGACGAATGTGGGATGTATCTCATGGGCATAGAGATGCTCCATCAGATGGGAGCACCAGATCGCGTCGAACGAGGCCGGCCGGCACAGCTTGGCGAGATCGGTAATCGAGCCGACGATATCCGGACTCACGCTGCCGTCGACATCGAGGCGAACCTCCTCCCACTCATCCGACGTCAGGAGCGGCTGGATCCGCTTGGCAACCGTCGATCCAGCACCGGCGTTCAGCATTTTCTTCTTGGCCAATTCGAGAGCTCCGCGGTTCGCGCATTAAGCGGCTGATTTCTGCAGCGATCGCCCGTCTCGACCAAAGTTGCCGGCGCCGCAGGAAACCATCGGCCACGGCACCACTCAATCGAGCGAGCCACACGCCTTTACAAAAGCTACGTGGTCCGAATGTGACGAACTAACGTTCTAACGTCCGTTAACGGAATGCCTGGAGCGGAACTTGAGACGGAGCTCGCCCGATCCGACGCCAAATGATCGACAAGTTCCGGTCACCGTGTTCGCACACCAACGAAAGGGCGCCGCCCAACCGAGGTCGAGGCGGCCCCCTCACTTCGTGAAGACCTGGGATGTTACAGCCTGGTCGAGTGACCATCGTTGAAGATCAGGTATTCGATGTTGCTGATCTGGGTCACCTGGCCATTGCTGAAGTTGACGTCCAGAGAACCATCCTTGCCCGCGGTGATGCCGGTCACATCGGTCGAGGCGTGATCCAGGAAGGTCAGCGAGTCCTTGTTGCCGGCGCTACCGTCAATGGTGTCGCTGCTGTGGAGGTTGGACAGGTAGAAGTAGTCCTGACCCGAGCCGCCGACCATCGAGGCCGTGCCGGTGGCGGAGCCGACGAAAGACGAACCGCCATTGCCGCCGATCAGCGTCTGCGTGCCCGAGCCGGCAACCATCGTATCGTGGCCGGAGCCGCCATGCAGGGTGTCGTTGCCTGCACCGCCATAGAGCGAGTCGTTACCGTCACCGCCGTAGAGCGAGGTCGCATGCGAGGCATCGCTGCCCGAATAGAGCACGTCGTTGCCGACGCCGCCGTACTCCGCAACAGTGCCGGTGCCGCCCACCAGCAGGTCGTTGCCCGCGCCGCCATCCAGCGAGTCGGCACCCCCACCGCCATAGAGCGAGTCGTTGCCGTCACCGCCATGGAGTGAGGTCGCGTGCGACGCATCGCTGCCCGAATAGAGCACGTCGTTGCCGCTGCCGCCGTATTCGGCAACAGTGCGGATACCGCCGACCAGCAGGTCGTTGCCGGCGCCGCCATCCAGCGAGTCGGCACCGGTACCGCCATAGAGCGAGTCGTTGCCCGCACCGCCGTCAAGGATCGTGCCGTGCGACGCATCCGAGTGCGAGTAAACCGCATCGTTGCCGCTGCCACCATATTCCGCAACAGTCCCGGCAGCGCCGATCAGCAGGTCGTTACCGGTACCGCCGTCCAGCGTGTCGGAACCGATATTGGCAGGGTTATACCCTGCACCGGCAACCAGCGTGTCGTCGCCCGCACCGCCATCGAGCAACGTGCCGAGCCCATAACCGGCGCCTGAATAGAGAGCGTCGTTGCCGCTGCCACCGTACTCCGCAACAGTGGCGACGCCGCCCTTCAGCAGGTCGTCACCGGCGCCGCCATCCAGCGTGTCGGCTACGGCACTGGCACCCCCCTCCAGCGTGTCGTTGCCGTCACCGCCCGACAGAAACGAGCCGTACCACGCAAACAAGTTCGCGTAGAGCAGGTCGTCGCCGGCGCCGCCGTAGAGCTGATCGCTGTATGTGCCGGCGACCAGCGTGTCATTGCCCGCGCCGCCGTCGAGAGTCTCGTTGTAGAAACCCGCGCTCAACCAGTCGTCACCGGCGCCACCATACAGGCGATCATTGCCCCAGCCACCGAACAGCACGTCGTTGCCGCTACCGCCGTCCAGCGTGTTGATCCGGTCCAGTGAGTCCAGCGAGCTGCCGGACAGCAGGGTATCGTCGCCGCTACCGCCATGCAGGTCCGACCAGTCACTGCCATAAAGCCAGTCGTTGCCGGCGTCGCCGTAAATCTGGGTGTGGCCCACGCCGCCACCGTACACCGTGTCGTTGCCCGCGCCGGCAAGAACCGTCGTACCGCGGTTGTTGTTGATGGTGATATCGTCGTTGCCGACACCGGTCGCGACCACCACCGGGGCGGCGCCGTTCACGGTCAGCGTCACGTCGCTCTTGGTGGCTTCGATGATCGCCTTCAGCTTGGCGTCAAGCTTGATCGTATTGTTGGCGTTGGTTTCGATCAGAACATTGGCGTTCGGATCCGGGCTGCTGATCCCGGCGCCTTCCTGCACCGGGATTGTCGCGCCGTCATCCGGGCTGGTGTAACCGATCCCCGCGCTGATCAGATAGTCGAGAATCTGTTGCCGGGCTGCGTGATCGATCGTGGAGCTGATCGCGACCTTGAGCCCCGTCTGGTTCAGGTTTTGCGTCACCATCGATGGAGCTCCTCCTTCGACGCGCTACATCATCTCTAAGCAAATACTCAAATTATTTCGATGACTCACAATTGGAGCAGGCTGCATTGCAAGATTATCAGACAACATTTCCGAGCACCACCTGCAATCGAAAAAAAGCGCCGCCTCAACCAGGGTTGAGGCGGCGCCTTCGCTTAGTGCAGACCTAGTTTAGTGCAGACCTGGGATCTTACAGCTTGGTCGAGTGACCATCGTTGAAGATCAGGTATTCGATGTTGCTGATCTGGGTCACCTGGCCATTGCTGAAGTTGACGTCCAGAGAACCATCCTTGCCCGCGGTGATGCCGGTCACATCGGTCGAGGCGTGATCCAGGAAAGTCAGCGAGTCCTTGTTGCCGGCACCGCCGTCAATGGTGTCGCTGCTGTGGAGGTTGGACAGGTAGAAGTAGTCCTGACCAGAGCCGCCGACCATCGAGGCCGTACCGGAGGCGGAACCAACGAACGAGTCGTTGCCGCCGCCGCCGAGCAGCGTCTGGTTGCCCGAGCCGGCGACCAGCGTGTCGCTGCCGGAGCCGCCATACAGCGTGTCGTTGCCGGCACCGCCATAGAGCGAGTCATTGCCGTCACCACCGTAGAGCGAGGTCGCGTGCGACGCATCGCTGCCCGAATAGAGCACGTCCTTGCCGGCGCCGCCGTACTCGGCAACAGTGCCGGTGCCGCCGACCAGCAAGTCGTTGCCGGCACCGCCATACAGCGTGTCGGCACCCGCACCGCCATACAGCGAGTCGTTGCCAGCACCGCCATCCAGGATCGAGCCGTGCGACGCATCCGAGTTCGAGTAGAGCGCGTCGTTGCCTGCACCGCCATAGAGCTGGTTGTTGCCCGCGCCGCCGATCAGGACATCATTGCCCTTGCCGCCCTCGAGAACCTGATTACCCGAACCGCCGGTCAGTGTGTCGTTGCCGTCGCCGCCGAACAGGCGATCATTGCCGGCACCGCCGTACAGCGCATCGTTGCCCTTGCCGCCATCCAGCGTGCTGGAATTGCCAGCGGTGCTGCCGGACACCAGCACGTCGTTGCCGGTACCGCCATTCAGCTCGGACGAGCTGCCGCCGTAGAGCGTGTCGTTGCCGGAGCCACCGTTCAAGGTGTCGGCACCGGTGCCGAACAGCAGATCGTTGCCCTTGCCGCCATCGAGCGTGCTGTGACCGGAGACGTTGTCGATCAACACGTCGTTGCCATTGCCGCCGTCGATCGAGTCGTGACCCGCACCACCGAAGACCGTGTCGTTGCCGTTGCCGGCAAAAACCGTGGTGTCACCGGTGTTGTTGAGGAAGATCTGATCGTTGCCGTTGCCGGTCGCGACCAGCACCGGGGTGCTGCCGTTCACCGTCAGCGTCACGTCCTTGTTGGTCGCCTCGATGATCGCCTTCAGGTTGGCGTCGGTGGTGACAGTGTTATTCGGATTGGTTTCGATGAGAACGTTGGCGTTCGGGTCGGGGTTGCTGATGCCGGCGCCTACCTGCACCGGGATCGAGCTGCCGTCATCCGGGCTGGTGTACCCGATGCCTGCGTTGATCAGATAGTCAAGAATCTGTTGCTGGGTCGCGTGATCGATCGTTGAGTTGATCGCATGTTTGAGGTCAGTCTGGTCGAGATTGTAAGTCGCCATCGATGTAGCCCCTGCTTGGGATACGAGGATTCAAGCCGCTCGCCCGCACGTAAGCTGTTGTTTCACAACTGGTTTGTTGCGACGCAGCTCAAATGTGGACACACGTTACGAACTTGTTAAGTCCATTGTTAAGTCCGCAATACCGGAGTGTCAATCAGCAATGCGCTATTAACGTCCGGTTCCATGAGACTTATGTGAGACTTAGCACCACCTCGGTCGCGGACTAACATTCGGCGCAGGCAGCCCACAAATGTTAGCCGCGATGCAAAAAAGGGTAGTGATTATACGGGGTTTCATCCGGTCCCAAGATGGCGCCAGGGCGCGGAATTTTGCAGCCTTTGCGCGCGCTTCGACGCGATTTTCTGATCTGAAAAAATATTTCTGCGCCGCGTGAGAGCTTTTTCAGAAAAGCGTCAAACTTCACAACCGGCCGGCAAGCGGAGCGGCGTTGTGCCGGGTTCCGGTTGCAGGCTATGAGCGTCAAGCGGGCGAAAACGGGAGAATCGATCACAGAATCGGGCAATTCGGCCGCCCGCCTGAAGCCGAAGCGGACCCAGATCAAGCGCCCAATATAACAAATTAACATTAGATTCGTCGGAACCCGTTAGGGACAAGAGCGCGGCAACCGACAAGACGGCGGCGCCCGATCACGCGCTAAGCAACCGTCTGCGGCGATCATCCAGCGGCGGCGCGCGCGTAGATGGCCTCGAGCAGCCGCAGATTCTCATCCGGCGCGTAGCGCTCGAGATAGGCGGTCCGGGCAGCCTGCCCCCATGCCGTTGCGAGATCGGGGGCGCCCAGAAGCTCAACAATGCGCTGTCTGAGCCCTGCCGCATCGCCCGGCGGCACCAATGCGCCGGTCTTGCCGGCGCTCACCACCTCGGCAAGTCCGCCGATCTCGGATGCGATCACCGGCGTCCCCTGTGCGAAGGCTTCGACCACGACCATCGGAAATCCCTCGTACCATAGCGACGGCACGACCAACGCCCGGGCACTCGCCATTTCCCGAAGCACGTCTGCACGCGAGAGCGCGCCGAGGAACCTGACATTGGCGGGCGCCCGAGCTTCGAGCGCAGCGCGCTCCGGTCCTTCACCGACGATCCGCAAGGGCATGCCGGTCCGCGCAGTAGCGGCGAGCAACACGCCGACGCCCTTCTCGCGGCTCAGCCGTCCGACATAGAGCAGCCCGGTGCGCGGTATGGCCGGATCGGGTGCACCCGGATCGGCCATGAAGTTCGGCTTCACGTCGATCCGGCCGGCATCGAAGCCTGCCTGCGTGAACAACGTTCGGGCAAACTGCGTCAGCGCAATCAGGCGCAGACCGGGACGCGTCCAGGTGCCACGGCGCTGGTGCCGCGCAATCATGTAGGCCGAGGCCAGCGAGCCCGGCAGCGATCCGCGGTAGCAGCGATGGGCAACGCCCCAGAGATGGCCGCGGTCCAGGCATTTGTGGCAGATGCGGCCGTCGCGCAGCAGCATGCCGCCGGTGCAGATGCTGCGATAATTGTGCAGCGTCACCACCGCAGGCACGCGCTGTTGCCGGCAGACATCGAACACGGCGGGCGAGAGCAGCGGGAAGAAATTGTGGACGTGGACGATGTCGGGGCGAAAGCGGTCGATCGCCTCCGCCATGGCCCGTTTTCCCTCCGCATTATCGGCGATCGACAGCGTCGTCGCGATCCGCGCGGCAAGCGAATTGATCGCCTCGTTGCTGACCGTGAGCGTCTCAACACTGTGTCCAGCGTCGCGGAGCAGGTCGACTTCCGCTTCGAACACGACGTCTTCGCCGCCGCGTCCCTGATACCTGTTGTGCGCGACCAGGATCTTCATGATCGGCGTGCCGGCTCGGGAAACCAGCGCAGCTCCGTCACCAGGCTTTGGCCGGCGGCCAGCGTTCCGGAGCCGATCAGCGTCGTCGCCGGCACCTTGAGATCGAACGACGGCGAATACCAGCCGGCCGGCACGGTTTCGTCGCCGCGATACACTGTCCAGCTGAGCGCCGCAGGCAGATCGAGCTCGCCGCGTCCGCCGGGCCATGACAGGCGTGCGATACGCCCTTCGAGCTGGCATTCGACGTCGGGACCGAGATGCCAGCTGAGGCTCGCCGGCACCGCAAGCCCCTCATCGGCAAGCACAATATCGGTGACGACGAGCCGCGCCGCCTGACGCTGCAATTGCACCGAACGACGATGCACGAGACGATCTGCTGTGTCCTGATATCCCGAATGCTCCGCGACCCAGCGCGCGTCCGCATCACAATCGTCGAGGCCGCTTGATGCGATCAGCCGGCTCTGCGCATGCCGCGTCCAGAGAAACGGCCCCCCCGATACCGACTGGTCGCGCCCGAACAGGCAGAGCGTGTTGTGCGCCAGCGTGGAACGGAAATAGGCGCGCCATCGCGGATCGCCGTGATAGCAATAGGTGCCGGGGTCGGCGAGGATATCGACGCCGCCGATCCGGCATTCGAGCGACAGCGCATCCGCATGGGCATGTCCCGCAATGCGGCCGAGCCCATGCGGGCCGTGATCGCAGCGGCACCACACCGCTCGGCCGGCATCGACGAGAAAAGTCTGCCCCGCCCTCATCAAGCAAATGCGGGCGGCGCGCGGGCCGCGCAGCGATCGCACGCGCCTTGATGCCGCCGGTCAGAAAAAACGTGCGCAGATCAGGCTCCGGCAGCTTGGGCCACCATGGCAGCTCGCCGAACAGATGCGCGCCGGTGGCGAGCAGACCGAGCCAGCGATTGCCGGTGTGATCGTCGAGCAACAGGCCAATGCCCTCGTCGCCATCGCCCTGACGGGGAGGATGACCGCGATCGTCGAGCATCGCGGCGATGACGTCGCTCATGCGACACATCGTGGTCCAGACCACGTCGCCCAGCTGGTGCCCGGACGCTTCGCCCTGCACCGCCGCGGCCAGCAGCAGTTCGAGGACAAAGCCGTGGTAATCGGTCGCGAGCTCACGATTGCTGCCGCAGGCGAAGGTTTGCGCAACAGCCTCGTCTGCCAGCGTCCTGGCGGCATTTTGGCGCCACAACGCGCTGTCGCGGAAAAAGGGAAACACACAGGCCGCCACGAACTGCCCGGCAGCCTCCGCGATGATGTGATTGTTGGCGGAGGAGCCCCGGCTCGGGAACTGCGACAGCCAGTATTGGTGCGCATAGAGCTGCGTCAGGAACTGGTCGTTGTCCTCGAACAACGCAGGCGCGCCGGGCCAGTTCTGCAGCAGCTGGCGCACCCAGGCCCACGAGATCAGCCGCACGCCGAGCTCGATGCCGCTGGTCCAGTGCGGGCCGCGCGGGAATGGATTTTCGCGCCACCAGCTTGTGAGATGCGCGGCCACGCGCCTGGCGTAGCGTTCGTCCGAGGTCAGGCAATACGCCGACGCGAGCACCGTGAGATGGTGGTGACGCGACGGCTCCCAGATGTATTTGATGTTCCCGACCGCGGCTTCGTCGCGATAGGGAATCGCGAACGCATAGACGTCCGCAGGCGCGCGCTTTCCGCTGCGAACATCGACGAACCAGTCCGGCCGCTCGCCGAGGGCACCATGATCTCTGGCGAAGACCTGCCAATGTCCGGCGAGAATCCGGTCGGCAGCATCGATCAGCCGCCCGGTGGCCTGCTGGGGAGCGTGCGCCGGCAAAGGCAGCGGCTTCAGCCGCGGCTGCCGCGGGCCCGGGGCAAGCCGGGCGCTGGCGTGTCGTGCGATATCGGGCGGAGTGATGCGCCAGAGCAGGCGCAGCCGCTGGTCGTTCACCCGTCCCGCAAGCTCGGACGGCTCCATGCGCTGCAGCCTGCGCAGATACCAAGCCGGATTCATCTCGCGCCGGTCGAGGCGCGTGCGACGCCCTGCTCCGCTGCGCCGATCGTCAGATCGACCGGCTTCCCGGCGGCTGCGCTCTCCTGCACCGCGAGCGTTGCGCGGGTGGTCGCAAGCAGCGATTCGAGCCCGATCGGCATCGCGGCCCCCGATGCGACCGCGGCGATGAAGGCATCCAGCATCGGCCGCTGCCCCTTGTCGAGCCGCGCTTTCTTCGCCGTCCGCTGTCCGGCGTGCCAGACCTCGAAGCCCGCGAAATTATCGAAGGCGGCAAAGCCGGTGCTTGCCGATATTTCGAGCGCCTCCTTCGGCACACGCGGATCGCCGCCGGTGAGATAGCTGAGGCTCGCAACCGAACCGTCGGCAAAGTCGAACGTGGCGACGAGATTGTCGACATCCTTGCCCGCGGTCCGCGCCGAGACGCGCACCGGCTCGGCGCCGAGCCACCAGGACAATACGTCGATGAAATGGCCGCCCTCGCCGACGAAGCGGCTGCCCTCGCTCTCGGCCTGCAGATACCAGGATGATTTCTCCAGCGGGCCGGCGATGACGCGATATTGCAGGGTCTGTGGCCCCGCCGGCGCGAACGCCGCGCGCATGCCCTGCATCAGCGGCGAGAAGCGGCGATTGAAGCCGACCATCAGCCTGTTGTTGCCGGTCTCGCGGATCACCTGCTCCAATTGATCGAGCGCATCTGCATCGATCGCCAGCGGCTTCTCGACAAACACCGCCTTGCCGGCGCGCAGCGCCTGCGCCGCGAGGTCGGCGTGGGAGGCGTGGCGCGTCGCGATTAGCACGGCATCGATGTCGTCGGCCTCGAGCACCGAGGCCGCATCCGTCGAGGCACGCGCGAAGCCGAACTTGCGTACCGCGGTGGCGCCGCTCAGGCCGGTATTGGTGGCGACCTCGACGAGATCGACGCGCGCGTGATTTGCAAGCTGCGGCAACAACATGCTGGAGGCATAATTGCCCGCGCCGATGACGCCGAGCCGGACCCGGCCGCTGCGCAGCGCAACGGCCGGACGATAGACCATCTGCATCGCGCGGGGAGCGGCGTCTGGATAGGCGAACACCATGCCGAGACCAACCTCGCCCCGGCTCATGCGCTCGAATGCCGACGTTGCCTGCTCCAGCGGCACCACGTCGGAAATCAGCGACGAAAAATCGAGCCGCCCGTCGGCGAGCAGCGCGACGATCGCCTCCATGTTGCGTTTCTCGGTCCAGCGCACATGGCCGATCGGATAGTCGATGCCGCCCTCCTCGTAGAGCGGATCGTAGCGGCCGGGGCCGTAGGAGCGCGAGAAGCGAACGTCGAGCTCCTTGTCGTAGAATTCGTTCCACGGCAGGTTCAGCGTGCATTTGCCGATGTCGACGATACGGCCGCGGTCGCGCAGCAACGCGGCCGAACGCGACGCGATATCTGGATCGTCGCTGCCCGCCGTGATGAACACGCAATCGACACCGTTGCCTGCGGTCAGCTGGTCGATCCGGGCGCGAAACCCGGCCGCAGCATCGTCAGATGCGACCGCACAGATTGCGGCGCCCGCTGCCTCCGCCTGACGACAACGCGGCTCCAGCCTGTCGAGCCCGACGACCACGACACCGGCGCTGCGCAGCAGGCGCACCATGATCTGCCCGATCAGGCCGAGGCCGATCACGCAGGCGGTCTCACCGAAACCGATTTCCGACTGGCGCATCGCCTGCAGCGCGATCGATGCGATCGTCGTGAACGCGGCCTGGTCGAGCGCGGCACCATCCGGCAGCGGCACGCAGAGGTTCACCGGCACCCAATTATATTCAGCATGGGTTGCATACTGATTGCCGCCGCAGCAGATCCGCGCTCCGACCGCGAAGCCGCCGACACCCTCGCCCACCTCCACGACAGTGCCCGACAGCGAATAACCGAGCGGCGTGTAGGAATCGAGGCGGTTCATCACCTTCTGATAGGTCGCAAGCAATCCCTGCTGGCGGACCGAGCGTGCCACCTTGGCAACCTGATCGGGGCGCGCACGCGCCTTGCCGAGCAGCGACAGCCGGCCTTCGGTGAACTTCATCATCTCGGTGCCGGTCGACACCGCCGAGAATGCCGTGCGCACCAAAACCCCGCCGGGGCGGCAGCGCGGCGCCGGCACATCGATCAGCCTGAGCTCACCGCTCTTATAGTTCTGCGCGATCTGCTTCACAGTCGGTCAAACGCCTCAAGTTAACAGTGCCCGTTGTATCGCGCCCGCCGCCCGCAACGAAGCCGGGAACATCGTCATAGTTATCTCATCGCCGAGGGTTTAACATCGTTATCATTCCAGCAACAGGACCGGTTTGGGCGAGATCTCGACCTCACCGTTGGCGACAGCTCCTTCGCCGCCGTCCAGGCCCTGGTAACGGCTAAAGCGCGGGTCGACCCGATGTAGGGACCGCCCCTTGGTGGTCCAGAGGATCAAGCCGTTGCGGCCATCCGGCATGCGGAGCTCGACGCGCCAGGTCGACGGCGACGTCCTGTCTGCCGCCACGACGCTGGCGCCGACCAACCATGACTGGACCGTGCGATAGGCAATTCCGCTCGGAAGCAGCCCGCGCGCCCGGTCCCACAATTTGCCGAAGTCACCGCCCCCGCCGGCGAATTCGTACCAATAGAACCGGTCGACACCGCTGATCCATTTCAGGATATAGGCGCGCGCAAGAAAGCCATCCGGGTTGTCCTCGTGAGACGGCCAGCCGGCCTCGGTGTCCCAGATCGGCCTTGTGGAGAGATCGTGCGCGGCGAGGATCTGCTTGAAGCGGGCGATGATTCCGATCACCGCTTCGGGTTCGCTCGTATAACCGTGGAAGGCGAAGACATCGGCATATTGTCCGCCGCCTTGCGCCACGAAGGCCTGTTGCCAGCGATAGCCGTCCGGCGTGCCGTTGGACGACGGCGTCAGCACAGTTAGCGCGGGATCGCTGGCCTTGATGATCTCGTAGGCCCGTTTCTGCATCTGGACCATGGTCGCGATATCGCCCGAGTAATATTTGGGATCCTCGGGCTCGTTCCAGATTTCCCAGTATTTGATGCGGCCGGCGGCGCGCGCAACGGCCGCACGCACCCATTCATCCCATGATGTGAGATCGGCAGGCGGCGAGCTTGCGCCGGGCGTGAATGCCGGCGGCGCATCCTTCACGGACGCGGCCCAGCGCGGCGTGAAGGCGAGATTGAGGACGATATCGACGTGCTCGCGCTCCGCCGCCGCAAGAATGGCGTCGAAGCGCGCCCAATTGTAGATGCCGGGCGCCGGGTTGATTTGCGCCCAGTAGATCGCGCCCCACAGGCGGACGCCGTCAAATTTGAGCGCCGGCCATGGCTGTGACTGCCCGATCGCATTGATCGTCATGCCGAAAAGCGTCGGCGGGATCACCACGTTCACATGGCTCACATTGAGCACATCGTTTGCCGCCGCACCGGCCCACTGCAGCGGCCATTTGTGAGCCAGCGGTGCCAGCGCACTCAAAACCAGTGCGATCAACGCCCTTCGTGCCCAATCCCTCACTTTACCTGCCATGTCCGTGTCTCGTCGCCGTCACCCGCGGCGGGATTGCAAAATGGAAGCCGCGCATGTTAATGCCGATGTTAGTCGGATTGTGATGTTGTTAGGTCAATGGTATAGATCATCGCAGATGTCGAGAGCTGAACCATCACCGCGGCGGATCCTGATCATCGTCGAGAACCTTCCGGTTCCTTTCGATCGCAGGGTGTGGTGCGAGGCAACGTCGCTGCGCCAGGCAGGCTATGAAGTTTCGGTGATCTGCCCGAAGGGCCGCGGCCATCACGAATCCTACGAATGCCTCGACGGCATTCACATTTATCGCCATCCGATGCCGGTGGAAGCGCGCGGGATCGCCGCCTATCTCATCGAATATCCGGTCGCGCTGTTCTGGGAGACGTGGCTTGCGATCAAGGTGGCGTGGAAGCACGGCTTCGACGTGATCCATGGCTGCAATCCGCCCGACCTGATCTTCCTGATCGGCCTGCTGTTCAAGCTCGGCGGCAAGCGCTTCGTGTTCGACCATCACGACGTCAATCCCGAGCTCTACGAAGCAAAATTCGGCCGCAGGGATTTTTTCTGGCATCTGCTGCGGCTGGTCGAATATCTCACCTTCAAGACCGCAAGCATCTCGATCGCAACCAACGAATCCTATCGCGAGATCGCGATCACCCGTGGCCGCATGCCGGCCAACCGGGTTTTCGTGGTGCGCTCCGGCCCCAATCTCGACCGGGTACGCTCCCGCCCCGCCGATCCGGCCTGGCGCCGCGGCCGGCGCTACAGCGTCGGCTATGTCGGCGTGATCGGCCAATCCGAAGGCATCGATCTCCTGCTGCAGTCGATCGGCCACATCGTGCACGATCTCGGCCGCACCGACATCCAGTTCAACATCGCCGGCACCGGGCCGGAGTGGAATGCGGTGGTCAAGCTCTGCGAAGAGATGCAGCTCTCCGACTATGTGAATTTCACCGGCGCGATCGCCGACGAGGTGCTGTTCACGATGCTCTCGACCGCAGACGTCTGCGTCAATCCGGATCGCGTCACACCGATGAACGACATCTCCACCATGAACAAGATCATGGAGTACATGGCGCTCGGACGGCCGATCGTTCAGTTCGAGGTTCGCGAAGGCCACCGCTCAGCGCTCGACGCCTCGCTCTATGCGGCGCAGAACGACCCGCAGGATTTCGCCGGCAAGATCATCACGCTGATCGATGATCCGTCGCTGCGGCAGACGATGGGGGCATTTGGCCGCAGCCGCGTCGAGCGCGAATTGTCCTGGACGCATGAGGAGCCGAAGCTGCTCGCCGCCTATGAGGCGTTGTTCGCCAGAAAGCTTCCCTGGAAGAGCCGCGCCCCACGCGCGACCGCCACCGCGGAGCGGCCGACCGCGCAGGCGTCCGGTGTCAACGCCAATGCAGCTGCCGGGCGGGCATCGCGTTGAACGCCCTGCCGCCTCACTCACGCGAAACGCGACGCAGCCACGCGCAGGTCGCTGGATTGTCGAAGGTCGAAGCATGAACGTCAGCATTTTCGGCCTCGGCTACGTCGGAACGGTGTGCGCGGCCTGTTTCACCGAGCTCGGCCACCAGATCATCGGCGTCGACAAGAGCGTCGCGAAGGTCGACCTGATCCGCGAGGGCCGATCGCCGGTCATCGAGCCGGGCATCTCGGACAAGGTGGCGCACGCAGTTGCAACGGGTCAGTTGACCGCAACCACCGACGCCACCGAGGCGATCGTCAACAGCGACATATCGATGGTCTGCGTCGGCACGCCGTCGTCCGGCAATGGCAACCTCGACCTGACCGCGATCCGGCAGGTCGCGATCGAGATCGGCCGTGGATTGCGGGCAAAGAACGCGCCGCATACCGTGACGATCCGCTCCACCGTGCTGCCCGGCACCACCCGCGACACCGTCGGGCCGCTGATCGAGGAAGCCTCCGGCAACAAGATCGGACGCGATTTCGACCTCGCCTTCAATCCGGAGTTCCTGCGCGAAGGCAGCGCGATTGCCGACTTCAACGCGCCGTCCAAGACCGTGGTCGGCGCCTTCAACCAGGAAACCGCCGACCGCGTCATGGCGCTCTACAAGGATCTGCCGGGCGCCAAGATCACCCCGCCGGTCGAGACCGCCGAGCTGGTCAAATATGTCGACAACAGCTGGCACGCGCTGAAGGTCAGCTTCGCCAACGAGATCGGCACCATCGCAAAGACGCTCGGCATCGACGGCCGCGACGTCATGAACATCTTCCTGCAGGACACAAGGCTCAACATCTCGCCCGCCTATCTACGGCCGGGTTTTGCCTTCGGCGGCTCCTGCCTGCCCAAGGACGTCAAGGCGCTGAAGCACCTCGCGCACAGCCGTGGACTGTCGACGCCGGTGCTCGAAAGCATCCTGCCGAGCAACGACATGATCATGTCGCGCGGCGCCGACTGGATCCTGTCGCATGACGGCCGCCGCATCGCGTTCCTCGGCATCAGCTTCAAGGCCGGCACCGACGATGTCCGCGACAGCCCTTTCGTCGAGCTGGTCAAAAGCTTGCGCGGCGAGCAGCGCGATATCCGGATCTACGACCCCAACGTGCAGCTGTCGCAACTGATCGGCGCCAACCGGGATTTCTTGATGCGCAACCCTGAGCTGGTCGGCTTGCTGCATGACGATGTGACGGCGACGATCGAATGGGCCGACATCATCGTGCTGACGACGGCCGATCCGCGCTTCGTTGCGGCGCTGAAGGCAACCCGGCCCAACCAGGTGGTGCTCGAACTGTCGGACATTGGACTGCCCCGAGAGGTGCGCGCCAAAGTGAGCGGCTTCCACTGGTAGGGAACACCATGGCTTCCATGGCCAAGACCCGCGACCGACCTGAAATCCGCTTTCACGACGAGATCTCGTCGGAGTGGGAGAGGCTGCATCGGAGTCGCACCTTCAAGGCGCGCACGGCCGCGATGTTCGATCTGCTCGGGAACGCGGACCTCGAGGGCCAGCGTTGGCTGGACGCAGGTTGCGGCACCGGAACGCTCTCCCGCCTGCTCGCCGCGCGCGGCTGCGATGTCACCGGCGTCGACGCGTCGTCGGAGATGATTGCGGCTGCACGCGGCCGCCCCGCCGACGGCCCGCCGGCCGAACGGCTCACGTTCCGGCAGATTCCCACGATCACAAACCTGCCGTTTGCGGATCGATCCTTCGACGGCGTGCTCTGCGCGAGCGTGCTGGAATATGTCCCCGACGTGGCGCAGTGCCTCGCCCAGATCCATCGCGTGCTCAGGCCCGGCGGACTGCTCCTGGTCTCGATCCCCAATCGCGGATCGCTGCTGCGCCAGGGCTACAAGCTCGCGCACGCGGCGTCGGCGCGCGTGTCGGCGCGGCCGCTGTTCCGCTACCTCGCCTTTTCCAAGTTCGACACCACGCCGGCCGTCATGCAGGGCCTGCTGCGGCAACATGGCCTCACCATGCTCGGCGTCTGCTTTGGCGGCTCGCCGCTGCCGCCGGCGCTCGATCGCCGGTCCGCGGTCGGCACGCTGATCAATATCCTCGCCCGCCGCGACAATTGATGCGGCGGGCAGATGCCCGCCTCAGGCCTTGATCGCCATTAGCGACTTGGTCATGCCGAGATATCGTTCGCGATAGATCTTCGCGTCCGGAAACGTTTCGGTCATCTCGCGCCAGTCAAATAGATGCCAGTCGGGCGCGGTCCGCTTGAACCAGAAACGGTTGAACCTTTCGATCAGTGCGATTTGCTGTCGCCTCGGCAACAGGACGATGATTCCGGGCAGCCAGGTATGGCTCTCGATCGGAAAGTACCGGTGCGGCGTCTGCACGTAAAACGACTTCGCGACCCGCGAGATCTCGCCGGCAAAGCGATTCTGGTGCTCGCGCGCGATAGTCCGGAATGCCGTGTCGTCCTCGGTCGTCACGACGTCTTGCTTCGGCCCGGTGACATGTTCGATCACCGACGAGCAGAAGCAGAAGTCGAACGCCTGATCCTCGAACGGCAGCCGCTCGGTCTCTTGCAGCAGAACGGTCTTGAACCCGAAGCGTTCGCGCGCGGCCTTCAAATCGTCGGCCGATATATCGCAAACCGTGATGTCGGTATGGCGGGGCAGGATCGCGCGAATGTGCCGGCCGGTGCCGCCGCCGAGATCGAGGATCTTTGCGTCGAGCGGCAGGTTCACGGTGCGGACGAGGAACTCGCCGCGCCGCTTGCGTGCTGCACCGGAAAATCGAGCTTGAATTGCGCCCCAGCAATGTCAGTCTCCTTCTACCGGTCGCGTCGGTCTAGCACGGCACGCGCAATTCTTCACGCAACGGCATATCGGCTCTCGGCTTCCGCTCACTTGATCGCCTCGAAGAAGATCGACTCGTCCGGCCGGTTGTCGAGCCGGTCGATGTCGGGGCAGATGCCCTCGCGATAGGCCCGGGTGTGGGTCTCTGAACAGCCCGCACCACGGAACAGCGCCGCGAGGGAGGCGCGCGTAAAGCCCCAGTGATGCGCGAAGGCGGCCTCCTTGCGGCGCTCGATCTCGAACACGCCCCTGAGGAAGGCCTGCGGCGCGGCCGGATCGTAGAGCGCGACGATCCGTTCCATGTCAGGGACGACGATGCGGCATACCCCGCCCGGCGCCAGCACCCGCGCGATCTCGCGCGCCAGCCGCTCGACCTCGTCGGGAAACAGATGCTCGAAGACATGCGCGCTGAACACCGCCGCGACGCTGCCATCCGCGAACGGCAACGGCTTGGTCATATCCATGTAGCGCAGCCCGGCAAACTTCCCCTGGCGGTGCTCGGCATAGCGGGCGTCGCTCAGCAGGCCGGCGAGATGCAGCGCTTTCGCCGCGAGCGGCAGGCGCGCGATCCACAGATGCATCGTGATGTCGGTGTTGATCCAGCCCGCGATGCCGCAGTTGAAGGCGCCGATATGCAGCCGCTGCAGCGCGCGGCCGGGTGCGTCGTCGGTCATGTCTTCTCCCGCACCGAATTGGTCAGCACAACCACGATCACCGACGCCGCGCTGGAGGCCACCATCGCCGCAACCGCGCCCATCACCTGCCAGGCCTCCGCCGCAAGCGGCAGAACGCAGCACAGCGCGACCAGTCCGGCGATCCGGCTCAGCATGAACCGCTGCGGCCTGCCGGTCGCAAACAGCGGCAGCGCGAGGCCGAGCCACACCGCGTCGAGCGCCATCGCGGTCCCCATCAAGGCGATGCTGCCGGTACCGATCTCGTAACTCTGGCCGTGGATGACGAGGGCGAGCATGCGCTGGCCGAGCAGCACGGCCATCGCGCCATAGGCGAGCGCGATCGAGCCGAGCAGCACGGCATTTTCGCGCGCAGCAGCGGCGACCGCGCAACGCCGGCCGGCGCGCAGCTCGGCTGCGATCTCCGGCAGCCGGACCGAGAACATCGTCGCGCAAAACTGGCTGAGCGGTGCGAACACCAGGAGCAGGATCCGCAGCGACGCGCTCGCGTCGAGCCCGATCAGGAAGCCGCAAACCGGGATCAGCCCGATGCTGCCGATCCAGTAGGTGAGCGAGGTCGCGACGAACCAGCGACCGTTGCGAAACAGCCGCTGCAGCGAGCCGCGGAAGATCCTGGTCTGCGGCCAGGCCAGTTCGTGGGTGTGAGCGAGCAGCAGGCTGCCGGCGAGCGCCGCCGAGATCGCGATGCAGGCCATCGCAGCCGCGGCACCGGTCAGTTTGAGCGTGATCATCAGCCCGGCCGAGACGACAAGCGCCGCGCAATAGGTCAACGACGACACGACCGCGCGCGGCAGCCGCCCATCGAGATAGCAGATGCGGCGGAACATGCTTTGCAGCCGAACCGCAGGGATCGCGAGCCCGGTTGCGATCACGAGCCCGCCCGCGACGCCGCCGACCGCACCGATCACGACGCCGGCAACCACCAGCAGCAGGCTAAGCACCGCCGAGACCAGCAGCGACGACAGATAGAGGCCGAGCCGCAGTTGCGGCCACAACGATTTCGGGATGCGATGCGCAATCGCCGGCAGCCCGTCGTCGAACAACCCGCGCAGAAATACCGCCTCGATCAGGATCGAGAACGACCAGGCGATGCTGAATTGGCCGAACGAATTGATATCGAGCACATTGGCCAGCACGATCGTCAGCACGAAGGCCGAGCCGCTGAGCAGCGCCTGATCGATCAGGCCGAGCGCGACATTGCCCCCGGCGCGCCGCAGTCGGCCGAGCGCTCCGCGCGCAGCACCAGCGACCCGGGTCTGGGCCGCCATTCGATCCAGCCTTTCGGTCAACGCACTCACGCCTCACTCACACGCAGTCTGGCAAACGCCCGCCGCGGCGCCATTTGCAGCCTGGCTTCCGGCCCGAAATAGCACCAGAACACCAGCACGCAGCCGAAATAATTATGCAGCAACTGACTGGAATCGTTGGCTGACGCGATCACGACGAACAGCAGCATCGCGAACGGCGCCAGCCAATACATCCCTCGCCGCTCGAACGTGAAGACGATGGTGTTCCACAACGCCCGCGCCAGCAGCAGCATATAGAACGCGCCGCCGAGCAGGCCGAACTGGAGGAAGGCATCGAGATAGGAATTCTCGAACGAGCCGAACTCGGTGTTCCATGGCGCCATGCTCGTCAGCTCGTTCACGGGCGAGTTCGGCAACTCGTTGAAGAACCCGGAGAAGCCGTAGCCCAGCCAAGGGTGTTGCCAGAAGAAGTGCGGCCAGACCGCCCAGAGGAACGAGCGGCCGGTCAGGTTTCCGCTGCGGCCGACGAGCCCGTACAACTCGTCGCTCGGCACGGCGAACATGACAAGCGCAACAAAGGCGAGGCCGAGCCAGTAGATCGAGGCAGCTCCCCTATGCCCAAGCACCACCAGCAGCAGCCCGAAAGTCACGGCGAGTGCCGTCAACATGCTGATCAGCGGTCCTGCGGCGCCGGCCGCGGCGAGCGCAAAAAGATGACACCCCATCAGCAACAGCGACCAGCCGAACTGCCGCCGCGGCCCCGCCAGCATGCGGACGAAACAGATCAGCACCATGAGACCGAAGAAGGCGCCCGCGAGATTCTTGTGGCCGAACACGCCGGCATAGGCCTGGGTCCCGAGCACGGTCGGCCGATGCAGCGGGTCGTAGTCCCATTGCGAGCCGATCACCGGAAACAGCAGGACGTGAACGATCAGCACCACGATCCCGATCCGGAACAGGGTGTCGACGAGCCGATCGACGGGGCAGCTGATCACGACCCATGCCGAGAACAGCGTGGTCAGGAGGTACATCGCGAACTTGATCGACGCGCCCGCGGGGTCGGCGCTCAGCGCCAGCGACACCAGCGCGAAGGCAATGAATGTCAGATAGAGATGCGATTGCAGCATCAGCAGGCCGAAGCATTTCCGATCGACCGCAATGTGCAGCATCAGCAGGATGTAAAGCAGCAGCCACGCGCCGCGGAACAGCGTGGACTCCCCGGCCCGTTCCGCGAACGAGATGCCCTCGACGAAATTGAACAGGAAGTAGATGCAGCCGAGCACCATCACCAGATAAGCGTGCAGAAAGACCTCGGTTCGAAACCACCATCTGCCGATCATTGCGCGGCTTCCTGCCGGGCCGGCGCCCTCAAGAGATGATCGACCGCGGCCGCAAAGCGCGCCGCGGCGTCGGCAAGTGCGTCCTTTCGCACACTCTGCCGGGCCCGCTGCGACATCGCCTTCCAGTGCGCGGGATGTTCGAGCAAGCCGCGCGCCGCGTCGACCCAAGCCTGCTCATCGAGCGCGCAAACATGACCATTGTCGTGATCGCGCACCAACTCGCCGCCCGCCCCGACATGGGGCGACACCAGGCAGGGAACCCCGCACTGCAGAGCCTCGTTGCACACCAGACCCCAGGGTTCCAACAACGAGGGCAGCAGCAACAGCCGCGATTGCAGATAGACCTCCGATATCGCCTGCCACGGTACATAGCTGTCGTGGCTGACATCGATGCCGGCGCCACCGAGCCGCGCCAGCATGCGCTGCTCGGCAGCGCCGGACCCGACCACGCGAACCCTTAAGCCGGGCAAGACCCGGCCGAGCGCGATGGCGACGTTCTCGAAGAAGATCGCGTTCTTGGCGTCGTCGTTGATGCGGGCGCACCAGAGCAGGTGAAATGGACGATCGTGGAAACCCGGGACGGTCTCCGGCGGATCCCATGCCGGCACCAGCGGCACCACGAACAGATCGTTGTCGCCGACACCTTCGCCGCGGAAATACGCCCTGCCCTTGTCGCTGCAGCACACGACGGCGTCGCACTGGCGCAGCAGCCATGGCCGCGCCAGGCGATGATAGGCCGTGTTGGGCATCGTCTCGCGCCAGCCGTCGATCGTCAGCGCAAGCGCCCTGCCGTTGGCGCGCGCCCATGCCGCGCCGGCCAGCATCGAGGGATAAAGGCCATTGACGAACAGCAGGTCGGGCGCGAGCGCGTTCAAGGCGCGCCCGATCCCGATATTGAGATGGGTGTAACGCGACCGCGACAGCGGGATCGAGACACCGGGCACCGTGCGCGTCGTGTAGCGCGGCGTGAACGACCCCGCCCAGGAGCGATCGGCCTCCTGCCCGGTACAGGACAGCACCGCGAGATTGAGCCCACGGTCAACCAGCTCGTTGTAGAGCCGATTGGTGTAGGGTGTGATCATGTTGTTGAAGACGACCACGCGCGGCGCCATGGCTTATAGGTCCCGCGGCGGCGGCTCGTCGCGCCGGCAGAGCGCGCCGCAATGATAGGTGGCAAGCCGGGTCGCGAGCTCGGGGCTGATCGACAACAGCGCCTTCCGCGCAAGGCTCTTGGCAAGCCCTTTGACCCGCGATGAATGAAAGGCGTGCACCGGCAGGCTGTGATCATAGGTACCGAAGCCGGCAACATCTAGCCCCGCGGTCTCCAGCACCAGGCGGAACGTGTCCGGCGTGTAGAAATTAATGTGGCCGATGTCGAGCGTCGATTGCAGCGCCCGGCGATTGGTCCGCGCATGCAGCTCGCACGGCACCTCGACATAAATGAAATTCCGCGCCACCCGGGCAAGCTCGTGCAGGAACGCGCGCGGCTCGGGCACGTGTTCGAGCACGTGGCTGGCATAGACGAGGTCGAACGATCCGTCGGCGAACGGGATCCTCGCACCGTCATAGCTCGACCAGCGGAATGGGGTTGAAGCGGCGCCGTCGGTCTCCAGGTTGGTTGCGGGATCGATGACGTCGATGCCGGTGAAGTCACGGCCGATGCCGATCGCAGACAGCCGCGCCAGCACGGCGCCGGTGCCGCAGCCGACCTCGAGCACATTGCCGACACTGGCGGCGGACGCACCGAGCAAGCCGGCAATATGATCGGCCTTGTCGACCGCGCAGACGCGGCGCCAGTCGCGCTCCAGCGCCGAATAGACGCCCTCATAATGCGCATTGTGCTGTCCGATGCTGAATTCCATCGTCATGGTCTAGCCATCGCTGCGGGCGGCATTCGGACAAGCTCGTGCCAGACGGCGGCGCGCCGGGGCATCCCGCCTCGCGTCTCACTCGGTGTAGCCATATCGCCCATAATGCGAGTTGTAATAGTAGTTCTTGCCGCCATAGCCGCTATAGCGGCTCATCGCGGCGATATCGGCCTTGTTGAGCACGACGCCGAGCAGGTTCTCGTTGACCGCACGCGCGCTGCGCAGCGCCCGCTCGACCACCTGCACCTGGGTCTTGCCCCATTCCACGATGAAGACGAAGGAATCGACGAAGTGCGCGGTGATACGGACATCGACCACCGGCGTCAGCGGCGGGAAGTCGACGATCACGTAATCATAATGGCTACGGACCCCGTCGATGAAATCCTTCATCTGGTCGGAGGCCAGCACCTCGTGCGAATGCGCGATGCGCGACCGTGTGGCGCCCGGCAGGAAGGCAAGGCCGGTCTCGGGATCGCGCCACAGCGTGTCCTGCAATGTCGCATTGTTCGACAATACATCCAGAATGCCGCGCTCGGCGTTTGCGGCGACCTTGCGGCTGAGCGAGGGATTGCGCAGGTCGCAATCGATCAGGAGCACGCGCGCCCCGCTCTGGGCGACCAGCTGCGCGAACACGAAGGCCAGCGTCGACTTGCCCTCGTTGGGCAGCGCCGAGGTCAGGCCGAGGATCTTCGACGGCTTGGTGACGTTGAGGTCGGCATTGACCTTGATCGAGCGGATCGCTTCCGAGAACCGCGAGAATGGTGAATCGATTGCCGCCCACAGCACCGGCTCGTCGCCGCGCTGGATCAGGCGCGCGGCGACCGGCAGGTTCGGACGACCGGCCACCGGCGCCTTGAGCTGGCTTGGCGAGAGGCGGGGAACGATCGCGACGCAATCGGCATCGAGGATGGTCTCGACCATGTCAGCGGTGCGGAACACCCGGTCATAGAGGTCGCGCAACACACCGAGCGCGAGCCCGGCAATCAGGCCGCCGAGCGCCGAGAGCGCGAGCACGACGAGGGTCTGCGGGTGGCTCTTGCTGAGCGGACGCGAGGCACGGGTAATCACCCGCGCCTCGTTGACCGGAAACGACTGCTGCTGCACATTTTCCATGTAGCGCTGCAGGAAATTGTCATAGAGCGAGCGATAGGTCTGGGCCGAGCTCTCGAGCTCGCGCAGCGTGACCTGCGCCTGGTTGGTGGACTGCGACTGCGAAACCGAATCGTTCACGGCGCGCTCGATCTCGGTCTGACGCTGCAGGGCGATCGCATAGTCGCTCTTGTAGCTCTCGGCGAGCCGCTTCAATTCGTCGATGATCGAGGACTGGATCTCGCGCATCTGGTTGCGCAGATTGACGGCGGCCAGGTGATTGTAGCCGTAGCGCGACGACCAGTCGGCCTCGCGGTTGGCAAGTTCGAGATATTGCGAGCGCAGCTTGGTGATGACCTGGTTGTTCAGGGTATCGGCAACCGTCGCATCGGGGACGCCTCCCTTCACCACCGCCTCGATGCGGTCGAGCCTGGCCTTGGCGTCGGTGACCTGCGACTTCACATGGAGCAGCTGGGTGTTGAGCTCGCCGAGCTGCTGCTCATTGAGCAGCTTGCCGCTGGACGTGACGATGTTGTTGGTCTTCTTGTAGTCGAGCACGGCGCGCTCGGCATTGGATGCCTGGCTGCGAAGCTCCTGGATGCGGTCTTGCAGCCAGACGCTGGCGCGGCGGGTCGCCTGATACTTGGAATCGAGCTGCTCGACGATGTAGGCGTCGGCAACAGCGTTGGCGATCTGCGCCGCGCGCTCGGGATCGAGCGAGCGGAAAGAGACCTCGATCACATAGGTCATGCCGCGGCGGCGGACGTCGAGCTGCTTCTCGAAGGTGCGGACCGCGCGCCGGGTCCGGTAGAACTCGTTGGGCGGCGCGCTGCCGGCAAACAGGCCGGACACGAAATCCAGCACCGCTCCCGCCGCGCCGGCCCCGGAGCCGATGAATTCCGGATCCTCGTTGAGCTTGAGGTCGCGGATCACCGCGAGCGCCACGTTCTCCGATTTCAGGATTTCGACCTGGCTCTCGACCGCGGAGGAATCGACCGGGGCGTCATTCACCGGCGATTGCTGCTGGGCGCCCTGGAGTTTGCGCATGTCGATGATCATCGTGGCGAGCGCGGTATAGCTCGGCGCTGCCGTCATCAGGTAACAGATGCCGCCGAACAAACAGAGGCCGGCAGTCCCGAGGATGACCAAATACTGCCGCAGCAGATAGGTGACGAAGGCGTCGAAGGTTTCCGCCAGCGACGGCAGTTCGGCCGGACGATTTCTCAGATCGACAGCCGGCGAAATCTGGTTGCGCTGAAGCATCTCCGTCCTATCGCCGCGCCGGCAGGATGCCTGCCCTCGCGCCCTGCAATGATCCCGGGAAGCGTCCCGCCGCTGACACCGAAGCGCGTTGCTGCAGAGAATTCTCCATTGGCGATCGCAAGCCCGCTCAGAGAGTAACCGTTGGAGGAAGCGTGGTGCGGCCCGCGGTCGTACCTGTCGCCCCGTTGCCGGATCCGGTGACCGACGAGGTGAAGCTGAAAATGCCGGTGTTCACGTTGTTGCCGTTGATGGCCTCGAGCGCGCCGCCGCCGGGCGCCGCGCGTGCCGATACCGCCAGCCGCGGAGCGGAGAGACCGCCGGATCGCTCAAATGTGAACACTGCTATCTCCCTAACGAATACTAACAGTTCGTTAGCATAGTCAGAGTTATCGCGCCAATTAAAACCCCTGCCCGGCCGCGCCCACTGGCCGACCCGCGAATTCAACGTTAATTGGCGAACCGGCCACAATACAGGCGTCATTCTCGCCGCGACCACTGCCTGTGGTCCTGCCGGAGCGGAAGGATTGTGACAGGCCCGCCCCGAGCAACGCCGCGATAACAACGGCGTAGCCGGTGATCTGGAGCGGGAAATCGATCATCGAATGGAGTGCGCCGGCAGCCGACGCGCAGAGCGCCGCGAGCGGCACGATCACGTCGCGGCGGGTCCGCACGCCATGCGCCAGCACGCCGAAGGCTGCGAGCAGCGCGATCATGACCGCGCCGGCCATTAACATTCCGCCGTCGGACGCCAGCTCGAGCCAGCTGTTGTGGGCCCGGTTCCAGGTCCCGCGCAAAGAGATGTCGTCGGTGCGATAGGCCGGATAGACCCATTCGAAGGACCCGAAACCATCGCCGAGCCAGGGATGAGCCCAGATCATCCGCAACGTCGCGCGATAGGTCGAGAACCGTCCCTCATCCGACAGGCCGATCGTGCTGAAGCGCGCGCCGACGCCGCCACCGAGCAGTTGCAGCAGCGCCAGCGCGACCAGGCTGCCGACGCAAAGCGCCATGATCAGGCCGTAGCGGCGCGGCATCCGGTTACGAAAGAAGATCGCGGCGGCTACGACCGCAGCGAGCAGCGAGATCCCGACGCCGCCGCGCGATCCGGTCAGAAACATCGCAAGCAGGCAAGTGAGCCAGCCGGATGCATGGCCGGCGAGCCGGCGCCGTGCCGGCATATCGAGGCGCGCCAACAGGCGTGGCAGACTGGTTCGACGCGACGGCCAATGCCGCTCGATCAATTCGCAGCCGTACAACAGCCAGATCAGCGCACAGCAGCCATAATAGATGCCCGCCGTGTTGCGGTTGACGAAGGGAGATGTCAGCCACTCCAGATGAGCCTGCTTTTCGTGCAGCAGGTAGATCCGGGTGGGATCGATCCCGAAGGTGAAGATGCCAAGGATCGCATAGAGCAGGCCGGCCACAGCCACCGCCCGCAGCAACCCGCGCGCCAATGCGCGGTTCGCACCGAGCACGACCCCGATCGCAAAGCTGAGCAGGCAGACGATCCCGACGCCCACGGAATAGAACGGCTGATTGCGCGCGATCGTCACGGCAGGCGGAAGCTCGGCGGGCAGCAATTTGCCGGCCTCCGCCCACAGCGCGTTCGGCGCCACGCCCAACCAGGGCCGCACCGCCGACTGCTCGTGCAGCACCAGCATGGCGAGCGCCGCCAGCAGCGCCGTCACCGCGAGGATTGCGAGCTGGCTGCCGCGCAAACGCACCGGCAACACCCCGAGCAAGGCGATCCCGAGCAGGATCGACCAGATCGCGGACGCGACGCCGCCGACCGAACCGAGCGGCAGTGGCGCCAAAGTGACGACGGCGCAGAACAGCCACGACGACCATCGCACCGGCCACGGCAATGCCGTCGCCCCGCGTGAGCCGGAAGGTGATCGTAAGCGTGTCATGAAGCCGGCCGGGCCGGCTCACGCCCCAGTATCAGGGCGCAAGCTTGATTGAATTACGAAGTAAAGTTGCGTTGTAGGCGGCCACGATCGGATCGTTCAGCGTTACGGTCACGAGGCGGATCTGGTGCATGACATTGCTCGAATGAAATTCGCACGCGACATTCAAATACTCCGGCGGAGCGGTAACACGCCGACTATCACAATCACAAGAATCCGCGATATATTGCATTACAATTGACAAAAAATGTTAGCAAGATGAGGCAATTCAGCGACCCCCGCGGCGCCGTGAGGCAAGCGCCCCGCGCGACGTCGCTTGGGCTTTGATCTTGGGCTTTGATTTCGTGTGACCTTCCGACGATTTGCGACGACCGGGTTAACCCCGGCTTAGGACCCGGCCCGATAATATGCGGGCGCAGGGTTTGGTTATGTTATTTGTTTTGCTTGGCAATTTGATCGGCGGCGCCGTGCTCGGGCTGCGCCAGCACTGTCTGGTGCTGGTGCCGGTGATGCTTGCCGAACTGATGCTGCTGGCCGCCGTCGGCGTAGCGCGCCTCTCTTGGTCCGAGACTGCGCTGCTCATGATCATCGCCATGGTATCGCTGCAGGTCGGATATCTCGCGAGCGCCTTCGCGCCGTTGCTCCGGTCCCGCACCTCGCCGCCGCTCATCGCCGCGCGCCGTCCGCAATAGCGCGCTACGCGGCAGCGCGATCTGGCGCGCCCGATTTCCATTGACCTCGCGGCGAGCCCGGGGCATCCCGCTGCCTTGCGTTCTGATCTTCCGCAGGACCTGTTTCCCAAGGATTTGCCCCTCCCGTGTGGAACGTCACGGCTTTCATCTGCATCTTGATCGGGGCGTCGATACCGGTGGGTCTCATCGATGCGTCGCTCGCCATTGGCCTGGTCGGCGCCGCAACGTCGCTCGGGCTGCTGGCAAGCCTGACGGCGATCCGGCCACGTGAACTGTCTTTCCTGAAGCGGGTCGCCGGGCCCGCCGTTGCGGCAGCGCTGGTGCCGATGCTCTGGATCATCCTGCAGATGCTTCCGCTGACGTTCTGGGCGCATCCGGTGTGGAAGTTCGCCGGCGAAACATTGGAGACGCCGCTCAGCGGCAGCATCACGATCGATACCGGTGCAAGCCTTGGCGCGCTGCTGCTCTGGCTGTCACTCCTCTCGGTCATGATCACCGCCGCGGCGATCGCAATCGATGCCCGCCGCGCCGACATGGTGGCCCGCAGCGTTGCAGCGACGGCGGCCGTCGCGGCGCTGATCCTGCTGGCGTATAGCGATCCGATCAAAGCCTGGCTTGGCGCGGCCGACGCTGCGCACGACGGGACGGCAAACGGATTCCTCGTTGTCGTTCTCATGGGCGTCCCGTTCAGCCTTGCGCGTGCGCTCGATGTCGGCGGACATATCGGCGGCCGCACGGCGGCCCAGTCGGCCCGATTGCGCCGGCTGCTCGCCGCCAGCGCGCTGTTTTGCGCCGCCAGCGCCTGCTGGTACGGCCGGCGCGGCGCCGCGATCGCAATCGCAGCGGGCATCGCGCTCGTCCTGATGGCCTTCGCCGCGCGAAAACTTCATCTGCCTCGCTGGAGCAGCGCTGCTGCTGCGGCTGCGATCGCGCTGATCGCGCTGGTAACGGCGATCGCCAACCGTCATCCCGACGTGGCGCTTGCCATAGCCTTCGCCCATGCGCCGGACGAGCTCGTGCAGTCGACCCACAATCTGCTCGCCGACCTGCCCGCGCTCGGCGGCGGCGCCGGCACCACGGCAAAGCTGGCATCGACTTACATGGACTGGCAAGGCGCAACCACGCGGCCCGTGGTGGCAACCAGCGCCGCCGCCTTGATCGCGCAGTTCGGTTCCGCCATGTTCTGGACTTCACTCGCGGTTACGGTCGTGGGCATCGCGGCGTTCATGGCCGGTGCACGCAATCGCGGCCGTGACTGGTCCTATCCAGCGGCGGCGGCAGCCGTGTTGCTGACGCTGGCGCTCGCCGCCTTTACCTTGCCGGAATTGCCGGCGCTGCCCGGAGTGATCGTGTTGGGAGCCGTGATCGGAACAGGACTGGCACAGCGGATCAGCCGTTCACCGTTGCAGGCGGGCTAGACTACAGATGCGCAGCCTCCTCCGGCGTATGGTCGGCCAGACCGGCGACCTCGAACATGACGAGGGCGACGAGACCTGCATCTATGCCGTCGGCGATATCCACGGACACGCCGACCTGCTGCACGAGATCTGCGCACGGATCGATGCCGATATCCGCAAGTTCCGGCCGGCGCGGCCGATCCAGGTCTTCCTTGGCGACTACATCGATCGCGGACCGGATTCGCGCGATGTGATCGCGATGCTCGATCAACGCCGCCGGACCCACAGTTTGGTCTGCCTGCTCGGCAATCACGAGGCTTGCCTGCTGGAGTTTCTCGTCAATCCCGACATGCTCGCGCAATGGCGGCAATTCGGCGGCCTACAGACGCTGATGTCCTATGGATTGACGCCCTCGCTCAATCCCGACGCCGCGGAACGCAGGGCGCTCGCCGGGCAGTTGGTCCGCCAGATGCCGCCGGCCCATCTCGCCTTCCTGCGCTCGCTGCCGATCACCTATTCCTGCGGCCGCTATTTCTTCGTGCATGCCGGCGTCAGGCCCGGGCTCGCGCTGAAGCAACAGCGCAAGGAGGACCTGCTCTGGATCCGCGACGACTTCCTGGTGTCGGAAGATGATTTCGGCAAGGTCGTGGTCCACGGCCATACGCCGGTGCACGAGGCCGAGCTGCTGCGCAACCGCATCAATGTCGACACCGGCGCCTATGCGACGGGCCGCCTGACCTGCGTCAAGCTCGAGGGCGCGCGGCGAACCCTGCTGATGACCGGCAACCGGGCAGCGCGCCATGGCTGATGCGAAGGCTGACGCGCCCCGGCGTCACGCGCGGCAGCTGTCGCCGGCCTTCGTGCCGGCCGCAATCCTGATTGGCGCCGCGACGCTGGCGTTGTCGATCTGGTGGCTGGCCGCCGATGCGTTGCGCGGCAAGCCCTGGCTCGCCGCCGATGTCGGCGTGGTCAGGAGCGAACTGTGGCTCGCCGACGGCTGGAGCGAGTTGCAGACCTCGCCCGAGGCGGCCGAAGCCGCCTTCACCCGCGCGCTTCGGCTCTCGCCGATGGACGCCGGCGGCTGGTTCGGCCTCGCCTCGGCGACCGGGCGGTTCGACTGGCTGAACCCGACCGCATCGAAGGCGCTGAAGATGTCCTACTACACCGGCTTCAACCGCAGCGACCTGATCGCGCCGCGCCTGATCCTGCTGGCGCAGGTCGACACCACGCGCGATGTGGAGCTGGTCGATCTGCTGCAGCGGCAGATCCGCCTGATCCTCACCCGTGCGCCTGAGCTGAAGGGCGCGCTCGGCCAGGCCTATCGCGTGGCGACCGATGCCAACCGGCGCATCATCGAGGCGGAATTCAAGGGCGCCAGCCAGAGCATTCCGGAGTAGCGCGCGCCGGCACGCGGGCAGCCGTCGGATGCCCGACCCGCTAGATTCCCTTGTGCCGCAGCACCGCGCCGACGGTGCGCAGCAGGATCCGCAGGTCGAGCACGAAGCTCCAGCTCTTGATGTAGATGAGGTCGTGCGCGACACGCAGCTGCATGTCCTCGATCGCGGGCGTCGCGCCGCGCAGTCCCTGCACTTGTGCGAGACCGGTGATGCCCGGCTTGACGTGCTGGCGCTGCGCATAGCTTGCGATCAGCTTCGAATATTTGTCGTCATGCGCCAGCGCATGCGGCCGCGGCCCGACCAGCGACATGTCGCCGCGCAGCACGTTCACCAGCTGCGGCAGCTCGTCGATGCTGCGGCGGCGCAGCGTGGCGCCGATCCCGGTCAGCCGCGGATCGTTCGCGCGAGCCTGCGTGATGACATCGCCGTCCTCGAGCACATGCATGGAGCGGAATTTGAGGATGGTGAATTGCTTGCCGTCGAACCCGTTGCGGCGCTGCCGGAACAGGACCGGCCCCCTGGAGTCGAGCTTGATCGCAATCGCCGTCCCGATCAAAAGCGGCGCGAACAGCACCAGAAGGCCGCTCGATGCCACGATGTCGAACAGCCGCTTGCCGGCACGCTCGACCGAGGTCAGCGGCGAGCGCTGCATTTCCAGCGTCGGTATCGGGCCAGACGCCACCATCCGCAGCGCCAGGAACCGCTCCGCCGTCCGATCCGGCAGCAGCCGCACCGGCAGCGGTGACGCCCGCAGCTGATCGCACACGAACTGGATGCGCGGTTCCTGCTGCCAGGGCATCGCCAGGATGATCTCGTCGGCGCCGCACTCCCGTGCCGCGCGAATGGCTGACGCGACGGCGGCGCGGTCGCCCGCGTTGTCGGACAGGCCGGACAACTGGATCCGTCGCACCTCGCTGAGGCCGAAATCGCGCAGCAGGCTCGATTGCCGCACCCGGGACAATTCGTCCGCCATCCCGACCACGACCGCACGGCGCGTCGCCAGCATGCCGCGGTCGATCGCACGTTGCAGCGGCGCCTGCAGCAGCATCCGTCCGGCCACCAGCCCAAGGCCGCCGATCACGCCAAACGACATCACCGACCCGCGCGAGACGCCGGAGCCAACCTTCAGAAGGAAGATGATCAGGGTCATCAGCAGGACCACCAGCAGCCACCCGCCGAGCAGGCTGCTCCAGCGCCGGTCGAGACCGGCCAGCACCTGGGCATTGTAGAGGCCCTGCGACTTCGCCACGAACATGTGAAGGATGGCGGCGAGGACCCCGATCCCTAGAAAACCCTCGAAGCTGTTGCTATAAACCGTGTGGTAGTAAAACAGGTGATAGGCCGCGCCGCCGATGATGCTGGACAGCACGACGATGATCATCTCGAAGACGACAGCAAACGCCTCGAGCGAGGCAAAAGCGAACGAGAAGGCGCCGAAGCTAACCGGTACCTTCGCTATTCGAGCGTCCGAAAGGTCCGTCATCGGGAATTAACATTCGTGTTAACAATTCACATGTTTAATATCAGGCAGGTCGTGAGCTCGCAAGACCTGCCGGCAATATCAGGCAGAGAGCTTCCATGAGTTCATCGGCTGGCGAAACCGAGGCCGCGCTGCTGGCCCTGCTCCATCTCATCCGCCTGATGGGCGCCGAGCTGGTCGCCGGCCAGCACCGCGACGACGTCGAGTTGCTGGTCAAGGCGGTCGAAACAAAGCTGCGTTCGGCCCGTTTTCCGGCCGAAATGCCGAATCAGGACATTGTCAAAGGTCTGGACCTCGCACAGGCGAGGCTACGTCCAATCCTCGAGGAGCTGCGCGCAAGATCAGAGAAAGCGCATCTGAGCGACCAGCTGCTGCTGGCTCCCAGGCCCTCGCGTATCCATTAGCGGATCAGCTTACGTCAGCTCTGGACTTCACCACGGCGGGGCAAACCGTTCCCGCCGCTCGACCTGAGCGCAAGCTTCTCCTCGATCTTCATTTTCTCGAGCAGCAGGTCGGTCACAATCCGTCGCAGCCGTTCATTTTCCAGCCGCAATTCGTCAATACGGTTGTGGACGTGGGGAATACCATCTCGATCATCGGAACGAGCGGCAAGCTCGGTCACAGTACCATTCGGGTGATGGCCGCGTGCAGCCTCCTGCTTGCGCCAGCGGTGAAATGTCATCACGCTAACGCCCAGCACCTTGCACGCCTGGGCTTGTGACTGCCCCCGCGCCATGAGTTCCTCGGCTTGTTTGACCTTGGAACTGATCTCGTCAGTTGAATGACGCCTCATTGGTCATCTCATTGCCCCCTAGATTAGCAATCATCGCATGGCCTATAAGCTATGTAAATGCAACAGGAAATTCAAATTGAGGATTTCCCGGGGGGCCTTCGGGAGCCTCGAACTTGCCGTAGGCAGCGCCGCATTGTGCGAAGAAACACCGAAGCTGCAAGGTGTTTACCGGAATATATGAGCAATATTCCCGTCGTAAGACGACATCACAGAAAAAGTTATACGACTTTCTACGCATGACAATTTGATCTGGATAATTGGCGCACCGTTTGCATTCCCGAATGAGAAGCAAATGAGAACATCCAATCGGTCCTGCGACAGATTGTGAGTGCACCATGCCTCTCCGCGATATCTACGCCGCCGGTCAAGCGAGAGTTTCACAACATTCTAACAAATTAATCCCGCGACCTTCGCGTCCGGCAGCTTGCGGGCGCGCACGCTCAGCGGTAGTTACTAAGACGTTAGGTGTCATGAGAGTTTCAACATATTTGAGGATCATTTTCAGCAAACCTAACACTCATAGCTCGATCCGCGAATTATCAATTAGGCGCTTTCCCACCCGAGGCCATCAGGCGGAACCACGACCGCCCGACAATCCGCGAACTATTCTGTGCTGACGCTTGTCAGAGCCAGCCTCTGATCGACACATTTTACGAGGATCGACACTATGGCGCGTCTCAAGGTCTTCGAGGGGAAGCGATCCGCGTCCAACGAGGCGACCGACGCCTTGGAACGCCTCGTCGCGGAGAATTCCGAGCTCCGGCACACCGCCGTCGAGCTGGTGTTGCAGACGTGGATCCTGCGCGAGCGCCTGTCCTACGTCGTGGCGCACAAGCCGGTGCGGCAAGAGCACTGACTGCCTGCCCTCACTCCCACAAATTGTCCACGGCAAACATCCGCCAGATCGCTCCAGCTCGCCCAAAACGAGGACCGGCGGGACAGACATTCAATTTAAAATTGAATTGTCCATAGCAGCAGTCGCCGACATCCTCGCCGGACTGGCTTGGATGTGGCCGCAAATCCTGCTCAGTGAGAAATCGGCTGACGGACTTTAGCTGTGGTGAACCCGGCGCAATGCGACGCGCGGGGCGTTCTGCTCACGCGACATGCCGAACGAACGAGACGCGCCTGGACGCTCGTGGATTTCACGCAACGCTGCGATATCAAGCATCAGAGCAACGACTTCGTTGCGCAGCGATTGATTGGTCGCGAGCAACGCCTCTTCGATTGGCTGATGCGAATGTTGAACTTTGTGCTGCTTCATGGCGCGCCCTCGCTCTGCGGTTAAGGGTATGAGCGATGTGATTGAAGTTTCGATGACAGAGTTAGATCACACATATGGAATGCGGTTAATGGGGCAGGTTTGCGACGAACGTGGCTCCGCGCTAAATTTTCTCAATCAGGTTCCACAACCTGATCGCGAAACGTTCGATCGATGGCCATATATGTGTCGTCGCGATGGGAAGTCAGCGGCAGCGACGCGGCGCGCGGCCAAAGAGCGCAGCCGGCACTGACCATGAGGCGCGAGCAAGAGCATGAAATCATTTGACGATCGTTGATCGCAGCGATCGCCGTCGAAACCGGCGACACGCCTGCCGGCTATCACAATGTCGCCGCGCCAATGGCTCGGGATGTGATGAGGTGTTCCAGCCTCGAACCAGATATTCCACCAAACACGTCGTGCACACACTAAATCTGCTGCTTTCGATCAATCAGTTTTTTCGCCGCGCATAACAGGTTGAACCGAGCAGCATGGATGCAGCGAACCGACACCGCGTCGTCTGCATTGATCGCAGAATATTTCGATCCGTTTCGGATCTCGAGGCCGCGGATCTGAGCATTCTGATCCGCCCTGCGATGCGGCGGAGGGAATCAACGCCACACATTCGATCATGCAAGATATCCACCTCGACCTGGCCGAATGGGACAATGCTATTCGAATTCGAAATGAGCGGTAATGAGGCATTTCGGCTTCAGCAGAGGCAGCGAAATGCCTTCACGTTCTCACATGCGCTTGCACGATTGCCACGGCGGACAGCAGCGGATTCGACCAATCGCCATAAGCATCGCTAATTCGCAACGCGCGTCGCGATCGTGCGCTATTTCGATTTGGGAGGCGCGTCGTCGCCCATCTTGCCGCCATTGGCGACGCATGTGTTGAAATAGTCGCGCTGATCCCTCGCCCCGCCCCTCGCGCTGCCGGAAGCAGGATTGCCGGGCTCTCGCGGCGGAAACGCCCTCGCGACCAAGGCATCGCAG
This sequence comes from Bradyrhizobium sp. USDA 4341, assembly GCF_054063755.1. NCBI lineage: Bacteria > Pseudomonadati > Pseudomonadota > Alphaproteobacteria > Hyphomicrobiales > Nitrobacteraceae > Bradyrhizobium > Bradyrhizobium sp. USDA 4341. The sequence goes on along the minus strand of NZ_JBSSGO010000002.1, from coordinate 8,883,809 downwards.
GCGCGTGCGACCTGGGCGTCGATCGCGTGCGCCGGAACGATTGCACTGGACATGATGATCATGGCTGACGCGAACGCAAAACCACTGATAACTCTCAGTGCCGCACTCCGTTCCACGCCGAGCCGGGTTTTTCTCGAGCCGGAATTCGCTAACGAGCGCACTACGTCCGATCGACGTTGTGATAAGCCCGATACCAGGCGACAAATTTGGCAATGCCGTCCTCGATCCGCGTCTGCGGCCGAAAGCCGATTTCACGCTCCAGATCGGAGACATCGGCTGAGGTCTCCAGGACATCCCCAAGTTGCATTGGCAACAACTGCTTTTCGGCCGGCCGGCCGAAGCCCTGCTCGAGCAGCGCGACCACATGCATCAGTTCTTCCGGCCTGGAGTTGCCGATATTGTAGACGCGCCACGGCGCCTTGCTCGAACCCGGATCGGGATGCACGCCCGACCAGTTGACGTCGCCCTCGGGCGCGCGGCCGATCAGCCGCACCATCGCCTCGACCACGTCATCGACATAGGTGAAGTCGCGCCGCATGTTGCCGTTGTTGAACAACTGGATCGGCTTCCCCTTGGTGATCGCATCCGCGAACGCATAGAGCGCCATGTCCGGCCGATACCACGTCCCATAGACGGTGAAGAACCGCAGCCCCGTCGTCGGGATGCGATAGAGGTGGCTGTAGGAATGGGCGAGCAGCTCGTTGGCCTTCTTGGTAGCCGCGTACAGGCTGACCGGATGATCGACGTTGTCGTGGACCGAGAACGGCAGCTTGGTATTGGCGCCATAGACCGACGATGACGACGCAAACAGCAGATGCCGGCACGCCGTATGCCGACAGCCCTCGAGGACGTTGACGAAGCCCTCCAGATTTGAATCCACGTAGGCCTGCGGGTTCTGCAGGGAGTAGCGCACGCCGGCCTGGGCAGCGAGATGCACCACGACCTCGAAGCGATAGCGCTCGAACAGCGCTTTCATCCCGGCGCGGTCGGCGAGGTCGAGCTCCAGGAAGGTGAAGCCACGGTGCTGCTTGAGCAGATCGAGCCGCGCGTGCTTGAGCGCCGGATCATAATACTGGTTCAGATTGTCGATGCCGATGACCGGCTGCCCTGCCCGCAGCAGATGCTCCGCCAGATGGAAGCCGATAAAGCCGGCGCAGCCCGTGACGAGTAGATTGCCTGCGATCACCACGTTTCGCCTGTGCCTTTCGCCTTGCGCCGGACCAGGCCGCATACGCCGTCAGGCGCGGGCCGCAGCTTCTGGCTTCGCGTCGCGGCCGCGGGGCGCGTCAGTTGCTGGCGGCCGGAGGTTTGTAGTCCGGAAAGCGGCTCAGTACCGCGGCCTTCATGAACTTGAAGTGTGCAATCTCGGTCGCCAATTCCTTCAGCCGACGCTGGCCGTTGGAGATCTCGGCGTCAAACAGGTCTTGATGATAGTTGTCAAGCGCCTCGCGTTCCAGATACTCGTCGGTGCCGTTGCCCAGCGTCACCGCCGCGCGGGCCAGAACATCGTCGACACGGCGGCCAAGGCCGGATTGCTCGCTTTCGGCCGCCTGTAACGCGGCCTCGATTGCTGCCATGATCGATCCGATCCGGGCGCGATCGGTCTCGGCATCGCGCTCGGCCGAGCGTGCCTTGAAACCTTCCTCGCTCCGCCGCGACCTGATCAGGTCATGCGCGCGAGCCCGCAGAAATAGCTGAAACATCTGTCAGTATCCGGTTCGGGCCCACTCAGGCAGTATCGCTCAAAATCGCCCGGTCTTAGTTAAAAAAGAGTGAATTATCCTGTTGCCCGGCCCTCAGGTCGGCCTTCCACTTGATCCAGGCCTTGTCGTGCTTGTCATAGAGCTCGACCCACCGCCCCTCGACGGCTGACGGCATCAGCTCCGCACCGTGGGCTTCCCCGCCCAGCACCGGCAGGGAGGCGTCCAGTCCTTCGAATTCCGACGTCTCTTCAAGCGTGAGGCCGACCAGCACGCGCCGTCCACTGACATCGACGACATACCGCCTTGGCGAATGCCCTCTGAGATCACTCATACGTGCAAGTTCCCTCACGATGCGCGGGCCAACGGCAACACCCCGCCGGCAAGCGAACCCAGCCCGGCTGTCGCAACGAAGACAGGATGACCGATTGTATGTCGCCCGCCAACCCCAACTCACGCCACTGTCGCGCTACCTCTGCCGAGCTAGCCCGCTAGAACGCGCGGCGCATATGGCCGAATGCGGTGACCGGCTGTTCCCGCCTCGCCGATTTGGCGGCTGGCGGCGCCACATACGGCGCATAGATCCGATATTGCGCGCGGCGCTTGCGCGATCGCCACGCGCGCGCGGCGAAACCGGAGAAGAAGCCGGCGACGAACGCCGCCGCAAGGATGAGGACAGGGGAAAGCATCACATTCGTCCATGCTAGATTCGATGTTATTAACATTCGGAGTTGTGACGACATCATGATTGCGCGCGCCGAAAGAATGTTCAGCCGCTGGAATTTTTGTGCAATCGAACGGCGCAACAATGACCCGGCGCCCACATCGGTTGTTCTCGCGCGCGAGGCGCCTCAGGAGAACCACCACAACATGAATTTCAGGAACATCGAGCTGAGCAGATAAATCCACCCCGCCATCGCCAGCAGCGTCAGTCCGACGAAGGCACCTGAAACGCTTTTCTCCTTGAGGCGCGCCAACAGCGAGTTTTTTTCTTCTTGCGGATAGAACATCTCAAGCTCAAGACGCATCTGATTCAAATCAGCTAGCAGCCAATTTCGATGATCTCATGACGCGCCACGGCAGCAATTCGCTTCGCGCGTCACAGATCTCGGCTGCAAAATCTCGTGAAGGCGCGGGCCGTCGAAGACGATTCCTGGCTCACGTCCTGGCTGACAAAGTCTTGGCTCAAAAAAATTCCGCGTGACATGGTCAGCGATCGGCTCCCGCGACCTCAGCAGTCCGCGCGCCGGAATTTTCAGTTGCGTGATATCGCGATCTGCGCCGCGGATGCGCGTCGCGCGTCAAACCAATCGTCGAGCCAGAGAATACCATGCGGCGACTGCCCTGCGATCGCACGCGCGACGGCCGTGGCGAGATGCAGGCGTGATCGACCGCACACCCCGCAAGCGCATGGCGGCCTGCTCTGCTTGCATCTCAGTTTAACAATCAAGACCTCGCATGCGGGAGACCGCGATCGCAGCGTCACACCCGGAAAAAGGCGAACCAGATAATTCCGAGGATCAAGACTGCGAGCCCGGTGGAGGCCGTGAGCAGCGCGAGAACCGCAGGTCCGGGCTCGGCCTGGCGCGCCTCGGTCGGGGTTTCGATGATCTGACCGTGTCGTTCCGTTGCCATGGCGACCTCTTTGCTTAAGTGCCTGAAATTCCGGCGATTGCCGCTCCCCTTCGGAGGGCCAACGCGTGATCCGGAGTGATGTTCCGAGCCGCTTGACGGCTGTCCAACGACCACGCCGCCGCGTCAAACGGGCGCAGGCTCGAGGCCACGGTTAACGCCGTTGCCAAATTCACCGGGCCGCGTTGTTTCAAACCGGGGTTCCCGGTGTTATCCTTGACCGTTCCGTCGGTTGCGTAATCGGAGTTTTCCCTATGGCCCCCCGCGCCAACTGGAAGGGCTTTTTGCGCCTTTCGCTCGTGACCTGCCCGGTTGCCCTGTACCCGGCGACGTCGGATACCGAGAAGGTCTCCTTCAACCAGATCAACCGCAAGACCGGCCACCGGATCAAATACGCCAAGGTCGACGCGGAGACCGGCGAGGAAGTCTCCACCGACGACATCATGAAGGGCTACAAGGTCGACACCGACACCTATATCGAGGTCACCAAGGAAGAGCTCGACGACATCGCGCTGGATTCGACCCGCACCATCGAGATCGACGAATTCGTGCCGCGCAGCGAGATCGACAGCCGTTATCTGATCCGCCCCTATTATCTCGTTCCCGACGGCAAGGTCGGCCACGACGCCTTCGCGGTGATCCGCGAGACCATCCGCAGCATGGACAAGGTCGCGATCGGCCGCGTGGTGCTGACCAACCGCGAGCACATCATCGCGCTCGAGCCGCTCGACAACGGGCTGATGGGCACGCTGTTGCGCTACCCCTATGAGGTGCGTAGCGAGAAGGAATATTTCGACGACATCCAGGATGTGAAGATCACCAAGGATATGCTCGATCTCGCCAAGCACATCGTCGAGCAGAAGTCCGGCGAGTTCGATCCGGAGGATTTCGAGGATCGCTACGAGCAGGCGCTGATCGACCTGATCAACCAGAAGCGCAACGGCATCAAGATCGCCAAGCCCGCGGCGAAGGCCGGCGGCAATGTCATCAACCTGATGGACGCGTTGAAGAAGAGCCTCGCCAACGAGAAGCAGTCCGCTCCCGCCAAGGCCGAGGCAAAGGCGGCGAAAGGCAAGAAGCCGAAGAAGCGCATCGAGGGCCAGCGCGAGATGCTGCTGCCGATCTCGGGCAGCGGCAAGCGCGAGCCCAAGGAGGCCGTCAAGCCCGAGCCGAAGAAGGCCGAGAAGCCCGCGCGTGCGCAAGGCACCGCGGCGCGCAAGAAGGCGGGTTGAGGTCGCGGCGCTGCCGCAGGCCGCCGGCTACATCATCAAGCTATCGGAGGACTCCCAGCAGCAGGCGCGCTGGCAGTTCCGGTTGAGCATCTGATCAATGCGGGAGTATGAGGTGCCGGCTGGCTGATGTTCGCCCGCATCGCGATGCTGCGCGCGCTGAATGGAGACGGCGGAGGCGACTGAATCAGAAAGTGTGAAGCGTGGCTGGTGGCGCTTACTTGAATGCCGAACTGACGGCGGTGAATTGGCCGCTCACGGTGGTGCCGATGCCTCTGACGCCGGCGACGATCACGATGCTGATGCCGCCGGCAATGATGGCGTATTCGATCGCCGTAGCCCCGACGTCATCGCGCAGAAATCTTGCAAGCAACGCGCGCATGAAAAGCTCCTGTCCGACGCCCGCGGCTTTTTTCTCCCGCGCCGTAGTAATATTCCAGCAAAACTAGGCCACATTGGTTGACGGCCCATTGATGGACACGATGAACGATCGCTTAAGGGTTGCAGAGAAACTCGCTGCTAGTTCTGCCTGCATCCCGTCCTCGCCCCGCAAGGCGGCAAGCCGGGATTGGGCGTAAACGCATATCAGGACTACCTGATCCGGCCCCGGCGGCGCTTTACCCTCGCGGCGGAATCCTGTTCCTTTATCGGACAGGACGACAACGAGGCCGGATCGAACCGGCCGCATCCAAAGGGAGTGACCGTCATGAAGCTCGGCACCGCGATCGCGGAAATCATGAAGCGCGAGGGGATCGAGATCCTCACGGGCTACCCGGTCAACCATTTGATCGAATACGCCGCCAGTGCCGACATCCGCCCCGTGATGGTGCGCCAGGAGCGCATCGGCGTGCACATGGCGGACGCGATCTCCCGCGTCACCTCGGGCGAGAAGATCGGCGCGTTCTGCATGCAGCACGGACCGGGCGCCGAGAACGCGATGGGCGGTGTCGCGCAGTGCTACGGCGAATCCGTACCCGTCCTGGTGCTGCCGATGGGTTATGCGCGCCGGCTTGCCAACATCGATCCGAACTTCAATTCCAGCCAGGCGATGAAGGCGTTCTCGAAATCCTCGGAGCCGATCAACATCGCCGCTGAGGTCTGCAACATCTTCCGCCGCGCCTTCACCAAATTGAAGAACGGCCGCGGCGGGCCTGTGATCGTCGAGATCCCCGCCGACATGTGGAACGAGGAGGTGCCGGAGCCCCTGAACTACACGCCGGTGCTGCGCACCCGCTACGGCGCCGATCCCGTGCATGTGAAGGAAGCGGCAGCGCTCCTCGTCAACGCCAAGCGTCCGGTGATCTATGCCGGCCAAGGCGTGCATTACGCAAAAGCCTGGCCGCAGCTGAAGCGCCTCGCCGAGCGGCTCGCGATCCCCGTCACCACGAGCCTCGGCGGCAAGTCGTCATTTCCGGAGACGCATCCGCTGTCGCTCGGCTCCGGCGGCCTTGCCGTGCCGCGCGCTGTGCCGAAATTCCTCACTGAGGCCGACGTGATCTTCGGTATCGGCTGTTCCTTCACCGAAACCTCGTTCGGGATCGCGATGCCGAAGGGCAAGACCATCATCCACTCGACGCTCGATCCGAACCACCTCAACAAGGACGTCGAGGCTAAAATCGGGCTGGTCGGCGACGCCGGCCTGGTGCTCGACGCGCTGCTGGACGAGATCGGCAAGACCGTGACCTCGGACCGCAATGCCAGCGCGGTCGCGGAGGAGATCGCCGCTTCCCACAAGGAATGGCTTGCCAAGTGGATGCCGAAGCTGACGCATAACGATGCGCCGCTCAATCCCTACCGTGTGCTGTGGGACCTGCAGCACACCGTCGACGTCCACAACACCATCATCACCCACGACGCCGGCAGCCCGCGCGATCAACTCTCGCCGTTCTGGAAGTCGGTCGAGCCGCTGTCCTATATCGGCTGGGGCAAGACCACGCAGCTCGGCTACGGCCTCGGTCTTGCGATGGGCGCCTAAGCTGGCAAAACCGGACAAGCTCTGCATCAACGTCTGGGGCGACGCCGCGATCGGCTTTACGGGGATGGATTTCGAGACCGCGGTGCGCGAGCGGATTCCGATCATGTCGATCCTGCTCAACAATTTCTCGATGGCGATCGAATTGAAGGTGATGCCGATCTCGACCGAGAAATACCGTTCGACCGATATCTCCGGCGACTACGCCGCGATGGCCCGCGCCTTCGGCGGCTATGGCGAGCGGGTGACCAAGCCCGAAGACATCATCCCCGCGATCAAGCGCGGCATCCAGAAGACCAAGGAAGGCGTGCCGGTGCTGCTGGAATTCATCACCAGCAAGGAGACCGAGGTGTCGCGGCCGGGGACGTGAGGGCACCTCGCACGCCCCTCACCCACTTGATTTGACCTCGCTTGCGCGGGCAAGCTTGAGCTGAGGCGAGGATCGGAGGGAGAGATGGCGCGCATCCTGGTGCTGGGTGCCGGCTTTGCCGGTCTGTGGGCGGCGCTCGGTGCGGCCCGCAAGCGCGACGAGATCGGCCCGCTGGCTAAGGACACCGAGATTCTCGTCATCGATCGCAACGCCTATCACAACATCCGGGTGCGCAATTACGAGGTCGATCTCGGCGACGTCGCGCTGCCGCTGCAAGATCTGCTCGATCCGGTCGGCGTCAGGCATAGGGTGGCTGACGTCACGGCGATCCATCCGGCCAAGCGCGAGGTCGTCGTCAAGACAGGCTCCGGCGCGGAGACGCTGAGCTATGACCGGCTGGTGCTGACGACCGGCAGCGAGCTGGTTCGCCCCGCGATATCAGGCCTTGCCGCACACGGCTTCGATGTCGACACCTTCGAAGCAGCCACACGCCTCAACACACATCTTGCCGCGCTCGGCAGGCAGCCGCCCTCGCCGGCCCGCGCGACGGTGGCGGTCGTCGGCGCCGGCTTCACCGGGATCGAGGTCGCGGCCGAGATGCCGGCCAAGCTCGCGCACGCCGGCATCGCCGGCGATCACCGCATCATCCTGATCGATCCCAATCCGGTGGTCGGCGCGACGTTCGGCGCGAATGGCCGCCCCGTCATCAGCGAGGCGCTGGCCGCGCTCGGCGTCGAGACGCGGCTGAACGTCAGGGTCAGCGCCGTCGGCGCCGACAGCATCACGCTTGATAGCGGCGAGATCATTCCGGCCGCAACCGTGGTGTGGTGCGCCGGCATGCGCGCGAGCCCCCTCACCGCTCTGCTGCCGGTGAAGCGCGACGCGCTCGGCCGCATCCCGGTCGACCATTGCATGCGCGTCGAGGGCCTCAACGGCGTATTCGCTGCCGGCGACGTTGCCGCCTGCCTGATCGACGGCGAGCATCCGACCGTGATGTCGTGCCAGTTCGCGCGGCCGATGGGCCGCTTCGCCGGGCACAATGTGGTCGCGGACCTGTTCGGCGAAAGACTGTTGCCGCTCACTATCGATTGGTACGTGACGGTGCTCGATCTCGGCGCCTGGGGCGCGCTCTACACCACCGGCTGGGACCGCGAGGTGCGCACCACGGGCGCCGCCGCCAAGCTCACCAAGCAGACCATCAACCAGCAGCGCATCTATCCGCCGCGTGACGGCGATCGCGCCGCACTGTTTGCGGCCGCCGCGCCGACGATCCAGGCCGCACCGCCGACGCAGAAGTAGTAGTTGGCTCGTCTCGCCCCCTCTTCGCCGTCATTGCGAGGAGCGAAGCGACGAAGCAATCCATCTATCCCCGAGTGGAATCACGGATTGCTTCGCTTCGCTCGCAATGACGGCGAGTAGTCCGTTACTGCGACAGCTTCACGAAATCCGGAAACTTCAGCTTCCCTTCCGCGATCGCCTTCGGCCAGACGGTGATCTGCTTGCCGCCCTGCCACTGGAACACGAGCCCGGTGACGGCACCCGGGCCGGCCTTGATGCCGTGGGTGAATTCGTCGTTCTTGCCGTAGAACTGGATGTTGCCGATCGTGCCCTCGAAATCGGTCTTCTCGAGCTCGGTGACCATCTTGTCCGGATCGGTCGAGCCGGCGCGCTGGATCGCTTCCGCGATGATGTAGACCTCGTCATAGGCGGTGTAGCCGGTGTAGGCCGGCGGCGTGCCGAACTTGGCCTTGAAGGCGGCCGCGAACGGTTTGGTCTTCGGCGTCACCGCGACGTCGGGCGTCGCCACCGCGAGCGACGGCACGCCTTCGGCCGCGCCGTTGGTGTCGCCCCAGAAGGTCGGGCTCAGCGCCTGCGCGCTGATGCCGAACATCGGGATCGGCACCTGCTGGTTCTTCCACTGCACCGTCGGCTGCACGCCGACATGGGAGATGCCGGTGACGATCACGTCGGGCTTGGCGGCTTCCATCTTGTTGAAGATCGGCGTGAAGTCCGTGGTGTCGGGCGAGAAGCGGATGTGCTCGACGACCTTCAGGCCGGCCTTGGGCAGGCAGGCCTCGTAGCCGATGTCGAGCGGCTTGGTCCAGGCCGCGTCCTCGCTCATGATCGCCACCGACTTGAACTTGAGCTGGTCGACCAGCAGCTCCTTGGCCGCGTCGCAGACGAGCTGCGCCTGCGCGGCCGAGGTCAGGTAACCGTGGAAGGTGTACTTGTTCTTCTCGTAGTCGTTGTGAACCGCCTTGGTGATCTCGTTCGAGGCGGCGCCGGGCGTAATCAGCGGCATCTTCAGCCGCGAGGCCCACGGCTCCAGCGCCAGCACGACCTCGCTGATGTAGCTCGCGATCACGGCCGAAACCTTGTCCTCGCTCACCGCGCGCTGAAACGCGCGCACCGAATCCGCCGACGAGCTCTTGTTGTCGTAGGTGACGATCTCGATCTTGCGGCCCATCACGCCGCCCTTGGCGTTGATCTCGTCGGCCGCGATCTGCGCGCCGCCCGGGGTTGCCGCTCCCGCGATCGACTGCACCTCGGCAATGATTCCGATCTTGATCGGATCCTTGGACTGCGCATAGGCCGGCGCCGCGAGGCACAGCGCGAGCGCCGAGGCCAACAGGCTCACGCGGGTGGCGGTTGAATATGCTGGCATCATGATCTCCCTTGCTTGTTTTGTTATTCTTCAAACTTTGAGCGTCAGAGAAAGTCCTTGCCGGCCTCCGCGGCGAACCGGCCCGGATCGCCTTCCCAGACGATCCGCGCGTGCTCCAGCACATAGACGCGGTCGGCATGCGGAAGCGCGAAGGTCACGTTCTGCTCGCCGAGCAGCACCGTGATCTTGGTGGTCTGGCGCAGCTTCTCCAGCGCCTTCGACAGCAGTTCGAGGATGACCGGCGCCAACCCGAGCGTCGGCTCGTCCAGGATCAGGATCTGCGGCTGCATCATCAGCGCGCGGCCGATCGCCAGCATCTGCTGCTCGCCGCCGGACAGCGTCTGCGCCATCTGGCCCTGACGCTCCTTCAGGATCGGGAACAGTTCGAACAGCCAGGCCAGCTGCTTCGCCCGCGCAGCGTCGTCGAGATGCTGGCCGCCGAGGTCGAGGTTTTCCCGCACCGTCATCTCGCCGAACAATTCGCGCGATTCCGGGCACTGCACGAGGCCCGAGCGGGCGATCTTGGCCGGGCCCGTGCCGCGCAACTTCTCGCCGCCGCGCAGGATCTCGCCGGTGTAGGGCAGGAAGCCCGAGATGGTGTTGAACAGCGTGGTCTTGCCGGCGCCGTTGAGGCCGACGATCGAGACGAACTCGCCCTCATGGACGTGGATCGAGACGTTCTCCAGCGCCTGCGCCTTGCCGTAATGCACGCTGACATTCTCGACCTGCAGCAGCGGCACCTTGTCCTTGAACGAGGTCTCGGGCCGTGCATGGGTCTCGATCGCGCCGCCGAGATAGACCCGCCGCACGGTCTCGTTCTTCATCACGTCCTCGGCGCGGCCGGTCGTGATCTCCTCGCCGAGATACATCGCGAGCACGCGATCGACCAGCGCGGCAACGCTCTTGACATTGTGGTCGACCAGCATCACCGCGCGTCCCTCGTCGCGGAAGCTGCGGATCAGTTGCGAGAACACGCCGACCTCCGTGCTGGTCAGCCCGGCGAAGGGCTCGTCGACCAGCACCACCTTCGGGTCGCGCGCGATCGCCTTTGCCAGCTCAAGCCGGCGCAGATCGGCGAACGGCAATGTCGGCGGGCGGCGATCCATCACCGCCCCCAGGCCGACGCGATCCGCGATCCATTTGGCGCGCTCGGTCAGCGCCTTGTCGGGAAACAGCATGAACAGGCTGTCGGGCAGCAGCGCGACCATGATGTTCTCGAGCACGGTCTGCCGGTTGAGCGGCCGCGAGTGCTGGAACACCATGCCAAAGCCCTTGCGCGCGATCTTGTGCGCAGGCAGCCCGGCCACGTTCTCGCCGTCGAACAGCACCTCGCCCGCGGTCGGGCGCTCGATGCCCATCACGCTCTTCATCGCGGTCGACTTGCCCGAGCCGTTCGGCCCGATCAGGCCGAGGATCTCGCCGGGGCGCAGCTCGAAGCTCAGATTCTTCACTGCGGTCAGGCCGCCGAACCGCTTGGTCAGGCCGCGAACTGCAAGTGTCGGAGTGGTCACAGTCTGGTCCATCAAGAGCGCGCCTCGCGTGACAGGGCCGCTCCGAGGAAACCGCCGGGGAAGAACAGCACGACGAGCAGCGCCACCGCCGAGACGATGAAGGTTGCGAGTTCGCCGGTCGGACGCAGGAATTCGCCGGCCACGATCAGGAAGATCGCACCTAACGCCGCGCCCAGCACGGTGCGCCTCCCGCCGAGCACGGCGGAGACGATGACGTTCACGCCGACCGCCACGTCGACCACGGTGCCGACCGAGGCGGTGCCGAAGTAGAACACCAGCAGCGCCCCGGACAATCCGGAGAAGAACGCGCTGACGATGAAGGCCGCGAGCTTGTGCTTGACGATATTGAAGCCGAGCGCGCCGGCCTGCACCGGGTCCTGCCCGCTCGCCTGAAGTACGAGTCCAACCGGCGATTGCGACAAGCCATACAGAATGGCCGCGCTGATGGTCATGAAGCCGAGCGCGATCCAGTAATTGGCGCCGGCATTGATGGTGATGACGTCGGGGATGGTGAGCCCGATCTCGCCGCCGGTCAGGTCAGCGAACACCACGATGAAATTCTGCAGCATCAGCACCGCCACCAGCGTGGTGAGGCCGAAATACGGTCCCCTCACCCGCAGCGCCGGCAGCGCCAGCACGAAGCCTGCGACCACCGAGGCCAGCGCGCCGAGCAGGATGCAGACATAGACCGACCAGCCGAACTGGTTGTTGAGAATGCCTGCGGTGTAGGCGCCGGTGCCGATCAGGAAGGTCGGCCCGAAATTGACCTCGCCGGCGAAGCCGAACAAGAGGTCCCAGGCCATCGCGAACACGCCGAAATAGAACGCGACGGTCAGCAGCCCGAGGATGTAACCGGAGACATAGAGCGGCAGCGTCGCGGCAACCACCACGCAGACCAGCGAAATGAAGAACAGGCGCGAGGAGAAGAAGTTGGCCATCTCAGCGCCTCCCCAACAGGCCTTGAGGCCGGATGTACATCACGAACACCAGCAGCAGCAGCGCCGGAATGGTGCGGTAGGCCGGCGAGATCATGTAGGCCGTGATGGTCTCGAGATAGCCGACGACGAAGGCTGCAATCAACGAGCCCGACACGCTGCCGAGGCCGCCGAGCACCACGATCGAGAATGCGCTCGCGGTCAGTGGCCCGACGCTGTAGGAGCTGACGCCTAAGAACATGCCGAGCAGCACGCCGGCGATGCCGGCCAGGATGCCGTAGATGCCCCACACCACGATGTAGATCTGGGTGAGCTCGAGCCCGAGCAAGGTGACGCCGCGCGGGTTCATCGACGCCGCCAGCACCGCCTTGCCGGTCCGGGTGCGGTTCACCAGGAGCCACAGCAGGCCGATCACGAGGCAGCACACCAGCGCGGTGAAGATGTTGTTGCGCGGCGTGCGGTTGCCGAAGATGTCGACGACGCCCTCGACGATCGGCAGCACCGTCTTGGCATTGTTGGTGAAGAAATAGGCGATCAGCTCCTGGATCATGATGCCCCACAGCAGGGTGCCGGTGAGGACGAAGATTTCCTTCTCCTCGTTGGGGATCCGCCTCGAGTTCTGGATCGGCTTCACGACCGCGAAATAGGTTGCGAACGCCATGATCAGCGCCACGCCGACTCCGAACAGCGCGCCGGTGTAGATGTCGAGGTGCAGCACGCTGGCTGCGGCCCAGGCCGCGACCGCTGCGGCCACCATGATGGCACCGTGGGAGAGGTTGAGAACGCCGGAGACACCGAAGATCAGGGTGAAGCCGGTGGCACCGAGTGCATAGAGCGCACTGATGGCGAAGCCATCGATCAGGATTTGTAAGGCAAGCATCTCAAATCGGCCGCGGCAGCAAAGCTGCCTGTTGTGGAGGACGCGGAACTGAATACGGATGCTCCCGGGACCGCCCCGGGAGCATGATCATCAGTTAGTTCGTGGTGAGCTTGATGAAGCTTGGGAACTTGAGATCGCTCTTGGCGACCTCCTTCGGCCAGACCGCGACCTGCTTGCCGCCCTGCCACTGCAGCATCAGTCCGGTGATCAGGCCCTTGCCGTACTTGATCGAATGGGTGAACGGATCGTCCTTGCCGTAGAATTGGACCCGTCCGATGGTGCCTTCCCAATCGGTCTTCTCCAGCGCATCGACCATCTTGTCGGCCTCGACCGAGCCGGCGCGCTTCACCGCATCCGCGATGTAGTAGACCTCGTCATAGGCGGTGTAGCCCGCATAGGAGGGATAATTGCCGTAACGCTTCTTGAAGCCTTCCGCGAACGGCACCGACTTCGGCGTCACCGCGACGTTCGGGCCCGACACGCCCTGATACAGCACGCCTTCCGCCGCGTCGTTGGTGTCCTTGCCGAAGGTCTCGTTGGTCGCCTGCGAGGAGATGCCGAACATCGGGATCGGCACCTGCTGGTTCTTCCACTGCACCGTCGGCTGCACGCCGACATGCGAGATACCGGTGATGATCACGTCGGGCTTGGCGGCTTCGACCTTGTTGAAGATCGGCGTGAAGTCGGTGGTGTCGGGCGAGAAGCGGATATGGTCGACGACCTTGAGCCCGATCTTCGGCAGGCACTCCTCGTAGCCGACGTCGAGCGGCTTGGTCCACGCCGCGTCCTCGCTCATGATGACTGCGGTCTTCATGTGCTTCTGATCGACCAGCAGTTCCTTGGCGGCGTCGCAGACCGACAGCGCCAGCGCCGCCGAGGTCAGGTAGCCGTGGAAGGTGTACTTGTTCTTCTCGTAGTCGGCGTGGACGCTCTTGCTGATCTCGTTGGAGGCCGCACCGGGCGTGACGAACGGGGTCTTCAGGCGCGAAGCCCAGGGCTCGAGCGCCAGCACCACTTCGCTGATGTAGCTCGAGATGACGACGTTGACCTTGTCTTCGTTGACCGCGCGCTGGAATGCCCGCACCGAGTCCGCCGAGGACGAGTGATTGTCGTAAGAGACGATTTCGATCTTGCGGCCGTCGATGCCGCCCTTGGCGTTGATCTCGTCGGCGGCGAGTTGCGCCGCCTGCGGGATCGACGCCCCGGCGATCGCCTGCGCTTCGGCGATCACGCCGATCTTGAGGGTGTCAGCCGCCAGCGCGCCGCCGGGGCTGGCTGCCAAAAGGCCGAACACGGCCGCTCCGGCAAGTTGCTGCATCGCATGAACAGGCAGTCGCGATGTTCTTTTCACCCTGTTTCTCTCCTCTTTTTGTTCGGCTGCTTCGAGCTCTTGGGGCCGGACTATAGCTGCGACAAAATGCGCAGCAAGTGAAACTGCGCGCAGATCGCCATGCGTGGACGACAACTAAAGTAGTGGGAGGGCGCTCGCCGCCTGAATAAATTTGAGGCAGCGCGGGAATAAGAGCGTGGGGTGCCAATCAGTTGCCTGACGAGCACCATCCTCATCGTCGTCCCGGCGAAAGCCGGGACCCATAACCACCGATGCGAATTGTTAAGCGCACTTGCAACGACGGGTCCCGCCGACAACATCCGCCGCAGCGTATGGGTCCCGGCCTTCGCCGGGACGACAGCGGTGAGCTTGGCCTACTCCGCCATCTCGACCGGCTGCGCGGCCGGACCGGCGAGCGGGCGCTCTTCCATCGTGATCATGCAGATGGAAGCCGTGGTCAGCAGCACGGCGGCGGCGCCGAACACGTAGCGGAACGCGGTGATCATGTCGGCCATCGGGATCGCGCCGACGGTGCCGGCAGAGGCGGCATGATGCTCGCCGGCGAGCGAGATGTCGGTCCCGAGCGTCATCAGCAGGATCGTCGTGAAGGCAGCGACCGTGAACGAGGCCATCATGGCGCGGAAGAAGTTCATCGCACCGGTCACGGTGCCGACCTGCGGACGCGCCACCGCGTTCTGCAGCGACACCACGCTGATCGGGAATGTGGTGCCGAGCCCGAGCGCGAACACGCTCATCAACAGCAGCAACCCCCACAGCGGCAGCGTCGTCACGGCCATGCCGACGGCGCAGATCGCAGCCACCGAGGTGCCGACGATCGCGACACGCTTGTAGTGCTTGGCCTTTGCCATGGTCCGGCCGGCGATCGCAGCACCGAAGGTCGAGATCGCCGCGAGCGGGATCAGCGCAAGGCCGGCCTCGCTGGCGGTGAGGTGGTAGACCACCTCGTAATAGAGCGGCAGGTGCACGGTGAGCCCGACCATGGCGCCGAGCGCGCAGCCGCCCGCGCCCATCGCGAACGGCACCACCGAGCCACCGAGCAGCGACAGCGGCAGGAACGGCTCGTCGGCGCGGCGCGCGTGCCAGACGAAGGCGCCGGCGAGCGCGATCGAGGCGCCGATCATGGCCGTAATGGTCGGCGACAGCCAGGACAGACGCGTGCCGCCCCAGGTCAGCACCAGCATCAGCACGACGGCGGAGGCCATCAGCAGCACGCCGCCGAGCCAGTCGACCTTGCGCTTGCGGTGGAACACCGGGATCTTGCTCATCTTCGGCAGCAGCAGCGCCAGCGCCGCCGCCGCGAGCGGCAGGTTGATCCAGAAGATCATCGACCAGTGCAGATGCTCGGCGAACACGCCGCCGACCACCGGGCCAAGAATGCCGCCGGCCATCCAGACGCTGGAGAAATAGGCCTGATAGCGGCCGCGCTCGCGCGGGGTGACGACGTCGGAGATCACGGTCTGGACCACCGGCATGATGCCGCCGCCGCCGAGCCCCTGCAGGCCGCGGGCAACGATCAGCATGGTCATGCTGGGCGCGATCGCGCATAGCACCGAGCCGACCACGAACAGGCTGAGCGAGGTGATGATCATGACGCGGCGGCCATAGATGTCGCTCAGCGTGCCGAACACCGGCGCCACCGCGGTGGAGGCGAGCAGATAGGCCGTGATCACCCAGGACAGGTTGGTGACGTCGTGAAACTGGCGCCCGATCGTGGGCAGCGCCGTCGCGACGATGGTCTGGTCGAGCGCGGCCAGGAACATCGTCAGCATCAGGCTGATCACGATGGTGCGGACTTCATCCGGATTGAGCGGCGCCGGCGGCGCCAGCGGTGGCGCATCGCTGAGTTCGATCACCTCGCTCGGGAGGCGGGACAGCTCTTCGGCAATGTCGTCGGGCAATGTCTCTTGGTCGGCAGGAATCCGGCTCTGCCGTTCATACTTGTTCATTTGGGGCGTAATGCTGCTGCGCGGACGCGTGCCGCGATGGAATCATTCTCTGATCCGCAATTTATGCAGCAATTCGCTGCTGAGGCAGGCACCTCAGCGCATGGGTGCATCCCGCCGCGACCTTCTCGCGATGACGTGATCGCAGAACAGCCGGCGCCGGTTCTCGCGCCGTCAGCGTTGCGTCTTGAAAACCTACTTGGAGACCTTGGGCCGCTTCTTCAATTGCGCCCGTTTCGGCAGCAAGGCCGGCCACCGCACGATGTGATCCTCAAGATCGGCGTCGTTGACGTCGAGTTCGGTGCCCTCCACCCGCCCGCGCACCGAGACCCCGGCTTCATGAACGGTGTTGGGATCGCCGGAGATCAGCGGATGCCACCAGTAAAGGTCCCGCCCCTCGGCGACGAGCCGATAGCCGCAGCTCGGCGGCAGCCAGTTCAACGTCCGGACGTTCTCGGGCGTCAGGCGAACGCAATCCGGAACCTGGTCTGAGCGGTTCGGGTAGTCCTTGCAGGTGCACAGGCCGGAATCGAGCAGCTTGCAGGAGATATGGGTGAAATAGATTTTCCCGGTGTCCTCGTCCTCGAGCTTCTCCAGGCAGCAACGTGCGCAGCCGTCACACAGGCTTTCCCATTCGGCGTTGGACATCTCTTCCAACGTCTTGGTTTTCCAGAAGAATCCCTCCTGGCCCGACGGGCGCTTGGGCGGTGCGGTCATGATATCCCTGACATGGCGGTAAAGCTCTTCTTGGGACGCCGACGCTCCCTCCGCAAGGGGGTGATATTGCGGGGTCGAAAAAGCCGGTGGGCAGCGTTAGGGCTTTCATTAAATTCACAAGCTGCGCCATTGGTTTATGGCAGCCGCTCGGATAGAACAACGAACGAGTCCCCAACGACGCAAAAGCGCCTTGGGATTGCCGCAACATCGAAGCAAGACGCTGGCCTGTGCCCGATTTGGGCGCCCGCAGCGCTGTCGAACTGATCAAGGGTCCGGTCCTTCAGATCATGCCGTCGCATTGGAAACAGAAGGTCCGGAATTTCTTCCTGGACCTCGATGCGCGTATCGACTCGACGCTGTTCTCGTCGGGCAAGGGCCTGCGCGAACTCTACGAGCGCTATTCCACCTTCATGGACCGCTTCTATGTCGGCCGCTGGAAGCGCTGGGTGTTCATCGAGCCGCTGTCGGAGGCCGCGACCATCGGGCTCGGCGGCATGATCCTGATGCTGACGCTCGCGATTCCCGCCTTCCGCGAGACCGCCGACGAGGACTGGCTGAAGAAGTCCGACCTCGCGGTGACCTTCCTCGACCGTTACGGCAACCCGATCGGCAGCCGCGGCATCAAGCATAATGACTCGATCCCGCTGGAAGACTTTCCTGACAATCTGATCAAGGCGACGCTCGCGACCGAAGACCGCCGCTTCTATGACCATTTCGGCATCGACGTCCCGGGCCTCGCCCGCGCCCTCGTCACCAACGCGCAGGCCGGCGGCGTCCGCCAGGGCGGTTCGTCGATCACCCAGCAGCTCGCCAAGAACCTGTTCCTGAACAACGAGCGCACCATCGAGCGCAAGGTGAAGGAAGCCTTCCTTGCGATCTGGCTGGAGACGCGGCTCACCAAGAACGAGATCCTGAAGCTCTATCTCGACCGCGCCTATATGGGCGGCGGCACCTTCGGCGTCGACGGCGCCGCGCATTTCTACTTCAACAAGTCGGTGCGCGACGTGAACCTCGCGGAAGCCGCGATGCTCGCCGGCCTGTTCAAGGCGCCGACCAAATACGCCCCGCACATCAACCTGCCCGCGGCGCGCGCCCGCGCGAATGTCGTGCTCGACAACCTCGTCGATGCCGGCTTCATGACCGAGGGCCAGGTGTTCGGCGCCCGCCGCAATCCGGCGGTCGCGGTCGACCGGCGCGACGAGAACTCGCCGAACTATTATCTCGACTACGCCTTCGACGAGATGCGCAAGCTGGTCGACACGTTCCCGAAATCGTACACCGAGCGCGTCTTCGTGGTCCGCACCGCGATCGACATGAACGTGCAGAAGGCGGCCGAGGAAGCGATCGAGAACCAGCTCCGCCAGTTCGGGCGCGATTATCACGCGACGCAGGCCGCGACCGTGGTGTCCGATCTCGACGGCGGCATCCGCGCCATGGTCGGCGGCCGCGACTACGGTGCGAGCCAGTTCAACCGCGCCGTCGACGCCTATCGGCAGCCAGGCTCGTCGTTCAAGCCTTATGTTTATACGACGGCGCTGCTGAACGGCTTCACGCCGAACTCGAAGATCGTCGACGGCCCGGTCTGCATCGGCAACTGGTGCCCGCAGAACTATGGCCACTCCTATTCCGGATCGGTGACGCTGACGCAGGCGATCACCCGCTCGATCAACGTCGTGCCGGTCAAGCTTTCGATCGAGCTCGGCAAGAACATTGGCGGCCCTAAGGCCGGCCGCGCCAAAATCATCGAGGTCGCACGCCGCTTTGGTATCAAGGCGCCGCTGCCCGATACGCCATCGCTGCCGATCGGCTCCGACGAAGTCACTGTGATCGAGCACGCGGTTGCGTATGCGACCTTCCCGAACCGGGGCAAGGCGGTGACGCCGCATTCGGTGCTCGAGGTGCGCACCGGCGCCGGCGATCTGGTCTGGCGCTGGGACCGCGACGGGCCGAAGCCGCGGCAGGCCATTCCCCCGAACATCGCCGCCGACATGGCCGGCATGATGACCCACGTGGTCAGCGAAGGCACCGCGCGCCGCGCCGCGCTCGACGGCATTCCGACCGCGGGCAAGACCGGCACCACCAACGCCTATCGCGACGCCTGGTTCGTCGGCTACACCGGCAACTTCACCTGCGCGGTCTGGTACGGCAATGACGACTATTCGCCGACCAACCGCATGACCGGCGGCTCGCTGCCGGCGCAGACCTGGCACGACATCATGGTTGCCGCGCATCAGGGCGTGGAAGTCAAAGAACTCGTCGGCGTCGGCATGGGCCAGAAGCTGCCGCCGCAGCCGGCGCAGGCCAATGCCCAGGCCAACGCGGCGCCGCGCGTGCTGGAGACCAAGCCGGGTCCGCCGCCGGTCTTGACCAAGCGTGGCGCCGATATCCTGGTGCGGGTCGAGAAGCTGCTCGACGACGCCGCCAAGACGGCCAACAAGACCACGCTGAACGAGCCCTCGAAGGCCGGCAAGCCGGAATCCTCGAGCGCGCTGGCGTTCCCCGAAAACTACGTTGCCGCGGCCGGGCCGGACGGCACGACAGCCCCTGCGCCACGCAAGAACTGACGTGCGGCTCCTCCTCACCACCTTGCTGGCACTCGTCATCGCCACGGCCGTTGGCCTCGGCCTGACCTACGCGACGGCGACGCGCGGCACCGATCTCGGCACGCTGAAGATCGGCGCCTGGACCGCGCGACCGAAGAACGGCACCTCCGACGTCGACCCCTATTCGCGCGCCACGATCGCGCGCAGCGGCGAGCTGCCGATCGGCACCGGCGACGGCATCGCGTTTTCGGCAACCACCGACGACAAGAACAAGCCGCTCGACGGCCGCTGCGACATCGTGGTCAGCGGCGTGACGCCGGCGGCGCGGTTCTGGACGCTGACGCTGTTCGACCGCAAGGGCCACCTCGTCGCCAATTCGCTGCAGCGCTACGGCTTCACCAGCCAGGAGATCATGCGCGCCTCCGACGGCACATTCGAGATCCACATCGCCTCGCGCTCACGCGCCGGCAACTGGCTGCCGACCGGCGGCATCGAGCGCTACGCGCTGATGCTGCGCCTCTACGACACGCCGGTCGGGGTCGCGACCCGCACCCAGCGCGACGCGCCGATGCCCTCGATCGCAACGACGGGCTGCCCATGATCCGCGTGCTGTTCACCATCCTCGCAGGCGTGCTGCTCGGCGGCGTGGTGCATCTCGTCAGCGTGCTGGCGCTGCCACGGATCGCCTCGCAGGACGCCTATTCGCGGCTGACACCGATGACCAGGCTCAACGAGGTGACGCCGCTGCCGCTGGCCGACCCGAGCAACTCGCCGATGCCGCTGATGGACCCGGCCTTCGCGGTGGCGATCTGCCGCTACGATCTCTCCACCGGGCCGCTCAAGCTCACCGTGCCGGTCAGCCAGGCCTATACGTCGGTGTCGTTCTACACCCGCAACGAGGTCGCCTATTACGCGATCAACGATCGTTCCGCCGGCAAGAAGGTGATCGAGCTCGACCTGATGACGGAAGCGCAGCACAACGAGCTGCCGGAGGACGAGGAAGTCACCGCGGCCGACCGGCTGATCATCGACTCGCCGACCCCAACCGGCCTGATCCTGCTGAAGGCGCTGGCGCCGGAGCCCGGCCTGATGCCGCAGGCACAGGCCTCGCTTGCGGCCTCATCCTGCAAGGTGCAGGCCGAGCCGGTCGCGGCCAAGCAGGAAGCCCCGCCGCCGCTGCCCGCTCCCGCCCCGCCGCCCGCGGCACGCAAGCGCTAGTTCGCAAGCATGATCCGGAAAAGTGCGAAGCGGTTTTCCCTCGCGACAAGCGCGAAGCGCTTGCGCGGAGATCATGCTCAGATAAAGCGCTAGCGCGCGTGCCGGCCGCAACGGCAGGTCTCGTAATCGACGGGATCGTGGCTGTTGACGATCGTGACATCAGAGCCATGCGCCGCCTTCAATTGGCGCAGCCGTTCCTGGTTCTGGATTCGCGTCGCGCGATCCATGTCCGCCCGGCGCTGGAACATGCCGAGCAGCAGCGGGATCCGCGGCCTGGCATCGAGCTGCGCATGGTGGAAATAGGCATCGCCGGCGTGCAGCAGCCATCTGTCCTTGTCGCGCACCGCAATCCCGCAATGGCCTAGCGTGTGGCCCGGCAGCGGGACCATCAGGATGTCCGGCTCGCGATCGCCGAGCGCGCGCACGCCCTTGAAGCCGAACCAGTCCTCGCCGCCTGCGCCGTAGAACGTCCAGTCCGGCCCGTGCTTCCACTGCGCCGTGATGTAGCGTCCTTCCGGCGGCGCGACCTGATGCGTCACCGCCATGTCGTACTCCTTGCGATCGACGTGCACCTTGGCCTTCGGAAAGTCCGGCACGCCGCCCGCATGGTCGCGATCGAGATGCGTCAGCAGCAGATGCCGCACATCATCGGGCGAGAAGCCGAGCGCCTTCACTTGACGGACCGCCGTCTCGGCGGGATCGAGCCGCGGCGTGGTCTGCCGCACCCATTTGCGCCCCAGCCGCGGCGGGTCGCCGATGTCGTCGAGCCCGATGCCGGTGTCGACCAGGACGAGGCCGTCATTGCTCTCGACCAGCAGGCAGTGACAGACCATCCGCGCCCGGTGGAAGATGCTGCCGCTGCCGTTGACGAGCCGCTTGCCGATCGGACACATGGTGCCGGTGTTGAGATGGTGGATGCGCATGACCAGTCCTCCGCTGAATTCAGCACAGGCTTGCCACCGGCCTCATCATAGGTAAAATATTGTCTATCTATCGTTACGATAGGACAGACCTATGGATATCCGCGAACTCCGCTATTTCGCCGCGGTCTACCGCGAGCGCAACCTGACCGCCGCGGCGAAACGCTGCTTCATCTCGCAGCCGTCGATCTCGGCGGCGATCACCCATCTCGAGGCCGAGCTCGGCACCACGCTGTTCATCCGGCACAAGAAGGGCATGGCGCCGACGGAGTCCGCCGCGCAGTTTCACGGCATCGCGCGCAGGATCATCGACGAGGCGGACGCGGCGCGAAATCTGTTTCGCAAGCCTGCGACAAGACAGGCGCTGACGCTCGGCCTGTTGCGCACGCTCGATCAGGCGCGGACGATCGCGCTGCTGAAGCCGCTGACGGCCAATGCCGATCTCGCGCTTAGGCTGATCGGCGCCAATGAGAAAGCCGATGCGCGGATCGTCGCCAAGTCGATGATCAACGCGGGCGAGCGCTTCATCCCGCTCTGGAGCGAACGCTACGTCGCGGCACTGCCGCCGTCGCATCCACTCACCCTCAAGGAGACGCTGCGGACCACCGACTTCGCGGGCGTTGCGATGATCGATCGCTGCCATTGCGAGCAGCAGGAATTCTTCAAGCGCACGTCGCCGCCGCGCAAGCCGGTGGCGATCGCGGAATCGGAGGAGTGGGCGATGGCGCTGGTCGCGGCCGGGGTCGGCGTTGCGATCGTTCCCGAAGGCGTGGCGCGGGGCAATCCGGATGTGGCGGTGCGCGCGATCGAGATCGACGTGACGCGCCAGGTCGGCCTCGCCTACCTTTCGGCCCACCCGCCCTCCGATGCGCTCAAGGAGTTTATTGCGAGCCTCCCGCGGCAGGCGAGCAGTCGCGTCGGACCCACAACAAGGAAGATGAAGCGGGCCTAGCCCTTCGACACCACGGCCTGGCCCGTGGCCGGTCCTGAGACGAGCGGCGCGTTAGCGGTGAGCCGGGCCAGTTCGTTGATCTGGCGTTCGGCGTCGGCGGCCATGCCGTCGGGCGCCTGGATCACCAGCCGCTCCAGCGCCCAGCGATAGGACGAGATCCGCCGCTCCAGGCTCTGCTGGACCCATTGCACGATCAGCGTATTCTCTTCCATCCGCGCCACCGCGTCTGCCTTCTCGCGCGGCGACAGGTCGGCGATCATCTTGAGGCTGGCACTGCGCTTGCGATCGAGCTCGATCACCTGGATCGCGGTGGCGAAGAACGGTTCGAACCGGGTGATGTCGTCGCGGACCTGGTCGATCAACAGCGAATAGCGCGAGGCGAACGAGCGATGTGGCTCGTCGATCAGATTGCGGCCATACGCCGTGCGATCGAACACGACCTTCTGCCGCCACGGCGAAGGCAACGGCTGGTAGTCGCCGTACACGCTCTTCCACGCCCGGTCGCGACAGTGGCGGCTCGATGAACTGATAGGCGAGATCGCGCAGCTGACGTTCGTGTTCGGTGAGCTGGAATTGCGAGGCGTTCTTGCCGATGCTGCCGGTCGCTTCGGCACCCATCCAGCGATGCATGTCGTCGTTGCGGAAGTCGGCGCGGGTGCGCCCGAAATCGCCGCCGCTGCAGCCCGAGAGCGCCGAGCCCGCCAACAGCAGGATCAGCGCCGGGAGTGACCGCCGAGCGGCGGTCCGCTGCGCAAGTTCCGGCATGGGATCAGGAGCGGCGTCGGCGACGACGGCCCTGCGCAGTGCCCTGCTCCGGTCCGCGACCTCCGCCGGTCTCCTCCGTCGTTCGCTCGATCCGCACGACGGGAAGGATCAGCACGGTCCCCATGCCTTCGCCGGCAGCACCGACAGCGCTCGGCCGCCGTGCAGCCGCATCCGCCGGAAACTCAACGATGGTGCCCATGTTCCGTTCTCTCTGGCCCCGCACGGACATGATTTGCCCCGCGCTCGCCGAGTTAAGAACGCGCATGGTTAACGACATCTTAAACTGCCGATACGGACGGTTACGGATGTGGCGCTGTGCCCTAATAGACACGCGCAAATTCGAGCGTTCGCCTTCACCGATTGTTTTCCTTAACTGCGTCTTAAAACAGCCTGCGTAGGCTCGCTCTCACAAGGTTTTCAAACCGAGTCTTATTGGCAAGTCGCGTACGCCCGAGATGAGCGCAGCTCCGCTATTTCCTGGTTTCGATGGGCTGATGACGCTCTCCCGCCGCGAGGGGGTCGACATCCGCCCCACTTTGCTGCGCGTCCTGACCGACCTGTATGTGCAGGCGAGCGCGCACTCCGCCGACGAAGAGCGCCAGTTCGTCGAGCTGACGTCGCGCCTGATCGACGAGGTCGACGACGCGACGCGCGCCGCCGTCCGCGCACGACTTGCGATCTATCCGGCAACACCCGCCAGGATCATGGACAAGCTCGGGCTGCGCCGCACCGGTCCGGAGCAGCCGATGCCGGGCGCCGCGCCAATTTCCGCGCCCGCACCCTCCGCGCTGCCCGCCAAGGTCCCGACCGAAGCAGAGCTGCGGATGGCCGCGAGCCTTGCGATGCGGCCGAACGATGCCGCCGAAATCTCCGACATGTTCTTTGCCGCCAGCGCGAAGGAACGCGCGCAGATCCTCCACAATCTGCAGGAGACGCCACTGAAGGCCGCAGCGCGGATTCCGGCGGCCCGCGCCGCGCGCGCGATCCATATCCTGGAGATGGCGGCATTTGCCGAGGACCTCGACAATTTCACGCTCGAACTCGGCGAGGCGCTGATCCTGCCGTCGCGGATCGCGGCGGAGGTCGTCAATGATCCCGGCGGCGAGCCGCTCGCCTGCGCGATGCGGGCGCTTGACGTCTCGAGCGCCGCGTTCCAGCGGATCCTGATGTTCCTCAATCCGGAAGCCGGCTCGTCGGTCAACTACGTCTATCGGCTGTCGCGGCTCTATGATCGCCTGAGCGAGCGCTCCGCGTTGGTGATGCTGGCGGCATGGCGCGGCTCGACCATGGCGGTGGCGCGCGCCAAGTACCGCTCGTCGCTCTATGACGACGAGCGCCATCGCGTGCGCGCGGCATCTTCGCCGACGCGACCGGCGATTCAACCGGGCACCGCGCCCGCCGTTCGCAACCAGAAATCTGGAAGCTAGCCCTTCGCCAGGTCGAGAAAATGCCGCCCGGCGCGGTCCTCGGTCTCGACGATCCAGGCGTCGGGATCGAAGCGGAGCTCCTTGGTCAATCGCTCCTCGACCGAAGGCTCGGACACCGGCTGCTGCGCCGTCGGCACGAACAGCCGCTCGGCCGGACGGCTGTCGTCATAAAACGTCTGCGGCGCCGGCGCATACAGCATCGCGTTGCCGTCCATCAGCGCCACCTTGACGAACACGGCGCCGGCTTCCTCGGCGCCCTTCTTGCGGATCGCGCCGAACACGCCTTCGGTTTGGCAGCGGCGCAGATACGCCGCGACCCATATGCTGGTTTTCAATCGCATGCGCCGACCTATAGGCCAGCGCCGCGGCCACGTCCAATTGTCACAGATGACATCACGCACCGGCGGGTTGACCGACACAATCGTCGCTCATATCGTTGTATCTGCGGTGCAAGCCGCGCCCGGGTCCACGGGAAGGGTTGAACCCACTTGCATCTGATATGCGGCCAACCAAGCCTTTGTGCAGCCGGTTTTGTGGACCATCGGCGATTGATGCACGGAGGTTTCCATGGACCGATCGCCCGCGCGATTGAATCTCGAATATCTGAAGAAGCAGGCCAAGGAGCTCATTCGCCTTTACCGGCGACAGGCCCCGGAGGCTTACGCCCGTTTCCGGCAGGCGCTTCCGGCCGCGGCCGGGCGCAGCGACGCCCAGATCGCCGCACTTGATCTGCGGCTCCACGATGCGCAGTCCTGCGTGGCGCGCGATCTCGGCTTCGCCTCGTGGCCGGAACTGCGGCGCTATGTCGAAGCACAATTGCCATCAGGCAAGAGCCGGGATGATCGCGTGCGGCGCTGGCTGCAACTGGTCTATGCCGCAGACGTCGACGGCACCACCGATCACGCCCATCCGCGCGTCGCGGTGCGGATGCTCACCGAGGATCCCGATCTTGTGGCCGATGATCCCTATCTCGCCTGCGCCATCGGTGACGAAGAGACGATACGGCGCACTGCAGCCAGTGATCCCGCATGGGTCAACCGTCCCGGCGGTCTCCTAAAACTGCCGCCGTTGGTTGCGGTCACGCATTCCAGCCTGCTGCAGATTCCGGAATTTCAGGCGCGGCTGCATCGCTGCGCGCGGCTGCTGCTGCAGGCCGGCGCCGATCCCGACCAGCACATCAGCAGCCGCTGGCCGCCCGGATCGCTCGACGCGCCCGATGACGGCAATCCGCTGTCCGCACTGTATGGCGCCGCCGGGCGCAATCACGATCTCGCGCTGACCCGGCTGCTGCTCGAGGCGGGCGCCAATCCGAACGACGATGAATCGCTGTACCACTCGCTCGAAGGCTCCGTGACCACAGGCCTGCTGCTCGAGCACGGCGCGCGGATCGCGGGCACCAACGCGATGTACAAGGTGCTCGACGACGAGAACGTGACGGCGCTCGCGTTGCTGCTGCGGCACGGCGGCGATCCGAACGAGCCGGCCCGCAACGCGCCGTTGACGGATTGCGGCTCGCCGCTGATGTGGGCGATCCGCCGGCGGCGCTCGCGGACATGCATCGCGGTCCTGCTTGACGCCGGCGCAGATCCACGCATCACGACACCGGACGGTCTCAGCGCCTACCGCTACGCTTTGCAGTTCGGCTTGACCGAGGTCGCCGAGCTGCTGCGGCAGCGCACCGGCGACGAGACGCTGGCCGATGACGAGCGGTTCGTCGCAGCGTGCAGCAGCGGCAACGAGCGCGAGGCGCGGCGGATCCAGGCCGGCCGACCCGATCTTCCAGGCTCGCTTTCACCACAGCAGCTGCGGCTGCTTCCCGAACTCGCGGCAGCAGGTGGCGACGATGCGGTGCGGCTGATGGTCAAGCTGGGCTGGCCTATCACGGTGCGTGGCGGCGATTGGGATGCGTCAGCACTTAATCATGCGGTGTTCCGCGGCAATGCCGGGCTGACACGCTTCCTGCTCGAGCACGGCGCTGATTGGACCGAGCAGCACGGCTTCGGCGACGACGCGTCCGGAAGCTTGTCGTGGGCGTCCTGCAATGAACCGGTCAATGGCGGCGATTGGGCCGGCTGCGCGCAGGCCCTGCTCGATCACGGCATGCCGCGCGGCATTCCGGATCGCGACGATCCGGAGTGGGTGCTGCTGGCCGGCCGCAGGAAGCTGTTCTCCGACGAGGTCAGGGACGTTCTGCTGGGCGACGCAATCTGACGACACGTCAGCGCGTCGACGAACGACGTGCATGGCCGAGCAAGACCCGGCCATGGCAAGGACAGCATAGCCTAGTCGATCGAATGCCCGATCATCGTGCTGAGCTCGCGCACCAGGCGATCGGACATCTGGCCGGTCACCGGCAGCTTGCGCGCGCGCTCGAACTTCGCGATCGCGTGCTGGGTATCGGCGCCGATCGTGCCGGTCGGCTTGAGCTGGCCGTAGCCGTATTCGGTCAGCGTCCGCTGGACCGCTGCGATGCGCTTGCCGGCCGGGCTCAGATGCTGTGTCGGGATCGGCGCCGGCGGACGAATGACGCCGGACGGCGCGGCGGCCGGGGACGGCGCGGCAGCCGGTGGCGCGACGGTCGACTTCAGCACCAGGTTGGCCATCGGATCGACCGGCTTGGACTCGACCTTAGGTTCGGCCGGCTTGGCTTCAACGGACCTGGACTCGGCGGGCTTGGTCTCCACCGGCTTCACGTCAACCGGCCTCGATGGTTCCACGGCAGCGGGCTCGATCGATCGGGCGGCGGCCTCGGCCGGACGCGGGCGCGGAATCGGACTGGTGGTGGCGGCAACCGGAGCTGGCGGCGGCAGCGTCACGACCGAGCCGCCGAACATCGGCGACGGATGACGGCCAGCCTGCAGGAACAATGCGTTGATCAGGATCGCAACAATGGCGGACAATGCCAGCACGCCCGCAACCAGATCCTTCGGACTATGCAGCAGCAGGCGCAGGACGAGGCCACGTTCCTCCTCGGCCGCGATGGCTACCGCCTTGGCGCCGCGGCGACGGCGCGGCGTTTCGTCGTCATCCAAAGTCTGTCTAGGCACTCTTCTTCACCTGTTGGGTTTGTTCTTGCAGTCCGGACCGCAACGCGGGCTTCAGGGTCGAGACATTGCTGGACGGCTCGACCGCGGCCGGCGGAGTGAACGACAGCGGCAGCGCGACCGACACGATGGTGCCCTCGCCCACCTTGCTCTCCACATTCATCTCGCCATGGTGCAGTCCAACCAGCCCCTTGACGATGGAGAGGCCGAGGCCGGTGCCTTCGTGGCGGCGCTGATAGGTCTTGCCGGCCTGGAAGAACGGATCGCCGATCCGCTTGAGGTCGTCGGCGGCGATGCCGACGCCGGTGTCGGAGACCCGCAGCAACAGCCGCGATCCCTCGACGCCGGCCGACACGGTCACCTTGCCGCCGCGCTCGGTGAACTTGATCGCGTTGGAAACCAGATTGAGAACGATCTGCTTGAACGCGCGCGAATCGCCGTTCACGATCGGCAGGTCGTCTGGCACGCGGGTGACGAGGTCGACACCGCTCTCGCGCGCCTTCAGCGCCACCAGATTGCAGCAATTGAGCAGCGCCGGCCGCGGCGCAAACGGCTCCGGCGAAATCTCGAAATTGCCGGACTCCATCTTCGACATGTCGAGGATGCCGTTGACGACGGACAGCAGGTGCTGGCCGGAGTCGTTGATCAGCTGCGCGTATTCCTTGCGGCGGGCCGCGTCGAGGCCGAGCACGTCTTCCTGCGCGATCATCTCGGAGAAGCCGATGATGGCGTTGAGCGGGGTCCGCAGCTCGTGGCTCATGGTGGCCAGGAAGCGCGTCTTCGACGCATCGGCCTGCTCGGCCGCATGGCGCGCCTGTTCGAGCGCCTGCTCCTGCACCTTGCGATCGGTCACGTCGCGGATCACGGCGACCACCTCGGCATCGGCGGAGGCCGGCTCGAGCGCCCGGCAGCGCATCTCGACCCAGATGAATTCGGCGGCCGTCTCGCCACGCGCACCGTCGCGGCGCACGCGGAACTCGACGCTGCGGGACTCGCCGCGCGCGGCGTCCGACAGCGCGGTGAGATAGGCCGGACGATCGGCGACATGAACGCGGTCGAACAGGCCGTGGCCGGAGAGCCGCGATGCCGGCACGCCGAGCATGATCTCGACCGCGGGCGAAATGAAGCGCACCGCGCCGTTGCGGCTGTGCCGCGAGAGCACGTCGCTCATGTTATGGGCGAGCAGGCGGTAGCGCTCTTCCTCGACGTAAAGCAACGCCACGCTGGTGCGCGCCAGCGACTCCGCGCCGAAGGCGAGCCCGGCCGCATAGAAGATCGCCGACACGACGCCGAACCCGACCAGCGTGCTGTTCGACGCAACCGCGGGATCGACCACCGGCAGCACGTGGTAATGGCCGAGCACGCTGAGCAGCGCGGCGCAGATCATCGCCAGCGCGAACGCAAACGCCACCACGCGCCGCGACGCCGACAGCGCCGCCTCGATCGGAATCACGACGAGCCACACCGCCGCGAACGACGCGATGCCGCCGGTCGACGCCGCGATCATCATCACGAGACCGCCGAGCGCCAGCGACGACAGCACATGCGCGCCTTCATAGCGGCCGGTGCGCGACAGGAACCAGGACAGCAGGATCGGCGCGATCAGCCAGGCAAAGGCCGCGACCTCGATCGCCGTCGGCGCCCCGCGCATCGCCAGAAAGGCCGGGAACGATGCCAGCGCCGCCAGACTGCCGAGCAGCCGCGGCGCCATGAAGGCACGGTGGCGCGCACGCGTCAGCGCATCATATTGCGCCGACGGATGCAGCAGCGCATCCAGGCAATCGCGGATCAGACTCAAACTACTCACAGCACTCGCGCTTCGGCTTAATCGTCAGACAGACGCGCCGGAACGCCTCCTTTGTGATTGCAGGCCAACGTGTCAGAGCGAACTTAAGCGAACGCTAAGGCGGGGCGGCCTGCTGCCAAACACCGTGCATCGGCGAGGCTTCGACGCTGTCATTCACCGGTCATTTGTCGGGGATGGTGAACGGCTGGTTTCCGGGTGCGACTAGCTATGGTTTCGAAATGGTGGACGCGGCGCAGTCTGCCGATTTGGCACCCGTCAGCCGCCATCAATCGAAAATTTACGGCGAATCAACTCAGGCGAATTTTCCGCGATTTTTCGGCGGATTTACTTCAATGCAAATACTTCCGATTTATCGACCGATGCTAACCGTGAGGGCAATAGCGGCATCGACCGCGCAAGAAGCAAAAGACAAGATAGACGACCGGGATCGCGCCATGTTCTTCCTGCTGCGTTTGGCATTCTGGCTCGGGCTTGTGCTCGTGCTGCTGCCGAGAGACAAAACCCCTGAAGCGGACAAGACGCCGCAGCTCAGCGCATCGGACGCGGTGTCGGCCGCGACGGCGACGATCAACGACATGGGTCAGTTCTGCAAGCGTCAGCCTTCCGCCTGCGAAGTCGGCGGCCAGGCCGCGACCGCGATCGGCCAGCGCGCCACCGATGGTGCGCGCAAGCTCTACCAGATCATCACCGACAAGAAGCCGCCCGACCACACCGGCTCGATCGGCAAGGATGATACCGACCCGGGCGCGTCCCGCGACACGCTGACGGCGGACGATCAGATGATTGAATTCCGCCTGCCGCCGATGCCGTAAGCGCCAATCGAGCGCTTTCGCGTGAGGCGGATGCCGGCTCGCGTGAAGAAAACGCGTCAAAACAACCGGGAACCGGTTCCATTTTCGTCGCTTTCGCGGCCAGCCTTCCTATATAAGCCGTTGAGAATAGGACGCGGGCCACGATGACGACGATCGACGAAATCAGGGACAATTTTGCGCTGCTGGACGAGTGGGACGACCGTTACCGCTATGTCATCGAGCTCGGCCGCACGCTGGAACCGTTGTCGGAGGCGGAGCACTCGGCCGAGAACAAGGTGCAGGGTTGCGTCAGCCAGGTCTGGCTGTCGAGGCGGATCGATCGCGACGCCAATGGCGAGCCGCGCCTGAACTATATCGGCGACAGCGACGCCCACATCGTACGCGGCCTGGTCGCGATCGTGCTGACGCTGTTTTCCGGTCACACGCCGAAGGAAATCCTGGCCACCGACGCGCTCGCGCTGTTCGACGAGTTCGGCTTCCGCGACCATCTGACGCCGCAGCGCTCCAACGGCCTCCGCTCTATGGTCGATCGCATCCGCAACGACGCGCGCGAGGCGCTGGCGTCCGCCGCGTAAAACCTTACTTCCGCTTCCGCGCCTGCTGGCCAAGTCCCATTTTCTTGGCGAGCTGCGACCGCGCCACCGCATAGTTCGGCGCCACCATCGGATAGTCTGCCGGCAGGCCCCATTTGTCGCGATATTGCTCCGGCGTCATGTTGTACTGCGTGCGCAGATGGCGCTTGAGCGACTTGAAGCGCTTGCCGTCTTCGAGACACACCAGATATTCCGGCGTGATCGACTTCTTCATCGACACCGCCGGCTTGGCCGGCTCGCTCGGTGTGTCGGCGCGCCCGCTCGACACCCGCAGCAGCGCCGCGTGGACCTGGCTGATCAGGCTCGGAATGTCCGAGGCCGGCGTCGGATTGTTGCTGAGATAGGCCGAAACGATATTTGCGGTCAGCTCGACCGGCGTTTTGCCTGGCGTATCGGACATGGCTCAATCTTCCCCGTGCTCTCGACGGCCCGGCGCCCACCGGACAGTATCCACGTGCAGCAATACATTAATGGAATCGCGTACTACTTTGCGAATATGAGCGGATTACAGCAAATCTGACAAGAACGGCCGTATTTTTCCGGCCTCGAACCGGCCGCTCGCAAGTATTGGCGCCGACCTTAGGGCCGCTGCTCCAGGTGCGACCTGAGCTCGTCGATCGAGGCAAACCGCATCATGCCCTCCGGCATCTGCGCCTCGATCGATCCGTCCGAATAGAGCGAATAGGCCATGCCGTCCACGACGCCCGATTTGAGCACAGTCACCGGCGGCTGCTCCTGGGGCGGCGGCGGGTGGCCTGATGACGGCGCCGCGCCGGCTGGCTGGGTCTCGCCGAAGGTCGACGGCCGGGGCGTGCGCCGTGGGGCAACATCGACCGACCTCGGCCGCTCGGCCTTCGGCCAGGCATCGTCGAACGTTGCCGGCGCGGGCTCGGCCGCCGCGGCCGGATCAGGACGCAGCTCCGGCGACAGCAGATCCGGCGTCAGCGGCTCGGCCGTACGGCTCTGGGCCCGCTCGCGTTCCTTCCGCGACGACGAAAACAACAGGTTGCGCCGCTTGGGCGTGGCTTCGCCCTCCGGGGGCGCGCCACCCGGCACGGGCGGCGGCGCCTCGCTTGGCGCGCCACGCCGGGGGATTTCGTCGTGCCAGGGCGGCGCCGCCGTTGACGCGGATAGTGGGACCGGCGGCGGAGGCGCGGCGACCTTGGGCTCACGCGGCGGCGGGAAAACAGGATCCTCGGGGGTATTGCGCGGGGAAGTTGCAGACGCTGGCGGAACCTCGGCCAGGGCGCCTGCGGCAACGGGATCGAGCCGCCTGGCGATGATCTGGAGTTCCCGGAGGATGGCGGCGAGCGCCAGCACGATCGCGCCGGTGCATACGCCGGTTACGCCGGTCGTGATCAACGCGCCGCCGACGCTGAATTCCTTGTAGGGGATTCCCAAGCCGATCGCCGCCAAGCCCGCCACAACCAGGCCCACGCCGACGACCAACAGACCAACCATCATCGAACTAACCCCCGGGAGACCCGACCGAAAATCGGCGCAGGCCGCCAACGCCACGATACCGTCATATTGCCCACACCGCCAACCGCCAATTGTAGACGGAGTTCCCTAAAATCCCGCTTAACCGGGCCTGATGCGCTTCTCGATCGCGGCTGCAGCCACGTTCAGGAAACCGCCTCCCGTAGATCTACTGGCTACGAATTGCTGCCAATATATTGCAATGCATCTGGGAAATTACGCCACAATTACCAATTACTCGGAAACGGAACTGCGCTATGGATGCCGGGGAATGAGGCCCTAAAGCGCCAAACTGGGCCACAGGCACGCCGGTATCACTAGCTATGTCATCGATTACGACGTCTGCCCTCGAGGCGCCTGCACGGCGCTCGGTGGAGAAGACCTGCGACGATCTCGCATTCCTCGTCCTCGGCGTGGTCGCCGTGGTCGCCGGCCTCACATTCCGTGATTACGGTCTGGGCTGGGACGATTACACCCACGCCGAATACGCCGACCTCCTGCTGCGCATGTTCGGCTCCGGGTTCAAGGACACCGGCGCGCTCTCCTTCGCCAATCTCTATATGTACGGCGGCGGCTTCGATATGGCCGCGGCGCTGCTGCACAAGGTCATCCCGCTCGAACTGTTCGAGACGCGCCGCCTGCTCGGCGCGATCGTCGGCGTGATCGGGCTTGCCGTAACCTGGCGCCTGGCGCGCCGCGTCGGTGGCCCGCTGGCGGGACTGGCGGCCCTGCTGCTGCTCGCGCTGTGCCCGACCTTCTACGGTCACATGTTCATGAATCCGAAGGATGCGCCGTTCGCCGTCGCGATGGTGGTCCTGATCATGGGCCTCGTCCGCCTGATCGAGGAATATCCGGCGCCCTCGCCGCGCACGATCCTGATCGTCGGCCTCGGCGCAGGCCTGTCGATCGGCTGCCGCGTCCTTGGCGGCCTCGCCCTGATCTACGCCGTGGTCGGCTTCATCCCGCTCTGGATCGAGGAATTCCGCAAGCAGGGCCCGCGCGAGGCGACCCATCGCTTTGCCCATGTCATCTATGTGCTGCTGCCGGGGCTCGTGCTGGGCTATCTCGTGATGGGCCTGATCTGGCCGTGGTCGATCATGGAGCCCGGCCATCCGCTGGAAGCGGTGACCTATTTCTCGCACTTCTTCGAGAAGCCGTGGAAGGAGATGTTCGACGGCGCGCTGGTCTCGGTGCCGGACATGCCGTGGTCCTATTTGCCGACGCTGTTCGCGCTGCAGCTTCCCGAGGTGCTTCTGGTGCTGCTGAGCGCGGCCGTCATCACCACCTTCATGTCGCTGTCGCGTACCGATGTGGCGGCGAAGCGCAAGTCGGTCATGCTGATGCTGACGCTGGCGGCAACGCTGCCGCTGGTGATCGCAATGGTGAAGCGGCCGGCGCTCTACAACGGCATCCGCCACTTCATCTTCGTGATCCCGCCGATGGCAGTGCTTGGCGGCGTCGCCTTCGCCCGCGGCATGGACTGGCTCGGCGAGAACCGCCGCGCCTGGCAGCCTGCGGCGCTCGCCGTGTTCGCGTTCGGCCTGTTGCTGCCGCTCAGCGAAATGATCCGCCTGCATCCGTATCAGTATACGCACTTCAACCACATCGCCGGCACGGTGCGGACCGCCGACAATTTCTTCATGCTCGACTATTGGGGCCTGGCGCTGAAGCAGGCATCCGACGGGCTGCGCGAGCAGCTGGCGGAGCGGCAGGAAGTGCCGCCGCAGCACCGCAAATGGAAGGTCGCGGTCTGCGGACCGCAGCGCCCCGCGCAGGTCGCGCTCGGGCCCGACTTTACGATCGGCTGGGACAGCCATGCCGCCGACTTCGCGATGACGCTCGGCGAGTTCTACTGCAAGGGCCTGGCCGCCCCCGTGATGGTCGAGATCAAGCGCGACGACGTCGTGTTCGCCCGCGTCTACGATATCCGCGGCCGCAGCATTTCGAGCCTGCTGGCGATCCCGGCGCCGTAGAGCGTTTTCGAACGAAGCAGACGCCGGTTCGCGTCAATCAGAACCGAAAATGCTCTCATCCGTCGCGGCCTTGGAAGATCGATCCTGCGGCTGCCCACCGGCCGTTGCTGTCTGGATCGTGGGCCGCATGCCGGCATGACTGTCACGCCGGTCTGCTGCCTTGCTGCGATCCGGCGGCGGCGCTAGGCTCACGCCAAGCAACAGCTATCAACGGAGCAATCGGCCATGTCGCCAGCGGAAGCGCGCCTGAAGGAAGTCCCGTCGGATATCAGTGCGGCGGAATGGGAGCAGCGGATCAATCTCGCCGCCTGCTATCGGCTGGTGGCACTCTATGGCTGGGACGATCTGGTCGATACCCACATCTCCGCCCGGGTGCCCGGACCCGAGCATCACTTCCTGATCAACCCCTACGGGCTGATGTTCGACGAGATCACCGCGTCGAGCCTGGTCAAGGTTGACCTCGACGGCAACCAGCTCTCGAAGAGCGACTACAGCATCAACCCGGCCGGCTTCACCATCCATTCGGCGATCCACGAGGTGCGCGAGGACGCCGGCTGCGTGCTCCATCTGCACACGGTCGACGGCACCGCGGTGTCGAGCGGGCCCGATGGGTTGCTGCCGCTGAACCAGACCGCGCAGCTCGTTACCCATGACCTCGCCTATCACGACTATGAAGGCATCGCGCTCGACCATGACGAGCGCCCGCGCCTGCAGCGCGATCTCGGCACCAAGAACCACATGCTGCTGCGCAATCACGGCACGCTGACGGTCGGCCGCTCGGTCGCGTCCGCCTTCGAGCGGATGTACCATCTGGAGCGCGCCTGCTCGATGCAGGTGGCGACCCGCGCACTCGGCGGGAGCGCCTATCCGGTCGACCAGCACGCGATCGACAAGAACACCGAGCTGCTCTCGAACCCCGACCGCGCCGAGCTGCGCTCGACCCAGCTGGTCTGGCCGCCGCTGCTGCGCAAGCTCGACCGCGTCAATCCCGGCTACCGTGATTGAAATTTCACAATCTTCGAGTAAGCTAGACGCCAACACCCTCTACACGACCTGAATCAAAACGCCGCCCAATTCCGGGCGGCGTTTTTGCATTCGGGGCGTCTCGCTTTATTTGGCCTCGGCGAACGCCGCCAGGATCCGCGCCCAGGAGCGGATGCCCTTGTGGTAGCTCTTGAGGTCGTACTTCTCGTTCGGCGAATGGATGTTGTCGTCGTCGAGCCCGAAGCCGACCAGCACGCTGTCGAGGCCGAGCGTGCGCTTGAAGTCGGCGACGATCGGGATCGAGGCGCCGGACCCGACCAGCAGCGCCTCCTTGCCCCATTCGTCGGTCAGCGCGCGGCGGGCGGCCGCCAGCGGCTTCATGTTCCAGTCGAGCGCGATCGCCGGCGCGGAGGAATGATCGATGAATTCGGCCTTGCAATCCGCCGGCACGCGCGCCTTCACATAATCGCGGAACGCCTGGCGGATCTTCTCGGGGTCCTGTCCCTCGACCAGCCGGAATGAGACCTTCGCCGACGCCTCCGCCGGGATCACCGTCTTCGAGCCCTCGCCGGTATAGCCGCCGACGATGCCGTTGATGTCGCAGGTCGGCCGCGAGGAGACCTGCTCGATCAGGAGCCGGTCCTTCTCGCCGGCGGGCACCGACAGGCCGATCGGCTTGAGGAAGCTGTCCGCCGTCAGATTGAGCTGCTTCCACTGCGCCAGGATGTCCGGCGGCAGATCCTTCACGCCATCGTAGAAACCGGGGATCGTGATGTGGCCGTTCTCGTCGTGCAGGCCGCCGAGGATCCGCGTCAGCACGCGGATCGGATTCTGCGCACCGCCGCCGAACACGCCGGAATGCAGGTCGCGATTGGCGGCCTTGATCTTGACCTCGTCATAGACCAAGCCGCGCAGCGAGGTCGTGATCGCCGGCGTGTTCGGATCCCACATACCGGTATCGCAGACCAGCGCGAAGTCCGCCTTGAGCTCGGCCTTGTTGGCTTCCAGGAACGGCACGAAATTCTTCGAGCCGATCTCCTCCTCGCCCTCGATGACGATGGTGATGTCGATCGGCAGCGATCCCGTCACCGCCTTCCAGGCCCGGCATGCCTCGACGAAGGTCATCAGCTGTCCCTTGTCGTCCTCGGCGCCGCGCGCGACGATGATCTTGCGCCCGTCGGCATGGTCGGTCACCACTGGCTCGAACGGCGGACGGTGCCAGAGATTTAGCGGATCGACCGGCTGCACGTCATAGTGGCCGTAGAACAGCACATGCGGACGCCCGTCGGTCGCGCCGTTCAGCTTGCCGACGACGGCCGGATGGCCGGCGGTCGGCCGCACCTCGGTCTTGAAGCCGAGGGTTGCGATATCCTTGGCGAGATGATCGGCAGCCGCCTTGCAGTCATTGGCAAAGGCCGGGTCGGCCGAGATCGATTTGATCCGCAGCAGCGTGAACAGCCGCTCGAGACTGTTGTCGAAATCGGCGTCGATACGGTCGAGGACCGGCTGCAGCTTGGCGTTGGACATCGCTTATATCCTTTTTGTTTGGACATTGCCGACGTTGTAGCGCGCCGGCCGCCGGAGGCAAAGCCGGCTGCCCATTCCTCCGGCCGGATGATCGCGATGCTACCTGCGCAGGATTCCGCCGAGCGCACCGCGCACCAATGCGCGACCGATCGAGCCGCCGACCGAACCACCGACCGATTTGCCGAGATCTGCGACCACGCCGCCGACTACCTTGTCGGTCACCGAGCGCGTGACGTTGCGCGCGATCACCTGTCCGGTCGAGAGCCGGCCGCGCTTGACATTGGTGCCGAAGATCGTGGCGGCAATGGCCCCGATCTGGCCGAGGATACCGCCGCCTTCGCCAGGCGCGCCGTCCGCCGGCGTCGCCGTGCCGGCGAGACGCTTCTGGATGATCTCGTAGGCGGATTCGGCGTCGATCGCGGTGTCGTATTTGCCCTTCACCGGGCTCGCATCCATGATCGCCTTGCGCTCCTCCGGCGTGATCGGCCCGATCCGCGCCGACGGCGGGCGCACCATGACGCGCTCGACCATTGCCGGCGTGCCGCCGCCCTCGAGGAACGAGACCAGCGCCTCGCCCTTGGCGAGCTCCATGATCACCCGCGCGGTATCGAGCTTCGGATTGGGCCGGAAGGTCTGCGCGGCCGCCGCAACCGCCTTCTGGTCGCGCGGCGTGAAGGCGCGCAGCGCGTGCTGCACGCGGTTGCCGAGCTGCGCCAGCACCTTGTCCGGCACGTCGATCGGATTCTGCGTGACGAAATAGACACCGACGCCCTTGGAGCGGATCAGCCGCACCACCTGCTCGATCTTGTCCATCAGCGCCTTCGGCGCGTCGGTGAACAACAGATGCGCCTCGTCGAAGAAGAACACCAGCTTCGGCTTCGGCAGGTCGCCGGCCTCCGGCAATTCCTCGAACAGTTCCGAGAGCATCCAGAGCAGGAACGTGGCGTAAAGCCGCGGGCTCTGCATCAGCTTGTCGGCGACGAGGATGTTAACCATGCCGCGGCCGTCGCGGTCGGTCCGCATGAAATCCTTCAGCGTCAGCGCGGGCTCGCCGAAGAACTTCGCGCCGCCCTGGTTCTCGAGCACCAGCAGCTGGCGCTGGATCGTTCCGACCGTCGCCTTGGACACGTTGCCGTAGCTCTGCGCGGCCTTGCGGATCGACGCCAGCGGATCTTCGCCGTCGTCGGCGCCCTTCTTGCTGCCGTCGGGCGCGATCGCATCCAGCAGGGCGCGCAGATCCTTCATGTCGATCAGCGCGAGGCCATTCTCGTCGGCGACGCGGAATGCAACGTTGAGCACGCCCTCCTGCACGTCGTTCAGATCGAGCATCCGCGACAGCAACAACGGTCCCATCTCGGTGACGGTGGCGCGCACCGGATGGCCCTGCTCGCCGAACACGTCCCAGAACACGGTCGAGAATTGATCGGGCTGGAAGGTCAAGCCCATCTCCTGGGCGCGCTTTACAATGAAGTCCTTGGCCTCGCCGACCTCGGAGATACCGGAGAGATCGCCCTTGATGTCGGCGGCGAAAACCGGAACGCCGGCGCGCGCAAATCCTTCTGCCATGACTTGAAGCGAGACGGTCTTGCCGGTTCCGGTTGCACCGGTGACGAGGCCATGCCGGTTGGCCAGCGCCAGCGTCAACCAGGCTGTCTCCTCACCCTTGCCGATAAAAATCTTCTCGTCGGTATCGGCCAATTTATTGTCGGAGGTCGCCATCGCTTCGCCTCTTCGCGCAGATTTAGATCGTTTCGATCATCACACCCGGTTCGAAACCTCGAACCCGCTTCGATACCGAACCAGCGCCATCATATTGCATCTTGCCGGTCGATTGAAACCGTCAGCGCAAGCTGGCGTATATTGTCGCGCCACTGGTTCCTCATATTTTATTCCCGGCGAAGTGTCGAAAGGCATTGCGCATTGCGACAAGATGGTGTGAATCCGCCGCTCACTCTTGCAGCGAGGCCACAGTCACGACGCGATCGAAAAAGAAAACGAACTGAAATGCGCGGATCGCTTGTATTTCGTGACACAGGCGCTCAAGATAAATTCCGAAGAACGACCCGGCAAAGTCCGGTTGAGGCGGGGCAAGATGGATGAATTGGTTGGACAGCTGGCCGCGAAGGCCGGCATCGATGGCGCTGTCGCTGAAAAAACCATCGGCATCGTTCTGGGTTTCCTCCGTAACGAGGGACCTTCCGACAAAGTCCAGGCTCTGATCGACCAAATCCCCGGCGCCGAAGCGGCAATCGCCGCCTCCAACAACAGCGGTGGCCTATCGCGGTTGATGGGCGGCGGCCTGATGGCTGTCGGCACCCGGCTGATGGCGCTTGGCCTGAGCATGGGTGAAATTCAGAACGTCGCGCGTGAACTTTTCAGGTTCGGCCGCGACAAAATCGGAGCGGATCAAATGGGCGAGATCATCTCGGGGACGCCGGGCCTCAGCCAGTTTGCCTGAAGCACTTTCCCAACGCCTCTGCACGCGCTCCCTTCTACCAGTTACCTGCATACGAGTATCATGACATACCCCCTCTCCGAGATCGAAGGCCTGTCCGCCTATTGCGCCACCAAATTGAAATCGCAGGGTATCCGCACGACCGACGCGCTGCTTGAAGCCGCCCGCACCGTCAAGGGACGCAAGGCGCTCGCCGCCAAGACCGGGATCAGCGAACAGCAATTGCTCGAATGGGCCAACATCTCCGACTACATGCGGATTCCCGGCATGGGCAAGGCGAAGGTCGGGTTGGTCCGCGCCGCCGGCGTCACCACCGTGCGCGAGCTCGCGCAGCGCAACCCGTCGCGGCTGGCGCAGAGCATGAAGGACGCCAATGTGCGGCGTAAGCTCGTCCGCGTGATGCCGTCAGAGAAATCGGTCGAGTTGCTGATCGAACAGGCACGCAAGCTGCCGCTCAAAATCACCTATTAGCATCACTATTAGGCAGCCTTAACCGCACCCGCGGCCGCCGGCGCCACGCATCGCGGCGACACCTTGACTTGCCGCTGCGGTCAGCGCAAAGCCACCGCATGATGGCAACCAGGCCCATAGCACCGGCGGTGACCGGCCCGGCCGTATCAGCGGTGCTGCCGGCACTGCTGTCGAGACCCTATCCAGCGGTGATGGGTATCCTGAACGTGACGCCGGACTCGTTCTCCGACGGTGGCCAGTTCATCGCGCCCGAACAGGCGCTGGCGCAGGCCCGCAGGCTGATCACTGAGGGCGCCGACATCATCGACATCGGCGCGGAATCCACCCGCCCCTACGGCTCGCAGCCGGTCATCGCCGAGGCCGAAATGGCGCGGCTGAAGCCGGTGCTGGCCGAGGTGGTCGCGCTCGGCGTGCCGGTCTCGATCGACAGCATGAAGTCGGAGGTCGTGGCCTGGGCGCTCGACCAGGGTGCTGCGATCGCCAATGACGTCTGGGGCCTGCAGCGCGATGCCGGCATGGCGCCGCTCGTCGCCGCGCGCGGCGTGCCCGTGATCATCATGCACAATCGCGAGCAGGCCGATCCGGCGATCGACATCATGCAGGACATCACGGCCTTCTTTGAACGCTCGCTCGATATCGCGGCGCGCGCCGGCATTGCGCCCGACCGGATCGTACTCGATCCCGGCATCGGCTTCGGCAAGACCCCGGAGCAGAGCATGATCGCGCTGGCGCGGCTCGCCGAGCTCAACGCGTTCCGCCTGCCGGTGCTGGTCGGCGCCTCCCGCAAGCGTTTCATCAGCACGATCGTGGCCTCGGAGCCGCAACAGCGGATCGGCGGCTCGATCGCGGCGCATCTGATCGCCGCGCGGAATGGCGCCCGCATCATCCGTGCGCACGACGTCGCGGAAACCGTTCAGGCGCTGCGGGTGGCCGCGGCAATCGAGGGACAGCAATGACCGACACGATCTTCATCACCGGGATCGTCATCCATGCCCGTCATGGCGTGATGGAACATGAGACCGAAGTCGGGCAGCGCTTCGTCATCGACCTCGAGCTCTATACCGACCTCTCGGAATCCTCGCGCACCGACCGCCTCTCCGACACCGTCTCCTATTCCAACGTGGTGGCGACCGCGACATCGGCATTCAAGAACACCAATTACAAGCTGCTGGAGCGCGCCGCCGGCGCGGTAGCCGATGACATCCTGACCACCTTCCCGCGCGTCAGGGCGGTCAAGGTCACCGTGCACAAGCCGCATGCGCCGATCGCCGCGATCTTCGACGATGTCGGCGTGGTGCTGACCCGCTCGCGGCATCCGCCGTCCCAGAGTTGAACGCCCAAGGTTGAACGCTGATGGCTGACGTCCTGATCGCACTCGGCGGCAATGTCGGCGACGTCCGCACGACGTTTCGCAAAGCGATCGCCAATATCTGCGGTATGACGCAGGCCGCGCTCCTGGCGCGCTCGTCGGACTATTCGACGCCGCCCTGGGGCGAGCAGCAGCAGGACAGCTTCATCAATGCCTGTATCGAGATCGACACCAGCCTCGATCCGCACGCGCTGCTGTTCACGCTGCACAAGATCGAAAGCAAATTCGGCCGCGACCGCAAGAACGAGCAGCGCTGGGGTCCGCGCACCCTCGACCTCGACCTGATCGCCTATGACGACGTCACACTCGACAAGCCGGAACTGA
This sequence comes from Bradyrhizobium sp. USDA 4341, assembly GCF_054063755.1. Taxonomy (NCBI): domain Bacteria; kingdom Pseudomonadati; phylum Pseudomonadota; class Alphaproteobacteria; order Hyphomicrobiales; family Nitrobacteraceae; genus Bradyrhizobium; species Bradyrhizobium sp. USDA 4341. The sequence goes on along the minus strand of NZ_JBSSGO010000002.1, from coordinate 8,842,241 downwards.
CGCTGCCGCACCCGCGCTTGTTCGAGCGCGCCTTCGTGCTAGTGCCGCTGTCCGAGATCGTTCCCGACCGCGTCATCGCCGGGCGCCGCGTCGCGGATGCGCTGGCTGGGGTCTCGACGGACGGTATTTTCCGTCTAGCGGACCTCGATTAAAAACCGCACGAGCGCAAACAACCGTTTGGCTTAGCCGCCCGCCCGTGGCAATTTCCGGCCAAATCACGGGGCGCCCTCGCGGGGCCGATGAAGGACGATTTGGGCGGATGACGACCTCGACTGACGATTTGGCTCTGGCTTCGGATTTTGCACCGGCAACCTACGACGACTGGCGCAAGCTGGTCGACGGCGTGCTGAAGGGCGCACCGTTCGAGAAGCTGGTCGGCAAGACCTATGATGGCCTGAGGATCGATCCGATCTACCGCCGCGCCACGAACTCAAGCCCGCTTCCCGGCCGCGCCGCCGCCACTCCCTGGCAGATCCTGCAGCGGGTCGACCACCCCGACGCCGCAGCGGCCAATGCGCAGGCGCTGCAGGATCTCGAGAACGGAGCGACCGGCCTCGAATTCGAGTTCGCCGGTGGTCCCGGCGCGCGCGGCTTCGGTCTCGCCGACGCCAGCAAGAAGACACTGGCGCGGGCCTGCGGCGGCGTCCATCTCGATGCCGGCATCATGATCGCGCTCAACCCGGTGATCGGACGCGAGAACGCCGGCGAGACGTTTGCCGACATGGTCGAGGCCCGCAAGCTCGATCCGGCCAAGCTCGACCTGCATTTCAATTACCAGGCGCTCAGCACGATTGCCGTGCGCGGTGCCGCGGCCATCGCTTGGCCCAATTACGAAAAGTCGTTCGGCCAGGTCGTCAACGGACTGATCAGGCGCGGCTTCAAGGGGCCGTTCGTGCTGGCCGACGGCCGGCCGGTGCATGATGCCGGCGGATCCGAGGTGCAGGAACTCGCTTTCACGCTCGCGACCGCGCTCGCCTATCTGCGCATGCTGGAGGCCGCAGGGCTCGATCTCGATGCGGCGCGCGCAGCCGTGTCGTTCCGGCTCAGCGCCGATGCCGATCAGTTCCTGACCATGGCGAAATTCCGCGCGCTGCGGCGTCTGTGGGCAAGGATCGAAGAGGCCTGCGGCCTCGCGCCGAAGCCGATCTTCGTCAATGCGCAGACCGCGTGGCGGATGCTGACCCAGCGCGACCCCAATGTGAACATGCTGCGCGCGACGATCGCGACCTTTGCCGCCGGGCTCGGGGGCGCCAACGCCATCACCGTGCTGCCGCACACGCTGGCGCTCGGCCTGCCGGACGATTTCGCCCGCCGCGTGGCGCGCAATACGCAGCTCGTGCTGCTCGATGAGTCCAACCTTGCCAAGGTCTCCGATCCCGCGGCAGGCGCCGGCGGCATCGAGACGCTGACCTCGCAGCTTTGCGAGCCGGCGTGGACGCTGTTCCAGGAGATCGAGAAGGCCGGCGGCATCTTCACCGCGCTCGAGCAAGGGCTGCTGCAAAACAAAGTCGCCGCGACGCGGGCGCAGCGCGAAGCCAATGTGGCGAAGCGGCGCGACGTGCTGACCGGCGCCAGCGAATTTCCGAACCTGCACGAGGCGGTCCTCGCAGTGCTGGATGTGAAGCCGGCAGCGCCGGTATCCACCGCCGGTGCCAAGGTCAGCTTCGATGCCCTCGCCCCGATGCGGCTCGCCGAACCGTTCGAGGCGCTGCGCGACACGTCCGACGCCGCGCTGAAGGCGCGTGGCGCACGGCCCAAGATCTTCCTCGCCAATCTCGGCACGCCAGCGGATTTCACGGCTCGCGCCACATTTGCAAAAAGCTTCTTCGAGACCGGCGGGATCGAGGCCATCGACAGCGAGGGCTTTGCCGACGCGGCGGCGCTTGCCGCGGCCTTCAAGGCCTCGGGCGCCGCGATGGCGTGCATTTGTTCCTCTGATAAGGTCTATGCCGTTAGCGCCGCTGAGGCCGCCAAGGCCCTTCACGGCGCCGGAGCAAGGCATATCTATCTGGCAGGGCGGCCCGGCGACCAAGAAGCGGCGCTGCGGGCGGCCGGCATCGGTGAGTTCGTCTTCGCCGGCGGTGACGCGCTGGCGACATTGCGCGACGCCTATCGGCGGATGGAGCAGGCATGACGGCAGAGACACCAGCGAAACCCGTTCTGACCGGCGGTTGCCAGTGCGGCGCCGTGCGCTTTGCGGTGTCCGCGGCACCGAACCGCGTCAGCATCTGTCACTGCCGGATGTGCCAAAAGGCCTCCGGTGCGCCGTTCGCCTCTTTCGCCGACATCAACAACGAGGATTTCACCTGGACCCGGGGCAAGCCGGCGGCGTTCAAATCCTCCTCGATCGCCGATCGCGACTTCTGTGCCGCCTGCGGCACGCCGCTCAGCTTCCGGCGGATCGACGGTCCCCGTATCGAGATCATGACCGGCGCCTTCGACCGGCCCGACCGGGTGATCCCGACGCAGCAATTCGGAACCGAGTCCCGCCAAGGCTGGGTGGTCGGCATCGCCAATCTGCCGAGCCAGACCACGATGCAGAATTACGGACCGGAGAAGATGGCGACCATCGTCAGCCATCAGCATCCGGACCATGACTAAGGAAGCCAAGGAATGACCCGCATTCCCAATTTCGCCGATGTCGCCTTCCAGCCCGTCGCCGCGGCGATGCCGCCTGCGAGCGCCGAACCCTGGCTGACTCCCGAGGGCATTCCGGTGAAGTCCGTCTACAGCGAGGCCGATCTCGAAGGCATCGATTTCCTCGAGACCTGGCCCGGCATCGCGCCCTATCTGCGCGGCCCCTACCCGACCATGTATGTCAACCAGCCCTGGACCATCCGGCAATATGCCGGCTTCTCCACGGCGGAGGATTCCAACGCCTTCTATCGCCGCAACCTCGCGGCCGGCCAGAAAGGCCTGTCGGTCGCATTCGACCTCGCCACCCACCGCGGCTATGACTCGGATCATCCGCGCGTCTCCGGCGACGTCGGCATGGCCGGTGTCGCGATCGATTCCATCTACGACATGCGCACGCTGTTCGCCGGCATCCCGCTCGACCAGATGAGCGTGTCGATGACCATGAACGGCGCGGTGCTGCCGATCCTCGCGCTGTTCGTCGCCGCCGCCGAGGAACAGGGCGTGCCGCCGGAGAAACTGTCGGGCACCATTCAGAACGACATTCTGAAAGAGTTCATGGTGCGCAACACCTACATCTATCCGCCGACGCCCTCGATGCGGATCATCTCCGACATCTTCGCCTACACCTCGCAGCGGATGCCGAAATACAATTCAATTTCGATTTCCGGCTACCACATGCAGGAGGCCGGCGCGACGCAGGACCTCGAGCTCGCCTATACGCTGGCCGACGGCGTCGAATATCTGCGCGCCGGGCTTGCCGCGGGTCTCGACGTCGATCGTTTTGCCCCTCGCCTCTCTTTCTTCTGGGCGATCGGCATGAACTTCTTCATGGAAGTCGCCAAGATGCGCGCCGCGCGGCTATTGTGGGCGAAACTACTCAAGCAATTCAACCCGAAGGACCCGCGCTCGCTGTCGCTGCGCACGCATTGCCAGACCTCGGGCTGGTCGCTGACCGCGCAGGACGTGTTCAATAATGTGATGCGCACCACGATCGAGGCGATGGCGGCAACGCAGGGCCACACCCAGTCGCTGCACACCAACGCGCTGGACGAGGCGCTGGCGCTGCCGACCGATTTCTCGGCGCGCATCGCCCGCAACACCCAGCTGTTCCTGCAACAGGAGAGCGGCACCAACCGCATCATCGATCCCTGGGGCGGCTCGTACTATGTCGAGCGGCTGACCCGGGATCTCGCGGCAAAGGCCTGGGGTCACATCCAGGAGGTCGAGGAACTGGGCGGCATGGCCAAGGCGATCGAGGCCGGCGTGCCGAAGCTGCGGATCGAGGAAGCCTCCGCCAAGACTCAGGCGCGGATCGATGCCGGCCGCCAGGCGGTGATCGGCGTCAACAAGTTCAAGCCGGAGAACGAGAGGCCGATCGACGTCTTGAAGGTGGAGAACTCCACCGTGCGGCGGCTGCAGATCGACAAGCTGGCGCGGCTCAAGAAGGAACGCAACCAGAAGGACGTCGATGCGGCGCTCGCCGCGCTGACCCGCTCGGCCGGCGAAGGCAACGGCAATCTGCTGGCGCTGGCGATCGACGCCGCGCGCGCCAAGGCAACCGTTGGCGAGATTTCAGACGCCATGGAAAAGGTGTTCGGCCGCCACCGCGCCGAGATCAAATCCATCACCGGCGTCTACAAGCGAGAGGCAGCGGCCATGTCCAACAAGGTCGAAAAGGTGCAGGCGCTGATCGACGCCTTCGAGGAAGCCGAAGGCCGCCGCCCGCGCATCCTGGTGGCAAAAATCGGCCAGGACGGCCATGACCGCGGCCAGAAGGTGATCGCATCCGCCTTCGCCGATGTCGGCTTCGACGTCGATATCGGACCGCTGTTCGCAACCGCCGACGAAGCCGCGCGGCAGGCAGTCGAGAACGACGTCCACATCCTCGGCGTCTCCTCGCTCGCAGCAGCTCATCTCACCGCGGTGCCGGAATTGAAGGCCGCGCTGAAGAAGCACGGCCGCGAGGACATCATGATCATCATCGGCGGCGTGGTGCCGCCGCAGGATTACGATGCGCTGTATGCCGCGGGGGCCGAAGCGATCTTCCCGCCGGGCACCGTGATCTCCGACGCCGCCGAGGAGCTGATCCACAAGCTCAACACCCGGCTCGGCCATAGCGCGGCGGCGGAGTAACGCTGCTGCCTTCGCCTCCCTTGCTCGGAGTTTTCCATGCGCGCCGCTCGCTCGATGACGCCTGCCCGCATCATGGGTCTTGCCGGCCTGTTGGCTTGCCTCTGCCTTTCCGCGCGCGCCGCCGATCCCGAGCCCGACGCCACGATCAAGAATGCGAGCATCGAGGCCAACGTCTATCTCGACGACAAGATCAAGGCGGACGCAGCGCTGGCGGCCGACTGCCTCGCCGAGGGCCGGAAGTGGATCGACAAGAACGCCGCGGAGGCAGCTTCCGCGCGCAAGGACGAGCCTGAGCTTTTCAAAGACCGCGGCGGCTATTCATTCGAGCGCAAATATTCGGTGCGCTCGATCGTCGACGGCCGCTATGTCAGCGTGCTGCGCGACGACTACATGGACACGCTCGGCGCGCATCCGAACACCAACGTCAACACCATCCTTTGGGATACGACGGCGAACAAGCGCATCAGCATCCGTCCCTTCTTCACCGAGACGGCTGACAACGGCCCGACCCTGACGGCGATGCGCAAGGCGATCGTCTCGGCGCTGAACGCCGAGAAGAAGCGGCGCGGTGCCGGCGAGACCGCAACCGCCGAGTGGTACAAGGAGCTGAAGCCGACCCTGCTCAAGATCGGCGCCGTGACGCTGGCGCCATCGACCGTGTCAGGCAAGAGCTCCGGCCTCACCTTCCACTACCCGCCCTACGCCGTCGGCCCGTATGCCGAAGGCCAATATGTCGTCTTCGTGCCGTGGGAGACGCTGAAGCCGTATCTGACGGCGGAAGGCACCAGGATCTTCGGCGGCGCCCGGCCGAAGGGCGATACGGACGATCAGCAACAATAGCTGCTTCAGCGGGCCTCAGCCTGGCTGACGCGCCAGCGCTCTGACCAGGGAGCTGGTCCAATCCGGGATCCACGCCTGGAACTGGGTGTGCCAGCGATCGGCATCGCCGGGCACGGTGTCGAGCTCGACCGACCATTCGATGAAGGTGCGGTTGCCTTCGACGACCGGCAGCAGATGCATCGTGCCCTCGTAATGCGTCGGCTGCGGCGCGTCCGAACCGGCATCCGCGAGAAACGGCAGCGGCTCGATGCTGGCATAGGTCAGCGAATGCTGCGTGTCCGAGTGGCCGGCAAGGCGTTGCCTGACCCAGAGCCCGAGATAGCAGAAGCGCCTCACAGCACCGATCTGGTCGCCGCGCTTGTCGTCCTCGATCACGCTTTCGCTGACGCCCTCGATATAGGCGGGATAATTGTTGAAGTCGCGGATCAGCGACCACACGGTATCGAGCGGGTGGTCGAGAACGGTGCTGTAATAGGCTCGGGTCATGGCAGGCTCCGGATGTTGGTCCGCAGTGATGCGGAACGGGCCCTGATCAACCGCATGGCAGCGGGCGCGCCCACCCGATTTCCGATCTCGCGATTGATCGGGGACGAGTGCGGACTCCGCCCTCGCCTGCAACCGGCAGCCGTTGTAAACCAAGGCCCATGACCTCGCCGAAGCCCGCCTCTCCCGACATCCACGCCCTCGCCAAGGAGCTCCGCGCCGGCCACCGCGCCGCGCTGGCGCGGGCGATCACGCTGGTCGAGAGCCGGCGCGGCGATCACCAGGCGGCGGCGCGCGAGCTGGTGCAGGCGCTGTTGCCCGACACCGGCAAGGCGGTGCGGGTCGGCATCACCGGCTCGCCCGGCGTCGGCAAGTCGACCACCATCGATGCGCTCGGCATGTTCCTGATCGAGCGCGGTCACAAGGTCGCGGTGCTGGCGGTCGATCCCTCCTCGGCGCGCACCGGCGGCTCGATCCTCGGCGACAAGACGCGGATGGCGCGGCTCGCCGTCTCCGACCAGGCCTTCATCCGCCCCTCGCCGTCCTCGGGCACGCTTGGCGGCGTCGCGGCGAAGACCCGCGAGGCGATGCTGTTGTGCGAGGCTGCCGGCTTCGACGTCGTGCTGGTCGAGACCGTCGGCATCGGCCAGTCCGAGACCGCGGTCTGCGACATGACCGACTTCTTCCTGGCGCTGATGCTGCCGGGCGCTGGCGACGAGCTGCAAGGCATCAAGAAGGGCCTCGTCGAGCTCGCCGACATGATCGCGATCAACAAGGCCGACGGCGACAACCTCAAGCGCGCCAATCTCGCCGCCGCCGACTATCGCAGCGCGCTGCACATCCTGGCGCCGCGCTCCGAGCACTGGCATCCGCCGGTCGAGACTTATTCCGCGCTGACCGGCGCCGGGCTCGACCGGCTCTGGCAGAAGATCCTCGAGCACCGCACCGCGATGAACGCCTCGGGCGAATTCGAGGCCCGCCGCCGCGAGCAGCAGGTGAAGTGGATGTGGTCGATGCTGGAAGGCCGGATGATGGCGCGGCTGCGCAGCGACGCTGCGATCCGCGCCAAGGTCAAGAAGATGGAGGCCGAGGTCGCCGGCGGCCGCATCTCGCCCGCGGTCGCCGCCGAGCAGATCGCGGAGATGCTGCATTGAGCGGCAAACTGCGCATCCTCGTCACCGGCTTCGGGCCGTTCCCGGGTGCGCCGTTCAACCCGACCATGCCGCTGGTCAAGCGGCTGGCCGGGCTGCGCCGGCCGGCTTTCGACAACGTCGCGCTGACGAGCCACATCTTCGACGTCACTTACGCAGCCGTCGATCGCGAATTGCCCGAGCTGATCGCACGACATCGCCCGCAGGCGCTCTTGATGTTCGGCCTCGCCGGCCGCACCTCGCATCTGCGGATCGAAAGCCGCGCCCGTAACGCGGTGACGACGCGCTTTCCCGATGCCGGCCGCCAGCATGCGCGCAAGGGATCGATCGCAGGCGGCGCCGATGCGCAGGTGTTCGGGCCGCACAGCGAAAAGCTGCAGCGTGCCGCGCTGGTGACCGGCATCGATGCACGGATGTCGCGCGATGCCGGCAGCTATCTCTGCAACTATCTGAGCTGGCGCGCGATCGAGGCCGTCAACGGCGACAACGGCCTGCACCTCGCACAATTCGTCCATGTTCCGCCGCTCGCCCATGACGGCACGGCCGCATCAGGCAAATCATCCATCACGCTGGAAGCGCTGGTCGATGCCGGCGAAGCCATGCTGCTGGAGCTCATAAAGCTGACCCGACAGGCAGCGCGCGCGTGAGCGACGCGGATTTGGCGGTGTCCAATATGGGGAGCGCCGGCTTTCCCAATTCGGGGACGATGGTAGAGTACCGGCAGTGACGTTCTCAGCCGAACAACAGGATTGAGAGGCGTGAGCGATGGGCGTCGAGAAGAGACTGGAGCAACTTGGCCTTGTGCTTCCTCAACCCGCCAAGGTGCCACCCGGCGTAAACATTCAGTTCGCGTGGGTTCGCGTACACGGCGACCGGGCCTACGCATCCGGTCATGGGCCCCTCAATCCCGACGGCTCTCCAGCAGGGCCATTCGGGCAGGTCGGCGCTGAGGTATCTGCCGAGCAAGCCCATATCGCCGCCCGCCTCGCGGCCCTGGCGATGCTCAGCAGCCTTCGCCAAGCGCTCGGCGACCTGGACAGAATCTCGGCATGGCTGACGGTTTCGGGTATGGTGAGCGTCGCGTCAGGATTTTTTGCCACGACCAACGTCATCAATGGTTGCTCGGACGTCTTGCTGCAGGCATTTGGCCCGGATGTCGGTACGCATGCACGCACCGCTATCGGCGTCACCCACCTTCCGCTCAATCTCCCCGTCGTCATCGCAGCAGAACTCGCCGTTCGCTGACGCCCTCGGATGCGACATGAGGTGATCAGTCAGGGTCGCTGGCTGACGCGACCCCAATCACCCGTATGAGTCCGCTGCCCCCGGCAAGCCTGGGGCTGCGCACGCGAGAAATTTGCAATTTCAGAAAGTGTAAACGGGACCTCTTGCGGTCGTAAAGGCCGTCCAAAGCTCACCGGTCATGCTTGTCCTTCGGTTGACGATCAAGGTCGCTCGCAAGAGCTTATCCACCGAAACCGACACGTCCGCAGAGTGAAGCGGATCTCTTCCGAGAGTGCAGCATTGCGGTTTCGATAGATGGAGTTGCAGGTGAACCAGTCTCCATACAAAGGGGCAGCGCTTGCCGGAATAATTCACCTCGGCGACTTACCGGTTAGTCGATTGGGCTTCGGCGCAATGCGCCTCTGCGGAGATTCAGCATGGGGAAGACCAAGGGATCGAGGGCACGCCAATCGGGTTCTGCATCGCGCGATCGAGCTTGGTGTGAATCTTATCGACACGGCGGATAGCTACGGCCCCGAGGCGAATGAGTCACAGATCTCGGAGGCGCTGTATCCCTACCCGCCAGGCTTGGTCATTGCCACCAAGGGCGGCCTGGTGCGACCAAACCGCCGATCTTGGATCGAGGACGGTCGCCCCGACCATTTGCGGCGCGCGGTTGAAGGCAGCTTGCAGCGGTTACGGCTCGAGCGCATCGATTTGTATCAACTCCATGCGCCTGACCCCAATGTGCCCTTTGCCGAGTCGGTGGAAGCACTGGCTGATTTGAAGCGCGCAGGCAAAATTCGTCATATAGGCATTTCGAACGTTACGGTTGCGCAGCTCGAAGCGGCGCGCTCGATCACACCCATCGTGTCGGTTCAGAACCCGTACAATCTGCGAAACCGGACCAGCGAAGACGTACTCGCCGCGTGCGAGCGTCTTGGAATTGCGTTTCTGCCCTGGTATCCGCTGGGCGGCAAACGCGGCCTCAAGGCACTCAAGGTCAAGCAAGTTGCCTCGCGCCGCGGTCTCACGCATGCCGCCCTATCCCTTGGGTGGCTGCTCGCAAGATCACCGGTTATGCTGCCAATCCCCGGCACTCGATCCATCGATCACCTGGAGGACAATGTGCGTGCGGCCTCCCTCAAGCTTGCGCCGGAAGACTTCGCCGATTTGGGATGAACGCTTCGGGTCAACCAGCGATGCCCTGCTCAAGCACGCGATTTCTGGATAGCCCCCAACATCCGCTTGATCTCTTCCACGAGTTTTCGACTTCCGATTCACAGAAATCATCTGGGTGCGATCGGCATCCGGCTTTCCCTGCGCCCTCTTCATGCGAGAGGGCGGAACGAAGAGCAAAGCTCGGGCAAAACATGTCGCGAGAACGCGTATCTATGATTCGATGGCCACTCAACACACTCAGTGTCGTCCTGGCGAAAGCCAGGACCCATTACCCCAAATCTCAATCGTTGCGCGACGCTGGGGCCACAGCCCTCTTCAACAACACAACCCTGTGGTTATGGGTCCTGGCTTTCGCCAGGACGACGATCGTGTGTGGTTCCCGCACTGTCATCGCCCGCGAAAGCGGGCGATCCAGTACGCCGCGGCCTTTCGAATTGAACTCAGACGCCTCTGGAATACTGGATCACACGCATGCGCGGGTAATGACACCGAACGAGCTGTTTGACAGTGTGAATCGGCTGCACCGGAGGTTAACCCTACCGCCAACAATCGCCCTACTGCGTCGGCATGTTCACCATGCCGCGCCGCATTTCGCGCTACCACTCGGGCGCGAACGTCACCGCTCGCGAATGTTTGCGAGGGCTGTGCCCATGGACGTCAACCGCCGCCATCTGATCGGAGCCTCCGCCGCCGGCGTCGCCGGTGCGCTTGCGATGTCGCCGGATGCGGCGCGCGCCGCGCAGTCTGCCGGCTCGCTCGGCCGTGACGTCACGCAATATGGCGTCCGTCCCGGCAGCCCCGACGACCAGACCCGCAATTTGCAGCGCGCGATCGATGACGCCGCGCGCGCGCAGGTGCCGCTGGCGTTCCCGCCCGGCGTCTACCGCACCGGCCTGTTGCGGCTTGCGCCCGGCAGCCAGCTGATCGGCGTGCGCGGCGCCAGCCGCCTCGCGTTCAACGGCGGCGCCTCGCTGCTGGAAGGCGAAGGCGCTGGCGGCATCGTCCTGATGGGCCTTGCCTTCGACGGCGGCAACGTTCCGCTGCCGGCGCGGCGCGGCCTAGTGCATTGCCAGTCCGGCCGCGACATCCGCATCACCGATTGCCAGTTCACCGGCAGCGGCGGCAGCGGCATCTGGTTCGAGCAGATGTCGGGCGACGTCAGCAACAACATCTTCACCGGCATCGCGTCGACGGCGCTGGTGTCGTTCGACGCGCTCGGCCTGATCGTCTCGCGCAACACCATCAAGGGCACCAACGACAATGGCATCGAGATCCTGCGCACCGCGATCGGCGATGACGGCTCGATCGTCGCCGACAACCGCATCGAGGACATCAAGGCCGGTCCCGGCGGCTCCGGGCAGTACGGCAACGCCATCAACGCCTTCCGCGCCGGCAATGTGATCGTGCGCGGCAACCGCATCAGCAATTGCGACTTCTCGGCGGTGCGCGGCAATTCGGCCTCCAACATCCACATCACGGACAACAGCGTCAGCAATGTCCGCGAGGTCGCGCTCTATTCGGAGTTCGCGTTCGAGGCCGCGGTCATCGCCAACAATACCGTCGACGGCGCCGCGATCGGCGTCTCCGTGTGCAATTTCAACGAAGGCGGCCGTATCGCGGTGGTCCAGGGCAACATCATCCGCAATTTGCTGCCGAAGCGCCCTGTTGGCACCGACCCGAACGACGGCGCCGGCATCGGCATCTATGTCGAGGCCGACAGCGCCGTCACTGGCAATGTGATCGAGAATGCGCCGACCTTCGGCATCGTCGCTGGTTGGGGCAAGTATCTGCGCGACGTCGCGATCTCAGGCAATGTCGTGCGCAAGGCGTTCGTCGGGATCGGCGTCTCGGTGGTGCCGGGCGCCGGCACCGCGCTGATCAACAACAACATGATCTCGGAAACCCCGCGCGGCGCGGTGGTCGGGCTCGATCACGCCCGCCCTGTTACCACCGACCTGTCAGTGGGTGGCGCCCAGCAATATGCGCAGCTGGTGGTCGGCGCCAACGCGGTGCGGCGCTAGCCTTCGGCCTACAGCGCGTTGCGCAGCAGCGGATAGCGCCGCTGGATGGTGTCGAGATCGAGCACCGGCGGCGGCATGACCGGAGGGGGCATCTCCAGCGGCGGTGCGTCGGCCACAACGGGCGGCTGCTCGAGGACCTCGGCCGCCGTTTCCATCGCGGCCGCGACTGCGGTCATCGCGGCCTCCGCCAATGTCGCAGCCTCCGAACGGCGCTGCTGCGCCGGCGAAAGATCGCGCGGCGGCGGCAGCTTCGACTTGCCGCGTCCGAGCCAGGACAGATCGACCGGCGAATTGTCGAGGGAAGCTTCGCGGGTCAGCAATTCGCGCCAGATGTCGACCGCGGCCCGCGCTTCCCTGATGTTCTCGATAAAGGCCTGCTCGCTGTGATAGCGGCGCCAGCGTCCGGTTTCGAACAGCTCGTTGAGGTGCTCCAGCCTTTGCTCGGCAAGGTTGCACCAGCGTGCAACGATCTCCTGGCCTCTGGCCACGTCGGTCCGATGTGTCATTCAACTTGCCCGCAGGGAAAGAAACGGACGCAGACGCAACCGAACCGAATCAACAGGACGCGACACTGATATTCTGTGGAAAAGGTAAATAAAGTCTAACTAAATTCTTAATCGCGGACGGGCGATGAAGGAAGTCCGCTCGACTACGGAGTTTGTTGCCCGAACCATCGTCAAGTCATCGACTTGCATGGTGGCGACGCGCGGCGCTCCCGATCGCTGCGCAGCCGAACGATCCACAGCAAACAGCCGCGGCCGTCGCGCGCATCCCCCGCGATCACGCAGCGCGACCACGTCCGGCCAGTCCGACATTCAAGGCAGCCCCCAAAAGCAAAGACCCGTCCGGGGGGACAACCGGACGGGTCAAAGCCATATGGGCGCTTGGGGTGGATGGGCGCTCGCGCCTGATATAGCCGGGGAGGGATAAACCGCTCCCACACACATAAGTCGTGAGAGGACGGCGGACGTTCAAATCGCCGGCGATTTTTTTAACCTTTTCGCCGCCCGGTTCCATCGCACCGTTGCCGGCGTCCGGCACCGGAAATCACTGCGCAGCACGGTGTTTTGCGGCTGAATCGTCCGCTGCGATCGACGACGCGGGTTCATTCAACGCGCGGCTCACGGAAGTGTTATTGCCGTCCGCTGCCTGTGCAGGCTGCGACGGTTTGTCCACGGTGGCCGCGACGGGAGCATTGGTCGCCGCCATCACTGCAGCAAGCGCGTCCGCCTCCCCGGCCCCGAACAGATCGTCACGTCCGGGTGCCCCGAGATCGCGGGCCGTGCCGGTCAGGATCTTGCGCACCTCGGCGGGCTTCAATGCCGGACTGCGCTCCAGCACCAGCGCCGCGATGCCGCTGACGAACGCGGCCGAAAAGGAGGTGCCCGACATCAGCTGATATTTGCCGTCCGGCACCGGCACGAGGAGATCGGCGCCCGGCGCCGCCAACGCGATGTAGCTGCCGCGGTTCGAGACCGCCATCAGCCGCTCGCCGGCATCGATGCCGCCGACCGCGATCACATCGGGATTGGCGGCGGGATACAGCGGCGGCGATTTCGGGCCGGCATTGCCGGCTGCGGCAACCAGCACGACGTCCCTCGCCGTGGCGGCGGCCACGGCGCCCGCGACAAGTGCGTCCTGCGGTCCGGCAAAGCTCATGTTCACGATCTGCGCACCGTGCGCCACCGCGTAATCGAGGCTCCTGAGGATCACGTAGGAGGTGCTCTCGGCGCCGCCGGCGGCCACACCGAAGGCGCGGATCGCCAGGATCCGCACTTCAGGCGCACTCCCCGTCAGCCCGACGCGCGCCGCGATCACGCCGGCGACGGCGGTGCCGTGGGCATGCGGGCCATCCTTGCTGCCGAGCGCATCGAACGTGTCCGCAACCGTGTTGGCCAGTTCCGGATGGGCCGCATCGATGCCGGAGTCGATGACGGCAATGGTGACGTTCATCCCGCGCGCCAGCCTGTGCGCCTCGGGCAGATGCAGCTGCGTCTGGGCGTATTGCGCCGGATCACTGCCGCCGGCGGCCGGCTTCTGGTCCTGCAGCGCGTAACGGTAGTTCGGCTGCACCGAACGGACGCTGCTGTCGCTCGCGAGGTCGCGCGCCACCGCGTCGGCGGAGCGATTGCCGGCCGTACGGAACAGGCCGATCGCAGCGCCGAGCAGCGGGATGTTCTGCGAGGCGATCCGCCTCAGGCCATGGCGACGCGCCAGCGCGTCGGTCTGGGTCTCGGTCAATGCGCCGTCGATCTCCGCCACGAGCTCGTTCGGCACGGTTCGCGTGGCCGCCACGTCCTGCGCGCGGCTGCTGCCGCCACCGCCGGCCCTGCCCTTCCTCGCAGCGCCCTTGCCGCCACCGTTGACGGCGACCGGCCGGCCGGAGCATTGGCGCGTGCCGTCGCCGCAATCGGCAGAGAAACGGGGGGCGTCATGCACGTGGGGCGGCGGCATGCTCGATCGCGGTCCATCGCCGGTCCACGACGTCGCCGGACCGTGGAGCGGCGCGCGGTCAGCCGTGCCGTCCAGCCCGCCGCCAGCCCTGCCGATGCCGGGATTGACCCGCGGCCCGATGGAGAGCTGCGGCCTGCCGCCGATCGGTGATCGCATGAAACTCTGGGCGTAGGCCGAGCCGGCAACAGACACCAGCAACAACACGGCGGCAGCAATGGCCGCTCGGTTCGTCGATCTGGTCCGGCCGTTGGCGGTCATGGTGACCTCAACTCGGCGCAGGACCGTCAGCCGCCGTTTACGGCGTCTCGACCGCGAGGCTGACGATCTTCTCTTTCTGCAAACGGGCAATCAGCGATGCGACGCCATCCTTGTCCATCGCTCGGAACTGCAATCGGAACATTCCGCCCTTACCGTCGACGATCGCGCCCTGGTAATTGTCGAGCAGCGACGTGATGTCGGCGATCCTGGCGTCCGGCGTGAAGCGCACCAACAGCCGCGTCGGCGCCGCCGCCACGCTGGCGCCGAGGTCGCGGGTGATCGGCGCACTGGGTGCAACGGCCGCGCTCGGTGCGCTGGGGGCGCTGCGTTGTTCGGCGGCATCAAGCGATGCGGTCTGGAACGAGGCCGGCTCGCTGCGCATCAGCACCGCGCCGATCACGCCGGCCTGCAGCAACACCACGATCGCACCGAGGCTGGACGACCAGGCCAGCGTCCGCGGCGACAATTTCGAAAAGAACTCCGAGACGGAGGCCGACATGCGCGCGCCCGCCGACGGCTTGCGCTCCGGCTCGGCATCGATCGCGGCAAACAGCTTCTGCATGGCACGCGCAGACGGCGCACCGAGGCTCTCGTTGAGGCCGATCGTCTCGGCATACTCCTCGCGGATGACGGCATACTGCCTGGCCAGCTCCGGATCGGAAGCGAGTGCGTCCTCGACGCGGCGCGCGTCACGCGCGTTCAGCGTGCCGGCCGCATGCCAGGGCAGCAGCATCTCGACATCGTCAGGATCTTGACCCTGCACCTTCTTGTTGCTCGCAGCCATCATGGCCAACCTCGCTCGACACCGGCTGCCTTCAGCAACTCGGCAAGTTTCTTGCGCGCATAGAACAGGCGCGTCTTCACGGTGTTCTCCGGAATCCCGACGATCTCTGCGACGTCTTCCACGGATTTCTCGTGATAGTAGACAAGATCGACAATTTCCCGGTGTTCCGCCGATAGTCCCGTCAGGCACTTACGCAGCGTGTCACCCGTGTCCTTCTTCTGCACCACCGTTTCCGGATCGTCGGACGTGTCCTCGATCGCGTTCGCGGCCTCATCGTCCAATTCGGCGTCCTTCCTTCGCCGCAGCGAAGACAACGCCTTGAACCGGGTAATCGCCAGAAGCCAGGTCGAAACGGCGGATCGTCCCTCGAATTTGCCCGCCTGACGCCACACGTCCAGAAAGACCTCACTAATGAGATCCTCCGCCACCTGTTCGTCCCGCACGAGCCGAAGCCCGAAGCGGTACACCCTGACATGATGCCGTCCGTATAGCACCTGCATGGCGAGCCGGTCGCCTTGAGCGATCCGAGCGATCAGAACCTCGTCTGAAGCCGCCTGTGTCGCACTCAATGGCCGTCTCGCAAAGTTGGTCTGAGGGGGGTGGTGCGTGGTTCGACGCGAGAGGCAAGATTCTTCACAATACGGCAATGTCCTGACCGCATGTGTGATCTATGACACAGTCGACGATCCCAATGAGGAAAAATCGCCGGAGACTCGGTAAGCGGTATCATAATAGTGAAAACTCTCGCGGACTCGCACCATCCGGCGCGACCATACCAAGGCTTTGCCGGCAAGCCAGCGCTGTCGCGAAGCGGGCGCCGCCGCAAGCCCCCGCACCGATCGCTTCCGACCCGCCTCCGTGAACGGATTTCCCTTACGAAACAAGGGTGATGACCGGGTTTCACCGGAGCAGATTCGGTTCCAAAAGATACCAAACCTAAAGGCTTTCCCACGTAGATTTTCGCCGGATTTCAGCAATGGCGAGACCATGGGCAGCGCTGCGTCGTCACTTCCCAGCCCGATCGCGGGTGCATCGGAAAGCGGCCGTCCCAGGCTGACGCGCGAGCGCCTGGCGCGCCGGGCCAGGCAGCGCCGCCAGATCCAGTCGATGATCGCCGCCTGCTTCGTGCTCGATGCCGTCGTGCTGCTGATCTACGCGCATGCCGGCACGACGTCGGTCCTGGTAGCGGCGGGCTACGCCCTGACCGGCCTCTCCCTCGTCGCCATCTATGTGCTGCTTTCGGAGCGCGGCTTCCACGAGCGCTTCCGCGACCACTACCTGGTCGCGCCGCAATCGGCCGTCAACATGGTGAACCTGCTCGTGTTCACCTACATCGCGCCGGAAGTCGGGGTGCTGTTCCTCTGCAACCTGTTCGTGGTGTTCGGCTTCGGTGCGCTGCGTACCTCGGCGCGCCAGACCGCGATCGTCTGGACCATCATGGTGCTGGGCCTCGCCGCGCTGTTCCTCGGCACCGACAAGGCGATCGGGATGCCGACCAGCACCAGGATCGACCGCCTCGCCACCATGCTGGTGTTCGCGCTGACGATCGGGCGCTGCATGTATCTCGGGATATTCTCGAGCTCGATGCAGCAATCGCTGTATCAGAGCGGCGTCAAGCTGAAGGAGGCTTACCGGCGCATCGAGGAGCTCGCCGAGCTCGACGAGCTGACCGGCACCTCCAATCGCCGCAGCATCATGCGCACGCTCGAGGAGGAGATCGCACGCTGCGCCCGCAACGGCAGCTCCTGCGCGGTGGCGCTGATCGACCTCGACCATTTCAAGCGCATCAACGACGTCTACGGCCATCCGATCGGCGACGAAGCGCTGCGCACCTTCGCCATCGGCATGTTCGCCAATCTCCGCAGCATCGATCGCTTCGGCCGTTACGGCGGCGAGGAATTCCTGCTGGTGCTGCCCGACCTGTCGCAGGATCAGGCGATGCGCGCGCTCGAGCGGCTGCGCGCGATCATCGCCGGTCTCGACTGGAGCGCATTCTCGCCCGGCATGCAGGTGACGATCTCCGCAGGCGTCACGACGCTCAAGCCGCACGAAAACTCCGACACATTACTCGCCCGCGCCGATGGCGCGCTTTACGCAGCCAAGGCCAGGGGACGCAACCGCATCGCCAGTGCCTGACATCCTTTCATTTCCCTATTCGGCGCCGGAGAATCCGTCGCCACCGCTCCAGGACAGAGTCATGAGTTCGAAGCCCGAGACCGCCCCCGAAAGTCTGCTCGACGAGCTGCAGACGACGCTCGCGCACGGCACCGTCGCACGCCGTGTCGAGACGCTGCGCCGCGTGACCGACCTCTTCATCAACGGCTCGGTCAACTATTCGGACCAGCAGATCGTGCTGTTCGACGACGTCTTCCAATGCCTGCTCGAGCACATCGAAAACTCGGCCAAGGCGCTGCTCGCCAACCGCCTCGCCCCGATCGAGACCGCGCCGCCGCAGACCATCCGTACCCTTGCATTCGACGACCTGATCGAGGTCGCAGGCCCTGTGCTGACGCTGTCGCCGCGGCTCGACGACGACACCCTGATCGAAACGGCGCGCAGCAAGAGCCAGGCGCATCTGCTCGCGATCTCCAACCGGAAGACGCTGAGCGGCGCCGTCACCGACGTGCTGGTGCTGCGCGGCAACGACGAGGTGATCCAGAGCGCGGTCAACAATCCCGGCGCGGAATTCACCGAGCGCGGCTTCACCCGGCTGGTCAGCCGCGCCGAGGGCGACGACAATCTGTCGACCTGCGTCGGGCTCCGCCCTAGTATCCCGCGGCATCTCTATCTCAAGCTGGTCGCCAAGGCCTCGGACACGGTCAGGCAGCGGCTCGAGGCTGCCAATCCGCAGCAGGCCAAGGAGATTCCGATCGCGGTAAAGGAAGCGACGCGACGCGCGCGCTCGGCGCCCGCCGCCGTGACGCCGGACACCACGATCGCGCATGCGCTGGTCAAGTCGCTCTACCAGGACGGCCGGCTCGACGAATTCCAGCTCGCAGCCTTCGCCGAGGCCGGCAAGTTCGACGAGACCAATGCCTCGCTTGCCGCGCTCGCCAACGTCTCGGTCAGCATCGCCGAGAACATGATGATCGAAACCCGTGCCGAGGGCGTGATGATCCTGGCCAAGGTCTCGGGCCTGTCATGGTCGACGGTGCGGTCGATCATCAATCTGCGCGACGACATTTCGGGCGGTGAACCGACCGATTTACAGGCCTGCAAGGACACCTATGAGCGGCTGCGGCCATCGACCGCGCAGCAGGTGCTCCGCTTCCATCGCATGCAGCAGTCGGCGCCCGCGGCCTAATATCGTAGCGCCCTCGCTCCCATCAGCGCGCCGACGCTTGCGACGATCGCGGTCGCCAGCGTGTACCAGGTGGCAACGAACAGCGGCGAGTCATCGGTGCAGTGCGACGCGTAGACGGTGGCCGCGAGCCCTGCCGAGAGCAGGCCTGCCACCGCGCCCGCGACCGCCGGCCGCGCCGGTGCGCCCTGCCGCAGCCCGTACAGCGCGCCGATCAGCAGCGGCAGCGACATCGCGGGGATCGCGGTCATGCACGCCACCGAGTTCTTGCCGATCAGCCGCGTCATCATCGGCGTACGCTGCGGCATCATCATCTCGCCGCTGATCGCGGCAACGAGGATGCCGGCGGGAATCAGCAGCCACCAGCCGAAGCTGCGCAGCGAGGCTTCCGGGCGCGTCAGATGTAGGCTGACCGCGATCGCCGAGGCGGCGAGCGCCAGCGTCACCGCGAATTTCAGGTCGAAGAACGGATTATGCATCGCCGTCATCACGTCGGGCCCGCACGCCGAGCTCGGCGAAGAAGATCAGCAGTGAGACCGGCGCCGCCGCCAGCAGCGCCATCATCAGCGCAAGACCGATCGGACGAGGCCGATAGGCATTGTCGGCGGTCAGGGTTCGAATGAGTTGATCCGTGTCCATGCTCATCGGTCCCGTAATTTCGCGGTCAGGCTCGCAAGTCCACGATGCAGCGCAACCCGCACCGCGCCCTCGGTCATCGCGAATTTCGCGGCGGTGTCCTTGATCGAGGTGCTGTCGACCGCGATTGATTGCAGCACGTCGCGCTGCCGCGCCGGCAACGCCTGCAACTGGGCGGTCACCTCGCCGGGCGAGGCCGTCGGCTCCGGCGTTTGCCCCGGCAGCGTCTCGGCGAAGTCATCGATATTGACGAAGATGCGCTTGCCGCGGCGGCGCAGCGCGTCGATCAGCTTGTTGCGCGCGATCGCGAACAGCCACGGCGCGAACGGCGCGCTCGTGTCCCAGGTCTGTCGCTTCAAATGCACCGCCAACAAGATGTCCTGCACGATGTCCTCGGACTGATCGACCGGTTGTCCCGCGCGCGCCAAGCCACGTCGCGCCGCGGCACGGAGTACCGGCGTGATGGCCTTGAGCAGGCGATGATACGCCGCGTCATCGCCCGAAATGGCCGACCGCATCAGGTCGGTCCATTCATCCTCACGTTCGCGCACGCAGGCTCCTGAATTGCAATTCGGCCGATCTTTCAGTTTGTTACGCGGCACGCCAAGGGCATCACGAACTCGTGATAATCACCCTCAGGCAAGGCCGCGCCGAGGATCAGCCTCAAAGAATCGCTCCGGCGGGTTTGCAGACGGAAGGGCTCATAACACCGATCGGTCCGACACGCATCGGTGCAGCTGCTGCCGACGATCCACCGGGACGAAATTGCCCAGCTTTTGCCCTCTAAGGCCCGAAGATTCCCTTTTTTTGCCCCGGTGTAGACACGCAGCGGGGGCTCATTTCGCGTTCGGGACGGGCGAAATGGGGAGATCATCAGAATGAAGATCAAAGCCAGCGGGCGCTTGGCCTTGATGGTTGCGACAGGGCTGACAGGGTTTTGTGTGTGTTTCGCCGGACCGTTGCCGGCGCGTGCGGCCGGTTCGGATCCCGCCGCGGCGAAATCCGACAATCCTTCGACCGACAAGTCCGCGCAGCAGAGTTCGCGGCATGGCCAGCGCCATGCGCGCCACCAGTCTTCCAAGACGGCTGACAAGACGGCCGACAAATCCGAGAGCAAGAAGGCCGCGAGCGGCGCCGGCAGCGTGACGTCGGCGGGCATGCCCGCCACGGTCGCCAATGCCAATGCGGAGCTGACGTCCGGCGACGGCAATGCGAGCACCGCGCCCGCCAGCGTCAATCCGGTGATGGCCGCCTCCGACAAGCCCGGCGACGCGCAACCCGACGGCAGCGTGGTCGCATCCGACCAGCTCAACGACCTCGACCGGGCCCTGCAGCAGGAGCAGCCGGCGGAACAACCGCAACCGGTTCAACCGCAGACGGCCCAGCAGGAGGCGCCCGCGACGCAGCCGCCGCCTGTCGCCGTAGCGGCACCCAAGCCGGCTCCGGTTCTGGCGAGCAGCGACAGCGCGAACTGGGACCAAACCTCGCTGATCGGGAAGATCTTCATCGGCTTCGGCGCCCTGCTCACGGTGGCCTCCGCGGCGCGCATGTTCATGGCCTAGGCCGGGTGCTTGCGGCTTGCGGCGCGGGGTAGCGCCGCACCGCGGCCCAAAGCCGCTTCAGCCACTTGAAGCGCATCCCGCCAGCGGGCACATTGCCCGGCAAATCAGGCACGGGGTTTGCGTCATGGCTACGTTCGAATTCATCATCGTCGAAAGCAAGGGACCGGTCGGCGTCATCACGCTGAACCGGCCCAAAATGCTGAATGCGCTGTCGTTCGGCGTGTTCCGCGAGATCGCCGCGGCGGTGGACGATCTCGAGGCCGACGACAAGATCGGCTGCATCCTGATCACCGGCAGCGAGAAGGCCTTCGCGGCCGGCGCCGACATCAAGGAGATGCAGCCGAAGGGCTTCATCGACATGTTCAACAGCGACTTCACCGCGATCGGCGGCGACCGCGTTGCCCGTTGCCGCAAGCCGACCATTGCCGCGGTTGCGGGCTATGCGCTCGGCGGCGGCTGCGAGCTCGCGATGATGTGCGACATCATCATCGCCGCCGACACCGCCAAGTTCGGCCAGCCGGAAATCACCCTCGGCACGATTCCCGGCATCGGCGGCACCCAGCGCCTGACCCGCGCGATCGGCAAGTCGAAGGCGATGGATCTCTGCCTCACCGGACGCATGATGGATGCGGCAGAAGCCGAGCGCTCCGGCCTCGTGTCGCGGATCGTTCCGGCCGACAAGCTGCTGGAAGAGGCGCTCGCCGCAGCCGAGAAGATCGCCTCGATGTCGCGTCCGACCGCCGCGATGGCCAAGGAAGCCATCAACCGCGCGTTCGAGACGCCGCTTTCGGAAGGCATGAATGTCGAGCGCAACCTGTTCCACTCGACCTTCGCGCTGGAGGATCGCTCCGAGGGCATGGCGGCCTTCATCGAGAAGCGCAAGCCGGTCAACAAGAACCGCTAGTTCACACGGCTGCGCTGCAATGCCGCGGTCACAAGCGCGCGATAGGCGCGCTCGGCGAAATGCGTCGGCTTGTCGAGACCGAGCCGCGCCAGGCATTCGCGGTCGGCGGCGTCAGGCGGATGCCGCATCCCCTGCCACAGCAGGCCGGCGAGTTGCAGCGGGGTCTGCTGCGCCTGCTGCAAAATCTGCAGGGCCGGAATCAGCCGTTGCTCGACGTCGGTGAAGTCACTGCCGAACGGGAATGACGGCAGCAGGCCTGCGTCGCGTGCGGGCTTCAGCGCCGTGCTGATGCGCTCGGGATAATTTTCGCGGTGAGCGGCCGGGATTTCATGGCTACGCGGCAGCTTGCCGGCATCCTTGGCCTGCCGCAGCAACTCGCCCTGGAAGCGCGAGTCCGACACCTGCAACATCGCGGCGATCACGTCGGCATCGGATTTCCCCCTGACGTCGGCGACGCCATATTCGGTGACGAAGATATCGCGCAGGTGGCGCGGAATGGTCTCGTGACCGTAGGACCAGCGGATGTTCGACTGCGTTTGCCTGCCGGACTGATGGGTGGCTTCCAGCGCCAGCACCGAGCGCGCGCCCTCGAGCGCGAACGCCTGCGCCACGAAATTGTACTGGCCGCCGACGCCGCTTACGACCTGGCCGTTCTCCAGGCCATCCGAGACGGCAGCCCCGAGCAGCGTCGCCATCATCGCATTGTTGACGAAGCGCGCATCGACGCGGGCGCGGCGCTTGCCGTCCTCGTCGCCGAAGATCTCGTTGGTGAAGGACACCGGCATCATCTGGATTCGCGCCAGCTGCTCGCCCGTCATCTCGCGCAGCGCCCGATAGAAGGATTGCGGACCCAGAAAGAATGCGCCGTGCAGGATCACGCCGCCAATGTCGCGCTTGAGAATGCCGGCGTCGATCAGCCCGAGAAACGCCTCGAACAGCATCTCGCTGACGCCATAGAGGCCCTTTTCGAACGGCCCGGTCTCGGCCGCCGCGAGCTGTGCGCTACCGGGCGCAAGGCGCTGCATGATGCCGTGGAATTGGGCGTTGTCGCGGTGACGCACCACGAGCCCCTGCGCCAGCGCATCGCCGATCTGCCCGATCCCGATCTGCAGCGTGCCGCCGTCGCGGACCAGACCCGCGGCGTGCAATCCGATCGCATATTTGGTGTCGCTGATCGGCTCCGACGGCGGCGCGAACAGCGGGAAGTCGGTGTCGGGACTGTCGAGCACCGCGGCGAATTCATCCGCCGGCAGATCGCCGGGCCCCGGCATGAACGGCAGTTCGGAATTGACCTGGCCGATCAGCTTGAATGACGCCCGCCCCTGCGCGCGCGCACGCAGCACGTCGAGCGTCGTGTCGGTGTTGCAGCTCAGGCTGTAGCGCGGCACGCCGTCGACCACGCGCTTGGCGACCAGCTGGGGCACGACATTCAGTCCGCGCGACAGCAGGTATGACGCCGCGTGGGTGTAATTGGCGGAAATGTAGTGCTGCTGGGCGAACGGCTGATGCAACCATTGCCCGGCGAGGAAGAAGAACTCGATCACCTTGATGTTGGGCGGAAGCGCGCCGCGATGCAGCGCCTCCGCATAGGCGAGATCCGGATAGAAGCCGAACAGGCGATCGATCACCGGACCGATGAAGCGCTGTTCGAGCAGGCTCTTCGGCTTCGGCTTTTCCAGCGTCAGCGCCGAGAACAGCGTCAGATTGATCGAGCGGTCGGCGACCGCCCGCGCGTACAGCGCGTTGACGATGTGGTTGGCCTTGCCGAGGCCGAGCGGCAGCCCCACCACAAGTTCGGTTCCGACGTCACGAACGATGTGCTCCGCGATCGCCTCGGGATCAGAGAAGAGTTTCGGCATCTGCGATAAACCCGGGGCAGTCAGGGGATGACCGGCGTCGCTGAATCGGCAGCCGGCGGTTCAAACTTATACTTCATATGACAGCTGCTTACGCCTGTGACGAACCGGCAACAGACAACAACCGAAATGATGTGCAGATGTCGCGTGGCGGTTTGCCTGTGGCGGCGCCGGCCCGTAAACAGGTAGATGTGTCGACGGCATCGGCGAGAGCGGACTGCCGGGGTTTTGGTTTGCGGGATCACATGGTTGGGCGTGCCGCGAGGGTTGGTGACGTAGCGAGGCGCGTGCTTTTGTCGGGCATCGGCCTTGGCGCGCTGGCCTGCGCGCTGCTGACCGACACCGCGGCCCGCGCCGAGAGCCTGCCCGAAGCCATGGCCAAGGCGTATCAGACCAATCCGCAGCTCAATGCCGAGCGGGCACGCCAGCGCGCGACCGACGAGAACGTGCCGCAGGCACTGGCCGGTTACCGCCCCCAGATCACCGCCGGCCTCTCGTTGGGCCTCCAGGCGGTGCGCGACCAGTTGCCCGGCAACGTGATCCAGGGCGCGACGCTGAAGCCCTGGCAGATCGGGGTCACCGTGACCCAGACCCTGTTCAACGGCTTCAAGACCGCCAACAGCGTCCGCGTCGCCGAGTTGCAGGTGCGGTCCGGCCGCGAGGCCCTGCGCAATGTCGGCCAGGGCGTGCTGCTCGACGCCGTCACCGCCTATACCAACGTGCTGGCCAACCAGACCCTGGTCGAGGCGCAGCGCGCCAACGTCGCCTTCCTGAAGGAGACCCAGGCGATCACCCAGCGCCGCCTCAATGCCGGCGACGTCACGCCGACCGATACCGCGCAGGCCGAGGCCCGGCTCAACCGCGGCCTGTCCGATCTCAACGCCGCCGAGGTCAACTTCGCGATCAGCCAGGCAACCTATGCGCAGGTGGTCGGCAGCGCGCCGTCGCAATTGCGTCCGGCCGAGACCATCGACCGGCTGCTGCCGCGCAGCCGCGAGGATTCGATCGCGCTTGCGGTGCGCGAGCATCCGGCCGTGATGGCCGCAGGCTTCGACGTCGACGTCGCCTCGACCTCGATCCGCGTCGCCGAGAGCAGCCTGATGCCGAACGTCACCCTGCAGGGCAGCGTCAGCCGCAGCCGCGACAGCGACCCCACGCTCGGCACTTTCGGGACCGACCAGGCCTCGGTGATCGGCCAGGTCACGCAGCCGATCTATGACGGCGGCACCGCGGCCTCGCAGACCCGGCAGGCCAAGGAAGTCGCGGCGCAGAGCCGCCTCGTGCTGGACCAGGTCCGTAATCAGGCCAAGACCGCCGTGGTCAGCGCCTGGGTAGCCAATGAGGGCGCCAAGATCGCGGTGTCGGCCTCCGAGTCCGAGGTGAAGGCCGCGGAGGTTGCGCTCGCCGGCGTGCAGAAGGAAGCCGCCGGCGGCCAGCGCACCACGGTCGACGTGCTCAACGCCCAGCAGGATCTGATCACGGCGCGGGCCCGGCTGATCGGCGCGCAGCGCGACCGCGTGATCGCCTCCTACACGCTGCTCAGCGCGACCGGGCGCCTCGACGTCAAGACGCTCAATCTCAAGACGCCCGACTATCTGCCCGAGGTGCACTACCATCAGGTGCGCGACGCCTGGCACGGCCTGCGCACGCCGTCGGGACAATAGGCTTTGTGGAACCGTTCGCACCGCGAACCGGACCTTTTCGCCCGCTCTCTCCGCCGATAACCTCCCCCGCCGGCCGTCAACAATGCCGGTGCGCGGAGTGCGCGCATAACAGCCGAGCACGCAGGGAGACGTCCAATGCTGACGCGACGCAGTATGATGCTGGCTTCCATCGCAGCGGGAGTGACCATGACCAGCAGCAACGCATTTTCCAAGGCATCGCAACCATCCACTCCAGTGAACTTCGACGTGCCTGCCGGCGCTTGCGACTGCCACACCCACATCCATGGCGATCCCGCGAAATTCCCGTTCTTCGCCGGCCGCGTCTACACGCCGGAGCCGGCCTCGCCGGAGGAGATGAGCGCGTTGCACAAGGCGCTGCATGTCGAGCGCGTGGTGATCGTGACGCCGAGCGTCTATGGCCCCGACAATTCGTCGACGCTGTTCGGCATGACGGCGCGCGGTCCCACGGCGCGCGGTGTTGCCGTGATCGACGACAAGACCAGCGAGAGCGATCTCGACGCGATGCAGAAGGCCGGCTTCCGCGGCATCCGCCTCAACCTGGCGACCGGCGGCGTCAACGATCCCAATGTCGGCCGGCAGCGCTTCTCGGCCGCGGTCGAGCGGATGAAGGCGCGCGGCTGGCACGTGCAGCTGTTCACCAGCCTCGCCATGATCTCGGCGATCAAGGACCTGGTCGCCGCAGCGCCGGTACCCGTCGTGTTCGACCATTTCGGCGGCGCCGAGGCCGCGCTCGGCACGGGCCAGCCGGGATTTGACGACCTGCTCGCGCTGGTCAAATCCGGCAAGGCGTATGTCAAGATTTCCGGCGCCTACCGCGCCTCCAGGCTCGCGCCCGACTATGCCGACGCCGCGCCGCTGGCCCAGGCGCTGATCGCGGCCAATGCCGAGCGCATCGTCTGGGGCACCGACTGGCCGCACCCGGATTCGGTGACACCCCAAGGCAAGAAGGTCACCGACGTGACGCCGCTGTACCAGATCGACGACGGCCGCCTCCTCAACCAGCTTCCGGTCTGGGCGCCGGATGCCGCGCTGCGCAAGACCATCCTGGTCGACAATCCGGCGCGGCTCTACGGCTTTACCTGACGTTGTCCTTCGGCCGCCGCGAGAAGTAGGAGATCAGCACCGGCAGCGTGATCAGGATCACCAGCGGCGCCAGCATCATGCCGGTGACGACGACGATGGCGAGCGGCTTCTGCACCTGCGAGCCGATGCCCTCCGACACCGCCGCCGGCAACAGGCCAATGCCGGCGACGACGCACGTCATCAACACCGGACGAAGCTGCAGCTCGCCGGTACGGATCACCGCGCGCATCCGGTCATAGCCCTCGTCGATCAGCTGGTTGAACTGCGACAGGATGATGATGCCGTCCATCACGGCGATGCCGAACAGCGCGATGAAGCCGATCGCCGCCGACACGCTGAACGGAATGCCCGAGATCAACAGCCCGAGCACACCGCCGAAGATCGCCATCGGGATCACGCTCATCGCGAGCACGGTGTCGACCATCGAGCCGAAATTGAGGAACAGCAGCACCGCGATCAGCACGAGGCTGATCGGCACCACGATCGACAGCCGCTTGATCGCGTCCTGCAAATTGCCGAACTCGCCCACCCATTCGATACGCGAGCCGGGTGGCAACTGGACCTGCTCGTTGACCTTCTGCTGCGCCTCCAGGATCGCGCTGCCGAGGTCGCGGTCACGCACCGAAAACTTGATCGGCAGATAGCGCTCCTGCTGCTCGCGATAGATGTAGGCAGCGCCCGAAATCAGCTTGATCGAGGCGACCTCGCTCAGGGGGATCTGCGTGACCCCGCCATTCGGATTGGCTGCGCCGATCCGCAGGTTCTGGATCGCCTCCGCGCTCTTGCGATATTCCGGCGCAAGGCGGACGATGATCGGAAAGTGCCGGTCGCTGCCGGGTTCATAGAGATCGCCCGCGGTGTCGCCGCCGACGGCGACCTTGATCGTGGCGTTGATGTCGCCAGGCGACAGGCCGTAGCGCGCCGCCCGCACCCGGTCGACGTCGATCTGGACGGTCGGCTGGCCGAGCGAGGTGAACACTGCGAGGTCGGTGACGCCTTGCACGGTCGACAGCACGGATTTGATCTTGTTGGCGGTGTCGGTCAGCGCCTGCAAATCGTTGCCATAGAGCTTGATCGAGTTCTCGCCCTTCACGCCGGACACCGCCTCCGACACGTTGTCCTGCAGGTATTGCGAAAAGTTGAATTCGACGCCGGGGAACTTGTCCTGCAACTGCGCGAGCAATTGCGCGGTGAGGACGTCCTTGTCGTGCGTGCCCGGCCATTCGCCGGCAGGCTTCAGCGGCGCGAAGAATTCGGCATTGAAGAATCCGGCGGCGTCGGTGCCGTCGTCGGGGCGCCCGTGCTGCGACACCACCGACACCACTTCGGGACGGCTGCTGATCAGCTTCCGCATCTCGTTGACATAGGCGTTGCCCTCCTGCAGCGAGATCGTCGGCGGCAGCGTGGCGCGGATCCAGAGATTGCCCTCTTCCAGCTTGGGCAGGAATTCGAGGCCGAGGAACCGCACGAAGATGATGGTCATGACCACGAGGCCGGCCGCACCGGCCATCACGATCTTGCGGTTGGTGATCGCCCAGTTCAGCGCCGGAACGTAGATCGCATCGAGCCTCTTGACGATCCAGGTTTCGGTCTCGTGAATATGCGCCGGCAGGATGAGCGCGCTCAGCGCCGGCGTGATCGTGAACGTCGCCAGCAATCCGCCCGCCAACGCATAGGCATAGGTTCGCGCCATCGGCCCGAAGATGTTGCCCTCGACGCCGCCCAGCGTGAACAGCGGCAGGAACGCGGCGACGATGATGGTCGCGGCGAAGAAGATCGAGCGCGATACGTCGGCCGCCGCCGACAGGATCGCATGGCTCTTCATCCCCATCACCGTATCCTCGGAGATGTGGCTCCGCTCGTCTTCCGAGAGCGCGGTGGTCTGCGACAGCCGACGGAAGATTGCCTCCACCATGATCACGGTGGCATCGACGATCAGGCCGAAATCGATCGCGCCAACCGAGAGCAGATTGGCGGATTCGCCGCGCAGCACCAGGATGATCACGGCGAAGAACAACGCGAACGGGATCGTGGCGCCGACGATCAGCGCGCTGCGGAGATCGCCGAGGAAGATCCACTGCAACAGCACGATCAGCAGGATACCGACCACCATGTTGTGCAGCACGGTGTGGGTGGTGAGCTCGATCAGATCCTTGCGGTCGTAGATGCGCTCGATCTTGACGCCCGGCGGCAGGATCGAGGAATTGTTGATCTGGTTGACCAGCTGCTCGACGCGGGCAATGGTCGGCGAGCTCTGCTCGCCGCGGCGCATCAGCACGATGCCCTGCACGATGTCGTCGTCATTGTCGATGCCGGCGATGCCGAGCCGCGGCTTCTCGCCGATCGTGACGGCGCCGACGTCCCTGACCAGCACCGGATTGCCGCCTGATTGCGAGATCATGGTGTTGGCGAGATCGTCGATCGAGCGGATCAGACCGACGCCGCGCACCACGGCCGATTGCGAGCCGATGTTCACGGTGTTGCCGCCGACATTGATGTTGGCGTTGGAAACCGCCTGCAGCACCTGCGGCAACGTCAGGCCGTTGGCGACCAGCTTGTTGAAGTCGACCTGGATCTCGTAGGTCTTGGTCTTGCCGCCCCAGCCGGTGACGTCGATCACGCCAGGCACCGCGCGGAAGCGGCGTTGCAGCACCCAGTCCTGCAGCGTCTTGAGGTCGAGCACGCTGTAGTTCGGCGGTCCCTTCAGCCGGTAGCGGAAGATTTCGCCGATCGGGCTTGTCGGGGAGATGCCGGGCTGCACGTTGCCGGGCAGCGGCGCGAGCTGCGACAGCCGGTTCAGCACCTGCTGCAGCGCCTCGTCATAGGTGTAGTCGAAGGAGAACTGCAGCTTGACGTCGGAGAGGCCGTACAGCGAGATCGTGCGGATGGTCTTGAGGTTCTTGATGCCGGCGACCTGGGTCTCGATCGGGATCGTGATATAGCGCTCGATCTCCTCGGCCGAGAGGCCCGGGCTCTGCGTCACGATGTCGACCATCGGCGGGGTCGGATCGGGATAGGCCTCGATATTGAGCTGCTTGAACGCAAACAGGCCGCCGATGAGGACGACGACGAACATGGCCACCATCAAGTAGCGGCGATTGACGGCAAGGGCGACGAGGCGATCCATTCAGATCGGCACTTTCAACGGAGAGGATTTTTCTTGGTGAGCATGGTCTCCGCGCAAACGCGTTCGGCGTTTGTCGCGAGGGAAAGCCGGTTCCCACTTTTCCGGATCATGCTGCTAGGTACCTGATGCGGCGCGGTCGATGAAGAGGCTTCCCTTCGTCACGATCTGCTCGCCCGGCTTGAGATTGCCGGCGACCTCGACGAGGTCGCCATTGATGAGGCCGGGCTTGATCTGGCGCAGCTCGATGGTCTTGTCGTCGGCCTTCGCGACCCAGACGCGAACCTGATCGCCCTCGTAGATCAGCGCCTGTTTCGGCACGCCGACGGCCGGGTGGTCGCCCTTCGAATACAGCGTCACATTGGCGAACATCTCGGGCTTCAGCCGATTGTCGGCGTTGTCGATGGTGGCGCGGACCAGGAGCCGGCGCGAGGTCGCATCGATCGCGGCGGCGACATAGTTGACCCGGGCGCTCAGCACCTTGCCCGGCAGCGCCATCACGCTGAAGCTGAGGTCCTGCCCGACCGCGACATTGTCGGCGTCAGATTCGCGGACGAAGGCGATCAGCCAGACCGTCGAGAGATCGCCGATCACATAGACCGGGTCGCTGGCGCCGGTCGAGACATACTGGCCGGGGCCGGCCTTGCGCTGGACCACGGTGCCGCCGATCGGCGCGAACACCGTCGTCTCCGGATTGAGGCGGCCCTTCTGCTGCAAGGTCGTGATGGCTTCGTCGCCGAAACCGAGGATGTGCAGCTTGTTCTGGGCGGCTTCCAGCAGCGTCTGCGCCGAGCGCGCATCGTTCTGCGCCTGCACCAGCGTCGCCTGCGCAGTCTGATAATCCTTCAGCGGGATCGCCTTGCCCTCGGACAGGTCCTTGGCGCGCTTCTCCTGGATCTGCGCCAGGTCGAGCGCCGACTGGGCCTTGTTGAGGCCGGTCGTCGCGGCGACGTAGTCGTTCTGCGCCTGCACGGTGTCGGCCGCTTCGATCACGAACAGCGGCTGCCCCTTCACCACGGTATCGCCCGGCCGCACCAGGAGGCGGGTGACCCGCCCGGTATAGGGCGAGTAGACCGGGGTAGAGCGGTCCTCGTCGATCCCGATCTTGCCCTCGGTCACCAGTTCGGAGCGGAAGGTGTGCTCGGCCACGGTCTGGAAGGTCAGGCTCGCCCACTCGGCCGGCGATGGCGAATAGCGCGTGCCGCCCTTGCGGGACTGGCTAGAGACTTCCGACGGTGCCTGCTTGTCCGAGCCGAACCGCGTGTAGCCATAGGCGCCCGCGCAGGCGACCACCAGCACCGCCGTGGCCACGAGCAGGCGCGGGCGGCTAAAGCTCTGCATTCGCTTGATAAACTCTTTCAGCATGCGGTCCGCGGGGTCGATCGTTGCAGCTTCCGGCGGGACAACCCCAGCGGTGCGCTAATAGTGCCGAATTGGCGTTTCAAACAACCTAAAAATCGCACTTCGGCGGTGCGCGTGGTTAAAGTTCGGATTGCCTGAATGGCGACTGAATGCCTCATCCGGGAAACTCCGGGGCAGGAAACCCTGGAGCGGGAAACTCAGCAGGATGGCTGCCGAGCGGCATCGCCGGACGGGCCCAATGGGCCGGGGTCCGCGACAGGATGGCGGCGTGCCGGACCGAACTCAGCGTGCCAAAGCCGGACGGAAGCCGCTCGATGAAGGGCTGCACCGCATCCGCCTTCAGGTCCTCGGTGGCAAGGCCTCCTTCGAGCCGGCCGAGATTCCACAGCCAGCGCCCGGTTTGCGCCAGCGACAGGCGGACGTGCCAGCTGCCGCCCTCGCGCGCCTGGCGTGCCCTGGCCATCATGGCGCCGAACGCCATGAAGTATCCGGTGGCGTGGTCGAGCATCTGGGCCGGCAATTCCTTCGGTCCGTCGACGCCGGCGGCCTGCCCCTCGGCATGATTGAAGCCGGTCGTGGTCTGCACCAGCGAGTCGAAGCCGCGGCGCTCCGCCCATGGACCGGCATGGCCATAGGCCGAGAGCGTCACATAGACGATCCCGGGATTGATGCGGGCCGCTTCCTCCGGCGAGAAGCCGAGCCGCGCAATCGCCTGCGGACGATAGCCCTGCGAGAGAATATCGGCCTGTGCGACGAGGCCGCGCATCACAACCCGCCCTTCCTCGCCGCGCAGCTCGAGAAAGCTCGTCAGCTTGCCGCGGCCGGTGTCGATGGTGAGCCAGGGGATATCAGGCAGATCGGGACCGGAGATCAGCAGCACGTCGGCGCCATGCGCGGCGAGCGTGCGGCCGGCGACGGGACCGGCGATCACACGCGACAGATCGAGCACCCGGATGCCGGCCAGCGGCCGCTTCCCCGCGGGCCACGGCTTTGGCGCGGCTTCGCCGATCTTCTCGATCGAGATCAGCGGCAGTCTTGCAAGCTCTCCTGCATGCGGCGTCGCTGACCACTCGTCATATGAGCGCATCAAGGCGGCGACGCCGCCGGCCGCATAGGCCGCGGTCTCGAACGCCTCGCCGTCCCATTGCAGCAGCGCGGCCTGGACATCGTCGCGCTCCGCATTGCAGCCCAGCACCTTGCAGACGGCGTCGCGGTGATGCGGGAAATTGGTGTGCAGGCGGACGAAGCGATTGTCGCGGACACGGTAGACGCCGGCGATCTTGTCCCAGGCCGGCGGCGGCGGCTTGTCGTCGACCCGCAGATATCGCTCGCTGCGACATTCGACGACGGCATGGCGCATGTCGACCGCGACGTCCTGCGGCTCGCCGCTACGGGCTTTCCAGATCTCGGCCGCCGCAAGGCCCGCCGCGGCAATCGGTACTTGCGCCGCCGCTGCGACCCGAAACGACGACGGCAATTGCGGCTCGCTGCCGGTCAGCGTGACCGCATCGAGCGCGGACGGCGCGCCACCGGTGCCGGTCCAGACATCGGAAAGGATTTCACGGATGTCCTGCATGCGCATTCCTGTTTGCGATTATTCTATGCCCGAGCATGATGACAAAATGGCAATGCCCGATCCCCAACCGTCATACCTTATTTGGGCAAGATCACACGTTCCCGAACCTTGTTTGGGCATGGTCTTCTCGGAAAACCGTTTCACACTTTTCCGGACCATGCCTTAGCTCTGCCCGACCCGAACAGGAGTTGCAATGGCTGCCATCGATCCCCTTACCGCCGGCGGTGTCTTCCTCGCGACCGCGGCGACCGACGCGGTCTATGTCATGTTCACCTCGGCGGTCGTCGCGCGCAAGCGCGTGCCGGCCGCGACCTGGAGCAGCGTCTGGTACGTGCTCTCCTCCTATGCGGTGATCAGCTACACCGAGAACTGGCTCTACGTCGGCTTCGCAGCGGCCGGCTCGTGGGTCGGCGCATATGCGTCGATCACCTTCCTGCACCGCCCGCCGGGCGGACCGCCGGTCGGGGCCGCGGTGGAATAGTATGCAGCTGCCGAAGAATTCATCCGCTTGCGAACGCAGGACCACGTTCAACCGTCGTCCCTGCGAAAACAGGGACCCATAACCACAGGTGATCATCGTTACATGACGCTGTGGCCCCAGCGTCTCGAGACAATTAACATTTGTGGTTATGCGTCCCGGGTCGCGCTTCGCTTGCCCGGGACGACACCAAATTCGAGCGGGTTGTAAGCTTCGTGTAAGCATTCGCAGGTAAGTCGCGGATCAGCACTCTCGCGGCGTGATGTGCCCGAGGTTTGCTTCGTGTGTTGCCCTCTCTCGAACGGAGGGCGCAGGGAAAGCCGGGTGCCGATCGCACCCATGGGCCCCGAGCAAAAGGTAGAAAGCTCGGGGGTAGGACCACAGGTGTAACCGGAGCTATCCGGCTTTCCCTGCGCGATGGGTTACGGCTTACTTCGTGCTCTCCCCGGCGAGACTGGGCTTGCTTGTCACCGCCTTCACAAGACGCGTTCGCGTTTTGTGAAAAGACACCTGCCGCTAGGGCGTCAGGACCACACGACTTCACCGTCCGCTTCATCCGCACTCGTCAGTTGCGCAATCGGCGTCCACCGCATCTCGACCCACGTTCGTGACGACCGCGAAGCGCCCCTCGTGTCGGGTGAGACGGGCGCATTGAACATCTGAGTTGGGTGCGGCGTCAAGTTAAATTCTGAAAAGCCGAACAAATTGTTGACCGTTCGTAGGATCCTCATCAGAAAACTTCTGCCGGCCGAAGCCCGGCAGAAGCATTACGTCGCTGCTCATTTCAACGCGGCCTGGCCGGCGAGCGAGATCACATTGTCCTGCGAGCCCGAACCGCCGCTGACGCCGATGGCGCCGACGACCTTGCCGTCGACGATCAGGAGGTTGCCGCCGCGCGAGGCGATCACGTCGTCAAGCGTCACGAGATAGGAGAAGTAGGGCTCCCTTGCCCATCAGGTTTTCGAACGTCAGCGTGGGACGGCGATAGCGCGTTGTGGTGCGCCTTGTGCTGGGAAACGCCGATCGAGGCATATTGGCAGTTGTCCTGCTTCTTGAAATAGACGAGTTCGCCGGCCGGACGAGATCGGCTGGTTGCGGTGCACACTATCGCTGCGATGAAGGCTACGATCTACCCTGCGCTCCGTGCGTTAGGGGCGCATGAACGCGAAGTCCGTGTCAGGGTCGCAATTGTCGGCGATGAAGCGAAGCTCCGACTGCACGTCGGAGACGCTCCTGTCTTCGAGGTATTTCGAGACGACAAGGCCGAGCAGCGAGCGGCAGAGGCTGTCGTGCCCCACCCCAGCGGCCTCCGCTTCGGCAAGTGCGGCTGAGAAATGAAGCTTCGCAATCTCGGCTGCGGACATCCCGGCCTCCTTTTTTCCTTTGTCTTACGGGAGCTCCGCGGTGCCTTTGATCTGCGTCAAATCGAGGCCCGCGCCGGCGTCAATGAAAATCGCGCGACGGCGGCAGGATGCGGACGTTGCGGGGGTGGCGGATCCTTTGCGGCGGGTTGTCGCCGTGATCGCGGCTGATGTCGTTGAGCGGCTCGATCAGCGCCGGGCCCGCCGGCACCGGATGCTTGCTGCTGAGGGATTCGTTGGCGAGGCCGATCAGGTCGTGGGAACGGTCGGTCATGCGCTGCGCCACCAGATGCGTCACGCCCTCGGGGCTGCTCTGGATATAGCCCTCGACCAGGATCAGGCGCGCACCCATCACTTCCTTGCGGTACTGCTCCATCACCTTCGGCCACACCACGATGTTGGCGATGCCGGTCTCGTCCTCCAGCGTCATGAACACGACGCCCTTGGCGCTGCCCGGCCGCTGCCGCACCAGCACGACGCCGGCGCAACTGACGCGGCGGCGGTCGTTGCTGCGATTGATCGTGTGGCAGGCGACGACACGCTCTCTGGTGAACATCTCGCGCAAGAATTCCATCGGATGGCCCTTCAGCGAGAGGCGGATGGTCTGGTAGTCGGCGACCACCTGCTCGGGACGCGGCATCTCCGGCAGCGGTTTTGCGCCCTCATCCGGCTGCTCGCGCGCGGTGGCGGCCTCGAACAGCGGCAGCGGCACGTCGTCGGGCAACCGCCGCACTGCCCACAGCGCCTCGCGGCGGTCGAGCCCGAGCGAGCGGAACGCATCGGCGTCGGCGAGCAGGATCAGCGCGCGCTTGGGGAGAGCGGTGTCACGGGCGAAGTCCTCCAGCGAGGTGAACGGCCGGCGGTTGCGCGCGGCGACGATGCGGTCGGCCCAGTCTTTCTCTTGCTTCGCCTCTCCCGCTTGCGGGGGAGGCCGCAGCGCGGATGCGCTGCGGGTGGGGGCTCTCTCCTCAGCGTGACTCGTGGAGAGACCCCCACCCCACCCCTCCCCCGCAAGCGGGAGAGGGAGCACAGCCTCTTTGTGGCTGGCCTGCATCCGCTTCAACCTCTCCTCGTCCTCATCCAGCCAGTGAAAGCCGTCGATCTGGCGGAAGCCGAGCCGCACCGCACAATGATCGCCGACCTTCTCCTCCAGGGTGTTCTGCGCAAAGCTGAAGGAGACATCGACCTCGCGCACCGTGACGCCGTTGTTGCGGGCGTCGCCGACGATCTGCGCCGGGGCATAGAAGCCCATCGGCTGCGAGTTGAGCAGGCCGCAGCAGAACGCATCGGGATGATGGTGCTTCAGCCATGAGGAGATGTAGACGAGTTGGGCAAAACTCGCGGCATGGCTTTCCGGGAAACCGTAACTGCCCAAAACCCTTGATCTGGTCGAAGCAGCTGCGGGCGAAATCCGGATCGTAGCCGCGCGCGACCATGTTGCCGACCAGCTTCTCCTCATAGCTGCCGATGGTGCCGAGGTTGCGGAAGGTCGCCATCGAGCGGCGCAGGCCGTTAGCTTCTTCCGAGGTGAAATGTGCCGCCTCGATCGCGATCCGCATCGCCTGCTCCTGGAACAACGGCACGCCGAGCGTCTTGTGCAGCACGTTGTAGAGTTCGTTCTTGTCGCCCTGGTTTGGCGCCGGCGATGGATAGGTCACCTGCTCCTGCTTGTTCCGCCGCCTGAGATAAGGATGCACCATGTCGCCCTGGATCGGACCGGGACGCACGATCGCAACCTCGATGACGAGATCGTAGAAGGTGCGCGGCCTCAGCCGCGGCAGCATGTTCATCTGGGCACGGCTCTCGACCTGGAACACGCCGAGCGACTCGCCGCGGCACAGCATGTCGTAGACTTCTTTTTCGTCCTGCGGGACTGAAGCGAGCTCCCAACGCTTGCCCTTGTGGTCATCGATCAGGTCGAAGCATTTGCGGATGCAGGTCAGCATGCCCAGCGCCAGCACGTCGACCTTCATCATATGAAGCGCGTCGACATCGTCCTTGTCCCATTCGATGAAGGTGCGGTCGTCCATCGCGGCGTTACCGATCGGCACATAGGTGTCGAGCCGGTCCTGGGTCAGCACATAGCCGCCGACATGCTGCGACAGATGGCGCGGAAACTCGATCAGCTCGGTGGCGAGCTCGACCGCGAGATTGATCATCGCATTCTTCGGGTCCAGCCCGGCCTGCCGCACCTGCATGTCGTTGAGGCCCTTGCCCCAGCTACCCCACACGGTGTCGGCGAGCGCCGCAGTGACGTCCTCGGTCAGCCCGAGCGCCTTGCCGACGTCGCGGATTGCGCTGCGAGGGCGATAATGGATGATGGTGGCGATGATCGCCGCGCGGTGGCGGCCGTAGCGGCGATAGACATATTGCATCACCTCCTCGCGCCGCGAATGCTCGAAATCGACGTCGATGTCGGGCGGTTCCAGCCGCTCCTTGGAGATGAAGCGCTCGAACAGCAGATCGACCTTGGTCGGATCGACCGAGGTGACGCCGAGCACGTAACACACCGCCGAATTGGCCGCCGAGCCCCGCCCCTGGCACAGGATGTTCTGGCTGCGCGCATAGTGCACGATGTCGTGCACGGTGAGGAAGTAATGCGCGTATTTCAGCTCGGCGATCAGCGCGAGCTCCTTGTTCAGGGTGGCGCGAAGTTTTTCGTCGATCTCGCCGCCGAAATATTTGTCGACACCGGCCCAGGTCAGGTCTTCCAGATGCTGCTGCGCGGTCTTGCCCGGCGGCACCGGCTCGTCGGGATACTGGTATTTGAGCTGGTCGAGTGAGAAGGAGATGCGTTTCGCGAAGCGCATGGTCTCCGCGATCGCATCCGGCAGATCGCGAAACAGCCTGATCATTTCATGCGCCGGCTTGAGATGCCGCTCGGCATTGGCCTCGAGCCTGCGGCCGACAGCCTCGATCGTGGTCTTTTCGCGGATGCAGGTCAGCACATCCTGCAACGGGCGGCGCGCAGGATGGTGATAGAGCACCTCGTTGGTGGCAAGCAGCGGCACACCTGCATCGGCGGCGAGGCCATGCAGCCGCGCGAGACGGCGCCTGTCGTCGCCGCGATAGAGCAGGCTTGCCGCGAGCCAGACGCCATCGGCGGCGCTGGCCTTCAATCGCGCGAGCAGATCGAGCGCTTTCTCCTCTTCGAAACGATGCGCCAGCGCCAGCACCAAAAGCTGGCCTTCGGCGAAATCGATGAGATCGGACAGAGTGAGCCGGCAGTCACCCTTCTCGATCCGTTCGATGCCGCCGCCGCGCTTGCCGCGGGTGAGCAGCTGGCACAGCCGGCCGTAAGCGGCGCGGTCGCGCGGATAGACCAGGATATCGGGCGTGCCGTCGATGAAGACGATGCGGGCGCCGATCAGAAGCTTGGGCGGATGGGCGACCTTGTCGCTGTCGAGCTCCTTCCAGGCGCGCACCACGCCGGCCAGCGTGTTGTGATCGGCGAGCCCGATCACGGGGATCCCGAGTTCGCTCGCCTGATGCACATAGGCGCGCGGATCGGAGCCGCCGCGCAGGAAGGAGAAATTGCTGGTGATGCCGATCTCGGCATAGTCGGGTAGAGGCGCGCTCATGCGAACAGCCCGTGCACATACCAGTTGGCCAGGACCGGCTTGCCTTCCTCGTCGCGCAGCTCGCTCTCGTAGAGGCCGTCGCGAAAGATCCAGAAGCGCTGGCCCTCGGCGTCCTCGACGCGGAAGTAATCGCGCGTCAGCGCCGCGCCGTCCTGCTTCCACCATTCCATCGCGATGCGCTCGGGGCCCTCGACCCGCACCACCGCATGCAAGGCGCGCCGCCAGGTGAACTGGTGCGGCGGGCCATCCGGCACACTCGCGAACGGCACCTTGATCGGCTCGGGCCGCTCGAACAGCCTGAGCGGCCGCAGCGGCGGCTCGCCGGCGACGCGCTCCGGCCAGGCGGCCGCGCTCGCCGCGGCCAGATGATGCTGCGCCGGCAGCGCGAGCGCAGCGCGTTCGGGGATATGGCTATCAAGGGGCAAATGCACGACGACGCGTTTTCCCCCGATGCGGGCGGCGATGCGGTCGATCAGCGCCGATATCTCGTCATTGTCGTGCACGGTGGTGTCGAGATCGCGCTGCTGCTGCACCACGATCTCGGTACGCCCCGCGGCAAGACGGATGAGATCGAAGCCGAAGCCGGGATCAAGGGGATCGTTGAGCGCATCGAGCCGCTCGCGGAACAGGCGGTCGATCATCTCCGGCCGCGTCACCGGACGCCCGGTCTCGACCAGG
This sequence comes from Bradyrhizobium sp. USDA 4341, assembly GCF_054063755.1. NCBI lineage: Bacteria > Pseudomonadati > Pseudomonadota > Alphaproteobacteria > Hyphomicrobiales > Nitrobacteraceae > Bradyrhizobium > Bradyrhizobium sp. USDA 4341. Next base: position 8,803,887 of record NZ_JBSSGO010000002.1, on the reverse strand, counting down.
ATCGCGCGCACCGCGCCGTCGGTACGGAAGAAGCTCGCTTCCAGCTGCCGCGCGCCCTTGCCCTGCTTGTCCATCGCCGCAACCAGCGTCTTGGCGAGGCTCGAGAGCGTCAGCGCGATCACGGTGTCGGTTGCGATGGGTTCGGGGAAACGCTTCTCGACGATGTAATCGGGCAGCGGCTTGCGCGGACTGATCGGGGCATCGCCCCGCCCGAGCGCGTGGCCGAGCAAGGTCGTGAAATCAGCGCCGAACCGCGCCGAGATCTCATGCGGCGCGCGCGAGGCGACATCGCCGATGGTCTTCAGGCCTGCGCGGCGCAGGCCGGTGGTGACGGCAGGATCGGCGCCGAGCGCCGACACCGGCAGCGGGCCGACCGCCTCCGCCTCCGCGCCATCGGCGATGATCTGCCCCGAGGCGTAGCGCGTCAGCGTGCGCGCCGCGATCGAGGTGCCGGCGATCGCCGCACTAACGGCAAAACCGCGCCGGCTCAGCGCATTGGTCACGATCCGCAGCAGCGCGCGCTCGCCGCCGAACAGATGCGCGCAGCCGGTGATGTCGAGGAACAGCCCGTAAGGCGGATCGAGCGCGACCAGCGGCGTAAAACGGTCGCACCAGTCGGCGATGTCGTTCAGCGTCTTCAGATCGGCGGCGGGGTCTGCGTCGTAGACCGTAAGCTCCGGGCAGATCGCCCGCGCATTGGCAAGCGGCAGCCCGATCGACAGCCCGGCCCGCACCGCCGCCTCGTCGATCGCGTGCAGCAGGATCGCGTTGTGGTCCTTTGCGACCACGACGCTGGGGAGTTTTTGCACTGTTGTCGCTTGCAGCAGAAAGCGAAGTTCTTTCTTCGCCTCTCCCGCTTGCGGGGGAGGCCGGATCGCATCGCGAGATGCGATCCGGGTGGGGGCTCTCTCCTCAGCGGGACTCGTGGCGAGACCCCCACCCCAGCCCTCCCCCGCAAGCGGGAGAGGGAGCCCTACGACCTCCCGTGCATCAGCTTGCGAGGCGATGTCCTGCGCGAGCTTGCGCTTGATGCGATCGATGGGCAGGCGTGGCAGCCACAGGCTGAGGATACGCCGACGGTTCACTGAATTGGCACTCATCACATTTCCATTCCATGATCCATCGCCCGACCGGGCCATGACGATTGCGCACGAGTTCGGCCTCGAAGCGCGGCGCGCCCCAGGCGCAGGCCGCATTGCCGGGCGGCGAATGCGCCGCGCGCACGATCCAGCGCGTCTCCGCGGTCGAGGGGATCGCCGTCGCCGCGATCCGCAGCATCAGCGCGGTGACGCCGGAGGCTTGCGCGGCCAAGGTCAGTTTGCGGCTGGCGACGAGATCGAGCTGGCGCGCATGGCCCCAGATCTCGAGCACGACCGCGCCGAGCGCATCGCAGGCGAGCGCGTCGGCCGCGGTGCGCAGGCCGCTGTCGACATCGGCGGCACGCACGGTGACCAAGAGGCGCGGATCGAGGCCGAGCTCGGCAAGCCCGCGCATCGACAGCGCGCCGTTTTCGCGATCGGAAAAATCCTGCCGCACCCAGACCAGCGGCTTGCGCGCTGACACCCGTCCGGCGAGCCCGGCGATGAAGCCGGTCGCCGCGCCGCCTTGATGGCCGGCCGCGAACACCTCGTGCAGCGCGGCCGGTGCAAGCCCGCCGCGCAGCATCGCGTCCGCGCTCGTGTGTCCAAGCGCGATGCGGTTCGGCATCGCCGCCTCCGATGGCGCCTCGATGCGCGCGATGCTGCCGCGCAGAGACGCAAGCGTACCCGTGCGTGCGCCATTCATTGCGCCGCTCCTTCCACCTGAAAATTTGAGGCCGTCACTGACCAGAACAGAGAACCAGGGACTGGCCCAATTGTTCATGATATGTTCTAATATAAAGCTAACAGGGCCCGTGGAGTCAATCGGATTGGTGAGCTCATCGATTCATGAGTGGAATCAATGAGATTCAGCAGCCGCCGAAGCGGACGGGCTCTGCTCTTCCGCAAGTCAGGCGCGTAGGCCCCGAAAATGGCGGCGTGACGGAAACGGAGCAATCGCATGCGTATCATCGTGCTCGACAACGACACCGATTTCGAGGGCTGGCGCAAGGCCGCGCGGCGATTGGCGCTGAATGACGTGAAGCCTGCGGAGGTCACGTGGACCGTACGCAAGGACGACGAGCTGTCATCAGCATCCTGCCTGAATGACTTGCCCGATGCGCCGCAGGCGCGGTTCAACGTGACAGCCATTTTCGTCGAGCTCGCAAAGACCGCGATCCTGCATCGCAATGACGAGCGCTTCGCCCTGCTCTATCGCCTGCTGTGGCGGCTGCGCAGTCATCATGATCTGCTCAGCGCGACTGATGATCCTGACGTCGCCGAGGTCCACGCGATAGCGCGCGCGGTCTATCGCGATATCGACAGGATGCACGCGCAGCTCCGCTTCCGCGAGATCGGCCGCGAGCGGACAGCGCATTACGTCGCCTGGTTCGAGCCCGAGCATCGCATCGTCGAGTTCGCCGCACCTTTCTTCGCCGGCCGCTTCGCCGACATGCCGTGGTCGATCCTGACCCCCGACGTCTGCGCGCATTGGGACGGGCACGCGATCTCGATCTCGCCGGGCGTCGCCAAATCCGAGGTGCCGAGCGAGGATCGGCTCGAGGAGGCCTGGCGGCGTTATGACAACGGCCTCTTCAATCCCGCGCGGCTGAAAGTGATGGAGATGCCGCAGGCCTATTGGAGGAACCTGCCCGAGGACTCGATCATTAAGCCGCTGATCGAAGACGCCATGCGCATGACCAGCAGCCCCTTCATCGCACGCAAGGCGGCCGGGCCGCCGAAGCCGCAGGATGAACCGATGGCCCGCAAGCAAACTCACGACATGCAAGCGCGCGACACGATCGCTGCCTTGCGCGAAGAGGCCGCCGATTGCCGCGCCTGCCCGCTGTGGAAGGACGCAACCCAGACCGTGTTCGGTGAAGGCCCGCAAAACGCGACGCTGATGCTGGTCGGCGAGCAGCCCGGCGACAAGGAAGATCTCGCAGGCCATCCCTTTGTCGGACCGGCCGGGCAGATGCTCGATCGCGCGCTTGAGGACGCCGGCATCGCGCGCGCCAAGGTCTACATCACCAACGCGGTGAAGCATTTCAAATTCGTGCCGCGCGGCAAGATCCGGCTGCACCAGAAGCCGGGCACACAGGAGATCCGCGCCTGCCGCCAGTGGTACGCGCGCGAGCTTGACGCCATCAGGCCGGAACTCGTGGTGGCGCTCGGCGCCACCGCAGCGCAGAGCGTGCTCGGCAAGATTACCCCGATCAACAAGAACCGCGGCCGCCTGATCGATCACGACGGAACCAAGGTGCTCGTCACCGTACATCCGTCCTACCTGTTGCGGCTGCCCGACGAGAAAGCCAAAGCGCTGGAATATCAGCGCTTTGTCGACGACCTGAAAATTGCCGCAGATCAGTTGCGCAATGCGGCTCGCGCGGCCTGAGTTGCGCCAAACCGGCGGAACCAGGGACAACACTTCAACGTGAAATTGTTTCTGGACGCTGACAAATACCTACAACCTTTAATTGATCCGTGGTACTGTGACGTATTCCAAAGGTATCGGGCGTCATGTTCACGCCATGACGTACCTGAGGCGGGCGCGCTGCGCGGTTTGCTAGCCCCAATCGTGCGGCGCGCCACCTCATCTCGCAATCCTCCCCTCCTCAGTCACCTGCTCGCAGCACGCGCCGGATTTCTGGTTATTCGAATTCCTGGTTGCCAGGATTTTCAGTGACCTCGATTCCCGGTGGCGTGGCTTCGCGGGCCCGACGTCTCGCAGCCGGCGTCCGCGCCTTCCGCATGTCTCGCTCCGCGAAACCCGGACGGTGACTTCAGTCACGGTCTTTGCGCGATCGGTGATCGTCAGTTGCTGAAGATTGCCACGAGGCCGCGAAGGCCCGTGGACCTTCAATGCGTTGCACAACAATTCCGCGGGATGTCCACCGTCATGGGTGGCCGGTTCATTTCACGGGGCGGATTTCAATTGCCTGTCATATGCATCGATCAAAATCGGAGGCATTGGGACAGGAGTTTACCATGAGCGATATGGCGTTACCCGGCTCGATCGAGCCCGCCCTGAAAAAGGGTCCGGACCTCGACAAGGGCTTCCACCCCATGACGGGGATCATTTATTTGGGCGTGGTCGCAGCCGCGCTGCTGTTCGTTGCCTACAGCATCTATGCCGACGTCGACGCCACCGGCACGCGCGTCACGTCGTTCCTGCCCTACATCATGCTGTTCGTCGCGCTGCTGATCGCGCTCGGCTTCGAATTCGTCAACGGCTTCCACGACACCGCCAACGCGGTCGCCACCGTGATCTACACCCGCTCGCTGCCGGCGCATATCGCCGTGGTCTGGTCGGGCATGTTCAACCTGTTCGGCGTGCTGCTCTCGAGCGGCGCCGTCGCGTTCGGTATCGTGTCACTGCTGCCGGTCGAACTGATCCTGCAGGTCGGCTCCAGCGCCGGCTTTGCGATGGTGTTCGCGCTCTTGATCGCCGCCATCATCTGGAATCTCGGCACCTGGTGGCTCGGCCTGCCGGCCTCGAGCTCGCACACCCTGATCGGTTCGATCATGGGCGTCGGCATCACCAACGCGCTGCTGCGCGGCCGCGACGGCACCTCCGGTGTTGACTGGTCGCAGGCGACCAACATCGCCAAGGCGCTGCTGCTGTCGCCGCTGTTCGGCTTCGCGCTCGCCGCCGGCCTGCTCTACATCCTCAAGATCGTGCTGGCGCGCGCGACGCCGGCGCTGTTCGGCGAGCCGGTCGGCAACCAGCCGCCGCCGTGGTGGATCCGCGGCATCCTGATCCTGACCTGCACGCTGGTCAGCTTCTTCCACGGCTCGAACGACGGCCAGAAGGGCATGGGCCTGATCATGCTGATCCTGATCGGCACCGTGCCGACCGCCTATGCGCTGAACCGCGCGCTGCCCGCGAGCCAGATCGAGCAGTTCGCCGCGCACTCCACCTCGGCCAGCAAGGTCATCGAAGGCAAGGCCGCCGGTTACAACGTGATCGGCAATCCGCGCCCGGCCGTGACCAACTATGTCGCGCAGCACCAGATCAACGAAGGCACCTATCCTTCGCTCGCGGTGCTGGTGCGCGACATCGGCCAGCAGGTTGCCCAGTATGGATCGCTGGCCAAGTTCCCGGCCGACGCGGTCGGCAACACCCGTAACGACATGTACCTGGCGTCCGAGGCGATCCGCTTCCTGATGAAGGACAAGGAAGCCGAGCTGACTGCCGCCGACGTCGCCACGCTGAACGAGTACAAGGGCTCGCTCGATGCCGCGACCAAGTTCATCCCGAGCTGGGTGAAGTTCGCCGTCGCCATCGCGCTCGGCCTCGGCACCATGGTCGGCTGGAAGCGGATCGTCGTCACCGTCGGCGAGAAGATCGGCAAGACCCACCTCACCTACGCGCAGGGCGCATGCGCCGAGATCACGGCGGCCGCGACGATCGCGGCGGCCGATGGCTACGGCCTGCCGGTCTCGACCACGCACGTGCTGTCGTCAGGCATTGCCGGCACCATGGCCGCCAACGGCTCCGGTCTGCAATGGGCGACGATCCGCAACATCGCGATGGCCTGGGTACTGACCCTGCCGGCCGCGATGATCCTCTCGGGCTGTCTGTACTACGTGTTCTACCACGTGTTCTGATGCCCCATGCTCTCGGCGCAGCAACGCGCCGGACGAAGGCCCGCACCATTGGTGCGGGCCTTTTCTTTTTGGGTATTGCCGTCATTGCGAGCGCAGCGAAGCAATCCATGCCCCGCAAGTGACGAGATGGATTGCTTCGCTGCGCTCGCAATGACGAACGGGCTAGATAGAGCGCAAGCGTCACGTAGCTTGGTCAAGCCGCGTAAGCCTTGGCGATCTCCGCCAGCAGTCCGCGCGCCCATTTGTGCAGACCTGATTTGGCCGTCCTGGCGCTCCAGTACATGTCGATCGAGATCGGCACACGGAACGGCAGCGACGCGACGTGCAGGCCGCCGCGCATCGCCCGCGCCAGATGATGCGGGATGGTCGCGACGAGCCTTGTGCCGGCGATGATGCGCTCCAGACTGTCGTGGTTCGGAAGGCTGACCGCGGGCTCGATCTCGATCTCCCTCGCCTTGAGCGCCTCGAGATAAAGCGGCTGCCACTCGCCGCTATGGGTGATGAAGACGTGTTCGGCCTTGGCATAGGCCGACAATGCGATCCGGCCGCGCGCCAGCGGATTGGCCGGATCCATCACGCAGACATAGTGATCGGTGAGGATATGGCGCCGAAAGAAGCTTTCGCCGACCACCCCGACCGGACCGAGCACGATGTCGCACTGGTTCTGCTTGAGATGGATGTCGCCATGGCCCGCGGCATCGAGCAGGACGAGGCGGACCCGTGGTGCGCCGGCACGCAGCCGCGCACTGAACTGCGGCATCAGGGTCTGGCGTTCGTGATAGTTGCAGGAGATCGTCACGCTGCCCTGCACCGTCGCCGGATCGAATTCAGCCGGTGAGGCAAGCCCGTCGATCTCGCCGATCATGTCCCGCGCCCAGCTGACCAGCGCCGCGCAGCGTTCGGTGGCGGTCACGCCATTGCCGTTGCGGACAAACAGGGGATCACCGAGCGCACCGCGCAGCCGCTCGACCGCGTAGCTGATGGTGGACTGGTTGACGTCGAGCCGCTTGGCAGCCGCCGAGAACGACTGCAGGTCGTAGACCAGCACAAGCGTCCGCAAGGTCCCGATGTCGATCGGATCGATCGAGGAATTGGCCGCCACGCTGCACCTCCCGCCCGCCTTGCTGGCGGCCCAGCCTAGCATGAGGTCATGGAATATTTCGATGGCCTATATCGATCCCATCGAATTGAGTGATTGCTGGCTCTGGCGCTAGGCTTCGCCAAAAGCGCTCCGGGAGGACCAATGACCAGCACCGTGCCCGTCGTCACCGACATCGCGTATCAGGATCTGCTCGACGACCCCTATCCGATCTTCCGCCGCCTGCGCGAGCAGGCGCCGGCGGTGTTCGTCGAGCCTGCGAGGCTGACGCTGGTGACGCGCTTCGACGACATCGTGCGGATCGAGCGTGACCCGGCGACCTACTCGGCCGATAATCCGACCTCGCTGGTCAACAAGGTGATGGGGCCGACCTTCATGCGCAAGGACGGCGCCGAGCACGCGATCGGCCGCAAGGCGATCGAGCCCTCGTTCCGCCCGGCCACGATCAAGGAGTATTGGGCGCCGAAATTCACCGCGATCGCGCAAGAGCTGATCGATGACCTGTCCGCTGCCGATGAGGCCGATCTGTTCTGGGCGCTCGCCGCACCGATGGCTTCGCGCAGCCTGATGGCGATGGTCGGTTTTCGTGAGATGCCATGGCAGACCCTGGCCGACTGGTCGCAGGCGCTGATCGACGGCGCGGGCAATTACGCTGCCGATGCCGGGATCGAGCGCAAGGCGATGCAGGCGAGCGCCGATGTCGACGCCGCGATCGACGCGGTGCTCGATGATCACCGCAGCCACCCCAACCCCTCGATCCTGTCCTCGATGGTCAACGCCGATCCGCCGATGCCGATCGAGGGCATCCGCGCCAACATCAAGGTGATCATCGGCGGCGGACTGAACGAGCCGCGCGATGCGATCCTGACCCTCGTGCTCGGTCTGCTGCAAAACCCGGCGCAGAAGGACGGCCTGCTGGCGCAGCCGGAACTATGGCCCGCTGCGCTCGAGGAAGCGGTGCGCTGGATTTCGCCGATCGGCATGTATCCGCGCCGCGTCACCCGCGATGTCGATCTTTCCGGCACCACGCTGCCTGAGGGCCTTCAGATCGGGCTCTGCGTCGGCGCGGCGAACCGCGACGGCAATCGCTTCGCCGAGCCCGATCGTTTTGACGTGACGCGACCGAAGCAATCGCATCTGGCGTTCGGCGCCGGACCGCATTTCTGCGCCGGCACCTGGGTGTCGCGGCTCACGGTCGGCAAGATCGTGGTGCCGATGCTGTACGCGCGCTTGCGCAATTTGCGCCTCCGCGCGGAGGCGCCGCCTGTCGTCCGCGGTTGGGTGTTCCGCGGACCGGTGACGCTGCCGGTGCGATGGGATGCGTGAGGTCGTCCAGGACGCGGACTCATTAGGCCGCAGCCAGACGCAACGCCCTCGGCCCGGCCCCGGCCTACGGGCAGAAGCGGACATCATCCGTCGACTCCCCGCTCAATCCGTCGAAAATGGCCCAAAGCGGACGTGTTTGAGCGTGCAGAAGTTGCCAATTCCAGGAGAACTCGCGTATGCACTATGTGCAGGGTCGTGGTGAGAGCAATGCAAATGGCGATAGAGCGGAGGGGCGCGAGCGGCGAGGGATTTGCGACGATTGCCGCTGACGGTCGCGTGTTGGATTCCTGGTTTCTTCAGCTGCGCCTGGTCGCGGAGGCCGGCAAGGCGGCAACGGTACGGCTGACGAAGGACGAGATCAACAGATCGTTGGGTGGGTCGGCAGACGGATATGCGCGACACGACGACGTCCGCAATGTCGACATCGTTCCAATCCGTACGGAAATTGGCTCCCTTGCATCTGCGCCAACTGATGTGCACGACGCATATCTTCGACTCCATCTCCTGAGCCACCGGCTCGTTCAGCCGAATTGCCTGAACCTTGATGGAATATTCAGTCAGTTACCCAACGTTGCCTGGACGACCCTCGGTCCCTGTGAATGCTCTCGTGTACCGGACGCACGACTCATTGCACGAACGCGCGCCCTCGCGTTTGAGGTGACAGGCGTCGATAAGTTTCCGCGCATGACCGACTATGTGACGCCTGCGGACGTGAGAATTGCAGATGCGGATCGCGTAAGGCTCGGAGCCTACTTGGCGCCGGGCACGACCGTCATGCATGAAGGCTTCTGCAATTTTAATGCAGGCACGCTCGGTCCCTGCATGGTCGAAGGCCGGATAAGTGCCGGTGTGGTTGTGGGAAGCGGCAGCGACGTTGGTGGCGGAGCGTCGATCATGGGCACTCTGTCCGGAGGAGGGAAAGAGCGGATTACAGTTGGTGAACGCTGCCTGATCGGCGCCAACGCCGGTATCGGCATTTCATTGGGTGACGATTGTATCGTCGAGGCGGGCTGTTATGTCACGGCAGGCGCGCGCATCCTTTTGGAAGATGGCCGAGTGCTGAAAGCCAAAGAACTCTCAAGCCAGAAGGGCCTTCTTTTTCGTCGCAATTCGCAGAGCGGCGCTCTCGAGGCAACCAGACGCACACCAAATTGGGACGGCCTCAACTCGCAACTTCACGGCTAGGCAGCTCACTCGAAGACGTCGCCGGCGACATGTGGCGCGTCAGCGACGTCGCCTTCTGCGCCTCGCGTCATTTGCTGCTGCACAAAAGCGGCCGTTAGCGGAGCGAAGCGGACATCATGAGAACTTGTGAGTACGCGCACTGGTTCGTCATTGCCAGCCAACGGGTCGCGCGAACGCGCGCCCGATGACAGGCTCCGCGAAGCAATCCATCTCTTTGCTCGCTGAAGCATGGATTGCTTCGTCGCTGCGCTCCCTTGCGCAAACGCTTCGCGTTTGTCGCAGGCGATGACGATTGAGAGGTAGCGCAGCGACCAACAGCAAAGATCACGCCGCCAGCGCGTCCTCCACGATCTTCACGAAATACGAGGTGCCGTAGACGATCGCCTCGTCGTTGAAATTATAGGCGGGGTGATGCAGGCCGGCGCTGTCGCCGTTGCCGCAGAAGATGAAGGCGCCGGGCCGCGCTTCCAGCATGTACGAAAAATCCTCGCCGCCCATCAGCGGCGGCATCGGATGTACGTTGCCGTCGCCGGCCACTTCCCTGGCGATGCGGGTCGCGAATTCGGTCTGCGATGCGTGGTTGACGGTAACGGGATAGCCGCGCTTGTAGTCGAGATCGATCCGGGCGCCGGTCAGTTGGGCGACGCCCTTGACCACTTCACCGATGCGCTTCTCGATCAATTGCCGGACCTCCGGGGTCAGGGTGCGGACGGTGCCGCGCAATACCGCGGTCTGCGGAATCACGTTGCGGGCATTGCCGGCGTGGAATTCGCAGATCGAGATCACGGCGGAGTCGAGCGGATCGACGCTGCGCGACACGATCGACTGCAGCGCGGTGATCAGTTGCGCGCCGACCATCACCGAATCGATGCACTTATGCGGCCGAGCGGCGTGGCCGCCGAGCCCCTCGATGTTGATATTGACCTCGTCGGTGGACGCCATGATCGGGCCAGAGCGGATCGCGAACGAGCCGATCGGAATCCCCGGACCGTTGTGCATGCCGTAAACTTGCTGGACGCCGAAGCGGTCCATCAGGCCGTCCTTGATCATGGCGGCCGCGCCGGCCCCACCCTCCTCGGCCGGCTGGAAGATCACGACCGCATCGCCGGCGAAATTGCGCGTCTCGGCGAGATAGCGTGCCGCGCCGAGCAGCATCGCGGTGTGGCCGTCGTGGCCGCAGGCATGCATCTTGCCCGGCGTCTTCGAGGCGTAAGGCAGGTTGGTTTCCTCGTGGATCGGCAGCGCGTCCATGTCGGCGCGCAGGCCGATCACCTTGACGTCGCCCTTGGCCGCCCCTTTCTTGCCCTTGATGACCCCGACCACGCCAGTCTTGCCGAGCCCGGTCACGACCTCGTCGCAGCCAAATTCCCGCAGCCGGTCGGCCACGAATGATGCAGTGCGGTGCACGTCATACAGCAGTTCGGGGTTTTCATGGATGTTGCGGCGCCAGGCCTGGATATCGGGTTGCAGATCGGCGACGCGGTTGACGATGGGCATGAGAATTCTGGCCTCAGAGGTTGGACGTAAGTCCTGTCTAGCATGCAAGAGCCGGTCCACCCAACAGATGTGGCATGCCTCTGGCCTGGGCCCTGCTTCGAAAATGGCACGCCGAATGTTCCGGGACGTGGGGCCGAGTGGCCTCGTCCGTTCGCCAATGTCTGGCCCGACGGGATCGCATCCGACCAAAGCCCAATAGTGCCGCGGATATCTCATGCGGATACTACTTCAGGTTTCCGCACCGAAATCCTCCAGTCTTCAAAGAAGGGCGCGGCTGCATGACCCCGGATCAAGCGGTCTTGTTCTCCACCATCATCCTGCTGGTGCCGATGGGCTACTTCCTGCTCGCGGCCCCCGCGTTCCTGCTCGTGAAGCTCGACGTCCCGCCCGTCACCCGCCTGCTGCGCGGCATGTTCAATGCCTACTTCCTGGTGCTGACGGTCTCGGGTGTGATCGGGACGCTCGCCTTTGCCGCGGCGGGTCGGCCGGCCGTCGCGCTTGGCATCGCCTTGATCGCGGCGTTCGCGGTGCTGGCGCGCCGATGGTTCCTGCGGCGGCTCGATGCCGAGGCAAACGCGAGAGACCTTGGCGATCCCACCGCGGTGCGGCGGCTGCGCCGGCTGCATTGGGGCGGCATGCTGTGCAATGCGGTTCAGGTGTTCGTTCTGGTCGGCAGCATTCCCTATATGGCGCCGCTGCCTTGATCGGGTGTGTTGCTCCGCCGATCCCATATCCGCTTGGGGCGCGTAAGATTGGAAGCCGCGTCCGCTTTGCCCGCGAAGCGCGGTGCAGAGCAATATCCGTTCTCGCCACGAGCCTGCTCGCTATGCGTCGCGTTTCCGATGCGGATCGTATTTCGAAAGTACGTCTTTGAGGTAATCCCGGCTCTTCCACTCCGGTGCGGGCGGCTCGTAGCCGGGCCGAGGAACGAACGGATTCGCCGGCATATCCGCTGACGCGCTCATCATGTCCGGAATGTAGCGCGGGCAATTCGGAAAGATTTCGCATTTGACGCTGACGACAAGCTTCGCACCATGATGCCGGGCAAGCGTTTCCGCACCGTCGTGGATCGTTGCCTTGCCTCGAATGCGCGCGCGAAACGTCTTGCCGTCGAGGCGCACAAACAGCAACCCGACGTTCGGGTTGCGGTGAATATTGCCGAGTGTGCGGTACATGTTGTTGCCGTCATACTCGGGGTATTCAAGCGTGTCGGGCCCGGTGATCTTCACGAAGCCGGGATCGCCACAACGCATCGAACAATCGACGTTATCCTGATAGCTCGTCGCGATGAAAAAGAAGCGCGTCTCCTCGATGAGCTTGCGCTCCTGTTCCCAGAATTCGAAGTGGAGGCGATGCTTCTCGAGGCCGTCGGCGACACGACGGCCGTCGAAGCGGTCCTGCATCTCACGCATTCCGTCGTGGTAGAAAGGGGCGCGGATTGGGTCTGCCACAAGAATCCTCCAGCAAGTTCAGCAACCGATCTGCAAGTTTTGGCACGGCGAGAATATGCGGCGCAGCGGCAGCAGAATCTGCTGGGCGCGCCCGGCCGCAGACGGCTAATTTCCCCGCGCCTGCCGGTCGAACGCGCTCAACACGGCAAGCGTCATGGCCTCGACACCGGTCTTGATGGTCGGCTCCGGTACCGGCGCGAACAGCGGCGAGTGATTGGTCGGCAATGGCGGGCCGTTGCCCGCTCGGGCCGCGGCGACGCGCTCCGGCTCGTAGACACCGATGTTGAAGAACATCGATGGCACCCCGGCACTGACGAATTCCGAATAATCCTCGCTGGGCGTGCCGGGCGGCGAGGTTGCGAACTTGTCGCCAAACGCCGCCTTCAGCACCTTTTCCGCCGTGCCGACCACGTCGGGATCGTTGATCACGGCCTTGGTCCCTTCGGCGAGGTTGATCTCAGGCTCCGGCGCATTCGACATGGCGGCGACCGCCTTCGCCGTCCGCTCGATGCCTGCAAGCATTTTGGCGCGCACCTCGGGCTTGAAGGTGCGAATGGTGCCGAGCAGCACCACATCGTCAGGAATGATGTTCGACGCGGTGCCGCCGTGAATCGCGCCGATGCTGACCACGCCGAATTCGGTCGGGTCCTTTTCGCGGCTGATCACGCTCTGAACGTCGACGACGAAGCGCGCGGCCATCATCACGGGATCGATGGTCGCCTGCGGTACCGCGCCGTGCCCGCCGCGGCCGCGGAATTTGATGTAGAGGCCATCGGCGGCGGATGAGCCGATCCCGACGCGATAGCGCAGCGTTCCGTAGGCGAACGGGCCATCGTGCAAGGCGAAGCCGAAATTCGGCTTTGGAAATTTCGTGAACAGACCATCCGCCAGCATCGCCTTGGCGCCCGCCACGATCTCTTCAGCCGGCTGGGCGATGAACATCAGCGTGCCGTGCCATTGGTCTTTCAGGCCGACCAGCGTCTTGGCCGCACCCACCCAGCTCGCCATGTGGATGTCGTGGCCGCAGCTGTGGGCGACGAAGGTTTCCCGTCCCTGCCATGTGGTCTTGTCGTGGCTGGCATAGGGAAGGCCGGTCTTCTCTTCCATCGGCAGCGCATCGAGCTCGGTGCGCACCATGATGGTGGGGCCCTCGCCGTTCCTGTAGATCGCGACCAGCCCGGTCTTGCCGACGTGCTCCGTCACCTCGAAGCCCAGCGCCCGCATCTCGGCAGCCAGCTTGGCCGCGGTCTTCTCCTCCTGAAACGCAATCTCGGGATGGGCGTGAAGGTCCTTGTAGAGCGCGTCGAGTTTCGGGTAGTCCGCCTCGACCGACTTCTCGATGGCGCCCTTCAGCGCGGCGACATCGAGTTCAGCATGGGCTCGCAGCGGCAATGAAGCGCAGAGCGCGGCGGACGCAAGCAGCGTGAGAAGAACCCTGGTCATGGCAATCACTCCAGCTGAAATCCAGATGTTGTATCCCGTGTGGCCATTACAGCGCCAAGGCAGGCTCGGCTGCGCGATTTAAGCAGGCAAGGTGACGGGAAACAATGACTGATGAGCGTGCGCGCGCCTAGCCCGAGGTGAGCATCTGGCTGCGGATCTCCTGTGCGGTGCGGCGCAGCGGCAGCAGAAATTTCTTGCGCGCGCCGGCCTCGCTGACCGTGCCGGAGATCGTGTTGACGCTGAGCGCCGCGACCACCGCGCCGGCCGGGTCGCGCAGCGGCACGGCGATGCCGCAGATCGCGGGATCGAGCTCGCCATCGACCCAGGCGTAGCCGTCGCTCTCGACCCGCGCGAGCAATTCGCCGAGACGCTCCGGATCGGTCACGGTGCGCGGCGTGACCTGCTTGAAGCCGCCGGTCGCAAGATAAGCCTCGCGGGTGCCTGGCGGGAGCGCCGCGAGCATGACGCGGCCGAGCGACACCAGATGCGCGGGCAGCCGGCTGCCGACGCCGAGATTGGCCGACAGAATCCGCCGCGCAGGCAGACGCAGCGCATAAACGATCTCGTCCTCATCGAGCACCGCCATCGCGCAGGACTCGCCGATCTCGTTGCGCAAATTCTCCAGCGCGCGCTGCGCATGCGCCCAATAGGGCAGCGCGTTGAGATAGGACAGGCCCAGCCCGAGCGCGCGCGGCCGCAAGCTGAAATAGCGTCCATCCGAGGCGCAATATTTCAGCGCCACCAGGGTCGCGAGGATGCGGCGTGCGGTGGCGCGGTTGAGACCGGCGGTGTCGGCGGCCTCCGCCAGCGTGTGCCGCCCCGGCGGCTTGCCGAGCGCCTCGATGATCGAGAAACCGCGCGCGATCGCGCGCACGAAGCCGTCACTCTCTTTGCTCATGGCGTCATCTGGTTCGGGCTGTCGTTCTGCTCATCACATCGCGGCCCGCATGGCTGCCTGCACATGACGCGGCGCTGCCCGCTTGTCAGGGGCTCCCGACCGCGCTAGCGTCAATTCACACAGCGAATGAACTGTTCGCCTGGCGAACTGAATAGCAGGAGGATCCTCGATGGCGCAAGCAGAAAGTTCTGCGGCCACCCCGTTCGAAACCGATTTCTGGAAGGACGCGAAGCTGCGCAAGGTGTGGGACGACATCGTCCCCGGCGAGCCGCGCAAGACGCTGCCCTATCTGCTCACCCAGGAGGCGATCGCGCTGTACTGCCGGGCGGTCGGCGAGACCAATCCGCTCTATCTCGATGAGGCGGCCGCGAAGGCCGGGCCCTATGGCGGGCTCATCGCTCCGCCCGCGATCCACATCCTCTTGATGTTCGCCTGCACCCCGGCGGACGATTGGATGCGCTCGCCGGGCACCGTCAATGCCGGGCAGTCGTGGAGCTACAACATCCCTGCCCGCCCCGGCGACACCATCACCCTGCAGGCCCGCGCGCTCGACAAGTTCATCAAGCGCGAGCGGCTGTTCGTGGTGCACGACAACGTCTTCTTCAACCAGCATGGCGACGTGATCTGCTCGGGTCGCGGCCAGACCATCCGTCCGATGTAAGGAGGATCACGATGACTATAGCGAATTTCGATGCTCTCAAGGCCGGCGACACCATCGACGGCCCCGCCTTCGCCGTCTCGCGCGAATCGATCCGCCTGTTCTGCGATGCATCGCTCGACTACAACCCGCTGCATCTCGACGACAACTACATGAAGGGCGATTTCGGCAAGACCAATTTCGGCGGCATCATCATGCATGGCATGAACAATTTCGGCCTGATCTCGCGCATGCTGACCGACTGGGCTCTGCCTGCCGGCGCGATCCACCGACGGCTCGAGACGCGCTGGCTGAAGCCGGTGAAGCCCGGCGACACGATCCGCCCCGCCGGCACCATCAAGGCGAAGCAGACAACCGCCAAGTCGCGCTGGGTGCTGGTCGACGTCGCCGTGCAGAACCAGCGCGGCGAGACGGTCGCAGCCGGCGAAGCGATGCTGGAGTTTCCGAACGCGAAAGCGGGTTAGCGGGACGCGCTCCACCATTGCAACGGGCTCCCTTACCTCGCCCCGCCTGCGGCGAGAGGTCGGATCGCATGCAGCGCAGCGGAATGCGATCCGGGTGAGGGGGAGCTTCCGCGGGCGTAGCTCTCTCTGGCTATGCGGAGACAGCCCCTCACCCCAACCCTCTCCCCGTAAGAACGGGGCGAGGGAGCGCGGCTGCTTCGCGGCGCCGTCCGTCCAACAAATCAAAATAATCACAGAGGAGACTTTCATGCAGGATGCGGCCCAATCGCGGCTCTATGGACGGATCGCCCGGCGCCTGATCCCGTTCCTGCTGGCGTGCTACACGGTGGCGATCATCGATCGTTTCAACATCGGCTTTGCCAAGCTGCAATTCCTGCACGACCTCGACATCGATGACGCTGTGTTCGGGCTTGCCGCCGGCATCTTCTCGGTCGGCTATGTCGCGCTCGAAGTGCCGAGCAACCTGCTGCTGGTCAGGATCGGCGTCCGCAAGACCCTGCTGCGGATCATGGTGCTGTGGGGCACCGTGACCGTGCTGCTCGCGCTGGTGCAGAACCAGTATCACCTCTACCTGCTGCGCTTCCTGCTCGGCGCCGCCGAGGGCGGCTTCTTCCCCGGCATCCTGTACTACCTGACGCTGTGGTTTCCGGATCGCGTGCGCGGCCGCATGACCAGCCTGTTCGTGATGGCGGTGCCGCTCGGCGGCGTCATCGCGGGGCCGCTGTCGGGCCTGATCATGGATCACATGCAGGGCGTCCATGGCCTGCAT
This sequence comes from Bradyrhizobium sp. USDA 4341, assembly GCF_054063755.1. Classification (NCBI taxonomy): domain Bacteria; kingdom Pseudomonadati; phylum Pseudomonadota; class Alphaproteobacteria; order Hyphomicrobiales; family Nitrobacteraceae; genus Bradyrhizobium; species Bradyrhizobium sp. USDA 4341. Next base: position 8,787,407 of record NZ_JBSSGO010000002.1, on the reverse strand, counting down.
GGCTGGCAGTGGCTGTTCATCCTCGAAGGCGTTCCAGCCGTGCTGCTCGGCGTCGCCGCGTATCCTTATCTCGCCGACGGGCCACAGGCCGCGAACTGGCTCAGCGCCGACGAGCGACGGCAGGTCGCAAGCGATCGCGCCCGCGATCGCGCCGCCGCCCCTAATACGACAAGCAGCTTCGCGGCCGCACTGCGCGAGCCGCGCGTCTATCTGTTGTCCTTTATCTATTTCGCGTTCTTCTGTTCGCTCAACACCATCCTGTTGTGGACGCCGACGCTGCTCAAGCGCGTCGGCGTGGCGACCACCACCGAGATCGGCTGGCTGAGCGGCGCGATCTCGGTCGCGTCGGCCATCGGCATGGTAGCGATCGGCTACAGCTCCGATCGCACACGGGAACGGCGCTGGCACGTGGTCTGCTGCGGCCTCGTCGCGGCGGCGTGCTTCATCGCCTTGCAGGCCGCACAAGGCAGCATCCTCTTGACCGTAACGCTGCTCGCCATCGCCTCGATCGGCATCTTCGCGATTCTCTCCCTGTTCTGGACCATTCCGAACGCGATGCTGGAAGGCAGCGCCGCGGCGGGCGGCATCGCGCTGATCAGCGCGATCGGCTCGTTCGGCGGCGCGGTCTGCCCTGCCCTGATCGGCTGGATGAATGTCGCGACCGGGAGCATCTACACACCGCTCGCCCTGGTCGGCGCCGTGCTCGCGATCGGTATGCTGACGCTGATCCTCTGTGTGCCGCGGCCCGGACCCGAGGTCACACTCGCCGAACCCAGCCGTCCCTGATCATCCAGCGCGCGCCCGGTACCGTCGCGCGGACTTGTCTCGACCGGCTGCGTCTGGATAGAACTCGATTCTGACTCTGTCAGAACCGAGTTCTATTTTCTTGTATTGACGCGTTTTCTTCACGCGAACCGGGCTCCACTTCGCTCGAAAACGCTATAGAAGGACGTCAACAAGAGACGCTTGCCGGGAACGAGGACATGCCGCGAAGGCTCGAAGGTGATTTCGACTACATTATCGTCGGCGCAGGCACGGCGGGCTGCATCATGGCCAACCGCCTGTCGGCCGATCCGAAGAAGCGCGTGCTGCTGCTGGAAGCCGGCGGCAAGGACAACTGGATCTGGTTTCACATCCCGGTCGGCTACCTCTTCGCGATCGGCAATCCGCGCTCGGACTGGATGTTCAAGACCGAGGCCGAGCCCGGCCTCAACGGCCGCGCGCTCGCCTATCCGCGCGGCAAGGTGATCGGCGGCTCGTCGGCGATCAACGCCATGATCTCGATGCGCGGCCAGGCCGCGGACTACGATCACTGGCGCCAACTCGGCCTCACCGGGTGGAGCTACAGCGACGTGCTGCCGGCATTCAAGCGGCTGGAGGATCACTTCCTCGGCGAAAGCGAGCATCATGGCACAGGCGGCGGCTGGCGCATCGAAGCGCCGCGGCTGTCGTGGCAGGTCCTCGATGCGGTCGGCGATGCCGCCGAGGAGATGGGCATCAAGCGGATCGGCGACTTCAACACCGGCGACAATGAGGGCACCAGCTACTTCCACGTCAACCAGAAGCGCGGGCGGCGCTGGTCGTCGGCGCGCGGTTTCCTCAAGCCGGTGCTGAACCGCAGCAATCTCAGGCTCGAGACCGACGTGCTGGTCGACCGCCTGATCATCGAGAGCGGCCGCGCCGCCGGCGTGCTGTTCCGTCAGGGCAATGAGACGGTCGAGGCGCGTGCCAAGGGCGAGGTGATCCTCTGCGCCGGCTCGATCGGCACCACGCAGGTGCTGCATCGTTCCGGCATCGGCCCGTCCGAATGGCTGTCGCCGCTCGGCATCGACATCGTGGCTGACGTGCAGGGCATCGGCCACAATCTGCAGGACCATCTGCAGCAGCGCGCGATCTACAAGGTATCAGGCGTGCGCACGCTGAACGAGACCTACTACAACCTCGTGCGCCGCGGCCTGATGGGCCTCGATTACGCGTTCCGTCGCCGCGGGCCGCTGACCATGGCGCCGTCGCAGCTCGGCATCTTCACGCGCTCGGATGCGACGCGCTCGCGCGCCAACATCCAGTTCCACGTGCAGCCGCTGTCGCTCGACAAGTTCGGCGATCCGCTGCATCGCTTCCCCGCGATCACGGTGAGCGCCTGCAATCTGCAGCCGACCTCGCGCGGCACGGTGCGGATCCGCTCGACCGCGCCCGACGACAAGCCGTCGATCGCGCCGAATTACCTCTCGACCGAGGATGACCGCCAGGTCGCAGCCGACGCGATCCGCACCACGCGCAGACTGATGAAGCAGAAGGCGCTGGAGAAATATCACCCCGAGGAATTCCTGCCCGGCCCCTCGGTCGGCGATGACGACGCCTCGCTCGCCAAGGCCGCCGGCGATATCGGCACCACGATCTTCCACCCCGTCGGCACCGCGAAGATGGGAACGGCCAACGATCCGATGGCCGTGGTCGACGAGCGCCTGCGCTTCTACGGCCTCAACGGCCTGCGCATCGCGGATGCCTCCGTGATGCCGACCATCACCTCCGGCAACACCAACACGCCGACCGCGATGATCGCCGAGAAGGCCGCGGCGATGATCCTGCAGGATGCGCGATAAACAGCCGATGACGCAGCCGCAGCGGATTCTCGTTGGCAATGCCGGCGCGCAGATCGCGCTGGCACGATGGGGCGAGCCGGCCTCCGGCAAGCCGCCGGCGCTGCTGCTGCACGGCACCGGCTTTGTCGCCGAAGTGTGGACCGAGGTCGCCGAAGCGCTGGCCGCCGACTACACCGTCTATGCGCTCGACCGCCGCGGCCATGGCCTGAGCCACAAGCCGCCGGCCGACCGCTATCAGTTCCAGGATTTCGCCGACGATGTCCGCATGGTGGTCGAGCGCCTCGACCTTCAGAGCATTTACGGCATCGGTCACAGCGCCGGCGCGACCGACCTGATGCTCGCTACGAAGCTGATGCCGGACCGCTTCGCGCGGCTGTTCGTGACGGAGCCGACCGCGATGGATCCGCGCGCGCCGCGGACCGGCGGCCTGAGCGAGATCGCGCGCGCATCGGTGCAGGGCGTGCTGCGCCGCCGGGCCGAATTCGACAATGCCGACGATCTGTTCCAGCGATTGCGCACCGCGCCGGCGTTCGCGCCGTGGACCGAGCCGTCGCTGTGGGCCTATGTCCATCACGGTTTTGCACAGCTCGACGACGGCCGCATGCAGCTACGCTGCACGCCGGAAATCGAGTCGGCGCTGCTTGGGCCGATCTTCCAGGCCATGGAGCAGATCTACACCGGCGATGCGCGCGGCAATCCGTTCCCGTGGTTCTCCGACATCGCCTGCCCGGTCTGCATCGCCACGGCTGAGCAGTCATGGCCGGTCTACAAGGAGATGGCCGATCGCGCCGCCGCCCTGATCCCGCACGCCAGCCGCTGGACGTTCGAGAACGTCGGGCATTGCGTGGCGCAGGAGGCGCCGGAGTTGATGGTTGCGGCGCTCAGGGCGTTTGACGCACAAGCCGGATAGCACCAGCCAAAGCGCCCGCCAAAAGAAATCGCCGTCCCCTTGCGGGGGACGGCGGAAGCCACTCACGCAGTACTGGAACGTTTATTAGTGTTCGCCGTGGTGCTCGGCGTGAAGCCGGCTCGCCTCGGTGTGGTGGTGCTGGGCATGGCTGGCGTGACCATGGGCGCTGTGCGCGTGATGCGCCGCCTTGTGGTGATCGCCGGCTTCGTGGTGCTTGGCGGCTTCGCGGTGATGACGCGCCGCGTGCTCGTGGTGCTCAGCTGCCTTGTGATGATGGTCAACGCCTGCGTGGTCGCTCATGAAGATCTCCCGGTGTGGCGAGTGAAGTCCGCCATTCTTATGCAGGAGCGCTGACATTATGCTGACGGCTGCAAGACAGCTTTGTTGCGGTTGTTCATCTATGTTGCGGGGCATCGCCATGTTGCAGCGCGCATCAGCGCCGCTGCATCGGTCGGCCAGCGCTCATTCCGGCGACGGAAAGCGCTCGACGGTCGGCAGCTCATGCGCCGCTTCCATCCAGCGCAGCCGTTCCGCGACCTGGATATGCATGGTGGCCGGCACCGCATCGGGATCGTCATAGGTGCCGCTCTGGATGTCGATGAACCCGGGCAACATATTGCCATTGGTGTAGAAAAGCCCGGTGCCGCAGTTCGCGCAGAATTGCCGCCGGCCATGCTCGGAGGACCGGTAGATGCTGGGCTGCCCCTTGGTCACCTTGACCATGCCTTCTGCGACCATCACCCAGCCGACCATCGGCGCGCCGGCATGGCGCCGGCAATCGGTGCAATGACACAGCGCATGGACGACCGGTTCCCCGGTCACCTCGTAACGAATCTCTCCGCAGTGACAGCCGCCGGTGACCTCTGCCATGTTTTCCTCCGACCGATCAGTGGTTTGCCGGGTCGATAGCGTTGCAGGCCCCAAACTTTCAATGGCGCATCTTGCCCTTGCGTCCACCTGTCGCGCCGGCCGTATGTCTGCTCATGTCGCGGCCGGCCTTCCGGCTCTCACGAAATCGTCATCCCGGCCCTCAACCCCCTCCAAAGCCCCGGGAATAAACCCTTAGGCCCGCCGATCACCTTCCCGGAAACCCAAATCCCTGGGCCCAACGGGAGACTTGCCATGAGCGGACACGATCACGACCACCACGATGAAGAGAAAGGCGTCAGCCGACGCAAGGTGCTGGAATGCATGACCTGGGCCGGCACCGGCGTCCTCTGGACGGTTACCGGCGGCGTGCCGCATTCGCTCGGCATCGTCGGCTCGGCGGCCGCAGCCGAAGCGACCACCGGCATGACCTTCATGCAGATCAGCGACAGCCATGTCGGCTTCGACAAGCCGGCCAACCCGAACGCCATCGGCACGCTTGAAGAGGCCATCAACAAGGTCCGGGCGATGCAGGTCAAGCCGTCGTTCATGATCCACACCGGCGACATCACGCATCTGTCGAAGGCGTCCGAATTCGATGACGCCGATCGCATCATCTCGCAGGCCAAGCTCGACGTGCATTACGTGCCGGGCGAGCACGACTTCATCGACGAGGAGGTCAAGCTCTACAAGGAACGCTACGGCAAGGGCACCAAGGGTCCGGGCTACTACTCCTTCGACGCCGGCGGCGTGCATTTCGTCGGCCTCGTCAACGTCGTCGACCTCAAGGGCGGCGGCCTCGGCAATCTCGGCAACGAGCAGCTGGAATGGCTCGAGAACGACCTCAAGGGCCGCTCGAAGTCGACCCCGATCGTGCTGTTCGCCCACATCCCGCTGTGGACGGTCTATCCGCAATGGGGCTGGGGTACCGAGGACGGCGCCCGCGCACTGGAGTACGTCAAGGGCTTCGGCTCGGTCACCGTGCTCAACGGCCACATCCACCAGGTGATGCAGAAGGTCGAGGGCAACGTCACCTTCCACACCGCGCGTTCGACGGCCTTCCCGCAGCCGGCGCCGGGTGCGGCCCCCTCGCCCGGCCCGATGAAGGTCGAGGATGCCAAGCTGCGCAGCATGCTCGGCGTCGCCAGCATCAACTTCAAGCAGAACAGCCAGCCGCTGGCGATCATCGACACGCCGCTGCAGGGCTGAGGGACGAGACCGATGAGTTCGATCAATCGACGCGATTTCGGTATAGCCGTGGTCGCGACCATGCTGCTTCCTGTCACGGCGGCCCGCGCCGAAGACGTCGCGGTCCACATCGACAACTTCTCGTTCGCGCCGAACCCGCTCGACGTGAAGGTCGGCACCACCGTGACCTGGACCAACCGCGACGACATCCCGCACACCGTGGTGTGTGCGGGAAAATTCCGCTCCAAGACCATGGATACCGACGGCACCTTCTCGTTCACCTTCACGGAGCCCGGCGAGTACAAGTATTTCTGCTCGCTGCATCCGCACATGACAGGCAGTATCAAGGTTGGGTAACGTGACCACCCATACAATCACAGCCATGCCCGGCCGGTGGCCCTCCGCCCCCGGCCGGGCACAAGCCGTCTCTCGACATGCCGGGCAGGACACGATGGTTGTCAAAGCGTCGCAAGACGATCCCGAAAAGGCGCGGCGCTTCCGCGAAGCCGCGCTGCCGTACCTTGACGACGCCTATACCCTGGCACGCTATTTGTTGCGCGATGCCGCCGACGCCGAGGATGCGGTGCAGGAATGCTATCTGCGCGCCTACAAGCATTTCGACAGCTACCGTGGACCTGCGATGAAGCCGTGGCTGTTTGCGATCCTGCGCAATGTCTGCCGCGCCGAATATGCCCGCCGCAAGACCGCCCCCACCGCGGTCGAGGAGCTGCCCGAGGGTGGCGATCAGGCCCCGCTGTGGAACGAGGCGCCGGAGACGCCGGAAAAGCAGCTGCTGCGTCGCTTCGACGGCGACACCGTGCGCAAGCTGGTCGCGGCGCTCGCCGAGCCGTTCCGCGAGACCTTTGTGCTCAGGGAAATCCAGAATCTTTCTTACCGCGAGATCGCCGATGTCGCCGCCGTGCCTGTCGGCACCGTGATGTCCCGCCTCGCACGCGCCCGCGCCATGCTGCGATCGGCCTGGCTCGCGGAACAGGAGCAAGTGAAATGAATTGCGAGGAAGCCGAAGTGCTGGTCCACGCGCTGATCGACGGCGAACTCGATGCCGGCCATGCGCGCGAAGTGGAAGCCCATATCGAGGGTTGCGCGCATTGCGCCGCCCTGATGAAGGAATATCAGGAGATCCGTCAGGCGATCGCCGAGAGCGACGTGCGCTACAAGGCACCGCTCGAGCTGCGCCGCAAGATCGAGAAGGCGTTGCCGCAACCGCAGGCGGCGCCGACCCGGCGCTCGGTGCTGCGCGGCTTCGCGATGGGCTCCGCCGTGTCGGCGATGGCCGCAACCGGCCTCGTCGCGATCGTGCTCCGCAATGACGACGAGCAGCGCATCGAGAACGAGGTGGTGTCGGCGCATCTGCGCTCGCTGCAGGCCGGCCACCTGATCGACGTGGTCTCGACCGATCAGCATACGGTCAAGCCCTGGTTCAACGGCAAGCTCGACGTCTCGCCGCCGGTGATCGATCTCACCGCGCAGGGCTTTACCTTGATCGGCGGCCGGCTCGACTACGTCAACGCCCGCGAGATCGGCGCCGTGGTCTACAAGCGGCGCCAGCACGTCATCAACCTGTTCGTGGCGCAGACCGCGAGCACCGAACGGAAGTCCGCGAAGATCTCGACGCTGCAAGGTTTCAACATTCGCCGCTGGAGCGACCGCGGCCTGAACTACTGGGCCGTCAGCGATCTCGGCGCCGACGAACTGACGGAGTTCGGCGACAAGTTCGAGGGCGCGATGCGCGCGAACAAGGAGGGGTGAGATGCCTCCCTTGGCCGACCGTCATTGCGAGTAGCGACAGCGACGAAGCAATCGCTATCTCCGTCTGTCGCGATGGATTGCTTCGCTTCGCCCGCAATGACGGATGAGGCTGCTTCGTAGCGCGGATGGAGCGCAGCGCAATCCGGGAACGGTCTCACAAGGATCGAGAACCCCGGATTTCGCTTCGCTTCATCCGGGCGACGGGTTCGAGCCTACGCCGACTTGCGCACCGCGTTGTCGACCAGCGTCTTGCCGAGCGACCAGATCGCGCCGGGCACCTTGTGGCTGCCGGCGATCACCTCGTCGAACGACTTCTCGATCCAGCTGCAGTCCTGTTCGGTGATCATGAGCGGCGGCAGCAGCTTGATGGTGTGGAGGCCGTGGCCGGCGACCTGGGTCAGGATCTTGTGATCCTTGAACAGCGGCACCGTGATCAACTGGCAGAACAGGCCCTTGTTGGCGGTCTCCAGCAGATTCCACGACGCCTTGAGCCGCAGCGATTTCGGCGGACCGAACTCGACCCCGATCATCAGGCCCTTGCCGCGGACTTCCTTCATCAACTCGTAGCCGGGCACCATGCGCGTCAGCGCAAGGCGCAGCTCGGCGCCGCGTTTGGCGGCGTTCTCGACGAGCTTCTCTGCCTTGATGACATCGAGCGTGGCGATGCCGGCGGCCATCGCGAGATCGTTCTTGGCGAAGGTCGAGCCATGCACGACCGCGCGGTCCATCTGGTTGAAGATCTTGTCGAAGATGCTCTTGCGCGTCAGCAGCGCGCCGATCGGCACGTGACCGCCGGAGAGCGCCTTCGCCAGCAGCACCATGTCGGGCTCGATGCCCCAGTGCTCGATCGCAAGGAACTTGCCGGTACGGCCGATGCCGGTCTGAATCTCGTCGGCGATGAACAGCGTGCCATATTTGCGGCACAGCGCCAGCGCGCCGGGCAGGAACTCGTCGGTGGGCATATTGACGCCCTTGCCCTGGATCGGCTCGACGATGAACGCGGCAACCTGGCGCGACGACAGCGCCTTTTCCAGCGCCTCGAGATCATTGTAGGGAATCGGGGTGCAGCCCGGCAGCAGCGGCTCGAAGCCGCTGCGGAAATTCGAATCATCGGTCAGCGACAGCGCGCCGTAGGACAACCCGTGGAACGAATGCCCGCAATAGACGATGCCCGGACGGCCGGTGGCGCCACGCGCGAACTTGATCGCCGCTTCGACGGTTTCGGCACCGGAATTGGCGAAAAACACCTTGTCCAGATATGGAACATATTCCAGAAGCCGTTCCGCGAGCACGCCGGCGAGCGTCGAGACGTCGAGCTGCACCAGATTCGGCAGATCGGCGTCTAGCACGCTCTTCAGCGCCTTGCGCAGGTCCGGATGATTGCGGCCAATCGCAAAAACGCCAAATCCGCTCAATAGATCGAGGTAACGAGCCCCCTGACGATCGAAGAGGTATTGGCCTTGCCCCTTCTGGAAGCCGACGTCATAGCCAATGGTCTTGAGGACGCGAACGAGCTGCTCGTTGAGGTGACGCGTGTGCATGGCACCGCGCTGCCCCTCGCGCTCCACAAAAATCTCGGAAACGTCTAAATTGGAACTTACCATTCGTTACATACGTCGGTTGATGGCCATCTCGTCAACTTAAAACGCTCGCTAGCGGCGTTTTGACCCCCGCTCGGATCGTCTACTTAAGCACAGGTTTGGACCATGTTGCACTGCCCAAGAACTTTCGCGCGTACAATAGCCTTTTCAGGTTTATTTTTGGCCACCGTATTATCACCGGCGCTTGCAGCGGACCCGACCGGCGACTGGAAGGTCGCAGATGGTGTCGCCACCATCCGCGTCGCCCAGTGTAATGGCAGCATGTGGGGTGCGGTGTCGTGGGAAAAAACCCCCGGCGGCAAGGATAAGAACAATCCTGATCCGGCGAAGCAAAGCAGGCCGACGCTCGGCATGCCGATCCTGATCGACATGAAGAAGAAGGCCGGCGCCGACGCGTGGGAAGGCCAAGTCTACAACGCGAAGGACGGCCAGCTCTACAGCTCGACCATCAAGCCCGTCGGCACCGATCAGCTCGAGATCCAGGGCTGCGTGCTCGGCTTCCTGTGTGGCGGCGAGACCTGGACCCGCGTTGGTCCGCCGATCCCGGTCAGCGTCGCCGGCAACCCGCCTGCCGCGGGCAGCCCTGCAGCGAAGGGAGCCCTGCCCAAATCAGCAGTGCCGCAGAAGACCACCGGCGCCGTGGCGCCTGCCACCAAGCCGGGACAAAAGCAGGCAGCCACTGCCCCCGGCTCCGCCAACGCGTCGGCTGACGTCGTGGGTGATATCTGCCTGCTCCCCGACATCGCACGACCGACACATTAGCAGAGGCCAGCTGGCGGCGCCGCACGCGGTCGCGCGCGAGCATGCTGGCTGTTTCGAGACGTTGACGCGTGCCTGAATTTAGGGCTCGGCGGCACGTTGCCGCCAAGCCCGATCGCCTGCGCGTCAGGTGACGTCGTTGGCGATATCCTCCTCCTTGAGGGCCTCGCGTGGCTTGCCCATCAGCGCCGGCTGGAACAGCAACACTGCCGCGAGCGTGGTGACGAGCGAGAGCGCGAGCAGCTTGCCCATGCTCGCGGTGCCGGGATGGCTGGACAGCCACAGGCTGCCGAACGCGGTCGCCGTAGTCAGCGCGCTGAAAAAGATCGCACGCGTCAGGCTCGACTGCAGCAGGTTTGTCCTGCCCTGCCGCCATGCCGTGACATAGTAGATCTTGAACGCGACGCCGACGCCGAGCAGCAGCGGCAGCGCGACGATGTTGGCGAAGTTGAGCGGCAGCCCGATCAGCACGCAGATCTCCAGCGTGACGATGCCGGCGACCAGGAGCGGCACCAGCGTCATCAGCACGTCGACGACGCGGCGCAGCGTCAGCCACAGCAACAGGCCGATCGTGACCAGCGCCAGGATGCCGGCGTGGATGAACGCATTCACGATGACATCGCCCGACTTCAGGATCGAGACCGGCCCGCCGATCGCGGTCGGCTCGGCGGCGAGCACGGCGTCGGCAAAGCGGCGCAGATTGTCGTTGTCGTTGGGATCGCCCTTCGGCTCGACCTCGACACGCATCAGGCCGTCCTTGGTCCTCCAGCTCTCGACCAGTTCCGGCGGCAGGTTCTGCAGCGTGACGGTCTGGGCCTGCAGCGTGTTGCGGAGCTGATCGAATACGATCTTCATCGGCGCGACGAAGACGTCCTGTGCCTTATCGCGGATGGCCTGGTTCGAATCGGCCAGCTTCTGCAGGGCGTCGGCGAGCCGGCGCGCGGCAACCGCGCCCGCCCCCTTGCCGTCGCCCGCGGTCCTGCGCAGGTTGTCGACCGAGCTCTTCAGCGACTCGACATTCTCCTGATCCGACGGCGCCTGATCGACCGAGTCGGGGTTGAGCGCGGGGCCGAGCGTCTTGGCGGCCTGCGCGATCAGCTTCAGCTTGGCCGGCTGATCATCAGGCACGAAGCTGTCGAGCGACATCACGCGCGACACTTCCGGCAGCTTCTCGAGCTTGGCCTCGATCTTCTTGGCGTCGGCCTCCGAGCGCGTCATCACGTTGATGGCGTTGGCGCCGGTGTTCGGATCGTTTCTCAGGTCGAGGAAGGTCGCGATCGATTCCGCGTGCTTGTTGCGCAGATTGATCGGGTTGAAGTCGAACTTCATGTAGTGCAGCAGCGGCAGGCCCGCGACCGTGACCAGGATCGTGCCGACGATGATCGGGACGCGATGCTTTTCGAGGAAGTGATCGAGCGGCGCCAGGAAGGCGTAGCCGACCGGCTCCTTCTCTCCAGGCGGATTGAGCAGGTCGAGCAGCGCCGGCAGCACCGTGATGCTGGTGATGAAGGCCACCAGCATGCCGGCGCCGGCGATCTTGCCGAGTTCGGAGATGCCCTTGTAGTCGGTCGGCAGGAAGCACAGGAAGCCCGCCGCGGTCGCCATCGCCGCGAGCGACAGCGGCACCGCCGAGCGGCGCGCGGCGTTTTCCAGCGCCAGCGTCAGATTGTCGTTCTTGTAACGCTCGGAGCGGTAGCGGACGCTGAACTGGATGCCGAAGTCGACGCCGAGACCAACGAACAGCACCGCGAAGGCGATCGAAAGCAGGTTCAGCGATCCGACCATCATCAGGCCGACCGCCGTGGTGAGGGCAAGACCGATGAACAGGTTCACGAACACCGCGAAGATGATCTTGCCGGAATGCAGCGCCAGCCAGAGGATGATCAACACGATCACCACGGTGCCGATGCCGTTGCGGATCGCGCCGTCCTGCACGGTGGCGTATTCCTCATTGGCGATCGGCACGGGTCCGGTCAGGCGGACGCGCGCGTGATACTCGGTCAGAAATTTCAGGTCGGCCGCCGCCTGCCGGATCGCATCGGTTGCGTCCTTGCCCGGCTCCAGCGCCGAATAGTCGATGATCGGCTTGATCTCGATGAAGGCGCGCTTGTCCGAATCGGTCAGCGGCTTGTCGCTGGTGAGCTCACGCCAGGAGAAGGTCGCATTGCCCTTGGCGAGGACGGTCTCGACGGTCTCGGAGATCAGGTTGAAGGGCGGAGCGGCGTTGTCGAGCTTGACCTGTCCGCGCTTGACGCCGGCAAGGCCGGTCTCGAGCGCACCGGTCAGCCCGCGAATTGAAGGGTCGCCGGCCATGATCTCGATCAGGGGTGCGGCCGATTCGAGCTGGCCCGTGACCTTGCCGACCTCTTCGGTCGGCAGGAACAGCAAGCCGTTCTTCTCGAAGAATTCGCCGGAGCCGAGCGCGGTGATCGCCTCGAAGTTCTTCTTGTCGGCTTGCAGCTTCGCGGTGAGCGCCTTCGCGGCCGAGCTGGTCAGTTCGGGCGTCGCGGCCTCGACGACAGCCAGGATCAGCCGCTCGCGATCAAAGGCTTCCTCGAACTGGTTGTCGCGCTTGCGCCAATCCAGATCCGGCGAGATCAGCTTGTTGATGTCGGTGTTGATCGAGAAGTTGCGAGCCGTATAGAAGCCGGCGCCGATCGACAGCAGCACCGAGAGAATGACAACCGGAAGGGCAAAACGCGTACAGGTCCTAACAACGGAGACGACAATATTTGTCAGCACTTCGTTTCTTTCTAATCTCTGGGAAGCATGGCCGAAAACGTCCGCTCTGTAGCGGAGTTCCGGGGACCGATCTAATGTTGTTTTGGTTATCCTCCCCGACGAGATGGCGAGGAGGTTCCAAACCACAGGAACGGCCACGAGTCGCCGGTATAGACCGCAGGAGTGGGCGATAAAGTGACGAACAAGTGAGGGAGACGGACGGTCGCAGGACCCGAAATCCACACCATGTTACCTCAATCCCCTCACTTGACTGGCTACTCATCCGCTCGAAGCGCTACCTTTTTGCCACAAATCCCTGTATTTCCATGCCCTTGAGGGCGCGGATCACGTGCAGGACCTGAGATGGTGCGGACATTGCAGCTGAAGTTGCGGCGTCCGACCGCGTGGAGTGCGTTGCCGAAAAGGCCGCAGGGCATGGAATGAGATTGGTGCAATTTGCGTAACGGACGACCTATGGAAGTGTTTCTTGCCCAGCCGCGCGGCTTTTGCGCGGGCGTTGTGCGCGCGATCGAAATCGTCGAACGCGCGCTGCAGAAGTATGGCCCGCCGGTCTACGTCCGCCACGAGATCGTTCACAACAAATTCGTGGTCGAAAGCCTGAAGAAGAAGGGCGCGATCTTCGTCGAGGACCTGTCGGAAGTGCCGGCCAAGGCGGTGACCGTCTTCAGCGCCCATGGCGTCGCCAGGAGCGTCGAGGAGGAGGCGGAGGCCCGCGACCTGCCCGTGCTCAATGCCACCTGCCCGCTCGTCACCAAGGTCCACAACCAGGGCAAGCGCTATATCTCGAGGGGCCGCGCCCTGATCCTGATCGGGCATGCCGGCCATCCCGAGGTCGAGGGAACCATGGGGCAGGTTCCGGGGCCGGTCCTGCTGGTCCAGAACGTTCAGGATGTGGCGGAATTGCGGCTGCCGACCGACGCCCCGGTCGCCTACATCACCCAGACCACCCTGTCCGTGGACGACACCAGGGACATCATCGCGGCTCTTCAGGCAAAATTTACAGATATTCAAGGCCCGGACATCAGGGATATCTGCTATGCGACACAGAACCGCCAATCTGCGGTAAGGGACCTGAGTAAGCTGGTGGACGTCATTTTGGTGGTGGGGGCCGCCAATAGTTCCAACTCGAACAGGCTTCGTGAGATCGGCACCGAGGTTGGTGTCGCGAGTTATCTCATTGCCGATGGGAGCGAGCTCAACCCGGATTGGCTGAAGGATGCGAAGGCCGTCGGCATTACGGCGGGTGCATCGGCACCTGAGGTTTTGGTCGACGATGTCATCGAGGCCCTGCGGCGCATCGGACCGGTGTCGGTCTCGGTCGTTCCGGGCCGCGAAGAGAATATCGAATTCCGGCTGCCGGCCGAACTGACTGCGGGCTGATCTGAACCCACTTCCCTTTGATAAGTGCAGAAAGAAAATCCTCTAATGGCTATACCGTTCTTCAAGGAAATGCGTATCGGCGGTTATCTGATCAAGCAGAAGCTGCTTGGCCGCAAACGCTATCCGCTCGTGCTGATGCTGGAACCGCTGTTCCGTTGCAACCTTGCCTGCGTTGGCTGCGGCAAGATCGATTATCCCGATGCGATCCTCAATCGCCGCATGACCGCACAGGAATGCTGGGACGCGGCCGATGAATGCGGCGCACCGATGGTGGCGATCCCGGGCGGCGAGCCGCTGATCCACAAGGAGATCGGCGAGATCGTGCGCGGCCTCGTGGCGCGCAAGAAGTTCGTCTCGCTGTGCACCAATGCGCTGCTGCTCGAGAAGAAGCTCGATCTGTTCGAGCCGTCGCCCTATCTGTTCTTCTCGGTGCATCTCGACGGCCTGAAGGACCATCACGACAAGGCGGTGTCGCAGAAGGGCGTGTTCGATCGCGCCGTCTCCGCGATCAAGGCGGCGAAGGCGCGCGGCTTCACGGTCAACGTCAACGCCACGATCTTCGACGGCCATCCGGCCGAGGAGATCGCCAAATTCCTCGACTTCACCACCGAGCTCGGCGTCGGCGTCTCGATGTCGCCGGGTTACGCCTATGAGCGTGCGCCCGACCAGGAGCACTTCCTCAACCGCACCAAGACCAAGAAGTTGTTCCGCGACGTCTTTGCGCTCGGCAAGGGCAAGAAGTGGAATTTCATGCATTCCGGCCTGTTCCTCGACTTCCTCGCCGGCAACCAGGAATACGAGTGCACGCCCTGGGGCATGCCGGCGCGCAACATCTTCGGCTGGCAGAAGCCCTGCTATCTGCTCGGTGAAGGCTACGCCAAGACCTTCAAGGAGCTGATGGACACCACCGATTGGGAGACCTACGGCACCGGCAAGTACGAAAAGTGCGCCGACTGTATGGCCCATTGCGGTTACGAGCCGACCGCTGCGACCGCTGCGATCAACAATCCGCTGAAGGCGATGTGGGTCGCGCTGCGCGGCATCAGGACCACTGGCCCGATGGCGCCGGAGATCGACATGTCGAAGCAGCGTCCGGCGCAGTACATCTTCGCCGAGCAGGTCCAGAAGAAGCTCTCGGATATCCGCCGCGACGAGGCGGCGGCCGCCGCTGCCAAGCAGCAACAGAAGGCTTCCAGCGCCGCCTGATGCTCCATGTGAGGCGGAGAGCAAGAAGTTGAAGGGCCTCGGTTCAGTGAACCGGGGCCCTTTTTTCTTGGATCAGGATGCCGCCTGCTCTTGCCGGGTTCGCAACAGCAGCTGCTCGATCTCTGCGGCGCGCGGAGCGCTGAGTGTGCCACGCTCGATCCCGAGCGCGACATTGCGCAGAGCCAGTTCGCGATACAACGCGCCCGAGGCGGGAAAGCGCTCGTCCAGGGCCCGCAGGTGCTTGACGATCGTTCCAACGTCGCCGCGCGCCACGCAGCCACCCATGCCGTTGGCGAGGCCACCGTCGAGAACGGCCGCGACGGTGCCCCGCAGCAGCGGCATCATGGCGCGCAGCGCGTCGGCCTCACTGGCGCCAAAGCTCTTCCAGAGCTCGACGCCTTCCTTGAGCAGCGAGATCAGGAACGGACCGACATAGTAGGCCGAGGCATGATAGAGCGCCCGCACGCCGGCCGGCAGCGCCAACGGCTCGCAGCCGATGCTGGTGGCGAGCCGTTCAAGGTCGTGCCGGAAGTCGCCTTCTGCCTCGATCCCGACGGTGCATCCGCGCAGCCCCTCAAGCGCGACGTCGGGATTTGCAAACATCTGCATTGGATGAAACCCGCCGGTTGCGGCGCCCGCGGATCGCGCATGATCGAGCGCCGCCAGTTCGGTCGCGCCGCTGCAATGGACCACGCGGTGGCGCGGCTCCCAGCGCAAAGCGCGGCAGACCGGCAGGATCGCGTCGTCGCTCACCGTGAGGAAAACCATGTCGCAGCCGTCCACGACCTGTTGCGCGTCGGTCATCGGCCGTGCCGACGGGATGCGGGATCCGAGACGCTGCGCGGCATCGAGACCACGGTTATAGAAGGCAGCGACGTTCAAATCCGCGCGAGCGAACACCGGCGCGAGCGTCTGCGCCACGCGGCCGGCACCGATGAAGCCGATCCGCAACGCCGCCAGCGACGTGCTCATTGCGCATAGCTCCCGTCGATGCGGTCGAGCCTGCGCCGCAGTGCCGGCCATTCCAGTAGCCCGTAGCCGGCTTGCAGATTTTGCGCCGCTTCATTCAGCACCGGATTGGTGTCGCGCTCATTGTCCAGCGTGATCTCGGTGCCGGCAAAGCAGGTCACCGTGTTGCCGATCGCCAGCTCGCTCGGGGCGTGCAGCGGCCGGCCGCAGCCGAGCGCATCGACCTGGATCCGGCAGGCCTGCTCGAGCCAGTAGATCGCATTGAACGCCTGCGGAATCGTGTTGCCGCAGACCAGGAGGCCATGATTGCGCAAGACCAGCACGTTGTTGCGGCCGAGATCGGCGACGACCCGGTCGCATTCGTCGCGGTCGATCGCCGGCCCCTCGAAGTCGTGATAGCCGATCCGCCCGTGAAACCGCATCGCCGTCTGCGACAGCGGAAGCAGCCCTTCGGCAAGCGTGCTGACCGCGGTCCCTGCCCGGGTGTGGGTATGCAGAACGCATTTCACGTCGGGCCGCGCGCGATGGATCGGGGCATGCAGATAGAAGCCGGCCACGTTGACGTTGTAGCCGTGGTCGGGCTGCAGCAAGGTCCGGCCCTCGATGTCGATCTTGACGAGGCTCGACGCCGTGATCTCCTCATAGAGCATGCCGTACGGATTGATCAGATACCGATCGTCATGCCCCGGGACCTGCGCGCTGATGTGGTTGTAGATCAGGTCGGTCATTCCATAGAGCGCGACCAGGCGGTAGCACGCCGCGAGATCGACCCGGGTTGCCCACTCCTCTTCTCCGACGATCGCCCTGACATCGCTGACGGCACAAACTTCGGTCTGACGCATATGACTGGGACCCTTAGTGACGGATGACGGAGGTGCGTTCGACGACCTTGCCAAGGCCTTCCGACGACGGAAGCGCACCGAACACATGCATCCCGTCCGCGCCAAGTCTGGATTGCACGAAGAGATCGGCCGCGGTGGCATCGCCATGCTGCAACATCTCGGCCGCCTGCAACGCATGCACCATGCGGGTGACCAGCGCCCGCGCATGCCCGTCGTCCGGATATCGTGCCAGCAAGCGATCCGCGAGATCGTCCGTGCACCGGTCATAGACCGCATTGAGGCCCCTGCTCGCACGCAGTTCGTCGACGAACGCGTCCCGGCAAGTTGCATCCCGTTGCATGGCGCGTAGCACGTCCATGCACATCATGTTGGAGGTGCCTTCCCAGATCGAATTCAGCGGCGCCTCGCGATAGAGCCGCGCCATCGCATTCTCCATGATGAAGCCGTTGCCGCCATGCACCTGCAGGCACTCATAGGTGAAAGCCGGCGCGCGCTGGCAATTCCAGAACTTCACCACGGGAGTGGCGACCCGCGCCAGCAGCCGCTCGTGCTCGCTCGTCTGCAGGCCGTCGGTCGCACGCGCGACGCGAAATGCGCCCAGCATCGCCGCCTCGCTCTCGAGTGCGAGATCGGCAAGCACGTTGCGCTGCATCGGAAGCTCGGCCATCGGCTTGCCGAACGCGGTTCGCGTTTGCGCGTGGTTCAGTGCGAGGCTCAGCGCCTGCCGCATCAGTCCGGCGGAGCCGACCGCGAAATCCAGCCGCGTCAAATGAGCATGCGAAAGGATCTCCGCGATGCCGCGGCCTTCCTCACCGACCAGGATCGACCACGTATCGTGGTACTCGATCTCGCTCGACGCGTTCGAGCGGTTGCCGCACTTGTCCTTCAGGCGCTGAATGTGGATGCGGTTGGCGCTGCCGTCCGGCAACAGGCGCGGCACGAACAGGCAACTGACGCCGGATTGGGTGCGCGCCAGCGTGTAGAATCCATCGGCGACCGGCACCGAGAAAAACCATTTGTGGCCGGTGATCGCATAGATTTCGCCGTGCGCGCCGCGCTCGACGAAGCGCGCGGTGGTCTGGGTCTCACGCAGGTCGGAGCCACCCTGCTTCTCGGTCATCGCATAGCCGATCACCGCCGCGCGCTTGGCCTCGATCGGAAGCCGGCGCGGATCGTAGTCCGCCGCCAGCGTTCGCTCCCGCCACAGCGTGAACTGCGGCTTGCCGGAAAACCCGGCGATCGCGGCGTATGCCATCCCGGTCGGACAACCGACGCCGTTCTCGATCTGATTCCAGAGATAGCTCAGCGCCGCGCGCGCCAAATGGCCAAGTGGCTCGCGCGTCGACCAGGCCAGGCTATGGACCTCGCTCTGGAACGCCAGCGCCATCAATTGATGCCATGCCGGATGAAACTCGACCCAATCATTGCGGTTGCCATACCGGTCATGGGTCAAGAGCTTCGGTTCGTGCTCATTGGCAAGCCGCGCGGCCTCCTGCACAGCTTCGCTGCCGGCATGGGCTCCGAGCGCGGAAAGCCTGTCCTTCGCCCATGGCACCATCCTTGCGATCAGACTGTTCAACGCGCGGTCGTCGTCGAACGCGTTGAAGCCGGTGGCTGGCCGCGCCTGATTGCGGACTTCATGGGTCGCGAACGCACTGGATTTTGCTTCAGCGACGGCAACTGGCTGGACACGCGCATTCATGCGGAAACTCTCGATACAGGGGTCAATTCAGGCGCGGGATGGCGAAACAGCATGCGCGCGGAAAGGCCAGCGATCGTCTGAGCGATCGCCTTTGCCGCGTCGGAGTCCGGGGCTGCTTCGGGCGCCAGCGGACCAACCAGCGCCTCCATGAAGGCGCCGGCCACGCAGGATGCCGCGACATTCGCATCGATATCGACGAACTCGCCGTTGGCGATGCCGCGCCGAACCAGCCTTGCGATCTGGTCGGCCAGGGCCGCCCGGTATTTCAGGCGCGCCGCATCGATCTCGGGCTCACAGGGTTCGGCGATCAACGCATAGGCCAGACGGCGGCCGCGCATCGCCCGGACCGAGAAGGTGTAGATCGCGTCCACCAGACACTGGGACGCAGATCCCTCCGCCTCGACGATCGCGGCGACAACGGCCACCTCGCGCTCGGAAACCAGGGCGAGCACCTGCGCGTAAAGGTCCGCCTTCGAGTCGAAGTAGCGATACACGCTGCCGGTCGCCACGCCGGCCCGTGAGGCGATCAGGGCGATCTGGGCGTCCTTCCACCCACTCAGCGCCACGGCCTCCCTGGCGGCATCCAGAATGCGGGCCTTGGTCTCGACGAGTTGGTTGAGGCGAACCGCCGCGATTGCCATAATGAACCTTGATTCATGAATACAGGATCATAGTTCATGATCGGTCGAACGCCGGTATCTGTCAAGCATCCACGGGGCGGTCCGAGGTCGCAGGACGGCGCACAAAGCCCGCGGACGCCGTGGCTGGGCTTGCAGGATCGTCGGAGACTTGCCGTGCTCCACGCAGGCGGGAACAGGCCTCGAGGGTCACCCACCCGCGAGCCGGCAAATGCACGCCCGACAAATCGCCCGCCGGAACCCGGACCGGCGCGGCATCGAGCCAACCCACCGGGCACCAAAGCAAAAGGCCCGATCGCGATGCGATCGGGCCTCTGCTTTTGAGCTTGGTTGTTTTGAGCTTGGTGCGGCGAGCAACGCCGTCCCGGCCCGGGACAGCTGGATCAGGCCGCCTTCGCCACCAGGACGTCGTCCACCGGCATCAGCACGTCGTTGCCGAGCAGGAAGCCGCGGCAGCTGCGCAGCGAGCGCAGCGCGCGATTGAAATCGATTCCGGTCGACACCAGCGCTCGCAGCGTCCGCGGATTGCGCACGATGCCGCGCAGCACCTTGCGCAGGTCGATGTCGCCGTTCGGCTTCACCGCGGATTTCGCGAGCTCGGGCAGCGCCCGGTGCGCGGGATCGCTGATCACGCGCAGCGCGGCGAACGGAACGCCCGCCTTGGCGGCATAGGCTGCCGCGATATGGCTTTCCATGTCGACTGCGGCTGCGCCCGTCATCGAGCGCAAGGCGGCCTTGCAGGCCTTCGCCGCGATCACCTGTTCGACGCCGGCAAGCCCGCCGCGGACGATCCGGCGGCGCTTCAGCGCGGCGCTGGCGATCATCTCTTCGTTCAGGGCGGATGCGGCCAGGAAACGGGTATCGCCGGACATCACTTCGGTCGCGACCACGACGTCGCCCGACTTCAGCGACGGATCGAGCCCGCCGGCCACGCCGAACGAAATCACGCCACGGAAGCTCGTTGGATCCAGCGTCGCCAGCAATTCACGCAGTTGCTGCGGATCGCTCGAGCTGCAGATCACGATCATGCCGGGACCGGCTGCGATGCGGGCCTCCTGCACCAATCCAGTCACAATCAATACCGGCCGAGGATCAATTCTACTGCCCACGGTCTCGGCGGCCCCCGCCTCAACAATCACATCCCGACCCCTACCACCCTGCTATTGGTGCTTCTCAAATTCCGATACCGCGCCAGCGCCCAGAGCGGAAAGAACTTCGAGTAGCCATGATATCGCAAGTAAAATACCCGCGGAAACCCCGTAGCTGTGTATCGCTGCTCGTCCCACAGCCCTTTTTCCGTCTGTGTTGCCTTTAGGTACTCCACCCCCCGCGCAACGGCGGGATTTTCGACCTCTCCGGCCGCCATCAATCCAAGCAAGGCCCATGCCGTTTGCGAGGAGGTCGACGGCGCGACTTCATAACCCTTGTAATCCAGCCGGTAACTGACGGCGTCCTCGCCCCAGCCGCCGTCCTGATTCTGGACCGACGCCAGCCAATCGACCGCTTTCCGAATCATCGGGTCGTTGCGATCGATCCCTGCGACATTTAGCGCGGAGAGCACCGACCAGGTGCCGTAGACGTAATTCAGGCCCCAGCGGCCGTACCAGGAGCCCTCGGCCAGCTGGGTGCGGCGCAGATAGGCGATACCGTCGGCCATCGCCTTGCTGCTCTCGGCAGTCTCGCCGAGCTGGCCCAGCATCGAGATGCAGCGCGCCGTGACATCCTCGGTCGGCGGATCGAGCAAGGCGCCGTGATCGGAGAACGGGATGTTGTTGAGGTAATATTCGAGATTGTTGGCGTCGAACGCCGCCCAGCCGCCGTCGCGGCTCTGTAGCCCCTCGATCCACTCGCGGCCGCGCGCGATCGCCTCGTCGTATTCCCTGGTTCCGCTATGGCGCCGCACGCGGTCCATCGCCATCACGACCACCGCGGTGTCGTCGAGATCGGGATAGTGATCGTTGTTATACTGGAACGCCCAGCCACCGGGACGGACGTCCGGCGCCTTGACCGCCCAGTCGCCCTTCAGCTCCAGCACCTGGCGCGGCTTCAGCCAGTCGAGGCCCTGCTTGGCCTTGGCGAGCATATCCTCGCCGCCCGCTTCCTGCAGCGCATGACAGGTCAGCGCGGTGTCCCACACCGGCGAGACGCAGGGCTGGCAATAGGCCTCGTCGTCGCGGATCACGAGCAGCTTGTCGATGCCGCGGCGGGTGACGGCGCGCGGCGGGAAATTCTCGTCCTTGCCGAGCGCCTCATACATCATGACGATGTTGGCCATCGGCGGATAGATCGCGCCCATGCCGTCTTCGCCGTTCAGCCGCTCTTCGGTGAAGGCGAGCGCGGCGTCGATCGCGCGCTGGCGCAGGCGCTTCGGAAACATCGGCTCGATCACGCGCAGCACGGCGTCGAGCGAGCGGAACAGATAGAACCAGCCTGCGTTCTGATGCGGCGCCTTCGGCGCCATGCGCACCGACTTCGGATCCTCCAGGAACAATTCGTCGATGCCGACGCCCTTCGGATTCTTGGCACGCGGCTTCAGCGCGGCGAGCACCATCAGCGGCACCATGGTGGTGCGCGCCCAGTAGGAGATCTTGTTGATGTGGAACGGCGACCACATCGGCAGCAGCATGATCTCGATCGGCAGCACCGGCGTCGCGCGCCAGGTCACGATGCCATAGAGCGCAAGCAGGAAGCGCGTGAACACGTTGCTGCCCGAAGCCCCGCCGCGCGAACGGATCGCCTCGCGCGCCCGCACCATGTGCGGCGCGTCGACGGAATCGCCGATCATCTTCAGCGCGAAGTACGACTTCACGCTGGCGCTCATGTCGAACGGGCCGTCATGCACCAGCGGCCAGCCGCCATGCGCGCCCTGGACGCGGCGCAGATAGTTGCCGAGCTTGGCCTCGAGCGTGGCGTCGACGGGCTCGGCCAGGTAGTGACGCAGCAGGATGTATTCGGCCGGAATGGTGCTGTCGGCCTCGAGCTCGAATATCCAGTGCCCGTCGGACTGGCGATAGCCGAGCAGCGCTTCGGTTGCCTTGGAGATGCTCTTCTCCAGCGCGACCGGATCGACTGCGACGCTGTGATCTCTCGAAAGCATTTCGCTCGATATCCTCTTCATTGCGGACCGGCTGATCGAAAGCCGCGGCCCGCTCCAGAGCATGGTCCGATTGCATCGGATCACGCTCTTGTCCGTTTGTTTGGTCGCGTTTTCTTCACGCGAACCGGTAACCACTTCGCTCGAAAACGCTCCAATCGGTCGAATCTAGCGCCTGGCCAGAACCAGATCTGCGGCGCGATCACCCGACCGCACCGACCCCTCGATGGTTGCCGGCAACCCGGTAGCAGTCCAGTCGCCGGCAAGGAACAGGTTTTTTTGCGCCGTCGCGGGCCCCGGACGCAGGGCGTTCTGCTCCGGCGTCGCCTCAAATGTGGCGCGGCGCTCGCGCACGATCTGCCACGGCGGCAGGTCGCCGGAAACGCCGGATGCCTTGCAGATGTCCCGCCAGATCGCCTGCGCGAGCTCCTCGCGCGGCATGTCGACCAGGCGGTCGCCGTTGCTGATCGTCACCGAAAGCCGCTGCGGGAACGCGAACAGCCACTCCACGAGGCCACCGACCACGCCAAGAATGGGCGCAGCGTCGCGCGGCGGATCGACGCGGAAATGCGCGTTCACGATGGCGCGGAATTTGGTCGGGGTTTTCAGGCCGGGCAGCAGGGTTGCGGCCGCGCGCGGCGGCACCGCGAGCACGACCGCATCGTCGGCCGCCAGCGTGATCTTGTCGCCACCGCCGAAGTCGAGCTCATTGATGCGATCACCCGACATGCCAAGCGTACGCAATTCGTGACTGAACTGGACGCTGTGGCCCCGCTCCTGCAGCAGCTTCACGGCCGGCTCGATCAACACCGAGCTCAGGCCGTCCCGCGCGATCAGCGGACGGCAGGCCTGCCCGCCGGCGAGCAGCGTCTCGCGCACGATGGCGCCGGCAAGCCCGGCCGAGCCCTCCGGCGGATCGACGTTCAATGCGGCGAGCAGCAGCGGCTGCACCAGGCGGTCATACAGCGTGCCCTTGCAGGGAATCGTGTTGCCGACCAGCGCCTCGGTACCGGCCCAGGCCAGCGGCGCCAATGCGAGATAATCGCGCAGGCCGGTGTCCGGGACACGGCGCGCCTCGTCGAACACCCACAGCGGCAGACGGGAATCGCCGAGGTCGAGCTGCCAGCGCTGGCCGGTGGCCAGATCGACGAACGGAAACTGCGCGCGCGCAGGTCCCACGAGGCCGGCCTCGGTGCCGATCGAACGCGCGTAGCTCAGCGCGTGGCGGTTGCCCGACAGCAGCAGATGGTTGCCGTTGTCGATGGTGAGATTGGTGGCGGCGTCGAAATAAGAGCGGCAGCGGCCGCCGGCCTGCTGCGTCGCCTCGTGGACGGCAACCTTGTAGCCGCCATTGGCGAGCCGCACGGCCGCGGAGAGGCCGGAAATACCGGCACCGATGATATGAACGGTCTTTTGCATCAGATGATCGCGTAACGAAGAAGAATGCCGATCTTGGCTGCCTTGGACACACGCACCGGCTCACGCGGAGCGGCGAAGCCGCGCGCGATCAGGAGATCGAGGATCGCGCGGTAGTATTTCGACATGATCCGCGGCGCGCGCACGGCGCGGCGCGAATTGCGCTTCATGATCTCGTCGGACTTCTGGAAGTGCATCTTGGCGCGCTCGGCAAGCGGCGCGCAGACTTTCGGCAGCGCGCGGTCGGCGGTGACGCGGGCCGGGTCGTTGCTGGTGATGCCGGCATGCCAGAGCCATTCGCGCGGCAGATAGAGCCGGCCGAGACCGGCATCCTCGTCGATGTCGCGCAGGATGTTGGTGAGCTGCAGCGCGCGGCCGAGATGGTAGGCGAGCTGGATGCCGTCTTCCTCGGGCAGGCCGAACACGCGCACCGACAGCCTGCCGACCGCGCTCGCGACGCGATCGCAATACAGGTCGAGCGTCGCAAGATCGGGCGCGCGGATGTCCTGCGGCACATCCATCTCCATGCCGTCGACGATCGCGACGAAATCCTCGCGCTTCAGGCCGAAGGCCTTCACCGACGCGACATAGTCCCTCAGCCGCTCCGGCGGATGCCCCGCATAGAGCGCATCGATATCTTCGCGCCACTGCTGCAAGGCGGCCAGGCGCTCCGGCCGCGGACCATCGGAATCGGCGATGTCATCGACCTGCCGGCAGAAGCTGTAGATCTGGAACATTGCTTCGCGCTGCGCGTGCGGCAGGATGCGCATCGCGGCATAGAACGAGCTGCCCGACGCGGTGCTTCCGTAATTTGCGTTGGCCGCCGCCTCAGCACTCATGCCCCTGCCGCCGTCTTGGAGACCGCACGCCGTCCGATTGCCCGCCGCGCGGTCTCGCCGGCGACGCCGCCAAGGCTCTGCAACAGCAATTCGACCGGGCTCAGATGCACGCGCTCGCTGAGCGGATCACGCACTTTCAGCAGGTTGACGATCTTGTCGGCGAACGCCTGGATCACCGAGATCTCGAGCCCGAGCCGGAAATCCTTCACTTCGGCGGCGAGCGACTTGCTCTGCTCAAGCAGCGCCGCGGTGCGCAGCGCGAGCGCCTGCAAGCATTTGAGCAGGGCCGGCTGCGACTTCGCCTCGCCGAGCATCTCGACGGTCGCACCCGTAGCGGCCAGCGCATCGCGCGGCAGATAGACGCGGTTCAGGTTCCGGTAGTCCTTTCCGCAATCCTGCAGATGGTTGTTGATCTGCAATCCGGCGCAGAGCGCGTCCGATGCCGCCCAGGTCGAAATATCCTCGCCATGCACGTCGAGCATAAAGCGCCCGACCGGCATCGCCGAGTAGCGGCAGTAGTCGATCACGTCGTCCCAGTTTTCGTAGCGCAGCTTGGTGACGTCGAGGCGGAACGCCACCAGCACGTCGAGCGCATGCCGCGGCGGCATGCCGCGCTCGGCGAAAGCACGGCGCAGGCTGACCGCTTCCTTCTGGCTATCGCCATTGCCGAGCAGCTCGGCCTCCATGAGGTCGAGATACCGCAGCTTCTCCTCGGCCGGCAGCGTGGCGTGATCGGCGATATCGTCGGCGGTGCGGACGAAATTATAGAAGGCCAGGATCAAGGCACGATGCCGCGGATGAATGATCCACGACGCGACCGGAAAATTCTCGTCGCGGTGGGTCTTTCCGGATCGCAGGTCGCTCGCGGTGGTCATGGGAAATTTGGGCTACACTGGTCATGGCACGACGCAGGCGCGGACGGTCAGGCGCATGCGGGGGATTTGCGAGCCCCATATAGGGGAATACGCCACCAAAACCAATGCTATCTGTGACCGCCAGCATCTGTGACCGCGGCCGGCATGGCTGCCAGCCGCGGCATTGATAGCGGTCCCTTGAGACCTGAATTCGGTCTTATTGGCCGTGCGTCTTCAGCACCTGGTCGCAGGCGGCGCTGATCTTGCTGCGGTTCTGCTGCAGACAGGCGAGAATGGTGAAATCGCCCTGATCGATCACGGAACGGCAGTGACGCTGTACGTCGCGCGTGCAGGCCTTCTGCTCATCGGCCGTACCGCGCCCTTGCTGCTGGGCGAAGGCGCTGGACGAGAGCGGGATCGACAACAGGGCAACAGCCAGGAGAAATTTACGCATCGTATTCCTTCATTTCCGACAGCAGAAAATCTGTTCCCGAAACGCGTTTCGGCATGGCCGGGACGGATTTTGGGGATTGCAGACGCCACGTAACGCGGCAACGGATTGACGACAAGCACTGCTAAATGCGGCTAAATTTGCGGCGCTGTAAACCCCTGCATAAGCCATTGATTCACAACAACGATTCATGCCATCACTTTGTCGCGTTTGGGTATTGCGGATCACACTCGCGCAAAGCTACATGCCATCATGAGGCCAATGGTTTCTGATTCTGTTCGATGACAACAGGGCTCGCGCGCGCCGCTTCTGTCGTTTGAACCTAACATTCTTGGGTGACACTAAACCTTCGATGCGGCGAGACGCTTTGTTGCGAAAGAGGCGTTGATTTTGATGGGAAAATTCAAAATGAAACTGTTTGGTTCCAGCCTTTATGGTCAGGCCCTCAGAGCTGTGGGCGTCGGTGCCGCACTGATGCTGTCTGCCTCCGCAGTCCATGCCCAGGCCAACGGTCCGTTTGCCGGTTTTGCCGGCTCGTGGACCGGAACGGGCACGGTGGCGTTGTCCAACGGCACGACCGAACGGATTCGTTGCAAGGCGGACTACAAGGTCGCGCCATCGGGCATGAACCTGAAGCAGTCGCTGCATTGCGCGAGCGACAGCTACAAGTTCGACCTCTCCAGCGACGTCACCAGCCAGGGCGACCGGATCTCCGGCAACTGGAGCGAGGCCAGCCGCAACATCTTCGGCAATTTGCAGGGCACCGCAGGCGGCGGGCGGATCGACGTGTTCGTCGAGGCCTCTCGGCTTTGCCGCAAACCTGAACCTGCAGACCAACGGCTCCAAGCAGGTCGTGCAGATCGACTCCAAGGGCGAGATCCGCGGTGTCACGATCACGATGACGAAGACCTGACGCCTCCGGCCGATTTGGCAGGCAAACAAAAAAGCCCGGTTCCGAGCGCTTCGGAACCGGGCTTTTTGTTGCGGGTCTTTGTTGCCCGTCGATCAGGCCTTTTCGATCGGCGCCGGTTGCCCGCCCTTGCCGCGGAGCTTCTGCGACAGGTTGATCAGGAACATCGAGGTCGGCCGCAGGATGAAGAGGTCCGCGACCAGGGCTGCGACCATCGAGAACGCGCTGAGCCAGCCGAACAGCCGCAGCGACGGCAGGTCGGAGAACACGGTGACGACGAGGCCGCAGGCCAGCACCACCGTGGTCAGGATCAGCGCGGGACCGACCAGCACCGTGGCGCGCTCCACCGCAAGCTCCGGCGTGACACCGGGCTTGGTCTCCAGCCGCAGGCGATTGAGGAAGTGGATGGTGGCGCTGAGGCCGAGGCCGAACGACACGGTCAATGCCACGACGCTGGCGAACTGCAGCCCCTCCCCGAGCAGCCACAGCACGGTGCCTGACAGCACCACCGGGAAGATGCCGGGCAGGATGCACGAGAACATCACCACCACCGAGCGGAACGCCAGGCCGATGAAAACCGCCACCAGCAGGAATTCGACGGTCAGGCCACGGTTCAGTTTTTCGATCATGTTGGCGCTGTTGCGCGCGGCGATCACCGACAAGCCGGTGACCGCAATCTCGTAGCCGGGATGCTCGGCGCGCACCTTGTCCAGCGAGCTATCCAGCTTGTTCACGACCGGAAGCAGCTGGCTCGAGTCGAGATCCGGGACCCGGCCCGACACCACGACCGCATCCTGATCCGCCGAGATGAAGCGGCGCACCAGATGCTCGGGAATCACGCCGACATATTCCTTCAGCGTTGCGACGTCATTGCTGCCGGCCTTTTCGGCGAGCCAACGGCGCAGGGTCTCCAGCGACCAGACGTTGCCGACACCCGCCGCGGTTTCGACCATCGCGTGGACGTCGGCGATCGTCTTTAGGGTCTCCGGCGAGTAGAGCGATTCGCCCTTGGGGAATTCGATCAGCACATCGACCGGATTGGCGCCGGTCAGCTTGGCGTCGAGCCGGCTCGACGCCGCCACCGCCTGCCGCTTGTCCGGAACCTGGTCGGCGAGCCGGTAGCGCGGCTCGAGATTGGCGTAGATGACGCCGAGCCCGCCGACCACGATCACTGCGATCAGGCTGAACAGCCCGGGACGGCCCACCATGCGCACCGCGATCCAGTAGCAGAAATTGCGCAGCGCCTGGACGCCGGCGTCGGCGCCCTGGAATTTTACCGCGAATACTTTTTCGTTGCGTACCAGAAGCACACCGAATGCGGGCACCAGCGAGAGCACCGCGATCAGCGCGATGACGGTCGCTGCAAGCCCGGCCTCGCCGAATTTGCGGATCAGGTCGGAATCCGAGAATTGCAGCGCGATGAACGAGATGCCGGCGGTGCCATGCGTCAGCACGCAAGCCGGACCGACCACCATCACCGCATTCCTGAACGCGGTGTACTTGTCCTGCCCGGCGATCAGGCGGTCGCGTGCCGCAAACGTCAGCTGCATCGAGTCGGAGAAGCTGATCACCATGATGAGCGGCGTCATCACGTTCAGGAACATGTTGAGATTGAAGCCGGCCCAGCCGAGGCCGCCGAGCGCGAGCAGGATCGCAATGATCGGCGGGAACGCGGCGATCACCATGAACGATATCTTGCGGAAGAAGATGATGGCGATAATGCAGCCAGCCAGAATGCCGAGGATATTGTAAGTCAGCCCGTCGCGCTTGACCGCGTTGCGGATTTCGAGCTGCATGACCGGGACGCCAGAAAGCTGGGCGTTGAGCCCGCTGCCGCTGAGATCATCGGCCATGATCTTTCTCATGTCCGCGACGACCTTGCTGAGCTTGTTGCTGCCGACAACCTCAGGCTCGAGCGACAGCACGATCAGCGCCAGCGTGCCATCCTCGGACAGCAGCTTGCCGCGAATGATCTCGTTGGATTTGACGGTCTCGACGAATTTGTCGTAGGCGGCGCCTTGCGGCAGCTCGGTTGGGAACAGCGCGGCCGGCAATTTGCCGGGCTCGGGCGCCTGGCGCGCCGAAAACAGCGAGACCAGACCACGCACGCCCTCGACCAGCTGCAGGTCGGTGACCATGTCGCGGATCTTTTCGAGGTTCTCGCGCGCAAGGAGCGTCTTGCCCTCGACCACGACCAGCACGTCGAACTCGGTAGCCGGGAACCGTTTGGTGACCGCTTCGTACTGCTTGTAATCCTTCGAATTGGAACGGAACAACTGGCTGAGCGAGTCGTCGATCTTGATGCGCTCGATACCGAAAACGGCCGCGACCATCAGCGCTAGCAGAATGATGACTGACAGGACCGGCGCCTTGATCGCGATCAGGCCGATACGCTCCAGCCCGAACGCGATGCTGGGGCCCGAACGCGGCTCTTCGACCTTCTCGACGTGGACCTGACTTTCGGAGTTCTTTTCGAGCATGCCCTGTCCAGTTCTGAAAACGGCGCAATCTGTCTAGCTTGGGTCTAGGGGCGCGAATGAGGCGGGTGAGCGCGGCTTATCGGCGCTAGTCCTTGAAAACACGCGAATATTGACCGGCGCCGGTTTTACCTGTCCGCCCCTTTGCTCGCAAGCGCGAGGGTACAACCAAATGCGCGGGGAACCGCTGATCCCCGCTATTAAGTATCTGATTTGTCACACCCTGGAAGCGCATTCTGTGACGATCCACCGCCGCTTTCATCTTTCAACGCGACCCCGGTGATCTGGCGTGCCAGCCCCTCGCGCACAAGCCACGAGATCCTGAATGCGGCTTCCGCATAACTCAGGCCGGCACGGTGGATGTTGGAGATGCAGTTGCGGTCGGCATCGGTGAGGCCGATCCGCGGCGCGAAGGTGAGATAGGCGCCAAGGCTGTCCGGCGCGGAAAGGCCGGGCCGCTCGCCGATCAGCATCACCAGCATGCGCGCGCCGATGATGGTGCCGATCTCGTCACCGAGGGCGACGCGCGCGCCTGACGCGACGATCACCGCACCGGTGTCGATCCCGTCGGCCGCAAGCCGCGGCACGAGGTGCCGGATCAATTCGACGGCGTGCACATTGACCGCGGTCGGCGACAGGCCGTCGCCGATCACAATGGCGCAGGAGCATGCGGTGATGCCGCACCCTTCCAGCGACCGTCGCGATGCTGAGTCCAGCATGCGTCCGAGATCGGGCCGGCGCAGATAGTCGCGCCGGCCGGGCGCCTGGCTCGACACCTCGCGCGGCGTGATGCCAAGGCCGGCAAGACCGGCCGTAATGCCGCTGACATCGAAGGCCGCGTGAACGGCGTCGCGGGCGCGGGCGTGGTCGAGCGTGAACGAGAGCAGCGCATCGGTCGGCAGGCTGGCCCCGAACCGGCCGAGACCGACACGCGCCGGCGTGAGGTCGCGCAAATCGGAAAGCGACGGGGGCGATGGCGCCGGCGGTGTGGTCATGCTGTCATTCGGCGGGTACGGAAGCCTCGCGCAGCCGGATCGAGTAGTTCGAGGCGTTCTGCCGGCCGCTGGAGGCTGCACGCGCAAACGTGATCAGATGATGCGCAACCAGCGTCGCCGAGATCAGCCCCTCGATGTCGCCGCGCTTGAGCCGGCCGAGCGCAAACTTCCAGAACACGC
Source organism: Bradyrhizobium sp. USDA 4341 (assembly GCF_054063755.1). NCBI lineage: Bacteria > Pseudomonadati > Pseudomonadota > Alphaproteobacteria > Hyphomicrobiales > Nitrobacteraceae > Bradyrhizobium > Bradyrhizobium sp. USDA 4341. Next base: position 8,757,014 of record NZ_JBSSGO010000002.1, on the reverse strand, counting down.
GCTTGTAGTCGCCGAGCACGCCGACCTTCCAGAAGATGTTGCGCAGCATGATCAGGCCGCGCCGGATGTTGGCCCAGCTCTTCATCTCCGGGCTGACCGGCACCTTGATGCGGTTGGCATAGGTGTAGTTGCATTGGTGCAAATAGCGCTCGAACAGCTTCTCGGGCTGGTAGGCGATCTCCATGCATTTGCGCCAGGAGCTGACCACGTCCTCGTAGGGCAGCAGGAACTCGACATTGGAGTCGCGGCCCTCGTCATCGACCAGCCTTCCTGCCTTTTCGAGCCGGTCCCACAGCGGCGTCTTCGGCAGTGCCTGCAGCAGGTTGATGGTGAGGAGCGGAATCCGGGACTCCTCGACGAAGGAGAGCAGCGCGTCAGCGGTCTGGGGCTTGTCGGTATCGAGCCCCATGATGATGCCGGAGACGACCTCCATGCCGAAGGAGTTGATGGTGCGCACGCCCTCCAGGATCGGAACCATCATGTTCTGATCCTTGTGCATCGCCTTCAGCGCGTCGGGATCGGGCGTCTCGATGCCGACGAAGATCGTCACGAAGAAGGCCTCGCGCATCTTCTCCAGGATCTCGGGCCGCTTGGCGATATTGAGCGTGGCCTCGCAGGCGAGCCGCGTGACATACCCGGTCCGCTTCTGCCACTCGATCAGATGCGGCAGCAGTTCGCTCGCCGCCTTGCGGTTGCCGATGAAATTGTCGTCGACGAAATAGACGGTGTCGGTCGCGCCGCAGGCGCGCAGCTTGTCGAGTTCGGCGATGATCTGCTGCGGCGACTTCAGCCGCGGATTGCGGCCATAGAGCCCGGGGATGTCGCAGAACTCGCACTGATAGGGGCAGCCCGACGAGAACTGGATGCTGCCGAGGAAGTACTTCTTGGTTTCCGCGAGCTCATAGGCCGGCAGCGGGAATTCCGTCATCGGCAGGCGGTCGATGGTCTTCAGCACCACCTGCTCGTCGGGGCGACTGGTGTCCTGCTCCAGACGCCTGATCAGCTCATTGGTCGCATCGCCGAGCTCGCCGACATGAAGGTAGTCGAATGAGGGATAGTAGTCCGGGCAGGCACTGACCGATGGGCCGCCGATCGCGACCACCAGGTCATGGTCATGCGCGCGGTGGCAGATATCGTTCATCTGCTGGCGCTGGATGTGCATACCGCTGACGAACACGGCTTCCGCCCACTCGAAATCCTCCGCTGTGGCCGGACGCAGATTCTCGTCGACGAAACGGACCTGCCAGTTCTCGGGGAGGTATGCGGCGATCAGCAGCAGGCCCTGCGGCGGCATGAACGCCTTGACGCCATCGGTCAGAGGATAGGAGTGCTCGAAGGTCCCAAAGGACGACGTATAGCGCGGAAAGACGCAGAGGATACGTCGTGCTGTCTTTATGCCCTCAGCTCTCATCAAACGACCCCGAAGCACCCGCAAATCTAACCATAGCGTGGAACGCTGGGCCAGAAATTCTTCAACATTGTGGCGCTTACCAACGTCACAACGGTGAGATAGTTGCTCTGCAGAATTTCGCTACCCGTCAGGTCAACAGCCTGGCGGCGAGGTCGGGCAGCTGCCCCGCATCGGCAACCAGGCGGAAATCCTGCCCGGCAAGGCCGACGCGCGCCAGCCAGTCGTCGAATTCGGGCGCCCGCTTCAGGCCGAACAGGTCGCGGACGTAGAGCGCATCGTGAAACGATGTCGACTGATAGTTCAGCATCACGTCATCGGCGCCCGGCACGCCCATGATGAAGTTCACGCCAGCGGCCGCAAGCAGCGTCAGGAGATTGTCCATGTCGTCCTGATCGGCCTCGGCGTGGTTGGTGTAGCAGACGTCGATCCCGAGCGGCAGGCCGAGCAGCTTGCCGCAGAAATGGTCCTCAAGCCCGGCGCGGATGATTTCCTTGCCGTCATAGAGGTATTCCGGACCGATGAAGCCGACCACGCTGTTGACGAGCAGCGGATCGAACGCCCGCGCGACCGCATAGGCCCGCGCCTCGCAGGTCTGCTGGTCGACCTGGTGATGGCCATTGGCCGACAGTGCCGAGCCCTGCCCGGTCTCGAAATACATGACGTTGTCGCCGACCGTGCCGCGGCGGAGCGACAGCCCGGCTTCCCGTGCCTCCCGGAGCAACGAGAGGTCGACGCCGAAACTGCGGTTGGCCGCCTCGGTGCCAGCGATCGACTGGAACACGAGATCGACCGGCAGCCCCTGCCCGATCAGGCCGAGCGTGGTCGTGACATGGGTCAGCACGCAGCCCTGCGTCGGAATCCCGAGCCGGGTGATGACGTCGTCCAGCAGCCGCAGCAGGCTGCCGATGACGTTCGGATCGTCGCTCGCCGGATTGATGCCGATGCAGGCGTCGCCCGATCCGAGCAGCAGCCCGTCGAGGATCGAGGCGGTGATGCCCTTGGCATCGTCGAACGGATGGTTCGGCTGCAGCCGCGTGCTCATTCGCCCGCGCAAGCCGATGGTGTTGCGGAAGCGGGTCGTCACCTCGCATTTCTTCGCAACCAGGATCAGATCCTGGTTGCGCATCAGCTTCGACACCGCCGCCACCATCTCCGGCGTGATGCCGCGCGAGATCCGGTTGATCGCGTCTCCAGTGGCGGCATCCGATAGCAGCCAGTCGCGGAAGCCGCCGACGGTGAGCGACGACACCGGCAGGAAGCCGGCAACGTCGTGGCTGTCGAGGATCAGGCGGGTGACTTCGTCGTCCTCATAGGGGATGACGGGCTCATCGAGGAATTGCTTGAGCGGAACGTTGGCAAGCGCCAGCCGCGCGGCGATCATCTCCGCGGCGCTGTCGGCGGCGATGCCGGCCAGGCGGTCGCCGGACCGCGGCGGCGAGGCCTTAGCAAGCAGGATGCGCAGATCGTCGAATGCATAATTGGTGGCGTCGATGGTGTGACGATAGAGCATGGGGATTCGCGTCGAGGCTGGGGACGGCGTAACCTAGCACCTCTTTGCGAAAGTCGTGCCATCAGCTTCGCCCGGTGCGCCGGGGGATGTTGATGAATGATGATGATGATGGCGGTCCGTCATTCAACATGGCGGCAAGGCGCCGCCACCCGGTCGCCTCGGAGAATCTCATAAGACATTGGTATTATTTAGAGATTTTAACGGTTGCGGCGGCGCAGAACGCACGCGTTAAGAAATTGTCCATGAAGATTTTGCATAAGCTTTAATTGGCCGAAGGTACTCCCCGGCCTCTTGGAGTGCCCGCAATGCCGTCCCCCGTCACATCCCCCATCTCCACATCCCGGCCTCCAATGGCATCCCGATTCTCGCTTGCTGCCAGGCTGTACTCGACGTTTGCGCTGATTGCGGCGCTGACCGCAGCCATCACCGTCCTGTCCGACTACAACGCGCGGCGCAATGCCGAGCTGACCGCGGCCGTCGACCTAGCAAGCCGCGCCGCGCTCAATGTCGAGCGGGTCAACTCGCTGGTTTACGCGGTGGTGATGGAATCCCGCGGCATCTACATGTCGACCGAACCTGCGGCGGTGAAGAAATACGGCGACGGGCTGCTGGCGTTCAACGACCGCATCCTCGGCGTGGTGAGGAACTGGGAGACCCTGGTGCAGGCCGACGACGCCGCGCAGTTCGCGGTGTTCAAGAAGCGCATCGAGCAGTTCATCGAGTTCCGCAAAGAGCTGGTCCGCCGCGGCATCGAAATCGGCGCCGCCGCCGGGCGCGAGTGGGGCGACAACGACGCCAACCGCGACGTGCGCACCGCACTGAACAAGGATCTCGAGGCGCTTTCCAAGGTCTACGCAGAGCGCAGCAAGAAGCTGGCACAGCAGACCGACACCAACCGCGAGTTGGCGCTGCTGCTGACCGGGCTCGGTGCGGCGGCCCTGATTGTGGTGGTGCTCGGCGTGCTGATCATCGCCCGCTCGGTGGCGCGGCCACTGTCGCAGATCACCACGACCATCAAGCACGTCGCCGAGGGCGCCGACCATGTCGACGTGCCACACGTCGGGCGCAGCGATGAAATCGGCGCGCTGGCACGCGCCATCAAGGTCTTCCAGGAGGCGATGGACCGCAATCGCAGCCTGAACGCGCAAGTCGTGCAGGACTCCGAGGCCCGCGACGCCCGCGGCCGGCATATCGAAAGCTTCGTCGAGACGTTCCGCGGCACCATCGGTGAGGTGCTCCGCGCGGTGCACGACAACGCTGCGACGATGCGTCAAACCGCGCAGACCATCGCGACCGTCGCGGCGGACGCCAGCGGCCGGACGGTTGCGGCAGCAGGCGCGACCGAACAGGCCTCGAGCAACGTGTCTGCGGTGGCGAGTGCAGCCGAAGAGCTCTCCGCCTCGGTCGAGGAGATCGGCCGCCAGGTCAAGCAGTCGTCGGGGGCGGTCGATCAGGCAGGTGCGCGCACCGACCGGTCGATCACCGAGATCGAGAGCCTTGCCGCCACCACGCAGCGCATCGACGGTGTGCTGAGCCTGATCCAGGCAATCGCCGAGCAGACCAACCTGCTCGCGCTCAACGCCACCATCGAAGCCGCCCGCGCCGGTGACGCCGGCCGCGGCTTCGCGGTCGTTGCGCACGAGGTCAAGGCGCTGGCCGGGCAGACCGCCAAGGCAACCGCCGAGATCAGTGAGAATGTCGGCCTTATCCAGGCCTCGACCCGCAACTCGGTGGCCGCCGTGCGCGAGATCGGCCAGGCGGTGCGCGAGATCAGCAACGTCACCGCCAACATCGCCAGCGCGATCGGCCAGCAGGACGCAGCCACGCGCGAAATCTCCGCCAATGCGCAGATGGCCGCCCAGGGCAACGAAACCCTGGTGACGAATGTCGGCTCGCTCCGCGACGACATGGACCAGACCAGCAAGGCGGCGGAATCGGTGCTCGCGGCATCGAACGATCTGACCGCAACCGCCGAAACGCTGTCGCGCGAGGTCGAGCAGTTCTTCCGCAACCTGCGCAGCGACGCCGCCGAGGACCTGCGACGGACCGGAACCTGAACGGATCAGCCGATCCGTCCGGGCCCCGCGCGACAGGTTCCGACCAACCTGGAATGGTTAAGACTATCGCAACGCACGGGCGCAAATTGCCGGTGCTTGAGGTCGCCTTTCTCAATTTGATGCCCCTATAGAAACGGACAGAGCGCGGGGGCGCGGGGAAGTGGAAGCGAGCAATGAACGGGCTGTTGCCAAAGCCGAGGGCGGTGCCGACCAAACGACTGCTTGCGCTCGGGATCGGTCTCGTCTTGTGCTTTTCGGCGATCTGCGCGTCCATTCTCTGGGAAATGGCCGGCAAGGACTATCAGCATGCGAAGCAAGGCGCGACCAACCTCGTCGCCTCCATCGCCAGCGAGATCGACCGCAACATCGAGCTCTATGACCTGTCGCTGCAGGCGGTCGCCGACGGCGTCAAGCTGCCGGAGCTCGGCAAGATCAGCCCGGAGCTTCGCCAGGTCGTGCTGTTCGACCGTGCCGCCACCGCCAAGGATCTCGGCTCGATCCTCGTGCTGAATACGGCGGGAGACGTCACGCTCGATTCCCGGACATTGACGCCGCGGACCGCAAATTTCGCCGATCGGGACTTCTTCCGGGTGCATCAGGCGCGAGCGGACAGCGGACTGTTCATCAGCGCTCCCTGGGTGACTTCGGACGGCGAATATCTGATCAGCCTGAGCCGGCGCATCAGCAATGACGACGGGTCCTTTGCCGGCGTGGTCGCGGGCAGCATGCGGCTCAGCTATTTCCACAATCTGTTTCGCAAGCTGAGCTTCGGCCTCGGCGACAGCATGGCGTTGTTCAACACCGACGGCGTCATGCTGATGCGGGCACCGTTCGACATCGGCAAGATCGGGCAAAGCATCAGGGACTCACAGGTCTTCAGGCAGTTCCCGGCACGGCAATCCGGCTTCTACATGACGAAATCGGTCGTCGATCACGTCAGCCGGCTCTATGTTTTTCAGGCGGTCGGACACCATCCCCTGCTGATCGCCGAGGGCCTCGCGCTCGACGGCATCTATGCCGACTGGTGGCAGCAGCTCTGGCTGATCGGAAGCGTGGTGGCGGCGCTCTGCGGCTTCTCGATCGTCCTGATGTTCTACCTGCTGGCCGCTCTCAAACGGCGGGCCGCCGCGGAAGGCCGGCTCGCGCACCTCGCGAACACGGATGCGCTGACGGGCCTCGCCAACCGCCGCCGCCTCGACGATACGCTTGACGTGGAATGGCGGCGTGGCATGCGCGCAAAGGCGCCGGTGTCGCTTCTGATGATCGACGTCGATCATTTCAAGGCCTTCAACGACACCTACGGCCATCAGGCCGGCGACGCCGTGCTCGCCACCGTGGGACGGTGCATCGCAACCAGCACCAAGCGCGCAACCGATCTCGGCGCGCGCTATGGCGGCGAGGAGTTTTCGGTGCTGCTGCCCGGCATCGGCAAGGCGGGCGCATTGGAGGTTGCCGAACGGATTCGCGCGAAGCTGACCGCCGCGCGTGAATCCGAGCATGAGTTGCCGACCATCAGCATCGGATTGTCCTGCCTCGTCCCGGATCACGAGCGCACGTCGCGCGATCTGCTCAAGGCCGCGGACCTCGCGCTCTATCAAGCCAAGCATGAAGGCCGCGACCGCGTCATCATCAGCCCGATCGGGTGGGACAAATCGGGCCAGCGGCAGGTCGCCTGATCGCGATCGCGGCGGCGCGGCCGAACGCCCGGCCCGCCCTCGCGGCTCATCCCACCGGCAACACGTCGACGGCGACGCTGAGCTTCTGCTTGCGCGCGCCGACGATGACGCCGTCGACCGGCGAGACATCGGCGAAGTCGCGGCCGATGGCGAGAATGATGTGATCGTTGGCGACCATGAGATCGTTGGTCGGATCGAACCCGACCCAGCCGAGTTCGCTGCCGCACCAGACCGACACCCAGGCGTGGGTTGCATCCGCGCCCTGCAGCCGCGGCTGGCCCGGCGGCGGAATCGTGCGCAGATAACCACTGACATAGGCCGCCGGCAGACCGAGGCCGCGCAGTCCGGCGATCATCACATGGGCAAAATCCTGGCAGACGCCGTGGCGTTTCTCGAACACGTCGCGAAGCGGCGTCGAGATCACGGTCGCCTTCGGATCGTATTTGAAGTCGCCGCGGATGCGACGCATCAGGTCGGCCGCACCGGCAAGGATGCCGCCGCCGGGCGAAAAGCTCGCGGAAGCGTAGGCCGTCACCGGCCGCAGCACCGGCACCAGCGCGCTGGCGAAGACGTAGCCGACCGGCGAGCCCGCATCGAGGCTCAATGCCTCGAACGCGTTGTCGCGCACGCACTCCCAGGACGGGCTCGCCGCGTCACGGAGCGGCGGCTGCCGCGCCACCGAGACCCGCGAGCGGGAATCGATACGAAGGCTGCGATGCGCGGTCTCGATCAGGACGCTTTCGGTCAGCGTGCCGAAAAAGTCGCGCCGCGCGGTGCGCTCCGCAGGCTTCGGACGAATCTCGACCGAATGGGAAACCAGCTCCTGCCCGTCGCCGGTGATCGGCTCCAGCCGCAGCGAGCAGCGCGCGAAGCTGACCTGGGTCTCGTAGCTGTAGGTCGTGACGTGACGGATGTCGTAGATCACGCCAGCCCCGTGAGCTTCTCCGGCCGGCTGGCGTTCGGTCCGTGCGGGAAATAATGCAGCCCGACCGAGTCGGCGAGGTTGAGCAGGTCTTGCTCCAGCGCAAACAGCGTCTTGACGTCGAGACTGCTGGCCTCGGCCGTCGTCAACATCGCCTCGACCGCAACCGCGAGCCGCTGCGGCCGCTCGATCAGGCCATGCTCCTTCAGGCTCGGCAGCGCGGCGATATGCTCGTTCAGCGCCGCGACCTGAAATGCGACCGAGCGCGGATTGTAGGGATCGAGCACGGCAAGATCGCGCACCGGCGTGAGCAGCGGCTGCACCAGATAGCGCGAGCGGTAGGTGATCTGGCAGTCGACCAGCGTGAGCAGGACGTCGAGGTCTTCGTCACCGGCTTCGTCATAGGCGAACTGACGGGCAAAGCGTGTGGTGTTGATGGCGCGCTCGGCACGACGGCCCATCTCGAGGAAGCGCCAGCCGGCCGCGCGGTTCATGTTCTCCTGCGCGAGGCCTGCGAAGCTTGCGAGCTCCTGCAAGGTCAGCTCGGCGGCGCTGACGACGCCGTCATCGTCGTGAACCTCGATCGCGAGCCGATCCGCCATCTCGGTGATGACCTGCCAGGCGTCCGGCGACAGCCGCTCGCGCAGCGAGGTCGCGGTGCGCTGCGCCGATCGCACCAGCGACAGCGCCGAGCCGAACTTCTCCTCGTTCTGCAGCGCTTCGAGCGCGACCTTGGCGGGATTAGCGCGCGCGGTCTGCGAGGCCGCACCCCAGGCAACCAGCATGCGCTGGATGCGCTCGGCCGAATGCATCGCCGGCGTCGAGCCGGTCGCATTCGCCCGCGCCGGATCGCGCAGCGGCGTGCACAGCGCGCGGATCAAGCGAATGGTGGCCTCGGCGCGCTCGAGATAGCGGCCGAGCCAGAACAGATTGTCGGCGGCGCGGCTCGGCAGCACACCGGCGATGCGACGGATGCGGACGGTGTCGACCGCCGGCAGCAGGGTCGAGGTCGCAACCGCCTTGTCGGAGACCACCCAGACGTCGGCGGACACCGCGCCATCGCCCATCGACACCGCGCGCGCATCCGCCCGATCGGCAATGCGGCAGAAGCCGCCGGGCAGCACGGTCCAGCCGTTCGGCGTCGCCGCCGCGAACACCCGCAGTACGAACGGACGCGGCGCGATGCGGCCGTTCTCCCACACCGGCGTGGTCGACAGCCGCACCAGCTCCTGTCCGACATAGTCGATGCCGCGATGGCTGATCGCATCCTTCAGGCGGTCGCGGTCCGCAGCCGACAGTTCGCCGGGCAGCACGGGGCCGTGGCCTGGAAAATCAGCAACGCCGCGGCCATAGGCGCCTTCGATTGCGAATTCGTCGAGCCGCGACAGCACCTGCTCGCGCGCGGACTTCTGGCCGCACCACCAGGTCGCGATGTGCGGCATCATCAGGTCTTCACTGAGCAGACGCCGGCACAGACTGGGCAGGAAGCCGAGCAGCGCCCTCGCCTCCATCACGCCCGAGCCCGGCATGTTGGCGACCACGACGCCGCTCTTGCGCAGCACCTCGACGAGCCCGGGCACGCCGAGATAGGAGGAGGCGTCGAGCTCGAGCGGATCGAGCATGTTGGAATCGACCCGGCGCAGCAGCACGTCGAGCCGCTTCAGTCCGGCGACGGTGCGGATGTGGATGCGATCGCCGGAGACCGCGAGATCGTCACCCTCGACCAGCAGGAAGCCGAGATAGCGCGCAAGCGTGGCATGCTCGAAATAGGTCTCGCTGAATGCGCCGGGCGTCAGCAGGCCGATCCGCGGTTCGTCGCGGTCGGCGCTGGCGCGCAGTGAATCGCGGAACGCCTCGAAGAACGGCGCGACGCGCTCGACATTCATCGACTTGTAGAGATTGGAGAAGGCGCGCGACAGCACCAGGCGGTTTTCCAGGGCATAGCCGGCGCCCGACGGCGCCTGCGTGCGATCGCCGAGCACCCACCAGCGGCCGTCAGGCCCGCGGCCGATGTCGGCAGCGTAGAGATGCAGATAGCGGCCGCCCGGCGGCTTGATGCCGCTGACCGCGCGCAGATACTCGCTGCTGCCGGCGATCGCTGCCGCGGGGATGGCACCGTCAGCAACGAGACGGCCGTCGCCGTAGAGATCGGCCAGCACCATTTCCAAAAGCTGCGCGCGCTGCGCGACACCGGCGGCGAGCTGGCGCCAGTCGGCTGCGTCGATGATCAGCGGCAGGTGGCTGAGCGGCCAGATCCGGTCCGAGGTATCTCCGGGCGCGCGATAGGTAACGCCGGCCTCGCGCAGATGGCGATCGGCGGAGGCGAAGCGACGCTCGATATCGGCCGGCGACAGCCCGGCAAAGGCATCGAAGAAGCGCGCCCAGACCGGCCGCGGCGCGCCGTTCTCAGCAATATATTCATCGGGAATGCCGGGCAGCCGGACATAGTCGCGGGTCCATTGCGCCATCCGGCGCTGGCCGGGACGGGCCCTGCTCTCCTGACTGCTACCTTGACTGCTTCCTTGGCCACCCGATGCGGTCATTGCACTTCCCCTGCACCCAATTACTGCAGGAGCGGCGTCCGCAAGTCGAGGGTCAAGGGAAACTCAATTGTGCGTTCCTCCGGCGGTGGTTCTATCCTGCCGGGGGTATGACCGTGCTCCTGGAAGCGCGCCAGCCGCCGCGCCTCGGCCTCGTAGGAATTGACCGGCTTGGTCTCGTAGTTGCGGCCGCCGGGATGGGCGACATGATAGACGCAGCCGCCGAGCGAGCGGCCGTTCCAGGTATCGATCAGGTCAAACGTCAGCGGCGCGTGCACGGGAATGGTCGGATGCAGGCCGGAAGCCGGCTGCCAGGCCTTGAAGCGCACGCCAGCCACCGCCTCGCCTGCGCGGCCGGTCTCGGTCATCGGCATCCGCCTGCCGTTGCAGGTGATGACGTGGCGGCCCTCGACGAAACCGGTCGCCTTCACCTGGAGCCGCTCGACCGAGGAATCGACGTAGCGCACGGTACCCCCAGCGGTGCCCTCCTCGCCGAGCACATGCCACGGCTCGAGCGCCTGCCGCAACTCGAGGCCGACGCCACCGTGGTGGATGCGGCCGAACGCGGGAAAGCGGAATTCGAGCTGGGCCTGATACCACTCCGGCTCGACGTCGTAGCCGGATTGCTTGAGCTCGGCGAGCACGCCCACAAAATCCTCCCAGAGGAAATGCGGCAGCATGAAGCGGTCATGCAGCGCGGTGCCCCAGCGCACGAACTTGCCCTGCTGCGGCTCGCGCCACAGCTTTGCGATCAGCGCCCGGATCAAGAGCTGCTGCGCCAGCGACATCCGCGGGTCGGGCGGCATTTCGAGCGCGCGGAATTCGACCAGGCCGAGTCGGCCGGTCGGGCCATCGGGCGAATAGAGCTTGTCGATGCAGATCTCGGCCCGATGGGTGTTGCCGGTGATGTCGACCAGGATGTGCCGGAACAGGCGATCGACCAGCCACAACGGCGCGTCCATCCCCGACGGCGGAACGTGCGACAGCGCGATCTCGAGCTCATAGAGTCCATCATGCCGGGCCTCGTCGATGCGCGGCGCCTGGCTGGTCGGGCCGATGAACATGCCGGAGAACAGATAGGACAGCGACGGATGCCGCTGCCAGTACAGCACGAGGCTCTTCAGCAGATCGGGCCGGCGCAGGAACGGCGAATCCTCCGGCTTGCTGCCGCCGACCACGATGTGGTTGCCGCCGCCGGTGCCGGTGTGACGGCCATCGATCAGGAAGCGGTTGGCCCCGAGCCGCGTCTTCGCGGAGTCCTCATAGAGACCGAGGGTGATGTCGACGGCTTCGCGCCAGCTTTGTGCCGGCTGCACGTTGATCTCGATCACGCCGGGGTCCGGCGTCACCTTGATCACCTCGATCCGCGGATCGAACGGCGGCGCGTAGCCTTCGACATGGACTTGTAGCTGCAGCTGTTCGGCGGCGGCTTCGATCGCGGCGATCAGCTCGAGATAGTCGTCGACCTTCTCCACCGGCGGCATGAAGGCGCACAGCACGCCATCGCGCACCTCGATCGACATCGCGGTACGCACCGGCAGCGGCTCTTCAATGTCCTTGAGCGCTCGCGTCAGTTCCAGATCGATCTCCCCCAGCGCATCGCGCGGCGCCATCGGATCCTGCTCGATGACGTAGGGAAAATCCTCGGGCGGGACGTGTTCGAGCGAAGAGATCGGAAGGCGCAAGCCCAGCGGGGAATCACCCGGAAAGAGGAACAGATGGCTGCGCCGGATCTTCCAGTGCTCGCTGCGCCAGCGCGCCGGCACGCGATCGCCGAGCGGGCTCCAGCGCTGGATCGGCAGCACGTAACCCTTCGGCGTCGTCAGCCCCTCGTCGAACACCCGCGCCATCCGCGCGCGCTCTTCCGGATCGGTCAATTTGGAATTCGCAGGGCTGACATTGGCCGGCAAACCGGCCTCGCGCTCGAGCCAGAACGCAGTGTCCTCAAAGGCCGGCATGACGTAGTCAGCCTTCAGGCCGAGCCGCGCGGCGATGCCGATTGCGAGGCGCTCCGCATCGGCGATCTCAGCCTTGCGCGGATTTTCGACTGAAGCGATCAGGTCGGCATCCTTCCAGATCGGCTTGCCGTCCTTGCGCCAGTAGAGGCCGAACGCCCAGCGCGGCAGGCTCTCGCCGGGATACCATTTGCCCTGGCCGTAATGCAGCAGGCCGCCGGGCGCGAACCGCGTGCGCAACTTGCGGATCAACTCGTCGGCGAGCGCGCGCTTGGTCGGACCGACCGCGGCGACATTCCACTCCGGCGATTCCAGATCGTCGACCGAGACGAAGGTCGGCTCGCCGCCCATGGTCAGCCGCACATCGTCTTTCTGCAGATCGGCATCAACCTGCTCGCCGAGCCGGTCGAGCCGCGCCCAGGATTCATCCGAAAACGGCTTGGTGATCCGCGGCGCCTCGCGGATCCGCTTGACGCTCATCTCGAAGCCGAACTCGACATTGGCAAAGCCCGCGGTGCCGGTCACCGGGGCGGCCGAGCGGTAATGTGGCGTGGCGCAGACCGGGATATGTCCCTCGCCCGTCAGCATGCCGGAGGTGACGTCGAACCCGATCCAGCCCGCGCCCGGCAGATAGATCTCGGCCCAGGCGTGCAAGTCGGTGAAATCGCTCTCGACCTCGCGCGGCCCCTCGAGCGGATCGATGTCGGGCCGCAGCTGGATGAGATATCCGGAGACGAAGCGCGCGGCGAGCCCGAGATGGCGCAGCGCCTGGATCAAGAGCCACGCCGAGTCGCGGCAGGAGCCGGAGCCCGCGGCCAGCGTCTCCTCCGGCGTCTGGATGCCGGCCTCCATGCGGATCACGTAGCCGATCTTCTTCTGCAGCTGCGCGTTCAGCTCGACCAGGAAATTGACGGTCGAGTCGGCCTTGTGCGGAATGTCCTTCAAATAAGCCGCGAGCAACGGCCCCGGCACCTCGGCCTCAAGATAAGGCGCGAGCTCGGTCTTGAGATCGCCGGGGTATTCGAACGGAAAGCTGCCGGCATAGGGCTCGACGAAGAAGTCGAACGGATTGACCACGGTCATCTGCGCGGTGAAGTCGACCTCGACCTTGAGCTCGGTCGCCTTCTCCGGAAACACGTAGCGCGCCAGCCAGTTGCCCTGCGGATCCTGCTGCCAGTTCACGAAGTGGTTTGATGGCGTGACCTTGAGCGAGTAGCTCAGGATCGGCGTGCGGGTATGCGGCGCGGGCCGGAGCCGAATGGTCTGGGGCCCGAGATCAATCAGCCGGTCGTATTTGTAGTGCGTGACGTGATGCAGTGCGACGAAGATCGACACGGACCGAGGACTCCAGCAGCTTTTTTGAGCAGAACACTGGTTCCGGTCGACATCAAGCACTAACAACGGGCAGCGACTGCCCAAGGCAAGGGCGCAGCCGTAGCCCGGATGGAGCCAACGGGTCGCGCGAATGCGCGCCCGATGACAGGCTCCGCGAAATCCGGGGTCTTCATCCGCAGTAAGGGTCCCGGATTGCGCTGCGCTTCATCCGGGCTGCGCGATCGCTAACGGCCGATCGCGCCGGATACCTGCGACGCGAGCTGCTCGGCGAGCGTGTGATAGCCCTCGGGAGTCAAATGCTGGCCATCGGGCTGATGCGGGAGGCCGCCCAGCATCCCGTTAGGAAGCATGATCACCGCGATGCCACGGGCGCTCAGTCGACTTTGGATATCCGCAGTCCGGTCAAGGCTGCCCTTGCGCCGGTCATTGCCGCCCGGCTGCAAAATAACCGCACGGGTCCCGTTCGGGACGGCGCGGTCCAGGCGTTGCAGCATCCCTTCCGTGGTGTCGCCATTGATGCCGGCGTTCACCACGCGGACGCTCAAACCCTTCGCCCGCAAGATCGCTTCGAGCTGCGCGGGGTAGGCCTGGTTGCGCGCCACGCCCTTGCCGTAGGTGTTGCTCGCGCCAAGCGCCACGATGGTTGCGGCGTCAGCTGAGGCAACGCCAAGACTCAAAGCGGCCAGAACTGCGAGGCATCCAATCAACCGGCGCGCGTACATGCTTCCTCCGTCCAGATCGAAACACCAGCCTGTAGCCCGGATGAAGCGAAGCGCAATCCGGGATCTCTATCCACGGTGAGAGCGTCCCGGATTTCGCTGCGCTTCATCCGGGCTACGCGAATGCTACATCGTCGCGCCGAGCACCCACGGTGCGAACTCGGCACCGCCGAAATCAAAGCTCTCGCTCTTGGTCGGATGGCCCGAGGCGGTCTTGAGGATCAGGTCGAAGATGCGCTGGCCGCATTCCTGCACGCTCTCCTCGCCGTCGAGGATGGTGCCGCAATTGACGTCCATGTCGTCTTCCATCCGCTTGTACATCGGCGTATTGGTCGCGAGCTTGATCGACGGTGCGGGCTTGCAGCCGAACACACTGCCGCGGCCGGTGGTGAAGCAGACGAGGTTGGCGCCGCCGGCGACCTGCCCGGTCGCGGCGACCGGGTCGTAGCCGGGCGTGTCCATGAACACAAAGCCCTTCTTGGTGACGGGCTCGGCGTAGTGCAGGACGTCGACGAGATTGGTGCTGCCGGCCTTGGCCATTGCGCCGAGCGACTTCTCAAGGATCGTGGTGAGACCGCCGGCCTTGTTGCCGGGGCTCGGATTGGCGTTCATCTCGGCGCCTTCACGCTGGGTGTATTCCTCCCACCAGCGCATCAGGCCGACAAGCTTCTCGCCGACCTCGCGGCTGACGGCGCGACGGGTCAAGAGATGCTCGGCGCCGTAGGTCTCCGGCGTCTCCGAGAGGATCACCGTGCCCCCGTGGCGGACCAGCAGGTCGCTCGCCGCGCCGAGCGCCGGATTGGCCGACACGCCTGAGTAGCCATCAGAGCCGCCGCATTGCAGCGCTACCGTCAACTCGCTTGCCGGCACCGCCTCGCGCTTGACCTTGTTGGCGTCGGTGAGCGCTTCCTTCACGAAGGCAACGCCGGCTTCCACGGTCTTGCGCGTCCCGCCGACCTCCTGGATGTCCATCGCGCGCAGACGGCCGGCGAGCTTCTGCTCGGCCATCAGGCCGCCGATCTGGTTCACCTCGCAACCGAGGCCGAGCACGATGACGTTGGAGAAATTGACGTGGCGCGCGTAGCCGCCGAGCGTGCGGCGAAGCAGCGCTAAGGGCTCGTCCTGGGTCATGCCGCAGCCGGTCTTGTGGGTCAGCGCGACGACGCCGTCGACATTCGGGAAATCGGCCAGCGGGTTGTCGCCGGTGAACGGATTCTTCTTGAACATGTCGGCGACGATGCCCGCAACATGGGCGCTGCAATTCACCGAGGTGAGGATGCCGATATAGTTGCGCGTCGCGACGCGGCCGTCGGCGCGGCGGATGCCCTCGAAGGTCGCCGGCAGATCGAAGTTCGGCACCGGCTTGACGTCGACGCCATAGGCATAGTCCTTGGCAAAATCGCCCATGCCGCAGTTCTGCGTATGCACGTGCTGGCCGGGCGCAATCGGCTGCGTCGCAAAGCCGATGATCTGGCCGTAGCGCCGGATCGGCTCGCCCTGTGCGATCGGCTTGATCGCGACCTTGTGGCCGGCCGGAATGCGATCGACGGTGGTGACGCCGTCGGTGACCTCGAGCCCCGGCGGCAGGCTCGCGCGCGCGATCAGGACGCTGTCGTCGGCGTGCAGGCGGATCACTTGTGCCGAGGCCATGGGAGTTTCTCCTTCGTCTTTATCTTCACCTCTCCCCGTCCTTTACGGGGAGAGGTCGAATTCTCGCACAGCGAGAATTCGGGTGAGGGGCAAGGCACACGCGCAATCGCCAACAAAGTGCTCGCCGGATGGAGGCCCCTCACCCCAACCCTCTCCCCGCAAGAGCGGGGCGAGGGAGCAGAGCTAACATTGCGGACAGACCTTACGCCTTGCCGCCGGACTTCTCGCGGGTCGCATTGACCTGCATCCTGGCATAGACCTGCATCAGGCCGACCTCGTTCGACAGCGTCACGAGCTTGAAACCCATGTTGATCGCGCGCACCGCGCC
The DNA here is from genome assembly GCF_054063755.1 of Bradyrhizobium sp. USDA 4341. Taxonomy (NCBI): domain Bacteria; kingdom Pseudomonadati; phylum Pseudomonadota; class Alphaproteobacteria; order Hyphomicrobiales; family Nitrobacteraceae; genus Bradyrhizobium; species Bradyrhizobium sp. USDA 4341. Next base: position 8,740,911 of record NZ_JBSSGO010000002.1, on the reverse strand, counting down.
TTCGGCGCCCGAGCAGTGGATGCCGGGATTGAGGCCGCGCTTGCCGCACTCCTTGATGATCTTCTCGTAGATCTTGAGGATCTCGGGCTCATCGCGATCGAGCTTCGGCACCAGACCGTAGGAGAAGCCCAGATCGGACGGACCGATATAGACGCCGTCGATACCCTCGACATCGAGGATCGCTTCCATGTTCTCGACCGCGGTCTTGGTCTCCATCATCGGCAGCAGCACGATCTCGTCGTTGGCAGTCTGCTGATAGGTGCCGGCCGAGCCGTACATGCCGGCGCGGATCGGGCCGTTGGAGCGCACGCCCTTCGGCGGATACTTGGCGTAGGAAACCAGGTTCTTGGCTTCCTGCGGGGTGTTGACCATCGGGCAGATCACGCCGTAGGCGCCGCCGTCCAGCACCTTGCCGATGATGCCGGGCTCATTCCACGGCACGCGGACCATCGGCGTCACCGGATGGGCATGCATCGACTGGAAGCACTGCACCATCGACTGATAATCCTGCACGCCATGCTGCATGTCGACGGTGACGCTGTCGAAGCCGCATTGCGCGATCACTTCGGCCGAGAACCCGGAGGGGATCGCGAGCCACGCGTTCACCACCGCCTTGCCCGATGCCCAGACTTGCTTGACCTTGTTTGCCATTGATCGCGTTTCCCTTTGCGGTTTATTGGGGGACGAGCCTTAGCTGGTCGCCCGCTGGATCGAAACTTCGCTGACGCCGACTTCGCGCGCGGTATTCACTATCGCCGCCCAGGTGTCGTCAGGCAAGGGGATGCCATTCCTGGTGCGATCGGCACGGGTTTTCCGCTCGGGGTCGCCTGGAACCAGCACGGACTCCGTGCCCGCGATCGGCTTGGTGGCGCGGATGAAATCGGTGTAGCGGGTGATTTCGCCGTCGAAGAAATTGCTGGTGTCGATCACCTTGGGGTCGATGTAGAACGCCATCATGCCGTTGGCGAAGCGGCGGTCCGACGACGTCGCGCCGGTGCCGGTCAGCGCACCGCCGAGCAGCTCGCAGATGAAGGCGAGACCCGAGCCCTTGTGATCGCCGAAGGCGCGGATCGCGCCGGTTCCCTTGGTGTGGTCGCGCGGCCCGTCCGGCGTGTACGGGCCATACAGCACGTGCGGATCCTCGCTCAGCGTGCCGTCGGCATCGACCAGCGCGCCGAGCGGCAGCTTCTTGCCGCCGCGGCTTGCCACCAGGCACTTGCCCTCGGCAACGACCGAGGTCGCGAAATCGAGCACGATCGGATCCTGGCCCTGGCGCGGAATGCCGACGCAATAGGGCGCCGTCGACAGCCGCTTCTCGACGCCGCCATAAGGCGCCACCAGCAACGAGCCCGCCGCGGTCACGAAATGAACAGACACGAGCCCTTCGGCGGCAGCCATTTCGGCCCAGTCGCCGACGCGGCCGAGATGGCCGGAGTTGCGCAGCGCGACTGCAGCAAGCCCCGCCTTCTTGCACTTCTCGATGCCGAGCCTCACTGCAACCGGCGTGACGGTCTGGCCATAACCGAACTTGCCGTCGACCACCGCGAGCGACGGCGTGTCGACCACGACTTCGGGGGTCTGGTTCGGCACGATCGAGCCCATCTTCTTCCACCTGACATAGACAGGAACGCGGATCACGCCGTGGCTGTCATGGCCCGTCAGATTCGCGGTCGTCAGGTAGGTCGCGATGCGCTTCGCCTCTTCCGGAGAGGACTCCGAATGGGAGAACACCTCGGACACGAAGTTGATGAGATTATCGACCTTGATGGTGACCATGAAAGACTAGCTCGCTCGATGAAGCACAATGCGTTGTCAGGCGTGGGTTTTGGCGTGACCGCCGAGATAGGCCGCGGCGATGGCTTCGTTGCCCCACAATTCGTCGGGCTTGCCGCCCAGCACGATCCGCCCGGTTTCCAGGACGAAGCCGTGATCGGCGACCGAAAGTCCCATGCGCGCATTTTGCTCGACGAGCAAGACCGTGGTGTCCTTCCTGATCTGCGAAATGATGCGGAACACCGCCTGCACGATCACAGGTGCCAGCCCGAGCGAGGGCTCATCGAGCAGCAACAGCCGCGGCTTGGCCATCAGGCCGCGCGCCACCGCGACCATCTGCAACTGGCCGCCAGACAGCGTCCAGCCGAGTGCGTTGGAGAAGGCGCGGATATCCGGGAATAGGTCGAACATCGCGTCGGCCTCGCGCGAGATCTGCGACGCCGACACCTTCCGGTTCGACGCGCCGAGCATGATGTTCTCTTTCACGGTGAGACCCGGAAATACGCGGCGGCCTTCCGGAACATGCGAAATGCCGAGCCGCACGATCGCTTCCGGCCCGAGGCCTGCGATCGAGTGACCGTCGAACAGGATGTCGCCGGAGGCAGGCTTGGCGAGGCCTGAGATCGCGCGCAGCGTGGTCGACTTGCCGGCGCCGTTGGCGCCCAGCAGCGTGACCACCTGGCCCTGCTCCACGGCGATGGTGACGCCGCGCAGCGCCTCGATCTCGCCGTAGCGGACCACGAGATTGCGGATTTCGAGCAGCGGCATCATTCGCTCCCGAGATAGGCGGAGACGACGTCAGGATGACGTAGTACCGCCATGGACTCGCCGTCGGCGATACGGCGTCCGAAGTTGAGCACGGTGATGTGCTGGGCGGCTTCCGAGACCAGCGTCATGTCGTGATCGATAATCAGGATGGTGAGGCCCTGCGCTGCGATGCGCTTCAGCAGCTCATGCAGCTCGAGCTTCTCGGTCGAATTGAGGCCGGCGGCCGGTTCGTCGAGCAGCAGCAGCGTCGGGTTCGAGGCCAGCGCCCGCGCGATCTCGATCAGGCGCTGATGGCCGTAGGAGAAGCTCGAGATCAATTCGTTGGCGCGGTTGCCGAGACCGACGAAGGTCAAAGCCTCCATCGCGCGCTCGGTCAGCGCGTCGTCGCCCTTCCCGATCATGGTGTTGCCGGGTCGCTCGGCCCCGATCTCGACATTCTCCAGCGCCGTCATCGAGCGGAACAGGCGGATGTTCTGGAAGGTGCGTCCGAGCCCCGCCGCGGTGCGCTGATGCGGCGCCATGCTGGTGATGTCGGTGCCGTCGAGCACGATCCTGCCGGCGGTTGCCTTGTAGAGACCGGACAGCACGTTCAGCGTCGTGGTCTTGCCGGAGCCGTTGGGTCCGATCAGCGCATGCACGCTACCGCGCTTGACCGCGATGTCGACGCCATCGACCGCCTTGAGGCCGCCGAAATGCTTCGAGAGCCCGGTGACTTCGAGCACGATGTCGCCGCCGGTCGTCGCGGGCTTGAGCTGGAGCGCCCCGGCAACAGGCGGCGCTATGCTGTGCGCGCGCCAGCGTGTGAACGCGTCGGACACGAAGCCCCAGATGCCGTCCGGCATGAAGCGGATGATCAGGATCACCGACAGGCCGTAGATCGCGAGGTAGAGGCCCGGCACGCTCTTCAGGAAGCGCAGCCATTCCGGGATCAGGATCAACAGCCCGGTGCCGATCGCCGAGCCGATCGGTGAAGCCACGCCGCCGAGCAGCGACATGGTCAGGAACTGAATGGATTCCGCGAACGAGAACTGGTCCGGACTGACATAGGCAAAGCCGCCGGCGAATAGGCCGCCCGCGAGACCGCCGAGCACCGCGCACACTGGAAGGCGTAGACCTTGTGCGGAATACGGATGCCGTTGACGCCGGGCCGCGAGCTCGACCGCGCGCATGGCGCGGCCATTCAGGCAAATGCGACCACCGACGATCGCGAGCATCGCGTAGCCGAGACTGACATAGGCAAAGCCGCCGGCGAATAGGCCGCCCGCGAGACCGCCGAGCACCGCGCACACTGCGAAGGCGTAGACCTTGGTGCGGAATACGTCGATGCCGTTGACGCCGGCCGCGAGCTCGTTGTCGCGCACCGCGCGCATGGCGCGGCCAAGCTTGGTGTCAGGCAAATGCCAGACCAGATAGCCGACGATCGCGAGCATCGCGACGCAGAAAGCGAGATAGCTTTGCGAGGACTGGAACAGCTCGGGCCGGCGAATGTTGGCGACGCCGTCCGGCCCATGGGTCACGCCGATGGCGTTGATCATCACCAGCGTCACGATCTGCTGGAACGAGATCGTCACCATCGCGAGGTAATGCCCGCCGAGCCGCAGCGTCGACATGCCCAGAAACGCGCCGGCGACCAGCGTGATCGCGCAGGCGCCGACCAGGCAAAGCCAGAAGTTCAGATGCAGGTCGGCGGTGCCGAGGCCGACGGCATAGGCGCCGAAGCCGAAGAACGCGGCCTGCGCCAGGTTGATCTGGCCGCACAGGCCGAGCACGACCGAAAGCCCGAACACCGCGATCGAGAAGGTCGTCGCCTGCAGCAGGATGTTGAGGATGTAGCCGTCGAACTGCATGCCGGCGGCGAGCGCGACCAGCGCGACTGCACCGATGAAATACGGCAGATGACGGATGATCAGCGGCTTCGAGCGCACGGCCGGCGCCGGAATCATGTTGTCGCTGGCGCTCATGCTTTCTCCGCGACACGTTCGCCGAAGATGCCTTGCGGCCGGAACACCAGGAAGGCGATCAGCACCAGGAAGGCAAAGCCGTCCTTGTACGGCACCGAAATGTAGGCGGCGCCGAACGTCTCGATGACGCCGAGTGCCAGACCGCCGACGATGGCGCCGGCGACATCGCCGAAGCCGCCGATGATGGTCGCGGCAAACGCCTTCAGCGCGATGGTCGAGCCCATCTGGATCGAGACGAACAGCACGGGCGCCACCAGGATGCCGGCGAGACCGCCGAGCACGGCCGAATAGATGAAGGTGATCATGATCATGGTGGAGACGGAGATGCCGAGCAGCGAGGCCATCTCCTTGTCCTGCGAGGTCGCCTGCAGCTTCTTGCCGAGCAGCGTCTTCTCGAAGAACCAGAAATTGAACAGCACCAAGAGGATCGTGACGCCGATGATCAACAGATACTGGCTGTCGAGATAGACCGGGCCGAGCTGGATGCCGGGCGTATCGAACCAGCCCTGCAGCACCTGCGGTTGCGGGCCGTAGATCGCAAGCACCGAGTTCGACAGCAGGATCGAGGCGCCGATGGTGGCAATGATGACAGGCAGATAGGTGCGGTGGCGCAGCGGATAATAGACGCCGAGATTGAAGATGACGCCGAACAGCGCCATGCCGGCGAGCGCGATCAGGAACGACAGCCAGTAAGGCCAGCCGAGATCGACCGAGAACACCACCATCAGATAGGCGGCCACCATGGAGAACTCGCCTTGCGCGAAGTTCACCACGTTGGTGGCGCGGAAGATCAGCACGAAACCGAGCGCCACCAGCGCGTAGACCGCGCCGATGCCAATGCCGGTGAACAGCAGTTGTAAAACCAGATCCATGACAGCGCTCGATCCGAACAGTGTGCGCAGAAGGTCGGCCCCGCCGGTTTCCCCGGCGAGGCCGAGCCGCGATCAATCGTTGAAGTCGATGTGCTTGTCGTAGACGATCTTGCCCTTGTCGTTCTTCACGACATTGTAGCCGTGCAGACCGTCGCCGTTCTTGTCGAAATTATACTCGCCTTCGGCACCGGCGAATTTCTGCGTCGCCAGGATGGCGTCGCGGATCTTGTTCGGATCGGTCGAGCCGGCCTTGTTGATCGCCGCCGACAGGATGGTGATCGCGTCGTACGGCCAGGCGCTCTGGTTGTCGGGCGCGGTCTTGTAGGCATCGCGATAGGCCTTGCCGAACGCCTTCGCGGTGTCGCTCGAATCTTCGGCGAAGTCGGCGACGCCGTAGGTGCCGAACAGCGCGGGACCGGCGAGCTTGGTCGAGGAGACCGCCACCACCGAGGGCGAGCCGACCCAGGGGATGTTGACGCCGAGCTGGCGCAACTGCCGGGCAAAGATGCCGAGGTCGTTCTCGAAGGTGAAGTAGGTGCCGAGCACGTCGGCGCCGGACTGCTTCACGGCCAGCACGACCGGGGTGAAGTCCTGGCTCTGGTTGGCGTAGCCCTGGTCAAGCACAGGCGGCGCGCCGAGCTTGGTCAGCGCCTCGGTGAGCGCCTTGCCACCCGCCGTGCCGAAGGCGTCGGTGGAATGGACGATCGCCCATTTCTTCTTGCCGAGCGTGGTGACGCCGAAATCGGCGATCACGCGGCCGGAATAATTGTCGTTCGGGCGGAAGCGGAACAGCCAGGGATTGCCGGAATGGGTGAGATCGGGATTGGTGCCGCCGATCATCACCGGCTTGCCGACCTTGATCACATCGGGCGCCATCGCCTGCACCTGGGTCGAGCGGATCGAGCCGAGGAAGGCAACGATGTCGGATTGCGCGGCAAGCTTGGAGAACGCCAGCACGATGCCCGGATTGGTGGTCTGGTCGTCCTCGATGACGAGCTCGACCTGCTTGCCGAGCACGCCGCCGGCCTTGTTGACCGCGGCCAGCGCCAGCTTGGCGCCGTTCTGGGCCCACAGGCCCTGCTCCGCTGCCGGTCCGGTCACCGGCACGCACATGCCGATCTTGATGGTCGCTCCCTGCGCCCAAGCGCTGCGCATCAGCGCGGGAGCAGCGAGACCTGCCGCCACGCCGGCGGAAAACTCACGCCTCGTCAGTTTCATTCAATCCTCCCTTTGGTGCGCCGAACTTGCATGTCGGCTGCGTTGAAACGAGCAGACGCGTCGATCGGTTGCCTATCCGCAGCCGTCAACCGGCGCGGCGAACAAACGTGAGCGCCGCTGCAGCGCACAGGACGCGCAACGGCGGCCATCAATCTGGCGTTTGAGGTAGCTAAACATGATTGCACATTGCACGCAATAGTCAAAAGTCGCTGGCAACGGTGTGTAAATGCCTGCTACCAGCGACCATGACGGGATTCACATGATAGTGTGACCGGCGGGCAGTCATCGATGTCGATTCCAAGAGCGAAATCGCAGACCAGACGAAAACAGCCGGCCTACGCGCTGATCAAGAGCGCATTGGCGAAGCACATCCGGGCCGGTGATGTGCCACCCGGCACGGTTCTCTCCGAATCGGCGATCGCGACCTTGTTCGGCTCCAGCCGCTCGCCGGTACGGCAGGCCTTCGAACAGCTCGAGCACATCGGCCTGGTGCGCCGCTTCGATGGCCGCGGCGTCATCGCCGGCAAGCGCAAGGTCGACCCGCGGCGCCTCCCGATCACGCCGGAGATGTTTGGGCTGACCCACGGCCCCGTCGAGGCGGTGCGCAGCGACGCCTGGGATACGCTCTACTACAAGCTCGAACGCGAGATCATCTACCGGTCGCTGTTCGGACGCTTCCGCGTCAGCGAACTCGCATTGGCGCGGCACTTCCGGGTCGGGCGCACGGTTGCGCGCAATTTGCTGCTACGTGCGCAGGCGATCGGAATCCTGGAGAAAGGCGCGAAGGCGCATTGGTATGTGGTGCCGCTGGACGAGGATCGCCTGCGCGACATCTTCGAGGTGCGCGCAACCCTCGAGCCGCTGCTCCTCAAATCCGCTACGGCGAGGATTCCGACCGCACTGCTTGACCGGATGGCGGAGCGGCTGCGCGAGGGCATCCAATTCCGCAGCCGCGTCGGCGTCGGCGAGCTCGATGAGATCGAGGGCGACCTCCATATCCGCTGCCTGGGTTACGGCATCAATCGCGAGATGGTCGAAGCGCTCAAGCGTACCCATTGCGCGTTCGTGATCGGCAAGCACATCCAGGTCGCCCTGACCGCGCCGCAGATCGATTCCTTCATGGACGAGCATCTGGTGATCATCGAAGCCTTGCGCGCCCGCGACGGCGATACGGCCGCCGCGACGTTGCGCCGCCATATCGAGTGGTCGCACTCCAAGGTCGCCGGCTGGATTGCCGAATTCCGCGCCATCAACGTGATCTCGCGCGTGCCCTACATGGCCTGAGCGGCATTGCCGCGCGTCGTCGCGACTACTCGTCAGCCTCGACTTCGCCGTCATCGGCCGAGCCCATTCCGGCGAGGCTTGCCTCCAGCGCGCCCAGCATTTCGTGCAACTCGGCAAGCTTGCGCGCGCCATATCGCCGTGTGATCTCGGCGTAGATCGCCTCCGACGTCGGCGCCACCGCCTCGATCAGCTTCAACCCCTTGGCGGAGATCGAGACCACCGCGCGCCGCCCGTCGTTCTCCGCCGCCTTGCGCTCGATCAACGCGCGGGCCTCGAGATCACGCAGGATTCGCGACAGGCTCGGGCCGAGCAGAAACGCCACGCGGGCGAGCTCGGTGACCTCGATCTCGTCGACCGCGGTGAGCGCGCGCAAAATCCGCCACTGCTGTTCGGTCAGCCCGTGATTGCGCAGCGACGGACGGAACTGCCGCATCACCGCCTCGCGCGCACGGAGCAGCGACATCGGCAGTGAGCGCGAGAACTCACGCATCGGGGTCCGCCGCGAGAATGCGTCGTCGCCCTGCCCCGGCCGGATCTCATCCAATTTCTTGCGCGCCATCGCCTAATCCACCGCAACAAAATTTTGCGCTGCAACATGCCCTGATTCAGTTTGCGGGAATTCACTTAACATGTTAATCATCTCCCGACATCCACTTTTGTGTATCACGCATGGCCCTCTCCAAGGACGATATCCGCGCTGCCGCCGAACGGCTCGACAGTGCGGAAAAGACCCGCAGGCAAATCCGCCAGCTCTCGCTGGAATACCCCCGCATTACCCTCGAAGACGCCTACGCGATTCAGAAGGCCTGGGTCGAGATGAAGGTGGCGCAGGGGCGCGTCGTCAAGGGCCACAAGATCGGCCTGACCTCGAAGGCGATGCAGAGCGCGCTCAATATCGACGAGCCGGATTCAGGCATCCTGCTCGACGACATGTTCTTTGCCGATGGCGGCCTGGTGCCGACCGACCGCTTCATCGCGACCCGCGTCGAGGCCGAGCTCGCCTTCGTGATGAAGCATCGCCTGGCGGGGCCGAACTGCACGCTGTTCGACGTGCTCAACGCCACCGACTTCGTGGTGCCGGCGCTGGAGATCCTGGATACGCGGGTCGACCGGGTCGATCCCGAGACCAAGACGACGCGCAAGATCTTCGACACCATCGCCGACAACGCCGCCAATGCCGGCATCGTGCTCGGCGGCCGCCCGATCCGCCCGCTGGAAGCCGATCTGCGCTGGATCGGCGCGCTCTGCTTCCGAAATGGCCAGCTCGAGGAAACCGGTCTGGCCGCCGGCGTGTTGAATCATCCGGCGACCGCGGTGGCGTGGCTTGCCAACAAGATCGCCCCGAACGGGCTGGCGCTGGAGGCCGGACAGATCGTGCTGGCAGGCTCCTTCATCCGTCCGATCGAGACCCGCAAGGGCGACACCATCCAGGCCGACTACGGACCTTACGGTTCCGTGAGCTGCTACTTCGCCTGACGCACTCAGCAGGAGAGCTGCATGCCGCATTTCACGATTGAATACTCCGCCAATCTCGACGGCCTCGTCGACATGGGCGCGACGGTCGAACTGGTCCGCAAGGCGGCGGTCGAGACCGGCATCTTCCCGCTGGGCGGCATCCGCGTGCGCGCCATCAGGTGCGAGCACTACGCGATCGCCGACGGCCGCAAGAATTACGGCTTCCTCGACATGGTGCTGCGGGTGGGCGAAGGCCGCGACCTCGCCACGCGCAAGAAGGCCGGCGAGCACATCTTCAAGGCGCTGTCGGCCCATCTCGATCCGGTATTCGCCAACAGCAAGTTCGCTCTGTCGTTCGACATGCAGATCAACGACAAGGAAACGAGCTGGAAACGCAACAACATCCACGACGCACTGAAGGTGGAGACGGTCAATGGATAAAGCCACTCCGAAATCCACCGCCGACGTGTTCCAGGCTAACCGCGATCGCGCCGGGCCACTGCTTGCGAAATTGAAGGCCGAAGGCATCGGCCATGTGATCGACGGCAAGGTCGTGCCTGCGGCCTCCGGTCAGACCTTCGAGACGAAATCGCCGATCGACGGCACGGTGCTGGCGACCGTCGCGCGCGGCAACGCTGAGGACATCGACCGTGCCGCAACCGCGGCGTCCAAGGCCTTCAAGGCCTGGCGCGACATGCCGGCGGCGCAGCGGCGCAAGCTGCTGCATCGCGTGGCCGATGCGATCGAGGAACGCGCCGACGACATCGCCGTGCTCGAATGCATCGACACCGGCCAGGCGCACCGCTTCATGGCCAAGGCCGCGATCCGCGCCGCCGAGAATTTCCGCTTCTTCGCCGACAAATGCGGCGAGGCGCGCGACGGCTTCAACACGCCATCGGACGAGCACTGGAACATCTCGACCCGCGTGCCGATCGGCCCGGTCGGCGTGATCACGCCGTGGAACACGCCGTTCATGCTGTCGACCTGGAAGATCGCGCCGGCGCTGGCCGCCGGTTGCACGGTCGTGCACAAGCCGGCGGAATGGTCGCCGGTGACCGCCGACCTCCTGGTCAAGCTGGCCAAGCAGGCCGGTCTGCCCGACGGCGTGTTCAACACCGTGCATGGTTTCGGCGAGGACGCCGGCAAGGCGCTGACCGAGCACCCCGCCATCAAGGCGATCGGCTTCGTCGGCGAGAGTACGACGGGATCCGCGATCATGGCGCAGGGTGCGCCGACCCTGAAGCGGGTGCATTTCGAGCTCGGCGGCAAGAACCCGGTGATCGTGTTCGACGATGCCGATCTCGACCGTGCGCTCGATGCCGTCGTGTTCATGATCTACTCGCTCAACGGCGAGCGCTGCACCTCGTCGAGCCGGCTGCTGGTTCAGCAGAGCATCGCCGAAAAATTCATCGAGAAGCTGACCGCGCGCGTGAAGGCACTCAAGGTCGGTCACCCCCTCGATCCGGCGACCGAGATCGGGCCGCTGATCCACGAGCGGCACTTCGCCAAGGTCTGCAGCTATTTCGACGTCGCCAAGCAGGACGGCGCGACGATTGCGGTCGGCGGCAAGCCGCATGACGGGCCGGGCGGCGGGCACTATGTGCAGCCAACCCTCGTCACCGGCGCCAACGCGACCATGCGCGTGGCCCAGCAGGAGGTGTTCGGTCCGTTCCTGACCGTGATCCCGTTCCGTGACGAGGCTGACGCCATCGAGATCGCCAACGGCGTGCAGTACGGCCTTGCCGGCTATGTCTGGACCGGCGATGTCGGCCGCGCGCTGCGCGTCGCGGACGCGCTCGAAGCCGGCATGATCTGGCTCAACTCGGAAAACGTCCGCCATCTGCCGACCCCGTTCGGCGGCATGAAAGCGTCCGGTATCGGCCGCGACGGCGGCGACTACTCGTTCGACTTCTACATGGAAACCAAGCACGTCTCGCTCGCGCGCGGGACGCACAAGATTCAGAAACTGGGAATCTGAACCCGTCGTTCCGGGGCGCGCAGCGAACCCGGAACCTCGAGATTCCGGGTCTGGTCCTTCGGACCATCCCGGAATGACGAGCCAAATTGAGGAAACACCGATGCCCGCACCGACCCACGTCTTCGATCCGCCGTTCAACATCATCCGCTGCAGCCATGCCGTGCTCGACGTCACGGATTTGGAGAAGAGCGCCACCTTCTACGAAAAGACCGTCGGCCTTCATATCGAAGACCGCGATGACAAATCGGTCTATCTGCGCGCCAGCGAGGAGCACCAGCATCACTCGGTCGTGTTGCGCAAGGCGGCGAAGGCTGCCTGCAACCGCCTCGGCTTCAAGGTCGGCAATGATCGCGACCTCGACAAAGCGGCGGCGTTCTGCTCCGAGAACGGCATCGCCTATGCCTTCGTCGATCAGCCGTTCCAGGGGCCGCACGCTGCAATTCACCGATCCGTTTGGCTTCCAGATCGAGCTCTACGCCACGATGGAGAAGCGCCCGCATCTGTTGCGACGCTACGATCTCTACAAGGGCTGCCATCCGCAGCGGCTCGACCATTTCAACGTGTTCGCCGCCGAAGTGCAGGACACCGTCGACTTCTACGCCCGGCTCGGCTTCCGCCTCACCGAATATGCCGAGGAGGATGGCGACAACGGCCGCATCGCCGCCGCCTGGATGCATCGCAAGGGCAATGTCCACGACTTCGCCATCACCAACGGCCGTGGCCCGCGCCTGCACCACATCGCCTACTGGGTGCCGACCGCGATGAACATCGTGCATCTGTGCGACGTGATGGCCTCCTCCGGCTTCCTCGCGAACATCGAGCGCGGGCCAGGCCGGCACGGTATCTCGAACGCCTTCTTCCTCTACATCCGCGATCCCGACGGCCATCGCATCGAGCTCTACACCAGCGACTATTTCACCGGCGATCACGACCATGAGCCGCTGCGCTGGTCGCTGCGCGATCCGCGGCGCCAGACATTGTGGGGCGCACCGGCGCCGCGCTCCTGGTTCGAGGAAGGCTCGACCTTCGCGGGCCAGGCGGTGCGCGAGCCTCGCTTCGTCGCCGACGTGCTGGTTGCAGACTAGTGCACGCCTCCCTCCACACGTCGTCCCGGCCGAGTGCGCGATTGCGCACGGAGCCGGGACCCATAACCACCGGACAGCGTTGCTGCCAAGATCGACGCCGCGCGTGCCACAATGTGAGGCCTGTGGTTATGGGTCCCGGCTCGCGTGGAGCCTGTCATCGGGCGGCACTTCGCGCCGACCCGTTGGCTTGGCCGGGACGACATCAAGAATTGGATTGCTAATGTCAGCCCCTCGCCTCGCCACCTATTCCGTCAACGGCGCCACGAAATATGGCGCCGTTACCGACACCGGCATCGTCGACCTCTCATCGCGCTTCGCCGGGGATTATCCGACGCTGCGTGAAGCTATCGCCGCCGGCGCACTGACCAGGCTCGTGGAGGACGCCGCCAAGCGCGCGCCCGACCACGCGCTGGACGCCGTCACCTGGCAGCCGCCGATCCCGGCGCCGGACAAGATCATCTGCATCGGCGTCAACTATCCCGACCGCAATGCCGAGTACAAGGACGGCTCGGACGCGCCGAAATATCCGAGCATGTTCCTGCGGGTGCCGCGCTCCTTCGTCGGTCACAACACGCCGGTGGTGCGGCCGCGCATCTCGCCGCAGCTCGACTATGAGGGCGAGCTGGTGCTGGTAATCGGCAAGGCCGGCCGGCATATCCCCGAGAGCGCCGCGCTCGATCACATCGCCGCGATCACGCTCTGCAATGAGGGCACCATCCGCGACTGGGTGCGCCACGCCAAATTCAACGTCACCCAGGGCAAGAATTTCGATTCCACCGGCAGTCTTGGCCCCTGGATCGTGCCTTACACCAGCGAGGCGCAGATCGCCGATATCCGGCTGACCACGCGAGTCAACGGCGAAGTCAGGCAGGACGACCGCACCTCGCGCTTGATCTTCGGCTTCCGCTACCTCATCAACTACATCTCGACCTTCACGACGCTGGTTCCCGGCGACATCATCGTCACAGGCACGCCGACCGGCGCAGGTGCGCGGTTCGATCCGCCGCGCTATCTGAAGCCCGGTGATGTCGTCGAGGTCGAGGCCGAAGGCGTCGGCATCCTGCGCAACGGCGTCGTCGACGAAGCCACCTAACCTCACAAGCAAGTGGACAGTGCCATGACCTCAACATCCGGCGGCGAAGCGATCGTCAACGGCCTCGTCGCCCACGGCGTCGACACCGTGTTCGGCCTGCCCGGCGCGCAGATCTACGGCCTGTTCGATGCCTTCCACCAGGCGCAGCTCAAGGTGATCGGCGCCCGGCATGAGCAGGCCTGCGGCTACATGGCGTTCGGCTATGCCCGCTCCTCTGGCAAGCCCGGCGTGTTCAGCGTGGTGCCCGGTCCCGGCGTGCTCAACGCTTCGGCGGCGCTGCTCACCGCATTCGGCTGCAACGAGCCGGTGCTGTGCCTGACCGGCCAGGTGCCGACGCAATTCCTCGGCAAGGGCCGCGGCCACCTGCACGAGATGCCGGACCAGCTTGCGACGCTGCGCACCTTCGTGAAATGGGCCGACCGGATCGAATATCCTGACAACGCGCCCGCGATGGTGTCGCGCGCATTCCAGGAGATGCTGTCGGGCCGGCGCGGTCCCGCGTCGCTGGAGATGCCGTGGGATGTCTTCACTCAGCGCACGCAGGTCGCCCCCGTCAATCCGTTCGATCCGTTGCCGGCGCCGCAGCCCGATCCGGACCGCATCAAGGCGGCCGCCGATCTGATCGCCGGCAGCAAGGCGCCGATGATCTTCGTCGGCAGCGGCGCCATCGAGGCCCGCGAGGAGATCCTCGAACTGGCCGAGATGATCGACGCGCCGGTGGTCGCATTCCGCAGCGGCCGCGGCATCGTCTCCAACGCGCATGAACTCGGGCTCACCATGGCCGCGGCCTACAAGCTGTGGCCGAAGACCGACCTGATGATCGGCATCGGCACCCGCATGGAGCTGCCGACCATGTCGCGCTGGCCGTATCAGCCGGCCGGACTGAAATGCGTGCGGATCGACATCGACCCGGTCGAGCTGCGCCGCTGGCCGGCCGATGCCGCCGTGATCGCGGACGCCAAGGCCGGCACCGCCGACCTCATCGCGGCCGTGCGCAAGGCCGGCTACAGCAAGACCTCCGGCCGCCGCGCCGCGATCCGCGAGGCGACCGCCGCCGCCGAGCAGGAAATCCAGCGTATCCAGCCGCAGATGGCCTACCTGAAGATCCTGCGCGAGGTGCTGCCGGCGAACGCCATCGTCACCGACGAGCTGTCGCAGGTCGGCTTCGCCTCCTGGTACGGCTTTCCGATCTACGAGCCGCGCACCTTCGTCACCTCGGGCTATCAGGGCACGCTCGGCTCGGGCTTCCCGACCGCGCTCGGCGCTAAGGTCGCCAATCCGAACAAGCCGGTGGTCGCGATCACCGGCGACGGCGGCTTCATGTTCGGCGTGCAGGAGCTCGCCACCGCCGTGCAGTTCAAGATCGGCGTGGTGACGCTGGTGTTCAACAACAACGCCTACGGCAATGTCCGCCGCGACCAGCGCGAGCGCTTCGACGGCCGCGTCGTCGCCTCCGATTTGGTCAACCCCGATTTCGTCAAGCTCGCGGAATCCTTCGGCGTCGGCGCCGCGCGCGTCGCCTCGCCCGATCATTTCCGACCCGTGCTGGAGAAGGCGCTGGCCGATGGCGGGCCCTACGTGATCTCGGTGGAAGTGCCGACGGATTCGGAAGTCTCGCCCTGGGCGTTCATCCACCCGGCGCGGAACAATTAGGCGCTTTTCACGCCGCGCTGCAATCGCGACGCGGCGATCACGAGCAGGCCGGCGCCGGCGACCGACCAGCAGGCGACCGGCGCCCAATGCACCAGCGGCGCATAGTCCGGTATCTTCTGCAGGCCGCCGGCAACCGCCGCCATCCGCGCAAAGGTCGCGAGCGCCAGCGCCGAGAACACCAGGCCCGTGACCTTGCCTTCGGCACCAGTCTCCCCGATCGCAAGCGCTGCGGACACCGCGCTCATCAGCATGCAGCCCCAGGCCGCTCCCGCCATGAACTGCGCCACGATCAGGACGTTGAGGCTGCCCGCAATCTCCGCGGCGATGATGGCGAATGCGCCGAGCAGTCCCGCCGCACCCATCACGATCAGGCCGCCGCGATGCTTGACGACGATGCTCGCCGGAAACATCGCGATGTTGAAGCCGATCCAGAACACCGGCATCAGCCATTGCAGATTGTCGGCCCCGGCAAAGCGCAAATAGAACGGGACGCTGTTGATGTTGAAGTGCAGTTGATAGCCGAGCGAGAGCAGCACCATCGACGCGATCAGGAACATCGGCACCGCCCCGAGCCGCTTGGCCGGTACCGCAAGCCGCTCGGGCTGCACCTCCACCGCGACGCGGCGCTCGATCCCTGAGAACGCGAGCGCAGTCAGCAGCAGCACGGCGCCGGACAGCACGAATGGCAGCCGCGCGTCATGATCGCGCAGCACGACGGCGAGATAGGGCGAGACCGCACCGGCGACGCCGTAGCCCAGCATCGCCAGCGCGGCGAGGAACGGGACCGAGGGTTGCGCGCGATATTTGCCGAGCAGCGTCAGTGGCGGCGCGCGCAAGGCCGACGATGTGACCGACCAGATCACGATCAACACGATCAGCCAGAATTTCGCGCCCGGCCCGATCCCAGCCACATAGGGCAGCGCGACGAAGGCGGCGCAGGAGATCGCGGCGAGAATGCCGACGAACACGCCAAGGCGACCGACCAGGATCGATATCCTGTCGGCGGCCATGCCCATCGCGGTGTCGGTGACGGTGAAAATGCCCTGGTCCATCATCAGGATCAGGATGACGGTCGACGGCGCGATCCCGACATCGGCGCACAGCTTGGGCAGATAGATCAGGTAGGTGGTCCAGCCCAGCGTGAACACGAGCTGCAGCACGGCGAGATAGACGCCGGTGCGGTTGACCGCGCGGTCGGCCTTGGTGGTCATGATCCGAGTTTAGACCAGCTCCCCCATTTGCGGGAGGGCGTCAGCGCACCTTGCGGAAGGTCAAATTGATGCGCTGCCGGCCGAGCATGCTGTGCTCGCCATCAGCGAGCGCTGCGACACCGTGATAAAATAGCCGTGACGGCCCGCCCCACACCGCGACATCGCCATGTTCGAGCCGGTAGCGGCGCGGCGCATCGTTCCGCTTCAGCCCGCCGAACAGGAAGACCGCCGGCAGCCCGAGCGAGATCGAGACGATCGGCGCGCCGTAATCGAGCTCGTCCTTGTCCTGGTGCAGCGACAGTTTTGCACCGGGGACATAGCGGTTGATCAGGCAGGCCTGCGGCGCGAAGCCGTTGAAGCCGGCCGCGGCCGCGGCATCGGCGGCGAGTCCGCGCAACACCTCCGGCATCGCCGGCCAGGGTTGTCCCGAGTCTGGATCGATTGGATCATAGCGATAGCCGCCGGGATCGGAGACCCAGCCGACGCTGCCGCAATTGGTCATCGCGACCGACATCCGGTGGCCGCCCGGCGTGATCAGGTGCCGGAACGGCGCCTGCTTGACGATGACGCGCAATGCGGGGATCAGCTCGGCCTCGAACGGCCGGACAAAGCCGCGCAACAGCACCGCGCCGTCCGCGATGGTCTCGCGCGGCGGCCGCGCATCGCCAATGGTCTCGAACAGATCAGCAGCCACGCCTCTGCACACTCACTTTGCGTCGTGGAAGATCACACCAACGGTGTGGCGATGGCCGGACCTGATCCGGCTGACGCCGTGGCGCAGATTGACACGATAAGGCCCGCGCGTCCCCTGCACTGGACGATGATGCACGGCAAAGGCCACCGCATCGCCCTTGGTCAGCGGCACCACCTCGGGCCGCGACTGCATCCGCGGCCGCTGCTCGGTCAGCACGAACTCGCCGCCGGTGAAATCGCGCCCCGGCTGCGACAGCAGGATCGCGACCTGGATCGGGAACACGTGCTCGCCATAGAGATCCTGGTGCAGGCAATTGTAGTCGCCCTCGCCATATTGCAGCAGCAGCGGCGTCGGCCGCGTCTGCCCGGCATCATGGCAGCGCTTCAGGAATGCCGCATGCGACGGCGGATAGTTGATCTCGATCCCCATCGTCTCGTTCCAGCGATTGGCTGTCGCGGTCAGCCGCGCATACAGCGCCGGCCGCAGCTCCGCGATCAGGTCCGGCAGCGGATAGGAGAAGTACTTGTACTCGCCGCGGCCGAAGCCGTGGCGGCCCATCACGACCCGGCTGCGGAACCGGCCGTCATCGGGATAGAGCGCGGCGATGGCGTCGCATTCCTCTGGCTTCAGCAGGCCGCCAAGGACGGCGCAGCCCTGCCCGTCGAGGTCGGTCGTGATCTGGTCCCAGTCGAGCGCATCAACGCGGGCGGGGATGTCGGTGGCTGGGCGGGTGATGGTTTTGGCTGTTGCTGTCATGAGGCGGAATCTGGCCCTTGAGCGCGGCTGGCGCCACCCGATTTCCGATCCAAATATGCCGAGAACGCCGCCACAATCACAGCGTCGTCCCTGCGAAAGCAGGGACCCATAACCACAGGTGCTTGTGAGAAGGCCGTCTGGCCCCGTACCCTTTGCGAAAGCCGCGGCGTATGGGTCCCTGCTTTCGCAGGGACGACGTGTGGAGGAAGCGCCGACTAGCTTTCGACAGGATCACGCGCGGAAGGAAATCAGCCCCTGACCGGCAGCGTGATCACGTCGTAGCCGTGGCTGATCTTCCGCTTCAGCACCGGGTCTTCCAGCTCGAACTCGAAGCGGCTGGCGGGGCGGATGCCGCCCTTGGCCGCGAAGGTGCCGCCGAACATCGCGCAGCCGTCGGGCAACGCGCCCTGGTCGAAGCCGCGGGCGATCAGGTCCTTCACCGGCAGCATGTGATCGAGCGTGCCTTCCTGGTAGAGCACGCGCTGGCCGCCGATCACGGCCCAGGAACGCAGGACCAGCTGGTCCCAGTGACCGATGACGTCCTCGAGCTCCCACAGCTCAGCCGCCATCGGCTTGTCGCACATCTGCTTCGACACCGTGACGCTGTAGCTCTCGACCTTGCGGTCGGTGTGGTCGGAGCCGCAGCCGACGAAGATGCGGCCCTGCCAGCCGATCAGCACGAACTCGACCTCGCCGCTCGAATCCTCGCCGCAGACCTCGATCGTGTCGGCGAAGGTAAGCCGGCGCGCCGAGCAGCGGTAATAGATCGGCGTCGTCGCCGGCCGTGCAATGCCGAGCGCTTCGAGCTCGGCGATGTGCTTGTCGCGCGCCACCGGATCGCGGCCGGTCCAGCCGGCGATCACGGCCTGCTTGATTTCGAGCGCGAGTGGCGTGGCGACGCCCTTGTCATCGACATTGAAGGTGAGATCAAACACGGATGACGGTCTCCATTCCGGCGGCAAGCTCGAAGATATGGCGATCCGAACCGCCCGCGGCGGCCAGCATCAGGCCGACCGGCGCCTCGCCCTCGCGATGCGCGGGCAGCGAGATGGCGCAGCCATCGAGCACGTTGATCAGTGAGGGATTGCGCAGCGCGCGCAGGTTCTCCGTCGCGAACGCCTTGTCATCGGCGAGGCTCGCAATGGTCGGCGGCAGGTTCGCCGTGGTCGGCAGCACCATCGCGTCATAGGGCGCGATGCGCGCCTCGGTCCGGGCGATGAACGAGCGGCGCGCATTGATGATGTCAATATAATCGGCCGCCAGAAAGCCCTCGCCGCGCTGGATTCGCACCGCGACGCGGGGATCGTAGATGTCGCCCTTGCTGGCCAGCAGGAAGCGGTGCCAGGCATAGCTCTCGGCCGCGGAAAAGCCGCCCTTGGTGTTCATCACGCCGACATCGAGCAATTCGGGCACCTCGATGCGCTCGATCAACGCGCCGGCGCGCGACAGCGCCGCCAACGCGCGCTCGAAGGTCTTTGCGACGGCATCGTCGAGGTCGTCGAGCACGACCGTGGTCGGCACCGCGAGCCGCATGCCCTTCACCGGCCGTGGGGTGACCGGCGTCACCGGCTCGTCGGCCAGCACCGCATCGAGCACGGCGCAGCAGGCGACTGAATTCGCCAGCGGGCCGTAGCTGTCGAGCGTGAACGACAGCGGCACGCCGCCATCGAGCGGAATCCGGCGCTGCGTCGGCTTGTAGCCGACAATGCCGTTGAAGGCGGCCGGAATCCGGCAAGAGCCGCCGGTGTCGGTGCCGAGCGCGCCGAACGCCATGCCGTCGGCGATCGAGACCGCTGCGCCGGAGGACGAGCCGCCGGGCACATGGCCGACGCTCCGGTTCCAGGCGCTCTTCGGCGTGCCGTAATGCGGATTGATGCCGATGCCGGAATAGGCGAACTCGGTCATGTTGGTGCGGCCGATCACGATGAAGCCGGCGCGCTTGAGCCGCGCCACCGCGGGCGCATCGGCATCCGCCGGCGCGGAATCATCCAGCGCCCGGGAGCCTGCGCGCGTCACCTGCCCCTTGATGTCGAACAGGTCCTTGATCGAGACCGGGATGCCGGCAAAGGGCGACGGCGCGGCGTTGGCCTTGCGCAGCCGGTCCATGGCGTCGGCGGCTTCCAGCGCGGCGTCGCGGTCGACATGGATGAAGGTGCGCTGGCCCTCGCCCGCCGGATCGGCGATCCTGGCGATGCATTGCTCGACGAGCTTGCGGGCGGAGGTCGCCCCGCTGGCGAGGTCGGCGGCAAGGGAGGCGAGTGTCGGATTTTTGGGCATGGCTTTCACTTTACGGCTTGCACTTCACGGCTTGCTGGCTGGCAATTCAAAAGGTCTTGCAGCTGATTGTCGCGCGAACCGGCGCCGATTTCCAGACCGATGCGCCGGCATCACTTCAGCCCGAAATAGGCCCGGTGCAGCTCTTCATTGCCGCTCATCTCGGCAACGGTGCCTGAAAAGCGGATCCGCCCGCCTTCCAGCACGAATACGCGGGTGGCAATCTCCAGGAAACCGATATTTTGCTCGGCGATCAAGAGCGCCAGTCCGCGGCCCTGCAGGCTCGACAAGGCGCGAAGCACCTCCTTGACGAACAGCGGCGACAGCCCGGCCGAGGGCTCATCCATGACCAGCAGCTTCGGCTCGGCCGACAGCGCCTTGGCAATGCCGAGCATCTTGCGCTGGCCGCCGGACAGGCTGGAGGCCGGATCGCGGCGCTTGTCGCGCAGCACCGGAAACAGGCCGTACAGTTCGTCGACCCGCGCGCCCGGATTGGCATGGCCGAGCGCCTGCGCGCCGACGCGGATGTTCTCCTCGATCGACAGATCGGGAAACACCGCGAGCTCCGACATATAGGTCATGCCGCGCTTCATGCGGTCGGACGATCGCATCTTGGTGATGTCCTCGCCGCCGAGCTTGATGTGCCCGCTGCGGGCTTCGATCAGCCCGACCAGCGATTTCAGGAAGGTCGTCTTGCCCGCGCCATTGGCCCCGAGCAGCAGCACGGTCTCGCCGGGGCGGACGTCGAGATCGACGCCCCACAACACCTGCATGGTGCCGTAACCGGCATCGACGCCGCTGGCGTCCAGAAGCGACGCTGCATCAGTGGGCATGCTCGCCTCCCAGGAACACCTCGATCACCTGCGGCTCGCGCACCGCGGTGGCGAGCGTACCTTCGAAGATCTCCTTGCCCGCATTGAGCACGATGACGCGGTCGGTGATCTGCTCGATGAAGCCCATCAGATGCTCGACCACGATGATCGCCATGCCGGTCGCGACCAGCGCCTTGATGCGGCCGGCGATCCAGTCGAGCTCCGCCGGATTGAGGCCGGCCGCGAGCTCGTCGAGCAGCAACAGCCGCGGCCGCGTGGCGAGCGCGCGGGTCAGATCGAGCATCTTCTGCTGCGCGCTGTTGAGATCGGCGGCGGGGCGGTCGGCGACCTCCTTCAGCCGGTATTCGTCGAGCAGTTCGGCGATCGACGGCGGCGTGCCGGTCGCGCCGCCATAGGCCAGCGCCACCTGGATGTTCTCGCGTACCGTGAGCGACAGGAACGGCTTCGGCACCTGGAAAGTGCGGTTGATACCGCGGTGAACCAGCTTGTGCGAGGCGACGCCGCCGGAGGACGCGCCGTCGAACACGACCTCGCCGCCGTCGGGCGCATAGAGTCCGGAGATCACGTTGATCGCCGTGGTCTTGCCGGAACCGTTCGGGCCGACGAGGCCGAGGATCTCGCCGGGCACGACGTGGAAGCTCAGGCCGTCGAGCGCGTGGAAGCCGCCGAAGCGCTTGACCAGCTTCGAGACCTTGAGGATGGAGTTTTGCTCAGGGGACATGCCACCCCCTGCGCGTTGCCAGCGACACCAGCCCGGCGGGCAGGAACAGCACCAGTCCCATGATCAGCAGGCCATAGATCAGCTGGAAATATTGCGGCGTGGTGAAGCCGATCAGATTGTAGATGCCGTAGAGGATCAGCACGCCGACGATCGGTCCGGTGATGGTGGCAACGCCGCCGAACAGCGCGAACACGATCGCGAAGATGCTGAACTCGCCGGAGAACACGTTGTCCGGATAGAACACCGAGACGTACCAGGCGTAGATGCCGCCGGCGAGGCCGGCGACCAGCGCCGAGGCGAGCCAGGCAATCACCCGCATCTTGATGATGTTGACGCCGGCCATCGAGGCCGACACGGCATCCTCGCGCACGGCCTGCAGCGCCAGGCCGAATGGCGAGTTCTTGAGATAGATCACCGCGCCGACCGTCAGCGCCATGACGACGACGGCCGCATAATAGGCATGGGTCGGGTTGAACGTGCCAGTCAGCGACACGCCGTAGGGGCCCTTGGTGATCCCCTCCAGCGCCGGGTTGGCGACGAAGTGCAGCACCGCAAGCGAGGCCGCGAGATTGGCGATCGCAAAATACGCGCCCGACAGCCGCAGCAGCGGCGTCAGCAACAGGCCGAGCGCAACCGCGACGACGCCGCCGACCAGCACGGCCAGCGGCGCCGGCGTCTGCAGATGCATCACCATGATGGCAAAGCCGTAGGCGCCGGCGCCGAAGAAGCCGACATAGCCGAACGGCAGATAGCCGGTAAAGCCATAGATGATGTTCACGCCTTGCGCGAGGATCAGGAAGATCACGAAGTTGAACAGCAGCAGATGGTTTTGATAAACGCCGGGCAGCAGTGCGAACACCACCACCAGCGGCGCCAGGATGAACAGCAGGTGTTTGGAGGCGTTAGGCAACGCGCACCCGCCTTCCGAGCAGACCGCTCGGGCGCAACAACAGGATCACGATCAACAACACATAGGGCAAGAGGTCGGCCCAGGAACTGAGATAGGTCTGCACCAGCATGTAGCAGAGGCCGTAGACGACGCCGCCGAGCGCGGTGCCCAGCGGGTTGCCGAGCGAGCCGAGCACGACGATCGCAAACGAGGTCACCGTCGCATCGGCGCCGAACGCCGGCGTCACCGAGCCGAACATGAAGGGCGCGAACACGCCGGCGACTGCCGCGATGCCGAGCCCGATGCCGAACGCTGCCGCCGAGACACGATCGACGTCGATGCCGGTCGCCAAGGCCTCGTCACGGCGTGACATTACCGCGCGCGTCAAGGTGCCGAGCCGCGTGTGGTAGAGATAGAGGTAGACCAGCGCGATCGCGACAAGGCTGGTGCAGGCTGCGATCACCCACGGCGCGGGAAAGCCCTGACCGAAGATCTGGATCGGCCCTGCCCCGCCGGCCTTGCCGCCGAACCATTTCACCTTAATCGTGGTGAACACGGTGCCGAGCAGCCGGCTCTGGATCGAGCGCTCGCTGGTGCCGGCGAAGATCGTGGTGACGGCTTCGATCACCTGCGACAGGCCGAAGAACAGGATGATCGACAGCATTTCCGGATTGGCCGAGCCTTGCAGCCGCGGCACCAGCACCCAGTACAGCAGCACACCCGCCAGCACGAAGACCATAAAGGCGAGCGGCACCGCGAACAGCGGGTCGATGCCGGCGATGCCGACCACGCCGAGCGCGATGAAGGCGCCGAGCATCAGGATGTCGCCATGCGCAAGATTGACGATGCGCATGACGCCGAACACGAGGTTGAGACCGATGCCGACCAGGCTGAAATACAGCCCGAACAGCACGCCGGCAACGAGCGCATAGGTCATGCTATCGCTCGCCATCGAAGGTTACGCCTGCCGCACTCACCTGCATCACGGCGCCGGATAGATCGGCTTGCCGGTGGCGGTCTCGTGCGGATAGATCGAGACGAACTTGATGTGATCGTGCTCGTCGACCGTGAGCTGGCCGAGCGGCGTCAATTCGCCGATCTGGCCGCCGGTCTCATCCAGCGCGAAGGTGCCGTCCAGGGTCTTGAGCTGGCCGCTGAGCGAGAACACCGCGCGGCGCAGCTCCATCTGGTCGAGGCTGGTCGCAACCGACAGCGTCTTCTCGATCACCAGCGCCGTGGTGTAGCCCGCCACCGCGTTGAAGCCGAACTCCATCTTGCCGTCGTTGTACTTCTTCAGCCAGGCGGCGCGGAAATCCTTCATGGTCATCCCGAAATTGACGGGATAATCCAGCTCGGACGGCGGCACGTAGGTCCAGACGTGCTCGAGGCCCTTGGCGCCGACGTTCTTCTCCAGCAGCTCGGTCTCGAGACCGGCATAGATCGCGAACAGCATCTTGAACTTGGTGCCGACGTCCTGGACGTTGCGCAGGAAGGCAATGTCGTTCGGCGCATAGCCGAAATGGATCACCGCGTCGGGATTGGTGTTGCTGATGTTGTTGATGATGACGTTGTAATTGGTGGTCTCGGTCGGGACGCCCTGGTCGTAGACGATCTCGATCGGCGCGCCGGACTCCTTGACGAACTTGCGGAACGCGTTGGCCTGGGTGCCGGTGAACTCGTTGGTCGCGTACAGGATGGCGATCTTCTTGATGCCGAGGCCCGGGCCGTCATGGCTGATGAAGTCAGCCACCGGCTTCGGCCAGACCGTCGACACCGGATCGGCCATCAGCGCGATGTAGGGATTGTCCTTGGAGAAGAAGCTCGCGCCGGTGCCGGTCTGGTCGAACAGGAACATCTTGTGGTCGCGCGCGATCGCGACCGCCGGCGCCGTCAGCACCGATCCGGAATCGGCGACCAGGAGGTCGACCTTATCCTGGGTGACGAGCTGATTATAAAGCGTCGAGGCGGTCGCGGTGTTGCTCTGGTCGTCATAGGAGACGAGCTTGATCGGGATCTTCTTGTCGAACGCCTTCACGAACACGCCACCCTCGGCGTTCTTCTGCTCGACCCACAATTTGAGCGAGCTGTAGACCGGCATCGAGATCGAGGCGTAGCGCCCCGAGGACGCGTAGAGCGTGCCGATCTTGATCTCCGACGGTGCGTCGGCGGCCATCGCCTGCGTGGCAAATGCGAGGCTGGCAGCGAGTGCCGCGCCGATGATCCTCAGCATGATATTATTCCTCCCGGGTATCTTGGACGTCTCGTGGACCGGTCTTCGACGCATCTTGGACCGCGGCCCTTCTACGCGCCGGACCGGAGCGACACAAGCATCGCGGCCTTAGCAATTGTGCGAGGGGCGGAATATGCGGCATGCGCGGGACACAGGCCGCTGCGCGGGGCGTGGATGGACCGTTGACGGCCGTTGGTCCAATGGCGCATCAAGACTGTAACGATTTCGGGAGGAGACATCAGACATGGCCGAGCCCGCGCGCGCGAAACCAAAACCGACACCTGAGACCCAGCATTTCTGGGACGGCACCAAGGCCGGCGAACTGCGCCTGCAGCGCTGTGACGCCTGCGCCAATGTCTACTTTCCGCCGCGGCCGTTCTGCCCCTCCTGCGCCTCGCGCAAGGTCTCCGTCTTCAAGGCCACCGGCAAGGGCAAGCTCTACAGCTACGTCATCAATCATCGTCCCGCCGCGCCCGGCTTCACGCCGCCCTATGCGATCGCCATCGTCGAGCTCGACGAGGGCCCGCGCATGATGAGCAACATCATCGATTGTCCGCAGACACCGGAAGCGCTCGAGCTCGACATGCCGCTCGAGGTCGCCTTCGAGGCACTCGACGACAAGATCACCCTTCCTTTGTTCCGCCCGGCAAAGGGGTGATGTGATGCGCAGGAACCAGGTAGCTGTCGTCGGTGCAGCCGAAACCACCGAACTCGGCGTCATCCCGAACGTGTCGCAGATCCAGCTGCACGCGGACGCGGCGCTGAATGCGATCGCGGATGCCGGCCTGAAACTGTCCGACATCGACGGCTTCGCCACCGCAGTCGAGACCCCGCAGCAGATGGCGCACTATCTCGGCATCACGCCGACCTGGGTCGACGGCACCTCGGTCGGCGGCTGCTCCTTCATGCTGCATGTCCGCCATGCCGCCGCCGCGATCGAGGCCGGCCTCTGCAAGACCGTGCTGATCACCCATGCCGAGAGCGGCAGGTCGATGATCGGCAAGCAGCCGCGCTTCACCGCACCCGACAGCCTCAACGGCCAATTCGAATCACCGTTCGGCGTCTACGGGCCGCCGAGCATGTTCCCGATTCCGGTGCTGCGTTTCATGAAGACCCACGGCATCACGCATGAGCAGCTCGCGATGGTCGCCGTCGTGCAGCGCGAATGGGCGGCGAAGAATCCGCGCGCGACCATGAAGGATCCGATCACGGTCGCCGACGTGCTGAACTCGCGGATGATCGCCTATCCGTTCCGACTCTTGCAATGCTGCCTCGTCACCGACGGCGGCGGCGCGCTGATCCTCACCTCGGCCGATCGCGCCAAGGATTTCCCGCAAAAGCCGGTCTACATCCTCGGCACCGGCGAGAGCGTGGAAACGCCGATGGTCAGCCAGATGAAGACATTTGACTCATCGCGCGCCTTCAAGGTGGCTGGCCCCTTGGCCTTCAAGGAGGCCGGCATCGCCCACAAGGACGTCGACCACCTGATGATCTACGACGCCTTCGCGCATTTGCCGCTCTACGGCCTCGGCGACCTCGGCTTCATGCCGCACGAGGAAACCGGCAAGTTCATCGCCGACGGCAACACCCGCCCTGGCGGCAAGCTGCCGCTCAACACCAATGGCGGCGGGCTGAGCTACATGCACTCCGGCATGTACGGCATGTACGCACTGCAGGAGAGCGTGCGGCAGATGCGCGGCATCGCGCCGGCGCAGGTGCCGAATGCGAAGATCTCGGTCTGCCACGGCGTCGGCGGCATGTTCGCCGCGAGTGGCACGATCATCTTTACGAACGAGAAGTAACCCAATCCGTCATTCCGGGGCGCGCAAAGCGCGAACCCGGAATCTCGAGATTCCGGGTCTGGTGCTTCGCACCATCCCGGAATGACGGACAGCAACAAGGAGAACCCAATGGCAAAATCACTGCAGGACAAAGTCATCATCGTCACCGGCGCGGGCCGCGGCATCGGCCGCGAGATTGCGCTGCTCTGCGCGGCGGAAGGCGCCAAGGTCGTGGTCAACGATCCCGGCGGCGCGGCCGACGGTGGCGGCTCGAGCGCGGCGCCCGCCGAGGAAGTGGTCGAGGAGATCAAGAAGCGCGGCGGTACCGCCGTCGCCAATTTCGAGTCGGTGGCGGAAGCGATTCCCGCCAGCAAGATCGTGAAGACCGCGACCGATCATTTCGGCCGGCTCGATGGCGTCGTCAACAACGCCGGCATCCTGCGCGACA
Organism: Bradyrhizobium sp. USDA 4341; assembly: GCF_054063755.1. Classification (NCBI taxonomy): domain Bacteria; kingdom Pseudomonadati; phylum Pseudomonadota; class Alphaproteobacteria; order Hyphomicrobiales; family Nitrobacteraceae; genus Bradyrhizobium; species Bradyrhizobium sp. USDA 4341. Next base: position 8,713,934 of record NZ_JBSSGO010000002.1, on the reverse strand, counting down.
TGATCTTCCACAAGATGAGCGTGGAAGCCTTCGAGGCCGTCATCAAGGTGCACCTGATGGGCTCGTTCTATGTCAGCCATGCCGCGGCGCGCATCTACCGCGAGCAGGAGTCAGGCTCCTTCGTGCACTTCACCTCGACCTCCGGCCTGATCGGTAATTACGGCCAGGCCAACTACGCCGCCGCCAAGCTCGGCATCGTCGGCCTGTCGAAATCGATCGCGCTCGACATGGGCCGCTTCAACGTGCGCTCGAACTGCGTGTCGCCATTCGCCTGGACCCGCATGATCGGCACCATCCCGACCGAGACCGACGCCGAGAAGGCGCGCGTCGAGAAAATCAAGCAGATGGGCCCCGAGAAGATCGCGCCGGTCTGCGCCTATCTGCTCTCGGACGCCGCCAAGGATGTCACCGGGCAGATCTTCGGCGTGCGCATGAACGAGATCTTCCTGTTCGGCCAGCATCGTCCGGTGCGCTCGGTTCATCGCGGCGAAGGCTGGACGCCCGAGACCATTGCCGAACACGGCATGCCGGCGCTGAAGGGATCGTTCGCCAGGCTCGACCGCTCGGCCGACGTCTTCACCTGGGATCCGATCTGAATTTGGGATCCGATCTGACAGTTTTATGAAAAGTCGCCTCGGCGAATCCGCCGAGGCAACACACTCTTTGGTTGTTTCTTCATAGCGCGCCCGCATTGTGCCCGAATTGCGGGCGCATGATCGTCCTCCCGATAACAAAAAACCTGGGGGGACTTTCGTGACAAATCCAAACAACACAGAGCAACACGAGAGCGACGGCGCGAAGGCGTTCGACCGTCGAACCATCTTGCGCGGCGCAACCGCGCTTGCTGCAACTGCGATGGCTGCATCCGATGCTGCAGCGCGCGACTTCGGCCGCAACGCGGAGCCGCAGCGCTATCCCGATCCCGACATCGTCGTGATCGACGACAAGCGCTTCAAGGCCAAGGTCGGCAACACCGCGATCAAGCGGCTGTACACCGGCTGCCTCTGGGCGGAGGGCCCGGCCTGGAACGCGCAGGGCCAGTATCTGGTGTGGAGCGATATCCCGGCCAACCGGCAGTTGCGCTATCTCGACGATGACGGCCACATCTCCGAGCAGTTCCACAAGCCGTCGAACGAGGCCAACGGCTCGACCTTCGATTTCGAAGGCCGCCAGATCACGGCCGAGCGCACGCGGCTGGTGCGTTACGAGCACGACGGAACCGTCACGTCGTTGGCCGAGCAAGCCAATGGCAAGCAGCTCAACGGGCCGAACGACATGGTCGTGCATCCCAACGACAAGTCGATCTGGTTCACCGATCCCGGCTACGGCGCGATCTCGATCTATGAGGGCCAGCGCGCCAACACCGGCTCGAACCAGCCCTACCAGAAAGAGGCCGTCTACCGCATCGACGCGGCGACCGGGCAAATCACCAAGGTTGCCGACGAACCGTTCAAGCCGAACGGCATCGCCTTCAGCCACGACTACAAGAAGGTCTATGTCTGCGACACCGGCATCACGCATTATCCGAACGCGAAGAACATCGTCTGGCAGTACGACCTCAACGGCGACAAGCTGTCCAACCCGCGCACGCTGATCGACATGACGCTGGACGGAAAGTCAGGCTTCCCGGACGGCATGCGCGTCGACATCGACGGCAACATCTGGGTCGGCGCCGGCTGGGTCGGACCCGGCTATGACGGCGTGCAGGTGTTCGCGCCGGACGGTCAACGGATCGGCCAGATCCTGCTGCCGGAGACCTGCGCCAACCTCACCTTCGGCGGCAAGAAGCGCAACCGCCTGTTCATGACCGCAAGCCAGTCGCTCTACGCGGTCTATGTCGAGACCAGAGGCGCGCATAACTGCTGAGCTAGCCGTCGTCCCGGCGCAGGCCGGGACCCATTACCACCGCTGTTGATTACAGGAAAAGGCTGGGGCCCACATCGTTCACGACACGTCCAGTCGTGGTTATGGGTCCCGGCCCCCGTGCGCAATCGCGCACTAGGCCGGGACGACAGCGTGGCTAGCCGCTATTCCGCAACCCCGCCGAGATCCCGTTGATCGTGATCTGAATCCCGCGCAGCACCTGCTCGTCGGGATCCTTCGCTCGGTGCTCCTTGAGCAGCTCGACCTGCACGTGATTGAGCGGATCGAGATAGGGGAAGCGGTTGCGGATGCCGCGTTCCAGCAGCGGGTTGCCCTGCAGCAGCCGGTCGTGGCCCATGATGTCGAGCAGCGTCTCGATCGCAAGGTGCCACTCGCGGCGAATCTGGCCGAAGATTTTTTCGCGCAACGCGACATCAGGCACCAGCTCGGCATAGCGCGAGGCGATCGCGATCGAGCTCTTCGCCAGCACCATGTCCATGTTGGAGAGCAGTGTGCGGAAGAACGGCCATTCCCTGTAGAGCTCCTGCAGGAACGGCATGCCCTGCTCGGGATGCTCGGCAATCCAGGTCTCGACCGCGCTGCCGAAGCCATACCAGCCCGGCAGCATCAGCCGGCATTGCGCCCAGGAGAACACCCAGGGAATGGCGCGCAGGTCCTCGATCTCGCGGGTCTTCTTGCGTGAGGCCGGACGGCTGCCGATGTTCAAGGTCGCGATCTCGTTGATGACGGTCGAGCCCCAGAAATAGTCGGCAAAGCCTTCGGTCTCATAGACGAGACCGCGATAGGCCTTGAACGCGAGCGCGGAAATCTCCTCCGTCGCCTTGAGATATTCGGGGCGTGGCGCGCTCTGCCGCGGCTGCAACAGGCTGGTTTCCAGCGTCGCGGCGGCGAGGATCTCCAGATTGCTGCGGCCGACCTCGGCATTGGAATATTTCGAGGAGATGATCTCGCCCTGCTCGGTGATACGGATCTGGCCGTTCACCGCACCGCCAGGCTGCGCGATGATCGCATCATAGCTCGGGCCGCCGCCGCGGCCGACCGAGCCGCCGCGGCCGTGGAACAGGCGCAGCCGCACGCCGTGGCGCTCGAACACCTCGACGAGGCCGATCTCGGCCTTGTAGAGCTCCCAGCCCGAGGTGACGAAGCCGCCATCCTTGTTGCTGTCGGAGTAGCCGAGCATCACCTCCTGCACGCTGCCCAGACTGTCGACCAGCTTGCGATAGTCGTGCAGCACCAGCATGCGGTCCATGATGCCGCTCGAGGCCTGCAGATCCTCGATAGTCTCGAACAGCGGCACGATGTTGATGGCGCTGCGGCCGGACGGATTGACCAGCCCGACCTCCTTCAGCAGCACCGCGACCTCGAGCATGTCAGACATGCCCTTGCACATCGAGATGATGCACTGGGGGATCACCTCGGGACCGAACCTGGCGTGCGCCTCGGCCGCGGCCCGGAACACCGCGAGCTCGCTCTGAGTCTCCTCGGAATATTTGACGAAGGGCGAAGCCAACGGCCGCGCGTTGCGCAATTCGCCGAGCAGCAGGCTGACGCGCGCGTCCTCGCCGAGCGCCAGATAGGACATGCCAGGATTGGCAGTATCCAGCAGTTCGGCGATGGTGCGCTCATGCACCGCCGAGTTCTGGCGGATGTCGAGCCGCGCCAAATGGAAGCCGAAGCAATCCACCGCCCGCCGCAGCTGCCGCAGCCGGCCGCGCGCGATCACGCCGGAATTATTCGCGATCAGCGAGCGATTGAGCACGTCGAGATCGGCCTGGAATTCATTCACGCTCGCATAGGGCTCGGCCTTGCCGACCGGTGGCCGCGTGGTCTCGACCTCGAGCCGCATGGCGGTGGCCGCGAGCCGCGCATAGATGCCCGATACCGCCAGACGATACGGCTCGCCGCTCCGATGCGGTGAGGTGTCGGGCGAGCGCTCGGCCAGGATGCGCAATTCGTCCGAGACGTCGGCGAGATGCGCCGCGAGCGACAGCTCGGCGCCGAGCGTATGCAGCTGTTCGAGATAGAAGCTGAGCACCCGGCTCGACTGCAGCCGCAGCGTGCCGCGCATCACCTCGGCGGTGACGAACGGATTGCCGTCGCGGTCGCCGCCGATCCAGCTTCCCATCCGGAGGAACGAGGCGAGTTCGCCCGCCTCGCCGCCCTCGTTGTTCAGGCGGTCCTCCAGCGCGCAGTGCACACGCGGGACTTCCTGCAGGAAGGTGTAATCGTAGAACGACAGGCCGTTGGCGACCTCGTCGAGCACGGTGAGCTTGGTCCGGCGCAGCAAATTGGTCTGCCACAACGTCACGACTGCGCGGCGGAGCTGTTCGTCGCTGGCTTCGCTCTCCTCCGGCGTCATCTGCAGCCGCTCGCGGCGGTCGAGCAGCTCCGCGATCTCCATCTCGCGGTCCATCGTGCTCTTGCGGCGGACCTCGGTCGGATGCGCCGTCAGGACCGGGCTGACCAGCGCGCTCTTGAAGAAGCTGCGCAGGTCGGCCGGGCTGATGCCGGCCTGGCGGGCATGGACCAGCGTCTGCTCCAGCGTGCTCGGCCGCGGCGCCCCGCTGGGGCCGCGGCTGCGCATCTGGCGGATGTTGTTCTGGTCCTCGGCGATGTTGGCGAGGTGGGAGAAATAGCTGAAGGCGCGGACGATCTGCAGCGTCTCGGCGATCGACATGCCGTCGAGGATGCCTTCCAGCTCCCGCCGCGCCAGCTTGTCTTCGTCGCGATGGAACCGGACCGAGGTCTGGCGGATGCGCTCGACCAGGTCGAACACGCCGGCGCCTTCCTGGTCGCGCACGGTATCGCCCAGCACGCGCCCCAGGAGCCGGATGTCGTTCCGGAGCCGAGCATCCTCCTCTTGTGCCGCCTTCTCAAGGAGACTGGCTTCTGCGGCACTCCTGGCACCGATGTCGGTGTCGGAAGGCATGGTCTGGGGTGACATGGCGGGCTACTCCAGAGGCTGCCGGGTTCCTCCGGAGTGTGCGCTTTTTTTGCCGCAGCGCAAGATGAACTTGGAAGCGGTGCACACTCGGCCGTCGTCCCTGCGAAAGCCGGGACCCATAACCACAGTCGGCTGTGGTTGGCCGGCTGGGGCCACAGCGATGCGCAACACTGCCACTCGTGGTTATGGGTCCCGGCTTTCGTCGGGACGACGGCGAGTTTGCGGCCCTAGATTCTAGATCCTCCGCCCGGCCCGCTCCCAATACGGATCGCGCAGCCGGCGCTTGAAGATCTTTCCGGAATCCTCCCGCGGCAAATTGGTCTGGATCTCGATGTGCTTGGGCACCTTGTAGTCGGCCAGCGCGGTCTTGAGCTGGGCACGGACGGAGGCGATGTCGAGCGTGACGCCGGGCTGCGGCTCGACCACCGCCATCAGCGCCTCGCCGAACTCGGCGTCGGGAATGCCGAACACCGCGCAATCATGTACGCCGGGGACAGCATGCAGCACGGCCTCGATCTCGGCCGGATAGATGTTGACGCCGCCTGAGATCACCATGTCGCGCTTGCGGTCGCAGATGAAGACGTAGCCGTCCGCGTCGATATAGCCGACATCGCCCGAGGTGATGAATCCCTGCCGGTCGATCTCGGCGCGTTTCTCGGACTTGTTGTGGTAGGTAAAATCGGGATTGCCCGCGATCCGCGAGTAGATCTCGCCGATCTGTCCCTGCGGCACCTCCTTGCCGTCGTCGCCGACGAAGCGAAGCTCGGCGCCGGGCGAGATCTTTCCGACCGTGCCGGGCTTCTTCAGCGCGTCCTCGGAATTGGCGAACGTCACCGCACCTGACTCGGTCGAGCCGTAGAATTCGTAGATCACCGGTCCCCACCATTCGATCATGGCGCGCTTGACGTCGGGCGGACAGGGCGCCGCGGCATGGATGATGTGGCGCAGCGACGACATGTCGTACTTCCTGCGCACCTCCTCGGGCAGCTTCATCAGGCGGATGAACATCGTCGGCACCATGAAGATGGTGTCGATCTTCTCGCGTTCGATCAGTTGCAGAAACTCCTCCGCATCGAAGCGCGGCATCAGCACCAGCGCGCCGCCGAGCTTGCCCGAACGCAGCCCGAAAGAATTCGGCGCCGAATGGTAGAGCGGTCCCGGCAGGATCGCGCGTGCCCCCGGCCGCAGGCCGTAGATCATCCCGCGCATCGCTTCCGCGTTGGCGGTCTGCTCCGGCGTCGGCGCGAAGCGGCGCACGCCTTTCGGATGGCCTGTCGTGCCCGAGGTGTAGATCATGTTCTGCGGCTGCGGCACCGCAGGGCCGTCATAGCGCGCGAATTGCGCCAGCCAGGATTCGAAATCGATCGCGAAATCCGGTGTCGCGAGATGATCGGGATTGATCTTGTAGTTGGCGAGGATTTCCGGCGGCGTCGGCACGCTGAGCACGGTGACATCGGCAGGGATCGCGCCGCGCAGCGGGTGCAGCATGTCGGCATGGCCGATCAGGGCGCGCGTGCCGGAATCCGTCAGCACATAGTTGATCTCCTCCGGCTTGAAGTGCCAGTTGATCGGCACGCCATAGGCGCCGAGCCGCATCGCTGCATAGGCCGCCTCGATGAAGGCGATGTCGTTGCGCATCAGCATGCAGACGCTGTCGCCCGGCTTGACGCCGAGCTTGTTCAGGCCGCTGGCAATGCGGTCGGTGCGCTCGGCGACCGCAGCGTGATCGCGCCGGCGACCGCCGCTGACGATGCCGAGGAAGGGTTGGGACGTTTCCATTTGTCGCTGTCCGATCTGTCGTCGGGTTACGTGGTCATTCCGGGATGGTCCGAAGGACCAGACCCGGAATCTCGAGATTCCCAGGTGCGCGATTGCGCACCATAGTTCGATGCTACGCATCGCCCCGGAATGACGCGGCGGTCGCTACCGAACATCCGCAAACCTTGGCGCCCGCTTCTCCAGATTGGCGCGCACGGATTCGGTCTGGTTCGGGCTGCCAAGCAACTTCTGCTGCTCGACGGATTCGGCAAGCAGCGCGGCGGCCGGATCGACCGACAGATTGTTCAGCATCCGCTTCGCGGCACGGATCGCATCCGGGCTCTTGCCGGCGATCTCGCGCGCGACTTCGAGCGCTGCGGCACGCGGATCGTCGCAGACGCGGGTGGCGAGGCCGTAAGCCTGGGCTTCCTGCGCCGAGAAGATGCGGCCGGTGTAGGTGAGCTCGCGCAGGATGTCGTCGCGCACTAGGCTCGCCAGGATCGGCGTCCCGGCCATGTCGGGAACGAGGCCCCATTTGATCTCCATGATCGACATCCGCGCATCCGGCGACAGAAAGCGCATGTCGGCGCCGAGCGCGAGCTGGAAGCCGCCGCCGAACGCGACGCCGTGGACCGCGGCGATCACGGGCACCGGCAGCTGGCGCCAGCCCCAGACCGCCTGCTGCGCGAAATTGGCCTTGCCGTGGGTGCGGATCGTGAGGTCGCGGTTCTCGCCACCCGGCACCCCGTTACCGCCATCCTTCATAGCAGCGAAGCGGCCCATGTCGAGGCCGGCGCAGAAGGCGCGGCCCTCGCCGGACAGCACGACGACCCGGACGCCTTTTTCCTTGGAAAGCCGGTCGGTTGCGGCGACCAATGCCTCGAACATCGCGGCATCGAGCGCGTTCATCTTGTCCGCCCGCACCAGGCGGACATCGGCGATACCGTCTGAAATCGATATCGAAACGCGATCTTCCATCATTCCCTCCGCTTTGTCCTTGAGTTGGCGCTTTACACAAAGGCCGTTGTCCGCTTTTAGTCAATCGACCAATTAACTGACAACCCCCGTGGAGGAAACGATGTTCTCTGATCAGCTTCTTGCCGGGCGGCGCATACTGGTAACCGGTGGTGGCACCGGCCTTGGCAAGGCCATGGCTTCGCGGTTCCTGCAGCTCGGGGCCGAGGTGCATATCTGCGGCCGCCGCAAGAGCGTCTGCGACGAAACCGCCACCGAACTGATGGCCGAGCATGGCGGACGCGTGGTCAGCCACGGCGTCGATATCCGCAACGCCATGGCCGTCGACGAGATGATCGAGTCGATCTGGACCACCAGCGGTCCCCTCACCGATCTCATCAACAACGCCGCCGGCAACTTCATCTCGCGCTCGGAAGAGCTCTCCGCGCGAGGGTTCGATGCAGTAGCCAATATCGTGATGCACGGCACCTTCTATGTGACGCATGCGGTGGGCCGGCGCTGGATCGCCGGCGGCCATCGCGGCAACGTGGTGTCGATCACCGTGACCTGGGTGCGCAACGGCTCGCCCTATGTGGTGCCGTCGGCGATGAGCAAGTCGGCGATCCATGCCATGACCATGTCGCTCGCGATCGAATGGGGCCGCCACGGCATCCGCCTCAACACCATCGCACCCGGCGAGATTCCGACCGAAGGCATGAGCAAGCGCATCAAGCCCGGCGACGAGGCCGGCGCGCGGACCAAGGCGATGAACCCGATGGGCCGCGTCGGCACCATGGAGGAGTTGCAGAACCTCGCGGTGTTCCTGATCTCCGGCGGCTGCGACTGGATCAACGGCGAGACCATCGCCATGGACGGCGCACAGGCGCTCGCGATGGGCGGCAATTTCTATCAGCTCCGCGACTGGAGCGACGACGACTGGACCAAGGCGCGCGACTCGATCAAGGCGCAGAACGAGAAGGACCGCGCGGCGCGGGGTTGAAGCCCGCGCTTGCGCCTCAACCTCAACCATCGTCCCGGCGAAGGCCGGGACCCATAACCACTGCTCACAGCTACCGAGCACACTGGGGCCACAGCGCGCTCGACAACTCAATCCTGGGGTTATGGGTCCCGGGTCGCGCTTCGCTTGCCCGGGACGACGGTGCGGATGGATCGTGCACCACTCCCCGTATTGTTTTTCCCGCGCGATGCCGCCACACTCCGCGCAACCAAAACAAGACGTCACGGGGGAAACATGTCCGACGCGCCGAAACTGAGCAACCTCGCCGACATGGTGCGCGACCGCGCCAGGAGCCGCGGCGATGCGCTGGCCTATGAGTTCGAGGGCCGGCAGACCAGCTTCGCCGAGTTCGACATCAAGACCAACCGCGTCGCCAACGCGCTGATCGCGATGGGCATCAAGAAGGGCGAGCGCATCGCCTATCTCGGCAAGAACAGCGACTTCTATTTTGAATTGCTGATGGGTGCGATGAAGGCCGGCGTGGTGATGGCGCCAGTGAACTGGCGCCTTGCAGCCCCCGAGGTCGCCTTCATCGTCGACGACTGTAAGGCTTCCGTCCTGTTCGTCGGTCCCGAGTTCATCACGCAGGCGCGCAACATTAGGGACAAGCTGCCCAGCGTCCGCACCGTCATCACCACCGAGGGCGGCGCGCCGGAATGGCCCGACTATCTCGCTTGGCGCGACGCGCAGAGCGGCGATGACCCGCGCGTTGCGATCGAGCCGAAGGACATCGCGATCCAGCTCTACACCTCGGGCACCACGGGCAAGCCGAAGGGCGCGATGCTGTCGCACGCCAACTTCCTCAACCTGGTGCAGAGCGGCAACGAGGCGGAGAAGCCGGAATGGAACCGGTGGACCACCGACGACGTCTCGCTGGTCGCGATGCCGATCTTCCACATCGGCGGCTCCGGCTGGGGCGTGATGGGGCTCTATCACGGCGCCCGCGGCGTGATCGCGCGCGAGTTCGATCCGACCAAGGTGCTCGACTTCTTCGAGCAATCCGGCATCACGAAACTGTTCATGGTGCCGGCGGCGATGCAGTTCGTGGTGCGGCAGCCACGCGCGCGGCAGGTCGACTTCTCGCGGCTGAAATACATGCTGTACGGCGCCTCCCCGATCCCGGCGGCGCTGCTGAAGGAGTGCATCGAGGTCTTCAAATGCGGCTTCGTGCAGATGTACGGCATGACCGAGACCACCGGCACCATCGTCGCGCTGCCGCCGGAGGATCACATCGAGGGGCTCGACCGCATGCGTTCCGCCGGCAAGGCGCTGCCCGGCATCGAGCTTGCGATCCTCGATCCGGACGGCAAGCCGCTGCCGCCGGGCGAAGTCGGCGAGATCGCCACCCGCTCCGGCTCCAACATGGCCGGCTACTGGAATCTGCCCGAGGCCACCGCGCGCACGATCGATAGCGACGGCTGGCTGCGCACCGGCGATGCCGGCTACATGGACAGTGACGGCTATCTCTACATCCACGACCGCATCAAGGACATGATCATCTCCGGCGGCGAGAACATCTACCCGGCCGAAGTGGAGAGCGCGCTGTGCGATCACCCTGATGTGGCGGAAGCCGCCGTGATCGGCATCCCCGACGACAAATGGGGCGAGGCGGTCAAGGCCGTGGTGGTGATGAAGCCGGGCAAGAGCGCGACCGCGACCGACATCATCAACTTCACCCGCGAGCGGATCGCCGGCTACAAGACGCCCAAATCGGTCGACTTCATCCCGGCGCTGCCGCGCAACCCGTCGGGCAAGATCCTCCGGCGCAGCCTGCGTGAACCGTATTGGGTGGGCAAGGACCGGCAGGTGAATTAGCTCTCTCTGTCGTCCCGGCGAAGGCCGGGACCCATAACCACCGTTGTTCATCGTCTAGCGACGCTGGGGCCACATCTCGTTCAATCAATAGCCGACTGTGGTTATGGGTCCCTGCTTTCGCAGGGACGACGCGGGAGGGAGTGTCGCGCATCAAGTCTTCTTCATCCTCTCCCGCAGCACGCGCCAGCGCTCCTGCGCCTCCACAGGCCACACCTCTCGCCGATCGTAATACTCCGCGAACACCTTGACGCCCGTCGGGAACGTCACCCAGGGCTGCTTCGACGACGTGAAGATGTGGACATCAGGCGGGCACTGGCTCGGATCATCCAGCGTGCCGACGCGGACGAAGCGCACCGCCGGTCCCGAGCCCGGATAATTGCTCCAGACCGCGACCTTGCAGCGCGGGCAGCGGGCGATCTTCTGGCCCTTGCCGCTTACCGACGGCGTGTCCACGATCTCGGGCTCGGCCGCGATGTGCTCGACCCGCTCGGCCTCGTACATCGCGTTGAGCGCGTGCACGGTGCCGGTCTCGCGCTGGCACCAGGTGCAGTGACAGGCGTGCACGATCAGCGGCCTGCCGTTGAGGCGATAGCGGACATTTCTGCAGGTGCATCCACCTTCCATGTCGTGCCGCCTCCTCTGCGTTAGTGCTTGCCGGCTCCCATGTAGCCGAACAGGAAGCCCGCTACCTTGCGCTTCTGGATTTCCTCGCTGCCTTCGGTGATGCGATAGCGGCGATGATGGCGGTAGATGTGCTCGAACGGCTTGTGGCGCGAATAGCCCATGCCGCCATGCACCTGCATCGCGCGGTCGGCGGCCTCGCAGCACAGACGGTTTGCCCAGAAATTGCACATCGAGACCCGGTCGGACAGCGTGTGCTCGACCTGCGCCTGGGTCAATTGATCCATTTCCCAGGCAGTCTTGCGGATCAACAGCCGCAGCATCTCGGCCTGGGTCGCAAGCTCGACCAGCGGCCACTGGATCGCCTGGTTCTCGGCCAGTGCCTTGCCGAACGGCTTGCGCTCGCGGGCATACTTCACGCTCTCGTTGATGCAATAGACTGCGGCGCCGAGCGAGCTTGCCGCCTGGCGGATCCGGTTCTCATGCACGAAGCATTGCGCCAGCGACAGACCGCGGCCGACCTCGCCGAACTGCGCATCCTCAGGCACGAACACGTCGGTGAAGCTGACCCGCGGATGATCGGTCGGCATGTTGAAGGTCCACATATACTCCTCGACCTTCACGCCCGCCGATTTCGCCGGCACCAGGAAGCAGCTGATGCCGCGGGCGTCGCCGTCATTGCCGGAAGTGCGGGCAAACAGCGCGCAGTGGGTCGCGACATGCATGCCGGTGGTCCACATCTTCTCGCCGTTGATGATCCAGCCCTTGACGTTGTCACGCGTCGCCGGCACCGCCCTGGTTTCCATATGGGTAGCGTCGGAACCGTGCTCGGGCTCCGTCAGACCAAACGTGATGCGGTACTTGCCGGTGATCGAGCCGTCGATCATCGCCTTCTGCTCGTCGGTTCCATAGCGGTCGAGCATGGTGACGATCGGCAGATTGCCGACGATCGAGTGCTCGTTCTGCAGATCGTTGTGCAGGCCGAGACCTTTCGAGGCAAAATGTTCGCGGATGACAGCCATCCAGAGGTTGGAGCCGTCCTTGCCGCCGTAACGCTTCGGGATCGCGAAGCGCAGATGGCCCGCTGCATCGGCCAGGTTCTTGACCTTGCGCAGCAAGAGCTCCCATTCACGGCGCGGCAGGCCGCCCTTGTCGAAGTCGGTGCGCGCCCATTCGCGGCGATGATCGAAGAAGCGGATGTTGTCGTCAGCCGCTTCCAGCGGCTTGATCTCGCGTTCGATGAAGCGATCGAGCTCGGCGAGATAGGCTGTCAGGTCAGCCGGCAGGTTGAAATCCAAGGCGGTCACTCCCGAAGATATTGTTGATTCTGGTTTTGCGTTTAGACGCTATCGCGCAGGCGCGTTCGGATCGATTAAGGTGAGAAGCGCGTGGCCAAGTCAAGCAGGCCGATGAGGCTTGCGCGCGCGGTCGCGTTGCGTAATTGGATGGCACGGAACGACGCGCAGACGGTAGGATATCAGCCATATTCTTCGCCGCAGAAAATCGACGGGAGCAAACATGGATCTGAAATTCTCCAAGGTGACGCGCAAGGGTCCCATCACCATCGTGACGCTGTCGCGGCCCGAGGTTTACAATGCGCTGCATATCGACGCGCATTTCGAGCTCAACAAGGTGTTCGACGACTTCTCCGCCGATCCCGAGCAGTGGGTCGCGATCGTCACCGGCGCCGGCGACAAGGCGTTCTGCGCCGGCAACGACCTGAAATGGCAGGCCGCCGGCGGCAAGCGCGGCTGGGACAAGGGCGGCTTTGCCGGGCTGACCACCCGCTTCGACTGCGACAAGCCGATCATCGCCGCCGTCAACGGCGTCGCGATGGGCGGCGGGTTCGAGGTCGCGCTGGCCTGTGACCTGATCATTGCCTCGGAGAATGCGACCTTCGCCCTGCCCGAGCCGCGCGTCGGCCTCGCCGCGCTTGCCGGCGGCCTGCAACGGCTGCCGCGCCAGATCGGGCTGAAGCGCGCCATGAGCATGATCCTGACCGCGCGCCATGTCAGCGCCAAGGAGGGGCTCGAGCTCGGCTTCGTCAACGAGGTGGTGCCGCAAGGTGAGGCGCTGGCCGCAGCCGAGCGCTGGGCCGAGACCATCGCCAAGAACTCGCCGATGTCGATCCGCGCCTCCAAGCAGGCGATCCAGAAGGGTCTTGAAGTCTCGCTGGAGGAGGCGCTGGCCGAGCAGCGCGAGTATCCGGCGGTGAAGGCGATGGCCGCTTCGCAGGATTACATCGAGGGCCCGAAGGCGTTTTCGGAGAAGCGCCCACCGAAATGGCTGGGGCGGTGAGCTAATCCCCTCTCCTGTCATTCCGGGGCGTCGCGAAGCGACGAGCCCGGAATCCATAACCACCATCGTGAGTATGGATTCCGGGCCTGCGCCTACCGGCGCATCCCGGAATGACGAACTCGGATATTTGCTACGCCTTATTCCCCAACTCCCTTTTATAGGACGCGTAGTTCGGCTGATCGACGGCGAGCTTGTCCATCGTGGTCTGCCAGAGATGCTCCGGCAGCCCCGCCGTCTTCAGGTCGAGCTCGCCGCTTGCGATCTTTTCCGACAGCGCGCGGTTCAGCTCCATCAGCGTGCCGTCCGCGCCGAGCAGCGCCTTCAGCCGCGCGGCCTCGGTCGCATCATCAGCCTCGGCGAGCGCGAGCTGCCGCGTCACCAGATCGAGCGCGTTGATGCCGACGCGCAGCTTGAAGCTATTGTGCCCCTTGATCGCGGGCGCGATCTCGTTGCGCAGGAAATCGGCGACGGCCTTGATCAGTTCGGTGGGTGTCGGTTCGTCCTGCATCTCAACGACCTCTCGGTACGAGTAGCCTAAGCAGATCGATCTCGGTCTCGGACGCACGCCGCCCGATCATCGCGCGCTCCATCGAGTGATCGGGGCCCAGGCGGAAGCGCTGCATCATGCCGCAGCACATCACGCCCCAGCGCAGCGTGCCCATCACTTCCCAGAACATAACGCGATCGGGATCGACCTTGCGGCCGGCCTCTGCATAGCCCGCGAACAAATCCTCGCGGGAGCCGAAGCCGCCGACCGGCTTGTCGATCTCGCCGAAGCGCCACGAATTGACGCAGATCCAGCCGAGGTCTTCCATGGGATCGCCGGTATGCGCGAGCTCCCAGTCGAGTACCGCGCGCACCCCGTCGGGGCCGATGATCAGATTGCCGTGACGGAAATCGCCGTGCACCAGCGTCACCTCGGACGACGGACCGGGATCGTGATCGCGCAGCCAGCGCAGCGCCAGCTCGAACACCGGCCGCGGCCAGTTGAAGCTGTGATACTCACGGGCGAGATCCTCGATCTCCTTGGTCGCCGTCAGGCTGCGCAGCTGAGGCAATTTTGCCTGCGGCAGGCCATGAATGCCGGCGATGACGCGGCCGAGCTGGCGGGCCAGGATCGGCCGCGCCTTGGCAAATTCCTCGTCGCGCAAAATTTTCCGCGCGATGGTCTCACCCTCGACCCGCGCCATGATGAAGCCGCGGCCGAGGCCGTCCTCCGGCCTCAAGACATGCATCACCTTCGGCGACGGCAGGCCCGCGTCATGCGCGAGCTGCATCAGCGTTGCCTCGGCGTCGAGGCCGGCGGCGCGGCCGGGCGCGGCACCGTAGCCCGGCGGCGCGCGGCGCAGGATCGCGCCGATATTGCCGTTCGGATGCACGATGTCGAACGTCCAGGTCTCCTGGCTGGCGCCGCCGGAGAGCTTTGCGGCGCCGGTGACGCCGGTGGCGCCTGGCAGGAACGAGGCGACGCAGCGGGTGAGTTCGGTCTCGATCATTTGCCCGTGAACTTCGCCGGCCGCTTCTCGAGGAACGCGGTGACGCCTTCCTTGAAATCCTCGGCGCGGCCCGCGATCCGCTGCGACTCGAATTCCAGATTGAGCTGATCCTCGAGGGTGTTTTCCGGGCTGTCCCAATAGAGCTTGCGGATCAGCGACAGCGCGACCGTCGGGCCGTTGGCGAGATCGTGCGCCAGCTTCATGGTCTCCTCCATCAGCGCGCCGTCGTCATAGACGCGATTGACGAGGCCCCATTCCAGCGCCTTCTCGGCCGGCAGCCGCTCGCCGAGCAGCGACAGCTCGACCGAGCGCGCCTTGCCGATCAGCCGCGGCAGCAGCCAGGTCGAGCCGCAATCCGGCACCAGGCCGATGCGGCGGAACGCCTGCAGGAAATACGACGAGCGCGCGCACAGGATGAGGTCGCCCATCAAGGCGAAGCTCATGCCGGCACCGGCGGCCGGACCGTTCACCGCGGTGACGATCGGACAGTGCAGCTTACGCAATCGACGCAGGAACGGATGGAACGCGGTCTCCAGCGCTGCGCCGGCGTTGCTCTTGCCGGGCTTCTGCTGCTGGTTACGGCCCTGCAGATTGGCGCCGGTGCAGAAGGCGCGGCCCGCGCCCGTGATCACCAGGCAGCGCACCTCGTCGCGCTTGTCGTCGATCGCATCGAGCGCCTCGGCAAGGCCGCCCAGCATGTCGATCGAGACCGCGTTCATGACTTCCTGATGGTCGAGTTTGAGGATCGCGACCGATCCGTCGAAGTCGAGCGTGACGTGTTTGAACTGCATGGTTTCCTCTTTACGTTGCTGCGGCGGTTGGTACCGCAGTAGGTCGATGCTTCGACCCCATATTTGATTTTTGTGCCGGGCTTGTCCATGGTCGGCAGCAAGCCCATCCGTGAACGCGTGATTAGCGCGCACCAAACCAAATGGAAACCCCAATGAGTGGCATCTTCGATCTCACCGGCCGCGTCGCTGTCATCACCGGCGGCAATGGCGGCATCGGCCTCGGCATCGCGCAGGCGTTGAACGCCGCCGGCTGCAACGTCGCGATCTGGGGCCGCAACGCGGAAAAAAACGCCAATGCCGCGGCCTCGATGAAGGCCGGACCCGGCAAGGTCGCAACCCAATTCTGCGACGTCACCGATCCCGGCTCGGTCAAGACCGCGATGAAGGCGACGCTCGACACCTTCGGCCGCGTCGACGGCTGCTTCGCCAATGCCGGCATCGGCGGCGGCGGACGCCGCTCCTTCATCGACCGCACCGAGGAGGAATGGCGCAGGATGTTCGCGACCAATCTCGATGGCGTGTTTCACGTATTCCAGGCTGCGGCACGCCACATGACCGAGCGCGCCGAGGCCGGCGACAAGTTCGGCCGGCTGGTCGCGACCTCGAGCCTCGCCTCGCTGTTCGGCACCGCGCGCAACGAGCACTATGCCGGCACCAAGGCCGCACTGAACGCGCTGTGCCGTGCGCTCGGCGTCGAGCTTGCCCGCCACGGCGTCACCGCAAATGCGATCCTGCCCGGCTGGATCAAGAGCGACATGACCGCCGGCATCATGGCCAACGACAAGTTCGTCGCCAATGTGATGCCGCGCATCCCGGTACGCCGCTTCGGCGAGCCGAGTGATTTCGGCGGCATCGCGGTCTACCTCATGAGCAAGGCGTCGTCCTATCATACGGCAGACTGCTTTGTAATCGACGGCGGGTACACGGCGTTTTGAGTTTCTGCGGCCGCCACGTTCACCACCGTCGTCCCGGCGAAGGCCGGGACCCATACGCTGCGGCGGACGTTGTGAACGGGACTCGTCATTCCAACGTCGCGCAACAACAACCAATTGTGGTTATGGGTCCCGGCCTGCGCCGGGACGACAGCGAGTGTGTTGCGCGGTCTGTGAGTCATACATCCGCATCCTCGCGGCGCTGACGCGTCCGAGTCTTGCGTCTACTTGCACCTCTTCCGAAGCAGAGGGCGGCCCGCAGGTCCCTCCGTCATTCCGAGGCGACGCAGCGTCGCTTCCGTCGCGGCAAAACTGCTGCTAAGCGTTCGAGCGGCAAGCACGCGACAAAGCGGCTTTGGTCAACAACAGGGAGGATATTTCAGATGTTTTCACACGTGATGGTTGGCACCAACGATCTGGACAAGGCCAAGGCGTTTTATGATGCGCTGCTCGGCACGCTCGATGTCCGGCCGGCCCGGGTCGACGGTCACCGCATTATGTACCTCACCAAGGCCGGCATTTTCATGGTTTCCAAACCGATCAACTGCGAACCGGCGACGCACGCCAATGGCGGCACGATCGGCTTCGCCTGCTCTTCGCCAGAGCAGGTCCACGCCTGGCACGCGGCCGGCATCGCCAATGGCGGCAAGACCTGCGAGGACCCGCCGGGCGTGCGCGAGGGCAATGGCATCAAGCTCTACCTCGCCTATTTGCGCGACCTCGACGGCAACAAGATCTGCGCAATGCATCGAATGACCTAGCCGGCGTCCGCTCGTCATGGCCGGGCTTGTCCCGGCCATCCGCGTCTTCGTTATGTGGAAGCCAAAACGTGGATGCCCGGCACAAGGCCGGGCATGACGAGTGTGCGGAAAGACGGCGTTCAAACAACGTTTGAAACGCCGTCGCGATATTCCGCGATGCGGTAGGGGTGATCGGAAAATCGGTACTCGCGCTTCGCGCCGCACGCGTTTATTGTCCGCCGCGAAACGCGCCTTCGCGACGGGAGAAACGACAATGAAGCATGCCTATGTGCCGCGCACGACGAACTACACGCTCAATCCGGGCGACGAGCTCAACGACCTCCGCATGTCGGAAAAGGTCCGTCCGCTCTACGACCATGTGAAGCAGTTCATCCGCGACACCGTCGACCCGATGTCGGTCGAGTTCTATCGCGCCGGCGAGAAGAAGTCCGACCGCTGGAGCTTCACGGCGGAGCAGCTCGCGATCCTGCAGAAGGCCAAGGACAAGGCCAAGGAAGTCGGTCTCTGGAACTTCTTCCTGCCCGACGCCGAAACCGGCGACGGCCTCAACAACCTCGACTACGCCTATATCGCCGCCGAGCTCGGCAAGAGCCCGTTGGCCTCCGAGACGATGAACTGCTCGGCGCCCGACACCGGCAACATGGAAGTGCTGGAGCGCGTCGGCACCAAGGCGCAGAAGGAGAAGTGGCTAAAGCCGCTGCTCAACGGCGAGATCCGCTCGGCCTATGCGATGACCGAGCCGAACGTCGCCTCCTCCGACGCCAAGAACATCTCGACCACCGCAAAGCTGGTCGGCGACGAGTGGGTGATCAACGGCGAGAAGTATTACATCTCCGGCGCCGGCGACCCGCGCTGCAAGATCATGATCGTGATGGTGAAGACCAATCCCGACGCGGCGCCGAGCAAGCAGCAGTCGCAGATCCTGGTGCCGATCGACACCCCCGGCGTCGAGATCCTGGGCCCGATGCACGTGTTCGGCCATGACCATGCGCCGCGCGGCCACATGCATCTGCGCTTCAACAATGTGAAGGTGCCGAAGGAGAACATGCTGCTCGGCGAAGGCCGCGGCTTCGAGATCTCGCAGGTCCGCCTCGGACCGGGCCGCATCCATCACTGCATGCGCACCATCGGCAAGGCCGAGAAGGCGCTCGACATGATGGTGCAGCGCGGTCTCACCCGCGAAGCGTTCGGCAAGAAGATCGCCCATCTCGGCGGCAATATGCAGATCATCGCCCAGGCGCGCTGCGAGATCGAGGCGATGCGGCTGATGGTGTTGAAGGCGGCCAAAGCGATGGACGTGCTCGGCAACAAGGAAGCCCGCGTCTGGGTTTCGATGGTCAAGGCCATGGTGCCCGAGCGCGCCTGCAAGGTGATCGACCAGGCGATCCAGATGCACGGTGCCACCGGCATCTCGCAATGGTCGCCGCTCGGCGAAATGTACCAGGACGTCCGCCATCTGCGCTTCGCCGACGGTCCGGACGAGGTGCACTGGATGGTGGTCGGCCGCCACGAACTGAGCATGACGTAAGCTTGTCGTCTCCTCCCCGCGTGCGGGGAGACGAACAAGCGGAATCGTAGGGCGGGTTAGCGCAAGCGTAACCCGCCTTTTGCTTTCTTGTCCGCTCGCGGCGGGTTACGCTTCGCTAACCCGCCCTACGTTTTCGGACACCCCATGGAATATTCCCCAAGCAACCTCACCCAGCGCGAACGCTACAAGGTGCTAACCGCCTTCGTGCTGCCGCGGCCGATCGCCTGGGTGACGAGCCTGGGCGCGGACGGCGTGGTCAACGCGGCGCCGTTCTCGTTCTTCAACGTGTTCTGCGAGGACCCGCCGCTCTGCATGTTTGCGGTCAACCGAAGGCCGGACGGTCGCGAGAAGGACACGCTGGTCAATATCCAGCGCCTGGGCGAGTTCGTGGTCAATCTCACCGACGAGCCCTTGGCCCGCGGGATGCACGAGACCTCAGGCGATTTCCCGCCCGAGATCGGCGAGCCCGACTATCTCGGCCTGAAGCTCGCGCCCTCAAGCAGGATCGCGGTGCCCCCGGCTTGCCGACGCGCCTTTCGCGATGGAGTGCAGGACCTGGAAGCTTATCGACGTCAACGGCGACCGCCAGCTGATCATGGGCGAAGGCATCCACTTCCACATCCGCGACGAATTGTGGGATCGTGACGCGATGCGCGTCCATATGGAGCGCTACCACCCGATCGGCCGCATGTTCGCCGACCGCTATTGCCGCACCGACGACCGCGTGGTGTTTCCCGTGGCCGAGGGCGCAAAGAAGAAATAGGACAAGACAATGAACGAAGCATTCCACGACAACCCGGCACAGAGCCGGTTCGAACTCGCCGTCGATGGCGCAACCGCCTTCGTGGTCTACCGCAAGACGCCGGATACGATCACGCTGGTTCACACCGAGGTGCCGCCGGAGCTCGGCGGCCGCGGCATCGGCTCAAAACTCGCCCGCGCGACGCTCGATGCCGTCCGCGCGCAGAACATCAAGCTCGTCGTGAAGTGCGAGTTCATCCAGGGCTTCATGAAGAAGCATCCGGAGTACGACGATCTGCTGGGGTGACGCGCCGATGCGTAGGGCGGGTGAGCCGACCACGTCCGCCGTAGCTCAACGAGCGAAGGCGGAAGGCGTAACCCGCCGGTCTCACCCGCGCACAACGGCGGATTACGCTTCGCCAATCCGCCCTACGAGCTGCGGAGCTACGACGCCGCCGGCTCGCCGATCTTGTCCTGCGTCCTGGTGTCGAAATCGCCGGCGTCGTGCCGCTCATGCAGCTGGCTCGACGGCTCGCCCCAGGTGCGGTTGACCATGCGGCCGCGCTTCACCGCGGGCCGCGCCGCGATCGCGTCGGTCCAGCGTTGCACGTTCTTGTAATCCTGCACCGAGAGGAATTCGCCGCCACCATAGAGCAGGCCCTTGGCGAGGCTGCCATACCAAGGCCACACCGCCATGTCGGCGATGGTGTAGACGTCGCCCGCGAGATATTCGTTGTCGGCGAGCCTGCGGTCGAGCACGTCGAGCTGCCGCTTCACCTCCATCGCAAAGCGATCGATGGCGTATTCGATCTTGGTCGGCGCATACGCATAGAAGTGCCCGAAGCCGCCGCCGAGATAGGGCGCCGAGCCCATCTGCCAGAACAGCCACGAAAAGGTTTCCGCGCGGGTCTTGACGTCGGTTGGCAGGAACGCGCCGAACTTTTCCGCGAGGTAGACCAGGATCGAGCCCGACTCGAACACCCTGATCGGCTCCGGCCCGCTGCGGTCCATCAGGGCCGGGATCTTCGAATTCGGATTGACCGCAACGAAGCCGCTGCCGAACTGGTTGCCGTCGATCTTGATCAGCCAGGCGTCGTACTCCGCGTCCTTGTGGCCGGCCGCGAGCAGCTCTTCCAGCATCACGGTGACCTTGACGCCGTTCGGCGTCGCCAGCGAGTAGAGCTGCAGCGGATGACGACCGACCGGCAATTCCTTGTCATGGGTGGGACCGGCGATCGGCCGGTTGATGCTGGCGAAGCGTCCGCCGCTTTCCTTGTTCCAGGTCCAGACTTTCGGCGGCTCGTAGGCAGAGGTGTCAGTCACGTCGTTGGCTCCCGGTTCATGTTCTTCCAAGGTGGCGCGGCGGCCGCCGGCCCCATCCCCATGTCCGCACTAGATGGTGCGCACACTGCGCTTTGCCCACCCCGCGCGATCGCATTTTCTACCTTGCGGAATGCGTCGCGAGGGATGCAGCCAGAGCAGCGCCTGCACGCAAGATCGCCGTAGTGGAAACCAGCTTGGCTTGACCATCCGTGATGCGCTAGCGTCGCGGAAGCCTGATGCCAACAAGCACAAAAAACGGCTGCCGGGAGAAAACCAGTCCATGAAATCACCGATCTGCGACATGCTGGGAATTGAATTCCCCCTGCTCGCTTTCAGCCATTGCCGCGACGTTGTCGCGGCGGTCAGCCGCGCCGGCGGCTTCGGCGTGTTCGGCGCGACCCGGCACCTGCCGGAGACGCTGGAGCAGGAACTGAAATGGATCGACGATCACGTCGACGGCAAGCCCTACGGCGTCGACGTGCTGATTCCAGAAAACATCTCGACCGCGGGTGAGAAGAACGTCACCTGGAAGAGCCTCGAGAAGCGGGTCTCGCAGGAGCATCGCGATTTCACCCGCGATCTCCTGAGGAAATACAACATCGAGCTCACGACGGAGAGCGTTGCCGACAACCAGCCGCAGCCGTTCGACGCCGAGACTGCGCTGCAATTGCTCGAGGTCTCGTTCCGCCATCCGATCCGGCTGATCGCCAACGCGCTCGGCGTGCCGCCGAAGGCGATGATCGAGATGGGCCGCAAGCACGGTGTGCCGGTGGCGGCGCTGGTCGGCTCCAAGGAGCACGCGCTGCGCCAGGTCGCGGCCGGCATCGACATCCTGGTCGCGCAGGGCACCGAGGCCGGCGGCCATTGCGGCGAAGTCTCGACCATGGTGCTGGTCCCCGAGGTGATCAAGGCGGTCAGGAAGATCCGCGACGTGCCGGTGCTCGCCGCCGGCGGCATCATGACCGGCAGCCAGATGGCGGCCTGCATGGCGATGGGCGCGGCCGGCGCCTGGACCGGCTCGGTGTGGCTTGCGACCGTAGAGTCGGAAACCTCGGAGATCTTCCGCGAGAAGATGATCGCGGCCTCCTCGCGCGACGCCATCCGCTCCAAGGGCCGAACCGGCAAGCCGGCGCGGCAGCTCCGCTCGGTG
Organism: Bradyrhizobium sp. USDA 4341; assembly: GCF_054063755.1. Classification (NCBI taxonomy): domain Bacteria; kingdom Pseudomonadati; phylum Pseudomonadota; class Alphaproteobacteria; order Hyphomicrobiales; family Nitrobacteraceae; genus Bradyrhizobium; species Bradyrhizobium sp. USDA 4341. Next base: position 8,691,920 of record NZ_JBSSGO010000002.1, on the reverse strand, counting down.
TGGACCGACGCCTGGGACCGCTCGCCGGACAGCCCCGGCGCGCTGCCGATGCCGCTGCAAAGTATCATCAGCCGCGACGCCTTCAACGCCATCGACCGCGCGGCTGCAGCCGGCAACGAGAAGGCGCGCGATCTCGTCAGCTACTTCGTCGGCCAGGGTGTCGGCCTGGTCGACAGCGTGAAGTCGGCGGGCACCGTGGTGCAGGAGTTCAAGGAAGATTTCGTCGAAGCCGTCGAGCACATGAACGCGCTGGTGGCCGAATGACGGCCCTCTCCGCCGTCATTGCGAGCGAAGCGAAGCAATCCATCTCGCCCCGGCGGAGGGATGGATTGCTTCGTCGCTTCGCTCCTCGCAATGACGACCAAATAGCCATCGAGCCCAATACCTCAGAGTGAAGCAACAAGAATGTCGAACAGCATCCCCGAAGACCGCATTCCCGTCATCGTCGGCGTCGGCGAGATCGTCGATCGTCCCAAGGACATCGCCGCCGGCCTCGAGCCGCTTGCCCTGCTGGAAGAGGCACTGAAGCGCGCCGAGGCCGACAGCGGCGCAAAACTGCTCTCCGATGTGCAGTCGCTCGACGTCGTCAACTTCCTGAGCTGGCGCTACCGCGATCCCGAGAAGCAGCTGGCACAGCGGCTCGGCATTGCGCCGGCGCATCTCTATTACGGCCCGGTCGGCGGCGAGAGCCCGATCCGTTACCTGCATGAGGCGGCACAGCGCATCGCGCGCGGCGAATGCAGTGTCGCCGCGGTGTGCGGCGCGGAGGCGCAGTCGACCGCGACCAAGGCGCAGCGCGCCGGCCTCACACTGCCGTGGACGCCGTTCGCGCACGACGTGGAGGAGCCGAAGCGCGGCGCCGCATTCCAGAAGCCACTTGCCGTTGCGCTCGGCGTGTTCCGGCCGATCACGGTCTATCCGCTCTATGAGTCCGCGACCTCAGCGCATTGGGGCCAGACGCCGCGCGAGGCGCTGAAGGAATCCGGCGAGCTGTGGTCGACCTATGCGCGGGTTGCCGCCGACAATCCGAACTCGTGGCTCAAGAAGCGCTTCAGCGGCGACGAGATCACCACGGCGACACCGGACAACCGGATGATCGCCTGGCCCTACACCAAGCTGATGGTGGCGAACCCGACGGTGAACATGGGCGGCGCGCTGATCCTGACCAGCCTCGCCAAAGCGCGCGCGGCCGGTGTGCCCGAGGACAAACTGATCTATCCGCTCGGCGGCGCCTCGGCGGAAGAGCCGCGCGACTATCTGATCCGCGACCAGTTCGTCGAGAGCCACGCACAGAATGCGGTGCTGAAGGCGGTGATGGATCTCGTCGGCGGCAGGAAGTTCGATGCGATCGAGCTCTATAGCTGCTTCCCCTGCGTGCCGAAGATGGCGCGCCGGACGCTCGGCTTGGGCGGCGACGTGCAGCCGACAGTGACGGGTGGGCTGACGTTCTTCGGCGCGCCGCTCAACACCTACATGACGCATTCGGCCTGCGCGATGGTGCGCAAGCTGCGCAACGGCGGCACGCTCGGCCTGCTCTACGGCCAGGGCGGCTTCGTCACCAAGCACCATGGCCTCGTGCTGTCGCGCGCGGCGCCGACGGTCGCGCTCGAGCAGGAGACCAGCGTGCAGGCGGAGGCCGACCGCAACCGCCGCAACGTGCCCGACTTCACTGCGGAGGCGACAGGGAAAGGCAAGGTCGAGGCCTTCACCGTGATCTATCGCGCCAATGGCGAGGTCGAGCACGGCGTCACCATGCTGCGCACCGAAGACGGCCGCCGCACGCTCGGCCGCATCCCGGCGAGCGACACGGCAACGCTAACGTATCTGCAGAACCTCGACCGAACGCCGGTCGGCACCACGGGCAACATCGTCACCGCCGGCGACGGCGTGCGGGAATGGCGGGTGGGGTGACAATTCCTGCCGCGCCACAAAATCCGCCGTCATCCTGAGGTGCGAGCGGAGCGAGCCTCGAAGGAAGGGCTGCGAACACCGTCGTGATCCATCCTTCGAGGCGCGCAAGGGCGCGCACCTCAGGATGACGGCAGAGCAAGCGGCTTGAGGTTACGGTCAGGAACGAGCTTACCTGTCCGCCTTACCCCTTCACATCCTGCTTTTCCGACGCCGTCGTCGGCTTGCCCTTGGCGCCGGCGCCGGTGACGCGGACATGGTCGCCGTCGGCAAGGCCGTCCGGCGGGGCGGTGATGATGCGGTCGTCGGGGGCGAGGCCCGAGGCGATCTCGATCTCCTTGCCGAGGTCGCGGCCGATCTTCACGGTCTTGAACAGCACCTTGTCATCGGGGCTGACGGTTGCGACCCGCAGGCCGTTGCTGTTGAAGATCAGCGCGCTGGCGGGAATGCTGAGCGGCGCGGCCTCGCGCTGCAAATTGAGCTTCACGCTGGCATAGCTGCCCGGCATCAGCTCGCCGGAGGAGTTTTCGAGCCCGAGTTGCATCCGCGTCGTGCCGGAGGCGACATCGACCGCCTGCGAGGAGGCTTCCACCGTCGCCTGGAATGTGCGGTTCGGGTAATCCGGCATCACCAAGGAGGCCTTGGCGCCGATCTTGATCGCCGGAACGTAGTTCTGCGGCACGTTGACGTAGACGCGCAGCTTGGTGATGTCCGAGATCGTGAACATCGCGGGACCCGAGTTGCCGCCGGCATTGATCAGCGCGCCGACGTCGGTGTCGCGCGAGGTCACCACGCCGTCGAACGGCGCCGTGATCTTCTTGTAACCGGCGAGCGCTTCCAGCCGCTCGACATTGGCCTGGCCGGACCTGACCGCACCGTTCTTGTTGGAGAGGTCGGCGGTGCGCTCGTCGATCTCCTGGGCGGAGACGAAGTTCGAGGCGACCAGCGTCTTGCGCCGGGTCAGCGTCGCCTCGGAGAGCTTGGCTGAGGCCTGGGCGCTGGCGAGATCGGCGCGCGCCTGCAGCAATTGCTGGTCGAGGTCGGGCGCCTCGATCTCGGCGATCACCTGGCCGGCCTTGACGCGGGCGCCGATGTCGGCGTCCCAGTTCTTGAGATAGCCGGACACCCGGGCGAAGATCGGTGCGCGGGAATAGGCCTCGAGCCGGCCCGGCAGGTCGATCGTGGGGCTCAGCGCCTTGGCGTTCGGCAACGCCACGGCGACGGTCGGAATGGCCTGGTCGTCGGTCCATTCCTTCAGCCTTGTGTCCTGCTCCTCACGGGCGCGGATGCCGGTGCCGACGATCAGCCCGGCGCCGACCAGTGCAACCACGCCGAATATGCCCAATTTCCGGCGAGACACCGGTGGGCGCTGTTCAGTGGGCTGCATGCGGAATCTCCGATGAGGCGGCGGCTTTGGCGCCTTGCTTCTTGTGTACCATACTGAATACCACGGGAACAAACATCAGCGTCGCGAAGGTTGCAAAGATCAGGCCGCCGATCACGGCGCGGCCCAGCGGCGCGTTCTGCTCGCCGCCCTCGCCGAGCCCCAGCGCCATCGGCGCCATGCCGATGATCATGGCGAGCGCCGTCATCAGCACCGGGCGGAAGCGGACAAACCCGGCCTCCAGCGCGGCCGCGACGGGATCGCCGAGTTCCTCATAGCGCTCGCGGGCAAAGCTGATCACGAGCACGCTGTTGGCGGTCGCGACGCCCATGCACATGATGGCGCCGGTGAGTGCCGGAACCGACAGCGTGGTCTGGGTCGTGAACAGCATCCAGACGATGCCGGCAAGTGCTGCGGGCAGCGCCGTGATGATCACGAACGGATCCGACCAGGACTGGAAGTTCACCACGATCAGGAAGTAGATCAAGACGACCGCGCCGAGCAGGCCGAACAAGAGGCCGGTGAAGGCCGAGTTCATGGTCTGCACCTGGCCAAGCAGCACGACCGAAGAGCCCTTCGGCACTTCCTTGGCGGTGTCGGCGATGAGCTGGCGCACGTCGGTTGCGACGCCGCCGAGATCGCGGCCTTGCGTCGTGGCATAGATCTGCACCAGCGACTGGATGTCGTATTGCGAGACCACCGCGCTCGAGGTCGCGCGCTTGATGTCGGCAATGCCGCCGAGGATCGGCGCCTGGGTGTTGCCGGTCGCGGTGATCGGCAGCGTCTGCAGCGCGCTCAGCGAGTCGATCTGATATTGCGGCGTCTGCATCACGATCGAATAGGACACGCCGTTATCGGGATTGAGATAGTAGGTCGGCGCGACTTGCGAGGAGCCGGCGAGGTTGACGACCAGCGAGTTGGTGACGTCGCGCTCCGTCAGGCCAACATATTGCGCGCGGGTGCGGTCGACATCGATGTTGAAGGTCGGGTTGTTCGGCGACTGCTGGATCCGCGCATCGGCGATGCCGGGGATGCGCTTGATCTTGGCCAGCAGCTTGTTGGCGTAGGCAAAGTTGGCGTCGAGGTTGGCGCCGCGGATCTGCAGATCGATCGGCGCCGGCGCGCCGAAGTTCAGGATCTGGCTGACGATGTCGGCCGGCAGGAACGCGAAGCTGGTGCCCGGGAACAGCCGCGGCAATTGCTCACGCAGCGTGCGGACATGCTGCTCGGTCGGCTTGTGGCCTTCCTTCAGGCGGATCTGGATGTCGCCGTCCTGCGGACCGATCACGCCGGTGTTGTTGTAGGTCATGTTGATACCGGAGATCGGCATGCCGATGTTGTCGGTCATGGTCTCGATCTCGCCGGGGACCAGCTTGCGGATCGCCTTCTGGATGTCGGCGAGCTGGTTGGCGGTCTCCTCGACGCGGGTGCCGACCTGGGTACGGACATGCATCAGGATGTTGCCGGCATCGACCGACGGGAAGAAGTTGCGCCCCAGGAACGGCACCAGGAGGAACGAGACGGCGACGACCGCGAGGAAGCCGCCGACGAACACCGTGCGGTGACCGAGCGCCATCGCGAGCAGGTCGCGATAGCCGCCGCGAATACGCTCGAACCGCGCCTCGAAGCCGCGCTGGAACCAGACCAGCGGATTGCGCGATTTCGGCGGCGCGCCCTCGTGATGCACATGCGCCTGCAGCAAATAGTTCGCCATGGTCGGCACCAAAGTGCGCGACAGGATGAACGACCAGATCATCGCGAACATGACAGCTTCGGCCATCGGCACGAACAGGAAGCGCGCCACGCCGGTCAGGAAGAACATCGGCACGAACACGATGCAGATACAGAGCAGCGAGACGAAGGCCGGCGTCACGATCTGGTTGGCGCCGTCGAGGATCGACTGCTCAACCGGCTTGCCCTGCTCGAGATGGTAGTTGATGTTCTCGATCGTCACCGTGGCGTCGTCGACCAGAATGCCGACCGCGAGCGCGAGGCCGCCGAGCGTCATGATGTTCAGCGTCTCGCCGATCAGGGACAGCATGATGATGGCCCCGAGCACCGACAGCGGGATCGACACCGCGATGATGACGGTCGAGCGCCAGCTGCCGAGGAACAACAGGATCATCACGCTGGTGAGCAGCGCGGCGATCACGCCTTCGAAAGCGACGCCGGTGATCGCGCCGCGGACGAACACCGACTGGTCGCCGATGAAGCCGATCTTCAGCGCGTCCGGCATCTGGTCCTTGACGTCGATCACCTTCTGCTTGATGCCGGAGATGATATCGAGCGTCGAGGTCGCGCCGGCCTTCAGCACCATCATCAACACTGAGCGGTTGCCGTCGACATGGACGATGTTGGTCTGCGGCGGGTTGCCGTCGCGGACGGTGGCGACGTCACGCACATAGACCATTGCGCCGTTGACCTGTTTGATCGGCAGGTCGCCGAGTTCCTCCATCCGAAGCGGCGAGTTGTTCAGGTTTACGGTGTATTCGAAATTGCCGATCTTCTGCGTGCCGACGGGCGTGATCAGGTTCTGCGCCGCGAGCGTGTTGGCGACGTCCTGGCCGGACAGGCCGCGCGCCTGCAGCGCGGTCGAATTGAGATCGATCTGGACCTGGCGCTGCTTGCCGCCGAACGGATACGGGATCGCAGCGCCAGGCACCGTGACCAGCGGCGTGCGCAGCTGGTTGATGCCGATGTCGGCGAGGTTCTGCTCGGTCAGGCCTTCGCCCGACAATGCGACCTGGATGATCGGAACCGTCGAGGCGCTGTAGTTCAGGATCAGCGGCGGCGTCGCGCCCGGCGGCATCTGCTTGAGCAGGGTCTGCGAAATTGCGGTGACCTGCGCGTTGGCGGTGCGGATGTCGACATTGGGCTGGAAGAAGATTTTGATGATGCCGAACCCGTTATACGAGTTGGCGGTGATGTGCTCGATGTCGTTGACCGTCGTGGTCAGCGCGCGCTGGAACGGCGAAGTAATGCGGCCGGCCATCTGGTCGGGCGGCAGACCGGTGTACTGCCAGACCACGCCGATCACGGGGATACGGATGTCGGGAAAGATGTCGGTCGGCGTGCGCAGCGCCGCGAGCGGTCCGATGATCAAGAGCAGGATCGCGAGCACGACGAAAGTATATGGCCGGCTCAGCGCGATACGGACCAGTGCGATCATAAAAGCAGCATTCCCGAAATGAAGCCCGCCCCGGGCAGAGGAATCGACATTGCAAAAGCCGTTCCGCAGCGGCCGATTTACCCGATGACGGGCAAAACGCCAACCTGCGGAGCCACGGCGGCCTTCACTTCCTTGGCATAGTACGTGAAGCCGTGCGCTCCGATCGGGTACGCCGGACGCGGTGCCGCCGATCGCGCTCGTATCATCGTCAAAAAAGAGACGCCTCTGCTGCGAATATGCGCTGGCCGAGCACGCCGTTTCGGCCGTCACGAGGCTAGCGCATCGCTGCTCTGCGAAAATGTAAAGCGTGGTGGGCCGGCCGGCTCACCACGCCGGGATCGGTTGCCCCGACAACTATGTCTGTATGGCCGAACCGGCGGCGCCGGATCAGGCGGCGCGGACGGCGTTGAGGAACTTGCCGACTTCGAGCTTGAGGCGGCTGCTGTCGCCCGAGAGCGACTGCGCCGCCGAGAGCACCTGGGTCGACGCCGAGCCGGTCTCATTGGCGCCGTGCTGCACGTCGGTAATGTTGGCCGAGACCTGCTGGGTGCCCTGGGCCGCCTGCTGCACGTTTCGGGATATTTCTTGCGTCGCCGCGCCCTGCTCCTCGATCGCGGCGGCAATGGCGGACGAGATCTCCGACAGCCGCTCGATGGTCGAGCCGATGGCGCGGATCGCGGTCACGGAGTCCTCGGTCGCAGCCTGGATGCCGGACACCTGCTGGCCGATCTCTCCGGTCGCCTTTGCGGTCTGCTCCGCGAGTGCCTTCACCTCCGAGGCCACGACTGCGAAGCCACGTCCGGCATCGCCGGCGCGCGCCGCCTCGATGGTGGCGTTCAGCGCCAGCAGATTGGTCTGGCCGGCGATGGTGTTGATCAGCTCGACCACGTCGCCGATCCGGGCGGCAGCCTTCGACAGCTCCCCGACCCGGTCATTGGTCGCACGGGCCTGGTTGACGGCGTCGCCCGCCATCCGCGCCGATTCCTGCACCTGCCGGCTGATCTCGTTGACCGAGGATGACAGTTCTTCGGTTGCGGACGCCACCGACTGGACGTTGGTGGTGGCTTCCTCCGAGGCAGCGGCGACGGTGGTGGCAAGGTTTTGCGAGCGCTCGGCGGTCGAGGTCAGGGTGGTCGCCGACGCTTCCAGCTCGGTCGAGGCGGATGCGACGGTCTCGACGATCTCACCGACCGCGCGCTCAAAGCCATCGGCCAGCTGCAGCATGTCGGTGCGGCGCTGTGCGGCGGCGCGCGCTTCGATTTCCTTCTGCTCGCGCTCCATCCGCACCTTGGCAAGGCCGTTGTCCTTGAACACAAGCGCGGTCTTGGCGACGTCGCCGACCTCATCGCGACGATCGGTGCCGTGCACCGGGATGTCATATTGGCCATTGGCAATCTGCTGCAGCATCGCGACGACGGAACGGATCGGCTTCGCGACACCGTATTGTCCGACGACGAAGCCGAACAGCAACCCGAGCAGGACCCCCGAAGCAGCAAGCAGGATCAACAGCTCCGAGGTCGATACGTATTCCTGCTCATTGGCCTTGACGTTGTCCCTGACCCGCTCGTCCTGGCGGTCAGCGACGGCCCGAACCCTGGCCTGAAGCTCTTCCGCGGCCGCGCGGCTCTTCATCGCGACGTCGCGCAGTTTCTCGGCGGACTGGGTCAGGTCGACCGCCTTCGCGCTGTCGACCGCGTCAAGCGTCTGCTTGAGCTGGGCCCGATAGGCCGACAGCGCCGATCGCACGCCGGGCAGCAGCGCGATGGTTTGCGGGTCCTGCGTCTTGCTGATCGTGGCGAGGCGCTCCTCGAGCGACTTGAACTGCTCATCGATCAGCGATCGTGCCGCAAGCCGGTTCTCGTCGCGCGGATCGAGCGCGCTGCGGAATTCGGCGCGATTGATCGCGAGCACGTTCTGGTTGGCCTCAGCCGACAGCAATGCGCGTTCCGCAGCGCGCGCGGTGACGATGCCGCGTTCGCTGAGTGATTTCAACGAGGAGATCCCGAGATAGGCGAGCATCCCGGCGATGATCGAGAGACCGCCCACAATCGCCAGTATCTTCGTGAGAATGCGGAATCTCGCCAGGAACATCATCCGGTGCCTCGTTGGGAATGGATTTCGCGATTCTTGCGGGTGGTCGCGTCGCGCCACAGCAGGTTACCGCGCGCGGAACTACGGTTCGTTAATCACACATACAGTGGAACTACTGAGCACCGCATCCAGGCAATGAAAAATGCCCGGCCTTTCGACCGGGCATTGTTCGATTGTCAGAAATGCGGCCGGCGTCAGGCCGCGCGGACGGCGTCGAGGAATTTGCCGACCTCGAACTTGAGGCGATTGCTGTCACCCGAGAGCGACTGTGCCGCCGACAGCACCTGGGTCGAAGCCGAGCCGGTTTCGTTGGCGCCATGCTGCACGTCGGTGATGTTGGCCGAGACCTGCTGGGTGCCCTGCGCCGCCTGCTGCACGTTGCGGGAAATCTCCTGCGTCGCCGCGCCCTGCTCTTCGACCGCGGCGGCAATGGTGGAGGAGATCTCCGACAGCCGTTCGATGGTCGACGAGATTTCCTTGATCGCGCCGACCGACTCCTGGGTCGCGGTCTGGATGCCGGCGATCTGCTGACCGATCTCGCCGGTGGCCTTCGCGGTCTGCTCGGCCAGCGCCTTCACCTCGGACGCCACGACCGCGAAGCCGCGGCCGGCTTCACCGGCGCGCGCCGCCTCGATGGTGGCGTTCAGCGCCAGCAGATTGGTCTGGCCGGCAATCGTGTTGATCAGTTCGACGACGTCGCCGATGCGCGCGGCGGCCTTCGACAACTCGCTGACGCGATCGTTGGTGGTGCGCGCCTGGCCGACGGCATCGCCCGCCATCCGCGCCGACTCCTGCACCTGGCGGCTGATCTCGGTCACCGACGACGACAGCTCTTCGGTCGCCGACGCCACCGACTGCACGTTGGTCGAGGCCTCCTCGGACGCAGCGGCAACCGAAGTGGTTAGTTCCTGCGACCGCCGTGCGGTCGATGACAGCGTGCTGGCCGAGGCTTCGAGCTGGGTCGAGGCCGACGACACGGTCTGCACGATCTCACCGATCATCTGCTCGAAATTGCGGGTGATGGTATCGACCCGGCGGCCGCGCTCGATCTTGGCTTCCGCGTCGGCGGCGGCGGCCTCATCGGCGGCCTTCTTCGCGACCAGGGCCTCCTTGAACACCTGCAATGTGTCGGCCATGGCACCGATCTCGGTCTTCTCGCCCCGATGCGGCACTTCCGCGGTCAGGTCACCGCGGCCGAGCGCCTGCATCGGGCTCACGATCGAGGCGATGCCCGACGAGATGTCGCGGACCGTGTAGAGGCTGACGCCGACCGCGATCAGGATGGCAAAGCCGAGGATCGCCGCCACCATGATCAGGGCCGAGCTGTAATTGTTCGCAGCGTCCTGCGCGGCCTTGTCGGCACCGGCGTTGTTGAAGTCGATGTCCTTGTTCAGGATCTCGTCCGCCTCGAGACCGATCTTGTTCACGACCTTGGTGTTGAGCTCGTGCGCCTCATGCGGAAGCTTGCCGGCTTCCTTGCGCGACAGGCTCATCACCTCCTCGGTGCCCTTGCGGTACTTGTCCCAGGTGTCGGACCACTGCCGGTAGAGCGCCCGCTCTTCGGGTGAAGTGATCATCGGCTCGTACTTGACCCGCGTCTTGGCGGTCATCTCGACGACGCTGGCGAGTGTCTTTTCGGCCGCCTGCTTCTCCTCGAGCGTTTCCGAGAGCATGTGCTCGCGGATCACGTTGCGATAGGTGATGACCCCGGCGCGCAGCTCGCCGAGCACGCGCACGCTCGGCAACCAGTTGGTCGTGATGTCGACGGTGCTGGCGTTGATCGCCCGCATATTCCAGACTGCAAGCAGGCCCATGCCCGTCAGCGCGACGAGCAGGAACGCAACCGCGGCAATGATCTTGGCCCGGATCGAGAATTTGGCGAACATCGTGGGGTCTCTTGGGTGCCGGGCTCGCGAGGCCCGTTCGTGCGGAAAGAAGACTGATGGCGCGGCGGTGCGCCGCAGATATCAAAGCCAGCCCCCCTCCTTAAGTAGGGTTAATTTGCTTCACCGTTGAACTACGGAGATATCAGTCATCAGCCCGACATGATGCGCGACAGGCGCATCAAGGCATCAATGCCAGCGCGTCCGAGAAGAACTCCGGCCCGCCGAAATTGCCTGATTTCAGGGCAAGCACCATCTCGCTTTTTCCAGCACCGACCGCGCGCAGAACCGGCACGCCCGCAGCGATTTCCGCCCCGACCAGGAATCCCGGGATACCCAGGCGATCGACCACGGCGCCTGAAGTTTCACCACCGGCGACAACCAGCCTGTGCACACCCGACCGCACCAGCCCTTCCGCGAGGTCGGCCATCGCCTGCTCGATCGCATGTCCGGCTGCATCACGGCCATGACGGGATTGCAGAGCCGCCACCTCGTCCGGAGTCGAACTGCTGGCGATCAGGATTGGCCCCGCCCCGAGCCGCTCTTTGGCCCAGGCGAGCGCGCGCTGCGCCTCGTCCCTGCCGGCGATCACCCGCTCGGGGTCGAGGTGCAGGACCGGCATCACCTTCTCGGCGCTGGCGATCTGGCGCAGGGTCGCCTGCGAGCAACTGCCGGCGAGGCAGGCTGCCGGCCCGCCGATCGCAGCGCTGGTCACGGCATTCACTTCAGCCGATTTGGCCTTGCCTGCGGCGACCAGCGCCCGCGCCAATCCAAGCCCGATGCCGGAGGCGCCGACCGAGAGACCGTGATCCAGCGCCACCTGCCCGATGGTTTCGAGGTCGCGGTCGAACACCGCGTCGACAATCGCAGCGCCGATGCCGCTGCGCGCAAGCTCGGCGAGCCGCGCCCGAACGGCCTCGGTGCCGCGGCTCAGCGTCGCCAGATCGACCAGGCCGATCTTGGTCGTGCTCTGGCGCGCCAGCACGCGGACCAGATTGGAATCATGCATCGGGTTGAGCGGATGGTCCTTCAACGGGCTCTCGTTCAGCGGCACCGGACCGACGAACAGATTGCCCTGGTAGACGGTGCGGCCGGTTTCCGGGAAAGCCGGCGTCACCAGCACGATATTGTCTTTGGAGTCGGCGCGCAGCGCGTCCATCACCGGACCGATATTGCCGGCATCGGTGGAATCGAAGGTCGAGCAGATCTTGAACAGGACGTGCCCGGCGCCGCGGCCGCGCAGCCAGCTCTCCGCGGCGCGCGAACGCGTCACGGCGAGGCCGGCCTCGATCGAGCGGCTCTTCAGCGACACCACGACGGCGTCGACCTCCGGCAGCGCGAGATCGTCGGCGGGCACGCCGATGGTCTGCACCGTGCGCAGACCGGCGCGGGTCAGCGTGTTGGCGAGGTCGGAGGCGCCGGTATAGTCGTCGGCGATGCAACCGAGTGCGAGTGTCACGGCTTCACTCCGGCATAGGGCTTGAACCAGGCGAGACCGTCGGTGGTCTTGCCGCGCGGATTGTATTCGCAGCCGACAAAGCCGGCGTAACCGAGCCGGTCGAGCTCGTCGAACAGGAACGGATAGTTCAGCTCCTCGCCGTCGGGCTCGTTGCGCGAGGGGATCGAGGCGATCTGGACGTGGCCAATGATCGACATCATCTCGCGCAGCCGCATCGTGACGTCGCCATGGATGATCTGGCAGTGATAGATGTCGAACTGCAGCTTCAGGTTCGCTATCTTCAGCTCGTTGATCAGGTCGCGCGCGAAGATGAAGTCGTTGAGGAAGTAGCCGGGCACGTTGCGCGGATTGATCGGCTCGATCACGACGTCGAGGCCGTGCGGCGCGAAGAACTCGGCGGCATGCGCGACCGATTTGCGAAACGCAGCGACCGCCCTGGCATCGCTGCGGTCGGCGATCCCGGCCATCAGATGCACGCGCTTGACGCCGGTCGCCTGCGCATAAGGTAGCGCGGTCTTTAGGCTCGCTTGCAAATCGGCGAAACGATCGGGCAGCGCGGCAAATCCCTTCTCGCCGGCGTTCCAGTCGCCCGGCGGCAGGTTGAACAGCGCCTGCGTCAGCCCGGCGGCCTTCAGCCGCTTGCCGACCTCCTCGGCCGGATGGTCGTACGGAAACAGGAACTCGACCGCGGTGAAGCCCGCTTTCGCCGCCGCCTCGAAGCGGTCGAGGAACGGGACCTCGTTGAACATCATGGTGAGGTTGGCGGCAAAGCGGGGCATGGCAGATCCTCTTATTTCGCGCCGGGAAGCTTGGTGCCGGTGACCTGCGCATACATCCGCGCCACCGACGCATCGTCGTCGCGGCCCATGCCGGCCGCCGATGTCATCAGGAACATCTGCAGCGCCGCGGCCGAGACCGGCACCGGGAAGCGTGCATTGCGCGCCATGTCCTGGATGATGCCGAGGTCCTTGACGAAGATCTCGACCGCGCTGCGCGGCGCGTAGTCGCCGTCGAGCACATGCGGGATGCGGTTCTCGAACATCCAGGAATTGCCCGCAGAGGCCGTGATCACCTCATAGACCTTCCTGATGTCGAGGCCCTGCTTGGCGGCAAACGCGATCGCCTCCGAGGCGGCCGCGATGTGCACACCGGCCAGCAGCTGGTTGATCATCTTGAACGCGGCGCCCTGCCCTGCGGCATCGCCGAGCTCGTAGAGCTTTGCCGCCATCGCATCCAGCGCCGGCCGCGCCTTCGCGAACGCCGCCGCGCTGCCGGAGGCGAGGATCGTCAATTCGCCCTGAGCCGCGCGCTGCGCGCCGCCGGAGATCGGGGCGTCGAGATAATGCCGGCCGGTCGCCTCGAGCTGTTTCGCGAGGCGCCGCGCGATATCGGGGTCCATGGTCGCCGAGGAGATAAAGACCGCGTCCTTGGCCAGGGTCTCGGCGGCGCCGTCCTTGCCGAACAGGATGGCTTCGGTCTGCGCCGCATTGACGACGACGCTGACGACGATGTCGGCATCCTTGGCCGCCCCGGCCGGCGTTTTTGCACCCTTGCCGCCGTCGGCCACAAAGCGCGCGACGGCATCGGCCGACGCGTCGCAGCCGGTCACCACAAGGCCGGCGCGCTTGAGCGAGGTCGCCATGCCGTATCCCATCGAGCCCAGTCCGATGACGGCGACCTGCGGTGTTGCGGAACTCGACATGCGGCGATCCTCAAATTTTTACTTGATTGCACATGAAACGGGTTTCCACTCTTCCGGATCACGCGCGTTGCTGCTTGCCTATCACGCCTTGGCCGTGCTGCCAAAGCATGAGACAAAGCGGAAAACGGATAGCGCCAAGACAAAAACAGGCGGACGAAACCGGTGGACAAAAGCGGATGAGCGAAACAAAGCTTCGTGAGGATATCTGCCGCTTCGGCCGCTCGCTGTTCGAGCGTGGGCTGACGCCGGGCTCCTCGGGCAATATCAGCGTCCGGCTCGACGACGGCGGCTGGCTGGTGACGCCGACCAACGCCTCGCTCGGTTTCCTCGATCCGGCGAAAATGTCGCGGCTCGACGCCGACGGCCGCCTCATCTCCGGCGATGCCCCGACCAAGGAAGTGCCGCTGCACACCGCGCTCTACCAGACCCGCACCAGCGCCGGCGCGGTGGTGCATCTGCACTCGACCCATTCGGTCGCGCTTTCGATGCTGCCCGAGATCGACCCGCGCGCGGCGCTGCCGGCGATGACGGCCTATTACGTCATGAAATGCGGCCAGACCGCGCTGGTGCCCTATTATCGCCCCGGCGACCCCGCCGTTGCTGACGCGATCAGGGGCCTGGCCGGGAAATATTCATCGGTGCTGCTCGCCAATCACGGCCCCGTCGTCTCCGGCGACACGCTGGAAGCCGCGGTGTTCGCGACCGAGGAGCTGGAGGAAACCGCCAAACTCTATCTGCTGCTGCGCGGGCTAAACCCGCGCTATCTCTCGCCCGAACAGGTTGCGGATTTGACCAGGGCGTTCGGGCTCGTGCTGCCGGATCACCCTCACTAGATCAAGCAAAGGTGAGACATGCGGAGAACGGTCATGATGAGGTTCAAAGGCGTGGCATTCGCGGTTCCGTTCGTCATTGGCCTGGCAGGGTCGACTGCTCGGGCCGAGCAGACCTTGCCGGACCTGCTGGCGGTACAGCTGCGGGCGCAAGGTTATGCCTGCGACAAGCCGCTCAAGGCCGAACGGGACGACAAGCTCTCGAAGCCCGACAACGAGGCCTGGACGCTGACCTGCAGCAACGCGACCTATCGCGTCAGCCGCGTGCCCGACTTGGCCGCGAAGGTCGAGGTCGTCCCCCAAGACCATTCGGACCAGCCCAAACGATGAAATCGGGCGACCGCTCCCACGGGTACCGGCGTCATCCTGAGGTGCGCGCCCCTTCGGCGCGCCTCGAAGGATGGCCGCGGGCGTCCGGGGCTCATCCTTCGAGGCTCGCTCCGCTCGCACCTCAGGATGACGTCTGCGTACGTGGAGGCGTTGCAGAAGTTACAGCCCCAGATACGCCTTGCGCACGTCGGGATTGCCGGTGATCTCGGCGGCGGTGCCCTGCATCAGCACGCGGCCGGTTTGCAGGATGTAGGCGCGGTCGGCGATCTCGAGGCACTCCGCCATGCGCTGCTCGACGATCAGGACCGTCATGCCGGCGTCGCGGATGCGCTTCACGGCCTGGAAGATCTCGTCGACCAGTTTCGGCATGATGCCCTGCGACGGCTCGTCGAGCATCAGAAGCCGCGGCCGCGTCATCAGTGCGCGGCCGATCGCGAGCATCTGCTGCTCGCCGCCGGACAAGGTCTCCGCGCGCTGCTCGAGCCGCTCGCCGAGCCGCGGGAACAGATTGAACACCAGATCGAGCGGCGCGTCGCGGTCGGATTGGCTGCGATAGAGATAGCTGCCGAGCCGCAGATTGTCGCGCACCGAGAGCCGCGGAAACAGCCGGCGGTTCTCCGGCACGAAAGCGATGCCACCCGCGGTGATGACGTGCTGCGGCTGTCCGTCGATCCGCTTGCCGTCGAAGGTGACGGTGCCAGCGCGCGGCCGCTCGGCGCCGGCGATCGATTTCAGCAGCGTCGACTTACCCGCGCCGTTGGCGCCGGCGACGCAGACGATCTCGCCCTTGGTGACGTCGATCGACACCGAGGAGATCGCAACCAGGCCCTGATAGGCGGTGGTGACTTCACGCACCGACAGCATGACGATCCCCGAGATAGGCAGAAATGACTTCTGGATTGCGGACGACCTCGGTCGGCTTGCCCTCGACCAGCACCTTGCCGAGATTGAGAACGATGGCGCGGTCGACCAGCGGCATCACGATTTCCATCACATGCTCGACCATCAGCACGGTGACGCCGGTGGCCCGCACCTTGCGCACCAGCTCGACGCCGGTCTGCGCCTCGACCGGCGTCAGCCCGGTCAGCACTTCGTCGAGCAGCAGCAGCTTCGGTTCGGTGGCGAGCGCACGGGCGACTTCGAGCCGGCGCTTCTCCGACGGGACGAGATCGGCGGCAAGCTTGTCGGCGCGCGCCGCAAGTCCGCAGAACTCCAGGACCTCATAGGCCTTCTGCCGCGCGATACGCATCTTGGTGTTGCGGATCAGCGCGCCGACGATGACGTTGTCGATCACGGTCATGGTCTCGAAACTCTTGACCACCTGGAAGGTGCGCCCGACGCCGCGCTGGCAGCGCTCCGCCGCCGGCAGCTTTGTCACGTCCTCGCCGTCGAAGATGATCGAGCCTTGGGTGGGCGGCAGCACGCCCGCGATCAGATTGAACAGCGTCGACTTGCCGGCGCCGTTCGGGCCGATCAGGCCGACGATCTCGCCGTGGCCGACCGAGATCGAGACGTCGCTGTTGGCGACGAGGCCGCCGAAGCGCTGCCAGACGCCACGGGTTTCCAGGAGCGCCGTCATCGCGCGGCCTCCTTGCGCCCGGAGAGCATGCTGAACACGCTGACAAGCCCCTTCGGCAGTGCCAGCGAGATCGCGACGATCAGCGCGCCATAGACGATCAGGTCGACGCCGCGGCCGGAACCGCCGACGAAGGATCGCGTCAGCTCGGTCAGCGGGATCAGGATCACGGCGCCGAGCACCGGCCCCCACAGCGTGCCGATACCGCCAAGCACCGCGGGCAGCGCCATCAACAGCGAGAACTGGAAACCCATCACGCTTTCGGGATCGATATAGGAGACGAACTGGGCATAGAAGCCGCCGCCGACGGCGACGAGGAAGGCGGAGACCGCCGCCGCGCCCATCTTGGAATTGAACACGACGACGCCGAGGCTCTCGGCCGCATCGGGATTATCCTTCACCGCGCGCCACCAATAGCCCCATTTGGAATCTTCCAGCCACCAGGTGACGAGCCAGGCGACGCAGGCCAGCGCCAGCGCAAAATAGAAGTACGGCAGCTTGGAGCGGGTGAACTGGAATTTCAGCCAGCTGTCGCCGCGCACCGGGATATCGATGCCGAGGGCTGCGCCCGCCCAATCCCAGTTCTGGATCAGCAGCAGCGCGATCTCGGCGATCACGATGGTCGCGATCACGAAATAATGCCCGCGCAGGCGGAAGCAGGGATAGCCGAGCGCCATCGCGATCACGGCGGAGATCGCCCCGCCCGCCAGCATGCCGAACCACGGCAGCACGCCGAACTTGGTGAACAGCAGCGCGGTGGTGTAGGCGCCGAGCCCGAAATACAGCGCATGGCCGAGCGAGATCTGTCCACAATAGCCGGACAGGATGTTCCAGCTCTGCGACAGCGCGGCATACATCAGGGTCAAGACCATGATGTTCTGGATGTAGACGTCCTTGACGAACAGCGGCACTAACGCTGCGATCGCCGCAAGGCAGGCCGCCACGATCAGGTCACGCCTGCGGCGTTGGGCGAAGTGGGTGTCCATCACATCGATCCGAACAGGCCACGCGGGCGGATGAAGACGACCAGGAGATAGACGGCATAGATGCCGACCGATTTCAGCGACGGCGGCAGGATCATCGCGGTGGTCGCCTCGACCAGGCCGACGATGATGCCGCCAGCAAAGGCGCCGAACACGCTGCCGAAGCCGCCGAGCGCCACGGTGACGTAGGCGATCAGCGCAAACGACGCGCCGACGTCGGGATAGACATAGAAGAAGATCGCCATGATGGCGCCGGCCAGGCCGACCAGCGCGGCACCAAGGCCCCAGCCGAGCGCGAACACCCGGTTCTTGTCGATGCCGACCAGCGCCACCGCGCCGGCGTCCTCGCGCGTCGCCTCGAGCGCGCGGCCGAAATCGGTACGATTGATGAAGAAGTAGAGCGCCACGAAGGCCGCGATCGACAGCATCGCGCCGATCAGCTGCGGCTCCGGCAGATAGATGCCGGCGATCGAGATCGTCTTGCCGCCGACCCAGGAGTTGGTGACGCTGCGGTAGTCGGGCGTGAAGAAGAACTGGGCGAGGCCCCGCATCACGATCGCAAGGCCGAAGGTGGAAAAGATCTGCACCATGCCGGCATTGGCCTTGGCGCGCATCGCGAAGCGGACCACTAGCAGGTAGACCACCGCGCCGAACACGAACAACGCCGCGGCGACCAGCGGCGCCGCGAGCAAGGGATCGATCGCGAAGAACGCGAACAGGAAGAAGGTCGCGTACATCGCGATCATCAGGAACTCGCCGTGCGCAAAATTCACGACGTCCATCAATCCGAAGATCAATGCGAGGCCGGCGGCGATCAGTCCGTAGAGCAACCCCATCAGGAGGCCGCTCGCCAAACTCTGGATAATGGTCTCGGCTGTCACCGCTGTGCCCCAGTCAACATGTGTCTCCCGCGTCGTCCTGGCGAAGGCCAGGACCCATAACCACAAATGCATCGGTAGCAGGACCAACAACCAATCATCGCAAAACGCCTGCCTGTGTTACGCGATGAGTGCACGCACTCGCGCGGGGGTCCCGGGTCGCGCTTCGCTTGCCCCGGACGACGGTGAGAAAGCGCCCAAACGATCAGCTGTTCATCGGCCAGATCGCCTCGGAGACGGCGGCCTGTTCCGGGAAGATCGTCACGAAATTCTTCGCGGTGTATTGCAGCAGCACCGGATCGGCGAAGTTGTTCTGCCCCATCTCGTCGAACTTGACGCGCCGCCACGGCATGATGGTCACGTCGCCCGGCATGTCGGTGGCGACTAGCGCCTCGCGGATCTTCTCGCCGTCGGTCGACTTGGCGCGGTTGATGGCGTCGGCCATCACGATCAGGCCCATGAACTGGCGCGACGAGTAGTCGTTGAAGTCCTTGCCCGACTTGGCGCGGTACATCTCGTTGATGAGACCGACCATCGGCCGCTTCTGCGCCAGGTCGAGCGAGAAGCTGCCGCGCGAGATCACCCCCTCGAGCTTGTCGCCGACCGCATCATAGGTCGCCTTCTCCGAGAAGCCGGCATCCTGCGCCATGATGTTCTTCGGCTTGTAGCCGAGCTCGGCCATGGTCTTGACCAGCAGGATCGAGTCGGTGGTGTAGCTCGACGGCATCAGCACGTCGGCATTGGCCGCCTTGAGCTGCTGCACCTCGGCGGTCAGCGACGGCGAGTTGGCGCGATACTTGATGTCGGCCACGATCTTGTAGCCGCGCTCGCCGGCGAGCTTGGTCTGGGCGTTCGCCGAATCGGTGCCGAAGATGGTGTCCTCGTGGAACAGCGCCAGCGTCTCGATCTTCTGGCCCTTCTTCTTCATCGCATCGAAGAAGTCGAACATCGCGGCCGAGAACATCTCGTCATGCGGTGAGGCGCGGAAATAATACTTCAGGCCGCGGCGATGCAGGCTCGGCGAGGAATTGTCGGCCGAGATGAACGGAACGCCGTAGCGCTCGCAGGTCTGGCTGACAGTGACGGCCACCGCGCTCTGATAGGTGCCGACGACGGCGCGGACCTTTTCCTGGGTGATCAGCCGCTCGGTCTCGGCGCGGCCTTTCTGGGGATCGGCCTGGTGATCGGCGAACACCAGGCGGACCTTGGCGCCGCCGAGGCCGGACAGGCCTTCGCCCTTGGCGAGCGGCAGCGCGAAATCATAGTTCTTGTTGATGATCTCGGCCGCGGTATTGAAGGCGTGCTGCGCGTCGACGCCGATCGCGGCGCTGGAGCCGGACAGCGGATAGATCACGCCGATTGCCACTTCGCTTGTCTGCGCGCGCGCGGCCATCGGACCGAGCGCAGCGGCGGCAGTGGCACCCAGCAACACGTTACGGCGAGAGATCGTCATCGAAATTCCCCTTAGGTCAGCTTGTCATTATCGATGTGATGCTTGTAGCGCGCAGTAAAGCCTCAATGAATTGCACGAATTGCCTATTCAGAGCACAGCCAGCTGCTTGTTCCTGAGATCGGTCACCAGCATCAGGCCCGGCGAATGCGTGATCGCGAACGGCAGCTTCGCACTTGCGATCACCGATTGCGGCGTCACGCCACAGGCCCAGAACACCGGGATCTCGTCATCGGCCACCGGCACCGGATCGCCATAGTCGGGCTTGGCGATATCCTTGATGCCGATCGCATGCGGGTGGCCGAGATGAACCGGCGCGCCATGCACCGACGGGAAGCGCGAGGTGATCTGCACCGCGCGGATCGCATCCGCCGGCTTGAACGGGCGCATCGACACCACCATCGGTCCCGCGAACGGCCCCGACGGCTGGCAGGCGATGTTGGTCCGATACATTGGCACACGCAGGTTGCGTTCGATGTGACGGATCGGCAGCCCGTCCTCCAGCAGCGCTTCCTCGAACGAATAGGAGCAGCCGAGCACGAAGGTGACGAGATCGTCGCGCCAGTATTTGGTGATGTCAGTCGGCTCGTCCGCTACCTCGCCGTCGCGCCAGACCCGGTAGCGCGGCACGTCGGTGCGGATGTCGAGGTCGAGGCCGAGCGCGGGGATTCTGGGATCGCCAACGTCGGACATGCCGATGATCGGGCACGGTTTTGGATTGAGCTGGCAGAAGCGGTGGAAGGCGCCGGCGAGTTTCTCCGGCAGGATCGCCAGATTGCCCTGGACGAAACCGTTGGCGAGCCCGGCTGTGGTGGCCGAGGCCATGCCGTTGCGGCTGGCGCGCCGCGCTTCGACGCTCGCCAGCACCCCCTGAGATCGCTGCACTGCCGCAAAAACAGTCATGGGATTCTCCTGCCCATAATCTCGACAAGGACAAACCAACACCAAGCGTGATATAATGTCTAATCGTCCTTTCTAATCAAAATCGATAAATAGGATTTATCGATCGGGGATATGCTTCCAATGACGGACTTCCGCTCGATCGAAACCTTCCTCTGGGTCGTCAAGCTCGGCAGCTTCCGCGGCGCCGCCCAGCGGCTCAACACCACCCAGCCGGCGATCTCCCAGCGCATCGCCCAGCTCGAGCGCGAGATGGGGGTCAAGCTGTTGAACCGCGATCACCGGGTGGCGTCGCCGACGCCGAGCGGGCGGCTGATGATGACCTACGCCGAGAAGCTGATCGGCTTGCGCTCGGAGATGATGGCGGAGGTCGGCGACCGCTCGGCGATGCGCGGCGCACTGCGGCTCGGTGTCGCGGAGACCATCGTGCACACCTGGTTGCCGCGGCTGGTCAAGAGCGTCAACGAGATCTACCCGAACCTGTCGCTGGAGATCGAGGTCGACATCACGCCGAACCTGACCCCGCGGCTGCTGGCGCAGGAGATCGAGCTCGCCTTCGTGCTCGGACCGGTCTCGGCATCCGGCGCGCACAATCATGTGCTGTGCGATTACCCGATCGGTTTCCTGGCGAGCCCGTCGCTCGGCCTCGGCTCCGGGCCGGTGGCGCGGCGGGATCTGGCGCGGTTTCCGATCATCACATTTCCGCGCAAGACCCAGCCCTATGAGACCGTGCGCGCGCTGTTCAACGCCCCGGACCTGCCGCCGATCCGGCTGCACGCCTCGACGTCGCTCGCGACCGTGATCCACATGGCCAATGAAGGGCTTGGCATTGCCGTCATTCCATCGGCGATCGTCGAGAACGAGCTCGCCGACGGACGCTTGCAACTGCTCGATACCGACCTCAAGCTGCCGCCCCTCACCTTCACCGCGAGCTGGCTCGCTTCGCCCGATGCGGTCGCTATCGAGCGCGTCGCCCATCTCGCCAGGCAGATCGCGCAGGCGAGCGTGGCGGTTGACGCGGTGGAAGCGGCGCGCCATTGAACGAGTGCCGGATAATCAAACGTCATTCCGGGGCGGCTCGAAGAGCCGAACCCGGAATCTCGAGATTCCGGGCCTGGTCCTTCGGACCGCCCCGGAAAGACAGCTGAAATGGACTGACGACATGAGCCGAGCCGCCACCAACCTGCAGATCGATTCCGCCCGCCTCTGGGGCACCATCCACGAAACCGCGCAGTTCGGTGCAACGCCAAAGGGCGGCGTGCGGCGGCTGACCTTGAGCGCCGAAGACAAGCAGGTGCGCGACTGGTTCCGCAAGGCGTGCGAGAGCGCCGGCCTCGAGGTGCAGGTCGATGCGCTCGGCTCGATGTTCGGACTGCGGAAAGGACGGGATATGTCGAAGCCACCGATCGGCGTCGGCTCACATCTCGACACCCAGCCGACCGGCGGCAAATATGACGGCATCCTCGGCACGCTGGCCGGGCTCGAACTGGTGCGCACGCTCAACGATGCCGGCATCGAGACCGAGCTGCCGATCTGCATCTGCAACTGGACCAACGAAGAAGGCTCGCGCTTTGCGCCGGCGATGATGGCCTCGGCCGCCTATGTCGGCGATTTCACCACCGACGACATTCTGTCGCGCAAGGACGCCGAAGGCGTCACGGTGGCGCAGGCGCTGGACTCGATCGGCTATCGCGGCGATGCCCCGGTCGGCCGCCAGAAGTTCACCAGCTTCATCGAGCTGCACATCGAGCAGGGCCCGATCCTGGAGGCCGAGGGCAAGACCATCGGCGTGGTCGATTCCGGCCAGGGCGTGTTGTGGTACGACGGCAAGATCACAGGTTTCGAGAGCCACGCCGGCTCGACCCCGATGCCGCTGCGCCGCGATGCGCTGGCGACGCTGTCGGAGATCGTGCTGGCGATGGAAAGCATTGCCAGGAAGCATGGCCCGAAGGCGGTAGGCACCATCGGCGAGGCCGTGATCGCAGCGCCCTCGCGCAACGTCATCCCCGGCGAGATCGCCTTCACGGTGGATTGCCGCAGCGCCGACGCCGCGATCATGGACGCGCTGGATCGCGACCTCCGTGCAGCCGTCACCGAGATCGCCGCGCGGCGCAAGGTCGAGGTCCAGCTCGATCTGGTCTGGCGCAAGGCGCCGACGCATTTCGACCCGAAGCTGGTCGACGCGGTGGAGAACGCGGCCCAGCAGCTCGGCTATTCGCACCGCCGCATCACCTCCGGCGCCGGCCACGACGCCTGCAACCTCAACACGGTGATGCCGGCGGCGATGGTGTTCGTGCCCTGCAAGGACGGCATCAGCCATAACGAGCTGGAAGACGCCACGCAGACCGATTGCGCCGCCGGCGCCAACGTCCTGATGCATACGGTGCTGGCGCTCGCCGGCGTCGCATCCTGATCATCCTTTCTTCCTTCGATGGAGGCTTTCGTGCGCGCAGTGTTTGTCGACGCCAATGAATCGCTCGCTGTCATCACGGAGCGATTGGAGAAGTCAGGCGATCCCCAGATGCGGATCAACCGCAACCCGGACATCAAGTCCGAGGATTATCCGGCGGTGCTCGACGGCGCCGAGATCGCGGTCGTCGACCACACCGCGCTGCCGACCGACGTCGCGAAGAAGTGCGCCGGCCTGAAGCATGTCGTGTTCCTCGGCACCGGCGCACGCAGCTACATGAATCCGGAAGAGCTCGCCGAGCTCGGCATCTCCGTGCATCTGATCAAGGGCTATGGCGACACCGCGGTTGCGGAATCCGCGATCGCGCTGATGTGGTCGTCGGCGCGGGTGATCGCACAGATGGACCGCGAGATGCGCGCCGGCAACTGGCTGCGCGAGGACGGCATGCAGCTCACCGGCAAGACGCTCGGCCTGGTCGGCTTCGGCGGCATCGCCGCCGAGGTCGCCCGCATCGCGCTCGGCAGCGGCATGAAGGTGATTGCCTGGAACCGGTCGCCGAAGAGCCACCCGGGCGTCGAATTCACCGAGCTCGACACCGTGCTGGCAAACAGCGACGTGGTCTCGATCCATCTCTTGCTGAACGACGAGACCCGCGGCCTGATCACGCGCGACAAGATCGCCAAGATGAAAAAGGGCGTGGTGCTGATCAACACCGCCCGCGGCGCCATCGTCGATGAGCAGGCGATGATCGATGCGCTCAACTCCGGCCAGATCCGCCACGCCGGCCTCGACGTCTACAACATCGAGCCGCTGCCGAAGGATCACCCGCTCACGAAGATCCCGAACGTGACGCTGTCGGCGCACTCCGCCTTCCGCACGCCCGAGGCGAGCGAGAACCTGATCCACGCGGCATGGGAGCATTGCCGACGGATCGTGAAGGGGTAGACCGTAGGGCGGGTTAGCGAAGCGTAACCCGCCGACTTTGTGCTCAAGGAAAGAAATGGTGGGCCTTCGGCTGACCCACCCTACGCAGACCGCGAAGCAATCAATATCGAAGTCGTACTGGACAAGCGAGCGTAGCGAGCGCGATCCAGGACCCATTACCACCTGCCTGCGTCATCGCGCAGGGCGGTGGCTAGACCTCTCAAGACAACAAGCATTCGGGGTAATGGGTCCTGGCTTTCGCCAGGACGACCCCATGGTTGACAGCGAACCTAGTCCACCATCTCCGCCACCGCCTTGCCGCACGCCGTGGTGTCGGCGTTGCCGCCGAGGTCGCGGGTGCGCAGCGTGCGTTCGCCGAGCGTGCGCTCGATCGCGCTGACGATGGCGCCAGCTGCCTGCTTCTCGCCGAGGTGCTCCAGCATCATCGCGCCCGACCAGATCATGCCGATCGGATTGGCGATGCCCTGGCCCGCGATGTCAGGCGCCGAGCCGTGCACCGGCTCGAACACCGAGGGGAAATCGCCTTCCGGATTGATGTTGCCCGACGGCGCGATGCCGATCGTGCCGGTGCAGGCAGGGCCGAGGTCGGAGAGGATATCCCCGAACAGATTGGAGCCGACCACGACGTCGAACCAGTCCGGATGCAGCACGAAGTTCGCGGTGAGAATGTCGATGTGGTACTTGTCCCACTTCACACCGGGATACTTCTTGGCCATCGCCTCCACGCGCTCGTCCCAATAGGGCATGGTGATGGAGATGCCGTTCGACTTGGTCGCCGAGGTCAGATGCTTCTTCGGCCGCGACTGCGCGAGATCGAATGCGAATTTCAGGATGCGGTCGACGCCAATGCGGGTCATCACGGTCTGCTGCGTGACGAACTCGCGGTCGGTGTCCGGGAACATGCGGCCGCCGACGGAGGAGTACTCGCCCTCGGTGTTCTCGCGCACCACCCAGAAGTCGATGTCGCCGGGCTTGCGGTTTGCCAGCGGCGACGGCACGCCGGGCATCAGCCGCACCGGGCGCAAGTTGACGTACTGGTCGAACTCGCGGCGGAATTTGATCAGCGAACCCCACAGCGAGATGTGATCCGGGATCTTGGCCGGCCAGCCGACCGCACCAAAGTAGATCGCGTCATGCTTGCCGATCTGAGCCTTCCAGTCGGCCGGCATCATCTCGCCGTGCTTCTCGTAATAGTCGTAGGAGGCGAAGTCGAAATGGTCGAACTTCACGTCGACGCCGTGCTTCTTCGCCGCCGCCTCGATGACGCGCAGGCCCTCCGGCATCACTTCCTTGCCGATGCCGTCACCGGGAATGACCGCAATCCGATACTGCTTTTTTGCGCTGCTCATCGAGAACACCCTTGTGATTTGCCCGGCCGGCAATGCCGCCTATCCTGATGGTCCTGCAATGGACCAAACTTCGCGCGAGCGCAACGCTGCAGTGCAGTGTTGACCGCGGCGCGACCCTGCCCCACCAATTTCGCTGACATCCATTCCTCATACCAAAGCGAGACATCCCATGGATCTGCATCTGCGCGGCAAACGTGTCCTGATCACCGGCGCTTCCAAGGGCATTGGCGCGGCCGCCGCCGAAGCCTTTGCCGAGGAAGGCGCCAATTTGCTGCTCGCCGCCCGCAACGGCGAGCAATTGAAGGCGCTGGCCGAGCGGCTGCGCTCCGCGCACCAGATCGATGCCGCGATCAGCGTCGTCGACCTGCGCAAATCCGAAGATCTGGCGCGATTGGCAAAAGAGGCTGCCGACATCGACATCCTCGTCAACAACGCCGGCGACATCCCGGGCGGCTCGATCGACAAGATCGACGAGGCGACCTGGCGGCACGCCTGGGAGCTCAAGGTGTTCGGCTACGTCAATTTGACCCGCGCCATCTATGCCCAGATGAAGGCGCGCGGCGGCGGTGTGATCGTCAACGACATCGGCGCAGCCGGCGAGAAGTTCGACGCCAATTACATCTGCGGCAGCGCCGGCAATGCGGCGCTGATGTCGTTCACCCGCGCGCTCGGCGGCAAGAGCCTCGCCGACAACATCCGCGTCGTCGGCATCAACCCCGGCCCGGTCGGCACCGACCGCCACGTCACGCTGCTCAAGACCCGCGCCAAGAACCAGTTCGGCGACGAGAGCCGCTACACGGAATTCCAGAAGGGCCTGCCGCTCGGCCGCCCCGCGCATGCGCGCGAGATCGGCGACCTGATGGCGTTCCTGGCGTCCGATCGTGCAGGCTATACGTCGGGCGTGATCTATACGGTGGATGGCGGGCTGACGTCGGGGTGGGGATAACTCTCTCCGCGTCATTGCGAGCGAAGCGAAGCAATCCATAGTCCCACAGCGGGAACATGGATTGCTTCGTCGCTCCGCTCCTCGCAATGACGGGTTACGACGCAGTCCGTTCAAACAACTGCCGGATCAGCGTGGTGATGCGGCCTTGCGGCGCCAGCATCTGGTTCAAAATCGAGAAGTGGTCGGCCCCCGCGATCTCCTCATAGGTCACCGGTAAGCCGTAGCGGGCGCGATGGCCGGCGAAATCGGCGGTCTGCTTGCGCAGCAGCGGCAGTTCGGCGCTGCCGACCACCAGCGACAGCGGTTTTGCCGTGCCGCCTTGCTGCATCATGGGCGAATTGCGCCGTGAGGCGGCTTCGTCGAGCCTGAGCTTCTCGTTGAGGTAGGAATGCCGGATCGGCTCGAGGTCATAGATGCCCGAGATCGCCATGCCGGCCCGGACATGGGCGTTCGACAACGCCATCGATGTCAGATGGCCGCCGGCCGACCAGCCCGACACGACGATGCCTTCGGCAGCGGCACCGAGCGCGGGCAACTGCCCGGCAAGAAAATCGATGCCCGCGTGAATCTCGGCGACGATGTCATCGAGCGTCGCATCCGGCGCCAGTGTGTAGCCGATCAGGGCCACATTGATGCCGTGCACCATCGGCCCCTCGGCAAAGATCGTGAACACCTCCTTGGCGCGGGTCTGCCAATAGCCGCCGTGGACGAACAGCAACGTCGACGCGCGATCGCGGGCTTTGAGGAAATCGATCCGGTTGCGCTCACGCGGACCGTATCGGAGGTCGAGATGCTCGGGATGCTTCTGCCGCAGCGCCGCGGAGCGCTGCTCCCAGCCGGCGGCGATCTCGGCGCTGCCCTTGACGGCAACGCCGTTGTTCAACCCGAGGTCCCGCTCCTGCTGGCTCATCGCGCGCCAGTCCAGCGCGGAAAACAACGCTGCCATCCCTGCCCCTTCGGTTCTCGTCGCATTGCCACGACGGCAGGAAATGTTCTACAGCACAAGCAAACAGAAGACATAGGAGCAACGGCGCATGGCTGATCAGGGCTTGGTGAAGGAAACGGCGTGTGCCGTCGTCGCGAAACTGAAAGCCGGCGACGTCACGTCGCTCGACCTGCTCGATGTACTGGAAAAGCGCATTGCCGAGGTCGACGGCAAGGTCAACGCGCTGCCGACGCTCTGCTTCGACCGCGCACGCAGCCACGCCAAGGCCCTGATGCAGAAGCCGGCCAGCGAGCGCGGCCTGCTCGCGGGTCTTCCGGTCCCGATCAAGGACCTCACCGCCGTCTCCGGCGTGCTGACCACGCTGGGCTCGCCGATCTTCAAGGACAACATCCCCGCCAAGTCGGACATCCTGGTCGAGCGCCTCGAACAGAACGGCGGCGTGATCTACGCCAAGTCGAACACGCCGGAATTCGGCGCCGGCGCCAACACCTTCAACGAGGTGTTCGGCCCGACCCGCAATCCCTGGGACACATCGCGCTCGGCGGCCGGCTCCTCCGGCGGCGCCGCGGCGGCACTGGCCAGCGGCACCGCGTGGCTCGCGCACGGCTCCGACATGGGTGGCAGCTTGCGCAACCCGGCGAGCTTCTGCGGCGTCGTAGGCCTCCGGCCGTCGATCGGCCGGGTCGCCCACACGCCGAAATTCGGGGTCGACCGCACGCTCGGCGTGCAGGGACCGATGGCGCGCAATGTCGAGGACCTCGCGCTGCTGCTCGACGCAATGAGCGGCGAGCATGCGGCCGATCCGCTGTCGCTGCCGGTGCTGCCGACCTCGTTCCTGTCCGCGGTGCGCTCGAACCGGAAGCCGAAGCGCATCGCCTACTCGCCCGATCTCGGCATCACGCCGGTTGATCCAGAGGTCAAGGCCGTGACCCGCAAGGCCGCGGAGCGTTTCGCGGAAGCCGGCGCGATCGTCGAGGAGGCGCATCCCGACTTCCGCGAAGCCCATGAATGCTTCCACGTGCTGCGCGCATTCGATTTCGCGATCAGCAAGGCCGAATTGCTGCGCACCAAGCGCGACCTGCTCAAGCCCGAAGTGATCTGGAACATCGAGGAAGGGCTAAAGCTCACCGTCGAGAAGCTCGAGCGCGCCGAGGCGCAGCGTGTGGCGATGACCGCGCGTGCGCTTGAATTCTTCGAGCGATACGATTTGCTGCTGGCGCCCGCGACCATCGTGCCGCCATTCCCGGTCGAGAATCGCTATGTCGCCGAATGCGACGGCAAGAAGTTCGACAATTACGTCGAATGGCTCGGCATCGTCTATGCGATCACGCTGGCCTGCTGCCCGGCGCTGTCGCTGCCCTGCGGCTTCACCGCGTCGGGCTTGCCGGTCGGTCTGCAGATGGTGGCCAAGCCCCGCGCCGAAGCGCAACTTCTGGCCGGCGCGAAAGTGCTGGAGGACATTCTGGGCGTGCGTGGTACCACCCCGATCGATCCGCGCGCGCCGAGATAAGGCGTTCTACGCCTTTTCTTCCGTCGCATGCAGCGCGACGGTGAGTGCGAGCTTGGTCTGCTCGACGATCTCGTCCATCAGTTCCTCGCGGCTGATCCGGCCGACCTCGCCGGTGAGCAGGCCCTGCTCGGCGAGCATCACGATGCCGTGCAGCCCAGCCCAGATCTTCAGCGCCTGCCGCTCGCGCAACAGCCCGACCGCCGGCGCCTCGAACGACTCGATCAACAGCGCCAGCGTTTCCATCGCTGCGACGTGCAGCTCGCTGCCGACGGGCGCGCAGGCCATGGTTCTGGACGCGAACATCAACCGGTAGATGCCGTGGCGCTCGAGCCCGAAGGCCAGCGCAGCTTGGGCAAAGCGCGACAGTTTCGAGCCCTTGCCGGGCTGCTCGATCGCCTCGCGCATGATCACGTTGAACTGCCGGAACGCTTCCGCGGTCACCGCTTCCAGCAACGCCTCACGGTCGGCGAAATGCCGGTACGGCGCCGGCTGCGAGACGCCGAGCTGCCTGGCCAGCGCCTTGATGCTGATCGCTTCGGGGCCACCGAGCTCGACCTCGCGTAACGCCGCCTGAATCAGGGCTTCGCGGAGGTCGCCATGGTGGTAGGTTTTCAACGGCTTACGAACGATTTGTCCCATTGCGGCAATGATCGCTGAATTTTCGCTTGACGCGCAAGCATGACGATAATGTAATATGCTATAACTTGGCGATCCGGTTAAGAGGCCGGCCGCCCAAGCAAGCTGGAACTTGCATAAACTAAAATGAGGAACCCGGCGCGCCCATCCGTGCGCCAGAGCCGAGGGAGAGTGCTTGCATGTCCAAGCTCAGAATCCGCGTCGACCAGGACAAGTGCCAGGGTCACGCCCGCTGCAAATCGCTCGCCCCCGAACTGTTCGAGCTCGACGAATACGGCAACGCCCATGAAGTCGGCGACGGGACCGTTCCGGCCGGGCTCGAGGACAAGGCCTGGCTCGCGCAGACCAACTGCCCGGAAATCGCGATCGAAGTCACCGAGGAATAGCGGCCAGCAGGGATGGCCGGGTGCCTCCCGTTGAGCCGACCAGCGTTTTGATCGAACGAGAAGGAAACGAGCTGATGTCCGATTCCCCGTCCGCGACCTATCTGCCCGAACATCCCCCGGTCACCGACTGGGTCCATGATTTCGACCATACCGATCCGGTCTGGACCGACGACCCGTTCCCGATCTGGGAGACGCTGCGCACCGCCTCGCCGGTCGTGCACACCGAGCGCTTCCTCGGCTGCTACATGCCGACCACCTATCAGGCGGTGAAGGAGATCGCCTACGACACCGAGCACTTCTCTTCGCGCCGCGTCATCGTGCGCGATATGCGCCCCGAGATCACGGCCCGTGCGCCGCCGATCACCTCCGATCCGCCGGAGCACAAGCCCGCCAAGCAGGTGCTGCTGCCGCCCTTCACGCCGGACGCGATGAAGCGGCTGGAGCCGCGGGTGCGCGCGATCTGCAACGAGCTGATCGACGAATTCATCGCCGATGGCCATTGCGACGCCGCGGCGCGCTACACCAAGCACATCCCGGTCCGCGCCATCGCGCACATGCTGGGAATCCCCGAGAAGGACGGCGACCTCTTCATCAAGTGGATCCACCAGATCCTCGAGCTCGGCATCAAGGACGAGAACGAGATGATGAACGGCGTGCGCGAGATGACCGGCTACTTCATGGCTCATCTCGAGCAGCGCAAGCTTGAGCCGGGCGACGATCTGATCTCGCAGCTCTTGCGGGCCAAGGGCCCCGGCGGCCAGCCGCTGACCGACGAGCATGTGTTGGGCTCGCTGCGGCTGCTTTTGATCGCCGGCATCGACACCACCTGGAGCGCGCTCGGCTCCTCGCTCTGGCACCTCGCCAAGACGCCCGCCGATCGCGAGCGCCTGGTCGCGGAGCCGGCGCTGATCCCGACCGCGATCGAGGAATTCCTGCGCGCCTATTCGCCGGTGACGATGGCGCGCGAGGTGATGAAGGAGACCACGATCTCCGGCTGCCCGGTCAAGGCCGGCAACATGGTGCTGCTGTCGTTCCCCGCGGCCAACCGCGACCCCGCCATGTTCCCCGACGCGGACAAGGTCGTGATCGACCGCAAGGAGAACCGCCACGCCGCTTTCGGCCTCGGCATCCACCGCTGCGTCGGTTCCAACCTGGCGCGGATGGAGATGCAGGTGGCGATCGAGGAATGGCTGAAGCGGATTCCGGATTTCCGCCTCGACCCGGCCGGCAAGGTCACCTGGTCGGAAGGCACGGTGCGCGGCCCGCGTCAACTGCCCGTTCTGTTCGGCAAGAACGCCTAAAGGAACAGGACAGCTGTTACATCGCACCACGCAAATGAGATAGGTTGCCCCGGAATCGCGCCAGAGAATCCGGGGAGGCCTGCCAATGTCCGAACAAACCGCTCAATCCGCGAGCGACCATCTCGACATCCATGACGTCGAGCGGCGGGTCAAGGCGATCTTCATCGGCTCGGTCGGCAATCTCGTCGAGTGGTACGATTTCTACGCCTACACCGCGTTCGCACTGTATTTCGCGCCGGCGTTCTTCCCGCATAGCGATCCGGTGGTGCAGCAGCTCAATGCGGCCGTGCTGTTTGCCGCGACCTTCCTGATGCGCCCGCTCGGCGGCTGGCTGTTCGGCTACATCGCCGACCGCTATGGCAGGCGGCTGTCGCTGACACTTTCCGTTGTCTGCATGTGCTTCGGCTCGCTGATCATCGCGGTGACGCCGACCTATGCCACCATCGGCATTGCCGCACCGGCGATCCTGGCACTCGCCCGCATCATCGAGGGCCTGAGCCTCGGCGGCGAGTATGGCGCCAGCGCCACCTATCTCAGCGAGGTCGCTGACGCCAAGCATCGCGGCTTCTATTCGAGCTTCCAGTACGTCACGCTGATCGGCGGCCAGCTTACCGCGATCATCGTGCTGCTGTTGCTGCAGAAGGTGTTCCTGACGCCGGACGAGCTGAAGGCCTGGGGCTGGCGGATTCCATTCGTGATCGGCGCCATGCTCGCGATCTTCGCGGCGGTGATGCGGCGCGGCCTGCACGAGACCGAGGCGTTCGAGGAGGCCAAGAAGGTCTCCAAGCCGACCGGCTCGATCGTCGGCCTCCTGAACTATCCGCGCGAATTGCTGCTGGTGGTCGGTCTCACCGCCGGCGGCACCGCGGCGTTCTATACCTTCACCACCTACATGCAGACCTTCGTGAAACTGTCGGTCGGCCTCACCGAGGACCAGACCACCTTCGTGATCTTCGGCTCGCTGATCTTCGCGACCTTCCTGCAGCCGATCTATGGCGCGCTGTCCGACCGTATCGGCCGCAAGCCGCTCTTGATCTTCTTCGGCGTCGTCGGCACGCTGGCGACGATCCCGATCCTGACCGCCCTGAAAGAGACCAAGTCGCCCTTCATCGCTTTCCTCTTGATCTGCGGCGCCTGGATCTTCGTCGCCGGCTACACCTCGATCAACGCGATCGTGAAGGCCGAGCTGTTCCCGACCAATGTCCGCGCGCTCGGTGTCGGCCTGCCCTACGCCATCACGGTGTCGATCTTCGGCGGCACTGCGCCTGCGGTCGCGCTCTATTTCAAGAGCATCGGGCATGAGGACTGGTTCTACTACTATCTCAGCGGCATGATCTTCCTGTCGCTCTTGATCTACTCGACCATGCGCGACACCAAGCACGACTCCGCAATGCATCGCCACGAATGATGGCGCTACGCCCATGACCGACGACGCCGAGCCACCCGAGAGCAAGCTGACGCGCAGCAAGCAGCGCTGGGCGCGCGAGGGCAAATTCCTCACCGGCAAGATCACCCGGCCGGAGCAGCAGCGCCTGCCGCCCGGCCAGCATCTGACCGCGGACTGGCCGGTGCTCGATCTCGGGCTGATGCCGAACGTGACGCGGGAGCGCTGGCGGCTCGACGTCTACGGTGCGGTCGAGCAGACGATCTACTGGAACTGGCCGCAATTCACGGCGCAGCCGCAGACCAGGTTCGTCTCCGACATTCACTGCGTCACCACCTGGTCGCGCTACGACAATCAATGGGAGGGGCTCGCGACCCGCGACCTGCTCGCCGCCTGCCGGCCGCGCGAGGACGCGCGCTTCGTCGCGCTGCATTCGTATGACGGCTATACGACAAACCTGTCGCTCGAGGATTTTGCCGCCGAGGACGCGCTGCTCGCCCATAGCTGGTCGGGCAAGCCGCTGGAGCAGGAGCATGGCGGCCCGGTGCGGCTCGTGGTGCCGCATCTCTATTTCTGGAAGAGCGCCAAGTGGCTGCAGCGCATCGAATTCCTGACGGAGGATGCGCCGGGCTTCTGGGAGGTGCGCGGCTATCACAATCGCGGTGATCCCTGGGCCGAACAGCGCTATTCTGGCGACTGACGGATCAACACAATGATGGAGCCTGCCCGTGCCGCACGAACGCTTTCAATTCACCGGTGTGGGCGGCCATCAGCTTGCCGCCGCGCTTGATACGCCGGACGGGCCGATCAAGGCCTATGCGCTGTTCGCGCACTGCTTCACCTGCGGCAAGGACGTGCTGGCGGCCAAGCGTATCGCGGTTGCGCTCGCCGCCAAGGGCATCGCTACGCTGCGGTTCGACTTCACCGGCCTCGGCTCCAGCGAGGGCGATTTCGCCAATTCGACGTTCACATCGAACGTCGCCGATCTCGTCCGCGCCGCCGACCATTTGCGCGAGACGCGCAAGGCACCCGCGATCCTGATCGGCCACAGCCTGGGCGGCGCCGCGATCCTCGCGGCCGCAGGCCAGATTCCCGAGGCGAAGGCGGTCGTCACCATCGCCGCGCCGTCCGATCCCGTCCATGTCACGCACTTTTTCAGGGACCGCATCGAGGACATCCGCGCGCGCGGTGAAGGCGAAGTCTCGCTCGCCGGCCGCCCGTTCCGCATCAAGCGCGAATTCCTCGACGACGTCGCCGAGCAGAATCTGATGGCGCAGGTGACCAGGCTGCACAAGGCGCTCTTGGTCATGCACTCGCCGACCGACGACACCGTCGGCATCGACAACGCCACGCATATCTTCACCTCGGCCAAGCATCCCAAGAGCTTCGTCTCGCTTGCCGGCGCGGATCATCTGCTGAGCGGCAAGCAGGATGCCGCCTATGTCGCCGACGTGATCGGTGCCTGGGCCGAGCGCTATGTCGACCTCGCGCCGCAGCCTGTGGCCGACACTGGCAGCGCGCCGCGCAACGTCGTGGTGCAGGAGACCCGCGCCAGCAAGTTCCAGCAGACCGTCACGACGGGTCCGCATCGGATGCTGGCCGACGAGCCGGTTGCCGTCGGCGGCCAGGATTCCGGTCCCGGGCCTTACGATTTCCTGCTCACGGGTCTCGGCGCCTGCACCTCGATGACGATGCGGATGTATGCCGACCGCAAGTCTCTGCCGGTCGATCGCATCACCGTAACGCTCCAGCACAACAAGATTTATGCGAAGGATTGCGAGGAGTGCGAGACGCGCGACGGCATGCTCGACCAGATCGACCGTGTGATCAGGATCGAAGGCGACCTCGACGCCGATCAGCGCGAGCGGCTGATGGAGATCGCCGACAAGTGCCCGGTGCACAAGACGCTGACGTCGGAGGTGCGGATCGTCACCAAGGCGGCGGAGTGAGCCTGCGACGCAGCGAGACGGGCCGAGCCGTAGCAGCATGTCAGCTGCATCCCCCTCCCGCCTGCGGGCCGTCGCAGGGGCGCGCTGAAAAATATCGAAAACAACCCCATGCAAAGTAGCCGGCCGCCGCCGGCGTTCGACAAGGCTACTTGACACGTCGGGCAACTCAGGGACATTCTTCTATTATTCCGAACTCTGCGAGCGCCCCTCTACCCACGCGCCGCGCGCTTGCCGGTCAGGCAATTCGCCATGATCCGGACCGCGGCGCCGATCTCGTTCTCGCGCCACGCGGCGAAGCCGAGCAGCAGGCCGTGGTCGTGCGGCCGCTCCAGCGCAAGGCTCGACAGCGCGCGCACCTCGACCCCGGCTGCGACCAGGCGCGTCACGGCGCTCCGGTCCGCGGCGCCATCCTTGAATCGGGCAATCAACTGCATGCCGCCCGGCGGGACTTCGGCTGTCAGCACCGGCTCGAGCTGCCGCGCCAGCGCCGCCGCGAGGTGATCGCGGCGCGCGCGATAGATCCGCCGCATTCGCCGGACATGCGCCAGGAAATGCCCGTCGGTCATGAAACCGGCCAGCGCCTCCTGGACGTGCACGGAAGCCATCAGTCCGAGATGGCGCTGCGCGATCTCCATCGTCCGTGCCAGTGACGGCGGCACCACCAGATAGCCGATGCGGATATCGGCGGTCGTCGCCTTGGCGAAGGTGCCGAGATAGAGCACGCGTCCCTCGCGATCGAGCCCTTGGAGGGCCGGCATCGGGCGGCTGTCATAGTGAAACTCGCCGTCGTAATCGTCCTCGACGATCCAGGTCTTGCCGGGCTCGGCCGCCGCCAGCAGCTCGGTGCGGCGTGCCACCGGCATCACCCGCCCGGTCGGGTGCTGATGCGACGGCGTGGTGAAGATCAGCTTCGGAGCGCGCGTCTCGCGCGTCCGCATCATGCCCCATTGATCGAGCCTGACGCCGACGACGGCCGCTCCGGCCGCGCGAAACGCCGCCGCGGCGCCGGGATAGCCGGGATCCTCAGTCCATACTGCATCGCCGGCAACGATGGTGGTCGCGGCGATCAGCGTCAGCGCCGCCTGCGCCGTCGGCAGGATCAGGATCTGGTCGGCCTCGGCGCGCACGCCACGGCTGACTTCAAGGTAGTCGCGCAGGGCCTCGCGCAGGCTCGGCCGGTTGATCACGGTCTGGTCGTTGAAGCGGCGACGCAGCGCGCTGCGTCGCAGGCAGCGCGCCCAGATCTCGTGGGGAAATTCGCGCGCATCCGCTAGTCCAGGACGCAGCGGCCGGAAACCGGCCTGGTAGGACAGCGGCCAATCCGTGTCCGAGAGCTGCAAGGCCCAGGGCGACAGCAACGGCTTGCGGGCGGCATCGCCCCGCGGGGCCGGCGCCGCCCTGGCGAAGCGCGCCTCGATATCGTCGGTGACTACGGGACGCCGCCGCGCAGCCACGCGCAGATACCCCTCGGCCGCGAGCTGCTCGTAGGCATGTGTCACCGTGTTGCGCGACACGTCGAGCCCGGCTGCAAGCGTGCGGCTAGACGGCAGCACGGCTCCGCTCCTGATCCGGCCGCTCGCCATCAGCGCACGCAGCTGCTGCGTCAGCTGCGCGGTCAGCCCGGCATCATCGGCACGCTTCAGCGCGAGCAATTCGGCAAGGATCAATCTGGCTCCTTTGATCTGTCAAATCTGGCTCTTTCGATAGAGCCAGTGCGATCCTATTCAGAAGCGGTATCGCCTGCAAGGATGCCGCCCGTGAACCAATCCCTATCCCCTGCCAAAGCCGCCGCCTTGTTCATCGTCGTGGTGCTGGCCTGGGGCATCAACTGGTCGGTGACGAAATCGCTGGTCGAGGCGGTGCCGCCGCTGTGGACCGCATCGATCCGCAGCTGGGTCGCCCTGGTCGCCCTGCTGGTGATCCTGCGCGCCAGCGGCAATTTGATCATCCCGCGGATCGCCGATGTCCCTGTCGTGCTCAGCGTCGCGCTCTTGCACATGACGTTCTTCTCGACCCTGGTCGCCGCCGGCCTGCGCTATCTGCCGGCCAGTAAGGGCGTCGTGCTCGGCTACACCACGCCGCTCTGGGTCGCGCTGGCCGCGGGCGCGGCGCGCACCGAACGGCTCGGCGCGCTGAAGCTCGTCGGCGTCGCATTGGGACTCGCCGGCCTCTGCGTGATCCTCAACCCGGCGTCACTGGACTGGAGCAATCTGCATGTCATCGCCGGCGCCGGCATGATCATCATCGCCGCGATCTGCTGGGCCGCGAACATCATCTATATCCGCTCGCACCGCTGGATCGCGACGCCGCTGCAGCTGTTGCTGTGGCAGGTGCTGGTTGCGACGGTGGTGCTGACCACGACGGCGCTGGTCACCGAAGGCGTGCCCACGGTGAAATGGTCGCCGCACCTCGTGCTGCTGTTTCTCTATTCCGGCTTCATCGGCACGGCGCTGGCTTATTGGGCGATGTCGATGGTCAACAAGAGCCTGCCGGCGCTGACGACCTCGCTCGGCACCACCGCGACGCCAATCGTCGGCATCGTGACCGCGGCGCTGCTGCTCCGCGAACCGATCGATCTTTCGCTGGCGATCGCCGCGGCGCTGATCGTCGGCGGCATCGCGCTGAGCTCGCTTGCGGACGCGCCGTCGCGCGCGTAAAGCGCGATGAGTTTTGGTTGAATCGGCTTGCGGCGGTTTCGTTTCACCTCTTCCCATCGGGGAGAGGTGAACCTTCGACGCCGTTTCGGGCAGGCCCCGATTAGACGCTTACAGGGTTGAAGCGGACGTCAGCCAGCCGACAATCTCCGCTGAGACCGTCGAAAATGACCCAAAGCGGACAAGCCGCGCCGCGGAGTTATCGAACGAGAGCACCTAAGACGGCGGGCCCATGAAACATTCGATCCCGAGGGAAAGCCCAAGTTCACCGAGCTTCGCAAGGGTTGTCGGGAGGACGTTATCGGCGAGATATCCATCACCGAGGAATTGAATGATCAGTGTCGCTGATCCGCCTGTCTCTCTAAGGTTCGTGAGAAATTCCTTGTGAGGTTCAAGTCTCCCAACGAAACCCTCCACCTCGGAGGCGAACCATTGTTCCGTGACAGTGTGCCGAGTGGAATGTCTCCATCGGGTGTCAGGATAGGCGCCCGACAGGAGCGTCCCCTTGGGGGTCTTTCTCTGGTCGCCGACACGAAGCGAAAAATGTCCCTCCATTCCCAAGGCTCGACTTATGTCTGCCGGATCAAGTGATGGATGGACAATGAACAGTTCGACATCGAAACGCCGAGGTGTCGGGTCCATCACGTCTGTCGTGTTCTGCTCTGTCATGCGACTTCCCGTACGCTGCGAGCGAACAAGCCGTCAAGTTCAGCTTCTGGCCCGTTTGAGACATGCCGAACGGCCAATGTCCGTTGATAGGGATAGATCGGAAGTCCGTTGGCGCAGTGCAGCGGTATGTCTGAAGTTGGGGGCAGGTCGGACGTGGCTGGCCAACGGCAAGAATGTCGAGATTGACCCACAACGGACGTTAAGCCTGCCCAGAAAGCAATATCTCGCAGGTTGAAACCCTGATATCGTGAAACCTCTTAGGAGCCGAAGCCATCCGAAAGCCAGTCAGCAATTGATCTGGAGAATTGTCATGAGCACCACTCGTCGCGCCGCGACGCTTGGCGGTCTCAGCCTGCTAGCCGGAACATCCGTGACCACTGTGAGCCGAGCTGAATTAGGTTCTTTCCTAGGGATCGGGGACGGAATTGAGGATTTCATACTTGCCACCGACGCCTACATCTACGGCTATCCGCTCGTCACGATGGAAATGACGCGCAGGGTCATCACCAACGTGGCAGCACCGGTCGGATCGCGCGGGCCAATGGGCCAAATCATCAAGCTACGCCAGTATCCAGATGCTTCGTTCCGGGACGTAACCGCGCCGAATGCCGACACGCTCTACACGGCGGCGTTCTTCGACGTCGGCAAGGAGCCTTGGGTCCTCAGCATCCCGGATATGAATGGACGTTACGCGCTTTTCCCGATGCTGGACGGCTGGACCACCGTGTTTCAGGTGCCGGGGAAGCGTACCACCGGTACCAGTGCGCAGACCTACGCGGTAACTGGCCCCGGATGGAAGGGCACACTGCCCGCCGGCGTCAAGGCGTACAAATCTCCGACCAACATTGTCTGGCTACTCGGCCGCATCTACTGCACCGGCACGCCTGAAGACTATGCCGAGGTCCACAAGCTGCAGGATGAGTTTAAGCTCGTGCCGCTTAGCTCGTACGGTAAACCCTACATGCCTCCCGCAGGCACGGTCGATCCATCGATCGACATGAAGACGGCCGTGCGTGAGCAGGTCAACCGCATGGACGCTGTGGCGTACTTCACGCTGCTCTGCAAGCTCATGAAAGACAATCCGCCAGCGGCGGTGGATGCACCTCAGCTCGCCAAGTTTGCGGGGATTGGCATCGTTCCTGGTCAGGACTTCGATGCGACCAAGCTCAAGGCGGACTTCGTCAAGCGCGTGCCCGAGGTCGGCTTCGACCGGATCATGCTCCAGTTCAAGATCAACAAGGACGTCAAGGACGAGAACGGCTGGGCCTATACGACCAAGACTGGCATCTATGGTACCGATTATCTGATGCGGGCGCTCGTCACCGCTATCGGGCTCGGTGCCAACCGGCCGCAGGATGCGGTCTATCCGACCTCGCTGAAGGACGCAGAAGGCCGGAAATACAGTGGTGAGA
Source organism: Bradyrhizobium sp. USDA 4341 (assembly GCF_054063755.1). NCBI lineage: Bacteria > Pseudomonadati > Pseudomonadota > Alphaproteobacteria > Hyphomicrobiales > Nitrobacteraceae > Bradyrhizobium > Bradyrhizobium sp. USDA 4341. Next base: position 8,652,880 of record NZ_JBSSGO010000002.1, on the reverse strand, counting down.
ACAAGTACGTGATGCACTTCCCCGAGGGGCACCTGCCGCCCGCGCAGGGCTTCTGGTCCCTAACGATGTACGATTCCAGCTACTTCTTCGTGAACAACCCGCTTAACCGCTACTCGATCAGTGCGCGGCAGAACCTGAAATCGAACCCGGACGGATCGACCGATCTGTACATTCAGAAAGACTCGCCCGGTGCCGACAAGGAGTCGAACTGGCTTCCCGCACCTCCTGGCGATTTTATCCTGATGCTGCGGATGTACTGGCCTGACGAGAGCGACCCCTCAATCATCGATGGATCATGGAAGATTCCGCCGGTGAAGAAGGTATGATTTGAAGAATAAAAGGAGAGGCTGACTCGGATAGCAGTGCGGGTCGAAGCAAGCCTTGCGATGATGATCAAAAGCTTATGCGTCACGCACTGAGCAGCGAATACCTGCGCGAAATACAACCACGCGGCTTTTACATGGAGTGCTGGCTGTGGATTCTTCATTCGGCGCGTTGGATGCGTTCGCTTTTGTCGTATTCGCTGTTCTGATCTTTGTTGGCGTAATCATCGTCGTCAATCTGGGCAAGCTTCCAGGTCAGCTGGCGCACAAATGGAATCATCCGCAGGCAGGCGCGATCAATGCCATGAGCTGGATCGGGATTGCGACCGGTGGGTTGCTGTGGCCAGTGGCGTTCATATGGGCGTTTACAACGCCCTTTGGCGCCAAATCCTCGGTCAGGGATGAGCGACGGGCGAGTAACGCAGCTGAATCCGACGTCGCTGCAACGCCCTTGACGACACTGCGCAAAGCTCCGGACAAGGAGACGGGCCTGTGATCGCATTTCTGATCATTGTCTACGTTGCCGTCGTTCTCGTGCTGTTCAAGGTGCTGCGTATCAAGCCCACGGCGTATCTGATCGCAGCCATGATCGTCGCAGGCGTATTCATGATCGGTGGCGTCGTGGTGGTCTGGACGCAGTCGGCGCCGATTACGGACAAAATGGTGACCAGCCAATACGTGGTGCAGCTCGTCCCTTACGTCAAAGGGCAGGTAAAGACGATCCACGCCCAGGCAAATCAACCCTTGAAAAAAGGTGATCTGCTCCTGGAGATTGATCCGGCTCCCTACCAGTACACGGTCAACCAGGTCGAGGCGCAATTAACGGCATCGAAGGCAAACGTAAAGCAGGCCGAGGCTGCGCTCGCGACCGCAAACGCGGCGATTCCGAATGCACAGGCCAATCTCGCGAAGGCGAAGGCCGCGGACGAATTGGCCAAGACCCAGGAACAGATCGCCCTCAACATTCAGCACGCAGACAAAGCTGCCATTAGCCAGCTCAATGTGGCCAAGGCGACGCAAGAACGTCAGGAAGCCGACGCCGCCGTTCAACAGGCTGAAGCCGGCCTCGCGCAAGCGCAAGCCTCTGCCCAACAAGCTGCCGCTGCCGTGCTTACGGCCCAGAGCAATGTTCCTGCTGTCGAAGCTCAATTGGACGACGCACGCTTTAACCTCGCGCAGTGCAAGATGATGGCACCTGGCGACGGGTACGTTACGAATTGGCAGGTGCAGGTCGGCACCATGCTGGTTCCGATGCCGCTTGCGGCCGCTGGAACATTCGTCAACGTGTCCGACACCGCGGTCGCCGCGGTATTTCCACAGAACTGGCTCTCGAATGTCGAGCTTGGCGACGAGGTGGAAATGGTGCTCAACCCATACCCCGGTCGTCTGTTCCTTGGAAAAGTGGACTACGTGATCCCGGCCACGGGAGGCGGGCAATTCACAACCAGCGGCACAATCCCGAACGCGGCCCGGATCGGATCAGACGGGCTTTATGCAGTGCGGATCAATTTCAGCGACGATGCCGTAGCCCGCAAGCTGTCCCTCGGGTCAGGTGGATCGGCTGTGATCTACACGCAGAAGGGCAAGGCCACGCACGTCATTTCGAAGGTCGCAATCCGGATGAAGAAGTGGCTGTTGTACGTGATGCCCACTGTGGAAAAGCCTCCGTCGTAATGTGCTGCGCGACGATGAAGGATACAGTCAGGTCCACGTAACGTGGGGAGCGAAGCCTTGGAAACGCAGTATCAGGCATCGTTTGGGCGACGGCATAACGTCGGCGCCATTCTTGGCTGGTCAATTCATTGGTTGCTTGTGGCTGCGCTTCTCCTGCCAACCGTGGCATGTACGATTGGGCCGGATTTTGCAGCGCCTGTCGCTCCGCTTGCCGAAAAATTTCGTGGCGCAGACAATCGCTCGGTTAAATCCGGCCCCCTTGAGTACGAACACTGGTGGACGGGCTTTCGTGACCCGACCCTCAACAAGCTGATCCAGATTGCGTATGGCCAAAACCTGACACTGCAGAGTGCAGGGACTCGGGTGCTGCAAGCACGTGCTGCGCTGGGAATAGCCATCGGCATAAGCTATCCGCAGGTGCAGCAAGGAGTGGGCTCGGTCATTTACAATCGAACCAGCGCGGCAACGCCGCTGGCCGGTCCGAATGCGACGCCTTCATATTTCTGGACCGATGCTCTTGCTGCGCAGGCAGCCTGGGAGCTGGACTTCTGGGGCAAGTTTCGCCGCGGAGTTGAATCCGCCGATGGCGTGTATTTGGCGTCGATCGCGACTTACGACGGCGTTCTGGTGTCGCTTCTGGCCGATGTTACCGCAACTTATATCGGTATCCGCACAACGGAGCAGTTGATCGCCATTGCACGGGCCAATGTCGGAAGGCAGGAACAGGCGCTTAGCATCGCAAAGGCAAAGTTCACCGGCGGCGGGACTTCGGAGCTTGATGTCTTCCAGGCGACCAACGTGCTCGAGCAAACACGTGCGGCAATACCCCAATTGACGATACAACTGCAGCAGGGGCAAAACGCGCTCTGCGTCCTGCTCGGCGTTCCGCCGCAGTCGCTCGGCATGATGCTTTCACGATCGGCCGGCAAGATACCGTCGCCGCCCGCCTCCGTCGTCGTTGGCATACCTGCGGATCTGTTGCGCCGGAGACCGGACGTCCGCGCCGCTGAACTCGCTGCGCTGGCGCAGAGTGCGCAGATTGGAATCGCCACGACGCAACTCTATCCGGCAATCAGCATAACGGGCACATTCGGCGGCTCTGCCAGTACCGCCAATGGCCATAACCTTGGTCAAGTCGTAAGTTGGAAGGGCGTGGCGTATGCCGCGGGCCCGTCGTTTCAATGGAATCTCCTGAACTACGGGCAAATCACCAACAACATTCGTTTGCAGGATGCCAAGCTTCAGCAATTGCTGATCGACTATCAGAACACCGTGTTGAGCGCGCAGCAGGAGGTAGACAACGGTCTTGCGACATATCTGCAATCGCGGAGCCAGGCCGCGTATCTGCGTCGCAGCGTTGAAGCGGCAAATGGCGCTCTCAGAATCGCACTTGAGCAGTATGAGCAGGGCGCGACGTCATTTACTACCGTACTGACCGCGGAACAAAATCTCTTTCAGGCGCAGAACAGCCTGGCCGGCGCTTCGGCCAACGTTCCGCTTGGCGTCACTGCGGTGTTTCGGGCGCTCGGCGGCGGATGGCAGATACGGGAAGGCGGCAACTTCGTGACCCCGGCAACGGTTGACCAGATGCGTGCGCGAACGGACTGGGGCAACTTACTTCCGCCCGCGAACGAGCCGCAACCGCCGGCTTCGGGCCTGCCAGGTCCTGAGGACATCGGGCCGACGATCCGGCCTCCGGAGTGGTGATTGTCGCTGGCGAAAGCGTTGCATCTTTGGAGATTGCTGATGTCAGCTTTTGGCCCATCGCGACATATTGCGCTGCCGCACGAACTTGGTCGCTATAGGAGCAAAGCGGACGTAGTCACCAGTCACATGACGCCGCCGGGTTTATAGGCACACGGCCTAATCTCATCACGCTTTAGACCATGATCCGGAAAAGCGTGAAGCGGTTTTCCGTCGCGACAAACGCGGAATGGCTTTGCGCGGAGATCATGCTCAAACAAGAGCTTCAAGCCGTCGCAAGCGGCCTGACCCGCAGCGCGCCGCGCAGGCCGGCGCCGGTGCCGAGCATGATGCCGGCGATTGCGATGAAGGACGACAGTGACAGCGTCGACAAGCCGGTCAGCCCCTGCCCGACCGAGCAGCCGAACGCCATCACGCCGCCCGCGCCCATCAGTGCGGCGCCGCCTGCCGAACGCAGCATGTGCTGCGGCGAGCGATAGCCTTCGAGCTGGAAGCGCCCGGTGGCGATCGCCGTGACCAGGCTGCCGGCGAACACGCCGAACACGGTGACGATGCCGAAATTGAGCGTCGAGCCGGTCGACAGCATGACATATTGCAGGGCGTCGGCGATCGGCGCGATGAAGGTGAGCGAGGTCACCGGCACCGGATTGAAATCATCGGCGCCGAGATAGCCGGTCGCGTACCAGCCGCCCGCCACCAGCAGCCCGACGATCAGGCCGGCCGCTATCTGGCCGGGTGACTTGCGGAACGGCGCATGGGCAAAGGCGAAAATGATCAGGACTGCTGATAGCACCGAGGCTGCCACCATCCGCGCCGGCACCGCGCCGAGGCCGATGCTTGCCAATAGCGCCGGCGCCGAATTGGCTGATACCGTGGCCTGCGAGGCCTGCACCATCGCGATGCGCATGGGCGCGATCAGGCCCTTCAGCGTCATCTCGGCAAAGATGCCGAGCACGATCACGACCACGAAGGAACGCAGATTGCCGCGCCCGAGCAGCACCAGCGCCCGCGAGCCGCAGCCGTTCGACAGCACCATGCCGTAGCCGAACAAGAGCCCGCCGAGGAACATCACCGGCGCCGAGAAGGACGGTTGCAGATAGATCGACTTGCCGAGATCGACGAGGCCGGCCGCCGCCAGCAGCTGCGAGGTCGCGATCGCAACCCCCATCGCCAGCGCGTAGGTGCGCGCCAGCCGGCCATCGCCGTCGGCCCACCAGCCGCGCAGGCCGCTCATCATGCAGAAGCCGCTGACGAGCCCGACCGAGCCATAGATCAGGCCGATGATCAGGGCGGCGAGGATGACGATCGTGGCGGGGTCCATGACAATCCTTCAATTGCCTTCGTCACTGCGGGCGAAGCGAAAAGCGCGCCGCAAGGCGCGCGGATCGTGGCGGCCAGGTGGCCTCAGGCCATGACTAGTCGACTGGCCGATCAATTCAAGGGGCTTGTTGCGGGAGGCCTAGAGCCCCGTTCCGATCGAATCGGAACGGGGCTCTGGATTCTTGTTTCGACGCGTTTTCTTCACGCGAACCGGTAGCCACTTCGCTCGAAAACGCTCTGGTCAGAGCTGCGGTGGCGGGGCCGTGCCCAGGATCGCCTCGATCGACAGGCCGAGCCCGAGCAGCCTGGCATCGCTGCCGACCGGACCGTCGAGCTCGAGCCCAACCGGCAGGCCATCAGGCGTCATGCCGGCATAGAGCGACAGCCCGGGAAGGCCGGCATTGCTGCCGGGGTCGGTGTTGCGGATCATGGTGCCGAAGGTCGGCACCGGCTCGCCGCCATTGACCGACATGTCGCCGGACCCGGTCTTCTCGTCGATCACAGGTGCAGGCGCGATCGTGGTCGGAAACAGGATCGCATCCAGGTTGTTGTCCCTGAGATAGGCGGCATAGATCGCCTGCAGCGCCGGCCGCTGCACCGTGATCGCGTCATCATAGGCGGCACCGAAGGCGTCCGCCGTGATGGCACCGAACGCGCCGACGACGTCGGGACTGGCGACGGCGGCCGCGATGTCGGACAGCGTGATCCCTTCGATCCCGGAGGCGGCGAGCCAGGCCGGGATATCGGCGATCGGTTCATGCAGCGCGACCACGAACGACACCTTGCCGTTCTGCTCGAACAGGTCAGGCATATCGACACCGACCAGCACCGCGCCGGCCGCCGTGAGCCGTGCGCAGGCTGCGCGGACAACAGCTTCGACATCGCGATCGAGGCCGCTCCAGAAACAGGCGGGCGTGCCGAGACGCACGCCGCGTAGCGGAATGGCGGCGGCCAGCGGCGTGCCTGATATCACGGCATCGAGCAGCGCGACGTCGGCGACCGTGCGTCCCATCGGGCCAACCGTGTCGCGGGTATGACTGATCGGAACCACCTGGTTGTCGTCGTGATAGCGCCGCTCGGCGCCGCCATTGCCGACCGAAGGCCTGAGGCCCACGGTCCCGGTCAACGCCGCGGGCACGCGGGTCGAGCCGCCGGTGTCCGATCCGAGGCCGCAGGTGGCGATACGTGCGGCGATCGCCGCCGAGGTTCCGCCGGACGATCCGCCGGGGATCCGGGTCGTGTCGTAGGGATTCCGCACTGGTCCCGCGAACGGCGCGAGATTGGTGCTGGTGATGCCGAAGGCGAGCTCGTGCAGATTGGTCTTGCCGATGACCACAGCACCGGCATCGAGCAGCTTTTGCAGCGACGGCGCATTGCGCGCAGGCCGTGCGTGTTGCAGCGCCGGGGTGCCGCCCGATGTCGGCAGGTCTGATGTGTTGATGTTGTCCTTCACGACGATCGGAAGCCCGGCCAGCACGCCGGTCCGCGTGCCGGCATCGACCTGGCGCGCCGCCGCCAGCGCGCCGTCGCGGTTCAACACGATGAAGGCGTTGAGGTGCTTGAGCCGCTCCGCACGATCGAGCGCCGCCTCGACGACACTGACCGCCGTCGTCAGCTTCCCGTCGCGGATATCAGCCACGATCTCGGCTGCGGTCGCTTCATTGGTATCGGCCATGGAAACTCCGCGCCCTCCAGCATTGCGGGCAAGAGGCTATTCTTTCGGCCGCTTGTCGTAAACACGTTTCGCCTTGCCGAGCGAACGCTCCAGCGTCTCGGGAGCGACGACGCGGACGCGGGTGGAGATGCCGATCGTGTTCTTGATGAAGGCGGCGACCTTCTCGGCGTGCGCGGTCAGCCCTTCGCCGTCCCAGCTCTCGGGCCGGGCTTCGGCGAGCACCGTCATCTCGTCCATGCGGCCCTCGCGGGTCAGCTCGATGACGAAATGGCCGCCGCACCAGTCGGTCGCCAGCAGCGCTTCCTCGATCTGGGTCGGGAACACGTTGACGCCGCGCAGGATGATCATGTCGTCGGAGCGGCCGGTCACCTTCTCCATGCGGCGCATCCCGGGTCGCGCCGTGCCGGGCAACAGCCGCGTCAGGTCACGGGTGCGGTAGCGGATGATCGGGAAGGCTTCCTTGGTCAGCGAGGTGAACACCAGTTCGCCTTTCTCGCCGTCGGGCAGCACCTTGCCGGTCAAGGGATCGATCACCTCGGGGTAGAAGTGATCTTCCCAGATGTGCAGGCCGTCCTTGGTCTCCACGCATTCCTGCGCGACGCCGGGGCCGATCACCTCGGAGAGGCCGTAGATATCTGTCGCATCCATGTCGAAGGCCTGCTCGATCTCGACACGCATCGCGTTGGTCCATGGCTCGGCGCCGAAGATGCCGAACTTCAACGACGATTTGCGCGGGTCGAGCCCCTGCCGCTTGAACTCGTCGAGGATCGCCAGCATGTAGCTCGGCGTCACCGTGATGATGTCGGGCCGGAAATCGTTGATGAGCTGCACCTGCCGCTCGGTCATGCCGCCGGAGATCGGGATCACGGTGCAGCCAAGCCGCTCGGCGCCGTAATGCGCGCCGAGGCCGCCGGTGAACAGGCCATAGCCATAGGCATTGTGCATCAGCATGCCGGTACGGCCGCCGGCGGCACGGATCGAGCGCGCCATCACGTCCGCCCAGGTGTCGATGTCTCCTTTGGTGTAGCCGACCACGATCGGTTTGCCGGTCGTGCCCGAGGAGCCATGGACCCGCACCAGCTGTTCGCGCGGCACCGCGAACATGTTGAAGGGATAATTGTCGCGCAGATCCGTCTTCACCGTGAAGGGAAATTTTGCGAGATCTGCAAGCTGCTTGAAATCGGACGGGTGCACGCCGGCGGCGTCGAACGCCTTCTTGTAGTGCGCGACATTGTCATAGGCATGCTTGAGCGACCAGGCCAGCCGCCTGGTCTGCAGCGCCATGATCTCGTCGCGCGAGGCGCGTTCGGCCGCATCGAGCTCGGCGTGATAACCGCCGTCCTTGACCTTGAGCTTTGCCGTTGCCATCGACGTTTCCCCTGAAGCCTTATGCCTTGATGTCCGTGTCCGGCAGCCAGGTGCCGGGTATCACGCGCGAATGTCCGCGAAATTCAGCGATCACGCCGTCGCCGGCGGTGACGCGCACGTCGTAAATTCCCGAGCGGCCGCTGCGCGAGATCTCCCGCGCGGTCGCCACCAGACGGTCGCCGAGCTTGCCGGGCCGGATGAATGTGACGTTGCCCTGCGCCGCCACCGCGCGATCGTTGCGGCTGTTGCAGGCAAAGGCGAAGGCCGAGTCAGCGAGTGTGAAGATGTAGCCGCCATGGCAGATGCGCTGGCCGTTGACCATGTGCGGCAGCACCGTCATCGCCATCACTGCCTGCCCCGGCTTGATCTCGACGAGCTCCATGCCGAGGCCCTTGCTGGCGTCGTCTTGCTTCCACATCGCATCCGCGCAGGCGCGGGCGACATCCTCGGGCGATAGCGCGGCCTTCACGTTCACATCGAACTCCCTGTGCGTGGGCCCGTTACAATGAGCCTCTTGGTGTCAGTGTTGGACGCGACACCGGGGGTGTCAACGCGCGAATAGAATTAGACGTGGTCGTAGTCGACCACGACCTTGCCGGAGCACGGCTTGGCCTGGCAGGTGAGGATGAACCCCGCCTTCAGCTCCCACGGCTCCAGCGAATAGTTCAGATCCATCGGCGCCTCGCCTTCGACCAGCTTGGCGCGGCAGGTCGAGCACATGCCGCCCTTGCAGGCGAACGGCAGGTCCATGCCGGCGCGCAGCGCGGCGTCGAGGATCGACTCGCCGTCGGCCACCGGCACTTCGCGGCGCTTGCCGTCGATGATCAAGCCGGCAATCGCCTTCGGCGGCGCACCGGCGGGAACGACGACTTTCGCTCGCGGCTTGCCGCCGAATTCCGACACGAAGCGCTCGACATGGATGCGCTCGTCGGCGATGCCGATCTCGCTGCAGGTCGCCTCGATCGTCTCGCTCATCGCGGCCGGGCCGCAGACGAAGACATGATCGACCGTCGCAGCCGGCACCAGCGAGCGCAGCAACACCCGCACCTTCTCGCCGTCGAGCCGGCCGTGCAGGATCGGGATGTCCTGCTCCTCGCCCGAGATGACGTGGAATACCGAGAGCCGCTGCATGAAGCGGTCCTTCAGCTCCTCCAACTCCTCGCGGAACATGACGCCCTCGGTCGAGCGGTTGCCGTAGAACAGGAAGAAGCGGCTGTCCGGCTCGCGCGCCAGCACGCCCTTGACGATCGAAAGGATCGGCGTGATGCCGCTGCCGGCGGCGAAGCCGACATAAGTCCGCGCCTCGCCGGGCGCGTGGACGACACCGAAACGGCCGGTCGGCGTCATCACGTCGAGCTCGTCGCCGGCCTTCAGCTCGTCGGCGGCCCAGTTCGAGAATGCGCCGCCATCGACCTTCTTCACCGCGATGCGCAATTCGCCATCGTCGGGGCCGGAGCAGATCGAGTAGGAACGGCGGACTTCCTCGCCGTCCATCGTGGTGCGCAGCGTCAGATACTGGCCCGGCGTGAAGCGATAGTCGCCTTGCAGATCGTCAGGGATCGCAAAGGTCATCGAGATGGCGTCCGACGCCTCGCGGCGCAGATCGCTGACGGACAGACGGTGGAATCGTGGAGTCGACATGGTCAATGACACTTGAAGTAGTCGAAGGGTTCACGGCAGCTCTTGCAACGCCACAGCGCCTTGCAGGAGGTCGAGCCGAATTCGGACAGCAGTTCGGTGTCGCCCGACCCGCATTGCGGGCACGCGACCGCCTGCTCGCCGAACAGCGCGCGGCGGGAAGAGCCCGGCAGCGGCGGCGCGATGCCATATTCCCTGAGCTTGCGGCGGCCGTCCTCGCTCATCCAGTCGGTGGTCCAGGCCGGCGACAGCACGGTCCGGACCTTCGGCCCATGAATGCCCTCGCGCTCCAGCGCGAGCTCGATCTCGAGCGCGATCATGTTCATGGCCGGACAGCCGGAATAGGTCGGCGTGATCGCGACCTCGACATGGCCGTCGTGGACCGCGACATCGCGCAGCACGCCGAGATCGGCGATCGTCAGCACCGGAATTTCGGGATCGACCACCTGCGCAGCCGCGCTCCAGGCGCGCCGGCGCAGATCGGCGTCGCTGGTTGCAGCCGTCACCATGTCGCCCCCGGAAAGGTCCGCTGCATCGATTGCAGCTCGCTGAGGAGATGGCCGAGATGCTCGCTGTGGCTGCCGGTGCGGCCGCCCTGCTGCATCCAGTTGCCCGATGGCAGCGACAACGTCGCCTCGTTGACGATGCCGGTGACGGCCTTCAGCCAGCGCGGCTTTAGCGTCGCCGGATCGATCGCGATGCCGGCCTCGATCAGACCTCGCTCGCTGTCGTCGACCGCGAACATCTCGCCGGTATAGGCCCAGAGATCGTCGATCGCATCCTGCGCGCGGCGGTGGCTCTCCTCGGTGCCGTCGCCGAGACGGACGATCCATTCCGACGAATGCCGCAAATGGTAGGCGCTCTCCTTCTCCGACTTCGCCGCGATCGCAGCGAACGTCGGATCCGACGAGGCCATCATCGCGCGCCAGTAGAGATCGGCGAACGCAGCGTAGAAGAACTGCCGCACCATGGTGCGCGCGAAGTCGCCGTTCGGTTGCTCGACCAGCAGCAGATTGCGGTACTGCCTGACGTCGCGCAGATAGGCGAACTTGTCTTCGTCATTGCCCTTGCCTTCGACGTTGGCCGCATAGGTGTAGAGCTCGCGGGCCTGGCCGAGCAGGTCGAGACCCATATTGGCGAGCGCCATGTCCTCTTCCATCGCGGGCGCATGGCCGCACCATTCGGACAGCCGATGACCGAGGATCAGCGCATCGTCGGCGCGGCGCAGCGCATAGAGCACCAGCGGCGTTTCGGAGACTTCGATATTGGCGGTTGCCATCTATTCAACTCGCTGTTGGGCGTCATTGCGAGGAGCGCGTGACAAAATTGCAGAGCAATTTTGCACTGAAGCGACGAAGCAATCCACACTTGCTTCGTGCCTTGCGCTCCGATGGATTGCTTCGCTCCGCTCGCAATGACGAACGGAGGCGCAGTCACATATGCCCGACTTCGTCGGGAACGTCGTAGAAAGTCGGGTGACGGTAGATTTTGGTTTCCGCCGGCTCGAACATCATGCCCTTCTCGGACGGATCGGACGCGGTGATCGCGTTCGAGGGCACCACCCAGATCGACAGCCCCTCGCCGCGGCGGGTGTAGATGTCGCGCGCGGCTTGCAGCGCCAGCGTCGAGTCCGCCGCGTGCAGCGAGCCGACATGCTTGTGCGCAAGCCCGTTGCGGCTGCGGATGAAGACTTCCCAGAGCGGAACGTTCGGCGTGGCCATCTCTAGCGCTCCCTTATTCTGCAGCTTGCGCGAGCTTGCGGCTCTTGCGCTTCTCGGCATAGGCCATCGCGGCCTCGCGCACCCAGGCGCCCTCCTCATGCGCCTTGCGGCGCGCGGCGAGACGATCGCGGTTGCAGGGGCCGTTGCCGGCAAGCACCTGCTTGAACTCGTCCCAGTCGATCGGGCTGTGTTCCCAATTGCCGTTCTCGTTCTGCTTCATGCCGGGATCGGGAATCGTGAGCCCGAGGAATTCGGCCTGCGGCACGGTGGCGTCGATGAATTTCTGGCGCAGCTCGTCGTTGGAGAAGCGCTTGATCTTCCACTTGGTCGAGGTGTCGCTGTGCTGGCTGACCTGGTCCGGCGGACCGAACATCATCAGCACCGGCCACCACCAGCGATCGAGCGCGTTCTGCGCCATCGCCTTCTGCTCCGCGGTGCCGCGGCACAGCGTCACCATGATCTCGAAACCCTGGCGCTGGTGGAACGACTCTTCCTTGCAGACGCGGATCATCGCGCGCGCATAGGGGCCGTAGGAGCAGCGGCACAGCGGGATCTGGTTCATGATCGCGGCGCCATCGACCAGCCAGCCGATGGTGCCGATATCGGCCCAGGTCAGGGTCGGGTAATTGAAGATCGAGGAATACTTCGCCTTGCCCGAGAGCATGCCGTCGACGAGCTCTTCGCGCGAGGTGCCGAGCGTCTCGGCCGCGGCGTAGAGATAGAGCCCGTGGCCGCATTCATCCTGCACCTTGGCGAGCAGTGCGGCCTTGCGGCGCAGCGACGGTGCGCGGGTGATCCAGTTGCCTTCCGGCAGCATGCCGACGATTTCGGAATGGGCGTGCTGGGAAATCTGCCGGGTCAGCGTCTTGCGGTAGGCCGCGGGCATCCAGTCGTTCGGCTCGATGCGCTCGTCGGCATCGATGCGGGCCTGGAACTGATTGGCACGGGCGACATCCTCGACGCCGCGATCGTCGCCGTCGGATGAATTGAGCGCCTGCGTATACATGGCCGACCTCCCGATGTGTTGTTAGGCAGGAATATATAACACAAATTTATAAATGCAAGATGTTTTTGTAATATGTTCAGACGCCTTCGAAACGGCGCGCCACGGCCCCGTTGGGCTTCGGCAGCGGCCCGTCCTCATTGGTTGCATGGTCGTCAAGCCATTGTTCTGACGGCGGAAGCAGCCCGCGATAGATCTCGCCGCAGAGTTTGCGGGCTGCCCTGCCCGGCCAATCCGTCGGCAACAGCTGATACGGCAGCAGCGGATCGCGCAGCACGACCCGGCGGTAATGATGGATCAGCAGGATGCGCGCGGTGAAGGCGTCGGCGTCGCTCAACTTATCGCCCCTGGTGATCCAGCCGTGCAGCGGCTCGAACGTCTTCATGAATTTCAGATAGGCGTCCGCGGTGCGATCGAGCGGCCAGCTCTCGCTGAGCAGCCTGCGCCCGCTGTCGTCTTCCGCCGACACTTCGAGACGGATCGCGCGCGACGCTTCATCGGGGATCGGCGCGCCCGATGGCGCAACCCACACGCCCGGCAGCGGGCTGCCGAAGCCAGCATTCTTCAACGCCTCGCGCGCGGCGTCGCGGTCCTCGGCATTGCCGATCAACAGCAGCTCGAAGCGGCCGGTCCAGTCCGACGGCGGCGGATCGTAGATGTGCCGGGTTGCGGTGTCGAAGGTCTGCCGGCCCTTGGCGTTCAAGCGATAGAAGCTGTTGCGGCCGACCTTGCTGCGCTCGAGCCAGCCGTCGGCGGCGAGCCGCGACATCGCGGTGCGCACCACATTGCCGTCGATGTCGAGCGACTTGAAGAATTCCAGCAGCGTGCCGAGCCACACCGAGCCGCCGCGCGGCACGATGGAATCGCCGAACACGGTGATGATGATCGAGCCCGTGCGTGACGGCTCGCGCTTCAACTGGTCGACGATGCGGGCAAGCGGCTGTGGCATGCCCAACGCATAGCGCGTTTTGTCGATTCACGACAATGTGGGGTGCGGTGTCTCTGCTCCCTCGCCCCGCTCTTGCGGGGAGAGGGTTGGGGTGAGGGGCTGCCTCCGCAAATTGGACAGACGTGAGTGCGTGGAGACTCCCCCTCACCCGGATCGCATCTGCGATGCGATCCGACCTCTCCCCGCAAGCGGGGCGAGGTGAAGAAAGACTTCCGAGCCTCAGCGATTGGGATCCGGATAGACGAAGCTGCGCCAGCCGCTGCGATCGAACGGCGCCCACTCGCCTTCCTTCTGCGCGAGGCGATCGGCCACCGCGTAGACCACTGCGGGGTGATGGCCCATGCCGCAATGGCTGCTCTCGACCTCGATGCTGTCGGTCATCGACGAAGCCTGCTCGCGGCAACCCTGCCAGGCGCAGACGCCGTCGGTGCGGCTGAAGATCGCGGTGGTCGGCACCGGCGGTGCGCTGGCGAGCGAGCCGCCGAAACGCTGGTCCTCTTCATCGGCACGGCGCCCGCTGGCCATCTCGTAGACGCGCCAGGCGTTGGTCGCCTTCGGGCCCGCGGCGAACGGGCTGCCGAGGGTGATCACCTGGCGCACGCGCTCAGGCATCATCTTGGCGAGCTGGCGCGCATAGAGGCCGCCAAGGCTCCAGCCGACCACCGAGACCGTGCGGCCGCTGGTCTCATTCATCTCCTGCAGCAGATCGACCATCCCGTCCTGCACGCCGGCGCGAAGCCCAAGGTTGCGGCCCTGACGCCAGCCGCTGACGGCATAGCCCTTGCTCTTGAGGAAGTCGCGCAGCGGGCGCGTGGACATGTCGGAGGCAATCAGCCCGGGCAGCACCAGCACCGGATGCCCATCGCCGCGCGGCGCGAGGCTCAACAGCGGCAATGCACCAAGAAAGGCACCGAGCTCGTGAATGGCGCGGCCTTCCAGAAACATCAGTGTCCTGGACGGCGGGCGTAGCGTCTGCGCAGCAACGGACATTTCAACTCCTCTTCGGCACGGCCCCTGACGTCTCGGCGGCCGGCAATGGAATCAACGGAAATGGGTCAACAGGATTGACGCAAACCCGGCGGAATCGTTCCGCAACGCAACAATCAACCTTGAAAAGCTAGGGAACCGGTCACTTTGGTGCAAGCGGTCCAGGTCACACTTGCCACAACTAAAGTGACCTCCGTGCCCAATCGGTCACAGCAGCCGCAGCACATATTCCAGCGTGTAAAGTGCAAGCCCGGCAAGCCCGCCGATCAGCGAGCCGTTGAAGCGGATGTATTGCAGGTCCTTGCCGACATTGACCTCGATCAACGAGATCAGCTGCTCCATGTCCCAGCTCTTCATCTGATCCGCGATGAAGGTCGAGACACCGCTCTTCTGGTCGGCAACGACCGTGCGCAGAACCGCGACCAAGCCCTGGTTGATTTCGGCGCGCAGCTCGGCGTCGCCGTCCAGCGCGTCGCCGGCCTCGACGAACATCCGCGCCAGCTGATGCTGCAGCACCTGCGACTCGCCCGAGGCACTACGCTCGATGAAATCCTTGACGTTGGCCCAGATCGTGCGCCCGAGATTGGCGAGCTCCGGTCGCGCCATCAGATCGCGCTTGAGACCGTCGATACGATCGGCAAACGCCTTGTCGCTGCCGAGCCGGTCGACGAACGACAGCAGCATGCGGTCGAACTCGCCGCGGAACGGATGCTGCGGGTCGTTGCGCACTTCTTCGAAGAATTTCGTGGCCGAGGCGATGATCCGGTTCACCACGAACTTGTCGGCGCGATAGAGCCTCAACAGCGTCGGCATCTCCGCGCGGACCTTGTCGCGGATCACGGCCATGGTCTCCTGCTGCGTCAGCGTCTGGTGCAGCACGCGCAGGATGTCGTCGAGCAGGCCGCCATGCTTGCCCTCCTGCACGAAGCCGCGCAGCGCGCCGGCCGCAAGCGGCGCGAGGTCGATCGAAAGCACCTGCGTCGTGACGCGGCGGCTGATGAACTGCATCAGGCCCGAGCTCTCGGTCGCCGCAAACGCTTCGGGCAGCATCCGCAGCACGAAGCGGGCGAGATCCTCCGAACGCTTGCGGTCGCGCAGCCAGTCGGCGATGAAGCTGCCGAAATCGATCTCGCGCAGCTTGGCCTCGACCGGCCCGGATTCCAGAAAATTGTTCTCGATGAATTCGCCGAGCTTCTCGGCGATGCGTTCCTGATTGCCCTGGATGATCGCAGTGTGCGGGATCGGCAGCCCCAGCGGCCGCTTGAACAGGGCGACGACGGCATACCAATCGGCGAGGCCGCCGATGGTCGCGGCCTCGGCAAAGGCCGCGATGAAGCCGAAGGCGGGATGCACCGCAAGCAGCGCCTTCGCTGTGATGAAGATGATGAGGGTGGCCGCCAGTACGCCGGTCGCCAGCCACTTCACGCGCCGCAGCTCGGCCGCGCGTTCGGCATCGACGGGCGTTGCGATGAGGGCGGCGGGAAGGGTCATGGGGGACCTTCGATTGAACGAACGACCCTCATCCTCAGGGAGCGCGAAGCGCATCTCGAAGGATGAGGCCCGCATGGTGGCCTCATGGTTCGAGACGGCGCAAGAGCGCCTCCTCACCATGAGGTGATGTATGGGAGTGCGCCCAAAAAAGAAGGCCCGCAAAATGGCGGGCCTTCGAAAAGGGCAATGGTCAGCGCAAGCGCGATCAGGCGGTCTTGCTGTAGACCTTGGCGAAGTTGTCCTGCGCGGACTTCGCACCGTCGGTGACGAGCTTGCCGAGATACTCGGTGGTGGCCTTCGCCCGCGAGACGAACAGTTCGCCACGCGCACGGACCATGTCCGACTGGATCTGGGCGGCTTCGCTCAGCGACTTGGCGGAAGCGAGCTTGTCGATACCGGCGAAGAACGCCTCGGCGTCCTGGTAGAGCGCCTGCTGGATGTTGCGGCTGATCTTGGCGGCCTCGGTCACCGAACCGGCAACGGCAGTCTCGATCACGTTGGTCACCTTCTCGGAGCCGGCATACGCATCGGCGGCGCGGGTCTTGGCGGCCTCGGCCTGCTTCTTCACGAACTCACGGGCGGCTTCCGGAACTTCCAGGTTCTGGAGCTTGGTGAACGCCTCGGTGACGGGCGCGAAGGCATCCTTGACGCTGTTCAGCACGGAATTGGTTTCGGTGGTCATTGGGGTCTCTCCATCCTCAGGTTTGAGCTATGGGCTCACCCCGTCCGGATTGGCCCGGGGCAAGGCTGTTGTGTCACAATCCATGGTGCGTTGCAACATCAATGTTGCACCGCGATATCACGAACGTGTGAACAGGATAAATAACCGGCAGATTGCCTAAGGAACCGGCGGATTGCGGTTTCTAAATACCACCAACCGCTTCAGATACCCCATATGCCTCCATCTGCGCCCGGACCTGCGCCACATTGTGCCCGAGCACGACGATGTCGTGAGTCTTGCCCTCGACGTCGCGGACATGGTCGCGCAGCAGGGCCTCCGCTTTGAAGCCGAGGCTTTCGAACAGCGCGATCGCCGCCCGCTGGTCGACTGTCATCTGCACCGAGAACTTCTCCAGCCCGGCGCCGAGCGCGATGGCGAAGGTCTCCTGCGACAGCGCTCGGCCGACGCCCTGCCCGCGCACGTCGAGCGACACCACCATCCGGATCTCGCCCACATGCGGCGACCAGGAATGTGGGTCGCGCACCAGGGTGCCGCAGCCGACCACCTTGCCGTCCTTGATCGCGAGCAGGCTCGTGATGTCGCCGCGCTCGATCTCGTTGATCCAGGCCGACAGCACCTTCGGCTGGCTGATGTTGCGCGGCAGGAACAGCAGATCATGCGTCGGCAGTTTCTGCGCGAAGGCCAGCACTGCGGCCTCGTCGGGCCGCTTCATCAGCCGGAACTCGATGTCGCCGGCCTCGGTCTTGACGTGGCGCGGATAGGAACGTTGTTCGGTCATGTCGATCTCTTGCTCAACCAGGAGTCCAGTTTCGGCCACAGCCGCTTGATTGCATTGGCGCCGGCGACCAGCGAGACGTGACCGCCTTTCAGCATCACCTCCTCCTTGTCCTCGGAGCCGATCTTGGTGATCAGGTGCTTTGCCGCATCATACGGCACGATGTGGTCGTGCTCGGCGACCGCGTGCAGAATCGGCACCTTGATGTCGGCAAGCTTCGCCGCGCGGCCGCCGACCGTCATGGTGTCGTTGTAGAGCTTGTTGTCCCACATCAGGTCCTTGGTGATGGCGCGGAAATATTCGCCCGCCAGCGGCAGCGTGTCGGTCGCCCAGCGATCGAACATCCGGTACGACTTGACGAACTCGTCGTTCCAGATGTTGTCCCAGAGCTGGATCTGGCCGACGACGCGCGCGGCCGGCCGCAGCATGTCGAACGATTGCAGGATCAGTTCGGGCGGCATGTTGCCGGTGCTGTCGATGAGGCGGTCGACGTCGAAGTAGCGGCGGTCGGCGAAATTCGAGAACAGCTTCATCTCGCGAAAATCGATCGGCGTGGTGAAGCAGATCAGGTTCTTCATCGGCCCGTCGTTGAAGATCGAGCCATAGAGCAGCGACAGCACGCCGCCGAAGCAATAGCCGATCACGGAGATGTCCTTTTCGCCGGAATCCTGCTGCACGCGGCGGACCGATTCCGGGATGAAGTCGAGGACGTAGTCCTCCATGCGCAGCGATTTTTCCTCGGGCTTCGGCGCGGTCCAGTCCAGCATGTAGACGTCGAACCCGCGCTTGAGCAGGAACTCGATGAAGCTCTGCCCCGGCACCAGGTCGAGGATGTAGCCGCGGTTGGTGGTCGCCATCACGATCAGGACCGGCACGCGATAGACTTCGTCGGCCTGCGGCCGGTAGTGATAGAGGTTCATGGTGCCGCGCGAATACAGCACGTCCTTCGGCGTCGAGCCGAGCTCGGGGCCGGAGCTCGAGAAATACTCGACGCCCTTGATGCTGCGCTGGATCGCACGCTGCACCTCGGACTGTACCCGCTCGGAGATCGAGGCGAAATCAAACCCGGTGGGAGCATTCATTTGCTGTCTCCCTCGGATGGCGGGCGCCTGGTGCGCGGCGGCCGTGGCGTTGCGCCGTAGCCGTCGTCCGGCGCCAGCGAATTGTGGTGCACCTGCTGCAGCAGCGTCTTGATCTCGTTGAGCTGGGTCTCCATCGACTGCAGCCGCTCGGCCATGCCGACGAGCTGGGCGCGGCTCGGCAGGTTCATCGCCAGCAGATATTTCTCCATCATCTCGCCGAGCTGCTTCTGCGCGCCCGCCGCGGCGCTGCCGGCCTGATTCATCACCTTGGAGAATTCAGGCGAGCTCATCAACTGGTTGCCGAAGGAGTTGAACCCCTTCTCCATCTCGCCAATCATCGTCTGCCAGATCACGGCAGGGTCGTTGCCCTTGTCGGCCATGAGGCCCTCCTCCACGTCAATTCCGAGCGCTTGTCGCGCTTCCGTTTGTTTGTGCCATACGACACTGTTGCCGCTGATCGGTCAACAGTGCGGCGCGCCCGGCGACGTCGAAGCTCTTCTGCGCTGCGTCAAACCGTGGCAGCATGCAGGTTCCTGACCGCGAATCCAGGAGAGGACGCCCGTGACCACGCTCGCCCATCAGTTGCCGCAACTAACCCGCGCCAATGGCATAGACATCTGCTACGAGATTTTTGGCGATGCGAATGCGGAGCCGCTGCTTTTGATCATGGGCCTCGGCGCCCAGATGATCCATTGGGACGACGAATTCTGTCGCCAGCTTGCTGCGCGCGGTTTTCGCGTGATCCGGTTCGACAACAGGGATATCGGCAAGTCCTCCCGCATGAGCGGCGGCAAGCGGCTGACCGCACTTGAACTGCTGAAGCTGCGCTTCCTGAAGATTCCGGTCGCAGCGCCATACCGGCTGGCCGACATGGCGCGGGACACGATCGGATTGATGGATGCGCTCGGCATCCGCACCGCGCACCTTGTCGGCGCCTCGATGGGCGGCATGATCGCGCAGGAGGTTGCGATCACCTTCCCCGAGCGCGTGCGCTCGCTGACCTCGATCATGTCGACCACCGGCAATCCAAAGGTGCCGGGGCCGACCCGCGAGGCGACCGCAGTGCTGATGGCGCCGCCGCCGAAGAGCAAGGAGGAGTACTTCGTGCGTTTCGGCCAGACCTGGAAGGTGCTGCGCAACGGCTCGTTCCCGGAGGATGAGGCACTTGATCCGGAACGCGCGCGGCGCACCTTTGAGCGCGGCCTCAATCCGGAAGGCGTCGGCCGCCAGCTCCGCGCCATCCTCGCCTCGGGCAGCCGCAAGGAGCGCCTGCGCAGCGTCAAGGCACCGACGCTGGTGATCCACGGCACAGTCGATCCGCTGGTGCATCCCGAAGGCGGCAAGGACACCGCGGTCTCGATCCCCGGCGCAAAGCTCCTGATGATCGAGGGCATGGGCCATGCGCTGCCGATCCCGATGTGGCCGCAGATCATCGACGCCATCGACAAGCATGCGCATGGGGCTGCGGTGAAGGCGGCGTGAGGCTAGAGCGTTTTCGAGCGAAGTGGATACCGGTTCGCGTCAAGAAAACGCGTCAATCAAGAATCCAGAGCCCCGTTCCGCTTCAATCGGAACGGGGCTCTAGTATCTTCCGGTGACCATGTGAGCCAGGGGTGCGTTCTTCCGGCTGGCGCGCGGAGGCTGTAGACAGCGCGATGCACTGCGCGGGTCGCGCGCCATCAGCCACCGGGAGTCACCAGATGAAGACCCTTCTCCGGCCGCGGACAGCCGTCGCCGCTCTCCTCCTCGCGCTCGCATCTTCTGCCGCGATGGCCGCGACCGGCGACGCGCAGCAGGAAGCCAACCGCAAGGCGGTGCTGGCCTTCTACGAGAAGGGGCTGAACCAGAAGGACGCCGACGCGGCACTCGCCTATGTCGGCAACCGCTATGTGCAACACAATCCCGGCGCGGCCGACGGTCCCGACGGCTTCCGCAAATTCATTGCCTTCCTGCGCGAGAAGTTTCCGAACTCGCACAGCGAGATCAAGCGTTCGTTCGTCGACGGCGACTACGTGATCCTGCACGTCCACGCGGTGCGCGAACCCGGCACCCGCGGCAATGCGATCATCGACATCTTCAAGCTCGAGGACCGCAAGATCGTCGAGCATTGGGACGTGGTGCAGCCCGTTCCGGAAAATCCGGCGAACAGCAACACGATGTTCTGAGAACGGACCTCAGAGAACGGCCGGGATCTTCGGCACTAGAGCGCGATGAGATTAGGTCGAATAGCACCGCGAAGGCGGTTCGCTCCCTCTCCCGCTTGCGGGGGAGGGCTGGGGTGGGGGCTCTCTCCGCGGGTCACATCGCGGAGAGAGCCCCCACCCGCATCGCATCTTCGATGCGATGCGACCTCCCCCGCAAGCGGGAGAGGTGAGCCAGTCCGCCGCAAGACCGATTCAACCTGACATCATCTTGCTCTAGCGGCTGCGGCCGAGCCAGCGCTGTGTCGGGAATAGCTGCACCTGCCAGCGCCGCGCCGCCGCGCCCCACACGCCCCTCGGCATGAACAGCATGATCAGGATGGCGAGCGTACCGAGCACGACCAGATACAGGCTGCCATCCTGGGCGAGCCAGGTGACGAGCCCCCATAGCAGGAGCACGCCGACCATCGGGCCTTCGATGGTGCGCACCCCGCCGATCACGACGATGAAGATCACATAGGCGGTCCAGTCGGTGACGCTGAAGGCGGCGTCAGGCGAGATGCGCGCCTTCTGCAGATAGACCACCGCGCCGACCATGCCGGTGGCGAAGGCGACCGCGATCCACAGCAGATGGCGAATCCGCGCGGTGCGGACGCCGACGCTGCGCGCTGCCGCTGCGTTGTCGCGGCTTGCGGCGAGCGCGAGGCCATGGCGCGAGCGGATGAAGGCGTAGATGCCGAGCGTGACCAGCACGGCGAGCAGCAGCGCCAGCCAGTAGACCAGCACGTCGCGCGCGGCCGCCGGCCGCAATCCGAGCAGCGCCTGCACCGCCTTCAGCCCGAACATCTGCGACAGTTCGCCCGGCGAGATCGACATCCCAGTGCCGCCGCCGAGCGACTTGAACTGGGCGCAGATCAGCCGCAGCGCTTCGGCGGCAACCCAGCTGCCGATCGCGAAATATGGCCCCTCCAGCCGGAACAGCAGCGGGCCGAGTACCGCTGCGACCAGCGCCGCGAACAGCCCGGCCAGCGGGATCGACGCAACGGGATCGAGCCCGGCCATCACGATGGCGGCAAACAGAGCATAGGCGCCGAGCCCGACAAACGCCTGCTGCCCGACCGACACCAGCCCGCCCCAGCCAGCCAGCACGTTCCAGAGCTGCGCCAGCGTCAGCATGGTGAAGACGAAGATCAGATCCTGGATCAAATTGCGCGAAGCAATCGTGGGCAGCACGGCAAGCACCACCACCAGCGCGATGCCGACGACGGCCGCTCCGCGCGACAATCGCGTGCCGACCCGAACTTGCCAGACCGGCAGATCCGCCGGACGTTGCTCCCGGCTTGCCGGGACATGGATGCTTTCGACGCTCATGTCCGCCTCGCCGGGAAGAGGCCGCGCGGCCGCACCATCAGTACGGCAAGGAAGGCGAGATGGCCGGCCAGGATCTGCCACTCCGGATTGATCCGCCCCCCGATCGCCTGCGCCAGCCCGAGTACGATGCCGCCGGCCAGCGTTCCCCACAGGCTGCCGAGGCCGCCGATGATCACGGCCTCGAACGCATAGAGCAGCCGCGCCGGGCCGATCGACGGATCGAAGCTGGCGCGGATGCCGAACACAACAGCGGCGATCACCGACACCGCGAGCGAGAGCCCGACCGCGATCGCATAGACATTGCGCTCATTGACGCCCATCAACTGCGCGATCGCGGGATTGTCAGCGGTGGCGCGGAAGGCCCGGCCGAGCGAGGTGCGATAGAAAATGAGCTGCAGCAGCGCGACGGCAGCGATCGCCGTCACCAGCGCCGTCAGCGGGGCCAGCCCGACGCTCAGACCGGGGGCGAGCGCCACCGACGAGGATTCGAAGGCGCCCGCCTGCAGCCGCCGGCTGTCGGCGCCGTAGCCGAGCAGCAGTCCGTTCTGGATCACGATCGACAGGCCGAAGGTGACGAGCAGCGGCGGCAGGATGTCGTCGCCGAGCACCCGCTCCAGCACCAGCCGCTGCAGCACGAAACCGAGCACGAACATCGTCGCGACAACCAAGAGGGCTGCGGCCGCAAGCGGCAGGCCGAGCGCCGTGGTGGCGCTGAGCACCAGATAGGCCGCGAGCAGGATCAGGTCGCCATGCGCCAGATTGACGAGACGCATGATGCCGAAGATCAGCGACAGGCCGAGCGCGAACAGCGCATAGACGCCGCCGAGCAGCACGCCCTCGATGATGGTATCGAACCCACTCATGGCTCCCTCATGCTCCGAAATAGGCCGCGCGGATCGTGTCCTGATCCACATCCTTGGGCCGTCCGCTTAGCGTCACTCGTCCCTCCTGCAGGCAGTAGAAGCGGTCGGCGGCCCGCAACGCGCGGGCGATGTCCTGCTCGACCAGCACGACCGCGGTGCCGCCCGAACGGATCTGCGGCAGCATGCGGTAGATGTCCTCCACCACGATCGGCGCGAGGCCGAGGCTGATCTCGTCGCACAGCAGAATCTGTGGGTTCGACATCAGCGCGCGGCCGATCGCCACCATCTGCTGCTGACCGCCCGACAGCGCCGTGACGGCGCCACGCCGCCGCTCCTTCAGCACCGGGAACATCCGGTAGACCGCGGCGAGATCCCACGGAGTTGTTCGTTCACCGCCGTAGGCCCCGATCAAGAGGTTCTCCTCGACGCTGAGCGAGGGAAACAGCTGACGGCCCTCGGGGACCAGCGCAAGGCCGAGCCGCACGATGCGGGCGGCGGACGCATCGCCGATCGCCCGCCCGCCGAGGCGGATCGCGTCGGGGCGGCTCTTCACGAGCCCGGCCAGCGACTTCAGCATCGTCGACTTCCCGGCGCCGTTGGCGCCGATCACCGCGACCGCCTCGCCCTCCGCCAATTCGAAATCGATGCCGAACAGCGCCTGGAAGTCGCCATAGAACGCATCGAGCGCCGTGACATTGAGCAGCGCGGTCATGCCGGCACTCCCATGTAGATGGTCTCGACCTCGCGCGAGCGCATCACCTCGACTGGTGCGCCTTGCGCGACCACCTTGCCGAAGTTCAGCACCACCAGCCGCTGCACCACCGCGAGCAGCGCGTGCACCACATGCTCGATCCAGATGATGCCGACACCTTCGGCGTGGATGGTGCGGATGGTCTCGACCAGTTCATGACATTCGGCATCGGTGAGGCCGCCTGCGATCTCGTCGAGCAGCAGCGTGCGTGGCTTGGTGGCAAGCGCCCGCGCCAGCTCGAGCCGCTTGCGATCGAGCAGCGGCAGGCTGCCGGCGAGCCGATTGGCCTTGGCTTCGAGGCCGGTCAGATCAAGTATGCGGCCGCAATGCTGGACCGCATCGGCCTCCGAGAGGCCGCCGCCGAATTGGGCGGCGACCGCAAGGTTCTCGAACACCGAGAGGTGATCGAACGGCTGCGGGATCTGGAACGAACGCCCGATGCCGGCGCGGCAGCGCGCTTCGGGAGAAAGACCCGTGATGTCGACGCCATCGAGGACGATACGGCCGGCATCCGGCCGCAACAACCCCGTGATCAGGTTGAACAGCGTCGATTTGCCGGCGCCGTTCGGCCCGATCACGCCCAGCGCCTCGCCGGACGCAAGCGTCAGGTCGATCGCGTCGGCAACGACAATGGCGCCGAACCTTTTCGAGATGGCATGGAGTTCGAGCATGGTCGCCCACTGTATGATTGCGGCGGAGAGAAGATGCGTGGCAATGCCACGCATCTCCTGTCTTCGACGACGTGCTGACTTGCGCTAGCTCAGCGCCTGCATATCGCCGCCGAGCGGGATCTGCGGCGCCAGCTTGTTGTCGGTGATCACCATGTCGTACTTGTCGCCGTTCAGCCGCCACTGGCCGCCGACCAGCGGCGTCTTGGCGATGTTCTTCGCCGCGAACGGCGGCACCGCGCTGGAGCCGAACGCGACCTGGCCCACGATGGTATCGAGCTTGGTGGCGCCGATCGCTTTCGCCAGCGCCGCGCCATCGGCCGGATCGCCGGAGCGCTTGATGGCGTCGATCGCGACCTCGAACAGCGAATGCACGAAGCCGATCGGCTGGGTCCATTGCTTGCCGGAGGCCTGCTCATATCCCTTGGCAAGATCGGCCGCGCTGACGCTGCTGAGGCTCGATTTGTACGGATGCGTCGGCGTCCACCACACCTCGGTGGAGATGTTGTTGCCGCCCTTGCCGAGCGCCTGCACCGACGCCGGGAACAGCAACGCCTTGGCGACCGACACGACTTTCGGCTTCAACCCCTTCTGGCGCGCCTGGTTCCAGAACGTGGTGAAGTCGGGCGGGATGACCACGCCGGTGATGATCTCGGCGTCGGCGCCACGGAACGCAGCGATCTGCGAGCTGAAATCATCGGTGAGATTCTGGAAGCGGCCGGGATCGGTCAGCTTGAAGCCCTGCTTGGCCATAACAGGCGGGAAGCCGATCGTGGTGTCGCCCCAGGCATTGCCATCGGCATCGTTCGGAAACAGCGCGCCGACCGATTTGTTGGTCGCGACCTGGCTCCACATGCTGGTGAAGACACCGATGACGTCCTCGAGGCCCCAGAAATAATGGAAGGTGTAGTCGAACGGCTTCCAGCTCTTCGGATCGCCCGGATTGGCCTGCCGGCCGATGAAATTGGTCTGCCACGGTGCGACGGTGGAGATGCACGGCACCTGCTCGAGCTCGCACTGCGTCGCCACGGGGTTGTTGGTCTCGGGGGTGGCGCCGACCACGATCAGGCTAACATTGTCGCGGGTGATCAGTTCCTTGGCGACCTCAGCGGCGCGGTTCGGATTCGACTGGCTGTCCTTGGTCACCACCTCGACCGGATAGGTCTGCGATCCGACCTTGACGCCATCCTTGATGAATTTTCGGAATTCGCCGAGCACGAAATCGTCGGCTTCGGCGAAGGCAGCCAATGGTCCGCTCTTCGGCGAGACATAGCCGATCTTGATCGGCTTGTTGGCGGCGCGCACGGCCGGTGCGAACAATGTGGTCGTGCCTGCAGCGGCGAAACCACCGGCGATGCCTTGCAGCACCCGGCGGCGATCGAAAGACAATGCGTTCAAGTGGTCGTTGGCGTTCAAATGGTCCTTGGTCATTTTCCCCTCCCTTGAGGCAAGCCGGTTTTCAAGCCGGCTGCCGTTCATTCCGTTCTGAAAATTACCAGCGCCGTGCCACATCACGCGGCGGCGACGGACTTCGTTTGCGCCTTTGCGCCGCGGCCGAGGATCTGGCCGAACACGTCGAGCAACAGATCGGAGGCATTCGCCGCCGCCTCCCTGGCGCGCCAGGCGACATACATGTCGGGACGCACCAGCACGCAGCCGTCCTCGTCCACCTCGCTCTGGCGATACCAGTCGGCATAGATGTCGAGCGCATCGCAGCCTTGCGGGCCGATCGTCACCACGTCGACCGGCAGGCCGTAGGCCTTCTCGACCGCGGCAGCGGCCGCCTTCCAGCCGTCGCCGCCGATCCCGGTGAGCAGCGTGAAGCGGCCCTTGCCGGTGAGATCGAGCGTCGACTTCCGTTCGCCCTGATGCTCGACCCAGACATGCGGCAGGTGCGCGCCGGGCCAGGTGGTGGCCTGATAATACAGCTCGTGATCGCGACTGAAGGCCGGCATCGGCGTGCCATCGGACACCACGGCGGTCGACCCGTAGCGCTGGTTCATCTCGACGCCGTGGCAGTTGAACTCATAGCTCTTGTTGGCGATGGCCTCGTAGAGCTTCTTGCGGCGCGCCTTGCCCTCGGCGGTCGGCGCCTTGCGCGCCGCGATCGCCTTGCGCGCTTCGGCCGGGTCGGTCGAAGCGACGAGGCCTACCGCCTCGAAGATCGGCGGGAAGTCGCCGATGCTCTTGTTGGCGCGGGTCACGATCTGCTTGCCGACCGGCTGGCGCTCGGCCGAATAGGTTTCCAGCAGCGACGGCGCCGCGTGGCCTTCGAGCACCAGTTTCAGCTTCCAGCACAGATTGAAGGAATCCTGGATCGAGGTGTTGGAGCCGAGGCCGTTGGTCGGCGGATGGCGGTGCACGGCATCGCCGACGCAGAACACGCGGCCGGACGAATAGTGGCCGGCATACATCTCGTTCACGGTCCAGGTCGAGGTGGAGCGCACCTTGACCTCGAGGGTCTCGTCGCCGACCAGATTGCGCACGATCGAGACGGCCTCGCCATTGCTGAGCTTGCGCTCGCCCTGCTCGATGTCGTAGCCCCAGATGATCAGCCACTCGTTCCATGGCCGCACCATACGGATCAGGCCGGCCCCGATGCCGCCGATCTCAGCACCGGGCTGCAGCACCCAGTACAGCACGCTCGGCCGATGCGCGACGTACTTGCTTAAGTCAGCCTGCACGATGATGTTCATGCTGCCGGCGCGGCCCATCTGGCCCTCCATCGGCAGTCCGATCACTTCGGCGACCCGGCTGCGGCCGCCATCGGCGCCGATCAGATATTTGGCGCGGATCTGAAAGGTCTCGCCGGAGAGGCGATCCTTGACCGTCGCAGTCACACCGTCGGCATCCTGTACCAGGTCGACGAACTCGGTGTTGAAGCACAGCGAGGTGCCGCGCTGGCCGGCGGCCTCGATCAGGATCGGCTCGAGGAAATTCTGCGGCAGGTCGCAGATGCGCGCGGGACTGGCGAGATCGTAATCCGCCTTGCGCGAGGGATGATTGCCCCACGAATACAGCCGGCCGAATTCCTCGCCGGCGAGACTCTCGCAGAACACGTTGTTGGCCATCAGATGCTGCGGCACGGCCTGCGCCACGGCCTTCTCCTCGAGGCCGAGATCGCGCAGCACCTCCATCGCACGCTGGTTGCTGATGTGGGCCCGCGGCGTATCAGCCAGCCAGCCATATTTGGTCACCAGGATATGCTTGACGCCGTACGTGCCGAGCAGCGCCGCCGCCGTCGCGCCGGCCGGGCCACTGCCGACGACAAGGACGTCGGTCTCAATCGATTTGCTGGTCATGGTCCTCTCCTTGGTCGTCTTGTTGGTTGCGATCGTCATTCCGCGGCCATCATGGGCTTCGGCACCAGGCCCGCGCCGGGCTTCATCTGGAAGTCGTAAGTCATCAGGTGCCACGGGCCGGAGACCCGCTCGCCGTTCGGCAACGCCGGCTCGCTCTTCGGCTCGACGCGCGCAATGAGCTCGTCCTTGACGCCGAACACCACGTCGCTGCGCAGATATTCGTCGCCATCGAGGAAGACGTGGGTGATCAGCGGCTCGTAACCCTCGGCCTTGACCAGGAAATGCACATGCGCCGGCCGCATCGGATGGCGTTGCGTGGCGGTGATGAGATCGCCGACCGGGCCATCGGTCGGGATCGGATAGCTGCACGGCAGGATGGTGCGGAAGGAGAAGCGGCCGTCGGCATCGGTGACGAAGCGCGCGCGCAGCGATGGGCCATGAGCCGCATAGTCCGCCTTCTGCGAATCGTAGAAGCCGTCATCGTCGGCATGCCAGACATCGATCTCGGCACCGGCGAGCGGCTTGCCGGCGAGGTCAGTGACGCGGCTCTGCACGAACATCACTTCACCGTCGATGCCCTCCGAGATGTTGGCGCCGTGCGGTGTGACGCGGTGCTCGCCGACATAGAACGGACCAAGCACTGTGGTCTCGGTCGCGCCCTCGCGCTCGCGGTGATTAACCGCGTCGACCAGCATCGAGACGCCGAGCACGTCGGAGAGCAGGATGAACTCCTGGCGCAGCGGCGTGCAGGTCTGGCCGGTGCGGGTCAGGAATTCGATCGCCTGATTCCATTCCTCGAAGGTGAGCTCGGTGCGGCGCACCAGATCGTGCAGCGACTTGACCGTCTCCTCGATGAGGAACTTCAGCCGCTTGTTCGGCGTATTGGCGAAGCTGCTGATCACCTCGTCGGTGAGGTCATGCTCGTTGAAATTGGCCATCGTGTTGTCCTTTGATCCTGAGATGTCAGTGCTGCACGGGCGCATCGCCGCGCCAGGCTGCCGCGATCAATTGCTCGATCGGGGCGCGTTCGACCGGTCTTGGGTTGGCATAGGGATTGCGCACCGCCATCTCGGCAGCGTGCGCGATGCCGTCCTCGGGCATTCCGATGCCGGAAAGCGCGCGCGGCAGCGCGAGCTGCCGGGCAAGGTCAAACAGACCCTGCGGTGCATTGGCGCTGTGCAGTGCGCGCGCCACCCGGATCATCGCCTCCGGCGCCGCGGCGGCGTTGTAGGCGGCCGCGTGGGGCAGCACGATCGCGTGGGTTTCCGCATGCGGCAGGTTGAACATGCCGCCCAGCACGTGGCAGAGCTTGTGATGCAGCGACATGCCGACCGCGCCAAGACACACGGCGCACAGCCAGGCGCCATAGAGCGCGTCGCGGCGGGCACCGGGATCGGCCGGGGCCGTCATGATGCGCGGCAATGCGCGGGCAAGCGCGGCGATGCCCTCTTCCGCCATCAGCGAGGTCAGCGGATTGGCATCAGGCGCATAAAGCGCCTCGACGGCGTGGGCGATTGCATTCATGCCGCTGGCCGCGGAGATATGCGGCGGCAGGCTGACGGTGAGATCGACGTCGTAGATGACGGTGTCCGGCACCAGATCCTGGGAATGCTGCGTGGCCTTGATGCCGTTGCTGGTTTCGCCGAGGATTGGCGTCATCTCCGAACCGGCATAAGTGGTCGGCATCGCGATATGCGGCAGCCCGGTGCGCAGCGACAGCGCCTTGCCGAGCCCGACCGTCGAGCCGCCGCCGATCGCGACCAGCCCATCGATGTCGCGGGACTCGACGATGCGAAGCGCTTCATTGGTGACCTCGACCGGCGTGTGCATGCGCGCGCCGGCAAACAGCCCCGCGAGCCTGTCACCGAGGCCTGCGCCGAGCCGGCGCCCAAGATCCTGCTGCTCGCGTGTGGTCAGCACCAGCGCCCGCTTGATGCCAAGGCGCTCGCTCTCCTCGCCAAGCCGCGCCGAGGTGCCGGTGCCGAACACCACGCGATATTGCTGCGAGCAATAGGCAAAGGTGCCCTGGCCGGCATCACCGGCCGCCGCAACGGACGCAATGGATGCGCCTCCGGCATCAGGCATCGCAACGCTCATGGCATTTCTCCCAAGCCGGTGAACCGGCAATCTCGTCTTGTTGGGAGAAAGCTAGCGGCGGGTGGCCATGGCGGGCCTGCACGAAACCGGAGAAAATCTGCACAAAACCGGAAAAATCATCCGTCGGTACAGGACCAGGCTATGCGCCCTCGCCCGTCAGAATCGCGGGCCGCCGCACGCTAATGGCTACGGCGGTATCGCCCCGGCGTCACGCCGGTGAAGCGGCGGAACATGCGGGTGAAGTGCTCCTGATGGGAGAAGCCGCAGGCCAGCGCGATGTCGGCGAGGCTCTGCGTCTCGTCGGCGAGCAGCACCCTGGCGCGCTCGATGCGCAGAGTGAGCACGTATTGGTAGGGCGAGACGCCGCTGGTTGCCTTGAACAGGCGCACGAAATATTCGGTGCTGCGGCCGCACAGCTCCGCCAGCTGGTCGAGCCGGATATCGGAATCGAGATTTGTGTCGACGAACTCGCGGATGCGCGCCATCTGCCTGACGCTCAGCAGGTTCGGATGCTTGCCGGCCTCCACGCTCGGCTTGTGGAAATTGATTGCGACGAAGCGATTGGCGATCGCCTGCGCGATCGGATCGACGAACAGCGACGAGGCCGATAGGCCGCCGGTGATGGTGTCGCCGATCGCTGCGGCGAGATGCTCCAGCACCGCATCCTGATCGCCGAGCATCGGCGCGAGCCCGTGGATCAGGCTCGGGGCCCCGTCCCGGCCCGCGAACAGATCGGAGCGCAGATAGATGTGGGTGGATTCCAGCGCCTCGCGCAGCACCACGTTGCAGGCGTGTCCGGCCGGCAGGAAGAACACCCCGCCGCGCGGGATCTGCCGGGCAACCGACTTGCCGTCCATCACATAGGTGATGTCGACCGGGCCACCCCGGTGCAGCACCATCAGATTGTCCGACAGCGCGTGGAAGTGCCCGTCAAACGGCCGTTCGCGCTGGACCGAGGCAAATGCGGACGACCAGCCGAGCCCTTCGCTCGAGCCGCGGAATTCGGCCTGGAAACGGTCCAGGATCCCGTGCGTCTCCTGCACCCCAAAATTCGACGTCGCCTGCATCAGACAGACCAAGGGCTCGAGGCTTCGGTGCCGCGAGTGAAACCCAACGGCCCTCGATTTTCAACACAATCGAACCGAACGCTGCTGGAGGTCTTGCTGCGTCGCAATAGCGGCGCCTGCTACTCCTTGACCGCGATCCAGATCACGTGGCGCACGCCGCGGCCTCGGCCGGTGGCGCGGACGGCAATCTCGTTGACGGCGAAGCCGGCGCGGGACAGCGATTTCGGGAACTTGGCATTTGGCCCGGACGACCAGACGGCGAGCACGCCGCCGCGCCGCAGCGCAGTGTGTGCGATCTTGAGTCCTGAAACGTCATACAGCGCGTCATTGGCCTTGCGGGTCAGGCCTTCGGGGCCGTTATCGACATCGAGGAGAATGGCATCGTAGGTGCGCGGATTGCGCTCGATCACATCGGCGACATCCACCTCCTGGATGCTGACGCGTGGATCGGTCAGGCTGTCGCCGAAGATCTCGGCCATCGGGCCCCTCGCCCAGGCGACCACGGCGGGCACCAGCTCGGCCACCACGATTTCCGCCTCGGGTCCAAGCACGGTAAGCGCCGCCCGCAGCGTAAAGCCCATGCCGAGGCCGCCGATGAGAAAACGCGGCCGTGCGACTTTCTCGATCTTCTTCGCAGCGAGCGTTGCCAGCGCGGCTTCCGAGCCCGACAGACGGCTGTTCATCAGCTCGTTGGTGCCGAGCATGATCGAGAATTCGCGGCCGCGCCGCATCAGGCGCAATTCACCTTCGGTGCCGGGAATGCGCGCGGTATCGATCTTTTCCCAGGGAATCATGCGGCGGCTTGTAACATGGGCGTCAGGGCGGGCGAAGCTAGCGCCCAGAGAATGCGAAATAGTGACTCACGAATGGCGCAACAAACTCAGTGTCGTCCCTGCGAAAGCAAGGACCCATAACCACCGAAGGTGATTGTTGCGCACCGCTGGGGCCATAGCCCTCTTCAACGACCCAATCCCGTGGTTATGGGTCCCGGCTTTCGCCGGGACGACGATGGGGAAAGGAACCTGCCCTCAACCGCATCACCGTCGTCCCCGGCTCCGAGGCTACCCGCCGGCCCAGACGTCGAGCACGTAGCGGTTCCTGGTGCCCATCTCCTCGATCCAGCGCGCGGCGGCATCGGTGTCGGCTCCGCTGCGCTCGCGATAGATCGACATCAGGGTTGCCTTGACGTCGGGCTCCATCTTGCCGCCGTCGCCGCAGACATAGACGATGGCGCCCTTCTCGATCAGCTCCCAGACCCGATCCTTCTGCGCGGCGACGAGGTGCTGCACATAGGTCTTGGGCCCGTCGGCGCGCGAGAAGGCGGTGTAGAGTTCACTGAGGCCATCGGCTGCGAACGCCTTCAGCTCGTCCGCATAGATGAAGTCCTGCTCCGGATGGCGGCAGCCGAAGAACAACATCGCGGGGCCCAGCGCAGCGCCCTGTGCCTTGCGCGCGGCGCGCTCCTGCAGGAAGCCGCGGAACGGCGCGAGCCCGGTGCCCGGCCCGATCATGATGATCGGCACGGCGTTGTCGTCAGGCAGGCGGAAGCCGGCCTTGGTCTCCTTGATCGTGGCGTGGACGGTGTCGCCGGCGCGGCGGCGCGCCAGATAGTTCGAGCAGACACCCTTGTAGACGCCGCGGCCAGAGCTCGCAGGCGCTTCCACGACCCCGACGGTGACGCTGCAGCGCTGTGCCTCGCCCGCCGGAGACGACGAGATCGAGTAATAGCGCGGCGCCAGCAGTGACAGCATTTCGAGGTAGAGATGGAACGGCAGCTCGCAGGCCGGATATTCCTCGAGCAGGTCGAACACCGATTTGCGCCTGGCCAGCACCTCGGCGCGGTAGCGCCCGGCGGAGGCCTCGTCATCGCCGATATAGGCCATCAGCTTCGGCTTGGTCACCGGGCACCGCGTTTGCTCGGCCATGATCTGGATCTGCTTGCGGGTCGCGACCTGCTGCAGTTCGACGAATTCGGTGAGCAGCCGCCCGACCGACACGGCGTTGCCGACCGGCAGTTGCGCGCGGCGGCCTTCCGAGACCTGCAGACGGATCTGGTCGGCCGGCAGGAAGCCGAACCGGCGCGCGACGGAATCGACCAATGTCGGATCGTTGCGCGGCACCACGCTGAGATGATCGCCGACGCGATATTTCAGACTGGCCGGCAGCTCGACCTCGATATGCCGGGTCGAGCGTTCCGACGGATGGGCGCCTTCCTTGTTCTGCAGCTCGTTGTTGGCGAGCACCTTCATCGGCACCGCGCCGCCCTGCGTCACGATGGTGTTGACCGCGCCCTGCGCCACCGGCTCGATCGCGTAGAGCGGTTCGTCCTCGGCGGTGCGGGTGAAATTCCAGTCGATGCCGAATTCCTTGGTCGCGAGCTTCGCGGCCTCCGGGAACCATTTCTGGAACTGGCCATCGAGATCGCTGCGCGCATCGCCCTCGCCGCGCGGATAGACCGCGCGCGCGCCGTGCTTGGTCAGCTGCTCGTCGATGAAACGCGGCACCGACTGGTAGGTCGCTGCCCAATCGCTGTTGCCGCAGCCGAACACCGCGTAGCGCACCTTGGCGAAGGCGTCCTTCGGCAGATCGGTCTCAAGCCATTTGACGAATTGCGTCGCGTTGTCGGGCGCCGCGCCATTATAGGAGGCGCAGATGATCAGGACACCGCCCTCGTCCGGCAGCTTGCCGACATAGTCGTCCAGCGGCCCGAGCCGCACCGCGAATCCGTTGATCTCCGACAGATCAGCCATGCGGGTCGCCAGTTCCTCGGCGGAGCCGAGGTTGGAGCCGTAGAGCACCAGCATCGGCGTGTTGTGGCCGGGGCGCGTGGTCGGCGCGCGCGGTGCCTTCGGCGCGGCCACAACCGCGCCCGTGCTGCCCGCGAAGGCGCCGCGATCCCTGTCGTCGCGCGGCCGCACCTTGATCCTGAAACCGTCGGGCTTGACCGTCAGCGTCTCCTTCAGATGCATCTGGTAGCGATGCACGTCGAGCAGCCTGAAGCGTTGCAGGATCATCCCGATCGCGAGCGCCGCCTCGTGCATGGCAAAGCCGCGGCCGATGCAGGCGCGCTGGCCGTTGCCGAACGGCTTCCAGGCGTTGATCGGGCGCTTGGCCTCCGCCTCGCGGCTGAAATTCTCCGGATCGAATACATCGGGGTTCGGGCCCCAGACGGAGGGATCGCGATGCAGCGCCATCACCAGCACGGTGATGAAGGTGTTCTTCTTGAGCTTGTACTTGCCGCCGATCGTCTCGTCGTTGAGCGGCGCGATGCCGTAAGCCGGCGCCGGCGGCCACAGCCGCAGCGCCTCCTTCAGGCATTGGGTGATGTAGGTGAGCTGCGTCACCTGCTGATAGGTCGGCCGCGCATCGACGTCGGGACCAAGGACGCGATCGACCTCCTCATAGGCCTTCTTCAGCACCTCGGGATGCTTCAACAGCGCGTAGATCGTGCACGACAGCAGGCCGCTGGTGGTCTCGTGGCCGGCGATCAGGAAGGTGTTGATCTGGTAGCGGATGTTGACGTCGTCGAGCTGCTCGCCGGTGGCGCGGTCGACGCCGGTCATCATCGCGGCCAGCATGTCCTTCTTGTCACTGGTCACGTCGGTATTGCCGCGCCGCTCGGCGATGATCTCGTCGACCATCTTGTTCATGAAGCCGACGTCGTCGGTCAGCGTCTTGCGCCGCTTCTGCATCCACAGACCCTCGAGCGGCAGGCCGCGGGTCATCATGATGGTCTCGAGCGAGCGCACCAGCGATTCCACGAAAGGGTGGTAGTCGCGGCGGTAGAACGAATTGAAGCGATAGTCGAAGCCGCAGAGCCCGATGGTGTCGAGGGTCAGCGCCGTCATGTCGTGGACGACCTCGATCTCCTCGTCGGCGTTGAGGCGCTCCCATTTCTTGACCAGCTGCTCGGCGATATCGACCATGCTCGGGTGATACGACTGCATGGCGCGGTTGCCGAACGGCTGCATCAGGATGTTGTGCGCCTTGCTCCAGTTCGGCTCCTTGGTGTCGGCAGTGAACAGCCCGTCACCGCCGACCGCGCGCACGCGGCGCAGCGAGCCGCGCACCGCCTTGTCGAAGCGCTTCTCGTCGGAGAGCTCGTCGACCAGATCGTGACCGGAGACGATCACGATCGGCGCACCCATCATGTCGAGCCAGAAGATCGGCCCGAGCTCCTTGGAGAGCTTGACGAGATGCTGCACCGGCGCGTTCGAATCCAGCGACAGCATGTTGCCGACCACCGGCTTCGTCGGCGGATGCGGGATCGGACTCAATCTGTTGCCGGATGCCATGTCGGAAGTGCCCCCTGTCCTCTATTCGTCATTGCGACGAGCGAAGCGACGAAGCAATCCATCTGTCCTGGCATGCGGACCAATGGATTGCTTCGCTTCGCTCGCAATGACGGTGTTTGTGTCTCGTCGTCACCCAAACCGTCGCTTACGCCACTCGATCAGCTTGGCGCTGACCTCGTCCGGCTTTTCCTGCTGCGTCCAATGGCCGCTGTCGTGGACCAGATATTTTTCGAGGTCCGGCACCAGCTTCTCCATGCCGTCGGCGGCAGACGGCGGCAGCACCGCGTCGTTCTCGGCCATGATCATCAGCGACGGCACCCGCACGTGATGGTCGAGCCCCGCCGAGCGTTCCCAGTTGCGGGTGAAGTTGCGATACCAGTTGATGCCGCCGGTGAAGCCGGTCTCGGTGAAGGTGTCGACGAACACCTTCTTCTCCTCGGCCGACAGGATCGGCGTCCGCGGATCGTGCTTGGCGTCGTAATTCGCGATCATCTGCGGGAACGCCAGGTTCAGCCGCGCCGAGGCGCCGACGCCGGCGATCGGCTGCTCCTCCGGCGTGCCCGGCGGGCGCGCCGCCGGCTTGCGCATGAAGGCATCGAAGGTCTGCTCCACACGGCTGCCGAAGATGCGGTCGGGCTCGCGCGCCGGATCCTGGAACTGGACGATGTACATCTGGTCGCCGAAGCGCTGACGGAACAGCGCGATCGGGTCCATCGGCGCGCGGTTCAGATGCGGCGTGTTGACGCCGACGACGCCGGCAACCCGCGACGGATGCCTGAGCGGCATCTGCCAGACGACAAAGCCGCCCCAGTCGTGACCGACGAAGATCGCCTTGTCGATCTTGAGATGGTCGAGCAGGCCAACCAGATCGCCGGTCAGGTGCTCCATGTCGTAGGCCTCGACCGGCTCCGGCCGGTCGGTCGCACCATAGCCGCGCTGATCCGGGGCGATCACCCGGATGCCGGCCTCACCCAACGCCTTGATCTGGTGACGCCAGGAGAACGCCAGCTCGGGCCAGCCGTGGCAAAGCACCACGGGCGGCGCGTCGGTCTTGGGGCCTGCTTCGTAAAACCCCATGCGGATGCCGTTCGTCTCGGCGAACTGCAGCGATGGCATATCGATCATGGACAGGATTCCTATTCGGCCGCGCCCTTGATGTCGGCAGGCGGCGGCGCGAATGCCGCCTCGAGTGCATCGAATTCGAGCGGCAGCATGTCGCACATCACCTGCACATGGGGGATGATGTTGGCACCGACGATGAAGCCGAAATCGAGCTGATCGCGGTAGCTCTGCACGGTGATGTTGAGCGCGATCCCGTGGGTCGAGATCGAGACCGGGAAGATGTGCAGCAGCTCTGCGCCGGCCGCGTACAGCGTCTGGCGCGGCCCCGGCACGTTCGACACCGTGATGTTGGTGGCTGGCGGCAGCACATTGGACAGGTCGGATCGGCTGTAGAGCAGCGCCATGATCTGCACCAGGATCGGTGCGCCGAGCAGCGAGATGTTGGAGACCTGCGGCACCAGGGCGCGCAGCGGATGCGACATCTCCTTGGACTTGGTGGATTGCGCGATGATGGTTTCGAGGCGCTTCTTGGGATCTTCGACGTCGGTCGCGATCGAGCAGATCATACCGAACACCTGGTTGTTGGATTCGGCGTTGCCTTCCTCGCGCAGCGAGATCGGCACGCCTGCCGTCAGCGACTTGTTCGGCAGCGCGCCCTGGCTGATCAGATAGCGCCGCACCACGCCCGAGGCGAGTGCCAGCACGACGTCGTTGAGCTTGCCACCCGATGCTTTCGCCAGCGCCTTGGCGCGCGACAGCGAGATCGAGGTGCCGGCAAAGCTGCGCTCCGACGAGATCGCCTTGTTGAGGATGGTCGGCGGCGAGGACATCGCTTGCAGGCTCTCGCGCGACCTGGGATCGGCGATCTTCGCGACGACGTCGGACAGGCTCTTGAGCACGGTCGGCATGGAGCCCGCGAACTTCACCGCGCTCTCGATCTGGAACATGGCATTGTCGAACAGGATCGAGCCGAGGTCGCTCTTGCCCGAGCGCGGCAGTTCCAGGCTCTTTTGCGCGGTGGCGGCGGCCTCGAACGGCTGGGTCCAGAGCTGCTGATAGGCATCGATCAAATTGGCCGCGATGTCGCGCGGCTCCGGCGCGACCTTCTTCGCGCTCGGTGGCTCGATCTGCCGGGGCACTGGCGTCAGGTCGTAGATCATGCTGGTCAGCGCCGCGCCGGCGCCGCCGTCGATGCAGGCGTGGTGCATCTTGGAATAAAGCCCGATCTCGTTGTCTTTCATGCCCTCGAAGACATAGAACTCCCAGAGCGGGCGGGCGCGGTTCAACAGCTTGGCGTGCATCCAGCCGACGATGCGCTCCAGCGTCGCGCGGTCGCGCGGCGCAGGCAGGCTGGCGCGGAAGATGTGGCGGTCGATGTCGAACTGGTCGTCCTCGACCCAGGACGGGTGATCGATGTCGAGCGGCGCCTTCTGTAGGCGCGCCTTGAGGATCGGCGCGACGTGCAGCCGCGAGGCGATCATCGCCTTGAACTCCTCGAAGAAGTCGCCCTTGTAGCCGTCCGGCAGGCGGAAGATCGCCATGCTGCCGACATGCATCGGCATTTCCGGCGTTTCCAGATACAGAAACGATGCGTCCAGCGAGGACAGCTTTTTGGCGTCGCTCATGATCTCCTCCCGAGAGCAAATTCACGCGGGCGCCTTGGCGGCGCTTCTCGTCGTCTGGTTAGGATAGTGCCTGTTCTGCCGGCCCATAGGCAATGGCAAAGGGGCCCGAGCGGTCAAAATGCCGGAACTCCCCTTCCGGCTGCGCCAGCCGGTCCGCGATCGCCCACAGCGCTGCGGGGTTGACGCCGAGGCCGAGATGGCTGGCGAAATGCACCTCGATGTTCTCGGCGGTCGCCGACGGCCGCACCCGTGAGGTCCGCCAGTTCACGATGCCGTCGGTGCGGGAATAGATCGAGGTTGCCGGCACCGGCATGTCGCCGGCGATCGCCGCGCGAATCTCGGGAATATCGTCCACCCCCTCGCCGGACAGCAGCTCGTACAGCCGGGTCGCGTTGGTAGCGCGGATATCGTCGGCGAACGGGCTGCCCAGCGTGATGATGGAGCGCACCAGCTCAGGCATCTGCGACGCCAGGTCGCGCGCATAGACGCCGCCGAGGCTCCAGCCGATGATCGAGACCTTGCGCCCCGACGCCTCATGGACCCGTTTCAGCAGGTCGCGCAGCGCACTCCGCCTGCTGGAGATGCCGCCGAAATTGCGGCCCATGTTCCAGGCATAGGCGTCATAGCCGAGCTCCTTCAGATAGCGCCGCATCGGCGCCATCGAAAGGTCGCTGGCGAGGAAGCCGGGCAGCGCCAGCACCGGATGACCGTCGCCCTTCGGCGCCTGCATCAGCAAGGGCGACAGCAACAGGCTCGAATTCAGCTCGAGCACGCCGCGCGCTTCCGCCAGCATCAGCAACAGGCTGGGTGGACGCAACCGGCGTTCGGCCGCATCAACGCTCCCTTTCGCGGCCGCCACTATTTCTTGTCCTTCTTGCCCGCGCCGCCGCCGAAGCCGGCCATCGCCACGAACATGTCCTGGAAGCGCTCGGCGAGCTTGGGATCGAAGGTGAACCAGCTTTGCAGTAACGCTTCCGGCGAAACCTTGTCGATGTTCGACAGCATCTGCTGTTGCAGCCTGTCCATCACCGCGTTCTGCATCGGTGCCACGTCCGGCAGGCCGAAGAACTGCCGCGCTTCAAGGGGCGTACAATCTATCTCGACGTTGACCTTCATATCCGCCTCCTCAAATGCGCCTGGCCCGCCTCAGTATCGCCGGGACGGGGTCGGTCACGCAAGCGAGCCGTACCTGCCCCGATGCATAGTCGGCCTCAATCATCCGTTATGGTCAACCAAACCGTTTGGAACGACGGCCCCAAACGGTTTGGAGCGACCGCTCCAAACCGCTTGGTGGGACCGGCACCAACGGGCTCGCCGGCGATCGGCAAGCAGCACTCCGAAAGTCGAATGTCACGCGCCCGCACCAACCGCCTACTCTCCTAGCGCATTCATTGCGCTGCACCCGCGCGAACCGATTAACCCTTTGGGAAATCGCGCTTGCGCGGCCGGTAAACTCTGGCAACATGCATCAATAATAGCAGCCGGACAAAGCAGCTGGCGGACAAAAACGGGGACGCGGGATCACATGTCGGTACGTTGGAGTTTGTTTGCAGCGACTGCCGTCGCGCTGGTCGCCCTTGCCTTGCCGGCATCGGCCCAGACACTGAAATATGCCAATCAGGGCGAGCTGAAGTCGCTGGATCCGTATACGCTGAAGGAAACCACGACGATCGCGCACCACGCGCACGTCTACGAAGGCCTCACCGCGCGCGACAAGGACCTCAAGATCATTCCGGCACTGGCGGAAAGCTGGGAGACGCTGAGCCCGACCAAATGGCGCTTCCACCTGCGCAAGGGCGTCAAATTCCACAACGGCGATCCTTTCACCGCCGACGACGTGCTGTTCTCGGCCGACCGCGTCCGCGCCAAGGGCTCCAATTTCCTCAGCAATGTCCCGGCCGACGCCAAGTTCACCAAGGTCGACGACTACACGGTCGACGTGACGCTGGATTCGCCCAATCCCATCCTGACCTCGCAGTGGGATAGCTGGTACATCATGGACAAGAAGTGGTGCGAGGAGAACAACGCCGTCGCACCGACGCCGGCCTCCGCGACCACACCGAGCTACGCGGCGCTGCACGAGAACGGCACCGGCCCCTTCACGATCGAGAGCCACCAGCCCGGCGTGAAGACTGTGTTCAAGGCGTTTCCAGGCTATTGGCGCAAGCCCGAGCATAATCTCCAGGAGATCATCTTCACCCCGATCGGCTCCGACGCCACCCGCGTTGCCGCGCTGCTCTCGGGCGAGGTCGATGTCATCGAGCCGGTTCCGCTGCAGGACATCCAGCGCGTCAATTCCAGCGGCGTCGCCACCGTCATGACCGCACCGGAGATCCGCACCATCTTCATCGGCATGGACATGGCGCGCGATGAGCTGCTGTACTCCAACGTCAAGGGCAAGAATCCGTTCAAGGACATCAAGGTCCGCGAAGCCTTCTACAAGACGATCGACGTCGACCTGATCAAGACCCGCGTCATGCGCGGCATGTCGACGCCCTCGACGCTGATGATCGCACCCGAACTCTATCCGCTGTCGAAGGAGTTCACCCGGCCGAAGCTCGATCCCGATGGCGCCAAGAAGCTCCTGGCCGAGGCCGGCTATCCGAACGGCTTCGAAGTCACGATGGATTGCCCGAACGACCGCTACGTCAACGACGCCGCAATCTGCCAGGCGGTGGTCGGCATGCTGGCCCGCATCGGCGTCAAGGTGAACCTGCTGGCGCAACCGAAAGCGCAGTATTTCGGCAAGGTGCTGAAGCCCGGCGGTTACCAGACCTCATTCTTCATGCTGGGCTGGACGCCCGCGACATCGGATTCCCACAACGTTCTGCACGACATCCTCGGTTGCCGCGACGATCCGAAGGACTCGACCCGGGGCGAGGCCAATCTCGGCGGCTATTGCAACAAGGAAGTCGACGCGCTCACCGACAAGGTCCTGGTCGAGAGCGACACTG
The DNA here is from genome assembly GCF_054063755.1 of Bradyrhizobium sp. USDA 4341. Classification (NCBI taxonomy): domain Bacteria; kingdom Pseudomonadati; phylum Pseudomonadota; class Alphaproteobacteria; order Hyphomicrobiales; family Nitrobacteraceae; genus Bradyrhizobium; species Bradyrhizobium sp. USDA 4341. The sequence continues at coordinate 8,612,292 of NZ_JBSSGO010000002.1, read as the reverse complement.
CCAAGCGCGACCAGTTGATCAAGCAAGCCTACGAGATCGTCATCAAGGATTACGGCTACATTCCGCTGCATCAGCAACCGCTGGTGTGGGGCGTGTCGAAAAAGGTCAAATTGACCCAGCGCGCGGACAACCAGGTGCTGCTCTACTGGGCGACCAAACAAGGTGAATAGTGGTTGCAGCGAATTGGGTCCCGGAAGCGCAGGCTTCCGGGACCTCTCGGTTTTCGGCCGCGCAAAGCCGCGCGCGCCGGACGTCAAAAGCAGTGAAAGGTAGAGATGCTGGCTTTCACTCTTCGCCGCGTGCTGCAGGCGATCGGCGTGATGCTCGCCGTAGGCGTCATTGCGTTCGCGATGTTCCGCTTCGCCGGCGATCCGGTGAGCCAGATCGTCTCGATCGACACCTCGGCCGCGCAGCGCGCTGAAATCCGGCGCTCGCTCGGCCTTGACGATCCCGTGCTGGTGCAGTTCGGCCGCTACTTCATCAATGCGCTGCAGTTCAAGTTCGGCGTGTCCTACCAGTTCCGCCTGCCGGTCTCCTCGCTGCTGGCGGAACGGCTGCCGGCGACGCTGGAGCTTGCGATCTGCGCCACGGTGTTCGCCATGGTCGCCGGCATCCTGATGGGGGTCTATTCGGCGCTGCGCCGCGACACCGTGCTCGCCAAATTATTCCAGGCAGTATCGCTGATCGGCATTTCGCTGCCGACCTTCCTGATCGGCATCCTGCTGATCTATCTGTTCGCGGTGACCTTGGGCTGGCTGCCCTCCTTCGGCCGCGGCGAGGTGGTGAAGCTCGGCTGGTGGACCACCGGGCTGCTCACCGTCTCCGGCCTGAAGGCGCTGATCATGCCGGCGATCACGCTCGGGCTGTTCCAGATGACCCTGATCATGCGGCTGGTGCGCGCCGAGATGCTGGAAGTGCTGCGGACCGACTATATCCGCTTCGCCCGCGCCCGCGGGCTGACCACGCGCGCGATCCATTTCGGCCATGCGCTGAAGAACACGCTGGTTCCGGTGATCACGGTGGCCGGCCTGCAGTTTGGCTCGGTTATTGCTTTCTCGATCATCACCGAAACCGTGTTCCAATGGCCGGGCATGGGACTTCTGTTCGTCCAGGCCGTGCAAAATGTCGATATCCCGATCATGGCCGCGTATCTGTTGATGGTCTCGCTGATCTTCGTCACCATCAATCTCGTGGTCGACATCCTCTACACCGTGGTCGATCCGCGCTTGCGCTCGACCATCGGCCGCGCGGCGTGAGGGGGCAACCGATGTCCGACGCCGTCGTCCCCCATCGCTCCGACGATCACTCACAGGCACCTGCCGGCTGGTTCGGCCGCGCGCTCGACAGCGACATCCTCTATTCGTTCCGCCGTTCCAGGCTGACGATGGTCGCCGCCGTGATCACGCTGTTGTTCTTCCTGCTGGCAATCTTTGCGTCATGGCTTGCGGTGCAGAACCCGTTCGATCCGGCGCAGCTGCAGCTGATCAACTCGCGGATCGCGCCGTTGTGGACCGCCGACGGCCAGAGCCCGTTCGTGCTCGGCACCGACGAGCAGGGCCGCGACGTGCTCTCGGCGATCCTCTACGGCCTGCGCATCTCGCTTGCCGTCGGCGTTGCCGGCGTGGTCTTCGCCGGCGCGCTCGGTATCGCCCTTGGGCTGGTCGCCGGTTATTTCGGCGGCGTGGTCGACAGCGTGATCATGCGGATCGCCGACGTCCAGCTCACCTTCCCGGCGATCCTGATCGCGCTCCTGGTCAACGGTGTCGCCAAATCGCTGCTCGGCAACCGGCTCGACGAGATGAGCACGTTCGGCGTGCTGATCATCGCGATCGGCCTCAGTTTCTGGGTGCAATATGCCCGCACCGTGCGCGGCTCGGTCATGGTCGAGAAGAACAAGGATTATGTGGCGGCGGCTCAGCTGATCGGCCTGCCGGCACCGAAGATCATGCTGCGGCACGTGCTGCCGAACACGATGGGCCCGATCCTGGTCATCGCCACCATCAACCTCGCGCTCGCGATCATCACCGAGGCGACGCTGTCGTTCCTCGGCGCCGGCATGCCCGACACCATGCCCTCGCTCGGCACCCTGATCCGGATCGGCAACAACTACCTGTTTGCCGGCGAATGGTGGATCGTCGCCTTTCCGGGCATTGCCCTTGCCGGCCTGATCCTCTCCATCAACCTGCTCGGCGACTGGCTGCGCGACGCATTGAACCCAAGGCTCCGATGACCCAGCCTGTTCTTTCCGTGCGCAATCTCGAGGTGGAATTCGTCACCCGCCGCGCGACCTTGCGCGCCATCAACGGCGTGTCGTTCGACATCGCCAAGGGCGAGGTGCTCGGCGTGGTCGGCGAGTCCGGCGCCGGCAAGTCGGTCACCGGCCTCGCAGTGATCGGGCTGATCGATCCGCCCGGCCGTATCTCCGGCGGCGAGATCGAGCTCTCCGGCACGCGGATCGACCATCTTCCGCCGGAGGAGATCCGGCGCATCAGGGGCAAGCGGATCGGCATGATCTTCCAGGATCCGCTGACCAGCCTCAATCCGCTCTACCGGATCGGCGACCAGATCATCGAGACCATTCGCACCCACACCAATCTGAGCGAAAGCGCCGCGCGCCGGCGCGCCATCGATCTGCTGGCCGAGGTCGGCATCCCCGCGCCGGAAAAGCGCATCGACGGCTACCCGCATGAATTCTCCGGCGGCATGCGCCAGCGCGTCGTGATCGCGCTTGCGATCTGCGCCGAGCCCGAGCTGATCATCGCCGACGAGCCGACCACCGCGCTCGACGTCTCGGTGCAGGCGCAGATCATCACGCTGATCAAGCGGCTCGGCCGCGACCACGGCACTGCCGTGATGCTGGTGACCCACGACATGGGCGTGATCGCCGAGACCTGCGACCGCGTCGCGGTGATGTATTCCGGCCGCATCGCGGAGATCGGCCCGGTGCAGGAGGTGGTGCGCAACCCGTTGCATCCTTACGCCAGGGGCTTGATGGGCGCGATCCCAACGCTCGCGGGCGAGGACAAGCGGCTGGTGCAGATCCCGGGCTCGATGCCGCGGCTGTCGGCGATTCCGGCCGGCTGCCCGTTCAATCCGCGCTGCGCATTTGTCTTCGATCGGTGCCGCGTCGAACGCCCCGAGCCGATCCGGCAGGGCACCCAATCCGTCGCCTGCCATCTGTTCGAGCCGGCGAAGGAGACGGCGGCATGAGCGGGACATTGATCGAGGTCAAGAACCTGCGCCGCGTCTTCGACGTCTCGAAGCCGTGGCTCAACCGCGTGATCGAGGGCGGCCATCTCGAATTCCTGAAGGCCGTCGACGGCGTCAGCTTCGACATCAAGCGCGGCGAGACGTTTGCGCTGGTCGGCGAATCCGGCTCCGGCAAGACCACGGTTGCGCGCATGGTCGTCGGCCTGTTGCCGCCGAGCTCGGGCGAAGTCGTCATCGATGGCGTCTCGATGACCGATCCGCGGCAGGCGCAGGCGCGCCGCCGGCTGCGTCGGCGCATCCAGATGGTCTTTCAGGATCCCTATGCCAGCCTCAATCCGCGCTACCGGGTCGCCGCCATCGTCGCCGAGCCGATCCGCGCCTTCGACCTGATCGAGGGCGAACGTGAGATCAAGGCCCGGGTCGGCGAACTGCTCTCGCTGGTCGGCCTGCACCCCGACGACGGCCAAAAATTCCCGCACGAATTTTCCGGTGGCCAGCGCCAGCGCATCGCGATCGCCCGCGCACTGGCGTCCGAAGCCGAATTCATCGTCTGCGACGAGCCGACCTCGGCGCTCGACGTCTCCGTGCAGGCGCAGATCCTCAATCTGATGCGCGACCTGCAGGACAAGTTCGGCCTGACCTATCTCTTCATCAGCCACAATCTGGCAGTCGTCCGTCACATGGCGACCAGGATCGGCGTGATGTATCTCGGCCGCATCGTCGAGATCGCCGAGGGCCGGAAATTGTTCGAGAACCCGCGGATGCCCTACACCAAGATGCTGCTCGGCGCGGTTCCGGACCTTGCGATGTCCGGCCGCCAGCGGATCCCGGTCAAGGGCGAGATCCCCAACCCGATCGATCCGCCGCGGGGCTGCGCGTTCAATCCGCGCTGTCCCCTCGCCTTCGATCTCTGCCGCGAGAAGGCGCCGGAACTGATCGACGGCGTCGCCTGCCACGCCGTCAACAGCCCAGCCGCCGCCGTTCCGGCATGATCACGCGGATGGGAGCGGCCATGTCCACCAAGCGGTTGGCATACCAGGCGGCCTGTGATCAAGTGCGCGCGCCACAAGACCTAGCCGGAAGCGCAGCCCCATGAGCAACGTCAACCCCGATCCGTTCACCACAAGGCCTGAGATCGAAGGCACCTTCGGCGTCGTCACCTCGACCCACTGGATCGCGACCGCCGTCGGCATGGCGGCGTTGGAGAAGGGCGGAAACGCCTTCGACGCCGGCGTTGCGGCGGCGTTCACGTTGCAGGTGGTCGAGCCGCATCTGAACGGCCCCGGCGGCGACGTCCCGCTCATCGTGCACGACGTCAAGCGCGGCAAGACCGAAGTGATCTGCGGCCAGGGACCGGCGCCGGCGAAGGCGACGATCGCGCATTATCGCAGCGAAGGGCTCGAAATGGTGCCCGGCACCGGCCTGCTCGCGGCCTGCGTGCCCGGCACATTCGAAACCTGGATGCTGCTGCTGCGCGACTACGGCACGATGAAGCTGCGCGACGTGCTGGAGCCCGCGATCGCCTATGCCCGCGACGGCCATCCGCTGGTCGAGCGCGCGTCGGCCACCGTCAAGACCGTCGAGCAGCTGTTCCGGAAATACTGGCCCACGTCGGCCGAGGTCTATCTGCCTGGTGGCGAGGTGCCGAAACCCGGCACCATCTTCACCAACAGGAAGCTCGCGGAGACCTACGCACGCATCCTGACCGAGGCCGAGAGCGCAGGCGGCGACCGCGTGGCGCAGATCGAGCGCGCGCGGCAGGCCTGGTCGAAGGGCTTCGTCGCCGAAGCGATCGACAGATTCTGCCGCACCCAGGAGGTGATGGACGTCTCCGGCTCGCCGCATCGCGGCGTGCTGTCGGCCGACGATATGGCGCGCTGGCAGCCGACCATCGAGGCGCCGCTGACCTACGATTACGGCCGCTACACCGTGCAGAAGTGCGGCGTCTGGAGCCAGGGTCCGGTGATGTTGCAGCAACTCGCGCTGCTGAAGGGTTTTGAGCTCGACGGGCTCGATCCCGCAGGCCCCGACTTCATCCATCTGCAGATCGAAGCCGCCAAGCTTGCCTATGCCGATCGCGAAACATTCTACGGCGACCCGAAGTTCGCGGACATCCCGATCGAAACGCTGCTGTCCGATGCCTATAACAACGAACGGCGCAAGCTGATCTCGAAAGACAAGGCTTCGCTCGACTTCCGCCCCGGCTCGGTCACAGGCTTCGGCGGCGTCGTGAAGCTGCGACACGCCGAAGGGCACCGCGAAGCGGTCGGGGCCATGGGCGCGGGCGAGCCGACCGTCGGCCGGTTCGGCGAGGTGCGCGGCGACACCGTGCATTTCGACATCATCGACAAGGCCGGCAACATGATCTCGGCGACGCCGTCCGGCGGCTGGCTGCAATCCTCGCCGGTGATTCCCGAGATCGGCTTCTGCCTCGGCAGCCGCGCCCAGATGTTCTGGCTGGAAGAAAACCACCCTGCCTCGCTGGCGCCGGGCAAGCGGCCGCGCACCACGCTGTCGCCGACGATGGCGCTGCGCGACGGCGAGCCGTATCTCTCCTGGGGCTCGCCGGGCGGCGACCAGCAGGATCAGTGGATCACGCAGTTCTTCCTGCGCCATGTCCACGCCAGGCTCAATTTGCAGGAGGCGATCGACGCGCCGGCCTGGCACTCCGAGCATTTCCCGATCTCGTTCTGGCCGCGCACCTCGCGCCCCGGCGTGCTGGTGCTGGAAAATCGCGTGCCGAAATCGACCATCGACGAATTGAAACGTCGCGGCCATGTGGTCGAGATTGGCCCGGATTGGTCGGAAGGCCGCCTCACCGCGGCCTCGAAAGTCGGCCCCCGCCGCCGCGCCGCCGCCAACCCGCGCGGCATGCAGGGTTACGCTGCGGGCCGTTAGACGAGATGACCATCGTATCATGATGACGTCGGATCGAATTGCGGGCCAAGCCTCAAACTCCACCTCGCCCCGCTTGCGGGGAGAGGTCGGATCGCATCGAAGATGCGATCCGGGTGCGGGGGAGCCTCCGCAAACCCGACATCTGCCGCTTTCGCGGAACGAGCCCCTCATCCCAACCCTCTCCCCGCGAAGAGCGGGGAGAGGGAGAAGAGACATGAGATGACCTGGTCGATCATCGCCCGCGACAGCACCACCGGCCAGCTCGGCATCGCCGTCGCGACGCGGTTCTTCGCGGTCGGCGCCCTCGTGCCGCACATTGCACCGGGGATCGGCGCCATTGCGACGCAGGCGCTGGTCAATCCCTATTACGGCATCGACGGCCTCGCGCTGCTGCGCGACGGCAAGAGCCCGCATGAGGCGATCGCGGCGCTGCTCGCGTCTGACGGCGGCCGCGAGAGCCGGCAGGTGCATGTCATGGACGGCAAGGGCCGGATCGCCGCCCACTCGGGCAAGGATTGCATCGACTGGTTCGGCCATATCGCCGGCGACGGCTTCTCGATCGCCGGCAACATGCTGGCGGGGCCCGCCGTGCTCGACGAGACGGCGCGCATCTATGCCGCGAACGAGAAGCTGCCGTTCGCGGAACGGCTGATCAAGGCGATGTTCGCCGGCGAGACAGCCGGCGGTGACAAGCGCGGCAAGCAATCGGCGGCCCTTCTGATCCACGGAACCGAGCAATGGCCGTTGCTCGACCTGCGGGTCGATGACCACGCCGATCCCTTGCGCGAGCTGGAACGGCTGGAAGCGGTCAGCCGCGAACATTGGGTGCCGTTCCGGGACTTCATGCCGACCCGCAACAACCCCGCCGGAACCAGCGACCGCACCAAGATCGACGCCGGCATCGCAGCGGCATCCAAGAGCCGCGAATGACCGCCGGTCCGCTGATCGAGATCGAGGGCCTGCGCGTCACCTTCCATGGCGACGACGGCCGCGTGACGCATGCCGTCGACAGCGTGGATCTTTCGGTAGCCAACGGCGCCACGCTCGGCCTGGTCGGCGAGTCCGGCTGCGGCAAGAGCGTCACCTCGCTCGCGATCATGGGCCTGTTGCCGAAGCAGTCGGCTGCGGTCTCCGGCGCGATCCGCTTCGACGGCTTCGACCTGCTCGACGTGCCGGACGCGACGCTGCGCGACCTGCGCGGCAATCGCCTCGCGATGATCTTTCAGGAGCCGATGACCTCGCTCAACCCGAGCTTCACGATCGGCGACCAGATCGCCGAGACCATTTTGCGCCACCGCGGCGGCTCCCGGCGCGCGGCGCGCGAGCGCACCATCGAGCTGCTGCGCCGCGTCCATATTCCCTCGCCCGAGAAGCGCATCGACGAGTATCCGCACAAGCTGTCCGGCGGCATGCGCCAGCGCGTGATGATCGCGATGGCGCTGGCCTGCGATCCGCAGCTCTTGATCGCCGACGAGCCGACCACCGCGCTCGACGTCACGCTGCAGGCCCAGATCCTCGATTTGATGCGCGAGCTGAAGGCCGCCAGCGGCGCTGCCATCATCCTGATCACCCACGATCTCGGCGTCGTCGCCGAAGTCTGCGACGAGGTTGCGGTGATGTATGCCGGCGAGATCGTCGAGCGCGCGCCGGTCGACGAGCTGTTTGCCAATCCGCAGCATCCCTACACGGTCGGCCTGCTCGGTTCGATCCCGCGGCTCGACCGCCGCACCAGCCATCTCGCCACGATCGAAGGCATGGTCCCGAATATGGCGAACCCGCCGGCAGGCTGCCGCTTTGCCGCGCGCTGCCCGTTCGTGGAAGATGCCTGCACCCGGTCGCCGCCGCCGCTCGCGCTGCTGAGCGCGACCCACGCCTCGCGCTGCATCCGCGCGCCGCTGGAGCGGCTGGTATCATGACTGTGCTGCTCGAGGTCGAAGGGCTGGTGAAGCATTTCGTCGCCGAGCGCTCGGTGTTCGGCCGGCCGACCGCTCATGTGAAGGCGGTCGACGGCGTCAGCTTCACGGTCGAGGCCGGCAAGACGCTGGCGCTGGTCGGCGAATCCGGCTGCGGCAAATCAACCGTCAGCCGCCTGGTGCTGCGGCTGATCGAGCCGGACGCCGGACGTATCCACTTCGAGGGCCGCGACCTCGGCGCGCTCAATGCCGAGCAATTGCGCGCGTTCCGCCGCGACGCGCAGCTGATCTTCCAGGACCCCTACGCCTCGCTCAACCCGCGCATGACGGTAAGCCAGATCCTGACCGAGCCGCTGGCACTGCACAATCTTGTCCCGGCGGCAGGCCGCCGTGAGCGGGTCGAGGAGCTGTTGCGCCTGGTCGGGCTCGAGCCGCGCTTTGCGCGCCGCTATCCGCATGAATTCTCCGGCGGCCAGCGCCAGCGCATCGCGATTGCGCGCGCGCTTGCGGTCGAGCCGAAGCTGATCATCTGCGACGAGCCGGTGTCGGCGCTCGATGTCTCGATCCGCTCCCAGATCCTGAATCTGCTGCGCGACCTGCAGGATCGCCTGAAGCTCGCCTACATCTTCGTCTCGCACGATCTCGCGGTGGTGAAGCACATTGCCGACCGCGTCGCCGTGATGAATCTCGGCACCATCGTCGAGATGGCGGAGGCGCAAGCGCTGTTCGCCGCCCCGCGCCATCCCTACAGCCGCGCGCTGTTGTCGGCGATCCCGGTGCCGAAGCCGCGCGCCAGGCGCAGCCGCATCGTGCTCGAGGGCGAGCTGCCGAGCGCGCTCAATCCGCCCTCGGGCTGCCGTTTCCATACCCGCTGTCCCTATGTGATCGCGCGCTGCCGCAGCGAAGTGCCGCAGTTGCGCGAAGATGGCACCGGATATGCAACGGCCTGTCACCGGACGGGCGAGCTGCCCGGCGCGGAAGCGATCGTGCCGTCCGATGGCGGATTCTCGCCGATACTGGAAAAGCTGGTGGCGGCGTTCAATGCGGCGGAAGCCTCGGGGCGGCCCGGGGTTATTTCGTAAGGAACAAATGCGCAGGGGATTAAGGGGTTGGCGATGAGATTTTGGCGCTTGGCGGTCCTGATGGCGGCCCTCGTGACCTGGTGCGGAACGAGCGCACGTGCCGAGACGACGCTTCGCATCGGGCTCGCCGAGGACCCCGACATCCTCGATCCTTCAGTCGGACGCACCTATGTCGGCCGCATCGTCTTTTCGGCCTTCTGCGACAAGCTGTTCGACATTGACGAGAAGCTGAACATCGTTCCGCAGCTCGCGCTGTCCTACGAGAACTCGGCTGACGGCAAGGAGATGACGATCAGGCTGCGGCCGGGCGTCAAGTTCCACGACGGTGAGCCGTTCGACGCCGAAGCCGCCAAATTCTCGCTGGAGCGCCATCTCACGCTGCCGACCTCGTTTCGCAAACCGGAATTGGCCGCGCTCGACCATGTCGACGTCGTCGATCCGCTGACCATCAAACTGGTGCTCAAGACGCCCTACTCGCCGCTGATCGCCCAGTTGACCGACCGCGCCGGCATGATGGTCTCGCCGAAGGCGGTGAAGGAAGCGGGCGACAAATTCGGCCTGCATCCGGTCTGCGCCGGACCCTACAAGTTCGTCGAACGCGTGCAGCAGGACCGCATGGTGTTCGAGAAATTTCAGGATTACTGGAACAAGGACAACGTCTTCATCGATCGCATCGTGTTCCTTCCTATCGTCGATGCCACGGTGCGGCTCGCCAATCTGAAGTCCGGCGGGCTCGATCTGATCGAGCGCGTGCTCGCCACCGACATCAAGGACGTCCGCGCCGACAAGCGGCTCGTGCTGTCGACCGCGCCCGAACTCGGCTATCTCGGCCTCACCATCAACATCGGCAACGACAAGAGCAAGGGGCCGCTCAGCCAGTCGGAAAAGGTGCGCCAGGCGCTCGACCTGTCGATTGACCGCGAGGCGCTCAACCAGGTGGTCTTCAACGGCGAGTTCACGCCCGGCAATCAATGGGTCAGCCCGGTACATCCTTACTATCAGAAGGCGTTTCCGGTTCGGGGACGCGACATTGCCAAGGCTAAGGCGCTGCTGAAGGAGGCCGGTGTCACGCTGCCCGTCGCCATCGACTACATGGTCCCCAAAGGGGCCGAGAATGAGGCCGTGGCCCAGGTCGTGCAGTCGATGGCGGCCGAAGCCGGCTTCGACATCAAGATCCGCGTGGTCGAATTTGCGACGACCTTCAAGCAGGCCCAAGCCGGCGAATTTCAGGTGTTTCAGATCAACTGGAGCGGCCGGATCGATCCTGACGGCAATTCCTATGTCTTCCTGCACACCAAGGCGCCGCAGAACGACGGCGGCTATTCCAACGCGGAAGCTGACAGACTGATGGAAGATGCGCGGCTGATCAACGATCCCGTCCAGCGCAAGGCGATCTACGAGAAGATGACCAAGATCGTGCTCAATGACGAGCCGATCATCTACATCTATCACCGCACACTCCTGATCGCGCACACCACCAAGGTCGAGGGTTACCGGCAGATGCCGGATGGATTGGTGCGCGTGGTCGGGCTGAAATTGAAATGATCGCCACAGCGCAGGGCACGCGGGGCCGCCAATGCTGAACTTCCTCGCCAAGCGGCTGGTTCAGCTGATCCCGACGCTGTTCTTCGTCTCGCTCCTGATCTTCTCGCTGCAACACCTGCTGCCCGGCGATCCGGCACTCGTGATGGCCGGCGAGGAGCGCGATCCGGCCGTCATCGAACAGATCCGCCAGCAATACCACCTGGATCGATCGATCCCGGTGCAATACGCCTATTGGGTCAAGGGCGTGCTGATGGGCGACTTCGGCGAGTCCCTGCGCAACAAGATGCCGGTGTCGAGCCTGATCGCGCAGAAGCTGCCGGTTACGATGCAAATCGCCAGCATGGCGATCGTGGTCGCCTTCCTGATCGGCATTCCCGCCGGCATCATCTCGGCGGTGAAGAAAGGCACCGCCTGGGATTACGGCGCCAATTTGTTCGCGCTGTGGGGCATCTCGACGCCGAATTTCTGGCTCGGCATCATGCTGATCTTCCTGTTCTCCGTCGAACTTGGCTGGCTGCCGGCCTCCGGCTATGTGCCGCTCAGCGAAAACTGGCGCGCCAGCCTAGCCGCATCCGTCATGCCGGCCTTCGTGCTCGGCAATGCGATCGCCGCGATCCTGATGCGGCACACCCGAAGCGCGATGCTGCAGGTGCTCGAGAGCGACTATGTCCGGACCGCACGGGCGAAGGGCCTCTCCGAACGCACGGTGATCCTCAAGCATGCGATGCGCAACGCGCTGACGCCGATCATCACGCTCGGCGCGCTCGAGCTCGGCACGCTGCTGTCGGGCGCGGTCCTCACCGAGCAGATCTTCTCGATCCCGGGCTTCGGCAAGCTGATCGTCGATGCCGTGTTCAACCGCGACTATGCCGTCGTGCAGGGCGTGGTGCTGACAACGGCGACGATCTACATCACGCTCAACCTGATCGCCGACATCGCCTACATCCTGGTCAATCCGCGGCTGAGGGGCTGACCGGATGACCGACGCCGTACTCAGCACATCAGCTTCGCTTGCCGCCGCCGAGACGCTGGAGAGCCCGGCACGGCGCGCCGGTCGGCGGCTGATCCGGCGCAAGGGTGCCGTGCTCGGCCTCGCCGTGATCGCGCTCTTTGTTCTGCTCGCCGTCTTCGCGCCGCTGATCGTGCCCTATGATCCGATCGCGACGAGCTGGTCGCTGGTGCGCAAGGCGCCGTCGATGCAGCACTGGTTCGGCACCGATGAGCTCGGTCGCGACGTGCTCGTGCGCGTCGTGTTCGGCGCCCGCGCCTCGCTGCTTGCCGGCGTCATCTCGGTCAGCATCGCGCTTGCGATCGGCGTGCCGCTCGGGCTGCTCGCCGGCTATCGCGGCGGCCTCATCGACGCGCTGATCAGCCGCATCACCGATGCGATGCTGGCCTGTCCGTTCCTGATCCTGGCGATCGCGCTCGCCGCCTTCCTCGGCCCGAGCCTCGGCAATGCGATGATCGCGATCGGCGTCTCAGCGACCCCGATCTTCATCCGCCTGACCCGCGGCCAGGTGATGAGCGTCAAGGTCGAGGACTATGTCGAGGCCGCGCGCGCCATGGGAAATCCGCGCTGGCGCATCGCGCTGGTCCACATCCTGCCCAACATCCTGCCGGCTCTGTTGGTGCAGGCGACGCTGTCGATCGCGGCCGCGATCATCGCCGAGGCCGCACTGTCCTTTCTCGGCCTCGGCCAGCAGCCACCGGCGCCGTCCTGGGGCAGCATGCTCAACGCCGCGCAACGCTTCCTGACCAGCGCGCCATGGATGGCGATCTGGCCGGGGCTTGCGATCTTCCTGGTCGTGCTGTCGTTCAACCTGGTCGGCGACGGCCTGCGCGACGCGCTCGATCCGAAGGCGCGGTGACATATCGGCTAAATCTCAACTCTGGGATGCACGGTTTGTTTACGCGATGCGCCGACCTTCGATGCGCCGACCGGCAATTCCGTTCGAGGCGTCCATGCGGTTGTTCTTTGCATTGCTCTTGATCTGTGGATCGGTCCCGCTGGCGCGCGGGGCCTCGCTCGACCTTCCGAAGAGCGACCAGGTCGAGCGAGACGGGCCGTGCCGGGTGCAGGCGACCAGCGCTGGGCCCACCAAGCCTGCAGCGCCCATCCGGATCAGCCATCGTAGCGCACTCTACATCATTCGTCATGTTAACAAGGCTTGCCGAATCCTCGCGGGCGCAGACGCAGATCGCTCGCGATCGGACTCAATTCGCGCCGATCTCTACGACAGCATTGTCCGCCCGATCTATCGCGTTCACCCGGGTGTCGCAGTCGCTTCGTTGAAGCCACCCACGCCAAAGGTATTGCATGCGACGGCGCATGATATGGGACGAACAACCGCGCAACGCCTGGACAACGAGTTCAAGCGCTTACGACAAGACATATCCAAGATCAGCCAGGATGCGGTGGGGCAATCCGCAGATGAGCGCACGGCCAAGGCAGCGCTTGAGGTATTCCTCGATGCCACGGCCGAACTCGCGTTCGCCGGCCATATCGCATTCGACGCATACCCCGACCTGTTCGCAAAGTCGTTCGATGATGTTCCGGCTCAACCCCGTACGGCGGAGTCCGACGCTGGCTTTCGCAAGGGGGCTCCCCCCATCGGCTCGGTCAAGCTGAGCGATTCTGCGTTGGCGCTGATACAATCGTTCATGCGAGAGGTTCATCGCTCGTCGAGACACGATCAGGTCGTGGTCATCTTCTGGGCACGTGATCGGCAGTCAAAGGGCCCCGGCGACGTGGCATGGTCCAGTCAAGGTTCCGGCTGGACGCTGGGCGCCTACCAGAGAACACAGATTCCACCTGACGTCATCGACACTGTTCGAGACGTCGAAATCGTGTTCAGCGCCGAAGCCCCCTCGGCGCTCGCAGGCAAGACAATTGATGCGACGAAGCAGAAGCTGTTCGTTCGCGATTGAACTTAGGCGAGCGTGCATCCGCCTAAATCACCACCTCGCGCAGCACCCTCCTGCAATCCATCTCGTATTCGAGATCGACCACCGGCGGGCGGCAGAAGTGCCAGGTCAGGCCGGACCCGCGTGGCGCCGCGGCGGACCAGCTCGTCGACGATCACGGGATGGATGTCGTGCACGGTATAAGCCTGTACCGCTGTCGTCTCCGCCCAGCCGAAGCTGAACTCCGCAAGACGGCGCTCCATCTCGCCGGTGGTGAAGCGGACCTTCTCCCGCCACGCGCCGGGGCTGAGATCGCGGTAGCAAACGATGCGGTCGGGGTAGCTGGCAGTGCCACTGCGGGCTTCCGCGCCGCCCGCGATCACGAAGGACGGCGACGTGCTCGTGCTCGGCCGCGTGAACGAGAACGCGTAAAACGACGGCTCGGCCGGCGGATCGATCTCGGGACAGACATTGCTGCGCGCCACCGGATTGATGGTGCCGTCGAACAGGCCCCATTCGGCGAGCGTCTTGACGTAGTGCTGGTTGAAGGCGCGGAAGCCGTCCTCGGTAAAGGCCGCCGGCGAACGCAGTTCGCAGGCGCAGAACGAGGTCAGCGGCCGGCCGGCGTCCTTGATGTAGGCCGCAACGCGCGCAAAACCTTCTGCAAGCGACACCAGACGATCGAAGCGCACCCGCTCGATCTCATAGCCGGCGTTCGCCTGCGCGCCGCTTGAATATTGGAACACGGCCGGAATGAACCGGTAATTGCCCGCCGCAAATTCGCTCGCCATGCCTGTTTCCTCCAGATCTTGTGAGGCGAGTACGTTCGGCCCGCCCATCGGCAAGGCTATCACGAGACAAAGAAAAGGCGGCAGTGGCTTTCGCCAGTGCCGCCTTTCCTGCGAGCATGAGCTTGGAGGGCTCAAGTCGGTTTCAGCGCGCCCTCGCGGCCGTCGAGTTCGTAGTCGGCGATCTGCTTGGCGCGCTCGGACCGGGCCGCGGCCTGGTGGTCGGTCGCAATCGTCATGTAGACGGCCGGCAGCACGAACAGGGTGAACAGCGTGCCGATCGTCATGCCGGCGACGACCACGAGCCCGATCGAGAAGCGGCTGGCAGCGCCGGCGCCCGAGGCCGTGAGCAGCGGCAACAGGCCGGTGACCATGGCCGCCGTCGTCATCAGGATCGGGCGCAGACGAATCCGGGCCGACATCTCGATCGCCGAACGGCGGTCCAGTCCCTCCTTGAGCTGCAGCTCATTGGCGAACTCCACCATCAGGATGCCGTGCTTGGTGATTAGTCCGACCAGCGTCAGCAGACCCACCTGGGTGTAGATGTTCATGGTGGCGACGCCAAAGAACAGCGGGATCAGGGCGCCGACGATCGCCATCGGCACGCTGATCATGATCACGAACGGATCACGCAGGCTCTCGAACTGCGCCGCCAGCACCAGGAAGATGATGATGATGGCGAACGCGAAGGTGACCAGCAGCTGGTTGCCTTCGTGGACGTACTGCCGGGAGTCGGCCAGGAAGTCGTAGCTGAAGCCGGACGGCAGCTTCTTGGCTTCACCCTGCAGGAACTCGACCGCCTGCCCCATCGAAACGCCGGGCATCGGCACCGCCTGGAAGGTCGACGAGTTGAGCTGGTTGTAGTGGGTCAGCGCGTTCGGATCGACGCCGGTCTCGACCGTAACCACGGTCGACAGCCGCACCAGCTGCCCGGTCGCGGTCGGGACGTAGAAGTTGTCGAACGATTCGGGCGCGAGCCGGCTGACGCGCGGCACCTGCGGGATCACCTGATAGGAGCGCCCTTCGAGGTTGAAGCGGTTGACATAGTTGCCGCCGAGCAGCGTCGCCAGCGCACCACCGATCGACTGCATGGTGATGCCGAGGTCGCTCGCCTTGGAGCGATCGACCTTCACCCGGACCACCGGCTGGTTGAAGTCGAGGTCACTGTCGGTGACGATGAACAGGCCGCTCTTGCGCGCGGCATCCTTCAGCTTGCTCATCTGGTCGAACACCTGCTGGAATCCGGCCGTCGAAGAGATCACCATCTGCACCGGCAGACCGCCGGGTCCGCCGGGCAACGGCGGCAGGCTGAACGCGAATGCGCTGACGCCCTCGATCTTCGACAGCTCGGCCTGCACCAGCGGCTGCAGCGCCTGAGCCGAGCGCTTGCGCTCATCCCACGGCTTGAGCAGCATGCCGGCGAAGCCGCCCTGCGGACCGGTGATGCCGTTCAGGATGAACCGCAGGTCGGTCTCGGGGAACTTCTGGAACTCCTTGTCCATCTTGTCGCCGTAGAAGTCGATGTAGTCGATGTTGGCGTATTTCGGCGCCTTGGTCACCGCGAACACGATGCCCTGGTCTTCCTGCGGCGCCAGCTCCTTCTGGATGTGCATATAGAGGAAGCCGACCAGACCGAGGATGGTCACGGCGAACAGCGCCGTGATCGGACGGTAGTCGAGCGAACGGTCAAGCTGGCGGCCATAGGCGCGCGTCAACGCGCCGAACACGCGATTGACCAGCCTGGCGAAACGCCCCTCTTCCGCGCTCTTCAGGAACACCGAGCACATCATCGGCGACAGCGTCAGCGCGATCACGCCCGACACGATCACCGAACCTGCCAGCGTGAAGGCGAATTCGCGGAACAGCGTGCCGGTGACGCCGCCGAGGAAGCCGATCGGCGCGTACACCGCCGCGAGCGTGATCGTCATCGAGACGACCGGGCCCACGATCTCGCGCGCACCTTTCAGCGATGCCTGAACTGGTGGCAGGCCCTCCTCGAGATGTCGATGGATGTTCTCCACCACCACGATGGCGTCGTCGACCACGAGACCGATCGCCAGCACCATCGCCAGCAGCGTCAGCAGGTTGAAGCTGAAGCCCGCGGCCAGCATCAGGATGCAGACGCCGATCAGCGACAGCGGAATGGTGACGACGGGGATGATCACCGACCGGAGCGACGCCAGGAACAGGAAGATGACGACAACGACGATCAGGACCGCTTCGGTCAGTGTCTTCTCGACCTCGTCGATCGACGATTGGATGAACTTGGTGGAGTCGTAGGCCACCTTCATCTTCATCGACGGCGGCAGGTTGCGCTCGAGGTCGGGGAACAGCGCGCGGACGCCCTTCACCAGGGTCAGCGGGTTGCCTTGCGGCGTCGCCTTAATGCCGATGAAGATCGCATGCTCGCCGTTGAAGGCGACGCTGGCGTCGGTCGACTGCGCCGCGAGCTCCACCGTCGCGATGTCCTCGATGCGCACGAAGCCGCCGTCCTTCGCCTTCACGATCATCCGCTTGAACTGATCGATGTTCTGAAGGTCGGTATTGGCCGAGACGTTCGAGACGATGAAGAAGCCCTTGGTCTGGCCGGCGGCCGCCTGGAAGTTATTGGCGGCGATCGCAGCCGCAACGTCGTTGGGCGACACGCCGCGTCCGGCCATCCGGTTCGGATCGAGCCAGACACGCATCGCAAAAGTTTGTCCGCCCAAAATGTCGGCCGAAGCGACGCCGTCGACCGTCGAGAGCACCGGCTGCACGACGCGGGTCAGATAGTCCGAGATCGCCGATCCGGTCAGCTCTTCGCTGGAGAAGCCGAGATACATCACGGCGATGGTGTCGCCGGTCGCCTTGCTCACGACCGGGTCGAAGGCTTCCTTCGGGATCAGATATTTGACCGAATTGACCTTGGCGAGCACCTCGGTCAGCGCCTGGTTCGGATCGTGATTGAGCTTGACGTAGACCTGGATCGTCGAGGTGCCGAGCACCGAGTTCGACGTCATGTAGTCGACGCCTTCAGCCGAAGCGACGGCCTGCTCGATCGGGGTGGTGATGAAGCCGTTGATCAGCTCGGGCGACGCGCCGGGATATGACGTCGTGATCGTCACGACGGTATTCGACAGGTTCGGATATTGCCGGATCGGCAGCACCATCGCCGCGCGCAAGCCGATCAAGAGGATCAGCAGGCTGACGACGACCGACAGCACCGGGCGCTTGATGAAAATATCAGTGAAGGCCATCGCCAACTCGATTCGTGTTGTCTGCCGATTGCGGCAACATGTGGCGGAGGGCCAATCGGCCCTCCGGGTTTTATGATCGGGATTAGAGCTTCGGCTTGGAGTGCCGAAGCTCTAACTTCTTATCTTGACGCGTTTTCTTCACGCGAACCGGTGTCCACTTCGCTCGAAAACGCTTAGTAGCGTGGCGGCTCGGCCGGAACCGGCGGCTGCGGATCGTTCGAGATCGCGACAGCCATGCCCGATTGCAGCTTGATCTGGCCGACGGCCACGACCCTGTCCCCGGCCTTCAGGCCCTTGAGGATCTGGACGCGGCCTTCGACACGGTTGCCCGTCTTCACGAAGGTGCGGTCCGCGGTCAGGCTGGTCTTGCCGTCCTCACCCTTCTTCTCGGTGATCAGGAACACCGAGTCGCCGTACAGCGTGTAGTCGACGGCGGTTTCGGGAATGGTCACGACCGGCGGCTTCTCGGGCAGCACGATCGTGGTGGTCGCGAACATGCCGGGCTTAAGGATGCTTTCCGGATTCTGGATCGTCGCCTGCACCCGGATGTTGCGGGTCTCGGTCGCGATCTGCGGCTCGATGGTGGTGATCTTGCCCTCGAAGGTGCGGCCCGGATAGGCGTCGACCGCGACCCGCACGGCCTGGCCGACCTTGATCTGCGAGCTCTGCTTCTCGGTCACGGTCAGGTTGGCGTACAGCACCGACAAATCCGTCAGCGACACGATCTGCGTGCCGGCCGTCAGATACTGGCCGACTTCGACCTGACGAACGCCGAGATCGCCTTCGAACGGCGCGCGCACCAGCTTCTGCGAGATCAGCGCTTCGGTCTTGGCGATGCCCGCCTTGGCCTGGTCGTAGGTCGCCTGCGCCGTATCGACGGTCGACTGCGGCCCGAACTGGCGCGACGCGAGCTGCTTGGCGCGGTCGAGCTGCTGCTCGCCCACGGTCGCCTGCGCCTTGAAGCTGGCGAGGTCGCCCTGCTCCGGTGCGTCGAACAACTGCACCAGCGGCGTGCCCGCCTTCACATGGCTGCCGGCGGTGAACTGGATCTCGGTGATGCGGCCCGGCACGTCGGTCGTGACATTGACCTGGTGCACGGCGACGAGATCGCCGACGGCGGTCAGCAGGTTCGGAATCACCTCGGTCTTCGCCTCAGCGATCGAGACGTTCGACGGCGGCGGCTTATTGTTGGCGAAGAACTGCGCGATCATGTGGCTGCGGAAGGCGTTGAAGCCGACCAGCGCGCCGACGAGCAGGGCCAGCAACAGGCCTACGATGATGAACCAACGCACCAGGCGGACGGGGCGCTTGGCTTGCTTTTCCTTGAGCGGTTGCCCCGAGATGTGGCTTTCGGTCTGGATATTCATGTCATGCACTTTCTGCAGTTACCGACGGTCCTGCGCTCGGCGACGGCTGGCGGCCCAAATGAGTTGAAATTGCGGCTTCGGTAAGTCCGATGCCGCGAAGAATGAACTGGCAAAGCTGCCGTTCGGCCGCGGCGGCATCCCCATAGGGGAGACAAGGTGTCGCAGGCAGTTGCGTCAGCGCGCCCATAAGCACGGTATGGTGCGCAAACCAGAACAGGTTGAGCGGCTCGTCGCCGATCCGCGTCGCTTCGCCGGCGGCGATCGCGCGCTCGAGCGAGGCGGCGAAAGTCGGACCGATCAGCTTGCCGACCTTGTCGTAGAGCAGGCGCGCAAACTCGCCGTCGTCGAGATGGCTCGTCACCATCAGCCGCATCCGCTGCGCCTCTTCCTGGTCGGGCGCGTCGCGCAGCTGCATGAAGTGGCCGACCATGCCCTGCACCAGTTCGATCAGCGTCGCGGTGGAGGGCTCTTGGCCGAGCAGATGCGCGAGATCGGGATCCGCCTCGCACTCTTCGGCAAGGATTTCGGCGTACAGCGCAGCCTTCGACGGGAAGTGCTTGAACAGCAGCCCTTCCGAAATGGCAGCCGCGGCCGCCACGCTCTTTGTCGTGGTGCCGGCAAAGCCGTTGCGGGCGAAACACCGCTTTGCGGCGCTCAGGATCAACTGACGCCGCAAGTCACTCGTCATGCGTAAGGTAGACATTTGGATCGTGAGTAATCACTCACTTTACCAAAAGTCAAGGTTCTATTGCACCGCGAAAGCCACTTTATATCGGAGTGTGTCCGATCGACCCTCTGATGCGGTTGACGATGAAGGTGCCGTCGCGGCTGGACAGCACGCGTTCCAGATTGGCACCGTCGATCTTCGCGCTGGCGAACCGTGGCCCCGCCGTAACGTCTTGCAAAGACGAAGCAAAAGCGTCGACCTCAGCCATCGTGCTGATCGCTCGGCTATCTCCGATTCCGCAGGCTTTGGCAACACCCACGAGGTCGGCGGGGCCGCCGGTATGGCTGGCCTGGCCGCCGGTCTCGCCATAGGCCTCGTTGTCGAGCACGATGATCGAGAGGTTTTTCGGCTGCTGCAGCGCGACGGTCGCGAGGCTCCCCATCCCCATCAGCATCTCGCCGTCGCCGGTGATCACGACGACCGGCAGCGTCGGCTGGGCCAACGCGAGGCCGAGCCCGATCATCACCGCGCCGCCCATGCCACCCCAGAGGTAGAAGTTGCGGTCGTGGTCGCCGGCCGCGGCGATGTCATAGGTCGAGGCGCCGAGGCCGCCGATGGCGAAGGCGCCCTTGCGATCCCTCAGCAGTTCGGCAACCACGGCGCGGCGGTCGAGGAGATTGGCTTTGCTCATTTGGTGAAGACCTTTGCCCCGATCAGGCGCTGCGACAGCAGGACGGCGGTTGGCGTGCAGGCGTTGTAGGCTTGCGCCGCGCCGGCTTCGACGACCTCGCGCACCTCATCCGGACGCGAGGCGCGCAGCACCTTGATCCCCCCCAATTCGAGAATGCCTTGGGTGTTCGAGCCCATCGGCACCTGCCAGGGATTGAACTCGCCCCATTCGCCGCGCATCGTCACCAGCGTGAGGAACGGCAAGCGGAAGATCTGCACCAGCGACAGCATGTTGATGCAATTGCCGACCCCGCTCGACTGCATCAGCAGCACGCCGCGCTGGCCGCCGGCCCAGGCGCCTGCGAGCAGCGCCACGCCTTCCTCCTCGGTGGTCAGCGCGATGCCGCGCATCGAGGACGATCCCAGCACGCGCTCGATCAGCTCTGAATGCCCGGCGTCCGGCACATAAGGCACCTGACGCACCTCGAAGCGCTGCAAGATCGAAAAGATCTCCTCGGGCCAGGAGGCCGCGGTGTCGGCTCGGGCATGCATCGGCGTTTCCGGTCTTGATTGTTTGGCCGCGACTGTAGAGGGGCGCACGCGCTTCATCAAAGCGCAAAACCGCATATGGCTCTGCGATTTACTCGCATCGCGCGGCGTGCGCCGCGGTGTTCCCGGTGCCGCAAATCCTGTTGCGCGGCCGCCGCTCGCGGCCTACGATAGTTGCAAATGAAACTAATCAGGGTTGGATATCCGCCATGAACGGGCACGCGCGAGAGCTGGCTGACGGCTTCGACCTGGAAAAGCTGACGCCGGACTTTTACACGAACCCCTACCCGACCTATCGCGCGCTGCGCGAGCACGCGCCGGTCAAGCGGCTGCCGAACGGCTGCTATTTTCTCACCCGCTACGACGACCTCATCGCCGCCTACAAGAACACCAAGACGTTCTCGTCCGACAAGAAGAAGGAGTTCTTGCCGAAATACGGCAACTCGCTGCTCTACGAGCACCACACGACCAGCCTCGTCTTCAACGACCCGCCGGCGCACACCCGCGTGCGGCGGCTGATCATGGGCGCATTGTCGCCGCGAGCGATCGCCGGCATGGAGCCGGACCTGATCGCACTGGTCAACAGTCTGCTCGACCGGATCGCCGCGAAAGACCGCTTCGAGCTGATCGGCGACTTCGCCTCCGCGATCCCGGTCGAGGTGATCGGCAATCTGCTCGACGTGCCGCACGACGAGCGCGAGCCGCTGCGCGACTGGTCGCTGGCGATCCTGGGCGCGCTGGAGCCCGTGATCGCAAAGGATGCATTCGACCGCGGCAACGATGCGGTGAAGGATTTCCTCGCCTATCTCGAAACCCTGCTCGAAAGGCGTCGCGCCAAACCGGGCAATCCCGAGCGCGACGTGCTGACGCGATTGATCCAGGGTGAGGACAATGGCGAGCGGCTGACCGCGAAGGAATTGCTGCACAACTGCATCTTCCTGCTCAACGCCGGCCACGAGACCACGACCAACCTGATCGGCAACGGGCTGGTGACGCTCACCCAATATCCCGAAGAAAAGCAGCGCCTGATCGCGCAGCCCGAGCTGATCAAGACCGCAGTCGAGGAGATGCTGCGCTACGAGAGCTCGAACCAGCTCGGCAACCGGATGATCGTGGAGGAGACCGAGCTCGGCGGCATCAAGATGCCGGCCGGCACGCTGGTCACTTTGTGCATCGGCGCCGCCAACCGCGACCCCGCGCAGTTCCCCAACCCGGAAGGCTTCGACGTCGCGCGCACGCCGAACCGCCACCTCGCCTTCGGGACCGGCGCGCATCAATGCGCCGGCATGGCGCTGGCGCGCCTCGAAGGCGCCATCGCGATCTCACGCTTCCTGGCGCGCTTCCCGAACTACGCACTCGACGGCGAGCCGGTGCGCGGCGGCCGGGTGCGCTTCCGCGGCTTCCTCAGCGTGCCATGTCGGCGCGGCGCGTGATCCGATGACGACAGGGCAACTGCGCGAGCGCTGGGGCGATTCGCTGCTGACGGTGCTGACCGTGCTGCTCGTGATCATGATGTTCGTGGTGGCGCCGTTGCAGGCGCTTGGCCTGTTTGAGTTCCAGATATTCGAGCTGTTGCTCGCCATCTTCCTGGTCGGCGGCGTCTTCGTGATGTCGGGCAGCACGATCGCCGTCGTCACCATGCTGGTCGCGCTCGCGATGATCGTGACCGGCGCCGTCTTGCGGCTGCGCTCCCCCTCGATCCTCGACCTCAATCTGTTCGCCGGCTCCTGGCTCTTGGTCGGCATCACGATGGCGGTGACGGTCGCGCGCGCGACCTTCGCGCCGGGACGCGTCACCTATCACCGGGTGATCGGCGCGGTCCTGCTCTATCTTACGGTGGCGGTGATCTTCTCGTCGCTCTACACCTTCATCGGCACGCTGGTGCCGAACGCGTTTGCCGGCATGAAGGTCGAGGACCGCCCGACGCTCGCAAGCCAGCTGATCTATTTCTCCTTCGCCACGCTCACGACGACAGGCTATGGCGACGTCGCGCCGCTGCATCCGATTGCGCGGAGCCTCTGCAATGTCGAGGCGATCTTCGGCCAGCTCTATCCGGCGACACTGCTTGCCCGGCTCGTCACGCTCGAGATCGCGCACCGCGACCAGGATTCGTAGCGCAGCGCCACCACAATGGACCGAATTTGGTCCACAGTAATCCTTTAAGCCGCGCGGGCCGATACCCAAATCAGTGATAATGTGCAGGGACGGCACCCTTGGTGCCGGCACAACTGGAGTGACGAGACATGCGTCCGCCAGTCACCGATTTCATCGCAAGGGAAGCGCAGTTCGGCGCCCAGAACTACGCGCCGCTCGGCGTCGTGTTGTCACGCGGCGAAGGCGTCTGGGTTTGGGATACCGATGGCAATCGCTACCTCGATTGCCTGTCCGCCTATTCGGCGGTCAATCAGGGCCACTGCCATCCAAAAATCCTCGCCGCCATGGTGGAGCAGGCCGGCCGGCTGACGCTGACCTCGCGGGCCTTCCACAACGATCAGCTCGCCCCGTTCTACGAGGAGCTCGCCGAGTTGACTGGATCGCACAAGGTGCTGCCGATGAACAGCGGCGCTGAAGCTGTGGAGAGCGCGATCAAGTCGGTGCGCAAATGGGGCTACGAGGTCAAGGGCGTGCCTGACGGTGCGGCCGAGATCATCGTGTGCGCCGACAATTTCCACGGGCGCACGCTTGCAATCGTCGGCTTCAGCACCGACCCGGACACAAGCGCGCATTTCGGGCCGTTCGCGCCCGGCTTCAAGATCATCCCGTTCGGCGATGCCAGGGCGCTGGAGGACGCGATCACGCCCAATACCGTCGCCTTCCTGGTCGAGCCGATCCAGGGCGAGGCCGGCGTCATCATTCCCCCTGCCGGCTATTTCGCCGAGGTCCGCGCGCTCTGTACCCGCAACAACATCATGCTGGTCCTCGACGAGATCCAGACCGGGCTCGGGCGGACCGGCAAGCTGCTCGCGGAACAGCACGAAGGCATCGAGGCCGACGTCACGCTGCTCGGCAAGGCGCTGTCCGGCGGTTTCTATCCGGTTTCGGCGGTGCTTTCCAACAACGAGGTCCTCGGCACGCTGAAGCCTGGCCAGCACGGCTCGACCTTCGGCGGCAATCCGCTCGCCTGCGCGGTGGCACGCGCGGCGCTGCGCGCGCTGGTCGACGAAGGTATGATCGAGAACGCGGCCATCGAAGGCGCGCGCTTCCTCGACGGCTTGCGCAGCATCCGCGCCAACACGGTTCACGAAGTCCGCGGACGCGGGCTGATGCTCGCGGTCGAACTTCACCCCGAGGCCGGCCCTGCGCGCCGCTATTGCGAAGTGCTGCGGGAGAAAGGCATCCTTGCCAAGGACACCCATGACCACACCATCCGGATTGCCCCGCCGCTCGTGATTACAGGCGATCAGGTCGATTGGGCGCTGGAGCAGATCGGCGCTGCGCTGACGCAGGACCTTTCGTGACGGCGGGATAGTTAAGGTGGGCGAGTAACAATGACGCGCGGAGGCAGCCCAAGCCTTCCCGCGAGCCCATGTGAGCGGCCGGGCGGCTATCTGAACCGCAAGTTTGCGCGGGAGAGCTGGCTGATCGAGGAACACCCCATCAGCCGCATGTCCCGCACCAGCTCCGCCTGCAGCAGACCAAGCGCCCGCTCGACCCCGGCCTGGCCGGCCGACGCCAGCGGATAGAGATAGAAGCGTCCGAGGCCGACGGCCTTGGCGCCCAGCGACAGCGCTTTCAGCACGTGGCTGCCCCGCTTGATGCCGCCGTCCATCATCACATCGATCCGGTCGCCCACGGCATCGACGATCTCGGCCAGCTGATCGAACGCCGCCCGCGAGCCGTCGAGCTGCCGGCCGCCGTGGTTGGACAGGATGATGCCGGTGCAGCCGATCTCAACCGCGCGCTTCGCATCATCAGCCGACATGACGCCCTTCAGGCAAAACTGGCCGTTCCACTGCCGGACCATTTGCGCGACGTCGTCCCATGTCATGGCCGGATCGAGCATTTCCGTGAAATAACGCCCGATCGACATCGCACCGCCGCTCATATCGACATGCTCGTCGAGCTGCGGCAGCTTGAAGCTCTCGTGGGTGACGTAGTTGATGGCCCAGGCCGGCTTGATGGCGAATTGCAGCATGCCGCCGAGCGTGAGCCTGAAAGGAATCGAAAACCCGGTGCGCAGGTCGCGCTCGCGGTTACCGCCGGTGATGCTGTCGACGGTCAACATCATCACGTTGACGCCGGCCTGCTTGGCGCGCTGCATCATCGCCGTGTTCAGGCCTCGGTCCCGGTGGAAATAGAACTGATAGACCTGCGGCGTAGCGTAGGCCTTGCGCAATTCCTCCAGGCTCACGGTACCAAGCGAGGACACCCCGAACATCGTTCCGTATTTCGCTGCGGCGGCGGCGACGGCCCGTTCGCCCTGATGATGAAACAGACGCTGCAGCGCGGTCGGCGAACAATAGAACGGCGTCGCCAGCTTCTGTCCCATCACGGTGACCGAGAGATCGACGTTCTCCACGCCGCGCAGGACATTGGGCACCAGATCGCAACGCTCGAAGCTCGCGGTGTTCTGCCGAAGCGTCGCCTCGTCGTCCGCCCCACCGTCGATGTAGTCGAAGATCGGCCCGGGAAGCCGCCGCCGCGCCAGTTCGCGGAAGTCATGGAAATTGTGGCAATCGCTCAAGCGCATGTCGTGCTCCGAAGGTCCGGACCGCGGAGTTCAACGGCCCCCAGTGCCGTCCACACCCCCAGCACCCGGAATAACGGGCACGCTTCGCCTTGTCCACCGAAGGGGTGGGTCAGACCACGGAGCGGTGCCGCTCGATGCAGGTCGTCAGGACCGCATCCATCGGCTTCGTCCACCAGTCATTCGAGAAGATCTCGATCTCCGAATAGCCGGCAAAGCCCTGCGCTTCGACCATTGCGCGCACCGATCTGATGTCGATGACGCCGTCGCCCATCATGCCGCGATCGTTGAGGATGTCCCTGGTCGGCACCAGCCAGTCGCAGACGTGGAACGCGAGCAGCCGGTCCTTGCCGGCGCGCGCGATCTGGCTATTAAGTTCGGGATCCCACCAGATGTGATAGACGTCGAGCGCGACGCCGATCGCACCGCTGCGGCCGGGATCGAGCGCATCGCAGATGTCGAGCGCGTGTTTCGTGGTGTTCACGCAGGCGCGGTCGGCGGCATAGGCCGGATGCAGTGGCTCGATCGCGAGCGGCAGCTTTGCTTGTTTTGCGTACTCCAGCATCTCGGCGATGCCGTCGTGCACCTGGGATCGAGCCGTCGCGATGTCCTTGGACGCAGCGCTGCCCGGCCGCGAATATTGCGGTAGGCCGCCGACCACGAGCACGATGCAGGGAGCGCCGAGCGCCACCGCCTCGTCGACCGCCCGTCGGTTGTCGTCGCGCGCCTCGCTGCGATGCGCGCTGTCAGCCGTGAACATGCCCCCGCGGCAATAGCCTGAGAGATCGAGCCCGGCGTCCTTCACCGCGCGCACCGCACGATCGAGGCCGACGCCAGCGACCTGGTCGCGCCAGGGATCGATGGCCCGGATGCCGTGGCGCGCGCAGGCCTCGATGATGGCGATGAGATCGCCCTGCTTGCGGACGGTCGCGGTGTTCAGCGACAGCCAGCGGTGGTCGTTGGAAAAATCGCGCATCAGGCGTCGATACCGCGCGTGGCCATGATCGCCGCCATTCGGCGCGTCGCGAGCTCCGGATTGGCGAGCAGCCCCGCTTTGTCGGCGAGCCGGAACAGCTCGGCAAGATGCAGGGTCGAGCGCGCGCTCTCCTGCCCGCCGACCATCGTGAAGTGATCCTGATGGCCGTTGAGATAGGCCATGAACACGATGCCAGTCTTGTAGAAGCGGGTCGGCGCCTTGAAGATGTGGCGCGACAGCGGCACCGTTGGTCCCAGCACGTCGTGGAAGCCGGCCTCGTCGCCCGCAGTCAGGCGCGACAGCGCATAGGACGCGGCGGGCGCGATGGCATCGAAGATTCCGAGCAGCGCGTGGGAAAATCCCTTGTCGTCGCCGGCGATCAGCTCCGCATAGTTGAAGTCGTCGCCGGTGTACATTTTCACGCGCGGATCGAGCCGCCGCCGCATGTCGATCTCGCGCTGCTTGTCGAGCAGCGAAACCTTGACGCCATCGACCCTGGCGGCATTGGCGTTGATGATCGCAACCGCAATGTCCATCGCCTTGTCGAGGTCTGCCGTGCCCCAGTAGCCCGACAGAGCCGGATCGAACATGTCGCCGAGCCAATGGATGATCACGGGCTCCCGGACCTGCGACAACACACGGTCATAGACCCTCGCATAATCGTCCGCATTCCTGCCGAGCTTTGCCAGCGCGCGCGAGGCCATCAGGATGATGCGTCCCCCCGCTTTCTCGACCGCCGCGATCTGCTCCTCATAGGCGCGGATCACGTCGTCGATCGACCTGGCGTCCTCCACCGCGAGATGGTCGGTGCCGGCGCCCGAGAACACCAGCGCGTTGCCTTTTGCCTTCGCCGCTCTCACCGAGCGCTGGATCAATTCGAGCGACGTCGCCCAATCCAGGCCCATGCCACGCTGGGCGGTATCCATCGCCTCGGCAACGCCGAGGCCGAGGTCCCAGACGTGCTCACGGAATGCGATGGTCTTGTCCCAGTCGATCGCAGCCGTCAGCCAGGGATCAACGTCGGCGCGCGGATCCGCCACCACATGGGCGGCCGAGAACGCGACGCGGTTCAGCGTGCCCGCAAGCTTTGCCGGAAAACTCCGCGACGCCGCCAGGCGATAGGTCTCGAGGCCGCCATCGGCGGTTGGCAGCTTCAGCGACAGCGACGATATCGGCAGGACCGGCTTGTTCATGACAAAAGCCCTTTCTCAGACCACGATCGGGGCGACGTCGATCCAGCGCCGCTCCTTCCAGCTCTGCAGCGCACATTCGGCGAGCTGCACGCCCTTGGCGCCCTCGAGCAGCGTGTATTTGTAGGGCGCGTCCGCGCAAACATGGCGGATGAACATCTCCCACTGCTCCTTGAAGCCGTTGTCGTAGACGACGTTCTCAGGGAGCTTCTGCCAGTCGGCGTAGAAATCGTGCAGCCGCTTCTCGTCCGGATTCCACACCGGCCGCGGCGTCGCCTGGCGCGCCTGGATCATGCAGTCGGTCAGGCCCGCCACCGCCGAGCCATGGGTGCCGTCGACCTGGAAGGTGACGAGGTCGTCGCGGTAGACGCGCGTCACCCAGCTCATGTTGATATGGGCGATCACGCCGCCTTTCAGCTTGAAGGTGGCATAGGCGGAATCGTCGGCGGTCGCCTGGTACTTCTTGCCTTTCTCGTCATAGCGCTCGGGGATATCTGTCGCCCCGATGCAGACCACGCTCTCGACTTCGCCAAAGAGATTGTCGAGCACGTAGCGCCAGTGGCAGACCATATCCAGAATGATACCGCCGCCATCCTCGGCGCGGTAGTTCCACGACGGCCGCTGTGCCTCCTGCCAGCCGCCCTCGAACACCCAGTAACCGAACTCGCCGCGCACCGAGAGCATGCGGCCGAAGAAGCCGGAGTCGCGCAGGAAGGCGAGCTTCTTCAGGCCCGGCAGGAACAGCTTGTCCTGCACCGTGCCGTGCTTGAGCCCCTTGGCATTGGCAAGCTTCACGACCGCAACGGCTTCCTCGAGATTGGTCGCGATCGGCTTCTCGCAATAGACATGCTTGCCGGCGTTGATCGCCTTGGTCAGCAACGAGGGCCGCGCCTGCGTCGTGGCTGCATCGAAGAAAACGGCGTCGCCTTTGTCGGCCAGCGCGCGATCGAGATCGGTGGTGTGGCGCTCGATGTTGTAGCGCTTGGCCAGGCTAGCGACCTTCTCCGCGTCGCGGCCGACCAGGATCGGATCGGGCATGATGCGGTCGCCGTTCGACAAGAGCACGCCACCCTGCTCGCGGATCGCAACGATCGAGCGGATCAGATGCTGGTTGAGTCCCATCCGGCCCGTAATGCCGTTCATGATCAGGCCGAGGCGTTTGGTCGTCATGCTGTCTGCTCCTGCGAAACGCGTTGTGTGGGCCGCTTGAGCGGCTGCATGGTGGACCAGTCCGGATGGATCGAACTGGCAAAGCCCGGTGCGGCGGCGATCGATCCCGTCAGCAGGTCGCCGTCATGGATCGCGAGGCGGACCTTGCCGCCGGCGCGCGTGTAGAGATCGGAATGCGCGGTGAGAAAGGCATCGGCCTCATCAGCCGGGGTGTCGGCAAAGCCGTCGACGTAATGATGTCCGTTGCGTTCGGCATGGGTGACGCCGATCAGCGCCCCGAGCGCGAGATCCTGCTGCACGCCGAGCCCGGCCTGACAGGTCAGGTCCTCGCCGCTGATGAAATACCGGCCATCCGCGCTCCATGCCGCCGCACGCGTGGCATTGATGATCGACTTGTAGATACCCTTGCACGATTTCGAGGAGATGCCGCGATAGCCGAGCGCCCGCGCCTGCGGGAATGCATCGTAGGAATCGTCGGCCTCGTCGATGATGAAGCTGCGCGCGGCCAGCGCCCCGAGCGGCGAAGTCTTGGTGATATCGCGCGGCATCGGCTGCTCGATATAGAGCAAGTTTGCCGCGATCGGCTCAAGCGCCGCGTCATGGTCGAGCCGATCGACCAGCGCGTTCAGTGCGGCAAGGTCGGCATACTGCTCGTTGGCGTCGAGCGTGACCTGGGTAGCGTAAGGCAGCCTGGTGAGCTCGCGGCCGATCCGCACCAGCCGCGCCGCGTCATGCGCGGGATCGCCGTTCAGCTTGAGCTTGAAATAGCGCGCACCGGCATTCTCGTTGCGATCGGCGATACCGCCCTCACCCTCAACCTTATCGTCCATCCCGACCGTATGCCGGACGGCGACACGATCGAGCCGCTTGCGGGTCGAGAGGAATTTCGCGATGGCCGCATCGTCGAGGTCCGGCGTCAGCCGCGCGTCGATATCAGCGATATTGCCGGTCATGCCGTCGAAGAAGTTGACACTCGCCACGCGCAGCAATCCATCCAGGATCGCCTTGTCGATCTCGGCCGGGCCGAAGCTCGCTGCGAGTGGCGGAATGTCCTGCGCAGCGCAGGCCGCGACCTGCGGACCGATACAGGCGGCGTGCAGGCCGAACGCGGTGTCAAAGCCCCTGTTCGCCAGATAGAGCTCGCGGGCAATCGCAAGCGAGCGGCGCAGGCCGTCGAGCGACTGCGCCTCGGTCAGATGCGGCCGCTTGTCGAACCATTTCGGCGCCAGCATTTCGGCGCTCGCGCCGGTCGCACGGCCCTTGCCTTCCACCTCGATCTCGACCCGCACGAACAGTTGCGTCGACGCGGTGATCGTTACCGCGCCGAAACGGAACGGCCGGGCGAACACCAGCGGTCGTTCAAAGAAGGCGATATCGTTGACTTTGAGGCGAAGCGGCATTGGAGACTCGGGTGTTAGTCCAGCGACCCCTGCGTGAAGAAATGCTTTCGGATCCGCTGCACCAGTTCGGCGAAGACGGGATCGGACATCGTCTCGAGCGAGCGCGGCCGTGGCATTGGCACGTCATAGATCGCGGCGATCGCGCCGGGCCGCTCGGTCATCACGAGCACGCGGTCGGCGAGGAACACGGCCTCCGGGATCGAGTGCGTGATCAGGAGCACGGTCTTGCCGGTCTCGCGTTGGATCCGCATCAGCTCGACATTCATCCGCTCGCGCGTCATGGCGTCGAGCGCGCCGAACGGCTCGTCCATCAGCATGATCTTGGGATCATGCACCAGCGCGCGACAGATCGAGGCGCGCTGCTGCATGCCGCCGGACAGCTGCCAGGGCAGCTTCTTCTCGAAACCCTCGAGCCCGACCAGCTTCAGCAGCGCCTTGGCGCGGGCAAGATACTTGTCCCGCGGCAGCTGCTTCATGTCGATCGGCAGCATCACGTTGGAAAGGATGTTGCGCCACGGCAGCAGCAGGGCATTCTGGAACACGATGCCGACATTGCCGTGCGGCCTGGTCACGGGCTCGCCGTCGACCAGCACCTCACCCGTCGTCGGCGGCAACAGGCCCGAGATCATCTTGAGCAGCGTGGACTTGCCGCAGCCGGAGGGCCCGACCACGACAAAGAACTCGCCGTCATTGATGGTGAAGTCGAGCGGCCGCAGCGACGGCACGTCGCCGTCGCGCGAGCGGTAGGTCTTCGACACGCCCGACAGCGTGATGCCCGGCGTGGCGCCGGCCGCGCGGTCCGACACCAGCCGCAGATGCGCGGCGGGCTGCTCGGCATGGATTGGCTTGGTCGCCGGGTTCATCGCGGGTCTCTCCACCCGTCGTCCCTGCGAAAGCAGGGACCCATACGCCGTGTCCTCTGGTTCGGGCACGCGGGTAGAGGCCTTCCGCACCAATCGGCGCCGGTGGTTATGGGTCCCTGCTTTCGCAGGGACGACAGTCCGTGGTGATGGTTCACGAATTACCCTTCGGCAGATAGTCGTTGGTGTAGAACGCCTTCGGATTGGCCTTGGCCTTAGCGTCGAGGCCGCCATACTCGACCATCAGATTGACCGACTCGGTCATGTTCTGATCGGTGACCTGGAACGGCCGCCTGGCCTTGGTCTCCGCCGTGCGATAGAGCGGGATCGTCAGCTCAAAACCCTGCGTCAGCGTGTCGATCTTGCCGCCTTTCGGGTTGGCGTCGAGGATCGACTGCGCGGCCGCCTTCGGCTCTTTCTCCGCAGCTTCCACCGCCTTGGTGGTCGCCGACATGAAGCGGCGGACCAGGTCGGCATTGGCCTTCACATAGTCGGAGTTCGCGATGATGCCGGACGACACCATGTTGATGCCATAGTCGGCGAACTTGATCGGGTAGACGTCCTTGCCGGTGGCGTCCTTGATCTTCATCGACTGGTCCATGACGTAGCCGAGCAGCAGATCGGCCTGGCCGTTGATCACGGCGTTGAGCTTGGTCTGGCCGTCGCCGGCAACGGTCTGGAAGTCGCTTTCCTTGAGGCCGGTCTTCTTCAGGAACAGCGGCCAGATCTGCGTCATCGAATCCGCCGGCGTGATCGCGACCGTCTTGCCCTTGATGTCCTCCGGCTCCCTGATGTTCTCGTCGACGAAGCCCATCGCCGACATCGGGCTGGTCTGCAGCAGCACGCCGGTGGCGATCACCGGCGCCCCCTTCACCGCCGCGCGCATCATCGTGGGCACGTCGACATAGCCGAAATCGGCGGTCTTGGCCGCCACCGCCTGCGTGGTCGCGGCCGAGCCGCGGCCTTCCTGGATCTCGAGGTCGATGCCTTCGGCGGCATAGATGCCCTTTGCCTTGCCGTAATAGAACGGCGCGTGCTCGCCATAGACGTACCAGTTCAGCATCAGCACGACCTTGTCCGCCGCGGACGCTGGAGCCACCGCAAGCGCGGTCCAGGCCAGTGCGGCGCCGGCGACCGCAATCAAACGCTTCATGGTTGTTCTCCCTTTTATTGTACCGCGGCCCTTGTCTGGGCCGCTTGTCCGGTTGCTGCGCTAGGACGCGAAGATGATGTCGTCGCGCTGGCTGACGTGCCAGGGGATCACCAGCCGCTCGATGCGGTCGACGATCCAGAACAGGATGACGCCGAGCAGCGCCAGGATCACCAGCGCCGCGAACATCGTCGGCAGGTCGAAGGTGCCGATCGAGCGCTGCATCACGTAGCCGATGCCGGAATTCGAGCCGACGAACTCGCCCACCACCGCGCCGACCACGGCGAGCGTCACCGACACCTTCAGGCCGGAGAAAATTGCAGGCATCGCGTGCGGCAGGTTGACCGCACAGAACACCTTGAAGCGGCTGCCCTGCATCGCGCGCGCGAGGTCGACCATATCGGGATCGACCGACTTGAAGCCCTGCACCGCCGAGACCACGACGGGGAAGAAGCCGAGCAGGAACGCGGAAATCACCTTGGGGATGATGCCGAAGCCGAACCACACCACGAACAGCGGCGCGATGGCGATCTTCGGCACCGATTGGGAGAACACCAGGAGCGGATAGACGTAGCTCTCGACCGTCTTCGAGCCCGCGATCAGCATCGCTGTGGGAATGCCGAACAGCGCCGAGAGCAGGAAACCGCAGATCGTCGCATAGGTGGTCGGCCAGGACTGCCGCAGCAGCTCCGGCCAGTCGCTCCACAGCACCGCGACGACGTCGCCGGGCGACGGGATCTGATAGGCCGGGATGTGGAACAGGCGGATCGCGAGGTCCCAGGCCACCACGATCACCACCAGGAACAGGAACGGACGCACCCACGCCGCATTCAGCACCTTCGACACGCCCGAAGGGCTCTTCGCCTCCGCCACGTCACGCTCCCTTGCAGTCTCTGTGTTCGTCCAGAAATTAACCCGTTGGATAAATACTGTCCAGCCCCTCGCGCCTAGCAAAATCGCGCCGAAAGTACGCGACTTTCGTCAGGCGAGATTTTTGGATTTGAGTCCGTAGCCCGGATGCAGCGCAGCGAAATCCGGGACCGCATTATCCGCGGATGCAGCTCCCCGGATTGCGCTTCGCTCCATCCGGGCTACGCGCCTTCGCTCATCCGGGCTACGGGGGCGGCCGCGCCCTCACACCACCCGGTGTTCCGCCGCGCGCAGCGGCGGCATCGCGCTGCCAAACGCGGCGGTGGACTTGCCGGTCAGCGCCGCCAGCACCAGCGCGGTCATGTGCTCGAGCCGCTGGTCGCGGGCGTCCTTCTTGAGCAGGTCGCGGCCGAAGATCACGCTCAGCGTGGCGCTGTTGGAGAGATAGAAGAACGCCAGCCCGGCGATCGAGATATAGAGCTGCACCGGATCGACCGCGTCGCGGAAATCGCCGCTTTCGACCCCACGCGTCACCACGGTGCGGATCATCTCGACAAAGGGCGAGTGCATCGACTTGACCTTGGTCGAGCGCTTCAGGTGCTTTGCCTTGGCGAGGTTTTCCGTGTTCAGCAACGCCAGGAATTCGGGGTTGCGCAGGAAATAGTTCCACGTGAAATCGATCAGGCGCCCGATCGCCTCGGGCGGGTCGAGGTGCTCGAGATCGAGCGAGCGCTCCTCGGCGCGGATCTTCTCGTAGGCGCCTTCCAGCACCTCGAGATAGAGATCCTCCTTGTTGCCGACGTGGTAGTACAGCATGCGCTTGTTGGCGTCGGCATTGGCCGCGATGCGGTCGACCCGCGCGCCAGCGAGGCCATGGGCGGCGAATTCCTGCTTGGCCGCCTCGAGAATCCGCAGCCGCATCCCCTGGGGGTCACGCTGCCATCTCTGTATCCGCTTTGCTTTGGCCAAATCGATCGCCCGTGATGCTGAATTGATGAATGTAGCATGACGCGCGGCGTTTGAGAACGAATGTTGTCGTGACGGCCATGCGGGAATATTTCTCGCAGCGGCGACAGCCCCTCTCCTTCGTCATTCCCCGGTGCGCAATTGCGCACCTGAGGGCGTGCGCAGCACGAACCCGGAATCCATTCATCCACGGAACATGTTGCTCGATGGATTCCGGGTTCTCGCTTCGCGAGCCCCGGAATGACGGAGGAGATCGGCGCTCGGATTGCCTGCGGTGCACGCTGTCGGGACGACGCGCGCATGAAACGCGGCCTAGTCTGGCTTTCCCTGTGAGGGCTGCACCAGAAGCGTCGGCACACCGCACGTGCCGTTGCGCACCGTCATCACGCGCGTGCCGGGCTTGCGGCCGGTGCGAATCTCCGAGACGTCGACGCCGGCGGCAACCAGCCGCGCGCGGGTGGCATCGACATCAGTGACGCGCCAGCAGATGCCGCGCAGCCGGTCCGGCGCGTCCGGCTCCGCCTTGTTGTTTTCCTTGCCCGGCCGGTGCGTGACCTCGACCACAAGGTCGCCGCAGCGGAAAAACATCAGCCGGCCCCATTCGGGATGCGACCGGTCGAGCGCCATGTCGAGCCTGAGCCGCGCGCCGTAGAGCGCCGCAGCACGTTCCGGGTCGGCGGTCGAGACCACCACATGATCCATCGCGGTGATCGAGGCCGGCGTGGTGCGCACCGACAGCGGCCGCTCCTGCTCTCGCTCCAGGAAGAACATGCGCACACCCCGTGTCGCATCGGTCGCCGCGCGCGTCCGCTTCCACGACAGCGTGGCGCCGCTGGTCTCGTCGCGGCTCTCGACCTCGGCGACGGGCTCGGGCTTCAGGGTCAGCCGCTCGAGCCTGCGGTGTGTCCTGGCAATATCGCTGGTGCGGAAGCAGAGGCTCGCAAGCCCCTCGCCTTGCGTGACGAGCGCGCTGCGGACGCGCTGGGCGGCATCGTCATCGCCGCGCGGCGCCATCAATTCCAGCGTCGTGTTGTCGAGCGTGAACAGCACGCGGTCGGCGCCGTCGCCGCTGTTGCGCCAGGCCGGCGCCCGCGCAAACAGCGTCTCGTAGGCGGCGCTGGCGGCAGTAATGTCGCCGGTGAGGACGACGACATGATCGAGACCGGTAATCATGGCTCTGGCCTCCTCGAATCTGCCGTCATTGTGCTTCTCCTTACGAATCCCGGAACGCGGCCCGCCGGCGGCCGTTATGCCGCATACCAGAACAGCCCGGCACATCCATCATCTCTACCTGTAAACCAAGCAGGGTTGCGAATAATTTCAGCGATATCGGCCGATCAGCGGTGCTAGTCTAATCGACGGCCGGGACCACACCAAGCGATCACGGGAAGCGAATGCAGGCTCTCTTCATTGGACAGACCTATATCGACGTCACCTTCATCACGGATCACATGCCTGTCGGCGACGAGAAGCACGTTGCGGACGCCTATGCAGTGTCGTTCGGCGGCAACGCGGTGACCGCGGCGTTCTGCTGCGCCAAGCTCGGCGTCGAGCCGGACCTGATCGCCACCATGGCCAATGACTGGCTGGGACGGATGTTCTGGGACATGGCCGACAGGTACGGCATCTCGTTCCATCCCCGCAAGGTGAACTCCTCCTCGCTATCCTTCATCATGCCCAACGACGGCAAGCGCGCCATCGTCCGCTGCCGCGACGACCAGCACATCCATCCCTTTCCGCTGCTGAACATCAAGGGCTGCCGCGCGCTGCACATCGACGGCCACCAGCCGGACGCCGCGATCCACTATGCGAAGCTCTGCCGTGAGGACGGCATCCTGACCTCGCTCGACGGCGGCGGCCTGCGCACCAACACCCACGAGCTGCTCGCATTCATCGACGTCGCGATCGTCGCCGAACGGCTGTGTGAGCAGATGGACAAGACGCCGGAGCAGATGCTCGACTATCTCAAGAGCCGCGGCTGCCGGGTCGGCGGCATCACCATGGGTGAGCGCGGCCTGCTCTGGTACGACGAGGCGGGCACGGTGCAAACGCTGCCGGCATTGCCGATTCCGCGCAAGCGCGTGATCGACACCAACGGCGCCGGCGACGTCTTCCACGGCGCCTACATTTATTCCTATCTCGCCAATCCCGGCAAAGCCTGGCATGAGCATTTCGAGTTCGCGCGCGCAGCGTCGACCTACAAGATCCAGAAGCTCGGCAACGAGGCCGGCCTGCCGACGCTCGCCGACATCGCTGCGGTCAAGCAGGAGTTCGGCGCCGCGGTCTGACAGGGCGGAGTGGGGTAAGGCATGGGGCGCGTCTTCGTCGCCGGCAGCATCAATATGGACGTGGTGGCGACCGCCGAGCGCCATCCGCGGATCGGCGAGACCGTCGCCGGCGAGGCCGTGCTGTATTTTCCCGGCGGCAAGGGCGCCAACCAGGCGGTAGCGTCGGCCAAGCAGGGCGTGCCGACCACGCTGGTCGGCCGCCTCGGCACCGATGCGTTCGGCAAGGAGCTGAGAGCCTTCCTTGCCGCGCAAGGCGTCGATCTCAGCTTCGTCAAGGACACTGGCAGCGCGCATTCGGGCACGGCGATCATCACGCTTGCCAATGCCGACAACACGATCGTCGTCGTGCCGGGCGCCAACGGACTGGTCGATGCCGATGATGTCGCAGCCCCCGCGCTCGCGAAGGGTGACGTCGCGGTCAGCCAGTTCGAGATCCCGCTGCCGACGATCGCCGCATTCTTCAGCCGCGCCCGGGCCGCGGGCGCCACTACGATCCTCAATCCGGCACCGGCGAAGCCGGCTGACAAGGCGCTGCTCGATCTGGTCGATGTCCTGATCCTCAACGAGACCGAACTTGGCCTGCTCACCGGAGCGGAGCTGCGCGACAGCGACGACCCCTCCCGCTTCGCCGAGGCGGCACGAACCTTGGGGCGTGGCAAAACCGTCTGCGTCACGCTCGGCAAGCGCGGCGTGCTGGCACTGGTCGAGGACCAACCGCTGCTCGTGCCCGGACACGAGGTCAAGGCCGTCGACACCACAGGCGCCGGCGATTGCTTCGTCGGCGCCCTCGCCTCGCAGCTCGCTATCGGCAAGCCGCTCGGCGACGCGCTGGCCTACGCCAACATCGCCGCCTCGATCTGCGTGCAACGGATGGGGGCGGCGCCGTCGATGCCGACGGCGCAGGAGGTTGAGGGCGCTCTTTCCACGAGTCGTCCCGGCGAAGGCCGGGACCCATAACCACAAATCTCAAATGTTATGCGGCGCCGGAACGACTAGTCCCGTTCACTACACCCGCCGCGCAGTATGGGTCCCGGCCTTCGCCGGGACGACGGGGGTTAGGAAAGCGCGCTCTTGAGGTCGAAGCTCGCATCAGCCGCCTGCTCCGGTGTGATCGAGCCGCCCGCGCCGAGCAGCCGGCGGCCGAACATGTGATCGCCGGCGCGATTGACCGACTCGATGCCGAGCAGCCTGTCGCCACGATAGCAGAACGCCGAGAATGCCCCCTGCGCGCGGTCGCCGCGCACCACGACGCGGTCGTAGCCGGTGGTGAGACCCGCCATCTGCAGCTTGTCCGGACCCTGGTCGCTCCAGAACCACGGCAGGCCGTCATAGACCTCGGTCTTGCCGGTCAGCCGCGACGCCACGCAGCGCGCATGGTCGGTCGCGTTCTGCACCGACTCCAGCCGCAGCGATCCGCCGAAGCGCTTGCTGGTATAGAGCGCGCAATCGCCGATCGCGGAGACATTCGGATCGGCGGTCGAAAGATGCTCGTCGACGATGATGCCTGATGCGACCGGCAGGCCGGCCTCCGCGGCGAGCTCGACATTCGGCAGCACGCCGACGCCGACCACGACGAGATCGGCCGGGATATGCGTGCCGTTGCTCAGGCTGACGCCGGTGACCTTGGCACCATCAGCCTCGATCGCCGTGACCTGCACCCCGAGGTGGATCCGGATGCCGGCCGAGCCGTGCCGCGCCTGCGAGAACTCGGAGATCTCCGCAGTCACCGCGCGCGCCATCACGCGCGAGGCGAGCTCGACCACGTCGACCTCGAGGCCCTTGGCCCGCGCGGTCGCGGCGAATTCGAGCCCGATGAAGCCCGCGCCGATCACGACGACGCGCATACCGGGTGCGAGCAAATCGCGCAGCGCCTGGCTCTCGTCCAGGATGCGCAGGTAGCGGACGGCGTCGAGCTTTGCGTTGGGAATATCGAGCAGCCGGTTCCGCGCGCCGGTCGCGAACACCAGATGGCCGTAGTCGAGCGACGTGCCGGAGGCGAGCGCCACTTTCCGCGCGTTGCGGTCGACCGCATGGGCGCGATCGGTGATTAGCTCGATCTTGTTGTCCTGGTAGAACTTGTCGGGCCGGAACATCAGGGTCTCGGGCCCGCCGGTCCCCTTCAGATAGGCCTTCGACAAAGGCGGCCGCTGGTACGGCAAATGGCCCTCGTCATTGATCAGGGCGATGCGCTCGGCGAAGCCGGCCTGGCGCAGCGACGCGGCGAGCTGGAAGCCGGCATGTCCGGCGCCGACGATGATGACCGAGCCTGTCATCGGAACAACCCAAATACGCGCGAGCAGGAGTGACCCATGCCGTTTCCTCTTGTCGATGTTAGCTTGCGTGCCCCGTCACCACAGCGCTCGTGTCTGCGTACCGAAGGCGCGCGCCATTTGGCCTCATGGCTCGCGCTGATGCAAGGGGGTCTCCGGCAAATCTGGGCACCCGAAAGCCGCCTCCGGACGCCTGGCCGGATTGCCACAGCTGCCGCCAAGGCCTTAAATGTCCGGAAATAACAAGCCCAAGGTCCTCAAAATGCCCGATCCCGCCTCCGCCAACGACCCCGCCTTGCTCCGCATCGACGGCGCCATCGCGACCATCACGCTGAACCGGCCCGCCGCGTTCAACGCTATCGACATGACGATCGCCAAAAGGCTCGAGCAGCTCGGCGCAGAGGTCGAAGCCAACAAGAACGTCCGCGTGCTGGTCATCGAGGGCGAAGGCCGCGCCTTTTGCGCCGGCGGCGATCTGCAGACCATCGGTGCTGCGACCGAAGCCAACAACATCGCGCCCGTGGTCGGCGAGATGCTTCACCACTACCATGCCTTCATCGAGACGGTTCGGCGGATGCCGAAGATCGTGCTGTCCAGCGTGCACGGGTCGGCGGCCGGCGCCGGGATGGGCCTCGCCTTCGTGACCGACCTGTGCATCGCCGCGGAGGATGCCCGCTTCACGCCCGCCTATGCCAAGATCGGCGTATCGCCCGACGGCGGCAGCACGGTCGGCATCGTCGGCACCGTTGGGACCCGTCGCGCGTTGCAGATTTTCCTTGCCGAGGATGGCTTCACCGCGCAGCAGGCCTATGAATGGGGGCTGGTCGTCAAGACCGTCCCCGCGGCCGAGCTGAAGGCGGCCACCCGGCAGCTCGCCGAGCGCCTGGCGAAAAATCCGCCCGCCGCAATCGCCGGGACCAAGTCGCTGGTCTATCAGGCTGCCACCACGCCGACCAAGCAGCAACTCGACGCCGAGGAACACAAGATCATTACGTCGATGCATACCGAGGATTTCCGCGTCGCGGTGAAGAAGTTCACCAGCAAGTCGAAGTAGAGGTTTGGCTAATTCGGGCAGATGTATCCGGTGCCGCCGGGTGCCTTGAAGCAGCCGACCGATTCCGGGATCACCTGCTTGGGCAGCCACAGCACGACCTTCGGGAAATAGATCGTGAAGCAGATCGTGACCAGGAACACGACGTAGATCGGCAGCGCCGCCCGCAGCGCTTTTGCAAAGCTGATGCCGACGAATTTCGAGGCCATCAGCAGCACCAGCCCGTAGGGAGGCGTGATCAGGCCGAAGGCCAGTGTCGCGATCAGCACCACGCCCATATGCACGCCATTGATGTCCCCCGCTTGGGTCAGCGCGTTCACCAGCGGCATGAAGATGATGATCGTCGGCACCGGCTCGATGAAGTCGCCGACCACGGTGAACAGCAGCACCATCAGCAGCATGATGAGATGCGGATCGTTGCCGGCGATCGAGGTGATCCAGTCGGCGATGTAGATGGCGCCGCGCAGATAAGCCAGCATCCAGCCGAATGCGTTCGCGGCGCCGATCGTGATCAGCGGCAGCGAGAAGATCAGGCCGGCCAGGCAGAAGTCATACGGGATCTTTTTCAGGTGCCCGCGGTTCAGCGCCGGGATCACGACGAGGATGATGTAGGCGACCGCGACCACGCCGGCCTCGGTCGGCGTGAACCAGCCGGTCAGGATGCCGCCGAGCAGGATCACCGGGATCATCAGCGGCAGCGCGGCGTCGCCGGCGGCGAACGCGATCTGTCGCAGCGGCGCGCGCGGCTTGCGCAGGCCTGACGGGCCGAAGAAATAGCAATAGACCATCAGCCCGAAGCCGATCATCAGGCCGGGGACCACGCCGGCCATGAACAGGCCGGCGATCGAGACGTTGCCGACCGCGCCATAGACCACGGCCGTGATGCTCGGCGGCACCAGCGCCGCGATCGTCGAGGCCGAGGCGATGATCGCGGCGATGAAGGCCGGCTCATAGCCCTCCCGCCGCATCGGCCCGCCGAGAGCCCGGCTCATGACCGCGACATCGGCGGTGGTCGAGCCCGACATTTCCGAGAAGAACATGCTGAACACGACAACGACCTGCGACAGCCCGCCCCTGATGTGACCGACCAGCGAGACCGACAGGTTGGCAATGCGGACCACGACATTCGCCGAGCTCATGAGCTCGCCGACCAGCAGGAAGAACGGGATCGCCAGCAGCGCCTCGGAATCGACGCCGTCGAAGATCTTCTGGATGATCGCGGCCAGCGACACATCCGACAGCATTGCGCCGATGAACACGCCCGCCATCAGCGAGAACGGCACCGGCACGCCGAGATAACCGAAGAACAGGAAGCAGGACGACATCAACACCAGCACGACCGGTGCGCTCACGGCTGCACTCCCGTGGTCGCACTGGTGTTGATCGCGGGAATCGCAAGATCCTCGTCCGGCGGCT
Organism: Bradyrhizobium sp. USDA 4341; assembly: GCF_054063755.1. Lineage (NCBI taxonomy): Bacteria > Pseudomonadati > Pseudomonadota > Alphaproteobacteria > Hyphomicrobiales > Nitrobacteraceae > Bradyrhizobium > Bradyrhizobium sp. USDA 4341. The sequence goes on along the minus strand of NZ_JBSSGO010000002.1, from coordinate 8,571,170 downwards.
CCGGATGCTCAAAGCCGTCGCGGATGCCGTTGACGAGCTGCTCGATCGTGAACAGGCCGATCAGGATGCCGGACAGCGGGATCACCGCATAGAGCGATGCGATCGGCGTTCCGGACGGCAGCCGGAAACTGCCGAAGCCGCGAAGGTAATTTTGATAACCGTACCAGACCAGGCAAAAAGCAACGCCCAGCACCACAAGCCTGATGACGATCTCGACGACCAGCCGCGACCTGCCGTGCATCGCCTCCGAGAGCGCGGTGAGATAGAGGTGATCGTTGCGCCTGGTCGCGACCGCGGCGCCAATGAAGATCGCGTAGATGAACAGCGTCGAGGTCACCTCCTGCAGCCACAGCCAGGGATGACCGACGGTGCGGGTGACGATGTCGGCGGTCACTGATAGCGAGAAGCCGAAGCACAACAGGCCGCACAACATCATCAGGATCAGCTCGAGCCGATCCAGCGCCCGCCATTTCAGATGCCGCTGCCGTTGCAGCACCAGTCTGTCGGCGATGGCCATCGAATGCTCCGTCCTCGTAGATCGTCCCGGCAAAGGCCGGGACCCATAACCACCGGCGCCTGTTGCTTTGAGAAAGAACGGCGGCCTGGTGCTTCAATGGACGGGCCGCGGCGTATGGGTCCCGGCCTTCGCCGGGACGACGCATGAAGTGGGCTAGTTGATAGCGCGGATCAAGTTCTTGATCTTCTCCGCATGCGGGCCGAGCTCCTTGGCGAGTTTGTCGAGATAGGGATCGGCGATCGCGGTGAAGCTCTTCTTGTCCACGTCATCGACCACCTTGACGCCGAACGACTTCAGCTTGGTCAGCGCATTCCGTTCCAGCTCGAAGGCCTTCTGCGGCTCCTTGGCGCTGACCTCGTTGGCGGCGGCCTGCACCCATTGCTTCTGCTCGGCGGAGAGGCTCTGCCAGAGCTTGTCGGAGACGAACAGCAGGGCATTGTTGGCCTCGTGCTCGGTGATCGACAGCACGGGCGCGACCTCATAGTGCTTGTTGACGAGATAGACATTGATGCTGTTCTCGGCGGCGTCGACCACGCCGGTCTGCAGCGAGGTGTAGACGCTGCCGAACGGCATGTGCACCGTCTGCGCGCCATAGGCCGGGAACATGGTGTCCTCGGTCGCGGTCGCCTGCACCCGGACCTTCACGCCCCTGAGGTCGCCGACGTTGTGGATTTCCCTCTTGCTGTAGATGTGGCGCACGCCCTGCGAACCGGTGCCGATCACATGCAGGCCCTGCGCGGTCTCGTCGATCATCGTCCTGATGGCCTCGAACACCTGCGGGTCCGCCAGCGCCTTGATCACATGGGCGTCGTTGCGGAACAGGAAGTGCAGCGACATCACGCCGGCCTGCGGCGAGATCGTCGCCGTGTTGGCGGAGGAGACGATCGCGAACTCGATATCGCCTGATTTCACAAGCTGCAGCAGCTGCGGCTCCTGGCCGAGCTGCGCGCCGGGATATTGGTCGACGATCATCGTCCCCTTGCTCAATTCCTTGAGCTTCTCGGCGAACAGATCGCCGGCGACCGAATAGCCGGTGTTGCGCGGCTGGTCGTAGGCGAAGCGGAAGTGCTTGACCTCCTGCGCGCCGGCGCGCGCCGGCAGCAGCAGCGCTGCCGCAGCCATGGCGATCCCGACGATCCTGGCTGAATAGCCCATCGCGACGTTCCCCCTGTTTTTGATTGACGCGATCATCCCACCAGTCCCGCGGGATTGTCAATAAAACAGAGGTAATTGGACGACCGCGGCCGTTATCGCGCATCGCGGCGCTTGAATTATCGATAATTCGACGACTTCGCCGAATGACGTGCGCTACTTGCCAGTTACTTCCCCTTGGCGCGCATGAAGTCGAAATCGCAGCCCTCGTCGGCCTGCAGGATGGTCTCATTGAACAGATGTGCGTAGCCGCGCTTGGCCCAATCCGGCGTCTTCGCCGGTGCCAGCGCTTCACGGCGCCTCTGCAACTCGGCCTCGTCGACCAGGAGATCGATGCTGCGCTTGTCAACATCGAGCCGGATCATGTCGCCGTTCCGCACCAGCCCGAGCGGACCGCCGACGGCGGACTCCGGCGTGATGTGCAGCACGATGGTGCCGAACGCTGTACCACTCATCCGCGCATCGGAGATGCGGACCATGTCCTTCACTCCGGCACGCGCGAGCTTCTTCGGAATCGGCAGGTAGCCCGCCTCCGGCATGCCCGGCGCGCCCTTCGGGCCAGCGTTGCGCAGCACCAGCACGTCGTCGGCAGTCACGTCGAGCGCGGGGTCGTCGACCCGCAGCGTCATGTCCTCGACCGACTCGAACACCACGGCACGGCCGGCGTGCTGGAGCAGCTTTGGGCTCGCCGCCGATTGCTTGATGACGGCACCGCGCGGCGCGAGATTGCCGTGCAGGATCGCCATCGCGCCTTCGGCCTTGATCGGGTTCGCCTTGGAGCGGATTGCATCCTGCCCCGGCACATCCTCCGCGTTGGCCACGACCTCGCGCAGGGTCTGGCCGGTGATCGTCCGAGCATCGAGGTCGATGAGGTCGCCGAGCTGCGCCATCAGCTTCGGCACGCCGCCGGCATGATGGAAATGCTCCATGTAGTGTTCGCCCGACGGCTTGAGGTCGACCAGCACGGGCACCTCGCGGCCCAGCTTGTCGAACGCCTCGAGATCGATCTTGTGAGGCGAGCGGTTGGCAATCGCCGTGAGGTGAATGAGCCCGTTGGTCGAGCCGCCGATCGCTTGCATCACGACCTGTGCGTTGCGGAACGACGACGGCGTCAGGATCTCGCTCGGCTTCGGCCCCTTGGTCTTCGCCATTTCGGCGGCAACGCGGCCGCTGGCCTCCGCGGAGCGGAAGCGTTCGGCATGCGGCGCCGGGATCGTCGCGCTCATCGGCAGCGACAGGCCGAGCGCCTCGGTGATGCAGGCCATGGTGGAGGCCGTGCCCATCACCATGCAGGTGCCGACCGACGGCGCGAGACGGCCGTTCACGGCCTCGATCTCGGTATCGTCGATCTCGCCGGCGCGATACTTGCCCCACAGCCGACGGCAATCGGTGCAGGCGCCCAGCACCTCGCCCTTGTGATGGCCGACCACCATCGGGCCGACCGGAATCACCACCGTCGGCAGATCGGCGCTGATGGCGGCCATGAGCTGCGCCGGCAGGGTCTTGTCGCAGCCGCCGATCACGATCACCGCATCCATCGGCTGGGCGCGGATCATCTCCTCGGTATCCATCGCCATCAGATTGCGCAGGTACATCGAGGTCGGATGCGCAAAACTCTCGGCGATCGAGATGGTCGGGAACACGAACGGCATCGCGCCCGACAGCATCACGCCGCGCTTCACCGCTTCGATGATTTGCGGCACGTTGCCGTGGCAGGGATTGTAGTCGCTGTAGGTGTTGGTGATGCCGACGATCGGGCGATTGAGCGCATCGTCCGAATAGCCCATCGCCGTGATGAAAGCCTTGCGCAGGAACAGCGAGAAGCCGGCGTCACCATAGCTGGTCAGTCCCTTGCGAAGTCCGTCGGCCATTTTCTTCTCTTCCCGTGGTTGGTCGGCCGCACTTAAGGAGCGGCAGGAATTATTGTCAATATGAGATAATCTGGCGGAGCAGCGCAGCTGGTCTGCGGCAAAATCGCCCCCATTATTGACAATAGCCATGGCGTCATGCTGACCTCCGGCACCGACCCGAAGCCGAGAGCGCATGACAGCCGAGCCCACTTTGCCCGTTATCCAGACCCCCTCGCGGGAGGAGGAACAGGCGGAAGTGATCCGCCGGCTGGAGGAGGACATCATCTTCGGCCGCTTCGCGCCCGGACTGCGGCTGGTCGAGGATACCCTGATGCAGCGCTACGGCGCGAGCCGGCATTTCGTCCGCCAGGCGCTGTTCCAGCTCGAACGCCAGGGCATCGTGCTGCGCGAGAAGAATGTCGGCGCCACGGTGCGGTTCTATTCGGCCGAGGAAGTGCGGCAGATCTACGAGGTGCGCGAGATGCTGACGCGCCAGGCCGCGCTGATGATCGCCCTGCCCGCGCCCGACAGCCTGATCGACCAATTGAGCGAGTTACAACGGCATTACTGCCTCAAGGCCGACGCGCAGGACATGCGCGGCATCCACGAAACCAACGATGCATTCCACCTCGCGCTGTTCTCCGCCTGCGGCAATCCCTACCTGGTCCGCTCGCTGCAGGACTACATGAACCTGACATTGCCGATGCGCGCCAAGAACCTCGCCGACAGCGAAGGCCTCGCATTGTCGCGCCGCCAGCACGAATTGATGATCGAGCTCTTGAGGGGCCGCGACAGCTGGGCGCTGGCGCAGCTCTGCGTCGATCACATGCAGTACAGCAAGGCGGATTACCTCGTCCGCATCTCCAACGACAAAAAGCCGCAATAGCGCGATACGCGGCCTCCTCGTGAAGGAGACGGCGATGCGTTACGTGGCAATATTCCTAGGATCATTCGCCGCGCAGCTCGCGCTTGGCGGAATTGCCGACGCGGCCGATCCGCGCGCGACCGAGCTCACCTATGAGCCCTGGACCAAGACCTGCCTGACGGAGGCGAGTTGCTTCGTCGCTGCCGCCGCGCGCGGCCAGTGCGCGCCGTCGGGCGGCTCCATCAGCGTCTCGCCACAGACCAGCACGCGCGCGCTGCTTACCGCGAATGTCGGAACGCGGACCATGCTGGAAGGCACGATCAGCCTCCGCATCGATCAGGACGAACCGATGCAGGTCGCCAGGACGCACTGCTACACCCTCGGCTGCGGCGGCACGCTGGAGGCCAATGGCGAGCTGATCGAACGGCTGAAGCACGCGCAAACGATCGTGGTGGAAGCGAAGAACCTGACTGGACAGAAGATCAGCCTCAACTTCCCGCTCGCCCACTTCTCCGAGACCTATAATGGACCCGGAAGCGCACCCAAGGCATCCGGGCAAAGCTCGAGCGAGCCGCAGCGCCAGCACACCGAGGCGGTGAAGCAGCTCCCGCAGTGCGACGACTGATCATTTCTTCCAGTCGATCACCTTCGTCTTGTCGCCGTCGAACTCCATGCTGCAGAACGCACCGCCCTGGTAGAAGTCGCCGACCGGGTCCGGCGGCAGCTTGGCCTGCTCGGCCATCGCGTGCTCGCGGAAGTCTTCGCCACGGCCGCTCGGACGATAGCCAAGATCGTAGGCGCGGTGATTGTCCCACCACGAGCGCTCGTTGTAGGACGCGCCATACAGCACCTCGAAATGGATGTCGGGATGTTCGAGCCCGATCCGGCAGAGCTGAACCAGATCCTCGGGCTTGAGCCAGATCGACAGCCTGCGGTGATCGAGCGGTGCCTCGCCGAAATTGCCGATCCGGATACAGGTCACCTTGATGCCGTGCTTGTCTGCATAGAGCGCGCCGACGCCCTCGCCGAACACCTTGCTCACCCCATAACGACTATCCGGCCGCGCGGTGACATCGGTGCCGATACGGTGGTGGCGCGGGTAGAAGCCGACCGCGTGATTGGATGAGGCGAAGATCACGCGCTTGACGCCCTTCTTGCGCGCCGCCTCGAACAGATTGTAGCAGCCGATGATGTTGGCCTGCAGGATCGCGCCCCAGGAACCCTCGACCGAATAGCCGCCGAAATGCAGGATGTCGTCGACACCCTCGCAGATCGCCTCGACCTCAGCGAGATCGGCGAGATCGGCCGCCTTGAATTTTTCGTTGCTGCCGAGATCGGAGGGCTTCTTGATGTCGCTCAGCAAGAGGTCCGGATAGATCGGCGGCAGCAGCTTGCGCAGGCTCGTGCCGATTCCCCCCGATGCGCCGGTCATCAATATGCGTGGCATGCCGTCCCTCGTCTTTGCTGTTTGCCCAAGGGAATCATTGGGCCGAATTGCGGTCGCAGGCCGACAATGATAGCAAACCATGCGCTCAAGGAAACACCATCGAAACACAACAACGAGAACAGCAAATGTCCGATGTTCATTCCGCCGGCTGGCGTCCCGCGACCTGTTATCCCGATCCTGCGATCCACGCGCTCGATCCGCGCTTCGAGAAATACTGGCTGAAGCTCTCCGCCGTTGAGCGCATCGCCACCGGCCTGCGCTGGGCCGAAGGGCCGGTGTGGTTCGGCGACGGCCGCTACCTCTTGTGCAGCGACATCCCGAACCAGCGCATCCTCAAATGGGAGGAGGAGACCGGCGCGGTCAGCATCTTCCGCAAGCCGTCGAGCTTCGCCAACGGCAACACCCGCGATCGCCAGGGCCGGCTGGTCACCTGCGAGCATGGTGGACGCCGCGTGGTGCGCACCGAATATGACGGATCGATTACGGTGCTGATCGATTCCTTCGGCGGCAAGCGGCTGAACTCGCCGAACGACGTCGTGGTGAAATCCGACGGCGCGATCTGGTTCACCGATCCGATCTTCGGCCTCCTCGGCAATTACGAGGGCTACAAGGCCGAACCCGAGATCGAGCCCCACGTCTACCGGCTCGATCCGGCAACCGGCAAGGCCAGCATCGTCGCCGAGGGCGTGCTCGGCCCGAACGGGCTGTGCTTCTCGCCGGACGAGAATATCCTCTATGTCGTGGAATCCCGCGGCGAGCCGAACCGCAAGATCCTGGCCTATGACGTTTCCGCCGACGGCAAGACAATCGCGAACAAGCGCGTGTTCATCGATGCCGGCCGCGGCACGCCCGACGGCATGCGCTGCGACATCGACGGCAATCTGTGGTGCGGCTGGGGCATGGGCGATCCCGAGCTCGACGGCGTCGTCGTGTTCGCGCCCGACGGCGTCATGATCGGCCGCATCGCGCTGCCGGAGCGCTGCGCCAACCTCTGCTTCGGCGGACTGAAGCGCAACCGCCTGTTCATGGCGGCGAGCCAGTCGATCTATGCGCTCTACGTCAACACCCAAGGCGCGCTCGGCGGTTAGTTTGTCGTCCCGGCCTTAGTGCGCAATTGCGCACTAAGGCCGGGACGACGATAAAACTTCGAGCTTCCTAAAAGTCTGACGCCGGAGCGGTGATCCGCCCCGGCGCCAGAATGTTGTCTCTCGTGGATCGAGCTTACGCGGCGTTGTAGCCGGCGACCGCCTTGGCCTCGAGATATTCTTCCAGACCGTAGCGGCCCCACTCGCGGCCGTTGCCGGACTGCTTGTAGCCGCCGAACGGCGCGCTGCGTTCGTTCGGCACGCCCTGCAGGTTGACGTTGCCGGCGCGGATCTGGCGGCCGACGCGGCGCGCGGTCTCCACGGTGTCGGCCGAGACGTAACCGGCGAGGCCATAGGGCGTGTCGTTGGCGATCTTCACCGCCTCAGCCTCGTCCTTGGCGCCGAGGATGGTCAGCACCGGTCCGAAGATTTCCTCGCGGGCGATCGTCATGTCGTTGGTGACGTCGGCGAAGATGGTCGGACGGACATAGAAGCCCTTGTTGACGCCCTCGGGCAGGCCTGGGCCACCGGCGACGAGCGTTGCGCCCTCGTCGATGCCCTTCTGGATCAGCGCCTGGATCTTGTCCCACTGACCGCGGTTGACGACCGGGCCGATCGTCGTGCCGTCGGCGCGCGGATCGCCGGCCTTGGTCTTGTCGGCGACGCCCTTCGCGATCGCGGCCACTTCCTTCATCTTGGAGAGCGGCACGATCATGCGCGACGGCGCGTTGCAGGACTGGCCCGAGTTGTTGAACATGTGCATCACGCCGCCGGTCACCGCCTTGGCGAGGTCGGCACCCTCGAGGATCACGTTCGGCGACTTGCCGCCGAGCTCCTGGCTGACGCGCTTCACGGTCGGCGCCGCACGCTTGGCGACATCGACGCCGGCGCGGGTCGAGCCGGTGAACGAGATCATGTCGATGTCCGGGTGCTCGCTCATCGCGGCACCCACCTCCGGGCCGAGGCCGTTGAGGAGGTTGAACACGCCCTTCGGCACGCCGGCTTCATGGAGGATTTCCGCGAAGATCAGCGCCGAGGTCGGGGTGAACTCCGACGGCTTCAGGATCATGGTGCAACCGGCGGCGAGCGCGGGCGCGACCTTGCAGGCGATCTGGTTGAGCGGCCAGTTCCAGGGGGTGATCATGCCGACCACGCCGACCGGCTCGCGCACGATCACGGCGGTGCCCATGGTCTCCTCGAACTCGTACTTCTTGAGCACTTCGAGGGTGTTCATGAGGTGGCCAAGGCCAGCACCGGCCTGCAGCTTCTCGGCCATCGGGAGAGGCGCGCCCATCTCGTCGGAGACGGCGGCGCCGATTTCCTTCATGCGGCCCTTGTAGACCTCGACGACCTTGGTGAGCAGCGCGATGCGCTCCTCGCGGCTGGTCCGGGAATAAGTCTCGAACGCGCGCTTGGCGGCGGCGACTGCCTTGTCGACATCGGCCTTGGAGCCGAGCGCAACCTCATACATCGCTTCTTCGGTCGCCGGATTGACGACGGGGGTGGACTTGCCTTTGACGACGGGATCGACCCAGGCGCCATCGATGTAGAATTGCATACGATTGACCATCGGAAACCTCTTGTAGGGGGCGTATGGATAAGGGGAACGGAAAGCGTTCGGCAGGCATCCTTGCACGAAAGCAGGGCGAATTGAACCCGCCATATGCGGGGCGCGGCTCGTGCACGCGAACGGGATATAATGTCGCTGCCGCACCGGTGGCAAGGTTGGTCTCGTCGCCCCGGCGAAAGCCGGGGCCCATAACCACCGACCGCAATTGGTAAAGGGTGCTGTTAGAACGAGTCGCGCTTACTTACTTCCACTTGTGGTTATGGATCCCGGCCTGCGCCGGGATGACGATGAGGAGAGATCCCTCGTTACACCGCCATCTTGCGATGCCGCACCGGGGCGCCGACCGACACGCTTTCCGCCGCATCGATGATCGCGTTGGCGTCGATGCCATAGTGGCGGTAGAGGTCTCCGATCGTCCCGGTCTGGCCGAAATGCTCGACACCGAGCGCCTCGAGGCGGTGGCCGCGCACGCTGCCGAGCCAGCCCAGCGAGGCCGGATGGCCGTCAATCACGGTCACGATGCCGCAGTCGCGGCCGAGCGGCGCCAGCATGCGCTCGATATGACTCAAATGCTGCGTGCCACGGCGGTCGCGGCGCAAATTCCGCGCCGCGGACCAACCCGCATAGAGCCGGTCGGCAGAGGTTACCGCCAGGAGACCGACATCGCGGTGGCTCTCGCCGATCAGGCCGACCGCCTCGATCGCTTCCGGCGCGACGGTGCCGGTATACGCAACAACGATGTCGCAGTTCGGGCCCGGCTTGCGCATCCAGTAGGCGCCATCGGTGATGTCGCGCTGCAGGTCCGGTGTTATGATCCGCTGCGGTTGCTCCAGCGTCCGGGTCGAGAGTCGCAAGTAAACCGAACCGCCCTCGGCACCCTCGCGCTGCATGTGGCCGAAGCCCCAGCCCATGATCACGGCAAGTTCATCGACGAAGGCCGGATCGAATGAGGCAAGCCCGTCCTGCCCGATCCCGATCAGCGGCGTCTTGATCGACTGATGCGCGCCGCCTTCTGGCGCCAGCGAGATGCCCGACGGCGTCGCCGCCACCATGAAGCGGGCATCCTGGTAGCAAGCATAGTTCAGCGCATCGAGCCCGCGCTCGATGAAGGGGTCGTACAGCGTGCCGACCGGCAGCAGCCGCGCACCGTTGATCTGCTGCGACAGGCCGAGCGCCGACAGCATGATGAACAGGTTCATCTCGGCGATGCCGAGCTCGAGGTGCTGGCCCTTCGGCGAATATTCCCAGGTGTAGGCTGACGGGATCTTCTCCTGCCGGAACAGGTCGTGGTTCTCCGCCTTCGCGAACAGGCCGCGGCGGTTGACCCAGGCGCCGAGATTGGTCGACACGGTGACGTCGGGCGAAACGGTGACGATGCGCGACGCAAGCTCGCTGTCGCCGCGTGCGAGCTCATGCAGCACCAGGCCAAAGCCCTGCTGCGTCGACATCTGCGCGGAGGCCTTGAAGGCCAGCCGCTCCGGCACGTCGATTTCCGGCGCCGAGAGACGACGGCGTCCCTCGCGGTTGAACGGCGCCTCGGCCAGGAACGCCTCGAGCTTCGCGGGCTGCTGCGACAGGCCCTCGAACTTGTCCCACTCGTGGCCGGTGCGGATGTTCTGCGCGACGCGCCACTTCTCCATCTGCGCCACCGTCATCAGGCCGGCGTGGTTGTCCTTGTGGCCCTGCATCGGCAGGCCGACGCCCTTGATGGTGTAGGCGATGAAGCAGACCGGACGATCATGGTCGATCGCCTCGAAGGCCTCGATCATGCTCGCCATATCGTGGCCGCCGAGGTTCGACATCAGCGCCAGCAGCTCGTCGTCGCTGCGGCGATCGATCAGCGCCGACACGTCGCCCTGATCACCGATATCGTCACGCAGATGCTTGCGGAACGCAGCACCCCCTTGGAAGCAGAGTGCCGCGTACATCTGGTTCGGGCAATTGTCGATCCAGCGCCGCAGCGCCTCGCCGCCCGGCTCGGCAAACGCCTCGAGCATCAGCTTGCCGTACTTCACGATCACCACGTCCCAGCCGAAGTTGCGGAACATGGTCTCGAACTTGGCCCACAGTCCCTCGCGCACCACGGCGTCGAGCGACTGCCTGTTGTAGTCGACCACCCACCAGGTGTTGCGCAGGCCATGCTTCCACCCCTCCAGCAGCGCCTCGAAGATGTTGCCCTCGTCCATCTCGGCGTCGCCGACCAGCGCGATCATGCGGCCCTCGGGCCGGTCCTTCATCCAGCCGTGCGCCTTGACGTAGTCCTGCACCAGCGAGGCGAACAGCGTCTGCGCCACGCCGAGGCCGACCGAGCCGGTCGAGAAGTCGACGTCGTCCGTGTCCTTGGTGCGCGACGGATAGGACTGCGCGCCCTTGTAGCCGCGGAAATTCTCCAGCTTGTCGCGGGTCTGGTGGCCGAACAGATACTGGATCGCATGGAACACCGGGCTTGCATGCGGCTTCACCGCGACGCGGTCCTGCGGGCGCAGTACCGAGAAATAAAGCGCCGACATGATGTTGGCGAGCGAGGCTGACGAGGCCTGATGGCCGCCGACTTTCAGCCCGTCGGCCGAGGGCCGCACGTGGTTGGCGTGGTGGATGGTCCACGACGACAGCCACAGCACCTTGCGGGCCAGGGCGGACAGCATGTCGAGGCGTTCAGGCGCGATTCCCATGGCAATGCTCCGGGCGAATATGCCCAATGTTACTGCCGCGGCGGCCGCCGAAAATCTCAATTCCACGCGACAGCATAGGAAAAATTGGGATAAATTCCCACGATCCGGCCTTCACCTGCGAGTTCATCCCAATGCCTGCCCTCGACGCCATCGACCGCAAGATCCTGAGTCTGCTCCAGACCGACAGCCGCATGACCATGCAGGAGCTCGCCGACAAGGTCGGGCTGTCGGTGTCGCCCTGCCACCGCCGGGTCAAGCTGCTCGAGCAGCGCGGCGTGATCTCTCGCTACATCGCAACCGTCGACCAGAAATCGCTCGGGCTGCATGTCTCGGTCTTCATCTCGATCAAGCTGGCGCGGCAGAAGGAGGAAGACCTGAACCGTTTCGCGCGCGCGATCTCGAAATGGGACGAGGTGCTCGAGTGCTATCTGATGACCGGCAACCGCGACTATCTCTTGCGCGTGGTCGCCGCCGACCTCTCCTCCTATGAGGCGTTCCTGAAGAACAAGCTGACCCGGCTCGACGGCATCGCCTCGATCGAGTCGAGCTTTGCGCTGAGCCAGGTGAAGTATTCGACCGCGTTGCCGGTGTGAGTATTGGTTAGTAACTCCAGCGGTGCCAACACCACGATGTCGTCCTGGCGAAAGCCAGGACCCATAACCACCGCATTTGGTTGTGAAGGGAATCTGTCAAACAGCGCGATATCATCACCCGCGCATGCGCATGCGGGTGATCCAGTATTCCAGAGACGCCCGTGCTTGAACCGAGAGGCCGCGGCGTACTGGATCGCCCGGTCCCGTCTCCGCCAAGGCTGCGACGAGGCTACGGATCCGCGGCGCGCCGAAGCTTTGGCGGAGGCGGCGAGCCGGGCGATGACAGATGTGGATGGGACGTGTGGATGGGACGCAGTTGCGCATCCGTGCGCCGGGCAACTCAGTGATTGGCACCTCGGCCGCGGTGAACCAAGCCGGATGTTGCCCTCGCCGCAGGTCCCGCGCTGCAAATTAATTCGCCGCGACCGGATCGTCGCGGGAACCCGGCGGCGGCCCTCGATGTTGATGTCAGGCATCACTGAGTATCCGAAGGGTGAGGAAAGATGCTGAGGGCTGCCCGCTGCAGACACACCGTGTTGGCGCTCGCCACGATCCTCGCGGTCGCGGCATCGGCCGCGCTGCTCGCAGGCAGCGCCGATGCTGCTCGCGGTGGCGGAGGCGGCCACGGCGGTGGAGGTCATGGCGGTGGCGGTGGCGGCTTTCATGGCGGCGGGGGCGGATTTCATGGTGGCGGCGGTGGCTTTCATGGAGGCGGAGGCGGCTTCCACGGTGGTGGTTTCCACGGTGGTGGTTTCCACGGCGGCGGATTCCACGCCGGCGGCGCGCGTGGCGGCGGCTTTCACACTATTCATCCCGCTGCAAGAGCCGGCCCGCGGCTCGGTGGCGGCTCCGGCGCGCGTCATAACCAATTCCGGCCCGCCGCTCATGCCGCGCGCGTCGCGCCGAGCGTAGCCGCCGGCCGCCATGCCGCCTCGCCCGCCGCGATGCGGCACAATGCGAGCGCCGTGGGGCACGCGTTGGCCTCGCACCAGGTCCGCGCCGCGATGCAGAGACCGGGCGGCCTGCGCAACCCGATGGCGCGCGCCGCGATCACGACGGCCGCCGCCGGAGCCGCCATGGGTGGCGTTGGGTGGTGGCGCCATCCGAATGGCGGCTATGGCTGGGTCGGCCCGATCTTCTGGCCCTATGCCTATTACGATCTTTATGACTACGCCTGGTGGGGCGGGGGCTATGACCCGTACTTCTGGGATTACGGCTATGGCGATCTGTATGCCGGCCTGTTCGGTCCCTATGACTACGATGCCTTGAGCGGCTATGCCTATTACCTGCCCGGCTATGCCGGTCCCCGGCCGCCGGCCACGGGTCGATCGCGCGCCACCGCTCAGACCACAACCCTTGCCGACATGTGCGGCAGCGACAGAAGCGATATCGCGGGCTTCCCGATCGAGCAATTCCGCAGCGCCATCCAGCCCAATGCGGAGCAGAGCACTGCGCTCGACGAGCTCGCCAGCGCATCGCAGAAGGCGTCCGCGACCATTCTCAATTCATGTCCCAAGGACGTGCCGCTGACGGCGCCGAGCCGCCTCGTCGCGATGCAGCAGCGCCTCCAGGCCATGCGCGACGCAGTCGGGATTCTTCAGCCGGCGCTGGAGAGGTTCTATGGGCTGCTCAGCGACGATCAGAAAGCGAAGGTGACCGCGCTGGTGGCAGATCAGCACCGCGGCCAGCATGAGGCGACGGCGGACAACGGCAACTGCAATACCGCGCAGCCCGCCGCCATCGCATGGCCCGGCGACATCATCGAACGCAACGTCAAGCCAACCGATGCACAGCGGGCGAGCCTCGATGCCTTGCGGGACGCAGCGACAAAGGCCGAGGACACCCTGAAATCGTCCTGTCCGCCCACCGATGCGCGCACGCCACCGGCACGCCTTGCGGCGGTTGGAGCCAGATTAGATTCCATGCTTCAGGCGATCGGAACGGTACGTCCGGCCCTGGACACTTTCTACAGCGCGCTCAGCGACGAGCAGAAGGCCGCGTTCGACGCTGTTGGCCCCGAGCGGGACGGCGGCAGGAGCGCGATGGCCGCCGCAGGCGGTGACGAACCGCCGCGAAGCCGTCATCGCCGCCATCACCATCATGGCCCAAATGTCGGCGGCATGATCTTCCGGATGATCGGCTTGTAAGGCTCGCCATCGCCTCGCGCTTAGGGTGGTGACATCATCCCGCGATGTCTCAGCGGGGCAACCAGCCGGAGCAACCAGGCTACGGCGCGATCCACATGCCAACCACGATGATCGCCAGTGCGACGGCAATCACCAGCATATCGGTCGTGAGCCAATCGGGCATTCCATTCGATGGCTGCTCGCTCATGTCCGCGACTCCTTCTGTTCGCGTCGAGCCAATATGGTGAAGCGGAGCAGCGCGAACGAGGATGAACTGGATCACACATGGGCGCGACAAGCGGTCGCTCCGAATTTCATGCATCCGCGCGCCCTCAAGTTGCAGCACGCGATTGATCTGCCGCGCAGGTTTCTGAACATGTTCGACAACGCCGGCGGCGATAGCAAGCAAGATAGCACGTCAGCGCGCAGCGCGTAGGGTGGGTTAGCCGGAGGCGTAACCCACCATCTTTGCTGCAGGCGACACGGTGGGTTACGCGGAGTTTATCATCGGGTCGCCCTTTGGGCGGACCCGTTGGCTAACCACCCTACGCGTAGCGCTCATCCTCACAGCACCTTGCGCTGCGCGAGATTCTTCATCAGCGCGCCAACGCCGAAAGTCCAGGGCTCGCATTCGTCGCTGCCTCGCATGCGGTTGACGAGCTTGCCGAGCTGGGGCGCTTCGATGGTGACGATGTCGTCGCGCTTGTGGGTGAAGCCTTCGCCCTTGGCGTCGCGGTCCTTCACCGGCGCGAACATCGTGCCGAGGAACAGCGCAAAGCCGTCGGGATATTGATGCACGGGCCCGATGGTCTGGGCGACCAGATCGGTCGGGTCGCGGCTGATCTTGGAGATCGAGGAATGGCCTTCGAGCACGAAGCCGTCTGCGCCCTTCACGGTGAGGCCGACATCCATCTTCCTGACGTCGTCGAGCGAGAAGGTCCCGTCGAACAGCCGCAGCAGCGGACCGATCGCGCAGGAGGCGTTGTTGTCCTTGGCCTTCGACAGCAAGAGCGCCGAGCGACCCTCGAAATCGCGCAGGTTGACGTCGTTACCGAGCGCCGCGCCGACGATCTTGCCGGCGCCGGAGACGACAAGCACGACCTCCGGCTCGGGATTGTTCCAGGTCGACTTCGGATGTAGCCCGGCATCCATCCCGGTGCCGACCGAGGATAGCGTCGGCGCCTTGGTGAACACTTCGGCGTCGGGGCCGATGCCAACCTCCAGATACTGGCTCCAGGCGTTCTGGTCGATCAGCACCTGCTTCAACCGCATCGCCGGCTCGGAGCCCGGCTTCAGCTTGGAGAGATCGTCGCCGACCAGGCGCACCACCTCCTTGCGGATCGCGTCCGCCGACGACGGATTGCCGCGCGCCCGCTCCTCGATCACGCGCTCCAGCATCGAGATCGCGAAGGTGACGCCGGCGGCTTTCAGCACCTGCAGGTCGACTGGCGCGAGCAGATGCGGTCTTGTCGCGTCGCGGCCATCGGGCGGCGTGTTGGTGAGGATCGCCTCGAAATCGCCGATCCGCTCGCCGTGCGTGGCACGCAACGCGGCCGCAGGATCGGCTTCCTCGCACAGCGCGCTCACGGTGGGGAAGCGCGCGGTGACGTCGAACACGCCATCACCCCGCACCGCGATCACGGCGGGTCCGCCCGCCTGCGGCAGCCAGACCCGTCCGACCAGCGTGCCGGCGGTGCCGTCCTCGGGCAGGACGTCTTTTGGCGTGAGCGAAATCATCGGCGTCTCCTTTTTTGATCTTGTCATCGCTTGTTAGCACAGTCCCGCCGGCTGCGTGAAACACCGGTCATGCCAATGTCATAGAGGGGTAACATCGCCCGTCAATGCTCCCGCCGATCGATCTAGCACACTGAAAGACGGACCTTCATGACCGCCTCCAACCTCACCGACGAAGCCGCCCGCGACGAAGCCTTGCGCGAGGAAGCTTTGCGCGCCCGCGTCCACCAGGAGATGGCCGACAGCCTCGACGAGGAACTCGAGCTCGAGCTCGACGACGTGAGGCTCGACGAGTTCGAGCACGATGGGGCCGCCGGAAGCCCGTCGATCGATCGCAAGGTCTACTTCCGCGAATTGCTGCGGTTGCAGGGCAAGCTGGTCAAGTTGCAGGACTGGGTGCAGCACGAGAAGAAGAAGGTCGTCGTGCTGTTCGAGGGCCGCGATTCCGCCGGCAAGGGCGGCGTCATCAAGCGCATCACCCAGCGGCTCAACCCGCGCATCTGCCGTGTCGCGGCGCTGCCGGCGCCGAACGAGCGCGAACGCACGCAATGGTACTTCCAGCGCTACGTCTCGCATCTGCCGGCCGGCGGCGAGATCGTGCTGTTCGACCGCAGCTGGTACAACCGCGCCGGCGTCGAGAAGGTGATGGGGTTCTGCAACGACGAACAGTATGAGGAGTTCTTCAGGTCGGTGCCGGAATTCGAGCGCATGCTGATCCGCTCCGGCATCATCCTGCTGAAATACTGGTTCTCGATCACCGACGAGGAACAGGCGTTCCGCTTCTCGATGCGGATCCACGATCCGCTGAAGCAGTGGAAGCTGAGCCCGATGGATGTCGAGGCGCGGACTCGCTGGGAGCTCTACACCTAGGCCAAGGAGACGATGCTGGAGCGCACGCACCTGCAGGACTCGCCGTGGTGGATCGTCGATGCCGTCGACAAGAAGCGTGCCCGGCTGAACTGCATCTCGCACCTGTTGACCCAGATCCCCTATCAGCAGATCACCCACCAACCGGTGGTGCTGCCGCCGCGGGTCCGCAACCCCGACTATCACCGCGGCCCGATCCCGCCGGAGATGTACGTGCCGGGAACGTATTGATGCTCGTTCCCCCTCTCCCCGCCCTTCGCGGGGTCGAGACAAGCGAAGCTTGCTCTTAGAGGGTTGGGGTGAGGGGCTGCTCCCGCACACTCGCTGAAGATCACGCCCGCGGAGACTCCCCCTCACCCGGATTGCATCTGCGATGCAATCCGACCTCCCCGCAAGCGGGGCGAGGTAAGAAGACCGGCGCTTCGGCGCCTACCAATGGCGCAGGCGCGCGCACTTGCTGGCACCGGATACCGACGCTAGGCTTCCCCCGATCTGGTGCAGGGAGGCCCGCTTGACTCAATCCGACGACATCACAATTTCCGAAGATCGCCGCGACGCGCTGCGCTATGCGCTCGGGATCGGCAGCGGCGCGGCGCTCGCGGCCGCCATGGCAACCCCGGCCTCGGCGCAGACCCAGGCCGACAACACCCTGGATCGCATCAGGGCCAACAAGGTGCTGCGGATCGCGGTGCTGCCGGGCGAGCTGCCCTATTTCAACAAGGATCTCGCCACCGGCACCTGGTCCGGTTTCTCGATCGAGATGGCGAACGACCTCGCCAAGCTGCTCGACGTCAAGCTCGAATATGTCGAGTCGACCTATGGCAATTCAATTCTCGATCTGCAGGCCAACAAGATCGACCTCGGCTTTGCGCTCAACCCGACCCCGCAGCGGGCGCTGGTGGTGGACTTCACCAACCTGGTGTTCCCGCATCCGTTCGGCGCGATGCTGAAGAAGGGGCTGGAGGCCAAGACCTGGGCCGACATCAACAAGCCCGAGGTCAAGATCGCGGTCGACGTCGGCTCGGCCAACGAGGCGGTGGCGCGGCGCTTCGCGCCGAACGCCACCATCAAGTCGCTGAAGTCGCGCGACGAGGTGATGCTGGAAATGTCGTCGGGCCGCGTCGATTGCGTGGTCAACGCGCTGGTGCTCGGGTTGACCGCGATCGCCAAGAACCCGAACCTCGGCACCTACAAGATCCTGGCCTCGCCCTCGGTGACGATCGCGAGCGGCATGGCGGTGCGGCGCGAGCAAGACAAGCGCTGGCGCGATTTCCTGTCCGTGTGGGTCGACTACAACCGCGGCATCGGCCAGATGCGCGAATGGTTCGTCAAGGGCCTCGGCCTCGCCGGCGTCAAGCCGGAGGACGTGCCGGTGGAGCTGAGTATTTGAGGTAATTGCCAAGACGGTAGTGATCTCCCTCTCTCGCTTGCGGGGGAGGGTCGGGGTGGGGGTGTCGCCACAAGCGACGCTCTTCGTATGGAGAAAGCCCCCACCCGGATCGCATCTAACGATGCGATCCGACCTCCCCCGCAAGCGGGAGAGGTGAAGCAAGTCACACCTTGTCGTAGGTCAGCCCGCGCTCCAGCCGCCTTGCCACCAGCGTCGACGGGAACAGGATCGCAAAATAGATCAGCGCCACGATGGTGTAGACCTCGAGCGGCCGGTAGGTGTCGGCGTTGATCAGGGTGGCGTTGTAGACGAGATCGGGCACCGCGATGATCGAGACCAGCGAGGTGTTCTTCAGCTGCGTCACCGACTGGTTGACATAGGGCGCCATCATCGGCTTCAGCGCCTGCGGCAGGATCACGAGCCGCATCAGACGCCAGCCGCGGAAGCCGAGCGCCTTCGCCGCATCCCACTGCCCGACCGGCACGCTCTCGATCGAGCCGCGCACGATCTCGGCATAGAACGCGCCGCCATAGAGCGACAGCACGCTGACCGCTGCGACATGCGCCGGGATGTTGACGCCGATCACGACCGGAAACGCGTAGTAGAACCAGATGATCTGCACCAGCAGCGGCGTGCAGCGGAACAGCTCGATATAGGCGATCAGGAGCCAGTCGATCACGGGAATGCGCCGCAGCCGCAGCATGCCGACGATCAGGCCGATCAGGGTCCCTAAGATGATGGTGCCGATCGTGTAGGCCATGGTCCAGCCGAGCCCGAGCCAGAACAGATGGCTGTACTTGGCGAGGATCCCGAAATCCCAGACGTAGTTCATCCTGCCCCTCGGTTGCCACGCGTCTTGCGCTCGCCTTGCGTTCCCAGCATCGCAGGCAGCCTCGCGCAAGTCACGCGATATACCGGCCCGGCGAAAAGGCCTTCACGTCGAACGGCGGCGCGGCGCCTGCGATCATGGCAGCGACCGCGGCGCCCGTTCCCGGACCGGTGGTGAAGCCGATGTGCTGGTTGCCGAAGGCGAGCCAGAGACCGCGATGCCGCGGCGCTGGTCCGATCATCGGCAGGCTGTCCGGCAGCGTCGGCCGCGCGCCGCGCCAGCGCTCGCCGACCGCATCGCCGAATTCGACCACGCTGCGCGCCATCGGCACCACAGCCTCGAGCTGCGCATAGTTCGACGGCGCGTCGCGCGCGGTCAGCTCGACGCCGCTGGTGACGCGAATCCCCTGCTCCATCGGCGTCATCAGAAATGCACCCTCCGCATCATGGATCGGCCGCAGCAATTTACGTGCCGGGTTCGGCTCGAAATGCTGGTGATAGCCGCGCTCGAACGCCAGCGGCACGTAATAGCCGAGCGGCCGCAGCAACTCGGCCGACCACGGGCCGAGCGCGACCACGACGTGGCGCGCGGCGATCTCGCCGTCGGCAAGCTGCACCCGCCAGCCATCGCCTTGTTGTTCGATCCGCCGGATCTCGGATTGCCGCACCGTGCCACCGCCGGCGGCGAGCATCTGCGCATAGGCCTTGACGACCGCGCCCGGCGAATCGACCGATGCCGTCTGACTGTGCAGGAGACCTGTGCTGTAGGCGGGGATGATGTTCGGCTCGAGCGCGGAGATCGCCTGGCGATCGAGCACCTCGCTTTTGATGCCGAATTCGGCGAGCGCCGCCTGCTCGGCCTTGGCGGTCGCAAGCCCGTCGCCGCGCCAGGCCTTCAGCCAGCCGGTCTCACGGATGCGATGGCCGGCGCCCGCCTGCACGATCCAGTCGCGATGCAGCGCCAGCGACGTCCCGATCAGGCCGTGCAGCGCCGCGGCGCGCGGTTTGGTCTGCGACGGTGTCGCCGCGGCGAGGAAGCGGATCACCCAGCCGGCGTTGGCGAGCGCCCACGGAAGATTCCAGCGCAGCGCCGGATGGGTGTTGGTGAGGTATTTCGGCAGGTTCTTTAAAAGCTGTGGCGTGTTGAGCGGCAGGATCGAGCCGGACGAGATGATGCCGGCATTGCCGTAGGAGGTCTCGCTGCCGGGTTCGCGGCGGTCGACGACGACGACGGAGAGACCGCGCTGCCGCGCGGCAAGGCCGGCCGAGACGCCGACCATGCCGGCGCCGAGCACGACGACGTCAGCCTGCTGTGCGGACGCGTCCTCGCTCATGCCGTCACATCAAGGTCAGGCCGCCATCGACCGGCAGCGTGGCGCCGGTGATGTGGCCCGCTTCCGGCGACAGCAGGAAAGCGACGACGGCGGCGACCTCATCAGGCTCGGCCAGCCGCTGCATCGGATTGGCCTTCGCCACCCGCTCCCAGGTCGCGGTGTCCAGCGCGCCGAACAGGCCGGGATCCTTGCGCGTGTAGCCGGGCATCACGGCGTTTGAGGTAGCGCCCGATGCTGCGAGCTCGATTGCGAGCGACTTCACCAGCACTTCGAGCGCGGCCTTGGCGGCAGCCGATCCCGGATAGGTCGCGCCGGGCACGAAACGATGCGGCCCGAAACTGGAGACCGCGACGACGCGGCCCTGCGCGCTGCGCGCGAGGTCGGGCAGCGCAGCCGCCGCGATTTCATGAAATGCCGCCGCCATCACGGCAAAGGCGCGCTCCAGCGCGTCGCGCGGCAGGCTGGCGAAATCGCGGCGATCGGCAAAGCCCGCGGCGTGCACGATGCTGTCGATCGGCCCGAATGCGGCGCGCGCAGCCGCGACCAGCGACGTACCCGCGCCGGCCCCGGCGAGATCGCCGGTAGAGACCGCGACCTTGGCGCCCTTGCTGCGGCATTCCTCCGCAACCGAATTCAGCCGTGCGAGCCCGCTGGCTTCGGCACCCTGGCCATGCAGCATCAGCCCCTGATCGGGGCCGGCGAGCCGGCGCGCAACAGCGGCGCCGATGCCGGAGCCGCCTCCCGTGATGATTGAAACGCGCATGAGGTGCGTGCCGTCAGTGCGATAAGAGACGGCGAACTATAGGTTCGGTGCCGCGAAATGCAAACCGCGAGGCCGAGCGACGGTGCGTAGGGTGGGTTGGCCGAAGGCGTAACCCACCTCTTTTCGCGCCGCGCCATAGTTGGTGGGTTACGCTTCGCTAACCCACCCTACGAAACCGGCATCAACTCAACGCCATGGCTCGACCAGGATCTTGGTGTGCGCCTCGGGGTTGGCGAGATCGGCAAAGGCCTGCGCGACGCCGTCGATGCCGACGCGGCCGGTGACCAGCGATGCGGCATCGACCTGGCCTTCCGCGATCAGGCGCAGCGAATAGGCGAACTCCTCCGGCGTGTAGCCGAGCACGTACTGGACGTTGAGCTCCTTGATGATGCCGAGCATCGGCTCGGACTTGTCGGTCTCCATGCAGACCCCGACCACGACGACACGGGCGCTGCGCGGGGCGCCCTCGAACACCTGCTGCAACACACCGGGCACACCGACGCATTCGAAGATCAGCGCGGGCTTCAGCGGCGGCAGCAGCGCCTGCATCGGCGGCCGCGCCGCCTTCTCCGCTTCGGTCATCTGGGCGTGCTCGGCCCAGCTTGCGTAAGGCTGCGTGTTCGCCGGATCGACCACGACATCGGCGCCCATCTTCTCGGCGAGCAGCCGCCGCGCCGGCGAGTAGTCAGCGGCTACGATCGGGCCGAGCCCCCTGATCTTCAGCGCCGCGATCACCGCAAGGCCGACCGGCCCGCAGCCGATCACCAGTGGCACCTCGCCGCCCCTGATGTTGGCCATCGCCACCGCATGGACGCCGACCGCAAGCGGCTCGGTGAGCGCGGCATGCTCGGCCGCGAGCCCGTTCGGCACTTCGAGCAGCAGCGGCTCGCTGAGCAGCATCTGCTCGGCATAGGCACCGAGATAGTCGTTGGAATAGCCGATGCCCTTCGGGCCTTCCGGCGTCAGCAGCGCCGGCAGCGAGCAGACGCGCGTCCCAGGCTTCAGCTTGCGCGTGGTGCCCGGGCCGTAATCGAGGATCTCGCAGCAGAACTCGTGGCCGAACACGACGTCGCGCGACAGATCCATCGGCGTGCGGCCGGGCAGGAACTTGCTCAGCTCCACCATGCGGTGAGCATGCTTGCGTGCGTGCAGATCGGAACCGCAGATGCCGCAGGCGAGCGATTTCACTAGCACCTGGCCGGCGCCCGGCTTCGGTTCCGGCATCTGGTCGACGACAATCTCGCCGTTTCTGAAGATCGCTGCGCGCATGTTTCCTCCCGCGTGGGTTTCGTCCCACTCATTTTGATGCGTATTTCGTCCCGCGAAATACACTGTCGCGGATCAAGTCCGGGACAGGCTTTCGCTGCGGGAGGCTATAGCACGGAGGGTCACCACGCATAGCGCATAACGCCCTTGCCGGCGTACGACTGGGTGACGCTGGAGAATTCACCCTCGAAGGTCGCAGCCGCCGACCAGCCGTTGCGCCACTTGATCTCCGCCGAGGCCGTGGTCAGCGCGGACTCGCTGGCCTGCGCCGCACCGTTGACCACGAAGGCCGCCCCCGGCAGCGTCTGGAACACGGCCGCCGCGCTGCGGTTCGGATTGAAGTCATGCGCCCAGGCGACGCGGCCGCGCAGCGTCACGATGCCGCCATCGACCGCGAAGGACTTGTCGGAGCGCAGGCCGAGCTCGCTCCTGACGTCGGTGACGCTCTTCGCCGCATAGTTGAGCGCGAAGGCGCCGCCACCGGAAACCACGCTCTCCGCATAGTTCGGCAGCTCGAAGCTGGTGAACTGGGCCGCGGCGTAAGGCGTCAGCCCGATCCAGGGCGTGGCAGTGCGATAGCCGCCTTCGAGCCGACCCGACCACGCATTGGCATTGAAGTTTGCGCGCAGATGATCGACGCCTGCGGCGGTGACGATGCGGTCGGTGGTGATATCCTGCCAGCCATAGGCGAGCGCTGCGCTCAGATACGCCGCACCGACGGTGTGACGGACGAACGCGCCGGCCTGGAACAGGTCCGAGCGGCCCCAGCCGAGACCATTGGTGCTGAAGCTGGTGGCGCCGCCGGCAAGCGCAAGACCGGCAATGGTGTTCGGCGAGAAGCGGTAGTCGGCGCCGACCGCGGTGCCATAGACGCTGCTGCTCGTGTTGTTCGAGCCAAGCACCGTGTTGCCGCTGGTGGTCTGCGCGCCGCCATAACCCGCCGCCCAGATGCTCCAGCGCGGCTCGAAGTCGAGCTGCTGCGGCGGCACCTTGGCGTAAATCGCGGCCAGCGCGTCGCGCGGCTCGGTCGTGCGTGCCGCGGTGGCCAGCGACGCGCTTTCCTCCGCGAACGACACCGCGCCGGCTCCACCGCCACTGACACCACCATCGCGTCCGGCGACGAACGGATCGGTCAGGAGGCCGAGGAACTGGTTCATCGCGTTGAACGTCGCCTGCTGCGATCCGGTCGCCCCCTCGCCCGAGGCCTGCGTCAGGCCGTTCGGCGAGAGTCCGGCAAACACCACGTTGATGCCGCCATTGGCGTTGAAGAAGTTCTGCAGCGTGGTGGCGACATTGCCCTGGTTGACGTTGAGCTTCGATGCTGCGCCATAATCAAGCGCGAGATTGAGATAGGCATGGTTCGCGTCGTAGCCGAGGGTCGCGATCAGCCCCGATGGCACCCCGGTCGAAGCGATGCCGGCGAACGTTCCGGCGCGACCGCCGGCCGCCGACAGGATGGTGTATTGCCTGGCGATTGTGCTGCCGGCAGCGATACTGACGCCGACCGATCCGGCAAGCGCCGCGGTGCCGGTCACCTTGGCTGATGTCGCGGCGGTCGCATTGAGCCCGACGAGATACAACGCACCGGACTGGAAGGCGAGATTGCCCGCCACGTTTAGGAATGTGCCCGGCGTCGCATTGCCGGGCAGCAGGATGCCTCCGCGTCCGATCGTTGTGTTACCGACAGTGCCGATGCCGGAGAGCGCACCGCCTGAGTTCACCGTCGCCGAGCTCGACGACATGATCGAGCCATCGACTTGCAGGATGCCGCCATTGACGACGGTGGTGCCGGTATAGGTGTTGAGGCCCGACAGGGTCAGCGTGCCGCTGCCGGTCTTTTCCAGATTGCCCGGCCCGGCCGGGCCGCAACCGCAGGGATTGGAATCGGCGATCACGCCGCTGACGACGGTCGAGAGATTGTTGCCGCCGACGGCGAGCGTGTTGCCGCCACCGATATAATAGGTGCCTGAGCCCGCGATCGAGCCTGCCGTAATGTGGCCGTCGCCATTCGGCCCTAGGCTGCCGCCGAAATCCACGAAACCGGTGCCGTTGGTGATGAACTGCGCGGTGCCGCCGGTCGTGTTGTCGAGGAACCTGACGTTAGCGCCGCTCTCAGTGGTGATGGTGGCGTTTCCGGCCGTCGAATATGCCGCAAAGATCAGCGCGCTGCCGGAGCGGTTGGTGATCTTCGCGTTGCCTGCGGTCGGCGCCTCCGTCATGCCGCCGGACGTGCCGAAATAGGTCAAGCCGCTGTTGTCGATCGTCGCGTTCGCCGCGGTGCTGCTCTGGAAGAAGCCGATATAGCCCGTGGCGGACGTCGTCATCGTCGCCGATGCAGCCGACGAGAACTCGAAGAACTGCGTCGAGCCGCCGTTGTTGCCATTGGTAATGGTGGCCTGCCCGGCGTTGGTGTGGCCGAGGAACACAACGCCGCCGCCGTCATGGTTGTTGAACACGGCCTTCCCAGCCGTGCTGGTGTCCAAGCCACCGGGAGGACCAAGCGCGTCGCCGAACACCACGGTGCCGCGGTTGCTGTTGTTGAACGTGGCATTGCCGGCCGAGCTGCCGTCACGGAAGATCGTGAGAGCGCCGTTGCTATTGCTCACGCTCGCATTGCCCGCCGTGCTGCTGTCGCGAAACTCCGTAATACCGAAATTCTGGTTGATGATCGTCGCCGTCGACGCCGTCGTGGAATTATGGAACGTCGTGGTGGCGACGCCGTTGAACCCGTCGTTGACGATCTTCGTGATGCCCGACGTGTTGGCGTTGACGATGTCGAACTTGCCGTCGACATTGACTTGGCCGACGATCGAGCCAGTGTGGCTTGCGTCGCCGAGTTGCAACGTGGCGCAATCGCAGATCGTGGTGCCGCCGGTATAGGTGTTGGTGCCGAGCAACACCACGCGACCGAGGCCGCCTGAAGCGTCCAGCACCATTAGTCCGCCGGTGCCGGCGATGTTGCCCGAATAAGTGAAAGTGTATCCGTTGGTGTCGATGCTGGCGCCGGTGGCGTTGATCTGTGCGTTGTTCGCGATCGTGTAATTGCCGCCGGCCCGCAGTGTCCCGCCGTCGAAACTCAGCAAGCCAGTGCCGATCGCCGACGAAACAATCGCGCCCGGCGTCCCCACCGTGTCGACGTCGACTTGCAGTACGCTGCTGCCGCCGGCAACGCCACAAGCGGTGCCGCAGATCGTGGTGCCGCCGGAATATGTATTTGTGCCGGACAGCACCAGCGTGCCGCCCCCGTTGAGCACGATATCGCCGGCACCACTGATGGCCCCCGACATGGTGTTGGTGGTACCGGCCGCGACGGTGATGACGGGATCGCTGTTGATGACGATGCGGTTGGCGATGTTGAAGCCGTTACCGTCCAGCACCAGCTTGGTGAGACCGGCAAGCGTCTCGCCCATCGTCAACGTGCCGCTGCCGAGTGCATTGCTGTTGCGGATGACGAGCGTCGATCCGTCGCTCACCGAGGTGCCGCCGGTGTAGGTGCTGGCACCGGTGACGATCAGCGAGCGCCCGCCATCCAGCCTAACGGCAACCGAGGCGTCAGTGGCCAGGCCATTGAGGCCCCTGATGCTGGAGATGGTGACATCGCCCGAGGCGCCGGCCGCGCTGGTTTGCAGGAACGTCAGGCTGGCGCCGACGCCATTTGCAATCGCAAGATTGCCGCTGAGCGTTCCGCCATTCGACGTCAGCGTATTGGCGCCGCCGGTGAAGCCGATCGCGTTGCCCTGCGCACCCGGGCCGCCGCCGCCGGCAATCGTTCCGCTGTTGATGATGGTCAAGCCGGCGCCGACGATCCCGGTAGCGCCGGTGCCTGCTGCACCCGGCCGCCCCCGCGTGCCGCCGAAGGCCGGGTTGCCTCGATTCGAGTAGATATCGGACACCTGCGCGCCGCCATCGCCGCCGGCGCCGCCGGAGATCGAACCGGAATTCCTGATCGTTGCGCCTGACGCACTGACGACGATGCCGGTGCCGCCGTCACCGCCGCTGCCACCGACATCGCCAGCGCCGCCCGCGCCGCCATTGCCGCCCGTGATGCTGCCGCTGTTCGAGTGTATCCCGGCGCCGGTGATGGTGAATGCAGTACCGCCCGCACCGCCACCGCCGCCGCCGCCAGCGACTGGATATGAAGGGTTCGAGGTGTTGACGCCACCGTCGCCACCCTTGCCGCCCGTCAATATCCCGGTGTTGTTCAGCGTCGCACTGGACGTTCCGCTGCGACCGCCGCCGCCACCACCGCCGCCACTGGCCGTGTTTGGGTCGGTCGTTCCCGCAACGCCGTCCAGCCCGGCCGCGCCGCCCACACCGCCGCTCGGATTACCGAGACTACCACCGGGACCGCCGGTACCACCGGGACCGCCGGCACCTCCGGCGGCCCCCTCAGCACCACCGCCGCCGCCGCCACCGGTGCATACGCACGTCCGATTCGGACTACCGCCGTCGCCGCCGACCCCGCCATTGACGCCCGGAACGCCGCCGACACCGCCATATTGTCCCGTCGACTGATAATCACCCTCGCCGCCGACGCCGCCGTTTTGCGCGAGGACCGGCCCGGCCAACAGACCCACTGAAAGGATAATCGCGGCCGTCAACCAGCCTCGCAGACGGATTCGCGCGCGGCCCCACTCCGGCATTGCCCCAGCCCCAAATCGATAGCGCCGCGCGGACGCGGCTTGACCCGAATGGGCTATCTTGCAATTCGCGGGAGGCGTGTCTTCTCAAGCCGTGCACGGTCATCGCACCGGCCCGGATTCAGGGCAGCTGTTGTAAAAGAGATACGCGATATCAGGCGTTTGGCGACGGCTCGCTGGCCACCGCCACCAATTGCGAGCGGCGCATGCGCTCGCGGTGCGCGGTGTAGAGGCCAGAGGCGACGATGAAGCCGGCGCCGAGGATGGTCCAGCGATCGGGGACTTCGCCGAAGATCAGGAAGCCGAGGATGCTGACCCAGAGCAGCTGCGTATAGGAGAACGGCGCCAGCACCGAGGCATCGCCGTAGCGGAACGCCAGCACGACGATCCACTGTCCGACGGTGGACGCAACGCCGATCAGGATGCCGAACATAATGTCGTGCCAGCTCGGCGTGACCCAGACGAACGGCACCAGCGCGCTGACAATGGCGACGCCGACAACGGACGAATAGGTCATCACGGTGATCGGACGTTCGCTGCCGCTCATCATGCGCGTCAGGATCAGCGTGGCGGCCCAGGCCAGCGCCGAGACGATCGGAAAGATCGCCGCGGGATGGAAGGCGCTGGTGCCGGGCCGCAGGATGATGAACACACCGGCGAGGCCAACCGCGGTCGCGATCCAGCGGCGCATGCCGACCTTCTCGCCGAGGAAAGCGATCGACAGCGCGGTGACGAACAGCGGCGAGACGAAGCTGGTGGCCGAGGCCTCGGCGATCGGCAGGAACCCCAGGCCCGTGATGAAGATCAAGGAGGAGCCGAGCAGCGCGGCGCCGCGCAGCACATGCAGGCCGGGACGGCTGCTGCGCAGCGCGAACAGCGGCGTGCCCGGCAGCATCGCCGGCGTCATGATCAGCGCGAACACCAGGAAGCGGATCCAGGCGATCTCGATCGAAGGCAGCGAGGACGACAGATATTTCGCGGTGACGTCGGAGGTGCCCAAAAACACCGTCGACAGCAAGATCAGCGCAATGCCCTTGAACGGACTGTCGGTGCGGGCCGGCGCCTTGCGTGCAACAGACGTTTTCGCGGGCAATGCATTCGCGGGCAACGAAAGGGGAACGCTGTCCAGCCTGGCGGCTACGGCGGGGGGCGGTGTCACGGCAATCTCGAAGGCAAAATAAGGGGAATCTGCTGTTCGTACAAAACGCCAATTCCGCCGCAAGAACAATGCCCGAAAACGGGACTCCGATATGCACCAGCGCGCGCGACCGCCCGCCGCAGCCTGTGCTGCGGCCACACCTGCAACGGTTTGTTAAGAACTGTGTGGAGCGGAGAGCCTGAGTGAATCCCGCGAATTAGAGCATCGGCAGCGAGCGCGGCTTCGGCCCGCGCGGGAACGCCGCGTCGAGCGCGGCGATCTCGTCGCCGCTGAGCTCGAGCGCTCCCGCCGCGGCATTCTCCGCCGCGTGGTCCGCGTTCGACGCCTTCGGAATCGCGAGCACCGACGGCAGACGCGTGAGAAAGCTCAGCGCGACCTGGCGTGGCGTCGCCTGGTGCGCCTGCGCGATCGATTGCAGCACCGCTCCGGATTTGCTCGACGCGGAAGGAAAGTCATTGTGGCCGAACGGTGAATAGGCGACCACGGCCACGCCATGCTGCTCGCACCACGGGACGACCGCGTGCTCGATGGCGCGCTCCCGCAGATGGTAGAGCACCTGGTTGCAGGCGATCCTGCCCTCGCCCGCGACATCGAGCAGTTCATCGAGATCGTCTGCGTCGAAATTGCTGACGCCCCAGGAGCGGATCTTGCCGGCCGCGATCAATTCGTCGAACGCCGCGACCGTCTCGGCCAGCGGGGTGGTTCCGCGCCAGTGCAGCAGATAGCAATCGAGGCGATCGGTCTTCAGCCGCTTCAGCGAGCGCTCGCAGGCAGTGATGGTGCCGCGCCGCGAGGCGTTGCTCGGCAGCACCTTCGAGACCAGGAACAGCTCGTCACGGCGGCCGGTGATCGCATCTGCGATCACGAGCTCGGCGTCGCCATACATCTCGGCCGTGTCGATATGCGTCATGCCGGCGTCGATCCCGCGCTTCAGCGCAGCGATTGCCGCCTTGCGGTCACCGCGATCGAGATACCAGGTGCCCTGCCCGATCACCGAGACCTGCGGGCCGTTGTTGCCGAATTTTCTTGTCTGCACGGGTTGCCCTTGTTCGCACTAAAGCCACACGCGAAGGATAATCGAATAAGGCAGCGATGTCTCCCCACCGTCGTCCCTGCGAAAGCAGGGAGCCATAGCCATCGACCGCTGTTGTCGAGAACGCTGTGGCCACAGCGTTCTTCAATTCAAAAACTTGTGGTGATGGGTCCCGGGTCAAGCCCGGGACGACATCTGTTTTTGTGGTGCTCACTCGTGCCAACAATTCACACGTTGAGATTCATCCACACCGCCTTCGGCTCCGTGAAATTGTCGAGCGCGGCGGTGCCGTGCTCGCGGCCGAGGCCGGAGTCGCGTTCGCCGCCCCACGGCAGCCGCACGTCGGTATAGCCATAGGTGTTGATCCACACCGTGCCGGCCCGGGCCTTCTTGGCGAAGCGCTGCACGCGGCCCATATCGGCGCTCCAGACGCCGGCGGCGAGGCTGTAGGCCGTGCCGTTGGCGATGCGCAGCGCATCGGCCTCGTCCTTGAACTTGATCACGCTGACGACGGGACCAAATATCTCCTCCTGCGAGATGCGCATCTCGTGCGCGACATTGGCGAACACCGCGGGGCTGATGAAGTAGCCGCGGTCGCCGACACGTGCGCCGCCGGTGGCGAGATGCGCGCCCTCGTTCTTGCCGATCTCGACGTAGTCGAGGATCGAACGCATCTGCTTCTCGGAGATGACAGGTCCGAGCACAGTGGCGCGATCCGCGGGATCGCCGATGCGCAGGCTTTCGGCGCGGGCGACCAGCCGCTCGACCACCTCGTCATAGGCGCTCTCCTGCACCAGCACGCGCGAGCCGGCCGAGCAAACTTGACCGGCGTTGAAGAAGATGCCGGCCGCGGCAGCCTTGGCGGCGGCTTCGAGATTGGCGTCGTCGAAGATCACATTGGCGGACTTGCCGCCGAGTTCGAGCGAGACCCGTTTGAAGTTGCCTGCGGCGCCCTTCATGATGCCGCGGCCGACGCCGGGCGAGCCGGTGAAGGTCACCTTGTCGACATCGGGGTGATTGACCAGCGCGTCGCCGACGACGCGGCCGGGGCCGGTCACGATGTTGAGCACGCCCTTCGGCAATCCGGCCTCGAGCGCGAGCTCGCCGATCCGCAGCGCCGACAGCGAGGTCAGCTCGGCCGGCTTCATCACCACCGTGCAGCCGCAGGCCAGCGCCGGCGCCAGCTTCCACATGCCGATCATCAGCGGGAAATTCCACGGCACGATCGCGGCGACCACGCCGACCGGCTCACGCACGGTGTAGGTCAGCGCGTCGTCGCGCGTCGAGACGACATCGCCGCTGATCTTGTCGGCCCAGCCGGCGTAATAGGTCAGCGTATCGATCGCGGCGGGAAAATCCTGGCGCAGCACCGCCGATATCGGCTTGCCGGCATCGAGGCTTTCCAGGGCTGCGATTTCGTCGGCATGCTGCTTGAGCAGCTCGGCCCATTTCAAGAGGATATGGCCGCGCTCGGCGGCGCGCATGGTGCGCCACGGACCTTCGAAGGCGCGGCGGGCGGCCGCCACCGCACGGTCGACATCCGCCTCATTGCCTTCGGCAATGGTCGCGATCACCTGCTCGGTGGCGGGGTCGAGCGATTTGAAGGTTTTTCCTGACAGCGAGCGGACGCGGGCGCCATCGATCAGCAGCAATTCATCCGGGACGGTCGGGGTCCGGCGGGCGGCGCGTTCATAGTCATATGCAACCGACATCATATTTCCTCCTGGTGTTGCTCTTCAACGTAGGAGGCTTTGATGCCTAGTAAATATGATATCTTGTGCCTATTGGTATACCAGGATATGAACTCAACTTCATAAGTGGTGACCACCATGCTGCAGATCGAGATCGAGACCGTCTGGCGCTTTCGGAAAGAGAATAGCCCGCAGACCGCGGTCGTGATGCTCGGCATCCTCAACGAGATCAGGAAGACCGGGAAGATCACCAGTGCGGCCACCGATGCGCAGCTGTCCTATCGCCATGTCTGGAATCTGATCGAGCAATGGTCCGGCTTCTTCGGCGTGCCGCTGGTGGAGACCCAGCGCGGCAAGGGCTCAAAGCTGACGCCATTCGGCGAGAAGCTGGTGTGGGCCGGCGAGCGCATGCAGGCGCGGCTCGGATTGCAGCTCGAGAACCTCGCGCAGGAGCTGGTGACCGAGATCAAGCCGTTCCTCGCGCAGCGGCCGCAGGTGATCCGGGTTCACGCCAGCCACGGCTTTGCCGTGTCCAAGCTGCGCGAGTTCCTCGATCGCGAAGGCGGCGTGGGCGTCGACCTCCGTTACGTCAGCAACCAGAACTCGTTGGTCTCGCTGGCGCAGGGCGCCTGCGATCTCTCCGGCGTGCATCTGCCGCACGGCGAACTGCGCGCGCGGGGCATCAAGGCCTGCCGGGAATGGCTCGACCCGCGTGAGGACCGCGTGATCAACTTCGTCACGCGCGAGATGGGCCTGATGGTCAAGCGCGGCAACCCGCTGAAGATCACCTCGCTGAAGGACCTGGTCGAGCGCAAGGCCCGCTTCGTCAACCGCGATCATGATTCCGGCACGCGGCTGCTGTTCGATCAATTGCTGACGCTGCACAAGATCCCGCAAAGCCGGATCAATGGCGCCCAGCACATGGAGTTCACTCATGCCGCGGTCGCCGCCTATGTCGCAAGCGGCATGGCGGATGCGAGTTTTGGCGTCGAGGCCGCCGCACGGCAGTTCGGCCTCGATTTCATCCGGCTGCTCACGGAGGACTACTTCTTTGTCTGCAAGCGCGCCTTCCTCGAGACCGAGCCGATGCAGCGGGTGCTCGACATCATGAAGAGCAGCGAGTTTCACAAGGCCGTGGGCGCGCTCCCCGGCTATGTCGCCTCGAATACCGGCGCCGTCAGCGGCGTGAAGGATTTTCTCGAGAAGATGCATTCCGACCGCTGATCAGCCACGCGCCGTGGTGGCTGGACTCGTCGCGGTCCCCCACGCTATATTCAAGATTATATAGCGAAAACACTGGACGTTGCCGATGCGACCACGCCGCTCCGCCATTGCCATCCGCCATGTGGCGTTCGAGGACCTCGGGCTGCTGGCCCCGATCATGGAGCGCGCGGGCTGGAGCGTGTCGTTCTGCGACGCGCCGGTCGACGACCTCTCCGATCGCGCGGTCAGCAACGCGGACCTCCTGATCGTGCTGGGCGGGCCGATCGGGGTCTATGAAACCGACACCTATCCGTTCCTCTCGACCGAGCTTGCGCTCTTGGAACACCGGCTCCGCCGCGGACTGCCGACGCTCGGCATCTGTCTCGGCGCGCAACTGATGGCGCAGGCGCTGGGCGGCCGCGTGTTCCCCGGCAAGGTCAAGGAAATCGGCTGGGGGCCGATCGACCTGTCGGCGGACGGCAAGGCATCCTGCCTGCGCAATCTGCAGACAAAAGTGCTGCACTGGCACGGCGACACATTCGACCTGCCCAAGGATGCCGTGCGGCTGGCCTCGAATGCCAATTACGAGAACCAGGCCTTCGCTTACGGCCGCAACGCACTCGCGCTGCAATTCCACCTCGAAGCCGATCCGCGGCAGCTCGAGGAATGGTATGTCGGCCACGCCGTCGAACTGTCGGCGGCGAAGGTCTCGATCCCCGAACTGCGCGCGACGACGCAGGCGCTGGCGAGGCCGGTCGCCGCGCAAGCCGAGCAGGTGTTCGGCGACTGGCTGCTGTCCATCGCACCAAGCGACAGCGTGCTTCGTACCAGCGCCGGTGCGTGACTATCCGTCGAGCCCGCTGATATCGGCGACCAGCACCGTGCCCGTCACCGATTCCGTGATGTAGAGCCGGTCGCGATTGGCGCCGCCGATCGTGACATTGGTGCAGCTCTGGCCGGCGCAGGACTTGATCCGCGCGATGCACTCGCCGTTCGGTGCGAACACGAAGACGTGGCCGAGCGAGGCGTGCGCGACGAACAGCCGCCCGGCTCTGTCCATCGTCATGCCGTCGGGCCCGCTCGGGCCGAACAGCGAGCAGAAGCGGCCCACCTTGGACACGCTGCCGTCCTTCATGAACGGCGCACGCCACACCGCATTGTCGCGCGTCATGGCGACGAAGAGCACCGCCTCGTGCGGATCGAGCACCAGGCCGTTCGGGCTGATGCCGGTGTCGATCAGGCAGTCGAGCGCGCCGCTCACCCGTAAGCGATAGACCCGGCCGGTCGGATCGTGCAGCCCGGTCTGGCCCTGGTCGGTAAAGTAGATGTCACCGTTCGAAGCGATGTGCAGGTCGTTGCAGCCGCGAAACGATTCCGAATTGCGCGAGCGCAGCAGCGGCGTGACCTCGCCCGATTTGGCATCGAGCTCCATCAGCCCGTGGCGGTAGTCGGCGATCAGGAGGCGGCCCATCGGATCGATCTTCAGCCCGTTCGGCCAGCCGTCATACTCGGCGACCTGCGTCCATGACTTGTCCGGCGCAATCCTGAAGATGCGGCCAAACGGAATGTCGACGATGTAGAGGTTGCCATCGGCATCGAACGATGGTCCCTCGATGAAGCAGTCGGTCACAGCGCCCGGCCGGTTGGCGTCGGCCCATTCGCTTGCCACCTTGCGGCGGAATTCAGCCGGCACGGCGGAGAAGACCTCGGTCGGGATCAGTTTCGGCGGCGTTTCCAGGAACATCATTTTATTGGTTCACTCGTTGGCGGAGCGGGTGGACCATAAATCGTTCTGTACGTCATTGCGAGGAGCGACAGCGACGAAGCAATCCACATCTCGGCGAGCGGAGGTATGGACTGTTTCGCTTCGCTCGCAACGACGGGGATGGATATTCAGTTCCTAGCGGAACTGATTTCGCGCGGCGTGGGCCGACGACGGCCTCCCTACTCCGCCGCCTGCGCGCTGCCATAGGCTTCCGAAATCATGTAGCCGGACAGCGTGCCATAGGCCGCGGTCCATGCGGCGGCGACGTCAGGCGTCCAGGCCGCTTCGCCGAGGCCCTTCTCCAAGGTCCACAGCAATGCGCCGCCGACCACCGGATAATGTTCGGGCCTGGCGCCATAGCCGACATGGCGCTTGGCGAGCGCACTCGCGGCGGAAAGCACTGACGATAGATTGCTCAATCCGTTGACGACGACGGCAAGCGTT
Organism: Bradyrhizobium sp. USDA 4341; assembly: GCF_054063755.1. NCBI lineage: Bacteria > Pseudomonadati > Pseudomonadota > Alphaproteobacteria > Hyphomicrobiales > Nitrobacteraceae > Bradyrhizobium > Bradyrhizobium sp. USDA 4341. The sequence goes on along the minus strand of NZ_JBSSGO010000002.1, from coordinate 8,537,176 downwards.
CCCATCAGCTTCTTGCGCTGCTCGGTCATATCAGAGGGAAACATCGCCTTCACGCCGGGCGCGACCTCGAACAGCCGGTCATAGAAGATGACTGCCGCCTGCTCCGAGATCGGTGCAACCTTGGCGAAGGTCTGCTGGACGAGCTTGACCTGGTCTTCCGTCATGTGTGCCTCCGTGCACGCTGCTTCCTCGCCGCGCCATTGCGGCGAGGCCGAAAAAAAGCTCTCACGTGAGCGAGGCGCTGCTCATGCAGCCTCGACGAAGCTGTGCCGCTCATAGAGGAATTCGAGCACGCGCTGCCGGCATTTCAGGTAGCCGGGGTTGGTCGCGAGCTCGAGCCGCTTGCGCGGGCGCGCCAAGGGCACCTCGAGCACCTCGCCGATCCGTGCGCTCGGGCCGTTGGTCATCATGACGATGCGGTCCGACAGCAGCACGGCCTCGTCGACGTCATGGGTGATCATCAGGATGGTGTTGCCGAGCTTCTGGTGCAGCGCCATCACCGAATCCTGCAGATGCGCCCGGGTCAGCGCGTCGAGTGCGCCGAACGGCTCGTCGAGCAGCAGCACCTTCGGCTCCATCGCGAGCGCACGCGCGATGCCGACGCGCTGCTTCATGCCGCCCGAAATCTCGCTCGGCCGCTTGTCCTTGGCATGCGCCATCTGCACGAGGCTGAGATTGTGCATCACCCAGGCGTCGCGCTCGGCCCTGCTCTTGGTCCTGGCGAACACCTTGTCGACGCCGAGCTTGACGTTCTCGTAGACGGTCAGCCACGGCAACAGGCTGTGGTTCTGGAACACCACGGCGCGATCCGGCCCCGGCGCGTTGACCTCGCGGTTCTCCAGCAGCACGCCGCCATTGGTGGCGCCGGTGAGGCCGGCCACGATATTGAGCAGGGTCGACTTGCCGCAGCCGGAATGGCCGATGATCGAGACGTATTCGCCCTTCTCGATCGTCAGGTTGATGTCCTTCAGAACCTCGGTGTTGGCGCTGCCGCGAGTGAAGGTCTTGTCGATGTGGTCGAGCTTCAGATAGGCCTGCATGACTTGTCCCTCAGTTCGCAGCCGTGCCGCGGGTCACGATCTTGCCCAGCCCCGCAATCAGGCGGTCGAGCACGAAGCCGATGATGCCGACATAGAACAGCGCCAGGATGATTTCGCTGATGTGCGAGGAATTCCACGCATCCCAGATGAAGAAGCCGATGCCGACGCCGCCGATCAGCATTTCCGCGGCGACGATCGCGAGCCAGGACAGTCCGATGCCGATGCGCAGGCCGGTGAATATGTAGGGCGCGGCCGCCGGGATCATGATCTTGGTGAAGAACTCCAGCGGATTGAGCTGCACCACGGCGGCGACGTTGCGGTAGTCCTGCGGGATGTTGCGGATGCCGACCGCGGTGTTGATGATGATCGGCCACACTGAGGTGATGAAGATGACGAAGATCGCCGAGGGCTGGCCGTCGCGGAATGCGGCGAGCGACAACGGCAGCCAGGCCAGCGGCGGGATGGTGCGCAGCACCTGGAACAGCGGATCGAGCCCGCGCATCGCCCAGATCGACTGGCCGACCAGCGTGCCGAGTGCGATGCCCGCGATCGCCGCCAGCGAATAGCCGTAGGCAACGCGCTGAAGGCTGGCGGAAAGATGCCAGAACAGGCCCTTGTCGATGCCGCCATTGTCGAAGAACGGATCAAGGATCAGCTCCCTGGTGTCCTTGAACACTTTTGAGGGCGGCGGCAGGCTGGAGCCGGCGCGCCGGCAGATCAGCTCCCACACCACCAGCAGCAGCGCGATCACGATCAGCGGCGGCACCACGCGCGCCGCAGTCTCCTTCGCTATCTTTGCGTAGGTCTCGGCGCGCGGCGCGCGCTTCGGCGTCATGGTCACGACCGGCGCCGCGGCAGCGGCCGGCGGGATCGCCACCGCTGACACTTCGGTCTTCATGGCAGGCATCGACATTGACAGACAATCTCCGTGGTCAGAGGACGGGCCGCGCCAGAGCGCGGCCCTATAGTCAACTCAGACGTCGACACGCTTGATGGACAGCGACTTCAGGTAAGCGGCGGGATCGGCGGGATCGAACACCTTGCCGTCGAAGAAGGTCTCCTTGCCGCGCGAGGTCGAGGCTGGGATCTCCGATGCCGGCACGCCGAGCTCCTTGGCGGCCTCCTTCCAGAGATCCTCGCGGTTGACCTTGGCGATCAGCGCCTTGGTGTCGAAACCCGCCTCGTACTTGCCCCAGCGGATGTCCTCGGTCAGGAACCAGAGGTCGTGGCTTTGGTAGGGATAGGACGCGTTGTCCTTCCAGAACCGCATCTGCTGCGGCGAGTTCTCGACCACCCGGCCGGTGCCGTAGTCGAACTTGCCCTTCATGCGGTCGGTGATGTCTTCCACCGGGCAGTTGATCCACTGCCGCTTGGCGCAGATCGCCGCGGTCTCCTCGCGGTTCTCGGCCTTCTCACACCACTGCTGGGCTTCCATCACGGCCATCAGCAGCGCCTTCGCGGCCTTCGGGTTCTTGTCGACCCAGGCGGCGCGCAGGCCGAACGACTTCTCCGGATGCTTGTCCCAGAGCTCGCCGGTCGTGATCGCGGTGTAGCCGATGTCCTGATGGATCAGCTGCAGATTCCACGGCTCGCAGACGCAGAAGCAATCCATCGTGCCGACCTTCATGTTGGCTACCATCTGCGCGGGCGGCACCACGATGGTCTCGATATCCTTGTCGGGATCGATGCCGCCGGCGGCGAGCCAGTAGCGAATCCAGAGGTCATGCGTGCCGCCCGGGAAGGTCATGGCCGCCTTGACGGCCTTGCCGCCGGCCTTCTTCTTCTCGAGTGCCGGCTTGAACGGCGTGGTATCGACGCCGACCTTGAGATCGGCATATTCCTTGGCGACCGAGATGCACTGGCCGTTCAGATTGAGCCGCGCCATGATGTACATCGGCGTCGGTTGATTGTTCTGCGTCACCTTGCCGGCCGAGATCAGATACGGCATCGGGGTCAGGATATGCGCGCCGTCGATGCCGTTGCCCTCGGAGCCGAGCACGAGATTGTCGCGCGTGGTGCCCCACGAGGCCTGCTTCTGCACCTCGACGTCGGGCATACCGTATTTGGCGAAGATGCCCTTCTCCTTGGCGACGAACAGCGGCGACGCATCGGTGAGCGCAATGAAGCCGAGCTTGGCGCCCTTCACTTCCGGACCCGCGCCCTGCGCGAATGCACCAGCGGGAAAATTGAGCTTGGCTGCGGCGAGCAGGGCGGCGGCGCCGCCGGTTGCCTTCAGGAGCTGGCGACGGCTGATCGCGCGGCCTCGGGGCGTGTTGCTGGGCTTGGTCATCGGTCGTCCTTTGCGTCGTTGCGTTACGGCGTTGCGTCTTTGCGTCGAGCACCGTGCATCGGGTGGCGACGCGCGCAGGGCGCAAAAGGGCATGCACCGGGGATGCCCCGGTCTAGCGGCGTCAGAAATCCGATGGGGTGGCCTCGAGGGACGGCTTCAATGGCGTCGGCACCTGACTATTCAAGCCTTGTGCCAAGCCACCGCAGTGCAAAAATCGATTTTATTGCAATGTTTTGCGCAACTTGTCACAGCGCGCGCGGCGTCCCCGCGCGCTGCCAAAAAATGCGATCCGCCCAATTCTTGTGCGCCGCACATGAATCGAGCAGAGCGCTTGGACGGCAGTGATCAGGCGTCTTCGGCGACCTTGGTGCCGAGCGGCGCGGGCGCCATTCCGCCGCCGGGCTTCACGTGGAATTCGTAGGTCATCAGGCTCCACGGGCCATCCGACCGCTGGCCGTCGGGCATCACAGGATCGGTGTGCCGCTCGACCTTGGCGATCAGTTCGTCCTTCACGCCGAACACGACATCGGAATCGATGTACTTGTCGCCTTCGACGAACACATGCGTGATCAGCGGCTCATGGCCCTTGGCGTTGACCAGGAAGTGCACATGCGCCGGCCGCATCGGATGCCGGTTGGTCTGCGTGATCATCTGCCCGACCGGACCATCGGTCGGGATCGGATAGCTGCACGGCACGATGGTGCGGAAGAAGAAGCGGCCGTCGGCATCGGTGACGAAGCGCGCCCGCGAGGACGGGCCTTCGGTGGCATAGCTCGGCTTCTGCGAGTCATAGAATCCGTCGTCGTCCGCGTGCCAGATATCGACCGGCACATTGGCCAGCGGCTTGCCGTCGAGGTCGGTGACGCGGCTTTGCACGAACATGCGCTCGCCGGGCAGGCTTGCCGAGATGTCGGTGCCGTGCGGCGTCACCTTGTGCTCGCCGACATAGAACGGGCCGAGCACGGTGGTCTCGGTCGCGCCGTCGCGATCGCGGTGGTTGACCGCATCGACCAGCATCGACACGCCCAGCACGTCGGACAGCAGGATGAATTCCTGGCGGATGTCGGTGCACTTCTGCCCGGTGCGGGTCAGGAAGCCGATGGCGTGGTCCCATTCCTCGAAGGTGAGATCGGTCTTGCGCACATAGTCGTGCAGCGACTTCACCAGTTCCTGCAGCAGGAACTTGGTCCGCGGATCGGGCGTCTGGTCGAAGCTGCGGATGACGGCTGTGGTGAGCTCGGTTTCGTTGAACTGGGTCATCTCGGCGTTTCCCGTATCCCTAGAGGGCGCGATTGCAGGGGCGAGCGTACACCACCGGCCCGGTGCCGGTAAGCGGCGGCCGATTGCTGCAGCGGACACTTTTCGGCTATCAAGGCTGCCTCGCCAGCCGGAGAAAATGCCCGATGTTAGCTCCCACGCCTGCCTCGCCCGAATCCGCGGGAATGTCGACCACCGCCCTCAACCGCCTCGAAGCGCATCTGAAGAGCCGCTACATCGATTCCGGCCGCTTTCCGGGCACCCAGCTCCTGATCTCTCGCCGCGGCAAGATCGTGCATTCCACCGTCCAGGGCTTTGCCGATCTCGAGCGCAGGGTGCCGGTGAAGGACGACACCATCTTCCGCATCTATTCGATGACCAAGCCGATCACCTCGGTCGCCTTCATGATGCTGGTCGAGGAAGGCAAGGTCGCGCTCGACGAGCCGGTCGCCAAATACATTCCGGAATGGAAGAACCTCGGCGTGTTCGTCGCCGGCACCGCGCCCGCCTTCCTGACCCGCCCGCCAACGCGGCCGATGCTCATCGTCGATCTGCTGCGCCACACCTCGGGTCTCACCTACGGCTTCCAGCAGCGCTCCAATGTCGACGCGGCCTATCGCGAAAAGAAGATCGGCGAGGTCATCAAGGCCGGCACGCTCGACAGCATGATCGAGGACCTGGCGAAGATCCCGCTGGAGTTCTCGCCGGGTGAAGCCTGGAATTACTCGGTCTCAACCGACGTGCTCGGCTATCTCGTCGGCAAGATTTCGGGCATGCCGTTCGAGCAGTTCCTGAAGGAGCGCATCTTCAAGCCGCTCGGCATGAACGATACCGACTTTTTCGTGCCGGCCGACAAGGCGCACCGCTTTGCCGCCTGCTATTCCGCCGACCCGCAGGGCGGCTTCAACCCGCTCGCCGCCGAGCGCAAGGGCACGCTGACGCTGCAGGACGATCCGGCCACCAGCTCGTTCCTGTCGCCGCCCTCGCTGGTCTCCGGCGGCGGCGGGCTGTGCTCGACCGCGGCCGACTATCTGACCTTCTGCCGCGCGCTGCTCAACGGCGGCGAGCTTGGCGGCGTCCGGCTGCTCGGCCCGAAGACGCTGAAGCTGATGGCCACCAACCATCTGCCCGGCGGCGTCGACCTGCCGGCGATGTCGCGCTCGATGTTCGCCGAAGCCGCCTATAACGGCATCGGCTTCGGCCTCGGCTTCGCCGTCACCATGCACCCGGCGCAGACCCTGATCGCGGGCAGCCCGGGCGAATTCAACTGGGGCGGCGCCGCGACGACATCGTTCTTCATCGATCCGGCCGAGGAGCTGATCACGATCTTCATGACCCAGGTGCTGCCGTCGAGCGCGTATCCGTTGCGGCGCGAGCTGCGCACCATGGTCTACGCCGCGATCACCGAGAGCAATCTCTGACCAAGAGCTCTTTCGCGGCGCACAATTCGTCTGAGCATGATCTTTTCGGAAAACCGCTTCACACTTTTCCGGATCATGCTCTAGGCGCCGCGGAATTTTTCACATTGCCGGTCATTTCCTTTGGCGGACTTTTCCCGCTTCCCCTAAGCTCACCGCAAACGGGCACCGACCCGGGGACATCGTGCCGAAACTGACATTGCCCGTGCGTCTCGCGCTTCTGGTCGCGGGGACGATGTTGCCGCTGATCGTTTTCGCGGTCGGGATCGTCTTCCACAATTACCAGCGGGATCGTCAGGCGGCCACGCAGCGCGTGCTGGAGACGGCGTGCAGCATCCGCCTGCTGCTCGATGCGGAAATGCAGCGCATGACCGGCGGACTACAGGTGCTGGCGCTGACCAACTCGCTGCGCAACAGCGACTTCGACAACTTTCGCCGCGTCGCGGCCGGCTTTCTCGACCAGTACGGCAAGGACGGCGTGGTGCTGGTGGCCGACCGCAGGGGACGCCAGGCGTTCTCCTCGCTGACGCCGGACACCGCGAGCCTGCCGCCGCGCAACAATCTCGAGATCGTCGAGAAGGTGTTTGCGACGCGGCAGCCGCAATACTCCAACCTGTTCTTCGGCGAGGTGAAGCAGCAACTGATCATCACCGTCGAGGTGCCGGTGATACGCGACGGCGAAGTGCTCTACGACATCTCCTTCAGCCCGCCGATCGAGGTCTTCCAGGCCATGATCGAGCGGCAGCGCCTGAACCAGGACTGGACCATCTCGATCTTCGACGGCGACGGCGTCAACCTCGCCCGCGTGCCGAATCCGCAGGCGACCATCGGGCAGCGCGCCTCGCCAACGTTGTTTGCCGAGATATTCCGCCGCAGCGAGGCGACACTGCCGACCCTCTCGCTCGAAGGCGTGGCGCTGATCACGGGCTTCACTCGATCGCGTCTCACCGGCTGGACCGTCGCGGCTGGCATCGCCGAGAACTCGCTGGTGGCGCCCTTGTGGCGCTCGCTCGCGATCACCAGCCTGATCGGCGGCGTCCTGCTCTTGGTCGGCCTCGGCTTTGCGGTGCGGATGGCGACCACGATCGCACGCGGCGAGATGCTGCACGACCTCCTGATCGAGGAGCTCAACCACCGCGTCAAGAACACACTGGCGATCCTGCAATCGATCGCCACGCAGACCTTCCGCAGCGCGAGCCGCGCCGAGCGCGACAAGTTCGAGGGACGGCTCGGCGCGCTGGCCGAGGCGCACAATTTGCTCTCGACCGACAAATGGCAGGGCTCCGACCTGCAGGACGTGGTCAGCCGCGTGCTGCGGCCCTATCTGCTGAACAACACCGCCGAGCGGGTCAAGATGTTCGGGCCGCGCGTGCCGCTGTCGCCCCGGCTTGCTCTGGTGCTGTCGATGCTCCTGCATGAGATGGCGACCAACGCCGCCAAATACGGCGCGTTGTCCAACGACACCGGCACGGTGACGCTGGACTGGGAAATCCTAGAGGAGAGCGCCGGACCGAAGCTGCGGATGATCTGGACAGAGGCCGGCGGCCCAGAGGTCACGGCGCCGGTGCAGCGCGGCTTCGGCTCCCGGCTGATCGAGCGCAGCGCCCGCGACCAGCTCGGCGGCGAAGCCACGGTCGATTTCCTGCCCCACGGCGTCGTCTACACGGTGACCAGCACCCTCGAAGCCGGCGAATGACCGGGTAAATGGCGCCCAATCCTGCGACATCTTGGCACGCAAGTTGCTAAGATGGGGTGGGATCGGCCGCCAAGAACACCGGCCAAAAACAGGGGGAGTTCATGTCGACCATCGCAGCGGAAGCCACAGTTGCACGCAAGCCGCTCTATACATCGCTGTTCGTGCAGGTGCTCGTTGCGCTGCTGCTCGGCATCATCATCGGCATGGCCGCGCCCGATTTCGCGATCGGACTGAAGATCTTCAGCGATGCCTTCCTGAAGCTGATCTCGATGATCGTGGCGCCGATCGTGTTCTGCGTGGTGGTGCACGGCATCGCGGGCGCCGGCGACCTCAAGAAAGTCGGACGCGTCGGCGTCAAGGCGCTGGTGTATTTCGAGGCGATGACGACGGTCGCACTCGTGGTCGGCTTGATCCTGGCCTATCTGTTCGGGCCCGGTCACGGCATGAACATCGATACCTCGACGCTGGACGCCAAGGCGCTCGGCAACTATGCCAGCAACGCGCAGAAGCTGAAGGGCGAAGGCATCGGCAGCTTCCTGCTCAACATCATCCCGACCACCTCGTTTGACGCGCTGTCGCGCAACGACGTGCTGCAGGTCCTGTTCTTCGCTATCATCTTCGGCGTCAGCCTGGCGCTGGTCGGCGGCGACAAGGGCGAGAAAATCACCTCGTTCATCGACGCGGTCTCGACCGTGCTGTTCCGCGCCATGGGCCTGATCGTGCGCTTCGCGCCGATCGGCGTGCTCGGCGCCGTCGCCTACACGGTCGGCAAATACGGCGTCGGCTCGCTGAAGCAGCTGCTGTCGCTGGTGGCGCTGTTCTACGTTTCGGTCGCGATCTTCGTGCTCGGCGTGCTCGGCGGGGTGATGGCGCTGGCCGGCATCAATATCCTCAAGTTCCTCGGCTACCTGCGCGAGGAGCTGATGATCGTGGTCGCCACCGCATCCTCCGACGCGGTGCTGCCGCAGGTGATGCGCAAGCTGGAGCATTTCGGCGTCAAGGATTCGGTGGTCGGCCTCGTGATTCCGACCGGCTATTCGTTCAACCTCGATGCGTTCTCGATCTATCTAACGCTGGCGGTCGTCTTCATCGCGCAGGCGACCAACACGCCGCTGTCGTTCGGCGACCTGCTGCTGGTGCTCGGCGTGTCGCTGATCACGTCGAAGGGCGCGCACGGCGTGCCGGGCTCGGCGATCGTCATCCTGGCGGCGACGCTCAATGCGGTGCCGAGCATCCCGGCGATCGGCCTCGTGCTGGTGCTCTCGGTTGACTGGTTCATCGGCATGGCGCGCGCCGTCGGCAATCTGATCGGCAATTGCGTCGCCACCGTCGTGGTCGCGGCTTGGGAAGGTGACCTTGACCGGGACAAGGCCCGGCGCGTGCTCGAAGGCACTGAGGCGGTCGACGTCACCGCGGGCTGAGCCGTGCGACACCGGCCGGCAGCGTCCCGCGCATGGCGCGGGGCGCCGGCTTACTTGATGAGCCGCAGATACGGCGGCAACTGCCTGGTCGCCGGTTCCTGCACCGGCTCGTCCGACGCGATCATGTCACACAGCGCCTTCAACTCGGAATCCGTCACCTTGTGCAGCTCCATCCGGAGCTCGAGGATGGCAAGGGACAACAGCCGCGCCGTCTCCGTGTTCGCCCGGTCAGTCAGAAATGCCTGACATTCTTCCAAGGTTGCCAGCAGCGCCAGCAACCGTTCTTCCGTATTTGCGACCGGCATATCTTCCACTCCCGAAGCCGCGAGGTAGAGTCGAGGTGTTCCCCTCTTCCGCTTCATTTGGCCTCTCCTGCCAGAGTTCGCCGGCTTTCCGTAGGCGCACAATTGTTCCCGATGATTCAGAACTTTTAGGCAATTGTCCAGCAACATTCCGAAAGCCTGACTTGGACTTACGTCAAACTTTTCGCATTGGCGGCGATTCAGTCAAGCAACCGCGAACCGTCGCCGCGACCTCAGGATGCACTAGCTGGGGTTGCATCCATACTAGGACGCTCGTACAATATTGGCTGCCCGTAGAACTACGGGCGCAGTGCATTGCCGCCCAGTAAGCATGCGCGCAAAATCTGTGTCGATCAAACTCGCGCTAGTTGTGGTTTGGTCAATATTTTGCCAAATGTAGAGGGCGGGGTGTCGACAGACACCTTGGTGCGGTCGACTACAGGTAGTCGACCGATTCGGTACTTGGGTGCTTCCAATGCGCATGTGCGTTTGGATACCATCCCGCGATCTTCTTGGATTTCGTCGTTCAGACGAACTGACGATCCACTCGAGCTTAACGCGGTACATCATGAACGTGTCCCTGACCCGACCGGGCCAGGGATTCTCGATTTGAAGGACGGGTCACAAGAATGAACAGATCAGCAGCAAAGAAGATGAAGCAGCGCAGCGCCGGCAAGCCGGACATTGAGTTGGGCAAGCGGATTCGTCTGCGCCGTGTCGAACAGAAGATCTCGCAGGCGGAACTCGGCGACAAGCTGGGCGTCAGCTTCCAGCAGGTTCAGAAGTACGAGAAGGGCGTGAACCGCGTCGGCGCTGCCCGCCTTCAGCAGATCGCGACCGCGCTGGACGTGCCGGTGACCTTCTTCTACGACGGCGACAACAAGGCCCGCGAAGTCGAGAGCCTGCTGTTCCTCGACAGCGCGTTCAGCCTCCGGTTGCTGCGCGCCTACAGCAAGATCAAGGATCAGACCGTGCAGCGCCAACTGGTGTCGCTGATGGAATCGATCGCCGCCAACGAAGACTGAACGGCAGCACAGGTACGATCGCGACACCGCGAACGCGATCGACCAGGGCGAGTGGATCGGCCGCGACCGGTCATTGGGATCGCCACGCGCCGGTCGGGGCCAGGAAGATATCGAGGTGAAGATATCGAAGCGCTGCCATCGGCGATGGCAGCGCTTTTTCTTTGGCCGCGGCAGGCTCAAGCTTTCGTGATCCCGGCGCCCGGCTGCGCATGTGCGCGGCCGTTCTAGTTCACGCTCCGGCTGCACATCTCATGCAGCGCATGCGAGCACGATCCGTCGCCATTCTGTCGCGCGGCCAATTGTCGCCCGCGCACGGGGCGACCTCACAACTCCCGCATTTGCTGCGTTGAACCGGCATCGCCAGAACCGAGTGCACCTGCCTGGCTTTTTTGTCGCAGCAACGAAGCGGCTGCATGGACGTTTTCAGGCTTCAACCAAGGAGATCTCAATGAATATCAAGCTTGCCGTTATTGGACTGGCCGCGCTCGGAAGCGCAGCGTTGATGTCCGGTGCGGCATCGGCGATGCCGAACGGGCTTCCGCAGGCTAGCCACATCGCAGGCGAAACGTCCAATGTCGACAAGGTGCGCCAGGTCTGCGATCGCTGGGGCCGCTGCTATTGGCAACCGGGCTACGGCTACGGACCGCGCCATCACAGATGGCATCATCGTCCGCGCTTCTACCCCCGCCATCATCACGGGCACCGTCATCACGGCGGACATCATGGTGGCGGCCATCACGGCGGCGGACATCACGGCGGACACCGGCGCTAGTCGTCAGCGAGGGGGCTTCGGCCCCCTCACCTTTTCGCCAGTGCCGGCTACATCTGTCCCGCGCGGCGGACGAGCACGTTCTCGAGGAAGAGATATTCGATCCCGGTGCCGAGGAAGGTGTCGATGGCCTCGCGGGGCGTGTTGACGATCGGCTGCCCCTTCACGTTGAAGCTCGTGTTCAGCACCATTTCTCGGCCGGTCGCCCGGCCGACCGCCCGCAGCAACGCGTGGAATTCGGGATTGTCCCTGACGCCGACCGTCTGCACGCGGGCCGAGCCGTTGACATGCGTAATCGCCGGCAGCGCGGCGCGGTGCTCGGGGCGCACGTCGGCGGTCATGATCATGTAGGGAAGCTCGAGCCCCTTCGGCACCTCGAACCAGTCATGCACCTGCTCGAGGCTGACCGCCGGCGCGAACGGGCGGAAGGCTTCGCGCATCTTGACCATCGCGTTGATGCGGTCACGCATGTCAGGATGACCGGGATCGGCCAGGATGCTGCGATGTCCGAGGGCGCGGGGGCCGAACTCCATGCGTCCGCGGTACCAGCCGAGCACGCGTCCGGCGGCGATCAGCCTGGCCGCCGCTGCGCAGGTCTCGTCGAGATCCGGAAAGCGCGTGATCTCGATGCGGCCGACGGTGTCGACCAGCGCCCTGTAAATCTCGGTTTGCGTGGGTGCGGGGCCGAGGAAGGGGACCGGCATCCGGACGTTCTTCACGCCACTGTCGCGCGATGCCGACCAGAGCGCGGCGCCGAGCGCGGAGCCGTCGTCGCCTGCGGCCGGCTGAACGTAGATCTCGTCGAACAGGCCGGACTGCAGCAGGCGGCCGTTGGCGGTGCAGTTGAGCGCGACGCCGCCCGCCATCGCGAGCCTGCGCAGGCCGGTGCTACGGCCGAAATGGCCGCAGATGTGGAGCATGACGCTGTCGAGGCATTCTTGCAGCGCTGCGGCGACGTCGCGATGGTCGTCGGTGACGTCGCCGTCGGGCGCGCGTGCCGGGATCAGATACTCACCGAGATGACGTCGCGTCGCGCCGTAGGTTTCGCGATCATGGCGCTCGGTATTGAGGCGGAGCAGCGGAATCCTGATCAGGCCGTCGTCGCGCAGCTCCACGGTCCGCTCGAAAAAAGCACGGTGGCGGGCGGGATCGCCGTAGGGAGCGAGGCCCATGATCTTGTATTCGTCGGAGTTGAAATCGAAGCCGAGATGCAGCGTCAGCGCGGAATAGAGGATGCCGATCGAATCCTGGGCGGTGATTTCCGCGAGCTTGTCGATCGCGTTGTCGTGCGCGTGATAGACGGTGACGGCGTGGACCTCGCCCATGCCGTCGAGGATCACCACCAGGCATTCGTCCCAACCGGAGGTGTAGTAGGCGCTGGCGGCGTGGGACAGATGATGGTTGACGTGGTGGACCTTGCCGGCCGGAAACCCGGGCAGGTGCTGATCCACTTGCGAGAGCAGTTTTTCGCGCGAGAAGACCTCCCTGTATTGCTGGGCGGAGGTCGGATCCAGCATGAACGCGGCCTTGTAGGGCGCATAGTCGAAGCCGTGAGAGATCACGTCGATGTCGGACGGCTTCAGGCCAGCGGTCTCCAGGCAGTAGCTGACAGCGCCGATCGGGAAATCACCGGTGTGTTTCTTGCGGTTGAAGCGCTCTTCGGCGGCACCGGCTACGATCCTGCCGTTGACCACCAGCACCGCGGCCGAATCGTGGCCCTGTGAGATCCGGTATTCACGCTCCTCCAGGCCCGGCCAGTGCTTCCGCTTGAACGGGATCGAGCTCTCGAATCCACTGATGCCGATTACTTTCGCCATTCAACACCCCTGGACGGATCGCGCTCAAGGGAAAATCGAGCAGGTGCCGCAGCATCGTTGCAGAGAGGCCGCGGAAATCAAGGTCCGCAAAAGTGCAGTGCGCCGCCTCCGAATAGTCGGCCGGGCATTCGTTCCCATCGCTTGACGGAGTACCACCTTTGCGTCGGGGGAGCTTACGAACGCATCTGTTACCATGATCCGGTTCTCCACCAGCCACGGCGTTTCGACACCTTTGGACGGAGGTGGATGATGGATACGTTTTCCGACATTCGGTTCGAAGTCTTCAGCACGTGCCCGCAATCCGGCGCGGTGCCGGCGGCTGACTATGTCGAACGGGTGCAGGCCGTCGCCCGCTGGAGCGAAGAGGCGGGGTGCAAAGGGATCCTGGTCTACACGGAGAATTCCCTGGTCGATCCCTGGCTCGTCTCGCAAGTCATCTTGCAGAGCACGAGGGAGCTCTGTCCGCTGGTGGCGGTGCAGCCGGTCTACATGCACCCGTACAGCGTCGCCAAGATGGTGAGTTCGCTCGCGCATATGTACGGACGCCGGCTCTATCTGAACATGGTCGCGGGCGGCTACACGACCGAGCTTGCAGCGCTCGGCGATGCGACGGCGCACGACAAGCGTTATGCGAGGCTCGTCGAATACACCGGCATCATCAAGCTGCTGCTGGAGAGCGCCGAACCGGTGACGCTCGAAGGCCAATTCCATGCCGTCCGCAATCTGCGGATGACCCCACCGCTGCCGCGGGAGTTGCTGCCCGGCATATTCGTGTCGGGCTCCTCGGAAGCGGGGCTCGCGGCCGCCAAGGTGCTGGGCGCGACGCCGGTGAAGTATCCCAAGCCGGCCGCAGAGTACGGGCAGGCCGACGATGACTGCGTCGGCTCGGGCGTGCGCGTCGGCATCATCGCTCGCGCGAGCGCCGAAGAGGCCTGGCGCGTCGCGCACGAACGCTTCCCGACCGACAAGAAGGGGCAACTGGCGCACAAGCTGGCCATGAAGGTCTCGGATTCGGCGTGGCACAAGCAGATGTCCGATCTCGCAGCCGAAACGGCCGCCCAGGACACGCCCTATTGGCTGGTGCCGTTCGAAAACTACAAGACCTTCTGCCCGTATTTGGTCGGCGACTACAGGGTCGTCTCCGACGAACTCGCGCGCTACGCCGCGGCCGGCTACGGGACGTTCATCCTGGACATTCCACCCACTCGCGAGGAACTGGTCCATACGGGCGAGGTCTTCGGACAGGCGCTGACGAAGGCCCGGCGTCTGAAGTCGTCAGCGCTTCGCGATCCGGCGCGTCAGGGCCTCGCAGGCTAGGCTAGGCAATCGTTCGATGGAGTTGCGCGCGGACGGATCACGGCCGGGATTGTGGACGGGCTTCCTGCGCTCGGCGAAACTGTTTCCCGACCGTCCTGCCGTCGTCGCGCAGGGCACGTCGCTGTCGTATCGACAGCTGCGCGAGGTCGCCGTCCGCATCGCAGCCTGCATCCAGGCGCATCGCGAAGGGTCGTCGACGCCTCTCACCGCCGTATTCGCGCATCGCGGCGCGACAGCGTTCACCGGCGTGCTCGGATCGCTTCTGGCCGGAAACGGCTACGTGCCGCTGAACCGCACCTTCCCGGTCGAGCGCACCAGGTCGATGCTCGTCCGCTCGGAGTGCCGATCAATCATCGTCGATGCGGAATCCTTGCCGCAAATGGACGCGCTCATGGCGGGCGTGAACGAACCGCTGCTCGTGATCGCGCCCGGTCTCGAGAATCCCCGCCCCTATCGCGAACGATGGCCCTTGCACATCATCGTCGGAACTGCCGATCTCGATGGATACGCCGACTGGCGCGAGCCGGACGCGCGCGAGGACGCCATCGCCTATCTGCTGTTCACCTCCGGCAGCACCGGCGTGCCGAAAGGAGTAATGGTCGCGCACCGCAACGTCGCAGCCTACGTCGACCATGCTGCGGAGCGCTTCGCCGTCACGGAGCTGGACATTGTCTCGCAGACGTTCGACATGACGTTCGACCTGTCGGCATCCGACATGTTCGTGGCGTGGGAACGCGGCGCCTGCGTGTGCTGCCCCTCGCAGAAGACGTTGATCAATCCTGGGCGGTTCATCCGCGACCAGGGGCTGACGGTCTGGTTCTCCGTGCCCTCGATGGTCGCGCTGATGAAGCAGTCCGGCCTGCTGAAGCCGGGAGGGTTTCCCTCGCTCAGGCTGAGTCTGTTCTGCGGCGAGCCGCTGCCCGTCGCTAGCGTCGCGGCCTGGGCGATGGCCGCGCCGAACAGCGTCGTGGAGAACCTCTACGGACCGACCGAACTGACCATCGCATGCACCGGCTACCGGTGGGATCCGAAGCGGGCGCCACTCGAGGCGGAGATGGGCATCGTGCCGATCGGCGCGCCATTCCCGGGAATGAACGTGCTCGTCGTCGACGAGCACCTGAACGAGGTCGGGCCGGGCGCGGACGGCGAACTGCTGATGAGCGGTCCGCAGATGTCGCTTGGCTACTGGAAGGATCCCGAGAAGACCGCCGCAGCCTTCGTCGTCCCGCCCGGACGGCAGGAGATGTTCTACCGCACCGGCGACCGCGTGCGCCGGCCCGCCGGTGATGGCCCGCTGACCCATCTCGGCCGCATGGACTCGCAGGTGAAGATCCTCGGCCACAGGGTCGAGCTCGGCGAGGTCGAAGCCGTGGTGCGCGAGGCCTCGGGCGTCGACGGCGTCGTGGCGATCGGCTGGCCCGTCACGTCGAGCGGCTATGGCGGCATCGAAGTGCTCATCGAAGGCGGGCCGGTTGATCTCGACCGGCTTCGCGCGGCGGTCGCCGCCCGGCTGCCGGACTACATGGTCCCGAGACGATGGCACGTCCGCAGCCGGCTGCCACGCAACGCCAACGGAAAATACGACCGCAAGGCCATGCCGGCGGTTTTGGGAGACAGCCAATGAGCGGTCCGACCACGGATGACGTCCGCGCCTTCTTCGGAGCCTTCCTCAACCGGAAGCTGGAGGGCCGCGGACGACGTCCTTTACGCGATCTCCCCGACGACTACGACCTGCTGCTGTCGGGAGCACTCGATTCGCTCGCCTTCGTCGAGATGATGATGGCGGCGGGCGAGCACTTCGACGGGGAGATCGATTTCGAGAACCTCGATCCCGAACAGATGACGCTGATCGGTCCCCTGTGCCTGTTCGTGTCCGAGCAATTGACGCAGCCTCGGTGGCGAAATGGGGCCACCGGGTCGTCGCCGCCATTCGGCTAGGGAGGGATTGATGGCGGTGACCCGTGCGCCGGCGCAAATTCAGGCACGCTCCAAGTATCACGTCGCCGATATCCTGCTCCGACTCCTGAAAAGCCGGCGCCGTGCTGCCTCCGCTCCAGCCGAAGCGGCGCCGCTCTCCGGAATCGCGTTGGCGCCGGCGAAGCAGCGGGAGGTCCGGTTCGCGGATTTCGAAAGCGTCGCGAGGCTAAAGGAACGCGGGGGACTTGCGAAAGACAGCCCGGAGAACTGGGATCGGCTCTGGCGACAAAATCCTGCGATGGCCGCCGCCAAATCGCAACCCAGCATGGGGTGGGTGCTCGAGACCGCGCAGGAGATTGTCGGGTACCAGGGAAACATTCCCGTGCTCTACCAGCTCGAAAGCCGAACGATATTCGCCGCGACAGCCGCTGGCCTCGTGATCGAGCCGGCGTACCGCACCCGATGCATCGGCCTGCTGGCTTCGTTCTTTCGGCAGCGAGATATCGATCTCCTCGTAATCACGCACTCGACAGCATCGGTGGTCAATCAATCAAAAGCCCTTCATGCGAGGTCGTTGCCTGACCCCGACTACGACAAGATCTTGTTCTGGATCCTGGATGTCCGTCAGTTCGCGCGGGTGCTCGCAGCGAAGTTCGACGTCGGGAGCGGAATGGAGTCTGTCGGAGCTTTCCTTGCCTCGTCGGCCATGCGTTTGGATTCGCTCCGCCGCGGACCACCGGGCCGTCTGACCAGCAAAGTAACGGAAATCGATGTGAAGGACATCGGGGACGAATTCGAAGCGCTGTGGCGGCGCAAATTGGGCGAGGCCCCTCGGTTGCTGGCCGACCGAAGTCCCGCCTCTCTCAGGTGGCACTTCACGCTCCCTGGGAGCTCTTCGACGGTTGCCGTGCTTTGCTGCCATCGATTCCAGCGCTTGGCGGGGTATGCCGTCGTGCTGCATGCGGTCGACCGCCAGACAGGTTTGCGACGGTCGATGCTCGCCGACATCCTGGTTGAGCAGGATGACACAGACGTGACCGAGGCGCTGCTCGAGGCGGCCTATGCGAACGCGGTCGCTTCGGGCGGTCATCTGTTCGAGCTGGTCGGCGTGCCCGGACATATCCGGCAGATCCTGATGAGATGGAATCCTTACGTCAGGACGTACCCGACCGATCCGCTCGTCTACAAGACGACGGACGAGGGCCTGGCTCGCGCCCTCGAAGACGGGAGCGCCTGGTACGCCGGCCCGTTCGACGGCGACGCAACGCTGCTGCCGTAACGGCTCCGGTCAGCCAGCGCTGCGGAACGAGGCAGGCTCGGTCTCGTCGCCGTCAAAGCGCCGCCAGCACGGCCTTCGCGACATCAGCGGTACCATTGCTGCCGCCAAATTCGAACGGCTTGATGCCGCCGGCATAGACCTTGTCGACGGCCCGCTCGATGCTTTCGGCGGCTTCAGCAGCGCTCTCCAGACCGTGCTTGTCGGCGAGCCAGTCCAGCATCATCGCAGCCGACAGGATCATCGCGGTCGGGTTGGCCTTGCCCTGCCCCATGATGTCGGGCGCCGTGCCGTGACACGGCTGAAACACCGCGTAGCGGTCGCCGATATCGGCCGACGGCGCCATGCCCATGCCGCCGATCAGGCCGGCGGTGAGATCGGACAGGATGTCGCCGAACATGTTCTCGGTCACCATGACGTCGAAGTCCCAGGGGCGCTTCACCAGCGCAGCGGCGGCCGCGTCGACGTAGAGGTGATCGGCCCTGACGCCGGGATGACGCTTCGCGGTCTCGTCGAAGATGCTGCGGAAGAACGCGAACGCCTTGAACACGTTCGCCTTGTCGACGCAGGTCAGCCCGCCGCCGACGCGGCCGCGCGCCTTGCGGCGTTCGGCAAGCCGGAACGAGAACTCGAACAGCCGCTCGGAAGTCCGGCGCGTGATCACCATGGTCTCGCGCGCCTCGCTGTCGGTGACGACGCCCTTGCCCATCGAAGCGAACAGGCCCTCGGTCGATTCCCGGATCACGACGAGGTCGATGCCCTTCTGATCAGCGCCGACGATCGTGCTCGGCACGCCCGGGATCAACCGCGCGGGCCGCACGCCGGCATAGAGATCGAAGATCATCCGCAACTCGATCTGCGGCGCGATCTCGGTGTTGTCAGGGTAGCGCACCGACGGCAGGCCGCAGGCGCCGAGCAGGATCGCGTCTGCCTCCTCGCACAGCCGAACCGTGCTCTCCGGCATCGACTTGCCGGTCTCCTTGTAATGGCCAGCGCCGGCCGGCGCCTCGGTGAAGCGGAATTTGAGGCCGGATGACGCCTCGATCTTGCGGAGCACTTCGAGCGCCGGCGCCATCACCTCGGGACCGATGCCATCGCCACCGAGAACTGCGATGTGGAGTGCGTCGTTGGCGGACATGGGGACTCCCGAAAGATGATCGTCATTCCGGGGCGATGCGGAGCATCGAACCCGGAATCTCGAGATTCCCGGTCTGGTGCTGGCGTACCATCCCGGAATGACGGTGACTGGTCTACGGCGTCAGCACGGCGCGGCCGACCAGCTGGCCCTTCTGCAGATTGGTCAGCGCCTCGTTCGCCTTTGCCAGCGGCATCGGCGTGACCGGGATCGCCGGGACCTTCTTGGTCCGCACCAGGTCGAGCAGTTCCTGCGTCTCGCGCAGATTGCCGACATAGCTGCCCTGGATGGTGACCGCCTTGATCGGGATCAGCGGCAGCGCCCAGGTCGCGCCACCGCCGAACAGGCCGACGATCACGAGCTTGCCGCCCTTGGTCAGGCAGTCGAAGCCGAGCTGCGAGGTCTGGGCGTTGCCGACCAGATCGATCGCGGCGCGGATCGGCTGCCCCGCCTTCTTGATGAGCTGCTCCAGCGCGTCGGGCGCCTTGCCGTCGACGGTCGCGAGTGCACCGGCGGCCTCGGCCGCCTCGCGCTTCCTGGCGTCGATGTCGACCACGATCGCGCCCTTGCCGCCCATCGCCTTCAACAGCGAGAGCGCCATCAGGCCGAGACCGCCGGCGCCGAAGATCACGATCGGCGTGTCGAGATCCTTCTCGACCTTCTTCAGCGCGCTGTAGGTCGTGACTCCAGAGCAGGCGTAAGGCGCGGCCGTGACCGGATCGAGCCCCTCGAGGTTGAGCAGATACTTCGGATGCGGCACCGTCATGTGATCGGCATAGCCGCCGTCGCAATAGACGCCGAGCGCATTCGGCTTGATCGCGCACATGTTCTCGTCGCCGCCGAGGCAGGTCGGGCATTTGCCGCAGCCGAGCCACGGATAGGCCAGCGTGACGTCGCCGACCTTGAGGCCGCCCTTGTCGGCGTCCTTCACATCCGGCCCAAAGGCTATGATCTCGCCGACCGTCTCATGGCCCATCGTGCGCGGCAGCGAGACGCCGCGGTCCTTCAGCGACAGCGGCTTGCGGCCATGGCCGAGATCGTAACCGCCCTCCCAGATGTGCAGGTCGCTGTGGCAGACGCCGGCGGCCTTCACCTTGATCAGCACCTGCGTGCCCGACGGCTGCGGCGTCGGCTGATCGACCTCTTTCAAGGGGGCATTGAAATCGACGACCTGGAAACTCTTCATCGCTGTTCTCCCGAAGCTTGTTCTTGAGGCGGACCTTGCCACGCCTGCCCGCCCGGGACAAACGCTCAAGACCCCATTTTCGAGCAAGCCGCCATGCAGCTCGCTCGAAGGCCAACGCGCCGCTATTCAGAGGCGTGAGTATTCAGATCAACGGATGATGGCAAGCCGCGAACTGGCGGGGCGCAACCACGCGCAGTTCCGGCACCTCGGCAGCACAGCGCGCATCGGCCCGCGGGCAGCGGGTGCGGAAGCGGCAGCCCGACGGCGGCGCGATCGGCGACGGCGGCTCGCCGACCGGCACGCTCTGGGTCGGCCGGACATCCGGATCGGGCACCGGGATCGCTTCGATGAGCAGCGCGGTATAAGGATGCGCCGGCTGTGCAAACAGCTGCTCCGACGGACCGACCTCGCAGAGCCGACCGAGATACATCACCGCGACGCGATCCGAAACCGCCTTCACCACCGCGAGGTCGTGGGCGATGAACAGCAGGGTCAGGCCGTACCGCGCCTTCATCTCCTCAAGGAGATTAAGGATCTGCGCACGGATCGAGACATCGAGCGCGGACACCGGCTCGTCGCAGATCACGAACTCCGGATTGAGCACCAGCGAGCGGGCGATGCAGATGCGCTGGCACTGTCCGCCGGAGAATTCGTGCGGCAGGCGTCCGCTCACCAGCGCGGGATCGAGGCCGACCGCCGACAGCGCCTCGCTGACGCGCCGCCGGCGTTCCTCGCGATCCTTGACGCCCGCGATCACCAGCGGCTCGGCGACGATATCGCCGATCCGCCGCCGCGGATTGAGCGAGGCAATCGGGTCCTGAAAGATCAGCTGCACGCGGTGGCGCATCTTGCGCAGCGCCTCGCCCTTCAGGGTGGTGAGATCGTGGCCGTCGAACAGCACCTTGCCGGAGACGGCCTGGCGCAATTGCAGCACGGCGCGGCCGAGCGTGGACTTGCCGCAGCCGGATTCGCCGACCAGCCCCAGCGTCTCGCCGCGCGCGATCTCGAGGCTGACATCGGAGACGGCATGGATGGTCTTGCCCCCTACCGAATATTCGACGACGAGGTTTTCCACTTTCATCAACGGATTGGATGCGGCCTGCAACATCATGCGCCGCCTCCCGCCGCGATCGGATGGAAGCAGGCATAGAGATGCTCTAACGTCTCTGCCGGACTGAGCCGCGGCTTCTCCGTGCTGCAGCGCCCGGCGGAATAGCGGCAGCGCGGCGAGAACGAGCAGCCCTTCAGCGGCCGGGTCGGATCGGGCGGCCGTCCCGAAATCGCCGGCAACGGCGTATGCGGCGGCACGTCGAGCTTCGGCAATGCGGCGAGCAGCGCCTCGGTGTAGGGCATCCGCATCTGCTTGAACAATGTAGGCGTCGGCGCGCGCTCGACGACGCGCCCCGCATACATCACCGCGACCTCGTCGGTACGGCCGGCGACCACGCCGAGGTCATGCGTGATGATGATCATCGCCATATGACGGCGCTGCTGCTCGCGCGCCAAGAGATCGAGGATCTGCGCCTGGATCGTCACATCGAGCGCAGTGGTCGGCTCGTCCGCGATCAGGAGCTTCGGTTCGCAGGACAGCGCCACCGCGATCGCGACGCGCTGGCGCATGCCGCCGGAGAGCTGGTGCGGATACTGTGTCAGCCGCTGCTCGGGCGCGGGAATGCCGACCGCCGTCAGCAGCTCGATGCTGCGCTGCCTGGCCTCGGCCAGATCGAGCTCGAGATGTTCCAGGATGGTCTCGATCAACTGGGTGCCGATGGTCAGCACCGGATTGAGCGAGGTCATGGGATCCTGGAACACGACGGCGAGCGAACGGCCGCGCAGCTTGCGCAATTTCTCCGCCGACAGCGTCGTGAGATCCTGCCCGTCGAACATGACGCGGCCGGACAGTTTGGCCTTCTTGGGCAGAAGTTGCAGGACGGCCCGCGACAGCATGGTCTTGCCACAGCCGGACTCGCCGACAATGCCGAGCGTCTTGCCGGCGCCGACGGCGAGATCGACATGATCGACCGCCCGCAGATTGCCGCGCGGCGTCGGCAGGTCGACCACCGCGTCCTCGACCGAAAGCAGCGCACCGCTCATAGCGCACCCTGCCTCGGGTCGGTCAGCGCGCGCATCGTGTCGCCGATCAGGTTGAACGAGAGCACGGTCAGGAACATCGCAATCGCCGGAATGAAGGCGAGCTGCGGCGCCACCTCGAGGCTTTCGCGCCCCTCCCCGATCATGCTGCCCCAACTCGAGATCGGCGGCGGCACGCCGAGGCCGAGGAAGGACAGCGAGCCCTCGACCACGATGGTGACGGCGACGCCGAGCAGGAAGAAGGCGATGAGCGGCAACAGCACGTTGGGCAGCAGCTCGCGCAGCAGGATGCGCGCATGGGTAGCGCCGAGCGCCTGCGCTGCGATGACGAATTCACGCCGTGCCAGCGTCAGCGTCGCCGCCCGCGCCACCCGCATGAAGGCCGGAATGCCGAGCACGCCGAGGATGCAAGTCAGGTTGAAGATCGACTGGCCGAGAAAGGCGGTGACCGCAAGCGCCAGGATCAGCGGCGGGAATGCCAGCAGCACGTCCATGCCACCGACCACGAACGATTCGAAACGGCCGCGGAAATAGCCGGCGAGGATGCCGAGCGCGCCGCCGATGGTGACACCGATCATGGGTGCGCAAAGGCCGACGATCAGCGAGATGCGGGCGCCATAGATCAGCCGCGACAATTCATCCCGGCCGAGGCCGTCGGTGCCAAGCCAGTGCTCGGCCGAAACCGGCGCCCGCCGCTCCAGCATGTCCATGTCGGTCGGGCTCGGCAGCGGCAGCAGGTCGGCGAAGATCGCGACCGCGAACACCAGCACCATCCAGCCGATCGCGAACCAGAACAGCATGCCAAGCCGGCGGCGGCGCGCCGTCGTCGCACCGGCCTCGTCGAGGCTGAGCTCAAGCGTGGCCATGGCGGATCCTCGGGTCGAGCACGGCGTAAAGCAAGTCGACGATGAAGTTCATGATCACGAAGCCCGCCGCGACCAGCAGCACCACGCCCTGCAGGATGATGAGGTCGCGGGTATAGATCGCGCCGACCAGGAGACGGCCGATCCCCGGCAATGCGAAGATCGATTCGACGATCACGGCCCCGCCGATCAGACGGCCGATATTGATGCCGGTGATGGTGACGAGGGTCAGCGACGACGGCTTCAGCGCGTGCACGAACAGGATGCGCGACGGCTTCAGGCCTTTCGCCTTGGCGAGCGCGATATAGTCCTCCTGAAGCGCCGCGATCATGTCGGAGCGCAGCACGCGCATGATGCCCGGCCATTCCGCAAGCCCGAGCGTCAGCGCCGGCAGCACCATGAAGCGCAGGTTGGCGACCGGGTCCTCGGTGAACGGCACGTAGCCGGTCGCCGGCAGCAGCCGCAGCTCGACCGCAAACAAATAGATCAGGAGGATCGCGGACAGGAAGGTCGGCACCGACAGCATGCCGAAGGCCGAGCCGGTCATGAGGCGGTCGAACGCGGAGCCCGCCTTGGCGGCGCAGGCGATTGCCAGCGGCACGCCGATCGCAAGCCCGATCAGCTCGGCGAGGATCATCAGCTCGAACGAGACCGGGACGCGATCGCTGACCGCCTGCCACACGGTCTGCCCGGTGCGGAACGATCGTCCGAAATCACCTTGCAGGATGTGCCACAGCCAGCCGAGATAGCGCAGCCAGATCGGCTGATCGAGACCCATGTCGTGACGCAGGGCCGCGACGTTCTCCGGCGTCGCCTGGTCGCCGAGGATCACGTAGGCGAGATCGCCCGGCAACAGCGAGGCGATCACGAAGGTGAGAACCGAGACGGCAATCAGCACCGGCAACAGGTAGAGGAGCCTGCGCGCGACGAAGAACAGCATGAAGCGCTATTCCTTCCAGGCGTAGGAGACGTCGAGCACACTGTTGAACATCTTCGGCACACCCTTCACCTTCGTGCTCGATATGGCGTAATAAGTGTTCTGGAAGATCCAGAACCAGATCGCCTCCTTGTTGATCAGACGGCTGATCGCGCAATAGTCCTCGGTGCGCTTGTCGACGTCAGCCGTGGAGCGAGCGTGCTCGAGCAGCCGGTCCAGCTCGGGATCGGAATAATTGGCGAGCGCGACCGGACTTCCGGTGTGGAAGTTCGCATACATCTGCGGATCGGGATCGGCGAGATCAACGATCCGCCAGGGCGTCAACTGGAACTGGCGCATGAAAGCGCGCGGCACGATGGTCGTCTGGTCGACCTGCTCGATCTCCATGTTGGCGCCGGCGCGCTTCCAGAGTTGTTGCAACACCTGCGACGTGGTACGGCCGCGCGGCGTCGCGTCAATCAACATCTTGAACTCGACCGGCTTGCCGTAATCCTTGATCAGCGCCTTGGCCTTCTCGACGTCGAAGGGCAGCGCGCCATCGTCCTTGCACTTGACCCAGGAGCCGGCGCCGTAGGGATTTGAGGCAGGCCGAGCCAGCCCGTTGGTGATCGCCTGGGACATCTTCGGGCGGTCGAGCGCCATCACCAGGGCGCGCCGCACCCGGACATCGTCGAACGGCGGCGTCTTGGTGTTGAACGCAAAGACAGTAGCGCCCGACCCCTCGTAGCGGTGCACAGTCAGGCTAGTGTCCTTCTGCGCCTTCAGGATATTATCGGCGTCGCTCTCGCCATCCCAGATGATGTCGACCTCGCCCGATTGCAGTGAGGCGAAACGCGATTGCGCGTCGGGCAGCGGCTTCAGGATGATGCGGTCGAGATAGGGCTTGCCCTTGTCCCAATAGTCCGGGTTCTTCTCCAGCACCATGCGATCGCCGGCGTTCCAGGATTTCAGGATGTAGGGACCGGTGCCGACCGGGTTGCGATTGTAATCATCGCCCTTGGTCTTCCACGCGGTCGGCGACTGCATCACATTATTGGAGCTTTGAATCGACTGCGTCGCCGGGAAGTTCACCGCCGGGTCGCTGAAATTGTAGCGCACCGTGAGGTCATCGACGACATCCACGCTCTTGATGCTGGTAATGTAGAATGCGCAGCGGCACTTGTTGGCCGGATCCTTCTGGCGGTCGAAATTCTCCTTCACCGCCTGCGCATTGAACGGCGTGCCGTCGTGGAATTTGACGCCCGGCCGCAGCTTGATGGTCCAGGTCTTGAAGTCCTCGGAATGCTCCCACGTCAGCGCGAGCTTCGGCTTCGGCTCGCCCTTCTCGTCGAGCGTCATCAGCGTGTCGAAGATCGAGGCTGCCGCGGTGTTGGCCGATGTATCGTAGACGCCGACCTTGAGCGGGTCGAAGCCCGGAATGTCCAGCTCCTGGCCGACGGTGAGCGTCCCGCCCTGCTTCTGAGCATGGGCCGGTGCAGCGAACGCCGCCGCGCCTAATCCCGCCACAAGAAATATGCGCGCAACTGCGTGCGCGCGCCCGGCCAGCTTCATCGATGCTCCCTCCCAGGTGGGCGACGTCCGGTGTTCCGGATCGTCGTACGTTGGCAGGCAGCTTGTCCGGAATCGCCGCGCGCGACAAGACCGTAAAGCGGATGAAAAGCCGCAGGCAGATCACGATGCGATCATGTGGACCCGCATCATGATCTCGACTAGCTGCTTGAGCACGATCCTTCGGGAAAGCAGCATCCCCTTTGCGCCAACGCTGCCCTCCGGGTCCGGATCATACTCTAGCTGCGCGCCGTCTTTGCCGGTTGCGATGCGAAGGCAGCGATCTGATCGTCGGAGAGCCCGATCTCCTTCAGATAGGACAGCGTGTGCTCGCCGAGCGTCGACATCCGCCTGGCCGCACCGACCGCAGCGCCGGACATCCGGAACGGCAGATTGAGCACCTTGAAGCTGCCACCGCCGTCCTCGACCTCGGCCAGTGCACCGCGATGGGCGATTTGCGGATCGGCGAGCGCCTCGCGCACGGTGCGATAGGCGGACGACGGCACGCCATATTCATTGAGCGCGGCAAGACAGGCCTGCGTGCTGACCGAACGCGACCACGCCTCGACGCCCTCCATCAGGCCCGCCCAATTCTCCCGCCGATCGGAATATTTGGCGAAGCGCGAATCGGACACCCATTCAGGCCGGCCGATCACCTGCATCAGGTTCTGGAAGGTTTTCTCGCTGGCGATCGCCACCATCACGTAACCGTCGCTGGTTTCGATCGGGCCGAACATCGGCCGCTGGGTTTGCTTCACCTCGAATTGCGACCACTGCAGCTCGTTCAGGGTCAGGCTCAGCATCGATTCCAGCATCGAGACGTCGATATGCTGGCCCTTGCCGCTGGCACCGCGCTGATAGAGCGCCGCCGAAATCGCGCCGAAGGCATAGACCCCGGTCAACACGTCGGCGTGATAGATGCCGCAATAGTCCGGCCGGCTGCGGCCCGGCTGGTAGGCGAGATGCGCCATCTCGTAGCCTGAAGCGGCATGGATCACCGGCGCATAGGCCGGCAATTCCGCCGATGGGCCGGTCTGGCCGTAGCCGGAGATCGAGCAGAAGATCAGCTTCGGATTGATGTCGCGGATCGAGGCATAGTCGAGCTTGAGCCGGCGCATCACGCCGGGGCGGAAATTCTCCACCAGCACGTCGGCGGTCGCGATCAGCCGGCGCACGGCTTCGACGCCAGCCGGCGACTTCAGGTCGAGCACGAGGCTGTTCTTGCCGATATTGAGCTGGCCGAACGCCGTCGAGCAATGGTTGCGCACCGGCGGCCGCGTCCGCATCGTCTCGCCTTCGACGGGCTCGATCTTGATCACCTCCGCGCCCATGTCGGCGAGCATCCGCGTGCAATGAGGTCCGGCGATCGTGGTCGAAAAATCGAGCACGCGAAGGCCGTCAAAGCTCCGTGTCAAATTCCCCTCATCGTCAGCGGCTATTGTCGTGGCCAAGGCTTCCTCCAGCTTCGTCGTTTCCGTTGTTCGGCGTCGCGCGACCCTAAAGTGAGCCGCCCTGACAGGAAAGCGTCTCGTCCAGACCGGGACCGCGGGCCGTCTTGCATTTTACTCAAAGGCAGATTGGACCCGATCTTGCATGAGCCTTGTCACGGGCTGGAACGAGGGCGCTTGTTGAAGGTCTTATTCGTCACGACCGAGATGGACGATTTCGTCCGCGTGGGCGGGCTCGGCGCCGTTTCCGCTGCACTTCCCCGGGCGCTCCGCTCCTGGAGCGACGTCAGGATCATGCTTCCCGGCTACCGGGACGTGGTCGAACAGTTCACTCATATTGAAATCGTTGGACAATGCGACGCACTCGCCGAGATGCCGGCCTGCGCGCTCGGGCGCGCATCGACCAAAGACGGGCTGCCGGTCTACGTGCTGTTGTGTCCGCAGCTCTACGACCGGCCGGGCAATCCCTATGGCGACGAGTCCGGCCGCGACTGGCCCGACAACGACATCCGCTTCGGCCGCTTTGCCTCCGCCGCTGCCGAACTTGCAGCCGGAACGCTGGACAAGAATTGGGCAGCGGACCTCGTTCACGCCAACGACTGGCAGGCCGCGCTCACACCCGCCTACCTCGCATGGCGCGAGGCACGGATTCCATCGATCCTGACCATCCACAATCTCGCCTATCAGGGCCTGTTTCCGCGGGACTCGCTGCGGCGGATCGGCGCACCGGAAAGCTCATTCCACATCGACGGGCTGGAGTTCTACGACAAGCTATCCTTCCTCAAAGGCGGCCTCGTCTACGCCTCGCATCTGACCACGGTCAGCGCGACCTATGCGAGGGAGATCACCACCGCCGAGCTCGGCTGCGGGCTGGAGGGCCTGCTGCGCGTGCGCTCCGACGCCGACCAGCTGACCGGCATCCTGAACGGCATCGACGAGAGCTGGGACCCGCGCCACTGCGCACAGCTCGCGCAGCCGTTCGGCGCCGGCGACTGGAAGGGCAAGCAGGCCAACGCCGACTATGTCCGCCGGCAGTTCGGCCTTGCGGTCTCGCGCGGGCCGATCTTCGGCCTGGTCGCGCGGCTCGTGCATCAGAAGGGCGTCGACCTCGTGCTGTCGGCCGCCGACGAGATCATCAGGGACGGCGGACAGATCGTCGTCACCGGCAGCGGCGAGCCGGCGATCGAGGACGCGCTGGTGGCCGCGCATCGGCGCCGTCCCGACGCGATCGGCGTCATCATCGGCTTCAACGACGCGCAGGCGCGCCGGATCTTCGCCGGCAGCGATTTCACCCTGATGCCGTCGCGCTTCGAGCCCTGTGGCCTCAGCCAGATGTATGCGCAGCGCTTCGGCTCGTTGCCGATCGGCCACCAGACCGGCGGGCTCGCGGAGACCATCGCCGACGGCGAGACCGGCTTCCTGTTCGCGCAGCCATCAGCGGAATCCTTCCTCGGCGGCGTCAGGCGCGCCTTCGACGCCTACCGCGCCAAGGATCGCCTCAACGCCATGCGCGCCAGCGCGATGGCCAAGTCCTACAGCTGGGACCTGTCGGCCGCCTGCTACGGCGCGCTGTACAGGAGGCTCATCATGCCGCGGGCAGCGGCGTAAGGCGCCCGCCTCGCCGGCTTGTGAAGTCGGTCGTGCTGGCATCCCAGCCGCTTTGTGACATTCAGCCTGCGCCGCCGAACCCATTTCGTGCGATCATGTCCGCGCCCATGGCCGTCTGCCTGGACGAAAGCGCACACATGAAATTGGCAATGATGGACTTTTTGCAAAACCCAATTGCGATGGAGGAACATCATGGACGTCAACGAGGAGCGTCTTAATTCATTCATGGGAAAGATGATTGGCGATGTCGGCGCGGCGATGAACGCCTCGCTGATGCTGCTGGGCGACAAGCTCGGGCTCTACAAGGCTCTCGCGCAGCAAGGACCGATGAATGCGGCGGCGCTGGCCAAGGCGACAGGAACGGCCGGACGTTACGTTCAGGAATG
This sequence comes from Bradyrhizobium sp. USDA 4341, assembly GCF_054063755.1. Taxonomy (NCBI): domain Bacteria; kingdom Pseudomonadati; phylum Pseudomonadota; class Alphaproteobacteria; order Hyphomicrobiales; family Nitrobacteraceae; genus Bradyrhizobium; species Bradyrhizobium sp. USDA 4341. The sequence continues at coordinate 8,508,429 of NZ_JBSSGO010000002.1, read as the reverse complement.
GCTCTCCGCGCAGGCCGCTTCCGGTTACGTCGAGTACGACAGCGCCACCGGAAAATTCTCGATGCTGCCCGAGCAGGCGCTCGCGCTCGCCGACGAGGACAGCCCGGTCTTCCTCGGCGCCGTGGGAAGCCTTGTCGGCGCGACATTTCTCGACGAGCCGAAAATTACCGACGCCTTCAAGACCGGCAAGGGCGTCGGCTGGAACAAGCGCAGCGAGTGCCTGTTCTGCGGCACCGCGCGGTTCTTCCGCACCAGCTACAAGCACTATCTGGTGCAGGAATGGCTGCCGGCGCTCGAGGGCGTCGTCGACAAGCTGAAGAAGGGTGCGGTTGTCGCTGACGTCGGCTGCGGCCACGGCGTCTCGACCCGGTTGATGGCGGAGGCGTTTCCGAAGTCAACCTTCTACGGCTTCGACTATCATGACGGCTCGATCCAGGCGGCGCGGATGGCTGCGAAGGAGGCGGGATTGTCGGACCGCGTTCATTTCCAGACGCACTCGGCCAAGGACTTCCCTGCCAATCGCTACGACCTGGTGTGCTTCTTCGATTGCCTGCACGACATGGGCGACCCGGTCGGCGCGCTCAAGCACACCCGCTCCACCCTCGCCGACGACGGCACCTGCCTGCTGATCGAGCCGTTCGCCAACGATCGGCTGGAGGACAACCTCAATCCGATCGGGCGCGTCTACTACGCAGCGTCGACGATGATCTGCACACCGGCGTCGCTGGACCAGGAGGTCGGACTTGCACTCGGCGCGCAGGCCGGCGAGACCAGGCTGCGCGAGGTGGCGCGCCAGGGTGGCTTCTCACGCTTCCGCCGCGCGGCGGAAACGCCGTTCAACCTGATCCTGGAAGCTCGCCCGTAACAGCGCTCACGCGATCGGACGGCGGTGTCACGCCGCCGTCCGACGCTCAGAGTGCTGTCTGATCCCGCGGCAGCGCCCTGCTACCAGTCCTGTTGCGATTGCCAGTAGTACTGGCCGCCGCGCCGGCGCGGATTGGCGGATTGAGGATTGCCATAATACGGGGAGCCGTACTGGGTCGGCGCCTGAGGATTGCCGTATTGGGGATAGCCGTATTGGGTGCCGGACTGGGGATTCCAGCTGCGCTGAGAGAAGAAGCCGAAACCGTCTCCGTCCCCGCTCGCAACCATGTCGTCGGTTTCCATCGGCCGGGTCGGTTTGCGTGTGATGAAACCACCCTGGGGCTGGTTGCTCAGCACGGCGACGAACTCGGTGCGGTAGTTGGTCTCGGCGCTCAGCGGCTCGTCCGAGATGATGATCGACGAGCGCGGCACGGCGGTCGGCGCGATGCGATCCAGCACATCTTGCGGGATGGTGACGCGGTCGAGCGCGTTCTTGGCGTTGTCACCGTCGTCGATCGTCACCTCGGTCCAGCGCAGGCCGGTGTCGTTGCGCGCCATCGCCGTGAAGATATGCGTGCCGATCGGCTGGTCCGGATCGCGAATGGTGACGGGAACCTCGATGCTTGAATCGAACACCTCGCCACCGTCAGCCCATGGCTTATGGGTGTTGCGCCGGACGTAAAGTTTCTGCGTCGCGCGGCTGATGTAGACAGAGACCGGCTCGAGCGCGAGCTTCGCCTCGGTCGCCGCCTTCTGGGTGTCGGCCTTCTTGGTCTCGGCCGCCTTGGCGGCGTCCTTTGCGGCCGCTGCGGCGTCGAGCTTCGGCTTGGCGTCGCCCTGGGCCGCCTCGAACTGCGTCGTCGCTTCCGCGGCCTTGGCGGCGGCCTTCTGCTTCAGATCCTCGGCGCGCGCCTTGGCCTGATCGGTCTTGGCATTGGCGAGCGTCTTGTCGGCGAACGCAAGCTCGGCGTCGGCACGGGTCTTGGCCCGTTCCAGCTTGCGCAATGATGCCGGCGTGAACAGTGCAGCTTCCTTGGTCGCGGCCACGGAAGCCTTCTTGGCCTCGTCGGCCAGCTTGGCGGCATCCGCAGCTTCGCGGGACAGCGTCTCGGCACGCGCCGGAGCAGCCGCGATGGCCTGGGCGTTCGGCACGAACAGCGCCGGATGGGTGAAATTCTCCGGCGCCGGGTCGTTCGGCGCGATGATCACCCGCATCCCGATTCTCGTCCTGTCGAACAGCTTCTCGGCGAAGTCGTAGGGCATCCGCACGCAGCCGTGCGAGGCCGCATAGCCGGGCAGCGGGCCGCCATGCAGCGCGATGCCGTTCCAGGTGATGCGCTGCATGTTCGGCATCCAGGCATCGTCATAAAGCGTCGAGTGATGGTCCTTGTCCTTCTCGATCAGCGCAAAGACCCCGGCCGGCGTCTCGCGTCCCTTGACACCGCTCGACACCGGCGCGCGGTAAATCCAGCCGTCGGCGTCGTAGAAAGTCACCTTCTGGGCCTTGATCGACACGATCGCCATGATCGGCTCGCCCGCGGCGCGCGGCGCGGTCGCCTCGACCGTTGCCGCAGGGCGCTGCTGCTTTGCAGCGACGCCGCCGGTCAGTGACGCAAATGTGACCATCGCAGCGAACGTCACAAAGGCGGGAGGTCCCCAACGCCGCATCGCTCCGCTGATCTGCGCCGTCGTCGTTCGATTTTCCATGCCATTCCTCGGTCGAAATGCCTGCCCGCGCTGCGTCGATCCCTACCAGATCACGATTTTGGATTGATTAATCCACGGGACTATCGGCTCGTTCCGCCAGCAAATCACTCATATATGACGGCGCATGCATGAGGAAGGGCGCCGCGGGGCCAAACCTGCCTGCGTCATGCCGTCCGCCGCGTCTCCGGCATCACCAGCCAGATCACAAACAGCCCCAGCGCGGCAACGCCGGCCAGGCCCATGAAGGCGGTGCTGCTGCCGAGCTTGTCGCTGACATAGCCGGCAAGCACCGTGCTGAGCGACGCGCCGATGCCGACCGCGGTTCCGACGATGCCCTGCGCCAGGTTGAAATGGCCGCTGCCGAACGCCACGTCGGCCACGATCAGCGGCACCATGACGCTGAAAATTGCCGCGGTGATGCCGTCGAAGACCTGCACCATGACCAGCAGATAGGGATCCCGCACCGTTGCGAACAACAGGCCGCGGATCGCCAGCGAGGCGAATGCAAGCAGCAGCAGCGGCCGCCGCCCCCAAGCCTGGGCCTTGCGGCCGACCGACGGCGAGCAGAGCGCGACGATCGCCTGCGGCACGATGATGCAGGCGGCGATCAGGACCGGCGCCCACTGGCTCGACCGTGTCGTGACGACGCCCGCCATCAGCGGCAGCATCGCAGCATTGGCCAGCTGGAACAGCATCATCGCGCCGGCAAAGATCAAGAGCGACCGCCGTCGCACCAGACCGACGATACTGGTCGCTCGTTTGTCGGGAACCTCGCGCTTCACCTCACCATGGGCCTGCGCGATATCGATCTCGCGCTCGCGGATCCGCGCCAGCGACAGCAACGTCGGGATCGCAAGGATGAAGGTCACGAGGAACACCGACCGGCTCGACAAGAAATAGCCGCAGGCGCCCATCAGCGCTGCGGCCGAGCCGCTGCCGAGCGAAGCGAAGCGCGCATTGCGGCCGAGCCGCTCACCAATCGCCAGCGGCCCAACCAGGCCGAGGCTGATCGCGGCGATCGCCGGACCCAGCACGCAGCTAGCGAGCGCGTGCAGTGTCGCGGCGAGCGTCACCACCGGAAAGATCGGCCAGAGCGCGTAGGCCAGCGCGGCGGCGCCGATGGCGGCCACCGCCCAGCCCGCGACGACCCGCTCCGAGCGTGCCGCATCGACGATCGCGCCGCCGGGCACCTGGCCCAGCAGGCCGATAATGCCGCCGATCGAGAGCACGAAGCCGATCTCGACCTGGGTCCATTTCTGCGTCGTCAGGTAGACCGCGATGAACGGGCCGAAGCCGGTTTGCACGTCGGCCAGGAAGAAGATGAACCAGTCGAGCCCGCGCTGGCTTTCGCGCGACGGCATGCGCGGTTCCTCGGGACTGGGCTGACCGGGAACAAGCGGCACAATATTGGTGTCGCCGGCTGATCGCCCGCCACGATCGTCGCCAACCGTCTCGAAAGCAGAGTCCGGGCGCGCGACCAGCTTTAGCCCCCTAATGTTCGTAATCCCATGGATGAAGACTGCCGGCCGCGCCAAGCACGATCAGCGGCGTATCTTCCTTGTATTCGGGCGCAGCGCTCACCTGCTGCTTGTTGAGGTCCAGCGTGATGCTGTCGCTCTTGCTGGAAACGCCGGCGAAACGCAGTGCGTTCCAATCGACCACGATCTTGCGGCTGCCGACGCCGAGAAAGCCGCCGAAATCGATCACCGCGGCGCGGACCTTGCCGTCGCGGTCGACGATGACGTCGACAATGCGGCCCATATCCTCATTGGCGGAACTGCGCACGTCGCGCCCGAGAATGCCGTGCGCATCGCGCGCACCGATCACGGTCACCGAAGGCGGCGGCGAAGGCTCCTTTGACGGTTCCTTGGCCTGCTCCTTCGGTGCAGCGGCTGCTGGCGGCGCCGGTGTTGCCGGCGGCGTCTTGCCTTCGTCGTCGGCGGCGCGGACACCCGCGCATGTCAGCAGCGCCGCTCCAACCAGCATCACCATGATCCTCGGACGCATATACCTCTCCCCACGATTTCGCGCGCGTGCCGTGCGACGACGCTCAATGCGTCAGCACGATCGACACCTGGATCTGGCCGCGCGTGCGCAACACTTCGAGTGACACCTCGCCGTCGTGTCGGCGCAGCCGCAAATCGACGCTGGACGCGCCGAGCCTGAGGTCGCGCAGCACCACGTCGTTGAGAAATTCCGGCAGCCGCGGATCGCGCAAGCGTATCTCGCCGCGCGTGGTGTCGAACTCCAGCCCGAGTGCGGCCTCCAGCAGCGTGAACGGCGTCGCGCTCGCCCAGGCCTGCGGTACGCAGGCCACCGGATAAAGCACCGGGCCGCGCCGGCGCTCGCGGCGGAAGCCGCAGAACAGCTCGGGCAGCCGCCGCAGCTCCATATAACTCGCGGCGTCGAACAGACCCTTGAACAGGTGGGCGACCGAATGCTTCAGGCCGTAGCGGGCAAATCCGAGTGCGATCAGCGCATTGTCATGCGGCCAGATCGAGCCGTCGTGATAGGACATCGGGTTGTAGCGCGCCTCGCCCACGGCGACGGTGCGGATGCCCCAGCCCGAGAAGAATCTCTGGCTCATCAGGTCGGCGGCAACCCGTCGCGCGCGGTCTTCGCGCACCATGCCGGAAAACAAGGTCTGTCCGGCATTCGACGTGCGCACCTTGCACGGCCGCTTGGCGCCGTCGAGCGCGAGCGCATAGGTGCCGAGCTCCTCGCACCAGAACGCCGCCTCGAACCGCTCGCGCAGCCGCTCGGCCTCGGCCTCCAGCTTCGTGGCCCGGTCCGCGAAGCCGAGCTTGCGTGCCGCCCGCGCGGCAAGCTGCTTGCCGGCGAACACGTAGCCTTGCACTTCCGCCAGCGCGATGTTGCCCTCGGCAAGCGTGCCGTCGGCGTGGAAGATGGCGTCGAAGGAGTCCTTCCAGCCCTGGTTCCGCAGCCCCTCTTCGGTGGCGCGCTGATACTCGACGAATCCATCGCGGTCGGGATCACCCGGGCCATCGATCCATTGCAAGCCGGCCTCGACCGCCGGCCACAGCTCGCGCAACGTCTCCACATCGCCGGTGCGCTCCAGATAGAGCCCCGCGAGCAGCACGAACAGCGGGGTCGAATCGACGCTGCCGTAGTAGTGCGCGAACGGCACCTCGCGCAGCGCGGCCATCTCGCCGCCGCGCATCTCGTGCAGGATCTTGCCCGGCGCGGCATCGGACAGTGGATCGACCGCCTTGGCCTGGAACAGCGCGAGCCGCTTCAGCACGCCCTTGGCGATCCGCGGATCGACCCACAGCATCTGCAGCGCGGTGATCAGCCCGTCGCGACCGAACGTCGTCGAATACCAGGGAATGCCGGCATAGGGATAACGGCCCTGCGGCGTCTCCGTCATCAGCATATTGAGGTCGGCCATCGCCTGGCACAGCACCTCGTTGAAGATGTTGTTCGAGGTCTCGATGCTGGCCGCACCGGCCGTCGAATTTCGCATCTCGCGGCGATGCGCCAGCAGCCCGCGGAAGAACGGCACCGGCTTCTGCATGATCGGCTTGTTGCAGGACACCGCGACGAACAGCGAGGTCACCTGCCCCGGCTCGAGGTCGAAATGATAGGTTGCGGTGTTGACCGACAGCCGGGTCGGCCGCGGATCGAAATGCAGCGCCGTGATCCGCGTCTGCTCGTCGAGGCCGCAATATTCCAGCACGACGTCGGTCGGGCCGAGCAGCTTGCTCGAGCCGATGCCGCGCCGCGGCCGCCGCTCGCCGCGCACCTCGAACAGGTCGGCAAAATCATTGTCGAACAGCAGCGTCAGATCGAAGCTCGCGATGTGTTCGCCGTGGTTCTGCAGGCCGATCCGCTGATAGGCGGTGCCGCGCCACAGGAAGATCGAGCGCACGATGTGCAGCGTGTCCTTCTGCAAGGTCAGACGGCCGTCGCGATAGACGTCGGAATTGGTGAGATCGACCGTCAGCGCCGAATTGTCGTCGCGCATATTGGAGCCGAGCAGGAGCGGCTGCACGTCCTCCAGCACCATTTCCAGCCGCGCGAGGTAGCGCGTATCGGCGTTGAACAAGCCGTCCGGCCCGCCGGCCGAGGCGCCGATATCGCCATGGCTGTCGAGCACGATGAAGGTGTCGTCATGCTTGAGCGAGCGCCGCGGCCGCGCCGCGGGCCCGGTCATCGGAATGTAGAACGGCGATTCGGCGACGTGCTCAGTGATGCGAGCAGTGATGATCTGCGTAACGACGTCAGCTGCCATCTGAACCTCTGGCGACTTTGCTTGGCCTGACTCTTGGTTCGAACGAACGCACCGGAACGCAAGACCGCGCTTGATGACGCGGGGTCAGGCCGCGCTGGTGGAGAGCCGGCCCATCTCGCGCGCGACCAGGTCGCGGTAGGGGCCCCTTCCCTTCACGAGGATATCGGGCGGACCGTCCTCGACGATCCGGCCGCCCTGCAGCACGAGCACGCGGTCGAAGCTGCGCAGCGTCGCGAGGCGGTGCGCGATCGCCACCACCGTACGCCCGCGCATCAGCCGCGACAACGCCTCGCGGATCGCCTCCTCGGAGTCCGCATCGAGCGCCGCGGTGGCCTCGTCGAGCAGCAGGATCGGCGCATCCTTCAGGAAAGCGCGCGCGATCGCGATCCGCTGGCGCTGGCCGCCGGAGACCTTGACGCCGCGATCGCCGACGATGGTGTTCATGCCCTCCGGCAGGCTTTCGATGAAGTCGCAGCGCGCCGCGATCGCCGCCCGCAGCACCTCGTCGTCGGTGGCGTCCGGCCGGCCGTAGCGGATGTTCTCCAGGATCGAGCGGTGGAACAGCGAGATGTCCTGCGGCACCACCGAGATCGCCGCGCGCAGGCTCAGCTGGGTGACGCGCGAGATGTCCTGACCGTCGACCGTGATGTTGCCCTGCTCGACGTCGTAGAAGCGCTGCAGAAGGGTAAACAGTGTTGACTTGCCGCCGCCGGACTGGCCGACCAGGCCGACCCGCTGTCCGGGCTGGATGCGCAGGCTGAAGCGCTCAAACACCTGCAAGCCGCCGGGATAGCGGAACGAGACATTGTTAAATGCGATCGCCGCGCCGCTCTTCACCAGCACCTCGGCTTCCGGATGATCCTTCAGCTCGTGCGGCTGCAACAGCGTCGCCAGCGCCTCGGTCAGGCGAGCGACGTGCTGGGTGACGTCGACCAGCGCAACGGCGAGATCGCGGGTGGCGCTGAGGATTGAGATGCCGAGCGTGCAGACCAGCACGACATCGCCGGTGGTCGCTGCGCCCTGCTTCCAGAGCGAGAGCGCCCAAGCCAGCATCGCGATCGTCAGAATGACGGTCACGGCAGCGTGAACGAGGCGGAGCTTTTCGAGATAACGCAGGGAACGGCCGCGCGCGACGAGTTCCCGATTCACTGTCGCGTCGAAGCGGTCGTGCTCATAGCCGAGGCCGCAGAACGCGCGCACCAGCGGCAGGTTGTTGATGACGTCGACCATTTCGCCATCCACGGCCGCGGCCCTGTTGGCGAAATCGTCATGCAGCGGCCTGCCGGCGGCCGCCATGCGGAACATGGCCACCACCATGGTTCCCGCGATCAGGATCAGCACTGCTGACATAGTCACGCTGACGGTTCCAACCAGAGTGATCGCCGCGAAGGTCGCGATGCAAGGCGGCAACACATTCCATACGAACATGTTCTCGACGGTGTAGACCGCGTTCGACGTTGCCGTGATCCGGCTGGTCAGCATGCCCGGCAACCGGTCCGTGAAATAGCTCGGCGCGTGGCCGGTGAGATGTCGGAACATGTCGCGGCGAAGGTCGCCGCTGACGCTGACGAAGGTGTAGCTCGCGGTCCAGCTCGCGATCCGCCACAGGAAGTTGTCGGCTGCGATCAGCGACATGAGCAGAGCGAATGCCAGCCATACGCCATTCGCGGCCGACGGCCCTGCCGACAATGCGTCGACCAGATTCTTCACGCCGTATTGCGTGCCTACCGAGCAGGCAACCGCCGCGACGACGGCCGACAAAATCACAACATGCGACGGAAGCCGCCGGCGCAGATAGCGCAGCACAAAGGGGAACGGGCGATGCGCGTATCCTGACAGATGGTCCATGACGTCCTGCAAAAGCTGTTGAAGGTGAACGAGAAAATGTTAGTCGAAGCTCTCGTGCACGATGACGTGAAGGGCGGCGTTGGGATTCCTTGATGCAGCCATCACTGCGCGACAATTTTGCAACGCTGGCGTCGGCAAAAACGTGTTGGAGCGAGATGGCATCAGCAAGACCACAGTGTGATGGAAGAAAGAAGCGGCAGATCTCCCACACCTAAGGAACCTCGCACGTGCGAGAACGTTCCCGTCTTTGGCATGTCGCTGCCATCAGAGGGCTTGAGGGTCCATCCACATTACAAAATAGGAGACGGAGAAATGCGCATCGCGCAGGTTGCCCCGCTGACGGAGGCTGTTCCCCCCAAGCTCTACGGCGGCACCGAACGGGTCGTGCACTGGCTGACCGAAGAACTTGTAACACTTGGACATGACGTGACGTTGTTCGCCAGCGGCGACTCACAGACCTCCGCGAAGCTCGACGCGACCTGGCCGAAGGCACTGCGCCTCGACGGCTCCGTCCGCGACCCCAATGCGCTGCACATGGTGATGCTGGAGCGCGTCCGGCAGAAAGCCGACGACGACGAGTTCGACTTCCTGCATTTCCATCTCGACTACTATCCGTGGTCGGCGTTCTCGCGGCAGCCGACGCCGTTCGTGACCACGCTGCACGGACGGCTCGACCTGCCGGAGCACCAGCCCGTCTTCAACACCTTCTCCAAGATCCCGGTGATCTCGATCTCCAACGCGCAGCGGCGGCCAGTGCCGCAGGCGCACTGGGTGCGCACCATCCATCACGGCCTGCCGGAGAATTTGCTGACGCCGCAACCGGCCAAGCAATCCTATCTCGCCGTGCTCGGGCGCATCGCGCCGGAGAAAGGCGTCGATCGCGCGATCAAGATCGCGACCCGCTGCGGCATTCCGCTGAAGATCGCAGCCAAGGTCGATCGCGCCGACCAGGAATATTACGACGAGTTGATCAAGCCGCTGATCACGAGCAACCCGCTGATCGAGTTCATCGGCGAGATCAGCGACCGCGAGAAGCCGGATTTCCTCAGTGGCGCGATCGGGCTGCTGGTTCCAATCGATTGGCCGGAGCCGTTCGGCCTCGTGATGATCGAAGCGATGGCCTGCGGCACGCCCGTCATCGCCTATAACCGCGGCTCGGTGCCCGAGATCATCGAGGATGGGCTGACCGGCTTCATCGTCGAGGACGAGATCAGCGCGATCTCCTCCGTCGGCCGGCTCTCGACGCTCAACCGCGACGCGATCCGCAAGCAGTTCGAGACCCGCTTCACCGCGCGCCGCATGGCGCTCGACTATCTCGCCGCCTATCGCAGCCTGATGGAAGCCAAGCCGCGCTTCAAGCTGGTGGCGAGCGCAGAATAGCCATTGCAGCGGCCGATCGAATGATCCGGCGGGCCGGCCGGCACCGTCTGTGCCGGACCGTCGGGTCATTCGATTGTCAATAATGCCGTCGTATCCGGCGGCAACGTCCACGCAGCGAAGCGGCTCACATGCGCGCGTCGCGCGATTGCTGCGACGCACCAGTCGCAACGCGTTTCCCCCGTGACCCCGGCCGATATCGCCTTTGCGATTGCCGAATTACGTGCTCTTATGCGCCCCGCTTGAGCAAAAAATAATAAGCGCGCGGACGGAACAACCGTGCCGCGGTCGCACAGGGGGAACGCCATGACAGGGGACCGCAAGCCATCGGCCATTAATAATGCCGCGCCGACCAAGGCCTCACGGACAAAGCTGAACCGCCGCAAGTTCCTGGTCAAAACCGGCGGCGTGCTCGCGGCCGGCGCATTCGGCGCCGTCCCGCTGCGCGGCTGGGCCGCCGACCCGATCAATATCGGCGCGCTCTATCCGAGCACCGGCAGCATGGCGCAGATCGGCGTCGGCTGCGTCGCAGCCGCCAAGCTCGCGGTCGACATGGTCAACGAGGCCGGCGGCATCAAGTCGCTCGGCGGCGCCAAGCTCAACCTCATCGTCTCCGACGTGCAGAGCGACACCACGGTGACGCGCACCGAGACCGACCGGCTCATCACCGGCAACAAGCTGTCGGCGATCCATGGCTGCTACGCCAGCGCGCTGACCCTGATCGCAAGCGAAGTCTGCGAGCGCGCCAGGGTTCCGATCATCACAGGATCGAGCTCCGACCAGCTCAACAAGGGACGCACCTACACCTTCACGCCGTTCGCGCGCGCCTCGCAATTCGCCAAGGCGCAGCTGCAGATGGCCAAGCTGGTGAGCGACCAGGCCAAGGTCGCCGTCATCTTCGAGAACACCGCATTCGGCACCTCGACCTCGAACGGGCTGAAGGAGCTGGCGCCGGGCGAAGGCGTCGAGATCGTGATGTTCGAGCCCTACTCGGCAGGTTTCACCGATGCGAGCCCGCTGATCAACAAGGTCAAGGCCTCCGGCGCCAACACGCTGTTCTCGCTGTCCTATCTCAACGACCTCATCCTGATCGTGCGCACCGTGAAGCAGGTCGGGCTCAACATCGCGATCAATGGCGGCTCGGGCGGCTTCGTGATGCCGGACTTCTACAAGAATGTCGGCAAGGCCGCCGAGGGCCTGCAGGGCGTCGCGCACTGGAACCACGACGTCAACGACGATGCGCAGAAGGTCAACGCCGAGTTCAAGAAGCGCACCGGTGAGTTCGCCTTCGAATATGCCGGCGGCCTGGTCGCGCAGACCTTCATGCTGGCCGACGCGCTGGAGCGCGCCGCCTCCGCCGATCCCAAGAAGGTGCGCGAAGCGCTCTCGACGCTCGACGTCTCCTCGGGTTACGCGGCGATGGCGCCCGGCGGCAAGGTGAAGTTCGGCCCCGACGGCAAGAACGTCTATGGCCGTCCGGTCGGCGTGCAGTGGCAGAACGCCGATCTCGCCAGCATCTTCCCCAAGGAAGACGCCCGCGCCCCGCTGATGAAGACCTGAACCGCGGTCGCATCGCATGTGGGAGACATTGGCCCAGGCTGTCATCAACGGCCTGCTTATCGGCGGCATCTACGCGCTGGTCAGCATCGGCGTCACGCTGATCTTCGGCGTCGTCAAGATCGTCAATTTCGCCCAGGGCGAATTCGTGATGATCGGGATGTATATCTCGTTCTTCGTCGCCACCCAGTTCGGCATCGATCCGCTGGTCTCGCTGGTCGTCTCGATGCCGGTGCTGTTCCTCGCCGGCGTGCTGATCCAGCACTTCCTGATCCGCAGGGTGCTCGGGCCGAACGACATGCCGCAGATCTTCCTGACATTTGCGCTGTCGATGCTGCTGCTCAATCTCTCGCTGATGCTGTTCAGCGCCAACTATCGCACCGTCCATACCTCCTATTCGGATGAAGCGTGGCACATCGGCGGGCTGTACATTCCGGTGGCAAAGCTGATCGCCTTTGCGATCGCGATGGCGCTCAGCGGGCTGCTCTGGGTGTTCCTGCACACCACCGATCTCGGCCGCGCCATGCGTGCGGCGTCGCAGAACCGCGACGTCGCGATGCTGATGGGGATCAATCCCAACCGCGTGTTCGCGGTCGCGTTCGGCACTGCACTGGCGCTCGCCGGCGCCGCCGGCTCGCTGCTGATGCCGTTCTATTCGGCCTATCCATTCGTCGGCCAGGTGTTCGTGCTGATGGCGTTCGTCGCGGTCGTGATGGGCACGCTCGGCAATGTGATGGGCGCGCTGGTCGCGAGCCTGATGATGGGCGTGGCGGAATCGCTCGGCATCCAGTTCGTCGGCGCGGACTCTGGCCTGATCGTGGTGTTCGCGCTGCTGCTGCTGACGCTTGCCTTCAGGCCGAGCGGCCTCGGCGCCAGGAGGGGCCGCTGATGCAGACCTCCGGCAACATGAAATGGCTGTGGCTCGCGATCGGGGCCGTCGTCATGCTCGCCCTGCCCCAGCTCGTCACCTCGTCGTTCACGATCGACATCTTCATCCGCATCCTGCTGTTCTCCTTCATCGGCGTCGCCTGGAACCTGATGGGCGGCTATGCCAAGCAGCTGTCGCTCGGGCACGCCGCCTATTTCGGGCTCGGCGCCTACACCTCGACCATCATGCAGGTGAACTACGGCATCTCGCCCTGGATCGGGATGATCGCGGGCGGCGTGGTCGCGATGCTGGCGAGCCTGCCGATCGGCTGGCTGTGCTTTCGCCTGCGCGGCCCCTATTTCACCATCGCCACCATCGCGACCGCCCAGGTGCTGATGCTGATCTTCCTCAAATTCCGCGACTTCGCCTGGGGTGCCGAAGGCACCACGATCCCGAACCTCGGCAGCGCACCGCTGATGATGCAGTTCGAGGAGAAGTCGTCGTATTACTACGTCGTGCTCGGCCTGCTCGTGGTCGGCCTGTGGATCACCCACCAAATCGAGAAATCCTGGATCGGCTACTACCTCGTTGCGATCGGCGAGGATGAAGATGCAGCTGAGGCAATCGGCGTCAACGCACCGAAGGTCAAACGCGACATCTACATGATCAGCGCGTTCCTGACCGCGCTCGCCGGCACCTTCTACACCCAGTACATCTACTTCATCGACCCCGCGACCGCCTTCAGCTTCAGCGTCTCGATCGAGGCCGCGCTGGTGTCGATCGTCGGCGGCATCGGCACATTGTGGGGGCCGGTGATCGGCACCGTGCTGCTGGAGACCACCTCGGCGCTGCTGCAAAGCTGGCTCGGCAGCTCGGTCGGCGGCATCCAGCTCACGGTCTACAGCCTGATCCTGATGGCGGTGATCCTTTGGCGGCCGACCGGGCTGATCGGATTTGCGACCGACATCTATCACCGCTATGTCCGGCGCAAGCCGGCGCGCGCCTGAGGGTCGTTGCGATGGCGGAAGCATTGGTCATCAAGGATCTCAGCAAGCGCTTCGGCGGCCTGCGCGCGGTGCAGGATGTCAGCTTCACCGTGCAGGAGAACGAGACGGTCGCGCTGATCGGGCCGAATGGCGCCGGCAAGACCACGAGCTTTCATTTGATCACGGGATTTCATCGCCCGGACTCCGGATCTGTGCTCGCCTTCGGTCACGAGGTCGTGGGCTTGCGGCCACACGACGTCTGCGCGCTCGGCCTCGCCCGTACCTTCCAGGTGGCGAAGCCGTTCGGCGCGATGACGGTGCTCGCCAATGTGATGACCGGCGCCTTCCTGCGCGACCGCCACGTCGCTGCCGCACGCGACAAGGCGCTTGAGGCGATCGAATTCGTCGGCCTCGGCGCCAGGGAGCAGACGCCGGCCAGGGACCTCACCACCATCGACCAGCGCCGGCTGGAGATGGCGCGCGCGCTGGCGACCCAGCCACGGATCCTGCTGCTCGACGAGGTGATGGCCGGCCTCAACCCGGCCGAGATCGACCAGGCGGTGGCGCTGGTGAAGAAACTCTCGGCGCGCGGCCTGACCATCGTGATCGTCGAGCACGTGATGCGCGCGATCATGGCGGTGGCCCGTCACATCGTGGTGCTCGACCATGGCCAGAAGATCGCCGAGGGTACGCCAAAGGAGATCGTGGAGAATCCGGAAGTGATCCGCGCCTATCTCGGCTCCTACGTGCATCCGCCGGCGCAGGGCGACGCCCATGCTTGAGCTCTCCCGCGTCAGCGCCAGCTACGGCTCGGTCCCCGCCATCACCGACGTCAGCATCTCGATCGGCGATGGCGAAGCCGTCGGCCTGCTCGGGGCCAACGGCGCCGGCAAGAGCACGACGCTGCGCGCCGTCTCCGGCCTCGTCAAGCTGTTCGCAGGCAAGGTCACCTTCGACGGCGTCGACCTCGCGACGCTGCCGCCCTACCGAATCCCGGAGCTCGGCATCGCGCATGTCCCGGAAGGGCGTCAGGTGTTTCCGGAAATGACCGTGCAGGAAAATCTCGAGATCGGCGCCTACACGCCGAAGGCCAAGGCGGATCGTGCACGTACGATGGAGCTCGTCTACAGCATCTTCCCGCGGCTCGCCGACCGCAGGAAGCAGCTCGCCGGCACCATGAGCGGCGGCGAGCAGCAGATGGTCGCGGTCGGCCGCGGATTGATGCTGAAGCCGCGCCTGTTGATGCTGGACGAGCCTTCGCTGGGCCTTGCGCCTGTCATGACCGACGTCACCTTCGAGAAGATCGGCGAGATCCACAAGATGGGCACCGCGATCCTCTTGGTCGAGCAGAATGTCAGCCGCGCGCTGTCGCTGGTGCAGCGCGCCTATGTGCTGGAAAGCGGCAACGTGATCATGCAGGGCACCAGCGCCGAGCTTGCCAACAACAAGCAGGTGCAGGCGGCGTATTTGGGGATTTGAGATAGCGATCGAGGCGCCCGCTCCCGTCATTGCGAGCGAAGCGAAGCAATCCATCTTCTCCGAGGCGTGGAAAGATGGATTGCTTCGCCGCTACGCTCCTCGCAATGACGCCTTGCCACATCTATCTACCTGTCATCCCCGCGCAAAGGCTTCGCCTTTGTCGCTGGAGGTGCGAGCGGAGCGAGCCTCGAAGGATGCACGGCCACCAGCCGGGCCGTCGACCCTTCGAGACGCGCGTTCCGCGCTCCTCAGGGTGACGGTCATAGTTCTGGGCATATGTCGGTCACGTCACCACTGTCCGCTTCGGCTCGACGATCTCGAACATCCGCGGGAATTCGTCCATCAGCATCATCAGTTCGCCGAGCCGCAGCGGCTCGCCTGATACCTTCACCTTGCCGGCGCCGACGGCTTCCGGGAACGTGGTCAGCTTGGCGATAACTTCGTCCAGCACGCTGCGCGCCAGGGTGAAGCTGGCGTGCGCATCGGCGGCCTGGGCGCCCCTGACGTAAGTCAGCGCTGAATTCTCGAGATTGAGAATGAAGCTCTCGCCCGTGTCGGTAAAGTTCCAGTTCAGCACGATCCGCTTGCCTTCGGCCTTGGGGCCGTTGAGGCGGATGCCGAGCACGTCCCAGAGCTGCTCGGTGCGGAGTGCAGCCAGCGTCTCGCGCGGCATCGGCGAGCGCGGCGGCGTCTTCGGCATGCCCTGCCGCAGCTCCTGGGCGCCGAACAGATAGGCGTTGCGCCAGGTCGAGCTCTCGGCGGCATAGCCGAGTTGCTCGAACGTGTCGGCCAGCAATGCGCGCGCCGCCTGATTGTCGGGCTCGGCGAACACGAGGTGGCTGACGGCCTGCGCCACAAAACGGAATTCACCCTTGGCGAAATCGGCGGTGGCGCGTTTCAGGATCGCGTCGACGCCGCCCATGTATTCCACATACTTCTTGCCGGCCTCGACCGGCGGCAAGGAATCGAGATTGACCGGATTGGCGTCGTACCAGCCGAGATATTTCTGGTAGATCGCCTTCACATTGTGCCTGATGTGGCCGTAATAGCCGCGGCCGTGCCAGGCACCTTCGAGGCTCGAGGGCAGCCGGATCGTCTCGGCAATCTCGGCCGCATTAAGCCCGTGGTTCATCAGCCGGATAGTCTGGTCATGCGCGTATTTATAGAGGTCGCGCTGCTGGCGGATCATGGTGTCGATCCGCTCGCGCCCCCACACCGGCCAATGATGCTGGCCACACATCGCCTCGGCCTTGCCGCCCCACATCTGCAACGCCTCGCCGAGATATTTCGACCAGGCCAGCGCATCGCGCACATCGGCGCCGCGGAACGGCAGCAGGTTGTGGAAATTGTGCGTGCAGTTCTCCGCGAGGTTCAAGAGCTTGTAGCGCGGAAGGAAGAAATGCATCTCCGCCGGCGCTTCGCTGTTCGGCGCCATCTGGAATTCGAACTCGACGCCGTCGATCACGCGCTTGTCGCCGGTCGCGATGATCAGATCGGTCGGCCGCAGCAGCGCCACACCGCCCGCCGCCATGGTCTTGCCGAGGCCGCAGTCGACCTGGCCGCGCACGCCCTTGGCGAGAAACGGCCCGAACTGGTATTGCGCGCGGCGCAACATCGCCGGCCCTGCGATGATGTTCTCCGAGACCGCGTGCTCCATGAAGAAGTTCGGCGCGATGATGGGCACGCCCGCCGCCAGCATGGCATCGTCGAGCACGCCGCGCGCGCCGCCCCAATGGTCGGTATGGGTATGGGTGAAGATCACGGCGGCGACCGGCCGCTTGCCGCGATGCTGGAAGTACAATTCCATCGCGGCGCGTGCGCCCTCGATCGAGGTCAGGGTGTCGACCACGATGACGCCCTTGTCGCCCTCGATCAGCGTCATGTTGGCGATGTCGAGCCCGCGCACCTGGTAGACGCCCGGCACCACCTCGAACAGCCCGTGATGCATGTTGAGCCGCGATTGCCGCCACAGGCTCGGATCGACGGTCGCAGGCGCCTTCTCGTCGGAGAGGAAGCCGTAAGGCTCGAGGCTCCACACCACCCTGCCCTGGGCCGAGGTGACGCGCGCGTTCTCGATGGTGCCGAGGAAGCCGCGCGCGGCATCGTCGAAATCCCTGGTGTCGGCGAACGGCAGCGCCTTCAGCGTCGCCTCGTGCTGCGCGATGACCGGCGCGGATGCCGCCTTCGGAAGTTCGTGCGACGTCTCACCTGCGGTTGTCTGGGTCATTACTCAAGCACTCCCTCGTTTGGCGAAGATCAGTCCCGGTCGCACATCCCTCAGCGGAATTGCACGCCTTCGAACTGGCCGCTGCGGCGCCAGCCATCGATGTATTTGAAGTAGGCCAACGCGCCCGCCGGATAGCCGACATTGAGCTTGGCGGCAGGCCCGGGCTCGCGTCCCTCATTGTTGTAATAGCCGGGCGTGCAATCGGGACCGCCGATCATTCGGCCGACCGCGGTCAGCAGCAGCTCGACCCAGCGATCCTCGGCTTCCTTGCTGACTTCGATTTCCTTGAAGCCGTTGTCCCGCGCATGAGCGACCATCAAGGCGATGGTCCGCGCCGCTTCCGTCAGGTTGTGCGGTACGTTGGAAATGAGGTTGGCGCCCTGGGTCGGCTGCACGAAGAACACGTTGGGGAAGCCATGCACGTGGATGCCGTGCTTGGTGCGCATGCCCTTGGCCCAATGCTCCGACAGCTTGATGCCGTCTCGGCCGGTCAGATCGAAGCCCGCGCGCCTGCGATATTCGGTCCCCACCTCGAAGCCCGATGCGTAGATGATGCAGTCGAGCTTGTATTCCTTGCCCGCGACGACGATCCCGTTCTCGGTGATCTCCTCTACACCCTTGCCGTCGGTGTCGACCAGATGCGTGCCCGGCGTGTTGAAGGCCTGGAGATAGGCGTCGTGGAAACATGGCCGCTTGCAGAGCTGGCCGTACCAGGCCTTGAGATTTCCTGCCGTCTCGGGGTCGCCGACGATGCTGTCGACCCGGTTGCGGATTTCCTCCATCTTCTCGAAATCGGAATCCTCGAAGACCGCCCGCATGTTTTCCACGGTCCGCTGCTCGCGCGGCAGCAGCATCACCTTGGCGCGGATCCGCTTCGACAGATCGGTCCAGCCGTCCTGCACCAGGTCTTCCTCGGCCGATCCACCGGCCTGGTTGGCGGTGAAATTCTCCAGCCAGCGCTGTTGCCAGCCCGGCGTTGCGATATCGGCGAACCAGTCCGGATCGATCGGGCCATTGCCGCGCACGTCGACCGACGACGGCGTGCGCTGGAACACGTAGAGCTCCTTGCAGGCGCGCGCGAGGTACGGAATGCATTGCACCGACGTTGCGCCGGTGCCGATGATGCCGACGCGCTTGTCGGCAAGCTTGTCCATCAGCGCGCCCCGGGGATCGCCGCCGGTGTAGTCGTAATCCCACCGGCTGGTGTGGAACGAGTGGCCCTTGAAGCGCTCGATGCCGGGAATGCCGGGCAATTTCGGCACATGCAGCGGGCCGGTGCCGATGCCGACATATTGCGCAGTGAAGGCGTCACCCCTGGTGGTGCGGACGATCCAGCGCGATTGCGCCGCGTCCCAGTCGAGGCTCGTCACCTCGGTGTGAAACAGTGCGTTGTCATAGAGATTGAACTGCAGGCCGATCCGCTGGCAGTGCGCCAGGATCTCGGGCGCATGCGCGTATTTCTCCGACGGCATGTGGCCGGTCTCTTCGAGCAGCGGCATATAGACCATCGACGCCGTGTCGCACTGCGCGCCGGGATACCGGTTCCAGTACCAGGTGCCGCCGAAATCGCCGCCCTTCTCGACAATGCGGACATCCTTCACCCCGGCCTCCGTCAGCCGCGCCGCGGTGGCAAGCCCGGCAAAGCCGCCGCCGATGAAGGCGAAGGTGACGTGATCGGTCTTCGGCGCGCGCTCCACCACCGGCGTGTAGGGATCCTCGAGATAATGCGCGAGCTGGCCCTTGATCTGGAGATACTGGTCATTGCCGTCAGAACGCAGCCGCTTGTTGCGCTCCTCCTGATATTTCAGGCGCAGCCGCGCCTTGTCGATCGCGGCTGGCTTTGCGTCTCGGGCTTGCTCGGTCATCGTCATCGGAAGGGCGCCTCGTTTCAGCGGTTCTCTGTCCTTGTTCCCGGCAGATAAACCGATATCGACACGATTTGCAAATTCGTTTTGATATATTGACAAACTGACCGATCGGAGACCAATATTCCGTATGACAGCATCTTCCCCTGCCGAAATTCAGGCGGATCCGTCCTTTGCGACCACCCTGGCGCATGGGTTGGACGTGCTGGCCGCGTTCCGCCGCCACCCGGGCTCGCTGTCCAATGCCGAACTTGCGTTGCATACCGGCCTGTCGCGGCCGACGGTCTCGCGACTGACCTACACGCTGGAGCAGCTCGGCTATCTCAGGCGCGACGCCAAGGGCCGCTTCGTGCTCGGGCTCGGCGCGCTCGCCGCCGCCTATCCCGTGTTGTCCGCGCTGAAGGTGCGTCAGCTCGCGCGTCCGCTGATGCGCGATTTCGCGACCTATGCCGGCGGCACGGTGTCGATCGCGATGCCGTTCGGTATCGATTTCATCTACGTCGAGACGCTGCGCACGACGGACGCCGCGCCGCATGTGCCCGACGTCGGCTTTGTCAGCACGTTGGCGCCGACCGCGGTCGGGCGCGCACTGCTCTCGCTCTTCACCGAAGAAGAGCTCGGCGCCTATGTCGCGCGCGTCAAGGCCGAACGTCCCGACGAATTCGACTACGTGCAGAAGCGCACATTGCCCGACGTCGAATTGTGCCGCGAGCGCGGCTTCGCCGTCTCGCTCGGCGAATGGCGGCGCGAGATCTTCGGCGTGGCCGCCCCGCTCTATCGCACGCCGACAGGCGATTGCCTGTCGGTCAATTGCGGCGTCCCGTCCTACCGCTTCAGCGCCGAGCAGATCGAGCGCGAATGCGGCCCGCGCATCCTTGGCCTCGCCCGCAGCATCCGCGCGCTCGTGGAAGAAGGCTAGGCGGCGCGTCATTGCGGCCACGCTAGTCCTGGGTCGCCGGCCCATTGTCACGGTAAGCCCACAGGCATTCGCGCGGCAGCGCGACCTGTGCCTCGACGCCGACCTGATGGCGCGCGGCGGTGCCGAGCTCGATCGCCTCCAGCCGTTTGCCGAACAGCTCGAGGCCGTAGGCGGTCTGCGTGCCCTGGTAGCGCCGGTCGAGCACCTTTGCCGCAAATGTATTGGCGCCATCGGGCCGGCCGATCGCGATGTTCTCAGGCCGCAGCGCCACGCGCACCTTCTCGTCGGGAGCCAGCGCCTGGAACAGCGCGACCTCGCCTCGCCGGCCATCGCCGAAATCGACCACGCCATAGCCGCCATTGCACGCGACCAGCGTGCCGGCGAGCTCGTTGGTCGCGCCGGTGAAACTGGCGACGAACAGATCGGCAGGACGGTTGTAGATCACGTCGGGCGTGTCCATCTGCAACAGCTTGCCGTCGCGCATCACACCGATCCGATCACCGAGCACGACCGCCTCAGCCTGATCATGGGTGACATAGAGCGCGGTCATCCCGGTCTGCTTGAGGATGACGCGAAGATCGTCGCGCAGCCGCAGGCGCAATTTGGCATCGAGGTTCGACAGCGGCTCGTCGAGCAGCAAGAGTTGCGGCCGGTACACCATGCTGCGCGCCAGCGCGACGCGCTGCATCTGCCCGCCCGAGAGCGCGACCACCGGCCGGTCGGCATAGTCGGACAATCCGACCAGCGCCAGTGCGTCGTCGACCATGCGGGCGGCATCGGTGCGCCCGATCGTCCGGTGCTTCAGCGGATAGATCACGTTCTGCCGCACCGTCATATGCGGCCACACCGCATAGGACTGGAACACCATGCCGAGGTTGCGCAAGCGCGGCGGCACGAGGATGCCACGCGCCGGTGACGAGACTACCCGCCCGGAAATGCTGATCTCGCCATCGGTCGGATGCTCGAGCCCGGCGACGCAGCGCAGCGTCGTGGTCTTGCCGCAGCCGGACGGCCCGAGCAGCACCACGATCTCGCCAGCCGGCACGCCAAAGCTGACGCCATCGATCGCCGGGCGGCCGATCGCAAACTGCTTCCTCAGATCGCTGACCTCGAGCGTCGCCGTCATCGCTGCACCATCAGCCTATTGCCGGTAACCAAACGTCTTGTCCCACTCCGCCACCCACGCCGCGTGCAGCTTCACGTAATCGTCGAACTTCGGGTACCAGAGCTTGACCACCTTGGGATCGAAGCCCTCCGGAAAGGCCGGCGGCTCCTTCAGAGAAGTGAGATTGCCGAGCTCCTTGATCATGAAGGTCTGCCCTTCCTTCGACAGGCACCAGTTCAGGAACAGCTTTGCCGCATTGGGATGCGCGGCCGTCTTCGGAATGCCGCTCGCGTAGGGATTGACCGGCGCGCCCTCGGGCGGAAAGAAGATCTCGATCGGCGCGCCGTCCTTCTTCTTCTGGTAGATCACATTGTAGAGCAGCGGCGCGATCGCGATCTCGCCGCGCACCAGGGCATCGGCGGTCGGCGCCCCGGAGGGATAGAGCACGGGATGGGTGGCGGCCTGCCTCGCCCAGTAATCCTCGCCGAGCACCTGGCGCTCGAACATGATCCGGGTCCAGGTGGTGCCGCCGGACTGCGCGAACACCTGCCCGATCAACTTGTCATATTGCGGCTTGGTCAGGTCCATCCAGGATTTCGGCGGATCCTTCACCAACTCGTTGTTGTAGCCGATCGACCAGGCGATGGTGGCGCGCGGCCACAGCTTCGGCGAGATCAGCGCGTCCTTGCTGTAATCGGCCGCGTTCGGCGGCGCATAGTCCTGGAACAGATCCTCCAGCGGCTGCATCAGCGCGCGATCGGAGTGGTCGACGACGTCGGCGATCAGTTTGCCGGCCGCGGCTTCCGTCTTCACGCGGGTGATGAGCTGCCCGCCGGGCGCGCGGACCATCTCGACCTTGATCTCGGGAAAGCGTTTGTTGAACGCCTTGATCACCTGCTGCTCGATCTCGGCAAAATTCGCTGTGTAGAACACGAGCTTGCCTTCGGCCTTCGCGGCCGTGATCAATTCGGCCGAGCCGAACTCCTGTGCCCGTGCGGCCGGCGCCAGCGCAAGCGTTGCAACGCCCGCCAAGGCCAGTGTGGTGAAGGTTCGTCTATCCATCGCCAATCCTTCCTCGTTTATCGTTATCCGGTCCGCGCCACGTTGCCCTGCGCCGCCCCGCGCGACAGCCAGTTGGCGCCGCCGATCAGGACGCCGAGCAGCACGGTCTGCACCAGGCTGAAGGCCGCGGTCTTGCCGATATTGCCGCCTTCGTAATAGTCGAGCAGCAGCACCGACATCACCATGGTGTTGCTGGTGTAGAGGAACAGCGACGAGCCGAGTTCGCGGATCGCCAGCACGAACAGCAGCGTCATCGACGCCAGCACGCCCGGCCGCGCCAACGGCAGCACGATCGTCCTGATGGTGCCGAGCATGCCCCGGCCGCAAACCCAGGCGGCCTCCTCGAGCTCGCGATGGATCTGCAGGAACGAGGTCGACAGCGCCTTCACGGTGTCGGGCATGAAGCGCGCGATGAAGGCCAGCGCCAGAATCCAGATCGTGCCGTAGAGCCCGCCGGGAACGCCGATCCAGGCCCAGAGATAGGCGACGCCGACCACGAGCCCGGGGATCGCAACCGGCAGCGTCGAGATCAGGTCGATGGCGCCGCGCCCCGCGACGCGGGTGCGATGGATGGTGTAGCCGATCGCGAAGGCGAGGGCGCCGCCGACAACAGCGGTGATGACGCCGACCTCAATCGCGTTGTAGATCGATTTCATCGTCAGCGGATTGTCGAAGATGCTCTCGAAATGCGTCAGCGAATACTGCCGCATGTCGAACAGGCTGGCGGCATCGCGGATGAACATGAACTTGCGGAAGGCAGCGACGATCAGCGCCAGCGACGGCAGCACCACCACAATGATGAGATAGACGATCCCGAGCGCGAAGGTGAGCCAGCGCCACGCCCCGAGATCGAGGCTGCGCGGCCGGAACGCCTTTCCCGCAACGGTCGTGTAGCTGCGCCCGCTGAGCAATTTCTGCTGCAGATAGACCAGGAGCCCGGTGACCATCATCAGGATGATCGCGACGGCGGCCGCGGTGTTGTAGAGCGGCGGCGACCAGTTGGTGAGCTTGAAGATGTAGGTCGTGAGCACGCTCAGATTGGTCGGTGCGCCGAGCACGGCCGGGATGCCGTAGATGCCGAGCATCACGATGAACGACAGCAGCATGCCCGAGACGATCGCCGGCATGATCAGCGGAAACGTCACCGTGAACAGGGTGGCGAACGCGCTGGCGCCGGAGATTTCCGCGGCCTCCTCCAGGCTCGGGTCCATGTTGCGCAGCGCCGACGAAGTGAACATGTAGACATAGGGCGCGTAATAGATGCCGAACACGAACACCAGGCCCCACATCGAATAGAGATCGATGCGCAGGTCGGAGCCCAGCCACTTGAACATCGTGTTGATCAAACCGGTCTTCGGCGAGCCGAGGATCGCCCAGGCCACACCCGCCACCAGCGGTGGCGCGAACAGCGGCAGGATACTGGCCGCGGCGATGAAGCCCTTGAACGGCGTGTTTGTGCGTACCACGATCCACGAGAACAAGAGCCCGATCGCAACCGCGATGACCGTGCCGCCGCCGCAGGCGATCAGCGTGTTGAGCAGCGCCTCGCCGACATTTGGATTGGCAAGCACAGCGAGGAAATTGGCGATCGACAGATGGCTCAGGCTGAGGCGGATGCCGTCGACCACCGGGTTGGTGTCAGTGAGCGCGCCGAGCAGCAGCATCAAGACGGGATAGATGACGAGGAAGCCGAGGATCGCCAGCAGCGCCGCGACCCAGAGGCCGGTGAATGCGCGGCGCCGGGTTCCCTCCCTGGCGCTTCGCATGGCTTCGCTGCGCCAGTCGGTCTGTCCGTGCAATGCGCGCGTCCCCTTTTGCGGCCCGATCTGACGTCGCGCCTGCTTGTATGCCAAGGGTAGTCGATCGCGACTGTGACGCAAGCTATCCGAAAGTCGCTCCGGCGCGCTAATGTGACACAGCGCGGGAACACGGATTCGATTGATCGCGCTCAAGCGCCACAGTCTCAGTGTCGTCCCTGCGGAAGCAGGGACCCGTACTCCGCGGCGGAGGTTGCCGGCGGGACTCATTGTTGTTGTCCTGGCCTAGTGCGCAATTGCGCACAGGACCAGGACCCATAACCACCGCACTTGATTGTAGACGAGATCGTGGCCCCAGCATCGCGTAACAATTCTCATTTGGGGTAATGGGTCCTGGCTTTCGCCAGGACGACATGCGGGGGCACGTCAAGAGATAATTCGGGAAAAGCGAATAAATCTCGCTGCGGCCCTGCCCACGGCCGCAACCTGCCGGCGCGTTCCCGTCAAGGCCGCTTCGCATATGCATCATGCAATGGCGCGGCTGGGGAACGGAATGCCGCCGTAGTACATGGCGGTCCCGGAGACAATTTCAGACATGCTCGAGAAGACCCCGACGTCAGGTGCAGCAACGGCGCCGATCACCGATGGATTGCCGGATGGATTGCCCTGGGAGCGGCGGCGATGGGCGGTGGCCGCGATCTTCACGGCGCTGGCGATGGCCTCGCTCGATACCGCGATCGCCAACATCGCGCTGCCCGCGATCGCCAACGATCTGCATGTCAGCCCTGCGGAAGTGGTCTGGGTGGTCAACGTCTACCAGATCGCCCTCGTCGCAACGCTGCTGCCGCTCGGCGCGCTCGGCGAAATCGTCGGCCACCAGCGGATCTACATCGGCGGCCTCCTGCTGTTCACATTGGCGTCACTCGGCTGTGCGCTGGCGTGGTCGCTGCCGAGCCTCCTGGTCGCGCGCACCTTGCAGGGGCTCGGCGCCAGCGGCCTGATGAGCGTCAACACCGCGCTGGTCCGCTTCGTTTATCCGAGCCGGATGCTCGGCCGCGGCTTCGGTCACAATGCGCTCGTGGTCGCGAGCGCCATGTCGCTCGGGCCGACCATCGCCTCCGGCATCCTCGCGCTCGGCCCGTGGCCCTGGCTGTTCGCCGTCAACATTCCCTTCGGCATCGTCGCCTTGCTGATCGGCATGAAGACGCTGCCGAAGACGCCGCGCGCCACCCACGCCTTCGACTTCGCCGGTGCGGCGTTGGCCTGCGCCTGCCTCGGGCTCTTCATCATCAGCATCGGCAGCGCTGCCCACAAGACGGCGCCGGCGCTTGTCATCTCGGAGTTTGCCGGCGCCCTCCTGTTCGGCTGGATTCTGACCCGGCGGCATGCCGATCATCCGGCGCCGATGCTGCCGATCGACCTGTTCCGCCGTCCGATCTTCGCGCTGTCGGCCGCGACCGCCGTCTGCTCATTTGCTGTGCAGGGCCTCGCCTTCGTGTCGCTGCCGTTCTACTTCGAGGACATTCTGCACCGCTCGCAGGTCGAGACCGGCTTCTTCATGACGCCCTGGCCGCTGGTGGTCGCCTTCATGGCGCCGATCGGCGGCCGGTTGTCGGATCGCTATCCGGCCGGCATCCTCGGCGGCATCGGCATGCTGCTGCTGGGCGTCGGCATGGTGCTGCTCGCGACCCTGCCGACCGAGCCCGGCGTCGCCAACATCGTCTGGCGCACCATGATCTGCGGCATCGGTTTCGGCTTCTTCCAGACCCCCAACATGAAGGCGATCATGTCGAGCGCACCGTCGCATCGCAGCGGCAGCGCCAGCAGCATCGTTGCGACCGCGCGGTTGACCGGACAGACCACCGGCGCTGCGCTGGCCGCGCTCTGCTTCGCACTCGCCGATCGCGAGGGCGCCACTGTCGCGCAGGCGCTGGGTGCAGGCTTTGCTGCGCTCGGCAGCGTCATGAGCTTCCTACGGTTAGCCGTCGCTTCGCCGCAAAAGACATGACAGGCATGTTGCGCGCGCGGGACGCGGCCAAACACCGCGCCGTGAACTTTCTTCCGCGCTGCAAACGCGTTTTCTTGATTTGAACCGTTCCAGTTTCAAGGCCAACATCGCGCTGAAGTCCAATCGGAGGATTGGACCATTCAGGGGAAAGCGATGGCAAACCTCAAAATCAACGGCAAGACGATCAATGTGGACGTCGAGGACGACACGCCACTGCTGTGGGCGATTCGCGAGAATGTCGGACTGACGGGGACCAAATACGGCTGTGGCATTGCACAATGCGGCGCCTGCACCGTGCATATCGACGGCGTCGCGATGCGCTCCTGCGGCGTGACGGTGAACGAAGTGGCCGGCAAGGACATCACCACCATCGAGGGCCTTGCGGCGGGCGGCGTGATGCACAAGGTGCAGCTCGCCTGGATCGCGAACGACGTGCCGCAATGCGGCTATTGCCAGAGCGGCATGATCATGGCCGTCGCGGCGCTGTTGAAAGAAAACCCGAAGCCGACCGACGACGACATCAACGACGCCATCACCAATATCTGCCGCTGCGGGACCTTCCAGCAGGTGCGCGAGGCGATCCATGCTGCCGCGAACGCATAAGGAGGCAGCGATGAACCAGCACGTCATGCCAAAACTTAATCGCCGCGCCTTCGTGATCGGCACGGCAACCGCCGGCGCCGGTCTTGCGCTCGGCCTCGATCTTCCGTTCGGCGGCCCCTCCGTGGTACGCGCAGCCGACGGCGCGCCTGAAGTTAATGCCTGGGTCGTGATCCGGCCCGACGACACCGTGGTAATCCGCATCGCCCGCTCCGAGATGGGCCAGGGCACGCTCACCGGCCTCGCCCAACTCGTCGCCGAGGAACTGGAATGCGACTGGTCGAAGGTCACGACCGAATTCCCGACACCCGGCCAGAGCGTCGCCCGCAAGCGCGCCTGGGGCGATTTCTCCACCGGTGGCAGCCGCGGCATCCGCACCTCGCAGGACTATGTCCGCAAGGGCGGCGCCACCGCGCGTGTGATGCTGATCCAAGCCGCGGCCAATGAGTGGAAGGTGCCGGCCTCGGAGTGCAAGGCATCCAGCAGCGTCATCACCCACACGCCCTCGGGCAAGACCACGACCTACGGCAAGGTCGCGGAAGCCGCCGCCAAGCTGGAGCCGCCGGCCGACGTCAAGCTGAAGGATCCGAAGGACTGGACCATCGCCGGCAAGGGCCTGAAGCGGCTCGACACCGTCGACAAGACCACCGGCAAGATGACCTATGGCATCGACGTCAAGCTGCCGGGCATGCTGAACGCCGCGATCAAGGACTGCCCGGTGTTCGGCGGCAAGCTGAAGAGCTTTGACGAAGCCAAGATCGCCGGCATGAAGGGCGTCAAGAAGGTGGTGCCGGTCGGCGACAGCGCCGTTGCCGTCGTCGCCGACACCTGGTGGCACGCCAAGACCGCGCTGGATGCGTTGCCGATCGTCTGGGACGAAGGCGACAATGCGAAGGTCTCCAGCGAGACGATTGCGAAGTGGCTCGCCGAAGGTCTCGACAATGCGCAGCCCGCCTATGTCGGCAACCAGAACGGCGATGCCAAGGCGGCCATCGCCAGCGCGGCCAAGAAGGTGGAGGCGGTCTACAGCTACCCCTACCAGAACCACGCCACGATGGAGCCGATGAACGCCACCGTGCTCTACACGCCGGACAAATGCGAGGTGTGGTGCGGCACGCAGAATGGCGAGGCGGCGTTCGCGGCGGCGCTCGAAGCCTCCGGCCTGCCGGCGGAGAAGGTCGACGTGCACAAGCTGATGCTCGGCGGCGGCTTCGGCCGGCGCGGCATGACCGACTATGTCCGCCAGGCGGTGGCGATCGCCAAGCAGATGCCGGGCACGCCGATCAAGCTGTTGTGGTCGCGCGAAGAGGACATGCAGCACGGCAAGTATCACCCGATTACGCAGTGCAAGCTGACCGGCGCATTCGATGCCGACAACAATCTGGTCGCGCTGCATTATCGGCTGTCGGGTCAGTCCATCCTGTTCTCGGTGCGCCCGGAAGCGCTGCAGAACGGCATGGACCCCGCCGCATTCCAGGGCGTCGCGCAATCCGGCGAGGCCGCGATCGGCTATTCGGTGCCGAACCTGCTGGTCGAGCATGCGATGCGCAATCCGCACGTTCCGCCGGGCTTCTGGCGCGGCGTCAACGTCAATCACAACGCGATCTACCTGGAATGCTTCATGGACGAGCTGGCCCAGGCTGCCGGCCAGGACCCGCTCGAATTCCGCCGCAAGCTGATGGGCAAGCACCCCAAGCATCTCGCGGTGCTCAACGCCGTGGCCGAGAAGATCGGCTGGGGCACGCCGGCGCCGCAGGGCGTCTATCGCGGCATCGCGCAGGTGATGGGCTATGGCAGCTATGTTGCCGGCGCCGCGGAGATCTCGGTGACCGACGGCAGCAAGATCAAGGTACATCGCATCGTCGCCTCCACCGATCCCGGCTATGTCGTCAATCCGGCGCAGGTGGAGCGGCAGATCGCGGGCTCCTTCGTCTACGGCCTCAGCGCGCTGTTCTATGGCGGCTGCACCGTGAAGGACGGCCGCATCGAGCAGACCAACTTCGACACCTACAACTCGATGCGCATCAACGAAATGCCGAAGGTGGAGTCGGTGATGGTGCCGAGCGGCGGGTTCTGGGGCGGCGTCGGCGAGCCGACTATCGGCGTTGCGGCGCCGGCGGTGCTCAACGCCTATTTCGCCGCGACGGGAAAGCGCGTCCGCAGCTTCCCGCTGCGCAACCAGAACATCTCCTTCGCCTGATCAAACCAGAAGCGGCGGCCCCGCCGCCGCTTCCTTTTTCGGATTCTCGTGCATGGCCGTCACGCGTCGTCCGACGCGCAGGGATGTGATCCGTGGCGCCGCTGTCGTCGCAGCGGCGGTATTGGCGTGTCCAGCGCTGGCGCAAGCCGCGCCCCGGATCGCAGTGATCGGCGGCGGCTTCGGCGGCGCCGCCTGCGCGCGGGCGCTGCGGCGGCTCGACGCAAAACTCCAGGTCACGCTGATCGAGCCGAACAAGATTTTCACCGCCTGCCCGTTCAGCAACGAGGTGATCGCAGGCCTGCGTGAACTCTCCGCGCAGCAATTCACCTACGACAAGGTTGCGGCCGACGGCATCACGGTCGCCGCACAGGCGGCCACCAAGGTCGATGCGCAGGCGCGCACCATCGCGCTCTCCGATGGCACAATGCTGTCCTATGACCGGCTTGTGCTGGCCCCCGGCATCGACATGCACTTCGACGCCCTCTCCGGCTATGACGAAGCGGCGGCCGAAAAGATGCCGCATGCCTGGAAGGCAGGCCCGCAGACCATGCTGCTGCGCAAGCAGCTCGAGGGCATGGACGATGGCGGCCTCGTCGTGATCGCGGTGCCGGCCGCGCCGTTGCGCTGCCCGCCGGCGCCTTACGAGCGCGCCAGCCTGATCGCGCATTACCTCAAGGCGAACAAGCCGCGCTCCAAGATCCTGGTGCTCGACGCCAAAGACAACTACTCGCAGCAGAAGCTGTTCGAGAAGGCCTGGGCGGAACTCTATCCCGGGATGATCGAACGGATCGCGCTGTCGCAGGGCGGACGGGTGACCTCGGTCGATCCGGCGACCAAAGAGATCGTCACCGACTTCGGCAACTACACCGCCGCGGTCGCCAATGTGATCCCGCCGCAGCGAGCCGGCCGCATCGCGGAGATCGCCGGCGCCGCCGACCACACCGGCTGGTGCCCGATCGATCCGGTCAGCTTTGCCTCGAAGCTCGTGCCCAACATCCATGTCATCGGTGATGCCGCGATCGCCGGCGGCATTCCGAAATCCGCCTCCGCCGCAGCGGCGCAAGGCCGCGCCTGTGCCGCCGCGATCGTCAATTCGCTTGCAGGCAAGGCGCCGGAGACGCCGCGGCTCGATGGCGCCTGCTACAACACGGTGGCGCCGGGCTATGCCTTCTCGCTGAAGGGCATCTATCAGCCGAAGGAGGATCAGTACGCCGAGGCCGAGGTGACCACGAGCCCGGTCGACGCGCCGAGCGAGGTGCGTCGGCGCGAGGCCGACCAGGCGATCGACTGGTTCAGGAGCATCACGGGAGACGCCTTTGGCTAGGCTCGCTCTCGCCACGTTGCTCGCCGCGGCACTGCTCGCGGCTTGCGGGCCCGCCGGCGCCGAGGAGCTGCGCCCCTATACCGTGGTTGGCGATGCGATCCCGGCCTCGCTGACGGGAACCAAGGGCAACGTTGCGCGCGGCCGGGCCCTGATCGTCGAGCGTTCCTCGACTTGCATCCTTTGCCACAGCGGCCCATTTCCGGAGCAGGCGTTCCAGGGCGACCTCGCGCCAGACCTCACCGGCAGCGGCAGCCGCTGGGCGGAAGGACAATTGCGGCTCCGGCTGGTCGATGCGTCGCATCTCAATGCGGCGACGATCATGCCGTCCTACTATCGCGTCGACGGGCTCGCGCGTGTCGGCGCCTCATGGCGCGGCAAGCCGATCCTGTCGGCGGAGCAGATCGAGGATATCGTGGCCTATCTTGTGACATTGCGGAACTAGGACCTAGCGATCGATGGCGAATTCAAACCACACCACACGCCGCACGGTTTTGGGCCTCGCCGGAGGCGCCGCAGTGTTGGTGATCGTGCGCCCTGCCGACGCAACGCCAGCAATGCTGTCGGCCGCGATCCGCAATGTCGTCGGTGAAGCCAATGTGCGCACCGGCAAGGTCAAGCTCGACATCCCGCCGCTGGTCGAGAACGGCAACACGGTGCCGATGACGGTCAGCGTCACCAGCCCGATGACGGCGGACGAGTATGTGAAGAGCATCCACGTCTTCAACGAGAAGAATCCGCAGCCGAACATCGGCAATTTCTATCTCGGGCCGCGCGCCGGGCGCGCCCAGGTATCGACCCGCATCCGCCTCGCCGACAGCCAGAAGGTCACGGCCATCGCACGGCTGTCCGACGACACGTTCTGGTCGACGACCGCTGATGTCGTGGTGACGCTCGCCGCCTGCACCGAGGAAGCGATCTGATGCCATCAGCCCTGATCAACGTGCCGGCCAAGGCCAAGCGCGGTAGCGTCATCGAGATCAAGACGCTGATGTCGCACATCATGGAGACCGGCTATCGCCACACCGCGTCAGGCGACGCGGTGCCGCGCGACATCATCACGAGCTTCACTTGCCGTTTCAACGGCGCGGAAGTGTTCCGCGCCGATCTTTATCCGGCGATCGCGGCCAATCCGTTCATCACCTTCTTCACCACGGTGACCGAGAGCGGCAAGTTCGAGTTCGAGTGGATCGGCGACAAGGGGTTTTCGGAGACCGCGCAGGCTTCGATCACGGTCGAATGAAGATTGCGGTCTGCATCGCGCTGCTGACGGCGATGGCGGGCGCGGCGCTCGCCACCAAGATTCCGCTATCCGAGCGCCGCTCCGGCTACAGCTTCATGAGCCCGGACACCAGGGCGATGCAGGACGAGGACACCGCCAATCCCGGCATGCTCTTTGTGCTCGACGGCGAGGCGTTGTGGAAGCGCAGGGCCGGCAGCGCGGACAAGGCCTGCGCCGACTGCCACAATGATGCGCGCATCAGCATGAAGGGCGTCGCGGCGCACTATCCGGCCTTCGAGAAGGCGCTGGGAAAGCCGGTCGACCTCGAAGCGCGGATCAACCTCTGCCGCAGCAACCACCAGCAGGCATCGCCCTTCGCCTATGAAAGCCGCGAGCTGCTGGCGCTATCAGCCTATGTCGCGCGGCAGTCGCGCGGCGTGCCGATCGCAGCCACAGACGATCCGGAGCTCGCGCCATTCGTCGAGAAGGGCCACGCACTGTTCATGCAGCGGCAGGGCCAGCTCAATCTCGGCTGCACCAACTGCCACGACGACAATTGGGACAAGAAGCTCGCGGGAAGCGCGATCACGCAGGGACAACCGACCGGCTATCCGCTGTACCGGTTGGAATGGCAATCGCTCGGATCGTTGCAGCGGCGGCTGCGCGCCTGCATCACCGGCATCCGGGCGCAGGCCTATGATTATGGTTCGCTCGAGCTGGTCGAGCTCGAGCTCTATCTGATGTCGCGGGCGCGCGGCATGCCGATCGAAACGCCGGCGGTCAGGCCCTGATTGCATACAGCTCCATCCACGTCATTGCGAGCGAAGCGAAGCAATCCATCTCTCCAAGCGCGCGGAGAGATGGATTGCTTCGTCGCTTTCGCTCCTCGCAATGACGGGGCTGGGAATCATTGCGAAGAATACGAACCTCAGCGCTCGGCGAACGCCTTCTCCACCACGAACTGCGCCGGCTCGCCATGATTGCCCTCGACGAAGCCGCGGCCGCCCAGCAGCGTGCGGGTGTCGGCGACCAGCGCCGGCGAGCCGCAGATCATGACGCGGTCATGCGCGGCATCGAGCGCCGGCAGGCCGATGTCGGCGAACAGCTTGCCCGAGGTGATGAGGTCGGTGATGCGGCCGCGGTTGCGGAACGGATCGCGCGTCACGGTCGGGTAATAGATCAGCTGATCGCGCACCAGCTCGCCGATCAGTTCGTCCTGCGGCAGCTTCTCGGTGATCATCTCGCCATAGGCGAGCTCCTTGACGCGGCGGCAGCCGTGCAGCAGCACGATCTTCTCGAAGCGGTCATAGGTCTCGGGATCCTTGATCACGCTGAGGAACGGCGCAAGCCCTGTGCCGGTGCCGATCAGATAGAGGTTGCGGCCGTCCTCGAGGTTGTCGATGACCAGCGTGCCGGTGGCCTTGCGGCTGACGATGATCTCGTCGCCTTCCTTCAGGTGCTGGAGACGCGAGGTCAGCGGGCCGTCCGGAACCTTGATCGAGAAGAACTCGAGCGTGTCCTCGTAGTTCGCGCTAGCGACGCTATAGGCCCGCAGCAGCGGCTTCTCGCCGACCTTGAGCCCGATCATGGTGAACTCGCCGTTGCGGAAGCGGAACGACGGATTGCGCGTGGTTTTGAAGGAGAACAGCGTGTCGGTCCAGTGATGAACGCTGAGGACGCTTTCCTGGTTGAAATTGCTCATCGCACCAATCCCTGATTTGTGCTGCGGCGGGTTGAGGACTTGAACCCCGTTGACCGGCCGGATCGTTTGTATACGATCATTCGTATACAAACGAATAATCCGGCTTGATCCGAAAGTCAAGCCGGGCTCAAATTCCCGGGCAATTTCGGAAAGAAAACAGAAGGAAAACACCCATGGCTCACGACGCGCCCCAGGCCACCGGCCCCAGCAAGCTGGTGATCCGCAATATCGGGCTACTGCTGTCGGGAGCGCTGGAGAAGCCGATCCTGGATGCCGATACCATCGTCGCCGAGAACGGCAGGATCACCGCGATCGGCCGCTTCAAGGACGTCGATACCGAAGGCGCCACCACGATCGTCGATGCCATGGGCACGACGGTCGCGCCCGGCCTGATCGACAGCCATGTCCATCCCGTCGCCGGCGACTGGACGCCGCGGCAGAACCAGACCAACTGGATCGACAGCTATCTGCACGGCGGCGTCACCACCATGATCTCCGCCGGCGAAGTGCATATGCCCGGCCGTCCGCGCGACGTGGTCGGATTGAAGGCGATGGCGATCTTCGCGCAGCGCGCGTTCTGGACGCTGCGGCCGGGTGGCGTGAAGGTGCATGCCGGCGCGCCCGTCATCGAATGCGAGATGGTGGAGGACGATTTCAAGGAAATGGCCGCGGCCGGTGTCAAGCTGCTCGGGGAGGTCGGGCTCGGCGGCGTCAAGGACGGCCCGACCGCGCGCAAGATGGTCGGCTGGGCACGCAAATACGGCATTCAAAGCACGATCCACACCGGCGGCCCCTCGATCCCGGGCTCCGGCCTGATCGACAAGGACGTGGTGCTGGAAGCCGACACCGACGTGGTCGGCCACATCAATGGCGGCCACACTGCCCTGCCCGACGACCAGATCCGCTGCATCTGCGAGGGCTGCAAGCGCGGGCTCGAGCTGGTGCACAACGGCAATGAGCGCTCGGCGCTGTTCACGCTGCGCACCGCGCGCGAGATGGGCGATTTGCACCGCGTCATCCTCGGCACCGACGCGCCCGCCGGCTCCGGCGTGCAGCCGCTCGGCATCCTGCGCATGGTCTCGCTCTTGTCCTCGCTCGGCGAGCTGCCCGCCGAGCTGGCGTTCTGCCTTGCCACCGGCAACACCGCGCGGATGCGCGAGCTCGATTGCGGCCTGATCGAGGTCGGCCGTTCCGCCGATTTCGTGCTGATGGACAAGGCGCAGCATTCGCCGGGCAAGAACATCCTGGAGAGCGTTCAGCTCGGCGATCTTCCGGGCATCGGCATGACCATCATCGACGGCATCGTCCGCACCCAGCGCAGCCGCAACACGCCGCCCGCAGGCAAGGTGCCGGAGATCGTGGCGAAGTAATCGAGCTCGACGACCGTCATTCCGGGTTCGCGACTTCGTCGCGCCCGGAGTGACGCGGTCGTGCGCAAGACGCACCATCTGACCGCGCCGGAACGTTGCTTTCGCCCGTCATCATTGAGGTGTATCGTGCCGCCACGCGAACCTAGCCGGCGGCGCTCGCAAGAGCCACGCGACGATTAAGTTCTCGTCGCATGCCGCCGTGCCGTGTTGGTCCACACCAGGCAAACAGGAGGCAGCACGATGACGATGAGGCCAGATCCAACGTTTCACGCGTCGCCGAAGCTTGCGATGGAAGCTCCGGCCGAGAACTTCGCCTACACCGTGCTGCTCAGCCCGGACTTTTCCAAGCCCGACGCGCTCGCCGTGATCGACGTCAAGCCGGGCTCGCCGACCTACAGCAAGATCGTCCACACCGTGACGATGCCCAACAAGGGCGACGAGTTTCACCATTTCGGCTGGAACGCGTGTTCCTCGGCATTGTCCCCACTTGCGGGACATGCCTTCATCGAGCGCCGCTATCTCATCGTTCCCGGCATGCGGTCGTCGCGGATCTATATCATCGACACCAAGCCGGATCCGACGCAGGCGAAGATCCACAAGATCATCGAGCCCGAGCAGGTGTTCAGGAAGACCGGCTATTCGCGGCCGCATACCATCCACTGCGGCCCGGACGGCATCTACGTCTCCACGCTCGGCGGCGGCGGCAAGGACGGCACCGATGGACCGCCCGGCGTCTTCATCATGGACTGCGAGACCTTCGAGGTGCTCGGACGCTGGGAGATCGATCGTGGTCCCCAGACCAAGCACTACGACTTCTGGTGGAACCTGCCGCGCGACTACATGGTGAGCAGCGAATGGGCGCTGCCGCCGCAATTCGAGAACGGGATCGTGCCGGAGGACCTGCTCTCGAACAAATACGGCCATCGCATCCATTTCTGGGATCTGCGCGCGCGACGCAATGTGCAGACCATCGATCTCGGCGCCAACCATCAAATGGCGCTGGAGGTGCGTCCCGCGCACGATCCGGTTCGCGAATACGGCTTCGTCGGCGTCGTGGTCGATACCACGAACCTCGAGGGCTCGATCTGGACCTGGTGGCGCGAGGGCGGCAAGTTTCACATCGAGAAGACGGCGACGATACCGCCCGAACCCGCGCCGAAGGACCAGTTGCCGCCACTGCTGCAGGGTTTCGGCGCCGTGCCGCCGCTGGTGACCGACATCGACCTGTCGATGGACGACAAGTTCCTCTACGTCTCCTGCTGGGCCACCGGCGAGATGCGCCAATACGATGTCAGCGATCCGCGCAAGCCAAAGCTCGCCGGATCGGTGCGCATCGGCGGGATCACCCGCCGCACTCCGCATCCCAACGGACAGACATTTGCCGGCGGCCCGCAGATGGTCGAGATCAGCCGCGACGGCAAGCGGGTCTACTGGACCAATTCGCTGTACTCGACCTGGGACGACCAGTTCTATCCGCAAGGCATTCCCGGCGCCGAGGTGATGGCGAATGCCAGCCCGGGCGGCGGCCTTGAACTGGCAAAGGACTACTGGGTCAGCCTCCCCGACGGATATCGCGCACACCAGATCCGGCTCGACGGCGGCGACTGCTCAACGGATTCGTTCTGCTATCCATCGGCCTGAATGTGAGTGCAGCCGACTGGACACCGGCCTGGCTGTGGCTGGCGGTGATTGCGAGCGGCCTCTACCACGGGATCAACCCGGGCATGGGCTGGCCGCTCGCGGTTTCGGCCGGATTGATGCAAAGGAGTTCGCGCGCGCTGCTGGCCGCGCTTGGCCCGCTCGCAATCGGTCACCTGCTGGCGATGCTGCTCGTGATCCTTCCCTTCGCGCTGCTGATCACCCTCGTCGAATGGCAGCGCACGATCCGGATCGGCGCCAGCCTGCTTGTGATCGCCTTCGGCATCTATCGGCTGATCGACCGCCGCCATCCGCGGGCTCTGGCGCGGATACCACCGACGCAACTCGCTTTGTGGTCGTTCGCGGTGGCGATCGCCCACGGCGCGGCGCTGATGCTGGTGCCGATCTATCTCGGACTATGCCGCGAGGCTGAGCCGGACCAAGGCCACGCGGCTGCCAACTCCCTGATCGACACCAGCCTCACCATGGCCGTGCTGGTCTCCATCGTCCATGCGGGCGCGATGATCGCGGCAGGCGGATGTCTGGCGTGGCTGGTCTATCGCTACCTTGGCCTCAAATTCGTGGCCCGGAGCTGGTTCAACCTGGACACGGTCTGGGCCGTCAGCCTGGTGCTGGTCGGCGCCGTCGCGCTGGCGCTTGGTGTTGCGACATAGTCCGGATGCGACACGGTGGCACTTTCTTCATCCTCCCCTGGAGGGGGAGGATCGGTTCGCATGAAATGCGAACCGAGGTGGGGTGAACAGTCTCTCCATACAGATTCTGCCCGTGTGGAAAGATCACCCCACCCCGGCTCGCATCTCGCTTCGCTCGCTGCGATCCGACCCTCCCCCTCCAGGGCAGGGGAATCGCACGTGCGCGGCTGCAAGTAGTTGCCAAATCGGGAGAAAGAGATTCTGAAGGTCGCTCCTGATCTAGAGGGAGCGGCCGATGCAACGATTTGCCGAGTGCTTTGAAGATTTGCCCGACCCGCGGGCCGACAACGCGCTGCATGACCTGACCGAGATCTTGTTCATCGCACTGATGGCGACGCTGTGCGGGGCGACGAGTTGCACCGACATGGCGCTGTTTGCCCGGATGAAGGCCTATCTTTGGCAGGATGTGCTGGAGCTCAAGAATGGCCTGCCGAGCCACGACACGTTCAGCCGGGTATTCCGGATGCTCGATCCGAAGGCGTTCGAGGTCGCGTTCCGGCGTTTTATGACGGCCTTTGCGCAAGGCGCGAAGATCAAGCGGCCGCGCGGGGTGATCGCGCTCGACGGCAAGGCGTTGCGGCGGGGTTACGAACGCGGCAGGAGCCACATGCCGCCGGTGATGGTGACCGCCTGGGCGGAGCAGACGCGCATGGCGCTCGCCAATGTGCTGGCGCCGAACAACAACGAAGCCGACGGTGCCCTGCAGTTGCTTGCGCTTCTGCAACTCAAGGGCTGCGTGGTCACGGCCGATGCCCTGCATTGCCACCGCGGGATGGCCGAAGCGATTGTGGCACGGGGCGGTGACTACGTGCTGGCGGTGAAGGCGAACCAGCCCGCTCTGTTGGAGGATGCCAAAGCCGCAATCCGCGCCGTCAAACGCAAGGGCAAGACCTCGCTGACCACCATCGATGCGGAACATGGACGCAACGAGAAGCGTGTGGCGCTGGTCGCATCGGTTCCTGGCATGGCCAAGAAGTACGACTTTCCGGGCCTCAAAGCTGTCGCCCGCATCACCAGCAAGCGGGGACAGGACGACACGGTCGAGCGCTACTTCCTGATGAGCCGCCCCTACAGCCGCAAAGAGGTCCTGCGCATCGTCCGTGCTCATTGGGGCATCGAAAATCGCCTGCACTGGCCGCTCGACGTCACCCTCGACGAGGACCTTGCCCGCAATCGCAAGGGCAACGGACCGGCCAACCTGGCCGTGCTCAGGCGTCTGGCTCTCAACGTCGCCCAAGCCCACCCGGACACGACAGTCTCCCTGCGCGGCAAGCTCAAGCGCGCCGGATGGAACGATGCATTCCTCTTCGAACTCCTCGGCCACATGCGATAGCCCTGCCCTCCAGGGGAGGGTAAGGTCAGCGCAACCTGCCGAGCAGCGCCATCAGGGTCTCGCGCTCCTTGGCGTCGAGCGGCGCCAGCGTCTCCCTGGAGATCACGAGCGCATTCGGCGCGGCCTTGTCGGCCATCTGCTGACCGGCGCGCGTCAGGCTCACCATCAGCCGGCGGCCGTCGTCGGGATCGGGCGAGGTCTCGGTCAGGCCGCGCGCGGTCAGGCGATCGATCACGCCCTTGATGGTCGCAACGTCCATCGAGGTGAGCCGCCCGAGCTGGTTCTGCGAGCATGGCCCGACCTCCGACAGCTTCGACAGCGCCGCCCACTGCGTCGGCGTCAGGTTGATGCCGATCTCGCGGGCGAAGATCACCGCATGGCGCTGCGACACCTGGCGCAGGATGAAGCCGATCTGCTCGTCCAGCACGTATCCGGGCTTGGCGGCCTTGACGCTTCGCTTCTGTGCAGCACTCCTCGCCATCGTTTCACCCCACCTTTACAGCGACAGATGCGCGTCGCGGACATCCGGACGCGCATCGAGTTCCGCCATGGTGCCGCCGAAGCAGATCCGGCCGCGCTCGATGATATAGGCGCGATCCGAGATCAGCCGGGCGAAATGCAGGTTCTGCTCGGAGACAACGATGCTGACGCCCTCTTTCTTCATCGCCAGGATCGCGTCGACCATCTGCTCGACGATCTTCGGCGACAGCCCTTCAGAGGGCTCGTCGAGCAGCACCAGCGACGGATTGCCCATCAGCGTTCGCGCGATCGTCAGCATCTGCTGTTCGCCGCCGCTCATGCGCCCGCCGGGCCGGCCGCGCATCTCGCCAAGATTGGGGAACAGCTTGAACAGCTTTTCGCGATCCCATTGCGGCGCATTGGGCCGCCTGGGCTGGCGGCCGACCTCGAGATTCTCTTCGACGGTCAGATCAGTGAAGATGCGCCGCTCCTCCGGCACATAGCCGAGGCCGCCGCGCACGATCGCATGCGTCGGCAGCTCAGAGACGTCCCTGCCCTCGAACATGACGCGGCCGGAGCGGTTCTCGACCAGGCCGACGATGGAGCGGAACGTCGTCGACTTGCCTGCGCCGTTGCGGCCGAGCAATGCGACCACTTCGCCCTCGCCGACCTCGAGCGCGATGTCGAACAGGATATGCGCCGGACCGTAGAAGCTATTGAGATCCTTCACCGTAAGCTTCATGCGGATGCTCCCTCGCGGTGCCGGGCGTCATAGAGGAGGCCTTCGCCGAGATAGATCGCCCGCACCTGGGCATTGCCGCGCACTTCCTCGGGCGAGCCTTCGGCGATCAGGCTGCCGCGGTTGAGCACCAGAATGCGGTCGGCATGCTCGAACACCACGTCCATGTCGTGCTCGGTGAACAGCACGCCGATCGACTGCTCCCGCGCGATCCGCGCCGTCAGGCGCATCAGCTCGACGCGTTCGCGCGGCGCCATGCCGGCGGTCGGCTCGTCCATCAAAAGCAGCTTTGGCTGGTTGGCGAGCGCGATCGCAAGCTCCAGCCGCTTGACGTCGCCATAGGCGAGCTCGCCGCAGGGCCGCTCCGCATAGGCGCCCATGCCGACCAGATCGAGCAGCCGTCCGGCCTCGTCGCGCGCCTGGCGCGCGGTCGAGGCCCACAGGTTGAACAATTGCCCGCCATGCGACACCAGCGCGACCTGCACGTTCTCGCGCACCGTCATGGTCGGGAAGGTCGCCGCGATCTGAAAGGTGCGGCCGACGCCCATGCGCCAGATCACGCGCGGTTTCTTGCCGGTGGTTTCCGCACCCAGCACGCGGATGCGGCCGCTATCGGGAATGTTCTGACCGTTGAGCATGTCGAAGCAGGTGCTCTTGCCTGCGCCGTTCGGCCCGATCAGTGCCAGGATCTCGCCGGCGCGCAGTTCGAACGAGACGCCGCGCACGGCATGCACGCCGCCATAGGATTTGGTCAGCCCCTCGACCGACAACAATGTGGGGACCATGCTCATTCGGCAGTCTCGATGCGGGAGGTGAGCAGAGGCGACGCCGTCGACGACGATTTGCGCCGGCGGTGCATGAGGGCTTCCAGCGTGCCGACGATGCCCTTCGGGAACGCGACCACGATCAGCACGACGAAGCCGCCGAGCACGAGCTTGGAGAGATCGGTCTGGCTGACCAGCCAGATGTTGAGCGCCTTGTAGACGATCGCGCCGACCACCGCCCCGGACACCGTCTCGACGCCGCCGAGCAGCACCATGACCAGCGCATCGACCGACAGCGAGATGCCCATATTGTCAGGGAAGACGCTGCCCTTGAGGTAGGCGAACAGCGCGCCGGCAAGGCCGGCGACCGTGCCCGCGATCACGAAGGCGGTCCACTGGATGCGCTTGCCGTTGATGCCGACGGCTTCGCTGCGCAACGGCGAATCCCGCGTGGCGCGCAGCGCAAAGCCGAACGGCGAGAACACGATGATCCGAAGGATCGCGACCGCTAGCGCGGCGATGCCGAGCGACAGCCAGTAGAAATGCGACGGGCTCGCCGCCCATTTTTCCGGCCAGACGCCGAGAATGCCGTTGTCGCCGCCGGTGACCGACACCCACTGGAACGCGATCGACCAGACGATCTGGGCAAAGGCCAGCGTCAGCATCGCGAAATAGACGCCCGAGAGCTGCACCGCGAAGAAGCCGAACACGGCCGCGCCGAGCAGCCCGAGCAGCGGGCCGAGCAGCAGGCAGGCGATCATCGGCAAGCCGGCCATCTTGGCGAGCAGTGCCACGCCATAGGCGCCGAGGCCGAAATAGGCGGCATGGCCGAACGAGGCGAGCCCGCCGACCGACATCAGGAAGTGCAGGCTGACCGCGAAGATCACGAAGATCGCGATCTCCGAGCCGACGGTGAGCACGTAATTGCCGGCGACGAAGGGCAGCGCAGCGGCGACCACAAGCGCCGCGATCGCGGCAAGCCGCTCGTTCATCGTCAGCGGCCGCCACGGATTGACCGTGAGGCCAGGCGTGCGCCGCGCCGGCGCCTCCGGCTTGCCGAACAGCCCCCACGGCCGGACGATCAGCACCACCGCCATCACGAGGAACACCAGGATGATGGAGATCTTCGGGAAGATCAGGATGCCGAAGGCGTTGAGCTCCGACACCAGCACCGCCGCGACGAAGGCGCCGATGATGCTGCCGAGGCCGCCGATCACGACCACGACGAAAACCTCGACGATGACGCGCAGATCCATCGCGTGGTTGACCGCATCGCGCGGAATCTGCAGCGCGCCGCCGAGCGCGGCGAGGAAGACGCCGAGCGCGAACACGCTGGTGAACAGCCATTTCTGATTAACGCCGAGCGCCGCGACCATGTCGCGGTCCTGCGTCGCCGCGCGCACCAGCACGCCCCAGCGGGTGCGCTGGAACAAGAGCCAGAGGACACCGAGCACGACCGGTCCGAGCACGATCAAGAACAGATCATAGCTCGGTATGTTCTGGCCGAAGAAATCGATCGCGCCCTTGAAGCCAGGCGCGCGGCGGCCGACCAGATCGTCCGGCCCCCAGATCAGCACCACGAGATCCTCGACCATCAGCGTGAGGCCGAAGGTGGCGAGCAATTGAAACAGCTCCGGCGAATGATAGATTCGGCGCAGCAGCACCATCTCGACCAGCACGCCGATCACAGCAACCGCCAGCGCCGCAACGACAATGCCGCCCCAGAAACCGAACGCGCCCGAGAAGCGCTCGGTCAGCGTGAAGGCGACGTAGGCGCCGAGCATATAGAACGCGCCATGCGCGAAAAAATTGACGATCCGCGTCACGCCGAAGATGATCGACAGACCCGAAGCGACCAGGAACAGCGACGCCGCGCTGGCAAGACCGGTCAGGAACTGGACGACGTAGAAGGCCATGGGCGGTCCGCGTTGGAGATCACAAACGTCACTTTCCTTCACCTCGCCCCGTTTGCGGGGAGAGGTCGAAACTCAAGCGCAGCTTGAGTTTCGGGTGAGGGGGACTCTCCACGCGCTCGCTCGCGGTGACAGCCCCTCACCCGCGCCGATGCTTCGCATCGGCATTCCTTCTAGACGGCGGCCAGAGGCCGCCTACGCCCTCTCCCCGCAAGAGCGGGGCGAGGGAGAAGAGAAATCAATCCTTCGGCCGCAGCTTCTCGATTTCGGCATCGCCAGGCAGATAGTCCGCGCCCTTGCGATAGGCCGTGTCCACCATGATGCCCTTGCGGTCCTTCAGCGCGGTCTTGCCGGTGAAGGCCCCGAGCGTCGACTGGTGATCGATCTTGCGGAAGGTGATCTCGCCGAACGGCGACGGCATCGAGATGCCTTCCGCCGCCGCGATCAGCTTCTCCGGATCGCTGGAGCCGGCTTTCGCGAGGATCGCCGCCGCGGCCTTGATGGTCTGGTAGCCGACGATCGAGCCGAGCCGCGGATAGTCGTTGTACTTGGCCTGGTAGGCCTTCAGGAACGCGTCGTGCTCCGGCGTCTTGATCGAATACCAGGGATAGCCGGTGACGATCCACCCCTCCGGCGTCTCGTCCTTCAGCGGATCCAGATATTCCGGCTCGCCGGTCAGGAAGCTCACCACCGTACGGCCCTTGAACAGGCCGCGGGTGTTGCCTTCGCGCACGAGCTTGACGAGGTCTGCACCGAAGGTGACGTTGAGGATCGCCTCGGGGTTCGCGGCGGCAGTCGCCTGCACCACCGGGCCCGCGTCGATCTTGCCCTGCGGCGGCCACTGCTCGTCGACCCACTGGATATCAGGCCGCTTCTCCGACATCAGCTTCTTGAACACCGCGACCGCCGACTGGCCGTATTCATAGTTCGGCGCGATCGTTGCCCATCGCTTGGCCGGCAGTTTTGCTGCTTCTTCCACCAGCATCGCCGCCTGCATGTAATTCGACGGCCGCAGGCGGAAGGTATAGCGGTTGCCCTTCGACCAGGTGATGGCGTCGGTCAGCGGCTCTGCCGCGAGAAAAAACACCTTCTTCTGATTTGCAAAATCGCTGACGGCGAGGCCGATATTGGAGAGGAAGGTGCCGGTCAGCATCGCGACGTTCTCGCTCGACACCAGTTCGTTGGCCGCGGTCTGCGCATCCGCCGGCTTGCCGCCGTCATCCTTGGAAATGACGACGAGCTTCTTGCCGTTGATACCGCCGGCCGCATTGATCTCCTCCACCGCAAGCTGCCAGCCCTTGCGATAGGGCTCGGTAAACGCCGGCAACAAGGAATAAGAGTTGATCTCGCCGATCTTGATTTCGCTCTGCGCCAACGCGTGTGTCGTCATGGCGCTCGTTGCCATGGTCGCGACCGCGATCGCCAATCCCGCCCCTACGAAATAACCACGCATCCCGTCCTCCAGTTTTTTCAAAAAGAGATTATCGCAATCCGTCTTCGCCCTTGACCTCATCAACCGTCAGCCCGCCGACACGCGGCAGCGGCCGCCCGCTGTCTGTGACCGCGACCGCGACCATGATCTCGTTGGCCCGCGGCGCGTCGTTGATCTGCACCTCCATGCCGTCGAAATGGCTGCGCACGAAGGCGGCGTCCTTGTGCCCGAGCGGGATATCCAGCGTGGTGCCGGGACCCGAGCGCTTCTTCGACGACGGGATCAGCGCCGCGCCCTTGGAAAGCACCTTACGCACCGGCGCGCCCATCTTCGGATGCAAGATCGCGGCCGCGTGCTCGAGCTCGCCATTCTCGCCGACGGCGGCAGCCTTGCCGTAGCTGTGCGCCTTGGCGCCATCAATCCCGAGCGCGGCGACTGCCCGCTTGGAAAGCAATTCGCCGAGTTCCTCGCCAATCGCGATCAGCGGCGACAGATCCTCGACATACCGGCCGGCAAACGGGTTTTCGATCACGGCGATCGCGGCGGCGCGCCGGGTCGGCGGTGCGATGGTCTTGCCCATCTCCAGATGGGTCTCCTCGACCACGGTGACGATCTTGCGAATGACAGCGCTCATCTTGTCTCGCTCCCGGTCATGCCTGCAGCATGTGTTCTGTCGTTCGTCCCTGAAACGTGTGCGACGCCAGCGTCCCGTTCCCAGCTGCACCGACAATTCGCGTTTCGCCCAGTAGACGCAATGCCGCGCCCTCGATCAATCCCGACGTCAGGAGGTCACGCGCCCGCGCCACCCCTGCCTCAAGCGCCTGCTCGATCTCATGTTCCGCGAGCGGCCCGACATCGCGAGTCACGAGCCGTGCGCCGAGATCGCTGTCCGGCTGCAGCTCGCTCGCCGGAACGCGCAGGATCGCGCGATGGTTGGGCAGGTCGACCGCATTGGCGATCACGGTCGCCGCGGCATCGGCCTGCGACGCCGTCTGCGCCAGCACGGTGACGGCGTCGGCAATGCCGAGCGAGAAGCTGCGGCCATGGCGGCCGCTGGTCGCGATGCCGCGGACCGGCATGTCGCTATCCACGGTCATGGTGCG
The DNA here is from genome assembly GCF_054063755.1 of Bradyrhizobium sp. USDA 4341. Lineage (NCBI taxonomy): Bacteria > Pseudomonadati > Pseudomonadota > Alphaproteobacteria > Hyphomicrobiales > Nitrobacteraceae > Bradyrhizobium > Bradyrhizobium sp. USDA 4341. Next base: position 8,464,039 of record NZ_JBSSGO010000002.1, on the reverse strand, counting down.
CATCGCGCCATGGCGGTCGGGCCGGTCCATCAGGCCGACCGTGAATTGTTCGCCATCGCCGAGATGCAGCGCGATATCGCCGCCATTGTTGACATAGGCGCGGTCGAGCGCTGCCGCCTGCAGCATCGCGCCGAGAATTTCCTCGGCGACCGAGCCCGCGACTGCCGCCATCGGGGTGATGAAGCAATCGGCGGCAAACGGCGCGACCGCCGCATGCATGCGCCGCGCGACCACGCCCTTCAGCGAGCAACGATCGGGGTTGGCCGCACTGCGCAGCTCGGCGAGCTCCACGCAGAGTTCGTCGAGCAAACCGGTGAAGCGTTCCGCCGCCGCCTGATAGGCGGCACCGACATCCGCATCCCTGCCCCTGGCCTCGATGATGAGATCAATAGGGCCGTCCTGCAAATGCAGCCGCTTGCCGTCAGGAAGAAGCGCGATTTGCGGGAGCCTAGAGCCTCTTCCGTTCCGATGGAATCGGAACGGGGCTCCAGATTCTTGTGTTGACGCGTTTTCTTTGCGCGAACCGGTATCCACTTCGCTGGAAAACGCTCTAGTCATGCGCGCCGCCCGGGAAGATGAGGCATCGGCCGGACTTCGGCGCTGTCCCGCAACGATGACAGCGGCCGGACAAAATCCATATGGCCGCCGAGCGCCGCGTAGTCCGACAGCCTCATCGTGAACTCGATCGGCGCCACCAGCGCCGGGGTCGGCACATAGCCGAAGGCGCCGGCCGGCATCTGCGTGACATCGACCATGAAGGTGATGCCGCCGCCCGGCCAGACATAGACCGGCGCGCCGCCGCTGGTCACCCGCGTCAGCGCGTCCTTCACCGAGCGGGTCAGCCGCACCGGATTGTCGGTCACGCCGGCGCGCAGCGATCCGCCCGCCCCGCCCATGAACAGCACGGTGCACAGCGCCGGCTCGCAATTCTCCTGGATGCGCTCGACCGAGAATTTGAGGTCCGCCGGCATCTCGGTCTCGATTGGCTTCAGCACCTCGTCCAGTACGTAATAGGAAGCATGCTCGCCGGTCGTCGAGACCATCAGCATCGTGAGCCCGGGCCGCGCTTCCTTCGCATTGAAGGGACCCAGGATCGACAACGGATCGGAGATGTTGGTGCCGCCCCATCCCGTGCCGGGATCGGCGACCTGGAAGTACCGGCCGGGTGTCGAACGGCGCCCCTTCATCCTGATGCCGGTGTCGGCGATATCGAGCAGCTTGCCGGCCTGGTGCTCGCTGAGCACGCCGGTGATGTGGTCGTCGACCACCACCACCTCGTCGACCTTGCCGTGCCACTGCTTGGCGAACATGCCGATGGTCGCCGAGCCGCAGCCGACCCGCATCCGCTCTTCGGCCATGCCATTGACGATCGGCGGCTTGCCCGCCTGCACCACCACGGTGGCGCCGCCGTCGATGGTCAGCTCCACCGCCTTGCAATTGGAGAGATCCATCAGCGTGTCGCAGGTGACGCGACCCTCCTTCTTGGAGCCGCCGGTCAGATGATGCACGCCGCCGAGCGAGAGCATCTGCGAGCCATATTCGCTGGTCGTGACATGACCGACCGCCTCGCCGTCCGCGCGGACGATCGCGGTCTCGGGACCGAGATAGCGGTCGGTGTCGATCTTCACCTTGACGCCGCAATAGGAGAAAATGCCCTCGGTCACCACGGTGACCATGTCGACGCCGTCGACGTCCGACGACACGATGAAGGGCGCCGGCTTGTAGTCCGGATAGGTGGTTCCGGCGCCGATCGCGGTGACGAACAGTTCGGGGTGGCGGACGATCTTGCCGTCCCAGTCGCCGCTCGCCTGGAACGGCACCAGCTTGCCGCCATGCGAGACCGTGCGCTCCAGCACGACATGCGGATCGACCCGCACCAGCGTGCCGTCGTGATTGGCATAACGGTCGCACGCGCCAGCCGCGCCCGGCTTGATGTAGCACATCACCGGACAGGCATCGCAGCGGATCTTGTCGCCGGCGGCGACGGTCATTGTGTCAGCCATCGTGACCAAGCCTGGACTTGTGGCGGCGGTCGATCATACTGCGCTTCCGCCTCCCTGCCTATATCGTTCGTATACGAATGATCCTGCGCGCGAGCCCGGGACCTGTCAAGCGGGCTTTGCAATCAAACGCTGCCATTCGCTTGCGCACCTTGTTCATAAAGCGTGCACTCGCTGCAGCGCGGCATGCCGCCGCTTGCACGTTTGTATACAAACGTTATCCTCATCGGCGATCTGACGCTGACATTGCAGCGCAAACATGAGGGGAGAACCAGGGCAATGCGCCTGACCGTGAACGGCAGGAATCATGATGTCGACGCCGCTCCCGACACCGCATTGCTTTACGTGCTGCGCAACGATCTCGAATTGAACGGACCGAAATATGGCTGCGGGCTCGGCGAGTGCGGCGCCTGTGCGGTGCTGATCGACGGCGTCGCCGCGCGTGCCTGCGTGATTCCGATCGAAGGTTGCGCGGGGCGCAACATCGTCACGCTCGAAGGTCTCGGCAGCCGCGAGCATCCCGATCCCGTGCAGGATGCCTTCATCCGCGAACAGGCTGCGCAGTGCGGCTATTGCCTCAACGGCATGATCATCACCACCAAGGCGTTGCTCACGCGCAATCCCAATCCATCCGAGCATGAGGTGCTGGAAGAGCTGCGCTACAACCTCTGCCGTTGCGGCGCGCATATCGAGATCATCCGCGCGGCGATGCGCGCTGCCGGCCACGTGCTCGAGGCGCGCGATTGATGACGGACGCCCGGTCTCCAGAGCAACGCAAGCGCGGCTCGCTGTCGGTCGTCCGCCCTGCGGTGCTCGGCGCGGAAGGCGCGTTCGAGACCTTCATCACCATCACCGCCGACGGTTCGGTCAACGCCTATAACGGCCATGTCGATCTCGGCACCGGCATCCGCACCGCACTCGGACAGATCGTCGCCGAAGAGCTCGACGTCTCGTTTGCCCGCGTGGTCGTGATCCTCGGCGATACCGCCGTGGTGCCGAACCAGGGCGCGACGATCGCAAGCGAAACCATCCAGATCACCGCCATTCCCTTGCGCAAGGCCGCCGCGCAGGCGCGGCACTTTTTGCTCGCGCGCGCGGCGGAGCGGCTCGAACTGCCGGCTGGCGACCTCACGATCGAGGATGGCCTCGTCCGCGGTCACGACAACCGCAGCGTCAGCTATGGCGAGCTGATCGCGGATGAGACCATCCGGCTCGAGCTCGCGGATGACGTTCCGGTCAAGGCGGTGGACGCCTATTCCGTCGTCGGCAAGTCGGTGCCGCGCGTCGACCTGCCGGCGAAGGCCACCGGCGAACTTGTCTACGTCCACGATGTGCGCGTGCCCGGCATGCTGCATGGCCGCGTCGTCCGTCCGCCCTATGCCGGCGTCGACGCCGGGCCGTTCGTCGGCACCAGCCTGATCGCGGTCGATGAAGCTTCGGTGCGGGATATTCCCGGCCTCGTCGCGGTGGTGCGGATCGGCGACTTCGTCGGCGTCGTCGCCGAGCGCGAGGAGAACGCGATCAAGGCCGCCGCGCAGCTCAAGGTGAGCTGGAAGCCGGGACCGGCGCTGACCGACCTCACCGACATCGAGAAGGCGCTGCGCGCCAATCCCTCGACGCCGCGCCAGCTGATCGATAGAGGCGACGTCGATGCCGCGATCAAGGCGGCCGCCAAGCCGATGCAGCGGACCTACGTCTGGCCCTACCAGATGCACGGCTCGATCGGCCCGTCCTGCGCGGTCGCCGATTGCAGCGAAGGCGCGATCCGCGTTTGGTCCGGCACGCAGAACCCGCACATCCTGCGCGGCGATCTGGCGCTCTTGATCCAGCGGCCGGAATCCGAGATCGACATCGTCAGGATGGAGGCCGCGGGCTGCTACGGCCGCAACTGCGCCGACGACGTTTCCGCCGATGCGCTGCTGCTGTCGCGCGCGGTCGGCCGCCCGGTGCGCGTCCAGCTCACCCGCGAGCAGGAACACGCGTGGGAGCCGAAGGGCACCGCGCAGCTGATGGACGTCAATGGCGGCCTCAATCCCGACGGCAGCGTCGCCGGCTACGACTTCGTTACGCGCTATCCCTCCAATGGCGCACCGACGCTGGCGCTGCTGCTCACTGGGCGGATCGCACCTGAAGCGGCCGTGTTCGAGATGGGCGATCGCACCGCGATCCCGCCCTACGACTACGAGAACATGCGCGTGGTCGCCAACGACATGCCGCCGATCGTGCGCGCCTCCTGGCTTCGCGGCGTCTCGGCGCTGCCGAACACCTTTGCGCATGAATCCTACATCGACGAGCTTGCCGCCGAGGCCGAGGTCGATCCGATCGAATACCGGCAGCGCTATCTCAGGGACAAGCGCGCGATCGATCTCGTCAACGCGGTCGCCGAGCGCGCCGGCTGGACGCCGCGCCCGGTGCGACAAGAACCCGAGGTGGAGGGCGACATCGTCCGCGGCCGCGGCTTTGCCTATGCGCTCTACGTGCACAGCAAGTTTCCCGGCTACGGCGCGGCATGGTCGGCGTGGATCGCCGACGTCGCGGTCAACAAGGCGACCGGCGATGTCAGCGTGACCCGCGTCGTCGCCGGCCAGGATTCCGGATTGATGATCAATCCGGAGGGCGTGCGGCACCAGATCGAAGGCAACGTCATCCAGTCGACCAGCCGCGCGCTGATGGAGGAAGTCTCGTTCGAGCGCGGCGCGGTGACGGCAAGGGAATGGGGCGCATACCCGATCATCAAATTCCCCGATCTGCCCGAGATCGATGTGTTGATGCTGCCGCGGCAGGACCAGCCGCCGCTCGGCGTCGGCGAGTCCGCCTCGGTGCCGAGTGCCGCCGCGATCGCCAATGCGATCTACGATGCGACCGGCGTCCGCTTTCGCGAGCCGCCGTTCACGCCGGAACGCATTTTGAAGGGACTACGCGGCGAGCAGCCCGTCGCGCCCGCGGCGCTTCCCTCACCCGCGCCGCCGGCCGACCTCAACAGGTGGCAAAATCCGTTTGCAAAGCGCGTCGGTGTGCTCGCGGGCATTGCCGCGCTCTGCGCCGCGGCGATCGGCATCGGCGCGGCCGTCTTGCCCTGGCGCGCGATTGCGCCGATCGCCCGGCCTGATGCCTCGGTCTATTCCGCCGCGACGATCGCGCGTGGCAAGGAGCTCGCGGCGCTCGGCGCCTGCGCGGTCTGCCATACGTCGGAGCACGGCACCCTGAACGCCGGCGGCCGGCCGCTGGAGACGCCGTTCGGCACGATCTACACGACCAACATCACGCCCGATGTCGACACCGGCATCGGCGCCTGGTCCTATCCCGCGTTCGAGCGCGCGATGCGCGAGGGCATTCATCGCGACGGACGCCATCTCTATCCGGCGTACCCGTACACGCATTTTGCCAGGACCAGTGATGCCGACCTGCAGGCGCTCTACGCCTATCTGATGGCGCAGGCACCGGTGCGCGCCGAGACGCCGGCGAACGCGCTCGCCTTTCCGTTCAACCTGCGGCCGCTACTCGCGGGATGGAATGCGTTGTTCCATCAGCCGAACACGTTCCAGCCCGATCGATCGAAATCAGAGGTGTGGAATCGCGGAGCCTATCTTATCGAGGGACTCGGCCATTGCAGCGCCTGCCACTCGCCGCGCAATGCGCTCGGCGCCGAACGGCAAGCGGCCTATCTCGCCGGCGGCTTCGCCGAGGACTGGGAGGCGCCGGCGCTGACGTCGCTGTCGAAGGCGCCGGTCCCCTGGAGCGAGGACGAACTCTACGCCTATTTGCGCACCGGCGAGTCCCGCCTGCATGGCGTTGCCGCGGGACCGATGGCGCCGGTCGTGCACGAACTCGCCGCACTGCCCGACCAGGACATCCGCGCGATGGCGGTCTACCTCGCCTCGTTCAACGAGCCCGCCGATCGGCCCGCGCACGATGCCCTGGTTGCCGAGCTCGAAGCCGCCACGGCCGTCACCACCGCTGCCTCGGCGGGCGCACGGATCTATCAGGGCGCCTGCGCGGTCTGCCATGAGGTCGGCGGCCCGCCGCTGTTCGGCAGCCGGCCGTCGCTGGCGCTGAACAGCAATTTGCACAGCGACGTCCCCGATAACCTGATCCAGGTGATCCTGCACGGCATCGCCAAGCCGGCGGTGACCGATCTGGGCTACATGCCGGCGTTCAAGGACAGCATGAGCGACGGCCAGGTCGCCGAACTCGTCGGCTTCCTGCGGCAGCAATTCGCCCCGGGCAGGCCGGCCTGGAGCGATGTTGCCACGGCCGTCGGCCGTATCCGGCGGGATATAGCCCGCTGACCTGCCATGTTCCGCCCGAAACCCACTGGGCGGGCGCCGTTCGGCAGGCTACAGTTCCGGCATGGCGGTCACAGATATTGCAACCCGGACCTATAATCACGGCTGGCGGCTCGATCCGATCGTGCGCAGCCTGCTGGACACCGATTTCTACAAGCTGTTGATGATGCAGATGATCCGGGAATGCTACCCGGACACGCAGACGACCTTTTCGGTGATCAACCGCTCAACCCATATCCGGCTTGCCGAGGTCATCGACGAGGGCGAGCTGCGCGCCCAGCTCGACCACGCCCGCACCATCCGCTTCACCAAGAAGGAACTGATCTGGCTCGCCGGCAACACGTTCTACGGCAAGACCCAGATGTTCTCGCCCGACTTCATCAACTGGCTCTCGACCTTCCGCCTGCCCGAATACGAGCTGCACAAGGTCGACGGCCAGTATGAACTGCATTTCCACGGGCCGTGGACCCACACCACGATGTGGGAGATCCCGGCGCTCGCGATCCTCAACGAGCTGCGCTCGCGCGCGGCGACCAAGACCTACGGCCGCTTCGCGCTCGACGTGCTCTACGCCCGTGCCAAGGCCAAGCTGTGGGCCAAGGTCGAGCGGCTGCGCAAGCTGGACGGCTTGCGGCTGTCCGATTTCGGCACGCGCCGCCGCCACGGCTTCCTCTGGCAGCGCTGGTGCGTCGAGGCGGTGAAGGAAGGCCTCGGCCCGTCCTTCACCGGAACGTCGAACGTGCTGCTCGCGATGGACAACGACCTCGAGGCGATCGGTACCAACGCGCACGAGCTGCCGATGGTGGCCGCGGCGCTCGCCAACGACGACCAGGAGCTGCGCTGGGCACCCTATCGCATTCTCGATCAATGGCGCCACGCCTATGGCGGCAACCTCCTGATCGCACTGCCCGATGCCTTCGGCACCAAGCCGTTCCTGCGCGACGCGCCGGAATGGGTCGCCGACTGGACCGGTTTTCGTCCCGACAGCGCGCCGCCGATCACCGCCGGCGAAGAGATCATCAAGTGGTGGAAGCAGAAGGGCCGCGACCCCAAGGAGAAGCTGCTGGTGTTCTCCGACGCGATGGATGTCGGCTCGATCGAGGAGACGTTCCGCCACTTCAAGGGACGCGTGCGCGTCAGCTTCGGCTGGGGCACCAACCTCACCAACGATTTCGTCGGCTGCGCGCCTGACGGCACCGCCGAGCTCGATCCGATCTCGATCGTGTGCAAGGTGACGTCGGTCGACGGACGCCCGGCCGTGAAACTGTCCGACAATCCGGAGAAGGCGACCGGCATCCCCACAGAGGTCGAGCGCTATCTGCGCGTGTTCGGCAATGTCGGCCGTGTTCGCACCGCAGTTCACGTCTAACCTTACGCGGTAATCACCTTCATCGACTGACCTGACGAGCTTCGCATGCCCGCACCCAAGCCGCCTGCCTTCGAAACCTTGAGCCTGCACGCCGGCCAGCGCCCCGATCCCACGACCGGCGCGCGCGCGGTTCCGATCTATCAGACCACGTCCTACGTCTTCCAGGACGCCGACCATGCCGCGGCGCTGTTCAATCTCGAACGCGCCGGTCACATCTATACGCGCATCTCCAATCCGACCACATCAGTGCTGGAGGAGCGCATCGCCGCGCTCGAATGCGGCGTCGGCGCGATCTGCACGGCCAGCGGCATGGCCGCGATGCATCTTGCGATCGCGACGCTGCTCAATGCCGGCGACCACATCGTCGCCTCCGCCTCGCTCTATGGCGGCACCATCAACCTGCTGGCGCACACGCTGCCGCGTTTCGGCATCACCACGACGTTCGTGAAGCCCCGCGCGCTCGACGAATTTCGCGCCGCGATCAGGCCGAACACCCGGCTCGTGATCGGCGAGACTATCGGCAATCCCGGCCTCGAGGTGCTCGATATCCCGGCGGTGGCGCAGATCGCGCATGACGCGAAGATTCCGCTCCTGATCGACAACACCTTCGCGACGCCCTATCTGAGCCAGCCGATCGAGCTCGGCGCCGACATCACGATGAATTCGGCGACCAAGTGGATGGGCGGCCACGGCATCGCGATCGGCGGCGTCATCGTCGACGGCGGCCGGTTCGACTGGCGCGCCTCCGGCAAATTCCCGCAGCTCACCGAGCCCTATGCCGGCTATCATGGCATCGTCTTCGACGAGCAGTTCGGCAAGGCCGCCTTCATCATGCGCGCCCGCACCGAGGGCCTGCGCGATTTCGGCGCCTGCCTGTCGCCGACCAACGCCTTCCAGCTGCTGCAGGGCATCGAGACGCTCGGCGTCCGCATGGACCGCCACGTCGGCAACACCCATGTGGTGCTGGACTTTCTGACCACGAACAAGGCGGTCGACTGGGTGCTGCATCCGTCGCTGGAGACGCATCCGGACTATGCGCTGGCGAAGCAGCTGTTGCCACGCGGCGCCGGTTCGATCGTCAGCTTCGGCATCAAGGGCGGCCGCGTTGCCGGCAAGAAGTTCATCGAGCAGCTGAAGCTGATCAGCCATCTCGCCAATGTCGGCGATGCCAAGACGCTGGTGATCCATCCCGCCAGCACCACGCACCAGCAGATGGACGCCGATCAGCTGAAGGCCGCCGGCATCGGCGAGGAGCTGGTGCGGCTGTCGGTCGGCATCGAGACCGCGCAGGACATCATCGACGATCTCGGCCAGGCGCTGCGCGCCTCGCAAAGGACCTGAGCCATGCAGCTTTCCGTCAACGGGTCAGACACCTTCATCGCGACCGGCGGCAAGCCGTTCGATGCGTCGCTGCCGGCTGTCGTGATGATCCACGGCGCCGGCTTCGATTCCACGACCTGGGCGCTGCACAGCCGCTGGTTCGCCCATCACGGCTATTCCGTGCTGGCGCCGGATCTGCCCGGCCATGGCCGCTCCGCCGGCAAGCCGCTGCCGACCATCGCCGAGATGGCCGACTGGATCGCGGCGCTGATCACCGCCGCCGGCGTGTCGAAGGCCCGATTGATCGGGCATTCGATGGGCTCGCTGATCGCAATCGAGACCTCCGCGCGGCATCCCGACAAGGTCTCCGGCCTCGCGCTGATCGGCACCGCCGCGACCATGACGGTCGGCCCTGATCTCCTGAAAGCCGCCGAAGCGAATGATGCGGCTGCGATCGACATGGTCTCGATCTGGGGCCTCGGCTTCAAGGCCGAGCTCGGCGGCAGCCTCGCGCCCGGCCTGTGGATGCACCAGGGCGCGCGGCGGGTGCTGCAGGAGGCCAAGCCCGGCGTGCTTTACAACGACCTCAACGCCTGCAACGCCTACCAGAACGCGCTCGCCGCCGCGGCCGCGGTCAAGGTGCTCACGACCTTCATCCTCGGCGAGCGCGACATGATGACCCCGGCCAAGGCCGGCAAGGCGCTCGCCGCCGCGACACCGAATGCGCGCGCCGTGGTGCTGCCAGGCGCCGGACACATGATGATGGTCGAGCAGCCCGACGAGCTGCTGGCGGCGCTGCAATAGCGAGCCCTTCCCTTCTCCTCCTCATGTCCGCCGTAGCCTTGGCCAAGGCGGATGTGGGAGATGGTCGCCATAGGCGGTCCATGGGGCCGCCGTTGTTGAAGGACGCCGATGCTCCGCATCGGCTATGCGCGGTCCACGCCGGATGAGACGACTGCGTCTGCGTTACAGCCCCCTCAGCCGCTCCGATACTTTCGCACTCGAAGTGCCCTTTGCCGCGACCATTGGCGACGTTGGAGAACCTCCTTCGAGGGTCAGTCCCCAAAATATTGAAAACAACCCCATGCAAAGTAACGAGGCGACCGCCGACGCTCGGACAAGCAACTTGACACGTCGGGCAAATCAGCGATATCTTCTATTATTCCGAAATCATGCAAACGCCCCGACGTCTCCGCAACAGCGTACGCGTCCGTCGCGATTGCGGTCCGAAAATTCTTGCCCACCATGCCATTGCAAGGGCGACTTGGCGGGTATGCACTCGATCCGTATCAATGACCAATGGCGGGATCGTTGTGCCGGTGGATCGACGCGGGTCCGGAGGACGCGGAGACAATCGACCGTCACGAGCAAGGGCGTGTATTCATAGATCGAGGCGACTCGGCTCACGCGCGCTGGGCGTCTGCTATGGCCCGACAAGATCGCGAAAGCGGACATTGCCGTAAATCCGAGAACGGCCAATCGCGTCGTTTAATAAAGTCGGCCAGCTACTTCCGGTCTACCGTCAACTTCGGACATGTCGCTGCACTGCGCCAACCGACGCGATGGGCCATTAGCTGAATTCGGCCCTTGAAGCTGAACGTCAGGAGGTTTACAATTTTCGGTAGTTATAAGCTCGCAAAGCACCAGGTTTGTTATGGCAGTTGCCATCGCGATCACATCGAACTCTGGGCGTGGTATCCATGAGGCAGCGCAGGATCTATCGCATTTTCTAGAGCAGGATGTCCTGCAGTCCCACGGCTCCGTGCCGGTATTGAAAGTGCCTGAAGGGAAGCCAATCTATCTTTGCGATAATGTTCTGAGTAGCGACCACATCGCCGAATTCATCGGTAAGATTTTCCGCTTCTATGACCGACATGGCCGCGACGTTAGTCTAGAGATAAACTTCGATACTATGGTCGGTGGTTTGTGGAACAACGTCGCTATAGTTCTTGGACCGAAATCATCGTTGCGGATCGCGCCGTTGGCAGAGGAACTTCCTATGGACATTGCGACAGTTCTATTCAGTCTTCTCGTAACGGGCGCGGGGCTTGTCGCCTCAACGGCGGCAGGCGAATTCGCCAAGGGCGCAGGTAAGTCTGCCTTCGATGCGCTGAAAGCCCGTCTCATCAATTCCCATGGAGCTGCCTCACTGGCCCTTATTGATCATGCAAAGGACAATCAGGCGTACGAAGCTGTCATCAAGAAAGACCTCGAACGCGAAGGCGTCGTGAACGATCCGGAGGTCAGACGTTTGGCGGACAAATTACGCGCGGCGATCGAAGCTCTGCCTGAGGCAACGAAGGCGCCTTATGCAGTCAACGTCCGCGTGATCGAGTCGGGTCGCAGCCTACTATTCGACAATGTTGAGGGCGTGACTGGCGATCGGTTTACGTCTGCGGAGGACATGACGTTTAAGAACGTCAAGGCCCCGCCGGGAAAGTAGAAGGCGGTGCAGCTGCTTCCCGAGCCGCACCGCAGTTTTCAGGGGCCTTTTCCGCGCAAGGAGACATGCACTTTCACGTGCACAGCCCCCCTGTCAGCACCGATAATTTCCTTCTCTTTGCGCAAGCTCTCAGCACCGTAGTAGTTGATCTTCTTCGCATGCTTTACGTTCTGGGCAATGAGGACGCAAAAGCCGCGAACATAGGCAGATTCGGTTACTTCTTTGAGGTCGCCGATGGGCATATAAAGCAACTAGCCTCGAGCCTTATGCGACTGGCGACTAGTGTCGCAGACGATGATCAAAGGGCGATTGGTGAAATCGAACGAAACTGCCATTGGGTATTTGAACAAGTAAGGCATCGAAATGATATCAACTTCGATATCGACAGATGCTTTCGTGTTATGATCCGGGTTGCCAATGGCGCCTATGAAGTGTTTTCGCGAGGCATTCCAATCGAATTAACTCGCGTTGAGAGCGATGTGGCCCGTGCGTTCATGCATTCAACCTTGTCCTATCGTCCTGGAAGCGTTGAAAGCCTCCGACGCAGGTTATCCATTCAAGCAGTACTGCTGAAACAGCATGCTTCAAGCGATAACATCGGAACTATCGCGCACGACTCGGCGCAGTTGTTTGCACTGCACTACTTTTTAATCGACCGTAGGCTACTTTCTGAAAGCTTGTCTAATGGCTGACAGAAACAATTTCCGCTTTGGGTCAAACTGAGACCTCGCACCGACGGGTCGGCACTTCCGGTCTTCATTCGGAAGCGGACATCGTCACGGCCGTCGGGCATGTCTCAAGAGGGCCAACAACAGACTCATGCACTGCAGCAAGACGCTCTCGATTTTGGCTTCGCTTTATCGGCGATGGCCGCAGGCAGCGTGCAATGATCGGACTTCAAGCCCTCCCGAAGGATGAGCGGGAGGACTGTTGCCAATCTGCTCGCCAATGTGGCGCTCGATCCGCTTGGAAAGGTCCCCGAATTCAAGTTTTGCGCCATGCGCGTGAAGCCGGTGGCAATTAGGACGGCGGCGGCCGAGCAGGCGACGGCCGCGATCAATCGCCCGGGGCCGCTGTCAGTTGGCGAGAGGCGGCTGCGGCGCGATCTTGTTCTGCGCGATGATGGCTTCGGCCCGCGCGAGATTTTCCAGCAGGCGCTGGCTGGTCAAGACAAGGAAGTAATAGCCGAACTGCGGGTTTTGGAAGTAGATCTCGAGCAGCTTTTCGTAGCTGACAGTTAGAACGCGGCCATCCTCGATACATTCGATCGTCGCGGTCCGGCGGTTGTCGGGCGTGAGGAAACCAAGCTCGCCCATCAAACGCCCCGGCGGAAGTTCGACGTTGATTTCGACGACCCGGAATTTGCCGGTGACGGTCAGCAGCATTTCGTTGGCCGCGTCACCTTTCCTCATCAAGATATCGCCCTTGCGATACTTGCGGTCAGTCATGAACGGCTTGAGCCACTCCATCGACGTGTCGCCCTGCGTTGCGGTGCGCGCCTTCTTCACGAGAGCGAGCATTTGACGGAGACGGTAGGCATTGATGGGAATCATCAGGAAATACAGAAGAAAGGTCGTGATGGCTCCGGTGAGCGCACCGAACATGGCGAAGAACGCGCAACCGATCATGTTCGCGACCCGCAGCGGCACCATCGTGTGCGTCAGCAATGTGGCGACGAAGAAGATCGCGCCGATCAGGGCGAACATGTTGGCAAGCGTGATGTTGTGCAGGAAGAGCTCCAGCAGGCGGTTGAAGATGGCGTCCCAGGTCACGTTGTTCGGATCGAGGCCCATTTGGACCAGAATCTTCGCGAACCTGAGGTTGTCGGTTGCTGCATCGAGGATGCGGTCCAGCATGATGGACATATCTCCTTTTGGAGCCGGTGAGGCCAGCTTACCGGAAGTTGTTATTCCCAGCGCAGCAAACTTGACCACCCGACTTCCGAGATGGGTCAAACTCGGAAGTCGCGCGGCCTTCCGCCGAAGTCCGCTGGTCCCCGGTGAGCAGTCATCCGTGGGCCGCGCGATGAGGTCCGAAGAGGGCCAATAGCCGACATTTCTTCGGTCTGCTGCTATTCCAGAACGCCTTCGTTTCAAAACTAAGCGCCGCGCCGGCGGGTCGGCACTTCCGGTCTTCGTTCGGAAGCGGCCATCGTCAATGCCGTCCGGCATGCCTCAAGAGGGCCATAAGCGGTCATTCAAGCCAGTCGAGAGCGAATTCGCTTGCCTTGCTTTGAGTCCTTTTGCACTCTCAGACAAGGAGGCCGATGCATGAAGATAATCACCGTCGCGTGCGCTCTCGGAGCGGCCCTGGTGCTGTGCAACCTCGGGACGTCTGGTGCTGAAGCCCGGGCGCGGAAGGCACAAGTCGTTCATGAACCAAGGAGGATTGTTATTCCGGGGCCCGTGATAAGGCCAACTCCGTGGGATTATTATGTTGTTCCACGATATCGTTATCGCCCTGAAGACGACCGGGTTGATCCATACGGCCCGCCCTTGGTGTCGTCGTGGCGCCTCTATGAGGGGTGGCGGTGGCCATATTGGTGGTGAACAGCGATCACGCCAGACAGATCGCATTCCGGGGGAAGTGGTGATCGTCCCCTGACGGACGGTGAAGCGTAACGTCAGGATAAGACCGCACATCGCGATGCCGCGTTGTGGCAGCGGACCGCTACGGGTCACAACCGGCAAAGCTCAGGATGAGCACAAGATTTCCGCTTCGCCGCCAAGACCCGGCATTTTGCACGTTTGTGAGTACAAGCCCTGGTTCAGTCGGTCCACACGGATCGCGTTGCCAAAAACGCTTACGAGCACGACCACGCAGGCGGTCGGAAAGAATTTCCACGCGGCTGCTAGCGGCACGCGTCGGACGGCGGAGGCGCTGTTTGTAGTCACTTTCAGACGCAGAACGCTCCCCGAAAAGAAGTTGCACGCCACACCTCTACTCTCGGGCGCCGGCAAGCCACCCTCTCCCACAGGGGGAAAGGGTCAGGCGAGTTCGTGGATCGACCGTGGTCACTGCTTCGCAGGCTTCCTTTCGATCGGATGAATCTCGATTGCGCGCAGGCGGCCGAGCCGGAGCACGTCCAGCGAGAGGGTCCGGTCGATCCGGCTGTGATCGAGCGCGCGGATCAGGTCGTCGACGCCGTGGATCTCGATGCCGTCGAGCCTGATCACCACATCGCCCGGCAACAGGCTCGCGCGCGCGGCCGGGCTGTCGGGCTCGATCTGCATCAAGAGCGCACCCATCTTGTTCTCGACGCCGGCGAGGACCGCATGGCGCCGCGGCACCGGCGCGGTCTGGCCTGCGACGCCGATATAGGCGCGGCGGACATAGCCGTGACGGATGATCTCCGACAGCACGAACTGCGCGGTGTTGCTGGCGACCGCAAAGCAGATGCCCTGCGCGCCGTTGATGATCGCGGTGTTGATGCCGATCACCTCGCCCTTCGACGACACCAGCGGGCCCCCGGAATTGCCAGGATTGAGCGCGGCATCGGTCTGGATCACGTCCTCGATGGTGCGCCCGCTGACCGAACGAATCGAGCGGCCGAGCGCCGACACCACGCCGGCGGTGACCGTCGATTCGAACCCGAGCGGATTGCCGATCGCGACCACGAGCTGGCCGCGCCGCAACGTCTTGGAATTGCCGAGCGAAGCATAGGGCAGATCGCGCGCGCCGTCGGCCCGCAGCAAGGCGAGGTCGGTGTCGGGATCGACGCCGAGCACATGCGCGTCGGTGACGAAGCCCTCGGTGTCGCGCAGGCGGATCTCCTTCGACGATCCGACCACATGGCTGTTGGTCAGCACGAAGCCGTCGGGCGAGATCACGATGCCCGAACCGAGCCCGCCGCGCTCGCGCGCGTTGCGGACCTTCGGCCCGGTCTCGACCCGGACCACGGCAGGACCGACGCGATCAGTCACGTCGATCACGGCATTGGAATAGGCATCCAGCAAAGCCCGGTCATCAACTTGGGCAGCATCGTCCGCCCGCGGTGACGGCCTGTCACCGGCGGCATCTGAGGTAAAATCCAGCATGGCGAGAATCCTTTGGTCCCCTCAGATGGTGACCTGCTCCCACCGCTGCAAGTGGTTACGCCTGAACCTGCCCGAGTGGCTAGGTCGCCCGCCGCAGCGTGCCGCCCCGCGCCTTGACCGGATCGAGCAACGACCAGTCGCCGTCCGGCAGCACGTGGCCCTTCGGGAACGGCGCGCGCAGTTCGAGCCCGAGCGAACGCAGCACGCGATCGTCGCGGTAGTAGCATTGCAACACGACGCGGACGAGCGTGGCCGCGGCGGCGCCGCCGCGGCTACGAAACGCCTGCGCCACCGCATCGCGCCCGGCATCGTCGAGCTCGGCGAGCGGCTTGCCGGCGAGCTTTGCCAGATGATCGAGCGCCTGCGCGACCAGGGCGGTGTCGCGGCCGAGCGTTGCGAGCATGTCGGCCTGGATCGCGGCATCATCGGCCCCCGGCACCTTGTACTCGGCACTTTCGGGAACGATCATCGCAGCGATGGTGCGGAGATCGGCGCGCTGGGCTGCGGTCAGTTGTTTGCTATCGGACATGTCGGTCTCTGTCGGTCTCAGTCGAACAGGTTGGCGAGGCGCTGCTTCATCTGATCGGCGATGTAGAGCGCGAGGGCCTGGATGGTGGAGGTCGGGTTCACGCCACCCGAGGTGACGAAGATGCTGCCGTCGACGATGAAGAGGTTCTTCACGTCGTGCGAGCGGCCCCATTCGTTGACCACGGAGCGCGCCGGATCGGTCCCCATCCGCGCGGTGCCGAGCAGATGCCAGCCGCCCCACGGGATCGGATCGTTGATGCAGATGTCGGTGGCGCCGGCGACCTCGAGAATCTCGCGGCCGCGCGCCAGGCCATGGTCCATCATCTTCCGGCTGTTTGCGCTGATCGTGTAGTCGATCTTCGGCGCCGGGATGCCGTGACCGTCCTTCAGGACCGGATCGAGCGTGACGCGGTTGTGCTCTTCCGGCAGATCCTCGCAGATCGCCGACACCGCAAGGCGATGACCGTTGAGCTTGCGGAACACGCGGTGATGATCCTTGCCCCAGGGCAGGACGCCCTTCTGCTCGCTCGCGACCGCCTCGAACACCGGCCCGGCGCCGCGGCCGAACTGGATGCCGTAGCCGCGGACGAAGCCGCGCGAGAGGTCGGTGTCGTAGAACTCCTTGCTCCACAGGCAGGTCGGCGGCGCGCGGTTGCTATCGGTCGGCTCCTTCACGAAGCCGTAGACCTGCGCATAGGGGTGGAACATGAGGTTCTTGCCGACCAGGCCTGACGAGTTGGCGAGACCGTTCGGGAATTTTCCCGACACCGAATTGAGCAGCAGCCGCGGCGTGCCGACGCCGTTGCAGGCGATGATGACGACCTCGGCCGGCTGGAATTGCTCGACGCCGTCCTTGTCGTAATAGACGACGCCGGAGGCCATGCCATGCTCGTTGGTCAGGATCTCGCGCACCCGGCAATGGGTCTTCAGCTCGACCCCGGCGCGGATCGCGTGCGGCCAGTAGGTGATGTCGGTCGAGGCCTTGGCGCCCTGGGCGCAGGCCGGCGTGCAATGGCCAAGATTGATGCAGCGCGCCCTGCCCTCGTAATCCATCGTCGCAACCGTGGTGTCCGACGGCCACCAGTGCCAGCCGAGCTGGTTCATGGCCTGGCCGATCAGCGGGCCGGACAGCCCGAGCGGCTGCTGCGGCATCGGCGGATGGCTCAACGGCGACAGCGGGTCGCCCGACAGGCCCGAGACGCCCATCATGCGATCGTTCTCCTCGAAGAACGGGGTGAGCGCGTCGTAGTCGATCGGCCAGTCGTCGGCGACGCCGTCGAGCGTCTTCACCCTGAAGTCGGAGGGATGCAGCCGCGGCCAGTGCGCGGTGTACATCACCGTCGAGCCGCCGACGGCGTTGAAGTTGACGACCTTGATCGGCGAATTGTCGTCATTGATCGGATAGTCCTCGGGCCGCTTGCGGACATTCGGGCTGGACGACCACTCGCCGTAGAACTTCGCCTCCCAGTCGCGGCCGGTGCTCGGATATTCGGCAGGATTCATCCAGCCGCCCTGGTCGAGGCAGAGGATATGCATCTTGGTGTCGGCAAGGCTCCAGGCCACCGCGGCGCCGGAGGCGCCGGCGCCGATGATCAGGACGTCAACGGGATCGTTCTTCATTCTTGTTCCTTGGAGTCTCTTCTTCCGTCATTGCGAGGAGCGATAGCAATGACGGGTGATGCGGCTCAATTCACGATTCTCACCGGCAAGCTTCGTATACCGCGGATGAAATTGGAATAGAGCCTTTGCGGCGGGCCCATCAGCTCAAAACGCAGATCGCGCGCCAGAACCTCCTCCCAGAGGATGCGCAATTGCTGCTCGGCGAGGCGGTCGCCGACGCAGCGGTGAATGCCGGCGCCGAAGGCGAGATGCTGGCGCGGCTTGGCGCGGTCGATGATGAATTCGTCGGCGCGCTCGATCTTGTCCTCGTCGCGGTTGCCGGAGATGTACCACATCACGACCTTGTCGCCCTTGCTGATCCGCTTGCCGGCGAGCTCGACATCGTTGCGCGCGGTGCGGCGCATGTGCAGCACCGGCGTGTGGTAGCGGATGGTCTCGGAGACGAGGTTCGGGATCAGCTCCGGCCTCGCGCGGACCAGCTCGAACTGCTCGGGATTCTCGCACAGCGCCATCAGCCCGGCCGACATCGAGTTGCGCGTGGTGTCGTTGCCGCCGACGATCAGGAGCCCGATGGTGCCGATGAACTCGCGCGGCTCCAGATTTCGAGTGGCCTCGGAATGCGCCAGCATCGAGATCAGGTCGAAGGTCGGAGCCGCATCGACCCGCGCATCCCATAGCTTGCGGAAATATTCTCCCATCTTGACCAGCTCGGCGGTGCGTTCAGCCTCCGAATGCACCACCGCGTCAGGCGAATCGATGTTGGCGATCGCGACATCCGACCACCAGGTCAGCTTGGCGCGGTCCTCGGCGGGGAAATCGAACAGCGTCGCCAGCATCATGTTGGTGAGGTCGACCGAGACCCGCTCGGCCCAGTCGAAGGTCTCGTTGCGCGGCAGCGCGTCGAGCACGGCCGAGGTGCGCTTGCGGATCAAGGCATCTAAATTGGCGAGGTTCGACGGCGCCACGATCGGCGCGACCGTGCGGCGCTGCGCGGTGTGGCCGGGCGGGTCCATGCGGATGAAGCTCGGCCGCTCCTGCCCCTTCGGCTGGTCGGCGACCTGGATACCGCCGAGCTCCGAGGCCGAAGAATAGTTCTGGTGGTCCAGCTCGACCGCAAAGATGTCGTCGTAGCGCGTCACCGACCAGTACGGACCGTAGGCCGAGGCCTCGCAATAATGCACCGGATCGTCGCGGCGGAGCTGCGCGAACAGCGGCCGCCAAATGTCATCCTGATAAAGCCGGGGGTTGCTGACGTCTGTTGACGTCGGCCTGCGCAGCGCCTCTCCCATCGCTTCACTCCCACTGGTTCCGTCGCCGCTTGGCGGGCGATCGTCTTTGTCAGCCGACGATAGAGGAAATCCCGCGGCTGAGTAAAGCTATGGGGCGGACCGTCCGCCGCGCGGAATGCGGAGAGGCCGGCCCACCCGGCAAATCGCGATGGCAGCCCCGCTGTTCGAGGTTTGTCGGCAGCTACGAGACCGGCTAGCCTTGCCGGCAATCAACCCATCAGGGAGCAACGAGAGGTGGCCGCATTGCGCCAGGACAACAGCCCGCAGACAGCTGCGCTGGACTACGACGTCATCATCATCGGCGCCGGGTTGTCCGGCCTGTACCAGCTCTACCGGCTGCGCGAGCTTGGCCTCTCGGCGCGCGTGTTCGAGGCCGGCACCGGCGTCGGCGGCACCTGGTACTGGAACCGCTATCCCGGCGCGCGCTTCGATTCCGAAAGCTATTCCTACGGCTACTCGTTCTCGAAGGAGCTGTTGCAGGAATGGGAATGGTCGGAGCATTTCGCCGGCCAGCCCGAAACCTTGCGCTACTGCAACTACGTCGCCGACAAGTTCGATCTGCGCCGCGACATCCGGTTCGAGAGCCGCGTCGCGTCCGCGATCTACCAGGACGACACGCGAAGCTGGCAAGTCACGCTGGAAAGCGGCGCGCGTCACTCCTGCCGCTTCCTGATCACCGCGATCGGCCCGCTGTCGACGCCGACCCTGCCGCGCATCGAGGGCCGCGATGATTTCAAGGGCCAGTCGTTTCACACCGCGCGCTGGCCGAAAGAGAAAGTGGATTTCGTCGGCAAGCGCGTTGCCGTGATCGGCACCGGCGCGACCGGCATCCAGACCATCCAGACCATCGCCGGCGAGGTCGGCCACCTCACCGTGTTCCAGCGCACCGCCAACTGGGCGGCGCCGCTGCACAACGGCAGGATCGACGCGGAGACGCAAGCCAAGATCAAGGCCGGCTATCCCGAGATCTTCGCGCGCTGCAAGGAGACCTTCGCCTGTTTCGTGCATACACCCGATCCGCGCGGCGCGTTCGAGGTGAGCGACGCCGAGCGCGAGGCGTTCTACGAGAAACTCTACGGCGAACGCGGCTTCGGCATCTGGCAGGGCAACTTCAGGGATATCCTGATCGACCGCGAGGCGAATGCGACGATCAGCGACTTCGTCGCGCGCAAGATCCGTGAGCGCGTCAAGGATCCGGAGGTCGCCGAGAAGCTGATCCCGAAGAACCACGGCTTCGGCACGCGGCGGCTGCCGCTCGAGACCTACTATTACGAGGTCTACAACCGCGACAATGTCGAGCTTGTCGATCTGAACGAGACGCCGATCGAGCGGATCACGCCCGAAGGCATCCGCACCAGCGACAAGGACTACGCCTTCGACATCATCATCTATGCCACCGGCTTCGATGCCATCACCGGCAGCTTCGACAACATCGATTTTCGCGGTGCGCACGGCGCAAGGCTGAAGGAGAAGTGGACGCACGGCCCGGAAACCTATCTCGGGCTGATGGTCGACGGCTTCCCCAACATGATGATGCTGATGGGCCCGCATACCGCACTCGGCAACATCCCGCGCAGCATCGAATACAGCGTCGACTGGGTCACCGGCCTGCTCCGCTTCGCGAAAGCGAAAGGCCTGACCTTTCTCGACGCCACGCCCGAAGGCGCCGCCGGCTGGACCGATCACGTCAAGGCGCTCGGTGTCGGCCTGCTGTCCAACGAGGTCGATTCCTGGATGACCGGCATCAACCGCAACGTCGAGGGCAAGCAGAGGCGCATCGTCGCCCGCTACAGCGGCAGCGCGCCGGCGTATCGCGCGCGGTGCGATGAGGTGGCCGCGAAGGGGTATGCGGAGTTGAGGTTGGGCTGAGCTTGGGATCGCTCTCTCGGTGATGCGAGGCGCCTGCCCCATCCATCCCCGTCGTCCTGGCGAAAGCCAGGACCCATAACCACCGCATTCAGTGATGAACGGGATCGTGGCCCCAGCATCGCGCAATAATTGAGATTTGGGGTAATGGGTCCTGGCTTTCGCCAGGACGACACCGTGTTTGTCGCACGATCCGTGCGTCACATGCCAAGAGGTTTGCCACGTCAGGCAACTCAGCACCGTAGGATGGGTGGAGCGAAGCGATACCCATCATTTGCACCGCGGATGAAGAATTGATGGGTTTCGCTTCGCTCTACCCATCCTACGCATCGAACTTCGCTACCACGCATCAATACACGGCCGCTTGCGGTGCGTCCGCGGCTCGGGCTTCGGCACCGAGCGGAGGCCGGCCATGATCCAATGCCTGGTGTCGGCGGGGTCGATCACCTCGTCGATCTCGAGCACCGAGGCGATCGAGACTGCCTTGCCGTTGGCGTAGAGTTCGGCGACCTTGGTCTGGAAGTACTTCTCGCGCTCCACCGGGTCCGTGATCGCCTCCATCTCCTTGCGGAAGCCGAGGCGGACATAGCCTTCGAGGCCCATGCCGCCGAACTCGCCGGTCGGCCACGCCACCGTGAAGAACGAGGCATGGAAGCCGCCGCCGATCATCGATTGCGCCCCTAAGCCATAGCCCTTGCGCAGCACGACGCCGAACAGCGGCACCGTGATGCTGGCGCCGGTGACGAACATCCGCGCGACATGGCGCACGATCGCGGTCTTCTCGGCCTCGGGGCCGACCATGAAGCCCGGCGTGTCGCACAGCGAGACGATCGGGATGTCGAAGGCATCGCAGAGCTGCATGAAGCGCGCGGCCTTGTCGCCGGCCGCAGCGTCGATCGCGCCGCCGAGATGCTTTGGATTGTTGGCGATCAGGCCGAACGGCTTGCCCTCGATGCGGATGAAGGCCGTGATCATGCCGACGCCGAAATCGCGCCGGATCTCCAGCACCGACCCCTCGTCGGCGATCAGGTCGATCACGTTACGGATGTCGTAGACCCTTAAGCGATTCTCCGGGATCGCACGGCGCAACAGCCGCTGGTCCGGCGCCTTCCAGTCCTGCACTGCGCCCTGGAAATAGGACAGATACTTCTGCGCAACCGCCGTCGCCTCTTCCTCGTCCTCGACCAGGATGTCGATCACGCCGTTCGGGGACTGGAACGAGACTGGGCCGACCTCAGCCGGATGATAGACGCCGAGCCCGCCGCCCTCGATCATCGCCGGGCCGCCCATGCCGATCGAGGCGTTTTTCGTCGCGATGATGACGTCGCAGACGCCGAGCATCGCGGCGTTGCCGGCGAAGCAATAGCCCGAGACCACGCCGACCACGGGCACGAGCCCGGACAGCTTGGCGAACTGCACGAAGGACGGCCCGTCGAGCCCGGTCATGCCGAGCCGGTCGGTATCGCCGGGCCGGCCGCCGCCGCCCTCGGCATAGAACACCAGCGGCATGCGCCACTGCTCGGCGAGACCGAGCATGCGGTCGATCTTCTTGTGGTTCATGTGGCCCTGGGTGCCGGCGAGCACGGTGTAGTCGTAGGAGATCACCATGCAGCGTGCGCCATCAGCGCCGAAATCCCTGGCGTTGACGGTGGCGACGCCCGCGATCAGGCCATCAGCCGGCGTGTTCTTGATGAGATCCTCGACCTTGCGGCGGCGGCGCTGTGCCGCGATCGCAAGCGAGCCGTATTCGACGAACGAGCCCTCATCGACCAGCTGCGCGATGTTCTCGCGCGCGGTGCGCTGGTTGGTCTTGCGGCGGCGCTCCACCGAGGCCGGACGGTTCTCGTCCAGCGTGATCGCCTTGCGCGCGATCAGTTCGCCGAGGTCCGGGCGGATGTGATCAAGATCGATCGCGGCCTCTTCCGTCGCGGCGTGGCTGTCGACTTCGGCAGGCTCGAGGAACAGGATCGGCTCGCCATGCATCAGGGTGACGCCGGGTCCCCCGGCGATCTTCGTCACTCGGCCGCCATGCGGCGCGGCAACGAGATGCTCCATCTTCATCGATTCCAGCACCGCGATCTGCTGGCCGGGACGGACCAGATCGCCCTCCGCGACCTCGATCGCCACGATGGTGCCCTGCAGCGGCGCGGGCACCGGGAGCGATCCCTCGGGCGCCGCTTCGGCAACGACTTTGGTCGCCGCCGCCTCGCTCACCTCGATCAACGGCGCGGCGAGATCGCTGGCTGCGCCGACCAGCGCCGCCACATGGGTATCGATGAAGTTGGTGCTGATCTTGTTCCGCCCAAAACTTTGATGCGCCAGGATTGCGCCGAGGAACGGGATGTTGGTGGCGACGCCGCCGATCCTGAATTCACGCAAGGTGCGCGACGCCTTGTGCACCACGTCAGTCCATTTTTGGCTCGGCGAGTGCACGATAACCTTTGCCAGCAGCGAGTCGAACGCGGCGCTGGTCCGATAGCCCGAATAGCCGAACGTATCGACGCGGACGCCGGGGCCGGATGGCAGGTCGAACACGCTGAGCGTGCCGCCGGTCGGCTTCGTCACCCCCTTCTCGTCCATCACCTCCATGTTGACGCGCAGCTGCATGGCATAGCCGCGCGGCAGCGGCACGGTGGCTTGCGCCAACCCCAGCGAAGCCAGCGTGGCGCCGGCGGCGACCGCGAGCTGCGAACGTACCAGGTCGATGCCGAGCACCGCCTCGGTGACGGTATGCTCGACCTGAAGCCGGGGATTCGCCTCGATGAAAGCGAAGGCGCCTTCGCCCTTGCT
Organism: Bradyrhizobium sp. USDA 4341; assembly: GCF_054063755.1. Lineage (NCBI taxonomy): Bacteria > Pseudomonadati > Pseudomonadota > Alphaproteobacteria > Hyphomicrobiales > Nitrobacteraceae > Bradyrhizobium > Bradyrhizobium sp. USDA 4341. Next base: position 8,440,491 of record NZ_JBSSGO010000002.1, on the reverse strand, counting down.
TTCCTCTGCCTCGTCATCAACAAGGAATTCGAAGGTGCCGAGATTGTCGTAGCGCGCGGCGGAGGCGAGCTGCTTTGCCGCCTCGATGATGCGCGCGCGCAAGCCATCGCTCAGCGACGGGCTCGGCGCCACCTCGATGAGCTTCTGGTTACGGCGCTGGATCGTGCATTCGCGCTCCCAGAGATGACTGATCGCACCATGACGATCGCCGATGATCTGCACCTCGATATGACGTGCCTTGCGGATCAGCCGCTCGACATAGACCGCGTCGTTGCCGAACGCCGCTTTGGCCTCCGACTGGCAGCGCGCGTAGGCCTCCTCAAGCTTGGCCGCGTCCTCGACCACGCGCATGCCGCGCCCGCCGCCGCCGGCGATCGCCTTGACCATCACGGCGGCATTCGCGCCGAGCGAGGCGAAAAAGGCCTTTGCCTCGTCGAGTGTCGTTGCGCCGGACGTACCGGCGATAACAGGCACGCCGCATTTTTTCGCCAATGCCTTTGCCTTGGCCTTGTCGCCGAACAGATCGAGCGCCTCCGGCGACGGGCCGACGAAGGTGATCTTCTCCTCGGCGCAGCGCCGCGCCAGCTCTGTGTTCTCGCTGAGGAAGCCATAGCCCGGATGCAGCGCGTCGCAACCTGCAGCCTTGGCTGCCGCTATCACTGCCTCGATATCGAGATACGCCCGCGCGCCGCGCCCGGGGATCTCGTGGCTCGCATCGGCGGATCGGACATGCAGCGAGGCGGCATCGTCGGCGGGATAGATCGCGACCGTCGCGATGCCGCTCTCGGCCGCGGCACGGGCAATGCGGATCGCGATCTCACCGCGGTTGGCAATCAGCAGTTTCTTGAACGACATAACGGTTCCACCTGAGATCAACGATCCTTCATGGTCGGATCGAGCACGACACGCAAGGATTCCCCCAGCGCATTGAACGCCAGGGAGACGACGAGAATGGCAAGGCCCGGCGCATACATCTGCTCCGGCGCGATTTCCATATATTGATAGGCGCGCGCCAGCATGGCGCCCCAGCTCGGGTCCGGCGGCTGGATGCCGAGGCCGAGGAACGACAGGCTGGCTTCGGCCAGGAGCGCCGCGGCGAGCAGCAGCGTCACCTGCACGATGACCGGCTGCAGCGTGTTCGGCAGCACGTGGCGCCACAGCACATGCCAGGTCGGCGCGCCAAAACCCCTGGAGGCGTCGACATAGAGCTCCTGCCGCACGATCAGCGTTCGGGCGCGGACGATGCGCGCCAGCGCCGGAAACATCGTGATGCCGATCGCGATCATGCCGTTGGTAAGCCCAATGCCGAGCGCGCCGGTGACCGCGATCGCCAGCACGATGGCGGGGAACGACAGGAAGGTGTCGATGATCCGGCTGATGATGTCGTCGATCCAGCCGCCGAAATAGCCGGCGATGAGGCCGACCGGCAGCCCGATCAGGACCGCGACGCCGACCGCAAGCAGGCTGGCATAGACGGTGGCCGGTGCGCCGTAGATCAGACGGGAGAAGATGTCGCGGCCGAGATCGTCAGTGCCGAGCAGATGCAACGGCCCCGGCGGCGCCAGCATGTTGTTGACGTCCTGCGCGGTCGGCGCATAGGGCGCGATCCAGGGCGCGCCGATTGCGACGACAACCAGCACCGATAGCACCAGGATCGACAGCGCCGCGCGCAGATCGCCGGCGAGCCAGCGCAGGAAACGCCGAAGCCGGGTCGGCTTGGCCGATATCTTGAGCGGAGCGAGCGCGGTGTCGGTCATTGCTCGATCCTCGGATCGACCGCGGCACACAGCAGGTCGGTGATCAAATTCACCGCGATCACGACCACCACCATGGTGAAGACCACACCCTGCACGATCGGGAAATCGCGCTGGATCGCACCACGCACGATCAGGCTGCCGAGGCCGGGAATGGCGAACACCGCCTCGATCACGACGGTCGCCGCCAGCATGCGGTTGACCAGCAGGCTGATGATGGTCAGCAGATTGACCCCGACATTCTTCAGGCCGTGCCGCCAGAGGATGCGGGACATCGACAGCCCCTTGGCATGCAGCGTGCGAACATATTGCGACGACAGCACCTCCAGCAACGCGCCGCGCAGCTGGCGCGCGACCTCGGCCATGCCGTAGGCCGCGATCGCGATGGCCGGCAGCAGCGCATGCCGGATCGCGTCGATCGGCGAGGCGCTGAAGGACTTGGCGCCCGTCGCCGGCAGCCAGTTCAGCTTCAGCGAGAACTCCGCTACCAAAATCATCGCGAGCCAGAAGCCGGGCACCGCGACGCCGAGCGAAGCGATCATGCTGATCAGCTTGTCGACCCAGCCGTTCGGCTTGATCGCCGCCATCACGCCCATCGGAATCCCCGTGACCAGCGCCAGCACCAGCGCGATCACGACGATCAAGAGCGTGTTCGGAAAGGCGCGGCCGATCGAGACCGCGACCTTCTCGCCGGTCAAGAGGGATTGCGAGAGATCGCCCTGTGCGACATGGCCGAGCCAGGCGCCATATTGCACCAGGAACGGCCGGTCGAGGCCGTAGATTGTCCTGATCTCACTGATCCGGGCGTCGGTCGCGTTGTCGCCCGCCAGCGTCACGGCGATGTCGCCGGGCACCAGCTTGAGCAGCGCAAACACCATGAAGGTCGCGAGCAGGATCACAGGCAGCGCCTGCACGAGGCGGCTGCCGATGACCTTGACTGGAGACCGTCGTGCCATGGTTCAGCCTTCGAGCCAGACGTCGTCGTATTTCGGCTTGCCAAGCAGATTGGGCCGATAGCCCTGCACCTTCTTGTTCATGGCGACCAGCTCGAACTGGAACGCCAGCGGCACGACGAAGGCGTTCTCCATCACCAGCCGCTGCACGGTGGAGAAGGCCTTGCGCCTGACCTCGATATCTTCCGACGCGCGCGATTCCTTGATCGCGGCTTCGAGCTCCGGAGGCACCGGCGCACGGCCGCCATTGTAATAGGCGTCCTTGGTGAACATCAAAGAATAGGTCAGGCTCGGGTCGGGCCGTCCGGTCCAGGCCGAGAGCAGCCCGGCCCCCTTCTTCTCCGGACCGAAGAACGCGGCAGAGGCCTCCGCGATCGGGGCATTGACGAACCGCGCGTTCATGCCGGCCTTGCGCAACTGCTCGATCAGGATCTCCTGACGCTGCACCGAATCCTGGTCCGGATAGCCGCCGAGCTCGATCGGGGTGCCCTCCTTGAAGCCGGCCTCGGCGAGCAGCTTGCGTGCCTTGTCGGGATCGTAGGGATAGAGTTTGGCGACCTCGGCATCATAGGCCCAATGCGCCTTCGGCAGGTTCATGTAGGCCGGCTCCGCGAGGCCGGCGAGCGCGGCCTTGACGAAGGACTCGCGATCGATCGCGAAGTTGAGCGCCTGGCGAACCTTGACGTTGTCGAACGGCGGCTTGGCCCAGTTGAGGAAAATCTGGAGCACATAGAGCGTCGGGCCGTGCACCACCTTGACGCTCGAGGCACGCTCGATGATCGCCTTCTGCCGCGGCGGCAGCTGATAGATCAGATCGTTCTGCCCGGCGGTGACAGAGCGGGCGCCGGTGGTGAGCTCGGGAATGATCGAGAACTCGATGCCGTCGGGGCAGGGCCGGTCCGGCTTCCAGTATTTGTCGTTGCGCTTGACCACGATCTTCTCGCCGTCGGCCCAGCTCACGAAAGCATAGGCGCCGGCGCCGACCGGCTTGCGGGTCACGACGCCGCCCTCGGCCGCCCTCAGCGCCGTCGGCGACACCATCATGCCGGCGCGATCGGAGAGGATGCCGGGCAGCGCGGTGTCCGGCGTCTTCAGCTTCAACGTCACCTGCTGCGGACCGGAGACCTCGACCGACGCGACCGAGAGCAGGTCGGCCTTGATGTTCGACTTCGCATCACCCCGGTTGCGATCGAGGTTGAATTTGACGGCCTCGGCATCGACCGGGGTGCCGTCATGGAAGCTGACGCCGGAACGGATGTTGAGCACCAGCGTATTGGGATCGGTGAACTTCCAGCTCTCGGCGAGCCCCGGCCTGGGTTTCAGCGTCTCGAAATCCCATTCGACCAACGTGTCGTACATCGTGAACAGGAAAGCGTGGTCGGAGCCGGCGCCGCCGGTTGCCGGATCGAGGCTCGACGGATTGGCCGGCGCTGAGATCCGCAAGGTGCCGCCCTTCTTCAGCGCGGCTTGCGCGAATGCACTGCCGCCGAGCGTGGTGCTGGCCAGCGCGCCCGAGATCAGCGCCATGGCCTCGCGTCGTGTCGTCATCGTCATGGCGTTGTCTCCAGTTCGGTTTGGAGCATGATCTTGTCGGAAAACCGCTTCACACTTTTCCGGATCATGCTCTAGTTGTTCGAAAAATTCGGGCGGTCGGCGAAATGGCAGGCCACCCAGTGATCGGGTTTCAGCTCGCGCCACTCCGGCACGCGATCGGTGCAGAGCGGCTGCGCATGCGGGCATCGGGTGCGGAAGCGGCAGCCCGACGGCGGATCGATCGGGCTCGGCACCTCGCCCTGCAGCACGATGCGGCTCTCCGGCCGCATTGATGATGGCAGCGGTCGCGGCTCGGCCGACAGCAATGCGATGGTGTAGGGGTGCAGCGGCCGCTCGGCGACCTCTTCGGTCGGCCCGAGCTCGACGAACTGGCCGAGATACATGACAGCGACGCGCTCGCTGATGTGCGAGACCACGGCGAGATCATGGGTGATGAAGACATAGGTCAGCCCGAGGTCGCGCTGCAGATCGGCAAACAGATTGAGCACGTCGCCGCGGATCGACATGTCGAGCGCGGCCACCACCTCGTCGCAGACAATCAATTTCGGCTTGAGCGTCAGCGCGCGGGCGATCACGACACGCTGCTTCTGCCCGCCGGACAGTTGGTGCGGATAGCGCTCGCCGAACTCCTGCGGCAGGCCGACGCGCTCCAGCGCCTCCCGCGCTAGCCGCTCCCGCTCGGCGCGGTCGCCGACGCGGGCGAGCTCCAGCGGCTCCAGCACGGACGCCAGAATGGTCATGCGCGGGTTCAGCGCCGCGTTCGGATCCTGGAAGATGATCTGGTAGTCGCGACGATGGCTCTGGAATTTTTGGCGCGACAGCGCCGTTGGGTCGATGCCGTCATGCAGGATGGCGCCGGCGCTGGGCTTCAGCAGAAACACCAGCGCGCGGCCGATCGTGGTCTTGCCCGATCCGGATTCGCCGATGATGCCAAACGTCTCGCCGCGGCGGACGTCGAAATTGACGCCATCAACCGCCTTCACGGTGGCGCGGCGGTCCGAGGTCTGGAAGCGGACCTGGAGGTCGCGCACCGAGACGATGGGCTCGCCGCGCTGTTCAGCGGATGCTGCGGTCATTGCGTCGCGACCTTCGCAGCAGCCGGCGCATCGGGCGGATGCAGCGCGCCCGGCAGATTGAGCTCGGCAAAGCGCCAGCAGCGCACCTTGCGGCCGCCACCGGCGTCCTGCAGCCTCTGCTCGGCCTCGCAGCCCTTGGCCGCATGCGCGCAGCGGGCGCGGAAGCGGCAGCCGGCCGGCATCTCCGCAATCGACGGCACCCGGCCCGGGATCGACGGCAGCCGGCAGTGGCGCGGGCTCAAATGCGGCAAGGACCGCAAAAGGCCGGACGTATAGGGATGAAGCGGCCGCACCAGCGCCTCGTCGACGGTGGCGTCCTCGATCACCTCGCCGGCATACATCGTAATCATCCGCGTGCAGGTCTCGGCGACGACGCCGAGATCGTGGGTGATCAGCATCAGCGCGGTCTTCGAAGTCTCGCTGATGTCGCGCAGCAATTCGAGAATCTGCGCCTGCACAGTGACGTCGAGCGCGGTGGTCGGCTCGTCCGCGATCAGGAGCTGCGGGCCGCAGATCAGGCTCGCCGCGATCATCACGCGTTGGCGCATGCCGCCGGAGAGCTGGTGCGGATAGTCGTCGATGCGCCGCTCGGGCGAAGCGATGCCGACGCGGCGGAGCATCTCCAGCGTCTTCGCCCGCGCCTCCTCATAGGAAACGTCCGTATGGACGCGCAGCGTCTCCGCGATCTGGTGGCCGACGGTGAAGACCGGATCGAGCGCGCTCATCGGCTCCTGGAAGATCATCGCGATCCGCTTGCCTCGGATGGCGCGCATCTGCCGCGCGCTGCAGGAGGCGAGATCGGTGCCGTCGAACAGGATCTTGCCGTCGAGCCCGGCAAAATTGCCCGGCAAGAGGCGCAGGATCGACAGGCCGGTGATGGTCTTGCCGCAGCCGCTCTCGCCGACGATGCCGACGCGCTCGCCGGACGCGATGTCGAAATCGATCCGGCGCGTCGCCTGCCAAATGCCCTGCGACGTCTTGAAGCGGATGCCGAGCCCGCGCACGGACAGCAGCGGCCGCGCGCCGTCGCGCGCAACCTCCGCCTTGCGCTGTGCCGGCTGGCCTGCCTCCATCAACCCGCCGCCCGCTTCTTCTCTTTCACCAGCTGCTCCTCCATCAGCATCTCGGTGCCGATAATGCCCTCGTGGGTGAGCTCCTCAAGCTCGGCGTCGGAAAGGCCGAGCATGCCGGACAGGATCTCGCGGTTGTGCTCGCCGAGCGTCGGCGGCACCGAGCGGATCGCGAATGGCGCACCGCCCTCGCGGAACGGCATCGACGGCTGCGGATGCTTGCCGATGAAGGCGCGGTCGACCTGCTGGATGAAGCCGCGGGCGTCGAGCTGCGGGTCTTGCAGGAGATCGATCGGCAGCCGCGCCACGCCGGAGGCGATACCTTCAGCTTGCAGCGCAGTCATCGCCGCATCGGGATCGCGTGCCGAGGTCCATACCGAGATCGCAGCCTCGATCTCGGCCTCGATGGCGCGGCGGCCCGCGGCCGTCTTGAGCGTCTCGTCCGTCGCCCAGTCCTCGCGGCCGAGCAGCCGCGCAAGCCTTGGCCACATCGCGTCATCGGACACCGCGACCACGATCCAGTCGTCCTCGCCATCGCAGCGAAAGCAGCCATGCGGCACGAAATCAGGATGGCGGTTGCCGTATTTCGTGGGTGGCCTGCCGTCGATCGCATGCGCGACGATCCAGGGCGCGGCGAACGGCATCATGCATTCGATCTGCGCGAGATCGATGAACTGGCCCTGCCCCGTCAGCCGGGCGTGGATCAGCGCGGTCAGCACCGCGGCAGCGCCGTTGAGGCCGCCGACGGCATCGCCGAACGCGGTGTGGCTCATCACCGGCGGGCCACCGGCATCGCCGACCACGCTTGGCAGGCCGGAGCCCTGCTCCAGGGTCGAGCCGTAAGCGCGGCAGTCGCGGTGCACGCTGCCGGCGCCGAACGCCGACATCGACATCATCACGAGCTTCGGATTGATCTTGCTCAGCACGTCATAGCCGAGGCCGAGCTTGGGCAGCACCTCGACCGAATAATTGTCGACCACGAGGTCGGCATCGGCGAGCAGGCGCTTCGCCAGCGCAAGCCCCTTCGGCCGGGTCAGATCGAGCGTGATGCCGCGCTTGTTGCGGTTCATGATGCAGTAGCGCACCGACTTCTCGTACATCTGCTCCAGCACATAGGCCGGGCGGCGATCGACGCCGCGCCACCAGTCCGGATACTGGGTCGCCTCGATCTTGATGACGTCGGCGCCGAGATCGGCGAGCGTACGGGTACAGATCGGCCCGGCCCAGCCCATCGAGAAATCGACGACGCGGATGCCCTCGAGCGGCAGGCGATGGGTCGGAACCGGCTTCGGCACCGGCACACGCGGCGTGGCCTCGAGCCTTGCCTGCTGCTCGCCGAGATCAGGCACGCGGCCACCGCGGAGTGGCGGCGTTCCCGTCAATCGTTGCATGGTACCGGCGGAAAAGCCGGTCTCGTCGCCGACCGCGATCGGAACGATGGCGCCGCGGGCGCGCTTCTCTTCATCGGCGATCAGATCCGCGATCTCCGGCACCGGCACGATCGGGATCTTGCGCTTGAGACCCTCGGCAAACCATTCCTGCGCGGTGCGCTGCTTCAGCTTCGGCAGGATCTTGCCCTCGATCTCGGCGACGCGCTGCAGCCGGTCGACGCCCATGACCAATGTCGGATCGTCGCGCAAATCGGTGAGCCCCAGCATCTCGCAGAACGCACGCCATTGCGCCGGGGTCACCGTGGTGACGCCGAGCCAGCCTTGCTTGGTCTCGTAGATGCCGACCGGAAAGGTCGGCCAGAACCGGTTGACGCCGATCCGCCGCATGATGTCGCCGCGCTGGAACGCCTCGAACATGATGTATTCGGTGACGGCGATAGAGGCCTCGAACAGGCTGAGATGGCTGGTGCGCCCGCGCCCATCCTGCATGCGGCCGAGCACCGACGAGGCGGCCGCGATGAAGCCCCATAGCCCGCCGAGAATCCCGATCTGGAAGTCCGGCGCGTGCATCGGCGGCCCCTGCTCGGATCCGACCAGCTTCACGAGCCCAGTCAGTGCGCGGATGGTGGAGTCGGTCGCGGCGAAATTGGCATAGGGACCGCGATCGCCGAACCAGGCGAGGTCGAGATGGACCAGGCCCGGATTGTTCCGCTTGATCGCATCGAGATCGATGCCGGGACAATTGGCCGCATCGATGCCGCGCCCATCGAGCAGGATGTCGCAGCCGGCAATCAGCTCACGCAGGCGCGACGTGGCGCCCGCGTCGTTCTGGTCGAGCACGACACTCGATTTGTTGAAATTGAGAAACCCAAACCATGCGCTGTGGCCCTGCGGCGTTAGAGGCGCGGTGCGGCGAAGCGGATCGCCCGCGGGCGGCTCGACCTTCTGCACATCGGCGCCGAAATCAGCGAACAGCCGCGCGCAATAGCTCGTCGCCGCAGCGCTTCCGATCTCGACTATCCGCAGATGCGACAACGCACCCATCACGCTTCCTCGCGACAAAATGACCAGCCGATGCCATCGGCTGATTCAGTTTCTTGTTGCGTGAACTTGAAGCCGCGCCGACTGTGTGATGCAAGTGGAATTTTCTTCCGCTTGACGGAATTCGCCGGATTGCCGCAGCACTTTGCAACAAGCGTGCGCTGACGGTCTGCCGCCGTGCGGTTGACGCATTGCTCGAACCGCTATTGTGCTCTCTTCAACACCAACAAACGCCGGGCAGGAAACCATGAGCAAATCCACCACAATCAGAAGCGTCGAGACGCTCGCCTGCGATGCCGGCTGGCGGAATTATCATTTCGTCAAGGTGACGACCACGGACGGGCTGGTCGGCTGGAGCGAATATGACGAGGGCTTTGGCGCCCCCGGCGTGACCGCGGCGATCGAGCGGCTGTCGGCGCGCGTGATCGGCAAGAACGCGTTCGAGCACGAGCGGATCTATGTCGAGCTGTTCGCCGCGACGCGCCCCGCCGCCGGCGGCGTGGTGGCGCTGGCACTCGGGGCAATCGAGAACGCGCTGCTCGACGTCAAGGCCAAGGCGCTCGGCGTGCCCTGCTACGACCTGCTCGGCGGCAAGATCCGCGACCGCGTGCGGGTCTACTGGTCGCATTGCGCGACCTGGCGCATCAATCATCCGGACTGGTACAAGCCTCCGATCACCGATCTCGACGGCGTCAAGGCGATCGGGGCCGAGGTGCGCGAGAAGAAATTCTCGGCGATGAAGACCAACATCTTCGTCTACACCGATGGCAAGCCGCAAGGCTGGCGCCCCGGCTTCGGCTCGCCGTTCCAGCCCGAGATCAATATCGACCGCAATGTGCTGCGCAATCTCTGCATGCATCTGGAGGCGATCCGCGACGGCGCGGGGCCGGATGTCGATCTCCTGCTCGACCTCAATTTCAACGCCAAGACCGAGGGCTATCTGAAGATCCTGCGCGCCATCGAGAAGATGGACATGTTCTGGGTCGAGATCGACACCTTCAACCCGCAGGCGCTCGGCTATATCCGCCGCCAGAGCCCGCACCCGATCTCGTCCTGCGAGACGCTTTTGGGCCTGCGCGAATTCCTGCCCTATTTCACCGAGCAGGCGATGGACGTCGCGATCATCGACACGCCGTGGAACGGCGTCTGGCAGTCGATGAAGATCGCCGCGGCCGCCGAGCATTTCGAGGTCAACGTCGCGCCGCATAATTTCTACGGCCATCTCTGCACCATGATGAACGCGCATTTCTGCGCGGCGGTGCCGAACCTGCGCATCATGGAAACCGACATCGATCGGCTGGCCTGGGACCACGAGCTGTTCACCCACGTGCCGGAATTCGTCGACGGCCATCTCGTGATCCCGGATCGCCCGGGCTGGGGCACCGAGCCGAACGAGGAAGGCCTGCGCGCCCATCCGCCGCAGAACAAGGGCGGGCTGCTGAATTACGGGCTGAAGAAGTAGGTCTCTCCACACCGTCGTGCCGGCGAAGGCCGGGACCCATAACCACCGCTCTGTGGTCTATGAACGCGGCTGCGGCCCCAGCGACGTGAAACAACAAATGGCTGTGGTAATGGGTCCCGGCCTTCGCCGGGACGACGCAATCCTCAATCTTCGCGCCTCAATTATCCTCCCGAACCGGCGTGAAGGCGCTCTCGATCACGTCGCCGATCGGCTGCCAGGCGTTGCCGTCGAACTGCACCAGCCGCATCTGCTTGATCGGGCGGAAATCCTTCGGTCCGGTGTTGATCACGATCCCGGGCAGCGCGATCGGGCTCTGGTAGTCCTTCAGCGAGGCGGCCTGCCGCATGATGTTCTCGCGCGACAGGTCGTCGCCGCACTGGCGCAGCACCTGCATCAGCGTGTCGGCGGCGGCATAGCCGAACACGGCGTAGATGTCGTCCTTGTCGCCATCGGGGTAGTACTTGTCCATGAAGGCGTCCCACGCCTTGATCTGCGGATCGTCCTTCCAGGAGGCATCGCCGGCGTCCTTCAGGAACGAGGTCGAGATCACGCCGAGCGAGTTCTGCAGGCCCGCCGGCCGCAACGCACTGGCGATCGAGGCCGACGCATTGTCGAGGATGAACACCGGGTGCCAGTCGAGGTCCGCCGCAACGCGGATCGCGCGTGCCGCGATCGCCGGCGCACCGTCGAACACCAGGATGTCGGCGCCGGAGCCCTTCAGGATTCCGATCTGGTTCTGGATCGCGGTCTCCGACGCGTCGAAGGCGAGATCGGCGACGATCATGCCCGCGGTGTCGCCGAGCCCTTCCTGCAATCCCCGGAACAGATCGCGGCCGAACTGGTCGTTCTGCCACAGCACCGCGATCTTGCGCGACGGATAGGCGGCCTGGATGTAGTTGGCGTAGATCCGCCCCTCGGCGCGGAAGGTCGGCTGCCAGCCCATGGTCCAGGGAAAGGTTTTCGGATGCGCCCACTCCTCGTCGCCGGAGGCGACGAACAGCTGCGGGATATTCTTCTCGTTGAGGTACTTCCGGACGGCGAGATTACTCGGCGTGCCGAACGAGCCGAACATCAACAGCACGTCCTGCTTCTCGACGAGATCGCGGGTCTGCTCCATCGCGGTCTTCGGATTGGAGCTGTCATCGACCGAGACGAACCTGACCTTGCGGCCATTGATGCCGCCATGCTCGTTGATCATGTCGAAATAGGCCGCTTCCGCCCGCCCGATGGTCGCGAACGCCGCGAGCGGCCCGGTGTAGGGCATGACATTGCCGACACGGATCTCGCTGCCGCTTGCTTCCAGCGCCTGCTGCGCACGCAATGGCGCCGCCGCGAGCATCGCTGCAAGGACGAGGACGATCGAAAGCACGGTTTGCATCAACATCGCCACAAACGCCGGCAGTAGCCGGCGCTCCCTCCCGAGGACGCGACCTTATCGCCCAAGCCAATGCCGGGAAAATGAAATGTTGATGGCGGAGGCGGACCTCTCTTCACCTCCCCCGCTTGCGGGCAGGGCTATCGCATGTGGCCGAGGAGTTCGAAGAGGAATGCATCGTTCCATCCGGCGCGCTTGAGCTTGCCGCGCAGGGAGACTGTCGTGTCCGGGTGGGCTTGGGCGACGTTGAGAGCCAGACGCCTGAGCACGGCCAGGTTGGCCGGTCCGTTGCCCTTGCGATTGCGGGCAAGGTCCTCGTCGAGGGTGACGTCGAGCGGCCAGTGCAGGCGATTTTCGATGCCCCAATGAGCACGGACGATGCGCAGGACCTCTTTGCGGCTGTAGGGGCGGCTCATCAGGAAGTAGCGCTCGACCGTGTCGTCCTGTCCCCGCTTGCTGGTGATGCGGGCGACAGCTTTGAGGCCCGGAAAGTCGTACTTCTTGGCCATGCCAGGAACCGATGCGACCAGCGCCACACGCTTCTCGTTGCGTCCATGTTCCGCATCGATGGTGGTCAGCGAGGTCTTGCCCTTGCGTTTGACGGCGCGGATTGCGGCTTTGGCATCCTCCAACAGAGCGGGCTGGTTCGCCTTCACCGCCAGCACGTAGTCACCGCCCCGTGCCACAATCGCTTCGGCCATCCCGCGGTGGCAATGCAGGGCATCGGCCGTGACCACGCAGCCCTTGAGTTGCAGAAGCGCAAGCAACTGCAGGGCACCGTCGGCTTCGTTGTTGTTCGGCGCCAGCACATTGGCGAGCGCCATGCGCGTCTGCTCCGCCCAGGCGGTCACCATCACCGGCGGCATGTGGCTCCTGCCGCGTTCGTAACCCCGCCGCAACGCCTTGCCGTCGAGCGCGATTACCCCGCGCGGCCGCTTGATCTTCGCGCCTTGCGCAAAGGCCGTCATAAAACGCCGGAACGCGACCTCGAACGCCTTCGGATCGAGCATCCGGAATACCCGGCTGAACGTGTCGTGGCTCGGCAGGCCATTCTTGAGCTCCAGCACATCCTGCCAAAGATAGGCCTTCATCCGGGCAAACAGCGCCATGTCGGTGCAACTCGTCGCCCCGCACAGCGTCGCCATCAGTGCGATGAACAAGATCTCGGTCAGGTCATGCAGCGCGTTGTCGGCCCGCGGGTCGGGCAAATCTTCAAAGCACTCGGCAAATCGTTGCATCGGCCGCTCCCTCTAGATCAGGAGCGACCTTCAGAATCTCTTTCTCCCGATTTGGCAACTACTTGCAGCCGCGCACGTGCGATTCCCCTGCGCTTGCGGGGGAGGTCGGATTGCATCGAAGATGCAATCCGGGTGGGGGCTCCTTCCACATAATGGTGGTCCGACTCGTGGCGAGACCCCCACCCCAACCCTCCCCCGCAAGCGGGGGAGGGAGCGCAGTTCCCGCATGACGCTCAGCGCAATGTTATGTCGAGCCAGCCCAGCGGATTGACCGTGACGCGGTCGCCGCTGTCGACCAGAACCGTGGTGGTTTCGGCCTCAATGATCGCGGGACCGGCCAGCGCATGGCCGGGCTTGAGATCGTCGAGCGCATAGACCGGCACCTCGCGCCAGGCGCCGAACCAGGCCTGCCGCTTGCCGCGCGGCGTGCAGGGTGCGACCGACGTGGCCTCGCCGACATCGCCGCCGCCGCGCGCCACCTTACCGACCGCGGCCACACGGGCGTTGACGAACACCACCTCCTGTCCGCGCGAGGCATAGGTGTAGAGTTCCTCGTGGCGGCGATGGAAGCGCTCCTCGATCTGGGCCACGAGATCCGCGGCGCCGAGATCGAGGTCGCCGAGCGGCACGTCGATCTCGAACACCTGCTCGCCATACCGCATCTCGGCCGAGCACTCGATCGCGATGTCGCCCTTGAACCAGTCGCGCAAACGGCCGGCCGCCTGCTCCTCCAGTCCGGCGAACAACGCCCGCACTTCGTCCGCGGAAATGCGGCCGGTGCCGTAATGGGTGCGGCTGACCTCGTACCGCAGATCACTGGTCAGCATGCCCCAGGCCGACAGCACGGAAGCGACCGTCGGCACGATGATGCGCTTGATCTCGAGCTCGCGCGCGACTTCGGCCGCGTGCATGCCGGCGGCGCCGCCGAAGCTGAGCAGCGCGAATTTGCGGGGATCGACGCCGCGGCGCAGCGTCATCAGGCGGATGCCGTCGGCCATCTTCAGATTGATCATCTTGTAGATGCCGGCGGCAGCCTCGATCCGCGACAGCTCGAGCGCCGCAGCGATCCGGTCGACCGCGGCTTCCGACGCCGCGCGATCGAGCGGCCGCGCGCCGCCCATGAAGGCGGCGGCATCGAGATAACCGAGCACGACATTGGCGTCGGTAACGGTGGCAGCTAGGCCGCCATTGCCGTAGCACGCCGGGCCCGGCACCGATCCCGCGCTCTCCGGCCCGACCCGCAGCGTGCGGCCGCCGTCGACACCGGCAATCGAGCCGCCGCCCGCCGCGATGCTGGCGATGTCGAGGCTGCGCAGCGCGATGCGCTGTCCGGCGAGCATGCCGTCGGCCGACAGCGAGGCCTCGCCGTCTGCGATCAGCGAGATGTCGGTCGAGGTGCCGCCCATGTCGAACGGCACGAGATCGGGAATCCCGAGCATCTCGGCGCAGCGGCGGCTGCCGGAAATGCCGCCGGCCGGGCCCGACAACACCGTGCCTGCCGCAAGCCGCGAGGCTTCCTCCACCGGCGCCATGCCGCCATGCGACAGCACGACGAACAGCGAGCCCTTGAAGCCGGCCTCATGCAGGCTGCGCTCCAGATTGGTGAGATAGCGCCGCACCGTCGGCGCGACATAGGCGTTCACGATCGTGGTCGAGACGCGCTCATATTCCTTGATCTGTGGCAGCACGTCGCTCGAGCGCGACACGCTGACATCGGGCAGTTCCTTCTTAAGCCGCTCGACCGCAGCGAGCTCATGCGCGGGGTTGAGATAGGCGTGCAGGAAGCAGACCGCGATTGAGTTCGCGCCCGATCGTTTCACCTCGGCGATGACGTCGCCGAGCGCTGTGGCATCAAGCACAATTGCCGCGCTGCCGTCGGCCTTCAGCCGCTCGCGCACGCCAAACCGTCGCTCGCGCGGCACCAAGGGCTCGGGCGGCGGCGTGCGCAGATCGTAGCGATCCGGCTTCAGCCCTTCGCGCATCTCGACGACGTCGCGATGGCCCTCGGTGGTCAGCAGCGCGACCTTGGCGCCCTTGCGCTCGAGCAGCGCGTTGGTCGCAACCGTGGTGCCGTGCACCAGCCGATCGGTCGCCGTGAGCATCGCCGCGCGCGTGACGCCGAGGCGGCGCGCCAGTTCTTCAAGTCCCGCCATGACGCCGATTGACTGATCGGCCGGCGTGGACGGTGATTTCGCGAAAACAGTGCGCCCGGTTTGATCCGTCGCAACCAGGTCGGTGTAGGTGCCGCCGACGTCAACCCCAATCGTGTACATCGCTGCCCTATACCGCCTTCGAAACCAGACCCTGCGCGACGTCGCGCGCTCGCGCCTCCGCCGTTCGCTTCTCCGGCGGCCCCCAGCCACCGCCACCGGACGAGCGGATCTCCAGGCAATCGCCGGGGCGCAGCTCGATGCCGACCTCCTTGGTCTTCAGCACGCGTGGCGCGCGGCCCTCCGACAAGAGGCGGTAGTGGTGCGGCTCACCGTCCTTGCCGCCGAGCATGCCGCAGGGGCCGTGCCGCGCGCCGTCGCCGGCGGTGTTGCCCTTGGCAGGCTTTGCCGTTTCCAGCACCATGTCGAGCGCGACGCCGAGCCCGCCGCGATGCTGGCCGTCGCCGCCGGAATCCGGCCGGAACTCGTGCTGGCGGAAATGCAGCGGAAAGCGCACCTCGGCGACCTCGATGCTGCCGAATTTGAGTCCGCCGACCGAGTGCCACTCGCCGATCGAGGAATAGCCGTCGCCGCCCGGCGATGCACCACCGCCCGGCCGCGCCTGAAACATGTGCCAGATGAAGTTGCGGCCGTTGCGCGGATCCTCGCCCTGGATCGCGATGCGGAAGCGGCGGCCCCATCCGCCCATCACGCGATCCGGACAGGACGCCGACATCGCCTTGATGATGGCTTCGACGATCTCGTTGGAAGGATGGCTGGTGCACAGCGTCACGGGGCGGCCGGGATCGGCCCAGACGATGGTACCCTGCTTCGCCACCACCTTCAGCGGCCGCAGCGCGCCGGTGTTCTTCGGGATATCGGCGTCGATCAGATAGGCAAAGGCCATCGCGACCGCGGCCTGCATGTTGGCGTGCGACGAGTTCACAAAGCTCGTCGACTGCGGATCGGAGCCGGTGAGATCGACCTCGATGTCACTGCCCTTTTTGGTCACCTTGGCCGCGATCTTGATGTCGGTGCGGCCGTGCCCGTCATCGTCGAGCAAAGCCTCACCATAGAACACGCCGTCCTTCCATGTGGACACCACGTCGCGGGTCTGCTGCTCGGTGGCATCAAGAATGGCCTCGATCGCGGCCTCGACCGTCTCCGCGCCGAACTCGCTGAACAGTTTTGACACGCGGCGCTCGCCGAGATGCGCGGCGCCCAGCATCGCCGCGAGGTCGCCGCGAAATTCCCTGGGGTTGCGGATGTTCAAAGCCAGCAGGTCGAGCAGATCCTCGCGCGGCTTGCCGGCCTCGTAGAGCTTGATCGGCGGAATCCGAATGCCTTCCTGATAGATCTCGGTCGCGGCCGGATTGTAGGCGCCATGCGTGGCGCCGCCGATGTCGCTCTGATGGGCGCGCACGATGGTCCAGAGCAATCGCTTGCCGCCGTCGAACACCGGCACGAAGGCGGTGAGATCAGGCAGATGGCTGCCGCCCTGATAGGGATCGTTGAGCAGGATGACGTCGCCGGGCGCGACATCCTTGAAGCGTTCCTCGACCGCAAGCGTCGCCCACGGCAAGGCGCCGACATGGACCGGGATGTGATCGGCCTGCGCGATCAGCCGCCCGCTGGTGTCGCAGATCGCCAGCGAAAAATCGCGGCTGGAATTGAGGATCTGCGAATAGGAGGTGCGAAGCATGGCTTCGCCCATCTCCTTCACGATCGACGACAGGCGGTGCTGGACCACGGAACGGGTGATCGGATCGATCTTGGCGGACATCTTGGCCTTGTTGGCGCGTGGGACTGCGCAGCGAGGATCGAGGAACCGGCCGAGCGGAACCGGAATTCCCTCTTATAGCCAGTGGCTTGCCAATCGCAAATCGGCCGGTTCGGCCGGAACGGACCATTCAGCCGATCAGCAAGTCGTGATCGACAAGAAACTACCTGGCGACGGAATAGAACTCTCGCTGCTGCGTCCCACCCATGCAAGCCGGCCCCGAGGCCGAACCGCTCAGACTTCCCCGACAACTCCCAGGGTGACGCAATGCTTCCTCGATTCCTCAAACCCGGCCTCGCGCCGCTCGGCGCGGCCGTCCTGCTCGCCGTTGCCGCTGCCGCGTTCGCGCATGACGGCGATCATCATCCGGCGCAGACCGCGCTGTCGGCTGACGAGAGCACCTTCCTCGCGGAAAACGATGCCGCGATGACCAAGATGATGAATGACATGGCCGCCAAGCCGAGCGGCGATATCGATCGCGATTTCGTCGCGATGATGACCCCGCACCACCAGGGTGCGATCGACATGGCCGTGATCGAACTCCGCTACGGCAAGAACGAGCGCCTGCGCCGGATCGCACAGGAGATCATCGTCGAGCAACGCCAGGAGATCGACGCCATGAAGCTCGCGCTCGGCGAACAGGTCACGGACACGACACCCGCCCCGACGCAACCCGGCGCGAAACCCGCCCCGGCCGCGCCCACGCACGATCACATGAACATGCACCACGATATGATGAAGCAGGAGACCAGGTGATGACGAGCCAATTCATGAAGGGCCTGTTGGCCACCAGCATGATCGCGCTGTCGACGTCGGCGTTTGCGGGGCAGGCGCCGGGCGCTGTGTCCTCGCCCGACATCCCGATCAGCCATCATGACCGCGTCTACGCCGCCGAGCAGTTCTCGAACACGGTGTCGGTCACCGATCCCGTCGACAACAAGCTGCTCGGCGTGATCCGGCTCGGCGACCCGCAGCCCGGCAATTTCAGCCCGCTCTACAAGGGGCAGGTGCTGGTCCACGGCATGGGCTATTCGCCCGACCACCACACCCTCGCCATCGTCTCGATCGGCTCGAATTCAGTGACCTTCATCGACACGGCAACGAACGCGGTCAAGCACGTCACCTATGTCGGGCGGTCGCCGCACGAGGCCTTCTTCACGCCCGACGGCAAGGAAGTGTGGGTCACCGTGCGCGGCGAAAACTACATTTCGGTGATCGACGCGCAGAGCTTCAAGGAAACGATGCGGATCGAGGTGCCGGCGGGACCGGGCATGCAGATATTCTCTCCCGACGGCAAATACGGCTACATCTGCTCCTCATTCAATCCGGAAACCGACGTGGTCTCGGTCGCCGACCATCAGATCGTCGCCAAGGTGAAGCAGGAAAGCCCGTTCTGCCCCAACATCGCGGCGACACCGGACGGCGAGCAGGTGTGGTTCACGCTGAAGGATGTCGGCAGGACGCAGGTCTTCAACGCCAGGCCGCCGTTCAACCTGATCAAGACGATCGACACCGGCCCGATCACCAACCACGTCAATTTCGCGAAGACCGCCAAAGGGACCTTCGCCTATGTGACGATCGGCGGCACCAACGAGGTCAAGGTGTTTCGCACCGACGACTTCTCTGAAGTCGCGACCATTCCGGTCGGCAACCTGCCGCACGGCATCTGGCCGTCCGGCGACGGCACGCGGGTCTATGTCGGCCTGGAAAATGCCGATGCGCTGGCCGCGATCGACACCGCGACCAACAAGGTGATCGCCAACATCCCGATCGGCCAGGCGCCGCAGGCCATAGCATACGTGCCGAACGCCGCGCCGAATCCTGACGACCGCCAGAACCTGCAGGCGCTCGGCGTCGCCGGCCAGGCCGCGCACCTCGCGCTCGCGCCGAAGCACGAAGCCAAGGGCGACAAGCCGCCGACCAGCGTCTCGCTGTTCGATCAGGGCCTGATCCAGGTGGTGCAGGCATCGGTCACCGGGCTCGAATCCAAACAGCGCTACGTGCTAGGATTGGCCGAACATGCCGACGGCACGGGATCGGTGGAGCCTCTGGCAGCCTTCATGACCAATCCCGCCGGCTCTGCGATCGTCAACGCCGCTGGTCCGATCCGCCAGATCGTGCAGAGCGCGGCCAAGGCCGAACGGCGCTATCTCGTCATCGCATCAGGCGAGCCGGCGAAACTCGGTGCGGTCATCCAGGTGCAAACGCCATGAACGACATGCTGCGCCTCGTCGAACCGCTGATACCCGCCTTGCGGCGGTATGCGCGGGCCCTGGTCCGCGACCACGCGGCGGCCGACGATCTGGTGCAGGACTGCCTGGAACGCGCCGTCATTCATTGGGAGCAGCGGCGGTCGGACAATCCGCGGCCGTGGCTGTTCGCCATCCTGCACAACCTCGCCATCAACCAGTTTCGCCGCGCAACGACGCGCGGCGTCCACGTCGCGATCGACGAAACCAACGAGGATGCATTCGGCCAGGAAGCGGCGCAGGAGCAGAAGGTGATGTATCGCGACGTCATGGCGAAGCTCGCAAGGCTTCCGCATGACCAGCGTGCGGTCCTCCTGCTCGTCGGCGTCGAGGACTTGTCCTATGCCGACGCCGCGAAGGTGCTCGGCGTGCCGATCGGCACGGTGATGTCGCGGCTGGCGCGCGCCCGCGAGCGGCTCCATCAGGAACTGGAGGGGACTGCCAGCGACCTGAACAATAATATCGTGCAATTGCGGAACAAGACATGAGCAATCGACCCATTACCGAAGACGATCTGCACGCCTATGTGGATCGCGCGCTGGAGCCGGAGCGCGAGGCAGAAATCATGGCCTATCTGGAGAAGCATCCTGATATGGCCAAGCGCATCGCCGCCTACGCCGACGAGCGTAACCTGCTGCGATCGGTACTGCTGCCGATCACCGAAGAACCGCTGCCGCCGCAGCTCAACCTCGCCCGGATGATCGAGCGCCCGCGCCGCCGCCCCTCGTCTTTCCGCTGGGCGATCGCAGCGATGCTGATGCTCTCGATCGGCGGCCTCGGCGGATGGGTGATCCGTGGCGCGACGCTGGCGCCCGCCGGCGGGCTTGCGGCGCTGGCCGAGGAAGCAAGCGATTCATACAAGGCGTACGCCTCGGACCACACGCGGCCGGTCGAACTGCGCGACAGCGCCGAGCTTGTGCAATGGGTCTCCAACAGGTTGCGTCAGCCGGTCAAGCTGCCGGATCTGAGCAATTCGGGATATCGTTTGATGGGCGGACGGGTGGTGCCGACGGCGCACGGTCCCGCGGCCATGTTCATGTACGACGATGATCACGGCGAGCGGCTTGTGGTCCTCACCCGTCCGATGACGTCGGATCAGAACGCGCCGATGGCCGCGCATTCGGGTGGCGACATCGCAGGTTTCTCCTGGGCGGACGGCGGCACGGGCTACAGCCTCGTCGGGCCGCGCGGGGTCGATTCCCTGCGGCCGCTTGCCAACGAGATCCGCAAGCAGGCGCAGGCGATCTAAAGCGCGATGAGATTGGGTTCAATCGTCATCGCGCTTTAGGCCTCTTCTTTGAGCATGATCTTGTCGGAAAACCGCTTCGCACTTTTCCGGATCATGCTCTAGGCAGTGGCAGCCTTGGTGTAGATCAGGAACAGCACGACCCCGATCACCAGGGCGCCGGCGATGAACAGCAGCACCGCGGGCAGCCCGAACAGCGCCGCAACGCCGGCGGTGCTGAATTGCAGCAGCGCCGCGCCGAGGAAGAACGCGAGATTGACCGACGACAGTGCCTTGCCGGTGTTCTGGGCGTCGACGAGCTGCCGCGTCATGCCGTAGATCAGCGGCTGCGCCGAGGTCGCAAACCCGATCAGGATCAGCAGCACCAGGTCATACCGCACCGGCATCACGGCGACGCCGAGCAGGTTCGAGACCGCCAAATGCGGCGCGCCGGCGGCCATCAGCACCAGCAGCAGCGCGGCGACGGCATGGGTCGACGCCACCATGGTGCGGCGATGCCCGAACTTGCGATCGATGGCGCCGATACAGGCCGGGCCAATGATCATCGCCAGCGTAAACAGGCCAAGCACATTGCCGGCCTCGATGCGGCTCAGACCCTTCACATCCATCAGCCACGGCCCGCCCCACAGGCCGCGCAGCACCAGCGAGGCGCCGAGCGACACCAGCGACAGCGCGATCAATCCGCGCAGGCCGCGCGACAGGCCGAGCCGCAGCACCTCGGCCATCTGCTGCAAGGGCGAGGAATCGTCCGCATGCGCCGCCGGCTGCCGCGGCACCAGCGCGAACACCGCGATCAGGACCACCACGCCGAAGCCGGCCGAGCCCCAGAAGCCGGCGCGCCAGCCGAACTGATCGACTACGAAGGCCAGCGGGCTTGCCGACAGCAGCATGCCGATATTGCCGATCGAGAGGATCAGGCCGGACCACAGGCCGAACTTCGCCGCCGACATCTGCTTCGCCGCCAGCGTCATCGGGCACATCAGCATGCCCGAGGTGGCGATGCCGAGCATGAGTTGCCCGAACACGAAGCTCGCGGGCCCCGTGGCGAGCGCCGAAACCAGTGTCCCGACCACAGTACCTCCGAGAAGGCTCAGCGACACCGGCCGCACGCCAAAACGGTCCATCGCGGCGCCGACCGGTATCTGCGAGGCGGCAAAGGAGAAATGATAGATCGAGGTGAGGCTCGCCAGCGCCTGCGGCGAGGTGCCGAAATCTCGCGCCATCAGATCGAGGCTGATAGCGGGGATCGTGCGCAGCAGCGTCGACAGCATGTGGCCGCAGGCCAACGCCAGAAGTGCAAGGACCAGGGCGCGGAACCCGATCCCCGCTGCTTCCTTCGTCACCACGCCATCCATGAATCGCCCTTTCCCCGAGCAGTTGGGGGACGGGCGTAACATTATTGGGCTGACGGTGCCAACTTTGGGGGCAGAGCTGATGGGCTCAGTCTATCCGCGGGCTCACCTTACCTCTCCCGCTTGCGGGGGAGGTCGGATCGCATCGTCAGATGCGGTCCGGGTGGGGGTTCTCTCCACGATATGACTCGTGGAAAGAGCCCCCACCCCCACCCTCCTCCGCAAGCGGGAGAGGGAGCGCACCTGTTTCGCGGCTACTGCTTATGGAACACCAGCGTGCGCAGCTCAATGCTCTCGCGTGGCGCGGCATCCGCCGGCGTGGTCGGATCGACGAAGGCGGTGTGCGGTCCAAACCGCGTCCGGCCGTCGGTCGCCGAGTCGTAGCATTTCAGCAGGATCGCCTCGTCTGGCGTCATCTCGGGAATGTAGAACCAGCGATGGTTCGGATTGTACTTCACCGAATAGGTCTCGCCGCTGCGGTTCGGGTAGATCAGGTCGGAGGCGATCAGATCCTCCGGGGCAACCGTGGTGCCGTCGGCCATCGCAAGCGGCGAATCGCGCAAGGGACCACGGATCGGGCGCCACAGATTGATCACCTGGACGCGGCCCTTGACGAGTTGCCCGGCCTCGTCAGGCAAGTGCTCGAACACCCTGTTGTGGCCGGAGACGGCGGTCTGGTCGACATGGACGCGGGTCGCGGGCTGGCGCGGGCCGCCGCCGCGGATATCCGCCGCACCCTCGACACGCTTGCGCACGGTGTGGTCGAAGATGAAAACGCGATCCGCCTTCAGCGTCGCCTTGAGGAAGGCCTCGACGGCGGGATAGTAGACATTGCGGACTTCGTTGTCGTCGTAATAGTCCTTCACGAAGGTCGGATGCTTGACCAGCGCAAAGCCCTCGCGGTCGAGCGAGAAGCTGTCGGCGATCAGGCGCCCGTCAAAGATCGGCACATTGTGAGCTTCGGGCAGTGCAGTGGATTTGGGTTCGCCGGGCGGCGGATCGAAAGCGTAAGTCCGGGGCTTGCCCGGCGTCGGCGCGAGATAATTCAGTTCAGCGGTCACAAACGGCAGCGACTCGATGCGAGTTTCTTGAAGGCCCACGGTGATCTCCCGGACTCGATTGTTCGTACGATTGATCTTGGCAGCGCCGGTGGGTGCGGCAAGGCCGCGGCGAAAATAGCAACGTTGCGGTTTTGGAATGCGGCAATCGGGAAAAATCCTTGCTGCGCGGCAGCCTGCGGATGAATGGATGTTTTTGAGATCACGGGTTCGTTAGCGGTGCAATCGTGCGAAGTTCAATCGCTTCCGCGCAGAAGGTCCACATCTCGCGCTTGCAGGGCCGTCGGCAAAATATCGAAAACAACCCCATGCAAAGGAGCTGGCGGCCGCCGGCCATCGACAGGGCAGCTTGACACGTCGGGCAAATCAGGGATACATTTCCAATATTCCGAAATCGTGCAAGCACCCCTCCACGCCCGTCGTCCTGGCTTTCGCCAGGACGACGCTGAATGTTTGGCGTCGCTTGCAAATTGCCTACAGCCCCGCGCCCTTCTCGACTGCCGCGGCAAACGAGCGGTCGACGATGTCGGCGGCGTTGATCTTCTGCCGGATCAGGCCCCAGCGGTCGTAGAGATCGATGGTCTTCTGCTCGTCGGCCACCACGCTGTCGTCGATCGGCGCGATGCGGATCTTGGCCCGCGTCAGCCAGTTCAGCGGCACCGCGGGCGGGATGTTCATCAGCCTGCCCCAGGTCGCAGCGTAGCCTTCGACATTGTTCTGCGACCATGCGCGCGCGGCCGCGAGGCGACGCACGAAATCCTCGAGCTCGGCGCGCTTGCCTTTGATCGCATCAGGCGTTGCGACCTGGAAGCCGAGGCCGGGCGTGATGCCGTCGGCCGTGATGACGCGGCGCGACTTGAACAGCACCTCCTCCTGGCTGACATAGGGCTCCCAGGTCGACCAGGCATCGACCGAGCCCTGCGTGTAGGCAACCTTCGCATCCGACGGCGCGAGGAACACGATCTGCACGTCGCTCGCCTGCCACCCCTTCGATTCCAGCGCGGCCAGGATCAGCTGATGGCCGATCGAGCCGCGGCCGGTTGCGATCTTCTTGCCGCG
This sequence comes from Bradyrhizobium sp. USDA 4341, assembly GCF_054063755.1. NCBI lineage: Bacteria > Pseudomonadati > Pseudomonadota > Alphaproteobacteria > Hyphomicrobiales > Nitrobacteraceae > Bradyrhizobium > Bradyrhizobium sp. USDA 4341. The sequence goes on along the minus strand of NZ_JBSSGO010000002.1, from coordinate 8,416,683 downwards.
CAGATCGTCGAAGCTCTTGATCGGAGAATTCTCCGGCACGACGACCGCGAGCCCGTCGCGGGACTGCCGCACAGCCGCAATAGCCTTGACCGGAATTTTGGCGGCGGCCGCGAACGTAAACGGCGCATCGCCGACCAGACCGGTGTCGATCGCGCTCGCGCCCAAGGCTTCCAGCAGCGGCGCCGCGGCGGCGAACTCCTTCCATTCGATCTTGTAGGGAACGTCCTTGAGCACGCCGGCCGCTTCCATCACGGCCTGCGAATTGCCCTTCTGGTCGCCGACGCGCAGCGTGGTCTGCGCGACGGCGGCGTCGATGGCGACGAGCGCAAGCGCCGCCGCGACAATGAGACGGATCATTCGGCGGCGATCCCCCGCAGCTGGTCGCGCGCTTCGATCAGCTTGCGGGTCAGCGGAATCAGCTCGCGGCCATAGTCGATGGCATCAACCAGCGGATCGAAGCCGCGGATCAGGAAGTGGCTGACGCCGAGATCGTAATAGTCGGCGAACACTTCGGCGACCTGCTCGGGCGTACCGACCAGCGCTGTCGTGTTGCTGTTGGCGCCGGTGAGCTTTGCGATCTCGGTCCACAGCCGCTTGTCGATCCGCGTGCCTTGATCGGCCAGCGCCAAGAGCCGCTTGGCGCCGTCGGTCGCGTGGTTGGGCCGGCGGTAACCGGTCTGGTCCTGCAACGCAGTGGCACGCTCGAGGATATGTTCCGCCTTCGCCCACGCCTTCTCCTCGGTGTCGGCCAGGATCGGCCGCACCGACAGGCTGAAGCGTGGCGTTGGGCGGCCGTGCTTGGCTGCGGCCACACGCACCCGGGCGGTGACGTCGCGCACCTGCGCGTAGGATTCACCCCACAGCGCGAAGGTATCGGCGTGCTTGCCCGCAACCTCGACCGCAGCATCCGAGCCGCCGCCGACGAAGGTGTAGATGCCGCCCTTTTGCAACGGCTTCACCTGCGAGAAGCCGTTCTCCACATTGTAGTACTTGCCGCTGTAGTTGAACGGCTTCTCGCTGGTCCATTCCAGCCGCACCACGTCGAGGAATTCGCTGGTGCGGGCGTAGCGCTCGTCCTTGTCGTCGAGCGTGTTGCCGTCCTGGCGCAGCTCGATGGCGTTGCCGCCGGTGATGACGTGAAGCGAGACGCGGCCGCCATAGAATTGATCCAGCGTCGCGAGCTGGCGCGCCAACAGCGTCGGCGCGGTGAAGCCCGGGCGCTGCGCGATCATCACCTTGAGCTGCTTCGTGATGGTCAGGACATGCTGCGCGACCTGCAACGCGTCCGGTGTGGTCGAGTGGAACGCCAGCAGCGCGCGGTCGAAGCCGGCCAGCTCATGGGCCTTGGCGACGGTCTCGATATAGGGCGGATCGAGCACCGGGCCCGAGCGAACGATGGTCTCGGACGCATTGTTGTTGGTGATGAAGCCGATGAACTCGACCGGCATGACTGACAACTCCGTTGTTGTTGACTGTTGTTTCAGACGCCCAGCACGGAGCGTCCGGCGGAGACACGGGTGGCATCGTCTTGCGGGGTATGGACGCGGCCGCACAGCACGTCGCGGTAATGCCGCTCCAGCGGATTGGTTCGCGACAGGCCGTGATTGCTGGTCAGCGACAAGGCATCCTCCACCACTGCTGCGGCATTATTGGTCACCGTCAGCTTGATGATGTTAGACTCGATCGCGGACAGCGGGAAGCCGTTATCGAAATCGGCGGCGAAGCTGTCGATCAGGCGGGCATTGACGGCAAGACGGGCCTCGATGCCGCCGACGACCTCCTGCATGCGCGGCAGCGTCGCCAGCGGCGCACCGAGATTGGCCGGCACCCGCTCCTTCAGGAATTTGACCAGCCAGTCGCGGGCGGCGCGGGCGATGCCGTCATAGATCGCGGCGACGAAGATCGCGTGCACGGTCGCCTGGGTGACGTCAGGAACCTTCCAGTCGTCGGGCCTGCGGACGTCGATCTCAGAGTCCAGCGGAAACACCACGTCGTCGAAGATCACGGTGTGGCTGCCGCTGGCGCGCAGGCCAAGATGATCCCAGGTCTCCTCGATCCGCGTTCCCGGCAACCCGGCCGGAACCAGAAACAAACCGACACGCGTCTCCGGCTCGTCGGTTTTCGCCCAGACCGAATACCATTTCAGGATCGGCGCGCCGGTCGAATAGATCTTGCGGCCGGTCAGCCGCCAGCCGGTTTCGGTGCGGCGCGCCGTGGTCGCCGGCAGGCCGCCGCGCGCGGGCGAGCCGAGCTCGGGCTCGACGCGCAACGCGTTGATCAGCGCCACGCCCTCGACCGTCTCCTTCGCGAGCTTGCGCGCCAGCCGGCCCGGCCAGCGCGTGCTGCGCGCCATCACCAGATGCTGGATGTAATGCATCGACAGCACCAGCGCGGTCGACGGATCGGCCTTGCCGATGATGCCGAGCACGCGCGTGGCATCCCGCGCGCCCGCCCCGCCTCCGCCGAGCGCCACGGGCACCGTCAGCGCCAGCAGGCCTTCGCGCGACAGGTCGGCGAAATTTTCAAAGGGAAAGCTGGCATCGCGATCATGCGCGGGCGCACGCGCGGCAAACACCTCGGCGAGCCGCAACGCGCGCGCGATGGGCTCCGGCTCGTTCGCCGGCGGCAGCTCTCTCGCCGCTGTCGTCACCATGTCGCCTCCAGTCCGAGCAGCCCGAGGATCTGCTTGCGCAGATCGGCCAGATAGGGATCGCCGCGATGCCGCGGGTATGGCCGGGCGACCGCGATGTCGGCCTTGATCCGCGCCGGTCGATCGGAGAGCACGATGACGCGGTTGGCGAGCACCAGCGCCTCCTCGACGTCATGGGTGACGAGCAGCGTGGTAAAGCCCTTGCGCTGCCACAGCGCCACCAGCTCGGCCTGCATCGCGATCCGCGTCAGCGAGTCGAGCTTGCCGAGCGGCTCGTCGAGCACCAGGATCTTCGGATCATTGACCAGCGCGCGCGCCAGCGCCACGCGCTGCGCCATGCCGCCGGAGAGCTGGTGCGGATAGGCGTTGCGGAACGACGACAGGCCGACCAGCTCGATCACGGCATCGACCCGGTGCCGCTGCGCCTTCAGGATACCCTGCGCTTCCAGCCCGAGCGCGACATTGTCCCACACCGAGCGCCACGGAAACAGCGTCGGGTCCTGGAACACGACGACACGCGACGGATGCGGGCCGGTGATGCGGACTTCATCCTCGCGCAGCGCGCCGCTGCGCGGCTTCTCCAGCCCCGCGACCAGCCGCAGCAAGGTCGACTTGCCGCAGCCGGACGGGCCGAGCAGCGCGACGAACTCACCCGGCGCGATCGAAAGGTTCACATTGTCGAGCACCGGGAGCGTCGCACCGTCGATATCGAAGGCGTGGCTGACGCCTTCGATGTCGAGCTCGGCGCCGACGGCGGGATAGGTGATCGCCTCGGCGGCGGATTGCACTACCATTTGACGACGCCCTTCTGCCAGACCAGCAGGCGGTCGCGGGTCCGGAACAACAGCGTGATCGCGCCGGAGCAGAGCAGCGACATCACGATCAGCGCCGCATACATGTTGGCATAGGCCGCCCAGCCCTGCGCCCATTGCAGGTACCAGCCGAGCCCGGCCTTGACGCCGATCATCTCGGCGACCACGAGCACGGCAAAGGACGAGCCGAGCCCCATGAACAGGCCGACGAACACGTGCGGCAACGCGGCAGGGATCGCGACCTTGAGCACCAGGAACGACGGCTTGGCGCCGAGCGTGCGCGCGACGTCGTAATAGGCGGTGCTGACGCTCGCCACCCCCGACCAGGTCAAGACCGTCACCGGGAATCCGGTGGCAAGCGCGATCAGGAAGGTCGAGGCGCTCCAGCTCGACGGGAAAGTGAAGAACGCGATCGGCAGCCAGGCGGTGGCGGGCAGCGGACCGATGAAGCGCAGCACCGGATGCACCCAGTACCCGATCTTCTGCGACCAGCCGATCGAGACGCCGGTGATAAAGCCGATCGTCGCGCCGATGATGTAGCCGCCGAGCTGCAGCTTGATCGAGGCGAACACGCTGTCGAGCAGCTTTGGCAGATCGTCGGTGTAGACCTCGAGGATCGACTGCGGCGGCGGGAAGAACGGCAGCGGCAGCCAGGCGAACTTCGCGGTGGCGACCTCCCATAGCGTCACGAACGCGCCGAAGGCCACCAGCCATGGCGCACGCTTGCGCAGCGCCTGCCCGGCGCTGCCGAGATAATCCGCGCTGAATGTACCGAACAGGATAAAGGCCGCGATGACGATCGCGCCGATGCCGAGCGATTGGGTCCGCGACCAGTCGCCGACATCGGGCCAATAGAGGCACGAGAGGCCGAACGCGAGCCAGGCGAGGGTTGCCGCGAGGCCAACGCCATAGCTGCTGGAGAGGTTCGAGAACGTGACCGCGGCGCGCGGCGCGGCGGCCGTCGCGTCAGACACTGAATACGTCGACATAGATCCGCTCCGCGAATTTGGCCGTGTCGGTGCTCTGCTTGAACACCTGCACCGATTTCAGGTCGTCGGCGTAGCCCTTGAGCTCGCGCTTGAGCACTTCGCCGGTGGGATGATGGTGATGGGTGTGGTAGCGCGCCATCGCCTCGAGATCGGCGAGGCTCGCCGCCTTCGGCGCATAGGGCTGGAACGACTTCGCCGCCTTGTCCGGATTCTGCGAGGTGAACATCGCGGCATCGAGCAGCGCCTGGGTGATGGCACGCGCGACGTGAGGCTCTTCCCGCACCAGACTGCCGCGCAGGCCGACGATGCAGCAGCTCTTGTCGCGGTATTCGCCGTCGAGATTGGAGGCGACCTCCTTGTACTGCGTGTCCTTCAGCCAGAGATAGGCCAGCGGGTCCGACGACAGGAAGGCCTGCACCTCGCCCTTCTCGACCGCAACGTTCAGGAGATTGCCGGGATAGGCGCGCCAGTCGACATCCCTCACCGGGTCGATCCCGAGCTTGGAGAGCTGGATCGAGAAGAAGTTCTTGTCGGGACCGGCGAGATCGCCGACCGCGACGATCTTGCCCTTGAGATCGGCGAGCTTGTCGACGCCGGAATTGGCGCGGGTCAAGACGCGCATGCAGCCGCCATGGGTGCCGGCGGCGATCTTGACGTCAAACCCCTGCTCGAGCGGCTTCAGCCAGCGCAGCGCCATGCCGAGCCCGGCGTCGCTCTTGCCGGTGGCGATCGCCTCCAGCAGCTGGTCGGTCGAGCCGGAATAGTTGACGAGCTCGACGTCGAGATTCTGCTTCTGGAAGAAGCCATGGTCGATGGCGACCGGGAGCGGCGCGAGGCAGACCGCGCCGGCGTTCCAGGACAATTTCAGCTTGCGCGGGCTGCCTGCCAGCGGCGGCGCATCGGAGGCGGTCTTGCAGATCGGAAATTCGGAGAAGTCGATCGCCGATGCGACCGGGCGCGGTGCGAAGGCCTGCGCGTTATAGGCGCCGATCGGCGCGGCAAAGGCTGCGGCGGCCCCCGCGCGCAGCAAGGTGCGGCGATCCATCACCGTCTTCTTGTTATCCGTCGACATCATCACTCCTGCATTTCGGCAAGGCTCCGCCCCGCGCGCAAAACGTCTCCGTCTGCACGCCCCGTCGTTCGAAGCTCATGGTTTAGAAAAAGCGGATTTCTCCGGCGCTATTGCCCTCAAAGCAACGCGCAAATGATGCGGCGCGACAAGTTCACCGTCAATGAAATGGAATTTCGAATGTGGTCGGTGCGGCAGCCGAACTCTCCACGATCGCAGCGCGCGACGATGAAAGGATTTTCGCGCTCGTCGCGGCGCAGACGTGCAACGGAACGGCATCGATTGCACCAAATTTGAGCGAAAGACTACCGCTTGCGCGATGTCTTCTACGCACAAGGGCTCGGCGAGATCATCCTTGCTGCGCACGGGCTGATTTCAGTTTTCCGTTTCGTTGACGGCGAACGGCTTGCTCATAGACTCGGTCGAACGCTGCCGCGCTTCCCGACGAGCAGCGAATGAATCAGAAAGAAAATGCATATGCGCAAACTGACCCGCTCGGGTTCTCCCTATACCTTCACGCGCCGCACCGCGGCCGCGCTGATCACAGCGGTGATCACGCTGTCGACGTCGGCCGCGGCCTTCGCGGCTGATGCGATCGTGCTGCGGGTCGGCGACCAGAAGGGCGGCAACCGCTCGCTGCTCGATATCTCCGGCCTCGCCAAGGATCTGCCTTACAAGATCGAGTGGTCGGAATTCCCGGCCGCAGCCCCGATCCTGGAGGCGATCAATGCCGGCGCGCTCGACGTCGGCTACACCGGCGACCTGTCCTTCCTCACGGTCTATGCCTCGGGCGCGCCGATCAAGGCGATCGGCGGCACGCGCTCCGATGCGCGGACCCAGGCGATCCTGGTGCGCGGGGATTCGCCGATCAAGACGGCGGCCGATCTGAAGGGCAAGCGCCTCGCCGGCACGCGGGGCGGCTGGGGCCAGTTCCTGATCAATGCGACATTGGAAAAAGCCGGCAGCAGGATCGAGGATGCGACCTTCGCCCCGCTCGGCCCGGTCGACGCCAAGATCGCGCTGCTCGCCGGCTCGATCGACGCCTGGGCGGTGTGGGAGCCCTACATCTCCTACGCCAGGCTGAAGGACAATGCGCGCGTCGTCGCCGATGGTGAGGGCTTGACGCCGACCATCACCTTCATCGTCGCCTCCGACAACGCGATCGCGACCAAGCGCGCCGCGGTGCAGGATCTGGTGCAGCGGCTGAACAAGGCGCGGCTGTGGTCGCTCGACCATGTCGCGGAGTATGCCAGGAACACGGCCGAACTGACCAAGCTGCCGGAAGACGTGCTGTTCGCCGCCTACACCGCGCAGAAGACCAGCCCGATCGCGATCGACGAGGCCGTGGTGAAGGAAGTGCAGGCCGCCTCCGACCGCGCCACGCGCTACGGCATCCTCGGCAAGACGCTGGATGTCGGCAAGGCCGTCGACCGCAGTTTTACGGCCAGCGCAAGCTTGAACTAGCAGTCTCTTCCACCTCCCCTTGAAAAGGGGAGGTCGGTTTGCGCGCAAGCGCCAATCGGGTGGGGATCCTGCCTCCACAGACGCCGGCGTCCGTCGAGAGCAACCCCCACCCCGCCCTCCCCCTTTCAGGGGGAGGGAGACGAGCGGCGGTGCTCGCCTCACGAGATGCGTGCCGCCCCTACAATGGAGACATCCGATGTCCGGCCCGCTCCATCTCGCACTGATTGTCACAGCACACCTGCTCTGCATGACCTTGTTGGTCGCGCTGTCGGTTTGATAGCGTTCTCTCAGGGCCAGCCCCAGGGAGAACAACAATGAACCTATCAATGAAGGACCGCGTCGCGGTGGTGACCGGCGGCAGCAAGGGCATCGGGATCGCGGTGGCGCGGCGGTTTGCGGAGTCCGGCGCCAAGGTCGCGATCCTCGCCCGCGGCGCGGCCGACCTCACTGCGGCGCGCGAGGCACTCGCCAGGGACGGCCTCGTGGTCCGCGATTACGTCTGCGACGTCGCCAAGGCCGCCGACATCGCCAAGGCTCACGAGCAGATCGTCGCGGATCTCGGCAAGATCGACGTGCTGGTCAACAACGCGGGCACCGCGCGCACGCTGGCCTTCGAGAGCATCAGCGACGAGGCCTGGCAGGAGGACCTCGACCTGAAACTGTTCGCCGCGCTCCGCTTCAGCCGGCTGGTGTGGCCGGGCATGAAGCAGCGCAAATGGGGCCGCATCATCAACGTGCTCAACACCTTTGCGAAGGCGCCGGCCGGCAACTCGGCGCCGACCTCGGTGTCACGCGCCGCCGGCATGGCGCTGACCAAGGTCATGGCCAATGAAGGCGGCGAGCACAACATCCTGGTGAATGCGCTGCTGGTCGGCCTGATCATGAGCGATCAATGGGTCAAGCGGCACGCGGCCCAGGCGCCGAACACGGATTTCGGGGAATTCGCCAAGGGCCTTGCCAAGGGCACGCCGCTCGGCCGCATCGGCACGGCGGAGGAGTTCGCCAACCTCGCCTGCTTCCTGGCCTCGGAGCAAGGCTCCTACATCACCGGCACCGCCATCAATGTCGATGGTGGCCGGTCGCCGGTGGTCTAGAGCCCCGGTCCTGGTTCAAGCAGAAACCGGAGCTCGAGACTTTGCTTTGGCGCGTTTTCTTCACGCGAACCGGTGTCCACTTCGCTCGAAAACGCTCAAGCGGGCAACCAACGGCAGGAAGCGACGGCTCAAAAGCAAAAGGCCTCCGTCACCGGAGGCCTTTCGTCTTAAACCGCGTCCTTGGCGGCCTTGACCGGCCGTGCGCGGACGATCTTCCGGGCCGGCTTGGCCTTGAACATCATCTCTTCACCGGTGAAGGGGTTGGTGCCCTTGCGCGCCTTGGTCGCCGGCTTCTTGACCACAACGAACTTGGCGAAGCCGGGGACGAGGAACACCCCGGCCTTCTTCAGCTCCTTGTGGCCGACATCGACGAGCGAGTCCAAAACGTTCTTGACGTCGCGCTTGGAGAGTTCGGTGGTGGTCGCGATCTTCTCGATCACTTGCGACTTCGACAGTTGGGTAGCCATGGTTGCTCCATTGATTCTGGAGTGGGCACGATATGGCGGAAAACGCCGAGAAAAACAGTGTTTTCTGCACTCACCACAGCAATATCGCTGTGGACAGCCCCCGAATCAGGGTTTTTTCCAGTGTTTTTTCCAGTCAAGTCGCTTCCGACCCCTAAAATTACAGCGTTTGCGCGGCTTCGGGGCTCCCGAAGCGGGCCCTAAAGAGAATCACTCGACGCATCTCGCGCGGCCTGTGTGCGACAATGTTGCCCGCAATTCGGGTTGCGGAGCACCGCGGCGCCACTTCAGGTTTCGGAAACGATCCTTCAAAAAGGCCGAGGCATTAGAAATGACTCGGGTTCCCATTCCATCGTAACATCGCAAAGGGGCGCCACGGCCGATCGGCTGGCCGCCCCATGCAAGCCTTTATGTATGTTCCGGAGACCCCGCGTATGGATTTGTCCCGCCTTGAGATCAACCGCCGCACGGCCCTTCTGACCTCGGCCGCGATTGCGGCCAACGTCATCAATCCGATGCGGGCATTCGCGCAGGAAACCCCGCGCAAGGGCGGCGTGTTCAACGTCCATTACGGCGCCGAGCAGCGCCAGCTCAACCCCAGCATCCAGGCCTCGACCGGCGTCTACATCATCGGCGGCAAGATCCAGGAGAATCTGGTCGACCTCGACGCCAACGGACAGCCGGTCGGCGTGCTCGCCGAGAGCTGGGAGGCGACGCCGGACGGCAAGACCGTCACCTTCAAGCTGCGCAAGGGCGTCACCTGGCACGACGGCAAGCCGTTCACCTCGGAGGACGTTGCCTTCACCGCGATGAACATGTGGAAGAAGATCCTCAACTACGGATCGACGCTGCAGCTGTTCCTCACATCGGTCGATACGCCCGATCCGCAGACCGCGATCTTTCGCTACGAGCGGCCGATGCCGCTGAACCTGCTGCTCCGGGCCCTGCCCGACCTCGGCTACGTCTCCGCCAAGCATCTCTATGAGAGCGGCGACATCAGGCAGAACCCGACCAATCTGGCGCCGGTCGGCACCGGCCCGTTCAAATTCGTCAAGTATGAGCGCGGGCAATACATCATCGCCGACCGCAACCCGGATTACTGGCGGCCGAACGCGCCCTATCTCGACCGCATCGTCTGGAAAGTGATCACCGATCGCGCCGCGGCCGCCGCCCAGATGGAGGCGGGCGAATTGCACTACAGCCCGTTCTCGGGGCTGACGATCTCGGACATGGCGCGGCTCGGCAAGGACAAGCGCTTCATCGTCTCAACCAAAGGCAATGAGGGCAACGCCCGTACCAACACCATCGAGTTCAACTTCCGCCGCAAGGAACTGTCCGACATCCGCGTCCGCCGCGCCATTGCGCATGCGATCAACGTGCCGTTCTTCATCGAGAATTTTTTGGGCGACTTCGCCAAGCTCGGCACCGGCCCGATCCCCTCGACCTCGACCGACTTCTATCCCGGGCCGAACACGCCGCAATATCCCTACGACAAGGCCAAGGCGATCGCGCTGCTCGATGAGGCCGGCTTCAAGGCCTCCGGCGGCAACCGCTTCTCGCTGAAATTGCTGCCGGCGCCGTGGGGCGAGGACATCTCGCTGTGGTCGACCTTCATCCAGCAGTCGCTGGGAGAAGTCGGCATCCAGGTCGATATCGTGCGCAACGATGGCGGCGGCTTCCTCAAACAGGTCTATGACGACCACGCCTTCGATCTCGCCACCGGCTGGCACCAGTATCGCAACGACCCCGCGGTCTCGACCACGGTGTGGTACCGCTCCGGCCAGCCCAAGGGCGCGCCGTGGACCAACCAGTGGGGCTGGGAGGACAAGACGGTCGACAAGACCATCGACGATGCCGCGACCGAAGTCGATCCGGTCAAGCGCAAGGCGCTCTATGCCGACTTCGTCAAGGAGGTGAACACCGAGCTGCCGGTCTGGATGCCGATCGAGCAGATCTTCGTCACCGTGATCACCGCCAAGGCGCGCAACCACTCCAACACGCCGCGCTGGGGCTCGGCGAGCTGGTACGATCTTTGGCTTTCGGCTTGAGGCGGCGCGCCTTGCTTCTCCCTCGCCCCGCTCTTGCGGGGAGAGGGGCGGGGTGAGGGGCTCTCTCCGCGATATTGCTCCATCGATCGACCTGTACCCCCTCACCCGGATCGCATCTAACGATGCGATCCGACCTCTCCCCGCAAGCGGGGCGAGGTGACCGAGAGGCCAGTGTCCACTTCGTTCGAAAACGCTATAGATAGCCGATGCGTATCCTGAGCCTTGCGGGGCGGCGGCTGGCCGCCTCGATTCCGACCCTGTTCCTGATCCTGATCGGCGTGTTCCTGCTGTTGCAGCTCGCGCCGGGCGACACCGTCGATGCGCTGATGGCGCAGATGGGCGGCGGCGATGCCGCGACTGCGCAACAGCTGCGCAAGGTCTACGGGCTCGACCTCTCGGTTCCGGCGCAGCTCGGCAACTATCTGTGGCATCTGGTGCGGCTCGATCTCGGCTTCTCCTCGATCTACGGCAAGCCGGTGGCGACCGTGATCCTGGAACGGCTGCCGCCGACCATCCTGTTGATGACCGCGTCGCTGTCGTTCGCGTTCTTCTTTGGCCTCGTATTCGGCGTGATCGCCGCGCGCGGCGTCAACCGCTGGCCGGACACCTTGATCTCGACGCTCGGCCTGATCTTCTACGCCACCCCTTCGTTCTGGTTCGGGCTGATGGCGATCGTGGTGTTCTCGGTCTATCTGCAATGGCTGCCATCCGGCGGCTTCCAGGACATCGGAACGGTGCAGACCGGCATCCGGGGCGTGCTCGACATCGCAGCCCACCTCGTGCTGCCGACGACGACGCTCGGGCTGATCTTCCTTGCGATCTATTTGCGCATCATGCGCGCCTCGATGCTGGAGGTCTTGAACCTCGATTTCGTCCGCACCGCCCGCGCCAAGGGGCTGGACGAGACCCATGTCATCACCCGCCACGTGCTGCGCAACGCGCTGCTGCCGGCGGTGACGCTGATCGGCTTGCAGGCCGGCACCATGCTCGGCGGCTCGGTCGTGGTGGAGAGCGTGTTCTCGCTGCCCGGCCTCGGCCGCCTCGCCTATGAATCCGTGGTGCAGCGCGACCTCAACACCCTGCTCGGCATCGTGTTCGTGTCCGCGCTCCTTGTGATTGTCGTGAACTTCGTCGTCGACCTGCTCTACGCGCGGCTCGATCCGCGCATCGCGGCGGAGGGCTGACGATGGACGCGGTGAAACGCTATTTCCGCAGCCCGGCCGCGGTGATCGGCCTGATCCTGCTGCTGCTGGTGATCGCGATGGCGATCAGCGCGGGTTTCCTCTATCCGCGCGATCCGCTCGCGCTGGCCGGCCGGCCGCTGGTCTGGCCGTTCTCCAACCCGCGCTTCCTGCTCGGCACCGACAATTCCGGCCGCGACATCGCCGCCCAGATCTTCTACGGCGCGCGGATCTCGCTCCTGATCGGCGGCGTCGCCACCGTGATCGCGATCCTGATCGGCATCCTGGTCGGCGCCTTTGCCGGCTATTACGGCGGCTGGGTCGACAATGTGCTGATGCGGATCACCGAGGCGTTCCAGACCCTGCCGAACTTCGTGCTGCTGCTGGTGCTGGTCGCGGTGTTCGGCTCGACGTTGACCACGGTGACGATTGCAGTTGGAGTGGTGTCGTGGCCGGCGCCGGCGCGGCTGACCCGTGCGGAGTTCCTCTCGCTACGCAACCGCGAATTCGTCCAGGCCGGCAAGACGCTCGGCATGAAGGACCTCCAGCTGATCCTCGGCGAGATCCTGCCCAACGCGCTGCCGCCTGTCATCGTCTATGCCAGCGTGGTGATGGCGGTCGCGATCCTGCTGGAAAGCGCGCTGGCGTTCTTGAGGTTGTCCGATCCCAACGTGGCCTCCTGGGGCAATCTGATCGGGCTTGGCCGCGACGTGCTCCGGGTGCAATGGTACGTCTCGGCGATCCCCGGCATCGCGATCCTCATCACGGTGCTCGCGGTGTCGCTTGTCGGCCAGGGCCTCAACGACGCGCTCAATCCGAGGCTGAAGAGCCGATGAGCGACACGGTTCTTTCGCTCGACGGGCTGACGGTGCGCCTGCCCAAAGGCGCCGACCGGCCGCACGCGCTGTCCGACGTCTCCCTGTCGGTCGCCTCGAACGAGATCCTCTGCGTGGTCGGAGAGTCCGGCTCCGGCAAGTCGATGATGGCGAACGCCATCATGCGGCTGCTGCCGAACGAGGTGACGATCGAACAGGGCCGGATGCTGTTCGACGGCCGCGACCTCTGTGCCGCCGATCCAGCCGAGATGCGCGAGGTGCGCGGCGCGGGGATCGCGATGATCTTCCAGGAGCCGATGACGGCGCTCAATCCGCTGCGCACCATCGGCGACCAGATCGGCGAGATGTTTGCAATCCACACCGGCCTGTCGAAGGCCGAAATCAACACCCGGGTGCTGGCGCTGCTCGAGGACGTCCGCATCCCCGACCCCAGGGCTGCCGCGAAGGCCTATCCGCACGAGCTCTCCGGCGGCCAGCGCCAGCGCGCCATGATCGCGATGGCGCTGGCGCTGGACCCGAAGCTGTTGATCGCCGACGAGCCGACCACCGCGCTCGACGTCACGACGCAGGCGCAGATCCTGAAGCTGATCCGCGATCTGCAGCAGCGCAAGAAGACCGCGGTGCTGTTCATCACCCATGATTTCGGCGTGGTCGCCGAGATCGCCGACCGCGTCGTGGTGATGCAGCACGGCGCGATCGTCGAACAAGGCGCGGCCGACAAGGTGCTGAATGATCCGCAGCATGCCTACACCAAGCAGCTGATCGCGGCGGTTCCGCCGCTGAAAGCACCGCCGCCACGTATCCTCTCCGGCAAGGACATCCTGACCATCGACGGCGTGTCCAAGACCTACCGCACCGGCGGCTTCCTCGGCCGCGGCGCGCGGGTGACGGAGGCGGTCAAGAACGTCTCGCTCCGCCTGCCGCGCGGTGCGACGCTCGGCATCGTCGGCGAATCCGGTTCGGGCAAATCGACGCTCGCGCGCTGCCTCGTGCGGCTGATCGACCCCGACAGCGGTTCGATCGTGCTCAACGGCAAGGACTGGGCAAAACTCGGCCGCGACGAGATCAGGCGCGAAACGCGCCACATCCAGATGGTATTCCAGGATCCGTTCGCCTCGCTCAACCCGCGCCGCAAGGCGGCCGAGCTGGTGGCGCAGGGACCGATCGTGCACGGCACCAACCGGGCGATCGCAATCGCGGAAGCGCGAAAGCTGTTCGAACTGGTCGGGCTCGATCCGTCCGCCGGCGATCGCTTTCCGCATGAATTCTCCGGCGGCCAGCGCCAGCGCATCGGGCTCGCGCGGGCGCTGGCGCTCAAGCCGGATGTGCTGGTCGCAGACGAGCCGGTCTCGGCGCTCGACGTCTCGGTGCAGGCGCAAGTCTTGAAGCTGCTCGCCGGGCTGCGCCAGCAGCTCGGCCTCTCCATCATCTTCATCACCCACGATCTGCGGGTTGCCGCGCAGATCTGCGATCTCGTCGCCGTGATGAAGGACGGCGCCGTGGTCGAGCAAGGACTGACCGCCGACGTGTTCGGCAGACCGCAGCATCCCTATACGCAGGCGCTGCTGTCGGCGATCCCCGGCGGCGACTTCACGCGCAAGCGCGATGCCTTGATCGCCTGATCGAGCCATCGCGCGTGGTGCGTCGTTGGTCCGCGCTCACCGTGAGCGGCGCGAGGCGAGGACATACTCCGCCCAGCGCAGCAACTCGAAGCGATCGCCCTTCACCAACTCCTGTGCATCGCGGCGCCGATAGAGCACCAGCATCCAAGGCGCGAGCTTGCGCAGCAATCCGTGCGCCATGTACTGCACCGGCTCGGTGAACGGCAGCGCCAGCTCGCTTTCCGGCACGCCCTGGACGGCTCGCGCCAATTCGCGGCCGAGCGGGATCGTCAGCGCGACGGCGCGGCCGTTGCAGCCGGTCCAGCCGTAAGCGTTCGGTCCGAGGTGATGCATGCGCGGCAGGAAATCCGCGGTCATCCCGACATAACCGTTCCAGACATAGTCGAAGGAGACGTCGCCGATCTGCGGCCATATCAGCTGCAAGCGCTCGGTCACCCGCGCCTTCAGCCGCGCGGTCTTGTCGCCCGGGCCGAGCACGGCACCGCCGGTGACGAGGCGATTGCGCGCGTCGTAACGCGCAAAATACAGCTCGCCATGGGTGTCCGACATCGCCTGCCGGCCGGGAATGATGGTCTTGCGGACATTGTCCGACAGCGGCTGCGTCGCCATCTGCCACGACAGCACCGGCATCACCTCGGTCGCGATCTCAGGCACTAGCGATTTCGCGAACTCGCCGCTATAGGCATTGGTCGCGACCACCAGCGCACGGCCGGAGATTTCGCCCTTCTCGGTCTTCACCACCCAGCGATCGCCGCGACGCTCGAAGCTCAGCGCGGGGGAACGGGCATAGATCCGCGCACCGAGGCCGAGCACGGTGCGCGCCAGGCCCCGCGCCAGCGCCAGCGGATTGACGTGACCGCCGGTCCTGTTCCAGAAGCCGCCGTACCAGGCATCCGAGCCGAGCATGTCCCTCGTCTGGTCGCGCGACAGCAATTCGACCGGCGCGCCGAATTTCGACCATTGCTGCACCCGCCGCTCCGCGATCTTGATCCGGCCGGGCGAATGCACCGGCTGCACCCAGCCGGCCTGCTCCTGCTCGGCCTCGATGTTGTAGCGCTTGACGACGTCGAACAGCATTGCCGCGCTGTCGCGCAGCATCGCGACGAAGCGCTCGCCGGCCGCGCCATGCCTCTTGATGATGTCCTCGGGATCGGGGCGCGACAGCGTCGGGATCACCTGGCCGTTGTTGCGGCCCGAGGCGCCCCAGCCCGGCTCGGCGGCCTCGACGATCGCGACGTCGACATTGGCCTCGCGCAGATGCAGCGCGGTCGACAGGCCGGTGAAGCCGCCGCCGATGATGACGACATCGGCCTGCTGCGCGCCCGTCAATTCGGGACAATCGGGGCCGGTTGGCGTCACTGCTGCCCAGAGCGAATCGGGCCAGCGCACGGCATTGCTGCTCATCATGATCCTTTCTTGCGGGGGCCTGCGCGTTCTGGTTAGCTTTACTCTACTCTCTCATTCCAGCCGGGAAGACAAGAAGTGACACTCAAGAACGTCATCGGAATCGATCACGCCGTGGTCATGGTGAAGGACCTCGACAAGGCCGCCGAGAATTACAGGCGGCTCGGCTTCACCGTGTCGCCGCGCGGCACCCACAGCGCGCATATGGGATCGGGCAACTACACTATCATGTTCGACCCTGACTACATGGAATTGCTCGGCGTGCTGACGCCGACGGAACACAATGCTCCGGCGCGCGCCTTCCTCGATAAGCGCGGCGAAGGCATCGAACGCATCGCGTTCACCGCGGTGGATTCGACAGCCGGTGCCGAGGAGATCCGCGCGCGCGGCTATGCGCCGATCGGGCCGACCGATTTCGAACGCCCGGTGACGCTGCCTGATGGCACGGTCTCGGCCGCGAAATTCCGCACCTTCCAATGGCCGACCGCTGAGGCGCCCGGCGGCGTCCGCATCTTCGCCTGCCAGCACAAGACCCGCGAGACGGTGTGGATCCTCGAACTGATGACGCACGCCAATGGGGCAAAACGCCTCAAGCAGGCGCTGATCGTCTCGCCCGATCCCGCAACCGATGCCGCGCATCTCTCCAGGATGATCGATATCGCGGCGAGGCACGATCCCGACGGTGCGGTTGCGGTGCCGTCCGGCGGCGATCGCGCCGACTTCGTGTTCCTGACCAGGGATCAGCTCGGCAAGCGTTATCCCGGCGTATCGCTGGATGGCCTGTCCGATCGCGGCGGCGCCGGCCTCGTGATCGCGGCCGACCTCGCCGCAACCGAGAAGGCGCTCGGCACAACCGGCGTGAAGAGCGGCAGCGGCATCACCGTGCCGCCGGCCGCTGCCAACGGCACCCTGCTCGCCTTCGTCAAGGCATAACTGCCACACCATGCGCGGCGCAGCGTTATGCAGCGGCGCCGCGCATGTGGGGGCTAGGCACGGAAAGTTGAGACGCTCAAACATTGATGCGATTGCAAATCGCATCAATGTTCTCGCTCAATTTCTTGAGCATGATCTGTTCGGAAAACCGGTTTCCACTTTTCCGGATCATGCTCTACTATCTCTCCCAAACAAGAACCGTCCAGGGAGAGAAACATGTCGCATCACCTGATCTCGCGCCGGCAGATGCTGGCCGGCACCGCAGCCGCCGGCGCGGTTGGATTGACCGGATTTCCGGCCCGCGCCGAGGTCAACTGGAAGAAATATTCCGGGACGACGCTGGAGGTGATCCTCGCCAAGGGGCCGCGCGGCGACAATCTGCAAAAATACATCAAGGAATTCACCGAGCTCTCCGGCATCAAGGTCGAATCGGAGCAGATTCCCGAGCAGCAGCAGCGCCAGAAATGCGTGATCGAGCTGTCGTCGGGCAAGCCGAGCTTCGATGTCGTGCACCTCAGCTATCATGTGCAGAAGCGGCAGTTCGAGAAGGCCGGCTGGCTCGCCGACATGTCGGGCTTTCTCAAGGACCCGAGCCTGACGCCGCCCGACCTCGTCGAGAGCGATTTCTCGGCCGCCGGCCTGCAATATGCACGCAACGACAAGGGCCAGATGCTGTCGCTGCCGTGGTCGGTCGACTATTTCATCCTCTACTACAACAAGGAGTTGTTCCAGAAGAAGGGCGTCGAGGTCCCGAAGACGCTGGAGGAGATGGCGGTCGCCGCCGAGAAGCTGACCGATCCCAAGGAAGGCATCTACGGCTTCGTCGGCCGTGGCCTGCGCAACGCCAACATGGCGATGTGGACCAACTTCTATCTGAACTATGGCGGCGAATTCCTCGATGCCAAGGGCAACATCCTGACCGACGGCCCCGAGGCCGTCGAAGCCACCAAGCTCTACCAGCGGCTGCTGACGAAATGCGCGCCTCCCGGCGTCGCCGGCTTCAACTGGATGGAATCGATGGCCTCCTTCACGCAAGGCCGCGCGGCGATGTGGATCGACGCCGACGGCTGGGCGCCGCCGCTGGAGGACCCCGCCGCCTCGCGCGTGGTCGGCAAGGTCGGCTACACGCTGGTGCCCGCCGGACCCAAGGGCAAATTCTCGTCGACCTATGGCGACGGCATCGGCATTCCCGCGGCGAGCAAGAACAAGGAAGCCGCCTACCTGCTCTGCCAATGGGTGGTCTCGCGGGGACAGGGCGCCCGCCTGCTGCAGGCCGGCGGCGGCGTGCCGTTCCGCAACTCCATCGTCGACGACCCCGAGGTCGCCAAGGGCGTGAAGACCAAGGAATGGCTGCAGTCGGTGGTCGACTCCGCCAAGATCTCCAAGCTCGGCCTCCCGGTCATCATCCCGGTCGCCGAATTCCGCGACATCGTCGGTGCGGCGCTGACCGCGACGCTGTCGGGCGCCGATCCTGCCACCGAATTGAAGAAGGCGCACGAGCAATTCCGCCCCATCCTGGAGCGTAGTGAAAAAGCGTGAGCGTGGTGACACAGGCTTCGCCGGCGGCGGACAAAGCGTTTTCGAGCGAAGTGGGTACCGGTTCGCGTGAAGAAAACGCGTCAAAGCAAGACTCCAGAGCCGGAGGCTCTGGGGACGTTGCGCCGGCGCGTGAATGGCGTCCGCCGTCCTACTGGCCGTTCGTGATCCCGGCGCTCGTCGTGGTGCTGACCGTGATCGTCTTTCCCTGGGTGTTCACGATCTGGATGAGCATGCAGGAATGGAAGGTCGGTTCGCCGACCGTCTTCGTCGGGCTCGCCAACTATTTGCGGCTGCCGACCGATCCGCGCTTCGTAGAGGCAGTCGGGCACACGCTGTCCTACACCGCGCTGTCGGTGGTGCTGCCGCTGGTGTTCGGCACGCTGGCGGCGGTGGTGTTTCACCAGAAATTCGCCGCGCGCGGCTTCCTGCGCGGCATCTTCATCATGCCGATGATGGCGACACCAGTGGCCATCGCCTTGGTGTGGGCCATGATGTTCCACCCGCAGCTTGGCGTCCTGAACTATCTGCTGTCACTTGTCGGCCTGCCGCCGCAGCTCTGGGTGTTCAACCCGACGACGGTGATCCCGTCGCTGGTGCTGGTCGAGACCTGGCAATGGACGCCGCTGGTGATGCTGATCGTGCTCGGCGGCCTCGCCGCGATCCCGACCGAACCCTATGAGAGCGCGCAGATCGACGGCGCCAATTTCTGGCAGGTGTTCCGCTTCATCACGCTGCCTTTGATCATGCCGTTCCTGTTCATCGCCGGTATGATCCGGATGATCGACGCGGTGAAAAGCTTCGACATCATCTTCGCGATCACCCAGGGCGGCCCGGGCTCGGCGTCGGAAACCATCAACGTCTATCTCTATAGTGTCGCCTTCGTCTACTACGACCTCGGCTACGGTTCGGCGATCGCGGTGGTGTTCTTCCTGCTGATCGTGGCGCTGGCGGCGCTGCTGCTCTATCTGCGCAAACGCCTGCTGTGGACCTCAGAGCTCGGGGACGGCGCATGAACCCGCGTCAGATTCTCGGGCGGATCGGGCTGTGGCTGTCGGTGTTCGTCATCGTCTCGCCGGCGATCCTGTTCTTCCTCTGGATGGCCTCGCTGTCGCTGAAATTCGAGATCGACAATGCCTCCTATCCGCCGGTGTTCATCCCGGAGCATTTCGCCTGGAAGAACTATGCCGACGTGTTCGCCTCCAACCGCTTCCTGACCTATTTCACCAACAGCCTCGTCGTCACCGGCTGCGCGACCGGGCTTGCGATGCTGGTCGGCGTGCCCGCCGGCTACGGCATTGCGCGGATGGCCGCGCACAAATCCGCGATCGTGATCCTGATCGCGCGCATCACGCCGGGCCTGTCGTATCTGATCCCGCTGTTCCTGCTGTTCCAGTGGCTCGGCCTGCTCGGCACGCTGGTGCCGCAGATCATCATTCATCTCGTGGTGACGGTGCCGATCGTGATCTGGATCATGATCGGCTATTTCGAGACCACGCCGCTGGAGCTGGAAGAAGCCGCGCTGATCGACGGCGCCACACGCTGGCAGGTGTTCCGCCATGTCGCGCTGCCGATCGCCAGGCCCGGGCTTGCGGTCGCCTTCATCCTCGCGGTGATCTTCTCCTGGAACAATTTTGTGTTCGGCATCGTGCTGGCCGGGCGCGAGACGCGAACGCTGCCGGTCGCGGTCTACAACATGATCTCGTTCGACCAGCTGAGCTGGGGCTCGCTCGCCGCGGCCGCGCTGATCGTGACGGCACCGGTGCTGCTGCTCACCGTGCTGGCGCAACGGCAGATCGTGGCCGGGCTGACGGCGGGCGCGGTGAAAGGCGGCTAGAGCGATATGAAGTGATCGGGCCGTCGCAGGGGCGCTGCCAAAATATCGAAAACAACCCCATGCAAAGGTGCCGGCGGCGGCAGGCGTTCGACCAAGCAACTTGACACGTCCGGCAATTCGGGGATATTCTTCTAATATTCCGAAATTATGCATCGCATATGGCATTTGCGGGCTTCTGCAACTGACGCTCCCACGCAGCGTGCGGGAGTGGGAACGCGCCATATTCGCGACCGCAGCCTAGGTCGTGTACCCATAAAATGGGAAGCCGAGGAAGAGCGCTGGTAATGTCCGCTCATCCTCCAACAGCTGCCCAAAAGCGCACATCGCGGAAGGTCCGAGTCGGGCCAATAGGCGACATCGCCCCTTTACCAAGTTTCAACTAGATCAGCGAATGCAAGGCCCTGACCGCAGCCTCACGGCTCTCCATCGGAACAAAGAAACTTACCGAGTGCGATGACAAGACATACTTGTCGGCGATGATCCCGTGACGTTGCAGAATCTGAACCGCCTTGTATGGCAGGTCCGAAGAAATACCGCCGAAGCAAGTAAGACTCACCGAACTGAGAGTCTCGCGCTGTTTGCGCAGGTCTTTGCTCCTCTCCAGCGTGCGCAGCAACGCGTCGAGCGTCTCCGAATCGGACGTCATCATGATGCGGGTTTTTTCGGCGGCGAAAGCCGAGGCGAGGAGTTGCGGCCAAGGCAAGGCGTTTTGCTTGAGATGCTGCGCGAACTTCTCAAAGCCTTGATTGAGGTCCGCCGAATCGATCTCCACATGCTCAATGCGAGCCATCGAGTTGACGGCCAGGACTCTTCCTTTCTCCATGCCCGCGACCTCCTTCATCACTTGCGTGCTGTGTCGAGCGCCGCCCCACCTTCTCAAGACCAAGGGCACGTTTCGGCTGTGGGCCAGCTCCACGCTGCGAAAATGCAGCACCTTGGCGCCCCAGAAGCACATTTCGGATAGGGATGCGAAATCGAGCTGACGCAAGGTTTTTGCATTTGCGACAATGCGCGGATCAGCCGAGCAAACTCCGTCGACCTCCTTGATAATCTCGCAGCACTCCGCTTGGAGTGCCGCAGCCATGGCGACCGCGGTGGTATCGCTGCCACCCCGGCCAAGCGTCGTGATTTCCTTGGTCAGCGGATTCACGCCCTGAAAGCCCGCCAGAACCACGATGCGTCCGCGATCGAGCTCTTCACGCACGCGAATCGGCCGCACATCCAGAATGCGTGCGGAGGAATGGGATCCATCGGTCATCACGCCGGCCTGACTGCCGGTAAAGCTGATCGCCGGCACGCCGAGATCAGACAGCGCCATGCTCATCAAGGACATGCTGATGCGCTCGCCGGTGGTCAACAACATATCGAGTTCGCGGCGATTGGGATGCGGGCTGATCTGATAAGCCATCCTGACGAGTTCGTCGGTGGTCTTGCCCATCGCTGAGACGATCGCCACGACACGATGGCCACGGCCATGCAAGTCGGCGACGCTGCTCGCGACTGCGCGGATTTTTGCCGGTGTTTCGAGACAGACGCCACCGTATTTTTGCACGATGGTGGTATTGCTAGGCATTCTTGCCCGCGTCGTGTTGAAAGGCGCAGCTGAAGCGGATCAGATCGTCCTCCCCTTCGACGCTTTTGCGGTTTTTGATCGTTTCGCCACGACTTGCAGAACGCCCCGGTTGCGCTTCTTGATATCCGCTTCCGCGCGCTGAGCTTTCGTCCCGCCGCGGTGATCGGCGTATTCCTTACCGTCTATCGGCGCGACATGCGGCGGATCTCGATCGAGATACGGTCGCCCGATTCCAAAATCCGGACCGCGCGCATCGATCCATTTCCAAAGGGCCTCAGTGGAAACCCAACGCTCCGCCCGCGTCGCGCCTTTGACGCTCACGATATCAGCGGCAAGCCCGTGGCCATAGCCGCCGCGGAAGCTCCCTCCGTGGTATGACTTGTCGGACGCTGCCTTCAGGCCGCTCGCGATCGATTGACGGTAGTCATCGCGGAACGCGCTGGTTATCCCGGGCGACAACCCGGCCTGCTCCGCCGCGTAAAGCGCGTGAAAGAGCTTGAGCTTGAAGCTCCGATCCACCCCTCCAATCACGTAGTCGATCAACGGCATGGCCATTCTTTCCGCCGCCTTCGGATCCTTCCACGTGAAATCGTTATCGACGCGCCTGGTGAACGTCCTGGTGACGGTCACCGTCTTGCGCTTCCTTTTGACCGTTACTTTCCGCTGCTCTTGTATGCTGATGGTGTCTTCCTTGGGCGTCCGCTCGTAGAGGGCCCACAGGTACCGGTCGATGCACACATCAACGACGAGGCACTCTTCGAAAATATCCAGGGGTCTCGCGGCCTCCTTGGTGTCGCTTGACACTGGAGGCGTGCTCGCTGTCGCCGTTTGCTCCGGCGATGTTTCGACCGGCAGCATCTGCGACGAATCCGGCAACGCAGCCACGACGATTGATCTCGGTTCGCTCAAGGTCGCTGTCGCATCAGGGGCCGGCGGCGCCGGCATCGATTCAACCGCCATCGCCGCATCGGCGTTAGCGACAGCGCTGCCCATGACGCCTGCCTGCGGCGCGGCCGTCGCGTCGGAGGCCGGCCACGTCACGGGTTCGGCAGCCATCGCCACGTCAGCGTTCACGTTGGCGACTGCAGTTGCCTGTCGCGCATCAGCCAGTTCGGCATTGGCGGCGAGAGATGGTGCTGGTCCCTCGATGGGCACTGCTCCGATGTTCCCGATGCCGGCAGAGCCGGCAAGCCAGGCAAAGAGCCAACCTGCGAGAACGACCGTCCCGCACAACTCCGGCGTCACCGTCGCAATTCGCCGCGGGTTCATCATCCCGAAGCCTCCAAAGGCTCGATCCGAGCCCTGTTGCACAGCCAAGCACCTGACGGCATCGATCATTCGGATCAAATGGAAACGCGCAATGGGCGGAAGCCGTTGGGCCGACGCTTTTCCAGGGAGTGTTGCTCGACCGCAACGCCCGGTCGCTAGGGCGGCAACTACCTCGCCTTCATCCAGCTTGCCTCGATCCGGCCGGGGCTACGCGCTGATGAGTCCGCGTCCCAATCTCATCTTGCCCTAGCCAGCGAGCGCCTCCAGCACCGCGGTAGACTCGGCGACCCAGCCAAAAATGCCGCCCTGGGCCTTGATCATTTTCAGGCCCATCTCGTGGAATTCCGGGAAGTAGGATGCGCAGCCGTCGGAGATCACGACGCAGCGGTAGCCGCGGTCATTGGCCTCGCGCACCGTGGTGTTGACGCAGACTTCGGTGGTGACGCCGCAGACCAGCAGATTCTCGACGCCGTATTTCTGCAGGATGTCGCCGAATTCGGTGGCGTAGAACGCGCCCTTGCCGGGCTTGTCGATCACGATCTCGCTGCCCTGCGGATAGAGCTCGGGGATGATGTCATGCCCCGCCTCGCCGCGGATCAGGATTCGTCCCATCGGTCCGGGATCGCCGATCCGGCGCGACGGCGCGCCGCGTTCGAGCTTTGCCGGCGGCGCGTCCGAGAGGTCAGGCAGATGGCCCTCGCGGGTATGGACCACGAGCAGCCCGGCGTCGCGCACCGCGGCGAGGACGGCGCCGATCGGCTTCACCGCGCGGGCAAGCTGGCTGACGTCGTTGCCGAGCGTTTCGCCGAAGCCGCCGGGCTCCATGAAATCGCGCTGCATATCGATGATGACGAGCGCGGTCTTGCTCCAGTCGAGCGTGATCGGCTCCGGCTCCGCTGCGATTGTCCCGCTTGAATTCGCCATGACGCACGCCTCGAATGCGAGAAGACCCGCATTTGATCAAGCAAACCGCGTGCCATTGCGCAATGATGCGGCTTGCGCCCCCAACCGCCCGAAACGTCCGGCATCTCAATCTGTTGGGATACGCTCGGCCGTTCTCCGCGCCAACTTCCCAGGTTCTCACCGGCACCTGATTTGCTGGTCGTTCGATCTTGCTGGCATGATCGTTGCTAGCTGGGAGCCCGACCGGACGAAGATCATCGTTCGCGAAATGACAGCCCATTTCAAACAGGCGGGAGGACAGGCATGAATGGACTTGGCGGTCTCAACAAGTCACCCAACGGCGTCGTGATCGGACTGGTGCAGCTACAGCTGCCCGTGGTGGCGACCAAGGCCGATCTGGCACGGCAGACCGAGCGGATCGTCTGGATGGTCGGCAAGGCGCGGCGCAATCTCGCCACCATGGACCTTGTCGTATTCCCCGAATATTCGCTGCACGGTCTCTCGATGGACACCAATCCGGAGATCATGTGCCGGCTCGACGGGCCTGAAGTCGCGGCCTTCAAGCAGGCCTGCATCGACAACAAGATCTGGGGCTGCTTCTCCATCATGGAGTTCAACCCGCACGGCAATCCCTACAATTCCGGGCTGATCATCGACGATCATGGCGAGATCAAGCTCTACTACCGCAAATTCCATCCCTGGATTCCGGTCGAGCCGTGGGAGCCGGGCGATGTCGGCATTCCCGTGATCGACGGACCGAAGGGCGCGAAGATCGCGCTGATCATCTGCCATGACGGCATGTTCCCGGAAATGGCGCGCGAATGTGCCTACAAGGGCGCCGAGATCATGATCCGCACCGCAGGCTACACCGCGCCGATCCGCGACAGCTGGCGCTTCACCAACCAGGCCAACGCGTTCCAGAACCTGATGGTGACGGCCAATGTCTGCATGTGCGGCTCGGATGGCTCGTTCGACTCGATGGGCGAAGGCATGATCGTCAATTTCGACGGCAGCATCATCGCGCACGGGACCACGGGGCGCGCCGACGAGATCATCACCGCCGAGGTGCGGCCCGACCTCGTGCGCGAGGCGCGGATCAACTGGGGCGTCGAGAACAACATCTATCAGCTCTGGCACCGCGGCTATGTCGCGGTGAAGGGCGGCGCGATGGATTGCCCCTACACCTTCATGCAGGACATGGTGTCCGGCCGCTTCCGCCTGTCCTGGGAAGATCAGGTCAAGATCACCGACGGCACGTCCTGCGGCTTTCCTGCGCCGACACGGATGTTCGGCAAGACCGCGAAGGCCGCCGAGTAGCCGCCCCGGTGCGGCTACTTGAAGAAGTGCACGAGGCCGATGCTCAGGCCCAGGAGCAGCATCAGCGATAGCGTGACCGCCGCCGTCACCCGGCCGCCGACGGTCGAGAGCACGCGCACATCGACGCCGAGCCCAAGTGCTGCCATCGAGACGACGGTGAGGATCGCCGCCGTCTTGGTCACCGGCGCGATCGCGATGTCAGGCACGAGCTGGAACGAGCGCAGCGCGGCCAGCACCAGGAAGCCGATGATGAACCAGGGCACCAGCTTGAACGGGCTGATCGAGGCGGCCCTTGCAGCACCTTCCTTGGCGGTGCCGGCGGCCTTGCGCCGCCGCGCGACGAACAGCGATAGGCCGACCACGATCGGGCCCAGCATCAGGACGCGCACCAGCTTCACCAGCGTGCCGATCTGGGTGCTAACGATGCCGGCGGGCACGGTCGCCGCCAGCACCTGCGGCACGGCATAGACCGTGAGCCCGGCGAGGATGCCGTATTGCGTCGCCGTCAGCTTCAACAGCGGAATCAGCAGCGGCAGGCCGAGCACCATCAGCACGCCGAGAATGGCGGTGAACGAGATCGACGAGGCGATGTCGTCGCCATCGGCCTCGATCACGGGTGCCACCGCCGCGATCGCGGAATTGCCGCAGATCGAATTGCCGCAGGCGATCAGGATCGCGAGTTTGGTCTTGAGCCCGAGGATCCGGCTGAGACCATAGGTCACCGCCAGCATGATCACGACGGTGACGGCGATCGCGCCGATCAGGAGCCCGCCCGACGCCACGATCGCGGCGAAGCTGATGGATGCGCCGAGCAGCATCACCGCGACCTCGAGCAGCTGCTTGGCGCTGAAGGCGATGCCCGAGCGCCAGCGCTCCGCGGGCTCCCAGGCGGTGCGGACCGCCATCCCGAGCAGGATCGCGACGACCAGGGCCTCGATATAGGGGTGGTCGAAAACCCGCTCCTCGATGGCTTGGATGCCGAGCGAGATGACGGTGACCACCCCGCAGAGCAGAATGCCCGGAATCAGCAGGAACAGGCGCTTCAGCGCCCCCTGCTTCTGCCCCTGATCTTGTTGTTGTTGCGGCACGACATCCTCTTTTCGGAGAAGATTTTATGCGCCCGGGCACGCCTCTTGGCTAATATCTTTTCGAACTGCCCCGATAGAGAGAAGTTATGTCCCTCAACCTGCATCTGCTCCGCCTGTTCGCGGCCGTGGCGAGAAGTGGAAGTTTCTCCCGCGCCGCCGACCTCCTGCACATCAGCCAGCCGGCGATCTCCAAGGGCGTGCGGGATTTCGAGCTGCAGGTCGGCTGCCGGCTGCTCGACCGCACGCCGAAGGGGGTGCGGCCGACCCGGGAGGGCGCGGCGCTGGCTCGCCATGCCGAGACGCTGTTCGCGGCCGAGCGCGCCGCCGAGGACGAGTTGCAGGCCCTGCGCAACCTCGACAGCGGCTCGCTGCGCATCGGCGCCAGCACGACGATCGCGACCTACATGATCCCGGAATATCTCGGCGTGTTCCACCGTGCCTTTCCCGGCATCGAACTGCATGTGGTAAGCGCCAATACCTCTGATATCGCCGC
Organism: Bradyrhizobium sp. USDA 4341; assembly: GCF_054063755.1. NCBI lineage: Bacteria > Pseudomonadati > Pseudomonadota > Alphaproteobacteria > Hyphomicrobiales > Nitrobacteraceae > Bradyrhizobium > Bradyrhizobium sp. USDA 4341. Next base: position 8,390,101 of record NZ_JBSSGO010000002.1, on the reverse strand, counting down.
GCTGATGCTGGGACATGAGATCGAAATCGCCCTGGTCGAGGGGCCTGTCGAGGACGAGAACCTGATCAGCGAAGCGTGGCGTACCGACGTGATGGTCCTGATCGCGGCTCCGGATCATCGCTTCGCAGCCGCCGCGGGAGCGATCGACGTCCGCCTGCTCAACGACGAAATCCTGATCGTGCGCGAGCCCGGCTCAGGCACCCGCGAGGTGGTCGCGCAGGCGCTGGCCGCCTACCGCGTCGAGCCGCGGCGCACGCTCGAGATCGGCAGCACCGAGGCGATCAAGCAGGCGGTGGCGGCCGGTGTCGGCGTCGCCATCGTTTCAGTCGCGACCATCGACGATCAGGTGAAGCTCGGGAAGCTCAAGGTGATCCCGATCAAGGGCGTCCACATCGAGCGCACGCTGTGGCAATTGAAATCGCCCGGCCGGCTGGATGTGCCGGCAGCCGTCGCATTCGAAGGGATCATTCGGGAGACCCGGGCCGCAAAGACGGCGCAGCGCACGCCGTCAGCTAAAGCGCGGCGAACAGACCCTGCGCCCACGCAACGGCATGCTCGAAGCTGAACACGCCGGGCTCGAAATAGACCGCGCGCGCCAGCACGATGCCGACCACCAGCACCCAGAACACGCTGGTGCCCGCGGTCTTCAGCCATTTCGACACACCCTCGCTCGCGGCCGAAGAATCGACCGCGGGAACCGGCTCGCCGAAGGGATCGAATGCGGATTGGCTCATCGTCTTGACCATCTGGAATGTCAGCACAATGTCGCAACGGCGGGGGCGGAAGCAAGGGTAGTTGAATGCCTTTTGCGCCGGTTCCTTGGAAGGACGTTTTCCAGCCCGAATGCCGGGGAGTATTTCCTTCTGAGCGCCCGAGGCATCAGCTATCGGTCCCGCGCTGCGGCGCCAGGCGCGGCAACTCGATCCGCACGCTCGTCCCCATGCCCGGAGCACTATCCAGATGGAGCTCTCCGCCCAACCGGTTCGTGACGATGTTGTGAACGATGTGGAGGCCGAGCCCGATACGGCCGATGTCGCGGCGCGTGGTGAAGAATGGATCGAAGGCCTGCCGCAGCACATCACGGCTCATCCCGCAGCCGTCGTCGGCGAACAGGATTTCCACCTGGTCCTGACCTGACGCGCGCAGCCGGATCGTGATGGTGCCGCCCTTGCCGTCCGGAAATGCATGCGCGACCGAATTGACGAACAGATTGGTCAGCGCCTGACCGTAGGGACCGGGATAGCTGTTCATCGCAAGGCCGGACGGACAATCGACCTCGAGCGTCAGATTGTTCTTCGGCAACGCCGGACGCAGGTTCGAGAGCACCTGCTCGGTCACCTCGCCGAGATCGAACTGGCTGCGGTCGAAATAGCTGCGATCGACGGCGACCTGCTTGAACGATTGCACCAGATCCGCGGCGCGCTTGAGGTTGCCGACCAGCAGCGCCGATGCGCTTTCGACGACCTCGATGAAATCGCTCAGGCTGGAGCGCTTCAGCTTGCCGCGCGCGGCCTCGGCAGCGAAGTCGGCGCATTTCTGCTCCAGCACCGAGGCGACGGTGAGGCTGGTGCCGACCGGACTGTTGATCTCATGCGCGACGCCGGCCACCAGCCGGCCCAGCGCTGCAAGCTTCTCGGCCTCGATCAGCGAGGCCTGGGTCTCCTGCAGATGATGCAGGGCCTTCTCGGCCGCGTCGCGGGCGGCGCGGATCTCGCGTTCGCTGCGTTTGCGGTCGGTGATCTCTTCGGCCGCCACGTTGACCCCGACGATGCTGCCGTTCGGCTCGCGTTGCGGGTGCCAATGCGTGATCCAGCATCGCTCGTCATTGTGGCCCGGGCGCTGGCCGTACACCTCCACGCCGGTCACGGGCTCTCCGGTCTCCATGATCGAGCGAACGATGCCTTCGACCGCGGTCGCCAATGCGGGCACGCAATCATGCACGGTGCGTCCGAGATGACCTTCGACGGAAATGCCGCAGATTTCGGTGAGCCGCTGATTTATCTGGAGATAACGGCAATCGGGAGAGAGGTAGGCAAGACCGATCGGTGCAGTGTCATAGATCAGCTGCAGCGCCGGTTGTTTCGGGAACTGAACGTCCTGGACGACGGACGAGCGCATGTCCTTCCCCCCGTTCGGACAAGTCTAGCGCTTCGGACCCGGGGCGCAAATAGGCTCAGCCGAGCCGGAAACGGCGGTCTGATCTGTCCGGATTCGGCACGGATCGGGCGACAGCGGACTGGCGCTATACGGGCCGCCAGGCGTGGCGGCCTCAGCTATTCACTGCACCGTGCGGATGAAAATTCTCGATGAATCCCAGCAGCACCCGTGCGCCGGTGTCGGCGTCGGCGAGCTCGACATGCTCGGCCGGATTGTGGCTGATCCCGCCGCGGCAGCGCACGAAGATCATGCCGATATCGGCGACGTCGACCATCGCCATCCCGTCGTGCCCGGCCCCGCTCGGCAGTTCCAATACAGCATGGCCCTCGGCGGCGACCGCCTCGGCGATCTGCGCTTTCAGCCATGGCGCGCAGGGCACGCTGCGGTTCTCGTGGGTGACGTCGATCTGCAAGGCGAGCTCGCGGCGCTTTGCGATCGCCTCGATCTGCCGCACGATGTCGGCGACCGCACGCTTGCGATGCATGTCGCTCTGCGAGCGGATGTCCATCGTGAACGACACTTTGCCCGGAATCACGTTGGTGGCGCCCGGCATGGCGCTGATATAGCCGACGGTGCCGACGAGGCCGGCTTCATCGCTGTTGCAGAATTGCTCGATCGCAACGATGCATTCGGCAGCGCCCGTCAGCGCATCGCGCCGCAGCGACATTGGCACGGTGCCGGCATGGCCGGCGACGCCGGTGAGATTGGCGGCAAGCCGCGTCGCGCCTGAAATTGCGGTGACGACGCCGACCGGCAGCGCCTTCTGTTCCAGTACGGGGCCCTGCTCGATGTGCAGCTCGACGTAACCGAGCAGCTCGCGGCGGGCGCGCGCCGCCTTGCCGATATGATCGGGGTCGAGCCCGAAGGCGACCAGCGCGTCACGCATCGACGTGCCGGCGCGATCGCGCGTGTTGAGCACGCTCTCGTCGAACGTGCCGGCCACGGCGCGACTGCCGAGCAGGGTCGACGCAAAGCGCACGCCCTCCTCGTCGGCAAAGCCCACGATCTCGATCGCGAACGGCAGCCGCTTGCCGCGCCGGTTCAGATCGGCGACGCAGGCGATCGCGGTGACGACGCCGAGCGGGCCGTCCCATCTGCCGGCGTCGCGCACGGTGTCGTAATGCGAGCCGAGCATCAGGGCCGGCAGGCCCGGCCGCTCGCCCTCGTAGCGGCCGCAGACATTGCCGATCGCATCGAGATGCGCGCTCATGCCGGCCTCGCGCATCCAGGACAGGATGAGATCGGCCGCCTTGCGATGCTCATCGGTGAGGAAGACGCGCGCCAGATGCTCCGGCGTCTCGGAGATTGCCGCGAGCTGATCGATCCGCGCCACGATCTCGTCGCCAAGGGAGGATGGATTCGAGGATGGATTCGAGGACGATTTCGCGGCCGGTTTCTTCTCGCTCATGCTGTTTCCCATCAGTCCAACCCGGCACCCAAGCCCGCTTCACTCGTAGCAGGCCCGATCCGATTGACCAGCCAGCAAATCGCGCCCTGACGCCACCCCCGGCGAGGCTCGCATCGGCCGTCCAGGGGTTAGCGACTGCTTAACGGCATTGCATACAACGACGATTGATGGCTCACCAAATGGGCAATTCGGAATCTGCCGATTCCGGAGGCCGCCCATGCTGGCTATTATTCACATTCATATTCAGTCACTTACAGAACCATGACCGCTAAACGTGCTCTGGCACGAAGCTTGCGACACTCCGTCACGCGCCGCCGTTACGGTGGCTGCGACAAGGACAGGCGGGTCGGCCCCGCCAGGAGGGAGCAGGCGATGGATTTTGGCAGGATTTCAAGAAGGCATTTATTGCAGGGAAGCGCGGCATTGGCGCTCGGCAGCACACTCGGCGTTCGCGGCGCGGCGGCAGCGGAAACCACGGTCGGCTTCATCTATGTCGGGTCGCGCGACGACTACGGCTACAACCAGGCCCACGCTCAGGGCGCGGCCGCGCTGAAGAAGCTTCCCGGCATCAAGGTGGTCGAGGAAGAGAAGGTGCCGGAGACCGACGCGGTCGAGAAGACCATCGAGTCCATGATCAATCTCGACGGCGCCACGCTGCTGTTTCCGACCTCGTTCGGCTATTACAACCCGCACGTCGTCAAGATGGCGGGCAAGTTTCCGAAGATGCATTTCGAGCATTGCGGCGGCCTGTGGTCCGACAAGGATCCGAAGAACGCCGGCAGCTATTTCGGCTATATCGACGAGGCGCAATACATCTCCGGCATCGTCGCCGGCTATTCGACCAAGAGCGGCAAGCTCGGCTTCGTCGCGGCCAAGCCGATCCCACAGGTGCTGCGCAACATCAACGCGTTCACGCTCGGCGCCCGGCTCGCCAATCCCAAGGCGACCACGCAGGTGATCTTCACCGGCGACTGGTCGATGCCGGTCAAGGAAGCCGAGGCGACCAACAGCCTGATCGACCAGGGCGTCGATGTGCTGACCTGCCATGTCGACGGACCGAAGACGATGGTCGAGAACGCCGCGCGCCGTGGCGCGATGGTGTGCGGCTATCACGTCAACCAGTCGCCGCTGGCGCCGAAGGCCTATCTCACCGGCGCCGAATGGAACTGGGAAGCGCTCTATCCGAAATTCGTCAAGATGATCACGGCGGGTGAAGCGATCCCGAACTTCTACCGCGGCGGCCTGAAGGAAGAGATCGTCAAGGTCTCGCCCTATGGCGAGATGGTCTCTGCTGAAGCCCGCAAGCATGCCGACGACGTCAAGGCCAAGTTCATGTCCGGCGAGTACGCGATCTTCAAAGGCCCGCTCGTCGACAACAAGGGCAAGACGGTGATCGCTTCCGGCACCGACCGCGGCCAGCAGGATCCCGAGCTCGAAAAGATGGACTATCTCGTCGAGGGCGTGATCGGAGCCACCGCGTGACGACCGAGGCGGCGGAATCGGTGGAGGCGGCCGGCGTTGCGCCGGCCGCCGATCCCGGCTTCCTCCAGCGCTACGGCGCGAGCATCGAGTACATCCTGATCCCGGGCGCGGCGCTGGTCGGCGCGCTCGCGGTGTTCGGCGGCTTCATCGCGCTCTACGGCAAGAACCCGCTCGATCTCTATTTCTACATGTATTACGGCGCGTTCGGCACCTGGTTCTCCTGGCAGAACACGCTGACCCGCGCAGCGCCGCTGATCCTGACCGCGCTGTGCACGGCGCTGCCGGCGCAGCTCGGCATGGTGATCATCGGCGGCGAAGGCGCGCTTCTGATCGGCGCGCTGTCGGCAACATCAGCGGCGCTGGCGTTGCAGGGCGCGGCACCGATCGTCGTGCAGACCGCGATGGTGATCGCGGGCATGATCGGCGGCGGCCTCTGGATCACTCTGTCCGGCGGCTTGCGGCAGTATCGCGGGGTCAACGAGACGATCTCGAGCCTGCTGCTGGTCTATATCGCGCTTGCCATCCTGAACCATCTGGTCGAGGGGCCGATGCGCGATCCGGCCAGCCTCAACAAGCCGTCGACGCGCGAGATCGGCGCCGCCAACATGATCGGCAGCATTCCCGGCACCGACGTGCATTGGGGCCTGGTGTTCGGCCTCGTCGCGGCAGTTGCCGCCTACATCCTGATCTATCACACCACTTTCGGCTTCGCCGCGCGCGTCGCCGGCGGCAACATCCGCGCCGCCAAGATCGTGGGGCTTTCCGTCGGCAAGCTGATCCTGACCGTCTGCTTCCTCGCCGGCAGCAGCGCGGGACTAGCCGGCATGATCGAGGTCGCGGCCGTGCAGGGCCGCACCAATGCCAACCTCGCCGCGGGCTACGGCTTCACCGGCATCCTCGTCGCATTCCTGGCGCGGCAGAATCCGCTCGCGATCATTCCGGTCGCAATCCTGCTCGGCGGCATCTCGGCCTCCGGCGGCCTGTTGCAGCGGCGGCTCGGCCTGCCCGATGCGTCAGTGCTGGTGCTGCAAGGCATCATCTTCGTGTTCGTGCTGGCAAGCGATGCGCTCTACGGGCGGATCGGCTTCCTGAAGGGAAAGTCCTGACATGGCGGATGCTTCGCTCGGGCTCTGGACCGTCCCGCTCGCCGTGTTCGGCGGCGCCATCCGCGTCTCGACGCCGTTCCTGTTCGTCAGCCTCGGCGAATGCATCACTGAACGAAGTGGTCGCATCAATCTCGGCCTCGAAGGCACGCTGGTGATGGGCGCGATGAGCGCCTACGGCATCTCATATCTCTCCGGCTCACCGTGGTTAGGGGTTCTCGCGGCCGGGATCACCGGCGCGTTGTTCGGCGCGCTGCATGCCGGCATCTGCTCGCTGCCGCGGGTCAACGACATCGCGGTCGGCATCGCGCTGATGCTGCTCGGCACTGGCCTCGCCTTCTTCCTCGGCAAGCCGCTGATCGAGCCGACGGCGGCACGGCTGCCGGCGATCGATTTCGGCTGGTGGAGCGACGTGCCGCAGCTGCGCGCGGCGCTGCGCATCAACGTGCTGTTCCTGATCGGCGTCGCCATCGCGCCGCTGCTCTATTGGGCGTTCAGGACCACGCGCTGGGGCCTGTTGATCCGCACCGCCGGCGAAAGCGCTGACGCCGCGCGCGCGATGGGCCATTCTGTGCTGCTGATCAGGCTGCGCGCCACCATGGTCGGCGGCTTCCTTGCCGGCATCGGCGGCTCGTTCCTGTCGCTGTTCTATCCCGGCAGCTGGAACGAAGGCCTCTCCTCGGGACAGGGCATCACTGCGGTCGCGCTGGTGATCTTCGCGCGCTGGGACCCGATGCTGTGCCTGTGGGCCTCGCTCGCGTTCGGCGGCGCCGCCGCGCTCGGGCCTGCGCTGCAATCGGTCGGCATCACCTCCGGCTACCATTTGTTCAATGCCGCGCCCTACATCCTGACCCTGGCGATCATGATCATCACCTGCTCGCCGAAGCGCACGCTGACCGGCGCGCCCGCCGAATTGTCCATCACCCGATAGCAACTCGCGAGATCATTCCATGCCCGAGCGCTTCATCAAATCCGAGCCCTACGCCTGGCCCTACAATGGCGACCTGCGGCCGCAAAACACCGCGCTCATCATCATCGACATGCAGACCGATTTTTGCGGCGTCGGCGGCTATGTCGACAAGATGGGCTACGATCTCTCGCTGACGCGGGCGCCGATCGAGCCGATCAAGAAACTGCTCGCGGTGATGCGCGCGCAGGGTTTTCACATCATCCACACCCGCGAAGGCCACCGCCCTGACCTTGCCGACCTGCCCGACAACAAGCGCTGGCGCTCGCGCCAGATCGGCGCCGGCATCGGCGACCCCGGCCCGTGCGGCCGCATCCTGGTGCGCGGCGAACCCGGCTGGGACATCATCCCCGACCTCGCACCGCTGCCAGGCGAACCCATTATCGACAAGCCCGGCAAGGGCTCGTTCTGCGCCACCGACCTCGAGCTGATGCTGCGGCTGCGCGGCATCGAGAACATCGTGCTGACCGGCATCACCACCGACGTCTGCGTCCACACCACGATGCGCGAGGCCAATGACCGCGGCTTCGAATGCGTGCTGGTCGAGGATTGCTGCGGCGCGACCGACAGGAGCAATCACGATCACGCGCTGAAGATGATCAAGATGCAGGGCGGCGTGTTCGGCGCAGTAGCCAAATCCGCCGACCTGATCGGGGCGCTGTCGTGATCATCGGCGAACCGCCCGCCCCGTCAGGCGCGTTCGGCGTCGACGCCATCGCCATGACGATGCGGTTCGGCGACTTCGCAGCGCTCGACAATGTCGAGCTCAAGGTGCGGCCCGGCTCGTTCCATGCCCTTCTCGGCGAGAATGGCGCGGGCAAGAGCACGCTCGTGAAATGCATCATGGGCTATTACCACGCCACCGAGGGCGACATCCTGGTCGGCGGCCGCCAGCAGACCATCGCCAACCCCAAGAACGCGCATGCGCTCGGGCTCGGCATGGTCTACCAGCACTTTACCCTCGTGCCGGCGATGACGGTCGCCGAGAACCTGGTGCTGGCGCGCGATGATGTGCCTGCCATGGTCGACTGGCGCAAGGAGAAGAAAGAACTCGAGGCTTTCCTGGCGCGGATGCCGTTCAAGGTGCCACTCGACGCAAAAGTCTCGGACATCTCCGCCGGCGAGCGGCAGAAATGCGAGATCCTCAAGCAGCTCTATCTGAAGCGCCGCTTCCTGATCCTGGACGAGCCGACCTCGGTGCTGACGCCGGGCGAGGCCGACGAGGTGCTCGGCATGCTGCGCGCGATGGTGGTCGCGGGCGAACTGACCATCCTGATGATCACGCACAAGTTCCGCGAAGTGATGGCGTTTGCCGATGACGTCACGATCCTGCGCCGCGGCAAGCTCGCCGGCACCGGCCGGGTCGCCGATCTCACGCCGGACGAGATGGCCCGCACCATGATCGGCGCCGAACAGCTGACGGTGCAGCCGCCGCGCACCGGCGAAACCGGCGCGCCCCGGCTCGAGCTCGACAGACTCACCGCGCTCGACGATGCCGGCGCGATCGCCGTGCACGGCGTATCGCTGACGGTGAAGAGCGGCGAGATCGTCGGCATCGCCGGTGTCTCCGGCAACGGCCAGCGCCAGCTGGTCGAGGTACTGGCCGGCCAGCGCGACGCCGAGGGCGGCGTGATCCGCGTCCAGGGCGAGACCTATGCGGCAAGCCGCGAGGAGATGCGCCGCCACAAGATGTCACTGTTGCCGGAAGAGCCGCTGAAGAATGCCTGCGTCGGCGGCATGAGCGTCGCCGACAACATCGCATTCCGCGAATTCGATCGCGCCCCGTTCGCGCGTGGCCGCTGGTGGCTGAACCGCTCGGCGTTCCGCGACGACGCGGAGCGCAAGATCAACCGCTACAAGATCAAGACCCGCACGCCGGAGACCCCGATTGCGGCGCTGTCGGGCGGCAATGTGCAGCGCGCCGTGCTGGCGCGCGAGCTCTCGGGCGACGTCGAGGTGCTGATCGCCGCCAACCCGTGCTTCGGACTCGACTTCGCGGCGGTGGCGCAGATCCACGCCGAGATCATGGCCGCCCGCAACCGCGGCGCGGCGGTGCTGCTGGTCAGCGAAGACCTCGACGAACTGCTGGAACTGTCGGATCGCCTGGTCGTGATGTTCCACGGCGCGTTCGTCCATGAGGCCCGCGCGAGCGAGGCCGACCTCACCGAGATCGGCCGGCACATGGCGGGACACTGACCATCCGCGTCATTGCCGGCGGGGCGATGCAATCAGCTCTGGCCACGCAAAGATGTCGTCCCTGCGAAAGCAGGGACCCATACTCCGCAGCGGATGTTGTCAACGGGATTCGTCGTTCCAGCGTTGCGCAACAATCAGCATTCGTGGTTATGGGTCCCTGCTCCCGTGCGCAATTGCGCACTAGGCAGGGACGACACGGAGTTTGTGGCGCGCGATCCCGGCAAGATCCCGCCATTGCAATGACGAAGCGGTTTATCAGCACTCCGCGTCATATCAACGCCGGCCTAGCCGATCTCGAACGCCTGCGCGGCGAGATGCTTCAGATTGGCGTGCCAATGCTCGGCGATCTGAAGCCGGGTCGGCACCCAGACACGCTCGTGCTTCTGGATGTAATCGAGGAAGCGCATCAGCGCGGCGGCGCGGCCGGGACGGCCGACGACACGGCAATGCAGGCCGACCGACATCATCTTGGGTGAAGTCGCGCCCTCGGCATAGAGCACGTCAAAACTGTCCTTCAGGTAGGTGTAGAACTCATCGCCGCCGCCAAAACCCTGGGCGTTGATGAAGCGCATGTCGTTGGCATCGAGCGTGTAGGGGATCACGAGATGCGGCTCGGTTCCGGCTGCCTTGATCCAGTACGGCAGATCGTCGGCATAGGAATCGCAGAGATAGCGCAGGCCGCCCGCCTCCATCAGAAGTCGCAGCGTGTTGATCGAGGAGCGGCCGGTGTACCAGCCGAGTGGCCGCGCGCCGGTCGCCTCGGTATGCACCGCAATGGCGCGCGCGATCTCCGCGCGCTCCTCGTCCTCCGACATGTCCTTGTGCTCGACCCAGCGCAGGCTGTGGCTTGCGATATCCCAGCCCGCCTCCTGCATCGCCGCGACCACATCCGGATTGCGCTTCAGCGCCATTGCGACGCCGAACACCGTGGCCGGCAGCTTCCGCTCGGTGAACATCCGCCATAGCCGCCAGAAGCCGGCGCGCGAGCCATATTCGAACATGGTCTCGATATTGGCGTGACGCTGGCCGACCCAGGGCTGCGCGCCCAGCACGTCGGACAGAAACGCTTCCGAGGCACGATCGCCGTGCAGGATATTGTTCTCGCCGCCCTCCTCGAAATTGACCACGAACTGCACGGCGACACGCGCAGCGTCTGGCCATTTCGGATCGGGCGGCGTGCGGCCGTAGCCGCGGAGATCGCGCGGATAGCGGGCCTCGGTCACATCAGATTTCCTCGAAGCGGATCTGCTGCGCGCCCTTCCACAACACCGTCTTGCCGAAGGCGGTGAGGTTCTCGAGCCCCGAGGTCAGCGTGATGAAATGATTGCCGGCGAGCTGGCCCATCTTGCTGGCAAAGTGCACGCCGCCATAGGCGAGCAGGATCTCGGTCTCGCTGATGCCGCCGGGATAGAGGATGATCTGGCCCGGCGCCGGATAGCTGGTGTGGTTCTCGTAGGAGACGCCGAAATCAAGATCGCCGAGCGGCATCCAGACGCCCTCGCCGCTCCAGCGCACATGGATCGCCTGGCTCTCGAACGGCATCGCCTTGCGGAAGGCGGCGACCGTCTTCGGCGCGAGCTGCTCCTCGAAACGGGCGTCAAAGGTGAACTCGCCGGCGCGGACAATCAATTTGCTCATCGAACTCTCGTGGGTGGGCTGGACGGAATGATGCCCCAACCATTGCCGCCGGCCCGCGCCGGACGCAAGGCCGATTCCGGCCCCAGATGCCGGTTTTTTGCCGCAATGGCATCCGCGGCAACGCAGATTTGAGCAGGGTTGCGTTGCACCCCGCCTCCCGCTTTGCGAACCTCTCTGCACTCGCAAAGGAGGACGGCCGATGACGACAAACAGTCTGCACGGACATGTGGCGCTGGTGACCGGCGGATCGCGCGGCATTGGCGCGGCCATCGTCAAGATGCTGGCGGAAGCCGGCGCCGCCGTCGCCGTCAATTATCGCGAGCGCTCGGCTGAAGCGGAGACGCTGGCAAAGGGCATCACAGCCGCCGGCGGCCGCGCCGTCGCTGTCGGCGCCGACGTCTCGGAAACCGCCGCCGTCGCCGGGCTGGTCGAGCGCGCCAAATCCGAGCTCGGTCCGGTCGACATCCTCGTCAACAATGCGGGGATTGCTATCGTCAGGGGTGTCGACGACCTCACCGAAGAGGACTTCGACCGCACCATCACGGTCAACCTCAAGTCGGCATTTCTCTGCACGCAAGCTGTGCTGCCGATGATGCGCACCCGGAAATGGGGCCGCATCGTCAACATCTCCTCCGGCGCTGCACGCGGTGCCGGCGCGATCGGGCCGCACTACAACGCATCGAAGGCGGCGATGGAGGGCCTGACCCGCGGTTACGCCGCGCGCCTCGTCAAGGAGGGCATCACCGTCAATGCCGTCGCGCCGTCGCTGATCGAGACCGACATGATGAAGGGACAGAGCGGCCTCGTCAGCCGGATCCCGATCGGCCGCTTCGGCACCGCCGAGGAAGTCGCGCAGGCTGTGATGCTGCTGGTCAACAATCCCTACATGACCGGGCAGACCATCGCGATGAGCGGCGGCATGGCGTTCAACTAGAGCGTTTTCGAGCGAAGTGGGTACCGGTTCGCGTAAAGAAAACGCGTCAAGCCAAAATCTAGAGCCCCGTTCCGATTTCAGTCGGAACGGAAAGGGCTCTAGCGTCGTCGATGCCTTGACCGCGTCGCGGGTTTGCCCTACCGCTTGCGGCATGAACCGATCGAACCTCATCGCCAATTTCTGGTGGCTCGCCGACTGACAGGCGGGCCGAACGCGTTCATGCATTTTCGGGGCCGCCGCATTGGGCGGCCTTTTTGTTTGGCTTCATCCAGCCCGCATGCGGTGTCCCCATTCAACCGAATGGAGATACCAATGACCAAACCGATCATCCTCACCGGCGACCGCACGACCGGTCCGCTGCATCTCGGCCATTACGCCGGCTCGCTCCGAAGTCGCCTGGCGTTTCAAGACAGCCATGAGCAGTTCTTGCTGCTCGCCGACATGCAGGCGCTGACCGACAATGCGCACAACGTCGGCAAGGTCCGCAGCAACGTCATCGAGGTCGCGCTGGACTATCTTGCCGTCGGGATCGATCCCGACCGAACCTCGATCTGCCTGCAATCGCAGCTACCGGCGCTGGCGGAACTGTCGATGCTCTACCTCAACCTCGTCACCGTCGCGCGGCTGGAACGCAACCCCACCATCAAGGACGAGATCCGCGCGCGCGGTTTCGGACGCGACATCCCCGCGGGCTTCCTGTGCTACCCGGTGGCGCAAGCCGCCGATATCACCGCGTTTCGCGCTACCGTCGTGCCGGTCGGCGAGGATCAGGCGCCCCTGATCGAGCAGACCAACGAGATCGTCCGGCGGGTCAACGCGCTCGCGGGCCGTACGCTGCTGCAGGAAGCAGAAGCTATCATCCCGCGCGCGGGACGGCTGCCCGGCGTCGATGGACGCGCCAAGATGAGCAAGTCCGCGGGCAACGCGATTCCGCTTTCGGCCTCGCCCGATGACATCTCGGCCGCGGTGCGCGCGATGTTCACCGACCCCGATCATCTGCGTGTCGCCGACCCCGGCAAGGTCGAGGGCAATGTCGTCTTCACCTATCTCGACGCGTTCGACGACGATCACGACGCCGTCGCGGAACTGAAGGCCCGCTATCGGCACGGCGGTCTCGGCGATACGACCGTCAAGCGGCGGCTGGAGGATATCCTGCAAGCCCTGATCGCACCGATCCGGACACGGCGCGCCGAGCTGGCGACCAATCGCGACCACGTCACTGAGGTGATCAGGCGCGGAACCCTGAAAGCGCGGGAGATTACGGAGCGGACCAGGCGCGACGTCATGGAGGGGCTTGGCTTGTTCCAGCTCTGAACGCGCCGTCATCAAAGCGTGGCAGGAACTGTGCTTGGCTATGACCGTTGTCCGCTAGAGCCTTTTCCGCTCCGATTGAATCGGAGCGGGGCTCTAGACTCTTTTCTTGACGCGTTTTCTTCACGCGAAGCGGTATCCACTTCGCTCGAAAACGCTCTAGGCGAAACCGGATTTGGAGCCTGTCGTGATCGATCCGAAGACGCTTCTCGAACGCGCCGAGCAGCTGGCTGATCAGGCCAAGGGCGAGGAAGATACCGGCATCCGCGAGCGGCTGCTGCGCATGGCCGAGCACTACCGCGATCTGGCCGCGCATGAGGCCTGGGCGCATGAAAACCCGCCATCGGTGGGCGCCATCACCCGCGCGCTCAGTCCGCGCGCGCATTGATCTGATGTTCGATCAGCTCACGCGAATACGATAGCCCAGCGACCGACGTGCGCCCGGCGCGATCTGCATCAAGCCGGGCTTGTCGGCGAACTCGCCATCGAACTCCGCGGGGCTGGCAAAACCGTGCCACGGCTCGATGCAGAGAAACGGTGCGCCGCCGACCTTCGACCAGATGCCGAGTTCGCGAAAGCCGCGCCAGGACATTTCGATCGCCGGGCCTTGTGTGGCTGCTGCCGGGCCTAGTGTCGCCGTGAAGAGGATCGATGTACTTGCGACCTGATCGAAGACCATCGCGTCGTCATCGAACAGCTCCTCCGACAGTGCGAGCGTTCTGCCCTTGACCGGATTGGGTTCGGGCTGCGGCCGCATCAATCCATCCTTCAGCCGCCGGATCGGCGCAAGTTCAGTCTTGCCGAAGGTCAGCGTGTAAGCCTCCTTCGGCAGCCCCGGCACCAACGGCCAGTTGAAGGCGGGATGACCACCGAGCGAGGCCGGCAGCATCTCGTCGCCGGTGTTGATGATATCGAAGGCGGCATCGAGATCGGTACCATCAACGGTGTAAGTGACCTCGAGCCTGAACGCGAACGGATAGCGTGCCGGCGTTTCCTCATCGTCGGTGAGCGCGAGCTTGCAGGATCGCGGTCCCTGCTCCAGCCAGACAAAGCGGCGATCCCGCGCAAGGCCGTGCTGCGTCATCGGATAGGTCTTGCCATGGTGACGCAGCGTGTCGTTCTTCAACCGGCCGACGATCGGGAACAGGATCGGTGCATGGCGCGGCCATTGCGGTCCGGCCTGCCACAGCAACTCGGTTCCGTCGGCATTCCTGAGCGACGACAGTTCAGCGCCCTGTGCCTGAATTGTCGCGGCAATTCCATCGCCGCGCAGCGTATGACTGTCGCTCATGCCTCGCCTCGCCGGTTGCGCCATGCCCTGACACGAGATGTTCGATACCGGCGAAGCCGTCAACCCCAAAGCGATGGGGCCGCCCGCGCGTGGCGGCCCCAACTTGGCTTACCCGGCGATCTTGGAGAAGTCAGGCTGCCGCCGCTCGGCGAAGGCGGCAAAGGCCTCGCGCGCTTCCGCGCTCATCAGCCGCTGCTGGAAGATTTCGCCCTCGCGCGCCATTTGCGCGCTGATCCCAGCGGGATCGCGCATCAACGCCTTGGTGTGCTGGAGCGAGCCGAACGGCCGCTTCGCCAGTGCGTCCGCCGCCGCCCGGGCCTTGGCGCGGAGATCCGCAAGCGGCACCACGGCATTGGCAAGGCCGATGGAGACCGCGGTCTCCGCCTCAACCGGCTCGCCGAGCGCGAACATCGCATAGGCCCGCGCATAGCCGATGCGCTGCGGCAGCAGATAGGTCGACGCCGCCTCGGGCACCAGCGCGAGATTGACGAACGGCGTGATCAGCCGCGCGGTCGGCGCGAGGTAGACGAGGTCGCAATGCAGCAGCATGGTGGTGCCGATGCCGACCGCATTGCCCTGCACGGCGGCGACCAGCGGCCGCGTCGCCTTGGCAAGCCCGGCAAGGAAACGCGTCACGTGACGCTCGCCCTGCACGCCACGCGACACCGCCGCGAAATCGGCGAGATCGTTGCCTGCGGTAAAGCTGTCGCCGTCGCCCTGGAGCAGCACGGCGCGGATCGTGGAATCGCCTTCCGCGCGTTCGAGCGCGTCGGCCATCGCGCCATACATCGCGTTGGTGATCGCGTTCTTCTTGTCCGGACGCGCCATCGTCACGGTGAGAACGCCACCGTCCAGCGCTACGACCACTTCACTCATGTCTCACTCCTGTTGCTTGCTGCTTGTTGGGCGCGTTTTCTTGACGCGAACTGGCACCCAGCTTCGCTTGAAAACGCTTTAGCCGTCTTTGTCCTTCGGAAATTTCTCTTGCAGGCTGGTCAGCCAGCGCGACACCACGTCGATCTCCGCTTCCGAAAATCCGTCCATCAGGCGGTTGTTGATCACCCTGGTCCGCGTCGCGGCACGCTTGCCGAGCTCCTGCCCCGCCGCGGTCAGATGGAGCCGCTGGCTGCGCCCGTCCTCACCGTCGCGCCGGCGCTTCACGAGGCCCGCACGCTCCATCCGGTCGGCGAGCCCGGACATCGCCGACGGCACGATGTCGACCGCCTGCGAGACGTCGCCGATCAGCGCGCCGTCATTACGCCCGAGGAAGAACAGCACGCCCGCCTGCGCCGACGTCAGATCGTGCGCGGCCGTCTCCTGATCGATGGCGCGCTGCAGCCGCCGATAGGCCACGGTCAGAAGAAAGATCAGCCGGTGTTCCGCTCTCATGCCGCTGTTATATATTTCGCATGCGAAATATCAAGATACTTCGCGCGCGAAGTATCTGGCGATATCCGTTTGCCTTTTTGCGGCGCCTCAATGCACCGGCATCCAAGGCCCGTAAAATACGAGGATGAGCCCTCTCAACCGCTTTGATTGCGACATTTTGATCGCGTCGCCGGATCGCTGCACCGCGCTCCAGCAGAAAACCCTTGATCGACAACGGTCAAACGGGAACTCTTCGATCCGGGAGCCGTGGTTTGCATTGCGGCTCGGGCGGGGTCACGAGAGTGTCATGACGTCAGCGGCAAGTTCGGACAGGGAGCGCGTTGTCCGCCCGAAGCGGCTACGTCATCTCAGCCAAGCCATGCGTTGTGAGACCGCGTTTCGCCTGATCCTGTCCGAATGCCTCGAGGAAGTCGCAACCAACCACGACGCCCTGAGCTCCGGCGATCCCACAGCGCTCCATCGGACCCGCATTGCACTGACGCGGCTGAAGGCGGCGATCGCATTCTACGGCCCGATGGTGGCGGACAGCGAATGGACGCGGCTGAAATCCGAGCTGAAATGGTTGAGCGCCCATCTCGGCGCAACGCGCGACCTCGACGTTGCGATCGACAACAGCAAAGGGCTGCCGGAAGAGCGCATGCTCCAGACAGCGCGAACCGATGCGTTCGAAGCGCTCAAGGACGCCTTGCAAAGCGACCGTTACTGGCAATGGTTCGACGGCATGTGGGACTGGGTCGGCAGCGGCCCCTGGACCACGCGGCAGAACCGCCGTGCCGCGCAACGGCGCGCGGTGCCGGTCTCGGTCTTTCACGCGCGCCGGCTGGCGCGCTGGCATGGCAAGCTGTGCCAGAAGAGCCGCGGGCTGCAAGGGATGGGCAAGAACAAGCGCCACCGCGTCCGGCTCGCCAGCAAGCGGCTGCGCTACGCCATCGAGTTCTCGGAAGGCGGATTATCCCCCGACGAATACGCGTCATGGCGGACCGTTCTCAAGCATCTGCGCAAGGGACAACAACTGCTCGGCGAATTGAACGATGACGAGGTCCGCCGCGCGCTGCTCGAGAGTGCCGATGCCCTCGCGCGCCGCGCCGACGAGCGCAAGGCCAAGCACCGGCGCGTGCACGAGCGCAAGCGCAAGAGCCGCCTGCTGCGCCGCGCCGCGGCCGTCTACCGGAAGATCTCCAACTAAAGCGCGCATCAGCGCATCGTCGTCGGCGCGGATGCGGGCCGAATTGATGGTCGCGCTAGAATTGATGTATAAAACATCACTTATTGGCCTTGTCACATCACTACTTGATGTGCATAAATAACATCCAAATAGACCTGACCCCTCAATCGACGGCTTCGATCGATGATCACCGCGGCGCAGCTCCGGGCTGCCAGAGCCTTGCTTGGCATCGACCAAAGGCAGCTCGCCGAGCTGTCCGGACTTTCGGTGCCGACCATCCAGCGCATGGAGGCGAGCGAGGGCACCATTCGCGGCAATGTCGACTCGCTCATGAAACTGATCGACGCGCTCGGCACCGCCGGCGTCGAGGTGATCAGCGAGGGCGCGGTCAGCAACGGCGGCGGCCGCGGCGTGCGACTGAAGGCCGGATCCGGCTCGCCGAAGGTGCAGACATGATCCAGGCGGTCACTCAGCAGGTCTGGTGTGTTGCCGCACTGCTGGGAACGACCGCTCTCGCGATCGCAACGAGCCGATCGCGCCGATCGACAGCCATTGTCTACGGCGCGACCTTTGCGATTTCGTTGGTCGCATTGGCCGGAGCCCTGTTCTCGCTCGTCGCCCACGCCAGTGCGACGGAACTGATGCTGCCGATCGGCTTGCCGTGGCTGGGATCGCATTTCCGCCTCGACGCGCTTGCCGCATTCTTTCTCGCCGTGGTCAATCTCGGCGGTGCGGCCGCGAGTCTTTATGGCCTCGGCTATGGCAGTCACGAATCCGCACCACAGCGGATCCTTCCGTTCTTTCCGGCATTCCTGGCCGGGATGAACCTCGTTGTGCTGGCCGACGATGCGTTCACCTATCTGCTGTGCTGGGAATTCATGTCGCTCGCGTCCTGGGCGCTCGTGATGGCGCACCACCGCGATGCGGACAACGCGCGAGCGGGCTACGTCTATCTCGTCATGGCAAGCTTCGGAACGCTGGCTTTGTTGCTCGCTTTCGGCCTGCTGTCGGGAACTGGCGGCAGCTACAGTTTTGCGGCCATTCGCAGCGCCCAGCACGCCCCGTCCGAAGCCGCCCTGGTGCTCGCTCTGATGCTGCTCGGCGCCGGATCGAAAGCCGGCCTGGTTCCGTTGCACGTGTGGCTGCCGCTGGCCCATCCCGCGGCACCGAGCCATGTCTCGGCGCTGATGAGCGGCGTGATGACGAAGGTCGCAATCTATGGATTCATCCGGGTCGTGTTCGATCTGCTCGGGCCGCCAAGCTGGTCGGCTGGTGTCGTCGTGCTCATCCTCGGCGGCACGACCGCCGTGATGGGGATCCTCTATGCGCTGATGGAAAAGGATCTCAAGCGCCTGCTCGCCTACAGCACGATCGAGAACATCGGCGTCATCTTCGCAAGCCTCGGCCTGGCGCTGGCATTTCAGGCGAACGGCCTCGGCCTGGCAGCGGCCCTCGCCTTCACGGCCGCGCTGTTCCACGTGCTCAACCATTCGTTCTTCAAGAGCCTGCTGTTCTTCGGCGCTGGCGCCGTGCTGACGTCGACCGGCGAACGCGACATGGAGAAGCTGGGCGGCCTGATCCACCGCATGCCGCTCACCAGCTTCGTCTTTCTCGTCGGCTGCGTTGCGATCTCGGCGCTTCCGCCGTTCAACGGGTTCGTCTCCGAATGGCTGATGTTTCAGGCCATCCTGCAGAGCCCCGATCTGCCGCAATGGCTACTGAAGATCATGGTGCCCGCAGTCGGCGCCTTGTTGGCGCTGGCGGCGGCGCTTGCCGCCGCATGCTTCGTCAAGGCCTTCGGAATCACGTTCCTCGGCCGCGCGCGGAGCCCGGCCGCGCAAGCCGCAGGCGAAGTCGATCGCTATTCGCTTGCCGCGATGTTCAGCCTCGCGGCGCTCTGCTTTCTCGCCGGCATTCTGCCGGGCTTTGTGATCGACGCGCTCTCGCCGGTCACGATGGCCATGATCGGCCACCGGATGCCGCTCCAGGCGAACGACCCCTGGCTCTCGATCGTGCCGATCGAGGAGAGCCGCAGTTCCTACAACGGATTGCTCGTCTTTGTTTTCATCACGGCCGCGGCGTCGCTTGCGGTGTATTTCATCCATCGCTTTGCGTCGCGCGCGATCCGGCGCGGACCGGCCTGGGGTTGTGGCTTCACCGATCCGACGCCGGCGGCGCAGTATTCCGGAGCGAGCTTCGTCCAGCCGATCCGCCGGGTGTTCGGCACGTTGGTTTTCCAGGCCCGCGAGCATGTCGACATGCCTTCACCGGGCGAACTGCGGCCGGCCCGCTTCACGGTCGAAATGCACGATCTGGTCTGGGAGCGGCTGTATACGCCCGTGACTGAAGCCGTTGGGTTTTTCGCCGATCGGCTGAACCAGCTCCAGTTCCTGACCATCCGCGGCTACCTCAGTCTGGTCTTCGCAACCCTCGTCACATTGCTGCTGGCGCTCGCGATATGGTCGTGACCTCGGACATCCTCGTTCAGTTGGGCCAGATGACGCTCGTGCTGCTGCTCGCGCCGCTCCTGACCGGCGTCGTACGCAAGGTCAAGGCCCGCCTGTTGCGCCGGCAAGGAGCGTCGATCTTCCAACCCTACCGCGACCTGCTGCGGCTGCTTCGCAAAGAGGTCGTCCTCGCCGAAAACGCGTCCTGGCTGTTCCGTGTCACACCCTACGTGACGTTCGCGGCCATCTGGGTCGCCGCGGCGCTGGTCCCGACATTTGCGACCGGCTTGCAATTCAACTGGAGCGCCGACCTGATCGCGATCGTCGCCCTGCTCGGCAGCGCGCGCTTCTTCCTTGCACTTGCCGGCATGGACGTCGGCACCAGCTTCGGCGGCATCGGCTCCAGCCGGGAGGTGATGATCGCAGCGTTGGCCGAGCCAGCCATGTTGTTGATGGTGTTCTGCGTCGCGCTGATTGCCGGCTCGACCCAGCTGTCGACGGTCGCGACCTTCATGGCGTCGTCCGAAGTGGGACTGCGCGTCTCGCTCGGCATGGCGATGATTGCCCTCATCATGGTGGCGCTTGCCGAAAACGCGCGCATTCCGGTCGACAACCCGGCAACGCATCTGGAGCTGACCATGGTGCACGAGGCGATGATCCTCGAGTATTCCGGGCGTCACCTTGCCATGATCGAGTTCGGCGCCTTTCTCAAGCTGCTGCTGTACATCTCCCTGATCATCTGCGTGTTCTTCCCGTGGCAGATCACCACCGAGGGTGCGGGTCCGCTGTCCTATCTGGTGAGCGTCGCCGCCTACATCCTCAAGCTTGCGGTCGCAGGCTTCCTCCTTGCCGTTTTCGAGACCGCGACGGCGAAGGTGCGGGTTTTCCGTGTCCCCGAGTTCCTCGGCGCCGCGCTCATGCTCGGCCTGCTCGGCACGCTGCTTCGGTTCGTGTCACGGAGCTTCTGATGCACAACCTCGCCTTCGACATCGCCCATCTGCTCGCCGGCGGGCTCGTGCTGATCAGCTTCATGATGCTGTACCAGGACCGCCTGTATGCGCTGCTGAACATCTTCGCACTTCATGCGGTGGTGCTAGCGCTTTCGGTCGCCTGGCAGGCGTTTGTCCAGAACGCACCGCATCTCTATGTGACGGCGGTGATCGCGCTGGTCTTCAAGGCGATCATCATCCCGGTGGCTCTGCACCGGATCGTCAAGCAACTCGGGATTCATCGCGATATCGAGACCGCGGTGGGTATCGGCCTGACCATGCTGGCGGGCATGGGGCTCGTCGCCCTCTCCATGGTGCTGATGCTCCGCGTGACCGGCGCGGCCGATCCGCTGGCGAGGGAAGACCTCGCCTTCGCGCTGTCGGTGGTGCTGCTGGGATTGCTTGTCATGGTGACGCGGCGCAACGCCGTCAGCCAGGTCGTCGGCTTCATGTCGCTGGAGAACGGCCTGGTGCTGGCCGCGACCGGCGCCAAGGGTATGCCGCTCGTCGTGGAGATCAGCGTCGCGTTTTCGATCCTGATCGCATTCATCGTCATCGGCGTGTTCCTGTTCCGGATTCGGGAGCGGTTCGACACCGTCGACGTCGGTGCGCTCGATGAATTCAGGGGAGAGCGGCGATGACTGCGGCATCGGATGCCGTCGCCTGGGTTCTGCTGATACCGATCTGTGCCGCGGCCGTGCTTGCGGCGCTACCCGGCTACCGGCTGACCGCGGGGCTCAATATCCTGGCCAGTCTCGGCACCTTGCTGGCCGCAGTTTCGCTGCTCGTGATCGAGCGCCCGCAGCCCGGCCACTACCTGCTGATCGACGATCTCAACATCGTCTTCATCGTGCTCAACACCTTCGTGGGATTCACGACCAGCGTGTTCAGCGCGAGCTATATCGCCCACGAACTCGAGACGGGGCGGCTGACGCCGGGCTATCTGCGATTCTACCATGCCATGTTTCAGGTCATGATGTTCGGCATGAACCTCGCATTCGTGTCGAACAATATCGGCCTGATGTGGGTCGCAGTCGAGGTCGCCACGCTGACCACCGTCCTGATGGTCGGCATCTACCGGACCCATGCGGCGCTGGAAGCCGCCTGGAAGTATTTCATCCTCGGCAGCGTCGGCATCGCGCTCGCGCTGTTCGGCACGATCCTGGTGTACATGGCCGCGCGGCCGGTCATCGGCGAGGGCCAGGACGCCATGGTGTGGACGGTGTTGATCAGCCGCGCGGCGACGTTCGACCCGGCATTGCTCAACGTCGCCTTCATCTTCCTGCTGCTCGGATACGGGACCAAGGTCGGCCTGGCGCCACTGCACGCCTGGCTTCCGGATGCCCATGCCGAGGGCCCGACCCCGATCTCCGCCGTGCTCTCCGGCCTCTTGCTCAACGTTGCGCTCTACGCTGTGCTGCGCTTCAAGATCCTGCTCGCCGCCAATCCGGATGCGATATCGCCGGGCCCGCTGATGGTGACGATGGGGCTGACCTCGCTGCTGTTCGCAGCCTTCATGCTTTACCGCCGCCGCGACATCAAACGGCTGTTCGCCTATTCCTCAATCGAGCACATGGGCATCATCGTGTTTGCGTTCGGAATGGGTGGTCCGCTCGCCAACTTTGCCGGCCTCCTGCATATGGTGATGCACAGCCTCACCAAGTCGGGGATCTTCTACGCGGTCGGCCACATTACACAAGTGAAGGGCACGCAGCGGATCGCCAACATTCGAGGCCTGACTGAAACCCATCCGGCGCTCGGCTGGAGTCTCGTGATCGGCGTGATCGCGATCGCCGGCCTGCCGCCGCTCGGCATCTTCATGAGCGAATTCCTCATCGTCAGCTCCACCTTCGCGCGCCAGCCGCTGCTGGCGATCCCGCTGGTGTTCGGCCTGCTGCTCGCCCTCGGCGCGCTGATCCTGCGCCTGACCAGCCTTGCGTTCGGCGAGCCGCGCGGCAACACCGCTCCGGCGGATGCATCCTATCTGCCGATGTTTGCGCATTTCGCGTTGGTGCTGACTGCGGGCATCTACCTGCCGGGACCACTGGTTGTCTGGTTCCAGCACGTCGCCAACCTCCTGGGCTAGCGCGAGGGAGAACGGGATATGCCGAAATTGATCGATCTGATCCAGGCGGGCCGCAAGGTCGAACGGCACCATCCATGGCCGCGCGCAGTGGTGGACGGCGATGCCTGGCGCTCCGCCGCCGGCGCCCTCGCCGATGGCGGCTTGAGCCTGCTCGGGCTATGGGGCGAAGCATCGTGCGTGCATATGGCCATCCTCGACGACCGCACCTCCGACATCGGCGTGATCAGCCTGGATTGCCCCGATCGCCAATTCCCGTCGGTCGCGGCCTATCATCCGCCGGCGCTTCGATTGGAGCGCACCGTCCACGACCTGTTCGGGCTTCAGGCCGCGGGCACGCCGGATCCCCGTCCCTGGCTCGATCATGGCCGATGGCAAATGCGTTTCCCGCTGGGCGAACGTCTCGATGCGTCACCGGATGCGGCGCCTTATCGATTCCTTCCGGCCGAAGGCGACAGCCTGCATCAGATCGCGGTCGGCCCCGTGCACGCCGGCATCATCGAGCCCGGACATTTCCGCTTTACGGCGAGCGGCGAGACCGTGGTCCGCCTGGAGCAGCGGCTCGGCTACACCCATAAGGGCATCGAAGGGCTGATGGCGGGGAGCACCGTCGAGCAGGCCGCGCGGCTCGCCGGCCGGGTCTCCGGCGACAGTACGGTCGCCTATGGACTGGCATTCGCGCAAGCCGTCGAGGCCGCGCAGCAGATTGCCGTGCCGCCCCGCGCGCTCTTGCTGCGTGCGCTGATGGCCGAGCTCGAGCGACTGGCCAATCACCTCGGTGACATCGGAGCGATCTGCAACGATGCGTCATTTGCGCTGATGCAGGCACATTGCGCCGTGCTGCGCGAGGGCGTGCTGCGCGCTGCCGACGCTGCATTCGGCCACCGCCTGATGCGCGACCTAGTCGTTCCCGGCGGCGTCGCGCGCGACATCGCCAGCGACGGACCCAACGCCATCCGGGCCGCGCTCGACCAGATCCGCCGGCATTTCCCTGCGCTGGTCGAACTCTACGACAACACCGCCTCGTTGCAGGATCGCACCGTCACGACCGGCATCGTTACCCCGGCGCTCGCCCGGCAATTCGCAGCCGGTGGCTATGTCGGGCGCGCAAGCGGCCGCAACTATGACGCCCGACGCAGGCCCGGCTATCGCCCCTATGATGGTCTGCGTTTCGACGTCCCCGTTCTCAGCGATGGCGACGTCAACGCCCGCGTCTGGATCCGGATCCGGGAAGTCGAGCAGAGCCTTGCGCTGACGGACCAGATCCTCATCGGCCTCGAAGCCGGCCCCGTCAGAGTGTCGCTGCAAGGTGCGACCGAAGCCTCCGAAGGCATGGCGGTGGTTGAAGGCTTCCGGGGCGACATTCTGACCTGGCTACGCCTCAACGGAGATCGGATCGAGCGATGTCATCTGCGCGATCCGTCGTGGTTTCAGTGGCCCCTGCTCGAGGCAGCGATCGAAGGCAACATCGTGGCGGACTTCCCACTCTGCAACAAGTCGTTCAACTGCTCCTATTCGGGGCAGGACCTCTGAGGACCACAGGCGATGCGCAAACTTTTGTTCCAGGGCCTGTTTCGCCAGCCATTGACCGAGCAAGCGCCGCGTCCGGACGACGCTGCGCTCGCGGAGCTCGGGGCAATGGTCGGCCGCACCGCAAGACGACGCCTCGGCCGCAGCCTCTCGATCCGCGAGGTCGATGCGGGCTCGTGCAACGGATGCGAGCTGGAAATTCACGCGCTAAGCAATCCGTATTACGATGTCGAACGGTTTGGAATCCGGTTCGTCGCCTCACCGCGTCATGCCGATGTTCTGCTCGTTACAGGCCCCG
Organism: Bradyrhizobium sp. USDA 4341; assembly: GCF_054063755.1. Lineage (NCBI taxonomy): Bacteria > Pseudomonadati > Pseudomonadota > Alphaproteobacteria > Hyphomicrobiales > Nitrobacteraceae > Bradyrhizobium > Bradyrhizobium sp. USDA 4341. The sequence continues at coordinate 8,365,713 of NZ_JBSSGO010000002.1, read as the reverse complement.
TCACCAAGAACATGCGCGAAGCGCTGGAGCGCACCTACCATGCGACCCCAGATCCCAAATGGGTCGTCGCAGTAGGCGATTGCGCCAGGGATGGCGGATGTTTTGCCGGCAGCTATGCGGTGGTTGGCGGGGTCTCGGCGGTTGTCCCTGTCGATCTCCATATTCCAGGCTGCCCTCCTTCGCCGATGGCCATTCTGCGTGGCCTCATCGGCTTGCTCGAGGCTGTGGACGCCGACGTCGCGGCAAAATGAGAGCATGCAGAGAGACGCGTTAGCGACCTGCGCCCGCCCGGTGGTGGCAGTTGCTAACCGCTGTCGCGCAGCACCAGCTCGAAGCCGAGATCGATGCGGCGCTCGCCGCCGCGCTCCAGCATCAGCGTCGCCGCGGTGCGGCCGATCGCATCGCCATGCACGCTGATCGTGCTCAATGTCGGCGAGATCAGCTGGCCCATTTCGAGATCGCCGAGGCCGATCACGGCGACCGGCTGCGCCGATGCAGGCCCGTCGCGCAGCAGGCCGGCCTTGCGCAGCCCCGACATGAAGCCGATCGCATGCGCATCGTTGGCGGCGAACACCGCGTCAACATCGGGCAGGCGTGCATGCGCCGCCACGCTGCCGGAGTCCTTGCGGTCGAGGATCAGCCGGCGCGGCTCAGCGAGACCGCTTGCCAGCGCCTCGTCCCTGAAGCCGAACCAGCGCCGCGTGCCGCGCGGATCGTCGCCGCCGATGAAGGCGAGCTGCTTGCGCCCCTGCGCAACCAGATGCTTCGCGACAGCGACGCCGGCCTGGTAATTGTCGAAGCCCGCGACCGCATCGATCGGGTTGGCCGGCAGATCCCAGGTCTCGACGATCGGAATCCGCGCATTGCGCAGCAGGCGGCTGCCCTCCTCGGTCGCCGGCGAGCCGACCATGATGATCGCCTCCGGCCGCCGCGACAGCAGCGCCGCCAGCACGCGATCCTCGCGCACCGCGTCGTAGCGCGACTGCGCCAGGATCACGGAGAAGCCGAGCGGCTCGAGCTTGTCGGACAGGCCCTGCACCGTGTCGGCGAAGATCGAGTTGGCGATGGTCGGCACCAGCACGCCGACCGAATTGGTCCGTGCACTCGCCAGCGCGCCTGCCACCAGGTTCGGGACATAGCCAAGGTCGCGCATCGCCCGCTCGACCCGCGCCCGGGTCTCGGGGGCGACGAGGTCAGGCATCCGCACCACCCGGCTTACCGTGATCGAGGAGACGCCGGCGCGCTTGGCCACCTCTGAAAGGGTGGGCGCGGCACCGGACGGGCCGGTCCGGGGTTCGGTCAGGTCGGAGCTCATGGGCCGGACCCTGCACGATTCCGGGTTGCCAAGCCATGATGTTAGCGCTAGCATCGCGTCATGTTAGCGCTAACATAGAACAAAATGGGAGAAACGGCATGATTTCAGACGAGCAGGCCCAGGCCTACAAGCGCGACGGGGTGATCGTGGTCCCCGAGGTGCTGAACCAGGAGACGCTCGGCAAGGTCCGCACGGTGCTCGCAGAGCTGGTGGCCGGCGCCGCCGCTGTGAGCGAGCACACCGACGTCTACGACCTCGAGCCGGGCCATACACCGGAGACCCCGCGCGTCCGCCGCATCAAGGCGCCGCACAAGGTGCACCCGATCTTCGACGAGATCATCCGCAGCCCGGCCGTGATCTCGATCCTGACCAAGCTGATCGGCCCCGGGCTCCGGCTGCACGGCTCAAAACTCAACATGAAGTCGGCGCAATACGGCTCGCCGGTCGAGTGGCATCAGGACTGGGCGTTCTATCCGCACACCAATGACGACATCCTCGCGATCGGCGTGCTGCTCGACGATTGCGATATCGAAAACGGCCCGATGCTGGTGACGCCGGGATCGCACACCGGCAGCACGATGTGGGATCATCACGGCGAGGACGGCTGCTTCGCCGGCCTGATCGATCCGGACCAGATCCAGGACGACATCAAGCGCGCGGTCCCATGCATGGGCAAGGCCGGCAGCATGTCGTTCCACCACGTGCGTGCGCTGCACGGCTCGGCGACCAACACATCAAACCGGCCGCGCAACCTGCTGCTCTATGAAGTGGCCGCCAGCGACGCCTGGCCGCTGATGGGCGTGAAGGACTTCGACGAGTTCAACAGCCGCCTGCTGGCGGGCCCGCCGGTGGTCGCACCGCGGCTGACCGACGTGCCGGTGCGGATGCCGCTGCCGCCGGCCAAACGGCAGGGATCAATCTACGAGACCCAGTCGGCGGCGAAGAAATCCTACTTCACGCGCGCCGCCTGAGACTGACGACAATGCCCGCGGCAAGCCGCGGGCATTGCTGCTTTCAAGACATAAAAATCAAGACAACGGGGAAACGAATGACCGAGATGGCAAGAGAGGGTGCCAGCACATCGCGCCTGCGTGTGATCCTGGCCGCAAGCATCGGCTCCGCGCTCGAATGGTACGACTTCTTCCTCTACGGCACCGCGGCCGCGCTGGTGTTCGGCGAGCTGTTCTTTCCAAAGAGCGATCCGGTGGTCGGCACGCTGCTGTCGTTCCTGACCTTCGGCGTCGGCTTCGTGGTGCGGCCGTTCGGCGGCCTGCTGTTCGGTATCCTCGGCGATCGCTATGGCCGCAAGCCGGTGCTGGTCGCAACACTGTTGATGATCGGCATCGGCACCACCGCGATCGGCTTCCTGCCGACTTATGCGCAGATCGGCGTTTGGGCGCCGATCCTCCTGGTCGCGATGCGCGTGATCCAGGGCCTCGGTGCCGGCGCCGAGTATGGCGGCGCGGTGATCTATCTGGTCGAGAACGCGCCGCCGAAGCATCGCGGCTTCTGGGGCGGCTTCGCGCCGCTCGGCGTCTCCGTCGGCAATCTGCTCGCCGCCGCGGCCTTCGCGCTGGTGACGATGCTGCCGCGCGAGGCCCTGATGAGCTGGGGCTGGCGGCTGCCTTTCCTGGCAAGCTTCCTCCTGATCGTCGTCGGCATCTTCGTCCGCATGCGGATCACCGAGACGCCGGTCTACACCCAGGCGGTGGTCGCGCGCGGCAAGGTCGAGAGCAACCCGGCGATGGAGGCGTTGCGCCGGCACCCGCGCAACTTCTTCGTCGTGCTCGGCGCCCGGATGGCCGAGAACGGGCTCGGCTATTTCTTCCCGGTGTTTGGCCTGAGCTACATCATCACCACGCTCGGCGTGCCGAAAGCGGAGGCGCTCAGCGCGCTGATGCTGGCCTTCACGGTGGAGCTGTTTGCGATCCTCGGCTTTGCGGCCTTGTCGGACCGGATCGGACGGCGGCCCGTCTACATGTTCGGCGCGCTGGCCGGCGTGGCGCTTTCCTTCCCGTTCTTCTGGATGGTCGGCACCAGGGAATGGGTCATGATCGCGCTCGCCTTCATCCTGGCGCGCGCCGTGGTGACGGCAGCGATGTTCGGACCGCAGGCGGCGTATTTTGCCGAACTGTTCCCGCCGCAACGCCGCTTCGCCGGCTTTGCCTTCGCGCGCGAGCTCGGCTCGCTGCTGTCGGGCGGCCCGGCACCGTTCGTCGCGACCGCGCTGGTGGCAACTTACGGCACCTGGTGGCCGGTCGCCTGCTACGCGATGTTCCTGTCGGCCTGTACGGTGGTTGCGATCTGGATCGGGCCGGAGACCTATCAGGAGAACATCGCCGAGGACGCGAGCGAGCACGCCGAGCTGCCCGCAGCGATCCCGGCGCGGGCCTGATCGGTGGCGCAGCAGCTGCGCGTCCTGCAGTCGCTTTGGGCGATGGAGCGACGGCTGGCCGATGAGGGCGAATGGCCGCTGCAAACCCAGCTCGCGATGATCCGCGATGCCGGGTTTGACGGCGCCGGCGTGCGCTTCATCGATCCTGCCTTCGCGCGCGAGGTGACGGGCTTCCTTCGCGCCCATGGCATGATCTGGCAGGCGCAGTGCTATCCGAAGAGCGTCGACGACCTGAAGCCGGTGCTCGAGCTGGTGGCGCAGCTCGGCGCCGATCACGTCAACCTGCAGCCGGACATCCGGCCGCGCCGGCTTGCCAGTTGCATTCCCCTGCTCGAGGGCTGGCGGCGCCTGGCCGCGGAGGCCAGCGTTGCCGTGCATGTCGAGACCCATCGCGACCGCATGACGACCGACCTGCTCTTCATGCTCGATCTGCTCGACTGCTTTCCCGATCTGCGGCTGACCGCCGATCTCTCGCATTATCTGGTCGGACGAGAGTTCGCCTGGCCGGTCGACGACGTCAATCATGCGATGATCCATCGCATCCTCGACAATGCCTGGGGTATCCACGGCCGCATCGCGAGCCGCGAGCAGGTGCAGATTTCGCTCGGCTTTCCGCAGCACCAGGGCTGGGTGTCGCTGTTCATGGACTGGTGGGACTACGGCATCCGTTCCTGGCGCAAGCGCGCCGGGCCCGATGCGACCCTGACCTTTCTGTGCGAGCTCGGTCCCCCGCCCTATGCCATCACCGGACCCGACGGCAGGGAATTGTCCGACCGCTGGCAGGACGCGCTGGTCATGAAGGACATGATCCGCGCGCTATGGGACCGCATCGCGAACGAGCCGCACGGCACACCATCGAGTTGATCCAGAGAAGCTGCAGCGGCATGCTACGGCGAAGCGCCACTCAGAACGCCGCGAAGCCCCTATGCGCGACCATCGGCCCCTTCGTCTTCGACGCCTCGCATGCGTCGTTGTCTTGGCTATTGCGGCCTTCCCGCAGACGAGGGCCGCCGCGGCATACGTGACGCTTGATGTCGCCGCCATGTCGCGTGTTGCGGCCATCGACCCGCGCTTCCAGTCCTACAACATCGAGATGGTCGAGGTGACCGGCGGACGATTCTGGAAGCCCTATGCCGTCGCCGCTCGGCCGGGGGCGAAGCCGGAACGGTTCGCGGCGCGCACGCCGATCGATCTGCACGACGGCAGGCTACGCAAGCTCGCAGCGGCACTCGCTCCCGCCTACCTTCGTGTGAGCGGGACCTGGGCCAACAGCACGTTCTTTGCCGATTCCGGCGCACCGCCGGCTGCACCGCCGGCCGGCTTCAACGGGTGTGCTGACGCGACAGCGGTGGCAGGGCGTGATCGACTTTTCGCACGCCGTCGACGCTCCCATCGTCACGTCCTTTGCGATCAGCGCCGGCACGCGTGGCGCTGAAGGCCGATGGACCTCCGAACAGGCCCGGCAGCTTCTCGCTTTCACGAAATCGACCGGCGGTCAGATCGCCGCAGCCGAATTCATGAACGAGCCCGATCTGCCGGCCATCGGCGGCGCCCCCGAGCATTACGATGCCGCAGCTTACGGCCGCGACTTTGCAACCTTCCGCGCATTCATGAAAGACGCCGCAGCCGACGTGACGATCCTCGGCCCAGGCACGATCGGCACCGGCGCGAATGCTCAAGCGCGCTTCGCGGTTTCGGCACAAGGCATCGACGTGGTCTCCTACCATCATTATGGCGCGCTCTCGGCGCGATGTTCCGGGGATCGCACGGCAAGACAGGCATTGTCAGACCAATGGCTGGCACGAACCGGCAAGACACTCGCCTTCTACCGGGCACTGCGCGACCAGCTTGCACCGGGCAAGCCGATCTGGCTGACCGAGACCGCGGAGACCGCGTGCGGCGGCAATCGCTGGGCCGCGACCTTCACCGATACGTTCCGCTACCTCGAGCAGCTCGGGCTGCTCGCCAAGGCGGGCGTTCAGGTAGTGATGCACAACACGCTTGCGGCGAGCGACTACGGGCTGCTCGACGAGCAAACCCATCTACCGCGGCCGAACTACTGGGCCGCGCTGCTATGGCGACGGCTGATGGGAACCACCGTGCTCGATGCCGGCATCGGTGAGCAATCGGGTCTCCACGTCTATGCGCATTGCGCGCGCGATATGCCTGATGGAATAGCCCTGCTTATCATCAACAATGATCGGCGAATGCGGCGCGAGCTGACGCTGCCGGGCCCATCGCAACGCTACACATTGGCAAGCAAGCAGCCTGTCGACGGCAATGTCCAGCTCAATGGCAGCACGCTTGTGCTTGGGCCTTCCGACCAGATGCCCGCCCTGAATGGCGAGCCGGCCCCGGCGGGAGCAATCGTTTTCGCTCCCGCAACGATCACGTTCCTGACCATTGCCAATGCGGGCAACACCAACTGCCGGTAACGACCCGACCGCGCCTACGCCGCGTCGCGGCTGACGTCGGAAGATTCCGCCGGGCGCGCCACCAGATGACCCAGCATGATGGCGGTCATCAACCGCTCCATCTCAAGCCACGCGGTGACATGCGACATGGTCGGCCGGCCACCGAGCGCGAGCTGATTGACGTCGTCGACCGCGGTCAATCCGCGCGGATAGAACTCGCGGAAGATCACGCGCTCGGCCAAGCCGTCGACCAGGCGGAAATTCAGCGTCTTCGATAGTTCGTTGAGGGCTTCGCCGACCAGCCGCTTGTTGCGGGAACCGATCGTCGAGAGGCGGTTGCGCAGCACCACCCACTCGAATGCCGGCTGATCCTGCGCGCGGCGCTCGCGCCGCGCTTCCTCCACCATCTTCGAATAATGGCTGATGCCGGTCACCTTGAAGTCGTTCGGATCGACGGTGCCGAGCACGTCGAAGTCGAGGAAGCTGTCGTTCAGCGGCGTAATCAGCGTGTTCGCCAGCGAATGCGTGAATGTCGTCAGATAGGTGTCGTGGCCGGGGCAGTCGATGACGACGAAATCGTGCGACCGGCCGAGCCGCTCGACGATCTCGGCAAGCGCGCTACGGCCGAGCGTCTCGACCTCACTGCTTCTGCCGCTGACCGTCTCGAAGCACATATGCGCGGGGATACCGAGATCCAGCGAGGTTTCCCGCGCCCAATCCCGCCGGTTATCGACGTAGTGCGTCAGCGACTTCTGCTTATGGTCGAGATCGATGGTGGCGACACGCTGACCCGCCTTGATCAGCGCGATGGCGACGTGCATGGCAATTGTCGACTTGCCCGAGCCGCCCTTGTTATTTCCGACAACTATTACTCGTGCGTTTGTCATGGGAATCCATACCGGACGCTTGAGTGAAAGCAGGATGAAATAGCATTTAATGAATGGATTCGAATCTCCCTGATTCGACGAATCTCGACAAGAGTCGTCGTACGGTCGTTGTGATCGAAATTGATGCGGCTGCGACAACATTGTCACAACCGCAATCCGAGCACGTATCGTGAACGCAGCGAGCGCCGCTGGGACTAGCGCCCCGGGGACGAGCGCCGCTGCGACTAGCGTCCCTGGAACACCGCGGCGCGGCGCTCGACGAACGACTTGATGCCCTCGGCCGCATCGGCCGTGTTGAGCACGCGTTCGCGGATCTGCGGGATGATCGCAATTGCCGCCTGCTCGCCGGCTTCGATGAACTTGCGGCCCGCCTCTTTCGTCACCTGGATTCCAAGCGGCGCGTTGCGCGCGATGATCTCCGCAAGCGCCATCGCGCGCTCGATCTGCTGACCTGCCGGCACGACTTCCTGCACGAGGCCGATCCGATGCGCTTCCGCGGCACTGAACTCGTCGCACAGCAAGAGGTGATACATCGCATCACCCCACCCGGCGCGGCTGATGTAGCGGAAATGCGCACCGGCCAGCGGCGCGATGCCGCGCTTGGCTTCCATCTGGCAGAACCGGCTGTCGTCCGCGGCAACGACGATATCACCGGCCAGCATCATCTCGATGCCGACGGTGAACACGATGCCCTGCACCGCCGTAATGATCGGCTTCCGGCACCGCTTCGACAATCCAAAGGGATCGACGTTGCCCTCCGGCAGCGGCTTGCGGCTCGCCGTCGGGCCGAAGAATTTCGGCATGTCGAGACCCGCGGTGAAACTGCCGCCGGCGGCACACAGCACGCCGACCCAGAGCCCGTCATCATTGTCGAGCAGCGTCAGCGCGTCGGACAGCTCAGCCATCATCTCCGGGCTGAAGGCGTTCTTCTTCGCCGGATTGTCGATGATGATCTTCAGGATGTGATCATGCCGCTCGTGGCGGACCCGCCCTTCGCTCGCGCTGCCGGACATCTGTTCCTCCCTGCTTTGTGACTGAAAACTTTCTGGATGATGGTTGTCATCTAGATGCATGATGGTCATAATCCAGATGGAGAGTCAAACAGGGGTTGAGCGAAATGGGCCATTCCCAGGCCGACAAGGCCAGGAGCCGTGAGCGCATTCTGAACGAGGCTGCGACGCAGATCCGCGACAAGGGGCTCGACGCGCTCAGCATCGGAAGCCTGATGCAGCAGGTGAAGCTGACCCATGGCGGCTTCTATGGCCACTTCGCCTCGCGTTCCGACCTGATCGCCGCGGCGCTGGAACAGGCGCTGACCCTGGGTGAGGCGTCGGCGCGCGCATCGCGCGGTCCCGACAAGCCGGTCAGCGTCAGCTCCCTGGTGCGAAGCTATCTCAGCCGCAGCCATCGCGACCAGCCGAAGTCGGGCTGCGCGATCGGCGCGCTGGTCTCCGATGTCGGCCGCGCCGACGAGCAGTGCCGCGCGGTGATGGAACCGCACATCGAATCCTTCATCGCCAAGGTCGCCGAGACGTTCGGCGACGCTGACGACAGCGGCGCAATCGTCGCGGTGAGCGCGATGGTCGGCGCACTCGCGATCTCGCGCGTCATCACCGATCCGAAGCGGTCCGATGCCATTCTGCGCACGGTGCGCGATGCCATCGTCGCGATGGCGTCCGACGAATGATTTCGCCCGCGCCGCGGGCACCTTGATGGAGTGAGCCATGAACGACCGATCCGCCCTCGAGCCGACCGCTGTGCAGGGAAGCGTGCTGATTGCCGGCGTCGGCGCATCCAATGGCCTCGGCGCCGCGATCGCGCGCCGCTTTGCCGCCGGCGGCTATCCCGTCGCGATCGCCGGGCGCAACGCCGAGAAGCTCGCCGCGACCGCGGCCGAACTCGCAGCGACTGGCGCCAGGGTCACCCATGTCGTCGGCGATGCCTCAAGTGCCGCGGATGTCGCCCGCTTCGTCGAGGCTGCCGTGAAGCTCGCGCCGCTGGCGATGGCCGTGCACAATGCAGGGTCCAACCGGCCGGCGCCGTTTCTGAAGGTCACCGAGCAGCGCTTCGAGGAGCACTGGCGTGAGCACGCGCTCGGCGGATTCCAGCTCGCGCAGGCAGCGATCCCGGCCCTGCTTGCGCGCGGCGGAGGCACACTGGTGTTCACCGGCGCCAGCGGCTCGTTGCGCGGCAAGGCCAACTACTCGCCATTCGCCTCCGCGAAGGCCGCGCTGCGCGCGCTGGCGCAGAGCGTGGCGCGGGAATTCGGGCCGCAGGGCATTCATGTCGGCCATGTCGTGGTCGACGGCGGCATCGAGGGCGATCGCCTGCTGAGCATGCGTCCGCAATTGAAGGACGACCGCGGGCCGGACGGGCTGCTCAACATCGCAGCCATCGCGGATGCCTATTGGGTGCTGCATCACCAGCATCGCAGCGCATGGACGCTGGAGCTCGACCTGCGGCCATGGGCGGAGACATTCTGACGGCCCGGCGCCGTCGTCGTTCTCCAGAGGAAATGGGTTGCGATCCGGCGAAATCTTGTCAGGCTGTGCGACAAGGTCCGAGGAGATCGCAGCCCTATCCCGGGAGAAGGCCATGTCGCAGCCCACGCCGATCCTGCATCATTTCGATCAATCGCCGTTCTCCGAGAAAATCCGCATCATCTTCGGATTCAAGAAGGTCGCCTGGAACTCGGTACGGATTTCCCGGATCATGCCGAGGCCGGATCTGATGCCGATGACCGGCGGCTATCGCCGTACGCCGACGATGCAGATCGGCGCGGACATCTATTGCGACACCCAGATCATCATCCGCGAGCTGGAGCGGCGCTATCCGACGCCGACGCTGTTTCCCGCGGGCAATGCCGGGATGCCTTGGGCGCTCGGCATGTGGACCGACCGGCCGTTCTTCCAAAACACGGTCACCCTCGCGTTCGGCTTCATCGGCGACAAGGTCCCGCAGGATTTCATCGAGGATCGCGAGAAGCTGCGCGGCGCCAAGTTCGATGTCGCCGCCATGGCCGCGGCGCTGCCGCAGATGCGCGACCAGTTCCGCGCCAATGTCGACTGGATCGAGGCGCAACTCGGCGACGGCCGACAGTGGCTGTTCGGCGAGTTCAGCCTCGCCGACGTCAGCGCCTACATGAACGTGTGGTACGCACGGCAGAGCGTCGCCACGATCGACGAGATCGTGAAGCCCCTGCCGCGCGTTGCGGCCTGGGAGCAGCGCGTCCGCGCCATCGGCCACGGCACACGCACCGAGATGTCGTCGGCCGACGCGCTCGAGATCGCGGCGAAGGCGCGGCCGGAGTCGCCTGTTTTCGACGACCCTTTGGATCCGAACGGTCGCAAGCCCGGCGACATCGTCAGCGTGATGCCGGACGACTACGGCAAGATCCCGGTCCGCGGCGAGATCGTCTCGCTGTCCGCACAGCACATCGCGATCCGCCGCTCCGACGAACCCACAGGCGAGGTCGTGGTGCATTTCCCGCGGGCCGGCTTCCTGGTCATTCCGGGCTGATCGCCGCAGCCTCGGCCGCAGGCCGGATACAAGCGACCTGGAAACGCTGCGTTTCGCAGCGTGACCTTGCCGGCCGGCGAACAGGCAATACCTCCACTGTATCTCCAACCGAAGGCTCCACAGCGCAGGCTTGCGGACATCCCCGCAGCAATACGACCTTTCGGCCTGCGTGCGATGGGTGGCCCGTGGCGGATGCTCCGCCACGCCGACAACTGGACTGACTGATGACGACCTCTCTCGAATTCGGGCTCGACACATTCGGCGACGTCACCAAGGACGCCGCCGGCGCGCCGCTGCCCCACGCCCAGGTGATCCGCAACGTCGTCGACGAGGCGGTGCTGGCCGATCAACTCGGGATCGATTTCATCGGGCTTGGCGAGCACCACCGGGCCGACTTTGCGATCTCCTCCCCGGAGACCGTGCTGGCGGCCGTCGCCGCGCGCACCAACAATATCCGCCTCGGCTCGGCGGTGACCGTGCTGAGCTCGGACGATCCGATCCGCGTCTTCCAGCGCTTCGCGACCGTCGACGCGGTCTCGAACGGCCGCGCCGAGGTGATCCTCGGCCGCGGCTCGTTCACCGAATCGTTCCCGCTGTTCGGCTTCGACCTCAGGCAATACAGCGAGCTGTTCGAGGAGAAGCTCGACCTGTTCACCGAGCTCCTGAAGCAGGAGCCGGTGAGCTGGGAGGGCAAGCTGCGGCCGCCGCTCAACGGCCAGTCGGTCTATCCGCCGGTCGAGCACGGCCGGCTGAAGACGTGGATCGGTGTCGGCGGCAGCCCGGAATCGGTGGTGCGCGCGGCGCATTACGACCTGCCGCTGATGCTCGCGATCATTGGCGGCGATCCCAAGCGCTTTGCGCCTTATGTCGACCTGCACCAGCGCGCCTACCAGCAGTTCGGCCGGACGCCGAAGCCGATCGGCGTGCATTCGCCGGGCTACGTTGCCGAGACCGACGCGCAAGCTCGGGAAGAGCTGTGGCCCGACTACAAGGTCATGCGTGACCGGATCGGCAAGGAGCGCGGCTGGCCGCCGATGAGCCGCGACGAGTTCGTGGCTGAGGCCGAACACGGCTCGCTCTATGTCGGCGGGCCGGAAACCGTCGCCCGCAAGATCGCGGCGACCGTGAAGGCGCTCGGCGCTGCGCGCTTCCAGCTGAAATATTCGGCGGGCCCGATGCCGCATGAGAAGCTGATGAAGAGCATCGAGCTCTATGGCCGCAAGGTGGTGCCGATGGTGCGCGACATGCTCGCCGCCTGATCGGCGAGAGCGAGCATCCAAAGCAAAACCCCCGGCGTTTTGGCGCCGGGGGCAAATTAGAGATAGACCATGCGAAGCCCGGCTGCCCGAGACAATCGGATCAGTCCCAATCCTGACTCAGAGATCAGGCCTAGCGGTGTGGTACGTGAACGGGTCCGCCGCCCATCCTCGGCCGTGCCGCTCCAGCCAGCCCGCTGCCACCAACTTTCGACACGTTGGATTGACGCGCTGTATGGAACCTCCCTTGCCGAAGAGCCGCTCGGCAAGTTGGCGCTCGGTAAGACCTGGCTGTTCGCGGATTATACGAATTATTTGTTGGGCTACCGTCATCGGGTCGCCAAACGATCCATCGGTGGGCGGGTAAGCATTAATGAACAGAATATGACATCGTACGAAAAAATGGCGCTCTTGTGAGAGTTGCGGCGTGGCCCAACAAAGCAAAACCCCCGGCGTTTCCGCCGGGGGCTCTGTTAGGTCACAGTCAGATCAACCGGGATCACCAGTTGCGCTGAGCGCGGAGCATCAGGAGAACCGTATTCTGGTCCTTCAGCTCGTACAAAGCCGCGGGCTTGCCGATAGGAGTGCTGGGTGCCACGACCGTGCCTGCGTTCTTCTGATCCAAGTGGGTGTAGGTCAGGTCTGCCGTGAAGGTCAGGTTCTTGACGGGGGTCCACTGGGTCTGCGTACCGATCTGCGCGATGTTGTAGTCGGGGTTGCAGGTGGTGATAGCAGCTCCGCTGCCCGCGGGAGCAAGTGCGCTCCGGATCGAACCACCGACGCCGCCAACGCCACAGACGAGAGTCTTGGCCGTGTCGTTGTACATAACAGCAGCATAAGCACCGTAGATCGAGGTGTTCCAGTAGGGGTTCCAGTTGTGCACGTATGCACCGCGGAAGCCCCAGGTCTGAATCAGCTGCTGTTGCGTTCCGGTCGCGAACACCGAGTCGGGCGCAATGCCGAACCCTACGCTCTGATAGGCGCCAGCCAGATTGGTGCCGCCATAAATGGTATTTGCACCTGCCGAACCGGCGAGGTCCTGGATGTTGTAGCGGGTCGCACCGTCCGTATACACGCCCTGCATGTTGATGGTGTCGCCCGGTCCGGTCGGGATGTTCTTGATCGACAAGGCCAGCTGACCAGCCCAGCCCCACCTGTCGTCCGGATGACCGGTCAACTCAGTGCCGCCGTAGTAGGCCGCATGGTTGTCATGCGCCGCGAACGAAGCCTGGAACAGTCCCCAAGCCTGGTCGACACGCAGCATCGCGACGAAGTCCGGAGAAATCGTGCCGGCATAGTCGCTCGCGCCGAAAGGACCGGTAGCGCCGATAGCGGCGCCGATCGGGCTAAGGGCGCCAAGATTGGCCACACCAGCCTGATAGTAGGCCGTCTGGTCCTGAGCCGACAGAGACAGCGACACGCCGTTGCCGAACTGAGCGGTGTAGGTGAACTGGTTCACGCCAGTGACCGTACCGCCGCCGCCGACGAGACCGTCGTAGTTGTTGCCGGGGTAGTTGGCCCACGGAGTCGAGAACTGCGAGACCGCCTTACCCATGGTGAAGCCGGCGAACTGGATGAAGGCGTAGTAGACGCCAACCGTACCACCAGCAACTGCACCGGAGTTCGAGTTGTTCGGAGCCGAAGCGCTACCGATCGCCGAGTAGACGGTCGAGCCGTTGCCCTGGCCGGCATAGGTATCCGAGGTCCAGGAGAACGTCGCATCGAAGAAGGTGCGGACGACGCCGTATTCGGTCGCGGTGCGCGTATCGATGTTGAGGTCTTCACGCGAACGCCAGGTGTAGCCGTTGGTGAAGCGATTGTTCGCCCCGCCGGCGCCCGAGGTGTTGCCGGTGTTGTCCGAGTTGGTGTTCGCGAGAACATCCACACGCAGGTAGCCGCCCAGCTTGATACAGGTATCGGTGCCCGGGATGTAGTAGAAGCCGGGACCATACAGGGAGCAAACCTTCACGTACTCGACCGCTTTGGCCTTGACGGGAAGATCGGCCGCCTGAGCTCCGCCGACCGCGACGAGAGCCGCCGCCGAGCCGAGGATAAGGCTCTTAACCATCTTCATGTTAAACCTCCAAGTTGCTCTATCTCAGGGAAGGTTCCGGATCCGCCGGGTAAAACACCCTCAGGTTGGTTCCCTTTGTCCCTTTAAATCCCCGCTCAGTCGCTTCGCGCCTTCGGACACACCCGCATGAACGCGAGGGACTTAAGCGAACCACCTAAAACGGGACGACCTTGGGATGCCCCCCTCCGTCGCAGTTCCATATGAGACAGAAGGCCCCCGATCACGCAACAAAAGACCGCTCGGATTGGGGCGAGTTGCGGCTGTTTTCGGGCAAATGTTGCACAAATATCACGGGCATTTGAACTGCGGCATTTCGGCAAGCCATTGAAATATAGCGATTATACTGGAGATACCGCTAGCGGGCACAAGCTTGGGCAACAGCGGGCGGAACGGTGTGCAAAACGCGTCGTCCTGCCGAGAAAGCGAAAACCGGAGCCCGTTCAGATGCTGCTGATTCCGGCTCCGTGCACAATATTTCGGCTCGAAAATACCGGTATCCGAACAACATAGCCCGCCCCAAATACCGTCGACTCGCGCCTGGAAGGGGGCATTCCGATTGCTCGAGCAGGCTGGACGACGGCGGACGGACCGCCTCACATGTGCACTACCGACGCTACATGTCACGGCGATGTCAGCTTGCGGGATCAGTCGATTTGTTCTCCGCAGACGCTGCGCAGTGAAATACCTCCACTGCGCGCGTGATGCGCTCACAAGGGGCGATGCGCTCCGATGCAGTCACAAGACTCGCATCTGACGAGAGTCAGGCGGCGCCGCGAAGCGCGGCGCGATAGGTCGCATCGGGGAATGCCGACGACGAAGGCTTGGCCAGGAGTAACGTCGTACTCACTCGTCCAAGATGTCGAGCAGATCATCGATCCGCTCGAACGGCGGTTCGTTTGTCTTGCCTGAATAAAAGACGCGATCTCCGTCGCGTTGTAGCGATCGTGCTCTGGATTTGGGCAGCCTCCCCGGGAGGAATGTCGCTGCGACGGCCTCCGGCCCGACGTCGAGCCTCACGATACCTCGCCGCTTGCAGTCGATCCTGAGCCTTGCCGCGGTGAAGAAATCCCGGCCGGCCGGCGGCAGCTTGCCGAAGCGGCGAGAGGTCTCTTCCTCCAGATCTTCCAGATCGTCTTCGCTCCGGCACCTCGCGACGCGGCCATAGATTTCAAGGCGCATGGATTCCGATTGCACATAACTCCTTGGCAGCAGATCCGCGAAGGGAAGGTTGAGATCGGGCACCCAAAGATCCGCGGCCCGGTCGTTGGTCTTCTCCGAGGCCTGTTTCAGAAGATGGCTATAGAGCACCGGTCCGAAAACCTGCACGTGGCCGGATTGGCGCTCGGAAAGCAGATCTCCGGCACCTCTGAGGTCCAGATCGCGCTCGCTGATCGCGAAACCGGCGCCCGGTCTGCTGAACTCCTCGAGTACGGCCAAACGCTTGCCGGATTGCTCCGAGCTCGATTCCGTCAGCATGTACGCGAAGGCGCGCGTGCCACCGCGTCCCACCCGCCCTCTGAGCTGGTGGAGCTGTGCCAGACCAAACTTTTCCGGCCAACAGACCACGATGGTGTTCGCCCGCGGAATGTCGAGACCGCTTTCCACGATGTTGGTCGCCAGCAACACGTCGGCCTCGCCTTCGACGAAGTTCATCATTCGATCGTCAATCTCGTCGGCCGGTAGCTTGCCATGCAGGCAAACGATGCGGAGCTCCGGCGCCACCGCCTGCACGCGCGCCAACAGCGGATCGAGATCCTGGATGCGCGGACAGATCAGGAAGCTTTGCCCGTGACGTCGCTGCTCGCGCAGCAGTGCCGCGGCAATGGCGGCGTCCGAAAGTGGCGCGATCTTGGTCACGACCGGAAGCCGATGGACCGGCGGGGATGCGATCACGCTCAGGTCCCTGAATCCGGCGAGACCTGCCGCAAGCGTGCGCGGAATCGGCGTGGCACTCATCCAAAGCGTATGGACGCTCTTCGCCAGGCCGGAAAGCTTCGCCTTCTCCGCCGCCCCGAAGTGCTGCTCTTCGTCGACAACGACCAGGCTCAGCTTGGCGAATTTCACGTCCTTCGATGCGATCGCCTGCGTGCCGACCACGACCTTGATCTTTCCGCTTCGCAGGCCTTCCTTCGTCTGCTTCATCTCCGCAGCCGACGTCGCGCGCGACAAGCTTCCGACTTCGATGCCGAGCGGGGCAAACCGTTTGCGGAACGTCGCGACGTGCTGTCTTGCCAGCACGGTCGTCGGCACGACGACAGCAACCTGCTTGCCTGACAGGGCAACGGCCGCCGCCGCGCGCAAGGCAACCTCGGTCTTGCCAAATCCGACGTCGCCGCAGACGACCCGGTCCATCGGATGACCCGACGCAAGATCATCGAGCACATCCCGAATCGCCTTTGCCTGGTCGCCTGTCGTGAAATATGGAAAGCGCGCGACGAACCGCTCGTATGCGGGACCGGGAGCGACCAGCTTGGGAGCGCGCCGGCGACGTCGCTGCGCGATGTGTTTGGCAAGCGCCTTGGCGGCAAGTTGAATTTCCTGCTCCGCCTTGGTCCGTCGCGTCCACCACGTGCTTCCGTCCGCCTTGTCCAAGGTCAGCTTGCCGCGCTCCGCCGCATACGGCCAGATCAGCGCAAGGTCGGCGGGCGGAACGAGCACGGCATCATCCCCGGCAAATCCCAGCCGGATCATCTCGCGCGATGATCCCTTTCCCATGTCGAGGGTTTGCAAGCCATCGAGCACGGCCAGCCCGCGCGGCAGATGAACGACGACCGCGCCGCGCTCCGGCACGTCGGGATGGTCGAAAGCCGCACCCCAGGCTCTGGCCATGGGCTGCGGATGATGAGCCCGGCTGCCGAGCACGTCGGTCGCCGTCACGACCACAAGCGGCTTGCGGCCCGAGCCGATGAAGCCGGTGTCGAAGTCGGCCAGGAGGGCCGCTTCACCACCCCGCCCCTTCGCCGCCTCGCTCCAACCTCCGACGCGCTCCGCCTTGATCCCGCTCATGCGCTCGATCGCGCGCAGGTCGTCCTCCACCGCCGCAACAAACACCAGCCGCGATCCGGCGCGCTGCGTGTCGGCGACAAAGGCGCGGAGCGCTTTTCGCGACGAGGCGACCTTCGAGAAATCGGGCGTCGGGGTGAAGGCCGCCTTGCGAGGCAGCGCACTCATGCGCTTGGTCAGACGCTTCCAGTCGACAGGGCCGAAGTACTCGCGCTCCGTCTCTCTGCGGCCGGCCGCCTCCTTGATCGTGCTCAGCCAGCTATCGGCATGACCCGCAACTCCGGCGTCCGCGATCCAGCGGGCGCGCTCACAATAATCCGGCAGCGCCGCCCGCTGTGCCCGCTTGCCTCCCAACGCAATCCGTTCCGACATCGGATCGATCAGCAGTTCCTGGGTATCGAAGACGACGTCGTGTTCGTTGGGATCTACTCCGGCGATCCTGCGGATCACGCCACCGGAATGCTCGATCCTGTACGGCCCGAGGGCGCCGGCAGGAAACACTTCGAACGTCATTCCGTGGAACAGGACGCTTCCGGGATAGTCCGCCTCTTCGTCGAGATCGTATCCCAGAGCTTCCAGACGATCCTTGAGATCCTGCTCGGCATAGCGCGCACCGACCTTCAGGCTGATGCTGAGGCGGCCCCAGCTCGCGGGCAGCGGCAACCGTTCCATGATCGCCTCTGCCGTCGACACCAGGAAGACAGGCCTCCTGCTCTTCGCAAGACGCCGCAACACCGAGCTCCGCCTGCCGGCGATCTCGTGCGACGGCTCCAGCCCGTCAAACGGCAAGGTATTCAGCCTCGGGAGCACCAGCACCTCGAGCGAAGGATCGAGCGAATGCAGCACGCTGCCCAGGCGCTCCGCCCTGTTCTCGCTTTCCGCAAGGAAGACGATGCCGTCACGCCCGGACTTCTTCCATTGCTCGAGAAGATGCAGCGCCAGCATGCCGAGTGGCGAGGAGGATGAGATCCCGGAACGCGTCAATCCCCTGCTTTTCTTCTTCGCGCCAGCAGCTGCGCGGGCCTTCTTGGTATTCGCCACGTCAAATCCATCGTTATGTCGTAAAGTCCGATCGCCTGGTGACAGGCACGTCAAGTCGATCGCGGCCCGCCAGCGCCCCCCGACGCACGCGGCCAGCGACCTCATTACAGTCTCGCATCCGCGTTGGATAGCGGCGGGTTCGGGATCAATTGCGGCATCGGGGGGATGTCTCGCTCCGCGCCGCCGCCCTCATTGTAATCCAGCCTTCACATCGGATCGCGCCACCCGGGCGTCCGAGAATTCACCGGCCCGAAAAATCACCACAGGCCAGCTGCGCATCGCGCCAGCTCAAATTGTCTAAGGGGTGTGAGCCACATCGGCGCCGATGCCGACGACGACGCGCAGGGCTGTTCGCCCTGCACGGCGAACAGCTTCGATTGTCTTGAGACGTTCCTGCAAGGTCTTCTTCATCGCCGTCCCATTCACAAGCCATCGAACAAGACGTTCTGGACATCACTCGGCCGTCAGGCGGTCGCGCGGCGCTGCTGTGTCACGCAACAAAAACAGGGAAGGTTATCATGAAGACGAAATCGTTCGCCGAACGCGTGCTGGGCACGACCTCGCTGGTCGTGTTGTCGGCCGCCGCCATGATCGGAGCGCAGCAACCGGCTGCGGCCCAAACCGGCATCTACGGCGGCGGCAGCACGCTGTCGTCGCTGGCGCTGCGGCAGATCTTCGACTGCTATGCGGGCGCGACGCTGGCCAATGACGGCCAGGCGTTCTCGCCGAGCTTCTCGACCGCAACCCCGAGCCCGAACCTGCTGCCGACCAGCTGCACCCTCGTCTCGACCTCGGTCGAGGGCCTGTTCGCCGCCGTCGGCTCCGGCAACGGCCAGCGCGCCTACATCGCCGACGATGCGCGGCAACTGTTCCGCGGCAGCCCGGACTCCGCGCCGACCGTGGTGCGCAAGCCCTCCGCCAAGCCGCCGTTCCGCGACACCGCCAATGCGGCCTTCAAGAGCTATCCCTATCCGCGGCTCGACTTCGCCGCCAGCGACGCGCCGCTCGCCAGCTCGATTGCAAGCCTCACCACCATCTCGTTCAGCAATTTCGTCCCGTCGACCAATTGGCAGAACACGCTGCTGATCGGCGCCCTGAGCAAATCGAACGCCAGCTTCAACACCGCGGCCGTCGGCGCGCCGATCCAGGTCCCGGCCATGGAGGTCCCGGTTGCGATTGCGGTCAACACCTCCAATTCCGCCTCGGGCGTGACCTGGACCAACCAGTCGGCGCTGTCGCCGAACAGCCAGGCCGGCGGAGCGATCCAGCTCTCGGCCGCCCAGCTCTGCGCGATCTTCTCGGCGACCGTGACGGACTGGCACGACACCTCGACGCTGATCCCCGCGCTCGACGCCAACGGCGTGCAGCAATTCCAGCACTTCTACGACGCCAACACCAACGGCTCGCTGACCCCGGTCGCCTATACCAGCGGCCGGCTGCCGATCAAGGTGGTCTACCGCGCGGATGATGCGGGCGCGAGCTTCATCCTCACCAACTACCTCGCCAACCTCTGCCCGCTGCTCGACCCGACCGGCACCTACAACTACAAGAAGATCTTCACCGGCGTCGGCGTCGGCGGCAGCACCACCGCCAACCTGCCGGCGGGCAAATTCTCCCGCCTGCTCGACAACATCAGGGCGGTGAAGAGCTCCGACCAGAGCGACCCCTACGACGTGGATGACGACGAGGAACGTCCGGATCCGCACTGGATCAGCACCTCGGGCAGCAACCACGAAGCGCTGAAGATCGGCACGGACCCGCGCTTCGCCGGCCGCATCGGTTATCTCAGCGCCGACTTCACGCAGCCCTATGCGCAGACCGTGACCGAGGAAATCGCCGGTACCACGATCTCCGCGGCGGCTCCGCTGTCGGCCAGCGTCCAGAACGAACGGCAGCGCCTGCTCGGCGTCTATCATCCGGGCCAGGTCGGCAGCAACGGAAGGGCACAGAAATTCGTCCCGCCGACGCCGAACAATGCCGAGCTGGCGTTCGCCAACCTGACCGCCCCGGACATCTCAAGCAGCTATGATGCCTGGAACCTGTATGCGCAGGTCTATCCCGCCGGCACCGTCGTCGGCGGCGTGACCTATGACGGCCTGTCCGTGATCGGCATCCCGCTGCAGTCGCAGGCCGACTATCCGATCACCGGTGCGAGCTTCCTCAACGTGTATAGCTGCTACGGCGACACCGCCGGGACGCGGGTGCCCGCCGTGAAGAACTGGCTTGCCTGGTTCTACGGCGGATCGGTCACCGGGCTGCCGAACTACAATCCGGCAACCTCGAACTCCGACAACCCCGGCTACGATCCGAACGTCGCCAAGGTCATCCGCAACAACGGCTTCCACGAGCTCGACGGCGTGTGGGCGACCAACGTCCTGAATGCCTACCTGACCTCGAGCGCGGCCGGCGGTTCGTCGACCGCGATCGCGGCCTACAGCACGTCGGGCACGCAGACCGACGGCTGCACGGGCGTCACCGGCGGCGCGCGGTAACACCAATATGAGATTGTGATCCGGGACGATCCGGATCACGATTTCACGCAGGACATCAGCAGCCGGGCTCTCGATCGGGGCCCGGCTGTTTTCTTGCCGTCTCAGCCGGTCTCTCAGCCGGCCTTGGCGGCAGCGCGGTGCGCCGCGGCGAGCTCGAAATAGCGGCTTCCCGACTGCGGGACGATTGCGTTGCGGTTGAGCAAATGCTGGATGCAGATCGCCGCGAGATCGTAGGAGCCGTAGCAGTGATGGGCGACCAGCGCGAGATGCTTGAGCTGCTCGGAGCTCATCGCGTCGGCCTTGGTGAAATCGCGAACATAGACGGCGTCGGCCTCGACCAGCTGATTGAACGCCTCATAGGGATTGACACCGCGCATCGGCCAGATCATGCGCTTGTCGATCGCCATCAGGGCATGGGGAATGAAGCCCTGGCTGCGCAGTTCGAGGTCGATCTCGCCGAACACCGGTTGCTGCTTGTACAGCGGGAGAAACGAGACCTCGGTCTGGATGAGGACCGCGTCTGCGAGCCGCCGCCGCCCGTTCTGGAAGATCGCAAGTTCCGAGCCCTGCACGTCGATCTTGAGATAGTCCAACGCATCGATCTCGCCGATGTCATCGAGCCGGTGGGTCGCGATCTTGCTGTCGGCGAGGATGCGGCCCCATTCGTTGAAGCCCTGAAAGTGCTTCAGCATCACGGGATCGGGCTCCAGCAGGCTGGTCATCCCGGGCGCGGCACAGACACGAAGGCGGGCCTGCTCGCCGTTGCCAATGACGTAGGGCAGATAGGTTTCGAGCTCGCTCTTGCGGGCATTCAGCTCGGCCAGCGCGCTGGGCTGCGGCTCGAAGCCGAACAGCCGGCACAGCCGCTTCTGCAGCAGCGGCACATAGGGCGGGACGTCGATCGGGTTGGCGCCGATATCGACAACGGCGGTGAGACGTTCGGGTACAAGCAGAGTGCTCAGGGGATCGATGTCGGCAGATGACGCTGATGGCGCGGACGCGATTGATGCGGATGACGTCATGGGACCTTACAGGGAGCACGAAGTGCGTCTCTGTTCCTCTGAACGAAGGGTATCGCGTAGCCCGGATGAGCGCAGCGACATCCGGGATCCGATCCGCATGCGAACCCGGGTATCGCTTCGCTCACCCGGGCTACGGAGGTGATTGCCGATAGGCGCGAACATGACCGCAGCAAAGACTGCTACTGCTCACCGCCGCGGCGACGGCGCTCGTCGTCGCTGCTGTTCGGCTTCTGGTTATTCCCACTGCCGCTGCCCGCCGGCGCCGCGTCGTCGCCGCCGCTGCCGCCATAGCCCAGCACCTCGACGATCACGATCGAAGGCTGGTCGTTGGGCTTGTTCGGCGCGGGCTGGCCGGCCTGCTGGGTCGCAGCGGTTGCGTTGTTGTTGACCGCGGACAGCGTGGTGCTCGGCGTTGGCGTGGAGGCGAGGCCCGTCACCGTGCCGGTGGCCTGCAGGTTGAACGCGTTGAGCACGACCGGCGCGACCAGCGTGATCTCGTTGCCGCGAATGCCCGCGGAGCCGAGGTCGATGGTGCCGCGCGGCGCGATCAGGGTGACGTTGCTCTTGGTCGGATCCTGCCCCGGCAGCGTGACCAGCGCAGCGATGCCGGCGCCGGTGACCAGCCCTTGCGGGTTGACGTAGCAGTAACCGTTAGCGGTGCAGATCTCGCTGAGCGCCGGGCTCGAGACATAGGTCTTCGGTCCCGCGCCGGCACTGATGTCGCCATTGGCGGTGAACAGGCCGATGTCGCCGCCCTGCTGAGTCATGATGCGGCTCTGGTTAACCAGGATCGAAGCGTCGGCGAAGGCCCGGATGGTGCCGCCGCCGAGTGTCAGGATGCCCTCCTGGTTCGGTGTCAGCGTGTCGAGCGAGGAGTGGCCGACGGTAATGCCGCCGCCCGGCCCGAGGATGTTGATGTCGCCGCCCATCTGGGTCTCGAGCACGGAGGCCGCGACGTTGAACCTGCCGGTCGCGATCTTCGGCGCGGCCTTGCCGTCGACGCTCAGGCTGTTGTCGGTATAGCCATAGCCCGCCGGGAACAGCGTGGAGATCGCGGTATAGGCGCGGGCGTATTGGCCGAAATAGGGGCTCGACGGATTCTTGAAGTCCTTGCCCACCTGGATCAGGAAGTCGAGGAAGGCGCGGTTGACGAGAAGCTGCTGCCGTGCCTGCGACAGACCCTGGAAGGTGGCCCAGGCCTGATCACGCGGCTGGCCGAGGACGGCGGCGATATCGGTGAGGAAGTCGATGCCGCCGGTGCCGGCATGCGCCGGATCGACGTAATCGGCGATCGCCGCCGCGTAGTTGATGCCGGGCTTCACGCCGAACAGCAGATCGAGCTCGGCGCCCTTGGACGGCAGATAGGGCTTGAGCGGGTTGGACAGATTGAATGCGCCGCCGACCGCGCTGCCGTTGCCGAGCGTCGCGATGCCGCGTGTCGGCGTGTCGGAAGCCGAGAACGGACCCAGATCATGCCCGGCCTGCAGCACGAAAGTGCCGGGGCCATAGAGAAGGTAGGAGCCGCCGACCAGATCGTTGCCGGCAGCGATGCTGGTGATGTCGGTCGCGTTGTTGTTCTGGCCGACGAAATTGAAGCTGATGTTGGCCTGCGGCGTGCCGTTGCTGGTCGTCGAGACACCGCCGCCCGGGGCGATCCCCGCGTAGATGTTGTTGCCTGCTTCGATCCGCGCCGGCTTGATTAGCGTCAAGCTGGCGCCAAGAACGTTCACGGGATCGACGGCATAGATGTCCTTGCCGGCGGCGATGACGACGGGCACGGAATCGTTCGCATGCAGCGCTTGGTTGAAGGCGGCCGGTGGCAGCCCGAGCGGGCTGATGACGTTGGCAAGGTCCACTCCATTGTTAAACCCGACGTACTCGGTGATGGTGCTGCTAAGGTCCGGCATCACAAGGCCTGCCTCAAGGCTAATGGTTCCGGCCGCGACGAGGCTGACGTTGCCATTGTTGCTGGGCAGTACGTTGCTTACGTCCGTTTTGCTGAGAGTCAGATTTCCGTTGAGCGCCGTCAGGTCGAACGTCGCGGGAAGCAGCAGCCCGACAATTGAGGCGTTCGCATTTCCTCCGAGTGAGATGTTACTATTGGCATTGTGCACAAAAAGCCCGGGGACCGAATTCGCTGAAACGGTCGGGCCCGTCACGTCACCTGTGATGCTCGTCAGCGAAATGCCGCTGCCGGAGCCATAGCTGGTGAAATAATTGCTCCAGGCACCGTTGCCTATCGTAAATGGAGCCACGCCAGGCAGGTAGCGAACCGCCTCTGTCTGCACCCCGGCGTTGAGGGGCAACGCAGCAGGATCGTAGACATTGCCGAGCGTCACCGAACCACGCGCGGCCAGGGCGATGAAGCCGTCCTGCACTGCGAGCAGCAAGGGCAGCGCGTAGGAGGAGGTGACAGAGCTCCCATCGTTCGTGACTCCAAGCGTCGGGAGCCCCTGATTTAGTGGATTGCTGGTGGTGGCCTGTACCGAGCCGCCCACACGGATCAGACCGGCGCCGCGGCCAACCAGAAAATCACTGCTCAGGAGGTTGCCGCCGGCGGTCACGCTGAGATTGCCGCCGCCGTAATAGGTGACCTTTGGCGGATCGGCCGACGTGAAACCGCCACCGACCACGAGCGTCTCCGGCAACGACGCGCCGATATCGATGATATCGGCGCCCGCCGACAGCGTGATGTTGCCGCCGCCCAGCGCGCCAAAACCCTGGAAGAAGGTGGCGTAGTTAACCCAGGCCGCGGTCTGGCAGGCGACCGAACCGGCGGCGGCGCAAGCCGCGAACGGCGTCGACGTGCCGTTGGAGAGGCCATAGTGGATGTACCAGTCGCTCCACATCTGGCCGGTCGAAGCGCCGGTCACGCCGGTCTGGCTGCCGTCGACATCAGTCGGCATTTCGATGCCGACGATCGACCCGCCAGCGGTCACGGTGACCGCGCCGCCACCGGTAGCCCAGGCCGGCGCGCTGACGAGCCCGTTCGGTTGGACGGTGTAGAGCGCGGGCAGGGTTGGCGCATTGAAATCTGCCGGCGTGGCCGTGGCGGCGCCGCCGGTATAGACCGCGCCTGGAGCAACCTGGTCGCGTAGCTCAACATTACCAGCGGCCGCTATGGTGATGGAGCCAGTGCCAGTGCGCACGAAAGTCGGGACGTTGATTGTAGTCGTTCCGAGAGCAATTGACAGTTTGTTTGGATACGAGGTGTGCCCGTCGATGCTGACATCGCCTGTAAGCGTCGGCGACTGTGACGACAAGGAAATGACCGCGTTGGGATCGACCGGCGGCGTGTTCGCAACCGTGAAGTCCGCGCCGGCGACGATGTCGTAGGAGAAACTGCCCTTGCCGCTCACGGCGGCAGACATCAGTTGCGACGCCGAAGTAGTATTGTAGACGATGCTGAGGGTGCCCCCGACTGGGTTGTAGACCGCTGGGTTGTTGGCAATCCGATCGGCGGGAGGAACCTGATCCGTCGACGCAAGGTAGGTGCCCTGCACGGCAGTGTAGGCTGGCGGCGGCGCTGGCGGCGTCACCGCGATCGCGGCGAGGACTCCATTCGCGAAGTCAACTCCAGCCGCGTAGTCCAGGCCAACTGGCAGGCTCGCCGTGATGAGAGAATTGTTCAGTTTGGGCTTACCGCTGTTCACCAGGTTGGTATTGATCACACTGAGGAAGTAAGCCGTCCACTTTGTTGCATAGTCTTGCGCTCCGGTGACCACGTTGCCGGTCCCTGAGTTGTACAACAACCTGCCAATGCCGTTGGTGAGATTGTAGTACTGTGTGCTCGTGGTGGGCGCCGCCGGGATCACGTTGACTGACGGATCCACGCGATTGAGGACCCCGGGTATAGTGTTGGTGTAAGCCACGAAATCAGCATAGGACAGCACAATGCCGCCGCGCGCCGAAACACCCGTCGATGGGTTGATCCCGTTGACGTTGACCCCGATCAACTCCGTCTCATAGGCGCGGAACATCCGCAAATACTGGGAATAATATAGATTGTATTGATCGATCACCGCCGGATCGCTGGAGGAAATGACGACCGGCTGCGCCAGCTTGAACTGCAGCGCGAGCGCGTTATAGGCGGCATCCGACAGCCCGAAGAATGCGGCGCTCGGTGAGGCCGTGGGCGATGAGGGGCCCGGCCACGAGCCGTTGGTCTTCACCAGATAATCGACGATCCCGCTTGAATTGTAGACCAGATTGTTGCCGTCCGGGAACATGCCGAGATAGGCTTGATAGAGGCTCGAATTGAGTTCGCTCGCATAGAGCGCAGACGCGTCCCCGCCGCGGGGCGTGTAGTTGACAAAGAAGCCGTCAGTCACCGTCGCGTTGATATTGACGTTGTTCCTCGCCTGCAGGACCAGCGATCCGGGCTCGCCGCCGGTCGCCGTGCGATACACCAGCGAGACATGGCCAGATGCATCGACGCTGCCAGCGCCCAGATTCCAGTTGCTGGCGACCGTGATGTTGCCCTTGTTGATGTCGAGGCTCGGATTGATCAGATCGATCTCGGGACGCACATGCATGCCGGCGATGCTCGCGCCGCCCCGAGCAGGCGTCACGGCGAGATTCTGCACGAAGCTCGCCAGCGTGTTCTGATAGAAGCCGACGTGGTCGGCATTCGGCTGCGAGACGACGAAGATGGTGCCGGTCGCCAGCGGCGCCTGCGGCGTCGGCGCCACGATCGCATTGCCGTTCTGATCGGTCGTGTTGCCGTTCTGATCGGTGCCCGGCAGCGGATTGCCGGCGGCATCGAACCATCCGGCCGGATCGATGATGCCGTCGAAATGCTGCGCGCCGGTCGAGCTGTCGGTGGTGTTCCACACCGCGTAGGGGTTGAGCACGACACCCTTGCCGATCGGATTGCCGCCACCATCGACCACGCCGCGGACGGTGCCGCGGAAATCGACGTTGACGGTGTTGTTGGTGAGGATCGGCGCGCGGATGATGACCGCCCCGCCGGCATTGTTGATGTTCGGCCCGCCCGGGCCGCCGCTGACGTCGAACATGGCACCCGAGGCGACGCTGATCGCGCCCGAGGTCGACATGTTCTGGTAGCCATATGTGGCGTTGACGGCGCCGTTGGCGTCCGGTGTGCCAGTGGTGCCCAGCGTAATGGTGCCGCCGGTCTGCACCAGGCTGGCGGCGGCGTAGGCCGGATCGGACGGATCGCCTGCGGCGTAGGACGCCTTGAGCACTGCGCCGCCGCCGATGCTGACGCCGCCGGTGGTCACGCCGCCTGCGGTAACGCCGGCGCCATAAAGCGAGATCTGGCCGCCGGTCGGCCCGCTCGCGTCGATGGTGCCGTTGACGACCACGCTGCCATTGTTGGCAACCAGCAGAACCTTGCCGGAGTTGAGCGTCTGGCCGGCCTCGATGCGGATGTCGCCAGTGCCGAGGCGCACCGAGAAGCCGCCGCTGAATGCGGTCAGCGGCAGGCCGGCCGCCCCGCCGAGGCTACCTGCCTGCAAGGTAAAACTGCCGCCGAGATCCTTGAAGGCGGCGCTGCCGTTGAGCGCGCCGTCGAGCGCGGCGGTGTTCGCAGCCAGGATCGACAACGATCCTGCAAAGCCGCGGCCTGCCCCGGCGACGCTGACGGTGGCGCCCTGCCCGACGATCACATTGCCGGTGGTCGACGCGAGTTGCACATTGCCGCCCGGCGCGTCCTGGACCACGTCGAGGATCGTGATGCGCGAGCCGGATGCATCGATGAGGGCGCCGCTGCCGAGCACAACGTCGCCGGCGGTCGCGGTCAGGCTGACCTTGCCGGACAGCGCCTGGATCGTCGCGCTGTCCGTGATCGACCCGCCCATGATGGCGAGAACGCCGCCGGTATTGCTGGCGACACCGGCGGGCTTGGTGCCCGCGCCGGTGACGAGGCTGATGTTGCCCAGCGTGCTCAGCGATTGAGTTGCGCCGCTATTGACCACGATTGCCGGCGCGGACAGCACCATGTTCGCGGCGCCAGCGCCACCGCCCGCGAACGTCACCGTCGGCAGGTTCGAATAGCCGGTACCGGCATTGGTCAGCGTCACTCCGGTGACGGCGCCGCCGGACACGGTGGCTGTCGCCGTCGTGCCGGATCCGCTGATGTTGATGGTCGGGGTGCTCAGGTAACCGTCACCCGGATTGGTGAGGTTGATCCCCGTCACATTGACGACGGCCTGCGCCGACGTGGCCACGCCTCCCCCGCCGTTCGCGAAGGAGAAGGTGGGCATGCTGGTGTAACCGGAGCCCGGATTGGTGACGGTCACGCCGACCACGCCCAGCGACGCGGTCAACTGGGCGCCGCCGTCCCCGGTGGCGCTATCGACCGAGATGGAGTCGACAAAGCCGGGGAAGCCGGAGCCGGACGAGGTCAGCTTGACGCCGGTGACCGCACCGTTGGCACTGACGATGGCCGTACCGGTCGCCGTGACCGGGTTGCCATTATTGTCGGTTCCGGACACCGTGACCGGATCGCCATTGCTGTAGCCCGAACCGCCGCTGACAACGGCAAAGCTGACCACGCCAAGCAAGGCGGTGGCTTGGGCGCCGGATCCGCCGCCGCCCGAGATGGTCACGTCCGGGATGCTGGTATAGCCGGTGCCGGGGTTCGCGATCGTTACTCCGCCGATATCGAACGTCAGCGCCGCAGCCGCAACCGATCCTGTGTCGAGCGTGCCATTGCCGCTGAACGCAACCGCCTTGCCGGCGTTGAAATAAATCTGGCTGAAGCCGCCGAGGTGCTTGGTGCCGACGTCCTCGGTGATGACCTGTGAAGCATTGAGCGTAAGCGTACCGCCGGCGCCGGTGATGCCCGTGCCGGTCGCGCCACTGGTGTTGGCGAGATCGATGTTGGTGGCATTGACAGTGGTGTTGCCACCCTGGCTGTAGAGCCCGGCGCTGTCGAAGGTCAGCGTGCCGATCGGATGCGCGGCATCGCCGATCTGCAGTCCGTTGGCGTCGTACAGATTGATCACGGTCGCGCTGCGCAGCCGGACCGAGACCGCATCATTGAAATTCGCGAGTACCGCAGGATTCAGCACAATGCCGGTGCTGCCGCCGCCGATGTTGATGACCGATCCGGCGATGTCATAGTTCCTGGCGTTCAGGATGGCGTTGGAGGCGAGCGTGCCGCTGCCGCTGGTGTCGAGCGTCAGCGCATTGCCGCCGTCGATGACCGCGCCGGCGCCGATCGAGAAGGCGCCTAGCGGTGTCTGGCTGCTCGGCGGCGGACCGTTGCCCGCATATTGCCCGGGGACATAAATCCGGCTGACCTTCACCGTCGAGCCGTTCGAGACGCGCAGCAGCGCGCCGTCGCCGCTGGCGAAGACATAGCTGCCATCGGACTGTTGCACCGGCAGCGCGCCGATCGTGATGTCACGGTCGGTGCCGCCCGGCACTGCACCGATTGCCCTGACAACGCTGGCGTCACCGATGACAAGACCCCTGCCGGTAACGAGATTTCCGTCACCGGCAAGCGACACAAGAAGCAGCTCGGGCCCGGTCAGCGGATGCGCCGCGTCGGTCAGGACCTCGAGATTGAGCGCACTGGCGGTGATGTTCTGGACGCCGTTGACGACTTGAGCGGTGCCGCCGATCAACACCGATGACGCCCCAAGGCGGCTGATCTGATCGGCATCGAGCACGAGGTAGTTGACCGAACCGGTGCAGCCCGGCGCACTTCCGGCAAGGCAATCGCCCGCCGGCACCGCCTGGTCGGCGGCGCGGATCAGGATGTTGCTGCCACCGATCTGCACCTGACCGCCGCCGCCGACGAGGCCTGGCGCCAGCTCGCTGGTGCCCGGCGCGAAGCGGTTGGTGCCGGCAAGGTCGAGCGAGTTGATGGCGCCGAGCACCAGCACTCCGCCGTCGATCGGCAGCGGTGGCGGTGCTTTGCCCGCGGCGAGCGCCTGGTTACGGAAGAACGTCGTGCCGGAGGTGATGTCGATGCGGGAGTATCGCGACCACACTGCTTGCGACTGCAGCTGGAACACGGCCGATTGCGACGAACGGGCGCCGGTCAACGAGTTGCCGAGTGTGCCGGTGACGTATTGCGAGCCATCGGAGCTGGAGGTGCTCGCGACTGTATTCGGATTGACGTTGTTGGCGACCTGGACAACGCGGTAGGCGCCGGGCAGCGTGGCGTACATTCCCGGCAGCAGTGTGTAAGTGCCGGCGGGGATGCCGCTGCCGGCACCGATGGTCACCGACTGGCCCGGCGCGATCCCGCTCGCGAACGGCTGCGAACCTCCGGCCACCGATGCCCCGAAGGTGGTAGCGGGGGGCACCACCAGACCGGAGAAATATGGAGAGAAGGCGAAGTTGGGATCGAAGGCCGCCACGGCCGACGAGTAGGTCGGGACCAGGGCATAGACCTGGCGGGCGTCAGCATAGGTCGGCGTGATGCTGCCGTTGGCGGGGTTCTGCTGGTAGGTCGTCAGCGCATTGCGGCTGCCACCGGTTCCCGCCACGAACTCTGTCGCGTAGATGTCGCCGCCACCGTTCAAGTCGAGCACGGCGCCGGACTGGGTCGCTACATCAGTGCCGAACAGGCTGATCGACTTGCTCGGCGGCGCAGTGAGCACCTGAGGCACGATATGGTTGGAGTTTGGAGCGCCCTGATACCAGGTGGTGCCGTCGACGGTGTAGCCGTCGGGCACGACCAGACCGGCTGCCGAAACCGAGGTCAGGCTGCCCGCGGCCAGCGTCACGCTCGCCGTCGGCACGAAGGTGCCCGAGGCAAAGTTGATGCCCCCCTCGTTGGCAATCGCCTTGATGAACTGGGCCGACACGTCGCTGCCGGTCCGCACGCCCAGGACGATGTTGCCGAGCGGCGCCCACAGCGTGCCGCCCTGCACGATGGTCTGCGCGCTGAGCACGATGCCTCCGCCGACCGAAAGCGGCGTCGTCGCCACGCCGTTCTGTGCGATCGTGATCGCGCTCGACGGGCCGGTCGACATCAGCAGGAAATCCGTGTTGCTGACTGGATAGATCTCGGCAGCGCGCAGCGTGAGATTGCCGGGAACCAGCAGCGCACCGCCGAACACGGTCTCTCCCGAGCTCAAGCCGCCGTCGATGAAACCATAGTATTGCGGCAGCAGCCGAATGGCGCCCGCGCTGACAAGGTTGACGCTGCCGGCGTTGTCGAGCCCGATGCCGCGCTCGAGGTCGATCCATCGCGCGGTCACGTTCAACGTGCCGGCGCCGGCGGTCGGGACGATCGACACGCCACCGACGCCGACCCCGACCATGCGAACGTAGCCGGCGTTCAGATTGACGACGGACCCATCCGCAATCGCAACGTGCCCATTGCGCGCATAGAGGGTCAGGGCGCCGGGGATCGAGACGTTGACCGAACCGTCGAACGCAATCTTCCCCGCATTGAGCGTCACGGAATCGAAGCCGCTGTTGCTCAGCGTATCGGCCCCGATGAATGCGCCCGGAGTGGCTGTCGCGCCCGAAGCCGGCAGGTTCGTTGCGACCACGCCGGGTTGCTGGACCACGATGGTATCCGGCGTCGGCGGCGCCCCTACAGCAGTTGGATTGATGACGCCGACGGTCAGGCTGCCGCCAGCCGCAAGCGGTCCGGCACCGGCTGCATCAACGCTGCCGGCAAAATAGACGGTCTTGCCGGTTAGTTGCAGGCTGCCGCCGTTGCTCCAGGCCGCCTGCCCGACGAAGTGCGGCCCGAAACCGCTCTGCGGCACCTGGATCAAGTTGCTGTTTGCGGTCACGGCTGCGCCCTGCAGATTGAACTGCGCGCCCGGCTCCGCCACCACGGTGGTGGCCAACAGCGAGATGGTGCCGCCATCGCGCACCGTGCCGGTGGAATAGGTTTTCACCTGCGGATTGGGCACGAACACGCCGCTCACATCGAGCGTGGCGATGGCGCCGACGCGCACCTCCTGGCCCGTTGCGGTAATGGTTCCTGCGGGCGCAACGATGCTGCCGAGAATATCGGCCGTCGCAATCGGACTGAGCGTGACCGTGGCCAGCGGATCGGTGACGATGGCAGCGCCGCGATCAACCAGCACATTCGTCCCGCCCAGCGACAGGCTGACCGGCTTGCGCAGGCCGTCGGGCAACAGTCCGAGCGATGCGAAGTCGCGCACCCGCGCGCCGGTCGGAATCTGCGCCTCGCGGCCCGAGAGCAGTGCGGTCGGTTGCCGTTGCAGCAACAGTTGCGTGCCGGCGGTCACCGTCGTGCCGCCATAGGCGTCGGTCAAAGTGTATTGAGAGAAGCCGCCGCTGGTGAAGAACGAGGGCGGCAAAACGAGCTGGCCGGCCTTCGCATCTGATACGACGAAACCGGTGACCGGAGATCCGGTGTAGTTCGCGATGGCGCCGGCTGTCGCACTCGAAGCGTATGACGTCACCTCTGCAGTCCCGCCATCGACCACGATGGTTGAGGCCTTCAGCGTAAGCGTCCCTCCTCCATCGAAGCCGCCCGCGTAGATCGTGCCACCCAGTAGCACACTGGCCTGATCCGGATGGTTGACGGTGCCGTCGGGATTGGTGCCGTGAGGGGGAACATTGAAACCGTTGTTGCCGCCATTGTTAGGATCGACGATTTTCCCACCGAAGTCGCCGAAATAGGTGACAATCGTCAGGCTGCCGCCCTTGCCGACCGGCAGACCATCCGAGCCGACCTTGATCTTTCCGGTGCTGTCGACATAACCACCGCCGGACAGATCGATTACGCTACCAGGCGATAGCACAATGCCTTGGGTGACGTCGGTGAAGATGCCATCGGTCTGGGACGGTCCATTGCTGGCGGCGATGGTCGTGATGCTCACATTGCCGCCGTTGACGTAGGCGCGCCCCTCGAGCTGATCCGCCGGCAGACCGGTGTCGTTGACCCAGCGCCCGCGCACGTCGAGCACCGCATGCGGCCCGATGACCACCGCGGGTGTCGACGGCACCTGCGGCAGTTGGCTGGCATACATGAAGCCGGTGAGGCTGATCTGGCCAGCCGGCGCGCTGAGCGTACCGTCAATGGTAGCAACGCCGTCCAGCGTGATGCTGCCGCCGGGTCGGACCGATAGGACGGCGTTCGTCGCCATGTCGAGCCGGCGCGCACCTTTGATCGAGACCGCGCCGAGTGACGCATTGGACAGCACATCGGTGAAGATCGGAAAAACGCCGTTGGCGAGCGTCGGCGACCAGCTGGATGCGTTGGCCAAGTTCAAGCCGTTCAGGCCGTACGGGTCCGATCCGGCATCGGCCTGTGGAGTGAGCACCGCATGTTGCGTGCTGTCGCTCTGCGGCGGAACAGCGAAGGTGATGTTCAGCGATGCGCCCTTCGGCATCTGGTCGGCGAGCGAGAGATTCGACGAGCCCGCCAGCGCGCGCTGGCGGCTGCCTGCCGTCACGTTGCCGATGATGTCATTGACGATCGGATTGATGGCCGCGACGGTGACCGAGCCGGCATTGGCGCCGGTGATGTAGCTCGCCTCATAGTGCGTATTGCTGCCGCCGCCCCATGGACTGAGAAAGATTTCTGTCAGCTTCGTATCGACGACGCCGTTGACCTTGTGCAGGACCGTGAAGCCGTTGCCGACGCCGACATAGGCGATGGTGGGATCGGCGCGGCCGATGTCGTAGATGCGCCCGTCGGCACCGAGCAGACGGGTGGTGCTGATCATGCCGCCGGTGTACTGCACATAGCCGGCCGACACGTTGATGCTCGCGCCCGGCTGCTGCACGACGTTCTTTCCCGACGTCGTGAAATTGCCGCCGACGGTGAGGATCTGGTCGATGCTCTGCGGGATCAGGCCGACATAGCCGGCCGCGTTGAGCAGCGGCGAGCCGACCCACTGCACGCCGTCGGCGCGGGTGCCGCTGAGCCGCGCATCGATGGTCACGGTCTTGCCGATCAGGGCCTGGGCCAGCGGGCTGTCGGCCACCTCGGCGGCGGTGACGAGGATGCTGATCTGGTTGATCGACATCGGCAGCGTCACGCCGGCGATGCCGGAGAGATCGATGGTGCTGCCCTTCTCGAGCAGGACCGTGCCGGCGGTCGAGACGGCGTTGGATCCTGCAACGACGCCTGCGAGAATGCTCAGCGCGGCGCTGGGCGCCTTGATCAGCGCGCCGGAGTCACCTGTAGCACTGCCCCCCTGCACATCGACATTGCTCGCCGCCGTTATGTTGATCTGCGGCTGCAGCACCGTCTGGAAATACGGCGCGTTGCTGGCGCCGTTCGCTGACGTCAGTGTATTAAGTGTCGCGGTCGGCAGAGTTCCACTGGTCTCATCCGGCAGGATCGACGTGAGGCTTGCCGACCCCAGCACGATATTGGCGTCGGCTCCGGGTGCGCAGGTTGCTCCCGACGGGCACACCGTGTTGAGGCTGATTGAGCCGGTGCGCGTGGTGCTGGTGGTGGCGACAACACCACCAAGTTGCTTGATCGACCCGCCGGCAAGCGTCACCGCGCCATCGTTGGAGACGAGCAGACCAGCCGCTTCGTTCGTCACAAGGCCGCCGGCCGCCCGGACCTGCATCGCCGTCTGGGTGCCGACCACCGTGGACTGCGGCGTGATCAAGGCGACGGAAGTGTCGGAGGCCAGAATGATCTGGCCGTTTCTTGTAGTGATTGCGCCGGCATTGCTCACGCCGCCATCGCCAAGCAGCGCGACATAACCGCCGTCGCCACTCGCGCTCAGCTTGCCGGTGGTATCGATGATCGCGCCGGGCAGGACCGTGACCTTGCCACCGCTGCCCTGGTTAAAGATCGCCGCGCCAGCACCGGTGACCCCGGGCGACTGTGCCTGGACGTCGCCCAGCAGCGAGAACAGTCCGCTCTGCAGGAACCCCTGATAGTTGCTGCCGCTCAGCTTGGATGGCAGATCCAGCGTCGAGGCAATCAGGGTATGGACGTTGATCTGGCTGGTGCCGCCGAAGATGATGCCGTTCTGGTTGATCAGATAGACCGCACCGTCGGCCCTGATCGATCCCAGGATCTGGCTCGGCACGCCAGTCGATGCGATCTTGTTCAGCGCTGCCCAGTTGGCGTTGCCCTGCTGGTTGAAATTGACTGTGGTGTCCCTGCCGACGTTGAACGATTGCCAGTTCAACACCGCCTGGGCCTGGGTCTGGTTGATATTGACCGTGGTCTGGCTGCCGCTGCTGGTCTGCGTCGGCGTGTTGGCGCCGACCCAGTTGGTGACGGGATTGG
This sequence comes from Bradyrhizobium sp. USDA 4341, assembly GCF_054063755.1. Classification (NCBI taxonomy): domain Bacteria; kingdom Pseudomonadati; phylum Pseudomonadota; class Alphaproteobacteria; order Hyphomicrobiales; family Nitrobacteraceae; genus Bradyrhizobium; species Bradyrhizobium sp. USDA 4341. Next base: position 8,331,124 of record NZ_JBSSGO010000002.1, on the reverse strand, counting down.
CGACGCCGGACGCGGCCAGGCCGCTGTTCGGCACCAGGCCGCCGGCATTGAGGCCGTTGGGCACCGTGCTCGGCGCGCTCGCCGCAAGGCCGCGCGCGGCGCTCTGGGCCGCCTGCAATGCCTGGATCGCCTGCGCGGCGCGCGTCATCGACGCTTGGGTGTTCTGCGCGGCCTGCTGCGCCTGCTGTGCGGCGGCCTGCGCGGCACTGACTGCCGCCTGCGTGGCCGCGGTGCTGACGCCACCCCACGTGCCGAACGGGCGCGCCGCCGCGGGCGAGCCCATTGCGATCGCGATCGAACTTACACCTGCGAGCAACAGGCCACGGCGCGAGGTCGAGCGAGGGAGCGAATGCATGCGGGCCTTCCAAATGCAGCAGGCGATGCGAACGATCGTGACGCAACAAGGCACCGGCCAGCCTGCAATCAGTTGGCCCGATGCCGACAACTCAATGAAAGGCACGCGACTCAACCGGCGCAGCCGCCCCCAAGCGAACACGCCCGACAGTTCGGGACGCCTCTCCTGTTCCTAAGACAGTTTGAAACGGGCTAACGCGAAGCGATTTCGCAAAAAAGTTTTAACCCTGCGGTGGAACTCAACCTCGGCGCCAACCGGCCAATTCGCCTGCCTGCCAAAAGCAGCGGCGCATCAATTGGTTGGCGCTGTGGCCTTGGTCTGCCGGATCGGCCGCTCGGCAGGCTTCGGGGGCTTCGCCGCACCGGTGAACAAGGCGAAGTCCACCGAGCGCTCGCCCTGTTTGAGCACAAGCCGGCGCGGCTCGATCCGCTCGACCTTCCAGCCGCTCACGTCGTCGCCCGTGCGTACGCGCAGCACCTTGTCGCCCTTGCTCGTCGCCCGGATCGCGGCGTGACCGTCGCCATTCTCGCTGACGATGCCGAGCACCACCACGCTCGGCGGCGGCGGTGGCGGTGGCGGCGGTTCCTGCCGCGCCACCGGCGCGACCGGCTTCGCAGGCGGCCGACGCGCGGTCGAGAACAGCGGCTTGTCCCTGGTCGCGGCCAACTGTTGCAGCGGCTGGAGCTCCACCGGATTGTCGACGATGACCTCGCCAGCTGCCGGAACTTCCGCTGCGCGCGCAAGCAACGCGCAAAGACAAAGCACAGCGACCATCAACGATTGCAATGCGATCGACATCTGCCGGCCGTCCATTTGCCGCGTGTACTTGCGTGCGTACTTGTCTACGTGCACCAGCGTCGACGGATCGTCATCCGCGCGTGCAACTATCAACCTGCGCCAGCAGCGTGCGTGTTGCAAGCCTTCATCGTTGCATGCGGCGCAAGGTGTCGCGCGTCGCAGCGTGTATGCGTCAAATCTGTGAAGGTGAATCACAGCCGGACATTGTCGCCATGCGCATCGCGCGAGAGCTGTTGTAACGACGGCGTCATCCAAGCCGCACACACTCAAGACGTGCGCAGACGGCATCCAGCCGACGCTGCGGCTTCCGTCGACATCAAGATCGTCGAGACGAAACACCGGTATCAAAGACGTGGCGTCATGCGTTCGAGTCGCATCCGTGCCGGCCTCATGCCGCTGCTGCTCGGCGCCCTGCTCCTGGCGCTGGATTGCATTGTGACGTGCAGCACCGGGGCCGGACAGGCGCTCGCGGCGTGCGAGCTTCGCTCGCGCGGCGGTGCGATCAAGCGCGTCGTCCAGATCGAGCTCGACAACGTTCACCTGCGCCGCGACAACCCGAACGTGCCGTCGGACCTCGAGCAGATGCGGCATCTGCGCGATTTCCTCACGCGCGGCGGAATCATCGGGAGCAATCACCAGACCTCGCCGCTGGCCCACACAGCCACGGATGCGCTCACGATCCTGACCGGTTTGCATGGCGACCGCATGGGCGTGCCGATCGGCGACAGCAGCGCGGCGTTCCGCAGCGACGGCAGCGTTGGCTTCGCCAGCGCCTTCGCCTACTGGACCGCGAACAGCAGCGACGGCAGGCCACTGATGCTGGCCGACACCGGCAAGACCGTGCCCGCACCATGGGTGCCGTTCACCGCCGCCGGCTGCGACGTCGGCGCGTTCGCAGCGACAGGTCTGACGCTGCAGGAGATCGGCCCCGAGGTCGCGGCCACGCTCGGCGCCTCCGAAGTGCGCGCTGCCGCCGGCGATCCGCTCAAGGCGCGCGCCGATCTGCTCGGCATCGCCATCCATTGCGCTCGCGGCAGTACATTGTGCAGCAACGCCAATGCGCGTCCCGATCTGCTGCCCGATGAGCCGGGCGGCTACGCCGGCTTCAGCGCGTTGTTCGGCAACCGCAATGTGCAACCGGTGATCTCGCCGGACGGCCCGGTCAAGGATATTGGCGGCGATATCATCGACGACGACGCAGGCCACCCCGGCTTTCCCGGTGCGTCGGAGACAACGGCCGCCCAATCGCTTGGCTATGCCGCGGCGATGCTGGAGGCCGGCGTCCCGGTGGTCTATGTCGGAATCGGCAATGCGCACCGGCCGGCCGCCGCGCGCCGGCGCGCCCTCGGCCCCGGCGAACGCGACCATGTCGCCAGGCTCGCGGCAGACGATGCGGCCTTCAAGGCCTTTATCGACCGGCTCGCCGCAAGCGGGATCACGACGCGCAACACGCTGTTCGTCGTCGTGCCCACAGGCAACGACCGCTTTGTCGGCGGCCCACCCAGCCCGCCCGCGTGCGATGGCGTTGCGGTACCGTGCAGCTACGGGCCGATCGGCGCGATCGGCATTGCCATCGATCGGCTGCTCGCGACCGAGCGGCGCAACGTCACCGGGTTCGATGTTCAAGCCGGCAACACGCCGCCGTTCTACATCCGCGGCAATCCGCTATCCACCGATCCTCTGACGCGCACGCTCGCGCAGGACGTCGGCAAGCTTGGCGTCGTCAACCCGGTCACCGGCAAGAGCGATCGCCTGACATCGATGGTCGCGGACCGCGCCCAGATGCAGCTCATGCACATGGTCACGGCAAGCCCCGCGCGCGCGCCGCATATCCTGATGTTCGCAGATCCCGATTACGTCATCCGGACGGCCGCCAGCCGCGCTGACTGCGCACAGCCGCCGGCCTGCATTGCCGTCAATCCCGACACGGCGTGGGTGCGCGGCGACATCGCGCAAATTCTCGGCGGCAGCTGGTTCGGCATGGTCGGGCCGGGCATAGCTCACCGTGGCGAGACACCGGACATCCTCTCGCACCACGCGGACCTGCGGCCCACCATGCTGGCATTGCTGGGCCTGACCGACCGCTACATCCACGACGGCGTCGTGCTTGTAGATGCGCTCGACGCGAACGCGCTGCCAGTGGAGCTCGCAAACGATCGCGAGACCTATATGGATTTGGCGCGCGCCGCCAAGACGATCAACGATCCGCTCGGCCAACTCGGACGCAACGGCCTTGCCCTTGCGACCCAGGCCGTCAAGGGCGGCGACGTCGACTATCAGCGCTATCTCGACACGACCGGCGCGATCACCGCGAGGCGAGGCGCCCTGACGCGCGAGATCAACGCGCAACTCGATGGCGCGGCTTTCGGGCATCGGCCAATCAATCCGTCTTACGCCCGCACACTGATCGGTCGCGCCGAGGCGCTGGTCAACGAGGTCGAGGATCTCGCCGGCAGCAGCCTCGCTCCTGCCGATCGTCCCTGGAAGGCAGCAAGCGATGCGCATTGACAACCGATCTGCCGATCACACCGCGGCATCCCCGCGAGGCGGACAAGAGGGACCGGTCGAGCAACGTCTCCAACCGTTCTGCCTCTCGCGCATGGCGCCGATTGGCGCAGTGACCGGCACCTGGCTTGCGCTCGCCGGCCTGCTCGGCGGCTGCATGATGGACAAGGGCATCGACTTGCCTGGCCGCGACCAGGTGACCGACCCGATCCGCGATGCCGACTTGCGCGCGCGCTGGAACGGCCCGGTCGGCGGGACCTCCTCCGCAACGGCATCCGCGCGCACGCAGCCGATGGTGTTTCCCGGCGCAGATCAGGATCTCGCGCCGGCGCCTACGCTTACGCAACGAGACGCCGCCACAACGGCGACGACCCATCTGGCGAACGCCGTCGACAGCGACGTCGTCACCGAGGGCGGCGGCATCGAGCTGAATTTTGACAATGCCGATATTCCGACGGTGGTGAAATCCGTGATCGGTGACAGCCTTGGAATGAACTACGTCGTCGACCCGCGGGTGCAGGGCGTGATCACGCTGGCTTCCGCACAGCGGATTCCGCGCAAGGACGTGTTGCCGATCTTCGAGAGCGTGCTGCGAATGTCGAACGCGGCGCTGCTGCGCGAAGACAATCTGATCCGCATCGTGCCGCTGCCGGAGGCTGCGGGCGCCGGCGTCTCGGTCGTCGGCGCCGGACAACCCGGCTATGGCGTTTCGATCGTACCATTGCGCTTTGTCTCTGCCGCCGCGATCGGCAAGACGGCGGAAAGCTTCCTATCGCGCCCCGGCGCCGTGCGCGTCGATCAGGCCCGCAACGTGCTGTTGATCCAGGGCACCGCCTCCGAGCGGCAGGCGGCGCTCGGCGTTATTGGCACGCTCGATGTGGAGTGGCTGCGCAATCAGTCGGTCGGGCTCTATCCGCTAAAGTCGACCGCGCCCGAGACCATGATCCGCGAGCTCGAGAAAGTCTTCGACACCGCCGATGGCGGACAGGGACAGGGCGTGATCAAGTTTCAGCCGGTGTCGCGCATGAACGCGGTGCTGGCGGTGAGCAAGAACAGCAAGGTGCTGGAACGCGCCACCCAATGGGTGCGGCGGCTGGACCGCTCCGATCCCACCGGCACGACGGTGCGGGTCTACAGCCTGCGCTTCGGCAACGCGCGCAGCATTGCCCGCATCCTCAACGAGATGTTCGTCGGCCGCAGCTCGCAATCGGCCGGTGACAGCCAGACCAGTCCGACCGCGCCCGGTCAGAGCGGAACGACATCGCGTATCGACTCGCTCGGTGCCGGCACGCTCAGCAGCAGCAACAATCCGGCGACGACCACCCAGGGCGGCACCGACAATTCCGGCACCGCCAATCGCAGCGGCGCGGCCCAGGTCGGATTCTCCGATCGCAAGGACGACGACCAGGATGCTGCGGGACCGGGCGGCGGCGGGACCGGGCTGGGCTCGCTTCCGCGCGGCATATTCCAGAATGTTCGTGTCACCGCCGACAAATCGACCAACGCGATCATGGTCTATTCCAACCAGGAGGATTATCTCGTGATCGAACGGGCGATCGAGTCGCTGGATCGGCCGCGGCTGCAAGTCGCCGTCGACGCGATGGTCGCCGAGGTCACGCTCACCGACCAGCTGCAGTACGGCGTGCAGGCCTATCTGACCAGCGCCAACGCCGGCGCCGGCCAGGACAAGGGATCGGTCGGCCTGTTCGGCGCCGCGCAATCGGCCGCGCAGACTGCCCTGCTCGCACGCGTGCTGCCCGGCTTCAACCTGCTGCTCGGTGCCGAAGCAAATCCCAAGTTCGTCCTCAACGCGCTGTCCACCCTGACCACCGTCAAGGTGCTGTCGGCCCCGTCGCTCGTGGTCTCCGACAACGAGCCGGCGATCCTCGAGGTCGGCGACCAGGTGCCGATCTCGACCGGCAGCACGGTCACCGGCCTCAACGTGGTGAGCAGCATCAGCCGGCAGAACACCGGCATCATCCTGAAGGTGCTGCCGCATGTGCATCCGAACGGATCGATCGAGCTCGAGATCGAGCAGGAGGTCTCCAATGTCGTCAATCCGGGCGGCGCGAGCGCCCAGAACCTGACGCCCACCATCTCGCAGCGGCGGATCCATTCGACGGTCGGCACCAGCAGCGGCCAGACCGTGCTGCTCGGCGGTCTCATCAAGGAGGACGACGAGCGTTCGGTGGCCGGACTTCCCGGCCTCAACCAGATCAAATATCTCGGCGACCTGCTCAGCCAGAAGAGCGACACCAAGCTCCGCTCCGAGATCATCGTGTTCGTCACGACGAAACTGGTGCGCAACGGCCACGACGCCCAGGTGATCGCCGAGGAATTCCGCGAGCGCCTCGACAGCATGCGACGCGCACCCTCGATCTTCAATGCGCCGGGCGCGGCACCGCCATCCGTCGCGCGCAAATGAGACCGAGGCCGCCGATGGCGATGGTGTCATCCATGCTGCGGGTCCTGGGAGCAGCCATCTTCAGCACGGCCGCGACCGCCGCCGAACTGAGCAGCGTGACTCTCAAAGGTGACGTCACCATCATCGCGCTCAGCGGCGACGTCGCCCAAGGCGACACGGAGACTGCGGAAACACTGATCAAGGCGGCCAATGACGGCAACCGCCTGATCTCGGCCGTACGGCTCGATTCACCGGGCGGCAGCCTCGCCGAGGCGGTCAAGCTCGCCGGCCTGATCCGCAGGGCGAAGCTGCCGACCATCGTCGCGGCCGGATCGCGCTGCGCATCGGCCTGCTTCATCGTGTTCGCGGCGGGAAACGAGAAATTCGCAAGCTATGAGGCCGCGATCGGCGTCCACGGCGTGTCCGATAAATTCGGCCACGAGACTGCGCAAACCGAAGAGGCGACGATTGCCATGGCGCGCATCGCAAGCGGGTTCGGCGTGCCGCCGCGCATCATCGGACAGATGCTGGCGACGCACGCCCACGAGATCGCGTGGCTGACGCCCGACGATCTGCGCGCGATGGGCGCCATCATGACCGATCGGCCAGGACGCCACGCCCCGCCGCCAACATCGCCTGACGATCGCTGGCTTGCCGGGCTCGATCATCAACCGGAAGGCGGAACGACGAGATCGCAAGGGGCCGATCAGCGCACGCGTGAGGCGGCGGGCAAACCCGGGGCGCACGCGTTGCCTTGGCAGAAGAGGTAAGGCGGTTTCCGCAGAAGAGTTCGTCGAGCGCGCCGATATGGCGTGCATCGAGACCGGACTGCGCCCGCTTCTCGGACTCCCGTTCGCGATCATCACAGCTCGCTCACGAGGCTCACACGTGATCGCAGGCAACGTCATTGCTCGTTGCTGGCGGCGCTGGTCAGCTTCTCCAACGAGATGTCTCCGGCAGTCCCGCTGCCTCCCTCCTGACCATCGGAGCCGTAGGAGAGGATATCGTAGGCATCGTGTTCGCCGGGCGCCCGATAGATATAAGGATGACTCCATGGGTCATTTGGAACCATACCGCCCTTGAGGTAGGGACCGTTCCAGTTGGCCGCGCCTGACGTCCTCTGCACCAGCGCCGTGAGCCCCTCCGCAGTCGACGGGTAACGGCCGGTATCGAGCTGGAACAGGTCGAGTGCGCTCGCAAAGCTCCGCATCTGGATCTTGGCGGCCTTGACCTTCGATTCACTCAGGTAACTCAGCACGCGTGGGCCGACCAATCCCATGATCAAGCCGATGATGGCGATGACGACCAGCATCTCGACAAGCGTGAAACCCCGCTCGCCTTGCCGCGTGCTGTCGTCTCGGTCGATACGCCCGGAAGTAAGGATAGGCTTTTGCTTCGACATCGCTGTTCGTCCGATGAGCTGTGAGGCGGAGGTCCATCACCAGACTCGTTGACGCTCCGCGAATAGTTCCGGGCGCCTCGATCGGGGCGCCCGGTCGTGTCATGTGCTTGACGTCATCCGGTGCGGCGCAATCGGAATTGCGCCGTCCGCAATGCGTCGGCTTACTTGGCGCCGCCGCTGGCTCCGTTGGCGACATTCAAGCAGCCGTTGGCCTGAGTGGCGGCCGCGGCGCTGATGGCGGTCGTCCGCGTACCCCAGTACTGGCTCTTGATGTTCTTCGCGTAGCTGGCCGGAACGGGATGGAAGCCGGCATTTTCGATCACCGCGGAGACGTCCGGATCGAAGTTCGGATCGGTCGAGTCGGCACCGGCGACGTACGTGGTCAGGAAGTTCACCAGGTTGGTGACGCGGTTGGCGTCGGCCTGGACGTTGTAGCAGCTATACAGATCGAGGAACGTCGTGCCGCTGAGCGGATAGGCGTTCAGCCTGTTCGTGAGCGGCAGCACCGGCAGGCCGGTCACGGTCACGCCGGACTGGGTGACAGTGCTGAACACGTTAGCGTAGATATTGTAGTCGTTCCAGGTCCAGGTCGTGGACGGCGTCTTGAGCCTGGTGTCACCCCACGCGGCGGCGGCACCATCCGGTGTCGGTGCAATGAACGCCAGGGTCGTCGATCCCCCGTTGTTCGGGATATAGGTGCCGGCACCGCGCAGCTGCTCGTTCTGCAGAGCTGCCGAACGCGGCGCGGCGATGGTCCCAACCTGGGTGGTGTGGGGCTGGGTGAAGTCGGCACTGACGTATCCGATGCGGCCCGCCTTGCTGCTATCGGTGCTGATCGCGGATGCCACGCCGCCGCTTCCGGTTGCGCTGATCCACGCATTGGTCGTGACCGTCGTGGTGACCGACCACGGACCGGCGCCGCGGACGGCATCGATACGGGCGATCAGGTTGGTGAAGGAGGTGCTCGGCAGGGTCGTGGTGTTGAAGATCGACTTGTAGCCGTAGGTGCCGGTCGGCGTGTCAAGCAGCGGGCAGACCGCCTTGAGATAGTTGGTCAGGATGAAGCTCGTGCCGCTGCCATCGCCGCGATACACGATCCTGATCGGCAGCGACGAAGTCGAGTAAGCCTGCGCCGTGCCCGAGCTGTTGGGGTTGGTGTAGTCAAAAGCCGCGAGCTGCTGCGCGCCGGTCTTGTCGAGATACGGGATGTTGTTGGGGGTCGTGTTGTTCCAGTCGGTCACGAGGCCGGTGAAGATCGCGCACATCTGCGCCGTGCTGAGCTGGATGGCGGCGCCCTGGTTGGCCTGGGTGCCGGGCGTGGCGCCGGTGCCGGCGACGGCCGAGTTCACCGTCATCGTGCTGGTGTTGACGCCGATCGCGACGTTGACCTCGAAAGCCGGGATCTGGATCGGATTGCCGTACACGGTCGTCTGATAGGCGACCGACGCCGTCGAGGTGCTGTTCAGCGTGATCTGGGTCAGCGCGCCGCCGGTGGTGGTCCAGCCCTGCGTCGGGTTGAAGCTGACGGAAGATGTCGTGAGCGCCGCCAGGGTGCTGCCGAGCGGCGAGTCCGACAGGCCGATATCGACGCGCGGATAGGGATAGCTGCCGAACTTGGTCGCCGGGCTTCCCGGATTGGCGAGGTCGATCATTGCAGGCTGGTTCGCGGGCAGCGGCGTGGCGATCGAAATGTTGGCCGACGCGTTCGGCGTGACCGTGCCGTTGTACCACTGCCGCGGATTGTTGGTGATGAAGCCGCGCACGCCGTTGCCGCTGCCGACACCGGCATACATGCCTTGCACCGGCACGCTCACCAGCGTGCAGGTGGTCGGCAGTTTGCCCCGGGCCGGGAAGCTGGAGTCGAACGCGAAGCCGTCGGGGTAGCTGGTGCCGGAGCCGACGATGCCGCCCATGTAACAGTCGAAGATCTGCCGGAAGGCTTCCGAGGCGAGCGTGCTGCCGCCCGCGTAGATGCCGGCCGTGGCGGTGGAGGCCTGCGCGTTCGCGGGCGTGATGGTCGAGGACGCGAGCAGGGCGAGCACCGAGGCGGTGCCGAGCATGTATCTGGACGATTGCATTTTCATTGCGCTGTTCCTGTGGGGTTGATCACCACCGGCACATCGTCATCGCGTCGTCATCAGAGCGCAAAGTAATCTTCAAACAAGAAGAAGTTTATTTTGCCACTCAATCAAGATTTGTTGGAACAAATCTACGATTGAGAAAGTATCTCTGCCGTCGACGTCATGTCTCCGTCGCCGATGATTGACTTCACGTCTGATAGACAATTCGACGATCGGCTTCGCGCAGGGATTATTTTCGATGAGCATCCGAAAAACATCTTGGCAATACCACATCTGATGCTCTATGGACTCTCTCGTCCGATGGCTCGCCGTCTGATCGCATACTCTCTACAGAGCAATCTCCGCGGGCTTTCATTCAAGCGAGGCCTCCCACATGGAAGACAACTCGAGCGGACGTCTTGCGATTCGTGTGGGGCATGGCGGCCATGCAATTTGGGCGCGCCCGCTGATTAATTATCCATCAACCGACCTGAAGCGGGCGCAAGCTCTGCATCAAGAGGGCGTGGCGCACGCACGACAGGAGCGCTGGCGCCAGGCATTGCGCGCATTCAACGAAGCCGCGCGGCTCGCGCCCGACCAGTCCGGCTTCAATTATTGCAAGGGCGTTGCGCTGTGCCGGTTCGATCGTTTCGACGACGCGCGCGAGGCATTCGCCGCGGAACTCAGGGTGACACCGACGCATGCGCCGGCGCTTGCCGAGATCGGCACCTGCCTTGCCCGCACCGGACGCACGCGGGACGGCATTCCCTATCTCCAGGATGGGCTGCGTCTGCTGCCGAACATGCCGCTCGCGCAATACAGTCTCGGTCTCGCGCTCCTGACCGAGAACCGGCGCAGCGAGGCGCTCGCGGCGCTCGACAAGGCGATCGAGCTCGATGCCGGGTATGGCGAGGCCTACCGTACCCGCGGCCTCGCCTATGTGATGGACGGACAGTTCGACAGGGCGGTCGACGATCTTCGCGCCGCCTCAACGATCGACAGCGACAATTACAAGGCGATCATCGAACTCGGCATGAACTTCGGCGTCGCCGCGCGCGACCAGCAGGCGGCGCGGTTGTTCGAGATCGCCGCCGAGAGCGCGCCGACCGTCGCGCTGCCGCAATATCTCTATGGTCACTTCCTGATCAATCATCGCGCGTTCGAGCGCGGGCTCTCTTATGTCGATCGCGCGCTCGCAATCGATCCGCTGCAGGCGGAGCATCATGTCGGCCGCGGCTTCGGATTGCTCGGACAGGGCCGCATCGAGGAGGCCGTCGCAGCCTATCGGCGCGCCGGCGAGCTCGATCCCGGTAGCGCCGGCATCGCCGGAACCCTGCTGTTCGCACTTCAGCACAAACCGGGCGTGACCCGCGACGAGCTGCTGCGCGAGCACAGGCGATGGGCGGTGCTCTACCGGCCGAGCGCGCCGTTCAATCGCCTTGCATTCGCCAACGTGCCGGATCCGGCGCGCAAGCCGCGGCTTGGCCTGGTGTCGGCGGACCTGCATCGCCATGCGGTCTCGTTCCTCGTCCTGCGCGCCTTCGAGGCGCTCGCCGCACTCGGCTACGAGATCTTCTGCTACAAGACCGACAGCAAGCGGCAAGACGACGACTTCAGTGAACGCTACAAGGAGATCTCGCTCTCCTGGCGCGACGTATCCGGGATGGACGACCCGGCGCTGGGACGGCAGATTGCCGAGGACCGTGTCGACGTCCTGTTCGATCTCGCCGGCCACACCGCCGGCAACCGCCTCTCGCTGTTCGCAATGCGCGCGGCGCCGATCCAGCTCAGCTGGGCCGGCTATGTCGGCACGGTCGGGCTCGATACCTATGACGGCCTGATCGCCGATCCGGTGGAGATTCCGCCGGAGCATGACGCGAGCTATGTCGAGCGCCCAATCCGCCTGCCCGACTGCTATGTCTGCTATCACCCGCCGGCGAAAGCCCCCGAGGTGCCGCCGCTGCCAAGCTTGAGCGGTGGCCGCTTCACGTTCGGCTGCTTCAATCGACCGGCCAAGCTCAACAGCGAGCTTGGCAAGGCCTGGGCGCGCATTCTCGCGCAAGTGCCGGACTCGCGCATCCTGATGGTTTACGGCGGCCTCGGCGAGACCAGCACGCGCGACGCGGTCTACAACGTGCTCGGCCAGGGCGGCGTTCCGCGCGAGCGGGTCGAGCTGGTCGGCGAAACCGAGCAGGACAAGCTGCTGGTTGCCTATGGCGAGGTCGATATCGCGCTCGATCCGTTTCCTTATTCTGCCGGCGTCACAACGCTCGAGGCGATGTGGATGGGCGTTCCGACCGTGACTTTCGTCGGCGACACCTTCGCCGGCCGTCACTCGGCGGCCCACCTCACCGCAGCGGGGCTGGGCAGCTTCTGCGCGCACAGCATCGACGACTACGTGGCGATGGCAGTTGGCTGGACGCACCGGCGCGATGAACTCGCCGAGTTGCGCCGCACCCTGCGCGACCGCGTAGCCGCCTCGCCGCTCTGCGACGCCCCCCGTTTCGCCGACAATCTCTCCCGCGAACTGATGAAACTCTGGGCGGAGTGGTGCGAGGCCCGCGCGAACGCGGTGGCCTAGCCGCAATCGCAGGCGAAGCGGAAAAAGGTGCGGTCCTCCGCGGTATCGCGAAGGACACGCAGGTCGACAGTCAAAGGGTGCGTCGATGTCGAAGGCAGGGTTCAGCGAAGCGCAGACGATGCGTGCAGGGCTGGCGATGCTCAATCAGGCCTCGTCCGAGCGGCGCGCGGAATTCATCCAGACCGTCATGGACCGCGCCATCGCGCTGTTTCGTGACGGCCAGCTGGACAGCGCGGATCTGCTGCTCGAGACCATGGAGCAGGAACCCGAGGTGCGGTCACACGTCCTGCATATCCGCGGCGTGATCGCGCTGCAGCGGGACGAGGACGAGCGCGCGCTGGAGCTGATCGAGGAAGCGGTCAGGCTCAATCCCGCCGACGGCGAGGCGCATGGCAATCTCGGCGTTCTGCTGCTGAAGAGCCGCCAGTACCCGCAGGCGCTGGCCGCCTACACCGCCGCGCTGACGCTGCGGCCGGACAATGCGGCGGCGCAGCTCGGCCTCGCCCGCGCACTGGCGATGCTCGAGCTGAGCGATTTCGCCGACGACGTATTCCGCGACCTGATCGCGAGCTCCCCCGATTACATCGATGCGATCGTCGATTTCGGATGGCTGCTCAGCGACACCAACCGGCACGACGCGGGCATCGCGTTGCTGCACGACGCGCTGGAACGATATCCCACCCGCACAGAGCTGCGCACCGTGCTTGCGGTCTGCCTGTTCGGCGTCGGCAACTGGTCGGCGGCCTGGGCGGAATATGAGGGGCGGCTGTCGGATCCGCGTGTCAACAGGCATTTGATCTCGACCGACCGGCCACGCTGGCAGGGTGAGGAACTTGCGGGCAGGACCATCCTGCTGCAATCCGAACAAGGCTTTGGCGACACCCTCCAGTTCGTGCGCTACGCGCCGATGGTGAAAGCGCGGGGCGGCCGCGTGATCCTGCGAACGCCGCCAGTCTTGCTGTCGTTGATGCAAACCGTGGCCGGCGTCGATGCTGTCGTCAGCGACGCAACCGCGGCGCCGGCATTCGACGTCCATCTGCCGCTGCTGTCCTTGCCGCTGATCTTCGATACCCAGGTCGACACGGTTCCGGCGGCAACTTCCTATGTCACCCCCGATCCGGATCTGGTCACGCGATGGCGTCAGCGCCTCGGCGGCAACTCCGGCCCCGGCATGTCCGTTGGCCTAGCGTGGCAAGGCAATCCCGGCCATCTCAATGATCAGCGCCGCTCGATCCGGCTCGATCTGCTACGCCCCCTGCTCGACTGTCCGGGCGCGCGATTTGTCAGCCTGCAGATCGGCCGCGGGCGTGAGCAGCTCGCCGACTTCGACGATCGCATCCTCGATACCGGTGCGCAGATCGACGCGGCATCCTTCGCCGATGCCGCCGCAATCATCGGCAACCTCGACCTCGTTATCTCGATCGACAGTGCCATCGCGCATCTGGCCGGTGCGATGGGCAAGCCGGTCTGGATCCTGCTCGCCAATGGCAGCGATTGGCGTTGGCTCCGGGATCGCAACGATACCCCGTGGTATCCACAAGCCCGGCTATTCCGGCAAACAAGACCGGGTGATTGGGCTGAAGTGATCGGACGGTTGAACTGCGAACTCAGGTCCCTCGCCGGGGCCGGGTCCGAGTTGCCGGCGGAACCGATCGCGGACCCGATCACGAGCTCCGCGCTCAAGATGACGGTGCCCCATGACGAGGGCGACACGCTGGTATGCGATGCCCTGTTCGTCGAGGCGTGCCGCCAGCATCGTGCAGGAAAACTGGATCGCGCGACGAAGCTATTCGAGCACGTCCTTTCCCTCGACCACGGACACGTCAACACACTGTGCAATCTCGGCGCGATCGAGCTCGGCTTCGGCCATCATGAGCGCGCGTACACGCTGTTGCAGACCGCGGTGACGGCGGCGCCTAACCTGGCGCCGGCGCGCATCGCGCTCGCCGACGTGCTGATCGCGACGCACAGGACGGAACAAGCGGTTGCTCAATACCGCAAAGCGGTCGAGCTTGCGCCAACGAGCGTCGACGCTCACGCAGCATACGCAAATGCGGTGCGGAAGCTTGGCCGTGATGAGCAGGCGAGCGGCATGCATGCCGATATGGTGAAGCGCCAGCTTCATCAGCATTACCGCAAGGCGCTGGAACTCGCCCCAGCCAGTGACGCACTGCATGCGCAGTATGCACTGGCATTGTGCGAACTTGGTGATCTCGACAACGCCATGCTGCATTTCCTGGCAGCGACGAAGATCAATCAGCAGCAATCTTCGGAATTCTACGAAGCGCTTGGGCGCGCATGCGCCGCACGCGGCAATTCGCAGGGCGCCGAAATCAGCCTGAAACACGCAGTTGCACTCGATCCGCGCCGCGTAACCGCCCATTGCGCACTTGCCGACGTCTATCTCATGCTCGAACGACCCGATGAAGCATCGGCAAGTTTCCATGAGGCGCTGGCGATCGATGCCGCAAGTGCGACGGCCCTGCACGGAATTGAACGGACGCTTACGGCGCAGCGGAACACAGTCATCAACGGACTATCGTGACATGCGTTGCGTTGCCGGTGATCACGTTGTTGCCCGCGTCGCAGCCGATGTCTGCGATAGACCTCGCGGATGCGCAATCACAGCCGCGACGCGCGCAGCACTTGTCCCGAGCACAAATCAATTCTGCATCATCGACTGTGGCACGGCATGTCGCGACGTGAGCACTCGTTGTGGTTTCATTTCCATGTCACCAACCACAGATAGAAGTGTCGCGACCGACTTGAAATGTGACGATTGCTGCGGTTGGGGATGGGGCCCCTGCAATGAGCGACACCAATCGAACGGCGTTGCTCGCGCTCCTCGTCACAAGCTACGACGATCTCAAACAACGTTTGACGCGCCGGACCGGGTCGGCCGATCTCGCCGACGAGGCCTTGCAGGATACGTTTCTGCGCTTGAGCAAGGCAGACGGCATCGGACCTGTTCGCGATTTGCCAGCATATCTGTTCCGCGTGGCGATGAGCGCCATCAGCAATCGGCGCGTTGCCGAACGGCGCCGTCGCACGGTGCCGCAAGCGGATGCGCTGTTCGATCTACCGGACGATACTCCCGGCCCGGACCGCATCATCGAGGCGCGATCCGAGATCGGTGCGCTGCGGCGCGCCATCCAGGAGCTACCGACCCGTCGCCGGGAGATCTTCATGGCGATATGTGTTGAAGAAGTACCGTTGCAACAAGTGGCAAAACGGTTCGGCATCAGCGTGCGCACTGTCCAGGTCGAGATCAAGCAGGCGCTGGTGCATTGCGCAGTGTGCATCGATCGGAACGCGCACATGCCACGAGCTGCGTTTCGGCGCCGAATTTCATTTACCGAGCGGGAGCGCGCGGCGCTGCATCCAGCCGGCGATGGCGATACGGTACTCGACCGGCGATTGCCCTTGGGCGGCAGCAGGTGACGCACAATGGCAAGACAAATCCATATCGTCCGTCGCGCCGAGGTGGCCACATCGCGCCCGGCGCTTGAGGTGCAATGTCTTCACCACGTTCGGCAACGTTCAGCGCGACGATCACGTGGCCAGCAGCCGTACGGCATAGTCGACCAGCTGTGCAGGCCGGTTCAATCGGAGTTGCGCAATGCTAGCGCATGAGAGCGATGCGCCTGCGACACCGGCGGCGTCGCCGATCGACTTCATGACATATCTCGCCGGCAAGGGCGCATTGCGCGACAGCCAGAAGGATGAAGGGGCTGCTCGCCCGCGCCATGCCGACGGATCGGCCGGCCATGTCGACTGGAGCGCCGTCACCAAGCTGACACCCTCGGCGCTGGCCGACGAGCTGGCCGGCTTTTACCGATGCGAGCGGGTTCGCCGCGACGATCTGGTCGACGGGCGCTTTGCCGGCGGCGAGATGTCGACCCGCTTCCTCAAGGAAGAGCGCCTGTTTCCCTACGAGGGCGCGGCCGGGACGTTACGTCTCGCACTGGCCTCCCCGATTGACGATGAAACGTTGCGCGCGGTCGAACTCATGCTGCGCCGGCCAGTCGCGCTTGCGGCAGCGACTGCCGACGATCTGGAAGCCGCATTGTCGCTACGGCTCGAACCCGATCAAACAAGCGACGCCCCGCAGCCCGGGACGGCCGGCGGCGAGGACGATCTCGACAATCTGCGCGACCTCGCGCGCGGTGCGCCGGTCGTGCGAGCGCTTGACGACCTGCTCCGCCTGGCGGTCGAGCAGCGGGCGACCGATCTGCACATCGAGCCGACCGGCAACACACTGCAGGTTCGCCTGCGCGTCGACGGCATGCTGAAGAACGTGCCGGCACCGCCGATGGCGATGGCCAAGGGCATCCTGTCACGGCTCAAGATCATGGCCGGCCTCAACATCACCGAGCGCCGGCTGGCGCAGGACGGGCGCGCCCACATCCTGGTCGGCGGCAACGAGATCGACCTGCGGGTCGCCACCATGCCGACGATGCACGGCGAATGCGCCGTCATTCGGCTGTTGCGCAAGGGAGCCGGCCTGGTCTCGCTCGACCAGATTGGGCTCAGCGCGCATCACGAGGCGGTTCTGCGCAAGGCGTTGCTTGCACCATACGGAATGGTGATCGTCACCGGCCCGACCGGGTCCGGCAAGACGACGACGCTCGCTGCATCGCTTGCCGTGATCAATGAACCCACCCGCAAGATCCTGACCATCGAGGACCCCGTCGAGTATCAGATCCCGGGTATCACCCAGACCCAGGTGCATCCAGGCATCGGGCTCACCTTCGCATCCGCGCTGCGCTCCTTCATGCGGCTCGACCCCGACGTCATCATGGTTGGCGAGATGCGCGATGCCGAGACGGCCCATATCGGCGTCCACGCCGCGCTGACCGGCCATCTGGTGCTGACCACGCTGCACACCAACACTGCCGCGGGCGCTGTGACGCGCCTGATCGACATGGGAATCGAGAGCTTCCTGCTGGCATCGTGCGCGCGGGTGATCGTCGCGCAGCGGCTGGTCCGGATCCTGTGCGACCATTGCAAGCAACATTACACCCTGTCGGCGGCGGATATCGCGGCGGACGAACGCTATGCGGCGCTTGGCATCGAGGCTGGCGAGGTGGTCTGCCGGCCCAAGGGCTGCGATTGGTGCAGCAACACAGGCTTCCGCGGACGCAAAGGCGTGTTCGAGATCATGGAGATCGGCGCGACGCTGCGACGGTCGATCGGCCCGAAAACCGATGCCTCCGAGCTGGAAGCCGTGGCCCGGCGCGCCGGCATGACGTCGATGACGGAGGATGGTGTCGCAAAATTGCGCGCCGGACAGACCACGCTCGATGAGATCTTCCGTCTGACCATGAGCCTGTAGGACGGTCATGCCGCACTACCGCTACCGCGCATTGACCAAGGCCGGCGAGATTATTCTCGGCGACGTCGACGCGCCCTCGCGCGAGGAGGTGCTGCGGCGGATCGAGTATCTCGGCCACCTGCCGGTCGAGGCCGAGATCGCAGGCCGCAGCGCGCTGCGCGCCAGCGTTTCGAGCGGGAGCCTGCCCCGGCAACGCGAGCTGACCACGTTCCTTCGTCTGCTGGCGTTGCTGCTTCGCTCCGGACTGACGCTGGAAGCTGCGCTCCAGACGCTGGAGGAAGACACCAACAAGGCGGTGGCCCGCTTTGCCGGCGGGCTGCGCTCCGCGGTCTCCGGCGGCGACGGCTTCGCCGAGGCACTCGAGCGCCACAACCAGGTCATCGAGCCGATCTACATCGCGATGGTGCGCGCCGGCGAAGCGTCCGGCAAGCTGGAAGTGGTGTTGCGGGCGATCGTCGAGGACCGGACGCGGCGCGAGCAGCTGTCGCAACGGATCTCGTCGGCGGTCCGCTATCCCATGTTCCTGGTAGGGTCGGCGCTCGTCATCCTGTTCTTCTTCCTGCTCTATGTCGTGCCGCAGTTCGAGTCGGTATTCAGCGAGCTGCGCGGCCGTCTCAATTCCGGCGCGGCCTTTGCGCTCACGATGTCCACCTGGCTGCGCGGCCATCTCGACATGTTCCTTGGCGGCTGCGGCGCAGTGCTGGTGCTGGGCTGGCAGATCCTGCGCCAGCCGGGCGCACGCGCATCGCTGATGTCGGTGCTCGCGACCATTCCCGGCATCTCCGGCCCGATGCATGATCGCCGCACCGCCCGCTTCATCGGGACGCTCGGGCTGCTGGTCGAGAACGGGGTCGCCTTGCCGACCGCGCTGAAGATCCTGCGCGATATCATGACCGAGCCCCGCTACGCGGCGGCCGTCGATAAGGTGCACGAGCAGGTGCGCAACGGCCGCCGTTTCATCGAGGCGCTGGCCGAGAGCGACCTGGTGCCGCCGCTTGCGGTCCGCATGCTCCGGGTCGGTGATGAGACCGGAGATCTCTCGGCCATCGCGCAGCACGCCGCCGACCTTTATGAGCAGCGGCTCGCCATCGGCCTCGACCGGCTGATGGGTGCGATCGGACCGATTACCATCATCGCGGTCAGCATCGGTATCGGAACGCTCGTGGTATCGATCATGAGTGCGCTGCTCAGCATCACCGAGCTTGCGATGTAGGGATGGCTGATGACGCGCGCGACGATCACCGGTTCGACGGCGGGCTCCACCCTGATCGAGATGATGGCGGTGATGCTGATCATCGCGATGTTGGCATCGCTGGTGGTGACGATGGTTCCGGGCACCGGGCGCGCCAGCCTGAAGGCGTTGACGCTGCAGACCGCAGCCCTGCTGCGACGCGAGCGGCTTGCGGCAATTCTCACCGGGCAAAGCCGCCGCGTGTCGCTCGACGGAAATGCGCGAACGATCGTCGGGCAGGCCGGCACGATCGCGATCCCTCGCGACGTCCGGGTCGATGTGATCGGCGTGAACGAGCTCTGGTCGGGACGACAGGCGGTCGTGCGGTTCGAGCCGGACGGCGCTTCGACCGGATCGGTGCTGAAATTCTCGTGGGAGAATGTGCGCTATGAGGTGGACGTCAACTGGTATAATGGCCGCGTTGCGGTCGATCTGCCCTGAACCTCGTTCGGCATGTGCGGGGTTCACCTTGATCGAGGCGCTGGTGGCATTGGCGTTGCTTCTGGTGTTCGTGTCCGTGCTCGGCCCGCATCTGTTCTACGCACGCCGGATCGCGGACAAGATCGACGGCCGCATTGCGGCACAGGTCATGTTGCGCACGATCCTGGATTCGCCGGTCGACCGCTCGACCCTTGCCAATGGAACGCGTGACGGCGAGACCGCCGGTCTGCGCTGGTCCGTCACATCGGAGCCCATATTCGTCGATGCCATGGCCGCGCGGCGGGACGCGCCGGCCGCCGCCGCGCCGGACAAGAAGGAAGAGCCCGGCGCCAAACGCCCGAACTGGATTGCATATCATCTCGTAGCGACAGTGTCGTGGGCGCCCGGACAGATGGTCAGCGCGGATACGCTGCGGCTCGGATTGGGAGCCGACGAATGAGCGCAGCCCTTCGAAGTGGGCTCCGTGCGGCATCCGGCTTCACGCTGATCGAGGTGCTGGCCGCGCTCGCGATCGGGTCCGCGGTGATTGCCGCAACCGCGGTTCTGATCAACAACGTTGCGCTGAATTTCGACCGCAGGACGGGTCTGGCGGGAAAGACGGATCAGTTGCTGCTCGCGGTCGACCGCCTCGCGGCGGACATCGGGTCCGCCCGGCAAGTGAAACAGGGTGACAGCGCGGACGCGACGGCCGCCTTCAACGGCGATGCGAACCAGATGACGTTCGTCACCGGAAGCAGTGCGGGCGGCGACCGGGGTGAGGAAGTGGTCAGCCTGCAGGTCGAGGAGACTGATGGCGTCAACCATCTGGTCCGGCGCCGCGCCCGATGGCAAGGACAACGCACTCCGTTTGCGAGCGTCGCGCTGCAGGACCCTGTCGGTGTGATCGAAGGCCAGGTCGACATCGCGTTTGCATTCGGAAGCACTGGTCCGGACGGCACCTTGTCCTGGAGTGCGACATGGATCGGGCAGCCGCTGTTGCCGCAGCTGGTGCGACTGACCGTTCGAGACCGCGCCAGCGGGGCCGATCTGTTGCCCGGCGTTCAATTCACGTTGCGCGCCGACGCGCCGATCGGCTGCGCCCAGCCCGGAGCCAACGCCGACTGCGTCGCCGGCAAGTCCGCGTCGCCGAAGGAGACGCCGGCCAAGGATCCGCCGGCCGGAGCACGCCGATGAGCGGGCGTCACACCCAACGCGGCATGGTCCTGCTCGCCGTGCTATGGGCGATCGCGCTGTGCGCCGCCCTCGCCATGGCAACGTCGACGACGTTTCGCAGCCTCGCCGGCATCGTTCGGATCGACCGGGAGCGTGTGCAAGCCGACGGACTCCTGACCGCGGGGCTCGAGGCCGCCGCCGGCATTGTTGCGGCGTTGCGAGACGCCCCGCCCGCCGAGCGCACCACCACGCTGACGTTCGCGACCGGATCCGTTCAGCTCACCATCAGCGATGAGGGCGGCCGGATCGACATCGGAAAGGCACCGGTCGAACTGCTCGCGTCGCTGCTCCGCTATGTCGGCGCCGAGGATGGCGATGCCGGCATCGTGGCACAACGGATCGTCGCGCTGCGCGACATCGCAGGGCAAGCGCGACCGAACGATGCGCAGCCGCGGCCGGGCGATGCGGCGAAGCCATCGGCGCCGGGCACGCCTGATCAGCCGGCGGCAGCGCCCACGCCGTTCACCGACATCGGGCAGATCGCTGATATCCCCGGCATGCAGGCGCAATGGATGGCTGCGATGGCGCCCCTGATCACCGTCTTCGGCAGCGACGGCGTCAATCCGCTCACCGCGCCGGTCGCGGTGCTGCGGGCCTTGCCGTCGTTCGATGCGGAGCATCTTGATGCCTTCCTCGAGATGCGGAGCTCGCCGTTCGTTGATCCCGAACGGCTCTCCTTCCTGCTCGGACCGGCGCAGAAATACCTGAAGGTTCAGCAGACGCATGTGGTCGGGGTGGACCTCGTCGCCGGCACGACCGGCGGATACACCGCCGCAGCCAGGGCGTTCATCGTGCTGCTCACCGACGACAAGCAACCGTATCGGGTCCTAGCCTGGACACCGATCTCGCGGTTCGCAAGGACAGGTGTCGTCGCATCGCTGGAGGCACGCTGATGAGCATCGACGTGATCATGCGGCGCTGGATCGACATCCTCGCCCGCCTGTGGCTCGGCTGGCAGGAGCGGCGGCGCGCCAGGCACTGGTTGAAGGTGACCAGGGTCGGCAGCGACTGGGTCGTTGAAGACGCGACGAAATCGGCGAGATCGACGTTCGCGGCGGGGGCTGTGGGCAATGCGCTACCGGATGAGATCATCCGCGCCGCACAGAAATCCTTCGTCATTCTCGAGCTTCCTTCCTCCGATATCGTTTCGCGCGCGATGAATGTTCCGGCGCAGGCGCGAGACTTGCTGGCTGGCATCGTGCGCAATCAGATCGAGCGGCTATTTCCTTGGCGCGCGAGCCAGGCCGCCTACGGCTTCAATGTGGCAACCAGCGCGGATGCAAATATCCTCAATGTGCAGATCCTCGCCACCTCGCGCGAGACACTCGATGACGCGTGCGGCCAGCTCGGCGCGCTGGGGCTGCGGGTCGACCGGGTCGTCGCGGGCAAGGGCGGCGGCGACGGAACGGTCACGCTGTGGTCCCGCCTCGCCGAAGCGTCCGACAGCAGTCTCTCGCGGACGCGCCGAATGGTCGTCGGCCTGATGGTCGCAGCGGTCTGCCTGACAATGGTGGTCAACGTCTGGGCCTTCATGAACGCTGCATCCGCGGACAGCGAGAGCGACGAGATCGGATCGCGCCTTGCGACGCTGCAACGCCAGATCAAGGGCAGTTCGTCGAAAGAGGCGATCGCCTCGCTCGCGCCCGCTGAACGGGCGCGCGCCCTGAAGGAGACATCGCCGGTCGCAGTGGTCGTCGTCGAAGCACTGTCCCGCGCCCTCCCCGACACGTCCTATCTGACGGAACTGAATATGGACGGCTCGACGCTGCGCATCGTCGGCCTCGCCGGCGACGCACCGTCGCTGATCGCGCCGCTCGAGCGCTCCGGACATTTCTAGGATGTGCATTTCTTTGCCCCTACGACGCGCAACGCCGACGGCGCTCGCTTCGTGTTTCACATTGAGGCCCGCGTCGAGCCGCATGTCAGGATCGATGGAGAGTGAATCGTGCTGAAGGCGAAGCTGAACCTCAACTTCGACATCAACCGCGAGCAAGTTCTCGCGGCCGGCGGATTCTGCGCGCTGCTGCTGATCTGCGCGATCGCGATTGCAGGCGCGCTGCAGGCACGCTCCAGCGCCCTGCAGCACCTCACCGAACAGCACGACGAATTGGCGGCGCTCGAGCTGCGTTCGCGGCCCGCTGCCGACAAGCGTGGACAGACCCAACGCCTCGCTGCGCCAATGGCCGCTTTCCTCGATGCGCCGACCAGCGGCCTCGCCACCGCGCAGCTCCAGGCTTATCTGTCCGAACTGGTGCTGAGCCAGCACGCGGTGCTGGTCTCGTCCGGGATTCCCGCCGATCGCGACGACAAGAACGACGCCATCAGGCTCCAGATCTCCCTCAATGCCACGCTGGCGGCATTGCAGACGTTGCTCTACCGGCTTGAAAGCGGCGCACCCTATGTGTTCGTCGACGCGTTGCTGGTGCAGCCGGGGGGATCAACCGAGCGGACTGCCGGCGATCCGGTCTTGAAGGTCACTCTGACGGTGCACGCTTTCTGGCGCCGCCGGACGGCTTGATCGATCGCAACCGTGCAAGGGCGGGCGACCTCAAAGGATGCTATTCGGCCGCTGCTCTCAACTGGCTCCGGAAGTAATCGATCGTTCGCTCAAGGCCACGGCCGAGATCAATGGTCGGCTCCCAGCCCAGCACAGCGCGCGCCAGCGAAATGTCCGGCTGCCTCTGACGAGGGTCATCGGACGGCAGCGGCGCGAACACCAGCCTGCTTCTTGATCCGGTCATCGCAATGACCTGCTCGGCTAGCTCGCGGATGGTGAATTCCCTGGGATTGCCGATGTTGATCGGCCCGGTGAAATCGTTCGGCGTGTTCATGGTCCGGATCATCGCCTCGATCAGATCGTCGACATAACAGAAGCTGCGGGTCTGGCGGCCATCGCCGTAGATGGTGATGTCGTTGCCGCCGAGCGCCTGGACGATGAAGTTCGACACCACACGACCATCGCTGGGGTGCATGCGGGGACCGTAGGTATTGAATATCCGCACAACCTTGATCCGCAGGCCGTGCTGGCGCCAATAGTCGAAGAACAGCGTCTCGGCACAGCGCTTGCCTTCGTCATAGCAGGAGCGCAGCCCGATCGGATTGACGTGCCCCCAGTAGGATTCGACCTGCGGATGGATTTCCGGATCGCCATAGACCTCTGAGGTCGAGGCCTGGAGGATCTTGGCCTTCACGCGTTTGGCAAGCCCGAGCATGTTGATGGCGCCGTGCACGCTGGTCTTGGTCGTCTGCACCGGATCGAACTGGTAATGGATCGGCGAAGCGGGGCACGCCAGATTGTAGATCTGGTCGACCTCGACATAGAGCGGGAACGTCACATCGTGGCGCATCACCTCGAAGCGGGGACTGCCGATCAGATGCGCGATGTTGGCCCTGCTGCCGGTGAAGTAGTTGTCGACGCAGAGCACATCGTGGCCCTGCCCGATCAGCCGCTCGCACAGATGCGAACCTAGAAATCCGGCTCCGCCGGTCACCAGCACCTTTGCCACGTCACTCTCTCTTCATGTCGGAGCTTGAAGCCGGTTGCCAGACCCACGCACGTCGAGCCGCGGGAACATAGCCCGCGACATGCGAGCAATCGCCGCTCTGCGAGCCGAACACCGTCCACTGCGTGATCTTCCAGACTTCGTTGCGGCGAAGCGACGCGCCGGCAAGGACACAGCTATTCCAGGGAGCAACCACGAATTGGATATCGTAACAGCCCGGCTCGATGCGCGAGACCGTGTAAAATCGCGAAGGCGGCAACGCCCCGGTAAACTGATCCGGCCCCCATTGCCCTGCCCCGCACGGCGAAATGTAGAGGTGCTGCAGCGGCGTGTTCGAGGCGTTGACGATGGTGAATTCAGCCGCGTCCGCAGCAGACGAGAGCATCGCCGCCATCGCCGTCACAACGAGCCGTTGATAAGATGAGCGATGCATGTGAGGCGAACGCACTGCGGACATTGATTGAAGCTGCCGCGTGGCAGGCAATGAAGGATAGCATCGCGCCATTGCAGTTTTATGGCGTTTCCCGTTGTAATTGTCTCGTCCGCAATGCGATGCGTGAATGCCTGCGCAATGCCGAGCGCTCGCGGCGGGCCATCCGGCAGAGCTTGCGTTTGCGGTAATCGAGATGAGCTGACAGCATGTCGCGCAACGCGAGAGCTCTCGGTGAACTGCGACGATTCAGGCGGCCCTAACCCGCAAAGATTTTTCGCAGGTCAACACGGCGGAAGGCTCGTCGCCCAAACGATATCGGCAACTACCGCTCTTGCGCCAAAAGCTCCGGCATCGCTTCGCAAGCTTGTGGATCGGCGACTGTATTGGCTGGAGACAGAGATGATCTGCCCGAGAATTGCAGGTTCCGCCCCAGTTCAATGTCGAGCTCGGCCTCGTCCTTGCCGATCTCGATACGGCGCCCCTGCCTTGGGAAACACTGCCGCGAGCCCAGTTGAGCGCGGATGCTCACGATTTGCCCATTCGGCTGTCCGGGGAAGAAATAATACCCGTCCTGATCGGTCGCGGTAGAGGTGATGCGTCCGGACTCGGTCGCTGCTCGAACTTCCACTCCCGGCGCGGGCATCCAGCCGTCCAGGGTGACGCGGCCCGCGATCAACTTGGCCCCGTCCGAAGCCTGACCGTTCCCGGAAGGCCGCAAAGCCCTGAAATTTTGCACATCGAGCGTCGTGCCCGGAGGCGCGTTCATCAACGACACCCTCACCTCCTTGACCCTTCCGAGCGGGAGGCCGGGCCGACGCCAGTCGTTGCCCTCGTCGATGAATTTGGACCAAGCCAACTGCGTCACATCGAGCGTGTGCGATACCCACTCATCGAGCTTTTTCAGACGCGGGACAGACCAGGTGCTGGACGACACACGCCCATCCCGCGGCTGATCTTCCAGAATGGAAACCGTGCCGCCGTCCTGCATCAGCAATTCGATCTTAAAACGGGATCCGAGGCAGCTCTCGCCATCCTTGCTTGCACAGCGCTTACGAACAGCAAGCTGCAGGTGGCTCGTGTTCCAGAGGTCGAGCCTCCAGGGTTTGATAACGACGCTTGCGTCGCCGACTTGATCAGCTCCAAGACTGACGTAGGAATTGGCCGCCGATGCGTCGGCGAAATGTCCCGATATGGCTTCGATGCTTGCGCGGTCCTTCAAGGAGACCCGGCCGATGATCGAGGTCGGCGCGTGATCGTCGACCAATGTGATCGAGCTCCTGCCGGTTTCATCCGGCGGGTTGCGGGTAAATGATTGCGTCTCTTTCCCGCCGATCCTCACCGAGGCGTGTTTGAGGTCCGGAACGTACACCGTGAGTCCGTGAAGGTCGCGCGTACCGGCGCGCATATCGGGCCAGGTTGTTTGCGTGACCGGATCTGTCCACGGCGTGATCGAGATCGTGGACCCATCAACGACCAGGTGCGAGGCGATGTTGGAATGCATCACCTGGTACCGAACCCACGTGTTCGCCGGCGGTGACCAGATGCGTCGGTCGACGCCGACCGAGCCATCGAAGTCATAGACGTAGTTTGCAAACCGTCGCATCCATTTCCGAACGGCCGGCGTCACCGGCTCCTCCGGCGAGGCCCGAAAAACCGCCGTTCCTTCTTCGGAGCCGAAATGGGTGTAGATCAGGCCCTTCACCTTCTTGCCGCGGTTGATCGACTGGAGGTGGGAGGCAATCAGCATGGCGAGGGCGTTGCCCTGGGACACGTTGCAACTCGGCCCGCAATAGAGCTCCTTCCTTTCGTCCTCGGGAATATCCGCGAGCAAGGCTCGCGCCGACGCTTCAAACTTGTCTTCGCTACTAGTGTCCAATACCGGTGGTGACGCGCGAGGCAAATTGTAGAGCTGCTGGTAGGTCGACGTGAGCGGTAGCAGCCCGTGCTGAACTTCAGGTCCGTCCGGAGCCGCGAATATATCCTTCCCATCGGCAGGAAAATACGACCAGACCGCGAGCACGCCAAGCTTTCTCAAAAGGTCGGAATGGTAGGCATGGCTCTGCTTATCGTCAGCAAGCGGGGCATGTGTATCGACGAGGGCGGGGCTGTCGAACGCAACAAACTTCGAAACCTGGCCTGGAACGCCGAAGTCCTGAATAAGCGTGTTGCCGCCATGGGACGTCAGTATGGCAGGGCGAACGTTCCATGCCTCCAGCCAGGGGATTTCGGACAGAACCGTGTGCCGGCTGAAATGATCACGCTCCACTCTGGTGACGGAAGCGGAACATCCGGTCGCGCAGGAAGGCGCGATAAACTCAATCCGGTCGATCGACATCGGATCGACAGGCTGCGTCACGCTGTTGGACTGCAGCGGGACGATCACCTCGACGATCCAGCCCAGCGATCCAACCTCAAATTGAATGCCTTGTCCGCGAACAACATCTCCTGGACCAAAAATGGTCGATCGACCTTTGGTATCGTGCAACATGATCGAAAGGTCGGCTGGCGGAGCCGCGGAGAAGTAGAATCTCACGTTGCGGCTTGGCTGAGGAGGCAGAACGACAGAAGATGCCGGCATGGTCAGGCTCGATCGTACCGCCGACAGGGAAAGCGGCGGCTGAATCTCCGTTCGAAGCGGTAATGGACTGTCCTCGTGCCAGCTGTGAAAATGATCGATGTTTCCGCGATGCCACTCTCGCAGCAGCAGGGCAAAAGTGGGTTCGGAGCCGATACCCGAAGGGGATCGATTCAACTGTCCCGGGCCAACAAAAAACGCCGAGATTTCCTCGCGACCTTGCGGCCAAAGCGAATCCGATATGGTCAAACCGAGTTCTTCATTGAAGAAGCGGTGAACGGCAGCGCCATGCCAGGGACGAAGCGCGTCGGTGTCCGAGGCAAAGCTGACGATATGCGAGAACGGATATGGCAATATGCGAACCGGGGCATCCGGTTTCCCGCCATCGGCAACCGCTGATGCCGCCCCGAGCGCACAGCATCCGAGCGTAACGATCAGGCGCAGGACAATCAGATAGGCGCCCGGCTTTTTCATCTCGACGTATCGGAAAGGATTTTGGCCAATGGCGCCGTTAGCTCCTGCGCGAGCCATTGATGTCCGAGTTTCGAGTAGTGTCCGTCGTATTGAAACGTCAGCAGCCTCGGCACGTCCCCGTATTTCCCCGAGAAGTTGGGGTTCACGCAGGTGTATCCGTTCTTGGCGCAGTACTCTGTTATATTTCTGACAAAGCCCTTTGCGCCCGCGGCAACTTTGGTGCCGTCGGCCAAGGTCAGCGTGATCTCACAATTGTTCCGGCACTGTGCCTGATCGACCCCGGTATGGAATATGAAATTCTGACCAGGGTGGTGCTTCTCGATATATGAGACTATGTCGGTCCAGTATTGGAATGCCTCCTTGCCGGGTTGCGGCATGACATCGAAAGGCACCGTCAGCGTCGTGCCGAATGGAATTCCTTTGACATATTCCGGCAGCGTCGGCTTGACGGTAAATACCGCAAAAACCGGTGAAGCGGTCCGGAAGGTCAATGCACCGCTGGCATCATGGAGGAAATTGGGAAGTGGGCTGTTCTCCGGATCGAATCCCAATCCGTCGCGCAGCATCGTTGGACTGACCTGGGAGACCAATCCCGCAAGCATCGACACCAAAGTGCCCTGAACTCCGAACTTCGACGTATAGTCTCGAATTCTTGGATAGTTCGTACCGATGTCGCCATTGTCGGTCGCAGCGGAGATAACCTCGACGCATCGATGCATGGCCACGCCGAGACTTTCCTCGAGAAGAATATTGATCTTTTCGAAGGGGCGGACCTGAAGGGCGACCATGTCGCTGCCACCCGTACTGGCGAGACGGATGCAGTTATCGGGATTGTCGAAAAAGCGGTCGCGATCGACATAACCCCGGTTATTTACGAATGTGGTAGAGTCGTACTCTTGGACCGTGCCGGCGCCTGGCCAGTATTGGCGGCTATGCGGTTCGTAGAACGCTGCGTATGGAGACGGCTTGCGGGCGCCGATGAATTTTGCGCGGGCTGAATCAGGGGCATGGCCGTCCTCATTGACGTAGATCGAACGCACGTCGATGACGAGGTCGTCGCGCGCGTATGACGGAACGAACCATCGACCAAGTGTTGGGGAATGTTCGAACTCTTCGCGTCTCAGGCGAAGGGAAACCGGTTTCGTCGGATCCACTGCGGTGAAGGCGAAGGTACCGTCCGTCGCGAGCACACCCTTTGTCGTGGTGCCGGACTCTTGCAGCAATTCGATCGACGTGTTCGGCGCAATGGCGCCCCCGACGACCTTGCCCGCCAAAGTGACTCCGTTGCTGGTTGCCGGTGGCGCCGGCCGGACGAGAGCGAGCGTCTGGAAACGCATTGTCGTTCCGGCCGCACCATCGACCTTCACGAACCATTGCGAGATCGCCTTCGTCTGACCGTTTCTCAGGTTCAGAAGCAGGTTGGGAGGTAGCGGGACGGTCACCTGGCTCCCGGCAAGCTTTATATCTCCGACCACCTGCGCGTTGTTGGCACGCGTGACGATGTCGTCGGGAAGGACCGGCGGAAGCAGACCTGCCGGCTCCGTGCTCTTGGCGGCCAGATCCAATACCCAAGCGAGAGATTGTCCGTCGCTGAGAATAAATCCGACTGTCAGCTTACCCGTCGTCGGAGGGGCTGCGAACTTGATCTGTAAATGGGTGGCGTCCCTCGCCGGAGTGAAGTCGGGTGACCAGATCAGCCACGCCTGTCCATGAGTGATCTCGAAATCCGCTTCGCTGACGCTGATTGGGCCGGATCGTCTTTCGCGAAAATCACCGCCGTAAATCTCGAAGAGCCCGTTCTTGCGATAGGGCCCCACGGCATCAAGCATCGCAAAAACCGGCGCGCCTCGCCCGCGATACTCACTCGCATCCGGAGCGTGGTCGACCAGCGTGCCTCCGGCGCCAGCCAGCAACGACTCCAGCGTCGCGACGCGCGCGGACAACTGGTGAAGCTCAATCTCCGCCTTCTTGTCGAAGGCCGATTGCGTTGGAGCAGGTGGCGGCGGCGGAGGAGGAGGAATTTCCGGCTTGGGCGGAGTGCGTTCAGCCAGCATACGATCAATCCGCTGATTGATGTATCGGCGCGTCTTCTCGACCGTTGCCGCTATGCCGCCGCAAATCGCGACGACCAGGATGACGCCAGCAGCCGTCCTTCTAAGCTTCGAACTCGTCATGTTGAGCAAGCGAATGTCCCAAGGAAAGAGCTGAAGCCTTATGGGCGAAAGGAGAGCTTGTCTTCGGTTAGCACGACCTCGTCGCCCTTTTTCTCGAAAGCGATGGTGCCGTACCGCTTCATGCCATCGAACTTGGCGCGATTGTACTCATCCATGCTTTCGACCGAGATCAAATAGACCACGACTTTTGGGCTCGAGCTGAACTCGGGTTGCGCGAGATAGTCCTTGGCGTAGCGGGCGGCGGTGGCCTTGACGAGATCGGGAGCCTCCGCGCCGGATTTCTGCAGCTCGACCAGGTTCGGTTTCAAGTCCAGCACGAGAATGAGGTAGGTGTCTTTGGCTGCCGCGACCCGATGTTCTTTCTCTACCACAAGTGGCGCGGCGGCCGCGAAGGCAAAGGAAATTCCTGCCAACGACAGCGTCCCCATGATGACGGTCTGGCGCAGCAGACCAAATGCGCTTGGGAAGCGGCTTTTCATGTTCCGGCCCTTGACTTTGGGGCTATCTGGCTGAGCTTTTTGGCTCCGTCAAGCTATCAATTGGCCCACGGCTCGGCCCTGCCCGGCCGGGATGCCCGCTGGCCCTGCCGTCGAGAAGAATTATCCCCGTTCAAGCCCTTGCACGGACAAGCCCGGCTATGTCAGAAGGGCGATGTTTTCAACCAAAGGGTGGTCAAGTGACTGGTTCCACGGACATCGTGCGGCGGTCGAGAATCGCAGAGATCGATATTGCTGCGTACCCCTACCTTTCAGCACTGGTCGAGCGACAGATTGCCGCGTGGCCCCAGCATGAGGCCACCTTGGCGACCAGTCTCGGCAACAGGTCGCTCGAGGTCATGCGCGACACCGAGGCATCGTCGCAACTCGTCACCAAGATTGCGCTGCATCACTTCGGGACCATCGACAAGATTTGCCACGATTACCGGTACTTCTGCGAGAGCATGATCCTGGAAGCCGAATTGTTCTTCCGGCGCAACGGACGCTATGAGCGCTCCAAATTCAGCGAGGCCGTTCGCGACGTCTACTCGAAGCCCGACGTCATGGAAAAATACATGAACGGGCTGCTGCTGTCGGGCGTGTTCTGGCACAACCATGCCTGCGCGCTGACCTTCTATCGGAGCCAGTACCTGCCGATGCTCCCGGAAGGTTACCGTCATCTTGAGGTGGGGCCCGGCCATGGCGCGCTGCTCTATCTGACGGCAACAGATCCGCGGTCCGGCTCGATCGTGGGGTGGGACGTCAGCGAGGGCGCCATCGCGGCCACGCGGCGCACGCTGGAAGTGATCGGCGTCAGCGATGAGATCGAGTTGGTCCGCCAGGACATGTTCGACGCCCCCGACCAGCGCGACACCTTCGACAGCATCGTCGTGAGCGAGTTGCTCGAGCATCTCGAGGACCCGCTCAAGGCGCTGCGATCCCTGATCCGCTATCTGAAGCCCGGCGGAAGGATTCTCGTGAACATGCCCGCCAACAGCCCTGCTCCCGATCATCTCTACCTGATCGACAAGCCGCAGGAGATGATCGACCTCATGACGTCGGCGGGCTTCGAGATCGAGAAGAGCGAGCTGTTCCCGATGACGGGCTATCGCCTCGAGCGGTGCCTGAAGGACCGCCTGACGATCAATTGCGTGGCTGTTGGACGGCGGCCCCGCTAGGGACTCGTTGCGTCGAGAAGGGATGCCATGCTTTTCCAATCAGCGGCCGCCGTCGTTAGCGGGCCCTCCCTGAACAGCTTCGAGTTTCTGTACATATCGGCGGCCGCCATCATCATCTGCTGCGCCGTCAATCTGCAGATGGCGCGCAATGCCGCCCTGCTGCTCCTGAGCTTCGCATTCTTCATCAGCTTCGGATTCGACCCGGCGTCGATCATCGTCCTGGCGGGCTTCCTTGCCGTTTCATACGGGATCGGCCTGTTTCGCAAGCAACGCGGCGCGCGCTTTACCATGGAAGCGCAGCTGCTTGTCGTAGCGCTGCTCTGGATCTTCCTGTTTCTCGCGCGCGACCCCCGACTGTTGGGAGGGGCCAACCCGTTCCATTACATGCCGGTCCACATCATCGGCATTTCCTACATGGTGTTCCGTTGCGTGAGCTACCTGATGGAAGTGGAATTCATCGAAAGGCCGAGCTTCCTTCGATTTTGCACCTACGTGCTGTTCTTTCCCGCACTGCTGGCCGGCCCGATCGAACGTTATCGGAGCTTCGAGCAGCAGCTGGCATCTCCGGTCTTCGATTCCAAGGCGGTCATCCCTGCACTTCATCGCATCGCCAACGGGATGATCAAGAAGTTCGTCATCGCCGACAATCTATCGGCGTTCGGCATCTTTTCATTCGACAATGCCACGCAAATGTCGGGGCCGATGTTGTGGGTGGGGGCCCTGGCCCAGCTCGGCCTCATCTATCTCGATTTTAGCGGCTATTGCGACATCGTGATCGGGACGGCCTCGCTGATGGGCTTCAGGTTGATTGAAAACTTCAATCGGCCGTTCGATTCAACGACGATCCAGGAGTTCTGGAATCGGTGGCATATCTCGCTCAGCACGCTGGTGAGAGACTACGTCTTCACGCCACTCAACTTCATTGTCATCAAGAAGGCACCGCGCAGTATTCAGTTTGCCCTGATATCGGCCGTGTACTTCCTCTCGATGATCCTGATCGCGCTTTGGCATGGGGTGACGTGGGGTTTTCTGGCCTTCGGCACGGTGCACGGCGGAGCCCTGGTTGCGAGCCAGCTCGTCCGCAAATACGTCGGCGTCAAGAAGGGGCCGGTCGCCACCGGGCCGTCGATCTATCTCCGCCGCTTTCTCGTCTACGCATTCGTCTCGACGACGCTGATCCTTTGGCTCAAGTCCTACTCGGAGTGGGGCGCGATCTACGGCAAGATGCTGGGGCTGTATCCATGACATTGGGACGCGACGACATTCTCAAGATCGTGTGGCTGGCCGCGAAGATCGCCATCATCGTGCTGCTGTCGAATACCGGCCAAGCTCTGTTCGTCTACCAGAATTTCTGAACGCTGATGGTCGAGACTCCAAAAACAAAGGGATTCCGAGGTCGCGACGTTCTCGCGCGTCTGGGAGTGACGGTTGCCGCGCTGATCGCGATACTGGCCTGCCTGGATGTCGCGTTGCGAGTGGCCGTTCCAGCCAGCGGCATCTTTCAGGCGACGATCGACGTCCAGTCACCGACGGCTCTTTATGCCAAGCTCGAAGAGTTTCGAAAGTTTGACGGATTGAAGGTCGCCGTTCTGGGCGACTCCTTGATCTTCGGCCGCGCCATGCGGGACAAGGGCGATACCGCCTGGCAGGCGCATACCTTGTCGCGCCAGTTGCAGAATTGGCTTGCCGAAAAGCATCCCGGCGAAAAAGTACTCGTCGCCAACTTCGGCATGAACGGAACGCTTCCGACCGATCTTGAGAACCTTGTGCGCATCGTTCTGCCCTCGAAGCCGGATGCCATCGTGTTCGATCTGAGCCTGCGGTCTTTCTCCCGGGATTTCGATCGCGAAGGCGAAACCAGAACCCGCCTCTGGTTGGACACTCTCTCCGTGGATGCCAACGGGACTTATTCCACCGGCAAAGGGGATGGCGGACTAGCGAGATGGAGCCACGACGCACTGGTCAACTGGTGGTTTCTGTACCGGTCACGCGACTTTCTCCAAGCCCTGTGGTTCGACGGCAGTCCCTTCAACTATCTGGTGGGCCTGCGAGACGCCGCGGACAAATGGCTGCAAGGCTCGGCTGGGGCCACGAGCGACGACCTTGGCGATGTCGTGCTGCTGATGCGGGCACGGGCGCGATACGAGAAGATCGATCTGGCCCCCGATAACCCGCAACGACAAGCCCTGGATCGGATCCTGCGCCGCGTGTCGGAGGCAAAGCAGCCCACGCTGATCTTCTACGCGACCGAGAATCCCAAAGTATTGCCCGACCTGCTTCCGCAGCAAAAGTTTGCCGACCTGCAGGCTCAACTCGTGCAAATCATCTCACCGCGGCCTCCGGAGCGAGTTTACGTTGGGCCGCTCGCTACCCTTCCAGCGTCCGAATTCCTCGATCACGTCCATCTCGATAAGGCCGGCTACGCCCAACTGAGCGCGGAACTAGGCCCGCCCCTGAACGCCATGATCGGGAGACGATGAGGGAGCCTTGTGAATGCCGGTGCCATCTGCTAGTTCTCGCGCCGAAAAGGCGGATTTTACGGGGCTTGCTCGGCAATTTCGACGCCGCCGTCTCACCCAAATCATGGGATGATTGTGATGACTGACGAGGAAATCTATTCCCGCCTCACGCCGATTTTCCGGGACGTCTTCGACGACGACGCGCTAACGCCCCATCCGGAAATGACCGCTGCAGAAGTGCCGGCGTGGGACAGCCTGAGCAATATTCGGCTGGTCGTCGCTGTCGAGGTGGAGTTCAAGATCCAGTTCTCGACCGGCGAGGTTGCCGCCCTGAAGAACGTCGGCGAGTTCGTCAACGTCATTCGTCAAAGAGCTGCGCGTTGAGCGAACAGCCACGAGTGCTGCTGTGGAACGAGCTTAAGGAAGGCATGACCGTCTCGCTTCCGTTCCGGATCGGTCAGAGCGAGATGGATGCCTTCCGAAAGCTGTCAGGAGATTCGAGCCGCATTCATATCGATTCCGAATTCGCGCGGAGCCGCGGATTCGCGGGACCCGTGGTGTACGGCGCGCTCACGGTCGCCAGACTTTCGCATCTGGTCGGAATGCACTTGCCGGGCGACCTCGGGCTGGCGACGAGCTGGCGGATCGACTTCAACAAGCCGCTCTACATCGACGAGGAAGCGACCTTTAACGGCGAGCTCACTCATGTGTCGCAATCCACTCATACCGTCAGCCTGAAGTTTCGGGTGTACGCGGGTGAGAAACTGATAGCCAGCGGCACCGCCGGATCCAAACTTCTAGATGAATGATTCCATCCTGGGGTCGACGCCATGACGTTTCAGCTTCAAGAACTGCCCTGGTTAGAGGCGCCGCCGGCGGACTTCAAGGCGCTATGCAGCGCGCTTGACGCGTCCGACGAGCCGAACGGCGCCGAGATCGCCGCACTTGCCGCCAAAAACCTCAACACGGACCAGCTCACGCGCCTTTCGAAGAGCATCGAACGCGCGCGAACCAAGAAGAAGGCGATTTCGCCGCTTCGCGAATTTCATCTTGGATTGCTCGGTAACGGTACGACATGCCTGTTCGCCCCTGCCCTTGCCGCAGGCGCCGCGCGTCATGGCGTCCTGCTCCGCGTGACTCAGGCTGATTACGATCAGGTTGTGCAGGAAGCGCTCGATCCATCCTCCGCGATCAACTCGTCCAAGCCCGACGCCGTTCTGCTGGCGCTCGATTTCCACGGATTGCCCCTCAACGACGGCGGCAGCAGCTCGTCGAACCAGTCCGCCCTCGACTACGTGGGCATGATACGTGAAGGTCTCGAGCGCGGCGCCGGAGTGCCGGTCATTTTCCAGACCGTTGCCTGCCCTCCGCAGCCACTGTTCGGAAGCATGGACGCGCAAGTCTCGATGTCGATGCGCCGCCAGATTCAGGATTTTAACGACGGGCTTCGCGAGCTCGCCGCGAAGCGGGGTGACTACATACTCGACGTCGCTGCCTTGGCGGAATCGATCGGCACCCAGAACTGGCACAATCCCGTGCAGTGGAATCTCTACAAGCTGCCATTCGCGCAGACAATGGTGCCGGTCTACGTTGAATATGTTGGACGCCTGCTTGGCGCCATCCGCGGCAACGCCCGCAAATGCCTCGTGCTCGATCTCGACAACACGATCTGGGGCGGCACGATTGGCGACGACGGACTGGAAGGGATCGTTCTCGGACAGGGCGATGGGGTCGGAGAAGCCTTCTCCGAAATCCAGCGAACGGCGCTTCAGCTGCGCGATCGCGGCGTTATCCTGGCGGTATGCTCGAAGAATACGGATGAAGTCGCGCGACAACCGTTCCGGGAGCATCCCGAGATGTCGCTGAAGCTCGAGCATATTGCGGTCTTTCAGGCCAACTGGAGCGACAAGGCGACCAACATCGAAGCCATCGCCAAGACGCTGAATATCGGGCTGGATTCCATGGTGCTGCTCGACGACAACCCCGCCGAGCGGAGCCAGGTCCGAAAGGCGCTGCCGATGGTGGCCGTGCCCGAACTGCCCACCGATCCTTCGCTCTACGCGCGTACGCTTCTGAACGCGGGCTATTTCGAAGCCGTGACGTTTTCCGAAGAGGATCGTCAGCGCGGTGACCTCTATCAGGCAAATGCCCAACGCGCGGAGCTGTCGGCGAAGTCCCGCGACATGGAAGAGTTTCTGGCCTCGCTCGGAATGACGATCGAATTCCACGCGTTCGATGCCGTCAATCTGGGGCGGATCGCGCAACTCATCAACAAGACCAATCAGTTCAATCTGACGACGCGGCGCTACACGCATTCCGAAGTCGAGACCATGTCGCGTTCGCCCGATTGCCTGACCTTCCAGATCAGGCTTCGCGACCGCTTTGGTGACAACGGGGTCATCGGTGTCGTGATTGCGCGCAAGAAGGACACGAGCTACGACATCGACACCTGGTTGATGAGCTGCCGGGTCCTCGGGCGGCGGGTTGAGGAAGCCATCATTGCCGAACTTGTCCGCCATTGCCGTTTGAATGGCGTCGATACGCTCGAGGGAAGCTACCTGCCCACCGCCAAGAACGGGTTGGTGCGCGACCTGTACAAGAAGCTCGGATTTGCGCCGGCCGGCGGCACAGATGACCACCACATCTGGAAGCTGGACATCTCCGAATACGACGTCCCGTCCTTGCCGTTCGAGGTTATTCGCGACGCCGAAAATGCCTGAGGTCCGGCGTTCGCGCCCCGCGCCGCTGACCGCGGAGCGGTAGCCGCAGCGGCTGGATCTCGCGCCGGCTGGCTGCTCCGCGCTTTCCTGGTCTGAGACGGTCAGCGAAGCAGACTGTCTCGCTGTCTCGCGATCGAATCGGCCTCCCCCGGATTCGCTCGCAAAACGGGAACTTGCAGCGACGGGCGAGAGACTTTCAATGATCTCGCCCCGGATGCCGCCGACGTGGCGGCGGCTGATGCCAACCCATGGAAGCCGGCCAGTTTCGGCCTATACACGTGCTTTTTCAGGTACTTAGCTGACATCGTGCACTGGATGACTGGGGCGGGAGGGATCGAACCTCCGAATGGCGGAATCAAAATCCGCGAGGATTTCGAGCAATATCAACGTCGGTTCTGAACTACAGGCCAATTCGGCGCCCAATCCGATCAATAGGTTACTGGGCAATTTCAGAACGCGTTGGGACAGACAGCGTGACCGGATCTGACGACAAGCGCACCAGTTACCGTCGCCATGATCCGCGGTTGAGGGGCTACGACGTGTCGACCGTCAAGGTCGGCGTCAACTACCGCTTCTAAGACCCTCGCTGACTCCGAAGAGGCATGACGCGGGGCCGTAGCCCTCGCGCCCTCCAGCATATCCTCGTGGCATAGCCGTTGCTGATATTCATCCGCTGGGATTGCAGTCCCCAGATTGAGACAGGGCGTCGCCGGGACAAATCATTTCGGGCCCGGCGGCGTATCTTTTTGGGACCAACGGGTCAGGCGCCGGGACGGTAACCGGAGCGCCGAACGGGCGGATTGTATCGATCCAAGATTACGGTTTTTGAGAAACTCTGCGTCGAGCGCGAGATCGCGTCGTTGAACTTGTGATAGTGGTCAAACTGCTGCTGTTCATCGCGCAGATGCGGCGCTTCGCCGGACGAAAAACGCCCATTGGCAGCGCTCCAACGATCGGATCCCGACACGACACAACCCCGTCTTGGTTCAGGTGCAGGTTGGTTAGCATCGTTGGACCGGCATCACTGTATCGTCGTGGTCACAGCGCCAGCAATCCGCCCGGCATCGGCACACAGAATGTTTCCGTGGGTCTCCGTGCGTGAACAGAATTGCGCCCCAGCGGCAGGATGGCGCGGGGCCGTAGCCCCGCGCCTTGCTCTATTGTCCCAGCCGCCGGCGGTGCAGCACCGACCTCGGCCCGCGCTTGAGCGCGCCCAGCAGCGCTTCGCCGCTGACGGGCCGCTTCAACGCGAAACTGCGGAGCAAGATCGAGCTCGCGTCGGCTACACGGATGAAAACGGCGACTACCGGAAAATCATAGCGGGCCTCCGCGCCGGCCAAGTCAGGGTCACGGCGCCGGACGGTCGCAAGTGGACCGAGGACGCCAAACCGTCAGTTCCTGCTCAGTAGCACCGGAGGCGCCCGCCGCGGACGCCGCCCCCGGCCCGAGAGCTGATTTGGCAAAAATCCATCCCCTTCCCTAGGGGAATACGCTATTCGGGGAAGGCTCGTTCGCCCTTGAGGGAGCGCCCCCATGGAGCTTACCGAACTCGTAGTTGGCGGATTTCTGCTTTTGCTCGCCGGCCTGTTCGTCTTCGGCCTATTCTCCCGTCACCGCAATGGGCCATGGCGCTGCTCATCGTGGGGCTGCTGGCCATCGCGATAAACGCCCTTAAGTCCTTGTCCTCAGACGAATGTGAAGCTGCTGATTCCAAAGGTCATCTATCGATATTTAATTGCCAGCGACCATAGGTAGCTTCCGTCGCGTGAGTTCGACGATGCCTAATCTCAAGAACATCTCGCCGCTCACCTGGGTGCTCGACCGCTGCCGATAAGTCGCCACCGGGCCAAGCTGGCATCGCCAGCCCGCTCCACGGCTTTTGCCTCACGGTTCTTGAGGCTGTGCTGGATGCCCAGCGCGGATCAGTTTCCGATAGGATGCTCGCCTTCCAAGGCCCGGCACAGCCAATTGCCGGCGCTCAGCGACGCGTCAGGCCCGCGGCCCACGAAACCATTTTAACCAACTGGCGAAACCGGCCGGAAACACTCGGCTGGTACAACCTCCCCAAAATGATAAGGGGAAGTGTCATGATGGAAATCGCGATCATCGGTCTGCTGTTTCTAAGCGCCGTCGTCTTTGGCGCCCACGCTTACGACGCGATCCACACCCATTGAAGAGCCGTGAGAGCCTTGGCGACGACGTTGCCGGACGACATCACCAAGGCTCACCATCACGCGGATTGCCCCCTAGATGGCTCGCTCAACATGCGGGCCGTTTCGGCCAGCCTTGGGCGTCTCTATCCACAGCCACGATGCGCAGTAGGGCCGCCCTGTTCCCCACCTCAACCGATTGACAATTTGCTGCGCTGTTAGAGTCCTGCTTTCTGATCGCATGGGCTCGAAATCTTGGGAGTACATGTTCGGCGTCACCGTCCGGCATCTGGCCGAGCGGGCCAAGGAAGCGCGTCTGGATGCCGACGCCGTGGGCTGCCAAGCGTGGAACGCTCGCATGCTTGCGTTCCAAGGGCCAGCCCAGCCCTCACCTGCACTCGGGGACGCCTTAAGCGCCGGCTCTCGAGGTGAAGTGCCTCGGCTGCGAGACCCATCAGACGGTCGCACTGGATATCGTGCGGCGTCCAAAGTGGACGCCGATCCACGAGCTCGAGCGCTACATGCGATGCAAGGAATGCTCGTGCCGGCAAGGCCATCCGTTCAAGCGCAGCCACCTGCTGGCATTGCGAACAAACAGGATTTCCGCCATGCACCCGCCGTCGACTTGGTGGCCAGGAGAGCGATGATGGTCCTAACGCTCGTCCCGCATATATGGACTTCGCTGGGAGACGAATCTCAAGTCTCGATCCGCCGCCATCGTCTGGAGCCCGTGCATATGCGGCACGTTCACCGGATTGCCCCAAAAGGTCCAAGCGATAGCGCCGGTCGCGAGTATTCCGCCGCAGATAGCCAAAAGGTCCCGCCTCATTGCGCTTCCTCCATGTCGGCTATCTCGAAGCATAAATCAGGCCAAGACCGACGAGCACGGTAGTGCCCGACCTCCGGCCTGAACGCTCAGTGCCGGATGGAAGAGGTGCCGAATGCGCGCGAAACCCACGACGATTATCAACAGGTCGAATGCCAAGGCTGCGGCCTAAGCCACTTTGTCAACAGCAAGATCGGTAAAGTGCTGGGTCAGAAGTAAGGCCCGCCTCAGTTGTCCTCTGTGATCCTGCCCTTGCCATCACAGGTCTTGCATTTGAGCGGATAGATTTTGTGGCCCGGCTTTGCCTGCTGCGTAACCGGTTGGGAGCCCGTTCCATTGCAGTCCGGGCAGATACGCTCTTTGATCTTCGGCTGCATTTCCGAACCTTTCCAGCCACCTCAGTTGGCGGCCTCTTTCAAAAGAATAGCGCTGCTACAATTAATTTAGTTGCGGAGCCTCTATCGGCTGCATTACTGTTTCCGTGAAAATCCCCGATGTACACATACTCCGAATTTGACGGTCGCCGCGAGGTGACAGTCATCGTGGTGTCGATTCTTACATGTAAGTGATCACGGTACCGGCGCGAAAGCGCCTCCAAGACACAGGGGGCGTATATGGAAGACCGAAAGATTGCAATGTTGCGCGTGCACGAGCAAAACATTGAGCGTTACCAAGGCTTGCTGCGCACCAAACTTAGCGACGTCGAGACACACTTCATCGAACGGCGCTTATCAGAAGAGCGTTTCGCGATCGGCATGTTGAAATTTATGAGTCGTGGGGAAAAACCCGCGACAGATCATCTGTTCGCATAAGCTGCCTCCGCATACTCCGACGGTAGTAATCCGTTTGAGACATGAACCATGGCACGCTTTGTGCCGACTCCTACATGTCGGGATTTTGCATATCCTTCCCGGGGCTAGACCAGCGCCGCCAGCGAGTATTTTAAGCTTGGCGGCGTTGTTGCGTTAGCTTTGGGCCATGCCCATCACGCGAAAGCCGATCGATATCCGGCCAGAAGTCGCGCGCCAGTTTGCCGCGGACCGGCGCGCGTATCACGCCGAGCATGATGGCAGCCGGCGCGACCGGATCGCCGTCGGCACCAGGCCTATGCTGCTCGAGCATATGCCGGCGGGCATCAAGTTACGGTTGAGCGAGGTCAAAGAACTCTTCGAGCTGATGCGATGAATACTGTTTGGATCTACACAGACACCGCTAAGAAGGCCGGCGACGAGAACCACATCAAGGTCTTCGCGACAATCGAGGCCGCTGAGAAATGGTTCGAAGAAAACGATCCCGAGGGCGTGGCGTTTGAGTACGACGTTCTGGAGTGAAAGATGGCAAAGGACTTGTTGCTGTCATTGCAATGGCCGCATTGGCTGCTGATCGCCGGGACACTGCTAGTGATCGTCGGCTGCATAGGACTTTTGATCCGACGCAAAGCATCTGCGGAAGTTTCGACAACCCGGACAAAGAGCCGAGACCTCGCTTCATCCCAACAGAAGAGTCCCCACGCCGACGGCAATTAGCGCTAAACCGATGAGGCTGTACCCAACGCTATCCATCATGCTTGAGGTGCGACTCAGAGCGGCACGGCGAGCCCCAGCTCAGGGGGTGAGCTGGGGCTACCGGGGCTTTGGAGGCTGCAGCGGCGGCAAGCCTCCACCTTCGACGTTACGACTTTTTCGACTTTCGTCTACTGAGATTCTCAATTGCGGCGGCGCGCTACTACCATTGCCCCCATGCCGCGCCGCCTGCGGCTCGCATACCATTTCGATTTAACGAAGGTGACTGCGAGGAACACGAAGAATGGTGCGCTTAATGCTTGGTATCAGTTTGAGTCTAGTTGCTCTCACCGTCACTGGCGGCGCCCGCGCACACGGTACATGCGGCGCCGGTTGCCATACTACGGTCTTTGGTTCCTGCGTGCGTGATGGTTGGCAAGAAGCGCGACCCGTTCGGAATGAATGTCCTGCCACCTCCAGGCCCACGCCGCCTTGCGGCCAGTACTATCGATGGAGCCGACACTTGACGGCGTGCATTCAGCGTTGAGTCACAGGGTTTTATTTTGACGAAGGAACGGCTTGCCCGAGACGCCACAGAAATATTCCGTCTGCTGCGAGCATATCGCTCGATCAAAGATAGGGAGGCGCGTCGACGAGTTGTCGACGCCGTGGAAGCATTGGCCGAAGGCCGCGCAGCCGACAAAGCACTCGACGACAAAGCGGGAACGCCGCATGTTTGAGCGACGATGTGCAATCTATACAGGATCACGACCAACCAAGCCGCGATCCTGAACCTGTTTCGGGCCGTCGACGGGTACGTCGGCAATCTGGCGCCCATGCCGGGCGCCTTCCCTGATTACTCTGCGCCCGTTGTTCGCAATGCCGGTGACGAGCGGAGGATCGAACGCGTCCGACTTGGAGCGATCGTGTCAGCGCGGCAACTCGTGAAGCCCCCCTTGAGATGTTAGCTACGGCCCTTCTGATCGGAGCACTTTTGGGGCGTCGTCGACGCTAGTTCGAACGGCGTACGCTTTCAACGCCACTCTGCTGCCAGAGCCTATGACTGGCTTCGATTGGCGGCCGGTCGCCGGCTTTAGCGCACCTGACGACGAATGATCTTGCTCAATAAACTGTTTTTCAAACCGCGATCAAGCGAGGATTCGCAATCGCGTCACGCGATTGAGAATCCGTACGCTTCACGCCGTCTGTCGATTTGATCGGCCCTTGCCGCGGCGACGCCGCGTTCGTTGACGACGATTTCGAGGAGGATCAGGCAATCTCGTCGCATCTGTCGCCCCCGGCGCGGCGGGTTCAGTCGTTGGCGGATCGTCCACTGATCGAAGCGGCGATCTTCGAACGGCGACCGCAGTTTCTAGCGCGGCCAGGAATAGCCGCCCCTCCGCCGTGATTTCCCAGCCCGCGTCATCGCGAAGCACGAACTTGGCCGAGAAGATATTCAGGTCCGGCGCATGCTCGGCCAACCGCTTCATGCGATCGGTCCAGTCTCTGCCGCTATTCACCAAGATTGCAACCGCGAGCCGCAAGTCGGCAACGGAGGCTCGCCCGGCGGACTGGCCGGCCAGCACTTTCAGGACGGTCAGTTGGAAGGACACTTCCACGTCTCCGGTCTGGCTGGCCGTGCAGTATGGATGAGATTGGTTAATCGCCAGTCAAGAACCCGGTGCGCGAAAAGCTTCGCGATGAGAGCCGATGATGACTGCCGTTACCCGGATTTAGGCATGCACTCATAAATCCGGGATGGCCCCTTCGAGAGGTAAGCGGACATGTCGCGCGACCGCAGGGATGTCGCCAAGGGGCCCAAAGGCGACTTCGCCTCATTGCACCGTCGGCGTAGAGATGGGAGAGTTTCGCTATCTACGAAACTCATTGCCAAGAGAGCTTCGCCATGCCCGAGGCTACGCCAACAGTCCGTACCTCCTTCATTTGCACAATCCCGCCGCCGGTCGTTACCCAGGCTCTCGGACAGCCTGGTGCAGATGCGGTTGTCATCGATCAAGAGCTTGGGCAGTCGGTCCCCGACACCTCCATGCCATGATTGCCTCGACTGCTGGTACGAAATGCCGCCCTGTGGTGAGGGTCGGCAAGCGCGACGAAGCGATGGTGAAGTCTGCTCTCAACATAGGCGCAGCAGGTGTGGTGTTCCCATTGGTTAGCACCGCACAGTGCAGAGAAAGATCCCGCCCTCCGGAAATGTCCAGGCCAGCGATGGCGATGCGTTGCGGACGCTCGCCCTCGATAATGTCGGCCTCGTTCGGTTGGCCTCGTTCATAGTCAAGGATGATATTGCCACCAATCGTCTCGTCCCTGTCCTCGAGGCGTTCAATCCGGGCGACATCGACGAATTGCATGCTGTCTGTCTTGGGCAGATTGGGCTCCTGCCGCTGCGGATCCGTGTCTTCCTCGACTTTCTTGCCGATCGCATCAAACTCGCCGACGACTGGCGGCCCAAGCACTTGTGACGGCGTGATCATTGCGAGAACAAGCGTCGCGGCGTTCATCAGGATGATCGCTACAGCGCCAAGATCAACAGCGAAATCAAGTCCGCGCGTTGTTGCGATAGCGCCTAGTACGAGGGCGAGCGCGCCCATCGACAAATAGCCCAAGAGATAAAGAGCGGAAAGTACGCCGCCGCGGTTGCGTTCGGTCACTGCCATGCTGATCACTTGCAGACCGCCGACAAACAACAGGCTGTACGCCCCTCCCGCGGCGGCGGTGGCCAGCAAGTAGACAACCAGATCACGGAAATTGACCGCCAACATGAGCAGCACCATACCCAGACAGGAGACCAGCGCGCCGGCGATCAGTGCCGTCCGCGGCGAAAGAGTCCGGGCGATGATCCCGATCGCTGCCATGACGATGGGAAAGAGTGAAAGGACGGCGCTGTTGAGAAAGGCATTGGGCGAACCAATCAGGTCATGCTCGACTTGACCGCCGAGCGAGAGGACCAGAACGCCGAATGTGTAGGCCGCCACCATAGCGGTCGATGACACCGCGAAAGCCCAACGTATAGGCTTCGGAACGGAAGGCATCCGCGAGCGCCAGTCGCCGCCGACACCGCCGGTTTTACGACGCGGCAAATGCCACGTCCCGATGACGAGGACAATGAGGAAAAGAGCAAGAACCCAGAAGCAAAGGCGCGTCGGCCATGGCGCATATTCCGTCAAGGCGCCGCCGAGCAGCAAAGCAGCGGCGAAGCCGCCAGCCTGCGCCCCCATCGTGACCGAGGCTGCGTGCTTTGCAGATCCCAGACTGCTGAACTCCAAGATAGCGGCGGTCGAGGGGCTCGCAGCCAGGCCGACGCCGATGCCCATCAGGGCACGTCCTGCGAAGACCCACCACACGTCAGGTGCGACCGCAAACAGCAGAGCACCGATCAGCGACGCAAAGAGGCCGGCCAACATGGTCGCGCGGCGACCGATCTGGTCGGAAATGCCGCCGAAGCCCACCAGCATGACAACGACGCCGATGGGATAGATAGCGAAGATTCCCGCCGTCATCGTATGGGAGAGATGCCACTCCTCCGCATAAAGCCCGTATGTCAGTGCAGGCGCCGCGCTTGTCCAAAGCGTGTGACCGACCACTCCCGCCGAAACCAACAGGCTCGCGCGGCGTCCGAGGACGAACCGTCCTACGCCTGGAGGCTGAGTCCGCCCCGCTACTGTACCGCGAACGGAGGCAGTCGCTTTCTCGATCATCGCTGTCGTCCTTGTCAGTTCGGCAAAGGCTCAGCCGGTCGCAACCGCGCACTGCGCCGGCGAAGCGCGTGGCTATTTCCAGGTTGGTGTGGGCCTTCTTTGGAATTACGAAGCGGTTTTGCCGCCGTTCACGCTGATGATCTGGCCGGTGATAAACGACGCCTTGCGGGAAGCGACGAACACGATCGCATCGGCGATCTCCGCGGGCGTGCCCGCACGCTTGAGCGGCACGCTCGCAACCAGTCCGGCCTTTCTCTCGGCGGTGCCGGTGAACCGCTCCAGCATTTCGGTCTCGACAGGACCGGGCGCGACCGCATTGACACGAATGCCTGACGCCGCGCCTTCGAGGGCGGCGGATTTCGTCAACCCTTCG
Organism: Bradyrhizobium sp. USDA 4341; assembly: GCF_054063755.1. Lineage (NCBI taxonomy): Bacteria > Pseudomonadati > Pseudomonadota > Alphaproteobacteria > Hyphomicrobiales > Nitrobacteraceae > Bradyrhizobium > Bradyrhizobium sp. USDA 4341. The sequence goes on along the minus strand of NZ_JBSSGO010000002.1, from coordinate 8,286,241 downwards.
ACTGCGTGCTTGCTGGCGGTGTAGAGCGACGCACCTGGCGCGCCTCGCTGTCCCATGGTCGACGAGAGGTTCACAATGCTGCCGCCACCTTGCGCCTGCATCACGCGCATCTCATGCTTCATGCTAAGCAGCACGCCGAGCACATTGGTGCCGAAGGTCGCCGCGTAACTTTCGGCGGTCTGGTCCGTCACCGGACCGGGTTTGCCTTCGGTGCCCGCGTTGTTGACAGCCACGTCGAGCCGGCCGAACCGGGCCACGGTCGCGTCGATCAGGTCGCGGACGTCGTCTTCATGGCGAACGTCAGCGCGGATGTATTCAACTTCCACGCCGAGACCGCGGAGTTCCTGGGTCAGGGCATGTCCCGCGTCGTCGCGACGGCCGGACACGACAATCCGGGCGCCCTCTTGAGCGAAAGCCAGCGCCGTGGCGCGGCCGATACCGGTCAAGGCACCGGTGATCAGGACGACGGATGCAGTCATGGATGTTCTCCTGTGAAAAAGTGGACTGGGTCAGGGACGGATCTGCGGAGCACCACGCTCAAGCGTGATTCGCTATTAGTTCGATCGCATCCGTCGCGGATGACGAGGTGGCTCTGGCGCACGTTACGCGAACGCCCGGCAGGTTACGGGATGATCCGCTCACGCCGAAAGTCCGAAAACATCCGAAGAAACATCTCCTCGGTGTCCACCAGGTCGTGGAATCCGAAACGGCGGGCCTTGCTGGTATCGGAGACGATATCGTAATCCGACGCGAAGACGCCGTCCGGGTAGCCCCAGGCGGCAATCTCTTCGAAGCGGAATTTCTGCAACCCGTTCTGTTCGACGATCTTCGCCCAGATCGGTCCCTTGTCCGCCATGGACCGCGCAAGGTTGATGTGTCGTGGCGGAGCCAGCTCCATCCCGAAGAAGTTGGCGAATCTGGGCCACAGGTTCTGCCACCTGATGAGATCACTGTTGGTGATGTTGAAGGCTTGATTGGCGCATTTCGGATCGGTCGCCATCCACTCGACCGCCTTTGCCAGAAGTGCGGCATCGGTGCATTGGTAAAGTGCGGTATAGGCTCCCGGTTTGCCCGGGAAGCTCAGCGGCAGTCCCAATGCCTTGCAGACATTGGCGTAGACCGCGATCGCCAGGGTCAGGTTCATCGGCCCTCCCGTGGAGAATCCGCAGACCGCGTGCGGGCGCCCGACCGACCACGTCCAGCGTTTTCCTTTCTGGAATTCTTCGAGAAAGTCCTGCTGGTCATAATAGAAATTCGGCGGCATGTGCCGCGGATCGTCCTCCTTCGTCGGAGTCTTGTAGGGACCGAGGTGATTTCCGTACCACCTGGTGCCCTGGGAAAGATGAACATGCTCGAGCACGGGTGACGCCGCCTCGACGGTCTTGACCAGGTTGAAGAACATGTTGGCGTTTGCCGACACCGTCTCGCCGGGATCCGACCGCTCGGTGATGGCCAGATAGAACAGGTGCGAGATAGTCGTCAGCGGACCGAGCTTGGCCCGGCAATCCGCCAGATCGAGAAGATCCACGGCGATATGCCTGTAATTGCCGGTAATCAGTGGCTTGCGGCGCGACACCGCAACGATATCCCAATCACCCTGCTCAAGCAGGTGAGCCAGCATGTAGCCACCGGCAAGGCCCGAAGCACCCGTGACAAGTGCGGTACGTTTCGTCGTCGACATCTGTCGTCTCTCCCCTAGATGGCCTCGATCTCGTCGACACGATCCGGATAAAACGCGACGTAATCCTTGATCTGCGCCATCGCTTCAAACGGAGTCTCGTAAGTCCACACCGCGTTGACGGAGCGATCGCCGCCCGCTGGAATACTGTAGTAGGACGCGTCGCCCTTATAGGGGCAGTAGGTGGTGTGTTCACTGCGCGTGAGCGCGGCCAAATCGACGTCGCGGCGGGGGATATATTGCACGGGCGGGTAGAACGCCTCGCGAAGCGTCAACGCATCGTGGGTGTCTGCGATGATCCTTCCACCGATCTTCACCACGACGCGAGATGAGTTCGCTTCGATCGAAATGGGGTGATCGTGTCCCGGAATCCTTATCGGCTTGTCGGTCATGATTTGTCTCCTTCTGAATTGGAATCGGGTCGTGCGAATCCTTAGGCAGTGGCCAGTCCAGGGGTGCCTCGATTGCGTTTGGAAGCCATCACGCCTCGGCCTTCAGGGTCCTGATTGTCGGCACCACCCGAAACGCCGCGGTTAGATCGGCGGCCGAGCGTCACCCGGCCAGCCGACAGTTCCTGCGCGACCTCGGTCACCCGACGGCCAAGGAACTCCGCGGTTCGGAGATCGGAGGGCGGCGGAGCGACATCACCACTCTGGTCCATGTCAGCCTGGCCAGCCATCCCAAGCGTGTAGCTGTCGCGATTGAGGATGTCCTCGTTTGTGTAGGAGCGATTATTCCCATAATTGAGCCCGAGATTGACCCAATGCATCTGGTGCTGGGCCGCAAACGTCATCAGCTGAACCAGCGAGTTCTGCTTGTCACCACCGCGGGACGCACCGTTGGTGAAGCCTGCGGCGATTTTGCCCTCCCAGCGCTTCTCGGCGTATTGAAGGTGCGAGGTCGCATCCATGAACGCTTTGAATGGTGCCGACAGGCTACCCATGTATGTGGGCGCTCCCATGATGATGGCGTCTGCACCATCGAGAAGCTCCCATCGGCGAGACGCCTGTTCCGCGGTGACAAGGTCTACGCTCGCGCCATCGATGGCTGCCGCACCGCGCGCGACGGCCTCGGCGATCTTCGCGGTATGACCATATCCGCTGTGATAGACGATGACGATTTTCACTGGAACTGACATGGATCCTCTTGGTTTCAGGCCAGGTCTAACGACGGACTACGCAGCCATGCTGGATCGGCTTGAAACGGTGTCGTACCAGCGCTTCAACGAACGGTGCTCGTCCGGAACAGGAAGGTTGATCGCCTTGGCGGCAAAATCCAATGTCACCAGCGTCGTGATGTCGGCGGCGGAAAAGCGCTGGCCAGCGACGAAAGGCGTCTCGCGCAATCGATCGTCAAAGTCGGCAAAGAAATTCTTCACCCGGAGCTTGCTGCGCTCAGCCAGTTTGGGAATCTGCTCGTAGTCATGAGGCCCGGCGATCGCGCGGCCTTTGAGACCGGGCGCGGCATTGCGGACGGCATCCATGACCGTGGCAAAGCCTTCCACTTCGGCGCGCCGCTCCCACATCGCCACCAGCGCCTTCTCCTTGGCCGTCTCGCCAAGCAAAGGCGGGGCCGGATGGGTTTCTTCAATGTACCGCCAGATCGCCGGCACTTCCCCTATGGCGGTGCCGTCCTCCAGCACCAGCGTGGGCACGACGCGGCGCGGGTTGATCGCGCGGTAGGCATCGGAATGTTGTTCGCCCTTGCCAAGATCGACCGCGACGAGCGGAATGGAGAGTCCCTTTTCGGCGACGAAGATGCGCACGCGCCGCGAATTGGGTGAGGACGCAGCGTGGTGGAGTTTCATCGCACTTCCTCCTCGGACAGGAACAGGGAAACGTGCCGGACGAACCGCTCGGGATATTGGTATTGTGAACCGTGATTGGCGTCGGGATAGAGGATGAGCTGGGCGTCCGGCAGGTGCTGCTGCAAGATGAACGAGTTCGCGGAGTAGATGATCACGTCCTTGCCGCCGTTGACGACCAGCGTCGGCTGGCGGATCGACTTCAGGTATTCGAACGGCTTCTCCCGCGGCGCACCCCATTCGCCAATCGCCTCGATCTGGGCGGGCGCGACTTTCTCGTTGACCTCGGGATCGCGGTCCTCGGCGCGCAGCCGAAAGCGCCGGAGGAACTCGCGCCCCGCGGCCTGGCTGCTCTCGGATTTCGTGAAATGCACACGAAGCCAGAGGTGATCGGGCTCGTCATAGGTGGCGCCGAAGATGTCCTGCGCCTCCGGCGTGAGCGTGGCCATGCCCTCGCCACCCCGCGGGCCGGTGCCGACCAGGACCAGCCGCCTCACGAGGTCGGTCGCCTGAAGGGCGATTTCCTGCGCGACGAAGCCGCCGATCGAAAACCCGAGCACATCGACCTTCGTCAGCCCTAGCGCCTTGATGAACGCCACCGCGTTGGCGCCCATTTTCTCGATCCTGGTCGGCACCTCTCCAGAGGAACTGGATACACCGGCATTGTTGAACAGGATGACTTCGCGATCCCTGGCGAGACCGTCGGTCACTGCCGGATCCCAATGGTCCATGGTGCCGGTGAAGTGTTGGTTGAAGACGAGCGGCACGCCGGCCGCATTGCCAAAGCGGCGATACGCAAGGCGGACACCGTTGGCTTCCACGAACTGCGTCGGCGCTGTCTGATGATTGTGCTGAATCATTGTTTCCCTCTTGCGGCGCGACCTTCCGCGCCGACAGGATCAGTTGGCGCTGTGTCCGCCATCGACGTTGAGGACGTGACCGGTGATGAACCTGGCTTCGTCCGACGCGATGAACACGATGCCGTCAGCGACTTCCTCGGAGAGTCCGAGCCGGCCCAGCGGGACCTGCGTCGCCAGCGCCGCCTTGTTCTCGGCCGTGCCAGTGAAGCGGGTCAGCATGCCGGTGTCCGTTGGGCCGGGCGCGACGGCATTCACGCGAATTCCCGACTTGGCGAGTTCGAGCGCCACCGACTTGGTGATGCCTTCGACGGCGTGCTTGGCGCCGACATAGATCGAGGCAAAGGCTGCGCCCTCGTGGCCATAGGTCGAGGAGATGTTTATGATACTGCCGCTGCCCTGGGCCTGCATGGCGCGCACCTCGTGCTTCATGCTCAGGACCACGCCGAGAACGTTGGTCTCGAACGTCACCGCAAAGCTTTCCGCGGTCTGGTCCGTGATCGGACCGACCTGCCCTTCGGTCGCTGCGTTGTTGACCGCGACATCGAGACGGCCAAACCGCGCGACGGTCTTGTCGACCAGGGCGCGAACGTCGTCTTCCTTGCGGACGTCGGCGTTGATGAACTCGGCCTCCGACCCGAGCGCGCGCAACTCCTTAACGAGGGCTTTGCCGGCCTCATCGCGCCGGCCGGATACCACGACCTTCGCGCCCTTCCTGGCGAACGCAATGGCGGCGGCGCGGCCGATGCCGGTCAAGGCGCCGGTGATCAATACGACTGGGTTGCTCATCTTCCGATTCCTCATTTATGGGTCCTGCCGGCGGAGCATGGATTGCTCTGCCGCGAAGCCAGCGTCGTGAATCCCACCTTGTCTCCAAGAGCGCTTCCGTGATTGGGCAAATAGGAACCACTGGTGTCTTCGCCAAAGACTTATTAAGTTGAGGGACATGCCTGAAAGATATGGAAGTCGGAATGGAGCTGCGGCACCTTCGTTATTTTATCGCGGTCGCTGAAGAAGGCAGCCTGACGCTCGCAGCGCAAAAGCGGCTGCACACCGCGCAGCCTTCGCTGAGCCGGCAAATCCGCGATCTCGAATACGAGGTCGGCGTTCAGTTGATGATCCGTGGCATGCACGGCATCGAATTGACCGCCGCCGGCCGGGCCTTTCTCGACCATGCGCGGCTGGCGCTGACGCAGGCGGAGGCAGCCGCGGAGGCGGCGCGGCGAGCAGCGCAACCGCCGCGGACATTGTTTGCGATCGGCTTCCTCACCGGCTACGAGATGGACTGGCTGCCGGCCGTGATGGAAATCCTGCGCGCCGAGTTACCGAGCACTGAAGTCGTCATCCACAGCCAGGACTCGCCGGATCTCGCCGCAGGTCTCACACATGGAAAGATCGACCTCGCCTTCATGCGTCCGGAAAAGCAGACGCCCGGCCTGAAATTCAGGCTGTTGCGAAAGGACCCGCTGATCGTCGTGATGCCGCGCGACCACGCTTTGGCTGCTCGGAGCTCGATTCGCCCGCAGGACATCGCAGGCCAGACGTTTATCGGAGTATCCCCGATCCGGGCACCGACCCTGTGGGCTGTGATCTGCGATTATCTCAAGCCCTTCGGCGTGAAACCCGACCACCAGGCCGAAAACCTGGCGATGGCGGTTTCGTTGGTGGCGTCTACCGGCGGCATCGGCCTGTTTCCGCTCTACTCGCAAAATCTGTTGCCGAAAACGGTCGTCAGCCGACCGATACGCGGTGCGCCGCCAACGGTCGACTTGGTCATCGGCTATAACGAGGCGAATACATCGCCACTCCTAAAATCTATTCTCGCGAAAGTGGATGATTTGAAGTTTCGAGCTACAAAGAGCGGCAGCCGATAAATCCTGATTGCCGCGCGATCGTCGGAAAATTCGGAAACATTCCTTCATGGACCGATTGGGTCACTTTCGATCGAGTTCGCGGCCTTTCTGCCGTTCGATGTCCGCGTTGTGGTCCGATCGACTTATAATTCGAGGCTGGTCGGCGCCGCCTAGCCAACGTGCGCTTTTGAGCACATTACGGACTCGGGTCAGACATCACGCGATGCCCGAAAGAGACCCAGTGATCTGAAACGCTACGCGACTGCCTCTGAATGCGCTGTAACTTCCGACAGCGACGCCAATTGGCGGTCAACACCGTAAAGCGCTGCTTAGCCGATCGCAAATCCCTGATACCCTCGAACGGCACTTTCGTTACATATCGCCATGTACGTGGAGAGACCGCCGGAGTAGGCCAGCATCTCCCGCCGCTTGCCGGGTATGTTCGCGCCGACCCACCACGAGTCGGCGCGGGGAATGAGAGTTGCGTCGGCCGCCTCAAACACTTTCTCGCGCCACGCTTCCTCCGCCGGGGCCGTTGCCTCGAACCGCGCCCAGTTGCGTCCGCGTACATGGTCCAGCATCTTAGCGACCCACTCACCCTGAAGCTCCGCGGCAGTCGGTCCATTGGCGAAGGCGTTCGGACTTTGTGGACCGTAGACAAAAAGAAGGTTTGGATAACCGGCGGATGCCACTCCCAGATGGGCTCGAACGCCGTCCGCCCACTTTTCCTTCAGGGTCCTGCCGTCGGTACCCCGGATATCGATGCTGGTGAGTCCACCAGTCACCGCGTCGAACCCAGTGGCCAGGACCAGAACATCCAGATCGTACTTGCCGGCCGTGGTCTCGACACCGCCCCTGGTCACTTGCTCAATCGGCGTTTTGCGGAGATCGACAAGGCTCACGTTGGACTGATTGAAGATATCAAAGAAATTCTGCTCCAGAGACGGCCGCTTTGTTCCGTAAGGGTGAAGCGGCTCCGTCGGCGCGAGGATTTCGGCAACCGCCGGATCTTTGATGCGCGCCCGCGTTTTGTCGCGCCAGAAGTCGTAGGCCGCGCGATTCGACCGCTCGTTGACGAGAAGATCGTTGAACGACCCAACCCACGGCACAAAACCTCCGGCTTCCCAAGCACGCTCGAAAGTCGCTCGCCGCTCTTCGTCGGACACCTCTGATGCGGCCTTCTCGATAAAGCCGTAATCAAACCCGCCGAACGAGACACTGCGTTTCTCGTATGCAGCCGCATAACCCTGCTTCATGCGGTTGATTTCCGCTTCGTCCAGCTTTTTCTGCCGCATCGGCAGAGCCAGATTGGGCGTGCGCTGGAAGACGGTGAGATGGGCCGCCACGGCAGCCGCCTCTTGGGCCACCTGCACCCCGCTCGCTCCTGTACCGATGACCCCGACCCGCTTACCGGCCAGGTCCAGACCGTTCTGCGGCCAAAGTGCAGTATGGTGACTTTCACCGGAAAAATTGCGCAGGCCGGGCAAGTCAGGTGTGTAGGGCTTCGAACCCAAGCCAACGCAGACCACGAAGTAACGCGGCCTGATTACGGAGCCATCGCTCGAACGGACGGTCCAACGATTGCTCGCCGCGTCAAACTCAGCACCCTCTACGCGCGTGTTGAAGCGAATGTCGCGGCTGAGGTCGAGCTTCTCGTCCATATAGCGAAAGTAATCACGAATTTCTCGCCACGAAGGATAGAGCTCGCTGAACTTCCAATCTCGCCAGAGATCCTCACGCGAAAATTGATACATCGGGCCGGGAGAGTCGACGCGCGCACCCGGGTAACAATTCCAGTACCAGACACCTCCAAGGCCGCCCCCAGCCTCAACCAGTTGGACCGACATGCCCATACCACGCAGCCGGTCGAGGAGGTAAACGCCGGCAAATCCCGCGCCCACGATAAGAACGTCGAGCTCTTCTGCCCCGCCGTTATTCGTTCGCTTCGCTTCAGTCGTGCTCATGATGGTCCACTCTTCGAGGTCCGTTGGTCTGGCGAAGGTGGACCCGGCAGTAGTCATGCAGTAGACTTTGCTGTGGCACATTCTTTGTGAAATGAAATCACAATGGCCCGATTGGACGTAAATCGTTCCGGCGAGATGGAAGTCTTTGCGCGAGTCTTCGAGCTCGGAGGGTTTTCCGCCGCGGCGCGCGAGCTTCGCATGACGCCCTCGGCGATCAGCAAGCTTGTCGGCCGTCTCGAGACCCGGCTCGGGGCGCGGCTGGTCAATCGTTCGACGAGGGGGCTTCAGTTCACGTCGGAAGGTCGGTTGTTCTATGACCGGAGCACGCGACTGCTCGCCGACCTGGACGAGGTCGAGCGATCCGTCGCCAAAGCTAAGGTCCCGAGCGGAAAAATCAGGGTCAGCGCCAACATCCCGGTCGGGCGGTCGTTGCTGTTGCCGATCGTCCCCGACTTCCTCGATGGCTATCCGAAGCTGTCTCTGGAGATATCCCTGACCGATCAGGTGATCGACCTTATCGAACAGCGAACCGACGTAGCACTGCGCAGCGGCCCGCTCAAAAGTTCTCAGCTCGTTGCGCGAAAGCTGGGCGCTGTGCGGATGGTTATCGTCGGATCACCGGGCTATTTCGCGCGACACGGCGTTCCGAAGACGCCGAATGAGCTTGCGCAGCATAATTGCCTTGACTTCAGCTATGCCCGAGCGGTGAAGAGCTGGCCCTTGTCCGAGAAGGGCCTGCAGAGAACCATACCGCCCTCCGGAAATGTCCAAGCCAGCGACGGCGATACGTTGCGGACGCTCGCCCTCAACAATGTCGGCCTGGTTCGGTTGGCCTCGTTCATCGTCAAGGATGATATTGCCGCAAATCGGCTTGTCCCTGTTCTCGAGGAGTTCAATCCGGGCGACATCGACGAGTTGCATGCTGTCTATCTTGGGCAGAGTGGACTCCTGCCGCTTCGGATTCGCGTCTTCCTCGACTTTCTGGCGCAGCACATCAAGATCGGCGAGGGTCGGCCTTCCAGGGACATGTAATATGTGCTTCGCTACCATGGTTGGTCACGTTTGTCCCGGCCGTTTCGCCTTCGTTCGCGTCGTTGATAGTGGCCCGCGCCGGCTCGGACGATGGTCGCCTATTCCAGCAGCGTTTTCCGAAAGTCAGTGCCGAGATGGACCGCCGGGATGCGGGCTGGAATCTGGGATATACGTGGCTTCAATGACTAGGCAGCCGGCCGCTATATTTCGACGTGAGAGGCGCCCGTCGCTCAGCCTAGCCTAGGCTACCAGCTAACGGACGCCCTGAACCGGCCGCCATTGCCTGAGTGCTCCCGGCGACAATCACCGTCTCGATTGGGGTGTTCGCCTTCTCGGCGGCAATGTAGGCCCGTCTTGCCGTTGTTCGCTCAAGATACGGGACCGCGTTGTCACAGATGCCCACGCCATAGTCGATCGCCCAGGTCAGGCACGTCGTGAGGAGTATGTCCGCTGTCGTGAACTGGTCACCCATGAGATAGGTCCGTCCATCGCGTAGCGCGACGTCGACATTTCGAAGTTGACCACGGAAATATTCACCGGCCTGGCGCACGACCTCCGGAGCATGACCGTAAATGTGCGCCAAACCTTTGACGGTGCCATGTCGGCGCATCACGTACAGACTGGTCGAATCAAGCTCGGTCACGATGAAGAAGCACCACTCCAGCCACTTCGCGTAGCCCATTGGATCCTGCGGCACGAGCAGGTTTTGGTCGGTACCATAGCGGCGCGCCAGGTACGCCACGATCGCGGCGCTTTCGCCGATCGTCAGATCGTTGTCCTGAAGCAGAGGAATCTTCTGCCGCGGACTTAAGGCCGTGAACTCGGCCGTCTTCGTTTCACCGGTTCGCGGTTGGATAGGACGCATCTCATATGCGAGTCCCAGTTCGTGCAGCGCCCAATGCGGACGGATCGTGCGGGACGTGCCAACGCCCCATAAGAGAATGTTCGGAGCCATGTCACCAGATCTCCGCGCTTGGCCGCAAATCAAGCTCGTGTGTCCAGCCATCACGGCTCTGCTGATGGGCGAACCAGTAGGACTCGGCTATCGAGGACGTCCGGGTCAAGCTGTCAGGTTTGATCGTCTTGAGATCCACGCCCGAGGCTTTGAGGCGCTCGTGGATGGCCGTGCTATCGACGCCGGCGTCAATGATCAGGTGGACAACGTGAACGCCTTTAGGACCCAATTCGCGAGCCATCGCCTGTGCCACGGCCCGAAGCCCGAACTTGGCCGCAGAGAACGCCGCAAAGCCTTTGCCGCCGCGCAAACTGGCGGTCGCACCCGTGAACAGTATTGTTCCTCGCCCACGTGGGACCATATATCCGGCCGCTTCCCGGCCGACCAGGAATCCCGCGTAGCAGGCGAGCTCCCAGGCCCTGGTGAAAAGCTTCTCGGTCGTTTCAAGAAGCGGCTTGTTCACGTTCGACCCGGCGTTGAAGAGGCATACCTCGATCGGTCCGACCTCTTTTTCGACCTTCGCAAACAGTTGCTGAACCTCCTCTTCCTTCCGCGCGTCGACCGAGAACGCATGGAATTCATAGCCAGCTTTCTTCAGCTCTTCGCCGAGTTGATCTGACTTCGCGGCATCGCGCCTGGCCACGCAGACGGCGAAGCCGCCCAACGCGAAGCGTTTTGCCACCGCCGCCCCAATCGCGTCGCCGGCTCCAACCAGCAATGCAACCTTTTTTGCATCAGGCATGTTCGTGCTCCTTCGCGATGGCCACGCGTATGGCCTTTTCGGTGATCATTCGTTCGATCTCGGCCTCGGAATATCCGAGCTCCCCGAGGACTTCCCGGCTGTGCTCGCCAATTCGCGGCGCCGGTCCTTTGATCGTGGACGGGTTCACGGCGAACTGGGCCGCGGGCTTTGGCTGCCGCACGCGTCCGACGCCAGGCTGATCGAATTCGGTGATGATGCCTCTGGCGACTACTTGTTCGTTTTTGATGATCTCCGACCGCCGCAGGATCGGCGCGCACGGCACGTCAGCCGCATCAAGCAGTTCGAGCCACTCCGCTGTGGTGTATTGGCCGATGTATTCCTGCATCTTGTTGATACGCGCGGTTGCATTCAGGGAGCGTGCGGTCGGTGTCGCAAAGCGTTCGTCCTTGGCGAGTTCCGGATCGCCCGACGCCTTGCAGAAGCCTTGCCATTCCGAGTCCGAAATCGTGCCGCACGTGAGGTAGCCATCGAGCGTCTTGAAGACCAGGTCCGGCCGATCATTCGCATCGAGGAACTTTTCTTCTTTGCCGACGACGGTGTATTGCATCATCCCTTCTGGCCAGAGGTACGAAAGCATGACATCCAGCATCGCGACGTGGATGTGGTCGCCGCTCCCAGATTTTTCACGGGCGTAAAGGGCAGCGGCCACCGCTTGCGCGGTCATCACCGCTGTCGTTTTGTCGCAAACAATCGTGCGGATCATCTGCGGGCGATTTGTCACCGGCTGCGACTGGATGTCTGCGAAGCCGGAGAGTCCCTGGACGATGGGATCGTAAACACGCTTCTTGACGTATGGGCCATGGTCTCCCACCCCGCTGATCGAAACGTAGATCAACCGAGGATGGCGCTTCCTGAGCTCGTCCGCGCCGAGACCGAGCCGCTCCATCGTTCCGGGACGGAAATTCTGCACCAGGACATCTGCTCGAGCGACGAGGCGCGCCAGGATATCCCGGCCTGCGCCGGATTTGACGTCGACCGAGAGCGAGCGCTTACCCCGGTTCGAAGAAATGAACAGTGCAGAGAATTCCCCCGCCTTGTCGATGGTCGCGCGGCTCCGACGCGTGATGTCACCGGCGATCGGTTCGATCTTCAGCACATCGGCCCCCTGATCCGCGAGAAACATCGTGGCGAATGGTCCGGATACGACCCCGGTCAGGTCCAGTACGCGAACACCGTCTAGTGGTCCCGGCATTGCATTCTCCTCTCTTGCTCTCGAACGTGTGTAACTGCCTCGAATTGTCAGACACTCAGGTAGGTGCGGCGCATCGCTTCGTCAGAATCCAGCTCCGACATCGTTCCAGTGAATTGAACGCAACCCTGACTCAGAACGTAGACCCTGTGAGCGAGCCTTGCCGCGAGTTGATAGTTCTGCTCCACCAGCAGAATTGGCGTTCCGTCCGCCTTTATCCGTTCAAGGATGTCCGCCAGATGGTCGACGATCACCGGGGCCAGGCCTTCGCTCGGCTCATCCAGGATGAGAAGATCGGGACCGGACAGGAGCGCCCGCCCGATTGCGAGCATCTGTTGCTCTCCGCCGGAAAGCCGCCCGCCCAGGCTGCGGCGGCGCTCGGCAAGCCGTGGGAAGAGGCCATAGACATATTCCGGAGTCCTTCTCGACGGACGACCTCCCGACGCCGACATCGCGATACCGAGGTGCTCTTCCACGGTGACGGACGGAAAGATGCCGCGGTCTTCGGGAACATAGGCGATGCCGGCCCGCGCGATTCGATAAGTCGGTAGTCCTTCGATACGGCGCCCGCCGAAGACGACCTTACCCCTCCGCGGCGGCACCAAGCCGACGACGGCCTTCAGGGTTGTGCTCTTCCCTGCCCCGTTGCGGCCCAAGAGCGCGACACACTCAGACGCGCCTACGGCAAGCGACACGCCCTGAATCACATGACTGTCGCCGTAGTAGGCGTGCAGATCTTCAATTTCCAGCATGGCGATGCCCCAGGTAGGCTTCCATCACTGTTGGATCATCCTGGATTTCACGGCGCGTCCCCGTGGCCAGCACCTTGCCGTAACTCAGAACGGTAATGAGGTCGCAGGTTGCGAACACGACATCCATGTCGTGCTCGACGAGGAGGATGGTGAGATCTTTAGGAAGTCCGTTAATGAGGTCGATGAGACGCGAACGCTCTTGGGGCGACGTTCCCGCGGCAGGCTCGTCCATGAGAAGGATTCTTGGCTCGGAACAGAGTGCCAGCGCGACTTCAAGCTGCCGTTTCTGACCGTAGGAAAGATGCTTGACGGGAACATCGAGGATATCCGCCAGATGCATGCGCTCCGCGGCATGATGCGCCTTCTCGATCACGTCGGCGAACACTCGTTTGGAGCGCCAGAACACACGCCGGCACGGATGAAAGGCCTGGCAGGCAACCCTGAGGTTCTCCATGACCGTGAGATCCTCCAGCAGCATGTTTCGCTGAAACGATCGCGCAATCCCGGATTGGGTTACTTTCTCCGGACGACCGGCAACGGTTTGTCCGTCAACCAGCACATTTCCGCTGGTTGGAGTCAGCCAACCGGTAACCAGATTGAGGAACGTCGTCTTACCCGCGCCGTTTGGGCCGATCACGGCGCGACGTTGGCCTGGCGGCACCGTCAGATTGAGGTTCGAGATAACCTCGAGCCCTCCAAACGCCTTGTGCAGGTTTCTGGCCTCGAGCGCGCTCATGATTTGCTCCACAACGTCGCCTTGAGCGCTTCAACTAGGCCGTTGCGAAAGAACGCGACCACCAACATGAAGAAGATGCCAAAAAACATCATGTATTCGGTGGTAACGATGCTCAGGCCTTGCTTCGCCAGGACGAAGACGGCCGCGCCGACAAGTGGACCAGCCACTGTTGTCGCGCCGCCGATGATGACCATTAGGACACCCTCGCCGCTCAGCTGCCAGCTCATGGAGTCAGGGTTGATGAAGTAGGTGTATTGCGTCTGAAGGACCCCGGCGATGGCGCAGGTGACGGCCGCAATCACGAACGCGCCGACTTTATAGCGGTTCACCGCGTAACCCATGGCCGCCGCGCGTCGCTCGCTTTCGCGGATTGCGGCCAGGACGCTGCCGAAGGGCGAACTCACGATCCGCCGCATTGCGGCCACGGCGAGAATGGCAACAATCAGGACGTAGTAGTAGAAGACGACCGGGTTATCGCCGTTCAGACCAACGAAAGTGAGATCGGGTCGCGGTATGCCCGACATGCCATCCGAACCATTCGTCAACCGGAGCTTGATCGCGGCACCGAAGAACATTTGCGAAAACGCGAGCGTAATGAGCAGGAATTCGACACCGCGGGTACGCGTGCAAACCGCGCCAATTCCGGCCGCCAATATTGCGACGAGAACGAGCGTGGCAGGCACTGACAGCCACAGCGGCAGGCCCAGCACCGTAGACCCGATTCCGATCCCGTAACCGCCAAGTCCCAGGAACATTCCCTGTCCGAGGGAGACGAGCCCGGTGCTACCGAGGAGCAGGTTTATTCCCGACGCAAAAATCCCCGCGATCATTATTTCGATCGCGAGCGTCGTGGCGTAAGAGGCCGACAGCCAGGGAAGCGCCAACGCTCCCAGCATGGCGGCCGCCGCCAGGACCGGTGTGGTCCGCCGGACCTGCGTTGCGAGAGTGATGGCCTCACGCGTCGGCGGCGGCGTTCTCGCGATTGTGGCCTCGTCGCTCATGCCACGCGCTCCACGTTGCGGAACAGGCCTTGCGGTCGCACGATCATGACGCCGATCAGAAGAGCATAGATTGCGAACATCTCGACTTCAGGCAGATAGGCCTGGGACATCGCATTTGTCATTCCGACGATCAGCGACGCATAGAATGACCCCCGGAGGTTGCCCAGGCCGCCTACCACCACGACGACGAACGTCTCGACGACGATCGTGATGCCCATTTGCGAGTAAACGCTCGTGAGCGGAGCTGCGATAATGCCGGCAAGCCCGGCCAGTGCTGCTCCAAGCCCGAAGACGATCGCGAACAGAGCGTTGATGTTCACGCCGAGCGCCGTCACCATCGCCCGATTGTCCACCCCTGCCCTAAGCGTTGCGCCAAGCAGCGTCCGATCAAACACAAAGGTCAACCCGGCGGCGACGGCGAGGCCGACGCCGATGATAAACAGCCGGTATACCGGATAGGATATGCCGAGCAGGTCGAGGTGGCCCGACAGCGCCATCGGCGTGGGTATCGACAGGAACGCGGATCCGAACAACCATTCGACGGCCCCGGCCGTCGCAAACAGCAGGCCGAATGTCAGCAGCGCCAGATCAAGATGGGTGGATCGACCGCGTTCGGCCAGTGGCTGCAGCAGCATCGACTGGAGGACGATCCCCAATAGCAGCGGCAACAGGGGCCCGACCAGCAATGCGAGCCAGAACGAACCTGTGGAGTTCCCGACCACGACCCCGCAGTAGGCCCCCAGCGTGAAGAAGGCCCCGTGCGCGAGATTCAGAATGTTCATCAGGCCGAATATCAGGGTGAGGCCCGCGGCAAGGAGGTATACCAGCATGCTGAGCTGGAGACCATTCAGCACCTGTGTGAGGAAAACCTGCATCGGACCGTGCTCTCGCTGAATTCGGGTCAGAACGACTTGGTGCAACCCGGCAAATCTTCGGCGCCGGCAAACTCGTCCACATAGGTCGGGAGGAGATTGCCGGCCGGATCCTTCTTGATCTTCACGACGTAAACCTTTTCGAGCAACGCGCTGTTGGTCGCATTGAACTTGAGCTTTCCGCGCGGCGAGTCGAAGACAAGGCCTCGCATCGTGGCAATGAACTGCGACTTGTCCGCCGGCATCTTGCCGCCCAACTTTTCCAGCGTGAGCATGATCGCCCTTCCGTTGTCGTAGCCGAGTTCGGCGTTGACTTCGGGGTCCTGCTTGAACATCTCGCGGTATTTGGCGACGAACCTCTCGTTCGCCTCGGTCTTGGCAGTAGGCAGGTAGGTCGTGATGAATTCCGGTCCGACAATGAGGTCGCCGAGGGCCGCCGAGTTGAGCTGGTCGTAGATCCAGTGGTCGCCCACCAGCGGTAGCTTCTCGCGAAGGCCAAAGTCAGCATGCTGCTTCACCAGCTGGACGGCTTCGGCACCGGCGTAGAACGAATAGATGATTTGCGCCCCGGAATTGCTGGCCTGGGTTAGCGCGGCACCCCAATCCTTGGTTTTCTGGAATGGCGTCCAGATTTCCCGAACGACCTTGCCGCCGCCTTCCTCGAACCCGCGTTTGAATGCATCGAGGAAGGAATGTCCCGCGGAGTAATCGGGACCCATGATAACGGCTGTACGGATGCCGTGGCTTGCCCAGTATTTGCCCGAGTTATACTGAAACCCGTTTGCGCTGAACGAGGTGCGTGCAACATAAGGACTGCAGAATTTGGCTGTGATTTCGTCGGCAAAGGCGTTCACGAGGACAAGTGGCTCGCTCGCCTTGTCGGCCAGACCCGAAACGGCGATACCGACGCTCGAGCTGATCACCCCTGCGACCAGATCGACCTTTTCAAGCTGAACAAGCCGATTGAACTGCTGAACGCCGACGTTCGGCGTCAACTCATCGTCGGCACGGACGACCTCGATACGACGGCCCGCGATGCTGTTTCTGTATTCGGCGAGAGCAACCTGGAAGCCTCGATCGATTCCTTCGCTCGGGACCGCGTAGACCCCCTTGTAGGGAAGCATGAGGCCGATCTTCAGGGGCGGCAGATCTTCGGCGAACGCCGACTGCGCCGTAGCGCCCATGGCAAATAGGATTGCAGCCGAAAACGCGCCCGTACACCTCATCCGAGTCCTCCATGTTCATGGCCCGGCAGCACCCGTCTTCCGCGGATGAGCCACCGTGGCTGATGTCTAGAGGGACGCGTCGTGGAATACTTCCGTCGAAGCGCCGACATTTGCCAAAAAGCGCCGTGAATCGACCTGGGGCACCTTTACGACAACCGGCTGCGACGAAATGCCGATGGAGTCATGCCGGTCGCGCGCCGGAACGTGGTGGAGAAATGCTGTGAATGGCTGAAGCCGGATGCACTCGCGATATCCGTAAGACCCTTGTCTGAGCCGATCAGGCGGCGCTTGGCATCCTCTATGCGCAGGTCCAGCAGATGGCGATGCGGGGTCGTCCCCGTACTCACCTGGAAGGCTCGGAGAAAGTGACGTTTGCTGAGCCCGGCAACACTGCACAAATCCTCGAGCGAAATCGGCTCCGCCAGGCGCGCCTCGATGTACTCCTCGAGGCGCCGTAACACCCGCGCACTCAAACCGCCGCGCGAAACCAGTTTCTCTGGGTCAGAGACCTGAGTGGCCCGCGCCAAATGGGCAAGAGCCTGCGTTCCCCACCCCTCGGCAAAAAGACCAAAGACGTTATCCGGCGCCAGAGCCTCCCGGCAAAGCTCGGCCAGGCCTCTGGTCAACTGTGCATGTCCAAAGCCCACAAGCGGACGATCGATATTGGCCTTCAGTCGCGCCTGCACAAAACCCGGATCGAGAAATACGACAACGTAGTCGAGGGAAGGCCCAACCTGCCATTCACCCTGAATCTCCATGCCTGCTGGAAAGAGCGCAAGGCTGACATTTCCATTGAACTGATGGGCGGCACTGCACCCGTCGATCACGCCCCGTAGATTCTCCGCGCCCTGCCGAAACCAGAAGAGCGTCACCTCGGGCTGCCGGAAATGCCACTCCATCTTGGGGCGGCAGATGCGGCGCAAGACCTCGATCCGCATCGTATCGGTGTTGGTAATCCTCGACGAAACGAGATCGCCACCCACCGTCCGGACGAACGAATTGGACGCATGAAGCCCGGTCATGGCTTCCTCCTCTGGGCAGATTTTTTTCGGACAGTTTTCTTGGTTCCTAATTAGAATGCACAAACACCATCTAAAAATCCAGCGATTTATGGAAGAATGAACCTCCGTTCACCGATTTCGGTGCATTCGGTCGAACTGACCAGCCTCTTGCCAGAAGTGCCCATTCGGGCCGGGCGGCTTGTCGAAAAATTCTAACCTTCACAAGGTGATACCTCAATCTTAAGAGCGTGCTAGTCTAGGATTTGCTCCGTCAACGGTTTGCTCGGCGCCGGTGGGGCCTCAGCACATCGCGCATGGCGTGGCTCTTGGCGGGGAAAGCCCGTGCCGGGTGTTGTTTCACCGTTAGTTCCTATTTAGAATGATCTAGACCAGTTCCGAGCGGTCAGTGGCGAGGTGGAGCCGGGAATGAAATGGGATGAATTAGAGGAAGAGCCGTGCTCGGTGGCCCGTACGATCAGCGTGATCGGCGACCGCTGGACGCTCCTGATCTTGCGCGAGTGCTTTCTGCGCACGCGGCGCTTCGAAGCCTTTCAATCGGCGCTTGGCATCACACGTCATCTGCTCGCGGAACGGCTGAAGAAGCTCGTCAGAACGGGCATCCTGCGCCGCGTTCCCTACCAGGAATCGCCGAAGCGGCATGAATACATCCTGACCCAGAAGGGGCTTGATCTCTACCCGATCATGATGGCGATCGTGCATTGGGGCGACACCCACATGGTCGACGAACGCGGACGCCCGCTGCTGCATGAGCATCGCAAATGCGGCAAGGTGTTCAATCCGGTGATGGTCTGTTCCGAATGCGGCGAACCGCTGACGGCGAAGGAAGTAACGGCGCTTCCCGGACCCGGCGCGCGTCGGTCTGCGGCCAAGCGCACAATGGAACGAAACGCCAAGGCAGCTTCGCGCGCTGGCGCAGCCTGAGCTCGCGGCAGTGAATGAGGAATTCGGCGCAGGATCCGGGCTGATGCCGTTTACGGCAGCATTCTATCGTTGAATTAGGTGGAGTGCAGACTGGCCGCAAATGTTGGCTCGGCGCGGCAGTGCAAGTCAGTACCGGCGTCCGTTTCAGGAGTTAGGAAGGGGCAGAACCGAATTCAAGCGACTGATCGTGTTTGAGCACCAGGATCAGCAACGCCGCCAGTAGCGGCAGGACGGCGAGGAACAGCAATCCTGCGACCGCGCTTCCCGTCGAGTCCTTGATCCAGCCGATCACGTAGGGCCCGCCGAACCCGGCGAGGCTTCCGATCGCGTTGATTAGCGCGAGCCCTCCCGCAGCCGCCGGACCTGTCAGCAGCGCCGCAGGCAGCGTCCAGAACAGCCCGAATGCCGCAAAGCCTGCCATGGAGGCAACGATGGAGGGCGATCATGGTGAGCGTCAGATTGCCGCCATAGGCCGATGCCGCAAGCGCTGCGGCCGACACCAGCAGGGCCAGTACGATGTGGCGGACGCGTTCATGCTTACGGTCAGAACGGGCGCCCCACAGGACCATCGCCAGCGCGCCGAATGCAAAGGGTAGGGCACTCGCAAATCCGGTTTGCAGGTTCGACAGGCCAAAACCCCTGACGATCTGCGGCAGCCAGAACTGCACGCCATAAAGACCGGCCAGCAAGCCGAAATAGACGAGCCCCAGCCCGATGACCTTCGGTGACCTCAGCGCCTCGCTCAGTGACAGCTTGTGCGCAGCTTCGACCGACGCGCGCTCGCTCGCAAGCTTCGATTCGAGCCAAGCCTTCTGCTGCGGCGTCAGCCATTTGGCATCGGACGGGCGGTCTCGAAGATAGGCCAGCGCGGCCACGCCCAGGATGACCGTTGGAACACCTTCGGCGATGAAGAGCCACTGCCATCCCTTGAGGCCCAGAACGTTGTGGAGTTCGAGCAGCGCGCCACAAAGCGGTCCGCCAAGCACCGCCGAAAGCGGCGCACCGAGGATGAAAGCCGACATCACGCGCGCTCGATACTGGGCCGGAAACCAATAAGTGAGATACAGGATGATTCCCGGAAAAAACCCCGCTTCGGCAAGACCCAGCAGAAAGCGGACCGCGTAGAAGCTGGCCGGTCCGGTGACGAAGGCCATGCAGGCTGAAATGACGCCCCACAGGATCATGATGCGGGCGATCCAGCGGCGGGCGCCGAAGCGATGCAACGCGAGATTGCTCGGGATTTCCAGAATACAATAGCCGATAAAGAAAATTCCCGCGCCCCAGGCATAGACCAGCGGCGAAAAGCCGAGATCGGCGTTCATGGTCAGTGCCGCGAAGCTGACATTGACTCGATCAAGCACGCAGAAGAAATAGGCCACGACCAGAAATGGAATCAGCCGATACCAAACCGTCGAGATGGTCGAATATTCGACGTCGTGCGCCTCGGATGGCAGGCGCGCAAAGGCGCTCATTGCCTCGCTCATGATAACCCCCTATTGATTTTTTGATCTAACGGCGGCGGCGGGAGCCTATGCCGGCTCCGTAGCAACTCCTGTCAGTCGCGGAAATTCTGGCCCGTGGCGTCAAGCTGCCTAACCAGCGCAACGTAGGTGTCCTCGCCAAAGCCGCTTGCCTTGTCGAAACCCTTGGCGACCGCGGCCTGAGATTGTTGGACGGTCCGCGTCAATACCGCCTCATCCAGCGAACGCAGCTCCCGCCCCATCTTCATGGTGTTGACCTGAACCTCGCAGGCTCGTTGCAACTGATACATCCGGAAGAAAGCGGCGGCGGCGGTCTGGCCGCAGGCGAGAAGCCCATGATGGCGAAGGATCATGTAATTCCTCTCCCCGAGCGACTTCACCAACCGCTCGCGCTCGCCGAGATCAATCGAGATACCCTCGAAATCATGATAAGCAACCATGCCATGGAGTTGTGCGCCGTAGAAATTATCCGGCGACAGACCATGCTCGGAACAGGCGACGGTGACGCCCTCCGTCGTATGGGTATGCACGATGTAGTGCGCGTCGTCGCGCGCCATGTG
The DNA here is from genome assembly GCF_054063755.1 of Bradyrhizobium sp. USDA 4341. NCBI lineage: Bacteria > Pseudomonadati > Pseudomonadota > Alphaproteobacteria > Hyphomicrobiales > Nitrobacteraceae > Bradyrhizobium > Bradyrhizobium sp. USDA 4341. Next base: position 8,265,575 of record NZ_JBSSGO010000002.1, on the reverse strand, counting down.
GATCGCCGAGTGGATGGTGAAGCCGGGTGCATTGACCCGTGCAGCGCTGCCGTCGACGACACACCCGTCGACGTCGATCTTGACCAGGTTGGAGGCCGTGATCTCGTTGTACATCAGGCCAAACTGATTAATCAGGAAATGGCGATCCGGCCCCGGCACGCGCGCCGTGATGTGGTTGTAGATCAGCTCGGTCCAGCCAAACATATGGCAGATGCGATAGAAGGCTGCGAGGTTCTCGCGCGCTTCACGTTCCTCCGGCGCGATATCGTGCGGGGCCTGCGGCATTGCATGCTTGTTCATCTCTGTGCTCCGTTCAGGTGACGCCGATCAGTCGAGGAAGTCCGGCTGCTCTTTCAGAATGCGGGCGTAGAGCGATTGGAACGCAAACCAGCCGCTGAACGACGTACCGACGATGTTGCGGGCCTGTTCGGCCGATTTCTGCGCTATCATCTTAAGGGGCTCGCCATTTCGCGCGGCGGCGGCCTCGGCCAGGAGCTGCACCTGGCAGGAGCGCTCCATGGTGATGAACCACCATGCCGCCTCGTCCACTGTCGCTCCGACCGTGAGGAGGCCGTGGTTTTGCAGGATCGCCGCCTTGCAGGACCCGAGCGCCTCCGCGATGCGCTGTCCTTCGTCCACTTCAAGTGCGACGCCACCGTAGTCATCATAAAGCGCATGGTCGTTGTAGAACGCGCAGACGTCCTGCGAGATCGGCTCGAGCTTTCGTCCGAGCGCCGCGAAGGCGCGTCCATAGGTCGAGTGGGCATGTGCCGCACCGACGGAGTCCGGCCTCGCGGCATGGATTCTCGAGTGGATCGCAAAAGCCGCAGCATTGATGGCACGGCCGCCCTCCACGACCTTGCCGATATGATCGACCCTCACCAGATCGGATACCCTGATCAGGCTGAAATGCAGGCCGAACGGATTGACCCAGAACGTATCGGTGAACTCCGGATCGCGCGCCGTAATGTGCCCGACCACGCCCTCGTCGAAGCCAAATTTCGAGAACAGGCGGAACGCCGCGGCGAGCCGCTGTTTCCGATGCACGCGCTCTTCCTTGACGTTGGCGAAGACCGGAGGCTGCGGCAAGCCCGTATACATCCGCTTCGCTTCTGCAGTCAGGGTCTCGACGTTCTGGACGACGTTCATCGATGGCTCCTCGGTTGTGGCGTGACAGCGGCTGGCCCGACCAGCCGCTGAATATGCTGTGGTTACGGCAATGGTGCGGAAAATGATTTGCCGGTGCGAAGACCGTGCACGGCATGGCTCTGCGACAGGCCCGTCAAATCCTCCCGACGCCGACTTTTTGCTGCTGGCAGATCGCCGCGTTGCTTGTATCGATCGTTAGTGCCAGCATGGTGAGCCGCCCTCGGCACCGCAAATGAATTCCCTTGCGACCATATGAGCCCGATTCACATGCAGCGTTCCAGATCTTCCCTCCCCCCACTTGCCACGCTTCGCGCCTTCGAAGCTGCAGTGAGGCTTGGCAGCTTCAAAGCGGCCGCTGAGGATCTGAGGCTGTCGCAATCAGCGATCAGCCATCAGGTTCATTCGCTCGAAACACATTTCCGCAGAAAGCTTTTCGTGCGCGTCGGTAACAAGCTGGCCTTGACCAAGCAGGGCGAATCTTACGGCGTGTCAATCCTGAAAGCGTTCGCCGAGATGAGCCGGGCCGGCGAGAGCCTGATGGGACCGACTAGCGGCCAGATCGTGCGGGTAAGCGCTTCGCCGAGCTTTGCTGCCTTCGCCGCGCTTCCTCATATCGAAAGACTGAAGGCGATTAATACATCTCTTGAAGTGCGGATCGAGGCGCGCAACACCAGTGTCGATTTCGATACCGAAAGTATCGACGCTGCAATTCAAGTGGGAGTTCCGGCCGAAGGCGGCCTGAACGCGCATCGCATCTTCCGCTCTAGACTAGCTCCGCTGGCGCGCCAGGACCTTTGCGCGAGATACGCGCCCATCCGAACGGAGCGCGACGTCGCGAAGCTCCCGCTGATCGAGCTCAACAATATCCCGGGTCTTTGGGAGCACTGGTTCGCGCAGGCCGACCCAGCGATCAAACTGCCCGATCTGCAGCTGTCGAGCGACAGTCTGCTGGCGGCACTGCAAATGGCTGAGGCTGGGGTCGGCGCCGTCCTCGGTCCATTGCCGTTGGTGGCACCGCTGGTATCGTCGAACCGACTAACCGTGTTGCTGCCGCCTCGTATACTTCCGGAAGCGCCCGATTTTCATCTCGTCTACCGGAAGGAAGACGCGAGCACGTCGCGTATCAGATCGATCCGGCGGTGGCTCAAGGAAATTGTCGCGGCACTGGAGGATCAAGCAGCCGCATGCAAGGTCTGACACGAACTCGCGTTGCATTAGTACGACTAGCTCGGTCGGGACTGCGCGGGCCGCCCGTTTGGCACATTTCGGATCGATCGCCATGCACTCAACTGTCTTTGTCAGCAGCGCGGCGTCCGCACAATGGCAGATGCGCGTGGACAAGAGGGCTGCCATCGCCGTAACTCCGTACCTCAATTGCAGTTTTTCTTCTCAATCGCGGTGCCGATTATGCGGTCAGCGACTAAAACTTAGGTCGGAATTCAAATTGCTTTTTGAATTAGGCGCGCCGTCAATACGCCCGCACTTCAAGCAGAAGGTGGCGACACCATTTTGCCTTTCTAGGTGTGCGCGGCAGCACATCGCCTCAATCGATATAGCGTGCGAGGCGGGGCGCTGGCGACGCGAACCCGCGGGCGCCGAGACCGGTTAAAGAGCCCCCGCGGAAGAGGCCGTACGACGCCGGCATACCCATGTCGGCGCGACCCGGGACCGCGTGCTCCGGGCGAGGCCTTCCTTGGTTTCTTGCGCGAAGGATCGTCACCCGATGGGCCGAGACCGGCTTCCGGCGTAGGGATTGTAGGGGGACCCAGGGACGTACTTTGCCGTCGCTGCAACGCCCGTGAGCACCATTCGATCTCAACTTATCAGGCACGGATTTGACTGCGAGCCTTCAGACGCGTAGTGCGGCTCAAGGACGCCTTCAATTGACCCCCCATATTGCTTGCCCCAACTCCGAAGCGAAAGCAGCACAGGCCCGAGACTCTGACCGAAGGGAGAGATTTCGTATTCCACCTTTGGAGGAATCTGCGGATAGGCATGGCGCAGGATCACGCCGTCGGCCTCTAGTTCGCGCAGCTGACGGGTCAGGATCCTCTGCGTGGCGTTAGGGATAGCTCGGGACAGTTCCATGAACCGCTTCTTGCCAGCGAAGAGATGAAACAGGATCAGCGGCTTCCACAATCCGCCGATGACGGACAAAGTCACTCCGACCGCACATCCGCTTTTCGCGTCAAACCTTTTAGGACGCATGAACGCCTCCATTACTGATCGCTTCTTCCAGACTTATGCGTTCTGGTGAGACGACGGCATGCCTCTGCGTTGGTGGAGGAGCAAGAAGCTCCATCGCGCCGAAATCTCAGCTTCTCCGCGCCTTTGGCCTCTTTGGATGCGGCCACCATTGCCGTCGAACGGCTGTTTAGGTTCATCCATTCTTATCACATGACGCTGATAATACAATAGAATCATGCGATCTGCGGCAACTACGCTGGCGATAGCGCGGGGCTTGAGCAAATAATAGGTTGGTCCGCGCCGGAAGGGCTCGTGTCCTGGTGTTGCAGGAAGCCATTCGAAAGAGCATGAAGCCGATACTCTTGCGGGCGGCCGGGATCTCGGCAGAGAGCAGCCCATAGCAGACCGAGCACACGAACAAGCCTCGGCACAGCCAGGCAACTCGGTGCGCTCGAAGACTGCGTGATCAGGTCGAACTGCTGTATCGGCCGCCGCCCGGCTTCACGTCCTGGAATCCGGCGAGACATCCATAAATGATAGTACCCGCTTTAAATGTGCCTTCTTGCGGTAATGACGGCGCCGCCCTAGGTCGTTGCACAGCGAAACGCCAATCTAGGACGCGACGATGTTCAAAGCACTGCTGGCACAAAAGACAGGTGAGAAGATCTCGGCCAACGTGGTCGAAATGGATGAGCAACAGCTCATGCCTGGCGACGTTTCCGTCGCGGTGGATTATTCAACCGTGAACTACAAGGACGCCTTGGCGATTAGCGGGCGCGCCGAAATCATTCGTCAGTTTCCCTTGATCCCAGGTATCGATTTCGCCGGCACGGTCGAGGCATCCTCCCATGCAGGCATCGCGGTGGGAGATCGCGTGGTCGCCAACAGCTGGGGATTGAGTCAGACCCACCATGGTGGTTACGCTCAGAAAGCGCGAGTGAGCGGCGATTGGCTCGTGAAAATCCCGGCGCCGCTTTCGACCAAGGACGCCATGGCAATCGGCACGGCGGGCTACACGGCAATGCTGAGCGTCCTCGCCCTCGAACATGGCGGCCTCACACCGCAGCGTGGCGACGTCTTGGTCACCGGCGCCAATGGCGGCGTCGGTTCGATCGCGATCGCGATCCTTTCCAATCTAGGTTATCGCGTCGTTGCGTCGACGGGACGTCCTGATGAAGCCGACTATTTGCGGAGCCTCGGAGCCGCCGAGGTCATCGATCGCCGAACCCTTTCGGAGCCGGGAGCTCCGATCGCGCGCGAACGTTGGGCCGGCGCCGTCGACTCCGTCGGCAGCCGTACGTTGGTAAACGTGCTATCGCAGATGCAATATCGCGGGGTGGTGACGGCCTGCGGCATGGCTCAGGGCGTCGATCTACCCGGAACGGTTCTACCGTTCATCCTGCGCAACGTCACCCTTGCCGGCATCGACTCGGTCAATGCCCCACGCCAGGCTCGAACCGAGGCGTGGTCGCGTCTGGCTCGCGATCTCAACCTGAACAAGCTCGCCCGAACGGTGCGGGTGGTCGGGCTCGCGGAGGTTCCCGATGTAGTAGGCCAATTGTTCGCAGGAAAGGTGCAGGGCCGAACGGTCGTCGACGTGAATGCGTAACTATATTCTGTTCGACGGCCCGCTATCTGGGATCATCCGTCTTGAGATCGCCTGACAACAGCCATCGGGACATTTCCGTTGGCAGGCGACAAAGTTCACATCTTCACCACACACCAATACCACGCCGCTCGCGATCGCCGTAGCGATGCGTTATGACCCCGGTGGACGCTCGACTGTTTTCGAGGGATCACACTTACGTCGTCAAGCGCGGGCGGTTGGTCGCTTCGATACCTCACTGAACCATCGCGCAAGATGTGGTGAATCAGCGGGAATTGGCGTTCCGGTATTCTTGCCCAGGACAAGAGCGCACTGGGCCGTGATGTCGGCAATCGTGTATCGATCTCCTGCGATAAAGGGCCGCTCGGCCAATTCGCCGTCGAGCCAGTGCATCCGGTCTTGTGCGCGCATGTGCCCGCGGCGCGCAACGTCCGCCATCTGCGTGAGGCGCTCTTTATAGAACGCCGAGGAATGCACGAAGTGATCCATTATCGGGATCAACAGTTCCAACTCCATTCGCCGATTCCACATCTCGACCAGAGCCCGCTCGACCGGGGTTGTCCCGAACAGCGGCGGCTCCGGGTGAAGCTCTTCGACATACCGGCAGATCGCCACAGACTCGGCGAGTTGCGTTCCATCGTCGAGCTCAAGGAGCGGCATCGTTCCCATGGGATTTTTAGCCAGATAATCTGGATCCTTGTTCTCGCCCTTCAGCATGTCCACCTCGACGGTCGGCAGCTTTACCCCCTTCTCGGCCAAGAAAATCCGTACACGCCTCGTGCTGGTGCCGGTCTTTAGGTCGTAGAGTTTCATTTTTCTTCCTCCGAACGTGAATGGTTGAGAAATCGTGCCGGTCCGCTGCCCGCGGCGCGAAACCCCGCGAGCGGGAACGGTTCAAATTTCCTGCAAAGTCACGGGCTCGGACATGACCAGATATTCCGGCGGCGCACCCGCTATGTGCTCGAGAAGATTCCAAGAGATCTGACGGCTTCGAACCGCTTTTGCGCGGATAGCCGTTTGAGCGACCGCAGATCGTGCAAACAGCGCACCGACCGACGGGAAGCGCCGTCTGAATCCTAGACTTGCCGCGGGACCTGATCAGATCGACAGCGCGCATCTCAGGTCTCGGCAGTCGCAGGTTCTGCGAACCGCTTTCGAAGTTCGGCCTTCATCACCTTGCCTGTCCCGGTCTTGGGAAGCTCCGGCACGAAAATGATGCGATCGGGCAGCCACCATTTTGAAACTCGCTCGCTCAAGAACGCCATGAGGTGTTTCGTGTCGATATCGGCATTGTCTGCGCGCACGACGAGCAACACCGGACGCTCGCCCCAGCGCTCATGAGGTACGGCAATCACCGCCGCCTCTTTCACGCCCGGACATGAGCCCGCGGCGTTCTCAACCTCGATCGAGGAGATCCATTCGCCGCCCGACTTCACGAGATCTTTTTCGCGATCGACAATCTTGAGGTAGCCGTCGGCATCAATCGAGGCGATATCGCCCGTGTCGAGCCATCCATCGGCATCCACGGCGCCCTTGCCTTCTTGTTTAAAATAGCCCGAAATGATGTAGGGACCGCGGACTTGAAGGGCGCCAACATGCTCTTCGCCCCACGGGCAATGAGAGTGATCCTTGTTGCTGATCCGCATTTGGACGCCGAAAAGCCCGTGTCCCTGTTTGAGCTTCTTCTGCATGGGAGTTGAAGCAAAACGCGGAAGCACCGCGGCGGACGTGGCGCAAGGACCGGTTTCGGTCATCCCCCAAATGTGACCGACCTCGACACCGTGGTCTTCCTCAAGGGCCTGCACCAAAGCCGACGAGGGAGCCGAGCCAGCAACCATGATCCGCTTCAGGGTCGGAACGGCCTGCTTGGCAGATGCGAGATGCCTTACCAGATCGTTCCAGATTGTGGGGACGCCATTTGCGAAGGTGACGCGATGTAAGTTGATGGTCTCTGCCAAGGAAACGGCGTCCAAGCGCAGGCCTGGCAGAACAAGACCCGCTCCCGCCATCGCGGCGGCGAACGGCAACCCCCATGACGCGTGCACATGATAGATCGGCACGATCGCACAGGCGATTGAGGTGGGCCTGAGGTCGAACACATCGGACGTTCGCGCCGTCATCGCGTGCAGCATCATCGCTCGATGATTGGTCAGCACGCCCTTCGGATTACCGGTCGTTCCCGAGGTGTAGCAGAGAGAGGCTGCCGTACGCTCGTCAAAGGCGGCATAGACCGTGGGATCTTCGTGACCGGAATCGATAAATGGCTCGTAGGCAACGACGCCATCGGGAAGATCGGATCGAAGTTCGTCTGGCGTGCACATCGCGATGTTGAACCGAAGCGCATGTTGCCCTGCAATGATACGGGAGAGCGGCTCATATTCGAGGTCGTAGAACAGCCCAACATCTTCGGCGTGTTTAGCAATATAGACGACTTGTTCGGGGAAAAGCCGCGGGTTGATGGGATGACAGACCGCTCCGATGGCGGTGATGGCGAAGTACGCCTCGAGATGGCGATGGTTATTCCAGGCAAGGGTCGCCACACGATCGCCGCGCTCGACGCCGGCAGCCAACAACGCGCTCGCAAGTCGCCGCACGCGGCGTTCCAGTCCGGCCCAGTTGCTATGAAAGAACGATCCGTCGCGGCGCCGCGAAATCACCGGCGCGTCGGCGTGATAAATCGAGGCGTGGATGAGGGCATCCGAAACAAGGAGCGGCCGCTCCTGGATCAGCCCCATCAAGGGAGCATTTTCGACAATTCCATACATGGCTAACCGCGATCTCCTGGGGAACGGAACGCCGCTCGATGAGCGAACTCGGCTTTTGCGAGCGACCCAAACGTCTACGCGTCGGTGGGGACAAAGCCCGAGCCCGTCATGCTTCCTCCCGTGAATAGTTCGGCTGCGGGGAGCGCATACTAGGTGGTCAGCACCTAGTGCCAAACGTCGTTTTACCCACGTTTTGGGACATCGCATGCCCTGGCAAAGCGGTGATCGATCGTCGATCCTTACAGCCGCACAACGTCCCTTCCCTGCCCCTGAGGCAGCTGGCAGGCGGGTTGGAGCCGGATCCCACACCCCCGAAAACGTCTCGCGGCGCTCAAACGCACCGGCGTCGTGTTCGTCGATGGCGAGCCGACCGGCGCGCGCGTCCGAGCCAAGCCGGACACGGCACCGCAGTTGTCACCAACTCCCGAGCATGCGCCGCTTAAAAGCTACCGTCGCGGCTTTCCAAGCTCCAAAACGCTCCGACCAGGCCAACCCTTTCGAATATCTCGATTGCCTCGCCTACCGACCACTTGCGCCAGTTTCGATCGCAATGATGGGCATACCATTCCCTCCCAAGATCCTGAACCTGGGTGATCGGGACCGCGGATCCGACCGGAATTCCATGTCGTTCGCTCCACAGCTGTACGTCGGACTCGTGCCGGAAAGGCAGAACGGTGGCGCAGAAATGGTGAACGTTGTCCCATGCCGCTCGTGGAGGCAGGGCAAAATGCACCCAGAGATCTTTCTCCTGGACTTCGCCCTTTACGATGTGGATATCGATATCTTCCATCTCGCCGCCAAGTCTGGCGTGGATCACCGCGTCCCCGCCGACCAAGGTGGCAATTCCGCAACCACACCAGATACAGGGAGCCCACCAACCCCGATCGCCTTTCTGGACCCATGTCGCCGTCGGGGAGAAGGAGAACGGGTGGATCACCCAGGGCTCGCAAACATGCGGGTGCAATACGACGCCGTGGCATTCGGCCAGCCGCGACAGGGCCTTTTCGATTTCCTCGACTGGCTTTGCCAGGGCGGCCGAGACCTCATGTCGGCTGGGGGCTCGGCCTGTTTGGCGCAGTCGGTCGATGAAAGCATGATGGACTTCCGCATCCAAGGACGCAGTGTGCATCGGACAGTCTCCTAAGTCTTGAATTTCCAAAACCGCCCCCGTCAATTCTCCGCGTCGCCCGGCGCCGCTCACTCGTCTGCGGCGATTTATGTCCTCGAGTGGGTGGCTGTTCGCAGCCCAGCCGAACGGCGACATCGCGCGGCTACCCCTGCGACCTGCCCGGCCTCTTCGAGCGACCGCTTCAGCTGGGCCCTGTTATCGTCTCAACCTGGCCTACCCCGCATCAGCCGAAAGTCCCGGCATAGGAACCGCCGTCGAGTAGCAAGTTCTGGCCGGTGATATAGCCAGACGATGCCGCGCAAAGGAACGCGCAGGTCAATCCGAATTCCTCGGAGGATCCAAACCGACCTGCCGGAATTTGTTCAAGCATCACGCGCGTCGCGGCTTCAACATCGCCTCCGTATTGGCGGGCTAGGTAATTTTGGGCGGCCGGAAGACGGTCGGTCGCATGAGGGCCAGGCAGTAGACTATTGATCGTCACATTATGACGGACGACTTGCCGCGCGAGACCCGCGACGAACCCGGTAAGCCCGGTGCGGGCGCCATTCGACAGCCCCAAGAAAGGGATCGGCGCCTTGACCGCGCTTGACGTGATATTGACGATGCGCCCGAAGTTCCGCTCGATCATCCCGTCGATGACGCGGCGTATCAGCTCGATCGGGGCCAGCATGTTGGCGTTCAACCCGGCGATCCAATCCTCGCGCGACCAATCTCGGAAGTCGCCCGGCGGCGGGCCGCCTGCATTGGTCACGAGAATGTCGACTGCCGGGAGGTTCGCCAGGACGGCATCCTGTCCCTCGGGAGAAGTGATATCGCAAGCAACCGTGTTCACCGGAATGCCAGCCGCCTGTTGGATCTCGGCCGCGGCGGCCTCGAGCGCCTTCTGGTTTCTCGCGTTAATTGTGACATTGACGCCTTCGAGCGCTAGCGCCATCGCACAGGCTTTGCCCAATCCCTTGCTCGCCGCACACACAAGAGCATGCCGACCCGATATCTTCAGGTTCATTTTGCGATAGCCTCCTTTGCGCGAAAACTCGTCTTCTTGTGGTCCGGATTTATTGAAGACGGTCGCGACCCTAACCGTTGCGGTTAGCCATGGAACTGCCACCTCACACGCATCATGGTGCCGAGGACCTCACATTACGTCATGCCCAAGAACAAGCGGTTCCAAGTCGGGCTGATCAGGATTTCGTTGACGCAAACATGAGGCGGCATGTTCGCCACGAACGCTATCGTTCTTCCGATATCCTCCGGCCGCAACATCTTAGCCGTGACTTCCTCACTCGGGGGAACGGGCCGCTTCTTCATGATGGGCGTCGCGACCTCGGCTGGACAAAGGCAGCATGCGCGAAGGCCATTTTGGCATTCGTCCATGTTGAAGGAGTGCGTGAGCGCAAGAACTGCGTGTTTAGTCGCGTTGTAGGCAGGCCCGGTCGCTTTTGAGACGATGCGGCCGGCCCATGAGGCTACATTGATGATGCAGCCGTCCTTCTGCGCGCGCATGACAGGGAGGACAGCATGCATGCAGTACAAAAGCCCATTCAGATTGACGTCGACGATCTCGTCCCATCCTTGCAGTTCCATATCCTCCCAGCTGCGTTTGGGGACGTTCAAGCCGGCGCTGTTAACGAGAAGATCGATTCGTCCATACTTTGCGAGAATAGCGTTCGTGACAGTGGCGATCTCGTCGGCATTGGTCACATCGAGCGGAAACACATCAATCGTCCCCCCGCTCGCGCGAATCTTCTCTGCGGTGTTGGCCAAAGCGTCCAGACGCCGGCCCGAGATGACCACTGTCCATCCATCAGCAGCCAGGCTGTCGGCTCCGGCTTGGCCGATTCCGCTGGCACCTCCTGTCACCCATGCAATTCGCTTCGTTCCGCCACTCATGCTTTCCGCATCCTTTGACTAACACCTAGAAGGTCAAATCGCCCGCGCTCTTCCGGCGGGAGAGATTTTCAGAACAGACGAACGCGGGACGCATCTAAATTTGGCTGAACGAACCTGAAATCGAAATCTCGATGGTCAATGCCGGCGAAGCCGGATCTATATTGCCGCGGCACCACGAAGGGATGGATCGAGCCTGCCGCTCAGGCGGCTTTCGATCTCTGCAGAGAAACGCGTGAGGACATCCCGGGGAGAATGGTATAGCTGGATATTTTCAATCAATCCCGCAGGGTTGCGCGTCAAGATCGTGGCACCTCGAACATCGAGCCCGAAGACTCTTCCTTCCCATTCGAGATAAGTCTTGCCTTGATCGACGGTCTCGTTCGTAAACGTGATCGTCTCGTACATCTCGCTCGCCACACCAAAGAAGGCGCCGATTGCCTGAGCTCCAACACAAGGATGGCGCAAAACCGATGCCTTGAGCACCGGCCGCTCCACAAAGGCGGCAGCGAATTCGGGCGATGCGTGCTTGCGAACGATCGCAATCCAATCCGCACCCGGCAAACGGTGGAGCGTCTTCAATCCGTCCGCCATGCGGTTCTCCAAAAGCAACGGCGCAATCACAGGAACTTCGTCGGCACGATCAATTTAACTTCGCCGCCTTGCGGATCCAACGTCACAATTGCAACCATTTCGGCCATGAGGCCAGCCCAGTACCGTCAACCTCGAGACCCAGAAAGATGGCTTCCCCGGGGCAATGATGAAACCCCCATCTCTGCAAGCCTTGGCGCTTCGACAATGGCATACGCCTCCGCGGTCTCGATCGAATGCTTGATCTGCGGCGAGAGAGGGGCGCGCCAGGCACAAATCCAATCCAGCCACGCTACGCCGATAAACTCCGGCCTATCGGCCTTCGAACTTAAAGCGTGGGCGCGGCCGACCTGCCTTGAATGCCTCTACCGCGGCTGGCAGCGCCAACCTCACATCTTCGGTCTCGAACAGTGGCAAAGCGAGGTCCAGCATCGCCGCATCAGCCGCTGCCAGGCCTCCCGCGGTCCATATGCGCAGAAGAGCCTTGTGAGCAAGATGAGCCCGCGTCGGGCCGTCCGCCAGGTTGCGCGCAAAGGCGCCCGCTTCTTCGAGCAAGGATTCGTCCGGAACGACTCGATTCACGACGCCGCGTTCGAGCATCGTTTTCGCTGGCACTTGCTCCGAGGTGAGCGCCCACTCTAGGGCGAACGCTCTGCCGACGCGCGCGGCAACGCGCTGTATGCCACCGAGCATCGTCACAATTCCGAGTGATTGCTCGGGATGTCCGAAGCGGGCGCTCGTGCCAGCGAAGATGATGTCCGATCTGACCGCCAGCTCGAAACCACCCCCGAAGCAAAGACCCCGCACTGCCGCGACTGTCGGAACTGGAAGCTGCTCCCACTGATTCACTGTAGCGAGACGCCTTTCGAACGCTGCGCGCAGTTGCTTCGCGGTCAAGGTGGGCCAAGGAACGATATCTCCTCCATAGCTGAAGTCCGGTCCTTCCGCTGACAGAAGCGCGGCCCGCGCTCCGCTACCGGCGATCTGAGATATGGCATCGCTCAGTTCATCGAAAAACTCCTGCGTCAGCCGGTTTTGCGGAGGATTGCTCAGCACGAGCCTTGCCAAGCTATTCTCTATGGTGACGTTGATGTGCGACATCTACCCTCCTCGGCCGGAACAGCGCTCAAATGTCTTGAGGCGACTGCTCACTTGGCAACCATCTGGGACTCGCAAGAGCGGTTCGGCCAAAGCTCCGTCTGCCGCACGCCTTCGCGATCAAGCCCATCGACGGCCCTCTCGTGCCGAGCCGACAGTCGCAAAAGTAACGCGGCTCCGCCAAACTAAAAAGGTCGTAGATCGCACCCTTTGAGACTCGCCGGCGTGCGGCCGACCATAACTTACAAGCCCATCGGGGCGATGGCGGGAGAGAGACGCCCCGGTCGAAAGCGCCTGGAACGGAGCTTGAACAGCTAGCGACCGCCGAGCACGCAGGTCAGAACATGGAAAGTCCGATCGCTTCCCTCACACCATCCTGGCGTGTCTTGACCAGGGTTGGAGCGCGCATCAATCTCCTCAGAGATGCGGCACCGTGGATGCAAAGGCATCGAGTTTCATTGCGCGCTCGCTTAATGCCGCCAGGCGCGAAAGCTTTTCGCGTTGACGTGATCGGGAAGAACGAATCCCGCAGACGCCTGATAGCAGACCACGGCGATGATATCGGCTTGGCCGAGGGTAAAGACAAGGATAGCGCCCTCGCCTGGTACAATTCGCCTGCCTATCAGGCTCTTCTGGATTTCCGCGACGCCGCCCTTGACTGCCGCTTCCGGCTGATCGGCTAGCAAAGACCAACGGAGACTACCGTCTGGTAACCGATCGATAGGCTGGAATTGGGCTTGTCGGGAGGATAGGCTGCGAAGGAAGGCGGCGCGACCATAGCGAGCGGGCAGATTAGCGAACGTGGAAGTTGGGGCCGTCAGGCCGAACGAATTGATGACGCCTGCCTCCTCGATCAACTTGGTGCGCGGAATAAAGGGAGCCGCGAGCCACAAACTGGCTACGGTTGCCTGGAGACGTCCCCACCGTTTGGCTTTCCCGTTGCATCCGCTTTTTTGAATGCCGGGCGCTCGCGGAGACGATCAAGGTAAGCAACCAGGTCGGGCATGCTCGAAAAATCCGCACCAACCTTGGCGGCAGCCATACATGCCTGACCCAGCATGATATCGGCCGCACTGAACTGTCCCGCCAGGAATTCCTTCCCGCGGACTCCGGCGTCAATGGAGGCCAACATTCTTGAGAGAAGTTTCGTAGCACGATCCACATTGACCTGGTTCCGACGCTCGGGCGAAAGGAGGACCGTTTCCACGACAATCGTATTTATCGGGGGCATGATCATTCCTTCAGCGTAGTGGAACCATTGTAGGTAGATCGGAAACGCTGGAGAACCGACGTCGGGGGTCAGCCGGCCGTTGCCGTACTTCGCTAACACGTATTGTACGATTGCTCCCGACTCGAAGATCGTGACCTTGTCGTCGACGAGAGTTGGTACGCGACCCAGCGGATGAATCTCAAGGTAGGCAGGCGACCGCATGCTTGCATCCCCGAGTTTGAAGAACTCCAGTTCATAGGGCAGCCCCAGTTCTTCGAACAGCCACACGATGCGAACGGCTCGCGTGTTAGGAGCAAAGTAAATCTTCATGCATCCCCCCGTCGCATTTACACACAATCTGCATATGCCTGCTTCTAAGATGCCGCGCGGAGCATTGTCAATCAAGCCTAACACCGGGAAGCGAATTGGCAGGCGCCTCGGTTCAAATGCTTATCAATGCATTGTCGGCACCGCGCGGCCGCACAGACACATCAAATCGCAGCCCGGATATGCGCACTCCCCCGCTGGAAATTCAGCGACATAGGGTGAAGAGCCGCTGCCTTCACCGCCTGAGTGCAAAATCCGGTTGCAAGTAGCATCGCCCTACACGAGCCGTGTGGTCCCCTGCCGGCTTACCTTGCTCGAGCGAGGGACGCCGAAGCGGAGACTGCTGCTGTGATGCGTTGGCACCCTCCGGAACGCAGCAGCGAGGCGAGGATATTGCCTCCAGGTGCAGATCGAGGCTATACGGCGTACTCCGGCGTCACAACGGCCGGTGCGTCATACGGGTATGGTATTCACGGATAAACGAGCTCGTTTGGGCTCGCTTTCTTTTGGTATCGGCGTAAGCCCATTTTTTAAGAGGAGCTTTTCCTGAATGCAGGTCGGAAGACACAGCGCTGAACCTGCATGCACCGCGGCGGCGCTTCGCAAGGCATCACGTCGTATAACTCAGTTATACGACAGAGCTCTTGCACCGGCGGGACTGACGGTCACGCAGTATTGCATACTCTCTGAATTAGCGAGACGCGGAAAGCATGTGCCAACCGTGACTGAACTTGCCGGCGCCATGGTAATGGATCGGTCCGGTCTAGGTCACACACTCGTTCCTCTCGAAAGGGACGGCCTCATCACGCTTGCCGTTCACAGCGAGGACGCACGAGCCCGAAACGTGGTCTTGACCGCGAAGGGTAAAGCGCGGCAAAGGCTAGCCACCATCTTCTGGGCGCGCGCGCAAAAGCAGTTCTCCGACATCTTTGGAACGCGCCAAGCTGCCCGGCTTCATTCAGCGTTACTTGCGATCGCCCACGATGAGCGACTGAGTTCGCCCTAAGTAAGTTAGCTTGCCTCGGACGGCGACGGTTCCTGCTCTGCCATCTACCCCAGCGCGGCACTCATCCACTTAGCAATGGCGGATCCGATCTTCTCTCCGGAGTCCTCCTGGATGAAGTGCGTGCCAGCGACCGTGACTTCCGTTTGATTCCTCCAGCTGCGACAAAATTCCCGCGTCACCCCGGTTAGAATTGCCCCAGGCTCCGCATTCACGAACAACTTCGGGATCTCGTTCTCCGCCATCCATTTAGCGTAAGTTTCGACAATAGCGACAACGTCGGCGGGATTTCCATCGATGGGGATCTGGCGGGGCCAAGTAAGCATCGGCCACCGATCTTCGCGTTTCAGGAACGGCCGGCGATATTCTGTCATTTCTGCATTTGAAAGCTTCCGGATCACCGAACCCGGCAAGACCTTCTCGATAAAAAGATTGCGATCGAGAATGAGCTCTTCGCCCTTTTCCGAGCGGAAGCCCTGAAAGATTGGAACAGCGGCCCTATTCCAGTCGCTCCAATCTTTGATCGGACGCACGATCGCTTCCATATAAGCGATTCCCCGGACGCGATCGGGATGATGGCGGGCCCAGTCAAAGCCGAGCGCGGATCCCCAATCATGAATAACGAGGACCACCTTTTCCTCGGGTGGAATGATCTTGTTGATCAGGGCCCAAAGATACTTTCGATGCGTCAAAAAACTGTAGGTCGACGGCCCAGCGTCGGGCAGTTTATCCGAGTCTCCCATTCCGATCAGATCCGGCGCGACGACCCGACCGGATGATCGAAGACTTGGTACGACGTCTCTCCACAAATAAGAAGAGGTTGGATTGCCGTGGAGAAGGAGAATCGGTTGACCCTGGCCCGATTGGTGGCACGCCATTCTGAGCCCAAATGCATCGACGCTTGTCTTCGTTAGCGCTGTCTCACTCATATCGCATACCTCAAAACTTAACCGCTGCCTTCGGCCTTCGCGACCCCGGGCATATGATGTGATCAACCGAGCTGCCCCGTACATCGACAGGTGCCGGCCTTGGTCGCGATCCGACCCGTCAATCAATGCAGGGCGAACGATACGTCTCCGCAAAACATACGAGGATCGAGCCTCTTAAGGAAATCGCGAGCCTATCTTTGCCGCTTGGTCGCAAGCTTAGTGAGTCCAATCCGCGTTGGACCAATCGCGACGGCGATCCGAAACCAATTTCCGACGCCTCGCCCTACGGAACGAACCTCGCGCAAGAGGCATCCCAACATATGCGTATATACCGATATCTGTCGAGTCGGCGATACACGAGATCACGTTCAAGCTCAGCCTGACTCGACGATGATCGCTTGAGCGATTCGTCTTTCGGGCCGAGGGCTTACGAGAACTCTCCGCGCTCCGACACGCGCCCGCTCGCCTGACGTGTCCTAAAACGTTGCAAAAAAGACGTATCCTGTGGTCAAGGCAGGATCTAATTGAAGCGGGTAGAAAGATAGCGAACTGTTGGCGCGAAGGCGATCTTCCAATCGTCGAAGTGCGGCATCCGTCATCAAGAACGTTTTCGCGGACGACGGGTAGCGTGAGCGCGGTTTCACTGCGCACAGCCCATCGGCAGCGAGACAAGCGAGGCGTAACCGAGCCCATGCTTGCTACGGCATTCGTCCTGACGCTCCATAATGGGCAAGACTACGGCAGCCTACCTTGCCATCTTCCTGCGACCAGCTGGCGGATGTAGTCGCCGGCTTCGCAAGTGATATGAGATTGCAAAATGAGAAATGCCGTCTTCGAATTCTCGGTCCCTGTATTCGAGCGGCATCTGAAGCTTCTTTCCAAGTTGCTGGAAACCGCGGAGACCTACGCTAACGAGCGGGAAATCGAGCCGACGCTCTTGGTCTTTTCTCGGCTCTATTCCGATATGTTTACGTTAGCCGAGCAAGTACGGGCGGCTTGCAATACCGCGAAGCGCTCGACGGCACGTCTGGCCGGCTTGCGATTGCCTGAATCTCAGAATACGGGCCAGTCATTCGCCGACCTGCAACGGCGAATAGACGATGCCTTGGCGTACCTCAAAACGCTTCCAGAAAGCAGCTTTGCGAAATCGGAGGGAAGAAAGATCGAGTTTCCGTTCGGTTCCGGCGTTGTGACGGTCACGCCCCAGCAATATCTCGTCCGATTCGCGCTGCCAAACTTCTATTTCCACGTCACGACGGCATACGACATTCTTCGGCATATAGGCGTGCCAATCGGCAAGCGCGATTTCCTTGGACCGATGGCGGACGGTGCCGATCTGTAAGCACAACGACGGTTTCGGTTGTTGCTTTGCTTCCGCGCAGTTTGGTCATTGACAAAGTTACAGACCTGTCAGTACACATGTATGCAGCTTGTTACGCAAGGAGGATCCGGTGCGCGCAATAGTGGCGGAGAGCTTTTCGGACTATGGCGGACTGCGGCAGGTCGAACTGCCCAAGCCGGCACCGGAGAAGGGCAAGGTGTTGATCCGGCTTAAAGCGGCTGGCGTCACCCCTCTCGACCACACGATCCTGTCGGGTGGACACCCTCGTGCAAAGGCACCGCTAGTGCTCGGCAATGAAGGGATGGGCATCGTCGAGGAGTCCGGCGACACCGGTACGGCAGTGGGCAGCCGCGTCATGTTCACGGGACCCTACGGCGTTCGCGAGAGTGGCACTTGGCAGGAGTGGCTGCTGGTTAGGCCCGAGCATCTGGCCGTGGTACCCGAGACCATCAGCGATGTGCTCGCAGCCAGCCTTCCGGTGGCCTATCTGACCGCGCAAATTACACTGGAGCTCGCCGGGTTCGCGGCTGGAAAAACGGTGCTGGCTCCCGGCATCGGAGGGTCGGTCGGCAATGCAACCTTTCAGCTCGCGCGGGCACAAGGCGCGGGCAAAGTCATTTCAACAGCTGGCAGCACCGCCAAGGCCGAGCAGGCCCGCGCGCTTGGCTTTCTGGATGTCATCGATCTCACGAAAGAAGGCCTCGCCGACGGTGTTCGCCGGATCACGGGCGGTGCCGGCGCCGACGTTGTGATCGAGAGTATCGGTGGCTCCGTGACTGGCGAGGCCTTGAGCGCCATCGGTCTGGGCGGTGCCTTGATCACTTTGGGCTATTCCGCCGGACGCAAAACCGCGATCGACGTGACGGACTTGATCTGGAAAGGCTCGCGGATGGCCGGCTTCTCTTTGTTCGCGCAGTCGCCGTCAGCCGTTGCCGCCGCTTGGCAGAAGATCATTCCGCTGATCGCGAACGGATCGGTCAAGCCTCTCGTCGAGCGGGTTTATCCTCTCGGCGAGGCCAGCGAAGCTCTTCGCCATTTGATTGAGCAACGTCCGTTTGGAAAAATCGTTTTGACAGCGTCATCTGCTTGATGCCGCAGATTTCACGGAAGCGCATCATTCCGTGTCTTCTCGGTTCCCCTCTGCGGGACCAAGACCGGTGAGTAGTGGGAATGGAATCGATGCCATACCTCGAGGCGAAAGTTCCGCTTCCACCGGCATGGCCTTCGGACGCAGTGAAGGCCAAGTCGGGACACCCCTGCAGTAGCCAATCCAAACAGTTCGGGGCCTGCTGATTTTTCGGTTAAGGCATGATCCGGAAAAGTAGCGATCGGCTTTCCGAAGAGACCGTGCTCAAACAGCGAGGTCGAACGGGATCAGGATTCAAAGACGATTCGTCGCGCGCCAAGCGATGTGGCTTCCGGCTCAGCCGGGGTCAAGCTAGTAGGACATTCTCGCGAAACGCGACCATGCCCTCGGAGGGGCCTCCAGACCATCGAGCTTCGTGCCGTTCGCGGCCGCAACGAAACGTTGCTCCAATGACGCCAACCGGATTTAGTCGTCCCTAGCCCCGCAGACCGCGGCGTGTCACGGATTGTGAACGCCATCCGCGGCGGGCTCCGCTCTGCTCGAGCCAGCCGCGCCAAGCCTAACTTGCAGCGTCTCGCCGAAGCGCCACTCCTCCGCGCGAACCAAACTCGTGCCTGGGCGACGATATTATTCCAATCCGTCGTTCGAGTTCTCCTGCACCGCATCGAACGCGAACCACCTTCCGGACAGCCGATTGCTGCCCGGCCCAACAGTTTGTGCTAAGTCAGTGCGGTCGGCAAAAGGGCCGGCAGCCGATCGCTTCGGATTCGAAGCGATCCATTCCCGTGGTCACCAGACCCACTGGGTAGCTTCCCAACGGTAGGCCTTGTCTTGTCGAACAACATGCCCGAGCCCCGGGAACGGAAAATGATAGCCCATCACCATCGTCCGCTCGGTCGCGACGCGATCCAAGATGGCCTTGCGCGACTTGATCGCCTGCGCGGGATCGTAGTCGAAGATCGGTGACCAGTTCGGTTGTTGCAAGCTCGTCACCGGATGATGGGCAATATCGCCCATATGCATGAATTGCTCATTGCCGGAGACGAATAGAATGGTGGCGTGCGAAGGCGAATGTCCCGGTGCCGCGATATAATGTACGCCGGTAGCGATTTCGCCACCTTGTTTGACGAATCGCGAGTGGCTCGCCAACGGCGGCAGGTTTTCTCGAGCTGCCGAAATCGTGCCCTTCTTGAATCCGTCGGGCATCGGAGAACTATTGACCTCACTTTCGAAACGACTGCCGGTCCAGTAGTTCCATTCGGTATCAACGAACACAAACTGAGCCTTGGGAAACGCGAGGGCACCCGCCTTCGTCACCAAACCTCCGATATGGTCAAGGTGACCGTGCGACATCACGACCAGATCGATGCTTTCTGGGGTGATTCCGGCCCGGACAAGGTTGGCCTCAAGGCCGGGAAAGCTTCCGAAGGCCGGACCGAGCTTCTCACCGAAGCCAGAATCGACAAGGATGCGCTCCCGTCCCGTGTCGACCACCAAGACGTTGTTCGTGACCTGGACCACCGGCTGCAGGAAGTTCGCCTTCAGCACGGGAGCAATTTCTGCATCAGACGCGTTCATTACGAAGACCGGCTTGATGGGTATCTGCCCGTAGCCATCGGAAATCACGGTCGCTTTGAGATCGCCTATTTTGAATCGATAGAAGCCACTGCCGTTTAGGGATTCCGGGCCGGATTGAGCCTCTGCTCGGGCCGGCTTTGGGGTGAAAAATGGGGTTGCCGTTCCAGCAACGGCCAGACCGGCGCCGGCACGAAAAACACTGCGACGGGTTAGAGTTGTCGGGGACTTGATCATTTCCATCTCTCCTGTTTGCGAGAACGCGCCGCGTTATTGGCGCCAAAATACAATGTCGATCACAATTGACATTGTGCGCGGTCTTTCAATTTTCTGTCAAGGCTGAATGTGATGCCAGCTAGCAAGCTTGACCAAAATCCGTAGCGATACAGCTCATTTCCTTGAATATACTCGGCAGAGTCACACTTTCTTGATCGAAAATGGAAGGTACCGCAATCAATTGTCAATTGTAATCAACATTGTAACTGGCTAGGTTAAGCTGAGGAAAGGACCGAGCGCCGCGTGATGATCAGCTCGGACAAAGTGAGGGTTCGGACCATCGACGCGGTTCGCATCAGCTGGTGATGGCGGCCAGGGGACGCACGACTGACGTGGTGGCTGGGTCCGTTATCTGACGGTAGCGGCGCGCTCGCCTTCCGTGACGCACGGAAGCGCCATGCCGATCCGTCCCTTCTATAAATCTTGGCAAAGGATGAAGAGAAAATGCTGTCAGGTAACTCTGGCTTTAAGCGCCTCTCGCGAGCTCCCCTGTCCCGATCTCAGTTTCTCAAACTAGCTGCGGGCACGCTGCTCCCGTTGGCTGGCTTGCGACCGTCCGCCGCCGCGGCGAATGGCGATACGGCAGAAAGGAAGGAAGCAGCGGCGCCGGCACGCATGGGGTCGATACTCGTCAACCAATTCGGTCCCGTCAAAATTCATTCCTACCTCAGTCCCACCGATGGCTTTCACGTCAACACGCAGATGATCGAGGGGAAAGAGGCTGTTGTCATATTCGATGGTCAGCTCTTGCTGCCATATGCCGACGAAGTCGCGTCATATGTGCAAACGCTCGGCAAGCCTGTTGACCGAATTGTTCTTTCGCATGGGCACACCGACCACTGGGCCGGCCTTCAAGTTCTGACCGAGCGCTTCCCGGCCGCCCGCGTATTCGCCCTGGACGGAGTTGCTGCCCCGATGCGGGCCAGAGGCAAGATGAGACTCGATAGCTTCCGCACGATTCACGGTGACAAGATCGCGACGAAGGTCACCGTGCCGACAGAGACGATCACCGAAGGTGTCCAGGTGATCGACGGCGTCACCTATGACTTCAAGAGATTCACCGATGCCGAAGCAGACTTGCAGCTCGCTGCGCTCCTGCCCGATCAGAAAGTACTGATGGCGTTCGACCTGGTGTTTTCACCGAATGAGCACGCTTTTACCGTCGTTGACCATTTCGATCACTGGATGGTCGTGCTCGAGTCGCTCAAGGCGTTGGAAGGTTACGACCTGATGACCATTGGGCATGACACGCCCGTCCTCCGTTCCGCGATCGACAGCACAATTACCTACGTTAAGCGCGCCAAGGAGATCCACGCGGCTTCCCCCGACGCGAAAACCTACAGTATCGGCCTGAAGGCCGCCTTCCCCGAACGGCAGCAGGCCGCTTGGGTTGCCGACTTCTCCGCCAGCATCCTCTACCCGCCACCCAACTGAAAAGGGCGTTGGGGAAGTAGAGGCGTTCACATATCGGGTGTCGTGGGCCTGGGGGCCGTGCTTTCGACGATGCCGCCTTCGGCGCAGCGACCGAGGTCACGCCGAAGTTCGTGTCACCCTCCGACCCGTCGACGCGCTGGACAGGGGCGCACGGCGGTCAAGCCTTCTTCGCCTACTCGACAAACTACCTGGTCGACGTCGAGAACGCGGTCATCGTCGATCTCGAGGCGACCACGGCCATCCGGCAGGCGGAAATGCTGGCGGCCAAGCGCATGATTGAGCGCTCGCTGGAACGGTTCGATCTCTATCCGAGCCGTCTTCTCGGCGACAGCGGCTATGGCTCGGCCGAGATGCTCGGCTGGTTAGTCACGAGCATTCGATTGAGCCGCACATTGCACTGTTCGATAGGTCGGCCCGCACGGTTGGGACCTTCCCGCGCCACGACTTCACCTATGACCACTCAGGTGACGTCTACCGCTGTCCCGACGGCAAGGTTCTCACCACGACTGGAGCGCTGGTAAAGGATGGCGCCACGATGCTTTGCGTCGCCAGCCAGCGCGATTGCGACCGGTGCGCCCTCAAGTCCCGATGCTGCCCCAAGCAGACGTCGCGGAAAGTGCCGCACTGGATCTATGAGGGCGCTCGTGACATGGCGCGCCAGATCGCAAGCTCGTGGGAGGGCCGCACTTCGCGTCGGCTCCGCAAGATCGAGATGCTGTTCGCGCACCTCAAGCGCATTCTCAAACTCGGCCGTTTGCGGTTACGAGGCCCAAACGGTACGCGCGACGAGTTCACTCTAGCCACCACAGCCCAGAAACTTCGCAAGATGGCCAAGCTGATCCCGATGCAAACCCTCAAGCTCGCACAAAAAGGCCGATACAGCCGTTCGGCGGCATCGGCGCTGGCGCCAATACATCGGATTACTGCCACCTTTTCAACGGAACCGGCCAATAGCGGACGTTACTGTCGCAAGAGAGGCTAAGGCAGAACGCCTGGTCTTTCGCTCCGTCGAAACACGCGCACTTCGAGAGCTCGGCCTCCGAGCGCGGGTGTTCGCTGCTACCTGCCAAGCTTTCGTAATCACGGGCCACAAGCTCGCGATCAAGCCCGCTGTATGACTTTGGCCTATCGCGCTCCATCGAGTTTTGGTTGTGTCTCGGCCGATGTTAGATCGCGCGAATTCCTTTGTTGCGAAAACTCGGTCTGGCCTTAGGCGACTTACCATCGCCAATCTCCGACAACTTCACGGCGGCGTCGATAAGGTCGACCTTCGCATCGGCCGGCTCATCGATCAGCGCAGATACGTACGCTCCGTTGATGAGTAACGCGATCTGCGTCGCCTTACGCTGCGGATCACTCACACCGAGTTTATTGAGTATCGTTGCCAGCCGAGCCCGCATCTCCTCCTTGTTGCTCCGCGCAACCTTGCGGCCAGGATGGTTGCCGTCGGCCGGAAATTCCGTCGCGAGGTTGAGAAACGGACAACCGCGATAGGTAGGCTGCCGGATCCGTTTTGCGATCCCGGATAAAAGCCCCTCCAGCAAAGCGCGAGGATCAGCGGCGTACCGCTCCTCGATGCGATCCCACCACACCCAAAACGCTCGGTTCTGTCGGTCAGCTACGGCGGTAATCAAAGCGTCCTTGGAATCGAACACACGATAGAGGCTCGTCTTGGACACGCCCGATTGCTCAACTATCGTATCGACGCCGACGACGCGGATGCCATCGCGGTAGAACAATTGGACCGCCGTATCGAGGATGCGCTCGCGCGCGCTCGCTTCGCCCTTAGGCGGAGCCCCCCGGCGAGGTCGCGTCCCTTTCTGCATTTCCCTTATCTCCCGCTGATTTCTCATTTGACAAAGTAACAGACCTTTCTCTACGATGAAAGTAACGTACGGGTCGGTAACTTTCCAGAGGCGGCCCGTCCCAGAGCGGCTGGTTGTCGAAGCGATATGGTACTCGCGGGCGCGGTGGAAATCGAAAACGCGGCAGCGAATACCACCGGGATGCCGCATGCGTCGCTCGGCAACATCACTTAGTGCGGTGAAACTTGAGCATGGTACGTCGCCTTCTCCGGCGGGCCGACCCTCGTATCGCTTCAACAGCCCCTCCAAACGGCGGTCAATAGCCCCGGAGACACTCTACGCCGGCCGAACCACGGCGAGCTTGCTTGGGGAAGGTCGCAACGGAGGTTCGGGCGATTTTATTCCAGGCAGACCAATCGCCTCGAACTCATTTCGCCTTGGCCAATCCGGAGACCACTGATGACCGTCCCTTCTTACCGCGCTCAATCCACCGCAGTTCTTTTGGTGGATCCCTATAACGACTTCTTGAGTAAGGGTGGAAAGCTATGGGAGCGCACCAAAGATATCGCGGAAAAAGTGAACTTGCTGGACAATTTGCGTAACATCATCGCGGACGCTCGAAAAGCGAACGTGAGGATCTATTTCGTGCCGCATCACCGATGGTCGGCGGGTGACTACGTACACTGGAAGCATGCGACTCCGTATCAGATGGCATCGAATGGACGAAAGACCTTCGAGAAGCACACCTGGGGTGGCACCTTTCACGACGATTTCCAAGTGCAGAAAAACGACATTCTTATCGCCGAGCATTGGGGTTCAAGCGGATTTGCGAACACTGACCTGGACCATCAGCTCAAACAATATGGCATCGAGCGAATCATCTGCATCGGCTTGCTGGCCAACACTTGCATTGAGGCCACGGCCCGTTTCGGGATGGAGCTTGGCTATCATGTAACGCTGGTAAAGGACGCGACCGCGGCTTTCAGCGAGGAAGCAATGCACGCAGCGCACTACATCGACGGACCCACCTATGCCCATGAAATCCTGACTACAGCTGAATTGCGTGCGGCGCTTGCATGTGCGACATAAGATCCGAATTGCGATTTCTCGGCGCCGGGGCCTTGACGCAGGTACGACCGAGGACCTAGCGGCGCATCGATCAAGGCCATGTCCCACTTTGGCCGCCCGACGACATCAGTGGCCTCACGCGCCCCCGCCCACCGATCGCCACGGCCATCGAATTCGGTCACTTTTTTGGCTCTCCTTTCAGCATGCCCGAGGCAATCGTGGACGACGGGAGCCGAATTGGGCGTGGCGACGTCAGCGGCTATTGCTGTCACGCGCCATTCCGCGTGCGTCGGCGCTGATCCTGGCGCGCCGCTCGCTGACCGAGCGCGATGGCCTGCCGGCGCTCGCCGAGATCAGGGGTCACGCCACCTATAGCCAAGAACCACAATGGTTCACGACCGCGCCGATCCCAGCGATCCGCAAGCCGCTCGACCAGGTCGGCTGGCGCGTCGGCGACATCGATCTGTTCGAGATCAATGAGGCCTTCGCGGTGGTACCGATGGCGGCGGCGCGCGATCTCGGCATCCCGCGCGAAAACCAACATAAATGGCGGCGCCTATGCCCTCGGCCGCCCCATCGGCGCTACCGGCGCGCGCCTCATCGTGACCTTACTGCACGCCCTCGAGGCGCAAGGGTCTGAAACGGGGTGTCGCCTCGCTTTTGCATCGGCGGCGGTGAAGCCACCGCCATCGCGATCGAGCGCGTCGTTCGAATGGACAAGCCGACGGCGCCGGAGTGCATCGGCCAATTAGCGGGCGAGCCATACGGCACTCCCGCAGCGGCATCAATAAGTTCGCCGGTGCGCGATATGTTTTGTGTATTCCGGCGTAGCCGGTCTGCCGATGCAGCGAAGAGCACCGCGGTGCAGTTAACTGCGCCTTCGTGAAGCGGGAGCTTGGCTGGAAAACTCATCGAGAGATTGGATTATGTCTCGCTGAGCGTTCTCCAGAATCTCATTCGAAAACGCCGGCGCGGTGGCCGCAACCGATCGCGAAAGGACCAACGCCCCCACCATTTTACAATGCAGGCTGATTGCCCAATCGCGCAATGTCCTGCGATGGCCGACTGTAGCTAGTGATCCACTTTCGGCGATCAGGCCGGCGAGGATGGTGATCTGATTGTCCAAGCCGCTGGCGAAATGTGATTGCGCTTCGGCCCCAAGGCGGGGAGCATCGCCGGCGAATCCAGCTACCGGGCAGCCGTTGTCGATATCATCGCGGTGAGATTGCGACAGATACCAGCCAATATAGCGATGAAGAGCCGTGGTCGACTGGTCGACCGGCGCTCTCGCGTTTTTTACAAGTTCGGCGGTGCCCTCTGTCATGGATTGAGCAAGCACCTCGGCAACCAAAGCAGCCTTCGATTCAAAGTGGTTATAGAAACCCCCTTGGGTGAAGCCGGCATGCTTCATCAATTCGCTTAGCCCGACGGCGTCCGTTCCACGTTCCCGGAATAGCTGCGTGGCCGCCGAAACGATCGCGCGACGATTTTCCGCAGCCTGTTCTCTCGAGACTCCCACGTGATAACTCCCAAATTTATTCGTCGCACGAATACCACATTACAATTATATTCACAATCGACCTTGGCGCACCGTTCCGGCCGTCATAGCGGGACAAACCTGCAGCGATATTTTGCGGCTGTTCACAAGCGCGCGCATGATACTGCCGAAATATAGAGATTTTAGCCCTAGATCGCGCCAAAACTGATCGAATGAGCCAAATTGATACCCGACAAAGCCTTGACATTGCCATTCGCGCACGACAGAATACGATTGTGATCGAAATCGTCTTTCACGAAATTGTTGATTGGTTCCATCATCCAAGCCGAGCGGCCTTTTTGGTCGTTGCGTAACCGGATCTGTCGCCGCCGGCTCGGAGCGACGTTCGGGTCACCGGCTTTTCTGATTGGCCGGAGCAATCAAATGCAACGGCCCACAACCTCGCGATACCCCTCGAGAGCCATCCGCGAATGCTGCCGTTCGTCGCCCAGAAAGCATCTGCCAGCACCTCGAACACTCATATGTCGCATCGGCCGAGTTTCAGAACGACCTCGACGTGAGACCGCAGACGCAACATGGTGCGAAGGTGCGACAAGTCGCGCCATCGACACGCACTATCCACGAAACGCTCTTCGCAAAAGATTAGCTCGGAGAACAAAATGGCCAGCGTGAAACTTGAGATCCAGGATGCCCTCGCCGTCGTCACTATTTCAAACTCGCCCCTTAATCTATTCACATGGGAAATGCTGGACCAGCTAAGCGACATAATCGACCAAGTCGCGGCGGCTCCGATCCGCGCGCTATTGTTGAAGGCAAACGGACAACACTTCAGCGCCGGCGCCGACGTTCCGGCGATGTTTGACGGGCTGTCCGCGCACGCGGCCGAGGCTCACCTCGTCAGGCACATTCCCCTGATGGCACGCCTGCAGGAGCTTCCAATTCCGACGATCGCGGCCGTCCGAGGATTGTGCCTGACTGCCGGCCTCGAAATCGTACTCCGCTGTGACGTTCTGTGGGCCAGCGAAACGGCCCAGTTTGCCCAATTGGAAGCCATGATAGGCGCGACGACGTTGCTCGGAGGCGCACAGATCCTATGCGAGCGTGCCGGTCCCGCCCGGGCGCTGGAGATTTGCTATTCGACATCCATTTATGGCGTTGCTGATTTCGAAAAATGGGGCATCGTGACGAGAATTCTTCCGGACGCGGAACTAGACGCCGATGCCGCGAAATTTGCCAAGCAGCTCTCCAAAGGGCCTACGCGAGCGTTTCAAGCGACCAAACGCCTGATCAGGGCGGCCGCGCAAGACGGGGCCTGCGCCGCCGACCGCCTTGTTGGCGCTGTCGGCGCTTCCCTTCTGGAAACGCACGACATGCGGGCTGGCGTGAAAGCTGTCGCAGAACACGGCGCACGCAACTTCAAAGGCAAGTTCGCGTTTCAGGGAAGCTAAGCGGCGGACGTCGAACTGCGCACGCGTTCATGATGGCGCCGACGACATTGCGCGGGGCGAGCTGCACAGAGCGAGCAACTCCATCGCTTCCGAGATGTTTTGGGGTCGAGCGTAAGAGCAGTCAGGTATCATAACGAGAATAGTCCGTATATCCGGCAGCGCCGCCGCCGTAGAAAGTCGCGCGATTGTACGGATTGAGCGGAATGTTAAGTTTCAGGCGCTTCGGAAGATCGGGGTTTGCAATGAATGCTCGGCCGAACGCGATCGCGTCCGCCCTGCCCGACGCGATAGCAGCCTCCGCGGAGGCTCCGGCGAAACCACCTGCGCCGATCAGCACGCCCGACCAATCGGATCTGAATAGTTCAAGTGCCGAGGGAACATTCTGGTGATTTACGTCGGCGCGCCCCGCCCCGCTGCTTCTTGGCTCTATGAAATGCAGATAACTTAAGCCTAACGGACTAAGCTGTCTCAGCACATGACGATACAGTGATACCGGATCGTCCTCTCCACTCTCATTCGCTACGCCGTAGGGTGATAACCGCACCGCAACTCGATCGCTGCCCCATACATCGATTAGAGCATCGACCGCTTCCTTGAGAAATCGGCAGCGGTTCTCCATGGACCCCCCGTAGCGATCGCTACGCTGGTTCGTACGAGACTGCAGAAACTGCTCCACGAGATAGCCATTGGCTCCATGAAGCTCGACGCCGTCGAAGCCCGCCAACTTTGCGTTTTTCGCTCCTTGTCGAAAGCTTTCGACGACCTCCGTGATCTCTTCGGTTTCAAGAGCCCGGGGCGTCTCGAAGGGAGCCGACTTCCAAGACGCCGTCAAAGTTTCGCCGTTGATCCGGATCGCTGACGGAGCTACCGGCAACGCACCGTTGGGTTGGAGTGAAGAATGTGAGACGCGCCCAACATGCCAAAGCTGTAGGAATATTCGGCCGCCTTTCAAATGAACAGCGTCCGTAACATCGCGCCATCCTTCAATTTGCCGCTCGGAATGAATTCCCGGCGTTGCCGGGTATCCTTGCCCCGCCAGTGAAACCTGGGATGCTTCTGCGATGATCAGTCCGCCTTCCGACGCCCGTTGCTTATAATGCTGGACGTTCAGCGCGTGCGCCGCGACCGTCCCTTCCTGGGCGCGCATGCGCGTGAGAGGAGCCATAATCACTCGATGGCTCAGTCGATATTGCCCCACGGTCAGTGGCGAAAACAGCCTTGAAAAATTCATGAGTTCTCCGTGAATGGACTTCTGGTGTACGCGGTCAACTCGCATCTGCACCGATGCGTGTTTATCGTCAGCAACACGCATATGCCTCCATCTCCATAGCGATCGAGATTGCGCACAACGATCCGAGCTGTCCGGATGTAAACGATACTGGCGTCCTCGCATGGCGATGCGAGAACCGTATTCGGGGTACCTATCTCCCGACGAAGCTCGGTTCCACTTTGTCCTTAAAAGCCTTCACGCCCGCGAGGCCGTCTCGTGACCGGGACATTTGGACGATGGAGGCTGATTCATGCTTCATCTGCTGCTCGAGGCTTTCACCGCCGGCTAGCAGCAGAAGCCGCTTGATGGACGCAAAGGCTTGCGTTGGACCGGCGGCGAGCTGTTCGGCAACTTGAGCAACGGTAGCCGACAGGTCCGCGGCAGCCACCACGCGATTGACCAATCCCCAAGCCATTGCCTCTTCCGCAGACAACGACCGGTTCAGAAGAAACAGCTCCTTCGCGCGGCGGAGGCCGATGAGGCGTGGTAGAAACCACGTCGTGCTCCCGTCGGGAGTCAACCCGATCTTGGTGTAGGCACTGGTGAATCTTGCTTTTTCGGACGCGATCGCAAAATCAGCCGATGCCACCAAGCCGAGACCGGCGCCGGCTACCGCGCCGTTTACTTCAGCGATGACGGGTGCCCGCATGCGTGCGAATACTGAGATCGCCTCCTCGAGATATTCTGTCATTTCCTCGATCAGAGTATCGACCTGTGTCGGATCCGAAGCAAAGCCGGCCACATCACCACCCGAACAGAACGCGCGATCGCCGGCACCGGTCAGCACAACACATCGTACCGCCGGATCAGCGCTGCACTGCCTCGCCGCAATCGAGAGCTCCCTTGCCGTCAGCACGTTGATCGCGTTCAAATGCGCCGGCCGATTGATCGTGATGCGGACGACGTCTTTCGCCGCGCCGTAGATGAGAGTTTCGTAGGTCACCGCATTTCTCCTACGTGTAACGTGCTCTGGATGAAGAGCTGAATCAAAGCGACGATCGTGTCCGGAGCGTCTTCCTGGCTGAAATGACCCGCTCCGGGGAGCTCGATAACTGGACGACCGGGCCAAATGCCCCGGAAATCTGCGATCTGAGCATCGGGCGCAATACCCTTATCCTTCATGCCCACCACGAGCATGGCGGGCTTTGCTTTCAAACCGTCGATGAAGGGAAACCCTTCGCGAACATAGGGCACCATGCGGCCAAGAAGCGCGTCCAATGGAAATTCGATAGCACCCAGACAATCGGCTTTGCTCGGGAACGGCGCGCTATAGGCCGCAACCCAATTGGCGTCAACGGCGGCCATATTCTCGAAGCCTATGGCTTTCATGATGCCAAGAACGTTCACATTGAGATGCCCGAGCACTTCATGCAAGGTTCCTGCTTCGTGATGCTCCTTGACGAACTGAAACCACGGCGTGAGCCCGCTGGATTTTGCTCGCCCGTAACCCGTCAAAGTGTTGAGCAAAAATAGCCGTTTGACCCGGTCCGGATGACGCAACGCGTAAGCGGCTCCGATCGGGCCGCCCCAGTCCTGGATCACGAAAGTAATATCCTTGAGGTCAAGCTCGTCGACCAAATGCGCTAGGTTCTCGACATGGGTCTTGAGTGAGTACTCGCGATCGCGAGGTGTCTCGCTCTTCCCGAAACCCATGTGGTCCGGTACGATCACGCGGTTCGTCTTGGCAAGAGGGGGAATGAAGCGTCGATAAAGATAGCCCCATGTTGGCTCTCCGTGGAGGCAGACGATGGGTTCACCTTCCCCTTCGTCGACGTAATGCATCCGAAAGCCGTTGCCTTCAAAATAACGTGGCGCGAACGGCCAGGTCCCACCAAACGTCTCGTGTTCCGCAATCATGGTAAGTCTTCGCTCCTATCAGTTCGGCGCTCGACGCGAAGTAGTCGTCGCACGAGGGTGGTCATATTCGAGCTACGGCCCCTCTCGTCCGCACGAGCACCTTCTTGGCCGCCAGCCTTGATCATTCGCGCCTCCCGATTCGATCGCAAGGCATCTGATGCCGGTACTCCAACCCCTCTGCACGAAACGATCTTGGGAGACTACGGCTGTTGCCCGGCCGCACGAACCCATATGCGTCGCGCGAGTGAATCGGGCTCATCGCTCTCCGATTCAGCCCTGTCGCCGCGGCGCACTGAAAGCCCGGGGAGTCCATGGCCTCGGCGAATGGCTAGGCCGGCAAAACGGCCGTCAAACCGCCGTCGACGGCAAGTATCTGTCCGGTGATGTGTTTGCCAGCATCGCTTGCGAACAAGATCGCGGCGCCTTTGAGGTCATCTTGGTCACCGATGCGGCGCAAGGGGGCGCCCGCGGCAAGCTTATCCACGCCGACGGCTTCGAGCGTGCCCTTTGTCATCTTCGACGGGAAGAATCCCGGTGCGAGCGCGTTGACGGTAATCCCGTGGCGGCCCCAATCGCCAGCCAACGCCCGAGTGAAATTGACCACCGCACCCTTGCTCGTATGGTAGCCGATCATTTGCATGTCGCCTATGCCACCTCGAAGGCCGGCAACGGAAGCGATATTAATGATCCGGCCGTACTTGTTCGGAATCATCGACAATTTGCCAATCCGCTGGCTGAGCAGAAACACGGACCGGATGTTGAGATTCATCAGTTTGTCCCAGGCCTCGATCGGATGATCTTCCGTCGATGCGCCCCATGTCGCGCCGGCGTTATTGACCAGAATATCCACTTTACCCAACTTGGCGACGGCTTCGTCGGCAAGCCGCTTGATTTCCTCGTCCTTACCGTTGTCAGCCGCGATCCAATGACATTTGATGCCGAGACTCGCGAGGTGTTCCTGTGCTTGCGTCAGATCGGCAGCCTTGCGCGACGACAGGACGATCTTGGCTCCCTGCTCGCCGAGCGCCTCGGCGATCTGCAATCCAAGTCCACGCGATCCACCGGTGACAAGTGCGGTCTTTCCCTCGAGGTCAAACGCCTTTTTCACGCTGCCCATGTTTGGTTCTCCTCAGTTCTTGAACAATTCAGCTCTGCCACATTAGGCCCTACCGGCCGCGGAACACCGCGGCACGCCGCTCGACAAATGACTGGATTCCCTCTTTGAAGTCTTCACTGTTGAATACGCGGTCCTTGATCTTCGGAATATAGTCGACGGCAGCGCGCTCGCCGTCCTCGATAAACTTCAACGCCGCCTCCTTCGTCACCTGAATTCCGATCGGCGCATTCTTCGCAATTGTTGCCGCGACCTGCATGGCCCGCTCGATCTGCTGGCCCGCCGGAACCACCTCCTGCACGAGGCCGATTTTGTAGGCCCGCTCGGAGGTAAACTCGTCGCATAGAAAGAGATGGTACATGGCGTCGCCCCACCCCGCCCTTGTCAGGAAACGAAAGTGCGCTCCTCCGAACGGCGCAATGCCCCGCTTGGATTCCATTTGGCAAAATCTGCAGTCATCGGCGGCAATGACGATATCGCCCGCCAGCATCATCTCGATGCCAATTGTATAGACGATGCCCTGTACGGCGGTAACGATCGGCTTGCGACATCTATTGGCGAGAGCGAAGACGTCGATCGTTCCGTCCCTCAAGTCCCAATTCTCGGCTTTGGGACCGAAAAACTTTGGCATGTCCAACCCAGCCGTGAAGTCGTTCCCGTCTGCACAAACGACACCAACCCAATATTCGGGGGTCTTGTCGAGAAGCGTGAGGGCGTCTGACATCTGAAACATCATCTGCGGGCTGAAGGAGTTCTTCTTAGCCGGGTTGTCGATAATGATTTTCAGCACGTGTCCGTGCACCTCAGTTCGCACTTGCCCCACTGAACTCGTTGCCGTGCTCATGTCGCTCTTTTCTCCGTGACGAATTGGAAATAAGTCATGGCGGCGTTTGTAACATCCCAGTCGCCGCCCAACGGCTCCGCAACCGTTCGACGCTCCCAGAGCGTTCATCCTAGATTGCGCCAGCCTTTTGGGCGTAGCTCCACGACACGCCCTTTGCCCCGCTGCCGTCCGTTCGACTATGCGATCGGCGCGTTGGCGTATCTGCGCAATTCCTGGCGCGCGATCGCACGATTGTGGACTTCATCGGGGCCATCCGCGATGCGCAACGCGCGGATATGAGAGTACGTCTTGGCTAGGCCCGCATCGTCTGATACACCGGCCCCTCCGAACGCCTGGATCGCATCGTCGATGATCTTGAGCGCGGTTTTTGGGGCCGCCACCTTGATCATCGCGATTTCAAGCTGCGCGGCCCTATTGCCGAGCTTATCCATCATATCAGCAGCCTTCAGGCAAAGTAGCCGTGTCATCTCCAGTTCGGTGCGCGCCGTAGCGATTCGCTCTTCCCAGATCGAAAATTCGACGATCCTTTGGCCAAACGCCGTGCGCGACGATAGTCGCTTCACCATCTTCTCCAACGCTGCTTCCGCCGCACCTATGGTCCGCATGCAATGGTGAATACGGCCCGGACCGAGCCGGCCTTGAGCGATCTCGAAACCCCTGCCTTCCCCGAGCACTATGTTGCTTGCGGGCACGCGGACGTTTTCGAGCAAGATCTGCGCGTGACCGTGCGGCGCATCGTCGAATCCGAATACCGGAAGCATCTTCTCGATCTTGAGGCCGGGAGTGTCGAGTGGCACGATGATCTGGGACTGCTGCTGATGCCTCGGCGCGCTGACGTCGGTCTTTCCCATGACAATAGCAACCTTGCAATGTGGGTCGCCCGCACCCGACGACCACCATTTCCGGCCATTTATGACGTACTGATCCCCGTCGCGCCTGATGCTCGTCTCGATATTGGTGGCATCGGACGATGCGACGTCGGGCTCGGTCATCAGAAATGCGGAGCGGATCTCGCCGTCCATCAAGGGACGTAGCCAGGTTCGTTTCTGCTCCAGGCTGCCATAGCGTATCAGCACTTCCATATTGCCGGTGTCCGGCGCGGAGCAATTGAAGACCTCCGAGGCCCAGGAAACACGTCCCATCTCCTCGGCAAGTAGGGCGTATTCGAGATTTGAAAGACCGGCACCTCGAAACTCATCGTCCTCGTGTGCGGACGGCGGCATGAACAGATTCCAGAGACCCTCGGCCCGAGCCTTCCTTTTTATGTCCTCGACGACTTGGATGACCTTCCAGCGCCCGCCGGCAGCGTCCTGCGCCCTATAGGTCTCTTCGGCAGGATACACATGTTTGTGCATAAAGGACGAGAGACGGTTCAACCAGTCACGCTGGCTATCGGACATTGAAAAGTTCATGAGACACTCATCACTTCTGGCCGTTGCCCACGCGTTGCTAACTTTCGGCCCCCACGGGTACGGTCAACGACGCCCCTTCGACGATCGACGTGCTAGGACCGCCGCTCGCTGTGAGACCGCTTGATCGAATTAATCCGCCACACGGATAAGAAGTTTGCCAAAGTTGCGTCCCTCAAGCATGCCCATGAACGCAACCGGCGCGTTCTCAAGACCATCAACGATGTCCTCGCGCTGAAGAATGGTCCCGTCCTTCAAGCCGGCGCCGATTTCCCGCTCAAAATCCGGGAACAGCTCAGGGTAGTTATCAACGATGAACCCGCGAATGGTAAGGCTCTTGGAGAGAACCTGACGGATCGTTGCCGGCACTCGATCCGGCCCCGGCGGAACAGGCGCTCCGAACTGCGAGACAAGTCCACACACCGGGACGCGCGCAAATTGATTTAGCAGCGGAAACACCGCTGTCCACACCGCGCCGCCAACATTTTCGAAGTAGACATCGACGCCGTTCGGACATGCCGCCGCGAGCCGCTGCTCGAAGTCAGCGCCACGATGGTCGACGGCCTCATCGAAACCGAGTTTCTCCTTGACGAACGCACATTTTTCCGCGCCTCCTACGATCCCCACGGCGCGAGCCCCTGCTCTGCGCGCCAGTTGCCCGACAAGCGAGCCAACCGGCCCACTCGCCGCAGCTACGACGACCGTCTCGCCGGGCTTGGGCTGACCAATCACTCTCATTCCAATATAAGCGGCAGAGCCGGGTATCCCCAGCGCTCCCACAAATGCGGTGGGAGGAGCAATCTTAGGATCCAGCTTCCGAAGGTCTTCACCGTCTGAAAGGCTCAGTGTTTGCCACCCGGCCTTAGCGAGCACGATGTCGCCGGCACGATAATCCGGATGGTTGGAGGCCACGACTTCTGAGATGGTTCGGCCGAACATGACTTCGCCGATCGCCGTAGAGCGTGCGTAGGACTTTGCCTCGTCCATGCGCGCACGTATGTAAGGTTCAAGCGAGAGAAACTTTGTCCGCAACAGCAGCTCTTTGTCACCGGGTTCGGCGACAGAACCGGTCTCAGATCTGAAATCACTCGCCTTGGGCTTACCGACAGGGCGCGCCGCCAAGACCCATTTGCGTGTACTCCACTTGCTCACTTGATTACTCCTCCCGCCGCGAACCGACCCATGAAAATCGACGTCAAATCGTTTGGCGCCAAGTGCACGTGCTATGACGGCGGCTCTCGCATTTCGCGCAAAGCATACGGTCGCTCAACTTCGACGGAAACGTCATATTCGCCACCTTTTAGGACGTCGCCGGGTGACCTTCACGATTCGAAATGAACGCCGGCGACACCCCTGCATTCCCAGTCCCACACATCAAACGCTCAGTGGGCCTCTGCATTTCATTTCAACGCTTTCGCGCGAGATCTCTACCTGTCCGCTGGTGACGAAGCGGATCGCGATAGCTCGGCTTCCTGAAGTTGGCGCCACATGACCTTGCCGGACGCATTTTTTGGTAGCGCTTCCACAAATTCAACAATACGGGGCGCCTTGTACGCGCTGACCTGCGTTCGCGTCCAATCGATGATGCTTTGTTCGGTCAACTCGTCGAATGCGCTCTTACGCACGACCACGGCCTTGACAGTTTCGCCGCGATACGAATCGCTGACACCGATGACACAAACCTCCTGTATTCCAGGATGATGGAACATCACGGCCTCGAGCTCGGCAGGCCAGACCTTGTAACCGGAAGCGTTAATCATCCGCTTCAACCGATCCATGATGAAGAAATATCCGTCCTCATCTCGATATCCCAAATCGCCGGTTCGCAGGAACCGTTTGCCGTCGATCGTCACGAATGCTTTTTCGGTTGCGTCCTCATGCCCCCAATATCCGACAAATAGTTGCGGACCATGAATGACGATTTCCCCTGTCTCCCCGGCCGCCAGCACAGCGCTGGACTCGACGTCGATCACGCGCGCGTCGACACTGATGAACGGCACGCCGAGACATTGCAGCTTCGGGGAATCGCAAGGATTGAAGATCGTGACTGCCGCAGATTCCGTGAGGCCATAACCCTCGACGAAGCGGATCCTGAACCGTTCGAACAATTGTTCGGCGACAGCTTGAGGCATGGCTGATCCTCCGCCGCCGAGATAGACTAGGCTGGAGAAATCGTACTGGTCGAGTTTCGGACTGCCCATCAGATCTACGATCATCGTTGGTATACAGGTCCAATGGCTCACATTGTGCTGCGCAACGAGTTGGCTCGCCGACTCGCGATCCCAACGGGGCATGATCACGATCGTGCTCCCGGCGTAGATGCTCGCATGCAAGACGCACACGAGACCTGTGATGTGAAACAGCGGCAGAACTGCTAATGCAACGCATTCTGATGTCATGTCGAGCCAGAGGCTTGTCGCGATCGCGTTATGCATCAGGTTCGCGTGCGTCAGCATGCAACCTTTAGGCGATCCCGTCGTACCGCTTGTGTAAGGCAACAAAGCCAGATCATCCCGGCCAGCGAGCAAGGAAGGCGGCTCGCTTTTCGATCGCATGACGTCTTGCCAATCATGCAGATCGCCCTCCAGCAAGCCGGGCAGTGGATGGCGTTCATTCAACCACTTACGCCATTGCGAGGGTATGACGGACCTGTCCGTTCCTTCCAACACATCATCAAACTGGCTCACGATGAGATGACGAAGCCGGTCGCGGCCCAGCCCATTACTCGCCAGGGCTACCTCGTCCGCAAGGTCACCGGTCGTGATGGCGACATAGGCCCTCGCGTCGGTGACATAGTGGCGCAACTCTTGCGCGCGGTTCATCGGGTTGACCGGTACGACTACGGCATTGGCGCGCGCTATCGCATAGTGCGCAACAATGAGTTGCGGGCAATTTTGCATAACGACGAGTACACGATCCCCGCTTCCAACGCCGAGCGAAGTGAGGTGTGCGGCGAGACGTTCGGCGGAGAATAGGAGCTCGGCATAGCTGATCTGGCGGCCAAAGAAGATCAGCGCAGATCTGTCGGGGTACCGCCTGGCGCTAACGGCCAAGCAATCCCACACCGATCCCTCAGGCGGCTCCATCACTAGCGGTAACCGCGCGGGCCACGCATTCAATCGATGTTGCCCCATCTTCACTTTTCCCCAGGTTTGTGAAAGCGTTCCGCATGCTCTCACGGCAGGTCTTCAATCCGTGCTCTACGAGTTCGACCTCCGCTGCGTCGATGCCCGGCGGCCGCCTCGAAGCGCCGTCGCGGTTGCCTTAGAACGTCGTGATAGCGATCGCATCATCCAGCGCGAGATCTCCTCCGCAGTGTGACCTTCGGCACGATGGCGCAGGCCGTGTCGTTCGCGCTAGCACGGAACGCACGGCTCTTCCGCGGTGTTTCGACGCCTTAAGATGAATATTGCGGGCTGCATTGACACTTCATCGAGTTTTGCAAGCGCCGGACATGACGCTCTGATTTCTATGACGGTGGCGTACTCTTGAGCAATTCCTGCATCATGAGTTGATGCACAAGCTGAATGGCTTTGAGGGGACGTATCATGACCTTGAAGTTCGTTATTTTATCGTCGTCGTTCCAGGAAATGATATCCACCGCGTTTATCGAAACGCCATCGATCTTGGTTTGGAGTTCCAACACGCACGAATTGGAGTCGACCCATTCACGCAAGTACACGAAGCTCGCGTTGTAGAAGACTCGTTGTGCTGAGCATAAGTACTTCGCGGTTACCGCCTTGCCGATTTGTGGCGTATGCACGACCGGTGACTCGAAAATCACTTCTTCGGCGAGACACGCTTGCAAAGCGGGAAGTTTTCCTGTGGAAAAGAAGCTCTTCCAATTCGAGACGGCGATCGGTTGCATGCGCTTTCCTATTCTGGTTGCAGGAGACCAGCGCTAAAGCATACGGCGCGGAACATAGGGCCGCGACCAACTGAACGAAACGTCATATCCGCCACGTTTTAGGACATAACCAAGATCATATCCGAGATCCTAAAGCTCGACGCGACACTGGTTTATGGTGTGCGCCTGCTATTGGCGGCGCCCGTCTGAGCGCGAGCCCTTGACAACCGCGTCTGCGAGGCATCGAGAACCGCCAGGACGTCGGGCAGCCCAAACAGTTCACTCAATGGCGCTCGCCAAGGAAATGATCGGGTAAGGCATCTCCATTTCGGAGATAGCCTTCGCACGCGGATATCCATCAGTCAGCGGCTTCAGTGTCGCGTTCGTCCGACACGTCGGCTGCTCGCCCTCGCATCTTCGCCCTACCGAGCACTGCCGAAGACGAGGATAACGCCGCATCGGCCTCATTCATCTACGATCGCAACGGCCCTGGTCCAGCCGGCTGACGCTCCGTGGATCTTCACGGGAAAGCAAACGACCTGGAATTCATCGGCCGGCAGCACTTCGAGATTGTGAAGCTTCTCGAGATGCGAATAACCGATCTCGCGACCGGCGCGATGGCCCTCCCAAATCAGTTCGGCTCCGCCACCTTGCTCCAGCTTGCGCTTGGTATGCGAGAATGGAGCATCCCAGCTCCATGCGTCGGTGCCGACGAGGCGCACACCCTGCTCCAAAAGCCAGATCGTCGCCGACTTGCCCATTCCGCATCCTGCGTCAACGTAATCGGCCTCGCCATAACGCGTTCCCGCGCGCGTGTTCACGACGACGATTTCCAGCGGACGGAGCTTATGACCGATCCGCTTCAACTCGGCCTGGACGTCTCCCGGCGTAGCAACATAGCCGTCATCGAAGCGCCGGAAATCGAGCTTGACGGCAGGCTGGAAGCACCATTCGAGCGGAACCTCGTCGATGCGCATACTGGGCTCGCCGCCTTCCTTCAAGGCATGATTCATCGACGAAAAGAAGTGATATGGAGCATCCAGATGAGTGCCGTTATGGGTGCTGATGTCGCACCTTTCCACCGCTGCATATTCGCCTTGCGGAAGTTGATCTAAGCCCACGCCAAAGTATTCGGCGATCCCGGGAGCGGTCGCATGATGGTCGAGATAGGTGATCTTCGGCAGGGCTCGCGGTGGATCGCTTGCGATGCCGGCCTGCAGAGCGACGGAAATATCGATTAGCTTACGTGCCATCTTCTTTTTCACTCTATCGAGACAATGCCGGGAGAATTTGACCGGTGCATTCGCCGAAGCCGATCGAAACGTAACCTGCCCGTTGCGCCTTCGCGCGAAACACGACAGTGTCAGCATCTTCGAGCCATTTCCGCTGCTCGCCGTTTGGAAGGTAGATGGTGTCACCAGACGCGGCGATTTCGGCAAGACAGGCGCGACTTTCGTCGGTCGGCCCAGAGACTGTTCCGCTCCCGATCAGATCGCCAACGCGCAGATTGCATCCGTTGACCGTGTGATGGGTCACCATCTGTGCCACGGTCCAGTACATGTCCCGAAAGTTGGCGCTCGTTACGCGGTACGGATCGAGGCCTTGGGCCCGCATCCCTTCGGTCTGGATCAGGGCCTCCATCGTCAAGTCGATGCCACCACGCCGCTGATCCGCGTCGGAATGCAAATATTCCAGCGGCGGTGGATCTCCCTCCGGTCGCTTGGTGGCTGGTGCACGAAATGGCCGAAGGGCATCGGACGTGACCACGAAAGGCGAGATCGACGTCGACAGCGTCTTGGCTAGGAACGGCCCGAGCGGAAAACTCTCCCAGCGCTGGATGTCGCGCGCGGACCAGTCGTTCAGAAGACAGTAGCCGAACACCCGGTCACCCGCCGCGGCGACATCTACCGGCTCGCCCAGTTCATTCCCCTTCCCGATGAAAGCACCAAGCTCAAGCTCGAAATCGAGGCTTTCACAGGGCCCGAAGTGCACCGCACCATCCCGGCGCTGCCTCTGACCGAGGGGACGCCGGATAGGCTCGCCGCTGATCCTCACCGAGCTCGCCCGACTATTATAGGCGATCGGCATATAGCGGAAATTGAGGGGAACGGGATTGTCCGGGCGAGAAGCCCGTCCACCCCGTTCGGTGTGATATAGCGAGGTGAAGAAGTCGGTGAACCCACCTATCGTGGCGGGCAGATGAAACTGTACCTCACGCCGTGGGATCAAGAGCTGGGACGCATGTGTCATCCGATCGGAGCCGATGACGAGTACCTCAGACAATCGATGGCGCAGCGCCGTCGCCGATGGCCCGACCATCGCCATGATCGGGTTGAGGCTCTCACCCTTGCAAGCGCGTATCGCCGCGGCAGCTTCACCGTTGAACAGTTGCAACTCAACTGCGGCGTCGAGATCGAGAATGTCGGCACCGACTGCCACTCCGGCGCGCCTCGATTCGCCGGCACGACCGAACATGCAGAACGGGAGGTTCTGAATGGGAAAATCGGTCGATGCCTCGTTGGCGCTCACGACCCAGCTCTTCCGATTCGGATCGTGGGTAAAATCGAGATCAATCGTCATGCTTGCGTAATGTCCTTCAGTTTCGCGAAGCCTGGCCTGGCACTACAGTATTATCCAACGTGGCGTCCCGCGCGGGCACCTCGTTTCCGAATGCGGGACTGACGAGCACCGCAATCATGCTGATCATACTGATCACGACGAGATAGAGCGCGATCGGCCACGGTGACTTAGCCCACAGGAACAGACTACTCGCCAATAGCGGCGTGAGCCCACCAATCAATCCTGCGGCGATGCCGTAGGAAAGCGAAATGCCGGTGAACCGGACCCGCGTATCGAAGAGGCGGGACGTATAGGCCGGAAGCACGGCGAACAAGGCGCTAATACCGACCATGGCCAGCGTGATGCCGAGTCCGATGCTGAATGGTGTTCCGGCGTCGATGAATTTGAAGAAAGGGAAGCTGAAGGCGGCGGTCCACAGCGCACCGAAGAACGCAACGGGCTTCAGCCCGACGCGATCGGCGAGCAACGCAAAAGCAGGCAGCATCAACAGCTCGAAGAAGGAACCGACGAGCACCGCGTTCAGAACGTCCTGGCGGGATGCCCCGACCGTCTGCGTTGCGTAGGAGACGACGAAGATCGCCTGCACGTAGAAGGCTACGGTCGTACAAAGCACGACGCCACCTCCGATCAGGATACTCTTGAGATCGTTCTTCAGCACCGTCTTGATCGGCGCAGCGACGATCTCCCCGCGCGCAGCCGCTTCAACGAATGAAGGGCTTTCCAGCAGCTTCAGGCGGAAGATCAATCCGATGACGATCAGCACTGCGCTCGCGACGAACGGTATGCGCCATCCCCATGACATGAATTCATCCTTGGGCATGAACGCAAGCAACGCAAAGGTGCCCGTGGACAGGAACAGCGCTATCGGCGAACCCATTTGCGGAAAGCAACCAAAGATGCCTTCCCGTTTCTCGGGAGCGTGTTCAACCGCGATGAGGGCTGCCCCGGCCCATTCTCCTCCGAACGCGAGACCCTGCACGCATCTTAGCACCATGAGCAGGGTCGGCGCGAGAATGCCAATCTGGGCGTAGCTTGGAATGAGCCCGATCAGCACGGTAGCTCCCCCCATCAAGATGAGCGTCCAAACGAGCATCGACTTGCGACCAACCTTATCGCCAAAGTGACCGCATATGATGCCGCCGAGGGGCCGCATGATGGCTCCAGCGCTGAAGGTGCCGAATGCCAGAAGGGTGCCGACCATGGGATCAAAGCTGGGAAAAAAGATCGTGTTGAAGACCAGCGCCGTCGCGGTGCCGTAGATATAGAAATCGTACCACTCGATGCAGCTTCCGAGCAGGCTAGAAAACGCCGCCGTCACCGGCGTGCGCTGAGCTTTGACCGTTCTCATTCCCTTCACTCCCCGTTTGCGGCTTTTTTCTCGACTTGTGCCGCAGCGCGTCCCGCGGCTCGGACGACGGCGCTCACGATGTTCTCGTAGCCCGTGCAACGGCAGAGATTGCCGCTAATGGCGCTGCGTATCTCCGCCTCCGTCGGCGACGGGTTCGATCGCAGGAGATCGACCGCGACCATGATCATGCCCGACGTGCAAAAGCCGCATTGGAAACCGTTGCAGGCGACGAAAGCGTGCTGCAATTCGCGGGTGATCACGTCCCGACTCCCTTCGATCGTCACGATGTCGCTGTCTTCCGCCGACACCGCCAGCACCAGACATGACTTGACTAGGCGCCCGTCCAGTTCGAGGCTGCACGCTCCGCAATCGCCCGTGAGGCATCCTACGCGAGCGCCTTTGGCTCCGAGCTCCCGGACCGCCTCGATCAGCAAAGCGCGCGGATCGAGCTCCGCTTCGACCGACCGACCATTTAGGCGCATACATAGCCGCTTAGTTCGCGTCGACGTCATTGCGGCAATCCACACTGTTTGAGCGCACGCAGCACGATCGCATTAGCGACACGCCGTCGATAACCCGGCCCTGCCAACTCGTCCGACAATTCGGCTTCCGGAGACACGGAAGCACACGACGTCGCTAAGGCTCTCAGTTCGTCGTCGCCGGCATTCGCAGGCAATATGGCTTCGGACAGAACTGGGACCGATGTCGCAGCGCCGAGCACGACCCGGGCGCGTTCGCCCTCCACCACGGCCGCGGCCGTCACGATCGGCCAAGAGCCCGTGCTGAACTTGAGCTTTTGATAGCCCCAACGCGCCGACGAGGGCCGCTTCGGGAAGATGATTCCCTCAAGCATTTCGTCCGGGCGCCTCGCAGTAGCGAACGCGCCTTTGAAAAAGTTGGCGGCATCAACCTCGCGCGTTTCCCTCGCTGATCGCAACCGAAGCCGTCCGCGAAGGGCGACCAGGCAGGCAGGGAAGTCGGATGATGGATTGGCATAGCAGGCGGAGCCGCCCATCGTCCCCTGCCCGACTATCGAGATGCCGCCGGTAATTCCTGTCGCCATTGCGGCTAGCAATGGCAGATGGGCGGATACGACCGAGGATCTCAAAGCATCGGAATAGGTGACGCGTGCACCGACGAGGACCTCGTCGTCGCGCTCGTGGATCGACGCAAAGTCAAGGTGCCTTGGATCGAGCACAACTTTCGGCTGATGGACCGCGAAAGTCATGTTGGGGATCAGCCACGTGCCGCCCCCGAGTACGGCGCAGGCGCCGTCGGCCCGTTCCAGTATATCCAGCGCTTCGTCGATCTCACGCGGCGCGCGGTATTCGAACTGTTGACTGATCACGACCGAGCCCTCGGCAGGAGATCGATGATCACATCGGGCTTGCAAGGCATGCGGTCGAGCTCGCGCCCACGTTCGCCGAGCGCGTCGGCAACGGCATTCACGATAACCGCCATTGCCCCGCCAAATCCGGACTCCCCGGCCCCCTTGACTCCGAGTGGATTGAAGGGACTGGGCGTGCAGCGATGCCCGAGGCGGATATTGGGGAGATCCGTTGACCGCGGAAGCACGTAGGACTTGAACCGGTTAGTCCGGGTACCTCCGTCGGCGTCGTGGAGAAGTTCCTCCCAAAGCGCCGCGCCGATACCCATCGCGACCGCGCCCTTGAATTGCCCCTCGACGAGGCCCGGATTGACGACGAGACCGCAGTCATGGATTGCGGCGTATTCCAGCACGGTGACGCAACCGGTCGCTTCATCCACTTCGACCACGGCGGCGTGGACTCCGTAAGGAAACGAGGGATAGGAGCTGATCCTTCCCCATTCGTCCGGCGTATGTCGAACGTTTTCCGACCGATACGTGCGAGTCACTTGCAACGGCAGCTCGACGTCGATCGCAGTCGAGTAAGCCTGTGTGTAGATCGTTGACACGGCTTTCTCGAACGGCAATGCCCGATCGGGATCTCCGATCACGACGATCTTTCCGTCAGCGAAGTCGATCTGACCCCGCTCCGCCTGCAACAGCATCGCGGCGCAGGTCGCAACGCGGTCACGCAGGTCGCGGGCGGCGAGAACCGAGGCGGCCCCTCCGAACATCAGGCTGCGGCTGCTGGTGTTACCGCCACCGAACGGTGTGATATCGGTGTCGCCCTGCGTGACCGCGACGCCATCGGGGTGGATTCCGAACACGTCGGCGACCAACTGCGCAATTCCCGTCTCGTTACCGCTGCCCGGAGACGTGACGCTGGTCGCGACCCTGACCGTGCCGGTCGGGTCGATCGTCACCATCGAGGTCTCGAAGCCCGACGGCATCGCCCCTGGGAACGAGGCACCTTCAGGCGTCAGTTCGAAGGCGTAACCGATGCCGATCCTGCGTCCGGATCCCTCGTCGCACGCTTTTTTGGCCAGCCAACGCTCGCGCTCGAAGAGGACGCCAAGCTGGTCGAGCGCTCCCTCGTAGTCGCCGCTGTCCAGATTGAGACCTGACGGCAAGCGGTGCGGAAAGCTGGTCTTCGGAATAAGATTCTGCCGGCGGACCTCGAGCGAATCCATCCCGAGCTCGGCCGAAATCAGTTCGATGGCGCGCTCCATGACGACGTTCGCGGTTTCCTTCCCGTAGCCGCGCACGCCCTGCCAAGGCGGCTTATTGGTAGTGACGATCTGCGAGTCGATGGCGACGTTCGGTATGTCGTAGACAGTCGGAAACACCGTCGGCGTGACGAACGCCATCAACCAACCACCGCCCGCACCGATCGCCCCGACATCGGCGCGCACGAAGTCGCGGAACGCGACGATCTTGCCATTAGCACGCGCTCCGATCTCGAATTCATGGGTTTGTTCGCGCGCGTTGGCGAGGAAACATTCCTCGCGGCTTTCAAGATACGCAACGGGCCGCCCGAGCTGCCGGCTGAGGACGGAAACGATGACCTCCTCGGGATGACCGACCATCTTGAGACCGAACGTGCCACCCATTGCAGGTGCGACGACGCGGATCTTCGTCTCCGGTAGATCCAGAGCTTGCGACAGCAGCCAGCGCGTCGGATGCGGCTGCTGCATGGTGCCCTGAAGCGTCAGTCGCCCGGCCTTCGCGCTCCAGTCCGCGATGTAGCAGCGGCACTCCATCGGAGCGGTGGTCGCCGATCCGAAGCTCATTGTGCCTCTGATGACACGGTCGGCGCCCCTCATCGCGGCATCGACGTCGCCTTGATTGATCTTGTCCCGGAACACGATGTTGGTCGGCCATACGTTACGGGCCTTTGGCGCGGTTGGCTC
The DNA here is from genome assembly GCF_054063755.1 of Bradyrhizobium sp. USDA 4341. Classification (NCBI taxonomy): domain Bacteria; kingdom Pseudomonadati; phylum Pseudomonadota; class Alphaproteobacteria; order Hyphomicrobiales; family Nitrobacteraceae; genus Bradyrhizobium; species Bradyrhizobium sp. USDA 4341. Next base: position 8,220,616 of record NZ_JBSSGO010000002.1, on the reverse strand, counting down.
GGCACCAATCTTCGCGTCCAAAACCGCGACCAGCGGCTCGTAGTCGACCTTAATCAAGCTTCTGGCGACCTCGGCCTCGCTCTGCCTTTCGGCTACAACCGCCACGACAGGCTGGCCAACATAAAGCGTTTCGTCGACGGCGAGACACCAGACATCGATAGGGCCGGGAAAGCGCTCGCGCGGGATTCGCGTTGGCATCGGCTTCGTGAGCTCCCGGATTTCCTTGCCCGTCAGAACCGCGACGACACCCGGCGCGCGTTTCGCCTCCTCAGCGTCGATACCGCGTATCGCGGCATGGGCATGCGTGCTCCTGAGCACGGACAAATAAAGCGTCCCGGGCCGGATCAGATCGGCCGCGTAGTCGATCGCACCGGTCACGAACCGATCCGCATCCTTCTTCACGACGTTCGCGCCAACCCAACGGCCAATCCTTCCCTCGGGATCAGGGGTGGCCGTGGCACTAGCGCCCTTTGTCGGTGGATGCTCCAAGCTTTGGTTTCCTCGCCTCGGTCAAATTCAATGTTAAACACAAATTTAAAACACGAATTTAGATTAGGTCAAGCCAAATCGCATGGCGTTTTGTCGCCTCGTCGGATGCAAGATCAGGGCTCGCGGCGTTTCTTGGTCCGGCCCCTGCCCTCTTTTTGAAGGGGCTGCGCGTTAGGCTGGGGGTCAGCGGCTACGCCCGCGATGCAGAATTCGAGCATCGCGTCAGCGAGATCGGCGGCGCTGTTGGCCCGAACCATGCCACCCGAGAGATAGGCGGTCCGGTCGAGCACGCCGAGATCGGCGACGGTGTAAACTACCGAGCCGATCATGAAGACGTAGCGCCAAAAGAATACAGTGGAATCGAGATGCGGGCACGCGTCGGCGATCGCTTGAATGAACCGCTTCGCCATGGGATCGAAGTGACCCGATATTATCGCCTTTGTGACTTCGGAAGGTGCCAAGCGGTGCTGCAGAACTAGCCGCGCGAAAAGTCTACCGCTCTTGCCATCAAGGTAGGGCCTAATAAAAACTTCTAGAATCGATCGGAGATCCGGCGGCCTTCCAGCCTGTTTCGCCAATGCTAAACATTCGTCGAGATCTTGAATGCGCCGCTCGTTCAACCTGGTAGACAACTGGTCAAAGACAGAATGGACCAAGTCCGATTTCGAGCCAAAATAGTAGCTCACTGCTGCCACGTTGACTGCAGCACGGGTCGTAATGTCTCTCAACGTCGCCTTTTCAGTTCCCATCTCCGCGAAGACATGTTCAGCAGCGGCGACGATGCGCTCCTTTATTTCACGATCACGCTGCGGACTGGCAGGCCGAAGTCTTTTTCGCTCAATCTTTTTCATCTCATCGTTTTAAACGATGATTTAGAAAATGCGAGGCTTGGCCGTACAGTATTATGATACCTTATCGACCCCTGCGCGCGAACACCGCCGCCTGCGAACCGACTTTCACGTGACCGAGCGGGCTCCGTCGATGAACAGCACCTGGCCCGAGATGTATGCCCCTGCGGGCGAGGCGAGTAGGATGGCCGCGCCAACGACCTCCTCCGGCTCCGCTATGCGACCTGCCGGAGTTCTGGCCATTCGCGTTTTCTCCCGCTCCGGATCACCCCAAAAGTCCTTGGAGAAGGCGGTTCGAACCATCGATGGCGCAATTGCATTCGCACGGACGTTCGACGCTCCCCATTCAACCGCAATGCTCCGGACAATGCCATTTAGGGCCGCCTTGCCAGCGCCGTACGCACCGAGGTTCGGGCTCGCCCGTTCCGAAGCTATGCTCGACATCATCACGATGCTGCCATAGCGGCGCTCCGCCATCTCCGGCAAGAATTGCTGGGCAAGCGCGAGGTTATTGCTCACTGTCGAGATCAGAAGGCGGTCCAGTGTCTCCAGATCCGCATCATTTACGGGCCCCATGGGAGGCGGCCCGAGTGCAACGCAGAACAGGATGTCCACTTTGCCAAAGGCTCGTTTTGCCTCCGCGCCGAACGGTCCGATACCCGTTCTGTCGGTGATGTCGCATCGTACGCCCGCGACTTGGAAGCCTTCCTTGCACAACGCATGCGCAGCTTGATCGGTGTCTTCCTTATCGTTGCTGGAGACCACGATCTTCGCGCCACATTGGGCGAGGCCCCGTGCGATCGCCAATCCCATCCCGGCCGTCGAACCAGTGATAGCCGCAACCTTGTCTGATAGATCGAACCCCTTGTACATATTCCTTCTTCCCCCGGTTGTGATTGGAATTGGCCGCACTCGCCTTGAGATGCAAGCCAACACTCTGTTGGTTGCCGTACTATTGCGCGAGCATTCCCCCGTCGACAGGAAGGATGTGACCTGTGACCATTGCCGACGCCGAGCTCGCCAAGAATAGCACCGGGCCGGTGATGTCTTCGACTTCCGCGAGCCTGCGCAGTGGCGTGAGCTGCTCGAGCTGCGCCACGAGATCCGGTTGATCGGTCAGCGCGGCGATGAAAGGCGTCCGGACAGGACCGGGAGCCACGGCATTGACCCGGATCTTACGCGGAGCCCACTCGACCGCCCAGGACCGGGTCATGTTCACCACCGCACCCTTGGTCGCCTGATAGGCAATGTTGGGGTACCAACCTCCGGACAATCCCAGCATGGAAGCCGTGTTGACGATGCGGCCGCCCGGGACCATATGCCTCGCGGCCGCGCGGGCACAGATGAACATACCGGTCATGTTGACGGCTATGACGGCATTCCAGTCGTCTAAGGCCATTTCGAGCGACGGTTGTCGGCGATTTATACCTGCGTTGTTAAAGAGAACGTCGATGCGACCGAAACGGCGCGCGATGTCGGCGAAAGACCGTTCGATTGCGTCCCCATCCGTCACGTCGACGGCGAGCGCATGCCCAGAGATCCCGATTTCCTCGGCGACCTCAGAGGCCGCTGCCGCGCGCGCATCGAGTACGACGACCTGCGCACCCGACGCGGCGAATGCAAGCGCGACCGCCCGTCCAATACCACTGCCGCCACCCGTCACGACGGCAATTTCACCATCGAGCCAGAAATTCGGAAGATTAAGCACGTTTGTTTCCTTTTTCTTTGGTCTCGAATTTCATCGATTTGCTATTGCGCGAAAGGCCTTGATGCCACGACGTTATGGGCTCCAGTTCAAGCGCCAGAAGCACGGTAGACGTGTTTGGTTTACATCACACGGTCACGACCACTTTTCCGAACTGCGATCCGGATTCGAGGTACCGATGGGCGGCCACGATCTCATCGAAGGGAAACGTTCTTGCGATGATCGGTCGCAGCGTGCCGGATGCGAGCCCTTCACCGACGAATTGTTTCAGTGCCGCCAGCTTCTCGTCATGCACCACCGCGTTCGGATGAACGAATCCTCGGATGGTCAGGTCCTTCCACAAGACTTGCGCTAGCGGCAGCGGGGTGACTTCAGGACTGAAGCGACCGTACGCGAGCAGTAAGCCGCCTGTCGCGGTCGCCTCAGCAAGCCTCTCAAAGGCTGGTCCGCCCACGGCGTCGAACACCACCTCGGCACCCTTGCCTCCGGTCGCCCGGGCTACTTCCGTAACGATGTCCTGCTCCTCGGTAGCGATGACATGGGTTGCTCCTGCTTCGAGCAACGCCGCGGCTTTCACATGGGTCCGCGTCAACGCGATTGGACTGGCGCCGACTTTGCGTGCTGTCTGGATGGCAGCCAGACCCGCACTGCTGGATGCGGCCGTTATGAGTACCGTTTGGCCTCTGGAGAGGCGCGCGATGTCGACCAACCCTGTCCATGCGGTGCCGAATGCCATCCAGGTCGCCGCTGCGTCCTGCCAGCTCTGGGTGGGTGAAACCTTGACCAGTGTCCTGGCAGGCGCAAGGGCGACCTCGCCGTAGTAGCCGCGTCCGAGGTCTCCGGGAACGACTGCCACGCGATCTCCGACCTCAAAGTTCCTTACATCCGATCCCGATCCCTTACATCCGATCCCACGACCTCGATTATCCCGGCCGCTTCTACACCAAGCTGCGCGGGTAACTTCGCCCTCGTTGCGGCCCTTCCGGATCGCATCAGGATTTCGCCTCGGTTCAAGCCAATAGCCATTATCCGCAAGCGGACCTCATCGGGACCGGGTTCCGGTACGCTCACGTTCTCTATCTGCAAAACTTCGGGACCGCCGAACGTGTGGAATCGAACGCCGCGAACCATTGGCTTCTCCCTCGACCAACAAACAAGTAGATCGGTCGCCGCTGACGGAGAACGCCTTTTTTGCCACTTTCTAGGTCACACGGTTATCGTCCGCGTGAATTGCATCCACCATCTGATCCCTGGCTCAGGAACACCGTCATATCGGCCGTTGCGATCGATTGCGAGCAACCGCCTAACGCCGATCTTACCCATCACTTAATGTTTGGCGGGGCCTCGCGTGCTCACGGCCTTGAAAGACGCCTGCCGATTAGCTCGAGTCCGCGGTCAAAGAACCTCCGCCAGAGATCCTTCGACAAGTCCGTGATGCGGCGCAAGCTAAAAAGCTGCAAGGCCGATTTAATCAACGTCCCGGAAACAACGGCGTCAAAAGCCGTCCTCGCGACAACGCGCGACGAAGATTCGGCCGTTATCGGTCTTTCTAGCTCCGGACTTAACCAAATGCCGGGTTGCGCCTGACCTCGTGAGTGTCGCCAATGGATTCGTCGCCAAACACGGGAATGTGCTGCAGGACGAAGTGACCAGGACCGAATCGCAATGCGGACCGCTTATGTTCGGCGAGAAAGTCGCGGAATGACGGCGCGTCGCCTTGCAGCGTGGCTGGCTGTTTGGTTGCCATCAGATCGGCCTCACGAAGCGCGGGCAATGAGCCTGTCGGAATATCGTTGGCTCCTTGCATCCCCTTTCGCGCTTGGCGGCGCATCGCCTGCGGCGGTACACCGAACGCACGCACGAAGGCTCGCCGCATTCTTTCGCGATCCGCAAAGCCCGTCTGGTTCGCGATATGCTCAATCGGATGCCGGCTGTCCTCCAACAATAACCGCGCGGCTTCGAGACGCAGCTTTTCGATCGCCTTTGCCGGCGATTCGCCGGTGGCGGCCGCGAAGGCTCGCGTGAATTGTCGTGGACTCAAATGAGCCGCGTCTGCAAGGCTTTCGACCGTAAGTTCCGTATGCAGGTTCTTTCTTGCGAATTCGAGCGCATTTTGAATTCGATCGGACTTGGGTTCAAGCTCAAGAAGGGCCGAAATTTGCGACTGACCGCCGGAGCGCCGGTGGTGGACCACCATCTGCTTGGCGATCGTCCTCGCGAGTTCAGGCCCGACGTCCCGTTCGACCATCGCCAGTACCAGATCCATCGTCGCGGTCATGCCCGCCGATGTCCATATCGATCCGTCGATGACGAAGATTCGGTCCTCCTGTACCTTAGCTTTCGGGTATCGCATCTGAAGTTCACGAACGTGGTCCCAATGCGTCGTCACCCGCTTGCCGTCGAGAAGTCCCGCTTCGGCCAGCGTAAACGTACCGACACAAGTCGCGGCCATCCTGCGCGATACGTCGAAAGCCCTTCGAAGGTAGGCCAGCATACCCTCGGAAGGTCTAAAGGATGGCTCCGTGCTTCCGCCGACGATGACCGTGTCGAACAGGGGATTCCCGAACGGCTCGGTCTCGACCACGAACCCGGCCGATGACCTCACTCGTCCACCGTTCTCTGACAAGAAGTGAACGTCGTAGCGATGCTCGCCAAGCTCCGAGTTCGCGGACTCGAAGACGGACATCGCCGCCAGAGTCATCACGTGAAAGCCCGGAAACGTAACCACTCCTATCCGCTGCATGGAGACCTCCCATCGTCGTTTATTGAAAATGCTTGATTCCGTGCCGCGGTTGGCTTTGCCGTCTCATCCGCTCGTTTTGGTTGGAAATCGGGTCCGGCCATTCGGAGCTTGTCGGCGTCTCGAACCATCTGCGCATTTGGCTGCGTCCTGTTGCCAACTAAGAGCAGGGCGTTGCCGCCTGCGCTGGCGTTCGAGAGGGTCCGCGATCAGCAAGTCGGCGTAGTCCAAGACGATTGAGCACCGCACGTCGCGCTTCATCGGCAAAGCGCCGACAAGGCGACAATTTCGGCCTCATCACCCTATACCGCCTCTCTCGAGCCGAATTAGGCAGTCATTCGCCACGGTTCGCAGATAGTTACTGACCGGTCACGTCCTGTCAAGACACAAGTCCGGCAACATTAGGGAACATCAGCCCCCACCGCGCGCATTCAAGTCATCCGATTCCGTGGGCGGATCATGCTTGATGGCCCAACTTTTCAGCCGAAACAGGACGTATCTCGCGGTGTGAGGTCATAACGGAAGCGATAGTCAGTCGCTCCGGCGATGGCGGCCGAACACGGTCCCGCAATATTTTACACGCGGCCCCAGACTTGATCACTCGGGGCTTGCGATCGCGGTTGAAGCAACCGATCGAGATGCCGCGATTCTCAGTGCTCGTTCGACGTCCTAAAACGTCGGCAAAACGTCGTTTGGCGGAGCGGTTTGATCGCCTATTTTCCGCACTCGACCGAAATGCATGCCAACATGATTTCGGATTCGACGAAAGCGCCAACGAAATGCTAGCGGTAAATCCCGATTACCACAATTTGGTTGAGCTACTAGGGGCCGCGCGCAACGATATGGTCGTGCGACTGGCTGAAGCAATGGCTATCACGCGAGACGCTTCGCTTCGCGAACGACTGGCCGAAATTGCTGCAATCCACCCGGACAGGGAATTTCTGATTGGTCAGTCAAAGAACCAGAGCTGGCTCAAGGTGGGGGGATGCGGCCACTCGATCTCTCGCGGGCGACAGGCCGGGTTGCCAACCATCGATCTCGATGAAGCAATTCGAACACGGCCGGAATTTGAACAATCACTGCAAGTCTCGATGCAGCGAACAGGCGCCGTGAAGGATGCCTACAACGTTCTTGAGCCTCTTTTTGAGCCGACACTCGTACAATCACGCGCTAGCTTTCATGAGATATTTGAGTGGGCCCCCCTGCTCGAGCAACTGTCCTACAAAGCCGCGATGCGGGTCGTGAACGTTCTCGATACGCTTCGCTCGGTTGTACGCCGCGAATTGAGCGGAACGCCAGGAACCGGCGCCATGAGCCTGCGCGTCTACTGGCAGCTCGTTCATGCACTGGGGCAACTTATCCTGTTGGCCTCGAGCCGCGACTCTCGGCCCTGGCTTGCGGATATGGCCAATAGCTTCGTCTGGGAGACCTGGACGCCAAGCTTCGTGCTCCTGAGGGAGCGTACCTTTTGGCTGGCTGCGATCGCGGCCAAGTCAGCCTCCGCCTTCGGCGAAAGCGTCGTGGAAAGCTATCTACGAAGGTTGGCGCAAGCCGAGCATCCCATGATGGTCTTCGACGCGTTGTTCGGCTTAACGGCGATAGCCTTGGCCAATCCGTCGTCGAAGGCCCCGATCTTGGCCGAACTAAAACAACTGCGAGGCGCCAATATAGCACTCGACCGAGACCAGACTCTCTATCTCATCTCAAAGCAAAGCGCTATCCGCGTTCTTTCGGCTCCAGAAGTCGAACAACGGGAATTCCGCGAGCTTCATTGGCAGACGGGAAGCTCCAAGGGCATGGCCACGCGCACCGCCCTCGTCGGCGACCCCGCCGCGCTTTCCGCATCCGGAGAATATCTTGGATTTTTAATGCTGCCATTCGTCACCGACAGTTTCCATGACGAGCATTTTCCGAAATTCCCGGCCGTCGCCGAAAAGGAGATATCCCGCGCCAAGATCGCTGGCGTCTTCCGTCGGGCATGGGTCGCCGAGCCGGCGCGTCCCACTCGGCACCTGCTGAACTGATTGCCGCTATGGGAAGGTTCATCGGCAGACGAGCTATGCGAGAGCGGATCCTAGAAACGGTGGACAGTTTGTTCTATCGCGAAGGCATCCGAGCGGTCGGCATGGACAAAATCACGGAGGAAACCGGGATCAGCAAGCGGACCCTGTACAACTATTTCCCCTCCAAAGACCACCTCATCACTGCTTATCTCGCTCGTCGTCTGATTCCCATTTCGATCTCCGAGAAGCCTGCGGAAGAGCAAATATTGGAGAGTTTCGTTCAACTCGAGCGAAGTCTTGCCGACGAGGAGTCTCAAGGTTGTCCGTTCGTGAACGCCGTCGTCGAGCTGAAAGATCCAGATCACGCTGCGAACGAGCTCGCTCTCGCCTTTAAGAACCAACGTCGTAACTGGCTTCTCGAACTGCTAGGGCGGCTGCAAATAGCTCATCCGGAGCGCCTGGCCACGCAACTGATGCTGCTGATTGACGGCGCGATAGCGGCCACCGTCATACGCAGAGATCCCACGGTGGCCCGCGCGGCTTGGGACGCGGCGCGCGTTCTGCTTGCGGCCGCCGCCGTCGATTCTCCTGATGTCTTGGCAACGTCGGAGCAATCGCTGAAACGAACAACCGATCGTCGGTCAGCCAGGCGAAATGCCACCCTGCGAATGTTCGAGTGATCGTTCGCAGACCGCCCCAGCGGATTATCTATGCGCGGCAACCTCTGGCGGCCGTGACTTGAAAAGCGACCACTCATTGGAGAATGTTCATGACGGACCAAAAGCGCGTCTTATGCTCGAGCTGCGACATTTACTGTCAGGTGGTTGCTGAGGTTTCCGCTAGTGGCACCGCTCGCATCAAGGCCATCGACAATGCTCCGTTTCGCGCCAACATATGTATGAAGGGCGTTCACGCGCCTGAGGGGTTTGTGCACCCGGACCGGGTCAGGTTCCCGCTCCGTCGGGTGGGCGAGCGGGGCTCCGGACGGTGGGAGCGAGCGACTTGGGACGAGGCCTTGGACGATATCGCTACCCGCCTCTCTGCGGTGACTGAGAAATACGGGCCAGAAGGCTTTGCCGTGTCAGCCAGCCCGTGGAATGTGCAGTCCGACAGCGGCGTCGGCCGCCGCTTCATGAATCTGCTGGGCAATCCGAACTGGATGAGCGGAGTCGCCCTCTGCGCCGGCAATACCGCCGCGATCAACCGGATGGTCTACGGTTGGTTTCCCTACCCCGACTATCCGAAAACCAAATGTATCGTCCTGTTCGGTCATAACCCGCGAAAGCATAGCTGGACGCCGGTTTACAATTCCATTCGTGCCGCCCAACAACGCGGCGCAAAGTTGATCGTGTTGGACCCGCGACGCAGCGAGAATGCCGAGCTTGCGGATATATGGCTCCCACTGCGGGCCGGAACCGATGCCGCGATGTGCATGGGCTGGCTTAAAGTCATCATCGACGAAGGTCTCTACGATAGGGATTTTGTCGCGCAGTGGACCACGGGATTTGAAGAGCTTCGCGCGCGTGTCAACGAGTTTCCGCTCGAGCGCGTCGCCGAGATCACGGGAGTTTCCGCCGACAGAATTGTCGCCGCCGCGCGCCTGTATGCGACCACAACTCCAGGCGTCATTCCCTGGACGCCGATCACGGATCAACAGCGAAACAGCACGTCTGCAATTCGGCTGCACTGCACTCTTCGTGCACTGACGGGAAATCTTGACGTTCCTGGCGGGGAAGTCTTGCATGGATTTCATCCAGATATCGTATCCGAGAGCGAAATCGAGCTCCACGATGAACTCTCTGAGGCTCAAAAAGGCAAACAACTTGGCTCTGAAAAGCATCCGGCGTTCACCTACCGGGGCATGCAGGCACTGCGAGAGCCGACGAAGCGCGTTTGGGGCAAGGAGTACGCCAATCTAATATCAGGCAGCTATATGGCCAATCCTTCCGCGGTCTTTAAGGCCATGGCGGACGGCATACCGTATCCGGTGAAAGCCTTCTTTACGCTCGGCAACAATACTCTTTTGAGTTTTGCAAATCTGCAATTGATCTACCGCGCCTTGATGAACCAAGAGCTGATCGTCTCGTTCGAACATATGATGACGCCCACCTCACAGTTGGCGGACTATGTTCTACCGAGCGACAGTTGGCTGGAGCGTGCGAGCCTGTCCGATGGATTTGGATGGACCTCGATCTTCCGTCCTTCACAGAAGACGATGGACCCGCCCGGCGAGTGCCGGAGCGTCTACGACTTTTGGCGTGGTTTGGCCGCCAGACTAGGGATTGGCGATAGATTTCCGTGGAAGAACTCAGAGGAACTTCTCGATTTCCGGGTGGCCGCGCTCGGACTGAAATTCTCTCAATTCGCCGAGAAGCATCCTTATCACATGAGAAAGCTTGGCTTCAAAAAGTACGAAACGACGGGCTTTGCTACGCCGTCTGGCAAGGTCGAACTCAAATCAGCTGTCTTGGAGTCATTGGGCTTCGATCCGCTGCCCTACTATCGCGGGGAACCGCCGCAAGATCCCGCGTTTCCGTTCATGGCGTTCACCGGGGTGCGCGAGGACGAATTTTTCCAGACCGGCCACCGCCACATTGCCTCGTTGCGTTCGCGCCGTCCCGAGCCTGAGATATTTCTGCATCCCAACGACGCCGCCACGATCGGTGTGGTAGGAGGTGAATGGATTGAGGTTTCGACGATCCAAGGGTGCTGCAAGGGACGGACAGCCATACGTGCCGACATGCCCGCGGGCCTGATCCGCGTTCCTCACGGATGGTGGAAGCCGGAAATGCCGGAAGGAAAGAAGGAGCTTTCCGGCGCCTGGGAGTTCGCTGACGCACAGATTTGTCCCGACACTGACGACTATTTGGATATCGAGCAAGGAATTCCGCATCTGAAGGGCTTGCCTTGCGCAGTGCGTAAGTTGGCAATCGGGCCAGAGCCTGATCGCGTAACCCGGTGGGCGCTACCCGGGACCGTCAACGCCGAATGACTGCTTTCGCTGCGGGCGGTCCGACAAGCCCAGTTCATTGTGCAAACCTCATATGTATGTAGCCGGCAAATCGGCCCAACGGCCGTTCGAAGCGACAGCCGCGCTTGAACATACAACACAACGGTCGATTCCGATGCGGTCTTTGCAACGACCGGGCCTTCCTTGGCGTCTCGAAAGGTGGCGTATATGACCTTCTGCGCGCGCAGCGCCGCCGTTAAATTATCTAGATGGTGCACTTCCGATCAATGAGGAAGTGGGGTCTGGCGTAGCGGCTTGATCCGCGCTCGTCTCATCTCGGTCATCGTTGATTCCGGCTGATTCGTATTGCTGTAGCGGGAACGTCTTCGAGCTGCTCGCAGCAGTAATGATCAGTACGGCTGCCTCGCAGCGGACGATTTGGCACGAATGGAAGAACAATTTTAAAGGGGGGGGAGCAAGCAGTGACAATATCTGACGTAGCGGACAGCGGTGTGCGCGCCGAGGGCATGACTGCCGAGGAACGGAAGGTTATCTTCGCCGCCTCGCTTGGCACGGCCTTTGAGTGGTACGATTTTTTCATTTACGGAACGCTCAGCTCGTTTCTCGCCAAATACTTCTTCTCCAATGTGCCGCCGAATGTCGGCTTCATCTTTGCGCTGCTGGCGTTCGCGGCTGGCTTCGTGGTGCGCCCATTCGGCGCGTTGGTTTTTGGTCACTTTGGCGACCTGATCGGACGGAAGTATACGTTCCTGACCACGATGACCCTGATGGGTATCGGCACCTTTTTCATCGGACTGCTGCCGGGCTACGATACCTGGGGCATCGCCGCGCCGACCGTTCTGATCGGATTACGCATGGTGCAGGGCCTTGCGCTTGGAGGCGAGTATGGCGGCGCGGCGACCTATGTCGCTGAGCACGCGCCCATGAACAGGCGCGGCTACTATACTTCCTGGATCCAAACCACCGCGACGCTTGGCCTTTTCTTAGCGTTGCTGCTGATCCTCGGCATCCGATCGTGGTTGGGCGAAGCATCGTTCGGCGATTGGGGCTGGCGTATTCCGTTCCTGCTGTCCGCGATCCTTTTTATGATTTCGATCTGGATCCGATTAAGCTTGAACGAGTCGCCGGTTTTCCAGAAAATGAAGAACGAGGGAAAAACATCAAAGCGGCCGCTCATCGACGCCTTTGCCAATTGGTCCAGTGCCAAGACCGCTATTTTCGCTCTTTTGGGCGAGACCGCGGGCGCAACCGTCGTGTGGTACAGTGGACAGTTCTATGCGCTGTTTTTTCTGACCCAGACTCTCAAGGTGCCTACTGTCATTGCACAGATCATGCTTTTGGTCGCGCTGGCGCTTGGTACGCCTGCCTTCGTCCTGTTTGGCTGGCTATCGGATAGGATCGGCCGCAAGCCGATCGTTCTGGCCGGGCTTCTGCTAGCGGCTGTGACGTACTTTCCGATCTTCAAAGGCATTACACACTTCGCCAACCCTAAACTCGAGGCAGCGCTCAACTCAGCACCCGTGACCGTTATCGCCGATCCGGGCGAGTGCTCGTTCCAGCTAAAAGCGACGGGCACCGAGACGTTCACCACGAGCTGCGATATCGCAAAGTCAGCGCTAGTCAGTCTGTCGGTGAACTACACCAACCAGGACGCAGAGAAAGGGACCCCTACGCAAGTTAAGGTCGGCGACCAGATACTGACCGCGACATCGCCGGATTTTGCCACGGCTTTGCCCGCCGCGATCAAGGCCCATGGCTATCCGACTTCGGCCGATCCGACCGAAATCGACACCTTGATGACGACGGTGTTGCTGTGGATCCTGGTGATCTACGTGACGCTTGTTTACGCCCCAACGGCCGCATGGCTGGTCGAATTGTTCCCAAGCCGTATCCGGTACAGTGGCATGTCGCTGCCTTACCACATCGGTAGCGGCTGGATCGGCGGTTTCCTGCCAGCGACTGTATTCGCCATCGTTGCCGCGACTGGGAATATCTATTCCGGTCTATGGTACCCGGTGGGCGTCGCGACCTTGAGCTTTGTAATCGGCTTCGTTTTTCTGCCGGAAACCAAGGACGTCGATATCACCGAGGCTTGACGCAAATCGGGTTGCGCTGGCGGATGCGATTGCCGGCAACGGCCACTCCATGCGATTGCTTAGTCCAGCCCGACGACATGCTGTCCCGAATGGTGATCGCGAGACGACGCGCTCATCGGCCAACAAATCGATCTTATTTGGCGGGAGGACGAATCAGGCGACTTCGCGGGATGATGGTATCAACCGCGCAAGTTCGTTTACGCCTCATTGGCGCGGTGCAATTTATTTCGGTGCGCCGATCGACAATTTAATGGCGAGCGGTTGCAAAGAGCAGGATTGGAGGGGGTCTGGCAGGTTGTGCGTGGGACGGCCCGACCGAAGTGCAACGACCAATCAAAAGCCAGCAATCACGCTGGGTCACCTCTCAACATCACACAACCTAACCCCGGTTTGGCCACTAGGTCGCAAGCGATGGGTCCGCCTCCTCCAACACGACTGGCCTCCACCAGAAGATACCGATTGGGCCGGTCGGAGCAATGATGAAGAGAACAATGCCCGCGCCGGCACCGTCTGAGCTCAAACGGCACGGCGCGGAAGTCGCAGTGCGCCTCCGCATCTCCGCCTGCTGGGTGTCTTCGGCCCTTACCAGCCAAACAGCAGCATCGCCGATAGTCTGGCGATCAAGACAAGTGATAATCCCGCTGTTAACACAAGTAACTGACCGAAAACGAAGTCGTCCCGATCGATGTCGGGCATCGATAACAGCGCCAGCGTCGTCATAGCACTACAGTCCATCGCCTGTTCTCCTCGCTCCCAGCGCGTCATGATCCGTCATTCGGCATCGCTCCTGCGGCGGTGCGTAACGGTTGGCTGCGAAGTTAGGGGATTTAGGCTGTACGCCAAACGACGTTTAGCCCACGTTTCGAGACATCGAGGGCGTCGATCGATCCGCCGGCCGCGTCCGTGACTTCGACGAATGCTCCCGGCCGGCCTCGGCTAAAATTGCCAACCGATTCAGTTTCGAGCAATTGAGCCAAACCGGCATCGTCCAGGGCAGTGTCAACTCACGCCCTAACACTATTGGGACGGTCGACATCGACCTTGGTAGGGTTACGTGTCCTTCAGCGGTGCTACGAAAGCTCATCTCTGCGCAGAACGTGGCAGGTGGTCGTTCCGTGCGCGAGAATTCTGCCGGCTGCGTCGAGCAGTCTGCCTTCCGCGATGGCCATCTGCCGGCCAATGTATAGCGACTTGCCCTCTCCCCGCACTGCTCCCGTATCGGCGGACATCGGCCTTACGAAGTTTATTTTGTATTCGAGCGTCACAGCGGCAAGATTCGGCTCAAGCGAACTTATGATAGCTGCTGCCATGCAAGTATCGAGCAGAACGGCGGCATAACCTCCATGCACGAATTCCAGGGGACTGTAGTATTTCGTGGTCGGCGTTGCCGATATCACGACGGCGCCAGGCTCGGCTGAATCGAAATTGATGTCGAATAGCTCGAGCATCGGCGCACGCAGGGCGGTACCCTTTATGAGCGCTTTGAAGTACTCAAGCCCGGCTCCGGACGAAACGCGTTTGTTTGGATCCACGTCTTTGCCTGCTTTTATTGGTGATTGATCGTTACGCTTGTCCACCAGCGACCGCGCCCCACTGGGCTGGGGCGGCCGCCGCGGGTCCGTCCAGGAAGATCGTCGCATGGGTCACAAAGAGTTCTGGAAACTGAAAGAGCGACCCGTGCCCGGAATCTGGATAGACAATGAGTTGAGCGTTCGGAATTTTCTGGGAGAGCGTGAACGAATTGATGGTCGGAACCATGATGTCGCTATGGCCGTTCACGACGAGCGTCGGTTGCGTAATGGTCTTAAGTTCCTCGAAGCGTTCCCCGCGAGGTTGACGCCATTCGGTGATAGCCGCCCGCTGCGCCGCCATCGTCTGCGCCGACGTGGACACATCCACATCTTCCTTCCGGGCGTGCCGGCGCGCCCAGAACATCTTTCCCGCCGCTTGACTCATCTGGGACGGGCGAAAAAACAAATAGAGGTACGTCTCGATGGGGCTTTGCCCGGTTTGGGGATCTGTCATAGCGCCGTATTGGGCATATCCGGGATCCTGAGGTGGCTCGCCGGCCCGAGGACCGGTGCCGACGAGAATGAGACGGCGGATAAGTTCGCGATGGCGCATCGCGAGGGTCTGCGCGACATATCCGCCAATGGAGAACCCCAGCAGATCGATCTGTGAAAGTCCGAGTGCCTCGACAAAATCCGCAGCGTGCTCTGCCATGGCGTCAATCGTGTCTGGCGTCTCACCGCTCGATGCGGCTACGCCGGCATTGTCGAACAAAATAACCGGGCGAGTCTTCGCAAAGCCATCTGTGACGGTTGGATCCCAATGATCCATCCCGCCTCGGAAGTGTTGCATGAAAAGAAGTGGCGTACCACTTTCAGACCCGAAACGACGATAAGCGAAGCTCATTCCGTTGACTTCAACGAACTGGGTGGGTGCCGTGGTGTGCCGATAGGTCATGCTTGGTTGGTCCCGTTATTGCGGCGTCTGCGTCAGATCTGGGCTACGCGACAGCCCCGCCGCGCCCCGGAAGCGAGCCTGGCCTGTCGGAGCAACAAAGAGTGGTCACGTCTATCTCCAGCGGGAACGTGAGAGCCCTTGATGGGCTTGGCGTCTCCAATTTCACCCCGGACACAGCGCCAAGGCTACACCGGGGCCACTGCGTTATTAGTTCTCGGTCGGACGCGCAGAAAGGTCTTAAATGCCACCAAATAGGACAACCGGCTGAGGAACGTCTCGACGTCGTTCAATTTGGCCGTCCGCAGTGGGGTGGCGATGGTTGCCTATCTGCGGACGTTGGCCGTGATGAGTGCGGTTTTGCGCTTGATTGTTTGAGGCCGATCACCCGCTCGATGTTGGAATCGATCTCAATACGGCCGCCGATGAGCACGAATTGGAGAACGTTTGCGCCTCGATATGGCCTAACGCCTACCTCCGGGCGAGCTTCCTCGTGCAGCGTTTGCCGGCCTAGCTTGCCGGTTGTCTGAGGTTGAAGGTCGAGCTCCTCATCAGCGATCGGTTCGGCGACATGATCGAGGATCGGCTCGACCTCGCCATGCGGATCGGCGAGATCACAGCTGAAGCGCTTGCATGGCGGACTAGTCTGCGGCGGCGCCGGGCGGGAACTCCGCGGTGCCACGCGGAGGAAGATCATTTGGCGTGGACCACGTTCTCCAACACCTGGAGCCACGAGCTGGGAAGGCCGTGTGCTCGCGCGCCGTCACGGATCATCGTGATGTACCGAAGCGAGGGGCAGCCGTCCGTTTCTTTGCCTTCTGCGACGTACGTCATGGCTCTGACGGTCTGCCCATCCACGTCATGCATCTCAAGCCATGTGGGGCGGTATGCCCTGCCCGGCACTCCTTCGGTAAGGTCTAGTCGAAGCATCTGTCGGTGCGTGATTTTGTAGAGCACACCCCAAACCTCTGAATCCGGGTCCGGACGAATGTTGGCCGGCGCGGATTTGCCCTTGGGTATTCCGTCCAGATTGAATCGCAGACGATATCCCTTCAATCGTCCGGCTCGCCATTCGGTCGGTCTCATACGACGACGCTCGAGGAAGGCCTCGTCATGCATGTTTGATCCGTACGCGAAATACCAGACCGCATCATTACTTCGGCCAGTGAGCCGCAGTCCATGCAAGCGATAGTACCATTTCGATAGTATCCAAGACCGAGCTATCGCCCGCCGCCAGTAAACTCTCATTCTCATGACTGAACCGATAACCGTTCCGCCAACGTAGCGTCATGGGTCGAAGCGCGTAATATCCACAATAACGGTATATGCACGTAGTCGCGCAATATCCAAGACAGGGACACGCATCTAAGCCACCGTCCCGGCGGCGTGCAGCAGCGAAGTGTCCCGCACGCACCTCTTGTCATTGACACACCAGAGCACCCGGCCTACGATACGGGTATCTACCCTTTTTTTGACAGGAACTCAAATTGCGGTACACCAGCGTCCAGGCAAAATCCGTTGCAGTCGCGCCTCGCGGGGTGATTCAAAGAGGCCCCATGGGTCCTTTCGGATCTCCTGCGGGTTCGGATTGGCCGGTGCGGTCCTTTGCGCTGCATTTGGCGGCCAGAACTTGCTAACGGACGCAGATTCCTAAGCTGGACTTTCGGCTGATACGCCGCGGCGCTTACGCGCCCGCCGGGGGACGCGATGGAACTCAGGCAGCTTCGATATTTTCTTGCCTTAGCCCGTAGCCTGAATTTCACCTATGCGGCTGCCGAGGCGCACATAGCACAACCGCCATTCAGCCGGCAGATAAGGAAGCTCGAGGAAGAGCTTGGAACGTCGCTCGTCAATCGCCGATCCCGACAACTGACATTGACTCCCGCCGGTGAATTGGTTCAACGATACGCTTCCGAGATTCTCGCTCGCGTGGACCGTTTGGCGCCGGATGCGCGGCTCCTTGCTCAGACGAGCCAACGGGCGTTCCGAATTGGCTTGGAAACCACAATCCTCTATGGCCGGCTTCCGGAGCTATTGAGAAAGCTTCGGGAAACGAATCCGCACGTGCGGTTCGAATTGCTCGAAATGGCGGCGGAACAGCAAGCGGCTGCCCTCACCGAGGGCCGAATTGAGATAGGGTTTGGCCGCGAGCGTATTTCCGATCCTGCTTTGGCGCAGGTCCTTCTCAGGGAGGAATCGTTCTTCGCCGCGCTTCCGGTCCATCATCCGTTAGCGCATGACGCGCCGGCCCCGCTCTCGCTTCGAGATCTGGCGGACGAGACTTTCATCCTTTGCCCCGCGGGCGCAGCAAGCCACCATTCGAGCACGCCGCGTGGGCTGCTGGCCGACGGCGGTTTTCGCCCAAAGGAGGTCATAGAGGTAGGCGACGTGCAGGTGGCCCTTGGACTCGTCGCCGCCGACTATGGCATCTGTATCGTACCGGCGGTCGTTCAGCGAATGCGCGGCAGCGACGTCTGTTATCGACAGTTGGACGAGCCAGGTTGGACGTCCCCCATTCTCATGACGTGGCTGCAGGGGTACCAACCGACCCTGGTGAGCTCAATCAATGAACTACTTGGCACGATGGTCACGGCGATGCCATGAAGGCGGCCTTCTTCAAGAGCGCCGCGGGGCCCAAGCCGGACCGGCCAAAATGATGCCGGTATGCTTGGCTTCGGCAGCAATTTTGGATTGCTCGCGGCCTCGCGACTTTCAGCTCCGCTGCGACGCTACGACAGGCGGGCTGTGCAATTGTGGAGCCGGCGTCTCCCAGCCGCCGCCCAGCGCCAAGAAAAGGGTTACCTGATCCTGAGCGATCTGCGCCCGAATGGCAGCAAGTGCCGCCTCGGCACTTGCTAGAGTACGCTCGGCGTCTAACGAAGCTAAGGCGCCGAGTCGACCGTCTGTCTGCAGACGATTGGCGTCAGCGACCGCCTTGGCGGCCTCGTCGCGAGCCGCGGCTAGACTCTTCCGCCGCCGCAAATCGTGGCTATAGATATTGAGCGCCACTTCGACGTCGCGCAACGCTCTAAGCACGACACCATCGAAACGGGCGAGCTGGGCCTTCTGCATTGCCGTGGCCGCAGCGATCTTGGCGCGGGGGCCGCTTTGGTTGAGCTGCCACGAGATTCCTGACCCAGCCGCCCAATCGTTGGTCTGGCGGTCCAAGAAGTCACTCGTGAGACCCGCCGAACCAATTGATGCATTGAGAACCACGCGCGGATAAAGCTCAGCAGTCGCAACGCCAATTTCCGCGGTTGAGGCGGCCAACGTACGTTCGGCGGCCCTCACGTCCGGACGGCGCCTTAAGAGCGCGGCACCGTCCCCGACGGGGATCAGTTGGCGTATGGGAGGCGCCGACGCACACTTGCTAAGGCTTTTTTCGAAATTGGCCGGCGGCTTGCCGCTGAGTACCGCCAATCGGTAGAGGGCATTGCGCCGACGCGCCTCGAAGGCGGGAATGCTTGACTCCAGCTGATTCACCAGCGCCTTCGAGCGCGTTATGTCCAGGCTTGAAGCTCGTCCCGCCTCCTGCAGGCGGCGGGAAATTGCGAGACTCTGCTGCTGCAAATCGACGCTTCTGCGCGCGACGGCGAGTTCATCGCCAGCTGTGCAGGCCTCAAGGTAGGCGCGGGTGACGTCGGCCACGACGCTCACACGTATCCAGTCGCGCGCAGCTTCGACGGCTTCGTCGTCAGCTTGAGCCGCTTCAATACCGCGCCTGATGCGTCCGAAGAGGTCTACCTCATAGGATGCCGCCAGACCGATCGTGTAGAGGTTCATATCAGGCAGGATGGCAGTCGAGAGGTATGACTCCGCCGAAGGCAACGCCCGCTCATACCCTCCTTCGAGGCCGAGCTTCGGTTGACCGGCGGCTTTCGCCAGATCAACCATGGCATGACTGCGCTCGAGATTGGCGTCCGCAACCCGCAAGTCCGTGTTTTCCGCAATAGCGTCGGCGATGAGGCGATCGAGATCCGGACTACGGTAGATATGCCACCAGTTCGGCGGCAACTCTCCCTTTTGGACGGCTGGGTTGCCGTGCGCGCCGACGAAAGGCACTTGCGCTCCTGGTGCATCGAATAACGCTCCTGTTGGAAGGTGGTAATCAGGCCCAACCGCGCAACCCGCGGCAGTCGCCATCATGGAGATGGCTGTCGCCTTGGCGAGGCAAGACAGGATGCCTTTCACCACAGCCACGACACCCGGCTCGAATCCGACGCAGCAACGCCAGGGTGAACAACGACGGTGGCCGTACGACCCGCGATCAACGGGAGATCGATGGGTGCCTGATCGATGTGGATGCGAACCGGTATGCGCTGCGCCAGTCGGACCCAATTGAAAGTGGGATTAACATTCGCAAGCAAACCGCTGCTCGGTGTACGCTCACGATCCTCGATCCCAGGCGAGATGCTTTCAACGTGACCCAAGAGGCGGCGGTTGTCGCCCATGAGTTCGATGGTAACGCTGTCGTCAACGTGAATGTTTGCGAGCTTGGTTTCCTCGAAATAGCCGTCAATGTGCAAAGAGGCGGCAGCAACGACGCCGAACGCCGGACGGCCCGCTGTGAGATAGTCACCCGGTCTCAGCATGACATTTGCCGCGACACCATCCACCGGCGCCAGCACGATGGTCCGTTCCAGATTCAACTGCGCGATCTCGCGCGCGGCGGTCGCCTGAGCAAGCGCGGCTCGCGCCTGGCTTACGGTGGCTTCTGCCTGAGCAACGGCACCCTCAAGCTGCGCAATGCGTGAACCTCCCTGCTCGACTGTTTCTGTTGGCACAAGACTGCCGAGCTTCCGATTGCGGGCATCCTCACGGCGGGCTTGCGCCAGCAGGGTCGTTTGGACCTGGACCCCTGCTTCGGCTTGCTGGAGCCCGGCCGTCGCCTGCTGGAGAGCTGCCAAGGTCTGCTGAAGGGCGAGTTCAAAGCGTGGGCGGTCGATGGCAAACAACCGCTGCCCTTTGTGAACCGGCATGTTGTCGACGACATCAACCTCGAACACCAGGCCGGAAACGTCGGGCGCGACGTCCGCCACGTCGACGCGAACGCGGGCATCCCGCGTCCACGGATCAATCTGGTAATAGATCCACAGCCATTTGGAGGCCACCACCCCGATCACGACGAGGACCAACGTCAAGAGTGGACGGGCAAACCGACCACGTAGAGCAGCCGAGCGCATCATCAAATCCTCTCGATCATCTCAGCGAGCGCCGGCGTGATCATTGTCATGACCGCCCACAGAATCATGAACAAGGCGAGATCAACCAGGTGGGGATGCCACACGAGTTGATAGAATCCCACCTTGATAAAGAGGCGCCGGACGATAAGCAGCCCAATGACAGCGAGACAGGCCGTCGCAAGCACCCCGCTGAAAAACACCCCGAAAATGCTGATTTCCGCGATCATTCTGTTACTCGGCTCCCATCATATGCAGGGGCTTGTGGAAACAAGGTTCGCCGGAAGCTCATAACCGCGCTGACCCCGGCGCGACGATCTGCGGAATCCGATAACCGGAGAATTCCCGTCATTGCGGCATCGAGCCGAACGACGATGCCTGTTGGAATAGGCGCGGCGTCGCCACGGGAAAGCTCGTCAAAATGCTTGGCCAGTTCGGCGAGCGCTGCGTCGACGTTCCGGCGTGTCTCGGAGTCAACCGAACCGCTTAGCCGCTGCAACTCGACGACGCTCATACCGAGCCGCAGGTCCCGCAGCGCCTCGGCCAACTCGCCCTCCTCGCTCACTCCGATGCGCGAAAGACGCGGCAGAAGGAGGCCGACGCGATCCAGCATTCGACTGGTCCAAATCACCGGGGTCGGCGACGGCCCCGCGCTCGCCAGAGCCGCGAGCTCTTGCCGGCCAGCACGCAAGATCCGCCGAACCACGTGCTGAACCGGAAGGGCCCGCGCCAAGCCCAACCCTGTCAGAGCAAAGATCGGCCCCAGAACCAAAGGCAAGTAGATGTTCATAAAGTTTGGCAAGGTCGCAACGAAACTTGGTTGCAACCCAAGGCCGCCGGAAAATGCAACCGTCGCCCCGAGTGCCTTTACGTAATGCTTGGGATAGGTGAGCAGGAGACCCAGAACAGTGAGAATCGGAAACAATACTACTGCCAGCATGACGAACCCGTCGATCCTGGGAAGGACCACGAACGAAAAGAACAACGGCAACGGCATCGCAATCAGAAAACCGATCACCATGTCTTTCACAAGCGGCGTCGGATCGTCGGCGGCCGCAAAGAGCGAGCAACATAGCGCAGCCGTCCCTACCGCAAAGGCCGCGCTTTCCCATTGTATCGCGATGCTGAAGGCCGCGACCCAAACCACGGTCAAGGCGGAAACAGCTGCCGACAGAAAGGCGATACCTCTATCGACATGAAGCGCGCGAGGTTTAGCACCCGCAATCAGATGACTCGCCGCGCGGCGCACGCGCGCGTTGGACGCGCGAATGGCCGCATTGAGCACCATACATTCCTGCCAGATCGTCACAAGCTCGGTCAGGTGACCCATCAGACTTGCGGCTACCGTTTCCCTCCAGTTGGACGCTGGCCCAAGCTGCGGCGCAATTGCCTTGATCTCTCGAGCAACCAGTCCTTGCGCTTCGACGCCCGCTTCATCGGCCGTCGTCACCCAGGCGGCAATTCGGGTTGTCAGAGCAGCCAAGTCCGGAGTTCCCGCGCCGCGAACGACAGCCAATCGGTCCTCGACCGCGGTGACCAGCGGCAACAGGGCGACCAGCCGTTCCTCAAGCGCCCAAAGCGCGCGCTGCCGAAACCGTGAGAAAGCTCCTTCGAAGCGCCAATCGGACGCCAACAAGTTGACCTCGGTCAGTTGGACCGCGATATCCCATGGTGGCGCAACAGGTACTGGCGAGCGAAGCCCCTCGCTAATCCGCGATCGCGCTCGCCCGATGACGTCGTCCAGCTTCTGGGTCATCACGGACGCAACGCTCTGGGGAAAAAGAAGGCTCTGGACCAGCGCGGGAGCAAGGACACCGATCATGATCTCCTGCGCACGCGTTGCGGCAACATCGAAGATCCCTTCCGGATGCGCCGCCGCCGGCAAGCCGATCAGCGCAACAGTATAGCCGGCGAGCATGAAGGTGTATGATCGCGGTGTCCGGTCGAGGACTCCGGCGAACACGCAGAGCCCAATCCAGCCCGCCAAGGCGAGAATCATCAATTCCGGCGAATTCGCGAGATTGGGAATCAACACGATCGACGCGACCATGCCGACGAGCGTCCCCGCGACGCGGTAGAACGCCTTCGCCCAGATTGCGCCGACGAGCGCTCTGGGAGGCTGAGCGAGATAGACCGTGGCCATTGCCCACCAGGGATTTGGCAGATCCAGTGCGAACGCGACAAAGAGAGCCAGAATAACGGCAAGGTATCCGCTGAGAGCGGAGAGCAACGCCCGATGGGTCGGCCAGGTCAGCATGCCGTACCGCCCCTGCTCCGCATTCGAGCGGCAGAGACAGCCTCGGGTCGACAAGCGGTCCGGCGACGTACTTCCTTCCTCAAGCCCCGATCGGCGACGCAACCCGCGACACGATTTTGTCCGGAGTAGCAACTCGTCCACGCTGACCGAGCACTTGGCTTTGACCGAGGCAATCGTTCAGCGAATGGCATCATCACGAATAGTCGTTCAGCGGTGGGCAATACGAAGGCAGCCCCGCTCCCGTTCAGCATCTTTGCGGGAAGAGGTGAACTATTTGCAGGCTCACATTTTGACGCCACGAAATGCTGTGTCCCGCTTTTTGGCTTCGAAACT
The DNA here is from genome assembly GCF_054063755.1 of Bradyrhizobium sp. USDA 4341. NCBI lineage: Bacteria > Pseudomonadati > Pseudomonadota > Alphaproteobacteria > Hyphomicrobiales > Nitrobacteraceae > Bradyrhizobium > Bradyrhizobium sp. USDA 4341. Next base: position 8,197,531 of record NZ_JBSSGO010000002.1, on the reverse strand, counting down.
GCGATGAAAACTCCGGCAAGTAGCGTCCATTCATTGTGGCGGTCGCACCGAGTGTGCATCGCCGTCGCGCGGATTGCTGCTTGCAGACGTACTGCTACTGTCGAAACCGCGCGACGGTCCAAGACCGTTTGGGTGGGGTACTCAACCTTTGAGGTATCAAATGCCGCGAAAACCCCCGCTTGCGCATCGCACTTTTCGAGCTGGGGACGACGAAATTGCGCGTCGTCCATTACGGGTGTATACATGTAATCATGAAATTCCCCTGCTATTGCACTACCGCCCGCAGCGCTGCGCGCAGGATCACGGCGCTATATGATGAGACGCTCGCCCCGACGGGAGTTAACGTCGCTCAGTTCGCCCTCCTGAAGGTCCTGGAACAGCAGGGTCAAATTGCCCTGACACAGCTCGGCGACCTCCTTGAACTTGATCGCTCTACGATCGGCCGCAATGTTCGCGTGATGGAGAAGATGAGTTTGCTTGTGCTCAAGAAGGGCGTAGATCAGCGCGTGACCACGGCTGACCTTACGAAGAAGGGCCGGCGAATTTGCAACGTTGGCACCCTGCTCTGGGATAATGCGCAGTCGCGAGTAAACCAGAAGCTCGGCCAGGAAAAAGCTTTCGAACTGCGCGCTTTGCTCAGCGCGCTTTAGAGACAGTTGAATCAAGCCCACCTCTCGACCATAGCACTGAAGTCGTGGATCCCTTTTATCCATCCAGCGTCGTAATGTTGCGCGATAGTGGCCGGACGCCTTTAGCAAGCCCACCTGCGCGGAGCATGCGGTCGGCGGGCGTCCGGCTACTCGTAACCTCACCCACTCTCCGATCAGCGTTCGTCGCGCCGCATGCCGGTAGCGTAACTCCTTTGGTCGCAAGGATTTGCAAGATGTCGTGCATTTTCTCGCTCCGACAGAGTGGTTAAGAACCATGGAACGCGGGCTTGCTGGTTCCTGGGAGACGCTCCATCTCGAACATTCGATCCTGCGTGACCTCTAGATAATCGCCGCCGCGACCGGCGCGCAGAATCGGGTTCGCTAGCGCCGTCTGATAGACACCATCCTTGATCAACGACATATCAATGTAGACGGCGACAACTTCACCGAGGACTAGCCATCCCTCTACTTTCTCGCCCTTCCAGTTCTTGAATTGAACGATTTCCGTTACCTTGCATTCCATGGCCGCGCGACTTTCGAGCACCCGCGGGACGTCAACATGTTTACTGGGCGCGGCCGTCAAGCCGGCCAGCTGAAACTCGTCCACGTCGTGCTCAACGGGCAACGAGGTACGGTTCATCTGCTCAGCCAACTCTTTGGTCGCCAGGTTCCAGACAAACTCCCCGGTCTCGGAGACGTTTTTGACACTGTCCTTCCAAGAGATCGAAGCAAAGCCCAAGATAGGCGGGTCATAATTGAAGGCGTTGAAAAAGCTGTATGGAGCTAGGTTGAGCTGACCCTTTGCATCACGCGAAGAAATCCAACCAATCGGGCGCGGTGCAATAATCGCGTTGAACGGATTGTACTTTAATCCGTGCCCTTGCGAAGGCTCGTGATAATGCATGTTGCGATGGTTCAACTTCGAATGCCCCTGGTTTCGTCTGCGATGACGTCTTCACAGCGCTGGCGCACGCGCTGCCTTCGTTCAACAATCGACTTATGGTGTTGCAACCCGCACCAAGCGATTCATCAGCCTGCTCGTTGCGAGTTTAGCCTCCGACTTCGCCATCGATAACGGGACCGAACAACTCCCAACTTTCGCCCTTGAAACGCATCATCTGGAGCTGTTCGATCGGATAAAAATCGGTGGCGCTGGTGTTGATCTTGATGCCGGGCAGCAAGCCTGCAGGCTCGAAGTCCTTCAAGTTCGCCGCTTGTTTCATTACGTTGGCGCGGGTGAGATCGTCGCCGCACTGCCGCAGCACACGGACCATGGTTTCCGCAAGCGCATATCCAGACAACACCAAGGAGTCGGCCTTGTTGCCCTCAGGGAACCACTTGTCCATGAACGCGACAAACTCCTTTACGTCGGGATCGTCTTTCCAGAGTGGATCAGCTCCATCTTTGGTGTATTGCGCTGAGATGATCCCCTGCGCGTTTTCGAAACCCGCCGGCTTAATGACGCTGGCTACGGACGCGCTGACGTTGACAACAATCTGCTGCGGCTTCCAGCCGAGCTCCGCAATCTTCTTGATCGCCTGTGCCGCGAATTTCGGTGTCGAAAAATTAACAAAAACATCGGCACCGGAGGCCTTCAGCTTGACAATATGACCGTCGATCGTGGGCTCGGATATTTCATAGGCATCCTCGACGACAATCATTGAGGCCGCCTTCGTGCCGAGACCGTCCTTGAGACCCTTCAAAATATCCTTGCCAAAGTCGTCGTTCTGATAAAGCACGGCAATCCTAGCGTCGGGCCTCTCCTTCATAAGGAATTTGGCGTAGATTCGTCCCTCGCTCTGATAACTTGGCTGCCAGCCCATCGTCCAAGGGAATTCCTTCGGGTCGCCCCACTTTGTCGCGCCAGTGGCGACGAACAGCTGCGGCACCTTCTTGACGTTCAGGTATTTGTGAACCGCTGAATTGCTAGGCGTCCCCAGCGAACTGAAGACCAAAAGAACTTCATCGCTTTCGACGAGCCTGCGAACTTGCTCCACCGTCTTTGGAGGACTGTACGCGTCGTCATAGGAAATGAAGTTGATCTTGCGACCGTTGATGCCACCCTCGGCGTTGATTTTCTTGAAGTACGCCTCTTCAGTCTTGCCTACCACGCCGTACGCCGATGCCGGACCGCTGTACGGCATCGTGTTGCCGATTTTGATCTCTGCGTCTGTTGCACCGGTATCGAATTTTTTCTGGGCAGCGGCGCCGCCGTTGACCAAGGGCATCGCGACGATTGCAATCGTTATTCCGCGCTTAAGGATTGTTAACGGCATTTCGCTTCCCCTACATCTTCTGCGCCTTGTCGTGGATGGACACCAGACAGCTCCTTGCCAGCACGATCACCTACCAAGACGGCGAGGAACGGCAGCGCGACGAATGCCGCGCCCCCTAAGAGACCGTTTGCAATGCCCTCGACGATATTGGCACAAATGATCGAGCCCGCCCCCACGATCGATCCCAACAACCACCCATGCCGCCGTCGACCACCATGCCAAGGAGCGGAGAGATCGCCGGCAAATTAGTGCAGCCAACCCCGATTGTTTATTTGCTTATCGTTCGCGTCGATCGCCGCAGAGGCTAAACTATCGGCGTCACGGCTAGAACGTCATTTGTGCCACCTTTTCGGACGTCAAATAATCTGGGTGGCGGTACCAATCGCACACAATGGTATCCGGGATCGAGACCGATCTCTCATTGGCGTAGCAACGAGAAGATCCGGCAGCGCCATGAGCGGTCGCAATCCTCGCCGTCCTTAAGACGAGATACGCATCCACCGTTGTCAGCTCTCCCCTCCACCGATATAGGCGCCGAGGTTGAGCTCGATTTCGACGGTCCCCTTTCCGCCGAGCCGCCGGCCGAGGGCTAGCGTGCGCGCCTTGAAGCTCGGCCAGGCGAGCGAACCCAGATATTCGCCATAGGCCGCTAGAAGATCGGCATCGGGTGGCAGCGATGCCCGATTGATCTGGGCTTTGGCTGCGGCCAGCGCCTGTCGGTCGAACGAAGCCAAGCGGGTAGCGAGCCTCTCGACAAACCCGTCAAGCTCGGCGTCGGGCAGCGCGCGCGTCACCCATCCCCATTTCTCCGCGAAATCGGCATCATAATCGTCGCTGCTCAGGATTGCCTCCAGGGCGCGGTCCCGCCCGACGAAGCGGGGCAATCGTTCGCTGCCGCCGCCGCCGGGAAGAATACCAGTGCCGACCTCGGGCTGACCGAAGATCGCCTTCTCGCGGCTGGCGTAACGAAGATCGAGCGCAAGCGTCAGCTCGTTGCCGCCGCCCCGGGTCCTGCCCCGGATGGAAGCGATGCTAATGAACGGGGCCTCGGTTAGGCGCAAGACAAGATCGGTCCAAACCGGTTTGGCATTGGCGCCGGGCAAAACCGGGAATTCCGCGGCTTGACTGAGATCAAAGTGGTTGATGAAGAACTCTGGCAGGCTGCTCGTAAACAGCGTGACCTTGATGTCCGGGTCGTTGCTCAGCGCGACAACGAGGTCGTGCAGCCGCGAGACGGCATCGGGCACCAGTAGGTTCGCGGGAGGGTTGGAGAATACGACCCTCGCGATATGTGGGCTCAACCGTTCCAGGACGACGGTGCTAGATTGCGTCATCTTCTGCTCCTGTTGAACTTCTCGGGGCAGCCGCGCAGGTCGTCGTCGCCTCGGCTTCGCGTCGAGCGGTAAGTGGCCGCCCATGCGTCGGTCAAACGGCGGGTTCTGGTCCCGCCGCAAATCGCGAGGACTTCGCACCTTCGCTAAAGCTAACTTCGGCGCTCCACATCGCCAACGCCATAATTGCAACCATTTGAGACAACCATCGCGGTCAACGCAAGTAGTGCCGCGCCGCCTCCCTCGGATGTTTCCCAAAGACTCCGGCCGCAAACCCGTGCGCCACCACGTGGCGGGGACAGGTGATCCGCGCAAGCATCCGTCGGGCCGGTTGGAGGCCGCGTTACTCGAGCGCCTCTACAGGGGTCCGCAGTCGCCGCGCACGACGCGCGACTGAACTGGCGCGAAGCCGCTCGGCTTTGCTCGCGTCTCCCCGATGGCCGCCCGACGGTTGCCGCCTTATCCTGAGTTTGCCTCGCGGCTAACGGATTGTGGTCATCATCTATTAATGCGAGCATGCGAGCTCTGCTGGATTACCGCAAATGAGCTTTCTTGCATCCACATGAAAGGGATTCACATGCAGCGGTCGTGATCGCGCCTGCCGCCATTGTCCACGTGTCGTCTCTTCGACCATCACGAGGCTCGGCAGTTTGGGGCCCACTGCGGAGACACTTCATCTCTCGCGGCCGGCGATCAGGTGCCAGATTTATTTTCTGATGAGATACTTCTGCGACACGCTCTTTGTGAGAACAACAAGCCGCGGCGCCGAGCTAGCAATCGCGAAGTCTGCTACGATCTTCATTCGACCGCGAAACTATTGCCCAGCCGCTAGTGACGTTGGCTGAGCAGTACGTTCGACCTCTACAACACGCCGACCTCACTGGAACCGACTATGAATCAGCACAACGATCTTTTCCCCGGCTTTGACTCCCGCTCCATCGAAACGAAGGCGGGACGCATCTTCGCACGCACCGGCGGCAACGGTCCGCCGCTCCTGCTGCTACACGGCTATCCGCAGACCCATGTCATGTGGCATCGGATCGCCGCCACACTTGCTGAACGCTTCACATTGGTTATTCCTGATCTTCCGGGCTACGGCTCTTCCGATATACCGGCGACTGATGCGGAACATACGCCATACACAAAGCGCGCAATGGCCGGAGTCATGGTCGAGGTCATGGAGAAGCAGGGTCACAACCGTTTCGCGCTACTAGGCCATGATCGCGGGGCGCGCGTCGGATATCGTCTCGCGCTGGACCAACCAGAACGACTCTCACGTCTGGCGGTACTCGACATACTTCCGACCTATGACTATTGGGCGCAACTAAGCCGGCAATCAGCGCTGCGCATATTTCACTGGACATTTCTCGCTCAGCCCTACCCTGTCCCAGAGACTTTGATTTCCAAGAGCACGGACGATTTCTTTGGGCCTGCCTTCGCGAAAGGCTTCGATTCTCGGGCGGTACACCATTATCTCGACACACTACGAGATCCTGCCCGTGTTCACGCGATCTGCGAGGACTATCGCGCGGGCGCCTACGCCGACTTCGAACACGACAAGGCCGATCGCGAGACCGGAAGGACAATTGCTTGCCCGCTTTTCGTCGCGTGGGGAGCTCTAGGCATCGCTTCGGCTGCGGCAAGTCCACTTGAAACCTGGAAGGCCTGGGCTACGGACGTAAGTGGCTCGGCCGTGGAAGCCGGTCACTTTCTATGCGAGGAAAATCCGGAACAGACCCTTTCTGTTCTCATGCCTTTTCTCACCCAATAACTTAGCCAAGCGCTCGCGCTCCGCGCACTACAAGATGGCGGAGGAACCACTCCGTGGCGTCCGCGCTGACATGCGGGAAGTGCTCGGAATACGGAGCGAAATGATCACCGGGAATCATCAACAACTTCTTCGGTTCCCTCGCCCGGCTAAACGCGTCGAGCGAAAGCTCCGGCGGCACCAATTCGTCGCCCAACGAGACAATCATCAGCAGCGGAGTCGGCGATATCCAAGGAGTATAGCTGGCGTTGTCAATGCCCCACCATAGGTCCACTGACCGTAGAGTCACCTCGTTGCGCCAGCGTGGAGCAATACGTCCCTGTTCTATGAAGTAGTTATATGCAGCGTCGCCCGGCATTATGCACAGCTCCGACGCGACATTCGAAACCGCCTTTATCGTGGCCGGCTCTCCTCCATGAAAGCGTCGTTCCCGATCCTGATCGAGCATCTTGAGAAACTCTGGTCGCTGATCGGGCCGTACCGCACGCCGGAACGCTTCAAATCCACTAATAGCAGGTATTTGTGAGACGACACATTTTATCCGCCTATCATGCGCGGCCACCTCAAGGACGTGACCGCCGGAGTAGCTGGTGCCGAAAACACCGATCCGAGACGGGTCGATGTCGTTACGGAGAGACAGGTATGTAATTGCGTCCCGATAGCCCCGACGTTGGAGCATGGGATCCGCTTCCTGACGCGGTTCGCCATCGGACTCGCCAAAATTGATGTTATCGTACGCCAGAACGGCTATCCCGGCTGACGCGAAATGATCGGCAAACTTCATGATCGAGCCTTCTTTCACACCCGTCATCCCGGGCGCAATCGCAATAGCAGCGGTCGGCTCCGGCGCTCTGGGACGAAGAAACACTCCGCGCAGCGTTACGCCGCATGATGGGAAAGCAACTCTTTCCAGGTCATACGAATATCCATTGGGTCCTCGCGATGGATTATCCTCACTGAGAACGCTCGTGCTACTCATGTTCAATCTCCATGTTGATAGCGCTGCCTACCAAAACGCTTCGTGAGAGCCGACGAAACGCCTCCCTCGTCATGATTGACGAAACTGTCCAGTAAGCGGATGCCCTAGGCATGACCCCGATGACGCGCTGAACCGGGCTCGCTGGAATATCTGCCACGGTGGCCATCGCGAGGGTGCATTGCGCCCGCAACGCTTGATAACCAATCCATAGCAGAGTTGTCCGATGCTAACCCGCAGCGCGCTTGCTAATATCTGTAGAACCCCGCAACATTTTTGCGGCATACGGAAGACCACTCTATGAAACATAAAGCGGCGGCCTTAGCGGCAGCTTCGCCAATACCTTCGTCCACCAAGATCAACGTATGCTTAGTGACGAGGCGGATGCCTTGGAAGCTGCCGGCATGGATTCAGGCACGCTAGAGCAGTGCTAACGGTAGGCACCTTGATGCTGCCTACCGAGGCGCCGCGTCCTGGTCCAGCCTGCCGTTGAGCCAGTATTTGGAAGCCCTAAGCTCTCGCTCGAGAAACTGCCGGACCTGCCTAGTCTGCTTTCGCAGATCACTCTCCTTTCGTCGCAAGAGCCAAACGTCGAGTGCGGCCACTTCGCTCGGCAAAACGCGCAACAGTCCTTCTGCTTCGGCAAATGGAATGGCCAGCAGTGCCAACCCGAGTCCCAAGGAAGTTGCCGCAAACTGTCCAGCAACCTGGGAAACCTTGACTCCATGACCTAAAGCTTCGGCGGCAAGAAACCGAGATATCAAGCCCGGACCCACTTCTGCTTCGCGGCGCGGGCTTGGGATCTCGGGTGTCTGTCCGATCAGGCAGTGATTGGCTAGATCACTTAGTGATTGCGGTGCCGATCGTGACTTTAGATAGTCCCGGGACGCATAAATCCCGAACGCGATCTGTCCTACTCTCTTCCCCACCAACTCATCGTCGCCCGTCCGTCCAATTCTGATCACAAAATCAAGGTCACCGGAGGCCAGGCTGTGCTGATGAGCCGTAGAATATATCTCGAACTGAACGCCATCTCCTATTTCTCGAAGCGGCTTCAGGCGGGGCAGCAACCAATGCTTGGTCATACCCTCGGACGCGGAGATCCTTACGATCGACGATCTCGTCCCAATCTGTTGCCGCACTTCTTTCTGGAACGCCTCAAACGCACCTATCATGTTGACGGTTGACTGCCGAAGCGCCTCCCCCTCTTGAGTCAGCGCCACGCCAGCCGGAGTACGAAACAAGAGCGGCGCACCAACGTCACGTTCGAGCTCAGTGAGACGACGGCTGAGCGTGGGCTGGCTGATACCGAGCTGGTGCGCTGCCCGGTTCATGCTCCCCAGCCGCGCGACAACGAAAAAGAGACGAAAGAGGTCCCAGTTTGTGCACTCCGCAAGGCTCATTGCTGCCATATCAGAACGCTTCCCCCTGTGCACAATCTCGCCAAGGGCCCTCCTAGCCAGCCTCGCGTTGGTCAGACGTCTTATCGACTGCACGGACGCGAACAACGTCACAAGCTTGCCCGCTTTTCATCGCCCCCACTAATCGTGACCCGACTCACCGATCGATCCGCCTGCTCTCACACGGCGCTCTTCGCTTTGCGAGCGCTGGACCAAAGTGATCCGGGATTGATCCTATCGGGATACAACTCGAGCATGCGCTGGTAGAGCTCAAGCGCCGAACCTGTTGCTCGGGTCAGGGAAACGAAGGTCTTAATGTAGTTTCGGGTCTTCTCAATATGTGAAGGGTTGCTGTCCGGGTCGAGCGGACCGTGTCCGACGACGACCGCCCTGGGATTGAGCGCTTCGATCTTGTCCAACGCGGCGAGCCATTCCTGGTACCCCGTCGCATCTGTTTCGGCGAGGTATGGGTGAGTTTCATTGTAGACGGCGTCGCCTGAAATCACGAGATCGATCGATGGTATATGGAGTGCGGTTGTATCGTCAGTATCGGTATGCCCCGTGTCGACTACGCGACAATCGTGGCCCTCCAGAGTAAAGTTGTCCGCATCGAGCTCATCGGCCACGATCAGACGCTCCGGAATCTGATTTGGCCATCGCTGGCGCCAATTTGCCACGATTTCGGGCTCGATCGTACGACGCATTGCTCTTACGACGTTCGGGCGAGCCACCATTCGCACTTCCGGAAATCTCTTCTTTAGAATCATCAAACCAAAGAAATGGTCCGGGTGCCCGTGCGTAATATAAATTTGCGTTAAGCGCTTGCCCTTGGCCGAAATCCAGTCGGCAAGCTCCTCGTTGTGCGCCCGGCTGAGGAATGTGTCCACCAACAGCGACTCGCTCTTGCCGGTGATCAGCGTAACAGCGTTTGTCACCCACGCGAGCGCCTCCTTACCGGGGGGCACGCCTTGCGTGGCGCTACCGCGCTTCTTGATAAGCAGCCCCCATTGGAGCCGCGCGTCTCCCTGCTCGCCAACTGACATTTAACGGCTCCCAGGCCACTTGATCATCAGAGACTCTTAGCGTCTATTCTAAGGGAGGCCACTGAACCGCAAGGTTAGCGGAAGCACCCAGGCTAGCGAGCTCGGTACGGCAAGATTGCGGGCTTTCAACAGCCCCCGCTCATCTATCGGCGTCCAACCAATCACCGATGTTCTTAACCGTATCTCCGTAGAACGTTCGATACAGATCCTTGGCCACGTAGGCCACGTGCGGCGTTGCCAACACATTGTCCAAATTTCTGAGTGGATGATCTGCTGGCAGGGGCTCCTGTTCGAAGACATCGAGCACCGCTCCACCGATCTTGCGCCGCTTGAGGACGTCGACTAGCGCACTCTCGTCGACGATTGGCCCGCGAGACGTGTTAATCAATCTCGCCGTTGGTTTCATCAGGCCCAACTCGCGAGTACCTACAAGGCCCCTGGTTCGATCGCTGAGCACAAGATGAATGGTAAGCAGATCGGATTGTTCGAATAGCGCGTCCTTTGAGACGAGCTTCGCGCCGGCGGCTTCCGCGGCCTGAGCCGTCATGTTTTGACTCCAAGCGATCAGCTTCATTCCAAAGGCCGCCCCGATCCGAGCCACGGCGCCTCCCACGCGCCCGAGACCCATGACCCCCAACGTCTTTCCTTCGAGTTCCTCTCCGACTCCGACTTGCCAGCCTCCACTTCGCACTGAATTGCTCTCGGAGACGACATTCCTGACACTCGCTAGGATGAGCGCCCACGTCATCTCAATCGTGGGAGTCGATCGGTAGCCCGTCCCTACAACCTTGATGCCTCGTTCTTCGGCGGCATTAACGTCTATCGCGGCATTTCCAGGAGCGGTTGAAGCGACGAGCTTTAGCCTTGGTAACCGTGCGATCAGTTCGCGCCGAATTGGAGTTCTTTCGCGCATGACGCAGATGACGTCGAACGGCTCCATCCTGCGCACCAGCGCCTCGAAGTCGGACATATGATCGTTGAACACCGTGATCTCCGCTCGCCCCTTGAGATCCGTCCAGTCGGCCATTTCGAGAGCAACGTTTTGATAGTCATCCAGAATGGCAATCTTCATGATGAACCTCAGGGGGCCAGCTGTTGAGCACGTGCGATTTGTCCAACACCATACGGACGAGACTAGATGACGGGTCTGGCGGTAACGCCATGACGACCACCAACCCGATCACCATGACCTTCCAGCGTTGATCGGATCAATTGCGATTTTCAAACCCATTAGTGAGGCTTCGCACGGCGCGAAGCAGCCTGTCGATTGATCGCTGTCATCTGCTGTGTCGCGTTCAACGGTCATGCGAGGCGCACCTCGCAGGTACGACGATACGAGGCTCGACCGTGTATCGGAATGCCGTTTTTGCCACCTTTCCAGACATCGCCCAACGCAGGATAACGTCTCGGTTCACGGGCCGGGACACGGTTGCTGAGCCACACATTGGTCGCCAGCAGGGCCCTTCCTCGATACCGAACGCTTTCTCGTCGTTCATGCGCTGATCGTACCAATGACTTGGAACGGCACCGACATCACGAAGGACGCTGCCACTTCTCAAAGCGCGCAGCCTTTCGCCAGGAGCCAAGCAGTTCGGCCGCGCCCGCATTCGCTTACTGAAGAACCGTTCTTCACATTTGTTGAACCGGATCACAGCGCAATGGGTTTAATAACTCCGCGCCGCGGCGATGGATGCGCGCACTCGACAGCCGTCCCGTACCATAGGGAACGCGGACCAGGCCGGACGGGATAGGCACTACGCGCGATGACGACCGCCGTTACGCAATTCAATTGGTACTCGCAACGCTACGGAGTTCACATGAAAGCGGCATTCCTGACTGGATTCGGCGGCAATGAAGTGGTGAAGTGCGGCGATTTACCGGAACCGGTGCGCGGAGACGACGCGGCTTTGGTGGAGGTTCACGCGGCAGGCGTGAATCCTGTCGAGGTGGTTATCCGGCAAGGATTGTTCGCGGCCCTTCCTGCGAATTATCCGATTATTATGGGATTCGACATATCCGGGGTCGTGCTCGAAGCCCCCGGCGGGTCGGAGTTCAAATCCGGCGACGAAGTGTTTGCGCGGCTTCCTTCCGTCTATGGTGCGTACGCAGAACGGATTGCGATACCACCGAGGCTGCTAGCTCGCAAGCCAAAGACGGTTAGCCATCAGGAGGCCGCGAGTCTCCCGACCGTTGCGCTGACCACCTGGCAGAGTTTCAATGAGCGGGCTCGCTTGAAAACGGGCGAGAGCCTGCTGATTCAGGCCGGCGCCGGAGGAATCGGCTCCTTCGCCATCCAACTTGCCAAACATATCGGCACTAAAGTAACCGCAACGGCTAGCGCGGCAAATCTCGATTTTCTTAGATCCCTCGGTGTCGACACCGCGGTAGACTATGCAGCTCAACGATTTGAAGACAGCGGCCCGTTCGATGTCGTATATGATGGGGTCTGCGGTGACCTTATCGTTCCGTCGATTAAGAGCATTCGACCAGGTGGTCGCTACGTTGGACTAAGGCGCGTTTCGGATGAGCGAGCATGGCTCGAGTTCGGCGAACCAGCGGACGTTGCCGCAAAGATCGCCCAGCACAACCTTCCCTTCCGCACGCTAGCGACCGAGCGCGGCGTCGAATTCCACGGTCCACTCACCCGCTCCGACGGCGGCCAACTTGCTGAGATCGCCGCTTTGGTGGACGCTGGAACGATCAAGCCCATCGTCACACAAGTATTCAACCTCTCCGATCTACCAAGCGCTTATGATATTTTGGCCCGCGGCCGAACAAGGGGCAAGTTAGTTATCGCCGTGAAACAGCAGTAGCGGGCGAGCCTCGGATCGAGCGATGTCAAAGAGTCCACCGGGAGCGGACGGTCGCGATTGTTCCTGACGACACGAACGCGCTTGCCGGGCAGCCTGCCGGACGGCCCTTAAACGCCGAACGCATCGATCTTCTCTGATCAGTTCGCTCGGTACATCAACACGCCGCGCTCTGTCAAAATAATCGCAGCCGATTTGTTCGGGAGCACTCCAAGCACCGAGCGTCAGAGCGACGACGCCCGGACGCATGACCCAGTCAAGCTCATCAGCCGAACCGAGCGGCCCGGCTCCCACGATTGCAGACACATCAACGACAAGTCGTATTTGCCACGTTTTAAGACATCACACCTAAACACGCTTGCCCCTCAACAATTAGGTGAGATACGTACGGTTACACGAACGGCATCATATCAAAGAAATGCTGCGCGTGGTTCGACTGGGAGGTCGGTCATGTCGAGTTGGCAGGTAGGTGCGGTGAAGATCAGCCGCGTCGTCGAAATCGTGGTCCCGTTCCCGGAAGGTACGATCTTTCCGGAGGCCACGTTGAAAACACTAAAACCGACCCCTTGGCTGATTCCACAATTCGTCACAGAAGACGGCGCGATTCCGTTGTCCGTGCATGCGTTGCTTGTCGAGACGTCAAGACAGAAGATTATCGTCGACACCGGCATTGGCAACGACAAGCCGCGACATCTGTTAACCACGCTAGGCATGCAACCACTATCAACCCCGTTCCTGCAGCACTTGGCAAACGCAGGCGCAAGTCGAGAGACTGTTGATCTGGTCATCAACACCCATTTGCACATTGATCATGTAGGCTGGAACACCATGCTGGTGGACGGACAGTTCGTCCCAACCTTTCCGAAGGCACGGCACCTCATTGGCAGCTACGAGCTCGATCACTGGCGCCGCGAGGGTGACGAAGAGCAGCAAGTGATTATGGCGGACAGCGTGCAGCCGCTCCTCGACGCCGGGCTGGCTGACCTAGTGGGTCCAAACGACCGCATCTCTCCGGAACTCTGTCTAATGCCCTCCCCAGGACACACGCCGGGACATTTTAGCCTATTGATTGAATCGGAAGGGCAACGAGCGGTACTTGCAGGAGACATCGCACACCACCCCGTCCAAATGGCGCATCCTGAGTGGCATACCGGCTTCGATAGCGACGTGCAGCTTGCGATAGACACACGCAAGAGGTTGTTTAGCGAATGGGCCGATCAACCGATCTTGGTTTTTGGTGGCCATTACGGACCAGGATACATAAAGCGTAACGGGGCAGTGTACCGGTTCGAAGCGGTCTAAATCTCCGCCGGCCGCTGCACTTGGGCACGGACGGCAGCGTGTTGAACAAAAACATGCGCAACAGGAAGGCCGTTGACGCGCCGTGACAGCGTAGCTGTCGTGCACGGGCTGAGACGGGAGCCAGCGAACTCTTTGCAAGTCTACGTCATCTCCCGACGGGACAACTGATCATCAAAACAGTACCGAACCCAGCTATCACGAATAAGGCCAACTCGAGCCCACGTTGGCGGCTAGCCATGAGGCAAGATGAGCGTTGACCTCGATCGGTTTTTCTTGGGCCATCCAATGGCCTGATGAGATCCGCCTCACAGTGAGCTCGCGGCAATTGTTCAGTCCCGAGGTCAAGTGGATGGGATCGAGCCGGAAGCGGTCTGGCTCGTTTGCCCAAGCTGTACATGTGGCTTCGTAGGGTGTGAGGCCGCGTAGCGTCTTCAGCCGCTTGGCGAAGTTGTAGCCATCCAGGAAGGCGCCGAGGTGATCTTCGAGTTGGCGCTTGGTCTCATAGTGGTATCGCCGGACGGTTGCCTCCTTCAGTGTTCGGTTCATCCTCTCGACCTGACCGTTGGTCCAGGGATGGTTGGGCTTGGTGAGACGATGCTCGATGCCATGCCCCCTGCATGTCCGGTCGAAAGGATGGCCGCGCCACGTGGCGGTTGGACCTGATCGGTTCTTGGGCAGGTCGGCGAATTGGATGCCGTTGTCGGTGAGCGCGGTGTGGATTTTGTAGGGGACGGCCTTGACCAGGTCGTTGAGGAAAGCCTTGGCGGTGGCAACCGTCGCCTTCTGCATCAGCCGAGCGAAGGCGTACTTCGAGGTGCGGTCCACAGCCACAAAGAGGTAGAGCTTGCCCTCCTCGGTGCGGACCTCGGCGATGTCGATGTGGAAGTAGCCGATCGGATAGGCCTTGAAAGGCTGCTTGGCAGGCTTGTCACCGACGACCTCGGGCAGGCGGCTAATCCCGTGGCGTTGCAGGCAACGGTGCAAGGATGACCGCGTCAGATGGGGGATAGTCGCCTGCAGAGCGTAGAGGCAGTCATCGAGAGGCAGCAGCGTGTGCTTGCGGAACGCAACGACCGTCGCCTCCTCCTCTGCCGTTAGAACCGTCGAACGCACGATCTTCGGACCCATCGGCGCATCGTGAACAAAGGTCCGCTTGCGCCACTTGGAGACCGTCTTCTGATTAAGACCGTGCTGCGCGGCCAGATCTTTGAGCGGAGCCTTCGATCGCTGTATCGCTGCTCGGATGGCGTGCGTGGTCGTGGCGCTGCCGTGAAGTATCTGTCCCATAACCCCTCCCGGAATGAGGGATCAGCTTGGCTGATTCCCCCACACTCCGGGACCAGACACCTAGTTCGATCGCGTGTCGCCAACGCGGTGCGTGATCTGATAACCCCTTAATCACTCAAAACGGGGGTCGCGGAAGTGTAAGCGCTGTTTCGTCCCCCGGCTCCGGTGCTTGTCGCGGGCGAGGGGACGATCTCTTTGAATAAACTGGCGTATGTCAGCACCGATACGCTTAGGGTATCCCCTCGGCACATGGATACTTCGGGTCTCGCAATCGCAGGCTGTTCTGGTATCTTCAACAAGCCACTGATTGTAAGGAAAGCCGATTATGGAAGTACCCAAGAATGAGATTCTGGTCGCCATTTCGCGAGTATCATTGCTTATCCAATTGATGCGCTTGCTCCTGCGGGAGCGCGCGCTCGAGTGCGATCAGACGCCAGAAGACATTTTAGCATGGAGCGAAGATATCAAAAGATTTTACGAGCAACACGCGCCCCCAGGCCCGGCCGAATCTTATCTCACCGCAGCGGCGGACGAGTTCTTTAATCAGCTGGCTCTTGAAGTGAAGCAAGATCGGGAAGACCGATAAGCGATCGCAGATCGGTGCAGTCAAGGATCTGCGTCGTTCTCACGCCACGGCTTTGAGGTCTTAAGGTCGATAGGCCCACGGAAGCCACTGATCGATGCCGCTATGGGACCAGCATAATGCAAGCTGAACGTCGCCACGCTCGGCCAGCTTGCCATAGCCTGCGTAGCCGCAGGGGGCTCTCATGAGAGACTACACCAAGCTTTACACTAACGGCGCTTGGGTTGCCCCGCTGGTTGGGCATACCGTTGATGTTATCAATCCCGCAATCGAAACCCCCGCCGGCACGATTACATATGCGACGGCGGAAACAGTCTGGGCAATCGGTCCCTACGTATGAGCAATCGATTTGATCGGTCAGCTGTCGAGATTGCGGAAGTCGATCCGCATGGCTCGCGCGCCGACCGACTTTGGTGCTCGACGTATCAGGCCGCGCGCATTGCTCATCCCCTGCACCCTGATCCACTCGACCAATTTACCTGGCGCAGGCTCCACTCGCCCCGAGCATGGATGATCGGGGCGGAAAGATGTACAGCATTAGCTTCGCTCCGCACCTGGAACGAACCTGGAAGCGCCGGGTCGTAGCGTGCGTTCATCCATGTTTCGCTTGCGGCGTAATCCGAATGGATCTGTAAAGCAGATACACCACGAAGAATTGGATAACGCCGATGAAGAGCGGTCCAGCAAACTTCCCAGGATCATGTTGAAACAGGCCGATTCCGGCATCCAACACTTGTATGCCGCCCGCGAGCGTGCCCAGGATCAGCAACGCAGACATCGCTCGTTTATAGATTGCCACGAATGTAAACAAGGCGAGCGGAATTATGCGCGCCGCCCCGTACATCGCCAATAGGAGGGCTGCCTGCGTTGGAGTCGAGCCGGGAGGCACCACGACCTCCGGATGGAAGACCGCCGCAATGGTAAAGCCAGTCGCGACCAGGACATTGATTGCGGTGAACAACGAAGCCAGCCGCGTCGCATTTGTGGTTGTCATTGGTTCTTCTCTCCGCGTGCACTCGTCATTGACATGAACTTCCTCTCTTTCGTTGTGCTCTCCAGAGCGCCATCCGGCGCGCCCCCAAAATCATTGGACTTGCGTTTCGTGGAATAGCGGCAGAAGCGAGTAGAGGCTCATTTCCGCGCATCACCTCTTCCTTACCTCCCTGCGTCGCCCCTGCGGAATTCGATGCTGACTTCGTCCAGTCTCGTCCTCAACGCGCCGTCTAGCTTGTAATCCACTGCGGCCAGGGTGTCGGTCAGCTGCTCGACACGGCTTGCGCCAAGAATGACGGAAGTAACGGTAGGATTTGCCAGCAACCAAGCGACCGACAAGATAGTGATTGGCGCTCCATGCTGCTTGGCAATGTCCTGAACTCTAGCGACTGCTTCGAACTCACGCTCGTGCCAATACCGGGCATGATAGGCCTGTCCGAATCCGCCGAGCTCGGTCGAAAAGCGCCCTTTCTCAGGCGTATCGCCGTGCTTGTATTTGCCGCTCAGAAGCCCCCCGGCGAGAGGATTGAAGGGAATCACTGCGAGACCTTCTTCCTGCGCCAATGGGAACAGTTCTCGCTCAACTTCACGGAACAGCAGATTGTAACGTGGTTGCACCGAAACGAAGCGAGTTAGCCTCAGCGTGTCCTGCCGTCCCAGTGCTTTTGCCAGACGGTAGGCGAGAAAGTTTGATACGCCGATATAACGTGCCTTCCCTGAGCGGACGATCGTATCCATAGCCCCAACCATCTCGTCGATCGGGGTAGTGGGGTCGTCCATATGCAGTTGGTAAAGATCAACGTAATCCGTATTCAGGCGGCGCAGGGATGCGTCGACGGCGTCGAGCAGGTGCTTTCGCGAACTTCCTGCATCCCAGGCGGCCGGTCCCATTTTTCCGCCGCCCTTCGTGGCGAGGATAAATCGTGCCCGTTTATTACTGAGCCAACGGCCTGCGAAGATTTCAGCACCACCGGCCTCCGCGCCAGGGGGATATAGGTCAGCCGTATCGATGAAGTTGATCCCCGCCTCGGCTGCCCTATCGAGCATTCGGTGGGCCTCTTTCTCATCCGTTTGCTTTCCGAAGGTTCCTGTTCCGAGGATCAAACGAGAGACCGTCAAGCCCGTTTGACCGAATTTCGTGAACTGCATAAGCACACCAAATAATGATGATGGTCATCATTATTAATGATACACTGTCATCGTGTCAAGCGATCTACAAGGAGCGTCACCGGATGCGTTTAACTAGAGAGCAAGCCAAGGAAAATCGGCATCGCATCGTTGATACTGCGTCGCGGATGTTCCGTTTGCACGGCATGGCGAATGTTGCTGTCGCCGACATTATGAAGGAATCCGGCTTTACGCACGGCGGATTCTACAACCACTTTGAATCCAAAGACGAGTTGGCAGCGGAAGCTATTGCTTCTGCATTCGATGTTGTCACGCGTGGAATATCTGAAAAGCTTGCGTCCGGAGAAACTCGACAAGACTCGCTTTCATCGTTCGTCGAGCAGTATCTTAACCGTTCGCATCGCGACACTAAATCTGGAGGATGCCCAGCATCAGCCTTGTGCGTCGACGCCGCACGAAATGGGAAAGCGGTTCAAAATGCCTTCGCCAAAGGCATTGAAAGCTATCTCGATATGATCGCCGCGCAAATGGATGGAGACGAACAGGAAGCAAGGCGACAAGCTATAGCTTTGTTTGGTGGCTTAGTAGGCGCAATGATGCTGTCTCGTGCCGTGAGAAAAGGTGATCCGACACTTTCCGACGAACTACTCAATTCGGCGCGGGACATTTTCAAGCCAAACAATTGAAGTGTCCCGAGATGTGATGTTTCGGCGCGGCCGGATGGTTATTGCTGTTCGGAGACAGAAGCCGCGACCCATGCAACCGGACGACGCCGCCGTGTACGATCTCTGCATGGACCTAGCAAAGGATCACGTGGTAAGCGACGCTACATTCAAAAAGGCGCGCGCACTTTTCAGCGACCAGCAAATCGTCGATCTGATCACGGTCGACGGCGTCTACACGACACTAGCCATGTTGAGCAATACGGCTGAGGACATCCCAGGGGGCAAGATGCAGCCCCTCCAACCACTGCCAGCGCGCTGACTTTCTGCGGGCCTCACCAGCTCGGAAGGTCAGTGACCGGCTTCACTCAGCCGAAGACAGAAGACAGTCGGGACGCGATGCTTCTTTAGCCATCCACTGCAAGCGCGCCTGAAGCGGATAATTCACAGCCGCGTGCTGGACTTCAAGCCTTGAGCTTCCGCCGTTGAAATCCCAGCCTTGTGTCAGCAGCCGGAACGAATGACGGACAAAACGATTCGCCGTATCAGGAGCTATTCCTATGCTGATGACAAGTGAACGAAGACCGGCGATACGGACGATGCGCGGATGGGCGATTGACGTGCTCCAGGAAGCTGGCGCCATCCGCGAGTGCGAGGAGCACGGTTGGATGCAGGACCGCGCCGATCCGCATGCAAGGGAGCGAGCGAGCGATATCGCCCGTGAAGACCCGCCAGCAGGGTCTCCACTGATGCACCGGTGGCCGGGGTTCGCGACGTGCTGAACTCGATCGGTGACATCTGCCCAGAATGTCCTCCTGATTAGAAGGACCGGTGCCGAGCATAACAGAAACTAACCCCGCGCGCGCCGCAGTGTAGCTTCCAGTCGCTCCTTCTCCTTATCCCAGCGGGCGTTTTCGGCCTGCGATCTCTTCTCGAGAGCCTCGACCTCGGCCTGGATGGCGGCGGCCCGCTTCGCGTGCTCTTGCTCGGCCTTGTCCAGCGCAGCCTGCGCCTTGTCGACCGGCTGCGTGCAGCCACCGATACCCACATTCGGTCGAGGTAGCGATTTGACTGACGTCACCACTTTCGACTGACGTAACCCTGATCCTGAACGTAAGTCCCTTTCGACGGCATTCTGACCGCCGCCGTTGTCTCCCGGTTGGATACCCGGAATCGCCTCCGCGCTTGATCGGATGCGGCCCGGATGTCCATAGCTGCGGCCGGTGTGGATGGCCGAACATACTATCGAGCGCCGCCCAATTCTCTGATGCTGCGCCGCACTACAGCGCGCCTAGCCCCAATTTTCGAACAGATCGAGCCGCGGCCCGGCGGAACTTCGATCGCTACCTTTGCTAGAACCATTCAAAAAGGATAGGCTGATCTGGTCAACGGGTACGAGAGAAAAGCCTGGGACGTTGGGGACGTGAGACGCTGAAGGGGTTGCTTGATCGGAAGGCGGGGTCGTCTTCACGGCGGTGCGGCGGATCTGGAATTCGATTCAGACGGCCGTCACGGCGGCCTGGACGGGTCTTGCCGTCGGACTTTGCGCGAGCGAACCGGCAGTTGCGGCAGGTAGTCCCCCGCATTCAGGTGAATGATCGCAGGGCCCGTCATGAGCGGGTGCAGCACCTTTCACGTCGGAGGAGCCGGGATGGACCAACGAGAAGTGCTGGCGGCATGGGAGAAGTTCGTCGAGCGCGGAGCGTTGTCATCCGACTTAAGATCATCGGTCGCAGCGTCGTGGCAGCGATCCAGGAACCATCGCGTCACCGTCGACCGTGCGCGAGCGCCGCTCGTCGCGGACGCCGAGCTGTTTCGTCGTCGCTCCAAATACGCGCCGCTCCGTCATGCCGCCCGCTGCGCTCTCGAAAATTCAAAAACATTTCTACGCGATGCAAACTCAATCATGATCCTCACCGATCCGAGTGGGCTGATCATCGATACGCAGGGCGACGACAGGGTCATTGACGCCGGCCGCGCAGTCCATCTCGAACACGGAGGTCGCTGGAGCGAGGCCGACATTGGCACCAACGCGATTGGCGCCGCGATAGCCGAATCGAAACCTGTCCAGATTCACGGTACAGAGCATTTCTGCTCGGAGGTGCAGCGGTGGACTTGCGCTGCCGTCCCGGTTCATGACCCGACCGATGGCGAACTGCTTGGCGTGGTCGACATCTCGGGTCCTGCGAGCACCTTCAATCCGCAGAGCCTGGCTTTGGCCGTCGCGGTCGGCCATCACGTGGAAAGCGTCCTGGCCCAATCGGTCCGACAGGAACACGAGGAGTTGCTGTGCCGCTTTCTCGGCAAGAGATCGCAATGGGCGAACGATGAATGCATCGTGCTCGATCGTCGTGGCATGATCCTCCACGCCACCGAGCGTGCCCTGAACGCACTCCAGCATGATCGCCACGGCATTCACAACGACGCGCCAACCCGCTTTTTGAAGGCGGTTCCCTTCGATGAGTGGCCGAGCAGGCTGAAGAAGCTGCTTCCCAACGCGAGCTTCAACTTCGTCGAGAACGAACGCTCCGGCATCGGCGCAATCGTGGTGCTGCATACGCGTCGACGCCAGTTGATCACGCATCCCGACGCCCCGAAATCGAGATCCGAATCCGAAGGCCGCGAGACCGCGAGTTCATCATCCGCCCGAAAGGATTCAAAGCCGGAACCATGGTCTCTTCAGACCATGGCCGCCAGCTTCGTTGCGCACGACCCGGCGGTCCGAGCCATCGTCCGTCAAGTCGAGACCGCGGCAGCACGCAAGATGCCCATCCTCATCCGCGGCGAGACCGGAACCGGCAAGGAACAGCTTGCCCGCCACGCCCATATCGCGAGTGGGCGAACCGGCGCGTTCGTTCCTGTGAATTGCGCCGCCCTGCCGGAAAGCCTGATCGAGAGCGAGCTGTTTGGCTATGCCGAAGGAGCATTCACCGGGGCGCGGCGCGGCGGCTCGATCGGACTGGTCAAGGAGGCCGACGGCGGCACGCTGTTCCTTGACGAAATCGGCGACATGCCTGTCGCGCTGCAGGCGGTGCTTCTGCGCCTGCTCGACGACTGGACCGTGCGCCCCGTCGGCGGCGTCAGATCAAAGGTCGATGTCTTTCTCATCTCCGCCACCAACGCCAGGTTGGACAAGGCCATCGCCGAAGGCCGGTTCCGATCCGACCTGCTCTATCGTCTCAATACGCTCGAGATCACTCTGCCGCGACTTCGGGATAGAAACGACTTTGATGCCATCGTTCGCCATCTGCTCAATACGATCGACCCGAATTGCGAAATCACTCCGACCGACATTGCGCATCTCGCCGCACGTCCCTGGCCCGGCAACGTCCGCGAACTCCGCAACGTACTGGCGCGATTCAGCCTTTCCGCTGCGGACGGAACTATCAACGGAGCCAGCGCGGAGAACATCGTTCACCCCGCCGGAACGGAGTCCGGATCACTTCACGACATCCATCGCGCGCGAATCCTGGTGGTTTATGCCGAGACCGCCGGAAACGTCAGCGAAACCGCGCGCCGTCTCGGCGTCTCAAGAAACACCATCTATCGCGCTCTCGGGCAGAAGCGGCCCGAGTGATGCCATAGCGCCTCGAATCGCTGGATGTTGCGAGTATCGCAGCCTGCCCGGCTATCGACGGAGCGCCGGTCGCTTCGAACCGATGATCCGCTCCGTTCAGAGCAGCTCAGCACCACCACCTCGGGCCGGGCCGGCGGTCGGATCGTAATCATCCGGCTTCTTGGCGATCAAGGTCTGCGTCGTCAGGATCAGTCCGGCCACCGATGCCGCATTGCGAACCGCGCTGTAGCAAACCTTGACCGGGTCGATGATGCCAGCTTCGACAAGATCGACCGCCGAGCCATTGCGCACGTCGAGCCCGTGGCCATTCCTGGCCTTGGCAATCTTCGCAACCTCCGCCTCTCCGTTCAGGCCGGCATTGGCGGCGATGTAGAAAAGCGGCCGACTGAGTGCGCGTTGCAGCAGTTCGGCGCCCTGCCTGGCGCCTCCATCCAGGCGATTGATCAATTCGTCGAGCCTTGCAGCGATCCTCAGCAAGGCCACTCCGCCACCCGGCACAATACCTTCTTCGAGCGCAGCACGGGTCGCGTTGATGGCATCCTCGATCAACTGGGTCCGGCGTTTTTGCTCGACCGGCGTCGCGCCGCCGGCGAGAATCATCGCCGTGCCGCCGGACAGTTTCGCGATGCGCTCCTGGAACTTGTCCCGTTCGATATTTTCGGGAGCGGCATCGTATTGGCGCAACACCTGTTCGCGTCGCGCCGCGATGGTCTTCTGATCGCCACCTCCCGCCGTGATCAGGGTCTTCGAGGCGGAAATGCGCACCTGGCGCGCGGACCCGAGGTCGTGTAGTTCCGCCTTCTCGAGCCTTCCGCCCAGATCAGCCGAGATGACGCGCCCTCCGGTCGTGATCGCAATATCCTCGAGCATCGCCTTGCGCCAATGGCCGAACTCCGGCGGGTGAATCGCGGCGACCTTGAAATTGGATTTCTCCCGACGCGCCAGCAATTGCATGATGACCGATGGCGCTACTTCCTCGGCGATGATCAGCAAAGGTCGCGCGCTCTTCTCGATGAGCGAGATCACACCGGCGAGTTGCTCCCCGGCCTGGATCTTGAGATCGGTCATGATGATGAAGGGATTGTCGAAAACCACCTGCATTTTCTCGACATCGGTGACCATGTGATGTGAAAGATAGCCGCGATCGAAGGCCATGCCTTCGACGATTTCCAGCGTCGTCTCGACCGTGTTGCCGAATTCCACCGCGACGATTCCGTGATTGCCGGCGCGCTCGAAGGCTTCGCCTACCATGTCGCCGAGCGCCGTGTCGTTGGCGGCAATGCTCGCAACAGCCCGCAGGCCGGCAGGCCCCTGCAGCGGTTTCGCCGACCGTCGTAACGCCGTGATGGTTTCAGAAACCGCCAGCTCCAGCCCTTCAACCAGCTCGACCGGATTGGCGCCGGCCGCCAGACACTTCAAGCCTTCCTGCACAAGAACATCGGCGAGCACGGTGGCCGTGGTGGTGCCGTCCCCCGCCACCTCATTGGTTCGTGCTGAAACCTCGCGCAACACCTGCGCGCCCATATTCTCAAACGGGCATTCAAGTTCGATTTCGCTGGCAATGCTGACGCCATCGCGCGACACGATCGGCGTGCCGATCGGTCGGTCCATGATCGCGTTCATGCCCTTCGGACCCAGCGTCCCGCGTACCGCCTTGGCGAGCTTGGCGACGCCCCGGCCGAGCGCGGCCCGCGCAGCTTCATCGTGCAACATGATCTTCGGCATTCTAAATCCCCAACTTTGCCTTGAGGTCGTCTGGTCTGGACTGGTTATCGATGCTGCGCACCGGAATCACGGTCCCTGTTGCGTACCCGGCGACGCCGGCATCGTCCGCGATTTCGGTACGAACGGTGTCTCGAGGTCGAACCGCGCAGCAAGCAGGCCACGGCACAGCGCGCCGTTGAATTCGGCATTGACGCCGACGCGCCGTAGATTCGATACGTATCCGGCAAGGCTGTCGGCGCTTAGCCGTGCTCCGTTCGCATCGACAAAGGCAGGCCCATCGCCGCTTGCCGAGCCCACGACGGGACGCCGCTCAAGATAGCGCTGAATCAGCTTCTCACCTGCATCGTCGAGCGGCAGGCAACCCAGCTCCCTCAACGTCAGGCTCACGATCTCTGTCGGCGACTGCCCCAGCCCAGCGAGGTGGCCGAGCAGCGCAACCTGGCGGCGCTGGAACGCTTTGACGAGGAATGTCTGACGCAGATCATCGAGGCTGCCATCGGCCTCGGCGCCAAACGTTTCCTGGAACGAGCGCCCTTGGGCGAGGCCCGCATTGATCTTGTCGGCATACATGTGCTCGCCCAAGACTACGCTGACGCCCTTGACCCAGTCCAACGCGCTGACGGCCCGGCGCATGTCGTCTGCCATCAGGAATGAGAAATTGGCGGCGCACCAATAGGTCGGCAAGCGAAACTCGATGTGGACGTGGTCCTTCGGGTCGACGTCGGCCTTGGTCACGAAATTCAACTCGGTGACGGACTCGTCGAGTTCCGGATCCATCACGCCTTGCAAGCAGGCCCATATCTGGGACTGCTTGTTATCTGACGAGCGGCTTCTCGGCCGCTCCCTCCCCTCAGCGCCACGCTTCATGACCATCACCTCGGCGCGTGAACGGCTTCTGGCAAGTGGGCATAACCGCCGCCGGCTCGGATCTTCTTTTTCTGCGCCTCGACATCGATGCCGTAGATGCGGGCGGCGTTGAGGCCGAGAATCTTGGTCTTGGCCTCCATCGACAACACCGAACCGGTCTCCTTGGTGACGTCGGCCGGAATCTCAAATGCCATGAACTTGTCGATCAGCCATTTCGGCGTCCAGATACCGTAATCGCTGCCGTAGAGGATCTTGTCCGGTCCAACCCAGAACAACAGTTCGGAAATCACATGGGCGAAATAACCCGGCCGCGAATGGATGAAGGGCAGCGCCACCGCAAGACCCGCATAGACGTTGGTCTCCTGGGTCGCGATCCAGCAGAAATCGTCGAGCCGCGGCAAGCCGCAATGCTCAACGATGAAATTCAGGTCCTGGAACGAGGTCGCGACATCATCGATGTCGGCCACATCGAACGCATCGCGGTTGAGCGGTATGATAGTCGGCCCCTTGTGGACGTGGATGTTCTTGATGCCGAGCTTTTGCGCGGCCTCGAGATACTGGTAGGACGCCTTGTCCGTCAGCTTGTAGCCCTTCGATTCGCCGCGCCATTCCGCGGTGTAGAGCTTGACGCCCTTGAGTTTGTGCCTCTCGGACAGCGCATGAAGAGCTTCCAGGCCCTTGGTGCCGTCACGCGGATCGAACGCGCCATTCAGGATGAAGCGATCCGGATGGCTCTTCTTCATCGCCGAATTTCGTTCAGTGGTGTTGAAACCACTCTTGTAGAAATCGGTGAGATAGGTCGGTTGCAGGATCGCCATGTCGTCATAGCCGGTGACGAATAGGTCGTCGAACATCGTCTTGGCATCATACTTCTCGAACTTCTCCTTCTCCCATTTCTCCGAGGGCGGGCTCAGGTTCGAGTGGTAGGCGTAGAAGCAGTCGATGAACTGCTTGCCGTGGATGTTCTTCTGGTTTGCCGGACTTCCATCCCAGAAATGCGTATGCCCATCGATGACAAAAATCTCTTCACCCTTGGCTGTCCTGTACATAGCGTTTCTCCCGATCCTGCTGGATGGCGTGTTGTTACGAGGTGCGCGATTAATGTCGTCGAATGAGCCGGGCCGGCGTAGCGCCGGCCAGGGTTTGTTCGCGGGCGGCCATCAGACGATGTATTTCATCATCTCGTTCATGTCGCCGAACAGCATGACGGTGTTGTCATCCGTCATCACCATGCGACCGTAATGCGTCGAGGTCGAGATCTCGAAGAGATGCGGGGTCATGACCCGGCCGAGCTCTTCCGAGATCTCGTCCATCTTGAATTCCATCTTTCCGTCGCCATCGATGCGAATCATCGCCGGCATGTATGTCACCTTGATGTGGTCGTGACGGCTCATGACTTCGGCAATGGCACGCGCCTCGACACTATCGTTCATGGTGACCCCGCATTGATGCGACACCGTGTCCTCGAACGTGATGTCTTTCATCGATTTGAAGATGTTGTCATTCTCGTGCAGCATGTCGATGCTCCTGAAGAATTGAGTGAGGATGTGAAGCGGTGTTGGTTACGACGCGAGATTTGCCGGAACCGTCAGGCCAAGCTCGGCAGCGATGCCCCTGATGCGATTCTTCGCGTGCGCCAGCGCGTCGGCGAAAGCCGCGACCTTGACACGCGGCTGCGACCAGATCGGCTGCAGATGATTGGCGGCATCGAGCGCGAGATCGGCATGCCTGGCCAACCATTTGTTGAACAACGCAAGGTTCTGCGCCGCGCAGGTCGGATCGGTGCCGAGGATGTGGAACAGCTCGACGGTGTTGGCGAGATTGCGCTCATAGTCGGCTTCGGCGGCGGAGACGACAGCCGGAGTGATGAAGTCGTTCTGCGCAGATGCCGCCTGCATCAGGAAGCCTGAACGGAACAGTTCTCCGATAAGCGGCTCGAACACCACATTGGTCGCAAAATATTGCTCCAGATAGTCGTTTGAACCCATTACCGACTCAACCGACTTGCGCACGCCTTGCCAGATCGGATCTTCCAGCCAGTGCTTCTTGCCGGCGGCAATGTCGAAGCCTGGAAGGTCGAGGCCGATTTCGCTCAGATAGAGAGTGATGTCCTGCGCGAAGCGAAGCTTGTAGGACGAGTTGGTCAGAATCGCATTGTTGACCATCTGCGTGTAACCGTAACGCTGCGCCTGCATCGTGGAGGTGCCGAGACCGAACTCGGCATGCTTGTAGGCGCCGAGATGGTTCTGCAAAATCTTCACCCAGGCCGGATCGAAGCGGGTTGGCGCGCCCGATTTCCGGCCATTCTCGATGGTGTTCTGCACCATGCCGCAAATCGTCGACTGGCGTTGATAGTGCGTGCGCTCCCATTCCTGGTCGACGGCGCGGAACTTGTGCCAGTTCGAACTTTTCGCAGCCGTCCAATCCTTGGAATAGGTCGGCGTCCCGTCCGGGAAGGAGATGATCCAGTCCTGCAGCAGATAACGCTCCGGATCCGGTTGAACGTCGACCGTCATGTCCTCGTAGTGGGTCGCCTTGCGGCCCTTGGGTTCGAAGTAGTTGTACTTGCGACTGTCGGAGCCCGGGAACACTGCGGCCCCCGCCGCCCCGGATTTGACGATTGCTGCCGGCTTGGTTGCTGCTGCTCTGCTTGCTTGCGCGCTCATTGCTCACTCCCTCTTGCCATTCTGCTCTGCGACGAACTTTTGAACGCCGTCATCGCACCGCCGGCGTAAACTTGTCGAAGTAGATGTGTTCGGGCTCGACGCCGTTCATTTGCAGGACGGGCAACACTGCGTCGATCATCGGAGTCGGCCCGCACGCGTACGCGTCGATGGCGCCGCTGAATTTCTCCTCGCGCAGATGGCGCAGCACGACCTCGTGGATCAACCCGGTCTCGCCGTCCCAGCCGTCATCCGTCTCCGCGTGCGACAGCGCCGGCACGAATTTGAAGTCGTCGAGCCGTGCCGCGATAGCAGACAGTTCCTCGAGGTAGAACAGATCGGCGCGCGTGCGGGCTCCATAGAAAAACCGCACCGGCCTCTGCTCCCCGCTCCCGATGTGATCGGCCAGGATCGACCACAGCGGCGACATCCCCGAGCCGCCGCCGATCAGCAGCATCGGACCCGGGCGCTCTTCACGCCGGAAGCAGGTGCCATACGGCCCCTTGGCCGTCACGGCGTCATCGACGCCCAATTTCCCGTCAAGCTGGGACGAAAACGCTCCGTTCGGATATTTCTTGATAATGAAGCTGAGATGGGTGCTCTCGCTGGGCGGGTTCGCCATCGAAAAGGCGCGGGTAATAGTGCCATCCTGAAGCGTCAGATCTACATACTGGCCGGCCCAGAACTTCATTGGCCGCTCGATCTCGATCTCCAGCAATCTGATGTCCGACGTCAGCGCTCGGATCGCAGCCACGCGCCCGGCAAATGCCTTCACCGCGATCGAACGGCTCAGCAGGTCTTCGTCATAGTTAAGCAGTTCGACACTGATATCGCTGTAGACGTGCGTACGACACAACAGCACATGTCCGGTCTCGCTCTCGTAGTCCGGTAAGGCGAAGGTCGAGTACTTCAGCAGTTCGATGTCGCCGTCGACGAGTTTCGATTTGCAGCTGCCGCACTGACCTTCCTTGCAGCCGTGCATCAGCGAGATGCCTTGACGAAACGCGGCGTCAAGGACGGTCTCGCCCTCCTCCACCTCCATCTCGATACCCACTGGCTCGAAACGAACCTTGTGACTCCGCACGTCCGTCATCATCTGGGCCTTGTCGTGGCAGTTGAACAGACCGATCGGCAAAGCGATTGCCGATCCCGGCAAGAGGGGCCGCAGGGAGCGGCCCCTCCCGTCGTCATTTAGTTGCAGGGATTGATCTTGAAGCCCTTGCGATATTCGGCCGTCGCGACCTCGCGTTCGGCGGGCGAAAGTGCCCTGAAGCCACGCAGCGGACTGCCAAGCGTGTGTCCGCGCACGTGATCGAGTGTCCACATGTCCTTGGCGTCGAAGCGCAGATGCGGTTGCGCGATCATGGTCTTGCCGTCAGGCCGGACAAAACCGAGATCCTTGATCGCATCGGCGACATCCCAGCCGTGATAGCAATCTTCCCATTCACGGCGACCGCTGAAGCGGCCCATGGCCGGCGTCGCCCGCCCCTCGTATTCGGCGGCGAACGCTACCTTGTGGGTCCAACGGCAGCCCTCCGAGCAATAGGTGTAGATCTTGCCGTCGACCTCGTCGCAGACGAAGTCTTCACGGATCAGGCACGGAACCATGCAGCTCCAGCATCGATGCGGGTACGTGTAGCCCACTTCGCTGTTGAAGAGGATGTTGGTTTCGCCGGGCACACTGAGCTTTGCGTGCCACTTCCAGAAGTCGCCGAATTCGGCGTACCAGCCCGGATATTTGTGCTCGAACCACTCGAAGTCCCGCTCGGTCTGGGCCTCGATGCGCCAAAAGTTTACCGACCAGCCGACCGTGAAGAACTGCGCGGTCTTGTGGACATAGTTCTTCTTGACGATCCGATCCCAGGCGGCGGCGACGTCATCGTGATGGATCTTGATGCCGTACTTCTCGAGCGGCAACATGTACGTCCGGTAGTAGTCTTCGTAGATCCAGCGATGCCAGAGCTCAGCGTAGGACTCCTTGTTGTTGTCGCGGTTGGTCGTGCCGTACTCGATGAACGTCCCGATCGCGGCATCGACAATCGCGTGATTCTGCCAGAAGGCGTATTTCAGGTCACGCTCCAGCAACTGGTGGTTCGACGGATCGTTGATCATCGCCATCAGCATCGAGTGACCGTTACCGATATGGCGGGATTCGTCCGACTGAACCGACAGGAACACCGTCGGCAGCGCGTAGTCGCCGTTGCGGGCGGCTTCTGACGGCATCGCCACGAACAGAGTATTGGTGAAGGCGGTTTCCGCGACGACCGTCAGATAGACATTGGCCGCGGTGATTGCGTCACCGGTCAAGAAACCTTCGGCGAACTGGCGGCCGATCGTGGTCGCATAGCATTTGCCGAACGCGGCTTCCGTGATGTCGAACCCTGCCGGGTCGATGTAGTTCTCCATGTACCACTTCTTGAGGTTCATCTGGATCGTCGAGTGGCGGAACTCATCGACCATCTGCATGGTGAAGCCGGTGCGCAATTCCTCGCCGGGAGCCAGCCGCCCGACCATCGCCATCGAACGCGCCGCCGAGATCTCCGGGAACGGGATGATCGCCAGGAACAGCTTCATCCACTCGACCCATCGCGGCTCGACATTGCGGAACATGTCGCCGCGCAACGCCGCGTCCAGCGCACCATAGACGCGGTTGTCCTTTTCTTCCTGCATCGGGAAATACGATCGCAGGACCTGCTTCATCGGGTCGCGCGGCGTCTTCGATATCTTGTAGTCGGTCGGGAAGGTCATCGCCTCCTGCACGTAGCTTGGCGTCCAGCCGAGGTCCGCGACACGGTTGGCCGCTTCAGCGATGCTGATCCCTTTCTGCGCGGTTATCTTGTTCAGTGTCAGACTTGCAGTCATTTCCAGCTCCTTTGAACGTTGCGTTGCTTCCTGCATTCTCGTTTTTGATCCCAGGTCAAAACCCCTGGTTCGCACTGTTGAAATTCTCGGCTGCAAAACTCACTTTGAGTCCGTTAAATGGATTGATCGATCTGCTGATTTCGTCGTCCCACCAGCCCGGCTTCCCGGCGCTGGCAGTCTCGTCAACCTCCGCTGGCTCGTTTGATGAGAGGCTTTCCTTCGGCGACGAATTTCGCCGAGAGAACCAGTGCACCGGTGGCGAAATCCTTGCCGTGCGCGGCGATCATGGCCTCCGTGATCTCGGCGAGCTGAATGAAGAAAGCGTCTTTCGACCTGGCTTCCTCGCTCATGTCCGGCTGCGGAGACGGCGTTTGTGGCTGTTCCTTTGATGCAATCATGGTTGCGTTGTTCCTGCTCATCATGCGTGCCCCGAACGTTGGTGTTCGCCGGACGAAGGGCCGTTGTCGATCTCACGCAGGGACGTGTTGAGCCATTCACGCTCGGCCACGAGGCGTCGATGCTCCTCCCGAAGCATCTCCAGACGCGAGATCGCGCGCTCCAGTTCGGCATGCGCGTCGCTTCCCGACTCGGCGCGCGCCGCGCCGCGCACGGCGCAGGCCAGTTCGATTTCGGCTCCGCCCCGCGCATGCTCATTCTTGATTTGCATCTCGTTGTTATCGACCATCTCGTCGATCAACCTGTCCCGAGCAATCATCCGATCGCGGGCGCGCCGCAATTCAGCGGCTTCCTCGACGGTGATCGGCGGCGGGCGTCGGCTGTCCTTTGTCACTCGCGCCACTCTCGTTCGATGATCTGGACCGAAGCTTTGCATCTCGCGGTACATGCCCTACGGGATCAGGACCGCACGGCCATGAATGCGCCCATGATGCAGATCATGAAGCGCGTCATTGGCCTCGTTGAGCCTGTATTCCTTGGTGTGGAGTTCGACGAGGCCGCGATCGGCGCTATCGAGCGCCATCAGCTCAACCAGCTCGGCATATGTTCCGACCAGGTTGCCGACGATGGTCTTTTCCGACGTGATCATGTCGATGGTCGGGATATCGATCTTCCCGCCATACCCGACGATGTAGTAGTAGCCGGCGTTCGCCGTCATCGAGAGGCCCTTGGCGATAGCGTCACCCTCGCCGACAAAATCGATCACAGCCTCCGCGCCGCGCCCGCCGGTCAGCGCCAGCACGGCTTCAACGTCATTGCCGTCTGCCTTCACGACATGATGCGCACCGCACTTCTTGGCGAGTTCGAGAGACTTTTCGGCGCGATCGACCACGATGATTTCTGCGGCGCAGAGCGCTGCGAGAACCTGGATGCCGATATGACCCAGCCCACCGGCGCCGATCACCGCGACATGTTCGCCGGGCAGCAGATGGCGGGATGCCTTCTTCGCGGCGCGATAAGCCGTCAGCCCGGCATCGGTGTAGGGGGCAACATCCTTCGGTGCGAGCGACTTCGGCAGCTTGATCAGAGAGCGCTGCCCCGTCAGCAGATACTGCGCATAGCCGCCATTGGCATTGATGCCAGGAAACGAGCTGTCCAGCGCATGCATGTCGTCGCCGCGCCGGCATGCGAGACAATGCCCGCTGGTCACCAGCGGATGGCAAATCACGCTGTCGCCAACCTTGACCCCTTCGACACCCGGGCCGATCGCTTCGACCCAGCCAGCGTTCTCGTGGCCCATGATGTATGGAAGCTTGACGTCGACCTTGCTGCGCCAGATTCCTTCAACAATGTGCAGATCGGTGCGACAGACGCCGGCACCCCCGATGCGCACGATCACGTCCATCGGACGCGAGATCTTCGGGTCAGTCACGTCCTCGAATTTGACGAACTCCTTCGCCGTGAGCTTCTCGTCGAACTCATGAAGCACCGCCGCTTTCATTGAACAGCCTCCCCGGCAAATTTTTTTTATTCTGTCGATCTGACGCGACCGCCATCCTGCTGGATAGTTCAGCAAGGGCTGTGCCAAGCGCACAACGGCCTGATCTTTCTATTGTTCTTGCCGTCTCGGGAATGCTCGCGCCGATCCGTCTCGGAGCAGACTTTGCGCGCGACTGTTCCGAGACGGAACAGTTTGACGGCTGCAACAGCGCGCGAGCAGAAATTTGGATTTTTGATTGTTTGATCTATGATCGCGAGAACCGCGCCAAGCGCGAGAGCGACCCGAAACCGGGCTACGACCAAGAGGAATTCGCCAAGCAGCGACTCCGGGAGGAGCTATGATGCTGACCGCCAGCCGACGCATGGACAATGCTTGGATGACGCTGGATGACCGCGGCGCGCCGCCGGCAGAGCTTCTGTCAGCCGATATCTACGACAGCTGGATGCGCTGCATTTCGCTTGGTCTCGATACATTGCGCCCTCCATCGCCCGAGTTCGTGAGCACCGCAATTCTGCGCCAGGAGCAGCAGCGCTGTTCACTGATTCGCGGCCTCGCGCTCGCGGAGATGCACACGCTTCATCAGCAGATTGCCGGCTCCAATTTCATGATTGCCTTCGCGAATGCCGACGGCCTGCTGCTCGACATCATCTCCGACTCGAGCTTCAGTGATGCCTCGAACGCAGCGAGCATTCGGCCCGGTACCATCTGGACCGAAGCTTTTTGCGGCACCAACGGCCTCGGCACCGCCGCGTATCTCAAGCGGGCCATCGTCGTTCACGGGAGCGAGCACTTCTTCTCGCGCTACAACAATCTTACTTGCATCGCGGCGCCAATCTTCGCACCCGACGGCGAACTGGCCGGAATACTGGACGCGTCATCGGATTGCATGTCGAGGCAGGCGCATACCCAGGCGCTCGTCGCAATGGCCGCAACCCAGATCGAGAATGGTCTATTCCGCGAACATCACCGCGGAAACATCCTGATCGCTTTCCATAACCGCGGCGAGTATCTGCATACGTTGAGCGCTGGCCTGCTGGCCGTCGATAACGAGGGGAGAATCCTTGCAGCCAACAGGGCCGCAAGCGTCCTGCTGCATGGCCTGCCAGCCTCGCCGGGTCGCCGCTTCGCCGACGTCTTTCGTACGAAATTCAGCGCCTTTGTTGATGAAGGCCGGCGCAAGGAACGCCAGCGCCTCGAAGACGAGGTCGGTAGCCAGTTCGTCGCAACAATCGAGAACGCACGCCAGTTCTCGATGATGCAAGCCATGTCGCGGCCTCGACCGCCGACGCCCAAGGATGTCTCCACCCAGTTCGTTTCCGCCGATCCGGCGATCGCTTCCGTTGTCCAACGGGTGGGAGTCGCTGCGGTCCGCAAGATGCCGATCCTGATCCGTGGCGAAACCGGAACCGGCAAAGAGCAACTCGCCCGCCATGCTCATGCCGCCAGTGGACGGCCCGGCGCTTTCGTCCCGGTGAATTGCGCAGCGCTCCCCGACAGCCTGATCGAGGCCGAGTTGTTCGGCTATGCCGAAGGCGCTTTTACCGGAGCAAAAAAGGGCGGGGCTGCGGGACTGTTCAAGGAAGCGGACGGCGGAACGCTCTTCCTCGACGAGATCGGCGACATGCCGGTGACGCTGCAGGCCGTGCTGCTGCGCTTTCTGGACGATTGGACTGTCCGGCCGGTCGGCGGCACCAAACGGCAGGTCGACGTCCTCCTGGTGTCTGCCACCAATGCCAATCTCGACGACTCGATAGCGAAGGGACGATTCCGATCGGATTTGCTGTTCCGCCTCAACACGCTGGAGGTGACGTTGCCGCCTTTGCGCGAGCGTTCCGATTTCGCCGAGATCGCGCGGCATTTGATCCACAAGATCGATCCCTTGATGGATTTGACCGAAGGGGCGATCGATCGTTTGGCCGAACTCGATTGGGATGGAAACATCCGCGAACTGCGCAACGTGCTTTCCCGATTGTCACTGGCCGAGCCTGGCGATCTGATCTGCGAGACATCGGTCGAGTCCGTACTTGCACATTCTGGCGCCGAGCGCCTGACCGGCAAGGCGGGTGGTGGGCTCAAGGCCAATCTGCACGAGATTCAGCGCTCGCACGTGCTGACCGCGTACACCGAAACCGGCAACAACATCAGCAAGACCGCGCGCCGCCTTGGCGTGTCGCGCAATACGATCTATCGCGCCCTCCGCGGCAAAAAGGACTAGCACGATCGCGGCGAAGGCGCCGCGACGACTCGATCCGGCTGTAACTGGAGGCACTGAAGTCCAGCCCCTCGCCGGGTCCAATTGGGAGTGTCGCCATGTTCGAACCGGAAAACAGTCTCGAGGCCCTGATGCAGGCCGCCGCAAGAGACGCCAGCATCGTTCCCGCATTCTATCGCGCGTTGCTCGAGACGGAGATTTACATTCTGACGCCGGAAGCGCCGATGAAACCTGGACGCCGTCGCTCGCTCAAGTTTCAGGAGGAGATCAGCGTCGCGACGGTCGATTTCCAGAACATGAGATGGCACCCCACCTTCACCTCAAAGAAGCGCATTTACGACTATATAAAGCAGCCCGAGGTATGCCTTGGTGCCGCGGCGCGTAATCTGTTCGAAATGTTGCCTGACTCTAATTTCTGGCTCAATCCGTTGTCCGAATGTCAGAAGCCGCTTCCCGCCACCGAAATCGCTCTCCTTATGAGTGGCAAGATCTTTGGCATGGCGATGAAGTCCGCGCGATAGGCGCGGTACTTGTGCAACAACGTATCGGCACGACCAGCCAGCACGGCAGGCCACGTCGAACTCGACGCTGTCGCGCTCAGCTCGGACCGCAAGGCGCTCGATGGACCCGTTCGCAGGACGCGTTCTAAGCGGCCAAGCACCAGATGGAATCGAATCTGCGTCCGTGGGGCGTATATCGATATTTCTCCAGCTCCAAGTTTCACGGCGAGGATTGTCGTCTTCGGGCAAGTCCGGTCTGTGGGCTCCCGAAAAACGTTCTTTGTTGAGACGATATTGCCGGTGAACCGGCCTTCTTCGCTCCTGGGCCGCCTCGGCGCTACATCACGCGCACCAGATCGCGGAAAGTCGTAGTTTTGCGTATGAAATCGCAGGACTGGTGGGCGGGAGACCGCCACCGCCTTTCCCCACACTCGGCGGACCTACGTTACTTGCTTCAATCTACCGCGTGAAAAGCCGCGCTTCTCCAAGCCGGCCAAGTTGCGCTGATGACGCCGATTGCTGAAGGATCAACAGACACTCGGAGCGAAGCCGCGCCAACAATTCCTATGGTCGAAGACAGGGCGTCCTCAGCAGCCCCAGTCGCTGGCTAGTCGCCAATCGCAAGCCGACCGAATCGCTGATTAAGAGTCAGCTCCTTTGTGGGTTATTGCAGATACTTAGCTGTAAAAACCCCTCTCGGCGCGGCCAAATAGATCAATAGGTTACAGCCGGATTGTAAAATCGCAGGTCCGCCTAGTCCGATTGGGTGATGAACCTCTCGGCCGTCTGTGCTGACTCCTAGTTTGCCAGGGATTTTGCATTTCCTCCTTGGGGCTAGAGCCAGCGCCGACCGCATGAATTATAAGCGGGCGGCGTTGTGCTGTTGGGACGCGTTGAGTCTCACAAAGTATCCTAAGTTAGCCTTGTAGCGTTTGCGCTATGATGCCGTAGAAAAGCGCTACTGTCCCCAAGCCGCGAATGCCTCGGTGAAGGCCCGTTCGCCGGTGTCGCCTTTTTCGATCGCGATGATGGCGCGGCGCTGGTTGGTGTAGACCAGCGGCACGTCAAACCAGGAGCGCTCCTTCAGGAGTTGCAGGTTACGCGAGCGGTCGTCGTCGACGTTGGAGAGGCCGACCAGGAAGAAGCCTTCGGTTACCTTGACCGCAAGTCCAGCCAACGGTGTGCCGCGGGCCTGCTCTTTGGACTTCATAAGGATGCCTGGTACGTTGCTGATACCGCCACCGGCGAAGTCCTGCGGTAGGATGAAAGTCAATTCCGCGGTATGGCTCGCTGGCAGCGATGAATCGGTGTTGCGGCGGAACGCCATCGTCATCTTGAACTTGCGATCAGGGATATCGATGTCGGCGCGCACGGCGATGTCGGGCTTCTGGTTGCCCGAGGCCTTCACCGGTTCGGTACGCCATATCACCGAGCCGACATATCGCTTGCCGGCTGGATCCGACGGGTCTTCGTCATAGAGCACCACGCGCTGGGCGACGGGCGAGATTTGGTCTGACGGTTGACCGAGGCGATCTGGAATTTTTGGCCGCACCCCGGGTGAAGTGGCGGGCGCCGTCTGCTCGCTCGACGATGGCTTGCTTTCGTCAACTTTACGCCGTTCTGCTTCCTGGGCTGTCGCTTTCGCTGTTCTTTCCAGCTTCGCCTTTAATTCGGTTTCGTGCAGTAAGCCCTGCGTATACTGCATCAAAACGTAGCTGAGCCCGCCAATCAATAGCAGCACTAATACGATTGCCACACCGATTGCTGGCAGACGCCATCGCGGGCCAGGCTGGAATGCCAGCCCTCTAGTTTTTGCTCGTTTCTCCGATTCATCTGCGAGTGGTTTGGCTTTTGCTCGCCATGCCTCGCCTTCCACCCGCCTTTGCTTATCGTCCGCGGGCCGCTTTGTTTCCGCCGTCTGGCGTCTTTGCTCTTCTTGAGAGCGTTCCCAGGCTATGGCCTGCGCTAGCTCGTCGGTAACTCGCTTGGCTTTCTCTTTGCGCTTGCGCTCTTCCTCGGCGCGCTCCCGATCTTTGACTTCTTCGAGTTGGCGTTGCCGCTCCGCCTCCTGCTGCCTTGCCTCCTCATCAGCTTGCTGCCGAGCTTTGGCTTCTTCGAGTTGGCGTTGGCGTTCCGCCTCCGCCTCTTGCCGCCTTGCCTCTTCCTCAGCCTGCCGCCGAGCTTCGGCTTCTTCGAGTTGGCGTTGGTGCTCCGCCTCCGCCTCCTGCTGCCTTGCCTCCTCCTCAGCCTGCCGCCGAGCTTCAGCCTCTTCCATTCGTCGGCGCTCTTCAGGCGACACCCAAGGCTCATTCAGCGCTTCGACGATTTTTTGACAGAGGTGCTCGATCTGCTCTCGAACAAAAGTCGCGTGAGGATCGAGATGGCGCAATGATCGCCAATCTACATACTGACGATTGCCGATGGTTGAGAGGACAACGTCGTTCCGCCACTTGGTTTCGTTCTCGAGCGCGGGAACTGAAATGTAAAGAATTGGAAAAACCAGGTCGTTCCGACCGATAGCCTTCTCGCGCGCGAGAAACGATTGGAATTCAAATTGACAGTGTTTGCTGTTGACCGACCTGGGGGAAATAATGGGAATGAAGAAGAACGAGCCATCGATGGCGGCCTTGAGTTCTGCTTCCCAGTGCTTGCCTGGGGCAATCGCCGCAACATCCTGCCACAGCCGGAGCGTCGTCTTGCTGCGGCCCAGTTGGGCGCTCAGTTCGCGCTGTATCCCCTCTCGCAGGCCAGACAGTCCACCTCTAAACGCTTCGTCATCTTCGCGCGAATAGCTGAAGAAACCGACTAGTTCCGGCAGTTCCGCTAACGAGGACATAACGCTATCCAGCTTTCCGCCGATCCCCAGAAGAGCTCAAATTCAAAACAACATGTCGCCATTGCGTTCCGCGCCGACCAGGACGCAAGTTGCACGTCAGTGTAGCACTCAACCCGTAAAAGTTGGACCTGAGATCAATCACTTGCCAACAAGTGGCGCAGCAGGGGCTAACTTCCGTTTCAAGACGTCAATACACCAGCATACGACCTGCTATATCCTCGCGCGTTGAACGTTCGGTAAGATCTATGCCGCACTTTATGATAAACCTTTGATTGCAAAACAAAATCCCTACGTACAATGCTACGTTGGTGCGCAATGCGCGCCACTTGCTCATGGTCAATCAAGAAGGCCCGCTTGTAGCCAATGGATAACCACTAGAATCATTTTTTTGGTCAGCACCGCTTGGGTCAATGGCAGCGTGCGGACCATCGTGAGCGAGGTTTCCGGCCGCGATCGGCACGCCGTTCGGCGCATATGGTACGACGCCGCCAACGCCCCAGGTCGCGCCCACCGCCGGGGCATTAAGCACAATCTGATCCTGCGCGGATCCGGCACCGCGCGCCAGCACCGTCTCGGTGCCGGCAACGTCCGTGAAGATCACCTCGATAAAAGCGGCATTCACGCCGACGAAGGAGAAATTGAACTTGGCCGTGACGCCGTCGCCGAGCGCAATTGTGCTACTCACCGGTGTATTGGAAGTCACGTGAATGACGCTGTTCCGGAGAAAGCTGCTCGCTGCCAGTTCTAGGCGCGGTGTCTCTGGTCAGAATTCCCCGCGGCTCCGATAGCAGGTTCAAATCCTGTACGCGCAACCAACGATACCGACATCGTTAATGGTGGCCATTTGATCTTCGTGCTTGGTGGGCGCGCCGCGGCTCGAACCTGGGACCTGCTTCACTAAGAGTCTCGCGCTGGTTACGCTATTTGTCTTTATCGGTTGCGGCTTTGCGCAGAACTTGGCTGATACGTCGTGGTTTGACCTTTGCATGCGGTAGTGGCCCACCAAATCGCTTTTGATTGAAAGGCACGGCGCCAGAACCCGCAACGATCTCGACGTCTTCAAGCTGCAACGGCTCGCCGCGCGCTGACAGCAAGGCGGGATATTCGATCTTCTGCCCGCTCGTGCGATCCCTGAAAACCACCTGCGGTCCGGCCGGCTCCGCCAGCCAGTCGTCGCCCCATTTCTTGAGCGCGAGATAAGTCGGGAAAAAATCGCGGCCCTTCTCGGTCAATACATATTCGTATCGTCCGCCATGCTCCGGCAGCGGCCCGCGCGTCATCATGCCGAGATCGACGAATTTTTTCAGCCGCGCGCTAAGAATGTTCGGCGCGACGCCGAGATAATGTTGAAACTCGTCGAACCGCTTGGTGCCATAATAGGCTTCCCGCAGCAGTAGGATCGACCAGCGGTCGCCGACCACCTCCATGGCGCGGGCGATCGAGCATTCCTTGTTGGTGGAACGAGAGCGCTTCACGATGTATCTCGCAGTCTTGCTCCAGTGATTCCCGATCACTTATAGCAGGAGGGAAGTGCGGTCCGCCTCCCCTTCTTCGATCGTCAGGCCGCCTGCCCAGCCGGCTGCGGTGGTTTGGCCGCAACTTCCGGCTCGAGGGCGCGACGGTGCGTCACGAGTACCCCGGTCTCAGAGAGCCTTTGCAGTTCCGCCTCGCCCACGCCGAGTTCGCGGAATACCTCCTTGTTGTGTTCGCCCTGGAAGGCCGGCGTGCCGATCGGCGTCAGTTCGTCCCCAGAGAAGCGCCAGGGCCGGCCGGGCAATCTGTATTCGCCGCCGCTGCGATCCGGAACGAGCTGGACCGCTCCCCAGTAGTCGCTCCAGTCCGATTTCGTCAGCTCCTTGATCGAGCGGATTTCGCCCATCGCGATCTTCGCCTCGTCGAACTGTGCGTCGAGCGTCGCCATATCCGGGAATGTCAGCATCCAGGACTGGATGATCTGATGCAACGCGCCGAAATTCAGCCGCCGGGCCGCGGCGCTCGAAAACCGTGGGTCGTCCATCAGATCGGCGCGCCGCATCGCACGCAGCCAGGACGGAAACGTCCGGCTGCCGATAATGCTGGTGGCGACGGTGAAATGCTCACCCCGCGGACCCGTGAAGAAGGAGCAATCAGTGGCACCGAGCACCGCAGGCTCTGCACCGATGTCCTCATCCGACAGGTCGACATGCGCACGTTCATTGACCGCAAGCAAGGTCGCAGCCATCGCCACGTCAATACACTGGCCCTGCCCGGTTGTCTGCCGACTGTGGAGTGCCGCGAGGATGGCGATCACCGCCTGCAATCCAGCATAGACGTCGGCATGCGACAGACTGTCCGTGCGCGGCTCTGTCAAGGCCTCGCCATAGTGCCGAACGCTATTCTCGGTAAAGCCGGCCTCGGCCTGCACGGTCGGAGCATAAGCCATCCGGCTGCGCCAGGGGCCACCCTGGCCGTAACCAGTGATCGACGCGTAGATCAACCGCGGATTTCGCTTCGACAGGGTCGCGTAGTCAAGGCCGAAGAAGCCGAGCGTTCCCGCACGAAAATTCTCCACCACGATATCGGCGCTATCGCAGAGCTTCAGCGCCAGATCATAGGCGCCGGGTACGTTCAGATTGATGCTGACGTTGCGCTTGCCGGCGTTCTGCTGCGCATAATAGCCCGACATGCCGTCGGTGGATGGAAACGCAAAGCGCGACACGTCCGGGCTTGGCGGCTCGACCTTGACGACCTCGGCGCCGAGGTCCTGCAAGGTCCGCGCGCACAGCGGACCTGCGAGCACGCGGGAAAAGTCGACGACGCGAATTCCGCTGAGAGGACCACCCATGATCAGCGCCCCGCGAATTTGGCGAGGCCGGGACCGTTCTTACGGAACGAGGCAAGGCCGGCTTTCAGATCTTCCGACGCCCAGATCGGCGCCTGCACTCTTGCCATGGCCTCGTCGGCCGCGGCCACCCCGTCGTTGACGGCAATGTGGGCCAGCTCCTTGGTCGCCGCGTGGGCCAGCGTCGGACCTTGCGCGAATTCCTCGGCGACCGCCATGGTCGCCTTCTCCAGCGATTCTTCCGGAACGGTAAGATTGATCAGGCCCCACTTTTCCAGGGTCGGCGCATCATAGCGACGCGCCAGCATCGACATCTCCTTGGCGCGCAGTGCACCGATCCGCTGCACCTGACGCTGGATGCCGCCCAGCAATGGATGCAGTCCAAGCGTAGCCTCCACCGAACCGATCTTCGCCGACGACGCCGCGATGATGTAGTCGCAAGACAGCGCCAGCTCGAGGCCACCGCCGAGACAGACGCCATGGATGCTCGCGATCAACGGGATCGGCAGCAATTCCATGAAGCGGAGAAACTCGACGCCGTTCAGGCGGCGATTCTCGCTGCTTGATTCGCCACTGCCCTGCTCCACGCGCTTGTCGAAAATATCGAGATCGGCGCCGGCGGAAAAATGTCGAAGCCCGCTCCGAAGGACGATCGCCCGGCTACCGGCTTTTTGCGCCTCCTCGACCTGCTCGACGACGGCATTGATGAGCTTCGGTCCAAGCAAATTGTAGGGCCGATAGACCATGGTCAATACGGCAATATTGCCGCGCTGCTCGCGCGTAATCAGTGCATCCTCGGACACCACACACCTCCCTGGTTGAACGCTACGATGCGCGTTGCTCTTTCGTTGCAGCGAGCTTACATCATGACTTGCAATTTGCAAGTCATGATGGCGAATTAAATGATACCAATCATTTCACCACGACTGTGCCGCGCGGTTTGCAGACCAGAGGCAGGTTCGCCGGCTCTTATTTCCGGAAATGGGTAAGGCGCCACCGCACCAGTTCATCGGCGCCAGGGCCTGCTTGCGGCTGCACGTCCTGAAGCCTGACGCCTTGCCCGGTCTCGCTGTCGACCCTCGCAAGCTTCACCGGGTGCCCGGTTTTTCGATCGATGAATTTGAGTGGCGGCCCCGCGTCTCCGGAAACCGCCCATTTGTCTCCCACCTGCAAGAGCGCCTGCAGCACAAGGATGGTGTCCCGGCCCTTCGCGGTCAAACGGTACTCGTATCGCTCGGGATTGGTCTGGTATTGGCGCCGCTCGACCAATTCGTGTCCCTCAAGGTGCTTTAGCCGATCGGACAAGGTCGCGTTGGTTACGCCGGTCGAGCGGCGCAGGTCCTCGTACCGCCTGAGCCCGAGCGACAGGTCGCGCAGAATCAAGACGGCCCAGCGATCCCCGATCGCGTCCATGACGCCGGCGATCGAGCACGCCATCCCATCAAAGCTCTTTGACTTCATAAAGCGCTTGCCTCTTAGTCACTCTTATCATTAGAGTGCGTAATTGTCGACGGCTATCTTCGCTTCCGCAGGCCCCCCGTCTATGGGGGCCACCAATTTCGACGGAATGGGACCATGATCATGCGCGAGCTTCGCGACCTTGTCATCGATGCCCACGGCGGCATCGAACGCTGGAATAACGTGAAAGCCATCGAAGGCGACATGTCCATCAGCGGCGGCCTTTGGACACGAAAGGGGTGGCCGGTGGCGCTGAAGAACGTCCGTGTCACGGCCGCCGCCGGCAAACAATGGATCAGCTACCACCCCTTCCTCGGCGAAGGCATGCGCAGTTCATGGACCCCCGACCATACCGTCATCGAAACGCTCGACGGCAAATCAGTCAAGGATCGCAAAAATCCCCGCGCCGCGTTTGACGGCCATACCGTCGAGACCCGGTGGGACGAATTGCATCTTGCTTATTTCAGCGGCTACGCGATGTGGAATTACCTCAATACGCCCTTCATCTTCGCGCTGCCCGGATTTCGCGCTGAAGAGATCGAGCCCTGGGATGAGAACGGCGAAACACGCAGGCGGCTCAAGGTCACCTTTCCGGATCATATCGCGACGCATTGCGCCGAGCAGGTTTTCCACGTTAATGGTGAAGGCTTGATCTGCCGGATGGACTACAGCGCGGCCGTCGCCGGTGGCGTACCCACGGCGCATTACCTCGACGACCATCGTGATTTTTCCGGAATCAAGGTGGCGACGAAGCGGCGAGCGGTCCGCCGGAATGCAGACGGCACCGCGATTCCCGATCCGGTGTTCGTGGCGATCGATATCGCCGACGTCAGATTCTCATGATTGGACCGTCGGAGAAAACAATGACTGACCTCGGCGAAAAGCTTCACGTTGTGACAGTCGACGTGAATGGTGTACGCCGGACCGCTTCGGTTGAAGCCCGCAAGCTTCTGGTTTACTTGCTCCGCGACGATCTCGGCCTCACGGGAACCCATGTCGGTTGCGACACGTCGCAATGCGGTGCATGCACCGTCGATATCGACGGACAGGCCGTCAAATCCTGCACGGTTCTGGCTGTGATGGCCAACGGCTCGTCGATCACGACAATCGAAGGGCTCGCGCCCGGCGGCGGGGCGTTGCATCCGGTGCAGGCAGCTTTCCATGAGCACCACGCCCTGCAATGCGGTTTTTGCACGCCGGGGATGATCATGAGCGTCCGCCAGATGCTTAGGCAAAATCCGAATCCGACGGAAAGCGAAATCCGTCATGGCCTCGCCGGCAACATCTGCCGCTGTACCGGCTACAACAACATCGTTCGCGCGGTTCAGTCCCTTGCCTCGGAGGCGCCTCGCCATGACTGACACAACCGCGATCAGATATGTCGGCCAGCCCTTGCGACGGCGCGAAGACTTCAAGTTTGTTACCGGCAAGGGACGTTACAGCGACGACATCAAGGCGCCGGGCATGCTGCATATTGCCGTGCTGCGATCGCCGCATGCGCATGCAATCATTAAGCACGTCGATCTAGTGGCGGCAAAAGCGGCGCCGGGCGTCCGCCTCGCTTTGTCGGGCGCCGACCTCGCCGGCAAGATGGGCTCGATCGTTCCCAACTGGATCATACCGGGCACGAAGGTGCCGGACCGGCCCGTCGTCGCCATCGACCGGGTTCGTTTCGTCGGCGAATGCGTCGCACTCGTCGTCGCCGAAACCCAGGCGATGGCGCACGATGCCATCGGGCTGATCGATGTCGACTACGAAACGCTTC
Source organism: Bradyrhizobium sp. USDA 4341 (assembly GCF_054063755.1). Classification (NCBI taxonomy): domain Bacteria; kingdom Pseudomonadati; phylum Pseudomonadota; class Alphaproteobacteria; order Hyphomicrobiales; family Nitrobacteraceae; genus Bradyrhizobium; species Bradyrhizobium sp. USDA 4341. Next base: position 8,154,139 of record NZ_JBSSGO010000002.1, on the reverse strand, counting down.
CCTCCGTCGTCGACGAGGAAGCGGCGATCCGCGACGGCGCGCCGCAACTCCACGACAACGTGCCCAACAACATCACCACGATCTACAAGATCGGCGGTGGCGACTATGGCAAGGCTGCGCGGGAGGCCGACCAGGTCATCACGCTTCGCGTCGCCAACAACCGCCTGATCCCGACCTGCATGGAGACGCGCTCCATCCTGGCCGAGCCAAATGTCGACGGCAGCCTGACGGTCTACCTCCAGAGCCAGGTGCCGCACATGCATCGCCGCTGGATCGCCGACACCGTTGGCATTTCCGAACATCAATTGCGGATCGTGGCGCCCGACATCGGTGGCGGTTTCGGCGCAAAAATGCACCTCTATCCGGAGGAACTGCTCTGCCCGTATCTGGCGCGGCTCCTCGGCATGCCCGTCAAATGGTGGGAATCGCGCTCCGAAAGCCATCAATCCACCAACCATGGCCGGGCGCATACCGAGGCGCTGGAGATCGCCTTCCGCAACGACGGCAAGATCCTCGGTCTGAAGGTCGAGACACTGGGCAATGTCGGCGCCTATCTGTCGAACATGGCATCAGGCGGCCCCACCGTGAACACAATCAATTTCGGGACCGGCGCCTACAAGATCGAGCACTACGCGGCGCGCTCCAGGGTGGTTGTGACAAACACCGTACCGGTTGATGCCTATCGCGGATATGGCCGGCCCGAGGGGGCCTACATCGCCGAACGCGCGATCGATGCGGTCGCACGCCATCTCAATCTCGATCAAGTGGAGGTGCGCCGGCTTAATTTCATTCAGCCTGCCGACTTTCCGTATCGGCCCTATAACGGACCCGCCACGATCTACGACAGCGGCAATTATGAAGGCTGCCTCGCCAAGGCGATGGAAGCCTTCAACTACGAGGCCCGCAACACCGAACGCGATCAACTGCGCGCCAAGGGCCGTTATCGCGGCATTGGCGTTGCGGCCTATACCCACATGTGCGGTATGGCGCCGTCACGCCGGCTCTCGCTGATGGGCTTCAACCGTGGCGGCTGGGAAAGCGCCCGGGTCAGCGTGGATTCAAGCGGCCGGGTGACGATCTTCTCGGGATCCATGAGTCAGGGCCACGGCCATGTCACGTCACTGGCGCAGATTGCCGCCGACGTCCTGCAGATTCCGATTGAAGACATCGACGTGGTGCAGGGCGACACGCGGCAAGTCCAGGCCGGTCATGGCACTTTCAACTCGCGGTCGATGGCGGTGGGCGGATCCGGCGTTCACGTCTCCTCTATCCGCGTCGTCGCCAAGGCGAAGAAGATTGCCGCGGGCATGCTCGAAGTCGATGAAGCGGATGTTTCCTATCAGGCCGGCAAGTTCAGTGTCCCCGGCACCGACATCGCGTCTTTGAAGTTCGGCACAGTGGCGAGGATGGCGTATGTCGGCCACAAGCTTCCGGATGGAATGGAGCCGGGTCTCGACGAGACCGTGTTTTACGATCCGAAGGGCATGGGCGCGCCTTCGGGCGTCCACATGGCCTATGTCGACGTCGATCCAGAGACCGGAATCGTCGACATTCTCGATTATGTCGCCGTTGATGATGCCGGCACCATCATCAATCCGCTGCTTGCCGCCGGACAGATTCAGGGCGGCGTCGTGCAAGGCATCGCGCAGGCGCTCTATGAAGAAGTCAGCTACGATCCTGATACCGGGCAATTGATGACGGGATCGCTGTTGGACTATGCAGTCCCTCGCGCGGAGCATGTTCCCAGCATACGATCGCTGTTTCAGGAGACGCCCTCGCCGACCAACCCGATCGGCGTCAAGGGCATCGGCGAGAGCGGATCGATCGCCGCACCCCCATGCATGGTTCACGCCGTGCTCGATGCGCTTTCACCGTTCGGGATTAAACATCTGGACATGCCGATGACGCCGCCGCGCGTCTGGTCGACGATCCAGAAGGCACGCGCCGGAGCAGACCTATGATCCCGGCCTCATTCGACTATGTTCGCGCAACGTCGCTCACCCACGCCATCGGCCTGCTGCAAGACGACCCCGGCGGAAACAAGCTCGTGGCCGGCGGCCATACGCTGATCCCGACGATGAAATTGCGGTTGGCATCGCCCGCACTGTTGATCGATATCAGCGGCATCGATGAGTTAAAGGGAATCGAAGTTGCCGACCGCATTAGGATCGGCGCCCTGACCACGCATGCCGAACTGCTAGCTTCAAAACCTCTGCGAGAGGTGCTGCCGATCGTCCATCAAGCCGCCGACATGATCGCCGACCCGCAAGTGCGCAATCGTGGCACCATTGGCGGTTCACTGGCAAACGCCGACCCTGCGGCCGACTGGCCGGCGGTCGTCATCGCGCTGAAGGGCGAACTGGAGCTCGCCGGCCTGACCGGACGCAGGCGTATCGCGGCAAGGGACTTCTTCGTCGACATCATGACCACGGCACTCGAGCCAGGAGAAGTGCTTGTTGCGATCCATATGCCGCGTCCGGACCCCGGCGCGAAATTCCGGTATCGCAAGATACGCCATCCGGCGAGCGGCTATGCCGTGGTCGGTGTCGCCGCCACGCTGTGCTTGCGCGACGACATCGTTTCAGAAGCCATGATCGCCATCACCGGCGCGACTGGCCGGGCCTTTGCGGCCGATTCCGCGAGCACGCACCTGATCGGCAAGTCGCTATCGACTGAAAACATCGCAATGGCCGCATCGCTTACCAGCGAACAGGCTGAGTGCCTGTCGGACCATTACGCCTCGGCGGATTATCGCAAGCATCTGGTTAAGACCGAGGTCGGCAGGGCGTTGGCATCGCTGAATGGTGCCTGAGCGGGCCGGCTGATCTGCGCCGTTGAAGTTGACGCAAGCGCAACTTGTCGGCCGAACGACGGTGTTACGTGCGTGCTCTTCGTGCTGCGTGAGACGCAGTGAGACTAAACACCGTCCGGGGATTAGCCTATCCTTCACGATACAAGATCACGTCATTGAATGATCCCGTGACACCGTAGACCATCAATATGTCGGCGCGCGCCACCTCAGGTGAGGTCTCGATTTCACTTCACAATTTGTCAAAATGCTATCGCCCACTTTTCGTTGTCACCTGCTCGATAGGATATATTGGTGGCTCTGTAGCGGCTCGGCTCATCGCAGAAGGCTCAGATATGCGAGGCCTTCGCTCCGGTTACAAATATCGTCATCGCCCGCCCTCTTTGACCGCTAAGGTGGTTCCGTTGGCTTGTCGTGCCATTAGGGCGCGACATCCGTCGAGAGAGACAAGTCGCGCCAGCGCTCCACTTCGTCGGCTACAAACCGCAATTTGTCAGTTACGACCTTTAACGCGTCGGCACCGGCGATGAAGCGTAGTGGGGGCTCGGCCTCTCCAGCGATCCTGACGAGCGCCTGGCCGAGCTTATCTGGATCGCCAACCTGGTTGTGGTTGCGGGCAGCAAAGACTGCCTGGGCTTTCGCCCGATATGATGGCGCCGGAGATGGCCGCCAAGGCGATGCGCGCTTACGCCGAGGAAACGAACCGGCTCAACCGCGAACGCCGCGCCAGCGGCGAAGGCCACCGCTCAGAGTTGGCTAAGATCCACCGCACCTTGAAGCAATGCTGAGTGCGATTGAAGAAGGCGGACACACCCGCGGCATGACCGAACGCATGCGCGAATTGGAGGCCCGCGAGGACATGCTCAAGGCACTTCTAGCCGAGGAACCAGCGGATATTCCGGACATCCATCCGAACGTGTCCGGCATCTATCGGAAGAAGGTCGAGCGGCTGACGGAAGCGCACAACACCCCCGAGGATCGGAATGAGGCGGCGGAAGCGATCCGGGCACTGGTTGAGAAGATTACGCTGCGCCCCGGTCCGAACCGCGGCGAAATCGACGCCACCTTACACGGCAAATTGGGCACGATCCTCGGATGGATCGCAGCGCAAGCCGTTGAAAAGAATCGGAAACGCGAAACTCCCGCAGCTTTCGCTACGGGAGTGTCGGCATCGGTGGTTGCGCTGGTAGGATTTGAACCAATGACCTTCAGGTCATGAGCCAGACGATTGCCGAATGCTAACGCTGGCCGGCGCGCCAGCCCATCTCCCAGAAGTCTGCCTCGAGTCGGATGGCTTCCTTGAAGATCGCAATCAGCTCTGCCTCGCGGGCCGGCGTGGCGTACAGATCCGCGAGATGCTCCAGTTGCACCTGCGCTTTCGCCGCGACCTCCTGGTATGGCGAGCTGGCGTACTCGTCGATCCAAACGCGATAGGGGTTAGTCGCAGCGTCCGCGTCGGGTCGCGAGGCGAGCCGCGTTGCGATCTCCGCGTACCCAATCACACAGGGGGCAAGTGCCACCTTGAGTGCCAGCAGATCGCCACGCATTCCGGCGTCCAGCACGTAGCGTGTGTAGGCCAGCGTCTCACTTGCCGGAGGGGTTCGTTCAAGGTCGCTCGGAGATAGACCCCAACCGGCACAGAGCTTCACATGAAGGTTCATCTCGACATCAAGGATGGACGAAAGGCCGGCCGCTGCTTCACGCATGTCGGCAAGCTTGGGCGACTTATAGACCGAGAGCGCATAAGCGCGCGCAAACTCGATGAGGAACAGGTAGTCCTGAGCAAGGTAGTGACGAAACGCCGCTTCGGCGAGCGATCCGTCTGCCAATCCGTTCGTAAAGGGATGCTCGGTATAGGCCCGCCACTCAGCGGATGCTTCTGTCTTTAGACGCTTGAAGAAACTCACGATCTATTTCGCCTAGCTTGCTTTCCGATGAACCTTTTTTGCTCGCTACCGATAGCGCGCGGACCGGGACGCTGACCTGGACAGGCCGCGGCGATCAGCCGGCATGATGGCATAAAGAATTCGCCTACCATCAGTCGCCTGGATCAATTGCCCTCCCACGTTATCCTAACAGAACGCAACGCCCTAAGTCCAAGCTCCGATTGGACGAACTGCATCAGTTTCGCACCAGAAACGAACTCGGCAAACCACAACGAATGAGACCGAAATCAACCGGAAAGGCAGTAAAATCAACGAAGCTAATCGTTATTTCTGCCGCTCATAACGGTCTGGTTGCAGGTTCGAGTCCTGCCGGGCCCACCAATGTGATCAATAGCTTGCGCCTTTCTAGTTGCCTGCAGCGCGACCGCCGCACCCGAAACCGCACCAGATACGTGCATTTTTCGTTCGAGCGACGGTTCGCGCTTGGCAATCATCGTTTGGCCGCTCTGTCGACCGGCGATTGAGATGAAGTGATCCGCGATCGGTCTGAGCCAAATCTTCAATAACCGGCGCATTGCAGGCCTCGCGCCAGCCAAAACAACGCCCGGCTGTTCCCGTTGAACTACCTGCACGACAGTTGGCTGGACCATCGATACCGGCATACGGAGCTGGATCTCCGGCGCGAGTGGCTTCTTTGTGCTGCGACCCATAAGAGCGTCAAAACACACATAAGAGTGTCACGTTTTCTGGCGTAAAGGCCGGTCAAGATTGCAGCTCCAGCATCCCTTGCCCCTCCTCACGGCCAAAAAGTCGCGCCAGTCCGCCGCTTCAAGGGGCCCCTGAGCAAGAAGCGAGGCTCGCAAGGGCGTTAAGACACAGCCGTACTGGAAGCCGCCTAGTGGGGAAGCGCAGCAGTCACCGCGGCATTTGCCCGATGCTTCCCGGTTCGCCGAGCCGGATCGTCTGCATGAATACGTTCATTTGATGCGCGATAAACTCGCCATCGCTGTCGATGGGGCCCCACGCTCCATCCGAGAGCATCATACCCATCGGAGTCGGCAGTATCCCAACTGGAGTAGGTAATCTCACGATTGTCTGAGCCATAAAGATAATCGGCCGCACTGTTTTACCGGTGAACAGCTGATCCCATTCCCCCTGAGATCGGTCCTTGGACGCGGCCGCGATTATCTTGATCAGTTCAGCAGCAAGACCGCTTTGCGCCTCACGCAAATCCTTGAAGTCCCTACTCCAAAGAGCTTGGTGGTCGATCGCGCTCTTTGCGTTGATAACTACAAGACCGCGGTCGGCTTGACATTTCGGATCCTCAATCTGCCTAACCCCGTCCGCGATCCGCTCGAATATTGTCTGCCCGCTTAGTGTCGAAATCGATTTGATCGCGAGTGCCCATCTCTGCGTCTCTCCGTTCGCGTCCGTAAGAGTAAACATCACGTCTGGGTTGTCACCCTTGGAGTTCTCGGGGTGATCAAGGGAAACCTGCGTGCCAAGGTGAGCCACCAAACAACCGACGTAGAGTTCCGCGATCTTGCGGGCCGTATCATCATCATACTCGCTAGACGCATTCTGACCGAGTGAGGCAACGCGCACCTTGGCTTTTGTGATTAGCTTTAAATGCGGAACGAATTGCTCGAATTCTTGCAACGGTTCGACAGTAAGTACTTTGGCGGCCAAGTCATAAATTCCGGCCGCATTCCGGAGAACCTTCTCTTCGTTTACTCCCGCAGCCAAGGCTGGCTTTTTGAAGATCTCCAACAGGTGAGTAGGAGAAAGAAGCTCATCCTCCACGGCGGATCCGGTGGGCGGTTCGATTCCGTGTTTATGCAGGAGCTCGAGGAACCGATCGCCCACGGCATTGGCATGTGGAAATGGGACAAACATGGATGTGATCTCCGGCAGTCTTATCCTATCGGCCCGGAGAGCCGCAGCAATTCGATACAGCGGACGGCCGATGGCTCTAGTCTCTTGGGATACTCTTTAAGAACGCAAGGGCGGCCTTTCGAGTAGCGGCATCTTTGATGCCAAGCGAATAAAGACATCCGACTCACCGTCGCTGTCGATGGCGCCCCATGCCCGATCTGAGAACATCATGCCCATTGTAATCCTCGGAGTGTACCATGGTGCAAGCGCTTGCTCGATTCGATGGTGTGGAAGGTGACGACTGAGAAAACTTACATAGCCCCGACCGGCGGCCGCCTAATTGTTGGATGGACCTCATTTGTCGGCGGCATTATCTGCACCATCATTCTGGTGTACGGAAGCCTGACCAGTAAACTGGACTTCGTCCCAACGCTCATCGCGGCGTTCATATTCGCGCTCTGCCTCACCCACGGCCGATACGCATTTGCTCAAAACCTAACTCAAAAGCAAGTGCGCAAGATTGACTACTGGTACCTCGGCTCGGCGGCTATCGGCATGTTTATGTTTGCTGTCGGATATTCGGAGCAGCGAGAGACAGCGATCACACGCAGCAGAGATTTCGTTTATCGGCAGGGCGAAGATATTTTCATGACCAATGTCATGAAGGCCGTCTCTCCATACATGAACGCGACGTGCAAAGACGACATCAGGAAGCTCTCCGAAAAGCCATGCGATACCAGCCTGGCTATCGCAGAAGGAATGAAGCCGGGAGCGACCCCCGAGCTGGTCGAACACTATATGAGGCGACTTGCAAATGCGAAGATCGACCTGGCCAAAAACGGAGACAATCCAGCACTCGACAAGTTGAGCACTGAGGTAGGCGTCAATCTCGTTATGCTCAAAGACTACATCGTCGCGAATACGCCCAAGCATCAATTCATACCTCATGACGAAGGGATGCTGGTCATGTTCAGCATGGGGCAAATGGTATTTTGGCCGTTTCTTCTCGCGTTCGCCTTGGCGCTAAGGATCGCCAAGGTGACCATCGATGTGTTCGGGTGGGCGGACAATTAGGCCACTTTTTTCGCGCAAATCACCAAGTCATTGTCTTCGTCTTCGCGCAATGGCGTCCGGCCGCGGCCCACGTCCTGTCAATGTAAGAGCATCTTCGCGATTACATACCGGAAATAGAGCCACCTCCCGAATTATGTCATGGTTTGCGCAACCAGGAGGGAGCTGATGGCGAACGAGGGGAATTGGATACGTACTGATGAGCCGGAGCCAACCGAGCGAGAGAAGCTTTTTGAGGAAACTCGCAAGCGAGCAATGGAGCTCGTCAGGCGCACCGAGCACATGATGCTGTCTGTCGTAAAGACACAGGTCATCGTTGAGGGCTTCATGATCGCGCTGCTCGAAGCTTATGGAAGAGACCCCAATCGATTCTTCTACACCGGAAAGAAGATCGAAGAATTGAGGGATAGGATCGATCCGCCCGAAGTCGGTCGACCTATCTGGGAGCTTTTATCGCTGTGCTCACATGTGCGGAACGAGCTCGTCCATTCCCTTCACGTGGATAAGATCAAAGAGAAAAGCCAAAAAGTCCGCGAAGCATATCTAGCGATGACTCCGGAAGGCGCGTGCAAAGAAAGCATCAAAGAAATGAATGACACGGAAGTGGTGATCGACGCCATTCGCGATTGCGGCGGATATATCGTGGTCGCGACCGACGCCAAAGGAGCCATCGATAAAAAGGCTAAAACGATGCCGGGATAGGTGTCCGATGGACCGTTGGCCGCGCAGTCACGTTCCTTTCCTCCGGGAAGTTCTCGAGCGCCAACAGCGCCAGCTCGACCAAGCGCGGCAGCGGATCGGTCTGCTTCTCCCAGGTGATGATGGTCTGCCGGGATTTGACGCCAAGCGCGATCCGCAGTGTGTCCTGGGTGAAGCCGTTACGCTTGCGCCACTCCGGGAGTTCAGTGCCGCGCATCGGTCGGCTCCACTGTGGTGACGCTCTCTTCGACGGCGACATTGCCGCTCCACCAATTCAGCCTGACTTTCCGGGTGCGGACGACCAGCCGGTGCAGACCGGTCGCGAGCGCGTCGCGGATGTCCAATTTATGGACGTCGGATTTTTGGACATTCCGGGTTGATTCGCTCATGGACGCCTCTGAAACTGCTAGTGAAATGGGTTTTCGGGATCATCAGCATAGAGGCAGATGGTTAAAAACAACTTAAATGCAGCTTCATGGACAATCTCTTTCATCCGCTACTTCCACCTGCGGGCTAGGCGCGCAAGAACGATCTCGCCGGCAACGAGCAGGACGAGTGCGCCGAAGGTGTAGGCGTCGTGGACGTTGTAGAGAATTGCGGCCCAGCCGATGGTCTTCATAGGACAATCCCCACGTGCCTGGCCTACGCCAAGCGAGTTACGTGATGAATCGTCCCTGCTCAGTCAAAACCCACTGGGCGCGGTACTCCGCGCGAGCACCGGGAAGATCTTAGTGACCGGCGGCGTGCCGGGGCGTCATTTGCGGGCCGCTGGTGACCCTTATTCAACATTCTTCGCCATCGCGACACGGGTTGATGTCGGTCTGATGGGTTTAGATTTTACTAGTGGGGTCTGAGTCCATGGCGATTTCAAGGCAGTGCGACCAGCTGCTCACGTGACCCCGGGCGGCATATTGGACGACTCGGCCTCTTCAATAGCTACAAAGGCAAGGCGTACATCGCTCTCGTCACATCGCGCCACCGAGTTTATGGATACACAACCTAGTAGAACGAGACATCGGTCGTCGGGTCATAGTTCGTTTGAGACAGTTGGATGGTGCCCATCGTTTCGCGATCAGTGTAATAATGTCCAGAGAGAGCCAATAGACCCTGCGCGTCGCTCGCAATGTTGCGTAGATTAAATTTCGTTGTGCCATTGTAAGGCGCCCAAGCAGGGTTTCGGGGTTCAGCCCGAAAGACATAGTACAGCTTGTACTGTCCGGCTTCTAAGATCACGGATGCCGTAAGTGTTATGGATTTGACACTTTCTCCGTGCAGGTCGATCTCCGTTCCGAGGAGCGATTGTCGAATAACGGCACGAACCGCCAACGCACCTCCCGTGCTCGGGTTTATCGTACCAGCCCATGCTCCATTGAGATCTTGAAATCTGCTGTTACCCAAGAGGCGCAAAAGTCTCCAGCCGCGTCGATAGCAAATCGGAGAAAGAATGATCACAACCAACAATGCGGTGACAACAGAGGCGATCGGAACAACCTTGTAGAATGGATAGTCTGGGAGAAAGAAATATTGAATGAGATAGTAAATTAGAGTGCTGATCACTATCGTCGTGATAACGAGCGCCTTTACCAGGAGATCGAATTTGATCAGTTGGAGCACGGCGTTGCCACTCAATCTAAGAGAAAAGGCTTCATCGCACTATGTTCTCGAAATGCTCGAGCCTATCTTTTCCTAGGCTCTTGGCATTCAAAAGCGCGACGTATGCCTCATGAAGGGTTTTCCCGACGCCTGCGGAAAACGTGAACCCGTGTGGCGCAACCTCCTGGACTCGTCCAAACAGCACTTGCCAATTCATATCGCTCTCTGACGTCACCGCGGCCACACCGTCAGCCGCGCAAAAAACGATCTGGAAGCCAAATTTTGAAAGTAATTCGGAAATGTTGAGCGCGGCGCGCTGTAGATCCCCACTAATCTGGCGAAGAAGCGCCTCATTGTTGTTGATATAGCAGGCGGCAATCTTCCTACCTGAGTCATCTCCATCGATAACGATGTACATCGGTCTCTATCCCGCATCGGCTGATTGCTCAGCTCTCCCAAAACTTCTTCAATGCCGACGTGAAGGCTTTGAAGTTTGCAGATGGCCAGCATACCGCGTCGTCATCTCGCACTAGCCAGTGCAGGCCGCTTCCGGTGGTGAGGTTTGCCTGGTCCGCTGTGACAACCCAGTTGAAGCACGCTACCCACATGTCGCCGTACTCACCAACACCAATGCTAACGACGCGTACATCGGCTCGGGAAAAGCCAAGTGACTCAGTCGCGTCCACGATCGCATAAAGTGTAGGATTATTAGCAACAAACCCTCCGTCCCGAACCTCAATCCTTTCCCCGCGGCTCGTGGTGACGAACTTCTTCTTGAAGAAGGGATAGGCTGAGCAAGATCCAACGACCGCGTCACTGATCGTGCACCCGAATCCTGGCTCAAAAGTCGACTTACCAAGGAAGGCCTGGTTTGCGTTAGTCTTGAAGATGATTGGGCGCTCTTCCTTCCATCGCGTCCCAACGATGCCCATGCCGGTCCTGAACGCGTCAAACTTTAGTGTTCCAAATACTTCTGCGGCGAGCGCCTCGAGAGCGGCAGTCTTCCGGCACGGTAGCCAGCGCGCCATAATTGTTACGACATGTGCTCTGTACAGACTTTCGACCTCGTCCACCGACCTGCCGATCCCGAGCAACGCGGCGATAATGGCGCCAGTCGAGGTACCATAAATGAGATCGAACTTTTCGCTGAGCGGACAACCTACAAGCGCCTCAATCTCCTTAAGGGCGCCGAGTGTGTAGAACCCCTTTGCTCCCCCGCCGTCTAGGCTGAGGACGCGGAAAATTCTCGGCTCGGGAGTATCCTGGCCCATCAGCGACGCCCCTTTAGGTCGAGTCCCACTTACTGCTCAACTTTCGGATACGCAAGGAAAAATAGCGATTTTGATCTAAAGGATCGAGGCCCTCAAATGGGGGCTTTCTGCTTCCGCGCTTCGATTATGCTCGCCTGTCTCGCTGCTGCGCGACGATGCCATCATAGATGCTCACCGAGCACGCGATATCATCCCATTGGTAGCTGGATGCGAGTGGACCTACGCCGGCCGTCATCTCGATAGCCGTGCACGCAGCCTTGAGCTGCATCTTCTCCTGCGGAGCGTAGATAAGGTTCTAAGACTTGATAAAAGGGGACAAGATACGGAAGACCCACGGCCGCGCCGCTTCCGGCCGGAGGGGAATACGGGTAGGTTGGCACCCATTGGGGTATCAGCCAGCGATCCAGATAACATTTCAAATCAGCTACTCGCGAGATGCCTTATCCTTTGCTACTGGTGGCTGATCGCTTGGGGCCTTGGCTGGATATTCGGATCGACCATCGTCTTATATGCCGTTGGTGTGATCGGCACCGTATTCAGCATTCAAGGAATGGTTCGAGAGTATCGACTTCCAGCGTAACAACAAGTCTTGAGAACGGGAGGGAAACAAAATGCCTGCGGCTGAGGTTGCTGCGATAGTTACCGGAGTTCGCAACGCGTACGACATGACCAAGGCGATGATCGGATTGCGCGATGCCGAGGCTTTCCGCTCGAAGTCGATTGAGCTTCAAGGTGTCGTTCTGGATGTCCTCGAAAAGGCCATCGCGGCACGAGAGGCACAGACTGAGCAGAGTGACCGCATACGTGCCCTCGAGGCCGAGGTTGCTAGCCTAAAGGACTGGAACATCGAGAAGGAAAACTATGAACTAGCCAAGTGCGGCGATTCTTCGGTGGCATACATGCTGAAGCCTGACAAGCGTGGTTCGACGCCGCCGCACTGGCTATGTCCGAATTGCTTCGTGAATGGCCACAAGTCGTTTCTCAATCCAGTTGGGCAACAGGTTGGCAGAGGTTGGATTTTCAGATGCTCAGAATGCAAATCGACGCCAGCTTGCTGGCATTCGCCTAAGTGGGTGGATGCTATCGAAGCAAGCTCGTAGTGCACAAATTCATTGATCGATTGCGCGAGCACGTTGTGCAAAATCCGATCACATTCTGGCGGACTTTATCGAAAGCAGACTGCGGCGCCAGAGCCGGTGCGCGCCTCCTGCTTTTTTGTCTCTGACGAGCCCTCAACGACGAGTGAGACATGGCAAAGAGACCTCGAATAGGACGCTGTGTTCATTGCCTAAAGCACGGGGTGGAGCTCAATTCGGATCACGTTTTCCCACAGTCTTGGTACCCAGATTCTACGCCTGCCGACCTGGAAAAGTGGCAGATTCCATCCTGCATCGCGTGTAATGACCGTTACGGAAGGCTGGAGCGAGACTTAATTGGCCGTTTAGGACTGACGCTTGACGCAAGCAACCCCGCGTCAGCCGGACTTGCAGAGAAGGCACTGCGCGCCATCAACCCTGACGCTGCCAAGAGCGAGGGTGACGCAGCGGCCCGCGACGCTCGGGCAAAGAAGATCCTACGCGAGATGTACAAAGGAGAGGAGCTCAAGGGAAAAAATGTGATACCCGGGTTGGGAGAGCGATGGGATCGCCCTCTTGAAGAACAGCTTGGGATTAGTATCCCGGAAAAAAGCCTTCCGGCGATGACCGAGAAAATCGTCCGCGGCATTACTTTTCGCGAAGATCACGCCTTTATCGAATCCTGCCAGAAGATCGAGTCCTTCATGGTGAAGGACGAAGACGTGAAAGAAATAAGAGCAATACTCGATAGAGCCGGCCAGGAATTCAAAAGAGAGCCGGGTCTTGTTGTTCGAAGGGCGCGATCTACAGGTGGCGATCTGTACGAAATCACCTTCTGGAACCAGTTCAAGCTGTACGCAACTGTATCCGATCCGAGGATATTCTCGCCCCGATCTCGTCATGGCAGTGGTTCGGCCAGGCGAGCGCGGCTCAACACGTTGCTGCAGCGGCGCGCAACAAGACAGGGGCGCCCCAAAGCCCGAGCACGACGACGCGCGCGAAAATTTTCTCGTCGGAGAGAAGCACGCTGATACGTGCTTTCTTCAACAGGTATGCCTTCTGCCGCCTACACGACCACACTGCATCCGTCTTTGGACGATCTTTCCTGAGCATGAAGAGCTCACACATATCGACGAGCTACGATCCATTACTTGTTGGGATCACGGAATAATATTGCTTCACTTTCTGGTGGCTGCTCAAGTTCGGCGGTCGATAGGCCGCGCGCTGATAGAAGTGTTGGACACCCTCGGGTGCAGCGAAGCGAGCGAGCACGCTTGAATGCAGGATCGCCTCGTCCTGGACTTCGCGCAGGCCTTCACCCCATTTGAACCGCCCGCGCAGATATCCCGGCTCGCGTTCATCGTGCTGGGGGCCGCACGGGTCCGGATTCAGCGTCAAGTACCGATCGTTCACCTTGATGCCGAACCCGTCCGGCGTCGTGCCGTCGGGAAGGTTCTTGGCTGCGTGCACCATCCACCCCAACGAGATGTCCGACAGGCGCGCTTCGTTTTCAGGATAGCTGCCACCGATGTCCGAGTGGTTTCCGGCGAACCAGACCTGTTGCAGCCAGTCCGGATATTCGTCGGGACGCTGCGGTCCCTTGTTGTGCGATCCACCCCACGGAACGCGCGCGAAGTCGGCGCGGTTCTCGTCAATCGACATGGCGTGGCGCGCGTACCAGACCGCGTTGTTCAGGTGCAGGTCGTAGAACTTCATCTTCGGCGAAGCCAGATGCAGCGTCTGCCGGAACGAATAGCCCGGCAAACCGACGGCGTATTTCACGTGGGTCGCGACGTATGCGACGCCCGCCGCGGCTGCCGCGACCACGGCGGTCCACAGCAAGGTTGGAACGAAAGGAAACAGGAAGAACGACTGCAGGTAGCTCAATACAGCGATCAGCACGGCAGACGCGCCGACCAGCGCCGCGGAGAGCGCGTAACTGCCGAGGGATGCGACCGTGTCGAAGACCCCGATAAAGAACGGTACAGCGTTGGACGCCCCGCCAACGTCACTTCCGTACTGCTGGCGAAAGCGCCTCGCCAGCGCCTCGCGCTGCGGCAGGTAGTCCGTATCTCTGGGCGAACTAACGTGCTGATAGACCTTCTTTACGGCTTCCCTAGCGATGCGGGTCGTCGTGCCGACGTCGCGTCGGAGCGGCGTGCCATCTGCCATCGTTGTCGGCACCCCGCACTGCCCCAGGACAGCCGCGAGGCACCGGGCGGTGTAGGCGCCGCGGCTGAAGCCGAACAAGAAGATCCGGTCGCCGGGCTCCCACATCCGGATGATGGCGGCGTAGCAGTCGATGATGTTGGTTGTGATGCCGAGCCCCGTCGCCTGGCTGGCCACGTTATGCAGCCAGCGGTAGGCGCGAGTGACGAACAACGCGCCGCCCGGCGGCCGTGAACCGAGACCTGCGTCGTAAAAGGCAAGCTGCTCCCTGGGATCGATCGTTGTGTCGGGGCCGCAGCGGGTCGCCCGGTAGAGCTTGTAGATGTTGGAGCGGTTCTCGTCCGGACGCAGACCCCCGGCCTGACCGGTGCCGTCCGAGAAGATCACAATATTCTTGGGCATGTCGGCCTCGCCGAGTCACAGGGAGTGAAAGGGAACGAAAGGTTCGGCTGCGCGGTCGAAAAAATGGCGGCGCAGTTCGGGTAGCTGCTCGCGGGCTTCGGTGAAGCCACGGTTCTTCATCTCGGAGATGCGGTCGGCGTCGTCCATCGTGTAGCGGCCCGCCGGTGCCGTCTGGTCGATGCGCCAGATCGCGCGATGGCCGTGGCCGTCGCCGGTCACGATCTTCGCCGTGCCCAGCGCACTGTGCGACTGGCCGGCCATGAACAGACGAGCGATCGACGACGCCATCGGCAGCTTGCCTTTCCATCGAGGGGCGGCCTTTACGTCGTTGATGGTGCCAAGACTGAGGATCTTTAGTCTGTCGGCGGCCCAGTTCAGCATACCCACCGCCTCGATCGTGGCGACGCCGATCGGGTTATTCGCCCAGACCCCTCCATCGACGAGCTCGACAGCATCGTCGGTCATATGGGGTTTGAGAAATGTCGGGGCGGCTGCGGTTGCCATCGCCGCATCGAGCGCCCGGACACGGAAATCGGTCTCGAGCCTCGGGTGATGGGCCGTCTTGTAGATGTACACGCGCTCGAGCATCGGATGCCATGCGGGTATGACGAGGCGGGTACGACTCTCACCTAGCCGCCGCTCGCCGAGGATACCGGCAAGCGCATCTTTGAGCGATTGCGAAGAATATTTGGAATCGAAAAGGTGTAAAGCCCCGCGCAGCCGCTGGCGCACAAAATTGCCGATAGCGCCGTGCTGCTGGTCGAAGATCGTGTGTCCCTTCTCCTCGTAGAGCTTCAGGATGTCGCGGGCGGAAAGGCCGAGACCGAGACCCAACGCGATGATGCCGCCGGTCGAGGTTCCGGCGATCATGTCGAAATACGATCCGACCGGCTCGTCCAGGTGATCTTCGAGCTTGGCTAGGAAGGCTGCGGGAAAGACTCCTCGGATTCCGCCGCCGTCGATCGACAGGATCTTGTAGGTGCGTAGCTCATCACTCATGCGCGGATCCAATCTCGTACTCGGACGGCTCGCGGAATCCGAGACGACGCCGGTTTCGCCTTGTCCGCGAAGCGCGTGCGGGATGCATGCCCCCGCCCTTCCATTCATCCGAATCCAGCCAGTCCTCGAAATAGAAGAGCCAGAGCGAGGTCCACGGCACGACAGTCTGATCAAGCCTCATCCATGGCTGCCATTCCCGCGTACCAGGAAGGTAGAGGCAGAGCCGCGTTGGATTGCAATAAACGTGCGGGACATCTCGGCCGCCGGCGAGAACCTGGACGTCTGGATCGTCGACGAAGATTTTCGGCGCACTCTCGGGGGCCATCTCGATCCGGATCTGGTAATCGCGGCTGAGCGACGTTGGCGACGTGGTGTAGGTCCACGTCAACCTGTCGGACCTCAGGCAGCCGCTGCCTGCACTGACGGGATTGCCCCGCAGGTTGATAAACTGCTGCGCCATAGTCAGCGCTTTCGGCCGCCCAAGGCGCATCAATCACTTCCCGTCACCGAAGAAGGTGTTGGCGCGGACGGGCGTCGCGCTCGCGGCGGTGCCGACGACCAAGCCCGCCGACCTGGTGACGGACAAGCGGTTCGACGCGCGTGCGGCATCCACCCGCTCGGTCAGCGAATCCATCGCCTTGTTCGCCGGTGCCGTGCCGAAGATGTCGCCCAGGATTCGCCGGACTTGATCGAGCCCGCGCGCCGCGGCGAGGCGTTCGACATCACCGACAATCTTGTCGTGCCATTCGAAGAAAGCGACCGTCCGCTCGGGGTACTTGTTCCACTTCTCGCAGAAGTTCTCGCCCGCGGTGGTCTGATTCCAGAGATACCAGACAACGCTTCCGGCCACAGTTTCGGTCTGCAGCATCAGCGGCATCCGGCGCAGCACGTCGACGATCAAGTCGAGCTCGTGATCGTACTCGTAGTTGCCGACACAGGTCTCGTAGGCCCGCGACGCCAAGGTCGTGATGATGATCGAGAGTGGTGCCCGGCCTTGGTCGTCGTCGATGAATTGGACATCGCGGTGGCGCTTGGCGATCTGCACGATGCGGCGCAGGATGCCCTTCAGCCGCTTCTCCTCCGGATAGGGCTCTACCTGGCCGTCCGCCCTCGCGCTGTCGTACGCCTTGCCGAACACCGACCGGATGCGCGGCACGAGCGCCGCCCGGCGATCGAACTTGCGGCGGTAGCCCAGCGGATTCGATGCCTTCCACGCTTTCAGCGTCTTGTCGGGCACGAGCTCGCCGCCGAACCGACACTCCGGATTCGGAATCGATGGGGTGATGTCGAGATGGAATTCGTTGGCGTAGTCGAGCCGCCAGCAGCGCGGCATCTCCTTCAAGAGCGGCGCGTAGTTGCCGTTGCTGCGCAGCCGGTCGCCGATCCGCTGCTTGAGCAGCGCCGGTGAGAGCGCGATGTCGGTCTCTGGCACATGCGCGACGAGGTCGACATCGAATTCGTTGACCCCTATCGGCTTGACGGCGGTTCCTATGGCGATGGACCCTTGCAAGCGGATCTCGACGGCAGCAAGAAGCCAGTCGTCGGATCTGGCAAGCCAGTCGCCGACGCCTTCGTATCGCTGCTTGGCAAGATCGCGCTGATAGGCCGAGGGTTCCAGGTGCTGACAGGCCTGCTCGATTAGCTCGAGCAGCTCCGAACGACGCAACTGTGAACGCTCTGCAACGTAGTTCATGGCCGATCTGCTCCTGATCCGGGAAGATCCTTGTTCCCGACAACTTAGCCGAGTCCGGCCAGAAAAACATCGATACAATATTAATGTTTAGTAATGTTTGCATTAAGCACAAAAATGTTTGCAAGGTTGACGGCTCGCCGGAACTGCGATTCTCTGGAGCGGCATGGCTGATTTGGAGATCTATCGGATTATTGGCGCGAGCCTTGCGGCGCGACGTAAGAAGCTGCGCCTGAAGCAGGCGGAGGTGGCCGACATGATCGGACTGACCAGGGCGTCGCTGGCCAACATCGAAAGCGGGCGACAGAAGCTGATGCTTCATCAGGTCTACAGGTTGGCGAAGGCGCTACAGGTCGAGTCGATCACAGAGCTCGTTCCGAGCAGTTTCTCGTTCGAGCAGGCGAGTGGACCGCTGATGATCGAAGGCAGCGACGTGAATGACACGCAACGGGCGCAGATCGAGAACTACGTGAGACGGACGAGCGGGGGCCGGAAATGAACGAACTGGACGAGGCGAGAGCGCAAGCGAGTGCCCTGGTAAAGCGACTTGGATTGAAGGCACCGCCTGTTCCGGTGGACAAGCTTGCGAAGATCTTGGGCGTCCGCATCGACTACTCGCCTTTCGACGACGAATTGTCCGGCATGGCGTTTATCCGGGACGGCAAGCCGGTGATAGGCGTCAACTCGAACCACCATCCGAACCGCCAACGCTTCACCATCGCGCACGAATTGGCGCACGTAGTCCTGCATCGCGCGAAGCTGGAAGCGACGGTGCTGATCGACAAGGGTAAGAATTTCATTCCGCGCGATTCCATTTCGGCGGAAGGCATCGATCCCCTGGAAAAGCAAGCCAATGCGTTCGCTTCCGAACTCCTGATGCCCGAGCGGCTGGTGCGGCAGGTACTGGCAGAATCGTCCCGAGACATCCAGGACGACGACTACCTGATCGGCATTGCCAATCGCTTCCGCGTCAGTCTCGCCGCCCTCCAGTTCACGCTCCGAAGGCTGTAGGCGATCGCGGTCGTGGCATTTATCCTGTACGATCTCGAAACGTCGGGGTTGAACAAGCGCTTCGACCAGATACTTCAGTTCGCCGCCGTCAGGACCGACGCCGACCTCAACGAGACTCACCGGTTCGAAACGAAGTCGCGTCTCCTGCCTCACGTCGTTCCGTCGCCGCAAGCATTACTCGTCACCGGACATACGCTCGCCGAAGCCAACAGCCCGTTCAGGCAGTCGCACTATTCGATGGTGTGCAGGATCGCCAGTATGCTGGCTTCGTGGTGCCCGGCGACCTTTCTCGGCTACAATTCGATCCGGTTCGACGAGGAGTTTCTGCGGCAAGCGTTCTATCAATGCCTGCATCCGATCTTTCTGACCAACACGAACGGCAACGCTCGCGCCGACGTGCTCAACCTAATGCGGGCAGCGACGACACTGCATCCGTCGGTGATGCGCGCGGGCCTGGAGCCGGACGGTCGCCCCACTCATAGGCTCGGCGCGATGGCGGCGGCGAACGGCGTCCCGTCGCGCGCGCTCCACGACGCCGCAGCCGACGTCGACGCCATGCTTGGTCTGTGCCGGCTGGTGCGCGCCGGCGCACCCGACCTCTGGTCGACATTTCTCCGCTTCTCGGCCAAGGCTGCAGTGGTCGACTTCGTCCGGGACGAGGAAGCTTTCGCTTACTTCGACTACTTCGGGCGTCCTCAGGTGATGCATTTCCTGACGAGGGTCGGAATCAACCCGAGCGACGGAAATTCTCACTATTGTCTCGACCTAGCGTCCGACATCGACGCCCTACGGAAGCTCGATGACACCGAACTATCGCAGCGCCTGACGCAGGAGCCACGTCCGATCCGCCGCCTGAAGGTCAACGCGTCTCCGTTGCTTTATCCGATGTGGGACATCGAACCCGATCGGTTCGTCGATTTGACCGAAGACGAACTCGCGCGGCGCGCGTCTTCGGTTCGCGGCGACCATGAATTCATGGCGACTCTGACCCGCGCGGCTACGTCGATCGAGCCGGTCTATCCGTCGTCCGAACACGTCGAGCAACAGATCTATGGTGGGAATTTCATCTCGGATGCCGATTCCGCGTTATGCCGGCAGTTTCATGCCTTGCCGTGGCAAGCGAGGGCGGACGTCGCCCAGCGGTTACAAGATGGTAGATTGAGACGCCTGGCACGTCGTCTCATCTTCTTCGAAAGCCCTCATGTCCTGGACGAACCTGAGCGCCGCCTGATAATCGACGACATAGCTGCCCGCCGTCGTGGCGAGGGCCGATACGCTGCACCGCCTTGGATGACTATCGCTCAAGCTCTGTCCGAGCTCGAGGCCATGAACGGAACGCCGTCGGAGGCCCTCAAAGCCGAATTCCGCTCAATCCAAGCTTACGATTGGCGGTAGAGGGGAAACTCACGCCGTTCTTAGACCGAACGCGAAATACTTACGTGGCGCAACGGGCTGCCCCTCGACTCGACGAGAGTAAGCAGCCTCAAAGTTAATCTTCCGGAGCGGCGCGGCTTGCCTGAGGCCGCTAGCTGCCTCACACATTTCCTAAACCTGCGCAACGACACTCAGCTGTGCGGGCCTGCCAGATCCGATCCAACCATCAATGGTTGCGATGGCTTCCGGTCGCTAACCGGCCTCGTGCTAGTCATCGTCGACGAACCAACTCCTCCGGGTCGACCCTTAGCGCCTTGGCTATCCGCTCAATCACCAAAAGCGACGGATTTCGCTTACCGCTCTCGACCCCGCTCAAATACGTCTGATGGACCTCCGACAAGCCCGCGAGCTCTTCTTGGCTGAGCTTCCTGGCCCGACGCAATTCTTGAATGTTGAGGCCGACTCGATCCTGCAAGCGCATGCAGGACAGCAAGAGAAACTGTGCCGCCTAGCCCATAGACTATGAGTCATAAAATGGATATCCTTCCCTCCCTTCAGGAAATTGGGCGACCTATGCCAGCAAGTCCAGTTGAGTTGCGCCTCCGTCCCTTTGTCAAATGTGGGCGAGAAATTTCGAACGTCGGCTATCTCGACATTTCGACCGGGAGAGTTGTGGCTTCATTGGAGGTCCCTCTCGAGGTCATCGAACGTGCAGTTCTCGCTAACGTGTCCGTGGACATGGTTCTGGCTAGCGACGGCAAAATTGCATCCTCCGTCGCTGGGGAGGCATCCGCTTGCTCGTCGGCGGTCAAGACAGTCTCCATTGACCACCTAATCCAGGAGTTCCTGGCTTGCGACAACCTGCGTCTGGAGGAAGCGACACAAGAGGAGCTGAAAATGCTCCTGAATAGGCTTCAAGATTCAGCTCGTGCGGTGCAACGCGCCATCGCGTCGTTCGAACGTTCGGCAAATGAGGCTTGAGAGCGACCCAGCAAGACTCCGCTATTGTGTCCAAGCCTGAAGATCTTTGGTGATCACCAGACAATGCCGATTTTCACTAGTGAGACCATCAGCCAGAGCGCTGGCCTTTCGCGAGACGAATCGGCGCGCATGCGTCGAATCTATGCCGGGATCGCTGAGCGCCTGGTGCTGACTTGGCGAGCTCCCGGCGACACCGTCGCGGCGGGCCCCCTTCTTCTCCCTCCAATCTAGCACGAAGTTGCTGAGTATGCCGATGAGATGATGCATCATGACAACGCTGATGCGGAACCATCGGCGCGCCGCCGTGTCCGACGACCTTGCCAGGCAAGCTCAAGGTCCGACGGCAATGTGAAGGAGTTCGCGAACACTAACATAGTTGACTTTGGTGCCGCGGGCCAAAGAGCGAAACATGGTCTTGGTCCGATGCTCCAATCTCGTGCCAAGGGTAAACCGTAATGCGAAGCTCAAAGTAAAGATCCTATTGCTGCTGGCTGCACTCATGGTCGTTGGTCTAACAGCCCAAGCTTCTCACCAAATTCACCATTCGCAGACGCAATCAAGACGACGCGCCTTGGACTTGGCTTGGCTTTGGCGACATCGTAGACCGCAATAGCGCTAAATCTTGGATGTGCAGACAACCACTTAGCCACCCTTAGGCGCCAGTACTTTTATCTTGCAGGTTTAATCGGTCGTCTTGTGCGCTTCACCTCACCCGTTCTTGTTTCCTCTCTCTGCCGCGACAATATCCTCCGAGTGCCACGGAATAACACCCTTTCACTCAACAAACGGACGGCAATTCGAGCTCTGAGAGCATACGCGGAGACGTCATTCCTGCCTGTGAAACTGCCTCAATTCTAAGCTCGCGACGACGCAAATTTCCACGAGACTCACGACAAAACGCATCTCAAATCCCGTCCAATCGATCGCATTCTCACCGACCGCGAGGCCCCTCGTCCGAGCACAAAATGCCCCTCCGGACCCTTCCAAAGCGGCGCAAGAAACGCAAAAAGGCCCCGCCTCCGAGGAGGCGGGGCTGATGATCCGACCGGATCAGTCGCCGCTGCGGCGCGACCAGATCAGGGAGAAACCCTCCTCGCCTTCGACCTTGACCAGCGAGGCGTAGATCGGGGCCGGGAAGCTCGGATCGTCGAGCTTGACCGAGAGATATTCGCGATCGCTGTCGCGGACGGTCTTCTTCCAGGCGGCGCCGAACTCGGTGCTACCTGCGAAGATGCGGTAGTCGGGAGCTTTGTCGTTGTTGTCCTTCTCGGATGCGGTGAACTTGGCCTTGATGTTCAGCGTCAGCGTCTTGATCGCGCCCGTGTAGCCGTTGTCCGAAGCGGTGAAGGTGCCGATGGTCGCCATGGTAATCTCCGTCTGTTGCTCGGGCCGCGTCCATCGCAGCCTCGATGGCGATCCCTGGCCCGGGGAGCGATCGGCCCGCAGCCACAAGGCCCGCAGCGCCAGCGGAGGACGGCGAAAGCCCGCTTTTTTGTCTTGCGCGAGGAATGCCGCCGCTTGGCGGCAGGGGAAAAAAGCAGGCGCAGCCGTTGCGGGAAGGCGATCGAGGCTTTGGCCGCCCCCCGGGCTTGATCAGCCCAATCGAGGGTGCGTTGGACGCGAGCCCGTGCCCGAACTGACGGAGATTACCATGCCTGCCAACGGCCAGCGCAGCATCGGAAAGCGGCGGGATCGATCAAAAGACGTCGACGTCTGCGCACCAATGGCGGGGACGATGCACCGGACAAACGAACGCGAACCCGATCGCATTTTCGGGGTGAGGCAACGACGCCGCCTCCAGGATAATCCGCCGGATTGCGCTCTCAACGCGCGAGGTCCGGACACGATCAAAGCCCCGGCCTAATCGCCTTGTCGCGGCAAAAAGAGGCGCGACACGGCCATCCCGGGTGCCGCAAACAGCATGGATCGGACGGATCGTGGCCTCGTTTGAGGAAGCGCCAGCGTGGGCAATCGCCGCTTCACTTCGACTGAACCAGCCGCGCGCCGTCAGGTGCGCGGCTGCAAATTTGGAGCTTGCCGGGGCCGTCCTTGCGACCCCGGCTCACCACTTACTCCGCTGCTTGCGAACGGAGATCATTGCCGTGCGCCTCGTCTGGCGCATCGACCTGATCCTCCGGCTTGGCCGTCCGCAGCAACGACGGCAGCCAGCCGGTCGCCGCCAACAGCTGCTCTGCGGCCTGCGCCATGTCGGCTTTCTTCATCGCCGACAGGCGCTCAGCTGCCTCCCCGCCGACGCCTTCGCGGACCGCCTCCAGAATGCCCGCCTTGGTGACGCGACCGAGATAACTCCGCACCGTCGGGCGCCAGTGGGAGGCCATGTCGAGGGCCACAACCTCGGCCAAACGGCGAGCCGCCGCGAGCGCGCGCGGCCTGCGGTCGAACGGCAATTTGACTGCATTGACCGTCAGGGAGACGCAATGCGCGAACAACGCCATGCGGCTGTCGTGGTCGAGCTCGACCACGAATTCCCACAGTCCGGCGACGTCCTTGGGCATCTGCCTTGCCCAATTGGCATGGCGATCCGACCACGCTTTTCCGAGCGCCGTGTCCTCGATCCCGTCCGCGTGCGTAGCCAGATCGGTCTTCACCGGCTGGATGCCGACCACGTGAGCGGCCGCGCCGAGATAGAAGATTTGCGCGGCGAGCGCATGGGTAACCGCCACGATGGCGACGTCAGGCTGCTCACTCAGATTGAGACGCAGACCCAAGGTTCGGTGCGCAGTAAGGTCGCGAACAAGAGCGTCGGACAGCGGCTGGTCCTCGTCCTCCTCGTCGCTCGCGCCCTCGTCGTCTTCACCATCCCGCGCGGCTTCTTCGCCTTCCCGGTCTCCTTCATCCCGCGCCTCGCCACCGCTGTCCGGCCCGGTTTTAGCCTCGGGTTTCTCGTCTCCGGGCCGGATGAAGCCGCGCTCGACCCGCACCGTGCCATCGTGATTGAGGACCACAAAGGCTCCGCCGCGCGCGACGTCGTCGGGATCGTAGGCCTGCCGTCTTGCCTCCAGCCGGTCGATCTCGGCCTCCAGTCCGCCGAACCGCGCGTCCACGTCGTCAGGCAGTTCTTCGGCCGTCTGATGCTGCTCGGTCAGCCGATCGAACTCGGTCTGAACGGACTGAAGCGCGGCCTGATCTTCCGCCGAGAGCTCGACCGGATGCGGGTAGACGCGGCGCATGCCGTGGGCATGCGGAAAGTCGAGATGAGCTTCGGTCCACCGCCATCCCTCGGCCGCCCGCAGGGTATCCGCCTCGCGATTGAGCCTTGCCGTCACCAGCAAATCGAGCAGCGCCACATCTTCCAGATAGCCGCCACGATCCTCGGTAAAGAGGTCGCGCAGCACCGTGCCTCCCGCCTCCGTATAGGCCTCGAGGCCGACAAAACGCGCGCGGCGATCCGTGGCGGCGACGTGGGTTTCGGTGAGCAGACGGCGGATGGTGCTGGCATCCGGGTCGAAGGGCAGGCGCTCATAGAGGGCTTCCTGCCGGGCATGATCATCCGTGATGGCAAAGGCCATCAGTTGCTCAAGCGTCAGATCGCCATCACGATAGAGCTGCACCACTTTGGGCGAAACCGCCCCCAACCGCAGGCGCTGCCGCACCACATGCGCCGTGACGCCGAAGCGGGCCGCAATCTCCTCAGCGCCGAAGCCGCGCTCGTCCGCCAGCTTCCTGAACGCCTCGAACTGGTCGGCCGGATGCATGTTCTCGCGGGTGACGTTCTCGTCCAGGCTGATTTCGTGGGGATCGTTCGCGGTATCGACGATGCAGCGGATCGGCTCACTCTTCTTGATCTCCTTGCGCTGTACCCGCAGCAGCTGGGCCAGCCGCCTGCCCTCGCCGATGGTCACGCAGAAGAACCCCGTCGCCGCCCCTTCGCCATCGACCTCCGGTTCAACGACCAGATTCTGCAGGATGCCCTTGGCCGCGATGCTCGCCGCCAAGGCCTCGATCGCCGCCTCGCTGTGCGGCGTCTTGCGGGCATTCTTAGGGGATTTCTTGAGCTTGCTGAGCGGAACGCGAACCTCGGTTCCGCTCGGTATTCCAACTGCTTTAGCCGACATGATCGATTTCCTTTTGACTACATGGGTGCAAGGCGCACTCCGCGCCTGCGCCCCTGCCCGTCGGCGAGGCCGGGGGTAGCAAGTGCCAGGGCGATCCGAGCGGAGGGGTATCTCCCGCCCGAACAGGGCCGCTCGAAGAGCGGGTCTGCACAAGCGTGTGTGCCATGTCGTCCGAAGTCAGCAGAGCGAGAAAAGCGCGGAAGACCGGGGAGACCGCTCGGGTCGGCGCCGGCGCCAGCCGGCGCTTTACCCTGGCGCGCGCGAGGGGCGGCGCCCATTAGCGCCTTGCGAAAAGAGAGATCTGTGAGCCCATATAAGAAGGCAGCCGACGAAAGGGCAGTGATAGCGACGCGGGCATGCAATGACCGCGGGCACCGAGGCGACTGCAGTCGCAAGACCGGTTAACAAGGTACCCGAACGCGGGACAGCGATAGCGACGCCGGCATGTAATGACGGCTGGGCCCGCGGGCGAGTGCCTCCGGCGAGCGACACATTATTATCTTCTCTTTGCGCGAGGGATCGAAGCCGGATGGCCGAGACGCTACGCGGCTCGGTTCACGAGAGCCCGGTGCGGCCAATGCCGCACGCGCAGACAAGAACGGCACATGACCAAGTTTGCCGAATATAGACCTCATTGCGCGCTTTTGCTTTCGCCTCATCATTTCAACGAAGCGCTTCTTCAGTTTTCCTACACCTCTCCCGGCGAGATCACAGGCTTCAGGCAATCAACCCGCAGTCGATTGCCGACTGCAAGCGGATAGCGCGGAGCGGACAGTCCGTGGCTGGTACTCCCACGCTCTCCTCGTCATTCAAGCTGTCGGAAATCGCGCCAAACAAAAGCCAACGAGCCAGATGCAATGACGGGAAGATGATCAGCTTGACCAAGTAGTCATCAATCATACCGAGATGACGCAAACACCCCGACCTGGGAGCGGGATGCAGCAACTTTGCTCGGCTTGCAGTTGATCGAACCTATCTTGCGGTGTTTGATGGCAATCGAAGACTCTGCAATCGAACTGGCACGCCCCCTGTCCGTCGCGATGCGCACTTCACCAAGCAACTAACTGTCGTTACTCGCGGCTTTGCTATTTGCCTGAGATCACATCAGCATTTTGAGTCCTGGCGATGCGACGTTCTGCCATCATTCCGACCGGTTCATGGCCGCGCCGCATGACGGCGGCGATTGCAGCAGGATACTGCGGGGAGACAACCGTCGAAGCATTTCTCAAACGAGTCGGCATCGAGTATCCTCAACCACGGGTCAAGCAGGGAAGGCGCCAGCTGTGGTTGAGAGACGATCTGGACGCGGCAATTCTCCCACCGGAGTCGGTTCGAGCCACCGACATCGCCGCGGATTTGTAAGCGTGAAGTTGCCTCGTCACGTCATTCCCAAGGTCTTGGCGTCGGGCGCGACAGCGTTCTATTACAATGTGCCGACCAAGTACCGGAAACTTGGTTGCCCCGTCCCGAATGAGCCGTTGGGCACTGAGTACGGCAGGGCCTGTGGCGAAGGCGGACGCGCTGCGACCTTGAACGGCCTGTTCGACGAATGGATGGATGCCCGCAGAGGACTTCCCATAGCGAGCGAAGCTGCGCCCAGGATCGGGACCATCGACTGGCTTTTTCAGGAGTACAAGCAGAGCCGCGCATACCTCGAGAAGGTAAAGCCGCGCTCACGCCGAAACTATGAATGGAATATGCGCGAGATCAGCGACACGCTGACCAAACGCGGCGATCGCATCGGCGGCCGGCCGATCAAGTCAGTCACCCCTCTGGGAGCGGACAAACTCTACGACGCCTTCGTCAGGGGAGGAAAAGGCAACCGGCTGCGGACCGCTGAAAAGCTAGTCGTGTTGTGCCGAAAGGCCTGGCGAGTTGTTCATCGGTTGCACCCCGCCGAGTTCCCAGCGGACATACCGAACCCTTGGCTGGGCGTCACGATGGCAACCCGGGTCAAGCAGGTCAAACACGCTGTTACGCGAGAGCAGACCTACAAGTTCGCACACGGTTGCGTGGAGCACGGTGAGCCGGAGTGTGGCGCTGCAGCGGTCATCTGTTTCGAGTGGTTGCAGCGCCCGGAGAACGTGATTGCCGGCCACATCAAATGGACCGGTTACCGGACCGGGCAAAAGCCAACGATTCGAATCGAACACCACAAGACCGGAGCCGTCATCGACCATCCCCTGGAAGAGCGACTGCCAACCGGCGAGATTGTCAGATTCTACGAGGAAGCCGAGGGGGTGCTCGCCAAGCTCGTACGTCGCGGCGTACCCATGATTCTGCGGGAAATCGAGGAAGGCGTTTCCAAGCCCTACTCCTTCTCTGGCATGCAAAAGATCGTCCAGCGCATGAGGAAGGAAATCGGCCTGCCGAAGGAGTTCACGCTGGACGCCTGCCGGCACGGGGGTATGACCGAGCTCGAGGAGGCGGAACTGACCGAGGGCCAGGGTCGGGCCCTATCTGCGCACCGCACCCGGGAAAGCTATGCGGGATACGCCAAGCGCACCGAGGTCCGGATGCTATCGGCGACGCGGAAGCGACACGCCCACATGCTAGCGAACCAAGCGGCAACGGACGTTCAGAATGCGAGTGCCAAAGCCGTTCAGAATGACAGATCGGCATCAACAAAAATCGCATGAAAAATCAATGCGTTAAGTTGGCTGGGGCGGGAGGGATCGAACCTCCGAATGGCGGAATCAAAACCTGCTTGATCATTCAACGAAGTCAAGCCGCGTTTGGAAAAATTGGCCGAATTCGCCTCCAATCATATCAATTGCTTAGCGGGCATTTCCAAATAAGGGAGCACCTTTCCTAGCGAGGATCGTACCCGACTGCACAGGACTGCTCGCGTGAGAGCGCGTCACCGTTACTCGCCCAGCTCCCGCATGTGTTGGAACACCGTTCGCTTGCGAATGGCCCGCCTGTGGGCCAGATTGTTTTATTACGTCCATCATATAATGTCTGCTGCCATCCAGTCCGGGAGGAAGGTGCGATGTCGAGCGCAGAATGGAAGAAAACCGCGTGCAACATCTGCTACGTCAATTGTGGGGTTGAGGTCCTCGTCGAGGAGGGGCGCCTTACCAAGGTGCGGGGCGACCGCGACAATCCCAAGTCAAAGGGCTATCTTTGCAACAAAGCGGCACGCATTCCCTACTATGCTCACCATCGCGACCGTTTGACCACACCATTGCGGCGACGCCCTGATGGCGGCTTTGACGCCATCGACTGGGATACTGCGATTGCCGAGATCGCCGCGCGGCTACGGGATGTCGTCGACCGCCACGGCGGCAAGAGCATTGCCCTCTATGGCGGCGGCGGCCAGGGCAATCATGCTGGCGGCGCCTACGCGACCGGGTTCCTGCGCGCACTCGGCTCGCGCCACGTGTTCAACGCGCTGTCGCAGGAGAAGACCGGGGATTTCTGGGTCAACGGTCATCTGTTCGGCAGCCAGACCTGCCACACGGCGGAGGACGTGCATCACTGCGATCTCCTTTTCGTGATCGGCGCCAACCCCTGGATCGCCCACGGCTTCCCCAATGCCCGCGACCACCTAAACCAGATCAGGAAGGATCCGGCCCGCAAGCTGATCGTGATCGACCCGCGGCGTACCGAGACCGCCGAGATGGCCGACCTCCACCTCGCCGTTCGTCCCGGCGCGGATGCATTCCTGTTAGGGGCGATCCTCGCCACTCTGCTGCGCCGCGATGCGCTAGACCTCGAATTCATCGCCTCGCATACGACGGGCTTCGGCGAGGTGAAGGACGCCCTGCTCCGCATTCCTGTCGCAGACTGGGCCGCAGCAGCGGACATCCCGCTTGACCAGATCGAACGCTGTACCGACATGATCGGCGAGGCCAAGGCGATGACGGTCCGCGTCGAACTCGGCATACAGCAGGGCGTCAACTCGACCCTCAATTCCTATCTGGAAAAGCTCCTGATCATGCTTACAGGGAGCTTTGGCAGGCCAGGTACTAACCAGCTTCATAGCTGGTTGATGCCGCTCTGGGGCAACTCACCAAATCAGAAATTCGCCGCAACCGATACCGAAGTGATCGGTGGGCTCTTGCCGCCAAACATATTCCCGCAAGCGGTGCTCAGCGATCATCCCGACCGCCTGCGTGCGGTATGGATCGACAGCTCCAACCCGGCGAACACCGCGGCAAATACCGCAGAAGTGGAAAAAGCGCTTGCCGCGGTCGACCTCTGTGTCGTCGTCGATGTGGCCATGACCGAAACGGCCCAGCTTGCCCATTACGTGCTGCCCGCCTCTTCGCAGTATGAGAAGACCGAGTTCACGCTATTCAATTTCGAATTCCCGAAGAACTTCTTCCATGTCCGTTCTGGCGCAGTACCGCCGCTGCAAGGTACCCTGCCCGAACCGGAAATCTATACGCGGCTCGCTCGCGCGTTAGGGCTACTGCCCGGCGACAACGCGTTGGCGCCACTCCGCGAAGCCGCCTTCCAATCACGGCCCGCGTTTGCGCAAGCACTTCGCGCCTTCATGAGCGCCAATCCGCAAAGCTCCGCGGTCGGCGCTCTTGTGCTTTATCATACCCTAGGGACAACCCTGGCGGACGGCACGGCGGCAGCGGCGCCACTCTGGCAGGCGGCGCAAGCCTGTGCCAAGCGCGCACCCGAAGCGGTGCGGCGCGCGCTCGGACCTCATGGCAACGTGCCAGACGCCGGTCTGGGCGATGCATTATTTGACGCCATCGTCGGAACGCGGAGCGGTGTTGCCATCACCGAGCATGGTTATGAGGACGTGTGGTCGTTGGTCAGCCATCCCGACCGCAAGGTGCATCTCGCCATTGCACCGCTGCTCGAATGGCTCGGCAGGCTCGATCCGGCGGCGGCGCAGATGCCCAAGGATTACCCCTTCGTACTCGCCGCTGGCCAGCGGCGCATGTTCAACGGCAATCAGATCTTCCGCGATCCGGCTTGGCGGCGTGACGATCCCGATGGCGCGCTGCTAATCAATACACGTGACCTCAACGAGCTCGGAGCGAGCGACGGCGAATGGATAGCCGTTCAGTCACCAGCCGGCCGGGTCGTGGTCCGTTGCAAGGTGGATGACAGCCTACGACAGGGCCAGCTCGCACTACCGCACGGCTACGGTCAAAGCTACCCGACCCGCGACGGTGAACGGCTCAGCAACGGTCCCCGCGTCAATGCCCTGACCGACAGCGGCAATTGCGATCCGATCGCGGCGACGCCGTACCACAAGCATGTGGCGGTTCGATTGCAGCGGCTCCCGGAGAGCGAAGCCGCCGTCTTCGAGGAACGCTCGCGGCGTATTCACACCACTTGAGCTTTTGGGCCGAGCGGGAGTTTGTTTTTATCCGGCGCTCCGCATCGGGAACGCGCTTCACTTTCCGGAATCTACGCCCGCAACGAGCGCAATGCGGGCGCCGGCGCGGCGGTCGTATTCACCAAAAACCACCTCACGACCTGGAAACTTCCGACAGAGCTGCTGCGCATGATTTGAAAGAAAGATCAGTAACTATTCCTACAAATGGGAGATGGGACTGCATTGATGGCACGAGAGCTTGTTGATCCTTCGGAATGCCGGGTTTCGACTCGCGAGGACGACGCGCCGGCTCCTGTTCGGAAGAGCGGTTTGGGAGACGTCGGGGGTCGAGTCACTGGAGCGTATTGGTCTGAAAAGCCGACAGAATTCCCCGGAAATTATCGATCTGGATGCTGGCGGCAGTCGTTGATTGACGCGATGAGACGGGCTTTGAGCGTCTCAAACAAAAAGCGCCCCGGTCGCGAACACCCGGCGCTCCTGTTTAGCTGCCAGAACCTTGCGTAGAGCGAGCGCTCCCTGCACGATGGTTTCGATGGATGAGAGTTACTGAGCAACGCTATCTCTGATGGCCCAAGCCGATTCCGAGATGCAACGCCTTCTGCCGCAGCGCGCCGACCGTGCGCTTAGTTTGCTTTGATATCTTGGTAACCGGCGTACGCGCCGTCGAGTGCGCCTTCAATTCCTTGATGTCATCCTTCGTCCACTCACGCCGCTTGGCGCGCTTCTTCGTTGCTTTCTTTGCCATGATAGCTCCTTTGATTTAGGAGCAGCTTCTAACACGGCAATTTCGCAAAGCAATGTCATGTCAGTTGATTTTGCGCAGATGACAATTAGCTTCGAAGCAAATAGCCAAACCGGACGCGGCTCCTATGCGATGACGCCGACATACGCGGACGGTAAGACCGAGACCATAAAAGGTGGGCACGACCTTGGCGGATAAAGGTAGCTATTCGAAGACGTCGAACGCAAATATAGGCCGCGGCCGAGTGAGGACTCTGCTTATCTGCAGATACAGTCAACGATTACAAAAATCTCCACCGAACCGGATCTTGGACAGCCTTTGGTTGTTGTCAGAAGGAAACTGGAGACAATTGAGATGGCCGTCATGAGGCTAAGACTATACAGCAACGATGCAAATGCCGGTCCTTACCGCAACTTACTTCACGTATTTCGCAATTGGATTCTAGACCCGTCCTTCGACGAATGTTATGGAACGTGCCAACGATTTGACCTTCAGGTTATGAGCACGAGAAATTGCAGCAAATAACTGAACTAATTCAACAATTCGCCTGCTGCTTTGTGCCCAATTTGTGTCTAGGAATGTCTGCGAAAACTTGCGGAAACTTCGTAGACCCTGGAAGTGACGCGCCGATCAGATGTACTTCCGGTAGTCCGAGGTTACGACGTCGTCCGTGACGTATTTGAGGACCTCGCCGACTGCGCGTGCCGCCCGGATCGGGATCGGAAGCTTCTGGTTCATCTGCGTCGAGTTCCAATTAATCTTCGTCAGCGAAAAAATCTCGTCCGCCAACTGGGCGACGGTGCTGTCGCTCCGGGGATGGGGACAGACAAGGAGTGGCCGCGGATCGTACATGCCCGGATACGTGCCGTAGTATGGGATGCTGCCGTTCGTATACAGAAGCCCCTTGCCATCAAGCTCAACGAACGTGCCACGCATCACCGGATAGTTGCCGTCGCGCAGCACTTTGATCGAAACCAATTCTTGAACCCAAACTAGGTCACGAAGCTCTGCTCCTACGGCATCGAGCGCTTCGATGATCCCGTCAGCTTCTTCGTCACGGAATTTCGAGGTTTTCAGGACGATGATGCGTGCCGGGTAGTTCATGTGATGCTGCTTGTAGGCAGCAAGCGCTTGGTCGATCAAATCGTGCGCGTCCTCGCGCGTCATGTATGGATGCCTGCCGCGACTCTCGGTCTGGGCACGGCGGCCCTTCAAAATGAAGCCACGTCCGCGCTCGTCGAACATTTGCGCTGCGCTCGTGAACAGCTGCTGCCCGCCGACCTCACGGTAAAAGCTAATACCGATATAGCACGCGGCGTATTCGCCTTCCTTGGGGTAGCGTCGCCAGGGGATGCGGCCCGTTCCCTTGTAGTACAGAGTGGTGAGCAGATTCCATGTGCGATCCGCGCGGTCCTGTATTTTTCGAGCGCTGCTTTCCTTGACCTTACGCGGAATGACGACGCTGTCGTCAAATACATCCTCCCACACAATTTGGATCGGGAAGCTAAAGCGCATGGTTTTAGCTTTCAGCAAGCCGCGGAAGTTCGGCGCATCGGATCCTCCGCTATCGTCCTTCTCGGTTGTCCCTCCAGAGTCGACCTTCGCGTTCCACACGCGCTCGATCAACCCGACTGGGAGCGCAATAATTGCGACATCCGGACGACTGCTGCTTTCCGCAATAACTTCGAGCTGAGCGACAAACTCGTCTACAGCCATCTCGACGGCTTTGTCGTTCAGAGGTTCCTTCCGGATTTTGTCGATGCGCGCCTGGGGTAGCGCCGCCGACACCACGATTTCCAGCTTGCACCGAAAAGGATTTTGGTTGCCGAGGCCGGGAAAGTCAGGATGAAGATTCGGATGCTTTTCCGTCTTACCGGCGAGGCCAGCCGCTGCTGCTTCCATGAATTTCTGTGCGTCTTCGATCGTCTTCGTATTCCCGACGACCGCAATCTTCATGACGTCGCCCAGCGGGTACTGAAGCGGGCCAGCCTCCAGAAGGCCTAGACGCGGATCAGGATGGTGATGCTGATCACCAAACTCCAATTCCGGTTCAGGAAATATCCTTGTGTCAAACCTGGTCACGCAAACCTCATGAGGGACTGAGCGTCGTCATCATCCTCTTCCGCGGCGGTTTTCTTGGGGGTAGCCCACGCATCCTCCGGTACGCGCGTCGGCAGAGCCACGCTGGGCGGTTCCCCAAACTTGAGGCGAGGCTCCGTGCTAACGGAACCGAACAGATCGGCGCCAGCTCTGTCGCTTTCGGTAAGATACCGGTGCCACATGATGACCTGTCCTCGCAGAGACGCGCTCTTATCCATCCGCTTTTTCCCGGCAAGCAACGCTTGCGGATAAGAGTGGGGAATGAAACCGTCGGTCGTGAAAAAATAAGTTGGGCTAATGGTCAAGAACCATTGATCGTACAGATTTTCAAACCGCGGAATGAAAGCGTGGTGGCGGACAAATTCGACGCGCGCCTCTTCGTTCTTGGCGCGAACCACATTCACAACATCTGCGTCCGTCTTCTTTTTTGTCGCGTCATAGAAAAAGGTGCGCGGCGTGTTTGGAGCCTCTGCTTTGAAATAAAGCAACTTCCGCTCCTTGTCCCAGCGAAGGTCGGCGTATGTCTGATGCCTTAGAGTTTGACGCAAGAGATGGGCAAACTTGTTGCGTTCGACTTCATCTTCATGAAACGCAAGCAAGTCGGTTTCGATCCCCTCAACCTGATCGAGGTCGACTAATGAACGACAGCATGACTGCCGGGGATCCGTAAATGACCAGAACGTCCCGCCATTGATTACCCAGTCGAAGCGCGGCGCCTCATCGCCGTCCAGAAGGATCGCAGCCGCTTTAGCTCCGCTATATTGCGTCGTTGCCACAAAAACTTCCGTCGGCAGAATAATCGGCAGTAAATTGACGAGAGCCTCTTCGCCTCCACCGAGCGGCGGCACGTAATAGCCGAAACCAGCTTTGGGGACCGTCAATGCCGCAAGGCGATCAACCGAGTCTTTGGTGAGCGCGTCCCGCTGCTTGTTAAAAGTGAGACGCCGTTCCTCCGGGCCAACACCGACCTCGATCTCCTGCCAGAAAAACGAATCGTCAGATCGCCGGTAGAGAACGATAATCAGGGGAAGATTCGAGCCTCTCCAATATTCAAGGTCTTCGCTGCGAAGTAGGTAAGTAAAGCCCTCGTCGTTTTCAGACGTGTATTTACCGACATCCGTAGCCTTCACCTGCACGGCAATCATTCGCGCCAGCGGCTTCCCGTCGTCCATGACTTCGGCAATGCCGTCGATGCCGGCCTCAAGGCGCGACCGGCCGTCAAACTGGAAGCCGATATTGAGAAATTGGAGGCGCGCCGCGGCTTCGCCGATCTCTCCAATGACCTGGCTGTGCGTGAGCTTTTTCATGCCCCCAATTATAGAACAATCGGGGAACATTTTCTAAGAGAATTCCAGCGAAATCCCCTAGGGATACCGGAAAAGCGCCACACGCAACCTACTAACATATTGATTACCCTCCAATTTGTGAGACAGAGCTTTGGTGGAGCGCGCTAATCCGTCGTAACGGATAGATTGAAGGCCAAAGCCTCCGCTGCCGCCGTTGGCAAGGCGATTCGGTCAACGGACTTTTCGGTGTGCGCTTCATCGGTCCGATAGTCCTCCCCCATAAGAACCTGAAACCAACGCTCCCGGTCCATCACGACGCGGTACTGCTTCTCGTCTTGCGT
Source organism: Bradyrhizobium sp. USDA 4341 (assembly GCF_054063755.1). Classification (NCBI taxonomy): domain Bacteria; kingdom Pseudomonadati; phylum Pseudomonadota; class Alphaproteobacteria; order Hyphomicrobiales; family Nitrobacteraceae; genus Bradyrhizobium; species Bradyrhizobium sp. USDA 4341. The sequence goes on along the minus strand of NZ_JBSSGO010000002.1, from coordinate 8,119,380 downwards.
GCCGCCGATATAGGGAAGAAAAACGCCAATCGACTTTGACATGGTCTCTGCCTTTGAACCGATGCGATCCACGCGACCCGTCCGCTGCTCAAGCGTGCTGGGATTCCAACTCAGGTCGTGATGAATGACGTGCCGGCAGCTGAGGTGTAGATCGACGCCTTCGGCAAGAACGCTCGAAGCCACGAGCACTTCCGGAAAAAACGGCGTATTGAACGCGAGCATCAACCTCTGCCGCGTTTCTTGTCTAACCAGACCGTTGGCGAGCCGTATGTTCGGCATCAGGTTAGCGCCTGATGCATGACCAGATTCTTCATTTTGGTCGCGTTGCAGTTCTCCGCGCATACCCGGCTGCATCCTGATTAATGCTTCCAGATAGTCTTCGCGCTCGCGTTCCGAACATCGGACGGCGATAAATTTCAAAAATCCATCAATCTTTTCGCCAAGTGAGGCGCCTGACATATCGCAGGTGTCGAGCGCTTCTTGGAGAGCCTGTTCTCCCGAACGCGCTTCGATGTCAAAATACCTCGCCACGAATAATGGTGTTCGGACGAAGCGCCGAACGACCTCGTGGATCATCTCCTGTTCGACAGCGCTCAATCCGGCATAAGGAGCAAGCCGTCTTTCCAATTCCTTGTTGAGCGGTTCGCGCATGCCGCCTTCTGTGTCAAACCGTCCCCCGAAATCAGTGACGGCCTTGAAAACAGTCTCATGATCCATCTTGAACCGAACCGCGGCATCGCTCCATAGCCGCTGGTACATCGCATCGGATAGATGCCTGACGAGCGCGCGCCCGGTTTCGCGGTAGTGACAGAAAACAACCACCTTCTCTCGATGCTGCCACAGGTCCAATACGCGCGCGACGACGGGAGCGATCTTGGGATGCTGTGCGTAAGCGGCCTCGTCCGGCAGCGCCTCTTCTAGCTTTCTGATGTACCGGTTCACACGTTCATCGGGGTCTGATCGCCTGACGAACTCTTCCTCGTCCTTTTCAACGGATTTCCGCGTCTCCAGGAACGCTTGGTAACTGGAAGCCAATCCCTCCGCAAAAGTTGCGCGGCCTGCATTTTCTCCCTTGCCGGCGACGACGGCCTGCGCGCGCGCGGCGAGCAAAAAGGGAAGCAGCGCGTCGTTTTCGACCGGAAGTCCGCCGTTCCCGCCTCCTTCAAGCGAGATAGTCCTGCCGGTCTGCCGCGATCGCCGAAGAACTTTGCTATTTGAGAATTTCGAGTCTCGGATATGCCTGACGACCCATTTGCGCAGAGGGATTTCCGCTCCCTTCATCGCTTTGCGCGTCTGCTCGTAAGCTCGCATGAGGACCTGGACACGCTCCGACAAGCTTTCCGGATTCGCTATGGCATACTGCCACCATTCTTCAATCTGAAGAGGGGCTCCCTCTCGATCGACAAGATCGTCCGGTCGCAATGATAACCACCTTTTATCCAGCTCCGCAGCGCGATGCTGGGCGAGATCTAATGCCGAACTTAGTCTCTTCAGCTCGGACTCGAAATCGACCTTGGTCAACTGAGGCAACGTTTTCCAGGCAATGCCCTTAAACCGCCCGATCACGTTCAGAAGTTCGCCGTGCCCTAATTGAAAGGGGGTAGCCGTCAGGAACATCATCCGCTCAAACGCCCCGTCGAGCGCGCCTGTGATCGTACCACCATCCTCTCGCGCATCGTCGGCTACGAATAAAGAGGCCAACCGCGTCGCCGGATTTTTTAGATGATGGGCTTCATCAAGGATGAGCAGCGGCGACCGAAATCTTGCCTTGGCCAAGATTGATGGCCACATACTCTGTAGAGATTGATTTATGACGCGACGAATGCTTTCAAGCCGATCTTCAATCGACGCTGACTCTCTCGCCGGAAGGTCCCAAAGGCATTGCCGCAATTCTTGAACGTCAATATCGCTGGAGTCGATCACCTTCTGGATCGCGTCCGGTATCGGATCGTCCTTCAGCTGATAATCGGGCCGATCGTTATAGTGAGCATTGATAATGCCTCGCCATTCACGATTTGGCGCACCTAGGAGGTTCGCGAATAACTCAGGAGCGTTATAGGAGCTTCTCGTCCTCAGCAACGCAGCGGCGAACCGGGGCAAAGCGCTACGTTTTTCTCCCAAGCGCATGCCGTGCATGGCGCGTTTTATCAATGCAAGACGAATCCACTGATCGATGTTTTGCACATGGAAAGCGCCATGCTTTAAAAAGATTATGTGCGGGCGGCTTCTGGCGTTATTGTCTATCAATCTAAAAAAGTCGAGTGCCGAGGCCGCTGATTCCGCGCGAACCGCCTTGTCCTGCGTACCTTTGATGACCAGTTCTTTGAAAACGGCAAAGTCCCGCGGCCATTTCTCATGTACCGAAGATGGGACCATGATGACCACCGGTCGTTTGCCTTTATCGGCCAGGGCGGTCACCATCGCGACGCCGAGCGCCACGAACGTCTTTCCCATGCCGACTTCGTCCGCGAGCACGATTCCAGGCTGCTCAGGCAACCGACGCAAAATCTCTCTTATGGTTCGCAACTGCCGAAGGGCGTCTTGCTCGCTGATGCGTTCATTGTTCAGATCGAGACGCGATTCAAGGTTCGCAATGTCAATCGGCCACGTCACGACAGCAACTCCTCAAACGAAGTCGCAACATAAGTTGCGAGGCTCGTTGGGGCCTGACCTTGGCTGGCTAAATCGCGCAGAGCGGCGATCAGTGTCTTCACTTCCGCATTGATCTCGCGCGCACGTAACGAACCTGTCGCCTGCCAAGCTATGTTGCGGAGCGTTGACGCGACTTCGGCTATCATGAAGGCGGCGCCTTCCGGATCCTCGGCAGCCAAACGCTTCGCCAAAGCAACAGGCCCTATGGGACCATGCAAGCGCCACCGGAGAGCTTCGATCGAACCAACCGGCTGTTGAAGCCTGTGGCGCATGCCTTCAAGGGCCTGGGCGACGCGTCGCATCCGACGCAACAAAAACTGACTCGTATCGACCTTCCGGTGCGGATCGATCTCCGGACTTTTCGCCGGGTCCGCCTTTTCCTCACGATGCTTGAATATACGGTCCATGATTTCATGCAGAGGGCGGACAGACGTCAAAATCTCAATCAGTTCCGCAAGGGATAGGCTTCCCAGCTCTTCAGGCGGAGGCAACGACGACGCATCCGCCACATTGACGATCCACGGCGCGTAATATTCGGTGCCTTGCGCATCTTGCCATCGCACTTCTAGAGAAGCGGGCGGCCGCTTCGACTCCCATGGGACAGTGATTGTCTGTTGTTTATTGCCGGCTAAGTCTGCGCTGCTCAGGACAGGCGCGCCATCTTTGAGTTTGACAGCGAATACCGAGGGCGCGTTCTTTCCGATTTCCAGCTCTAGCCGAGCGCCTTTTTCATCAAAGCAGAACAGAGCAAGTCCGAACGCAACAGGCAGAACAGGCGTATCGGAGTTATCAGCAGAGTCATCTGGACTGGCAATGAATTGAACACCGTCGAGCTTTTTCAGCTCGATTTCCTTTGGCCAGGACTGCGCGCAGAGTTTACCGAAGCGCGAATTTGCGTCAGGGATCAGGTAAGCGACATTCAACTCTATATTATGCCTCGGATGCAGACCGAGCCCGGCCGCCGTAAAATTGCTGGACCCCAGCATATAAAGCACGCGGCCATCGCGCTCCAGCCACAGGGATTTGGCGTGTAGAGCGCGATCCTCCGGTTTGCCTTCGATCTCCACGCGCTGTTCGACAATCGAGAATGTGTGCTGAAGCAAAGTATGCGAGCTCGTTTTGAGCGCAGCCGGCGCATCGATCTGCAATGTTCCGTCAGCCAGCGTCCTTCCGGGCGCGACGATCGTTAGGTGGCGGTCACCGCGCGACGTCAGAAGGCCAGCGAACGTTTGAGCTGTGGCGGGTGACTGTTGGTTAGTGTCGAAGAAGGGGCTTAACGCCCATGCTCTGTGGGGTTTGGGACCAACCCAATGACTTTCAATCTGCTGCACGACGTTACTGCCGCCGGGGATCAGAGGAACAAGCACGCATTTCGCATCATCAGCCTTGCCGGCAGGTAACGAACCGGCGCGCTGTTCGATGGATGAAAGAAAAGCGCTGAGAGCGGTCTGTGGACCGGTCTTCGTGAGATTCGATCCCGGAGCGAACCCTCGTACGCTTCGCAGAAATGTAACGCACCCCACGAGCAACTCAGGAGCCGCATTCTCTTCCGCTCCGAAATCGAAGACGGCTACGACCTCCTGATTACGGCGATAAGCAGGCTCGGTAAGATTCGCAGATCCTATCAGCACACGAATACGATTTTCCCAAGCAAGGATAGTAAGCTTGGCGTGCAATACGCCGCCCAGCGGGAGGGTCACAGGCAGCATGTGCCAGCGTAGGCTGCGATCCGGCGCTGTATGCCCGCGATCGACCAGTACGCAAGCGAAGCATTGCGAGAGCTTCTCCTCCCGTTCGATCAGATAGGACCTTGGCGTCTCGTTGGAATTGCTCTGAATAGACAAGAACCGAGCAAGGCATTGCTCTTCAAAGAGCTCGGCGTCAAACGTATAGCTTGTGGTGACGCAGCCAAGCGGACGGCCGAAGGACTCCTCGCCACGCCACAGGTCCAGCAATCGCGCCCGCGTCTGTTCGGCGGCCTTCATCAGAAGGCCTCCAGTTCGCCAAGGAAGTTCGAGAAAGTTGGTATTCTGTACTCATGCACGTAATCCGCTTCAAGGTCAGGCTCTTCGCTGAGCGTGTAGCCGGAGCGTAACAATACCTTGCCGCGCGTCGTGCGCTCGAACCATGGACGCTTTCCGTTTGGGAGCTTCTCGCGCTGGACCTGTTCATGATGATCGACCGTGGCCGCGAAAAGATCGCCTAGTGTCCGAACATCCTCAAATCGTTCAATCCTTTGCGCAAGGCCATGCTGGTCCCATTCCAGCAATGTCGGATGCGAACGAATACGGGAAAGGCTAGGGCCCAAGGTCGCTAACGCTGATAGCGCAGACTTCGAGTTGGAGAACTCGGCTACATCTACGGGGGCGCCGTTATTCCCCGTCGCACAGTAACGCAGACCCTCAAAGGCATTGGTAATCGATCGTCCGAAAGCCTCATAGGCGTCGATCGCCGTGAGTAGATGGTTCAATTCGATGGGCGCTCCCTTGCTCAGCTTGCGAATAAAGGGAGCTTCGTCCTTGCGTTCACTCACACCGCCGCGCGCTATTACGGCGTCTTTGAGAAGTGCGATCATTTCAGCCGGACCTGAAAGCGAAGCGATGCGGTCCAGCATCACCTTTCCTTCACGGCGTCCGGGCTTGAGAGGATCGAGCCTTACCGCCAGCTCGCGCCAGAATTCGCCTGATTGATAGGTTGTATGGCCTCTCTCCATACCCTGAGACACCGCGCGGCGAAGCCGGTCCCGAAAAGCACGTCCCTCGCCGCTCGAAGACTCGATAACCCCGTCGAGGCCCTGATCCTTGGCCCATGCCTTGATCAGTTCGTAGCCACCATCGTCGAGGAGACCTTCATTCGTCAAAATGCCGATGCTGCGGGCAAGCCGACGAAAAACACCCGTGAACCCGAATGCGGAAGGCGTTTTAAGATATGCCGATGCGCATATCGGCCGCGTTTTCCGTAACGCTTGCCTGACCTTCAAACCGCCCGGAACGCTCGGTCGGCCTGATAGCGCGTCTCCCGCGCGAACAAGCGCTTCGACGACGAACCACTCCCATACGAGCCAGGGCGGCGTAACCTCGTCCGCGGCAGTCGCATCAAGTTCCCAGCCTTCGCAAACGCAAGCTCCGAGCGCCATGGCTGTCAGAAAACGCGGATGGCCCATTCGGACCGTGACCGCTGGCAACAATCGATCGGCGAGGCGATCATATCCGGGCTGCAAACCCAGCGGATCGATACTGCCTTCCGCCTCTTCTGAAGGGTCGAATTCGGAGCTAAACGGCGCCTTCAGCATGCAGGGTTCACCAAGTCCTTTATTTCTTTGGCGTCCCAGCCGACACGTCTGGTCGCGTGCAGACGGTTTCTAACGCCTTATACCGCTTGCACCCTAACGCGATTCAGTTGCAACGTCTTCAACTATCAACAATACATTGAATTTCGGGCGGCAGTCGTGATCGAACCAGTCTCCGCCGATAGTCTCCACAAAACGGGAATTTTTCCGGAATAGGCCGGAGACTTTCCGCCATTTCGCCCAAGAGATTGGGAGAGCGGGAGCCTGGAGACCAAGTCGAATGAGCGTAAAGCCCGGATTTCCGGGCCTGTGTGGCGCAGGTTGTAAACTGCCGCGAACGGCGGGACTGCCTGGCTGGCGACGCAGTGCTAATCGCACCGGTCTCCAGTCAGATTTCCCTGCAAACAGGGAATTTATCAGGGAATTTCGCGATTTTGCCCCTTCGCGAGTGCATTTAGACGACAAGAACTCCCTGTGCCGCAGGAAGCGCACATTCTGAATTTCCGGCCCTTTTCGCCGTCAATTAGATCAATAGGTTGTAGGGCAATTCAGAATGCAGAACGAGTCGAACGGGAGCCGCCGAGCTGTTCGGCGAGACGCGCCGCACGCGACAATGAAGGACGTGTTCGCGGCGATGCTGCCCTATATCGCAGCTGGCCGAAGGCAAGCTCTGCATTCGATCACCGCGCCATTTCGTCGGCGCCTTCCACGGCGTTCTCGGCGCGCGGGCGTTCCGCAGGCACCTCGCCGAGAATGGCGTAAGATTGGGGGCTAATGTGAAGGTCTTAAGCGACGCTGTCGCCATGGTCGGCGAAATGCAGGCTGCCCAGCCGCGAGCACTCGCCGACGACACGAGGTCAAAAAGCTACGCCGCCGGGCTCGAAATGAGCTGTCCCGACGGCGCCTGTGACTGGGCCCCTGAAATCCCCAGCGCGGTCTGACCTAGCAGCCTTCAGGCTGGCTATCTGTGAACCAGTTCACAGTTCGGCTACGTAGAATCCCGGTCCTTCCACTCACCTAAGGGTTGAGAAAAGCTGGAGTTTTCATCTCGTCTGATGAGCACCACCCCTCCCCCATTGCCAAGGAAGACTCAGCTCAACGCCGTCGCCGGGAAGTCGTAGCGCTCGCCTAGAAGCTGGGTGAGCGTCGTCCGCGGCTCTCCCTACAGATATCAGCCGAAATGGCAGCAGCAGGCCATACGCCCCCCAAAGGCCGGCCTTACTCGGGGTCGGCGATTTCGACGATAATCGCGGTCCACGGACAGCCGTGCACCTACGGGGTTTGCCCTCCACCGACGGTTGAGTTTGGATAGGGCTTTTCCGGGGGAGCGCACGATGCCATCAGGTGCCGGCGACGAATTTTATAACCGAGTAGGCGGTGACAGAATTGGCACCAGGCAGATCGACGAGCTAATCGGCATCGCGCGCGGGCTCGTGGCGGACAACCAAATCAATCAAGCAGAGGTCGAATTCCTGCAGAAGTGGCTCGCCGCCAATCTCCACATAAGCGGTCAGCCGGTCGTGCGCGTGCTTTACAAGCGGATCGATGAAATGCTGAGTGACAACGTCCTTGATGACAACGAAAAGGTTGAGCTGCTCGATACGCTAAACCAATTTTCAAACCGCGAAATCGATGGCTTAGGTGAGATTCTGAAATCGACATCCCTGCCCTTGAACGACCCGGCGCCGCCACTAACCTTCGCCGGTCAACGATATTGCTTTACAGGAACCTTCAATTTTGGCTGCCGGAAGGAATGTGAGCGCGCGGTCGAAGACCTGGGTGCCGAGGTCGGTAGCTTGACGCAAAAGACGAATGTTCTTGTAGTCGGCCTCTATGCCACGGAATCGTGGAAACACTCTTCATTCGGAAACAAGATCATGAAGGCGAGCGAATGGCGTGACAACGGCTTGCCCATCTGCATCGTCTCCGAAGTCCATTGGAAGAGCCAACTTTCAGCCTAGTCGCTCGAGATCGCCTTCTGGTTGCAAAACTAAGCGTCAATCAAAGGCGGCGCTACCATTGCCTACGAAATCGTCGGTAATCGTAGCTTGGCGCAGAAAATCGTGCGCATGGTAGCGGGGCAGCGACTCGCCCCCCGACAGGTCAGTTCTTCACCATCACGGCTAGACTGTAGTGGACGGCATCGATCGCTTCGCCACTGCTAGACTGCTAAGCTTTGTGCAATTTCCTTATCAGCCGGCGAACTGACCCCGTTTTGTACGAAAGCTTATCAGTCCGCTTACAGTTGGCGACCTTTATGCCGGAGCCACGGCCATAATCAATGACAGCAAGCGTGTCCATGCGACCGTTCGCGGTTCCGACAAAATCAACAACCTTCACCTCGCTTCGCCTCCGAGCGTAGGAGCCGGATTGTCGATTCATCCGCCACGCCGGTCTCTGGAAGTCCCATCGCCTTCTGAAACAGGCGCAACGCAGTTTCGGTTTGTGCCGTGAAGTACCAGTCGGGAACTTCAGCAAAATATCCTAGTTCAGACAGCATGCGTTCAAGACCTAGAACACGAGGTGTAAATTCTCCCGCTCGAAGTGGCGGCCCTCTCGTCCGAGTGGTCATGTCGAATGCAACCGTGCAGGTTTGCTCGGAGGCCGTTTCCAGATCATACGTTCCCGTATTCCAGATTACATCAGCTACGCTTGAGACGGGAACAGCGGTTTCAAGAAGCGAGATCATGGCGACCCGTTTAGTGCTAATATGTGCACGTCCGGCTTTATCGAACGCAAGATAGAAATGGCCACCATTGCACTCGACTTGGCAATCCATGCGAGTTCCGCCTTTCTCGCAAGGAAGCATCGGTGCTACAAAGAGCCGCAAGCGAGGCGCTCCCCATAGCTCCATAACTATCGCACGATCGCGTCCCCTCAAAAAAATGTTCCTCACAGATCCATGACTTTTCTCGTAGCTTGCTGCAAAACAAGTCTCGTCGACAGCCGGAGTGTTTCTAAGCTCTCGCTTCTCGGCGGCACCCACGCTGGTCGTCCCCGACGCAATCGCGATAGCAATCGCAAGGCGCATTACAAGCTGCATCTCAGTGCCCTCTGACGCCTTCCAGAAGCACAAAGGGGGCCCAATAGTACGGATGACTATACCCCAGAAAACTCGGCGTTGTGCTTCCACGCCCTTTTGTCTCAACAAGCGGCGCAGCTCCTCGTTGAGAAGTGCCGGCGGCATCTAATCTGTCTTTGATGAACAGAAGCTGAGTCGCCTTGAGGGCCGCCTCGCGAGAAGACGACGGGTTGACCACATTCCCGTAGAAGTTATGAATGAATGCCGCCGCGCCACGGTCGTTCACTGGCCAAAGAGTTCCGAGAGCGGAACGAACACCGTTATCTTCTGCGAGCGCCGCAAAGCTCTCAAGCTGCCGCCCATCTTCCATAACCTCGCCGTACGCGGTGTTGCAAGCGGAGAGGGTCAAGAGCTCGACATCGCCGAAATCGAATTCTCGATTCGGACCGATATGATCTTTTATCTCTCGAATACTCAAGCGATCGCCGCTACCCAGCAGGAGAAACGACTCACTCTCCGTGCGCCCGAAATTGAAGTGCGATGCCACATGCACGATTCCCGTGCTGGGCTGACCAGGCATCCCAAATACTAAGCCGTTGCTGAGCGATTTCCGTGTGAAGCTCTTGTCCACCCAGGTATGTCCCTTGAACAATCCCTTACCCGACGCATCCTTGGTCAAGCCGTCCAGCTCGAATTTGACGGCCGATAAGGCGGGCAGCCCCTGAGATGCAGAGGTCATACCGAATGCCGACATGTCCAGCGACGTTGACGAGATTGCGCGTCCGGCCGGAGCCTGTCCGACAGTCATCGAGATGATTTCGAGACGCTCGGCCAGATATGACTTGCCATCGTAAAGGGCTGCAAACGGAATATAGCGGAGCTTGCGATCCAGCGAGACGAGAAGTGTTTTTACACCACTTTCGGCGATCTCTCTCGCGAACGGTGCAAACAATAGCTCAAAAAACTCTTGCCCGACCGATGTTGGGTCGCTTCTGGGGTTTTGAAGAAGAGTCCGGAACTTTTCGACTTTGCTGTCAAGCGCCGCTTCGGAAAATGGCTTCCCATCTAGCTTGTCCCAAACGTAAGTAAGTTGAGGACCATACGGCAGCGTCAATATGGCATCCATCCGGTCTGGCAAGACGACGTAGTGGATTGCTGCGGCTGCTCCCCTCAACTCATTGCGTAGGCGTCCCTGGATAGATCCAAGAATTTGAAGGCGCTTGCCGGCGTCTTCGTTCCGCACGGCGCTTGCTCTCTGGATCAAATCAGAGATCAGCTTGCCAGACTGCTCTTCATATCCCGCCAGCTGAACCCGAATTTCATTGAATTGCGACGTCTCTTGGTCCGTGAGAGGTCTGCTGTTCTGCGCAATCTGGAGCTCGCGTTGCCGACCGGCTAGCGCGGTGAGAGAGACGGTTGCCTCGCCGAGCCGACGCTGAGTCTCCTGAAGAGGCTCTGATATAGCGAATCCGTCGAACGCTCGCTTCTCGAACGTCGCTTCGCGGCCAAGGAACTCAAACTTTTCGAAATCCTTGAGCATCCCGATTACATATTCCGCTTCGGCGGGACTATTCAGTCGAATGAGAAGATCAATCAGCCAGCGATACTGATCTGAAACAACATCGCTGAAGCAAAGCTGCAATCGCTCAGGAAGTGAGCGAACATGCCGCCGAACCACCTGCAATTCATTTACCGCAGTCTTCGCTAAGTAAAGTGCGACGTCGTCGAAGCCCAGATCGAAGATCCGTCGGCTCGATCTAGAGAGATGACAGGTCCTGGCTAGTGCTGCTGGTAGTGGGCCCTCGAAGATCGCGGAGGCTTTATCGATCTCCAACTCCCAATAGAGGGCCTGGCGCTCCATACCAAGCGCGGCGTTCCTATCACCGCGATATCGCTCGGCGTCGGCTAACCGATGCGCCGATGCGGCAAGACCCTTGCTCGGACCGCCGCGGGCAAGTTGCAGCTCGTAGAGTGCTCGATCTCGGCTGTAAGTATTTGGATCGGGTTGCGGTCGGGGCCGCTCTGGGGCGGCCATCAACAACTCTTTGAATTGGCCGGCAGATGCGCTGCCCCGTGCTGCAAACGCCTCGAGAAATCCCAATAAACTAGTCATTCGAGGACTGTCACGACGGCCGCCAACCGATATCAAGCGGCGAACGACCGCTTCGTAGGCGCTAACCGTATCTGGCTGGACCCAGCCACTACGTCCTGAATGCCTTAGCAATGCACCTGCACTCTCGAAGTCGCCGTAGAATGCAAGCACATCGATATAGGCGGGAACTGCAGGAACGATTCTGCCGGATTCGTCGCGAATTCCTCCTGACTTGAATGCCGCGTCTACCGCAGATTTAAGGTAGTCATAACCTATAGCGACAAAACGAGCGTCGAGCGCTCCAATCGCCAGGAGATGAGCAAAACTCACGCAATCCAGCCGGTAGCTCTGCTTGTTGTCCGAATTGGCATCCTCATCGCACTGCGATCTGTCCAGACGCTTTCTCAATTCAATAGCAACGTCGTTCGCTTCGCGCGAGCGAGCCAACGCATCAATTAGGACAAGGTAACTCGTGGCGGTCCAGGTCGGGTCGGTGGAGTCGGTGCTTAGAGTCGCGACCTTCTCCATGAGCTTTCGAGCCTCATCGCCACTTTCTGCTAGCTGCGGTTGCTGCATGAGAATACGCGCAAGCTGAAAGCTCGACTCAAGCGCTCCTGTCGGAACGTCCTCTTTCGTAGGATTTCCTTGATCTAGCGCGCTGGCCGCCAGGCGATACCATCGAACCGCGCTTTTCAAATCTACCGCGGCGCCGCAATCCACGCAGGCGTGAATCTCCCCGAGCCCATAGGCAAGGTCGGGATGAGCCTTTGCAGAAGCGAGAAGCAAAGCTAGGCCATCCCTAGTCGCGAGAAACGGCGACCCGACCATGATCCGGCTCTGAATGAAGGTGGAAATTCCTTTGACATAATTGAGGGCCGGGATGGTCGACGACGGGTCTGAGGTCTCGGACCCACTTCGTTCCGAAGGCAAACTGGCGAGTAGAGCTGAATACAGCCTTGCGACGCTCGACAGGTCGCCCGGTTTTGCATCTTCATTGATTCGCGCGAGCGACGAGAGACCCGCAGGCTCTCCGCGCCTAGCAAGCTCGGCATAGTAAGCCGTCGCCTTTTGCACGTCCCGCGGAACGCCAAGGCCGTTCTCATGGAGTTGAGCCAATCGAAGAGTGGCAAATTCGTCGCCGGAAGTAGCCGCGTCGCTCAGCAGCGTCAGCCCTGCGTCAACAACTTGACCACCGTCGCTGAGCCCCTCAATCAAGGCTGTCCCAAGTGCGGATTTTCCGTTCCGATTAGCCTCTGCCCTAACGGCTTCAAAAACGGCGTCTGACGAAGTAATCAGTTCCGCGAGGTGTGCGAGATCGACCATTTGCGGAGCTCCCATCACAAAATGGGTCCGCACTAGGCTGTTCGCGCTCCATTCGGGTGTAGGGGCTATTGTTTGGTCGGACGTTGGGGCCGTGAATCCGAGGCTTGTCAAAAGGATGCGCGCAGCCAGAACACGACCGAGCTTACCGGTCAAGCCATCCACATAGATGCGGTAAAGTATTGGCTGTGAAGCCTCGCATTGAAGCTCATCCAGGACTTGCCCCAGGGGCGGATTCGCCACCAGCTCATCGTATATTGCAGCTTGGCCGCGGCCAAACGAGTCGGATTCGCAAACCTTCTCAGTATCGATCCGGAATAGATGCGCCAAAGTGGCCAGCGTGCCTGGCGACTGCCTCGCCTTGATCTTCGCCGAGCATTGCCCAGCGCTATAGGGCTGGGAAACCAATCTGGCAACGTCGGAAGGGGTCGGGGCTTCCCCCGGAGAACCAGCCGGCAGTTGCAGAAACGCGGCCGCCTTGGCCCAGGCGTCCGCGAACTCCTCATTATAGAGGCCGTTGGTCTTGCCTGAATAGCAGCCTTGAGCCTTCAAAAGAAACTGCGCCAGCTCCAAATAGGGCTCGTAGCGCAGCCCGGCCTGCGCTTTTCCAAGCACGGTATCAAGGTTGAGTGCCTGACCGTCTGCGTCCCTGACTTGGGCAACGACCACTGCGCATGCACCGTTACGATTTTTCGCGACGTCTAGCACGAACTGCTTAAGAGCCGACTGCGTCAGGGCAAATAGCTTGCCGGCAATGCGGCCCTGATCAGCTGGATTTAACTTTTCAAAGACCCCCCCATCATGATCGTTGGCCTTGGTCCGATCTATGCCAACGGCCGCTAGCAAGTCGGCGAGTCCGCGACCTCGCCAGCCGGCGGCGACAAGAAGCAAGCCCTCACGGTCAAGCGGCGCCGACAAACATCGAGATTTCTGGACCGCCTCCCGCCAATCCTGCTCCTCCGCCCCGACCGCGCGCGTAGCTTGAGCAAGCCACAAACAGACGATCGCGAGAGCAATACGCGCGACAACTGATAGATCCCGACCACGGCTACGATCGCCGACTGAAATATACAATCTTGAAAAATTGCGCAGCATCAGCACTCCCCTCTGGCTGCACTTGAGTCATGAGCCTAGGATGTAACCAATAAGACGTCAAGTTGCATGACATCTTCTGTACTACTGACGGCTTGACTATTGGATGGCGGCGACAGGTTTACTGGAGCAAGTCGCATGCGTATCTCAGCAATCGCATTTGGTCTCTTACTGCTCTTCACCACCGAAGCCTCGGCTCGTAACTGGGCCCTATTAATTGGCGTGTCTGGCTATCCTGAAATTTCCCAGCTTCAGGGGCCGCGCAATGATGTCACGATCATGTGGCGTTTGCTCAAGACCAAGGGCTTCCAAACAGCCGACATGACTGTCCTCGCTGACGGGCTTCCGCAGTCGGACAATTTTCCCAAGGTGACCGCGCAACCAACGCGCGCGGCGATCGTGGACGCCGTGAAGAACCTGTCCAAACGCGTGCGGGCGAAGGACTTCGTGTATGTTCATGTCTCATCGCATGGCAGCGAACAACCAAAGAGCGCGACCGACCCTACCCCGCAGCCATTCGACCGAAACCAGGTTATGTTGCCGTTCGATGTCCGCCCCAACACGACAGACGCCATGACAGTTCCTAACGGCTTGATCGACGAAGACCTCGGCGGGCTGCTTGATATGGTGCGAGCCAAGGGAGCGAATGTTTTTGTTGTCATCGACATGTGCCATGCCGGCACGGCTACACGTGCCGGCATGGCTACACGGCACGTTGATCCAGCGGATCTAGGTATCCGGTTTCCTTCCGAGCGTCGAGGTCGGATGACTGATTTGCATCAATCCCGACCTAGCATTGTCCACGCCGTGCACGGAGGCGGGCGCCTAACTGCGTTCTTTGCAGTTAACGCCACGCAACTGTCGTATGAGAAGAGCTTTCTCGGCTACGCACCTCCACTCGTGGGTCCGGAGCAAACTCTCGGCGTCTTCACTTTTCTACTTCATCGAGCTCTCAGTCAATTTCGCGGACGGACCTATCGTGACCTCGCAAATGACATCATACGAGAACTCGATTCAGGTGTGGCCGGACACGGATTGCCGCTTCCAGTATTCGACGGCAATGTCGATGATGACCTGTTTTCCGGCGGCAATGCGGCCACGAAGGAGGGATGGCCGGCCCGGTACGAGGGCGGCTCTGTTCATATCAGTGCGGGCCGGTTACACGGATTGGTCGAAGGCAGCACGGTCGCCCTGTTGAAGAACTCAAGGGACAATGGACCGGCCCTCGCAAAAGCAACAGTCACAGCTGCCGGCGCGGCTGATAGCAGAGCTTCTCTCCAGCCTGGCGAAAAGGCCCCGCGAGAGCCAACTTTTTGGGCACGACTGTTGGAGGCTGCCGCATCACTGACCTACCGCGTTTCGGAGCCGCCGCCCGACGACATCCGCAAGCCAGGCGGGGATATCGCGGCGGAAGCGATCCACGCACTCAAGCAACAGCGCCCAGAACTCCAGCGGATTGCTCTGGAATGGTCGCCGGCCGGAACGCCGGAGGCGGACTTCCGACTATGGGTCACAGATCAGCGGATGTGGATCACCGGAACAACCGGAAACCTCAACACCGATTCTTCGCAGCCGGACGTCTCCCCCAGTATCGCACTTTTGGACGAGAACGACGCCCCAAAGCAACTGCTGCGCCAAATCTGGCAGCTTGCTCGCGCGCAGGACCTTGTCCGCGCAGCACAGATCGCGACGGCGCACAGCGAACTCATCGATACATCGCTCGAGCGTTTTAGTATCGCCGAACTCGGTCCGGCGAATGGCCAGGACTGCCCTGACACTGCCTTCTACAACACGATTCTAGATAAGCCGGCTGGTCGTTTGAAGCCGGTTACTGATGAGATCGTATCGGTCAGTCATTGTGATCTGGTTGCCATCAAGTTGCGCTCAAAGAGCACAAAGTTCGTCGATGCTGTCGTACTCTATATCGACGCGCGCGGTGGAATCCTGATGATCAAGCCAGATGGCCAATCCTCCGACTGCGGCATCGTATTGCCGCCTGGGTCGTCCGATTCGACGGTCGCAGCAACCCGAATCGTGGTCTGGAACGGCGGACAGCCCATCACAGTCGGGATCGAACATATCGTCGTCGTGGCGATCGAGCGCCCGACAGGCACCGTACCGACCTGCTACGCCGCGCTAACCCAACCGACCCTCATGGCCGCTCGCGCTAAGCTCCAGGAGGTTGCCGGTCGAGGTCCGCAAACAAGCTTGCGTAGGTTGCTTGACGCCATCTCCGTCGCAGACGACGGCACACGCGCTGCCCTACCTCCACCGACCAAGGAACGAGATGAAGGCTTTACTCGGGCTTTCACACTCGACGTTCGCAGATCAGGCGCGCCGTAGAAACGGGACGTCGAACAGTCGATCACGACGAGTACTTGGTTCAGTCTGTGCTACTGTAGATATGCCGCCAGGAAATCGGCCCATTTTTGTCTCTGAACGAACTCCACCGGGTGATCGGTATTTTTCTTATCGTAACCATTGTGATCTGGGTCCTGACCGTAGTCAGTCTGCGTCGCGGGAAAATAGACAGCGAGACCGCGAGAACCATACAAAGGCAGATCTCGTTTAGACGCATAGTTCACGATCGTCATTTTCCGGAGGCTGGCTCGAAGCTTATCGATCAGTGACTTGATCGCGCTGTCGTTCGTTCGCGCCCGATAACGTTCCAGGAAGAAATCCAAATCGATCGACGTAACGAGCCGCGCTGCCTGACCATACGGTGTGATGCCTGACCGCGCCTTGCCGATGGCGCTTCGCTCGGCTGAGAGGCGTCGTTGCATCTCATCTCCGAGTGCTGATGTGGCGCCCGCGACTTCCTCGGTCTTGGTGAGATCCAGCGCGCTCAGGGTCGTCAGATTGACGTCTCCATACCTCTTCTGGTAGCTCGCAACGACCGCTTTAGCTAGCCCCGCACCATCCAGACTCGGATTCTTCAGCAACGGTGCCAACCAGGCGGCGTACTGCCATCCTTCTCCCGGCTCGAGCTCTTCGCTTCCAACCATGGTATTGACTGAATTGCGAAACGCGTAGGCCGTCTCAACCATCGACATCAGGCATGCGTCAAACCCGAGCAAGTCGAGCTTTTTTTCGCCAAACCTCTGCTCGAGCACTCGTTGGATGTCGCTGTTGAACAGAACACTTCCGGTATCCTCATCCAGCGAAACTGAACGATATCCGTTGAACGGCGGAACGGAACTGACGATGGACTTAAGCTGCGATTTGGCCGCCGTCGTGAGGCTGCGGGACGCAGCCATTGCTCTCAAGTTAAACTCGCGAGCAAGCTGAAATCGCCAGCCCTGACCATGATTCCAGATGATCAGCATATAGTGCGTGGCGGGGTATCGCTTCATAGACCAATCAAGAAAATCGGCAAGCGTCTCAGGCGCCCCCATATCGACGACCTTCCCGCTTTGACGCAAATCGCCCACGGCCTCTCCTGGCCTCGGCTTGGTGTCACGCTTGACCAAGAACCGAAGTACCCCAGACCAGGCCTCATCGGAATCGGTGTAATGCTTCTCTGGCCGACCCATTTCGACCACGAGATTGACGCGATCACTGCCGCCGACTGTCGCCATGCTATAAAAATTGTCGATCGCGTCGACCTCTAGATTGTTCTTTCCGTTCATGTACACCATCACCGTCCAGTCGGCACAAGAAGCAGGAGAGGATACAAACAGGATCGCAACAATAGCTATCCACGCTGACCGGCTAGCTGCGAAATTGAGTCTCAACGATGAGAGCGATGCGCGAAACGACATGACAATTTTGACCCTTATGAATGAATTCCAACGAGACCGCGAACGCAGACACTTCGCGCGGCACCCTCTACCTCATTGAAAAACACGGCTAGGTGGGGCGGACATAGGCAGACAGATAATGGATCCCCACGGAACGCTTTCGCCGAGGATTGATCGGAATTTCCGCTACGTCGATCTTGCTCTTCAGATATCCAGGTCCGCAATTGGTCGCGGAGTCGCCGGTCTGATTTCCTCCCAGGACTTTGAGCGTATCCCCCGCCCGCGAAACGAAGAGCGACACATGTCCGTGGGCTCTATCGCCGATATCGGTGAAAACACAAATATCGCCAGGAGCCGGATTGCTCACACGCGCTCCGTAGGCCAAGTAGCTTTGCGAAGACGCCGGCTCCTTTGGAATTCTCAAGCCTGCACGCCTAAGGCACCAGGACAGCGTCGCCGCGCACCAAGATGTACAATCGCCCGGATATGGCGTCCTGGCATACCCGATGTCATGGAAGAAACGGACGATGAGAGGATTGGCGACCTGCTTCCAACGCATGTTGAACAATTCACCGGTCGAGCCGACTTCGGTGATCTCCGACAGTTGCTGCATGATTGCGTAATAGTGATCCGTTGGCAGGGTTTGGACGATCTGGTTTGCGGCATCAATATCCTTTTGCAAACTCGGGAAAGTCCCCTTCGCGGAGTAGTAATCGACAAAGTTGTAGTTTTTATACTCGAGCCTATCGTCTGCGAGCGCTTTGCCCGTCGCAACGACAGAGGCTCCAAACGCAATGAGAGCTTCGCGCCTTGTGAACATCTCTTCTGCTCCAAAATTCAATGGTCAATGTGGATTTCAAGTATTGCCGCCCACTCGGCTTCTCGATGTTGCCGGGGCCGGCCGACCGATCTGTTGACAAGCGCTCAAAATACGACCTAAGATTGCTCAACTAGATCGAATAGGCAAGGCTGATCGCACCCAATAGTCGTATTTTGCATTGCGGCAAGTATTGCGGTCCGCGCGAACCCGTTGAGCGCACGACGACGCAGTGAAGAACCTGCCCTGTTTGAACTGCCTCTGAATACTCTAAGAGTTTGAAAGCCATCGTAATGCGAGGTTTGCCGCTTGGGGAGCAAGTAGGCGAATGCGGCTTTAGCATGTAAAGAATGCACAGACGTGAAACTCCGTCGAGTACATACGTTGATCGTCGCTTTGCTCTCCTGCGCGTCTGCCTGGACGCAAGAAGCTTCGCAGGATGAAGTGGATCCGCGGGAGTTGCGCAGGTTCTGGATCGGAACGCAGGCCGGCACGAAGGCTCTTCCTGCCGCGCGTTACACGCTTACGCCGCAGGAGCGGCTCAGGTTTGCTGGCGTATTCGGCGCCGACTTGTCGCACTATAGTTTCGACCTTTCTACTTCCGGCAGCTGCGCCACGCCGTCCGGGTACACCGATCCGAAATGTTCTTGTCGCGCGGATTGGGATAAGTTTCTCAGCAATGGCATTGTTTACATCTACAGCAAGGCTAGCGATGGAGACACTGCTGACCTCTCCTTCCCGCGTTTCTGGTCCGAGATGGCTTCGAGGCATGCGGCCAAAAGCATGTTTCGAGGTGCCTACCATTTTCTTCGTCCTGACATAGATGCCAAAACCCAAGCGAAAGCTTTCTTGACGGCCATCGAAGCGACAAACGGCAAGAGGCCCGATCAACTGCCTCCTGCCCTCGATATCGAGTGGTCCAACAAGCGGATCATTCGCGGCACGCCGGCTTACGAAAGCTGTCCCGCGAACCGCCGGACACGTAACGATCGAGGAAATTACTACTGTGACATGTGGTACACAAAGTCTGCCGACCAAATCGTAGCACTCGCCAGAGAGTGGATCGAACTCGTCTCGTCAGCAACCGGGCGTCCAGTAATCCTTTACACTAATCCAATCGCCTGGTGGAATCCCGTCCTAGGCAACACGGGAGACCTCCTGACGAGAACACAGGCCATCTGGACATCGAGGTACACCGGCAGCGGACCAACATATGACCCGCGTTGGACAAAACAAGGCGGGAGTCCCGAATGGAAAATGGCGCCCTTGCCACATGGGGCATCGTATCCATCCGGGAAGTACACGACCGCTCATTTCTGGCAGTTCTCAGAGAACGGAGCTCTCACCACTGACGCGTTTGCCTGTGGCGGGAAGCTAGAGAACCGTTCGATGGACATGAACTGGCTCCCTATTAACAAGGCAGATTACGAGCTACTTTTCGGCGTGGGCAAATGAAGCGGCACCCATGCGTCGAGTCCGCGAGCCGGGAGACCCGTGTGGCTTGTTTCAAGCGCTTGAGAAATTAGTAATCCCACCAAGCTTGAACCTACGACAACTGATTCAGAAGCACGCACAAACCAAGGCCCTCATTCGCTGGACTTCTGAGTACCCAATACATTTCACGTTCACATCGAGCCCTGCGGTCCGCTCTGCCGGACCCTTATATTGGTCGTAGTCCATTTAGCCGCACCGCGAGCTCGCACGCCCCAAAGTCGAATCAATGCAATGCAACCGCGGCAGCTACCCCCGCTGCTATTGCTGTCGGCAGCGCAATGAAGCCGAGCACCTCACTTGGATTTGTTGCTGCAAATCCCGACACGACGCCAGCAGAGTCGAAGCTTATGCTCGCTTTGTTCGCCACAAAGGCGCGTCGATCAAAGTGGACATAGCCAAGTCTTCCCGCCACCGGGGCTGCAACAGTAAAAGGAGGGAGACTGACCTCGGGGCTAACCTTCGCGCCGCCCTTCTCCACATGCGCGCTGACGGTGACTTTGTACAAACCAGAAAGTCTAAAGCAGAACGCGTATGTCCGCTCGCATGTTTCGAGCGAAGTCAATTGTATGTCTTCAGGGTGCGGAAAGCCAACGACGCCGAACAACGCGTTTGAAACGAGCGTTTGTTGAACTGCAAAGATGACTCTGCAATCGGCATCGCCGGGCTTCGTGATGTAGGCCGTACCAGTCTTGTGTGTCAGATTCCTCACATAAGTCGATTGCATATCGGCGCATTTTGGTGCGATCGGAGGCGGCGCAGCGGCTACGCGACCGGCTTTCTCAACAGCAGATTGTGTCGCCGCAACCTGCGAAAGCAGACTTGTAACACCTTGAATGATCGGAATGGTTTTGTCTGTGGTTGTTGTTGAGATGGACTTGATGAGGCCTGTATCCATCTGGATGTTGATGTCGTCTTCCGAGATAGACGAGTGATTATAGACCAGAGAGTAGATGTTATTTGGGTCCGCCTTTGCAGTAACCTTCTGATCTGTTGAAATGGTCAAATCGCTACTCTTCAATTCTGCTTGAATGTTTAGCGTCCCCTGTGCGAGGGCATAAGTGATAAACGCTCCATCTACCTCGGGGCGTGGCGGCCCATTTGGCATCTCCGTCCAAACAGCCGCTCCACAGTTTGACAGGCTAGTGACCAGGAATGCGCTGATGGCCACTCGAATAATGAATCGCATGACGGATCCCCCCAACGCCTTGCTCAAAATTTACTCGTCGTCCCTCTAAAAAACACCGTTAGCCTTGCTTCTGTCGGCAAGTTGCATAAATTGTTTCAGTCGCACCAATGGCGAACAACTATCGATTGCAAGAACGATATATTGCCAACATGATGCCGTCTACAGGCAATCGCGGCTGCAGGCGTTCCGAAGTCGATTTGGCCTGGTTCGATTACTTCAGCGAATTGAGGGCCTGCTTCATCGGACAGCGAGCCTAGAGCTCCACAGTTCGCGAGCAGAGCGGCGCAAGCAGATTGATGTCACCAACTGTACAATCCCGTGGTCTTGGCTTCGCCATGCGCTCCGGCGCTCAGCGGCTCCGCTTCCACTCCACCGTCGCCTCCTAGGCTTGTATTCTTTCAGAGCCCGCCCCCCGGCGGCGCCCCATTCTCGCTCGGGCTCGACGTCCTAGCTGATCGAGATGACCTAGGAATCCTGCACTGCCATGCCCCTCCATGCATGACGGCTAAGCTTTTGCTGTTTTCCTTATCAGTCCGGCAACTGACTGTGACCAAGCTTATCGATCAGCAAACCCGGCTCCGTTGCAGTCAGACTCCGTGACCGACGTTTTTAGGCGGTAGCGCTCTGCAGTGCGCGCACGAGCGTGCACCGCATTGCAGGGACATCTCCGCCGTCATCCGTTCGATGGAGCGGGTGAAGTGTCCACGCAGACGATGCAAAACGCCGTTTGAATCGATTGAGACGCGGCCGAAGTAAGCTTGAGATGTTGGAAGCAAGCTTGAGATGCTGAAGGCGTCCGATAGCTTCGTCCGACCTGCAGGCACGACGCCGCCATACGGTGCATGCTGGCGAAGGAAGTCACGCCAGAATCGCAATACTACCTCAAAGAGGCGGGAAGCCGGCATGAAGTGCGGCCTGCCATCAGCCACACCCATATCCACGAGTAGAGTTACACGCACTTCGTTGAAGGCAAGCTCACCAAAAGAAGCCGTATTAAAAGGCCCTTGCACCCTTCTGTGAATCGGCAGACCCTTTCGCTGAAAATATATAGCCCCTTGGCGTCAATATCCAAGCCTGTGGAGAGCGAAAGTCGCCCATACGAGCGAGCCCCTCGATCAGCGGCCTTTTCCCTTTGAAGGAGCCCTTCTGGGTCGCTTCCTCGGAGGGGAGCTCAGTTTCTGAATTTGCGCATCTTGATCGTTCAGACGCGCGTTCAGCTTCTCGTTTGCGTCTTTCAATTCGACCATTTTTTCCGTCAAATTCTTGTTGTCCGTCGACAATGTCGTGATCTTTTCGGCCATTCCCTTCGCGTCCGTCGAAACCGTCCCTACCAGCGATTGGGTGTTCTGCACCATCGACACGAACTGCTGGCCGATTTGATATAGCGCGAACGCGATGGGCACCCCGGCAACAACAGCAGCTACAAGGCCTATATTGCGAAGATCTTTCGCACTTTTCTCGGCCTTGCGGGCGGAATCGGCAGACTTTGCGATCGCGTCGGGGATTGAGCTGCGAATCGGATTTCCGGCGTTAGCTTTGCGCAAGTATTTGTCGGGATCCAGATATCGCTTGTCGGGCGGGAATCCCTTGAACTTTCGTACATCTCGTTGGGCGGCCAGATCGTCTCCGATCTCAGGTTGATAACCAAACGTTGTCTTGGTGAACTCAATCCATATTAGAGCTTCATTCGTATCGATGGCGTAGGGATCTGACGTAAGATTATGGAGGGGTATCAAAAGCTTTCCGTGAAATCCGGGATCCACCAGGGGACCGGTACCGAGTAGCAGGCCACGATGGACATGCGTGATCCTCAGATTGAACCGGATCGCGATGTAGTTCGGCAACCTGAAGATCGGCTCGACTTGAGCGAACACGATGGAGTTTGCCTCCAGCACTAAAGGCGTACCCCTCTTGACGATCTTTGTTCGTCTCCGTCCGTTTCCGTCCCACCAGATGACTTCTCCACCTATGAAAACTTCATAGGAAGCAGACTTGAGCTGCTTCTCGGCAAACGGCCACATCATTCCCGTAACGCGGGCGTAGTCTGCTATCTCGAAAGAGGAAAGCAACGCGCGAGGTACGTTCGGAAACGGATCCATATTCTCGAACCTGGCAGCACGAGCTTTGGCGTCGTCGTCATCCTTTGGTAGATTCGCTAAATCCATTACTGACTGTTTTCTCGAGAAGAGGCTCCGAAACCAGATGCAAAATCGATACGTCGGCGACGTCGGAGATTTCGCAAAGTACGCCCTACTGAGAGCGATCGCCCGGGAAACCAAGCTTCGAATCGCGGTCATATGGTACTTGTATTCGGATGAAGACCACAATGCAGACGGGAGGCACCTAGGCTATCTCCGCGATGGGGCTCTTGCACAGCTAGATCCAAGCCTCCATGCGGCTCTGGCGCGCCTTATTCACAAGGGAAAAAGGAGCGTGCGCTCCGTTGCCGCCGCAGGCATTTTGCCCCCTGACACCTCTTTCTTCGCAAACTCGGTTTCCGATCGCCGCGGCGACAAGCGCTTGAGCCGAACGCAGCGTGGTTTGTTCAGGGCTGCCTGGCTCAAAAAGGCCCTCGCATTCGCGGAAGGCCATCAGCTGGTCTTTCTAGATCCCGACAACGGACTTGAAACGGCATCGGTCCAACGGCATTCGCCGAAAAGCGGAAAGTACGTCTTTTGGAATGAGGTCGCGGAATTCTGGAGTGCGGGGCATTCGCTGGTGATCTACCACCACCTCAACCGGACGGCGACGGTTGCGCGTCAAGCAGACGTCTTGAATGCAAAATTCCGCGAGCGCTTTCCCGACGCCCCTCTCCTACGATACTTCCTTGCGCGTCGCGGATCGTGCCGGCATTTTTGGATCGTGGCCCAGGAAGAACATGCCTCCGCGCTGGCTCAATCGATCGAACGAATATCTCAAACGAGCCTGAGAGAGTGCTTGGAATTAGGGCGAGTATCCCGATCCAAGTCCGATCTTGGTTCCAAAGAGTCCGGACCGAATCCAACCATCGTCACCGTTGCTCCAATCTGCGACTCGACGCGTGCTAAAAACTCTAGAGCAAGCCGACTTCGCTCGCCCCGCGCAAACGCTGGGTCGACATAATCGAGGTGATTGAGCACGATCGAAGTCGGTTGGTTGGCCGCGATCGCCCTTCGCACGACGTCGACCTCGAAGCGGCCAATACGTCGGATTTTCTTGGTCGCAGTCGTAAGCTCCCTGTAATCCTCTGAAAGTCCCGCCTCGGCCGCGAGATTCTTCCAGCTCATCTCGTCTTCAAGGGGACCGGAATTACCCGCCACCCTGATCGGGTGCGCCCGGAGAACGAGAACGATTTCATCGACGTCGAACGGGCTCAAACCAGCTTCCGAGACGAAGGCGGCGGCCGTCGTATCCCGGCTCGTCGCATTGGGGTAAAATCCCCCGTGAAGAAGCGATAGCCCGAACCCCTGCGATCCTTCGATGACGATGCGCTGTCCCCTCGCCAGAAAGTCACGCATCAGCTGAGCCGTATCAGCGATATAAGGCCCTAATCTCGGTTCATTCTTCGCCAGACGAACGGTGGACGCCCGACCAATGCGGCGCACGAGAGCCGCTCCCGTTCCCGATCCCGTCGAACCGATTCGATCGATGAGCCCGTTCGATCTCTCCGTTTCGCGATCCTCCGCGGAGATCAAGCTCGCGAACGAGCTGACCTTCACGCGGTCCGGTCCTAAGCCGAGTTCGGCGACTTCCCTCTCGAATATGTCGACGTCTACAAGCGCGCCAGGCGGAAGCACCGCGATACTGTCTTTCGAGAAGACCGATGCCGGCAATTGACGGAAAGAACGCGGCTCGCCACGTTCGTCGATGATCGTATGTCCCGAGTTGGTCCCGCCTACGCGGACGACGCAGCGAGCATCTCTCTCGCGAGCGATCGCGAGTGCGACCTTACCTTTTCCTTCCGACCCGTACTGGCCGCCTACTACTACTGAGACAGGCATCTGTCGCTCTTCGATATCTCCAAGAGGACCTGGTTCAGCGACTGCTTCAACTCCGACAAGCTTCCCTCATTCGTCAGATGTATCTGGGCCAGCTTCGCGAGTGGCCCGATGCCGGCTTCGACCGGCTGGCTGTCCGCCGATTCGAACGAAACGGCGGCATCCTCCGCATATCTAGCGCGGCGGACCGCATCCGAGGCCGAGATATGGAGATGGACAAAACGAGAGCCGAAGGTCTCCACGAAATAGGCCCGATCCTCAGGGAAGCGCAGCCCATCGATCACGGTCAGGCTCTGATTCCCTACGCGCTGAAGTACACGCTCGCAGAGCCACCTCTGACCCTTCTCGCGATGGATCCGCTCACCAAACTCCTGACGCGTCGCACGGTCAGGCGTTTCTCCCGCGATTACAATCTCGTCGTCGATGACCAGACTAAATCGCGTGTAAGCGAAGCCCTGTTCCTCCAACATGTGCGCGGCGGTGGTCTTCCCGGAGCAGATCTTTCCGCTTATACCAACCACGAGAGGAGCATCTGCACTGTCTGTCAGCTTTGGCACGATCAAGGCACCTTCAGTCGGGCCGCTGAGCGCTTCGTATTTGCCGGCGAGGAAAAACGAGCCTACCAACGCTGCCGTGATGGCATCGAGCTCGTCATGTGTCACCTCTTCCGAAACATACGGTCCGGAGATGCCGAAGTCGGACAGCCCCCGCTTCAGATATTCGATCCCGGCCCCCTTGCGCGGAATGGCCATGATGTCTTGAGCCGCGCCCGGATAGCTTTCGATAACCGCGATACCTTCACTCCGGATCCTGGCCGCCAGCAGCATTCCACGGCGGGTGAGCCCCTGCATACTCGGCAGCAGCGCAGGGTAGACGTTGACACCGCGCCTCTTCAGCTCGCGCTCGCACTTGCGCATGATGCCGTACTGTTGTCGACCTGGGTCGTCGTCAGTCACCACGGTCCGTCCGAACGGGAGCGAAAGCGGGGAGTCGATAGAAACCAGATCCGGCTTGAGGGCAATGATCCGACTGACCATTTCCTCGTCGGTGTGAACGGTCAGGGTTTCGGCGACAGCACCTTCCAGAACGCACCAGCCAGAGCCGCGCTTCTCCGAACCCGTCAGATCGATACCGACGATCCGGGCGTGCTCAGCTGGAGTGGCAGAGAAGATCGACGCGAAGCTTCGGAAAGCCACGCAGGGCTGGAGCGCTCGGTCGGAAATCGTCGGAGCCGGTTGACCGAAAATATGTTGGGCTATCTCCTCGAAAGCCTGAGGCTGAAGCCAGAAATCGCTCTGCAGATTGAGCCGAGCCATCACTATGTCCAGGATAGCCGCCATCCCGAGGACGTCGCTTCGATTGTACAGGACGAGCTTTTGCAGCGCCGGCAAGCTTCCGCGCAGATAGTCGTGCCAGAGAAGCACGGCCGCAGCGCCGTCGACGTCTTCGAGATCGCTACGGAAGTCGATCTGGAGCTCTCTCTCGATACTCTTCTGCCCACCAGCCAATCCCACCCGACGCGAGAGGTAGCGCAGGTCGACATGAATCCCCGGAAGCACAAGCTCGCCGAAGGTCTTCTGAAGGAATCGAAGGTCGAAAAGCGTGCCGTTGAACGTCACCAGGACAGTAGCTGATGCAAGATCCTGCAGCAGTGGCGTCGGATCTTCACCCTTCACCAAGACCTTGTATGCGCCGTCTATTGCCCAACCGATGATGGTAATCTCATCGTAGAACCAGCTCAGCCCCGTAGTCTCGACGTCCAGAAACAGAACTCGAGCATCCCGGGAGAGGATCGGCGACAAATTGACGTCCGGCAGGGCACTTTTACGGGCAGATTGAACCGCTCGCGTCCGCGAGGTCGGCGGGCTGCCCCCCTCCGCATCGAATAGTGAAAACAAGATGTCGCTCCGCCCTCACGCGCGCCGCAACGCGACTTGGTCGAAGTTATCCCCAAACCTTCTTTGCCGAAAGCCGCTTTCCGGATTCCGCTCTTGGAACCAGTTAAAGCTCCACAGAAGATTGGAATTCCTTCGAAAGTTTTGGATACGATTCTCCCAAATGTCGTCGCGTTCGCGCTTCCTATCCGGGATTTGCGTGCGCCGCGAGCCCGGATCTGCGCAATCCGCAAAAAATTTCGAACCAAGAATCACACCCGAACCGGGATACTTTATAACACATTGAAATAGCATAACTTTCAGTCGATGATCAATTCATTGCCATTCGGAAGCCGGGCCTGCCGAATGGCGATCTCTCTTCGGGCTATGCCTACGAGGGACGAGCGGCCTTGGAAGAAGGAGCCGATTTCAGCCTGTTCTGAAACGTTCGCGCGCCGTCGAACGAGAATTCGACGCCTCCGAGTCCGCGAAGGCAAACAGCGCCTCAGCCGCCATTCGCAATCGCCGCAACGGTCAATAGCCGAAAAACGGGTCGTGTTTCTGGTGGGCTCTGCACGTTTCGAACTTCGTCGACCGGCTCCATGGTGGCTCGGGAAGTTTGTTCTCGTTCGACCTGATCGCCCAAGAACCAATGCTGCAGACAAATCGCTTCTCGAGAACAATCTTGCGGTTTACGGCGCGCTCCGCTGCCGAACTAGCCCTATCGAATGCCGCGACCGCCGCGTCGCTGTCCGCAAACACCCCCCAGAGCGTGGTGTTGGTCAGGCGGAATAGCTTTGACGTGCCGAGGAACACGTACAAGAGGCCTTTAGCCTCCGCACTCGCGACGAATTCCTTCCATTGATCGGCCGCGCTGACCTCAAAATCATAAGTCAGCAGAAAGTCCGTCAAGCGACATCTCCCAGGTAGAGCCCGGATATAAGGTGAGAGGCTCGGGCTTACCAGGACCGAGGGCATCGCCGTACGTCTCGATCCGCTCCGCCACAAGGTGCTCCTGCCATCCTCCGGAACCATGACGACACATTGGCGTGGTCTTGACATGCGCCCGCTTCGCCGATTCTCGGAGTTCGAGTACAGCCACCGATCCCGAGCGAAATGAACGATTTACTCGCTCAAAGATTGAGTCCATACTTCCGATGTTCTTTTTGCTTTTTTTGGAAAATCATTGTGGCCAAGCCGATTTTTATGGCGGCCGCGACGCTCGCGGTCACAGCTCTTCATCTGACGGCGCTTCCCCGCCTGGCAGCCGCGGCCACCGTCAAGTGGTCCGAAATGGACGTCATTTCTCCTCTGACCGACGATGACGGGGAAAGCGCTACGAACATCAGCGGCGTGAACTGCATCGCGTCCGCGGGCAAGCTCGTCTGCCTCGTCATCGACGATGAGGGACGGCTCGCGCAGGCGGCAACGATCGACGGATCGAAGCTGAAGGGTGGCGGGAAGATCAGATTGTTGGAAAAGGACGCGCCGACGAACATCGTCGGCAAGGAGCCGACGGTCGTCGCCTGCTCCAAGAAGAAAGACAAGTTCAAGGATCTCGACGGCGAAGCGGTCGCGCATGGCGGCAAATTTTTCTACGTGGCCGGTTCACATGGCTGCTCGCGCAACAGCAATAAATTCAGAGCATCGTCCTTCATCCTCGCGCGAATTCCGGACGACGCGGTTGCGAAGGCGTCCGATGCCGATCCGAACGCCCCCGAAGACAAAGTTTCGGCGACGACGAGCTACCGCCTGTCCGAGGCGCTGCTGGCTGCCTCAACCGTCAAGGCCTCCTTCGCCAAGGATTTGATGACAGACAATGGCATGAACATCGAGGGTCTGGTCGTACTCGATGGCACTCTCTACGCCGGGCTCCGCGCTCCGATCTTGGCCACCAAATCCTACATGATCGCCATCGACGTCGCTGCATTGTTCGACGCCGCCCGGACCATCGAGGCCAAGGACGTACGTGAAGTGGATTTGGATCTGGGCGGCCGCGGTATACGTGATCTCGCAGTTCTCGCTGACGGCCGATTGCTCGTCTTGAGCGGTCCCGCCCAAGCCCAGACCCTCTCGTTCGCGCTTCATGTTGTCGACCCGAAGAGCGGCTCGGCCAGCCAGCTCGCGGAGCTCGACGGGATTCCTGCCGATTGGAAAGCGGAAGCACTGCAGATCCTGCGGCAAGGGCCGGACGAACTGGATCTTCTGATCATGTTCGACGGCGCCAAGAGCGGCGGTCCCCGGAAATATTCGATCGATCTGAAGTAACCGCCCTTTGTCTCGTGAAACTACGACTTCTTCCTGAATCGAGGGAATCGCGTGCGCACCCTGCCTTGGCCTCTTTCCTTTTTCGCTTTCGCTCTTTTCGTTCTTGGCGCCACGGCATCTGCCTTCGCTCAGGCGCCGGTGAAGCCGCTCGACGGACGACCGAATGCGGTCTCCACCGTCAACAGTATCGGCCGCGCGCCGAGGACCCGGCTCGATTTCGGGCAATCCGGCCGCCCCATCAGCCGGAACACGGCGATTACGATCCTGCTTCCGAGGGATGCCTTGGCAGGAGACGAATTCCTGGCCGGCGAGACCAGGAGCATCGTCATCGATCCCGACGGAGGCTCCTGGTATCGCTTCGTCGAATCGAAACCGGCCTACACTCTGACGATCGAAGGAGACGACCGTCTCCTGGTGAGCGCGCAAGGCTGCGCGAGCAAGGGCGATCGGTACGAATACCTCGGGTCAGCCTACAAATCGGGAGCATCGGTCGCGGATCAGGAAGAAGGCCCAAACAAGGAGGTTCTGTTCGTCGACGACTGCGTCCCCTACCGTCTGGTCGTCGAATGCTCCTCCAGCGCCTCCTATCGCGACTGCATCGATGCCAAGGAGATCATCGGGAGACGCGTTTCGGACTTCCTTGGTCCGCGCGAAGTCCCTGAAGCTGCCGGACGCGGATCTTCAGCGAAGCCTGGCGGCAACGGACGGGCGGCAGGTATTGCAGCCATATCCTCGCCCGCCCGGAAGCGAGCCCGAATTCAGATACATGCCACCGGGTCTCCATCGCGTGCGTCAATATCTGGCGCCGACGGACTGCAATCAGATCGCGAACGCCGCCGACTTCACGGTCGAGAGACGCACGCCGTACTCTCGACTCGTCTTCGGGGGCCCGGATCTGATGCTGCGGTTTCCTTTGATCCTCGCGGCAGATCGACAAGCGTTTCCCAATTCCCAGATCTTCGGGCCGGGCGGGACATTCTTCGCGACCGAGGACGGGGACGGACGTAGCGACACCTACTTCGAGAAGAAATGCAAGAAGGTGCCGAAGACGGACGGCACGCTGGGAGAGATGGGACCGTCCAACTACGGCGACGCTCGGAATTTCGCGATGCCCTGGTCAGACACTTTCTGCGAATGGCGGGGCAACGATTTCACCCAGCCGTTCTGCGCGCCGGAGGGTAAGCCAGCGATGAAGGGGCCTCACTACGGAACGGATATCCGCGCCTGGTCCCAATCGGCGCACGACCGTGTCGACGTGGTTTCCGTATCCGACGGAGTGGTCGTCGAGGTCGACTCGCAGCAGCGCGGCGGCGGGCTGCCTTGCTACCAGGGCTTTGTCGTCAAGATCAGAAGCAAGCACCTCATCTTCGTCTACCGCCACATGAATCCCGACCTTTCGCCGTTCCGGGCCGGCGCACCGGATCGATTGAAGTTGGGAGACAACGTCAAGGCAGGTCAGCCCATAGGCGTGATGGGCGACTTCATGGACGGGCCGGCCGGAACGACCAAGCATCTGCATTTCGAGATCGAAGCGCCGGTACCGAAGGCCGTTCTCTTCGGCCCTCCTTGCACCCGCAAGGACGCGAAGACCGGCGTCTCGATCCGCTTCTGCATGGCCAGAGAGAAGGCCCCGCCTTTCCCTTCTCTGATAGTTGCGTATCTGCGCGAGCGGTACGGCCGACAGACGGATCTCGGCAAGCTCGACAAGGAGACCGGGCTTCCCCTGCTTCCGGTACTCGCCGATCACGAGGTTCTGCCCGCAAAGCGGCTACGACCGGCCGTCGTTTCTTCCATGACCGAGTGAGGGCGACATGATCGAGCAGATCGGCAACGTATGCGACGAGTGGGACTACCAAGCCGGACGATGCGCGTCCCAGGCGCCGGTGTTCCACAAGCAGGGAACGTCGTCGTGCCACTTCACCACGAAAATGGCGATCGATGCTGACGGAGCGCCGAAGGGTTATTTCCCCGGCGAATACAAGCCGTCGAATCTCCACGATTGCTTCGACTGGTTGAACAACCTGAACCCAGCCGACGCTCACGGCACCCAGGAACAGGGCGGAGCGGTGGGGCCCGCACCCGGTTTCGTCATATCCGGGACGGCGCTGATGGACAGGCGATTTCCGGAGAACGATGCGCGCCGCTACGTCGATGCCAGCACGATACCGTACGTCGTTCTGACGGGATCCAACTTTCCGGTACCGGCGGAGCTCGCCCTCTCGAAAGGATGCCTCGCGTTCGTCGCGGACGTGCGCACCGGAATCTACTCCGGCGCCATCTACGCGGACGTCGGCCGTGCGGTCGGCGAAGCGTCCCTGGCGCTGGCGCTCATGGTCGGCATCAACCCGTTCAGCACGAAGTATTTCCCCAAGGTCGGCGGCGGCACGGCGGAAAAGCGGATATTCCATCTCGTGTTTCCGACGGACGTCGTTCCGGCGCCCTGGGACGTCGGAGCGATCCAGACGCGAGCGGCAGCCGCGTTCGTCTCATGGGGCGGCGAGCAAGCCCTACGTCAACTCTTTCCTGCCCTGCCACCCATGACGGGTCCGCGCCCCGTCGTGATCCGGCCGCCCGACCATCGTCTGGCTCTTCCGCCCGATGAGGATGAAGCGCCGCGCCCCTTCAAAGGCGGCGACGTCCCGAAAAGTGAGCTGCCCGGATACGGGGACTAGCATGTCCAGGAGTTTTCCCCTGATCGCGCCAAGACCGTCACACGACCATGAACGTCGCGCACTCGTTTCGTCCGGCTCGGGACGACGGCGCCCGAAGAGGCATCCACGATTGAGCCGCGAACACCGAGCCTTGGGATTGCCTTTCCAAGAGAGCGAAACGCTCGGCCAAACCGGCCGCCGTCGACAGCGTCATATTAAAGGGAGAATCGCCATGACCAGTGATATCCGCGCGAGCCGCATGGAAGAAGCGACGTTCGCCGAAATGGTGTCCGAAGAGCCCACCAGAACGACAAGCACGCCACAGCCGACGTTCGCCGGGCTCGATGCGGGTTCGTATCCGGGCGACAAAGCGATGGACGCGTACCGGGAGATCAGGTCTGTATCTCACGCACGCACCTGCACGATCTGTACCGCACAAGGTTGACGAAGGTTGGATCGCAGCGGCCGGCCATCTCGCCAAAAGCGGTTGGGGCATCGCTCCCATCTACGTGGGTGCCGAACCCGAAGGGAGTTCGAAGGTCCCTCCCCCGAGCAATCCGCTGGCCGACGCGCAGACCGACGCTGCGGAAGCCGTGGCCCTTGCCCAGCGTGCCGGGTTTCAACCTGGCCGAACGATCTTCCTCGACGTCGAGCAGGCCTTTCTCGCTCACAGCCCGTACGAGTCTTACGTTCTGAAGTGGCTGGAGCAGGTACAGGCGAGCGGATACCGGACCGCTCTCTACTGCTTCCCGAAGCAACTGAGCTGGTGCGCCGCCCATGGAATTCCGATCTGGACGGTGCATCTCAACAAAAACACCGGGACGAAAGATCGGCACACGGGCGTCATCACGTGGAGCTATTTGACGTCTCCGCTACCGACCGATCCAATCAACGCCGGCGCGATCAGTACGCAAGGCCGCTTCTATTGCCGGGCGGCTGAACTGAAACTGGAACTGGATTACGATCGCTGGACGGTCGCGGACCCATCGCATCTTTAGGATACGAACTCACCCGAGCATACGTCGAGACAGTTCATCAGAGGAGTCTACCGATGGATAAGGATCATATTCAGCAGCTTGTTTAGCTTGGCAGCACCGCCCAGTCAACGGGCTCTGCAGGCGGACCCCAGCAATTCGGAGACATAGATACGGTTTGAGCGCCGCCTTGATCGCGTCCGGATAGCGCAAGCCGTGCGCGACGCGGTGGCGCACGATGCGCTGGTCGCCGAGCTGATCGACGCCATGCTGAATGCGCGCGCGGCGCTGTGGAAAGAGTACTGCCGGCTGCACAACCTGGTGGTGAAGCTGGTCGCCGGCCACGCGCTGTGCCGGCGGTTCATGCAGATTCCCGGCGTCGGTCCGATCGCGGCGTTGAGCTTCATGACCGCGGTTGACGATCCTTCCCGGTTCAGGCGCTCGCGCGCTGTTCGTAGGGGGAGATGACGGAAGGCTATCTCGATGGCCTTAAGGAGGAGGACGCCGCGCGCGACGCAAGATCTTCTCGAGGAAGACCGCGGACATGCGTTTGGCATCCGCCTGAACCGGGTCGGGCGGGGCGGTTTCTCCTTCGTTGCCGCAGGGGCAGATGCCCAGCGATGGCGAGACCGTCATGGCGGCCGGCCCGCGTCCGAACCCTGGGCGAAGCGCAGCGGCGCACCTGAGCTCGCTCTTTTTTGCAGCGAAGCGGCCGCGAGGAGCCGGCTTGCCGGCGGGGAAAAAAGGAAGCGTGCGAGGGTTTCGGATGGGGGACGGCTGCCATAGGTCGTAGCGCCATAAGCAGGGAATCGTCCCTTTCAGACGAGCGAGACAGGCCTTGCCGCAGAGCGCCATTCACCCGTGCAAACGGCGCATGGGCAACGGCTCGACGTGCGCTTCACATGTCGATTTCCTCGCGATCCGGCTTGGCAAGCGGCTTGGATTCACATTTGAGGCGCGATCATGGAGCCAGCTATCAAGTCGGGTCCGGCGCCATCAGTCGACCGCGCGGAAGGCTGTTGAGCTCGCAAACCGGCCATGAAGACGCACTCAAAAGCGTGATGAATGCGCAACTCGGCGCATCGAATCGTGCTCGGGGTGCCGGCAATTCCGCGGGTACGCGGCTGCCTCTTTGACGGAGAAAATGCTCTTCCGTCTCCCTTCAAAGAGCGCGGAAAACACAAAAATGCCCCGCCTCCGAGGAGGCGGGGCTGATGTTCCGATGCGATCAATCGCCGCTGCGGCGCGACCAGATCAGGGTGAAACCCTCCTCGCCTTCGACCTTGACCAGCGAGGCATAGATCGGGGCGGGGAAGCTCGGATCGTCGAGCTTGACCGAGAGATATTCGCGGTCGCTGTCGCGGACGGTCTTCTTCCAGGCGGCGCCGAATTCGGTCGAGCCTGCGAAGATGCGGTAGTCGGGAGCCTTGTCGTTGTCCTTCTCGGAGGCCGTGAGCTTGGCCTTGATGTTGAGCGTCAGCGTCTTAATCGAGCCGGTGTAGCCGTTGTCCGAGGCGGTGAAGGTGCCGATGGTCGCCATGGGTATCTCCGTCTGTTGCTCGGGCTGCGTCCATCGCAACCTCGATGGCGATCCCTTGCCCGGGGAGCGATCAGCCCCGCAGCCTTCAGGCCCGCAGCGCCAGCGGAGGACGGCGAAAGCCTGCTTTTTTGTCTTGCGCGAGGAATGCCGCCGCCAGGCCGGCAGGGGAAAAAAGCAGGCGTGAGCCGTTGCGGGAAGGCGATCGAGGCTCTTGCCGCCCCTCGGGCCTGATCAGCCCAATCGAGGGTGCGTTGGACGCGAGCCCGTGCCCCAACTGACGGAGATTATCATGGCCCCCAGCGCTCTCCGCAGCATCTGAAAACGTCCGGCTCGATCGGAAAAAAGCCCGCGTCAGCTCATCAATGGCGCGGACGACGAACGGACAAATCACAGCGACCGGGCTGCAATTTCGGAAGGGGAACGACGTTGCCGCCAGCGTTGTCCGCGAGATTTGCACCCTCGATACCGAGGTCCGCTACGACCAAGGCGCCCCGCTTTGATCGCTCTGCCCGGCAAATGGAGGCGCGACACAGCCACACTGGTTGCCCCGACGGCGCGGATCGGACGGATCGATGCCCAGCGTTGAGGAGGCGCCAGCGTGGTATCTGCCGCTCACTTCCCTTGAACCGGCCGCGCACCGTCAGGTGCGCGGCCGCAAATTTGGAGCTTGCCGGGGCCATCGTTCCGGCCCCGGCTCACCCCCTACTCGGCTGCTTGCGAGCAGAACTCATGGCCCTGCATCGCCTCCGATACGTCGCTCTCCCCCTCCTTTTCGGCTGTCCTCAGCAACGGCGGCAGCCAGCCGGTTGCCGCGAGCAGCTGCTCGGCGGCAGCCGCCATCTTGGCCTTCTTCATGCCCGCCAAACGCTCGGCAGCCTCCCCGCTGACGCCTTCACGGACGGCATCAAGGATGGACGCCTTGGTGACCCGGCCGAGATAGCTGCGTCGGCCGCCAATATCCGGTCATGTCGAGAGCCACGGCCTCCGCCAGATGCCCGGCCGCCGCGAGGGCGCGCGGCCTGCGGTCGAACGGCAGTTTGACCGCATTGACGGTCAACGCCGCGCAATGCGCGAACAGGGACATGAGGCTGTCGTGGTCGATTCCGGCCACGAACTCCCACAGCCCGGCGACGCCTTTCGGCATCTGCCTCGCCCAATTGGCATGCTGATCCGACCACGCCTTGCCCGCCGCCGTATCCTCGATTCCAGCGGCATGCACGGCCAAATCCGTCTTCACGGGCTGGATGCCGACCACATTTGCATTGGCCCCCAAATAGAAAATCTGAGCCGCCAACGCATGGGTCACGGCCACGATGGCGACGTCCGGCTGCTCACTCAAATTGAGGCGCAGCCCCAAGGTCCGATGCGCCGTGAGGTCACGAACCAGCGTGTCAGACAGCCGCTGGTCCTCGTCCTCCCCGTCACCGGCGCCCTCGTCGTCCTCACCATCGCGCGGGCCTTCGTCGTCCCCTCCGCCTTCCTCGCCTAAAGCCAGAGCGTCATCGTCCTGGCCAGTTTCGCGGTGGGGTTTCTCGTCCTCGGGTCGGACGAAACCCCGTTCGATCCTGATGGTACCGTCATGATTGAGGATCACGAAAGCGCCGCCCCGCGTGATGTCATCGGGATCGTAGGCCTGCCGCTTGGCTTCCAGCCGATCGATTTCGGCCTCCAGTTCACCGAACCGGGCGTCCACCTCGTCAGACAGTTCCTCGGCCGATTGATGCTGCTCGGTCAACCGGTCGAACTCGGTCTGCGCTGTTGCCAGCGCAGCCTCATCCTCCGCCGAAAGCTCGACCGGATGCGAGTAGACCCGCCGCATGCCGTGAGCGTGCGGGAAGTCGAGATGGGGCGGTCCACTTCCATCCTTCAGCCGCCCGCACGTTATCCGCTTCCCGGCCAAGCCTTGCGGTCACCAAAAGATCGAGCAGTGCGACATCTTCCAGATAGCCGCCGCGATCCTCGGTGAAGAGGTCACGCAGGATCGTGCCGCCCGCCTCCGTGTAGGCCTCGAGCCCAACAAAACGCGCCCGGCGATCGGTTGCCGGGACATGGGTTTCGGTGAGGAGACGGCGGATGGTGCCGGCATCCCGGTCGTAGGACAGACGCTCGTAGACGCTTTCCTGCCGCGCCTGATCGTCGGTGATGGCAAAGGCCATCACCTGCTCAAGCGCCAGATCGCCATCGCGATACAGCTGAATCAGCCTCGGGGAAACCGCGGCCAGCCGGAGCCGTTGCTTCACCACATGCGGCGTCGCGCCGAACCGCGCCGCGATCTCCTCCGCACCGAAGCCGCGCTCCTCCGCGAGCCTCCTGAACGCCTCGAACTGGTCGGCGGGATGCATGTTTTCCCGGGTGACGTTCTCGTCCAGGCTGATTTCGTGGGGATCGTTCGCGGTATCGACGATGCAGCGGATCGGCTCCGTCTTCTTGATTTCCTTCCGCTTGACCCGGAGGAGCTGAGCCAGCCGCCTGCCCTCGCCGATGGTCACGCAAAAGAACCCGGTGGCAGCTCCTTCGCCATCGACCTCCGGCTCGACGACCAGATTCTGCAGGATGCCCTTGGCCGCGATGCTCGCCGCCAAGGCCTCGATCGCCGTCTCGCTGTGCGGCATTTTGCGCGCATTGTTCGGCGACTTCTTGAGCTTGTTGAGCGGAATGAAAATCTCCGTTCCGCTCGCGGAGATGATTTCAACTGATTTGGCCGACATGATCATTCTTCCTTTTGCTTCCATGGGTGCAGGGCGCACTCCGCGCCTGCGCCCCTGCCCGTCGGCGAGATTGGGGTAGCAAGCGGAAAGCCCCTTCGCGGGGAACCAGAACGCAAGAAAATTGACGCCCTTCGCTTGGCGGCAG
Source organism: Bradyrhizobium sp. USDA 4341 (assembly GCF_054063755.1). Lineage (NCBI taxonomy): Bacteria > Pseudomonadati > Pseudomonadota > Alphaproteobacteria > Hyphomicrobiales > Nitrobacteraceae > Bradyrhizobium > Bradyrhizobium sp. USDA 4341. The sequence goes on along the minus strand of NZ_JBSSGO010000002.1, from coordinate 8,082,539 downwards.
TTTTCTTGCGTTCTGGGCGGAAGGGGCTTGCAGCGCGCGAGGGCGAAGCCCTTAGGACCTTTGCGGCGGCAGCCGCATAATAAAGCGTCCTGCAGATGAGGCGGACAAACATACGCGCCGGGCTGCTGGAGAAGTGGCCACACATGCAGGCGCAAAACAGGGTTTGGCCGCCAAGACGGTCAAGCGTCTTCCAAACAATTTGCGCCGGTCGCGGCCGGCGCTATTTAGAGAATCTCTACGAGGGAGCCTGGGTCTCTTCGCGGTCTAATCAGCGCAACGTCGTCAAGCTAGCCGCATGATAGGGTTCGTTCAGAAGAGGGTGCCGCCATGGGTAGCTCGGCGTGCCGATCGACGCATGGTCAATTGTCGCCATCCCGGTCTGCGCGGTCACCATCCCTTCCGTCCCCTCGCGGAGATACCTTTCGGCGCGAGCCGAAAGGATTCCTCAGGCCGCCGCGGAGCTGGCCAATTCGCTACCTTCTGTCTTGTTGCTCCAGCGGAAATCCTGCTCGTTGATCCACATACGATGCAGGACGATGGCCAACTTGCGCGCGACGGCAATCCGCGCTCTGTTGAAGCCGCGCCGTTTGGCAACCTTCATTCCCCAGGCCCTGAGGGTCGACCATTTCCTGCTGGAGGACAGCAAGATGGTGGCGGCCTGCACCAGGTGCACGCGCGTCATGGAGTTGCCGAGCCTGGAAATGCCCTTGGCTGCAGCGGCGTCCTCTCAGTGGAAAGTTGTTCAACACCCCGGAGCTTCGACTTAATATTCCAAGTACTGAGAACCCAATTCGCCTCACCAGAGTGAACCGATCTCGGAGAGATCAACCTGGGCCATCGGTTAACTCGCAAAATTCACTAACGGAACGGTCAGCTCGGACTTACCGCACAGACTCTTGTCCGTATTCTGACAGAGACGCAATGTTGTGTCCGGTCCAGTGCAGCGCGCATAGTAAGCGTTGAGACCTTCCAAAGCCCTTCCGGCCTTATTGCATGCCAACGCTGGCTGGCATGGCCATTGCTTCAACCAAATCGATCCAGAAATAGAGCTACAGAAGCAGCAATGCTCACGCTCTCCACCCGCCCTCTCGCCCTGGAAGAACGGTCCACCCGTTCAGCTCACTGGCGCGCGTTGCACCCGTGACGACTCTGTTCGAACCGCTACGATCGCCCCAGACATGTAGACCAGTAATATCTAAGCCTCGAACACATTCTATCGCACGATCACATTTGCCTTAGGTTCACGCATGAAATCCGCGATTATTTTCGACTGGAATGGCACGCTGCTCGATGATGCCAACGCGGTGCTGCAAACCATCAATGCAATTTTGAGCCGCTTCGGTCGCGCAGCTGTGGATATGCACAAGCTTCGAGAGAAGTTCGAACTCCCTCCTTCGGTTCTTTTCCGCAACCTGGACATGTCGAAAGATGAAATCGAAGTCGTACAGAGCAACGACAACGCCATTTTTCATGACACTTATGAGTTCCTGGCGCGCAACGCGGCCTTACGTAAAGGGGCTCGAAATGTTTTGCTCGCCGCTGAGCAGCGAGCCATCCAAACCGTCATTGTCAGCAACCACATTGTTGGACCAATTCGCACACAAGTGCGAAGACTTGGGATTAAGACTCACGTCACCGACATTTTGGCATTTGAGAGCCGCGCAACTCAGTTTAGGAGCATGAGCAAGCAAGAACGGCTGCGCTTGTATATGCAGGCCAATGATCTGTCCCCAGAAAGAACTGTCATCGTGGGCGATATGCCAGTTGAGACGGAGATTGCCCGCAATCTTGGCCTTATCAACGTATCAATCGTGGGAGGATATGTTTCCGAAGCGCGCTTGCGCGCGGCAGGGCCCGACTACATGATTTATGATCATCATGAATTATTACCAATCTTACAGAAGCATTGCCTTTTTGAGGGCAGTTGAGTGATTGCAATAACATAACTGAATATCTTCCGTCGGCTGCCGCTCTCTTTGCACCATATTCGGTGGGTGAGGTCGACGATCGAGCTTCTTTGTCGCTCGGTCGAATCATCGGTTGGTCCGAGAACTCGCGCCAAATAGCGCAATTCGTTGCCATGGGGGCTACATGTTCTTCTTTCGCCTGGCACGTTGCTTGCTGAAGATCATCCGCCTCGAAAAGCAGAAACTTCAAGGGCTTGGAAAAACAACATGAGCACAACGGCTTTGATCGGTGATGTCATTCCGGGCGCCGATGTTCTGAAACGTGCAGCGCGCATCGGTGCCGAAGTCAAAAATATCGAGCTATCGGGCGATCTACCGGACCGCACGATCGCTGCGATCAACAGCTTGCTACTCGAGCACAAGGTGATCTTCTTCCGCAACCAACGACATCTCAATGACGTTGAACAGGAGCGCTTTGCCGCTCGTCTTGGAAAGCTAACGCCGCATCCGATGCTCGGCGCCGCCAGGGGGACGGCCTCGCTCCTCGAACTGGACTCCACTCGCGGCGGCGGTCGCGCCGATGTTTGGCATGCGGATGGGACCTTCGCCGATGCCTATCCCAAGATTTTAGTCCTGCGGGCCGTAGTAATGCCAGCTTTCGGAGGCGACACCGTATGGTCGAACACAGCTTCCGCGTATCTCGATCTGCCGCCGCCGCTACAACGGCTTGCCGAGGAGCTATGGGCCGTTCACAGCAACGTTTTCGATTACGCCGGGATCGCGCGTGTCCGCGAGGTGGACAAGAAACACTTCGACGAGGTATTCACCAGAACGGTTTTTGAGACCGAGCATCCCGTCGTGCGCGTCCACCCCGAAACAGGCGAGCGGACGCTAGTGCTCGGCGCTTTGGTGAAGCACTTTGTTGGGATCTCCAAATACGACGGACAAAAGCTCTTCGATCTGTTCCAGTCTCATATCACCGCGCCCGAAAACACTGTGCGCTGGAACTGGTTAGTGGGCGATATCGCGATATGGGATAACCGCGCAACGCAGCATTACGCCGTCAACGATTACGGGGACGGGCATCGCGTCGTACGTCGGGCGACAATCGAGGGCGACGTGCCTATCAGCGTCGATGGCCGGAGCAGTGTACCGCGCTTGAAGGTGACCGAATAAATGCCCATCGACGCCAGGCGCTCTTGCGTCTGAAGACAGAGAAAGCCGGGGCAATCAGAGTTATTTCGGGGCAGACGCAGGAACACGCTTTCCGACACGATATCTTAGCTCACGGGCCAAACCCGGCAGCGTCTCGGTTGATGCATCGTACTGTTAGCTTTGACTGGCAACTTCGAGAAGCCTTGAGCATCACTGTCATTCGCCGGCGACCGGTACGCGGCCGCCACGTTTCAATTTAGAAAATCCTCGATCCGTGGCCATAAAGCGCGCCAACATGGGAGCGATGAGCTTAGTCGGTTCGACCACTTGACCACCTTGACGCGTAAGGGCTTCTGCATATGCAATGAGATCGCGATGCACGGCCGCCGGCAGCTCCGCGCTCACTTTGACCGGCTTGTCATCTGGAAGCTCTCCTATTTTGAGCTTTGGCATGTTGCCACCCTCTATACGGCGTAAGTATGAGGTCACGATTGACAAGAACACGAACCGGGAAACCAGGTCGTACGGTCAAAGTAGGCTGGATGTTGAGACTGCGTCGAACCACCTGCTGTCCGGTTTCGTTTAGTGAGTCGGAGGCACCGTGTCGTAATGCCTGGATGATGGCGCTGTCGTTGCTGTTGGTGTCCGAGCCGGCCCCCAGTTCAGTCCCGACCGCCAGAAACGTCGATAGTGCCGCAGCCTTGAACAGCTCGCCCCAGTGATTATCGACCTGATCTTCGAGGCCTGCATATCCGGCAGCCTCAGCGCCAGGTTGTCGCTCGAGAACGATGGAACGTCCATTCGGCATGATCAGCCGGGTCCAGACGAGTAGGACGCGTGACTGGCCGAAAGTGACCTGGCTGTCGTAGACCCCGATCAGACGCGCGCCCTGCGGCACTAACAAGAATCGACCGGTGGGTGTGTCGTACACGTTTTCTGTCACCTGCGCGGTGATTTGGCCTGGAAGATCCGATCTAATCCCCGTAATCAGAGCTCCCGGAATCACAGTTCCAGCCTGTACGATGTAGGGTGAAGCCGGCCGGGTAATGCGGTCAGGGCTTACCGTGCGACGATCCACAGAGGCGTTCACGAAGGCAAGCTTGCGGTCCTGGCCGTTCTGCGCAGATCCATCGTCGCCAGTGCTCGTTGCGTTCGGTAGCACGGCGCGGTCGCTTCCAACCGTCGCAGCGGTGGGCGCACGCACTCCTCCTCCATTGGTCGAAGCGAATAGATGACTCATGCGGGCTGCCTCGGACTCTTGATCTCGGCGCTGCTGGTCCGGATCAGCGCCGATCGCCGGCGGCTGGCCTTGGGCGGCAAGGATCGGTCGACCGAGATCCCCGGGGAGCGGCGGACCAAGCTGTGGGACGGGTTGGCGCGGAACGCCAGCATAGTCCTTCGGCAGCGTCGTAATGCCGTCCGCAACATTGTGGTGGTCGGTACTGTAAAGCTCATCGGCCGTTTGATTACGGGAGCGATTGCTCTGTAGCGACCACAACACAGTTCCGCCGATGACGAGCAATGCAACGGCGCTTCCGCCGGCCAAGACCTTCCGCGACAACCGCGTGACGCGCGGATGGTCAGCTCTCAAGCGGAAGCTTTCGGACGGCTCGCCTTGTGTCGCCGGCGGAACTGCTTGCTCGTGATCGTTTCCATTGTTCATGACGACGGCCTCCCGTCGGTCCTGACAATACGGACCTTCTGCTGGTGCTCGCCGCCGAGCCGCAGTTCGGCGGCTGCAAAGAGTCGATCGACAATCAATACGTTGCCGTAAGCGCGATAGTTGACGAGTTCGGTCTTGCCATCTGGACCGATGACAAAGAGCGGAGGCATCTCGCCTTGCACGATGCCTTGCGGGAATTCGACATAGACCTTGCGGCCATCGTCATATGCGGCGAGCGGCCGCCAGGGAGGACTGTCCCCCTCGATGGCATAGCGGGAGATGCGCTGCGCCGGACCCGGAAGAACGGGCTTCAGCGCAGCTGAACGCGACCGTTCGCGTACCGCCTCTGGATAGTACCAGGCAACAGACGGCATGTATGGTCGCTCGCGGGAGCGGAGTTCGATCAGGTAAGTGCGCCGGTCAGTATTGACCACCAGGTTGGTCTCAATCGAAGCTCGGGTCGGCTTGACCAGGATATGGACGCGCCGTGTGTCGCCGCTCCCGCTCTCGGTATCGCCCACGACCCAGCGTACGGTATCTCCGGCCGCGATCGGCCCTGCTCCCGTCAACTGTTCTCCTTCCTCGAGCGCGATATCCGTGATCTGCCCGGGCGCGGCGTAAACCTGATAGAGTGCGCCAGGACTGTAAGCGTAGATTTGCGCCGCGTTGAAATACCCACGTTTGCGCGGTTCGACCCTCGCTGCGCTGTTTGCCGTCTCAACCCGGCTCACGGGTTCGGGCTTTTCCTTCTCGGCCGATTTGCCGCCGAGAGTTGGCTTCCAGAGCGGTGGAACGTGAAGCGGCCGCGAGCTGTCGTCCAGTGCCACTGGAGCTGCCGGCAGCGGCGGGACCTCCGCGTCATAGCTGATCTCCGGCGGTACGTAGGTCGCGCACCCGCCGAGCGCCGACAAACAAAGCAAGAGCGCCGACAGGAGCGCTTGCTTTGAGGTCACAAACTCGGGCCGAGGCACATTGAGCTTGCTGTGCAGGAGGAAACGCTTCGAATGAACGTCAAACGGCGTCTTGGTCACTGACTCAACTCCTTTGACCAGTTGATGGCGCGGACGTAGACGCCAAGGGGATTCTTGCGCAGGCGTTCGGCATCGCGCGGCGTTTCGATCACGATCGTAAGAATCGCGGTCCAACGCTCCGTCGAGCTCAACGATCCGTTGTCGTAGGTGCGCTGAGTCCATGCGACCCGGAAGCTTTCCGACGACGCACGAATGACGCTCGAGACGTCGACAGAAATTTGCGCCTTACCCAGCTTGGCAAAGGGGTCATTGTTGCGCGCATAGTCGTTCAGCGCAGCGGCGCCACGATCCGTCGTAAAATCATAGGCCCGGAGCCAGTTTTGGCGCAGAACGATGCCGTCGGCGGGCAGGCCTCTAACATCCTCGATAAAGCGCGCCAGATGGTAGGCGATCTGAGCGTCGTTGGGTTGATAGTCGATGTTGGCCGGCGCAACCCTTTGTGTCTGGCCGAGTTGATCGACTTCGACCACCCAGGGCGTGATCGAGCCTTGGCTCGATTGCCAAACAAGGCTACCTGCGAGACCGGCTGATAACGTCAAGCAGCCGAACGCCATCAAGCGCCAGTTCTTGGCCTGCACGCGGGCAGATCCAATGCGTTCGTCCCAAACTTGGGCTGCCTTTTGATAAGGCGTGATCGGTTCGGGCATGCGCCCGTAGTGAACTGATGGTCGTTTGAACATCGATGTTTGCCCCTGCGATCAAGTGATCGGTTTCAAGTCGTGCGAGGGAAGGGTTTGAGGTGCTGCTCTGCGTTGGGGTGCAGTGGTGCGTCTCAGCGCTCTCCTTCAGACAAATCGACGGAGGAGCCGCTGCCGCCGTGATCGCCTGAGCGAACCGCGTGGCCGGCGGCCGATGCGCCGTGCCGAATAGTCTCGGCACGCTTCATGCGCCGCGCCCAATCGGGCTGACCTTCGGCCGAGGTGCTCGCGGCCTGTGCGCCGGCTTCCCCACTTCCGCCGAGCGCAGCCGCCGCACGACGCAACGGGCTCATTGCAGCCGAAGTGCCAGCCTCCGCGACGCCGGCAAGGCCGCCGCTGCGGTAGGCGGCTGATACTCGGCTTATGACAGCGCCGCCACCGCGCGCGGCGCCTGCAATCGCCCCACCAGCGAGGCCAGCGCCACCGGCAACAACACCTGCGCCTGCCGCAACAATGCCGCCGGCAGCAAGGCCTGTTCCAATCGCGGCACCCGCGCCGAGCTGAGGTCCGCCCGACACCAGGCCGTTTGCGATACCCGGACCGAAGATACCGAGCCCCAGCAAGGAGAGCGCCGCGAGCACCAGTGTCATCGCGTCTTCAATGGTCGGCTGTGCGCCGCCGAAGCCAGAGGTGAACTGAGAGAACAGGGTCGAGCCGATGCCTACGATGACGGCCAGGACCAGAACCTTGATCCCTGAAGATATGACATTGCCCAAAACCCGCTCCGCCGCAAAGGCGGTCTTGCCAAACAGACCAAATGGAATGAGCACGAAGCCGGCCAGTGTCGTAAGCTTGAACTCAATCAGGGTGACAAAGAGCTGAATCGCCAAAATGAAGAAGGCGAGCAACACTACGACCCAGGCGAACAGGAGGATGATGATCTGGACGAAATTCTCGAAGAAACTGATGTAGCCCATCAGGTTGGAGATCGAATCGAGCAACGGTCGGCCGGCATCGAGTCCGACTTGAGCGATCTTTCCCGGTCTCAGAAAGTCGGATGCGGACAGGCTTGCGCCCGATGCTTTCAGCCCAAGACCCGCAAAACTCTCGAAAACAATGCGCGCCAAGCCATTCCAGTTGCCGATGAGGTAAGCAAAGACGCCGACGAAAAGCGTCTTCTTGACGAGACGTGCGATGATGTCCTCGTCCGTTCCCCAACTCCAGAACAAGGCGGCGAGTGTGATGTCGATCGCGGCAAGAGTCGTCGCGAGATAACCGACGTCACTTCCCAGCAACCCGAATCCGGTATCGATATAACGCGTGAATGTTTCCAGAAACTGGTCAATGATCCCGGTACCAGTCATGGCTTGCTCACCTCAGGTGTCGCAAGGTTGGGATATCCCTGAGGGATCCGGCTTTGATCCTTTAAGACAGCTATCGAACTGGTTGGCTCATCGTGGCCGGAAGCTGCGGCGCTGTCCTTTTTGCCAAAGAAACGGCGCCGATTTTCGTCCCAAACGCGCCTACAATGCCGATAGCCCGCTGCTTCCTCCAGAGTGACGCCGCGGCAGCGTGCGAGATCGGAGGCGGTTGCATCGGTCGTCTGCTCCGCCTTCGATGCCGGCGGAGAATCGTCTCCGCCACGCAGTTGAATCGTGCAGGCAGCGACGGCCACCAGGCCGATTGTCGTAAGCAGCGATAGCGCCTTGAATGCCTTTACGTCGGTCATCAGTGAAACATCTGCACGTTGGAGGATTGATAGCCCTGCCCCGGTGTCAGGAACCGCCGAAGCTGTTCTCGTCCTTGATCTTGAGCCGAGGCGCGCTGAGCAGCTTCTAGGCTCTGCGCCCTGCCCTGCGCCGTCACGACAGCTGTAAGATCGGCGAGCTGCTGTACATTCAGCGCAAGGATCTGATTGCCAGCCTGCGTTGCCTGCAGCGCGCCGCTGGCACCCTGGCTTGATGTTACGAGTGTGGATGTCTGGATACGATTGGTGTCGAGGTTGCCGACGATGCCGGCCTGGACGCGAAGGGCGTCCTGAGTTGCCGAGTAAGTATTTTGCCAGCGCGATAGAGCGTTGGAGATCAGTAGCTGGTTCGACTGGCTGCCGGTCGCTGGCGCGTAGCTCGTCGAGAAGGCGCGGTCGATCTGCTGGACGTCGTAGGTGATGCGCTGGGCCTGTGCCAGCAATTGCTGAGTCCGCTGGATCGAGGCTTGCAGTTGCTGCAGCGACGAATACGGCAAATTTGCAAGGTTCTTTGCCTGATTGATCAGCATCTGCGCCTCGTTCTGCAACGAGGTGATCTGATTATTGATCTGCTGGAGTTCTCGCGCGGCCGTCAGGACATTCTGGACGTAGTTGTTGGGATCAAAGACGATCAGCGCCTTCGCGGGCACCGCAACACCAAATACCAGAGCGAAGGCGGCCGTGGTCGCCAATAGGCCAAGAGCTCTCATAGCGATTTCTCCAGATTGACGAGATTGGGGATCAGATCGTTCGCCCAGGCGACGCCACGTTGCTCGAGCCAGGCAGGCACGAAGCCGTCGGGTCCACGCTCGGCGATGAGCTGCGTAATCGCGACCTGGTCTGTCCTGGAAGAGGCTGCGGTGAATGCGAGCGCAATCTCACCAAGGCCAAGTTCGAACATCCGGTTGCCGCGACGAGACTGGCAATAGTAGTCGCGCTTCGACGTTGCCCGGCTCAGAAGTTCGATCTGGCGGTCATTGAGGCCGAAACGGCGATAGATGGCAGTGATCTGCGGTTCGATCGCCCGTTCGTTCGGCAGCAACAGGCGCGTTGGGCAGCTTTCGATGATGGCCGGCGCGATCGCAGAGCCATCAATGTCCGAAAGCGACTGGGTGGCGAAGATGACGGACGCATTCTTCTTGCGAAGCGTCTTGAGCCACTCCCGGAGCTGGCCGGCGAAATCCTCGTCATCGAGGGCAAGCCACCCCTCGTCGACAATCAGGAGTGTCGGCCGGCCATCGAGACGATCACCAATACGATGGAAGAGGTACGCCAGCACGGCCGGCGCCGCACTCGTTCCGATCAAGCCTTCGGTCTCAAACGCCTGGACCGACGCCTCGCCGAGACGCTCGAATTCGGCATCAAGCAAGCGCCCGGAAGGTCCGCCCAGGCAATATGGTTGCAGGGCGCGCTTCAGGGAGTTCAATTGAAGAAGGACTGACAGGCCCGTCAAGGTCCGTTCCTGCCTCGGCGCCGAAGCGAGAGATGTCAGCGCCGACCACAGATGATCCTTGACCTCCGGGGTGATCTCGATCTTTTCCCGTGCCAGGATTCCACCAATCCATTCCGTGGCCCATCCTCGCTCAGAGGGATCGTCGATCCAGGCCAATGGTTGCAGGGCGACGGAGCTTTCGTCACCGTCGGACAAGGCGCCGCCCAAATCATGCCAGTCGCCCCCCATGGCGAGCGCGGCCGCGCGGATCGAACCGCCGAAATCGAACGCAAAGACCTGAGCACCCGGGTAGCGCCGGAATTGCAGCGCCATCAGGGCGAGCAGGACCGACTTGCCAGCACCCGTCGGTCCCACCACGAGGGTATGGCCGACGTCGCCAACGTGGAGGGAGAACCGGAACGGTGTCGATCCCTCGGTCTTGCCGAACAGGAGCGGCGGACCCTTGAAGTGCAGATCTCTCGCCTCACCCGCCCACACAGCCGACATCGGGATCATGTGGGCGAGGTTGAGGGTCGAAACCGGTGGCTGCCGCACGTTGGCGTAGACGTGGCCAGGCAAACTGCCCAGCCAGGCCTCGACGGCATTCACAGTCTCGATCATGCAGGTGAAATCGCGGCCCTCGACGACCTTCTCGACGAGACGGAGCTTTTCGTCGGCAGCATTGGGATCGCGGTCCCACACCGTGATGGTCGCCGTGACGAAGGCTTGTCCGATCTGGTCCGACCCCAGTTCCTGCAACGCCGCGTCGGCATCAAGAGCCTTGTTGTGGGCGTCGGTATCGAGCAGCGTTGATGCCTCGTTGGTCATGACCTCCTTGAGAATTGCGCCAATCGACTTTCTCTTCGCGAACCACTGGCGGCGAATCTTGGTCAGCAGTTTGGTGGCATCGGTCTTGTCGAGCATGATCGCTCGGGTCGACCAACGATACGAGAATGGCAGGCGATTCAGGTCGTCCAGGATTCCAGGCGTCGTCACGCCCGGGAAGCCGACAATCGTCAGAACCCGCAAATTGGCAGCACCCAGCATCGGCTCGAGGCCGCCGGTCAGCGGCTGGTCGGCCAACAGCGCATCGATGTACATGGGAATTTCGGGCACGCGAACCCGGTGGCGTTTGGTCGAGATCGTCGAGTGCAGGTAAGTCAGCGTGTCCTGGTCATCGAGCCAGGCGCATTCGGGCATGAATCCTTCAACAAGCTGCAACACGCGGTTTGTTTGATCGATGAACCCGCGGAGCACCTCGCGCGCGTCAGCTCCAACGGTGCGGTCGCGGCCCTCATAGAGCAATCGCTCTGCCCTCGCGGCACCCTCCTCCGGCGGCAGATAGAGGAGGGTCAGGAAATAGCTGGACTCATAGTGAGCGCCAGCCTCCTCGAACTGGGCTCTGCGTTCGGCATCGACCAGAGCGGATGCGACATCGGGAAAGGTGCTCGGCGGGTAGCTACCGGCAAAATGGCGCTGCGCCTCGACAAACACAGCCCAGCCAGATCCAAGGCGGCGCAAAGCGTTATTTAGGCGACCGGCGACAGCGACGAGTTCGGCCGGCACCGCGCTATCAAGGTCAGGTCCCCGGAACTTGGCCGTCCGTTGAAACGAACCATCCTTGTTCAGGATGATTCCCTCGTCGACCAGAGCTGCCCAAGGCAGGAAGTCGGCAAGACGGGCATTGGAATGACGATATTCGGCGAGATTCATCATGACCGAAAACTCAGACGTTGAGATGACCGGGAATGCGCAGATGTCGGCGCACCACATCGACGAAGGTGGGATCGCGCTTGGCGGCCCAGACGGCGGCCATGTGGCCGATGAACCAAAGGACGAGACCAGCAATCCAGAGCCGCAGTCCAAGTCCAAGGGCTGCCGCAAGCGTTCCGTTGACGATCGCGACCGATCGCGGCGCACCGCCCATCAGGATGGGCTCGGTGAGTGCGCGATGAACGGGCACGACAAAACCTGCGACGGGCTCATCCATCAGATCACCACGCCGCCGCCGAAGGAGAAGAACGACAGAAAGAAGCTCGAGGCCGCGAATGCGATCGACAGACCGAACACGATCTGGATGAGCCTGCGGAAACCGCCCGATGAATCGCCGAACGCGAGCGTGAGCCCGGTCACGACGATGATGATGACGGCGATGATCTTGGCGACCGGCCCCTCGACCGACTGCAGAATCTGATTGAGTGGCTGCTCCCACGGCATGTTCGAGCCCGCCGCCCATGCCGGCGCCGTCGTCAGAACAACCGTACCGGAAGCAATGAGTGATGCGACTTGCCGAAGAAAACCAGAGTTCGAACACATGTCAGTCTCCTGCTGGTGAAAGGCTGTAGTCGCCGGCGGCGCCAAGCCCTGTGACGAGGGCGAGCTCAGCGAGGCGCCGGTCAGCGCCGCGGCCCGCAAGGACGGCAATGACGTTGATGGTTTCGGCGATTAGGGCGCGCGGAACCGTGATGACGGCTTCCTGGATGAGTTGCTCGAGCCGCCGCAGCGCACCGAGTGCGGTGCCCGCATGAATGGTCCCGATGCCACCTGGATGCCCAGTGCCCCAAGCCTTGAGCAGATCCAGTGCTTCGGCGCCACGGACCTCGCCGACCGGGATACGATCCGGGCGCAGCCGCAGCGAGGAGCGAACGAGATCCGATAGCGTCGCCACGCCATCTTTGGTCCGCAACGCCACAAGATTGGGCGCCGTGCACTGCAGTTCACGGGTATCTTCGATCAATACGACACGGTCGGAGGTCTTTGCCACCTCGGACAACAGCGCATTCGTCAGCGTTGTTTTGCCGGTCGATGTCCCACCGGCGACGAGGATGTTCTTCCGTGCGGCGACAGAGTTCTTCAGGATCTTTGCCTGCTCCGACGTCATGATCTCCCTTGCGACGTAGTCGTCGAGCGTAAATACGGCGACCGCGGGTTTGCGAATCGCGAACGCCGGCGCTGCAACGACGGGAGGCAAGAGCCCCTCGAAGCGCTCGCCGGTCCCAGGCAGTTCTGCCGAAACCCGTGGTGCACCGGCGTGAACCTCGGCGCCCACGTGATGCGCTACTAAGCGGACAATGCGCTCGCCATCGGCCGCAGACAGAGTTTCGCCAGTGTCGACCAAACCATTTGACAGGCGATCGATCCACAGCCGCCCGTCCGGATTGAGCATGACCTCGATGACCGCCTCATCTTCGAGGTAGCCGGCAATCGCGGCGCCAAGCGCGCTTCGCAGCATTCGCGCGCCGCGCGAATTCACCTCCGATTGAAAGGATTGGATTGCCACCGCCGCTCCCCGAATGAGGACGGGTAAAGAGACGTCCTCAGATGGGGATGATTAGAAAAGCCACCGATCGATTTTGAGCAACAAGCGCTTACGGTGATCGTAGGACGGCGTAGAAAAAGAAAGACTTAGAAAAGAAATTTGAGGCCTGCTCGATGGTGTCAGTTCGCTAGTGCTCACCACTCCGCTTCCTCATCCGCGAGCACGATCGACGCCTCATACAAACCGACTGACTCGACTGATTCGGAAACGTCAGCCAGCATGAAGAAAGCCGTTAAACTCATCAAGTAAGCGATAGATCGAAGCCAAGGGAACGCGAACCACGCCAGCGCCGCGATCTGGAGGGCCACGTTGAGGCCGAACGCGACTTGATAGGCCACAACGGACCTGTGGCCGTCTTCCGAGGGCCACTGCTCCAATACCAGTCCCGTCGTATACTGGGCCAGAAATGCCCAACCGAAGTGCAGAACGTTCAAGGCACCATTAGCACGGCCGGCAAGCTCCGGCGGAAAGTAATCCGCGATCGCCGCGAAGCTAACCACAGTTGCCGTTCCGACAATCGCGACAACTGACCAGGGCAAGATCGACGGCAGAGGCGCTCGCAGAATCAATGCTAACTCGGCTGCGATAAACAGCACTGCAATCATCGCAAATATCGTCTCCGCTCCGATTCCCCTTCGCTTGATGTAGTGGACTGTCATACCGAACAACCAGGCACCGCCACTCAACAAGATGGATATTATGAAAAGCCGTCCGACCACAGTTTTGCGATCGAAACCCTCTACGTCCATCAGCCATGGCGATACCCACAATCCCTGCAGAGACCAGGCCGATCCAACGCAAGTCGCCGACAACGGGGCAATACGCCAGAAACGCCTGTCGCGGAAAACGGACCTGAGGGCCACAGGAATTGATGCTGTTGATGGGATGATGACGCGTTCAGGCACCACGATGTAAATGAGCATGGCCGTGACACCGGTCGCGGCCGCCAGGATCTCAAAGAGCCGTCGCCAGCCGATCCAGGCTAGTAGATATTCAGCGGGAGCCGTAGCGGTCACCGCTCCCAGCGATCCCAGCATGATCATGTAGCCGTTCATCAAGGCAACTCGTTCCCTGGGGAACCAAATGATGATCGACTTCAGTCCTGCCGTCAGCGCCGCCGCTACACCAAGCCCGATCATTGCGCGCGCGATCAAAAGTGGCAGGAAGCCAGTCGAATTCGCGAACAGTCCGGCGCCAACTGCTGCAAGCAAGAGCAGAACACTCTGGACACGGCGCGGGCCGAACCGGTCCAACAAGATGCCGACGGGGATCTGAGCCGCCGCGAAAACCAGAAAATAGACTGACGTAAGCAGTCCGAGGTCGGCGGTTCCAAGCCCGGTATCCAAGCTGAGATGACTGGCGATCAAAGCGTTAATCGATCGAAACAGATACGAAAGATAGTATGCAGCAGCAAAAGGGAGAAAAACGCGCGCGACTCGACGACATGCTACTGAGATTTGCATGCTGGCCCTTGTTGCTCCTCAGCTCATTCGAGCCGATAGCGCGTCCAGCTTTTTGTGAGTTTGGCTAAATCGCAGCGGTCGTACGCTGGCGTAGAAAAAGGAAAGGCCGGCGCGGTCGCCTATCCAAGACGCTCAGTCAGGTTTCGTCGGCAGGTTCCTGACGGCGGATATCTTCCGGAATCTCGCGGAGAAAGCTTTGCCCTTTTTGCAAGCGGCGCCCGAGCGCCTCGACAAATCCTTCAAAGCGCTCCCTGCCCTTGATCTGCGCGGCAGCCTGCGCATCGTTGGGCAACGGTGGCGTGATCGTTAGCCAGAAACGAATGAAGAGGGCCAAAGTCTCGGCCGTCAAACCGACGTCGCGCTCTAGCCTCTGCATCTGACGCGACAGCCGATCGAGGCGACGGGTGAATGCCGCCTCCCGCCTGTCCGCACCATCGGGTGACAGAAACGAAGCGACCGCCGCTTCCACGATCGCAGAACGGGAAAGCTTCTTGCGATCGGCAAGCTCTGAGATCTGCTTCAGGAGCTCCGGCGGGAAGTACACGTTCATCCGGTCGCGCATATCCCCTCAGAGCTCCATACCGTCATTCGGGTCCATGGCGAGCTGTCGCGCGACGCCCCGCATCTGCTGGCGCATGAGGCGGGACTGACGGACCGCGTCCTCGTCATCATCAAGAACGACGGTAAATTCCTCGGCTGGCGTCAGCTCGGTTGTTTCCTTGACGATCGCGACGTGATCGGGGAGTTCGGGTTCGCGACGGAGACCGCTGTTCGCCGTGTCTTCCTCTCCTTGCCCCCCGTCGGTTGGAAGCGGCGCCGGCTTCAGCGGTCCAAGGGTTGACCATCCGTCCGTCCGCAATGATCGATCGGACGCCGCCGGATCGGGGGGCGGCAGGACCCGCTCGGTAAACCGCTGATCCTCGTAATAGCGGACCTTTTTCGCCCGGATCGGCGGCGTCCCCGCCGCCATGACGATCTCGTCCATCGGCGGAAGCTGCATGACTTCGCCAGGGGTCAAGAGCGGCCTTGCCGTCTCTTGCCGCGAGACCATCAGGTGTCCTAGCCATGGGTTCAACCGGTGCCCCGCGTAGTTCTTCATCGCCCGCATCTCGGTCGCCGTCCCCAGCGCGTCGGACACCCGTTTGGCCGTCCGCTCGTCATTGGTCGCGAAGCTGACCCGGACGTGACAGTTGTCCAGAATGGCGTTGTTGGGCCCGTAGGCCTTCTCGATCTGATTGAGCGATTGCGCGATCAGGAAACTTTTGATGCCGTAACCCGCCATGAAGGCGAGCGCGGACTCGAAAAAGTCAAGCCGCCCGAGTGCCGGGAACTCATCGAGCATCATCAGCACTCGATGCCGGCGATCACGGGCGTGCAGATCCTCGGTCAGACGGCGGCCGATCTGATTCAGCACCAGGCGGATCAAGGGCTTGGTCCGCGAGATATCGGAAGGCGGCACTACCAGGTAAAGCGTCGTCGGGCGGCTATCGGCGATCAGATCGTCAATCCGCCAGTCGCAGCGGCAAGTCACCCGCGCTACGACGGGATCGCGGTAGAGCCCGAGGAAGGACATGGCAGTGGACAGGACGCCCGAACGCTCATTCTCGGATTTGTTGAGGAGTTCGCGCGCAGTTGAAGCGACCACCGGATGAGCACCCTGCTCGCCGAGGTGCGGCGTGGTCATCATCGCCTTCAGCGTTGCCTCGATCGGCCGCTTCGGGTCTGACAGAAAGGCGGCCACGCCAGCCAAGGTCTTGTCGACCTCGGCATAAAGAACATGAAGGATTGCGCCGACCAAGAGCGAATGACTGGTCTTCTCCCAATGGTTCCGCTTGTCGAGGGAGCCTTCGGGGTCGACCAGGACATCGGCGACGTTCTGCACGTCGCGAACCTCCCATTCCCCGCGCCGGACCTCGAGCAGCGGATTGTAGGCTGCGGACTTTGGATTGGTGGGGTCGAACAACAGGACGCGGCCATGCCGCGAGCGGAAGCCCGCGGTCAGTTGCCAGTTCTCGCCCTTGATGTCGTGAACGATGGCCGAGCCGGGCCAAGCCATCAAGGAGGGGACGACAAGACCGACACCCTTGCCGGATCGGGTTGGTGCAAAACACAACACGTGCTCCGGTCCATCGTGGCGGAGATAGTCGCGCTCGAGCTTGCCTAACACCACGCCATCCGGACCAAGAAGTCCGGCCGCTCGAACCTCCTCCAGATCAGCCCAGCGCGCCGAACCATAGGTCTCGACATTCTTGGCTTCACGTGCCCGCCAAACCGACATGCTGATCGCCACCGCGATCGAAATGAAGGTCCCCGACGCCGCGATAAAGGCTCCCTCGGCAAAGACCTGAGGCGCATAGGCATCGTAGACGAACCACCACCAGAAAAAGACTGGCGGGTAATAGATCTTGAAGCCCAACAGTTCGAACCATGGCCGCCCAAGCTCCGGTTGCCAGGCGAGCCGCCAAGCCGTCCACTCGGTTGCTCCCCAGATGGCCAGCAAAACGATCAAGCCGACGACGATCACCTGTCCCCAGAGGATTTTGGTTCCGGACATTCCGAACGTCCCTTCCGCAACTTGATTGGAGAGATTGCTAGAGACCGAGGTCACGCTTCCGACCAAAGCCCCATTCGATGCCCCCACCGTCCTTCACGACGCCGGTGACGTGTTGGCCAAGCTTCTTTTCGAGTTCGCGCGACCAGGGCACCAGCTGAAAGCCCAACCCATTATCGATCATGGCGAAGCGTCCCGAGGCGAGCGTCAGCCGCTGGCGATACGTGCCCGCCACATGCTCCCCGGAGTCAGCCTTTACTTGTGGTAGGCGGATGTCGGCCGACACTTTTGCGGCAGCCTCGTCCAGTTCGCGCCGGCGCAACGTGTTCAGGAGGTCGCGCTGCAAGATAATGCGTTGACCCTGCCGCCACGCCAGGCCCTCCTGGATCAGATGCTCGGTACGGGCTTCCATGGCGTCGCGGGTCTCACGCCCAAATCCTCCCATGGCGAGCGGCATGGGGTCGCGCTCGACCAGCCGGTAGTCGAGCCAGGTTGCCCCCTTCGCGGTGACCTGCTCACCAAGATCGAGATCTGAACGGGTCGCGAGCACCAGGGTGGGACGCGGGTCGTCGGCTTGACCGAAGCGTCGGACTTCGACGATTCCGCCGATCGGGGGTGCGTGGTCGAAAGCTTCGAGTCCTCGGAAGCGTACGTGATGCGCGCGTCCGTCTATTCCATCGATCAGGGCATAGGCCTCGCCGGTCAGTTCGTCATGCAGTCCACGGTCGACCAGGCGTCCGACAAGCTGGGACGTCGGCTGTTCGCCTTCGATGACGTAGTCGGCAACGCCGCGCGCTTCCCCGCGGTTGGTAAAGGCGCGGTGCATGGTCTTGATGATATCACCACGCATGCCGAGGTGGCGAAGATTGCGCTCGGCCTCGAGCCCGACCATCCACTCCCCCGGCGAGGCGGGTGCAGCAAGACCCATCTTCTCCAGGTGTTGAAGGCGACCGACCATCAGGCGCCGGATCTCGGGATCGGACTTGCCGGAATTCTCCGGGCGAAGATCGATAGTGCCGGTCTCATCGGCCGCCAGCCGGATCTCCCGATCGAGCCGCGTCCATCGTTCCGCTGTGACTTCCCTCTCTAGCGAATTGCGGATCTCGTGCTCCGGTTTTGGACCCAATTCGCAGGCGACCAGTTCCTCGGCGCGAGAGCGCAGGCCTTGGCTGATGTAGTCGCGGGAGATCACGAGATCCGCCCCCTCCACATCTACTCCCCGAACGAGAAGGTGGACGTGAGGGTTGTCGGTGTTCCAATGATCGATAGCAACCCAATCGAGCCGCGTGCCGAGATCGGTCTCCATCTGCCTGACGAGATCGCGAACAAAGGCCTTCAGGTCGGTCATGTCGCCGGCATCCTCTGGCGAGATGATGAAGCGGAAATGATGCCGGTCGTCCGTGCACCGTTCTGCGAAAGCCAGGCCATCAGCACGGTCGCTGCCAGCATCAAACATCTCGGCCCGCTCACCACTCCGGGTCACGCCGTCGCGTTTCAGATACGAGAGGTGGGCGGTCATTGGTGCTGAACGGAAGGCTCGCCCTTTGTGCCGGACCACGCGCGCTTTCAGCACAACGCGCCTCGTCGAGCTGAACAATCTGGCGCGGCTAAAGGCGAACCGACCACGGCCAAACGTCGAGCGTCCATGGGCCGGCGAACGCCTGCCGGCTACGGTGTGACCCGAGGTGTGTCCGGCTTTCTTCGCCGCCCGCAGCACCTGGTTGATGAAGCTCTTGGGCTTCGGCGCGCGTGTACTGCGGATGCGCCCAGGCCGAATTCGCAGGTCGCTATCGCCTGCCGTCATGACCAGGCCTCGAAGAACGCAGCGACACCTACGGTGCCGAAAACTTGTTTGAATGTCCTGGGAAAAGTCTTTGGCGCGGCACGCGCCCCGACCGATCGGCACGCCGGAACCCAAGCCATGTCAATGGCTTGTGGTTCGACCGGCGAGCCCCTTTTATCTCGCCTTCCTAATCGGGCGTTCAAAGTCAACTCATTCCTACGCTTTTCTTCGACTCTTCGCACTTCAGCCATTGCAGACTCCCTGCATCGACAACGCACACACGTCACCACATCGCGCTTGCGATCAGCATTCTCCAGGCGGGGTCCATCCGTTCCTTCGCGTTCAGCACTTTGGCCGTCGCATGCTCTTCATCAGGTTCGTAAACAGGGCTGTCCAAGCAGTCTGGCGCCCTCATCACGTAGATGGCAGCAGGCAAGAGATAGCGGACATTCCCGTTTCGCGGCCCCGCCAGGGGACGCTCACCGCGCGCGCGGATCTCTAGTCGTTACTCCTTCTCTCCATGCTGGCTGCAACACCAGCGCCACTCTTTTGCGTCCCGCTGCAACTACTGCGCAGATCTCAAACGAAGTCGTTGCGTGACCTTGGCGCCAAAGCCGACGTGGAAATCGGTCTCATTGACCCACATTCTGTGCAGGATGCCCGCGAGCTTGCGCGCGACCGCGACGATCGCGCACAGCATGCTGGACCGCTTGGCGATCCGCAGGCCCCAGGCCCGCAACGCGGACCATTTCCTGACCCGCAGCAGAAGGCTTGCGGCCGCCTCGCAGAGCGCCTCGCGAACCGCGACGTCGCCCTGCTTGGTAATTCGGCCTTCATAATCGATCGAGGTTCCAGACTGGTGTCGCCTTGGTGTCAGGCCAAAATGCGCGCCAACCGTTCGAGATCGCGCAAAACGGAGAGGGTCATCAACACCAACCTTGAACGAAAGAGCCGCAACGGGACCGACGCCGGGTACGGTCATTAGCCGGCGACAAATCGCATCATGTTGGACCACCTGCAGGAGCACCTTGTGCAATCGTTCGTAGCCCTCGAAGATTGCTCGGCGTACGTCCAACATAGCCTCAATCATCATGGAAAATACCGGATCGCTGTGCTCGATCAGCTCGTGGACCCGCGCTTCGTATTCCCCGCGGCCGACTGCGCCAACCATCAGACCGTACGCCCTCAGCGTGCCACGAATGTGGTTCTCAAGGTCGATCAGCTTGCGCTTGAGCAGCTTCCTGTTCGCCAGCAGCGAGCGCATTTTCTGCATCTCGATGTTCTTGACATGGACCGCTCGGTACCAGCCCAGCCGCATCATCTGCGCGATGCCGCGCGCATCGTTGCGGTCGGTCTTGTTGCGCATTGTCGATAGCGAAACGCGCATATAGCGCGCTTCCACGACAATCATCGGAAGCCCGGCTGGCTGCAATTCGCGATACAGCCAGATGCCTAGCGATGACGCCTCGACGCCCACTCTATCGAGGCGATCCGCGTAGCCGTCTACAGCGGAGCGGATCGCCTCTGGCTCCGTGCTGACCTTGACTTCGCGAACCGTGAGACCCTGGCCATCGACGATGCAAAGGCTGGTTTCTTCAAGACCGACATCCAATCGAACATACAGTTTCATTGGGGCTCTCCGTAGTGTGAACGACGTTCTAAGTCGTCGCACCAGGCTCCGGATTCGGCCACGATCGCGTTATCCCCGTGCACCGGTATCTCGAAGCCCGATTTGAAGAGCCTTCCTAATCGGTCGGGTGGTCGTGCTGTCGCTCTGATCTCAGCCATTCTCGCTTCCTTTCCTTTCTTCGACAAGGTCCTCTGCGCCACGCTGCAACGCGATGCGCCACCACAACAGCGAGTCCCGGTGCGCCGTGCACTCTTCCGCGCTCATCGACGGCAAAATGTCGCTGCAGCAAGGCAGCGCGGACGCCGTCGCGGCGCATCTTTCCATCGGCATGACGGAGCCACATCACAGGCACTCCGGCGTGGTCCACATTGCACCTCAGGTGCGTGGCCACAGGCAAGATAGCGTGCGTTCCGTCGTCGTTGATCTGCACCAGGTCTCTTCCGCTGTCGCGGAGCTCCGTGTTCAAGATGTTGCGCTCATCGGTTCATCGATCTGCCACCGGTTCGGGCTGGTCAGGCATGGGCACCGAGCAGTCTGCGGTCCTTGGCCGCATTGCGCGCGTCGATATCCGCCTCCGATGCCGACGGATCGCCGCAGTAGAATGTGCCGCCCGTCCACATCGCGTGCATGATCACGGCAAGCTTGCGGGCCACCGCAACGGTCGCCTTGCGGTGGCTCGAGCGTTTGGCGATCGCCATGCCCCAGGTCTTGATCCTGTCCTCGCGCTTGAAGCGGGTCAGCAGCGCGCTGGCCGCCTCATAGAGCGCCCGCCGCACGTCGGCATCGCCCGCCTCGCTGATCCGCCCCTGCACGTCGATCAAGCTGCCGGACTGCCAGCGCCGCGAGGTCAGGCCAAAATACGCCGCAACGTCGCGCGACCTCTTGAAGCGCGAGGGATCATCGACTGCGGTCATAAAACTCAGCGCCGCGACCGGGCCGACGCCAGAAACCGTCATCAGGCGCCGCCACACATCATCACACTGGACGACCTGGAGCAGCACACGGTGCAGCCAGTCGTACCCCTCCAGGATGGCGCGACGCACATCCAACATGGTCCCGATGGTCATTACGAAGATCGGATCGCTGCGCTCGAAAAGCTCGCGGACGCGGGCCTCAAAGGCGCCACGGGCGATCGTTCGAACGAGCAAAGCATAGGCCCGCAGCGCACCACGAATGTGGTTCTCGAGGTCGATTAGTTTGCGCTTGAGCAGCCTTCGGCTGGTGAGCAGCGTACACATCTTCTGCATGTCGATGTTCTTGACATGAACGGCGCGATACCAGCCCAACCGCATCATCCGCCCGATGCCACGCGTCATTCTGGTCGGTCTTGTTACGCATTGTCGACAGCGAAACGCACATGTGACGCGCTTCGACGACAATGATCGGGCGCCCGCTGTCTGCAGTTCGCGATGCAGCCAGGTGCCAAGCGATGACGCCTAGCCCCGCTCTCTCTAGGCGATCCGCGCAACCCTCTACTGCGGAAGGGATCGCAGCTGCCTCGATCATAATGTTGACCTCGCGAACGGCGAGACCCTCGCCATCGACGATGCAAAGAGTGGTCTCCACAAGACCAATGCCCGACCCAACGAAAAGCCGCATCGGAGCTGTCCTATGTGGCAACGACCAGCTAAGTCGTTGCACCGGGCTGTCGGATTCGCCCACACGGCGGCTATCCCTGTGCACCGGTTTCTCGAAGCCCGATTTGAAGGGCCGCTCTGCCATCAAGTTCCGTAGGCAATCGCAATAGTCATTTATTGCGATGACGTTGCCTGACGGTTCACAATTGCGATGCGGTGAGTCTAAAGAGGTGACGCGGTCTTCCCGCGATGAGTTGAATGCCAACCTGCTCTCCGAAGCCATTGCGGTGCTTCGCGAGATGGTCTCACGCGCGCGAGACGCCGCAGACGAGTCGTACGATGACGGCAATTCGGTTGATACTTGGAAGAGCGGGGAATTCCGCGCCGCGATCGAGCGCGCCGAAGCAGTGATCGCGAAGGCGGCAGCTGCCATGGCAGGGCCCCGCACAGAGTAGGAGCTGGCCGAGTCGACGCATTGCCGGCCGAGGCCGCTAGTCTCGTCAAGACGTGAAGTCCTGTGCAGCCCCCGGACGCACATGTCCTGCCTGCCCACTGCTCTCGCTCCTCCGCTGATTGCTTGCTGAAGCAAGCCATTGCTGGTCATCGTAATGCCCTCGAGTCCGATCGAGCTACAAAAACGCCAGTACGCCTGGGGGCCATCTGCGTAACATCGCGCGGCGAAATTGCGATCGTTGCGTAGTGCGAGAGCGCTGTCGGCCTTCGGCGGGCTTCCATCTGGTCAGCTTGCTCAACGAACAGCGTCGCAGCTGCTGATGACCTCCAGCTCGCGGCACACGACGGCGGCGGTTGCACGCTAAGCAAATTTGCAAGCTTTGCCACATATGCTCGCGTCTCGTCTGGCAAAGGGGCTCCCGCGAGATGTTCTTCATAGCGAGTTGGTCCCGCGTTGTACGCAGCAAAAACGCCGCGCGAACCGTAGCGGTCGAGCAGTTCACGGAGATACGCCGCGCCGGCCAGAATGTTGTCACGCGGATCGTACGGATCGCTTCCCAGATCATAGCGTTGGCGTAGTTCCGCCCAAGTCGCCGGCATGATCTGCATCAGTCCCATTGCGCCCTTGGGCGACCTAGCATGCATGTCTCCAGCAGTTTCGATGCTCAATACCGAGCATATCCACCGCGCCGGGATCGCAAAGCGTCGTGAGGCTTCTTCGATGAAGGCCGGAAGCGTGTAGTTGGTTCGACAGATCGCTGGGAGCGCGGCGGACCCGTTTTGGGCTAGAGCGGTAGTGTCCGATGCGGTCAGAGCAAGCAGCAGCGACACGACCACCCAAACAGGCACACCTGACCGAGCCAAGTCTGCTATCGTGCTCGCGCCCGTGAGGCGTAAAGCCGCTTCGCGCGGATCATTTGGACCACCGCTGCGCCCGCCAGGCTTGCGAACGTCGGCTGGGACTGAGGAATGGTCCCGCAACCGATCCAACCGAGGAATGGCGGGATAAACACGTAGAACACGCACGGTCACTCCTCCCAGGTCCAGACCGGGAGCGCACAGCCAATCACCGCCGACGCCGGAAGAAAGCCAAAATATCGGCCGTCCATGGAGTCGTCCGACTGCCAATTCATGAGAAAGAGCTCGCCCTCGCCGACGACGCGGCAGCCCTGCCATTTGGGCAGCGGCCGGCCGCGTCCGTCGCGGTCCTTCGCCTCGCCCACCGCAACATCATCCACCGAAATCGTGAGCCCGCTTCTGCAGACCGTCTGCCCGGGCAGTGCCAAGACCCGCTTTAGCATGGGGATCCCGACCGGCAGATAGCCGTTCAAATCGAGGAGGGTCGCAAGCGGCTCCGGCGGCTGAACGGCGACCAGCTCGGTGACATGGAAGCGCTTCGTCGGTCGTATGCTGTAGAGACCGATTGGCACGCTTGCCGATGCATTCCAAATGTAGAGTGGAAGTGGCGGCAGGACGATCGTCGCGATGAGCGCGGCAGCCACCGCAAACGTCGTGGTCAGCGTCATCAGGCGGCTCGTCATCGCATCACTCTGCGACGATGGAGCCAGGCCTGGTGGCGTGTTTTGGTGTATGGACGCGGGTTTTCGTTGACGGACAGACGGTTATGAACGTGATGCCAATGATCGGGTGCGACGTCAGCCGGATCGATTCCAAGCGCCTCGACGGCATCGATCATCTGCAACACGCGCTCGACCTTCGGCCAGCCAGAGAGCCGCAGCACGATCTCTCCGCCGGGCCTCACATAGGGGACGGTCGAGCAGCGCTGTCCCGGTGCGACCGCGCGCAAGATGTCGATCCGCGAGATGATCGTGCCAAAGTCGTTGGATGTCCAACGGACGAAGGCAAAGATGCTGCCCGGTGCAAATGATAGGACACGCCGGTGACGATCAAGCTTTCGTTCCTTGACAACACGACCGAACCGAATGCGGTTTTCGATACGCTTCTCGAGCCACAAGACTTCCACTTCCGTGAGATCGTTCATGCCGCCGCGCCCTGACGCTCGAATCGGGAACGGTTTGATTTGGGCTGAGCGAGGCGCGTGGGCCTCTTCTGAAGGTGAGCAGGCCTGGCGGCCTGACGTTGCCAGTCAGTTCCCATGAATATTGAGGCCTGGTCCGCCAGGAAGAAGCCCAAGTATTTATGGCTAGCAGCAGTACTGGGTTGTGCCCCCTTGCATGCCACGCTACGGCGACGTTGCCGCGCAACGATTCGCGGCTGGAGCGCGCCGCGCATTCCAGCCGTCGGCGACGAAGTCGAAGGATGGACTTGCACGCAGGGTTCGACGGGTCGCTGGATCCGAGACGATCTAGGAAATCGACCAACATCCGGGCCGATTTCGGATTGGCGCCACGGCGCCATCAATCCGGACAAACCGGTCGCATCGGGAGCATCCCCAATTGCGGCGACGAACTGACGCGGGCTATGCAGCACAAGGCGGCCACCACGATCCTGACGAGCATTCCCGACAATTTCAAGCCGGGTCTCGGGAGCCCGTAGCTCGCCGGGAACAAGGATCTGAAGTGCGCCGCGACACCGGCGGCGGTGCGCTGAGGATTTGCTAACGGACATGGCCTAGCGCCGCTCTTTGCCCGCATAGGGAATTGGAGCACGCCGTTTTGCGGGCAGTACGGTGCCGACACCAGGATCCGAGGTTGACTTCTTCTTGCCGAGTTTGGCCCATGCAGTCAGGTCAGCTACTGAATAGACCACGCGTCCGCCAATCTTGTGATACTCGGGACCGGTTCCGTAGGTTCGGTGTTTCTCCAAGGTGCGGCCGGACAAACTCAAGAAGCGCGCGGCTTCGGACGTGCGTAAGTAACGCGGCGGTTTATCCGTGTTCGGATCGGACATTTGAAAAGCTCCGTGCTCCTTGGGAGCGCGTACGAGGTTCGCCGCGCGTCGACTGCCACGATCGCGGAGTAGAGGTGCTTAGGGGGATGCCGAAGATGATGCGGTGATTTTCGATACCCCATCGAAGGCACTCGCCGCAGAAGCCTTTCAATGGCCGCCGATCTGTCAGAGCGAGGCTCCGCCCCCTCGGATCATGCGATTGCGAGGAACCGTGTCTTCTGAGCGCGGTCGGAATGCGTTTTGTCGAGCAGTGCTCCGGCGATGATTCGATGGACGCCATCGGGCAGCAATGCGCGGCGGGCGCTCGGACATCCGCGACCCGTTGCGGAGGGCGAGCTGCCGCTATGGGAGCGTCTACCGTCTGACCGTTATTCGGCGAAGTGGGCCTCGACGTGCGCTTTCAAAATCGATGGATATCCGATCTGAAGGGTGCTTCGATCATCGCCTTCAGCTGCGATCGCCACATCGTCCCTTGCAAGAACATGGCTTGCTCTCCCGCCGACAACTCCGCCCAAAACCCGTCGATTGCGGCAACAAATGATTTGCCTGACTCTGCTGTGATTTTGTTTACCTCAGCCGGAATGAATTCCCTCGCTCGGAAGCTTCGTGGCAGTCGGTTCCGGGCAGGACTCCTGACGATTTCGTCAAACGGAACGTCACCCATCGGATTGGCCAGCGTATGGGGCTTGGTGAACCAATGGACCGCGCCGTTTTGCTCGCGGCTTCCTAACAAGCAATCGTCAGCGTGCAGAACGAGCGCCGTCCCTGTGTTCGGTATATGGGCGAGCACGTAGCACGCGCTGTCCCGCGGAAATCGCCGAGATAAACTGAGATGAGTGCGGCGCAATTGCGCGCTGAGGCATTCTGCCGTTGCGGCTTGGTTTGTCGCGACGTACCAGTCTACATCGCGGATAATCTGGCGAGCAAGGTCACCGCTTGTCGGGCCAGAGGTTGAACTGTCGAGAAGGAGACATGACACGGCATCGGCGCGCACTCCGACTCCTCGCGGCTATCGCGCGTCCTCTTTCCTTGCTCACTGCGCCAGTTGATCTCCATTCCCCTCTCGCTCGCCAGCATCGCTCTGGCTTATGGCGACAAACCGCTCTCGCACAATATCGACCCGGCCTTCAGGTCCCTTGATATTGCCATCGAGAAAATAATCAAAATCCTCATGACCTAAGAGCGCTTTGAACTTCTCTGCAATGTAGCAACGAATATCATCGTCTGCGTTTTGGATTTCAGCCACGAGTTCCTCTCGACCGTCAACGACGAGAAGGATGTCCTCGATGTCACGGCTGCCTAAGAGATCATCGTTGCCGCGGCCGAGATATGCTTCCAACTTTGTCGCCACGAACAGTTCGGGCGTTTCGATGCCTTTGGCGTACCAGCGATTGCTAAAGCCGAGAATGCTTTGATCATCCGGCATGAAATCGACTTGGAGGTCGCCGAGCCTCATGCGCAAATGACCTCGTCTTCGGGAGATTCCACGACCCCTTTCTGACGCAACTGGTCTTGCAGTTGAGCCCATTGCGCATGTCCAACGAGATCAACGATGAGATCCACGTCATCGGTTGCCCGAACCCCTTCGAGCACGATCTCATCAGTAATGAAAAGGGCTGTTGTGCAACCGCCGACAAACACGAGCCGCTGGCGCAGTTCGTCTCCCAGAGACTGCGCGACCGTTTCCAACATGTGAAGCAATTGGCCTTTGATGGTGGTCATTTCTTGAGAAGCCTTTCCGATAGACGCTCGGCCGCGAGCCCAGCCTCCCTTTGATTTCCAAGCCTGACACCATCAATAAGGGCGAGATACTCATACAGGCGATCGTCTTTTTGGATGGCTTGTGGCACGCTTCTGAACAGCGGGTCTACCGCCTGCCCCATGTCTTTGCCTTTGGCGTACGGCCAAACGTAGATGTACTCGCCAGCGCTGATCAGAAGGTTCTTGAGTGGGGCGGCCGCAAAGGCGGTGGGGATGCCCCGGGTCATCGCACCCGGTTTTGCCGGGAAAACGAACTTTAGTCCGTGCACGACGAAATTATAGAGATTGCGGCGGTTGGGCTTGGCCTGACCGGATTCCCGATCTTTGACTGCAAGTCCCGACGAAACGCTCCGCTTGATCGAGGCATTAACCTCTGTCTTGCTGATACCCAGGGCCGATTCCAACCCGCGTACTGAGTACGGGTCATCGTGATGGGCAACCTCTCCGGGATGCGCATCGTCCTCATTTTTGGCCTGCTCGAGGCTCACGAGCTTCAACAATATAACAAGGTCTTGACTTTTCATGTAAATTCGCCGTCGTCCGCTGTCCTAGGACTGCGGACAGTCAACCACAGAGCGGTCGTTTCGATCAAGAATAGAATGTACCGCCCTGTGGCGCTATGAACGACGGGAGGCCTATTTCAACTAATAGTGGCACCTTTGATCATTAGCGACTTCAAATTGTTGATACTTCAAGCCTGCTCTTGCTGACCAGCCGAGTTCGTATAAGCGCCACGTGCCAGATATTCTATCGATCGCGGCCGAAGACATGCTGGCCACCAAGTGGAAAACTGCGAGTTGAGCAGCGGGACCAAAGGTCGGTTGAAAGCCCGATTCGCTGCTGTCCGTGTGCGCACCGCCGACGAACCTCCTCAGCGAATATGGGAAAAGGGTCAACAGCATCTGCCAGGCGACGAAGCTTGGCTCATCGACCAGCAACGCGCGTCCGGTGACAAAAATACTATCGCGCCAACCTGCCCGCCGCGACAGATCTGCGGACACTAGCCGCCACCATCAAGGCACGATGGATTTGCGAACAGGCCCATCAGCAGCTGAAAGAAGAACTCAAACTTGATCACTTCGAGGGACGATCCTGGCAAGGTCTTCATCGCCACGCGCTGATGACCATGATCGCCTATCTGCACGGAATCCCTCGTTGACGTTCAACGAAGTTGACTTGAAACGGCTGGCGAGTTCATCAAGTCCGAATGGCTTGCGAATGATCAGGTTGTCTGCAACGACCTCTGCACCGGAAGGGTCGACCGCGTGATGTTCGTGGCATCGCTCTAATCAGACAATACTAATCCACAGTCAAAATGGGGGAGCCTTGATCAGCGCTGCTTGCACAGCAATTCGTGGGGTGATGCGGCCGGCGCTGCAGTGCTTCGCAAATCTTCGAGAATACTACAGCAGGCCAAGCGTCTACTCCACCTCGGGATGCGGATGTTCACCACTATCGGCATAACGCAGCGACCACGTCATTCAAGCGGCGGGCGTCGACCATTGCTTGTCTTGATGGAGCAGAGCGAAAATGTGATCCTCCGCGACCGGTCGACCGATGAGATATCCTTGCACTTCATCACAATTGGTTTGACGCAGATAGTCGAGTTGCTCGGTTGTTTCGACGCCTTCGGCGACCACGCCGATCCGCAGGTCCCGCGTCAGTGCGATGATCGATTTTACGATCGCCGCACTATCCGGTCGCCTCAGCATGTCCCGTATGAAAGACTGATCGATCTTGATGCGAGTGTAAGGCAGTTTCAGCAAATAAGTCAGCGACGAATATCCCGTTCCGAAATCGTCAAGTGCCACCGTCACTCCCAATTGCAGGAGTGACGTCAGGATCGATGACGCCGGCGCGTACTTCGAGATCAGCATCGACTCGGTTATTTCGATTTCGAGACGATGAGGAGCAACTTTGGCTTGGGAGAGAGCCTGCACGATTGTCTGCAGGATGCTGGTGTTATGGAATTGGGCCGCCGAGAAATTCACGGCGACCCTGAGGTCCGACGGCCAGTTCGATAGCGTCGCGCAGGCGCGTCGGACCACCCACTCACCGATTCCGTGGATCAGTCCGGTTTCTTCGGCGATTGGGATGAACTCGGTCGGGGAAATTATTCCACGGACGGGATGCCGCCAGCGGAGCAACGCCTCAAAGCCGGTGACCCGGTTCGCGTGAATATCAAAGAACGGTTGGTAGAGGAGGAACAGTTCGTCTCTGTCGATTGCGAGCTCCAGATCCCGCTGCAGCGCCCTGCGCTCGTGCGCTGATTTGTCGTCGTTGATCTCAAAGAAGCAGATCGTTCCCGGCCCCGCTTGCTTGGCACGATAGAGCGCAATGTCGGCATTCCTCAGGAGCACATGAGGTACGTCGCCGTCGCGCGGGGCCACTGCGATGCCGACGCTGGTCGCCCCCGCGATCTCGCATTTTTCGATCGCGAATGGTTCGGCGAAGGCGCCGACAAACCGCTCGGCGACTTCCAAGGCGTCCTCCACCTTGGTCAGATTGGTCATAACAAGCGCAAATTCATCGCCGCCGATGCGCGCAACGGTATCGGTCTGCCGTACGCATCGCTGTAGTCTCACCGCCGCCTGCACGAGAAATTCATCGCCAGCGAGGTGGCCGAATTTGTCGTTCACGTCCTTGAAGCGATCGAGGTCGAGAAGAAGAACCGCGAATTCCTCGCCCGTGCGGGCGAGCCTGTTGAGGGCACCTTCTAGGCTCTCATTGAAGGCAAAACGGTTCGGAAGTTGGGTCAGGGTATCCCGTCGGCCCCTCCTTTCGGCCTCCAGTTGAGCAATGGCGCGTCTGGTAAATTCGAAGGAATGGGCGAAAACGCCGCGCAGGAGCACGAAGCCATAGGCCACGACCAGGATAGCGACGAGCAGATAGGCGAAATCGTCGTTTCTGCCGAGGCAAATTGCCGTACCCACAAAGATCGGAGCCGTGAACGCAACTGCCGCCACCGGAATCGTGGCGAAGGCGAATGCGCCACCTGCAAGCATTCCTGAGCAGAGACATGTAATGACGAGCTGCCCGCCATTGGAGGCGTTCGCGAAGAAAGCCACCGGCACAATTGCCCAGGCGGTTCCGAGAACCAGCGCATTCCGTACCAGCCGGTGCATGGCCTGGCGCGACACGAACTGAGGCTTCGTCATCAGTCGTGATGAACGCGCTTTCAGGCCTATCGATAGCGCGCCGCAGACGACAGTCGCCGCCCAGATCAGGGCAAAGTTTCTGTCGGCCGAATGCCAAAGCGCAATTGCGAGCACGGTCGCATTGCAGGCGTTGGCCAGCATGATGCCCAGCGAATAGCCAAGCACGAGGGAGATCTGCTCGGCACGAATGTATCCTGCAACCGCTTCATCGGTGACCGGCCCGCCAAATGCCGCCAAATCTCCGGCTAGGAGCTTCGAAAGCCAGGAGTTCAGATATGCCCTCATTCCGGGACCCTGCAGGACTGGTTGTAGCGTTGGCGCCAGCTCTGGAAGGTCGCGGCAAATCTTTGACAAAAGATAAACTCTTGATTGTACCAACCGCCTCGCGACACCTCACGGCGCGCCGGATTCATTGTTGAGGCTTGGACCGGTTAAAATTGAAGACGAACTCCGTTCGTTTCGTACAGAACCATTGTTTTATCGGATCGCAAATCAGAGCTTACTCGCATGCGGAAAGCCTCAGCACCGCCGAATAGAACGGCTGGGTGCGAGATCGATCGGGCCCGACGAAGGGATGGCGGCCGCGCGCATTCCGCGGTTGGGGCGCGTGCTCCGACGACTTTCTCTTTGCGTGCCTGGCGGTTCGCTGTCCTGCTGCACGGCACGCCAGCCACTAAAAGGGGCGATCTTTCGGCAAAGGAGCCAACGATTTTCAGCGTGTCAAAATCGCACTGCAGCTCTCTTACCCTGGGGCGCAACCTGCCGGCAGACCGCAATCTGCGCTGATTGCCGCGCTGGTGTTTGGCGGGCCTCACGACTGGCATGCCAATCAATAAAAACAAGTTGCCGCCAGCACGCGAGATCTCAGCCCTGAGTTTCGATGGCCATGCGGCGATCAATCCTCCGGGCTACAGGTCGGATCACGTCGCAGCCACAGGAAGCGGCGCAAGGTATCGTTGATGATATCCTCTCCGCGCTCGGCACAATGCGCGCTGCAATCGAGCAGCCGACGACCGACGCGCCCTTGGCGCGGCTGAGTTGACGCAGATTGGAAAAGGACCGCCATCAGCGCGGGCGCCACCCATGCTCGAAAGCATAGGTGGGATTGATAGCGCAATGTGCGTACGTGCCCGATGCAGTGGCCTGGCACTGTCTATAGGTTGAGAACTGGCAATTGCCTGGATAGCCCCAGCTGCGCCCTTGCAGACAGTAAAGGTCTGGCGGGGGCGGCGCTATGTGCTTCGCGCGGTTTCGTGCGGCTGCGGTCGCTCCCGATGCGAGGCCGACCAGGACGGAAAAGGTGACAACAACTATGAACGGAAGGAACCGCATACGGTCTTTTGACCCCCGCCATGGATTCTTTCCGATAGCACGATCAACCTCAGAACAACCTGTTTGCGTCAACAGACCGCGCAGCGACCAGTGTAGTCTAGCCCGACGGGCAATGAGTCAAAGCGCGATGTCTGCACGAAACGTACGAACCGCACCTGTGATCGCTTACCCGCCGAGCGGACGCCTTCATGGAACTCTGCGCAGGTCTCCCCAGCCGATTGCGTCCTAACGCCACATCGTAGGTGCACTGGCCAATGCCGCCGGCCAATTTTCCTGAGAGCATCGACCGACGTCTCTCCGCGGCTGGCGGCTTCCAGGAGTTTGCAGGCGACATGAGTTCGAGCGCCATTCTCGTGACGCGATACATCTTCGCACACTTCGTCCAGAACCGCTCGCAACAGGGCAGCCAATTCGGAATCGACCATACGAAATGCCCTCAATCCCTCGACAATGATCATGTGTCAGCGTGTATCGGGATAGATATCAGGTTGAGTGAACCTCAGGGCCGGTCTACGCTTTCGTTCACTCCTGTAGGGCTTAGCGCAATAGTATAACGAGTATAGGACGAGCACCGACGCAAGTCACCGGGCTTCCACTTGCACCGCTGATGCCGCCGACGGTTTGCGCGAAAGCGCGGACCAGTCGCCCGGCACCCGCGCGTCAGCTTTTTGACAGCTTGGCCGTCTAACATTCTTCAGCCTGAACTCCATGCGACAAAAATGTCGCCGACAAGAGTACGACTTGCGATGCATAACCGGACTATCAGCACGTCGGGTATCGAATCCCTCTCGCATGCACAGGATGTTGATGAAATCAGGCACTCAGCAAACAGTGACATGCAACCTGATACAGATACCCAGAGGTTTGCGGACGTGCTTGCAGGCATTCAGTCGACACCGAATTCGAACGCTAGTTCGTCTTCGGCGGTAGCACCGTCGTACTCCCTAGTTCGCCGAACTCCTGTGATTGAGATCACAAGGTTTCAATACAAGCAAAAAATGGAGGATTTTCATGGCGCTGAAATCAAGCATATCGCGGCGAACCCACAAGAGTACTCGCCTTTCGTGTCCTCAAAAGCTGCGCGCACAGCAAGTCTGGCTGAGGGCACCGGTACGGCCAGAAGACATACCGACGACGCCCGATATTTTAGCTATGAGTTGGGCAACGAAAGCGTCGGGCTTCTAAGAACAGAATCCGGATTTCGCATGAGTGAGGTGTTCGAAGGCGAAAAGTGGCGGGAACTGTTTCCCGGGCGAACTGACATCACGTCCACCACAGTTCTTCGGGTTACTCATCCGCTCGTCGACAACGCAGGTGATATTCTGCTGGAACATCAGCTTCGGCTCGATGGCGAACGACCATTGATCAATTCCACTCCAGTCAGCCTAGAAGCGCAATCCCGTCTCGCGGCGATGGGTTTTGTTGAGGTGGATCAAGCGAACATGGTTCTTGACCCTGCCCAGCATCCCGAAAAGTGGACTAAGAATGGTGACGGTGAATGGCAGCGCGCAGATAAACCTGCACTGTATCTTTCTAAAGCTCGGGACACCAAGGACAGCGATGCCGAGAGTGTAACAAGCATCTCGACCGATTCGTGCGACAATAACGTTGATGTAGACAAACTCACTGAAGCGCTCGACGAGCTCCTCGCCGAACAATAGGCGGTTTGTCCAATGCTCCCGGCAGCAGCCATTCTGCTTCCAGAGCTGGCTGCCATAGACCCATTGCTGAAGGTAATTGGCTTCTTGCGAACTTTGACGAACGCCGACCCAAATTGTGGGCGCGGCTGCAGAGAAGCCAACGTGTATCACACTTCGTCGGGACTCTTCCTCCGGAGTCGACTTTTTTGCCGAACGCATAGTCCGGCAAGGTGCTGTCTCTTACGAACGTTTCAACTCGTGTGTCTGAGTTCCCGCCGCCGGGCCAGCCAGTCGTTCTTGATTACGAAACGTTCTCGGTCGGGCGCTTAGCCGGCTAACCTCCAGCACCGGTTGTAGGCCGATGACTTCGCATTGGTCGGTCGAGGTACAGCCGTCCTTCGGGCAGATCCATCGATCGAAGAGGTCGTTTCGTGCGCTCGATCCAAACAGAGCTGACATCAAGGACAACGCGGCGATGCCGAGTCCCGCTGAGAAGCCGGCCCAACGAATTCAGTGGTGATTGGCTCCTTGTGCTGCCAGGCGCATATTTCCGATTCCGCGATCACGCCCTCGGCCCCACGCCCCGCTCACGATAGTCGCCGGCCGTATCTGTGGTCCGCCGCGATTTGGTCGATCGCTCACAACAATCGCCACGTATCTGCCTCCCTGCGACATTCAAGCCGCGATGCTTGCGCTGCTCTGAGTGACGCATCAAAGACGAGGACGGCGAGAGCTCCAGCTGCGTGATCCTGTCAACCTCACTCGACGTGACGTTATCAGCCCATCGCCGAACCCTTGCCCCGCGGGTCCGGGCGCGGTCACTCGCAGGGCTCCGCATCGACAAATCCGGCCAGAGCGTGGCCACTCAAACAATGGCAGCGGCCGGGCGAGCGATCACCTGGCCGAAAACACGCAATTCCCTGCGGCCTGTGCCACGTGCGCATTCTGTCGGAATACAAGCGCGCTTCATGTCTGAAACCCGCCTCCGACTGTCTTCGAAAGCCACATTGCGTAAAAACGACGCGGGAGCGCCCCTTGAATAGTGCTGGCCCAAATCCTGCACCGGCTCTCTGCGCCAGGAAGTTTAACGACGGCAACAAGATGGGAGTCGCGTTTGGGCCTCGATCCGTCAATCGAAAATGCGGTTGCCGCACCCGAGGTCGTTTGTCTGCACCACGCTGGGAGAACGCAAGACGTTGCTGCTTGCCACGACCTCGCGCGGCATCGGTCATGCGACCGGGAAACTGCTTTCAGGAGAGGGCCGGCGCATCTTCACTCGCACGCGGCACCCCTTCGGTGGCAGGCGATGTCGGTGGGATTCCGAGACAGACAACCCTGCCCGCGTAAATCCAAGCATTCGTCGGTCGGTGCGGCGGGCCACCGACAAGGTCGCGGAACGGCTTGCTGGCGCACCGCTACACTTATTGAGCCGCGACGCCGGCATTTCGTCATAGACACCGGACCGTACCCGGCAGATGCCGTTGATGGCTTCATTCGAAAGCTGGATGAGGCTGCTCCATGTCAATCTCCTCCTCCCGCAAGACCTCTTTCCCGAGTTCAAGGCGGCCTCGGTAATGATCGTCGACATGGCTTGATCAGCAACCTGGCCGCGTGGAACCGTTTCCCAGCACCGCCATTGCCTCCCGCGTCAAGGCTGACGGTTGCCTGCTCACCCTGAAGCAAGGCGTCAATACATGATCGATGAACTGGATCTGCGAACCTTCACGCCACATCCGCAACGCGACGCTGTGCTCGGCGAAGTGCACGCGCGCCCTTTCACGCGCCTTGTTTCGCCCTTCAGCGTGATCCACTTCGCTTTTCTTGCACAGGGCGAGGCGGCCACGAGCGATCGCTGTCGTTTTATCGATTTTTGCCTCGAGCGCAATCTTACGCCGCCTGAGCAATCGGCGAAACTTCATCAGATTGTCATCGGGCCCGCTACGCTACGCTGGGAGCAGCATTCGGAATTCACAACGTTCACCTGGATCTGGACTAACGCAAATTGTTCTGCCGCAGACCAATTTGACAAAGTTGATGGTACCGTCCGATCGCTGATCCGCGCGTTGCGTCAGACCGGACAGTTGCTGGTCGCGATCAGGCTGGAAGTGGAGCAGGACGCCTCGCCGACCAGGCGGGCCGAACAGATTTTTGACAAGAACAGCCTGGCCATGGTTGCCACAAAGAACGGCGCAGGCGTTGCGGCCTCAGACTTCCGCGTAGACGAAAAAGGTTTCACGAAAATCCTCGTCTGTGACCTCGGGTTGACATCGCACGATCTCGGCGCGCTGGTGCAACGGCTCCTGGAAATCGAGACCTACCGTCCATTGGCGCTCCTTGGCCTGTCGGTGGCCCTTGAGCTTGCACCATCTGTTGATCGGATCGACCGCCGTCTTGTTGAGGCACTCGAGAAAATGCAAAGCGGTGAAGGGCTGCAGTTCAACAACCATCTGCTTGCCGAGCTGACGGCGCTGGCCGCATCCTTCGAAAGAGGCGCGACCGGCAGCCTGTTTCGCTTCGGCGCCAGCAGGGCCTATAACGAGCTGGTCCAATCGCGACTGTCCATCATTGAAGGCAACGATGTCTCGGGCTATCCGACCTGGTCGTCGTTTCTGGCGCGCCGCATGGCGCCGGCGATGCGAACCTGCGCGACCGTGGAGGATCGTCAGGCGACTCTCTCGGTCAAGCTCGCGCGTGCCGCCGATCTGTTGCGAACTCGGGTCGACGTCGAAATCGAACGACAGAATCGCGACCTGTTGCAGGCCATCAACGAGCGCGCGAGACAGCAACTTCGGCTGCAATGCACGGTCGAAGGATTGTCGGTCGGGGCGATAGGATATTATGTGGTCAGCCTGTTTAGCTATCTTGCCAAGGGCGCGCATGATGTCGGACTGCGAGTAGAGCCCTCGTTCCTGACCGCAGCCTTCGTGCCGATCGCGGTCGGCGTCATCTGGCTGGTGAGTTATAATGTCCGAAAGCGACACCTCAAGCACGACGACGCGCCCTCACTTAATTGCGACTAGAGCTCCTCGAGGGACTCGGTGCGTCCGTCCGGCGAAGCTCGCATGGTGGTGGTGCGACACTGCCGCAAGATCGCGGCCGTCTCCTGCGCAGGGTAATGCCCCGCCCGGACCAGCCGGGCGAGGCATCGTGGATCGGGTCAGTCGCCGTTGCGACGGCTGGGACGGGACCAGATCAGGCTGAAGCCCTCGCCTTCCTCGTCGGCGAAGAGGTTGGCGAAGATCGGAGCGGTGAAGCTCGGATCGTCGAGCTTGAGGCTCAGATAGTCGCGACCCTCGTTGGAGCGCTTGGACCAGCCGGCCCCGATCTCGGCCCGGCCCACGTAGATGCGGTGGCTCGGAGCGTTGTCGTTGGAGCGGTTGGTCTCGGCGACGATACGGACGCCCTTGGCTTGCAGGCTCAGGGTGACAATCTCGCCCTGGAAATCGTTGCCCACCTTCTTGAAAGTACCGATGTTAGCCATGTCACTTCTCCTGTTGTATTTCGAGCCCGCGACCACCGCGGCCTCGATGGCGATCTAAAGGCCGAGGACGATCGGCGACGCACCCCTTGCGGGCCGGAGCGCAGCGGAGGACGCCGTTGTGGCGACTTTCTTGGCTCGCGAGGAATGGGCGAAGCCCAGGGGAAGAAAGTCGCATCAACGGCGTTGCGGCTCAGACGATCGAGGCGGAGCCGGTCCTCGGCCAGATCAAGCCATCTAAGAGGCCACGTGCGTCCGCGGGCTGGATCGCAAGCTCAGGAGAAGACTTGGCAAATCTCGGTTGGGCTGCACAAGAGGTTGGAACGACTCGGCGAACAAAGAGAAACAACCTGCCGCAAAGGGCGATGTCGTGATGAGAGAACAATCGAGAACGACTCACCGTGCCAGGCGACGAGGTGGGTCCGGCCGAGATCCGCGCAGCCTGGTCGAAGCGCTCCGAAGGAGGCTCGCGATACCTCTCACTCCAGCCACTTGCCACCGTTCAATATACCGATCCTGCGCAACCTGTTCGATGAGGAAGGTGACGATGGATCATCATTCGCGCGTTGCGGCCATGAGAAAGGTTGAGACTGTTGCCCCACCAGTTCAGCCGGCTCCAACAGGCGGGTCTTCGCAAGCAGGAACAGTCACCTGCGTCCATGTCGCGCCGCCAACGCAAAACGCGTCAGCAGCCCGATCCGCGCAAGCGTGAGCACCAGGTGCGACGGAAAAGGCCAGGCCGCCTCCGACCGCCCTAAGGCCGCCCGGCATAACAAGCCAATGCGTGGTGTGGTAAGAACAAGACCAGGCACGAGCATGGTGACGGCTTCATTCGGATGGATTAGGAAGGCGTCTTCCACCACCGCCACAAGCCGCAACTTCGGAGCCAAAGCTGGACGCGCCGGAGTGCCAGGCGTCCAGCTCCTCTCGATAGTTTGGAAAAGACGGCGCTCACGCGCCGCCGAATTTCCAGACGGGGATGCCGAAACGCCTCGCCTTGTCGGCGAGGTTGTCCTGGATTCCCGTACCCGGAAAATGCATGACGCCGATCGGCAAGAGCTCGAGCATGGCATCATTGCGCTTGAAGGGTGCTGCCTTGGCGTGCTTCGTCCAGTCGGGCTTGAATGCGATCTGGGTCACCTTGCGGCTCGTCGCCCATTTGGAAGCGATCAGTTCGGCCCCCTTGGGTGAGCCGCCATGGAGCAGGACCATGTCGGGATGCTTGGCGTGAACCTTGTCGAGGCGATCCCAGATGAGGCGGTGGTCGTTGAAGTCGAGCCCACCGGTGAGTGCGATCTTCGGTCCTGACGGCAACATGACCTCGGTTTGGGAGCGGCGCTTGGCGGCGATGAAGTCGCGGGAGTCGATCATCGCTGCCGTGAGCGTGCGGTGGCTCACCAGCGAGCCCGACCGAGGACGCCAGGACGAGCCGGTGTGAACCTCAAACTGCTCCATCGCCTGGTCGCGGAAGAGTTCCAGGCAATTTCGGCGCTCGATCAGGGTGATGCCCTCCGCCGTCAGGCGCTCGAGCTCGACCGATCGCACCTCTGACCCATTCTGCTCCCGCTGGCTTTTGTGCTGCGCTTGTTCATTGTCGTCGAGCTGGCGTTCGATACGATCGACGGCCCGGTGGAACAGGTTGACGGTTGACCAGAGGAGTTCGCTGAGATCGGGTTCAAGCCGCGTATTGCTCAGCGTGGCGACCAGCACGTCGAACATATCGACGATGGTACCGGCGATCATCCGGCTCTCGGGAAGAGGTCTTGGATCTGGCTGGTCGTCGAAAGGGCGATAGCCGAAGAGCTGCAATTCGGTGAGGACGTGTTCGCTCGGAGACGGGGCATGCGTCGGTTCGATGTCGTCGTGGTCGGTCATCGCAAGAGATCCTTTTGGCGGAGCGGCCGCGCCCATCGCGGCCTTCGTGGCGATCACTCAGACGGCGGGCGGCACGGGCCAGAACCCGGAGCGGCTTGTCCGCCCAGGCCCGCAGGGCGTGGGCGGAAGCGAAGGGCCGAAGCGGCAGCGGAGGATGGCGAAGACCGGCTATTTTGCTTCGCGATGCAAAGCGCGCTCGCCAAATCGCGATCGTGTCTTCTCATTGCCTGCGCGCGGCGGAAAATGGCCGGACGCAGCCATTGCCGGCCCGGGCCGCTTGCCGTCCGATCGCCCGCTAGAAGGCCGAAGGTCGCGTCCTCTCAGCCAATTGGGTTCGGCTATGACCGATCTTTCGCCATCGGTCGAATTACCGCGACTACCCGGCCTCGATCGTGGACGAGCGCAGGAAGCGGGCGGCATCGTCAGGAACAAGTTGAAGCCGCAATGCTGCCCGGAGAACCTCAAGGCCGAAGACATGCAGATCTTCATTGTAGTCGCCGAGCCGAGGCGACAGCGAGATCGCTTCAACGCCGGCGTCCTCCGCGCGCCGGGTAAGGATGGCTTGTACGGCGTCTCCGGCGGCATCGGCGTCACGGGCGATATAGAGCCGACGCAAGCCAGCCGGCAGCAACATGGCTGAGAGATGATTGGCCGAAAGGGCAGCAGCCATCGGCAAGGTCGGCAGGACGCAGCGCAGCGACAGCATGGTCTCGATGCCCTCGCCGGCAGCGAGCACATCATCCACCAGGCCGAAACGAACAGCGTTACCGAGCAAGTCGCCCATGGCGCGCCGTGGGGTGTCGATGGGAGCCTTGCCGAGCCGGATGCGATCAAAGCCGTCCGGATCGAGCCAGGTGCGATGCACGCCGCATATCCGCCCATCAAGATTCGTGACGCTGGCTATCATCGCTGGCCATGTTTCCATCGGCAAATGCTCGTCCGGTCGATAGTAGCAACGTGGATGGAAGCGCAAGCTGCCGCTATGGTGGATACTGACTATTCCGCGACGCCGCAAATAAGCTTCGACCACCGTACCGTCGATGGAGCTGGACATTGCAAACAGGCGACGGGCGGCTTGCGGCGAACCGGCTCGCGCCGCTGGACCGTCGGCTTTCGGGGCGGCTTGCTGCTCGCAACGAGGTAGCGTTAGAAAGCGTCTCGCCTCCTCGGCCACCTTGCGAAAATCGCGTAAAGCCATACTTTCGCGGATGATGTCGAGCAGGTCCCCATGTTCTCCGGTGGCGGCATCGGTCCACTTTCCGGCGGGCCCCTTCGTCGATTCCTGGAGCCGCACGAACAACGAGCGTCCTGGCGTGTTGCGGACATCGCCAACCACCCAGTATCGTCCCACCCGCTTGCCATTGGACAGATAGTGTCGGCATACGCCCTCGGCCTCGCGTGCGAGGCGGCGTACCAATTCTGAGACATCAAAGACCATCACGCGCCCTCCCGCTCAACGAAAGGGCTCAAGTTGAATTTGCTTAAGAGGATGTCGCGCGACGGCGACAGCTTGATCTTCCAAACGGCGCTTGCCATGTCAGCTTCTCCGAACCAGGCGGCCGGGAGCCTCTCTCTCGGCCTCCAACCCGTTCGCGGACAAGCCTGTCCAGCTCTCGCTCTGGCTTTCGGCGGCAAATGGCGTTCGTTGGCGTGTGCCGCGCTATCGGAAAAAACCAGGTCGCGCCGTCACATGGCGGATCGGATGAAGCTCAAATGGCCGCCGGCGGTGGCAGAGGCGGTTATGTTGACTGCCCCTGAGCCAAGACGTTGGGGCGAACACGAAGCTGAACGCACGGAAGTGAGTTCGTGGCAGCGATTGTATGAATCAGCCGATCGTGTCGACGCGAGAAGCCAGAGATTCCGATGTAGTCGTCGCAATCCCATGCGCGGGTCTCGATTCCGCAAGAATTCTAAACTGACCGGACCTTTCAGTCCGCGATAGACATGACGGCGAGAGAGCAGCGCCCATCACCCCTGAACGTAAAGGGTAGGCGTACCAGGCCGGAGACCAGGATCTCCGGCCTGGCTGACATTACGCCGCCCGGTCGAGCAACTTCTTGGCCTTGGTCTCCATGTCCAGGCGGACATCTTGATGCGGCTTGTCACGCGCGACGGCGGTGATGCCCTGCACGAAGTCGAAGATGCTTTCAGGCGGGCGGCCCTCCTCCGCCAGCACCGCGTCTATCACCTTGCCTGTCTCGGCCTTGGAGAAGCCGCGGCGGCGCAAGAACTCGGTGCGATCCTCGTCACTGCGTGCCACGATTCGCTCGCGAGCGGCCTTGATGCCGTTGACGAAAGGCATGGGTGAGGAGTTGGCGAAGTTGGACAACGCTGGCGCTGCCTCGTGAGCAAATCGCGAGGCTGCGTATTTGGAATGGCGGATTGTGATCTCCTCGAAATCTTCCACGCCCCACAGATTGCGATTCTGGCAAACCGCACGAAGATAGAAGCTCGCCATGCCGAGGGTCTTCGCGCCGACTTCCGAGTTCCAACAATAGAAGCCTCGGAAATAGAGGTCGGGCGAGCCGT
The DNA here is from genome assembly GCF_054063755.1 of Bradyrhizobium sp. USDA 4341. Lineage (NCBI taxonomy): Bacteria > Pseudomonadati > Pseudomonadota > Alphaproteobacteria > Hyphomicrobiales > Nitrobacteraceae > Bradyrhizobium > Bradyrhizobium sp. USDA 4341. The sequence goes on along the minus strand of NZ_JBSSGO010000002.1, from coordinate 8,041,546 downwards.
CACGAAGACGACCGGCTTCGATCGGATTCAGATCATCGACCAGAAAGATGAAAACGTCCCTGTCTGATGCATACAGGGTCGTCGTGGCCTTGGAAATGTCGACGCAGGGATTGTAGATGCCGCTCGACCAGTCGAGTACACCGGGCACCTTCCACCGTGTATCGCCTGTGCCATTGCCGGCGATGCGCTGTACGGCCTCGACCAGCTCGTGGTCGTAGATCCGGCCATAGTCGGGACCGGTGACGGCGCGAAGCTCGACACGGCTATCCTCGGTCTCGAGCGTTTTGATCTGCTCGAGGCGATTGGCGTTCAAGCCATATTGCAGGTTGATGGCTGCGAGTGACGCAGGGAGCTGCCGCAGGTAAGCGGCCGGAGCGCCCACCTGGCTTGCAAGCTGACCGAAGCTCCAATGCGTCGGCGCAACCGGGGTGTCGGAGCCGGGCAACATCAAGGCCAGCCGCTCAGGGTCGGCACGGCTTGCGTTGACATGGATCAGCGCGCTTTCGACCACGCGCGTCCGGCTGCGGTTCGCGCGATCGTGCACCGTGCGAGCCAGTTCATCGAGCGACAGGTAACGCTCATCCGCCGGGCGGGAAAACCACTCCGAGGACACCCGACCGACGCGCTCGCCGCGACTCACATCCACTCTGTATCCGCCGCTCGCAATGCGGCCGGCATCAACAATCTGCGTATTCATGGCAGCAATCTCCATGACGGGCGCCGGAAGACTCTCCTCCGACCCTCAACCCGTCATGGCCAAGGCCACCCCACTCTGCCTCTCCCTTTTTACGGCCGCCCCGAGGCCCAAGACATTCCGCGCCGCCGCAGCTCCCGTCAGGGATGGAAGCCCGAAGGGTGAAAACCCGGCGCAAGCCGGGGTTTCAGCGTGAGCCGACAGCCCGCTCCCGGAGGGAGACGGCAATGAACCCGGGACCTACGGTCCAGGGATGCTCACGGCGTGACGATGTTAGATTGCGACGGCGGAACATACCGACTACGGAAACGGCGAATGTCCCGTGACCCTCCTGGCCCCCGCACGACTGTATAGGCCACCCTATTGATCTCGATGGTCGTCTGTCGCTGGTCAAACTCGGTAGTGAGCCAGTGCTGACGCAACTGAAGAATCAGGGAAGCAGGGGCCGGTTGATCGCGATGGGCCCAGTTCGGGCCAACAACAGGGCCGAAGTCCAGATGCCCGGAGTCATTCATCGGCCCTGTTACTGCGTGATCCAGTTGCCGGTGATGGCGTGAAGGCTCGGCGGAAGACGAGGGTCCGGCGCCTTCTTGATTCTGAAAGCCGAGTTCGCGGAACGGTCCCACGACAGATGGCCCGACTTGCTGGCCGCGCTGCATCGTATACGTGGGCGACTTCCCGTACCATTGAGTCGTCGCTGCGTACTCTGTCTCGGGGCGGCACCGGTCGAGTCAACTCGAGGAGGGCGCGCTGGCGACGCAGGTTCTCCTCTGAAGCAGTGAAACCCGCGCTGTCGCTGGTATCATCTCGGCTCTCGATGAAGTTATCGAAACTGTCGACGGTGTCGTGTCGACGCCGCAGGTCCTGGGCCCCTTCATGACGCACAGGCTCGACGGGAAATGACGAGGCGGCCTGCTGACCCGGAGCGGTCGGTTCACAGGCGCTATCATGCCGCACAAAGCGACAATCGTCGGGCAACCCAAGCGCCAACCGCTCCGCCGATGCTCCCTGCCTGCCGACGTCCAACCGCGCAAGGCACCACTGCCGATATTCGTTAATATCCGCCCTCGGAGGCAATACCGCCCGAGCTATCTAAATGCCGTTGCGGTCGACGATCCCCGTAAGGCCGTCGGTAGGGCGGCTCTGCCACGGATTTCGCACAAAGCGAGGACCGCCGCGCAACGCAGACTCACGATAAGGACGAGTCAAGCGAGACTCCCGGCGACATTCAATCCCGGCCAGCACCGCACGAAACTCCTGCGACATACTGCCCAGCGAATTGTCGCCCGCATTCGATGATCCGAATCTTCGCGCCGCGACTGTTTGCTGGCGAAATCCGTTGGATCGGCTGATGGAAAGGCTTCCATACCTTGGATTTCTTCATTTTCGGTGATTGTTGGCATAGCGTGCAGACAAAGCTCGCTCGATAGAGTCCATACCTAATCTCCCGTTGAGAACCGCCAAAGCCGGCTTTCGGGGTGCGGTAGACTGCCAGCTTAGCTTACAGGATGCTGACAAGCTCGACGACAAAAGCGGTGCCTGCCGTTAGACGACTCCAGACGTGAGAACTTCAAAGCCGCCAGTCGCGCGCGTCTATCTCCCCGGCCGGGGACTCCGGCCACTTCAGCAGCGCAGATCTTGCACTCGTCCCTCCAGTCGTGAGCAGGGTACGACGATACGAATGTCGTATCGCCACAGGTAAGACAACAACTTCGCGAATTTACCCCAAATCTCCTAAACGATGACCACACAAGAGAGATTAGATGAAGCCGCGCTGCACGTACGCTTAACGCGACGCAAGCGGCGCAGGCGGGCGGCGCGGCGTCGAGCCAAAATCGCTCCGTCAAGCAACTCGATCCAGGAGACGTGAATGAAATTGGTGAAGACCTCTGTACTCGCATGCGGCCTTGCGGCTTTCCTTGCTTACCCAGTCATTGCGCAAAGCCTTGCCGCGGATGCCAAGGCTCGCAAAGGCGAAGGATCAAGCGTACAGAGCGGGATAAGCGATGATGAGGACTCGTCGCCTAAGCTCAGGGCCGCTGGCGCAAAAGCGGGCAGGAAGTCGGCCAAGGGCGCAAAGAATGCAGCCGACGGCAACGCGTCCGACAATGAGGCAGTTGACGACCCTGCGCCGATAAGCAGCAAGCGGCACTGACGCGAAGCCCTGTTGGGGTCAACCTCCGGTCGCGCCCTGCGGCCGGAGGTTCAGCGGACGCGCCGCAACATGGATAGCTAGATTGTGGTGGTCGCCTGCCTCCAGCAAGACGGCGAAAGAAGGAAGGGTCCAGGCGTGAACTTCCGCGGCTGTCCCGGACGGACGGCCAGGCCCTGACCAACCGCGGCGCAACGGCGGCAATCCTCAATAGTGCGAACAGCTAGATGATCTCGAAGTACCGCCGACGTTCAAAGTCAGTCACCCGATGTTGAACGGCCTCCCACTCCCAGCGCCGGGAGCAGGAAAAGGCCTCGACAAACCTTTCTCCGAACACATCATTGGCCGCCGGCGACTGTGCAAACCGATATGTTGCCTCTGCCAGGCTTTGAGGCAGCCTTCCGGAGCGAGGACACATTTCCATGCTTGCGTCACCGACGATCGAAGCCGGCAAGTCCGCATCGGTCTCGACGCCCAGCACACCCGAACCGATAGCACATGAGAGAGCGAGATATGGGTTCATGTCTGCACCAGCCAGCCTGTACTCGAGGCGATGTGAAGACGGCTCTCCCGGAATGGCCCGCACCGCGCAGGAGCGGTTGTCAATTCCCCAGCTTGGGCAGACCGGCGCCCAGTAGCCGGGGACCAATCTCTTGTAGCTATTGAAGTTCGGCGCGGCGAGGACACAGAACTCATTCATGTAATTCAGTTGTCCGCCGACAAATTGCCTCATGATCTTTGAGACGTTGCCAAACGCGTTACTATCGTAAAACGCATTCTGGCCGTCCGAGAACACCGAGATGTGAATATGGCCCGACTGGCCGGGCCAATCCTCACAAACCTTGGCCATGAATGTTGCCATCATGCCTTTCGTCTGCGCCCAGGCTTTTATCATTGCCTTGAAGATGATCGCTCGATCCGCAGCTTCCAGGGCATCACAATGATGAAGTGATGCTTCAATCACGCCCGGCCCTGTCTCGAAGTGCAAGCCGCTGAGAGGTATTCTGGCCTTCTCACAAAGCGCCAATATCTCGCCGAACAGCTCCTGGTGCGCGACAGAGCGCGCAATCGAGTAACCGAAAGGCCCTCGCGTGAACGGAGCCCATTGGCCGAACGGTTTGTCCTCAATTGTGTCGGCGTTCTCATTGAACAGCATGAACTCGAACTCGAACCCGGCCGTGCAGCCGTATCCGTGATCAGCTGCCCTTTTCAGGACTTTGCGCAGGATACCTCGCGGGCAGATGTCCTCATGTGCGCCCATAAACTCGGCAAGGTAGAGATCCTGATCGCCGAGATAAGACACCAAACGGCCGGTGCCAGACAGAACACGCAGATCGGCATCTCCGAATGCCGAGAGAGGCTTTTGCGTGAATCCTGCGGGAATGACCCGGTCCGCACAATCCCACGCCAGCACCGCTTCAGAGAACTTGACGATCTTGTCTCCATCCGAGAGATCTTCACCCAGGACGTGCTTACCTCGAAGGATACCGTCAAAGTCGCTTACGCCAATCATCGCCGCACGAGGCGAGTTCGTGCGCGCCACACGGATGTCGGTCATTCGCCGCCTTCCTGCGCCATCAGATCGAACACCTGATTCATCCGCAGCGCACGCAATTGGCGATAGTCATCCTCAAGCTGTACCAAGTCGTTATTGACGAGGTACACGATGCCTGGTGTGGACACCAGGTCGATCGTCGGGACCAGCTTTTGGCCTATGGGAACGAATGCGATGGCATCCGCGAAGCTCGAGAGATTACGGATTGCATTCAATCCGGAGTAACCGGCAACGACACCGCTCATATCGGAAATCAACGAGACGCACAGTGCATGAGCCTGTCGCTTGTAGGCCCCACGCAACCTCATACACTGTCCAAATTCCTTGGGATTTGCGTATCGCCAGGCCGTCAGCGACATATGATTGTTACCCAACGCCATGGTCCTGGCCTTTGCCGACATGGTTCCTTGCAGTCTCGCTCCGAAGTCGACCAAAACCGGTCCGCGATCATCGACGATGATCTCCGCATGCGCTGGTCCGTTCACGATCTGCAGCGCCTGCAACGCACGCACAAGATAATCGGACAGCTCCAGAACGATGGGCTCCCTGGATCCGAGCAACCACTCGCGTGAGCAGACCGACGATGCGCCCTCGACGGGAACGGTCTCATAAGTCCAGGCCTCGGTGATGAACGCTTCTCCATCGATCGAGACGGCATTTACGGTATATTGCTGACCGTTTATTTTCTCCTGTGCAAGCGCCAGTTCATTGAACGCTCCGACCCGGTTCGTCTTTCCGACGATGGCAGCCAGAGCGCGCTCGACATCCGCATCAGCCGAGCAGAAGAACACGTCCTCCGTGCCTGTGCTATTTAGTGGCTTGATCACGATCTCGTCGAAGTTCTCTTGACGTTTCCAGCTAGCGATCTCAACGGCATTGTCAGACACGACCTGCCTGATCGATCGCACGCCTGCTGCGGCCAACGCTTCGGACATCCGCGATTTATCACGCCGGGCGACTGACAGAGCCGTCCCATTCGAGGGCAGGCCCAGCCGTTCCGAGATGGAATCGGCGAGCTCAACTCCGGTCTCGGACCCCGCTATAACGAACTCCAGCTCCCTGCCGCGGAGCGCCTGAAGATGAAATTCAACGATCTCGTCGTGGGCCATGCATTCGTGGGGACGAATGATTTCATCATACAGGTCAGCGTCGAAATGCGACTGGAAGATGGCTGGGATCTGTGCAGCCGACATCACGTGCACCGTTCCAATTCCGTACCGCTTGAACTCTTCAGGTAGAAATCGGCCAGTCGAATATGCGTCGACGATTACACATTTGCGTTCGTTCATGCGGTCCTCCGATACTGCGAGTAAACGTTGCCGACAGCGACAATCGTGATGAGAACATTTCCAACGAACGTATGTAGCGAAGGCACGATGCGAGAATCGAAGTACTGGAACAGGAACGTGATGACAGGGGCGGTGGACAGCACCATGTTGACGGTGAAAGGCTCGACCCGTCGGATACCCTCCTGGATCAAGAGCAAAGGAACAATGATCGTGGATAGCCCGATCGCCGCGATCGCAGGCCAATGCTGCGAGATCTCAAGCACCATGGAGGAATAGTCGACCAGTCCCAGCAGCAGGAGAATCGTTCCATAGAACCGGTGCGCCAGCACCTGTCGGCCGGAAAATCCGTGGTCGAACAGCAGTTTGACCAGTATATTTGTAAGCGCCAGCGACAGGCCGGCCACGATTGCGAGGACGATGCCCAAGGCCGATCGAGGCCCCCACTGCACGCCCGCATTGCCGCTGACCGAGATCCAGATCATGTAGCCGCCAATCATCGCAATCGTGGCGCTCACGACGATGTCGGATGCTGGAGGGATACCCTTCCGCCTGATCAGCGCATTCAACCACACCGTTGCGGCGGGTCCTATCGCCACCATGAACGCGACGACGATCGCAGGCTCGGCGTATTTCAGGCCGACAAACAATCCTATCCAGCTGATCGCGGTCACGAGATTGAGCGACACAAAAGCGACGAGCGCTGGCTTCGTCACTCGTGCCTTGCCCGTCCCGTGACCAGCCAGCAGATTGAACGACAGACATACCGCAGCAAAGGACACCAACAGAGCGACGAACAGGTCTGCCTGCTGAAAATACGATGCCGCATACACCTCGCCGGCCGCGCTCAGGACGACGTAAAGCGCCACAAAGAGAACTCCCAGAGCGAAGCGGCTTGTCGATCGCCCGCCGTTGGTCCGAGGCTGCTGCGGCGCAGCGCGCACCCCGAACCATGCCCGCGCGTCGGTTCCGGTGAACTCCCCTTTGGATCTGGGCGGACCGCGTTTGGTTTGAAATGTCACTGTCCACCTCTCGTGCTTCTTTGTTCGGCGTACGCGAGACACGCCTCTCCGAACGCCGTGAATAGTCGCTTGCTCAGCAGATCGGTTGAGGCGTGCCATTCGGGGTGCCATTGCACGGCGATCTGCAGCGTCGGCGCGCCCACGACCGAAACCGCTTCGACCAGGCCGTCAGGCGCCCACGCCTCCCGTCTTAGCGCACTGGCCAGCACCTCTATGCCTTGATTGTGAAGGGAGTTGACCTGTGCTTCGACGGTGCGCGCGATCGGAAAGAGCGCACCGTCGGGACATACCCTGATGCTATGTGCGACATCGTACTGGCGATCTCTCGGGCGGTCTGTCTTCTCGGCATGCATCTGGCCACTTCCCAGACTCCACGCGCTAAGGGATGAGCGAAGCGTGCCGCCGAAATAGACGTTGAGCTCCTGCAAACCGCGGCAAATGCCCAGGATCGGCATTCCCTGCGCAATGGCGTTCCTGATCGCTGCCCCGGATAGCCTATCCCGGGGACGATCACGGATTCCATTCTCGATGTCTTGCTGATCAGGCCCTGGACAGGACGCAGGCGCCCTCAGAACGGCAGGATCGACGTTGGATTCGTCTCCTGTCAACACGAGCCCGTCGAGAGTCCGCATGAACGCCCGTGCGGTCTCAACGGGCGCATCTTCGGCGTCGATCGTCGGCAATATGACGCACGCCACGCCCGCATGATGAAGCAGGGCCTTGACGTACTTGCGCCGCAACCAATCGCGATGCACACCATCGACCAACAGACGGTTCGAGGTGATGCCGACCACGGCGCGGGCTTTGTCTGGCCGTTGCAACGTCACGCGGGTTGTCCGCTCGTGCTAGCACCGCGCATAGATTGCTCATACAGACGCCGGTTTCGCTCCTTTAACTGAGTGATGACGCTCGGCTGACCTTGCGGCCCCTTGACGAAGAGCCCTCCCCAGCTTGCGGCAACCTTTGCGTAAGCCGGATCCTGCATCCTGATTTTCTGGGCTTTGTGCAACAGCCAGAACGGGATGCCGGGCGAGAGGTGATGCTCGAGGTGATATTCATCCAGGTTTTGCCCAAGGATAGCCCGCTCCAGGAAATTCCCTTTGCGATTCCTTGTCAGATAGACGTTCTGCGTCTCGGTCTCGCACATCGGTGAGTGCTCGGCGAGTTCAACAAACCAGCCAAGCACCTGGAACGTGGTGAGATAGGGCACGATCCAGAACAGGATCACGATGTGGAGCAGCCCAAGGGCATATGATCCGCCCAGGATGCAGATCCAGAAGAGATAGAAGCCATATTTGTCGATAAGTATGCCTGAGCGGCTCTCGTCCTCGGCATCTCTAATCGAAAACCGGTTGGTCCAGAGATACTTCAGATACGCCACTGTCGCACCGCCAAATATCGGCTTCCAGATCAGGTTGAACGCGTATCGCTCAGGCGGCTGCACGTCGTAAACACCGTTGGCCAGGAAGAACTTCAGGTCAGGATCCTTGTCCGGGTCGCCGAGATATGGATGATGCAAATAGACGTGTGAGATCCGGTAGGCCCAGTGGCGCTGGAACAACGGATAGGCAGCGAACAGAATCCCAAGGACGTAGTTCCAGGTGGTGTTCTTCGCGAGCGTGCGGTGGGCCGCATCATGGGCGATCGTCGTCAATCCACGCTGGTAGGCGCCGATCAGAAGGACCGCGAGCGGATACAACCACCATGAGACCGACACGGTCGCGAGCGTGCACGCCGCGATCACGACGTAGTCTTTCGCGATATAGGCAGCACCCGTTATGTTATCGGGCCTCAACTCGGAGAGCTGCCTATTGATTTCGCGACTGAATGGAACGGCCTCATAGCGTGACGACCTCAGTTTCCAAGCTTCTGGCTGATTCATGAGAATCCCTTCCTGATCACTTTCTAGGTTGTCAGATTGCGGCGAGCGCCTTGTGCAGATCGCGGACAATGTCGTCGACGTCCTCGATGCCGACGCAAAGCCGGATCGAACCGCCAAATATGCCCGCGGCCTCGCGCTTTTCCCGTGGAACGGTTGTGTGTGTCGTGGAGACGGGATGCGTCACCAGTGTGCGCGCATCCCCAACATTGGAAACGTGATACATCAAGTCGACGTTCTGGATGAACTTGCGTCCGGCCAGCTCGTCCTCCACCTCGAACATGACCATTGCGCCGTGCCCGTATGCCGGGTTGAGCGTCTGATCGACGGTTTCCCGATCCGCTCCTTCGAAAAGCCCCGGATAGAAGACACGGCGTACCTTTGGATGCTCCTTGAGAGCGTCTGCGACGACCCTGGCGTTGGCGCAGTGCTGCTTCATGCGAAGCGGTAGCGTCTCAAGCCCCTGGATCAGTTGGAAGCTCGCAAACGGAGCGATCGCAGCCCCCGTATCGCGCAGCCAAGTCATGCGAGCCTTCAGCAGAAACTCGCTCTTTCCAAGATCGTCGACATCTTGCAGCGCGCTGCGCCAGATGATCCCGCCATGCGCCTCGTCAGGACCGTTGAACAACGGAAAGCGAGAGGCCCCGCGGTAGCTGAACTTGCCGTTGTCGACAATCAGTCCGCCCAGTGTGGTGCCATGGCCGCATATGTATTTCGTCGCGGAGTACGTCGTGATCGCAGCACCGAGATCTGACGGCCGGCATACCAGTGGCGTCGTCGTATTATCCACCACCAGGGGAACGCCGTACTTCCGACCGATCTCCGCCAGCTGCTTGACCGGAAGCGGAATCAGACAGGGGTTCGAAATCACCTCTCCGAACAGGCATATCGTGCGATCATCGATGGCACGTTCGAACGTCTCGGGCCTTCGAGGATCCGCCGTCCTGACGCTGATGCCAAGACGCTTCAGCGTGTTATGGAGCAGGTTCCAGGTATTGCCATACAGATATGGCGAGGCGACGACATTATCCCCGACCTGCCCGCTTGCCAGGTTGACGATGGCAAGGAAGGTTGCCGCTTGCCCTGATGCGACTGCGAGCGAATCCCTTCCCGTATCGACCGCCGCATACCTTCTTTCCAGCGCGCGGGTCGTCGGATTGATGATCCTTGTATAGGTGAACCCATCAGCCTTTACGTTGTAGACATCGGCAATGTGGTTCAGATCGCCATCGAGTTCATAAGCCGTGTTCTGATATATCGGCACGGCCACAGCCTTCGTCACCGGGTCGCGACGGTAACCCGCGTGCAGAACGGCAGTCTCGGGGGACCATGGCACCTGCGCGCCCGCTGCCACGCGAGGCGGCACCTTGACGAGGGCCTGGGATGTCTCCTGGGCGGATATTGGTCGCGCTGCCGCCCCCTGACCAGGGCGGAAGTATGTCCGGAAGGCGCAACCCAACTGCTGAATCCAACCGGATTGAATTTCCCCGATGCAGCCGATCCGGAAACTCCGCGTCGCAATGTGCAGCTTGGAGTAGATGTAAAGGTTGTGGCTCGCCAGGTGGCGATACAGCCCGTCAAATGCTGCCTGATCCGCCATCCCCGACGGCGCAACGAACGCAACGCAGACCGGCGACTGCACGTTGGCGGCTAGCAGCGGGGAGACCACTCCCTCGAGTTCCTTGAGGAGATCGTCCCTGACCTTCTCATACCTGCGGCGACGGGCAGGAATGCTCTCTTCCTCCAGGATCTCCAGTGCCCTGGTCGTTGCCTGAACGATATGGGTGGGAGGTGTCGAACGCCATTCACCTGTGCGCTCGAGCGAGAGCCATTGGTCTCTCACGTCGAGCACAAATGACCTCGGCTCTTGAACCGCTTTCTCCAACAGTTCGCGAGAGGCGATGACAAACGCTACGCCCGGAGGCCCCTCTATGCACTTGTTGCTCGACGTGACTAGGACGTCAGGACCACCCTTGCTCAGGTCAATATCGATGCCGCCAAAAGAACTCATCCCGTCGACGATCGTCTTCACGCCACGCCGCTTCGCCTCCTCCACGATTGCATCCAGCGGATTGACGATGCCGGTCGTGGTCTCGCAATGAACGAAACACAGGTGCGTAACGCCGGGATTTCGGTTCAAATGCTCGCCGATCTCCTGAGGATCCAAAGGGTCGGTCGCCCGCTTGGCAAGCGTCTGCGCTTCGACACCCCATAGCCGCAGCATCTTGTATATGCGCTCGCCATAGATGCCGTTTATGCAAACGAGTGGTTTGTGGGCTGAAGACACGAATGTTGACAGAGCGGCTTCCATCGCAAAAGAGCCGCCTCCCTGGATCGGGACCACCGAATAGTCGTCGGCATTTGCCAGCAAATTGAGGATCAGCCGTCGCATGCGGGCGGTCACTTCCTTGAACTCGCAATCGCGCGATGCAAGGTCAAGCTGCATTTGGCTCCTGACATCCAGCGATAACGACAATGGACCAGGCGTCAGCAAAGAACGCTGTCTTGTCACACTATTCCCCCTCAGTTGTATTCATCGATGCATCTGGAGCAAAACCGACCCAGCAAAGAGACGGCGAGCGCCGTTCAAGAGCTTTGAGCCCTGCGCGATAGAGCCCGGGTGCGCTTCGGATCGGCAGTCGAAGAAGCTGCCCAGGGACAACCTGCACATCCAGTCGCGGATGCGAAGTGATGTCTCGCAAGGCTCTTGAGCGACGTCATTCAGATCTCCCAACAGTTCGTATTATGACCGCCCCGCGAGCCCCATTTGGCGCGACGCGCCACTCTGATCCGGCCATACGCATCCCGCAGATTTGAGCGCGAGTGTCGGCTTGTCGCCGCGCGTCGACAGTCCAACCGGACGGCTCACGCGCGCCACTCCGGCAATATTGAAATCGGATCAGCAGTGCGCGTCGGACCGTGGCGGCCGACCCGGATCCCGGCACGGCGCATTTGATGATTGCCGCTTCCTGCGTGAGCCTAAGACTTGAGACATTCGCACACTGTCGCTCGTTGGAAATCTTTGTACGCTGACGACCCTCGCCGTCTATTTTTAGATCGTACAACTTGACGTTAGGTGCGTTTCAACCCTCTCCGGAATTTTCTCGTGTGAATTTTTCCTGACGTACGCGTCCACTTTCGGGAGACAAGACGACCTGTGCGGAGATTCTCGGAAGAGCTCCGTAGTCGCCTGGAGTTCAATGACGCTGTCGGAATTCACCTGAGCTCGATGGCCACGGACAGGTGAGCTAGCCTGCTCCGCCCGCTGTTGCGTGCGCGGCGCTTTGCCACATCGGCAAACAGATACACGGGGTCTGTTTGCGCTGCGTGTCCGTTAGACAGGTCGCGCCCGGTTCTGCAGTTCTTTGACCTTGAGCCCGATCACATAATTCAACCCGTGCCCGGCCGGCGCGGTGGGAGGCCTCCCGCTCAGCTTATGGTTGGGTCATGGCGGTCCAGCCGGTGCTTTTGCAGGCTGTCGGACAAACAATGACGCAGCTGGAAGACAATGGAGGACGCCCGCTGCTTTCTCGCGTCGCTCCTTCCGATCAGATGATCGCTCATGCTCCGATGCTCCGTTGGCATGCGCGAGCGGCAGCCAGCAAGCCAAGGTGACGCTATCGAGCAACTTGCAGCTCTTTGCGTCAGCTTGGGGGGGCCTCGCAGGTGACCTATCATTGACGACGCGGTATTTGCGAGCTCCTAAGACCATTCGATTGTGTTCGCGAAACTCTGGCTGCGGTACCGTCATCTCGTGCAATGTTGCGCGGATTATGCCACCCGCGTGGTGAAAGCTCACCCTTTTTTCGGTCGAGACACTTGCCGCTGGGATCGGGTTTCCAGGACTCTCGATGGAGCGTGCGGAAACCAGACTTTGGAACGGAACGATGAGCGCATGTCCAACAAAGAGTAATCAGCTCGCTCGGGTTCGACGGCAGGCTTTTCTGACAGAACGATGATGGTCCAGAACGCGGGTCGCTGAGGACGTCGCTTGTTGATTAAACCTCCTGAGTGCCGCACGTTTGGATCGCGAGTCGTGCGCGGTCTGTCAGCAACCGGCCGCACGATTTTCCGTCGTGTCTGCCTGGCCGCCTGCGCTCTGTCGAGTACCGCCTGTTTGTGTCTACTCTTGCATCGTGACCCGCTTGGCACATGAATTGCTGAGAACCTCATCGGCTTGGCTGTTTATCTTCACGCCCCCCAAGGCGGCCAAGCTGGCGAAGCAAACTTAGCGCGGGTGGCTCCTCCAAACACCCGCGTCTTCTTTCCGAAGCGCCGTAAACCGGGGGATTTCGGCACCAGACTCTCTGAGAAGATCGACTCATGGCCCGTAAGAGCCATTAAAGAATGCATGCCGGTTTTGGGTGGTCGAAAGAACAAATCGAAGCTCGCCTGGTAGTTGCGGCGAATAAAACCTTGCTTCATGAGCCAGCCCCTCACGATCACTTCACCGAAGTGTGCCGCAAGGCACGGGCTCAAATTCATTTCGGCTCTCCAGGAAGCGCGTCGCTCTGCCAATTCCGAGAAGCGCGTCACGCCCGCCCAGCGGGTGAGCGGCGCATCAGATGGCGTCGGCCAGCTTACTGCTTGCCTGATCAAGCCGAATTTGTTCACAGCCATTTTTGGAATGCGTCGTCTAGCGGCCGGACTACGACAATCCACGCCTTGCGAGAGACCGCCCCTTGTGCTCTGTCCCGTAGCATCAACGACATTATGTTTGTACGAAGGCGGCCTTGCTCCTGACCAGGCCTGGTATCGGCCTTATTTAATCAGCGCTTCGACCTCTGCTCGAAAAGCGTGGCGCGAGGCATCTCGTGAATAGAACATGTGGCCGCCCGGAAACACAACAAGTTTGACGCGCGGTGTGGAGGCAAATGGCGGCAGTTGATCGAGCACGATCTGTGATCCGAAATATGGCGTGGCGAGGTCAAATAGCCCGTGCGCCACCAGCAATTTCATGTTCCGGTCCGTCGCCAAGATCTTGCGCAGCTCCGAAACTGACTCCGGAGGGCTGCGGCCGAAATCCCAGGTCTCCCTGACCTTGCGATTGGCCAGTTCATAGGAGCCTTCCGCCCGCCAGCCAAGCTTGCGCGTAAGGAGATCGACAGTGGCGCTGGTCAGAGGCGCCACCAGAGTATCGCTTGAGGGATCGCCTGAAAGCTGGAAATCGGAATCCGGATATGGATCGAGGCCACGCACAGAGGCATCATACCTGCCGATTAACTTGCCATTCTTGCGGTCGAACTCACGGCGGAATTCGGCGACTTCGAAACGGCCGGCGAGCCGACTGCTGACCGCTTGGTCGATGCCGGTCAGCACCGCGACCTTGTTGGCCAGACGCGTAGTTGCTTCCTTGTCGGCCTGGCCTTTGATGAGATCGACCAGAAACTCGCCGCGCGCATAAGCTTCCACGTCGGCGAGATCGGCTCGGTTTACCGAACCTTCGGCTTCACGCAGGGTCGCGACATAGCTGGGCAGCGTGGCGACGTACTGCAGCACGCTCCTGCCGGCGCTGTAGTCGAACACTGGCGAGACCATGATCAGGCCCCTGACGCCTATGCCCTGCCGCATCTGCAACTGGTCGACGACCTTTGGCCCACGAACGCCGCCATAACTTTCACCCGCGATGTACTTCGGCGACAACAGCCGGTCATGCTTTTCGAGCCAGCGACGGATCACCAGCGCGAGCGCGTTGACGTCGCCCTCAACGGAATAGAGCCACTTGCGCGCGTCATCGCCGGTCGCCGCGAAACGGCTATAGCCGGTGCCTACAGGATCGAGAAACACCAGATCAGTGAAATCGAGCCACGTTTCCGCGTTTGGACTCACCTCGGGAAAGGTCGATGGCGTGACCTCGTCAGCATTGATCGGCAGCCGCCACGGTCCGGCATTGCCAAGCCGCAGCCAAGCCGGTGATGAGCCTGGTCCGCCGTTGAAGAAGAATGTCACCGGGCGCGTGCCGAGATCAGCGCCTTCAAGCTGATAGGAGGTATAGACGATATCGGCCTGCGGCTCACCCTTATCGTCGAACAGGCGGATGGAACCGACGGTCGCGACGAAAGAAAGCGTCCGCCCGGGCAGCTCAAGCGTGTGCCTGGTGCTGGAGTCCGGCGGCAAGCGATGCTGCTCGGCCAGCGACGACATGCCCAGGTTTTGCCCGCCACCACCCTTCTGGCCGGCCGGTATTGTGACCTGGGCGGGCGACGGATTGTTGGCCCAAGCGCTCCCCATCGCCCCAGAGGCAAACAGGATCAGCGCAAGAGAGGTGAGACCCGGAGCGGTCAATTTCATCGCGTTTCCCCTGCCCGGCGCGGCCCTTGGTGCGCGAGGCGTGTCTGTCAAAACGGCCCTAACCACTAGCTCATGCGGCTGAACGACAAAGCTACCGGATCGAGTAGTCGTCACCCTCGCCCGAGGCGCAAAAACTCGTCATTCCACACACTTCCACGAAGTACGCGTCACGGTTTAGCAAAGCGCCTCCAGAGGGCGATGGTCATGCCCGTCGACATTGCGCACAAAGCGAGGCTGTGGCTCTAGATTGACGATGGGCAGAGCAACTGCTTCGAGAATAGTTCGAGAGTAACGCGACATCAGTGAAGCGCATTGTAGATCTGCCTGCTCAAGGGCAATCGCAGTATCCGGCCGTTGGATGCCAATCACCTCGCTGATTTACGAGTGGGATGGCGGCGCCGCGTCACGCCATCAGGGCAATGTTGCGTGGACGGCCACGATCCCAGACAAGTCAGCAGCGACCCCGACTACCTGCATCTCGACCGGATGAGCGGCCCGATGACTGGGCGCGGGAACTCTTCCACCGTGGCAGGCCAATGGGGATCAGCAGCAGCTGAGGAATATCGGTCGAGTTCCATGCCTAGGCAAGCGCGGACGCCGCCGAGCACCGGCCACATTGCTCGGCATCCATAGTGCTCTTGCATTGGCGTTTCAGCGCCCTCGACTACCTCGGCGCGCGTTTTGGACTGCCGCCACAAGCGGCAACCTCCGCCCAACAATCGGCAGTCTCATAAATCCGCACACTCGCGCAATTGGGAATGCGATCAAAGAACCAACGGGCGATGATCTCGGCGGTTGGGTTCTCCAGTCCGTCGACATCGTTGATCAGTCGGTGATCGACGAGCTTCAGCAGCGGCTCCAGCTCAGCATCCATTTCAGCGAAATCCTTCACGAATCCTCTCGCGTCTACCTCTCCGCGCATCACCACTTCCATACGGTAGTTGTGGCCATGTAGGTTCTTGCATTTATGGCCATCGGGGAGATTGGGAAGGCGATGAGCTGATTCAAAACTATAGGTGCGGCCAATGAGCGTGATCACTCCATCATCGTCGTTCATTCCGTAAGTCCCTCGCGCCAACGATTTGCTCCGCAGAAAAGGGCCTGCTAACTCTCGCCGGCCCTTCCTTATCAGATTGACGGAGCAATGCCAGGCCGAGCAAGGCTGAGAGAGCAGAGCCGAGGCCCGGCAGTATCAGCGTGACCGCGTAACCTAATCTTGCCACGGCAAACCCACTCGCCGCGAAGCCCACCAACGCTGACGCCGACATTACCGAAGTCAGAAACGTGACATCTGTGCCCGCCTTGCCCGGCCGGGCGAGCCCGAGAAACCAGTTCGTGAACGTGACATGTTGAACAGCGAGTGCCGCGAACACGATGCCCACGCTCACGACGGCGCTTACGCGAACGCTGACGTAGCGATCAACCATCGCGAGTGTGCCGAAACTTATCGCCATGACTGCGCAGCCCCCGATCAAGCCTCGCTGCGGTGCCATTCGGCCGATGATGGCGCTGGTCAGCGGCGCTACCAGCGTGTACGTCAATACGTTCGAAAGCGCTCCGATCCATCCAATGTCTGCCGCGGCGAAGCCGAGATCAACGAGCCGTAACTGAACCGTCGCGAACGCCACAGCGATCCCGATAACCGCCGGCGCGATCAATGCGGCCGTCGTCCACAGGTCATGGTAGCGAATGATCGCGGAGATCGAGAGGCGCTGCGTCGAGCTGCATCGGTCGCTGCGTTGGAGCGGTTCAGAAATAGCGAACACCCAACCAGCGAAAACGGCTAGCAGCATCGCCAAACCCAACAAAGCTGGACGCCAACCGACCATCTCGATCAATTGGAGGCAGACGGCGCCGCCGATGACATGGCCGATGGCCCGGCCCCAACCCAGCAGCGCTGCGCCGAGCGGCCGTTCGCTGGAATCGAGAGCTTCGGCTATATAGCCCAAAGTCGCGATCCGCTGCGTGGCGGCGATGGTCGCAAGTACCAGGGAGACAAGAAAAAGCGACACAAAATCGGTCTTCGGGTTCAAGAATGCCATTGCTGCCAGCACAATGGTACTGGCGAATTGGGTCAACAGGATCCACGAACGTCTCAGCCCGAGACGATTGAGGCTCCATCGATCCACCACCGGGGCCCAAAGGAAGTTAACGGTGAATGCAAAGAAAGCGGTGCCGTACAGGCCGACTAGTTCGAGGCTGGCACCGTTGCCCCGAAGGATCACAGGAATGGCCGAATAGATGAACGCGATCGCCAGATACTGCTGACTAGCCAACGCAACCATCCCAATGAGTGGCACGTAACGATTTCCCATCTGCCTATTCCTCCCGAAATCGATTTCGCACGTGCCTTAAGAGAACGGTTTGAACAGACAGCGGCTAGCCGTTATCAGTTCGGATCAGGCCATACTCGATGAATGCACACCGCGCCTGCCCTTCATCTTGTTGCGCCCAGTTGCCTTCCCAGTAGACGGCGCTGTCGACGTCACATTGGCAAGCAAGGCTCCCTGACGGACGCCAGTCGCAGCCATCGCCGACCCAGCGCATCGCCAGCTCCTCAGGGAGGTCGACAGCGTCATCGCTGGTTAGAAATCCACGGTCCGAGGAGAAGCTGCACTTGCCCGTGGCGTTGTCCTCTCCAAGGGTCGCGCTTGCCGGCGGTAAGGCCAGCGCAGCAGCGACAACTGTTCCTGCCCGCATCATCACGTCTTCACCACGCGTTCGTGCAATCGGGTAATGGCGTCGAGCGCCGACAGGATCGCTCCCTCCTGCCATGGCAGCTGCGAGGCGTGCTCGCCTGCCAGCGCGATGCGGCCGTCGATCTGGCACAGATTGCGGTAGTGCTGTGCACGGGCGGCCTCGGTCCACTGGCCGGCGCAGCCGAGCGTGAACGGCACGCGATGCCAGGCCACCGCGACGCCGTGCTCGAATTCGTTCCTGTATTGCGGATGGATTGCGGCACCGAACTCGACCGCGCTGGCGACCCGCTCGGCCGGCGTCATCGCCGTGAACTCGAAGGAATTGGCGCCCCCATACATGTAAGCGCCGAGCAGGATGCCGCGGCCGCCACTGTTGAAGCCAGTATTCGGATAGGCGATCTGCTGGATCGGCAGGTCGGTGTAACTGATACCGCCATAGATCGCCTCGTCCTCTTCCCAGAACCGGCGTTTGAACTGCAGCCCGATTTTCACCGAGGCGACGTAGGGCAAGGAATCGATCGCATTCTTCATCGGCCCGCTGACGTCGAGCGGCAACTGGCTCAGGATCGACAGCGGGATCGTGCAGATGCACCAATCGGCGGTCGCCTGCTGCACGACGGATGGACTGGTCGTGTCGACATAGCTCACAGTGACGCCGGAGCCGTTCTGCTGGATCTGCGTCACCTTGGCGTTAGTGCGGATGAGATCGCCGACCTCGCGCGCGAACGCCTTGCCGATCATGTCCATGCCGCCGACCGGCTGGAACATGGTGGTCTGGAAATCGTAGCGCGCATAGCTCTGCAAATAGCGCCACATCCGCGACCGCAAGAGCTCCTGCAGCGAGATCGGGTCGCTCGGCAGCGGATCACCCATCAAGCCACCGCCGGGATCGCGTGCATAACCGCGGAACTCGGCCGAGCCCAGGTTGGCATTGTACTTGTAGTCGCGATCCAGCGCGCCCCAGTCGCGCAGCGCCTGCAGCAGGATCTCCTGATCTTCCTTGCTGACGAACTCGTCGAGCCTGCCCTGCTGGCTGACTTTCGCGAGCAGCTCCGACACTCCGCCCTGGAAGTCCGCCTTGATGCTGCGAAAGCGTTGCGGCTTGCCGTCGAACGCACGCGTCGCGTGCAGATAGGCATTGTGGTTGAGCTGGATGAAGGGTTCCAGCGTCACGTTGAGCCGGCGGCAGTAATCGAGCAGCGCGCGGTGATGATAGGGAATCCGCCACGGGCCGGGATTGAGATAGAGCCCCTGCTCGAACTGGCAGGTCTGCTTGAAGCCGCCGAGCTCGGTAAAACTGTCACCGCCGCGGATCGACCAGTTGCGGCCACCGGCGCGGTTGTTGAATTCGAGGATCTGGACCTTGTAGCCGGCCTTGCGTAGCTCCAGTGCCGCCGTCATGCCGGCAAGCCCCGCGCCGAGAATCAGCACCGAAGCGCCCTTCACGTCACCCGCGAGCTTGAGCGGCCCCTTGTAGGCGGACTCGGATGCGAAGCCGAGGCTCGTCATCGCCTGATACATCGCCGAACTGCCGGCGATGGTCCCGATCAGCGCCAGCAGATCCCGCCGCCTGATCACAGATTCATTCTGCACCGGCGTTCACCCCTCCGGCCCATTCCCACATTGGTCGTGTACCGCGTCGATCGTCGTCGGTAAAAAAATAGCTATCTATCCGCAGTCCTGAGGTAGGCAGGCCGATCCGCGGTCGCTTCAAATGCAGGAGCTGGTCAGTACACCTGAGTTGATGAACCAACGTCCGGTCACCTCTAGCGACGATTAGCGAGCCGTCGATCAGAGCTCGACGCGTCGAAGACGCGGACGTTTCGTTCCTCGAGGCGCTTGACGGACATGTAAAGCCGTTCGACGGAAAACGAAGCGGTTGATCACGCGGCACGAGCATTCTTAAGCATTCGACTGAGTCTGTTGTGCACCAGCAAGAGCGATGCCAACATTTCACGACATCGAAAGGCGGAGAAGCGGACTAGCCCAGATGTGCGGCAGGCCAGACGATGACTGATGTCCTCAGAGGTGTTGCCGCTCTTTCATTGGCGATTTTCGAGCGCAATTTTCGGAGGTTTCTGGTTCTGGTCGCAGAACCAAGCCACTCCGCCGGCGATTGCGGACACAGCGAACCAGTGGAGCGCCGGAACTAACCGCGCTTGGCCATGGAGCGCAAATGCAGTTGTGAACGCCTGCAATCGCCCATTTCGATGTCGCTTGGGCCGGTGGTAGCGAACCCGACATTGTTCGATGTCAGACGCACGGAGCTAATGACGCCGAAGACGCGCGATAATTAGCTCGATCTTGTCCATCATGTGTAACGATAGTCGCGTCGGCCGAACGCGGACCGTCGCAGTTGCCCTCTTGCATCGGACCGCTGAGGATTGCGGCATTGGCATGCCCGCCTTCTTGCACAGCCACGGCTTCGGTCGCGCCGGCGACGCCAGTCACGCAGCTTGTGTGCTTGAAGCCGTTTGCCATAGCCATTTTTCTTGATGACGACCGTCACGATCCAACCGTCTACCTTGCTGGGCTTTGGAACGCGCATCCGCCTGATGTCGTTTGTACCGGTGCCCTGCAGCTCGGGAGCCACCAGACATAATGTCTGCTATCAACGATGAGGGACAGCTGTGGCATTCGTTGAGCCAAATGGCCTCAGCCGGACCTGGCGTGGCTCAGTTCAGCCCCGCTTGTGGCGACAATCCTATTCCCACAAAACTGTCAAGTCTGAGACTAGAGGGATGAATCATGCAGGAGCTCCCCATGCCGAGCGGAGACTCGTCGACCGAGATGCTTTCGCGCATCGGGTCGCGCATAAGCTTGGAGGCTTCCGCGTGCCGAAGCTCATTTGGTTATATGAGTTCACCCCGGCTTGAGCGGCTTTTCGAGTCCTTGCCAGCGATAGATCGCAAATGACAGCGCCCAACTGGCCAGGAAGATGCCGACCACGAGATAGCCGAAATTGGCCAAGCTCCCATTGAGATCGTCCGCTGCGCTCCAGAAGGTGCCTTCAAGCGCCAATTTGTTGGCGAGCAGGCCGAGTGCCTCGATGCCGCCGATCAGCAGCGCCACGACGACTGAGATGGCCGTAATGGTCAGATTGTACCAGATCTTGCGGATCGGATTGAGGAAAGCCCAGCCATAAGCGCCGACCATCAAGACGCTGTCGGTCGTATCGACGAGCATCATGCCGGCGGTGAAGAGAGCCGGAAATATCATTACCGTACTGAAGTCCAGCCCTCCCGAAGCCTGCCCGGCTGCGACGGTGAAAAGGCTGATTTCCGTCGCGGTATCGAATCCGAGGCCGGACAACAGACCGATCGCGAACATCTGCCAGCTCGCCGTCACCATCCGAAACAGCGGGCGCAAGAGCCGGGACAGCAAGCCACGACCGGACAGAAGCAGATCGAACTCATGCTCTCCGATGTGTTCGCCACGCCGCACACGCTGAAAGCTCCGCCAGACATCCCGTAGGATCACAAGGTTGATGGCGGCAATCGTCAGCAAGAAGAAGGCCGATGCACCGGTGCCGATGATGCTGCCAACCGCCCGGAACTCCTGGAAACCGCTTTGCAGCACGAGCGCCGCAGCTGCGATCGCGGCGACCGCCACTGCAACCGACAAGGAATGACCAAGGGCGAAGAAAAGTCCGACCGCGAGGGGGTGTCTGCCATCCTGCATCAGCTTGCGAACGACATTGTCGATGGTCGCGATATGATCGGCATCGACGGCGTGCCGAAGGCCGAGCACATAGGCCAGCAACGCTGTCGCCAGCAGCGTCGGCCGCTCTGACAGCGCCACGATGGCCCAAGTCCAAGCGAAGCAATTGATGGCCAACAAGAATGCATAGAGCGAGATGATTCGACTACGCGAGGCAACCGATGCGTCGTCTATGGCAAGCTTTAGATATGCGAACATGATCTTGCCTCGACAGCGCATCCAAGGATGAGTTCGACCATGAACGTCCCTCGCTTCATAAGTGCCGCGCGCGTCAAAGCCGGCTCGTTCAGGCTGAAGACGAGCCGACGGATACAGCATCCGATGATCATGACCATTCGCAGCACGAAATGGACAATCGCGCTGGTCGCAACGGCAGTGGAGTTAAGTGGCACTTCCTACTTCTCAGGGCTGGTGCCCCCTCGCGATGCAGGTTTTGTGCCGCTCTGCTGGGCTAACGTGCTGGGCCGCTTCGTGCGGCTTCTGTTTCGCCGTCAGCCGGCGTCGCGCGACTCGTTGGCGAAGATCGTGAGACACAGTGGCTCAGGAAAAAGAGGTCGCTTTGCCTCTCAATCCCGGATTGCGGACGAGATCGAGGCGCCAGGACACTGCGGCTCCGCTGCACGAGAACCTGGCGCGGCGCTACCCGCGCACGCAGAAAAAAGGTCGGTTGAGACACTCAGGCGACTGGAAGGCTGACTTCCTCTCTGTCCTTCGTCATGGCGTCATAGACTCTGACCTGGAGCATGGGACGGCGCTTCTTGAGCTCTTGCGCTCCTGCCCAGGCGCCGTCTCTTGTCGCGAATTCAGTTTTCAATTGACCGTCGACTTCGAGCACATAGCCGGAAGCGGGCAATCGACGAGTGGATGCAACCATCTTAATCCTTCAGCATCGACGAATCCGATCGATGCTCCCACTTAACCCGAGTCGCCTTTGCCAGACCAGTAGGCTGGTGAGCGGCATCCGCGACGACGAAGCTACAGGTTTATCACCGCTCATCGCAGCGGATTGCGCGCGCCATCAGGGCGTCGACGACGACTTCCGCTGCTTGCTCTGGGGCCTGCTCCATCGTCCTGAGATGAATTTCCGGCCTTATCGGAGCTTCGTAGGACGCATCGATGCCTGTGAAGTTCTTGATCTCACCGGCTTTTGCCTTTGAGTAGAGACCCTTTGGATCCCGCCTTGCGCATTCCTCGATTGGCGTATCGACAAAGACTTCGATGAACTCGTCCTTGCCGATCAGGCTGCGAACCATGTCTCGTTCGGACCTGTAGGGGGAGATGAACGAGCAGATCACGATCAATCCGCTGTCCAGCATCAACTTGGCGACGTGTCCGACGCGCCGAATGTTCTCCACCCGCTCAGGCTTCGAGAAGCCTAGGTCCGCGTTCAATCCGTTTCGGAGGTCGTCACCATCCAGCAGCATGGCATGCCGCGACATTGCGAACAGCTTCTGATCAACCATGTTGGCGATCGTCGACTTCCCCGCGCCCGACAGACCGGTGAACCAGACGACGCAAGGCTTCTGATCCTTGAGCGCGGCGCGCTCACCCCTGCCCACCGAAAGCGTCTGCCAGGGAACATTGCTGGCCCGCCGCAGCGGAAACGCAATCATGCCGGCACCGACCGTGCGATTGGTGCAACGATCAATGACGATAAATGATCCGGTTTTCCGGTTGACGTCGTAAGGATCGAATGCAGCGGGCAGTGCAGTCGCAACATTGCAGAACGCGATCTCATTGAGAGAAAGCGTCTCGGCCGCCAGGTGCTCACATGTGTTGACATCGATCCGATGCCTGATTGCGGTAATGCCGCCGGCAACCGTCTGCGAGCCAATCCGCAGGATGTAATTTCGTCCGGGCGCGAGCGGCTCGTTGTCCATCCAGATTAGATAAGCGGCGAATTGGTCGGCGACGTTGGGTCGTTCGGCTGGCCGCGACAGAAGATCGCCACGGCCGATATCGATCTCGTCTTCCAGCGTAATGGTGACGGCATCGCCGGCTTCGGCGTCGGCAAGGTCGCCGTCATGGGTCACGATCCGCTTGATTCGGGTGGTCCGTCCGGATGCGGCGACAACGATCTCGTCGCCGGCCGAGATCCTGCCGGCAGCCACCGATCCGGCGTAGCCGCGAAAATCCGGGTCGGGCCGGTTCACCCATTGGACCGGAAAGCGGAAAGCCTGGCTTGCGGTGTCGGACTGGATATCGACGCTCTCCAAATGCTCCATCAGGCATGGACCATGATACCACTTGGTATGAGCCGACCGGTCAACGACGTTGTCGCCGTGGCGGGCAGAGATCGGGATCGGAACAATGGAGCTAAAGCCAAGGCCGGTGGCAAAGGCCAGATAGCTGGCGACGATCCGATCGAAAGCAACCTTGCTGTATGCGACAAGGTCGATCTTGTTCACTGCCAGCACAACATGGCGAATGCCAAGCAGCGAACAGATAAAGGAGTGGCGGCGGGTCTGAACCAACACACCCTTGCGGGCATCGATCAGGATGATTGCGAGCTGCGCATTCGAGGCACCGGTTGCCATGTTGCGGGTGTACTGCTCGTGACCGGGAGTGTCAGCCACCATGAAAGAGCGCCGCGGCGTCGTGAAGAAGCGGTAGGCGACGTCGATCGTGATGCCCTGCTCCCGTTCGGCCTCGAGCCCATCCACGAGCAGCGCGAAGTCGATGTCAGCGCTGCCGTGCCTGATGCTGTCGCGTTTCACTGCCGCAAGCTGGTCTTGGTAGATCATCTTGCTGTCGTGCAGCAACCGGCCGATCAGGGTCGATTTTCCATCGTCCACCGAGCCGCACGTTATGAATCGCAGCTGGTCCCTTGCACTAGGGCGGACAGGTTTCGATATTGCTATGGAAGACATCAGAAGTAACCTTCCCGCTTCTTCTTCTCCATAGAAGCGGCTTCATCGGTATCAATCAGGCGTCCCTGACGCTCCGACACCGACGCGGTCTTCATTTCCGCGACGACGTCTTCGATCGTCGTCGCATCGGATTCAATGGCCCCGCTCAAGGGATAACATCCCAGCGTGCGAAAGCGGATCATGCGCATTTGCGGCGTCTCATCGCAGTTGAGCGGCAATCGCCTGTCGTCGACCATGATCGTCGCGCCGTTTCGGCGCACCGTCGGTCTTTGCTTTGCGAAGTAGAGCGGGACGACCGGGATTTTTTCGAGCATGATATATTCCCATACGTCGAGCTCGGTCCAGTTTGACATCGCAAACACGCGCATGCTTTCGCCCTGGCGTATCCGCGTGTTGAACAGGCTCCAGAGCTCCGGCCGCTGGTTGCGGGGGTCCCATACGTGTCCGGCCGAACGGAAGGACAGCATCCGTTCCTTGGCGCGGCTCTTTTCCTCGTCACGCCTGGCTCCGCCAAGCGCGGCATCAAATCGGTAAAGCTCGAGCGCCTGCTTCAGGGCGTCGGTCTTCATCACCTGGGTATGAAGCGCCGAGCCGGAGTCGATCGGATTGATGCCGCGCGCAATACCCTCCTCATTCACATGGACGATCAGCTCGACGCCGAGCCGCTTGGCCGTCGCGTCCCGGAAGCTGATCATCTCGCGGAACTTCCAGGTCGTGTCGACGTGAAGCAGGGGGAAAGGCAATTTTGCCGGATAGAACGCCTTGATTGCGATGTGCAGCAAAACGCTCGAGTCTTTTCCGATCGAGTAAAGCATTACCGGCCTTTTGAACTCGGCGGCCACCTCACGCATGATTTCGATCGATTCAGCTTCAAGACGGCGCAGATGTTTTGGCAGCATATGTGTTCTTTTCGATGCAGGATCTCGGTTCTGCAGCCCCGGCCCAGAGGAGGAATGTCGGGTGCGAGCTCGCCGGTGCGCGTCGCTATCCAAGCGATCAAATGCCGGTTACGCAGCGGACTGACTGACACTCTCGGGGCATGTCGCATTCCACCGTGGTGCCGCCGGCGCCTGCCTCACACGTTATTGGCGCAGATCAACTCGTTGAGTGGTAGGAAGTCTGGCTAAATCAGCCAGCGTGTTTTGATCGCAAGCATCCATCACCCTAAGCCATATTGACGATCTGCTCAAGCCGCGCGACCTCGCCTCGCAAAATCTCAATAGCTGCGTCGCGAGTCCGAATAGCATCGAGCCCTGCAGCTCGATCAGCTTCTGACGCCAACAGTGCCTGTTGCAGCTGCGCTTTCATTGGATCGGCCAGCAGCAAATTTTCGGCAAAGCTGGGGGCGGTCAGATCTTGCGCCTGCACCACGGACATGTCGCACGTGGCACGAAAGTTTTCTGGAAGCTGCCGAGCAGTGTGGACTTGCTCGGATTGAGATGGCCCGGACGATGCTGCCGCCTTGCCAGCTCGCAAATCCCACCAGGTTCGGAATATCTGTCGATAGAGTTCAGTTAGATGAGGTCCCCTATCGACAACTCCGGCTTGCTGTGCAAGCAGCAGTTCCCCCTCATAGCCGAGTTCTGTCAAAAGCTTGGTGCCGACCAGATCGGTCACAGTTTGCATCTCTTCGACGCTTAGTTGGGATTGCCATGTCTTGATAGAGCTTTGATCGATCGCGTTTCGTTCCAGGATCTTTCGATCTCCGAAGCTGCTGGATCGAAGATAATCTACTTGTCCCATGCTCGCATATGCGGCGGCCGCCGGATCACAGCCGAGCCCCAATAGCAGGCGCCGAATCTCTTGGTCCGGATGCGCCACCAGGAGTTCATATCGCACCAGCTGTGTCTGCGCGCGCGTTCGGTGCGCTGCCAGCCTGGGAAAGCCCAGAACCAAATCGGCGAGTGAAGATATGATGACATCGGGCAGCCGGAGCATGAGATCGGCGAGGCTGGAGACGCTGACCGAATAGGAGCTCTCGGCCCGAAGCGGGATGCCCCACGTGGATTTCAGTGAAGCCGCGACGGCATATGGATTGCGCAGCAAAAGGATGTGTGACGCTTCTGGATAGACACGTTCAAGGAATTCGAGCGCCGTCCAATAGCGTGGCGTTTTGTCTATGATGATCCGCTTGCCCGCTGCTGTCAGGTACTGACCGTATGCTGCATCGGCAAAAGCCCGGATGGCAATCGTCCGATCGATGCGCTCCAGGAATTCGGAGGTTGCGACCTCAATCAACGAGGGTCCTGCCGGGTGGCGTTGATCCACCCTTCCAAAAGCTTCAAGTGCCAACATCAACCAGGGTTCAGGCGGAGCCAGGACGTCTGGATGGCGTTGGAGCAGGTGCGCCAGGAGTGTCGTCCCGGCTCGTGGAAGTCCGAGGAGAAAGCAGACCGCAGGCGAACGGCCAGAAGCACAACTCATAATTCAGGTCCCTTTTGAAGAGCGAGCCGCGTTCGATTGAGCGAAATAAGGCCGGCCGCAGCCTCAGTTGAGGCGTCCGCTCGCATACCAAGCGTTACTGCTACGAGGATTTCGCCTGCCCCTCATGATTTGAGAGCCGTTAAGTTCAATCGGTTGGGCGGGGATCGCAGAAGCGTCTGACAGCTGTGATCGCCCCCGATTGCTCGACAGTTAAGGCGAAGTCAAGGACCAGCGCAACTGCACGAAGATTTGCTGCGCATATGAGAAAGATGGAATGAACTATACGAAAGTTTGCCGGGCAACGACCGCGGGGCATGGGGCGATATCAGATACAGTCGACGCGATTCTGCTTGCCAGCCCATTGAAGACGTAAATGCAACATGCACTTCCCTGGTGCTCGGCGTACACCGGAGAAGTTCGACAAATAGAGCGGACAGGCCGGCGAGCGGGACAAAGAACGAGGGCATCTCAAATGGCAGGTCGGATCGGATCTTTTCAGCGCGCGATATCGGTCCCGGCGCAACTGCCTGCCGCTGCTCGGCCAACACAATGAGCGTTTTGCACGTCTACCAACCTGCCCGTCGCAAGTCCCACATCTGTCCGAACTGTACCAACTATCTGACTTGCTTGTTCTTGCGGCGTTGTCCCGATTTCTAATCCGCGCTAATGGAAGTCTGTAAAGGATGGAACCCTGGTCCACGATGCCGCCGGATTTACCTAGTCCAGCAACCGCGCCTTATCGTATCTCCACTGACGGACAGGAGACATTCCGGCCGTTCATGTGGGAGATCAGATCGATCAGTGCCTGCCTCGAAGAACTCGCCAAATTTCGTGCCGATGTGCTTGGCATCACTGGGCCACAGTGGATGATCCTGATGGCAGTGGACTATCTGGGCAGAGAAAAAGGTGTGTCCGTCAACCTGGTGTCACGCTTGATGCACGTCGATCCTTCCTTCGTCACCACCCACTCAAAAATCTTGGAGAAAAAGGGATTCTTGCGGCGCAAGCCATCCACAGCCGATGCGCGAGTAGTTCAGATGTCGCTGACCGCCAAAACGCGCAGGCATCGCGCAAGGTTGACGCCTCGAGAGGAGGCGCTGGATGTGCGGGCTTTTGACGAATTCGGCCCTGACGGATCAAGCGAGTTCATTACCGGGCTGGCCGCAGTGAGGCACCGCTCGGAGAAGGCCCGCTCTGGCATCCGGAAGACCAAAACGAGCAATCGTCAGAAATGAAGCTGGCTAACCATCCGACTCTCCCGGCCTTCGAATATTTCGTGAGGCGGCGCGGTCGAAGGTGGTTATGGTCCCTTCACACCGCCGAAGGCGTGCAGGTGATGATGGGTTCAGCACGCAATCGCTCCACCGCCGTCTATCAAGCCAACAGAGCGCTTTTTCAGTTGCTGCTGAGCGCGCCTTATCGCTTGGCAGCTCAAGTTCATCAACAAGGTCCGCGGCCACCGCTTACGCCAAAGCTTTAGCCCAGCATGAGCTTCGACAGCGGCGGCGCAGGTGTCAAGACTTGCAGCGATGCGGCTTGCTAGTTGGAGCTCCCCTTCTCGCCGTCACCGAGGACAATCGTGGCCCTTAACAGCGATCCCTCACATTCTTCGAACCCTTAATGGGAACGAGCGACCATCGAAACCTTTCCAGCCTGGAAACATTCGAAGCAGGACCGGTCGTCAGATTGTCTTCGCTCTCGATCGTGAAGAGCAAAGCGGCCTTCGCGGTCGTACTCCTTTAACCTCGAAGAGGACGAAGCACTGGAGTGACAAAGCAAGCGCGTGAAAAGCTCTATCCACAGCAATTGGCAGGCCCTGCAAAACAATTTCAACGGCCGTAAAGGGCGGCCTGCGAGCCGCCCTACTGTGCCGGCTACCAGCCTGCTAAGTAGGCTATCGCTGATGTCCGAGCCCTATTCCGAGATTTAGCGCCTTCTGGCGCAACGCACCGACGCTGCGTTTGGTCATTTTTGCGATTTTTATGACGGGGGTCCGAGCCTTCGAATGGACCTTGAGCTCCTTGATATCTGCCTTGGTCCACTCGCGCCGCTTAACGCGTTTCTTGGTTGCTTTTTTCACAGTGAATGCTCCTTTTGAGAGGAGCGGCTTGTAGCATAGTTTTTTCGGAGCGACGATTGTAAAAAAGAGGCAATCATAGGAACTCGCGCCATCATATGTGTTCAGAAGACAAAGCACCTCAACTATTGTAAACTTAGTAACAGATGCCGTCCTGAGAGGCTTCGCTTGGTTATTCGAAGCTATGCCCGCAGACCAACATGTTGCTGGAAGGACGTGAGCAAGCAGGCACGGTAAGCTTGAACAAACTCCGAATCAGGCATTTCGTGATTTGTATTGAGCGTGCAGGCTCGACGCGCGAGGACCGTGAAACATCGTAGCAATCTCTACCACGGTCGGCCTACTAGGCTTGGCGCGCTGCGCTGTCTAGACTGTCAGAGCTGAAATGGACCCCGGTTTTGGGACCAGAGGCTAAGTTGGAAAAGGGCCGCTCCGTTTGATAGACGGAGGGCATGATGACAAAGAAGACACGACGGAAGATCGACGCGGCGTTGAATGCGAAGATTGCGTTGGAAGCGGTGCGGGAGCAGGCGACGGCGGCCGATCTGGCCCTGCGCTATGAGGTTCACCCGAACCAGATCTATGCCTGGAAGAATCAGCTGCTGGACCAAGCGGCCCGGGCTTTTGACGGGGGTGTCGAGCGCGAGAGCGAGGAAGCGCGCGAACGCGAGATCGAGAAGCTGCACGCCAAGATCGGACAACTGACAGTCGAGCGCGATTTTTAGCGCGGAGGTCCGGAAGATGAGCACGCCGGACCGTCGAGAAATGCTCGATCGCGCCGACCAGGCGCTGTCGATCCGCCGGCAATGCATGTTGCTTGGCATCGCCCGTTCTGGGGTCTACCGGCCGCCACGGCCGGCCAACGACAACGACCTTGCCCTGATGCAGCGGATCGACGAGCTGTTCACCGCCTGGCCATTCCTGGGCTCGCGGCGAATGACCGCGATGCTGAAGGCTGAGGGGCTTCAGGTCAATCGCAAGCGCGTGCAGCGGTTGATGCGCAAGATGGGCATCGCGGCGCTGGGACCGAAGCCGAACACGACAAAGCCGGCGCCGAGCCACAAGATCTATCCCTATCTGCTGCGCAACATGACGATCGACCGGCCGAACCGAGTGTGGGCGGCCGACATCACGTATCTGCCCATCGGCCGCGGCTTTCTTTATCTCGTCGCCATCATCGACTGGGCGAGCCGTGCGGTTCTGGCGTGGCGGTTGTCGAATACGATGGACGTCTCGTTCTGCGTAGCGGCTCTGGAAGAGGCGCTGGCGAAGTACGGCACGCCGGAGATTTTCAACACCGACCAGGGCAGCCAGTTCACCAGCATGGCCTTCACCGGCGCGCTGGCGGCCGCAAAGATCAAGATCTCCATGGATGGCCGCGGTCGTTGGATGGACAACGTCTTCATCGAGCGGCTGTGGCGGTCTCTCAAGCATGAGGACATCTATCTCAAGGGCTATGCCGACGGCCGCGAGGCCAAGGCAGGGATCGCGAGCTGGATCACCTTCTACAACGACCGTCGCCTTCATCAGTCCCTCGGCTATCGCACGCCGATGGCGGTCTGGCGCGAACGGATGCGGGCCGCGAAGGCTGTGGACATGGTGGACAACGCCGACGCGTTGACCACATGCCCTCTGTGGACGCCCCCGGGGATGCAAGAAGAATCTTTCGTCAAGCGCTGCGCTGTAGTCGGGTGCTGACATCTGTCCGGCCTTTAATGCGACCGTCATTTGTCGCGGGCCCGTATGGGAGTTCGCGGATCAGGTCCAAATCACAGCGGCGTGCTTGGATAGCACTTGGGCATGTACTGGTTTTCCCAACCCCGTCTCTCGACTTTTGCGCCATACCTTCCGTTTGACCTTCCTACATCTCGACGGCCTCTGACCGGACGGCTATGCCGCCACAGCCGGAGCTTTATAGACCCCACCGTTGGCCATCAGAGCCCAGACGACGCGGGCCATCTTGTTGGCAAGAGCGGTCGCTACCAGCATAGGTGGCTTGCGGGCAATCATGCGCCCGAGCCACGATGACGGTGAAGTGCCTCGCCGCCGTGCCTGCTGCACGACCGCAGTTGCGCCGATGATAAGTAACCGTCGCAACGTTCGCTCCCCCATTTTCGACGTCGCACCCAGCTTCTGTTTGCCGCCCGTGGAGCGCTGCAACGGGGTCAACCCCAGCCATGCGGCGAAGTCGCGTCCGCACCGGAAGCTTCCGGCGGCAGGCGCAAGGGCAAGCAACGCCGTCGCCGTCATTGGTCCCACGCCTGGGATTGTCATCAAACGGCGGGCATCTTTTTCTTTTCGGGCGCGACGGGTGATCTCGCTGTCGAGTTTCTTGATCTGCATTTCCAGCGTCACCATCGTCTTGATCAATATGTCGAGTACGAACCGTGCCGCTTCGGGCACATTTGTTTTTGGATCCATTGCGCGCTCGACAAGCTCTCCGATATGGGCCGTGCCCTTTGCCATGATCACCCCGTATTCGGCGAGATGACCACGCAAAGCATTGATCGCCTGGGTCCGCTGCCGGATCAGCAGGTCGCGGGTCCGAAACACCACCGCGCTCGCTTGCTGCTCTTCACTCTTGACGGGAACGAAACGCATGGTCGGCCTCTGCGCTGCTTCACAGATCGCCTCTGCATCGGCCATGTCGTTCTTCTGCCGCTTGACGAAGGGCTTCACGTAAGCCGGTGGGATCAGCCGCACTTCATGGCCGAGCTTGCCAATCTCACGAGCCCAGTAATGCGCGCCCGAGCAGGCTTCCATCGCCACGAGGCAAGCCGGCTGCTCGGCAAAGAATGCCAGCAGCTTATTCCGGCGCAGCTGTTTGCGAAAAACGACCTTTCCGGTGGCATCGGCTCCATGGGCCTGAAAGACATACTTCGCTAAATCTAGTCCAATCGTGCTAACTTCGTTCACGGACGCTTCCTCTCTCGTGATGGCTGTTTAACACCCTTCACTTTGGCACATCGATGCCGTCGAGGGGGCGTCCACCCCATCACAGCAGCTGCAGCAGACAGAGTCTCTGGCAGCGTGATAGAAAGGGATCAGGAGCGGTGAGTTTCCAACTAACAAACCGGTTCAAGCGGTCCCGCTCCGCGGGTCCATTTCACCTGCGCCGAGCCGACAGGCCCGCCGATCAGCAGGTCGCCTGACCTTCGCGCAATACCATCCATGGAGCTCGCCGTGCCCGCGTTCATGCGTCGATCAGGTGGTCTCGTCGTCTGCGTACTCAGTCTTCAAGTGAGACACTATGATGCTTTGCGAACACACCGATTGCGGATTTTCGATCGGCGCGAAGCGCATTTACAGGCGCGCGCCCTGTTCAGCTGAAGCCGACACCAGCGCCTAGTCTGTCCCGCAGTGCCGGTCGACTGATGACAAGATCGGTGAGGTCCAGGTCCGGCCGTCTTGCTGCCAATCGTCTTACAAGTTCACGGGTGCCGTCCACGACAAAGACGCCGCAGTCATAACCGTTCTGCTGCTGTCTTATCGGGGCCTGTTGCAGGTTAGCGTCGAGCCGTCCTGCGAGTTCCGCTGCCGGCCTGTCATTGTATCCCTGGGTGGAGTCATAGTGATAGGCGGCCGGTCCGCCCCAATTGCGGCGATCAACCAACAGCAGCGACCAGTGACTGCCGCGCTTATGTCTATCCGTATTGCTGGCATCGCTTACCGGCAGAAACAGGAAGTCGGCAGTATCATGACGAACCCACCCTAATGCTCGTTCGGCTACCTCCTTGGAGGGGGATCGCAACATTTGGGCTATCAGGGGATCCACGAACCGAGTCCGGGCGGCGAGATCCGGATTGTTCTGCAGCAACTCCTGCGCCAGGAGCTCATAGTCCCGGTGGATATGCTCGTCACCCAGCCACTGCGTGGGACCCAGCACGGCTTCGCTACGCTGGCCGGAAGAGGCAACGGTAGCCGAGGGGCCGATCTGAGCACCCGGGACGGGAGACGGGCGAGGATGATGGATGACCTGCGCACCGCGGCGTCCTAGCGGCCCCAATGGGATCGAGCGGGTCTCACCATTGACGGAGACCTGGGTTGGGCCGCTGGACTGGGGCGGCGGGACCCCGATGTTATCCCGGACATTGCGTAAGAAATCCGGCACCGGCTGACGCCAATCCTGCCAATCCGCGTCGACTCGGTGTCCGATGTCCTCAAGCGCCCGACGTACGCCCGGCCGCCCGACGAAGAACGCGGGTTTATCGGCAGGGCTGAGCACCGGCGCTGACTGAGCATCGTCGCGCATCTGCTGCGGCGTGTAGGGCAGGTCAACGAAAGACTGAAGACCGCGGAAGGTATCTCCCGATTGAGCTGGCGCGTCCGATGGTGCGGTGAAGAGCGGCGGCTCGGCGGCGATCCCACCCACCGGCGCTGACTGAGCATCGTCAAGCATCTGCTGCGGCGTGTACGGCAGATCAACGAAAGACTGAAGACCGCGGAAGGTATCTGCCGGCTGAGCTGGCGCGCCCGATGGTCCGGTGAAGAGCGGCGGTTTGGCGGCAGCCCCGCCCGCCGGCGCTGACTGAGCATCGTCAAGCATCTGCTGCGGCGTGTACGGCAGATCAACGAAAGACTGAAGACCGCGGAAGGTATCTCCCGACCGAGCTGGCGCGCCCGATGGTCCGGTGAAGAGCGGCGGTTTGGCGGCAGCCCCGCCCGCCGGCGCTGACTGAGCATCGTCAAGCATCTGCTGCGGCGTGTACGGCAGATCAACGAAAGACTGAAGACCGCGGAAGGTGTCCGCCGACCGAGCTGGCGCGCCCGATGGTCCGGTGAAGAGCGGCGGTTTGGCGGCAGCCACGCCCGCCGGCGCTGACTGAGCATCGTCAAGCATCTGCTGCGGCGTGTACGGCAGATCAACGAAAGACTGAAGACCGCGGAAGGTGTCTGCCGACCGAGCCGGCGCGTCCGATGGTCCGGTGAAGAGCGGCGGTCTGGCGGCAGCCCCACCCACCGGCGCTGACTGAGCATCGTCTCTCACTTCCGGCGACGTGTACGGCAGGTCAACGAAAGAGTCGAGGCCTCGGTAGATCTTCGACGACCCCTCTGGTACCGCTTCCGGCGTCGGCCACTCAAAATCGTGCGGCAGGCGCGGCGACCACGTTGAGCTCGACTCCTCACGCCGCGGCTCCCCACCCGCCTGCTCAGGGGAGACGCCCAGCGCTGCGTTCGCCTCGACGAGCCGTAGGTAGCTCCGAAGACGATCGAAGCCCATGTCAGCGTTTCGACTGGCCTTTTTAAAGTCCGTGTGATCGTCGTTCAACGACTTTTGCTGCTCACTGGTGCCGGTGAGCCGGCTCACTATGCTCCCTCGCCCGTTCCTCTGGAGCCAAGCACCGAATCTTCGTTGGTTGCCGGCCAGATCTTGAACAACTTTTCTCCGGCTCGTATCCTCGGGTTTGAGCAGGTTCAGCTCTGTCTTTTCCAGGCTATCAATGATGTGGGCGTCATCGGGATAAAGATGCAATGTGGGGGACGGGACAGCATGACCGCGGGGTTTCCGAGACGCCCCCGCTCCGGAAACGTGCTCGGCATCGCCGACTTTGCCTAACGCGAACAATAGATGCTCGTCCTTCGGGAACAACTTCTGAGCAAATTCAATGCGCGCAGCGTGGTCCAACCCGGATATCGAGTAGCCCGCAGGTTTAAGGGCGTTAGAAAATCTGCGAAGACTACGATCATGGCGAGCAGCGCTGCCCGACGTCATGCCGCTGGCATTAAGCCGCTCTGAGAGGGGCGCGTCTTCCGCTGAGGGGATCGTTCGCGGCCGCCCGCCAGAAGCTACATAGCTCGGATCATGATACGAACGAAGGATATTCAACCCCTTCTTCATGTCTTCGTCCTTTGGGAAGTAAGTCTTGACGTGACGGACCAAGGACTCGTGGTCCCCCAGAACAATCGTTAGGCGATGAGCGCCAAGATGATTTCCAAGTCGGCGAAGCGCCTGAGTATAGCGCTTAACCGTCTTCGGGTTTGGCTTTTTCTGATCCGCATATTGGGCAATCGCTTTATCGATGATGTCCCGATGTTCTGCAGAGAGATGGGGATGGTAGTTGCGGCCGCCACCAGAGACAGGACACGGATCGGGTGGGCGCGCCTCGGCCAAGCGCTGCTCAAAGCCCGCTTGCCCGGCATGGCCGCCCTGGTGCTCTTCCAAAACGGCGTGCTGCACCTGGGACCAAGCTGTTACATTGGATGGATCGGAATTATACGGGTCCACGCCAGCCTCACGTCCAAGAAATCAATTGAGCTGATCTTATCTGGATAGGCTTTCCAGAAGCTGACGAGGCCGTCGCTTGTGGAACAATGCATCGCCACACCCGCAGAGTGAAAATCCCCCCGCGGCTCTCAATCGTCGCAAGCTTCATGGGTTTCAGGACCTACCTTTCTCGCGGCCAATGAAGCTTCCGGGGCATGGGAGCCGAGGACTCGTCATTGCTCTCGTTGCAAAAGCGGCATACGGCAGCGCCACAGGAGCCTTTCCGCGATTCCTTCCTCCTTCATTCGCTCTCTCATCAGCTATCCAAAGTGAGGGTATTCCTCGTGACATCGAGGAGCGCATTGCCTCACTAAAAGTGTTACCGGACGACTTCCCTGTCGTGCCGTATCTCGACGCCGGTTATCGTCGCATGGGTTTGGCTAAGAGGTTCATCGGTAAGCGGATAACAATTTGGCAGCGCATTGATCGGGGTGAGATAACGGAACTGCAGAGACTGAGCGAGGACAAGAAAGCGAAAGAAGACTGGCATGCGGCTGAGCGATTGTTGGAGAGCGCACTGCCCTTCGAGGTCGTGACACCTCTGAATTACATGCTCAGGCGCTGGCACGATTTCGCCCGCGTCCTCGACGGAGGCAGGATCTGCTTGACCAACAATTGTGCAGAGCGTGCATTGAGAGGCATCGTTTTGGGAAGGTGGAACTGGACCTTCGCCGGCAGCCAGCGCTGCGCCAACCGGGCCGCCATCATGTTGACGGCGATCACGACCTGTCGCCTCAAGAGGTCACCCCCAAGGCTTGGTTCGACCACGTCCTCGCCCATATCGCCAATCTTCCCGCATCGCGTCTGCACGAATTGCCCTGATCAACAAGTTGTCGATGCATATCTTTGCAACCGTGCGTCTCTCAGCTGCGCCGCGGACCACCGGAACGGCCAAGATAGCACTCTCCTCAGAGCGGAGACCGTCGCAATCACGCTGGCCCATCTGCACTATTTGGACCGGCGCCTCGTCGGGCTCGTCATCGGCGAGGGCGCGCCAGGCCGCGCCATCGAGATCGTCATACTGACCACTGTTCAGCGACCACAGAAAGCCGAGCAGGCCAACGAAGCCCAGTGCAAGAGCGAGTGGAACCAGATAGAGTAGGACCTCCATCAGGTTGCCTCGCTCCTTCGCGCCCGTAGCGCATTGAGCATGACCAGCACCGACGAACCTGACATCGCCGCGGCGGCAATCAGCGGCGTCACCAGACCGGCGATCGCAACCGGCACCGCCAGGACATTGTAGACGACAGCGAGCCAAAGGTTCTGCCGCATCAGCCGCAGCGCCTCGCGCGAGGTCATAACTGCCGTCATCACGGGCCGAAGACGCTCACCGAGAAAGACCGCATCAGCGACCGCCTGGCTCATATGAGTGGCCGTAACAGGCGACATCGAGGCATGAGCCGTTGCAAGCGCGGGTGCATCGTTCAAGCCATCGCCGACCATCAGTACCTTGTATCCCTCACCTGTCAGGCTTTCGACCCGGGCGACCTTATCCGTCGGTGAGACGCCGGCGCGCCAATTTTGAATGCCGAGCGTCGCGGCCGTGCGCCGAACTGCTGCCTCGCGATCTCCCGACACGATCTCTACTTCTATCCCAAGGCTCGCGAGGGCTGCGACGACCTCGGGCGCGTCTGGCCGCATGCGTTGGCGGACGGCGAAGACATGCTTGCTGTCGCCGTGGCTAAAGGCGACGATAGAAGCCTCTGGATCACGGCAAAGAGTCTCCTCAACGAGGATGTCAGCGAAACAGAAGGACGGGCGGCCGAGCCGGATCTCCGATCCTTGATAGTACCCCCTAACACCCTGCCCCGGCTCCTCTTCGATATCGGCCAGCGGCTCACTTGCGCCGGCAGCTCGCGCCACGGCAGCGGCGACCGGATGGCGGCTCGATAATGCAAGCCGGCCCGCCAATTGGACGACATCGTCGGGAATGCTGGCGAAATTGGCGACATCGAGCTCCGGCAATGTCAGCGTTCCGGTCTTGTCGAAGACCACCCGGTCCACTTCTGCTATACGCTCAATCGCATCCCCGGCGTTGAGCAGCACCCCGGACCGGAACAGCGCGCCGGAGGCTACCGTCTGTACCGCGGGTATAGCCAAACCCAGCGCGCAAGGGCAGGTGATAATCAAGACGGCGACCGCCGTGACGATCGCATCATGGAAGGTTGCGCCAGAGGCAAGCCAACCGAGCAACGTCAGGAAGGCAGTTGCATGGACGATCGGTGCATAGAGCCGCGAGGCGCGCTCGGCCAGGCGCAGGTAGCGCGAGCGCGCCTGCAGGGCATGATCAAGTAGCCGAGAAATCTCGGCGAGCAGCGTGTCCTCCGAGGTAGCCACCGCGCGGACGCGCAAGGTGCCCGATCGCACCAATGTACCGGCGAACACTGCGCTGCCGGGCGCCACGAGCGCGGGCGAGGTCTCACCCGTAATGAGGCTTTGATCGACCTCAGAGCGGCCCTCGATCACGTCGCCATCGACGGTACAGCATTCGCCGGGTCGCACCAGCACGACGTCCCCCGGTTTGATCGTTGATGCCGGAACTGTTCTGATCTCCGTCGGGCCTATGAACTTCGCGGCGGTCTCCGCCTTGAGCGCGGCAAGATTGCCGGCGAAGGCGCGGGTGCGCCGTCTCATGTTCTGGTCGAGATAGCGGCCTGCGAGCAGGAAGGCGATCAACATGATCGCCGCGTCAAAATATGCATGCTCGGCATGAGCGACAGTCTCGATCAGCGAAGTCGCCAACGCGAGCAAGATGCCGATGCTGATCGGCACGTCCATATTGGCCCGGCGAGCCCGTAGCGCGGTAAAGGCTGAGGAGAGGAACGGCTGCGCCGAATAAGCCGCGGCCGGCAGCACGATCAGCGCGGAGAGCCAGTGAAAGAAGTCGCGCTGCTCGGGCAGCATGTCCGAGACATTGCCGGACCATACCGGGATCGAGAGCATCATCACGTTCATCGCGGCAAAAGCAGCCACGCCCAGCCGCCGCAGCAAGTCCCGCGCCCGCTCCGATTCCAGTGTCTCCGCGTCGTCCCGCTGAAAGGGATATGCCCGATAGCCCAGTTCAGCGAGCCGCTTGATGAACAGCGCTGGATCGAGCGCGCCTGCTTTCCATTCCAGCGCCAGTCGGTTGTCGGTGAGATTCACGCGCGCCGAGATCACGTCCGGAATGCTCGATAGATTGCGCTCGATCTTGCCCATGCAGCCCGCGCAATTGATCCCTTCTACCGCGAGGTCGAGTTGGATGAAGCCCGTTCCTGTCCTCTTCAAATAGTGCGAAAAGTCGACGTCATCCTGCATGCTCATATGCCCTCAGTCCAAGACGATGCGATTTTTCGACAAAAACATGCGGCGGCCGTCAGTGCCGCCTTCGATCACGAGATCCCACTGCCCGATAGCGACCCCCTCGACGTCCCCGCGGTAGGTTCCAGCACTGCCCTCCGCCACATTGATCGCGCGATCGGCCCGGCGGTCCACCGGTCGCTCGAGCCGGGCCACGAAATTCATTCCTACGAGAGGCGCGCCTGCGCGATCGCGTGCCTCGATCGCAAGCACCGCCCGGCCATCGGACTGCCGTTGGACATGTACCTGCACCTGCCAGCTTCGCTCGTTCTGCTCCCGCGCCGCCAGGATTTCACGCTGATAGGCGAGGCTCGCGCTGTAGGCGCTGTCAACCTCCGTTCCCGGCAGCGTCGTGATGGCAAAACGCATCATGATCAAATTGGCGCCAATCACGACCGAAAAGAAAGCGAGCATGGCGATCAGGACAAAGCGTCCGGTGATGGGCCGCGCGACTGGAATTGATGCGGTCATTGGCAAGATCCCGTCAGTAATTCTTAGGGGAACACGAAGTGGTCCGTTGCGGAGGCGACCTCACCGAGGCCAATGTCGGTGACCCGAAATCTCACCGGCACCGACCGTTCCGACGTGTCGTCGGCCGGCGCGGTCACCAATAGCCGCAGTTCTGTCGTAGTATCGCGAGCCAAGACAATCGTCGGTCGTTCCACGGTCACAGAATCTACGCCGACGACGTGCACGGACGTTTGAGGTGGCCCATCGATGTCGATTGCAATGACGCGGTCGAAGGCGAGCTTGTTAAGCACGCGTACCGTGTAGCCGTTGCGAATCGAACCATCGCTCAGCTTGACCGCCATCGGATTACGATCGTGCAGCACGTTGACGTCGAGCAGTGTTCTGGACAACAACCCATAAAGCATCATCGCACAGACGACCGAGATCAAAGACGCATATACGATCGTCCGCGGGCGTACCGGCTTGAAGAGCTCCGACTTGCCTTCCATGCGGCGCCTGATATTGATGTCGTTGTCGTAACCGATCAGGCGACCTGCGCGCCCGATCTTCTTCATGACGGAATCGCAGGCGTCGATGCATAGCCCGCACTGGATGCAGGCGAGCTGGGCGCCGTTGCGAATATCGACGCCGGTCGGACAGACCGCCGCGCATTGATTGCAATCGATGCAGTCTCCGATCTTTTCGCCCCGCGCGCGCAGATCGAATGACTTCTTTAATGAGCAGCGCTGTTCGCCGCGATCGTATTTGTAGGTGACATTGAGTGCCCACTCGT
Source organism: Bradyrhizobium sp. USDA 4341 (assembly GCF_054063755.1). Classification (NCBI taxonomy): domain Bacteria; kingdom Pseudomonadati; phylum Pseudomonadota; class Alphaproteobacteria; order Hyphomicrobiales; family Nitrobacteraceae; genus Bradyrhizobium; species Bradyrhizobium sp. USDA 4341. The sequence continues at coordinate 8,002,030 of NZ_JBSSGO010000002.1, read as the reverse complement.
CGGTGAGCGCGGCCTGGATGCGCGGCCAAGGGCACATATACACGCAAACCTGTTCGCGCATGTAGCCGGCCAACAAGTATGTCGTAACGGTCAGGATCCCGATCCAGATATAGGCGATCGCGGGCGCCTGGAATGTCGCCAGATCGCGCACCAATGTATGCGCGTCGACAAAGTAGAGCACCCAGGCACCACCGGTCCACCAAGCGATCATCAACCAGACCACGTGCTTTAGCACGCGCTTTGCCGCCCGCTCCACTGTCATCGGGCGTGCAGCGGCCCTCAGCCGGTCGCGACGGTCGCCCTCGACCCAACGCTCTACCGCATAGAACAGATCGGTCCATGCCGTTTGCGGACAGAGATAGCCGCACCAAATACGTCCGCCCAGAGCGTTCATCAAGAATAGTGCCAGCGCGGCAAGCACGAGCAGCCCGGTGAAGTAATAAAGCTCCTGCGGCCACAGCTCGATGAAGAAAAAGTAGAACCGCCGGTTCGGAAAATCGAGCAACACCGCCTGGTCGGGGGCGCCTAAGCCACGACGCCAACGCACGAACGGCAGCAAATAGTAGATGCCGAGACAGACCACCATCAGCCGCCATTTGATGGTGCGGAAAGTGCCGCAGACGCTCTGCGGATGGACCTTCTTATGAGCTGTATAGAGAGGCCCATCTTCGCCGATCGGCGGGTCATCGCGCGGACCAGTCTTGTTCAGGGCTAGCTTCATGGCCGACCTTACATCTGGCACGGGTGACTGACTTAGCCTCGTCGATGGGTCGGTGGCTTCTCGGCTCATCTCATCTATTGTCCACCACCGAGCGAGTGCACATAGACCGCAAGCGCCCTGATCGTGATGGGATCGAACCGCCCGCTCCAGGCCGGCATGATGCCCGCGCGGCCATAACTGATCGTCTCGATCAGCGTCTCCTCGTCCGAGCCGTACAACCAAATGTGGTCCGTCAGATTCGGCGCGCCGAGCTCCTGGTTGCCTTTGGCGTTCTCGCCATGGCAGGCCGCACAATTGTCGGCAAAGATCCTTGCGCCGGCCGCGGCATCGAAATTGGCGACTGTTGACAGGCCAGACAGCGATCGCACGTAATTCGCTACCGTGGCGATTTCATCTTTCCTGAGGATGCCGTCGCGGCCGAAGGCCAGCATTTGCCCCTCATGGGCCTGGCCATGGCCGGACCGTGCGCCGAACTGGATGGTCTGCTGGATCTGATCGAGCGATCCGCCCCACAACCAGTCATCGTCGTTGAGATTGGGATAACCCTTGGCACCTGCGCCGCCGCTGCCATGGCATGGCGCACAGTTGTCTGCGAACACCGTCTTGCCCCGGGCACGGGCCAGTGCCAGCAGGGCCGGGTCCGTCTCGATCTCTGTCAGAGACACTTTGCCGAGAACCGCCATCTTCTCGCCCCGCAGCTTCTCGAGCCCGGCAAGATCGCTGGCGACGCTCGCGCGGGCCGAATAATGAAATACGCCGGTCGTGTAGCTGGAGAGGAGCGGCCAGGCCGGATAGACGACCCAATAGGCGATCGCCCAAAGAATGGTGGCGTAGAAGGTCGAGATCCACCAGCGCGGCAGCGGCGTGTTGAGCTCTTTTATGCCATCCCATTCGTGCCCCGTCGTGGAGCGGCCGGAGATCCGATCGAAGTCGCGGTCAGTCATGGTCTGTCAATCCCGGAACAGCGGCATGCGCGCCGCAGAGTCAAAACGCCGCTGGTTGCCGGGCCACAGCGCATAAACAACGACGGCCATGAAGATGCCGACGAACAACGGCGTCCAGAGGGTCACGACGAAGCTTGACGCCAGGCTCTCGATGGAAATAACTGCTTTCATCACCGGATCCTTCAGCGCAAATTGGCTTTTTCGTCGTAGAGCTTGAAATCGATCAGCGTACCGAGCATCTGCAAATAGGCGATGAGCGCATCGAGTTCGGTCGGATTGCCAACGCTTCCGTCGAAATTGCGCACAGCTGCCTTCGGATAGCGTTTCTGGAACGAGGCGAGGTCCGCGCTGTCAGGATCGAGCTGGGTCTTCAGGTCAGCGACCGCGTTCTTGATCTGATCTTCGGTATAGGGGACACCGACCGCCCGGTTGGTGCGCAGATGTGCGGCCATGTCGGTCAGGTCGAGCTCGGTGTGCGCCAGCGTCGGGTATCCAGGCATGACCGACCGCGGCACGATGGCCCGCGGATTGGTCAGATGCGTGACGTGCCATTCATCGGAATATTTCGCGCCGACGCGTGCGAGGTCCGGGCCGGTACGCTTCGAGCCCCATTGAAACGGGTGATCATACATGCTCTCGGCGGCCAGCGAGTAATGTCCGTAGCGCTCGACCTCGTCACGCAATGGCCGGATCATCTGCGAGTGACACAGATAGCAGCCTTCGCGTACGTAGATGTTGCGGCCTGCAAGCTCAAGCGGGGTATATGGTCGTACGCCGTCCACGGCCTCGATCGTACTTTTGAGGTAGAAGAGCGGCGTGATCTCGACCAGCCCCCCAATCGCGATCACGACAAGAATGCCTGCGATCAGGATGATCGAGTTCTTCTCAAAGATCTTGTGTCGGTTCCAAAGAGACATGCGATGACCTATTCCGCGACTTGGAGCGCTCCAGTGTCCTGGATTTGATCGGTTTGCTTTGCATTCACGGTCATCCAGAGATTGGCGGCCATGATCAGCGCACCAATCAGGAACATTGCGCCCCCCGCGGCGCGGATGACGTAGAAGGGATGCATAGCCTCGACCGACTCGATGAACGAGTATTCGAGGAAACCTAGCGAGGAATAGGCGCGCCACATCAGGCCTTGCAGGACACCAGACACCCACATCGCCGAGATGTAGAGAACGATCCCGATCGAGGCGATCCAGAAGTGCCAGTTGACGAGCTTGAGGCTGTACAGCTCGCGCTTCCAAAGCCAGGGAATCAGGCAATAGAGCGCACCGAACGATACAAATCCGACCCAGCCCAGCGCGCCGGAATGCACGTGGCCGACCGTCCAGTCGGTGTAATGGCTGAGCGAATTGACGACCTTGATTGCCATGGTCGGGCCCTCAAACGTCGACATGCCATAAAAGGCCACCGAGACCACGAGCATGCGGAGCACCGGGTCTGTGCGCAGCTTGTCCCACGCCCCCGAGAGCGTCATCAGGCCGTTGATCATGCCGCCCCATGAGGGCATCCACAGCATGATCGAGAACGTCATGCCCAAGGTCTGCGTCCAATCCGGCAGCGCGGTGTAATGTAGATGGTGAGGGCCGGCCCAGATGTAGAGGAAGATTAGCGCCCAGAAGTGGATGATCGAGAGGCGGTAGGAATAGACTGGGCGTTCGGCTCTCTTCGGAATGAAGTAGTACATGATCGCCAGAAAGCCGGCGGTCAGGAAGAAACCGACCGCGTTGTGGCCGTACCACCACTGAAACATGGCGTCCTGCACACCGCCCCAGGCGACGTAGGATTTCGAACCGAACACGGAGACCGGTAATGCGGGATTGTTGCCCAGGTGGAGCACCGCAATGGTGAGGATGAAAGCGAGATAGAACCAGTTGGCGACGAAAATGTGCGGCTCTTTCCTTTTCACCAATGTCGCCAGGAACACAATGAGATAAGTGACCCAGACGATGGTGAGCCAGAGATCGGCGTACCATTCGGGCTCGGCGTATTCCTTCGACTGGGTAGCGCCGAGCAAATAGCCGGTGCCCGCGATCAAGATGAAAAAATTATAGCCAACTACCACGAACCACGGCGCAAGATCGCCGGCGAGGCGCGTGCGACAGGTCTTCTGCACGACGTAGAAGGAGGTCGCGATAAGCACGTTCCCGCCGAACGCAAAGATCACGGCCGATGTATGCAGCGGGCGGAGTCGGCCGAAGCTCGTCCAAGGCAGATCAAAATTCAGTGCGGGCCATGCAAGTTGCGAGGCGATAAAAACGCCGACCGAAAAGCCTGCGATGCCCCAGAACATCGCCATCACTGAGGCGAATTTGATCGGAGCGAGATTGTAATTCGGCCTCCCGTTGATCTGCGCCGGCGGCAATAGCGCCGGGCGTTCATAGTAGCGATTGAGGATAACGCTTGCGGCGGCCAGACTGGCGGCGGAAGCGAGCAATGCGTGGAAGCTAAATGCAGAATCGTGCCCCATCGCCCCCGCGAAATAGCAAACATAGGCAGAAACAGCGAATACCGACATTAGGCCTGCTTCACCCATGGTCATGGATTTCGAGGCGAGGGATGGGCTTGTCATGTCTTGGCCTTTTTTGAAAGCGGCGCTTGCCAGGAGATCACATTTTCCGGGGACGGGGCGATCGAGCGCGATCAGTTGCCCAAACGCTGCGGAACGCTGCCGATCTCACGCGCGAGCGCGCGCAGAGTATGTTCGTTAGGACAGCCTTTGAGGGGATTTACAGACTTATGCCGCTCGAGGTCGGCCGCGCAGCGGATCTTGGTCTGACACAGGCCACATACACGCTGCAAATCGCGCAACACGTCTCCATGGCAGGCGGCCAGCGCACTCTCGGAAAAGCCGGCAAGTGCGAGGCGCTTGTTTAAGAGTTCAGGAGAGCCCGGACTTTGCGCCATCTTTCGAAAGTCGGACGTGGATAGATTAAGTTCACGCGCGATCGCGTCGATGTCGTGCGCACCCAAATAGGCTAATTCTGCTGTCCGGGACAGGTTCGCCCGCAACCGGGTGAGCAAATTCTTGAACCCCCAAGGGCGACCGACAAATCCAGATTGGCTAACCATGTGTCATACCCCTCAAAGCAGCCATAGCTGCCGGCGGCAGACTTGTTTTTGACATGCATCAAATAGGACCCGTCCGTGGGAGAAAATCGTCGATCCAGATCGCCCCTGCCGGACGACGATGCGCTGCAACGAGCCCGCAGAGCCGCAGGCCGGCAAATGTCGGGGAAGTCTACAAGGGTGTCGCGGACAAGAGGGCCGCCTGCTCAATTGGCGACAACATCGCGAGCTATTTTTCTCGATCGACGCTCGAAGACGCTTGTGAGAATCGTGCCTGGATTGGCGGATTGTCTCTACGATCAAAATTCGCGGACTTCCCAGGCCGAGCTCAGGCTAACCACCCCACGCCGGGGGCAATGCAGGCGGGGTTCGAAGCTCCATCGCATCAGCGAAGATGGTCCAATCACGTACTCCTTTTTGCTTGCAGAAATCGGTTTCGGCCTGCTGTGCAGCAGCACTCAGCGAGGCTGCATGCACCCGGAACGCAGCCTGACAGGCACGATGCTCGTGGCCGGTATCGTCGCAAACGGTCTTGATGAACCGAACGTTAAATGAAGGCATGATACTCTCTTCCTGTCGTTTGCTTATCTTGCATTCTGCCATCCGTGCCAGGCGAGTGTTTGATTTGTCTCAAGTGGCACCCAAAAAAAGATTGTCGCTCCATCGAGATGCGAGCGCTTCTTCGTCCCGGAGAAGCTGCAAATCACCAAGCGCCCAGGCTTGCCGGATCACATCTGGTTGAGGTGGCTCAGGAACAGCAGCTTCTCGTCTTCTCATGCCTTGGGGCGGCAGAGTTGGAGGCGCTGATCCAGAACATTCTCAAGAGACGGTTGGGGGCAGAATGGACCGCTACGCCTGCGATGGCGATTATCGATCAATTCCAACTTCAATCGCCGGCAATGTGGAAGCTTGTGAAGCCGCGAACGTTGCATGGTGCTAGGTGGCTCACAAGGCATTCCCGACAGCTCTGGCTGATTGCGAGGCAGCGGGCAAAGGCATTTCTGACCAGCGCCGGCGACCGAGGCTACCGGCGGCGAGAACTGGCCCCACGTAAGCAAATGAGGCGAACCGGCCTCATCTCGCTCCTGATGGTCCACCCTGCCGCCGCAACGGCAAAGCCGATGGTCAGGATGGCCCCAGCCAGGGTTTCGATAAGCCCAGGGTTAGAGACTTGTGCGCCATAGCCGATGGCTGCGATCAGCGTGGGCAAGACCAACGATAATGTGAGGCGAGCAATCAACTTACCATCTCCATCGCGATTCTCGCAGCTCAAAGACACGCGTTGTCATGGTGCAATGCCCGTGCGCTGCGCAGCCTCAACATTTGCACATTGCGCGTCCTACATTTTGATTTCCATCAAACCCGCTACACGCTGGCGTGTTGTGTGGATCGCGCGGCCCTGCCGAATGACCCGGTTTAGCACGTGTTACCGGCAACGCACTGGCAGCGGCCTCTCGCCCTCGCCCCGTTCTAGACGCGCATCAGCTTCCTTTTGACCTGCATCAATACTGCGGTGGCCGCTTGCGGATAGAAACGACCTTCCAGTCAAGCTCAGACACATGGCAGATAGAAAGACTTGGCGCCCCATCATCTTTTCGTACCCAAATACCACCGAGTGAGCTCAAGGACTGCTGGCGGACGCACCCGAGCGAGTTGCACCCGGTCACCTGCGCCGCGTGTGACGCTGGCCACTTCATCGACCCGCGAATCGGCGCGATGCACGGGCCGAGCACAGCTGGCCCATCTGAATGCCATCAAGCGAATTCCGCCGTCATACCGTTCCCACATGGACTCGCCAGACTCACAAGAGCGCACTCGACGGCATCAAGACTCCACGCCCCACGCTGACTTCGTAGGACGGGGAAACTTCCGACCGACAAAGGATATCCGACATGACAGAGCACGGCGACAAATGTCCCGCCGCGGGCACGCTTGCAGGAACGGCAGTCCACTCCAGCTGCTCTCCAACAGCAATCAATACCAACCGGCGCTGGCTTCAACTGGCCCGGTTCGACTCGACCGGATCCCGGGGCTGTTTCGCAGCCCTAATATTTCGGTAGGCGATCGGATCACCTCCCAGCACGACCCGATCGGCAGTGCCACGCCCCCAAGCACCTGGACCGCAACTGGCGGGATTGAGACCATGCGCCGCTCGGGTGAGATCAGCCTGAGCCTGTTGGCGCAGAGCGATCTCGCCCGTAGTATTCGAAAGGTTGCCTGATTTTGTCAGTCAGCGGCGATGATGACCGTCCAGGATCTATTGGCGACTTGACGTGGGAGCGCATTGAAACGGCGCCCTTTGACCGGGAGTTGGAGATCGCGGTGATCGAGGGTAATACCATTCACCGGTTGGTCTTTCCCTGCCGCCGGATCTTCGGCGGCTGGATCAAGGCCACGACCGGAGAGCACGTCGCTGTGCAGCCCACGCACTGGCGCATCTGGCCGAGATAGCGGCCGCTGCCTTGCACAATAGGTAGCGCAACGAAACGCGGCTGCATCCGGTCGCCTCACATAGACAAACTATGTACTGTCGATCGAATGAGAGGTTTGCCAGAAAACATGTCCGACCACATCTGGTACCGCTATGGCTCAGCCGCGGCGGCCACCGCGCTGGCGCTCGTGCTTCGCGGGGCGCTGGATCCGTACCTTCAGGACCGCACATTCACGATCATCTACCTTCCAGTCATCATTTTTGCCGCTTTCGCTGGTGGCCGCGGACCGGCCGTCTTCGCTACACTGCTCTGCCTCATCATCAGCGCGGCATGTCTTGGGAAAAACCTCATCTCCGATCCCGCGAACATGATCGATGTAGCCGGATTCGCGGTACTTGGCCCCGTGCTCGGCTTCATGGGCGATCGGCTGCGGCGAGAATCAGAGCAGGCGCGGTACCGGCAAGCCCATCTGCAGTCGATCCTGGACACCGTACCAGAAGCCATGATCGTGATTGACGAGAAGGGACTCATTCGCTCGTTCAGCGCCGCGGCAGTGCGTTTATTCGGTTGGTCTCCGGACGAAGTGGTCGGAGCGAATGTATCCAGGTTGATGCCGCAGCCCTACCGCGCCGAGCATGACCGCTACATTGAACGCTATCTGGCTACCGGAGAGCGGCGCATCATCGGCATCGGCCGTATCGTGGTCGGCGAGCGAAGCGACGGCTCGACCTTTCCGATGGAGCTTGCCGTCGGTGAGGCCAAAGTGCGCGGCGAACGATTCTTTACCGGTTTCATCCGAGACCTCACCGAACGGCGAGCGCAGGAACGCCGATTGCAGGAACTGCAATCTGAGCTCGTGCACGTCTCGCGGTTGACCGCCATGGGTGAGATGGCCTCGTCTATTGCCCACGAGATCAACCAACCGCTCTCCGCAATCACAAACTACATGCGCGGCGCCAAGATGCTGCTGGCGTCAGACAAGCCGGACGCCAACCGTATTGGTGATGCCATCGAACATGCCACCCAGCAAGCTCTGCGTGCCGGCGATATCATCAAGCGCCTGCGAGAATTCGTCGCCAAAGGCGAGACGGAGCACACAATGGAGAATCCGCTCACCCTGCTTGAAGAGGCGGTCGCTCTGGCCTTGCTCGGCGCCAAGGAGCAAGGCGTGCGGGTGACGATCCGCAGCGATCGCGATCTGCCATCGATGATCGTGGACAAGATCCAGATCCAGCAGGTCGCGCTGAACCTGATACGAAACGCGATCGAGGCGATGGCCTCCAGCCCGCGTCGCGAATTGACCGTCGGCGTTGCCAAAGTCGACGGCCTCGCCAGGTTTACCGTTGCCGATACGGGCTCTGGCATCAGCCCCGATATAGCCGACCGCCTGTTCCAGCCCTTCGTCACGACCAAAGAGCATGGCATGGGTGTGGGACTATCAATCTGCCGGACGATCATCGAGTCCCATGGCGGCCACATCGCTGTGGAAGCCAACCCGCGCGGCGGCACGGTTTTTCAGTTTACCCTGCCGTTTGCGGAAGCTAATGAAGAAGCATGACCATGCGGCGCATTCTTGTGATCGACGATGACGCCGCGATGCGGGACTCGCTCGCGTTTCTGCTTGATGTTAGAGGCTTCTGCGTGGCACCCTATCAGACGGCGACCGACTTTCTCGGTGACGCCGCGAGCGGTCCGGTTGACTGCATTGTGTCTGACATCCGCATGCCGGGCATGAGCGGCCTGGAACTGCTCCGCAAACTGAAGGCCGATCGCGTCGACTGTCCCGTCATTCTGATAACTGGTCATGGGGACGTAACGCTGGCAGTCGAAGCGATGAAAGCGGGTGCGGTCGACTTCATCGAGAAGCCCTTCGAGGACGAGGTGCTATTGCGTGCGATCAATAGCGCCTTGGAAGCAAGGCCAACGAAGCCAGCGGACGATGCGGCGAAACTGCAGGCGGAAGCCCGTCTGGCGGACCTCTCATCGCGCGAGCGTGATGTCCTGCAGGGATTACTGGCAGGCAAGATCAACAAGGTGATCGCCCATGATCTTGGCATCAGCCCGAGAACGGTCGAGGTTTACCGGGCGAACATCATGGCAAAGACCAATGTTCGCAGCATGTCCGAGTTGATGCGAATAGCCATCGCCGCCGGACTCTAGCAACATCCCAAGCGACGGATTGTCCTATTCAAGCATCGAGTTGTGCGCTGCAACCGGTGAGCAGATCGCACCGAACAGGTCATGTTTCTGATGCGGAGGAGCCTCAATCGCCTGCGGTTTCTTTGTACGCGTAAATTGTGCAACACAGGCGAGGACCATTCCTGGCCGTGGACTATCGTGAGACCCGCTTCTTGCCAGCTTGATCGTGCTCGAGAACGTTCAGCGGCGGCATATGAAGCGGATCAATTACGGGCCCGGATTGTGCTCCGAGGCCGCGGGTCTTTGACTTCGGAGAACGACAATGCTCGGGAACATACTGGTCCACCTTCCGACGGAGCTCCCGGTGCGGGCTGCAATCAACGGATCGATTTCGTTCGCGCTGAGCACCGGCGCGCATCTTGACGTTGTAGCCATCGGCTACGAGAGAACCATTATTCCGCTTCTTGCAATGGGCGTAACGGCAGTTACTGCTGTTTTCGATGTCGAGCAGGCGCGTGCGTTGGAGCGGGCCGAAGCAGCACTTCATATCTTCGACATACAGGCGCGGACTGCGGGCATTTCCTATACGAGTCGTGCGCTGAGCGCGATTCCAGCAGACGCGCGCCGCATCATCTGCTCAAGCGCGCGAGTCCACGACATGACCATCGTTACACAGCCTCAGAGCGGCTACGATAGTTACGACAATTGTATACCTAGCGAGATTCTTTTCCAGGCTGGTGGGCCAGTTCTGTACCTGCCACCTACTTTCCACGGCGCCTTCTCGATCAGACGAGTAGGGATTTGCTGGGACGGCAGCCGCCGTGCGGCGCGTGCGCTGCACGACGCGAGGCCACTTTTGTGTAAAGCCGATGCCCTCACCATCATTGCGACCACCGCTCCGGACAAGGTCCCGGCAGAGAGTTCCACCGCGCATCTGGGAGAGTACCTTGCAAAATCGGGACTTCCTGCGAAGGTCGTGTCACTTCCGACAACGCGGGCAGCGCGGCGCGCCCTCCTGTCGCTTGCAGCCGACGAAGGCCTCGACCTGTTGGTAATGGGGGGATATGGTCGCTCTCGGCTGCAGGAGAGGCTGCTTGGCGCCTCCATGCGGCATATGCTTCGTGCGATCAACATCCCAGTCCTGATGTCACATTGAGAGCAAAAGGATCGAAGGGGCGCATGTTGCCGGGATGCGGAATGCCGTCTCGATCGGCGTCACCGGCATTCGACAGCCGCCCGAGCTCAACTTCAGGCTGGATCGCGGTCTCCTCCAACTGTAAAATTGCAGAAGTGCGGCAAGACCGGATGTTGAGCCGTCGAGCTGTATGATCCCCCCAATTGCAGTCCACATGCGCATATCAAGTGATGACCGGCCGCCTCGTCCGGGCCATCGAGCGTACATCGATTGGATCACCTCGCCTTGTCAGATTCCCCGGTCGACCGGTCCTGGGTCAGCGTCACCGTGACAAAGGAAACTTTCGGCTGCGGGCCGAAACTTGCGGTGGACGGCAGCACTCGCCTTTGCTGGAACTCTTCACCGGTGGGGCCGTGTGGTCTTCAATTGTTTTCGATGGGCGGACCGCAAGTCAGCAGCAGCTCCCGATCCAAAATTCTCCAATCTGATTTGTTCGCGCAATCAGGAGGTCGCCGGCGCCCGTTTCAAGACGATCTTCGTATAGCTACGTGTAAATACGTAGTGGTTGTTACTTAGGTAAAACATCCGGATTTCGCAATTCGTCCGGAGCGACCAATCTATCTCATCGACATTCGACGCATAGAGTTCGCCATGTACGCCCCGGCTACCAGCTTTACTGAGAACAGCCCCCATCGGAACAGCGACTTGCGTGGGCAATCTGACGTTCGTGGACCGTTTGGTATGATTGCTACACCGATGCGGTTCACTCGCAATAGCGAGATCTACGGCGAGGACGAAGCAGCCGAATACCTTTATCAGGTAGTGTCGGGTGCTGTGCGAACCTACAAGGTTTCCGAAGACGGACGTCGTCAAATCGGCGCTTTTTATCTGCCCGGTGAGATCTTTGGCTTTGAGGCCGAAGAATGCCACATCTCTTCGGCCGAAGCGATCTGCGAGACGCACCTGCTGATGGCGAAGCGTACCGCTGTCATTTTTCGCGGCAGTCACGAGAGGGATCTCGCAAGGCAACTATGGGAGACGATGGCGCTTGAGCTGCGCCGTTTTCAGGAGCATTCGATGCTCCTGATCAGCAGCGCAGAAGAGCGGGTTACCACGTTCCTTCAAGATATATCTCGCCGCACGACGAAGAACGCTGCCATCGAGTTGCCCATGTCGCGGCAGGATGTTGCAGATTACCTTGGCTTGACGATTGAGACCGTGTCGCGCACCTTTACCCAGCTTGAGCAAAACGGTGCGATCGTGCTGCGGAGTTCACGCCGAGTCGAGCTCAAAGACAAACTGTCCATCCGCTCTGCGCAGAGCTTTGGCTAAGGCGATTTGCGCCAGCTTTCGGCAAGACGGCGCACTCCTTCTATACGCCGAGCAGTGCCGGCAAATACAGCGCAGAAAGAGCTCGAAGTGCGGCTCGGGCGACCTGGCACAAATCGCCGCTAGCTTACATTTTCCTCCATGGAGCACCGCAATGGTCATCGATCGCCTGCTTCGAGAGCATCGCAATATTGATCTGCTTCTGATCGCCCTTCAACGCGAATTGGAGATTTTTGAGCAAGGACATCGTCCGGACTATGAGGTGATCCGCGCGATTATCAGCTATTTCGAGGTTTACCCGGAGGTGTATCATCATCCGCAGGAAGACTTGATCTTTTCCAGGCTCAAGACGCGCGCCCCGGATGCGGCTGCAATGGTGGGTGATCTTGCCCATGAGCATCAGGAAGTCATCGACCGCTTGCACCACCTCGCTCGGGCCATTGATGGCGTCCTGGCCGACCGCGAAGTCCTTCGGCAAGACGTCGGCAACATCGTGCGCGACTTTATAGTACGCGAGCGGCACCACATGATGTGGGAAGAACGAGACTTCTTCCCCGCCGCCGTTGCGGCTTTATCGGCTCAGGATTGGAGCGAAGTCGCCTCCGCACTCACCGATCACGGTGATCCGCTATTTAGCGAGACAGCTGAAGCAGCTTCCGACGCGCTAAGAGCGCATATTCTACAATTGGAAAAAGAAGCTGAGGCCGAACGGAGCGCACTTGCGTTTTCGAGCGCGTTGGCGGGCAACCCGCGACATAATGCGGAGAGGGATGGACCACATTGATCGCTGCCGCTTTTCGGCAGGAAAGTGGACATCATTTCATGGGACTCGAAATGAAGACCGTCTCGCCGGCTCTCAGGTTACGAAGACGATCTGCCTCTGAGCCCGACGATCGTTTGTTTCAACTGGCGGCGCAAGCGGCATGGCCGAACCTTAAAACGGTCGGATTCAAACGCAATCGGCCGTGACCGCAACAGGCTCGACCATACCGCATTGGCATCGCGCGAAACGGGGCATTTCTCATCTCTGCTAGCCAATGGAGACGCGCGATAGTGGCCAGGCGGGTGCGGCGAAACAATCTCCCTCCGCAAGCCTTGCCTGGCACGGGCTGAATTCGTGGGCTCGGGGCCGGTTCGGATCGCGGCACGCCATCGCGAGATACCGCAGATCCCGGAACGTTCGGTCTGAACAGCAGAGCTGGCGGATGTCAATTTCGATAAAGATCCGTTTGCTGCTTCGTTTCGTCTCGTTCTCGCTCGATTTGACCATGATGAGCCATGGGAGGTGCATTGCCAAGGACGTTCATTCCTGCCGTGCGACCGCTTCATCACAATTCAAAGCATGATGTATGCGCTGCGGGCATGACCTACCGGCCGGCCCATCAGTAACTGCGATATTTGAGGCAGCGCAAAGCTTACCATGCATCTGTCCGATAATCGGGCGCCCAGAGAGCGAGAGAGGCATCCCCATGCGACCGGACCTAGCACAATCCTACGGGCAGCACCGACTACCGCGCTACACCAGCTATCCGAGCGCCCCTCATTTCTCAGCGTCAGTTCGGGAGGTCGACTATCAAGCTTGGCTCAAATCTCTCGACGGCCGACGGTCCGCCTCGATCTACGTGCACGTGCCATTTTGCCGAAGCATGTGTTGGTACTGCGGCTGCCATACATCTGTCACGAAACGCGACGATCCGATCGCGATCTATGCGGCTGGACTACGCACTGAAGCCTACCTCGTTGCAGAGGTCATTGGCCAACGACAGCCAATCTCTCATATCCACTTCGGCGGTGGCACGCCAACGATCATGACACCTGAAACATTCGCCGATTTGGTCGGTTCGTTGCGTTATTCGTTTGCCGTCCTGCCTGATGCCGAGATCGCCGTGGAGATCGACCCGCGCATGTTGAGCAATCCGATGGCGGAAGCCCTGGGCTATAGCGGGGTCAACCGGGCAAGCCTTGGCGTGCAGAGCTTCGACCCGGTCGTCCAGCAGGCCATCAACCGCCCGCAGAGCTTCGAACAGACCGCAATTTCGGTCGAGCGGTTACGCCACGCCGGCATTTGCCGGATCAATTTCGACCTGCTGTATGGGCTGCCCCGACAGACGGTCGATTCGTGCCTGGATACCGTCGGCAAATGCCTCGAGTTGCATCCGGACCGGTTTTCCGCCTTTGGTTACGCGCACGTTCCGACCTTCAAGAAGCATCAACGCAAGATCGACGAATCCACTCTGCCCGACAGCGTCGAGCGCTACCTCCAATCCGAAATGGTAGCTCACACTTTGGTTGACGCTGGATACGTACGCGTAGGCCACGATCACTTCGCCCTGCCGCATGATAATCTCGCTGTGGCGGCGAAGCAAAGCAGGTTGCGCCGCAATTTCCAGGGATATACTGACGATTGCGCAGGCACCCTTATTGGCCTCGGTGCCACCGCCATCGGCCGCCTGCAACAGGGGTTCGTCGCGAATGCTGTCTCGACAAGGGATTACCTCGCTCGCATCACCGAGGATCGGCTCGCGACGGCGAAGGGCTATTTACTGACCGATGATGATCGCTACCGGGCGGAGATCATCGAACGAATTATGTGCGACATGACAATCGATCTCTCCGAGACGTCTCGCCGTCACGGCAGGGATCCGGATTCGGCCGTTGTCGATCATTCCCGGCTTGACAGCCTTATCGCAGATGGCGCCGTCGTGGTTGACAACGGCCGGCTTTCCGTAGCCGACGGCGCCCGGTTCCTGGTCCGGTGCGTCGCCTCAGCGTTCGACGCTCACCTTGCTCGGTGCGGGGCTACGCACAGCCCGGCGGTCTGATCGTGTGAACGGCGGGCTTACCACTCCAGCGATCCCGCACTTCGGTCACCAGTGAACTGGCTTATGCGGGTTCGGACCGCCCCCGTGATCGTGGAACGTCCGATTTGTCCGCCACTTTCACGGTCGCGCGTCGATCCGCTCATGCATTCCAAACAGAGTTCCAAACCTTCGTCATTGAGTGGAGCCGGTCAGCGACTGCCTGCGCAGTGATCAACAAGAAGCCACTCACGCATTGGCTGCTTGAGTAATTTTTGCGGTCGCGTTTGCTCGTATGGTCGCGCCGATCGAGCGGCAGGAAACCGCGTTAATTGCACTTCGCCTCGGTCGGTACCAAGACGGCCGGGCGTCGCCACCCGCAGTCTTTGCTCGGCTCGGCAAACCCTTGTGAAGGTGCTCATCGCAGGCACACCTTGGTTTAGTCTTCCGATACTCGACTACATCGGTAGCATACCACAGCATGATTGAGCTATGCTGAGCCGTGCTTTAACTCGGGTTCAGATTTACGGCGAATGTCCTCGCCGGCAATCGGACCATCGGCTGTCCTCCCTCCGCCGATGGAAGTTGGCGATGTTCAGCGTCGCTCCTCTCAGACTTAACTTTCGCCCGGCCTGCTAAGCGCGGCCGGGCTTTTTTCCGTCGTGCAAGCTCGGTCGAGATGATCCAGAGCGCAACGCTTTATGAGCGGATCAGCGCCCTGGAGGAGAGCGCCAAGCGCAGGATCAACGACTTGGCCGATCAGATGCCGCGCGCAGTTGCCGGGCGGCGGCGACCATGTTGATCAGCGCCGGGCGAACCTCCTCCCATTTGCGCGTCTTCAGACCACAGTCCGGATTGACCCAGAGCTGCGAATCCTGCAACCGCTGCCGAGCCAAGGCCATCAGCTCCTTCATTTCGCCTACCTCGGGAATGCGCGGAGAATGGATGTCGTACACGCCCGGCCCGATCTGATTGGGATATTTGTAGTTCCTGAACGCATCGAGCAGTTCCATCTTCGAACGCGACGTCTCGATCGAGATGACATCCGCATCCATTGCAGCAATGGCGTCGATGATGTCATTGAACTCAGAATAGCACATATGAGTATGAATCTGGGTTTGATCTGCAACGCCTGATGAGCAAATGCGGAAGCTGTCGACAGCCCATTGAAGGTAGGCCGCCCACTCCGATCGGCGCAACGGCAATCCTTCGCGCAGGGCAGCTTCGTCGATCTGGATCATGCTCGCACCGGCTATCTCGAGATCGCGGACTTCGTCGCGTATCGCCAGTGCGATCTGCCGGCAGACCTCGCCTCTTGGAATATCATCGCGAACAAACGACCAGTTCAAGATCGTTACTGGCCCGGTCAACATCGCCTTCACCGGCTTGCTGGTCAGTGATTGCGCGTAGAGCCACCAATCCACAGTGATCGGTTTTGGCCGCAAAACATCTCCGAATAGGATCGGTGGCCTGACACAACGCGAGCCATAGGATTGCACCCAACCATTTCTGGTGAATGCGAAGCCGGCGAGTTTCTCGCCGAAGTACTGCACCATGTCATTGCGCTCAAACTCGCCGTGCACGAGCACGTCCAGACCAATGTCCTCCTGCCAACGCAGAGCGCGCGCAGTCTCCTCCTTGAGGAATTTGTCGTACTGCTCGTCGCTCATGGCGCCTCGCGAATGTGCCGCGCGGGCATTCCGGACCTCTGGGGTTTGCGGGAAGGATCCGATCGTCGTGGTGGGAAAGGCCGGTAGTCTAAAGCGCTTGCGTTGGATCTCGGCTCGACGGACAAATGGGCTGGCGCGCCGGCACATGGCCTCGTCGATCGCTCGCATCCGCACCGCAAGATTGGCATCACGGATCTTTGGTGAAGTCCGGCGGCCGGTCACCGCCGACTGCGATTCAGCAAGACTTTGAGCAACATTCTGATCACCCGCGAGTGCCCGCGCCAGGATCGCAAGCTCACGCATCTTCTGTACCGAAAAGGCAAGCCAACTCTTGAGATCGGATGCAAGTCCGGTCTCGAGTTCAACATCGACGGGCACATGCAGCAGCGAGCAGGACGGAGCGATCTGAACACGATCCCTGCCTAGCTTCGCAATGGCGGGATCCAGTTGCTGGCGGAGCGCCGACAGGTTCGACCGCCAAACATTTCGTCCGTCGACGACGCCGAGGGACATGACGAGATCACTTCGCCGGGCAGCAATGATCCGGTCCAACAGGTTCGGTGCGCGAACCAAATCCACGTGCAGTCCGGCAACGGGCATGTTCAAAGCTGTGTCCAGATTGTCGCCGAGATCGCCGAAATAGCTCGCGACCATGATCTTGACGTTTGGTACTTCCCTGGCGAGCCGATCATAGACGTGCAGCAAAGATCTTCGCGTCCCCTCCTCCAGATCCAGGACCAGGCAGGGCTCGTCGCATTGAACCCAGTTTGCTCCCCTTTTGCCTAGTTCTTGCAGAACCTCGATGTAGACCGGTATTAGCTCATCCAGGAGTGACAGCGGCTGGAACGCAGGATCCGCACTCTTGCCAAGCTTCAAGAATGTGACCGGCCCGATCAGGACAGGGCGCGTCTGGAACCCCAGGGCCTTGGCTTCCTCATACTCCTCGATAGGCTTGCGAGAAGATAGGCGGAACGTCTGTCCCCGATGAAATTCAGGAACCATGTAGTGGTAGTTGGTGTCGAACCACTTGGTCATCTCCTGTGCGGGCGCGCCAAATCCGCCCGATCCGTGGCTGCAACTGGTATTCTGGCGATCGCATTGTGAACCGCGTGCCATGTCGAAGTACGTCTTGAGCGAAACCGACTCGATTTCCGACGCGTAGACTTCCGGGATGGCACCAACCATGACAGAGGTGTCGAGCACTTGGTCGTACAACGAAAAATCGTTGGACGGAATGACGGTGACACCGAGGGATTTTTGGCGGGCCCAGTTCGCAGCACGCAGGCCAGCTGCGTCCTCGAGCAATTGCTGTTCGCTGATTGCGCCGGCCCAGTAACTTTCAAGCGCGCGTTTGAGCTCGCGTCTTGGACCGATCCGAGGCGTTCCAAGCGTGGCAACCGGAAGGGAGAGAAGAGACATAGCGCTAACCCCGTAGTTGGGGGCAAAGGCCTTGGCGGACGCAAGCAGGATCGCCCGAGCGGCGGCGGCTTGGCGCACCACCGGGACACCCCGCCCGTGGACGTATATGTGGTCGAGGCAGGTCTCCTGGCTTGCGGGTCATCGCTGCTGTCCGGCCTTCCCGAAGCCGCACGGGCTTCAGTGACTTTGTTGGACAGCGGCTCGTCGCTTACAGTTGCGGGGGCAGCGCCGGCATGTTCACCGGCTTCCCTCTTAGCTCCGAATCCAGCGGGACCGGAGAACCTCTACGATTTGGAATATCGGCAAGAGGCCTCTTCCGTCAACCTCTCAGATGACTCTCTCACGTCAATGCTGCCATCATCAGTGATTCAAATGACCATTTAACGTCGAAAGTTGACCACGGTTGGAAGCCTCTCCAATAGAAGCACTCTCCAATAGAAGCACTCTCCAATGTATGTGGCGAAAGAATTGTCGAAGGCGCAAGTCACGGCGCTTCGAGTGGCATTTCGGTCTCTCGGCAGTCAAGAACCGCGCCAGGGACAAAACACCTGCGAAAACTCCATCGGGCATACCGGGCGCGCATATTTATCTGCGAACCAACCAATCCTGGTAGGCGATTTGCGGTCTCTGATGCCGATAATACTCGGGCATGCATATCGATTCACCTCTACGAACACCGGGATGCCCGCAATGACAATGGCTGTTCGGAGCACCGTCGGCGTCCTTGCTGTCACCGCCTTTGCGGTCGGCCCGTTCGGGTGGCCTGGTAAGAGCGTTCATGAATCAATCCGTCAGACAGATGCTCTCGAGAATGTTGAGTAACTCGAGAGGAAGCTAGCGTGACTTGATCGTTTCTCGCTTGCCGGCTGTCGCGACTGGAAACGGCTCATCCAACCATGAATGCGGAGCCGAGGCAGCTGGATTGAGCAGACTGCAACATCGTGCGCGTAGGTAGAAACCTGCGCACCATATCATCCGCCTGCCTGAGAACGCGCTTCCGACGATTCCACACGCCCGGCGGTGACGAGCGATTTCTGCTTATCATCAATTACGGCCGATAGCGATCGCAGGCGTTCGGGTGACAACACCGGACCAGACGGTTCAACAGCTCTCCAAAGCGCTTCCCGATTTCTCATCCGTAAATCGGCAGCGGCCTTCGCTTGGGCCTCGAAGATCGGCACGACAAAAGCTGAACAAGCCCGAGCCGATCGGCTGAATGGAAACATAGAAACGAGCGTCGGTCGGAAAGCCGACAAACACTGCACGAATCTGGCGCGATTTGCCGGCCATTTCCTGGCACGAAGGATGCAAGCTCAAGGGTGCCCAGACTTCTCCCCCTGGGCAGGTCCAGCACGGCAAATTGGGGTTGTAGCTGGCCCACTGAAGTTAGCGGCGCGTGGCTCGAGGGGACAGACAGCGCCTGCTCGCGCGGGACATCGGCAGGTGCCCGCGTCACGTTGCCGCTAACTTCTTCCAATCGAGGATAGCATCGAGGGCTGCCGCTTTGACGTGAGGATGAAAAACCGATGGTCCGGCCGTTATGAAGAGAATGTCTGCAAGAGGCGTGCTTTGTCTCTGTCAATCGCTAGTTTTCCTTGCTGGGCTGGTTGCGACGGGCAACACTGCGCGAGCCGGCGAAAGCGCGCTCGTCGAACGAGTCAAGTCAACCTGGCGAGCGCGAGACGGTGAGACAATCGAGCAGATTGTCTCCAAAGTTTCGAAAGTGGCGCAATTCGTCCCTCGAAACTGGGGAATCGCCGAAGGCATCGACCACACTGAGTATGTTTACCTTTGCTGGACCAGGCATCAGGATAACGGATCAGACGAACATTACGTTATTACATGGAAGGTCGGGACCGACGGAAAGATTGAAGTTGCGTCTCCCTATGCAAAGCCTATCGAATTCGGCTGGCGCGCCCTGGCGCTTTCACTCATCGCCAGTGAAGTCACCGACGGCGAAAAAGACGCAAACCTTCGTTTTCTGCATGATCCGGTCAATTTCAACTTTGTCACGACCGCGCAAGGCAAGCTCGGCGATCTGCTCCGACGCGGCCGCTGTCACATCGTCGAACCTGTAGTCGTGGATTACGTTGAGGCGGCGAATGACAAGCCGACCGAGAAAGCGGACCGGTGGCGCGTTCTGCTGTTGGTGAACTGCAACATACCAGGCCCCCGCCACTTCACCCAAAATGGGGTCATCACCTTCGACAAGCGCGAGGGACACGATTGGGAGCCGCAATCTTTCCTTGCCAAGAGGATTGCGACTCTTCCTCCGGGGTCCTGGTTCCATCACATAGATCAAAATGAACGGTCACCTAGATCAAAATGAACGGGACGCTTGGAAGGGGTGCGAAGGGCCTCGACAACTGATCAGGATGGTAGCGCTACTCTTGAGCGCTGAGGCCTCGGCCGCACAGCAAGATCCATCCGCCGGAAAATTTACGCGTCCCAGTTATGCCAATAGGAGGCGGGCTCTCTCCGGCCCGCAAGCCGCAATGGGGACAGCCAGGCATCAGGATGCCTCTTGCCCCAACAGTAGTCGCGGCGGAACTGGTGCAAAAAGATACATCCGCGCTCTCGCCAGCGCGCCGCGTGTTATCCTTCACGGATCAGGCGAGGAGATGCTGAGGCCAGGCCCGATCCGGCGAGCGCGCAGCGCATCGCGCGACCAACAAGAACCCGGGGGACCGAGTGCAGCGACGAGACCGGTTTAAGAGGACCCCCGGGGAACGGGGCAGTGATAGCGACGCCGGCATCCTCGATGGCGGCGGGACCCCTTCCCGAGTGCCCCCGGCGAGGAGTTCCGCAGCCTTGCTGCGAGGATCGAAGATCGAATTGAGCCTAATCTAAACTTCCTCGCGGGCATTCGTCTGCGTGTCATAGATCTTGATTTGAAGCGTGGGAAAACGCTTCTTTAGTTCTGCTCCACCAGCCCGGGCGCCGTCCCTGGTTGCGAATTCGGCTTTGAGTCGGCCGTCCACTTCAAGCGCGTAAGAAGAGACCAGCAATTCAGGAGTGGCTATCACCATTTCAGTCCCATTGTCAGCGAGGCGGTTGAACATGATGACTAGCGTGAGTCGCCTAAGCCCTGCCAGAGCTAACTGCCGCAATGCCCTGAGTGCCGACACTTGCTGTGGATTGATTCATCGCTCTGAAATGGCATGAAGATCGCCACTCGCAACAATGCGGGGACGCCTCAGCACCGCAAGCCCGCAAAGCCGGCTGTCATTCCGCACGGTCGCGATTCTGCCGAGCTTTGTGCTTTCTTCATTCATCGAAGGCCAGCTAGGCGTTGTGGAAGTCATTTCGCGCGCAGCGTTTCGGGGCGGATAAGGTCGCGGATACGGGCCACCGTGTGAGTGAAGCATGGTGGCCTTGTACCGTAGGACCAAGCGGGGAGGCCGATCTCTTTTGAGCAGTCACTCTTATCGTGCCTTGTCCAGACTTCCGCTTTTCTCACCATGATGAACCGCGCACAGTCCTGTCGAACGATAGCAATCAAAAGAGGCTTAGCAACGCCGCCTCTTCCGCTCGGCGGCGAAGGCGACCACCCGCCCCGCTTCTTCCGAGCCTTTAGAGGTATGGCGTGCCAAGCGCCGTATTCCTGGTCGCGAGTCGAGGGCTGAAATATGCGGGATCTCTTCCTCAGGTCCAGAGCGGGAGACACGTCCGGGAGAAGGGAAGTGAGCTGGAGATGCCAGAAGCACATCGAAAAATGCTCCCAAAGAAATCTCTTGAATCTCACCCAACGTCAGGTCGTAGGCTGAAATATATGCAAGCTTCCACAAAAGCATCGTCCAACGATGCAGACCAGATGACGTATCTGTGCAGTCAAGCAGTCGGCTGTGACGACACCGGATCGCTGCGATTTTGTGAGTCGATGAACCAAGAGCGAAAGGATATTAGGATGAAGTACCGCGTAATGATGGCAGCATTGCTCGCTATCATCGCGTCTCCTGTTTGCGCGGCGAAACTGAGCGGTGCTCCCCAAATCCTCGATGCCAATACAATAGAGATCGAGCAAACGCGAATTCGGCTCTCGGGTATCGAGGCCCCCGAGACTGATCAGATTTGCCTGGATGCTCATGGCCGGAAATGGGCCTGCGGGGTAGCGGCTCGCGACGCCCTTATCGACTACTCGAAAGGACGAATATGGGATTGTCAGACCGCAGGAGTAGACAAGTACGGCAGGTCTCTCGGCAGTTGCTTCATCGATGGCCAGGACGTGAACGCCTGGATGATAAGCTCCGGTTGGGCACTGTCATCCAAGCCATCCGCCCATGTTTACGTCATCAATGAGGTGGCGGCGAGCAATGCCTTTGCCGGCCTGTGGTCGGGGGCATTCATCGCCCCCTGGGACTGGCGCCGCCGCAACAAGAGCACGATCATTGTCGGCGTGAGCTCGGTGCCGAACGAGGCCCAGGAACTCCTGCTCGGATCCGCTCTGCTATCTGACCCACCCTCGCCCGACTGCCTGATAAAGGGCACCGTCGACCGTAACGGCGAGCGCACGTATCACTCTCCTGGGCAACTCAGCTACGGACAAATCGACATGACGAAGAAACCGGCTGAACGCTGGTTCTGCAGCGAAAACGAGGCCGAAGCCATCGGGTGGCATAGATCCGCGCGATAGAGGTCCTCCCCATGCATGCAAACCACTCACAGGGCACTCCCTATCCGACCGAGGTCGCGCCTTCGCGCCGCTCGCTGTTGCTGTTCGCTATTTCGGCATTTGTCGTGCCGTTTGCCGGCAACATTGTCGACGCGAAGCAAGCAACAACGCCGCCGAAGCCGGATAACCAACTCTCGCCCGATGCTGCGCTGAAGCGGCTGATGGAGGGTAACGATCGTTATGTGCAGAGCGTGTCGCGAATGCGCGATCTGGAACGGGAGCGCCGACTTTTAGTCGATGGCCAGAATCCATATGCGGCGGTTCTGAGCTGCGCCGATTCGCGAGTAGCGCCCGAGCTTGCCTTCGACAGCGGACTTGGTGATTTATTCGTATGCCGCCTCGCCGGTAACTTCGTCAACGATGACACGCTAGCTAGCCTGGAGTATGCGGTTGCCGTACTGAACACGCCGTTGATCCTGGTACTCGGTCACGATCGCTGCGGCGCGATAGACGCCACGATCAACTCGCTTGACGAAGGCAAGCCGGCGCCGGGACATATTCGCTCCATCGTCAGCGCGCTCGCGCCTGCCGTAAGAGGGTCGCGCCACAAACCAGGTGACAGCTCTGCCGATGTGATCCGGCAGAATGTGATCGATAACGTCAATAAGCTCAAATCCGCCAGCCCGATCCTGAACCCGGCTGTTGAGCAGAAAACACTAAAGATCGTCGGCGGTCTATATCGTCTCGAAACGGGCAGGGTCGACGTATTGGGCTGACGCTGGTCCCTTCGCGCGATCGCCCAGCCGGTCTGCCCTGCCCCCTCAATCGACTGACACAACATTCGCAAGCCCATCGGGCTGCATCAAGTACACCGGACGTGATCCGCTTCACGATTGTCATAGCTTCGGGATAATGTTTTGCGTGGTCTCCTGATATTGGTCACATTCTTCGTACGTATGTTGGCAACGCGCGGGCCAGCACCAGGAATCTCGATATCGCGGCCGATGTTGATCATTATCGCTGTCTGGAACAGCGTTGCGACGGCCACTCAGATTCAACCGCTGCCATCGCCGCCCGTGGAGAGGCTATCCTTCGCGTAAATGCTTGTGGCCTTATGGTGCGTTCGAAGACGATGCCGACGGCGATTTCACGGAACTGGTCCACGCCGACGCTTCGGCAGCTCTCTGAAGCCGCGATCCGCCAGGGGCCGATGCTGTCCACCCGCTGGCGGCACGCGACAGTCCATTGCTGAGCTATGAACAGTCGATATAGTTGGAACCGAATGACCGCAAGACTGTAGCGGCCGGCTCCGCTGGTTCTATCCCGGCGTCTCTCACCCAACCCGCCTGAGCCTAACGAACCCTCGCTCCATTAATTCTGCATTGTAAGCTGGGCCAGTGAGGGCAATGGTTGTTATGTTGTTTGGACTAGGCATGAAGCCCGTTTCCTGCAGCTTCTCGATTAGGGCTGGGGGAGCCCACTGCTCCGGAAGCGCGAAACCTCTACGCGACGTCTCGAAGATAAATGCTCCGAAATCTGGTAACCTCGCCGGCCCGGCTCCAATATTTTGGTCCTCCGAAGGGTTATGAATGAAACGCACGCCGCTCTCCTAGGTCATACTCGGCTGGTCGGCGTCAGGCAGGAGACCCAAGTGGTTCAGTCTCTCGACCATTGCCCCGGGGGGATTGGGTGCCGTGGGAAAACTTGTGGGGAACGGCGAATGAGACATCGTATGCCGTCTCCTCCGGCACGGCGGACGACGATCGCTCGGGTTCATTGACGATCCGACTCAACAGATCATGATCCTCTTGTGTCCAGGCCTACTCTCCTGGAGACCCCGGGGATCCGCCGCCGTTGATCTCATTGAAATCAATACAGGTCTCCTTGTTGCAATCTCTTGCAGATCCGCCCCGCCGGTACTGCCACCGGTTCGGTCTAGGCGGCTCGACATCGAGAGCGACGGTCTATGCTAAGAGGCTTGGCTTTCGAGAAGCTGACGAGTTTCGGGGAGATTGAACGCACCGGCACACGCGGCGGTCGTGGATCACAGGAAAGGTGACGTCTCGCGTCCAGGCTCGAGCTTAGGTCGATAAGTCCAAGCGAACGACCTACAATCATCGACCTCAGGCCGACCTCGAGAAAGGGTCGGGGCGCCATCCTAAACCTTCCTGCAATCCCTCCCGTGGACGGGAGTTCCACTGCGACATGGGTCGATCCGGTGATCCGTCGGCATGCTGTTGGACGCTCAGTTCAGAAAGCTATACGAGGCTGATCGTCCGGCCTTGGCGATCAAGCAGGGCTGAAGATTACATACAGGAGAATTGCCACGACGATGGCTGTCCAGCCCACCGATGATAGGAAAAGTGCCACTCGCGCCGGCATGTGTCGGTTTCTCATGTATCAGTCAACGAAGAGGCCGCCAGTGTTGGAAACGCAGCTTCGTCGAATTTGTGTTGAGCTCACGTGCACGCACAAAGCGGCGCTAATGTGTAAGGACATCGTGATCACTGATCGGAGAGGAGACGATTTGCACGCGCCAGCGCACCCCTCGGAATATCGTTTTCCGACCCGGATATCGGCCTCACGTCATGATTTTGCGACCTCACCGTACCTCACCCCAAGTCTCTTCGACCAACGCATCAATCATATCGGATACATCATCTTGCCCGACATTAAGCGTCAGCGAGATCCGCAACCTTGCCGTTCCCACAGGCACTGTTGGTGGCCGTATGCCGCGGATATCAAAGCCGCGCGCCTGCAGTGCAGCGGCGAGCCGCATCGCGCGGGCGTTGTCACCCACGATGTAAGGAACGATCTGTGAGTTCGAACGGATCGGGCGGCCGCACATGGCGAACTGCCGATGCGCAAAATCGACAAGATCGGTCAGGCGTTGCTGCCGATCAGGCTCCTCCTGTAGGATCAAGAGCGCTTCCCGAGCAGCGACAGCCATCAGGGGCGATGGCGCGGTCGCGAAAATGAATGGACGGCACCGATTGACCATGAAGTCGCGCAATACGCCGGAAGCGGTAACAAGCGCGCCCTCCGTCCCCAACGCCTTCCCGCAGGTGTGGACCACCAGGATATTTTCGCGACCCTCATAGGGCGCGGTAAGCCCCCGTCCCTGGTCGCCGTAAACACCTGTGGCATGAGCCTCGTCCACGACCAAGAACGCGTCGTAGCGCTCGGCGATTGCGACCAGATCCTTGAGGGGCGCGAAGTCGCCGTCCATACTGTAGAGGCTCTCCACCACGATCCAGACGCGTCCCCTTCCGCCCTTGGCGCGCCAGTCGCCAATCGTATCGTCGACCGACTGCAGGTCATTATGAGCGCTTATCCGGAACTCGGCTCGGCCCGCTCGTACGCCTTCATGAATACTGGCGTGCACGAGCGAATCGAGAATAAGCAGATCGCCCCGCTGCGGCAGTGTTGTCAAAAGAGCGAAGTTTGCGATGTAACCGCCGCCGAAGAACAGCGCTGTCTCCGCGTGGAAGAACCGCGCCGCCTCCGCTTCAAGAGCTTCGTGCTCCTCACAATTGCCGCGCAGGAGCCGTGACCCACCAGCACCGATCGGCGTGCCGGCATCGAGCGCCGTGAGCAGAGCCTTCTTCATACGTGGCGCGCTCGCCAGCGCCAGATAATCGTTCGAAGCAAAATCAGTTCCTGCGCGCGGCTTCAGGCCGCGCAGCCGATCGTCTTCTTTCAAGGCTTCCAGGGCCGCGACATAGCCATTAAGCGGCGTGTTCATTGATCAATTTCCTGCCGCCCCGCAGCAGGGCGCGATCAATCGGTTCTTCGTGGCACAGATCTCGGCTTTTGTCATCGACACGCAAGTGGATTCGCAAGCAGATCGAGGCGCGCAGGCCGAAGAAGCACTGCGGCTCCAGCCCGTCTGTCACGGACTGCCGTCCAGAGAAAACAAGCCTCATGCTTGGCTCAATCACGATTCTGACCGTCGCGACCAAGTGCACCAGGATCGCTCAGCGGCGCCCCAATCGCACGCCCTTGACTTTGTTCCACAACGTGAATGAGCAAGCAGGACAAGCATGGCGACCCGATTCTCAACATGCCCGCTCTTGCCGGTGATGCCGACGCTGCTCACTTGGATGCCAAAGTCACGCGGGGACATCTGCGCCCTCGGTTTGTCCGCACCTAAAGGTCCTCCCCGAAGGGCCGCTGAGAGAGTGCATACGGACATTCTGCCCTCGCGTAGCTATTTGGCAGATTGGGCCTCCTCATGCGCGCGCAAAGTCTGTACAGAACGGACAAACTCGCGCGCGCTCAGCGAGCGTGATCTAATTGCATCATAAGCGCACGCTCCGCCCCCCCCAACGATCGCGACATCACTCCCAATTTCGGCGCATCAAGTGACGACTTCCTTTGCGCGCCTCGCGGCACCCGCGCCGGCGTTGCGGCGCGGCCAATCTCACGATAGTTATTTGACCGATTTGCAACACAAGCTTCGGGTCATCCATGATTCGTCACATCGTCTTGTTCTCAGCCATAGATGCGACTCACATCGATGAGATCATCGAAGGCCTGGCGGTTCTTACCACAATCCCACATGCGCGCCGGCTCGAGATCGCGCGCAATCGCAAGACCGACCGCTTCGATAACGATATCGATGTCGTGGTCTATGCCGAGTTTGACAACGAGACGGAGCTCGCAGCTTACAAGGCGCATGGCCTGTACCAGGAGGCAATCAGGCTGGTACGGCCACTTCGGGAGCTGCGCTTTGCGGCCGACTACGATGTATCCACAGATTTGCGCTTTGCCGCGATTGGAGGAATGATTCAGCTTAGCCGGCGTGCCGCGCCCACGTGCGGGCGTTAACCCGACAGTCGATACCAACAGCCTGCGGAATCCAAGGGAGCGGCTCTCTCATTGGAACGGAGATCATCATCGGAGCGCACACGAGACCAATAATCGTTCGGTGACTAGTCGTTCAATGCACGTCCGAGAATTGGAACGGGTCGAGCCTGTCGCTGCATTGTCAGTCTGGCGGATCGACCGCATCTTACGTTTCTCGATAGACCAGAGCAGCAAGAGAATATCGCCTGGCTGAACGTACGTTTCATACCGTGGTCTGCCTTGCGTGCGATCGAACGGGCTGTCGTCGCCATCATGATGCTTACCCCTATTGTCTCACCGGCTCAAACGCCTGACCTCTGGCGGAGCTTGCTTTCGCCACCGCCCTCCCAGTTGGAGATGAACCCGAGCATACGCGTTTGAACTGGATCGAGTCACGCCAGATCAGCGGATCGATGCGATCTGGCAGCGGACGGCTGTCTCAAGTTCGATAAACTTGCTTGATGATTTCGTTTCGCGCCAATGTTCTGCACCGCACTTAACCGGAACTCGCCGCGCTCTATGGCTTGCACAGCGTCGATGGACGACTCCTCCACATAGGGGAGCCCGACGATTTCGCCGCCACCAGCGTCTGCCGACAGTGGTGATATCCCGTGTGATTATCCGCGAGCGTCTTCTTGATCTCGTATCGCGAAACAGTGGACGGACTTCTGAAGGACGAAGGCTGCCCATCGCGGTTCAAGCCGCCATCAGTCGCGACCTTCGTGGCTCCACTGGCGTCGTAGCCCGCCAAATATCTGCGATCCTCGGCATTCGGGTTAGATAAAGAACACGCGCGCGCCAACCGGCCACGCCCGTTGTTCTCCGATCGGACTTGCTCCAATTTCCCAACCCGCACCTCCCCAAAGGACATCAACCACTCCGAGGACGCCCATAGCATCACGGACAAAGAATATGTTGGGAGCAGAGTTGGTCTGCAATGCGCCGCTTTCACCGTTGGCCTGCCGTCTTAAGATGCGCCAGATATCTGCCAACACCATGGCGTAGATCGAAATTTCTTCTTGCGGCTTTACGTCGTGAACCACCACTCCCTGGGGATGAGCTCCATCAAAAACAGGCACTCAAAGGCCGATTTCAAGCGACACGTGGGGACAACTTGCATTTAAACATCGCGCTTAGCGAAGATAATGATGCGATCAAATACGGCTCGTTGGCGAAAATCAACCAGGAACAGGAACATGGTCAGTCATTTCTACCGACTGCTTTACCGATTCCGCATGCGCGCATATACCGAAGCACTGTTTCGGCGTAGCAGGCACGAGAAGCAGGAAAAACTCTGGCTGCAGTGCAGCCTGATGCGCCTTGGGAGCGAACTACGGCAATCCGAGCACTGGTCCAGTGCAGCGGGTCGGCCATTCCAGGACGCGGCCGAAGCTATCGGTAGCTCCATCTGAGGACGCGGCAACTCGCCCTGCCGAGAACAGCGCGTTACGGCAGCAACAAGCGGCGCTGATGGCCGTGCATCAACGTGCACAACAGCATGAACAGGCGCGACCAGCACCGACAGGAGGAAGTCATCGTGAGATGGTCGTGCTGTTGGATCGAGCGGGCGCGCCGCGGGTATCACGGCCACTTGTCATCAACCTGCACCGCATCACCGCATGCGCTATTCCGCGCTGACCGGTTCTCGCTTGCCAACACCGGTCGCGGGCCCGAGCCGTTCGGTCGGATCGCGCCCCAGCTTCGGCTTCAGCTGCGCTAGTTCAATAAAGTCGTCCGCTTGCCGCCGCAGCTCGTCTGCGATCATCGCCGGCTGGATCGCAATGGTGGAGATGACGATGACACTGACGCCGCGGCGCTGCACCGCTTCAACCAACGAGCGGAAGTCGCCGTCACCAGAGAATAGGACCATCTGATCGATATGCTCCGCGAGTTCCATGGCATCGACTACAAGCTCGATGTTCATGTTGCCCTTCACCTTACGCCGGCCGCTCGACAGTGTAGCCGTTATAGTCCAGCCAATCGATGAGCGGCCGGATCGATGAATACTCCTGATCCTCAGCAATCGTCGTGTAATAGAACGCCCGCAGCAGCGGGCCCCGCCTCCGATACCCCTCGAGCAGGCGCTTGTAGTCGATCTCGAAGCCAAGCGCCTTGGAGGTAGCGTGGAGGTTTGGACCGTCGATAGAGGGCAAGCTTTTCGACTCGGGACATTCCTGCTCCAACCTCCAAAATGGATGCGCGGGGCAGCGCAGGGCATCGACTGTCCGTCTGCAAGGAAAGCTGGAGGGTTGGCAGCCAAGGGCTGCCTTCCAATAACCCGGAACGAGCTTTATGTCGAACTCATGCACCGCGGCGCTCCTGTTTCATCCACTTCATGTCATCGGTTCAAGGATCAAGCGGAGGCGCCCCAGCTCTGGCCGGCCAAAACCGCAGCAAAGCAGATGGTCTCATGACAATGTCATGTCTGGCGGCTCCCCCCGCTTGGAATTCTGACCCAGCAATTATGTTCACTCTCAGCACTTTTCGCTAGGTCACGTGCGGTTATCTCAGATCGCGGTGGCGATTTCCGTTCCGCTTATCCTTACGCTCAACGGCCTTCGTACAAGCCGCAGCGTGGATTGCAATTCTGCACCTGCGCCCAGCGTTTCGACCGATCCGCTAGACAAGCTGGATCTCGCACGTGAGCCCGGTGCAGGCAAGCAACAGAGGCCGGCTGGTCCGCGGCTGAGGTCTATTTCAGTTCGTTCGCCTCGCGCCGTGTCCGCTTGATGACACAGTGACTGGAACCAGACACAGAGCGCGCACGCATTCTACTGACGCAGTTCGTGCCATGCGATCTCGCCCCGTGCAAACACAGCCGGCGGACCATGTTTGATGGCACGTCGATTGCTGGGGAAGTGGTAAGGGATCCGCGGGTTCGAGCGCGCCAAGTCAGGAATTGACGACATGGGCTGGAGTGGCCCGCCGCCAAGTGTGAAAAATCGCCAGTCGAGAAGACATGACAAGATATGCGCTGACGTCAACGCTCGCAGTCATAGTGTAGCTGAGTTGGATGGATCTCGCCGCCGCATATGGTTTGATTTGCCGCTTCGGCTTCAATGACAATGCCGAGGCCACATCTTGGCCGGCTTTCCCGGCCCTCAAGACCGCCTTAGACCCAATCCGTTCGGGATGTAGCTTGGAGAGGAGACTGCCTGCAATTCGATCAC
Source organism: Bradyrhizobium sp. USDA 4341 (assembly GCF_054063755.1). Classification (NCBI taxonomy): domain Bacteria; kingdom Pseudomonadati; phylum Pseudomonadota; class Alphaproteobacteria; order Hyphomicrobiales; family Nitrobacteraceae; genus Bradyrhizobium; species Bradyrhizobium sp. USDA 4341. Next base: position 7,971,738 of record NZ_JBSSGO010000002.1, on the reverse strand, counting down.
GATCGATATCAACGCAATCGACGATCTTCTCCGGCTGGAATCAATCCGGCCCCCGCCATGCGTGCGCAATCCGCATCAATCACGCTGGTGCGCCCCTGATCGTCTCAAGACACCGAGGACAAAAATGAACACGCCGCCAGAGATGATCGCGCCAGAAACCGATGTTTCGGCAGCGACGAGGGATAATCTGTCGCCGCTGCTGGCCGATATCCGCGCGCGTCGGAACGAGTTCGCCCGCGCGCAGAAGCTTCCAGACGACATCATCGACGCTTTCAAGCGCGCTGGCGTCTACAGGGCTATGGCCGCCAAGCGCTTCGGCGGTGAGGAGCGAACGCCGGCCGATTTTTGTCGCCTGATCGAGCGCATTTCCGAAGCGGACGGATCGGCAGGTTGGGTCGCCAGCTTCGGTGAAGGAGCTTGCTATCTCTCCGCTCTTCCAGGCGACACGCTTTGCGAAGTATACGCAAATGGACCTGACGTGGTGTACGCAGGTGCGGTTTTCCCGCTCCAGACCGCCAAGCGAAGCGCCGACGGGTTTGTCGTGAACGGCGTGTGGCCATTCGCCAGCGGCTCACCGCGGAGCGGAGCTGATAGGCGTTGGGATCACTGTGGAGGATGATCCAACAGGTGGTCTTGCACGTGTAGCCGTGATGCCGGCCGAGAAGGTGAAAATCCGTCCCAATTGGGACGTCATCGGCCTGCAAGGCACCGGCAGCCATGACGTCGTTGTCGACGATGTCATTGTGCCGGAGAAGTGGACCCTCATCCGCGGCGGTCCGCCGACACTCGACGGGCCGATCTACCGTTATCCGCCGGTGGCTTTCGCTGCGCAGGCGCATGCGATTGTCGGCATCGGTATTGCGCGCTCCGCGCTAGACGAGGTAGTCGCCATGGCCCGAAGCCGCGCCTCGATTACTGGAGCGCCCGTGATGGCGGAGCGCGGCTACATCCAACTGGAGGTGGCCAGAGCCGAAGCCATGCTGCGCTCCGCCCGCTCTTTCTTCTATGATGCAACCGAGGAGCTATGGAAGGAAGCGTTGAAGGGAGCGGTCCGAGCGAACACGACGACGCTGATGCGGCTCGCCGCGACCAACGCCGCCCGACAGAGCGCTGAGGTCTGCAAGATCGCGAGCGGTCTCGCCGGAACCGGATCGCTCTATACGACGAGCAACCTGGCGCGCGCAATGTGCGACAGTTTCGTGGTTGCCCAGCACGCCGCTTTAAACGAAGGCACGCTTCAGAGCGCCGGCCGCCTCTTGCTCGGAAGTCCAGCACCGCCGGGCTTTCCATGAAGTCGTATTCACGGGAATCCGCACGGCCCGCATCAACGGATCGTCGGACCCGCGTCATGATGCGGGAACGCACAGCATCGATCCCGCGCGATCGTGCCAAATCTAGCCGCCTCTGCACTTGGCCAGTGCTATACAGATCAAAGTGGATCAGAACGCCCATGCGAGCGAGTAGATACCAAATCGAAGACACGTCAACAGGCTACGGGAACAGTCCGCGTGTCTCCTTTGCACCGCGTACCCGCTCCACACCAATGGCCATAGCAGTAGTGCGATTGGAAACCCCGTCCCGCTTGCTTCGCGACAACACCCGATCAAACGCCCGGTCCAATATCTGATACTCCCGACGCATGACCTCTTCCTCCTCCCAGAACAATTGCTGAAGGTCCTGCACCCATTCGAAATAACTAACCACCACACCTCCTGCGTTGCACAGAATGTCCGGGATCACAAACAACTCTCTCTGGCGTTTTTCGAGAACTCGATCGGCTTCTGGCGTGGTCGGACCATTGGCTCCTTCAGCTAGTATTCGGCAACGCAGGTTGCCTGCCAATGTCGTTGATCATCCGTTCAACCGCGGCCGGAACAAGTATGTCGCAATGCAATGCGAGCATCTCCATCGAATCGAAAGCGAGCTCACTGGAATAACCGATCAAGCTGCCGTGCCAGGCGGATGCCTGACCAGCTCGGGAATATCGAGACCCCAGGGCCGGTAGAGCGCGCCGGGTGTGATCACTTACCGCGATCACTTTAACTCCCATATTATGCAGCTCGAGTGCAGCGATCGAGCCGACGTTTCCGAATCCCTGTACAATCGCAGTTGCGCCATCGAGACGGATGTTGCGCTCATCTGCAGCACGACGGGCCAGATGAGCAACACCTCTGCCTGTGGCTTCCCGATGCCCCAGGGTTCCGCCGGCGCTGATAGGCTTTCCCGTCACGATTTCCGTAACCGTTCGTCCCTGATACATGGAGTACGTATCCATGAACCAGGCCATGATCTGCTCGTTGGTTCCCATATCGGGCGCCATCACGTCTGTGTGGGGCCCGACGAACGGGATCATCTCCTGCATATATCGACGAGAAAGCACCTCGAGTTCGCGCCTAGACAAGCTCGCCGGATCGACGTCGATTCCTCCCTTCGCGCCGCCATACGGCAGTCCGACCAATGCGCACTTCCAGCTCATCGAGACGGCCAGCGCCGCGACTTCGCCGAGATCAACGCTTGCTGCGAACCGTGTGCCCCCCTTCGTGGGGCCAAGCGTCAGGTGATGCTGCACGCGATAGCCTTCGAACACGGCGGTGTGCCGTCATCGCGATGAATCGGACAAGACACCGTGACCGCGCGCTTCGGCATCAGAATCCTGGCTCTCGCGTCTTGCGGTATGGATAGATAGTCTGCGATGACCTCGAATTGCCTTACGGCCATGTCAAAGACTGGCCCATGGTATGCCGTCACGTTCGCTTCCCTGGTTCGCGGTTAGATGCTGGATCAGGTGGTGGATTCGGTATTGTCGCTTTGTAATATTTCATCCGGTCTGCGACAGACCCACTCCTGTGAAATAACAATTGTTGGCCCGGGCCCGGATGGCCCGTCTGTTGCCCCACATTGCTTCTCGATGGAAATCCTTGGCCGCAGCATCCGCCGCGCGGGACGGGGGCAGACCGGGCGCCCTACAACGACGGGCAACAATTTGCCGACCGAAAGAAAGTCTGCCAAACGCCGCATCGCTATGTGCACTATCGATAGTCCGTGATATGGACTTTCGGCTCCCCAGCAGTGAAGGAGCGCTTCACCGTATCTCGCGACGAATGATTCCGCACTCGTGGACTTCGCCCATTTGTCCGTTACGTACAAAGTTTGCGCGCAAGCCATGTATCGTCTGTCAATGTGGCCATGCAAGCGACGCACTGGAGCGAATAGGCACGAAGCGGACCTCACTCATCCGATCGACAGCGCCCCGTAAGCCAGCAAAGCGTTCTTACTGAAATTGAGAGATCGGAAAGCGAGCCGAACACCGCCATGCGAGCGATATCGCGCCAGGAACATCCTTGTGATCCGCATCAGAATCAAATCATGGTAGGTCATCACGATCTGACATGACCGACCCAACCACAGTCCAGTCGCGTAGCGCCGACGGCATCACGGCGCCTCTGCGGCACACGACGTTTCGCCGTATCTGGCTTGCGAGCCTCCTGTCCAATATCGGCAGCTTGATTCAAGGTGTCGGTGCAGCCTGGGCGATGACGCAGATGACGTCCTCGGCTGACAAAGTCGCGTTGGTGCAGACCGCGCTATTGCTGCCAGTGATGCTGATTTCGATGCCAGCCGGCGCGATCGCCGATATGTACGATCGCCGCATCGTGGCGCTGGTTTCGCTTGGCATCGCGCTCGCCGGCGCAACCGGCCTGACGGTGGCCGCCTGGCTTGGCTGGGCCACACCGAACGTCTTGCTCGTACTCTGCTTCGTGGTCGGCAGCGGCATGGCACTTATGGGACCGGCGTGGCAATCGTCCGTAAGCGAACAAGTGCCGTTGGAAGCGCAGCTGCCTGCGGCCGTTGCGCTGAATGGCATCAGCTACAATATCGCACGGAGCGTCGGCCCGGCGATCGGCGGCGTGGTGGTAGCTAGCGCCGGTGCAGTGGCCGCATTCGCGCTCAACACGTTGCTCTATCTGCCGCTGATAGCCGCGTTGTTCCTTTGGAAGCGCGTCAGCGCCCCCTCACGCCTGCCGCCTGAAAAATTGAGCCGCGCAATGGTGTCTGGCGTGCGCTACATCAGCAATTCGCCATCGATCAAAGTCGTATTGCTTCGCACCCTTGTAACCGGCGTCGGAGGCGGCGCGATTACTGCGCTGATGCCTCTGGTGGTGCGGGATGTGTTGCATGGCGACGCCCAGACCTACGGCATCATGCTCGGCGCCTTCGGCCTGGGTGCCGTGGTCGGCGCGCTGAACATCGCCGAGATCCGCAAACGAATGAGCGGCGAGGCTGCGATTCGTGCCTGCGCGTTGTCCATGGGCGCGGCGATGGCCGCGGTCGCGCTCAGCCGCCAACCGGTGTTGACCGCGGCGGCACTGGTCCTGGCTGGAGCCGTGTGGATGATGACATGGGCGGTGTTCAACATCGGGGTGCAGCTGTCGGCGCCGCGCTGGGTGACCGGACGCTCGCTTGCAGCCTATCAAGCGGCGAGCTCAGGTGGGATCGCCGTCGGCAGCTGGGGTTGGGGCCATCTGACCGACGCGGCCGGCGTTGAAACCGCGCTGCTGGTGTCGGCCGCCCTGATGCTCGCCTCACCACTCATCGGCCGGTGGCTACCCATGCCCCGTGTGGGCGCGCGCGGCGAAGAGCCCGAGCTGCTCGCCGATCCCGAAATACGGCTCGCCTTGACCGGACGCAGCGGGCCGCTCGTCGTCGAGATCGAATACCGAATTGCACAAGAGAATGCCCGCGCGTTTCACAACGTCATGCAAGATGTGCAATTGTCCCGCCAGCGCAACGGCGCCTATGGCTGGTCGATTGCGCGCGACATCGCCGATCCCGAGCTCTGGACCGAGCGTTATCACTTTCCGACGTGGTTCGATTATTTGCGCTGGCGCAACCGCCCGACCCAGTCGGAACGTGCCCTGGAACGGCGGGCCATTCACTTCCACATCGGTCCCGCGCCGGTACGTGTTCGGCGCATGCTGGAGAGGCCATTCGGCTCGGTACGCTGGAAGGACGACACGCCCGGGCACGCTAGCCCGTCTTGTTCATGATTGCCGGGCGGGGCAGCTGGAAGAGTTGCGGTCGGGGTGAAGGCGCGCGGGAACGCTTCGGCTTTTTCGCCGCTTTTCGACCCGACTTCGTGAACGCGTTGGAGGACGGCAGCGGGGTGACCGGGGCTGATGCCCCGCGCGTCAGGGTGCTTGCGGGACCAGAGCGTTTGCCAAGCCGCGGAACAGGTCGGCGTCGGGGCACGCCGCAGCGAAGGTGAGACGGACGCGGGTGGCGGTCTCGATGACGCGGGCTGCGATCTTGAGAAGCCTGAGCCTGATCGTGTTGAACTCGGCCGTTGCCAGATCGCGCGGCTTTGGGATGGCATCGCGCACGGCGAGAATGAGCCAATAGGCGGCGGTGTGGAAGACGAGGCGGACCTGGTTGGCGAGCGTCGAGCGTTAACTGGTGCGATCGGAGGCGAGCTGGGTCTTGTGCAGCTTGATCAGGTTCTCGGCCTGTCCGCGAGCGCAATAGGGGCTGTCATAGATCCACTCAGCCGAGCCGATATCCAGGCTGGTGACGACGTAGCGGACGTCGAGCCCTTGTTGGGTTGCCTCGACGCGGGCGGACGCGGCGCTCACGATGCCAGGAGCCGGCCGCGTGGCGGGTCTCGGTGTAGCCGCGGACCACGATCTTGTTCTCGATCGCACGTTCGGTTTGAACTGCATCACAGACCTCGTCGAGCTTTCTAGCGGCTTCGTGCCGGCTAGCGCGAAGATGTAATCGACGCCGTCTTGCTCGCAGAAAGTCATCGCCTCGAGGCCGGCGTAATGGCTGTCGCCGCGGAAGGTGATACGCGTATCGGGCCGGCGCCGGCGAATGCGCCGAACCAGGCGGCGCAGGTGTGCCCGCACCTCGCGGCCGCTCGGCGTCTTGCCGGGGCGCAGGATGACCGCAACAGGCCGGCTGTGCTCGGTGTCGTAGACGTGGATCGGCAGGAAGCACGTCATAATGGGCGTTGAACAGCGAGAATTGCTGACGGCCATGCACCACGTCGACCGTGTCGTCGATGTCGAGCGTGATTGCGCTTGGCGCTCGCGCGTAGCTGTCCATCCATAGGTCAACCAGCACAGAGCTCAGCCGGTCACCTCGCGCAGGTGTGGTGCATTCTCCAGGCGCGATAGGATCGGCTGCGAACACAGATCCCGGCCAGTGTCCGGCAGTCGGCCGCTAGCCAGCTTGAACGCCGGATCGCCGCGTAACCGATCGAGATCATTGCCATCCTCGTAGCCACACGCGATGGCGAAGATGCGGGCGCGGATCATATCCGCAAGGCTGTGCACGATGCGTCCCGGATCGCGTCGCTCGGGGAAACCGCAGGACAACTTCGCGGCCAAGCCGAGGCCGCCGGTCCGCCATGGCCAGAAGCATGACGCCGCCATCCGACGTCAGCTTGCCGCCGTCGAGCGAGGCTGTGATCTTCTTGCGGGAAACGGCTGGAAATGACAACGGCAGACTCGTATCGCCGGTCATGGCGAGTGTGGCGGCCCGGATGCGCGGACGGTGGGTGTCAGCAACCAACTCCTACGCCACCTCAGCGGCTTACGCCACGCTCGCCAGCCTCTCAACAATCCGCTGATGAATAAGACGGGCTAGGGAGCCAGTGCCACGTCGTTGCTTCTGCGGGGTGGTCAAGTGCAACGATCCGATTTGGGCATCCTAACTGCTTCACGCGCATGTGCCGCTGGCTCACATCACCCTCAAGGACTCCGACTAGAAATTGGTGGCCCCGCACCCGCCCCATGGAGACGAAGGCGGGGTCTGCCCATTCCGCTGAGAGCGGGAAGCCACGCGATGCCAGAGACTCACGGGAGTTCCGTTATTTGGGCTAGTGCGTTTTACGACGTCGCGTTTAGAGTGCTTCGACAAACACTGTACGCAAGGAACGAATATTTTCAATTCTCGCCCTGCGTGTGTCATCTCGGGCTCAGATTGGATCGTGTCGTACAAAGGTCCTCGCGTTGGGCGGCTCTCGATTGTGCTAATTGTTGCCAACGCAGGCGTTGGCGCCCTGCGGTTTTTGATCGCAACTGTTCTGATGGCCGGTCATACAGTTCGTACGTTCAAGGTGCTTCTTGCACCACTCAGCGCAAGATATTTTCCCTTCGGGGCACATAACCTTGGCTTTTTTGGCTGCATCCGATGATTGTATTGACGTTGCGAGAATGGCCAAACCTAAACTTGCAATTAAGGGGATTAGCCTCATTCGGTTTCCCTCCAATTTTGCCTGTCCGCATGATGAGGAAGAACTACTTAGCTTGCTGGCTGCCGCCAGGCACCAAGTCCGGTAGTCCAGTCAACGCTACATTCGTTAATCCGCGCCGTGAGAGAAAACGCGAGTGCCAGGAGGCCATGTCCGTTGGTTTCCGATCGGACTAGCTCCAATTTCCCAGCCCGCGCCTCCCCATAGGACATCAACCACACCAACGTCGCCCGCAGCGTCACGAACAAAGAATATATTGGGAATAGAATTGGTCTGCAGTGCCCCGCCTTCTCCATTAGCCTGCAGCCTTAAGAGGCACCACACATTCGCGAGCGTGGTCACATCGCGAGCGCCTAATTCTCTGCTGATGTCGACCGCACTGGACGCGCTTCTCAAGGTGTACGGTTGCAGAGATGGCTCGCCCTCGGCTTCGACCTTGATTGCGTACCGGCGCACAAAAGTCGCGCCAAGCCACGAGATCCTGACTTGGGCCGTCGGCGCGATGTTTTCCTTATAGTGTTCCTGCGCGACGAATGCTTCGGTTTTCAACAGGTCGCCAGCCTTCCGTTTCAGCGAGCATTCGATCCTGACATCTGCGACAACCGGCGACGATCGACCGTCATCGGCCCTGCTCCCCTCCGCCGTCGCACTGACCACCCAGATTAGCAAAAAGCGGACGAGATACGAGTAGAGCCCTAAGCGGCGCATTGTTGGCGCCGCCATCAACCTGCACGAAATCACCGCCATATCTTATTCCGCGATGGCCGAATCGCGGTACCTCACAGCACTTGGCGTGGAGCCTAACCGCTGGGACGGATCGCGCTCCACCTTCGACTTCAACTGCGCTAGGTCAATAAATTCGTCGGCCTGCCGCCGGAGTTCGTCGGCGGCTAGGGCCGGCTGGATAGCAATGGTGGAAACCACGGTCACGCGGACGCCACGACGCTGCACAGCCTCGACCAAGCAACGGAAGTCGCCGTCGCCGGAGACCAGGATGATCTGGTCGACGTGCTCAGCAAGCTGCATGGCATCGACCGCGAGCTCGACGTCAATATTGCCCTTCACCTTGCGGCGGCCGCAGGTCTCGAAGATTTCTTTGGTCGGCTTGGTGACGACCACGTAGCCGTTATAGTCGAGCCAATCGAGGAGCGGCCGGACCGCCGAATATTCCTGATCCTCGACAATCGGCGTGTAATAGAACGCCCGCAACAGCGTACCACGCCGCTGAAACTCCCCGAGCAGGCGGTTGTAGTCGATGTCGAAGCCGAGCGCCTTCGCGGTTGCGTGGAGGTTGGGGCCATCGATAAAGAGCGCGATCTTGCCGAAGGGTGACATGCCTCAATTCGTGTTCTTCATCTGTCGTCTCCAATGCTTCGCGGCAGCGTCATTGCTGCCGGCCGCGATTCGCGGCATCTATATCTTGGTTCGTAGACTGCGCGCTCTAACAAACATGGTACGTAACGGACGATCAATCTCTTTCTCGACTAAGTGTCTCGTCTCGGCTTGCGGGCAACGCCGAGGCGCAGTTCACCCACGGACGGCCACCGAGCTCATCGCGGATGACACGCGACTCGGTGCCGTGACGACGTCAAGTTCTTCCCAGAGGTTCGCCTTCGTCATCGGCAGCGCCGAAGAGGAGGTCAAGCGCAAGCAGGCCGAACTCGACAGCTATGTCAGCATCGACGCCTTCCTCGTGCAATCCAATCTCGGCGAGCCTCAGGATGATAGCAGGCCATACCCGCCGGAGACCTTGTTGAAGTACATCGAGACTTAATGACGACCGCAGCCACATCGAATGGCTGCGCAAGCGGCAGCCGGGTCGGAAGCCCACGCCGGCGGCGTCTGCCATCGTCAGTAAGTTCAGAGCCAGGAACATCGATCCTGAAGGGTACACCCTCTACACCTACGCTGCGGTGCAGGTCTGGACGCAGGCCGCAATCAAAGCCGGCAACACGGATCCGAGGAAGGTGATGGACGTGATCAAGGCGGGCTCCTGGGACACGGTTATTGGCAAGCTGGAATGCGACGCCAAGGGTGACATCAAGCAGCTCGACTATGTCGTTTACAGGCGGGACGACAAGGGCGGCTATAGCGAGACCAACCCGAGCCCATTTTGACGCGTCTTAGGCCGACACATCAAAGCTGGTGTGTCTCCCGGAGCGGCGATCAATGCCGATCGATCGATTACTCCAGGGCAGTAAACTACGGCCGGAAGAAATTGAACGTCTGAGCTTGGCCTATGCACGAACACTGCCTTCGCTTTGCTTGGTTGATCGAGACGACCCTATCGCCGAAATCGTCGCAAAGAAGGTTATCGAGATTGGCGCAAGCGGGGTTAGCGATGCAGCAGAGATATCAAAGCTCGCGGTGGAGCAGCTTGGTATCCGTAGATCGCCATCCGCCTAAAGTGAGCACCGCATGCATACGCTGATCGTTGATCTTTACCCGATCGATGCACGGCCGCTCTCGGGGTTCAGCGCCTCCACCGGGTTAGAGGCAATGGAGCTTGTTAGACCTGCCTAACGCAGATCTATGAGGGATCGACAGGATCAATTGGCGGATCGAGAGCCTGCAGACCCACATCCGTGCGATACGTATCACTCATGTTCATCGACCCACGAAGCGCTTCGACCGGAAATTACGCGGCCCCGCCCCATGAAGAACAAGGGCGGGGCCGCTCCCCTCCCCCCGGGGACGCCGCGCTGCGGATCACAATGGCTATTGTCTAACGTCCGTCGACTGCGAATTGACCATTCGGTATACGGCCGATCGCGTCAGCCGGATTGCTACTTTCGGCCCTTTGCATTTTGGGTGACATTGCGCAAGACGAGTTCAGAAAGCTGCACGACTATCTGCCTGAGACGTACTATCTCCTGTCTGCAGCGCACCAACTCACGCTCTTCATCTGGCGTTGCCGACAATTCATAGCGGCTCCCAACCGCATGATTCATTTGACCCTCTATCCGACCAATAACCGCGAACGACAGCTCAAACACACTCTATTGTCTGTGATTGTACCGGTACATCGGTCTTTTTACGTCACTGAACACCGTACGCAGCGATCCAACTGTCTCGCTAGCTCTGGCAATGTGCTATCTGCGCCACAGATCAGGCCGTTTCGTACATAAACTCGGTGGCACGACGGGGCAGGACGTCGAGCTTTGTCCTCTTGGGGCCGGCTCGAATAATCACTTCGGATTTCTATTGCCAGTCTGATTTGCACGTCACGTTGACAACGGGAGCACCGACCCCGGACCTGTCCCAGACTGACGAGGCCATCGCCGTTCCGGCTGAGAAGGTCCGCCGGTCATGTTTCAGGCGCTTCAGATCCGGGCGCCCATTCAATGGCGTCCTTTCCATCCGCATTCATGATCGACAGAAAATTACATGCGCCTTTTTCGTAGGCCGATGATCCGCCCCGGTTCCGGAATTGCTTTTCTTGGCTGCCGCCAAGGCGCAATGCGGAAGGCGTCAGTGTCGAGCCGACGTTGTGGCTGCGCGCTCGTGAGCCTTGACGCTCGGTTGGAGGGTACCGCAGCCCGGCGTCCACGCGATCGCGCACGATGCTGCCACGTTCTCCAGAAGTATGCGGTTCATCGTCGAGCTTTAGGGGACAACCAGACGGTCCCTGAACGTTTGTGGCTATCCCGCATCACCCATACATCAAATAGGAGAATGGAAGAGACGTTGAACATCAAGGGAAACCGTGCAGAATGGTCGAGGCCACAGCTGGTGCGGATAGGTGTCGATATCGGCGTACCCCGGCGATAGAACGGGGTTTGCTTGCCGCACCAAATGCTCATTGCGCGTCTGCGGAGCGTCGCGGGCTTGTCCGAACAAGACCAAGCTAAGCTCGAAAACATGCCTCACACCATCAAACGATTTGCTCCTGGCGAGTGCCTGGCACGCCAGGGGGATCGGCCTCTAAGCTGTGCAGTTGCAATGGGCGGCTTTCTGTCTCACCAAAGAGTGGCATCGGATCGAAATCAGATAACGTCCTTCTATGTACCCGGGGACATCTCCGACCTGCACACCCTTCACTTTCCGGAAATAGATCGCGATCTCTGCAGTATTGACAGGAGCATCATTGCCCTTGTGCCCCACTCCTACCTCAGGGATATCCTCGCAAAGTCCGCTGCGCTCACCGATGCGCGTTGGCGGGAGACGTTGATTCACACCGCGACTCTATCGCGAATGGATCGAAAATCTTGGCTCCCGGAAAGCGCTGCCCCGACTTGCTCATCTTCTTTGCGAGATCGCCGCGCGGCTTGAGCTCGTCGGGCTTCTGGACAATGGTCGCTTCCATGTTCCATTTGCACAGCAAGACATCGCCGATGCGTGCGGCCTTTCGACGGTACACGTGAATCGGACAATCCAGGAGCTTCGGCGCAGGAAGCTCATTGAATGGAACGGACATGCTGTTGATCTTCTTCAGCGAGATCGGCTCGAATTGCTTGCAGAATTCCGTCCCTCCCATCTTATGCGCTGAATTGCTTCGGCCGTTGCTGCCTGCGCAGCTTTGTCTAGACATCTCAGGCGGTGCTCGCCATTCGACCGGCAAGACCAAGCGCCAGTTGCAATTGGCTTTGAAGCGAATGCACTGCTCGTGGACAAAATCCAGGACAATTCGCCCACCCGGCCGGCGCCCCGCCGCGATCCCGCCGAGCGAACAGGTGTCGCCGATCGGATTTCGCGGAACGCCAGCAAGCTTCAGGAAATCTGCATCGTCAATCGCCGAGGAGCTCGCGGGCCACAGAGCGATTTCCCTGTTGCCAGCACAGATCTGGGCCTTGGCTGTGATGCGCGTAATTGAGCTGCGCCCCGCGACGCCGACCGTGTCATTCGGCTGGCTAACAAGACGCTCAATGGTGCGCTGAAGATTGTCGGCCGCCAATCAGAGAACACGTCAGATTCTGTAAAGGCCAACAGGCATGAGATCAAATGGAAAACATGACGCGCAACGCGCCTCGATGGCGGCGTGGTGCACGACTATCAAAAAAGCGAATGCAACGCGTACGTCCGCTCTACTCGGACCACTTAGCTGCTTGTGAAAGCCCATCAGCTTGAATTGCATGCGGGTCAGCTCAAAGAGCTTGAATCGCACGCGGCGTCACGTTGTACCATCTCAGAGCAGCTAACGAGGATGCCCGACGGGACTTACTGTTGCTGCCGTGATGAGATGATGACGCCGATGCGGTCGGGGTGTGTATAGCAAAGAGCAGTGCCACTGTTCCAATCATCATTGTCCATGAGTTTACGCAAAGGAGGAAAAATCGACGCCAGGTCTGTCCACATTGATCCTTTCGCAGTTTGAATTTGCGGTGAAATCCTTGCCGCAAATAACCGTCGGCAGCCCTCCCTCTGTCGACGGAAGCTGGCGCGATGCTTAGCAGCCTCGCTCCCCCAGACTGACTCACGCCCGGCCATCGATCAGGCCGGGCCTTTTTTGTCGTCCATGAAGGGCGTAGCTTGAGTCGTTCTAGCCAGCGTCTGGTGATTGCGGAGAGTTGTGAAGAAATTGCATTGCTGATGGGTCCATCATCACACGGACCGGCTGAGTCTCTCGCGCTCAAACCGCGTACAATTCGCACAATGATATATGAGAGCAGTGACCGATCGACGCATTCCAGCGTGTGCGGCCTTAAAAGCTCCCCACATGGCGTCTCGAAGCTGAACTTGCGAGCGCCTTCTCGATCACGAAAATATATGTTTGGTTCCCACAACAGGAGCACGGGTGGGTCAATTTGCTTTGAGAGCTCTTAGATCCATCAAAAATTGCATTCCGGAAAAGTCGCTTGCTCATGCATTTGCCGCCTCGAAGGGCTTGAATCGCACGCGGCGTCATATTGTACGATCTTGCGGCGATGGTCCTTGGCAAACGAGCGAAGCCAAACCGCATAATCCGGGGCGATCGCATGGATCGGCCGCGCGTTCAGCACTCGCGATGAGACTTGTTTGATGGCACCTTCTTTCTAATGAATACGGCGCGATTGTGCATCGGCGATATTTCTTGCCAGAAGATGGGATAATGACGGCCGATATTGTTGATGTATGCGTAATCGGGAGTGGCGCCAGCGGCTCGACGGTCGCTCACGAGATCGCGCAACGCGGATTGCGCGTACTCCTTCTCGAGGAAGGTCGAGCACTTCCTCCCGGCGCTTCGCTGGCGAGCGTCCAAAATGGCATGGATAGCGCCCTGGTGCAGTCTGCGGCAGGAACGTTGACGCCGTTCGGGCGTCCGTGGACCGTCTGCGCGCTCGGCGGAGGAATGACTCTATATGCCGGAATAGCCTTCCGCTGTCGCGCCATCGATTTTGACGCACGTGCCCATGTGGCCAGGGACGCGCTCGACCCGAGCTGGCCGATCGACTACACCGAACTACGCCCATTCTATGATGAGCTGGAACGGCGCGTCGGAGTGGCCCGCCTGGCTGGAGCGGACCCGCTCGAGCCGCCGAGCGATCCCCCCGTTCTGCCACCGCACAAATACAGTGTGCAGGGCCAGTTGATCGCCGATGCCGGGGCACGCCTGGGCCGGCTGCCGTTCCCCACTCCATTGGCAATCAACTCGATCCCATATCGCGGCCGGCCAGCCTGTCGCTGCGAGGGACCATGCAACGAACATCTGTGCCCGAGTGGCGCAAGGGCCGACGCACGCTCGCCGTTCAGGGGTATCGCCCTGCCGCCAGACGCGCTGACGATTGCGCTCGGCAGCAAGGCCGCCCGCATCGATCTCGGCAACGTCAGTCGAGCCGATTCGGTGGAATGGGTGGACACGCTCAACCGACAACGCGCTCGGGTCCGCGCCCGCTGCGTGGTACTCGCGGGCAACGCGGTGCAGTCTGCCGCCCTGCTCCTACGCTCGGCGCAGCCGGCAGCGCCCAACGGAATCGGCAACGCATCTGGCATGGTAGGCCGTGGTATCTCGTTTAAGATCAGCGGCTACGTGTCCGGTAGGACCACGTTGAATCCGCCGATCACGGCCCAGCCCGGCTGCCCCTTCTCCACTGTCGCGGTGTCCGATCACTACCTGGACGACGAGGCGCCTTCGGGGCTCGGCGGAATGATCTACGAAGCAAGTCCGCCTGAACGCACGGATTCCGGAGAGATAAGGCTACGGCTGCATTTTTTGGCGGCCGATCAGCCCATGCGCAACAATGCGGTCCGGCTGGCCACCAGCCGGGACGGTCTGGGTTTGCCCAAGATCATTCTCGATTACCGGACCCATCCCCTCGACAAGCGCCGACTAGGCTACTTGTCCCGACATGCGTCGAACTTGCTGGCCGAAGCTGGGGTAAAACAGATCGATTATCAAGATTCCAACTATCAGTTCGGCAACGGCCACCTGCATGGCGGCTGTCGGGCGGGAATCGATCCGACACAATCGGTGGTTGACCGCTGGGGCCGCGTGCATGACATCGACAATCTCTATGTCGCGGATGGCGGCTTCTTCCCCTATGCCGGAGGCGTCAACCCGACCTTCACCATTCAGGCGAACGCGCTGCGGATCGCTCGAAGAATAGTCACGCAGCTGACGTAACGAGCGCAACGGAGACGGGTTTTGTCGATCAGCACGCCTACTGCCGCCGTGACCGCGACTGACGGGCAAGGATCGGCACTGCGACGCGCCCTGCGCGTCACCGCTTCGCAGAAGTGGGATCTCAACAGGCGTTTTCCGGTCGTGATGACGCGCGCGTCAGGCGCGCATGCATGGGACATCAATGGAAAGCAATACGTCGATTTCACTTCCTGTAGCGGTGCCGCGCCGCTCGGGGCCGGATACGAGCCGGTCGTGGCGCACGCAGCCGCTGAGATGCGCCGCACCGGCGGGATTCTGCCCGGACCGCTGTCCGTGCACCGGGTTGAATTGGCCGAACGGCTGGCGGAGATCTTCCCCGTCGCGGAACGCTCAATGTTTTTCCGCACCGGATCATGCGCTACCACCGCAGCCGTGCGCCTTGCCCGCGCGTTCACGGGCATCAACCATGTACTGACCAGCGGATATCACGGCTGGCATGACTGGCAGTTGCAGGACCGCCCCGAGATGGGGCTGCCCAATCGGGACCGCGACAGCGTGGACTTCCGCTACAACCTCGACTTGCTCGATGAGCTGGCAAGTGTCCAGCGCGTCGCCGCGGTGATCATCACCCCGGAGGTCAACTTCTTCCCGCCAGAATACCATCAGGAACTGCAGAGGCTGGTGCATCGGCACGGCGCCCTGCTTGTCCTTGACGAGGTGATGACCGGATTCCGCTACGCCCTTGGCGGGTACCACATGGCGGTCGGCCTCACGCCCGATTTGATTACACTGAGCAAAGGACTGGCGAACGGAATGGCGCTGTCGGCAGTCGCGGGCCGGGCGGACGTACTGGCAGCGGCCGAAAAGACATACATGGGAAACACCTACCAGCGCGAAGTAACCCCTTTCGCCGCTGCATTGAGCACCCTGCACGCCCTGCGCGACGGGACCGCGCTGGCCCGGATGCGCGAGGTCGGCGAGCAATTGATCAAGGGGCTCAACGGCGTCTTCACAAGACAGCAAGTCACGGCATGGGCGTTTGCCTGGCCCACCATGTTCGACGTCGTATTTGCTGACGCCGAGCTTGGCCATGCCTTCTTCCAGGAAATGTGGGGTCGGGGCTTCCTGATGCAGTATGGCGGGCGTTTCATGCCATCGGCGGCAGTGTCCGACACCGATGTGCAGGCCGCCGTCGAAGCAGCTGGAGAGGCCCTTCCGGCAGCGCTGTCCCGCATGGAAAACCCGGCTCGCGACCCGGATCCAGTCGCAGCTGCAGTACGGTTCGCCAGAGATCATTTCGTTGCCACCCCGGGAGCGGTTCGGCGCTGGTTCAATGCGCCCGTCCACTGACAAGCACACATGTCGAACAGAGAACTAGGCCATGTCGCAGCCGGATCCATTTTCCACATCGCCGGTGCTGCTCGGCGGTGACAACCGGTCGGGCACCACCCTGCTGAGTATCGTGCTCGACTCGCATCTGGATCTGGTAGCCGGGCCAGAGATCGACTTCCTCGAACCGCCCAACCTCGGGCCGCACATTCTGGGTGCCATCGATCTGCTTGCGGCCGCCGATTCGTGGGTCATGGGCGCAAGCAAGAACACAATCGATCCGTTCTGGTATGACGGGATGCATTTTATGGTGCAGTGCCGCCGCTTCGGTCTCGACTTCGATGACGTGCGCGAACTTGTCGGCAAGGTCATGGTCGTCACGGGCAATGACATTGTCTCGTTCGCCGACCGATGCCATCTCATCAACGAGATCGGTGAGTTGCGCCGGGCGCGCAGCGGAGCGCAACGCTGGGGATTGAAACTGCAGCGGAAGATCACCCGGATCGACGATTTCGCCCGCCTGTGGCCGCGTGCACATTTCGTGCATATCGTGCGGGACGGCCGCGACGTTGCCGCCTCTCATCTGAGGACAGTTCCTGACTGGGGGTACCGAACAATTGCCGAGGCCGCGCAGGGTTGGTTTGAAGTGGTGTCCCGGCCGCACAGAATCGCGCCGCATGGCCGTTACCTCGAGGTGCGTTACGAGGACCTTGTAAGCAGTCCCCGCACTACTCTGGCGGCGATTTTGGATCACCTCGGCTTGCCTTGGGACGAGGCCGTGCTACGTCACGCTGAATACGAACACGCGTTGTTCGAACAACCGCACGACCATCCGGCAGCCGAGGCTGCGGGAAAGCCGCTGCATCAGGGGCGGATCGGTCGCCACGTCCAGGATTTGACGCCAGCTCAGATTTCGGAGTTCGAGGAGATCGCCGGAGGTGAACTGGCCCGACTAGGCTATCTGTCCGCCTCAACGCCGTCTGGCGACGCGTGAGCCGCCGGCGCCGATCTGGTGCGCCTCACCGGCTGCCAAGCAGCTACCTTGCGCTGCTCGTCGGCCAGACCATTTCCTTGCTGGGCTCCAACGTAACCATGCTGGCGCTGCCGCTGACTGCAATTACCCTGCTGGATGCCGGACCGGCGCAGGCGGGGCTCTTGCTGGCCTGCGGTCGGGCACCGTGCCTTTTCGTGAGCCTGTTCGCCGGGGTCATCGTCGACCGTCTCCCGCACCGACAAATCCTTCTGACGGCCAATGTGGTGATGGCGGTAACGCTCGCCACCATTCCGTTGTGCGCCAGCCTTGGACATCTGGGAATGGTTCAGCTGTACGTGACAACCGTGCTGGTTGGGGTAGCTGCGGTGATCGCCGACGTGGCTTATCTGGCGTGCATACCCACAGTCCTGGATCGATCTCAGCTGGTTCGGGCGCTGAGCTCATTGGAGTTCAGCCAAGCGACCGCGATGGCCGCAGGTCCGTTCCTGGCCGGCTGGCTCATCAACGCGTTCTCCGCTCCAACCGCAATCCTGGCCGACTCCGTCTCATTTCTGCTTGCCGCCGCGTTGCTCTCGCTGGTGCCGATGCGTGCCGCCTCATGCTCAGCGGCCCCCTCGAGCACTGTGCTCGTCCAAATGGCAGAAGGGTTGGCGAGTGTGTTCGGCAATCCAGTTTTAAGGGCCGTTACCCTGGCCACCGGCACATTCATCTTTTGGCACAACGCGTATTCTGCGGCTTTTCTCCTGCATCTGAACAGGAATCTCGAGTTCGACAGCCAAATCGTCGGCATGGTGCTCGGTATCGGCGCTCTCGGCGGTGTGGTGGGCGCGGCGGGCTCACCGTGGGCGGGCCGGACAATTGGGCTTGGTCCCGTATTAATGACCGGTTTGGCGGTGAGCGCGGCAGGCATGAGCCTTGCAGGCCTGCTCACCGGGCCCTGGTGGGCAGCAGTGGCATGCGTGGCGCTCTCCCAATTCATTCTGTGGATCGGCCAGGGACTCTACCACGTGCAGCAAGTTCCAATTCGATATGCGTTGGTCCCGCAGCACCTGCAAGGCCGGGTCAATGCGAGCATCCGCAGCGTCGTGTGGGGACTGGGTTCGTTGGGCGCACTCGTCGGCGGTGCGGCCGCTGCTGCAACGAGCCTGCGCACCATGTTGCTGGCGAGCAGTGTGCTTGCCACCGCCTCGATAGTCTGGATCTGGCGCTCGCCGCTGCGCCGCATGCGTAGCTTGCATCTGTAACCATCGTGACGGCCCTTCATGGACATCAAGCAATTTTGCGATACTGATCGGCAGCCGGGTCGGCTGATGGTGTGGCGGGTCAGCGTTCCCGACCCAAGCTGGCGGCCCGACCCGCGCCGTCCGTCCCATGTTCAGGAGGACCATCTTCGCTTTGCGCACGATGGCCGGCCCGGCTGGCTCGGCACCGCCTTCGACTTGCCGGGCGAGTTCAACAGCGCTGCGCTGACCAAATCGATCCTTGGCTGGGTCGACCGGCACGAGGCGCTACGCAGCCGGCTGGTCAAGGATGGATCGGCAATTCGTCGTGCCACGATTGATCCAGGCGCGGCAGCGCTTGAAAAAACCGTGGTTGGTGACCGCGCCGATCCCGATGAAATAGCTCAATTACTGGAAGAGCTGTTTGACGCAGAGACCAAGCCGCTGTCCTGGCCGGCATATGTCTTCGTGACGATCACCCGGCCGACATCGACAAGCCTCCTCCTGGCCTGCGACCACTCCGTGAGCGATGCCTACTCCATCGCTTTGGTGCCATACGAAATCCACGAGTTGTACACAGCCGCAATCCTGGGAGTGGCGCCCGAGCTGGCACCGGTGAGCAGCTATCTGGACCACGCTGAATCCGAACGAGAGCGACTGAGCGATTTGACCGATGATCATCCTGCTATCGCGCACTGGCGCGCGCTGATCGCCGCAAACGGCGGTCAATTGCCGGATTTTCCGCTACCACTCGGTGCGCCGGAGGGGACCCTACAACGCACAGGACGAATGTGGCTGCTCGATGCGGCACAAGCATCTGAGTTCGATCGCGGCTGCAGGTCCCAGGGCGGAAACGCGACGACGGGATTATTCGCCTGTTTGGCGCTCGCCGGAAAGACACTGGCAAACCAACAAGAATTCCTCGCCGTTGCCCCGTTTCACACGCGGTACGATCTGCGCTCGATGCGCTCGGTCGGATGGTATGTCGGGATGAGCCCGGTGAGTTTCCGCCTGGCCGGAACGTTGCCGGAACTCCTGCGCGCCGCGCGGCTCGAGCTCAAGCGAGCCAAGAAAACCGCTCAGGTGCCATTTCCAAAAGCGATGGAGTTGCTCGGCACCGCGCTGCGCGACCGTTTCATGGTCTCTTATATGGACAATCGCACTGTGCCCGGGTCAGACCTGTGGCCGCAGTGGCGGACACGATTTCTGATCAGTCGTAGTTCTGATGCTTGCGAGACATACCTGTGGATCAGTCGCTGGCAGGACGGAATTTCCGTGCACTTCCGTCACCCCGGCGGCGCCCTCGCGCGAACCGCGATGGATAACTATCTCGCTGAAGTGGCGGCGCACGCTCATTTCATCAGTCGCGCTCGTCCGCTGCACATTCCTTTTTGGACTGGGCTGGCGATGGCACAGTCCTTGCCAAGCCCTGGCCGTGAGATTAATTCGTCCCGGAACGACCGAGGAGACCCTGCGGGATGATCCGTTGCTGCAGTTATGCTCGCATGGATAAAAGGAGCTTCAAATGAAGCCTGCTACTACCAAGTTGTCCGCAGATGCTGACCACTCGAACAAGGAAGATGCCAGGGGATGGCGTGAGCATCAACTCACGGCATGAAACACAATGGCGGCGCCAAGTGCGTGACGAAATCCGGCCAACTCAAGGAGCTACGCGAACTCATGCAATTGCTTTGGCATTTGTTCGAACGAGTGCACCAGCTTCCAAGAGGCCCAGAACATACAACAGCCGTTCGGACGCTTAAACGCTTGGAGCGCCGGCTGGTAGTGCTGATTCAAGCATCTGAAACGGCTCGGGCGACTGACCGTAAACTCGCCGGTCGTGCCGGCTCGCTAAGCCGCTGATTGTCAGACACTCACCAAAGCCTCGACGTGGCGGCCATCGGCGGGATCTGCAATAACAGCCTCGAACCAAAGGACGCTCGCAAGCCTGTCCGGACCAGCCATGCTTCTTCGCCGTATTGATCACTCGTTGTGCAGCTCCGGGCGTCATCGACCGTGCAAATCAGTCTTCCACCCACGAATGAGCGACGGATCGAAGTAGCCGCTAGAAGCGCGTATTTTTAAGCAATACATCGCCTTCCACGTCGTGCGGATAGTGCGCCGCCACTTCGAACGACGGTAACAGGTCAAGAATAGCCTGAAGGGACAGCTGCCCTTCGTAGAGCTCGCGGTCGCTGTATTCTGTGTAGATGAAGCGCGTGTTGCTGACGGTCTGCATGCCGCCGGCGATGACGTCGGCTTCGGCTCCCTGGACATCCATCCAGATGAAGTCGATTCTGTTCAGCCCGGCTTCGTTGCACCAATCGTCAAGCCGCCGCGTTTGAACCGGGACGGGGCGATCGAAACGAACCCAATCATACTCAGTCAGATGGTTTTTCGGGCGGCGTATCGAGCCGGAAAGGTCCCATTCCTTCGCATCACCATCTGCATTGCTTGGATGGAATTCGATCATCCCGTTTCGATCACTGATCGCGAATTCGAGCAACTTCACCTTGTCGAGAGATGGGCCCAGCTTCTTCTTGAACCTCGCGATCGCTCTGGGGTCAGGCTCGAAGCAGTAGAGCTGCGCTTGCGGGCACAGGTTGAGAAAGTGTTGTGTGTCGGTCCCGTCGTTGCATCCGATATCCAGGATCACCGGATCCGACTTCTGAAGAAGGGAAACAATGTGCTGATGTATTTCCACAGAAGACACTGGTCTTTCCCCAATAGTTGAAATTTCCTGCTCGAAGCCGCAATCACATGCCAGACGCCCCCGCACAATGCATATCAACGTATATAATTTATATGCCCGTCCCCCTTTATCCAAGACCATCTGGACTGGGATACTAAAGGGGCGTCTGTCGCGGCGGGAGCCGTAGCGATTGTCTTAGGGCCACAGCCGGGCGAACGTAGATCGGGAGACGTGCACAAGAATCGGATAGCTATGCCGGTGTGCGGTCCCTCGCCCTCTAGATTAAAGATCATCTACGTCTAAACATCGTCGTGCCGACGCATTACCCGTCGGCGGCTCTCGATGGAGCGGTCGAGGACAGAGTGACCGCTGCGCAACGAAGACCAATCACCCTCGATCGCAGTTGCAGCCCAGCCAATGTCGCCCTGCCATCTGACAATCGGCGTTCCAGATTCGCACACTCACGATCCTTCGGCCCACAACTTTTAGGCTGTTTGGCCTGAAGGAGCGCGATCACGCCGAGCGTTGCTGAGGGTGCCCCAGGTCACGCTGACCGCCGCTGAATGATGGTCGCAGAACTCACCGCAACGTTCGCCGATCCCTGTACGGGCGCTCGGAGAAAACCGCATTGGTGCGGCCCGAACTCCCAAGGGGCATCGATCACGGCCAATCCGACGGGGCACGCGGCCTCCCAGGTCGCCGGGCCCCCAGAGCCAATTGGTCGCCCCCGACGAATCGGCTCGGTTCCGGAAGGCTACGCCAATTCGGGCCGTCGACCGCTGGTCACGCTACGTTCCGCTACCTCACTTCGCAGGACCCGCGGTGTGCACCCAGAGACCGCAAGATAAGGGTATAGGGGGAGTATGGTGGCGTTGACGAAACGCAATGTCATGTTCGCAACAGCTTGACTGTCTCTAGACATGATGGCGTCTGCTTCCGACCTAACACGCGCAGTCCAGGCGCGCGCTTCAGCAGAACTGCAGGCAAAAGGCGCTCCTCATCGTTGGCCTGGCTCTTGCTATCAACGATACTGTTGCAATGTGGCGAAACGCCAACTCGTTCAAACGCTCAGGAGGCCCGTATGAATTTCCGTCCGCTTCACGACCGCGTCGTGGTCAGGCGCATCGACGCTGAAGAGAAGACCGCCGGCGGCATCATCATTCCGGACACAGCCAAGGAAAAGCCCTCGCAAGGCGAAGTCATCGCCGTTGGCCAGGGCGGCCGCGACGAGACCGGCAAGCTGATTCCGATCGACGTCCAGGTCGGCGACCGTGTTCTGTTCGGCAAGTGGTCGGGCACCGAGGTCAAGATCGACGGCGAAGACCTGCTGATCATGAAGGAAAGCGATATCATGGGCGTCCTCACCGATGTGTTTTCCAAGAAGAAGGCCGCCTGACCCGGCTACGCGCACACCTCACCCCGGCGGGCGTCTGCCAGGCGCGCCGAAGGATGAGAGAATCAACCGAAGGAATTGTTTATGTCAGCCAAAGAAGTCAAGTTCGGAGTCGATGCGCGCGACAAGATGCTGCGTGGTGTGGACATCCTCGCCAACGCGGTACAGGTCACGCTCGGTCCGAAGGGCCGCAACGTGGTACTCGAGAAGTCATTCGGCGCTCCGCGCATCACCAAGGACGGCGTCGCCGTCGCCAAGGAGGTCGAGCTGGAGGAGAAGTTCGAGAACATGGGCGCCCAGATGGTGCGCGAAGTCGCCTCCAAGGCTGCTGACGCGGCTGGCGACGGCACCACCACGGCGACTGTGCTTGCAGCCGCAATCGTGCGCGAAGGCGCCAAGTCGGTCGCCGCCGGCATGAACCCGATGGATCTGAAGCGCGGTATCGACCTCGCGGTCGAAGCCGTCGTGGCCGACCTCAAGAAGAACTCGAAGAAGGTCACCTCGAACGAGGAGATCGCCCAGGTCGGCACCATTTCGGCCAACGGCGATGCCGAGATCGGCAAGTTCCTCGCCGACGCCATGAAGAAGGTCGGCAACGAGGGCGTGATCACGGTCGAGGAAGCCAAGTCGCTCGAGACCGAGCTCGACGTGGTCGAGGGCATGCAGTTCGACCGCGGCTACATCTCGCCCTACTTCGTCACCAACGCCGACAAGATGCGCGTTGAGATGGACGACGCCTACATCCTCATCAACGAGAAGAAGCTCTCCTCGCTGAACGAGCTGCTGCCGCTGCTCGAGGCCGTGGTGCAGACCGGCAAGCCGCTGGTCATCGTCGCCGAAGACGTCGAAGGCGAAGCCCTCGCCACCCTCGTCGTCAACCGCCTGCGTGGCGGCCTGAAGGTCGCGGCCGTCAAGGCTCCGGGCTTCGGCGATCGCCGCAAGGCCATGCTGCAGGACATCGCGATCCTGACCGGCGGCCAGGCCATCTCGGAAGACCTCGGCATCAAGCTCGAGAACGTCACGCTGCAGATGCTCGGTCGCGCCAAGAAGGTGATGATCGACAAGGAGAACACCACGATCGTCAACGGCGCCGGCAACAAGACCGACATCGATGCCCGCATTGCCCAGATCAAGGCGCAGATCGAGGAGACCACCTCGGACTACGACCGTGAGAAGCTGCAGGAGCGTCTCGCCAAGCTCGCAGGCGGCGTCGCGGTGATCCGCGTCGGCGGCGCGACCGAGGTCGAGGTGAAGGAGCGCAAGGATCGCGTTGATGACGCGATGCACGCGACCCGCGCGGCGGTCGAGGAAGGTATCCTGCCGGGCGGCGGCGTCGCCCTGCTCCGTGCCTCTGAGCAACTCAAGGGCCTGCGCACCAAGAACGACGACCAGAAGACCGGCGTCGAGATCGTGCGCAAGGCGCTGTCCTGGCCGGCCCGCCAGATTGCGATCAACGCTGGCGAAGACGGCTCGATCGTGGTCGGCAAAGTCCTTGAGAACGAGCAATACTCGTTCGGCTTCGATGCTCAGACTGGCGAGTACAGCAATCTTGTCTCCAAGGGCATCATCGACCCAACCAAGGTCGTGCGCATAGCGGTCCAGAACGCGTCCTCGGTGGCGGCCTTGCTGATCACTACAGAAGCGATGGTCGCCGAGCTACCGAAGAAGACCGCGGCGGGTCCTGCGATTCCGCCGGGTGCTGGCATGGGCGGGATGGACTTCTGATCTGCCTCTCAAAACGTCGACTGATGCGGAACCCTGGCCGGCACGCCAGGGTTTTCCCATTTCCGGGCCGCCGGAGGCGTATCGGGTGCCAAACTGGCGGCTTCACGCTGGGCCTACATTTAGTTCTGATGCGTGGTCCCAAGCGCCAGGATAGCGTTCCCGACCTTCGGTCTGACACCTCGTCGATCGGACCTGTTTGAAAGTCCGTCAAACGAGGGCGGATACTCGGCGGCGCGGTGATCAAGTACTGGAGAAGCGCAAGACTACCAATTTGACGCATAGATTTCACAGAAGGGCCTAAGCGAGGGATCCCCGCTGAAGCCAGACCGAACTTGCCGAATCGCTGTTCGGTGAAATCAGCGGCCGTACCAAGCTGCGAGCCTGGTGGAGAACTGCCACCTTGCCGCTCCCCTACATACCACAATCTCTCCTTGCCAGTTTCGCTCATCGCTTACATTTCCACGCAACCAGATCGTGAGTCGATAGGGCACATCGCTCTGGACAGAAGCGCAAGATCGTCGGACTTGGAGGCAGTCGGGCCGGCCGGTCAGTGATACCGTGTCCAATGCTCCAACTCGTCTTCGTACCCGAGTTGAGCCCAGGCCGGTTGCCGGCGAGCCACCGCGTTCGTCGGCCGCACTGCCGGGCACTCAGAAAGCCAGTTCTCGAACCGACCAGCTCGTCATTGGTGCGTTCCAGATTGCTGATTGCTTGACGCACCCCTGTTCTGATTCACGGTATCGCTTCGGCTGGTCTCTGATTGGCCGGACATGAGCCAGCCCCGTTGTTCCTACATTGCCTTGGGTCCCGGTCATCGCTTCAAATACGGACATTCCGTGCGGGCCGATGGTCATAACTACGGGATTGCCATCCCGTGACTTCGCCTGAACAACCAACGACCTTGCGACTACTTTGACGTCTGCAAAGCCGGCGTTCTGCAGGTCTCGTCGAATTTTTTCGATTACGTCTGCACCTTGCGCTCCGCCATCTTTCCGAGCTGCTTCGCCCGGGCTATTCTAATCGTTGTTACTCGAAGCTGCATCCATTTGCGAATTGTTGACAGGTCCCGCGTTATGCGCAAGCGCCGACGAAGCGGATAATGCCAGTAAGACTGATGCAACGGTCATCAATTTCATGAGCGGTCTCCTTTGGCTGACCTAACTCGTAATCGGTTCGAACCCCGATCGTTCCTCTCACCCGAGACGTCTCAGTCCGCCCTACTCCAGTTCATCTGCTTCAGCTCAGAGGCTTGGCGCCGCGCAAGGTTCTCACAAGTTACGGGCAAGAGACCGATGCAACATCGGGTTGTCGCGAAGAAATGACTACAACTGAACCGCTAGCGTGGAATGTAGGGGGCTCCCGCCGCCCTGACGGTGAAGACCCTCGATCTCCCTAGCAGAGCGAGACGAGGCGAAGCGCATCAAAAAATGGGTTCACCATCTCTCCAGAATCCGCTCTGTTGGCCTGCTGCATGCCAAAGGGCGGCAAACCGATAGTTCTAAATCTTGCTTGCGTCGGAATCGACCTGCTGGAAGGTACGTGCGGTGAGGCTCACGCTTGACTGGCGCCGCTAAGCGGAAAAGAGGCCCCTATCGACCCCTGCGGCGGCGTCGTCCCAAGCCGACCGCATGCAAAGCCTTACCCGAGCCAGTCAGCTAGCATGTTCAGCCCCGCTACCTCGCAGAATACGCAGCTTAGCAGCAACATTTCGCCGATGGTAGCCCTGCGCCCGGACGTCTTCGCGGATTTGCTCGCTGACCGAGCGTACGATGCGTTTCTTCTTCCAGTTTCTATTGAATTGGAGCGGGATGGAATCGCCCCGGGGAACAACGAGAAGGTCGTTCCGTTCGTTCACGTAGATATCGTACATATTATCCTCACTGCGGGCGAACATAGGCCGAAGTTCAAGCCGTTTGGTGACTTCGACGACACAGTCGTGAGAAAGCACGCAGGCCCTTTGCTCTCGAGAGCCTCAAGGTCATCTCCGCATTCACGGCATCGCGTGTGTTGGGCATGACATCCAATGCTGGCATTTTTCTCGCAGGACTAGGAACAACTCCGTCCCTTCGTTATCCTGCCTTCCATAGCGGACCCCGCGCAACCAGTCACCCAAGGCCTGACCAGCACGGCACTCGCAGCAGAAGGCCGGTGAGCCAGTCAAGGACGCTCAGCCGCCGATGGAGAACCGGCGGGTCGGATGTACCTAACGACGCTGGAGGTTGAACAAAGGAGTGACGCAAGTGCCGCGCCGAACGCAAGGCGAGGCGGTTGGCTGCAGAATGTACGAACTGCCGGCAGAAGAATAGCATCGTGAAGCGCCAATAATCGCCTTCGCAAATGATCAAGGCCACTCCTATCCTTGGATTCTTAGGGGATCATTAAAGGCATTGCGCTGTGAGAGACGACGGCGTCGGATGCCCGAGCGAAGTGAAGAACGGCCTCGGGACACGGCTGATTAGGCTGATGACAGCCCAGATGAAGGGACGCATGAGCAGGGCGCCAAGACCCCAAGGTTGCGAGGTGCAAGTGGCCGTCCTTGTCGAAAGCTGATCAATGGCGTTTCCTCGAGCGTGCGCCAGGTGCTCGGCTATTGGCAATCTCGCCTAGTGCAAGGCTGGCAACTTCTCGATGCGTCCCGTCCCGTTCTGGCCATTAGTTCTTGCCAAGAAGGCTACCAAACCAAGCGGATGCCGTAACCAGATTTGCACCTCAAAGGACCAGCGGCGCAGCTGCCGGCGGCCGGACCGTCCCCAATAGTGGCGATAGCATGCAGACTTCGTACCTGCTGCGCCCGAACGGTTCGGCGTAAGGTCATCGGCACTCCTGAGGTCAACGAAATCGAAGGACCCGCCGGCGGGTCGCGAGCCGGACGCTTACGTTGCCAAAGCCGATGCGTCCTACAGTCGACGCCGATCGCTACGCTGTTTTCGCACATTGTCCGGTTTTTGCGCTTCAGCTGGGTTCAATTCCGGCCTGCAAGCGGTGACTGGTCGCGTTTGAACCAATTGTGACTGCATCGCTCGTCCGGCGAAGGCCATTGACCTGGCCATCTCTCAGGCGTTGCGTGACACTCCCGTGGGGAATTTCCGCGCTGCGCAGGGCGTGTTCTTCTGGATACGCTTCTTAATCTTCAAGGTGACTCTGCCGGCGGGCTATACCAATGTCTATTCGAGCCAGCCACACGGATGATTGGCATAAAGCGCGGTGGCAATCATTGTGGCCGCATGGATATGGACACTCAAGTTTGCGCCGTGTTTGAGGACGCGCGGGAACACACAGCTGGAGTTCGTGCACCCAGTCTATACTCCAGTTTGATCCATGACCTCAGTCAGCTGAATTTCGCAGATGCGGATGATCGCCGAGCATTCCCTCCGACCCTACACAGCATGCTGGCAAGGCATGGACTGTTCGGGCTCACCACACGGGTAGAGCACGGCGGATTAGCTCTTCCCTTGCAGCAGGCCATCGACCTCATCTCAGCGACTGCATCTTTCGATGTCTCCGCTGCCTCTACCCTCGTCATTCATAACTTCCTGGCCTTGCCTTGCATCGAAGCGGCACCGCACGTCCCCGACCAAGAGCAGATCATACGGGGCGCAACACGTGGCGATCTTTGCGCTTTCGCTTTGACAGAGCCTGGAGCCGGCTCTGCCCCGAGGCACATACAATCTTCGGCTTTCATGCATGAAGATAAAGTGCGCATCTCCGGCCGCAAAATCTGGATTGGCCTAGCGGACTGGGCTCGCTGGATCGTTTGCTTTGCGCGAACTTCCGGTTGTGATGCCAAAGGTCGGCTTGTTGGTGTACTGGTTGATAGGCAGGCTCCAGGCCTAAAAGTAACGCATGAGCATCGCACGCTTGGTCTACGTGGGATTATTCAGAATACTCTCGAGTTCCAGGATGTCGAGGTGCCGCGTGCCTATGTGCTCTCGCGCGACCAAGACGGCTGGGGCGCAGCCGCATCTAGTATGAACCGCGGCCGGATCGGTGTGGCTGCCATGGGTCTTGGGGCGCTTGAGCGAGCGATCCAGGTCGCGGCTTCGTATGCAAATCATCGTCGGCTTGGTAAGCTGCGCATGATTGAGAACAGCTATATCGAGCACCTGTTTGGGCAAATGGTACTGCGCCGGGAAGTAGTGAAGGCGATGCTTGCCGCATCGTGCCGACTCGTCTCCGGCCAGGGCTCCCCCAATATCCATCTTGCGTCGGCAACAAAGGTACTATCGTCCGAGTGGTGCGGCCTTGTCGCTGATCAATGCGTCCAACTGTTAGGTGGTCGTGGGTACGACGAGGGGACGCCTTTAGCTAAAATCTATCGTGATGCTCGCATTCTGCGCATCTTCGAAGGCCCAACGGAGACGCTCTTATCACATCTCGGCCGCTGTCTTCTTTCCAGGGCCACACGCGATGAAATATCCGACCTTTTTGTGTCTCTGGGCGCGGCGTCGATTCACGCTGCCGCAATCGAGGAGCTCTGCGGGCTCGATCAAACAGACGGTGCCGTGCTAATCTATGCGGGTTGGCTCACCACACTGGGGCTAGCGCAAGCTGTCATAACTGCTGGTGCCTTCTCTGAGTCAGACTGTGCTACAGCAGCAGCTGACCTTGTCCGCACGGAAATAGCAGCTCTGCGTGCTCGCGCGCCAGCGCGCCTATCCTTTGAAGGCCGCGGTCGGGCCAGTGAGACTTTGGCCAGTTTTCTTGAAGATGCAGCCTGCTCCATCCGTTCACCTGTGCTCACAGACGACTATCTCAAACTGGTGCAGTATGTCTGATGTCCGGCCGGCAAATGGAGCGAGGAGGTAGATCGCAAGACGAGTCATGGCGAACTCGCCGAGGTCCGGCTCGGAAGGCCTCGCCAAGAGTACAGCCGCTGACCGCACGCTCAAGGCTGTCTCACACAGATCAGTCCCCCTCAGCGAAGCCACCAGGCGAGGGCTGGCTACGGCGAGCGATTGTCTACTGAGAAGCATCTACCTCCGAAGGAGTAGCTCGCCTCCTGCCGCGGTATCCGAAGGAGCTTCGAACAGGGCCGATATCAGACGTATGATCACGGGACTAAGTTGCTCCTGGCCTCGGCGTGCACCCCCCGCTGGGGCCTTCTTTCTGCGCTTCGGTTAGCCCGACTTCGCAAGCCTGCCGCCCTGCCGTTTGATCGGAGCCCCGCGACTGGACAAGTCTCCTGGCCCGCGCTCATTTCGGTCGATTATGACAACCGGGACATGGCATGGCACCGCAGCGCGCCGCCAATGATCCAGTGTCAGCCCCCGCTTCCATTTCATCTTCGCCGACGCCTAGGATGAAGCAAGGATCGTTCATCCTCCTCACCCCTTCAGCTTGTCTCGTAGGACCAACCAATGAGCTTCAGATTCGCTCGTTGTTAAAATGGAGAACGTTACAGACGTCAGAAGACTTTGCGTCATTCAAACGGAAGCCATATGCCAATATTCGACTCGTCAAAACACCTGGATGGAAAGCAAAGGCTCGAAAACCGCTGCAGCAGTCCAAGCGAACGTAGTCATCGGTACGCACTACAGTCTGAACGTTTATCCCGCATAGCTCATAGTATTCCAGACGCGCCGCGGTCGCCGCCTCGCTAGTTGAAAACAGCGACAAAGCGAGATCAAAAGGCGTCTGACAGATCCGCATGAGAAATTCCATTGGACCATCCATGGTGCCAAGAAAATTAAACGGCAATATGCAAAGCACTCGTCCGTCATATCGCCGCATAATCTCATTGACCAGCCGCTTTCTTTTGAAGAATTTGCTAGCCTCGCAACAGACGATCGCCGCTTTCTCATTTATTAGTCTTCGTGCGCGAGGTGGATTTATATCGATGCCAAGGTAATCACTATCATTACTCTTGACGCCGATAAGACGATAGCAACTACAACCTACCTCAATGATCAAACGGTAGGGGATCGAGCGCAGGAGCTCGAGGTAGAAGGCTCTCTCAAAGTCATGGTACTGACGCACCCGAGCGGTGAAGTAGTCCGGATGCATAAGGCGTGTGCCTTCATCGTCAAGATAGATCGCTCGATTCAATTGGCGGGAGGAGTTCACTGGCGCCTCATATCAGCTCGCTCGGCTGAGACATAAAGCCTGCGACATCGCCGTCCGATCCCTATGGTCAATTCATCGCTCAGCATTTTCGCGGCCGAAGCCACATCTCCGACAGTCTGCTCGGGGCAGATCAGGTCGACCACTGTACCCGGCACAATCCAGCTCTCGGGCAGATCCGTTACGTCAATGGTGATGAGATCCATCGAAACGAAGCCGACGATCGGCGCACGGGTACCACATATAAAGACATGCCCTCGATTGCCGAGGCTACGCGGGAACCCATCTGCATAACCAATAGACGCCGTAGCGACACGCATCCTCCTCTTCACCTTGTAGGACCGGTGGTATCCGATCGCTTCCCCAGCTTTTACCCTGCGACATTGAATGATTCTTGTTCGCAGGCGGACGACTTGCGATGGCTTGAATTCGGGATCATCGGAGATGGAAAGGCCGAATATTCCCCCACCCGACCTTATGAGATCGAAATGAAACTCACCTCCGGCAAATAGTCCCGCGGAGCTCGACAGCGAAAGAATAGCTTTCGGGAATAGATGGGCGAGATTGCGGAACCGACATAGTTGCTGACGGCTGATTTCGTCTCGCCACTCCGCGCAGGCGAGCTGGCTCATGAACAGCACGACTGGCAACTCCGACAGCGCGCCTTGATCCTCGGCCACTTCTTGCAACTCATCAATGGGAAATCCTAGTCGAGACAAGCCCGTGTCGACATGGATACCTGCCGGCAACAGCCGGTTGCGAAGGCGGCAATGCCGAAGCCAAGCATCCAGCTGCTCCCGGCTGTTCAGGATTGGCAGCAACTGGTGATGTTCGGCAGCCGCCTCCAAGCCGGGGATAGCGCCGTGAAGCAGGTAGATCCTGACAGATGATGGCAGCACAGCGCGCAAGGCAACGCCTTCCTCCACATCGGCAACGAAGAAATGCCGGCAGCCCAGGCCAGCAAGGAACGGCGCTATACGTAGCGCGCCGAGACCGTAGGCGTCCGCCTTGACAACTGCGCCGCAAGCGCTGTTTGGCGCCAGCGCCCGAAATTTCCGGTAGTTAGATTCTATCGCGCTGAGATCAACAACCATTGTCGATCTCGAGGTATTGATATATTTGGCGTCCGACAGATTAGCAGAAAGGTCGGACTCGACACCAATCACATCCGGCATTTGCCTTGCCTCATGTCGCGGTAATGCCACATGAAGACTCCAGGGATCGTACCGCCTCTTCCGCACATGCCGGCCCAAAGCGAAACCCATTACCCGCACCACCGCCAATCACATGCAGACCTGCAACATCTCTTGCTGGACGGCAAAACGGGATACCATCGTCAGAATAGCAGTCACAGAATACGCGTACTGACGCCACCGCCGGAGGCGCGGCGGAAAACCACTTTGCCAGAATTGCGGAGGCACGCGCGAGATCATCTGAATTGACGCGCAATTCGTCGCGGTCCGGCTTCACATCCCATTCCTGCGAGGTAAAGCTGAATAACCAATATCCCTGCTCGATCATGGGAATGAGGAAGGCGTAGTCATCGAACAGCCCTATCATTGGACAGTTCGGCGTTGGGCGAGCGGCCAAGTGTAGCGCGACTACCTTCTTAACCCGCAATCGCGGTTCATCGGTTAGATGCTCGCGCAATGGCGACTCTGGTAACCAGGGGCCGATTGCAAGAATGGCCCGCATCGCCGAGAGTTCGCTCTCATCATAGGCCTGAAGAAGAATCCCCCTCGGTCCCTGCCGTATCCTTGCAATCGATGTACTCTCGCATATCGCAACGCCCTTTATCTTGAGCCTTTGAACCATGTCCTGAACGATGGCATCGACTTGACAGTAAGAGCCCCGATCCAGCATCACGGCCACATCGGACGGACTTATAAACCGTGGCAGAGATGAAAGCCTCTCGGCCAACGCGAAAGATGTTGATGGGGTCGGGCAGCCCACGCTGCTCTGGCGCGCAAATTCATTGGGATTGCGTGTCAACCAAAACACATCACAGTCTCGACCCTTGGGCCAATGTCCGCCGGGATAGATCTCGCGCCAGAATTTTGAACCACGGTCGAAGAGCTTGCTTTCCTTTTCGTTACGACAGATGTTGATCTGGATTCCCGGAGCAAATCCACTGGCACCTGACCCAATGATATCTCGTTCGAGGATGACAATACTTTTCTCCGGGCGATCGCTTGCTGCGATCAAGGCAGCACTGAGGCCCATAACTCCAGCTCCGACGACTGCGAGGTCATAGATCCTGTCGGTCATTGAGTTTGTTTCCAGGAGATGGACAAGGCGCTCAGAACTTCGCTGCCGGTGTTTTGCAAGCAATGGGTTTGATTTGGCCGCAAGAACACTAGATCGCCTGCCTTGACAGCCAGCTCACCATCGTCGGTCATTACCCGACCGTGGCCGCTCGCGATTCGCCAGATCTCGGCGGAAGGATGAGAATGAGGCGTCGACACCACGAACGGATCGAGCCGGAATTCGAGGAGTTCAATCGGACAAGAGATCTTGGGATCAGCTATCCCTTTTACGTCCTGTAGCAGTACGCCGGGGCTATAGACCGTCGTGTCGCCCAAGGTCATCAGCTGTGCATTCTTCATGGTCTATCCCCAATCATGTAGCTAGATCGCAGTATGTTGCTCATTGTTGATCCTCAGCGGGCGCTCCCGCACACTGTGCCATCCCACTTGACGACACCGGTTGAAGGTCCGCAATCGTAGGCCACACGACCAATGATAGAATTGAGAACCGTTGCAGCTCGCCAAGGAACTAGACTGAGATTTGTGTCAGCGATGCCATGTTGAAAGCGCGCGCCGTTTTGTACGTACAAGCGGCATCTTTCGGGGCCATCAAAACGAGCCCGGAACTCCTTGCCGACCACGATCTCCCGAGAGCCACCAGGCGCACTCACAATCGAAAGCCGGTGTGCGACCGGTTCCAGAAAAGGAGGGATTTCGGTGCGGTAGCCTGTGGCCAGGACTATAATGTCAGCGACATGTTCTGCGCGAACGCCGGTGGCCTGCTGGCGTACCCCCAGGCGAAATGGAGATATAGCATGTAGCTCCTCAGCCGTGGTGTCGACGCGTATTTCCACGTGAGCGGGATACGAACCTCGACGAATTTCACGATCGTAAAGTGCGTTGTAGATCGCGCGCAGTGTCGATGGGTTGACGCCATCGCTCGCCAAAGCCTGCCGTTCAAGGGTTTGCTTTCTGACGGCTTCGCTTTGCTCAAGGAACCATCCGCCGTACTGTGGAAAGAACCATTCATTGACGAAGGGACTATCTTCGAGGGCGAATATGCTTGCGCGGCGCGTGATCCAGGCCAGGGCTCCCAGCGCACCGCATGCACCAGTTAGCAGATGAAGAAATATTTCTGCTCCGCTTTGGCCACCACCTACGACGACAACACGCTTGCTGGAGAACTCGCGGCGCCGCAGGAGGAGCGTACTCGCGTGAAACACCTGATTCTCCGGTGCATTTCTGCTCCAGTCAGGAACGGAGGGTACCCGGCCTACGCCGACCACTGTCGTACAGGTCTGATAATTGCGGCGATTAGTAGCGATACTAAACGCTTCGCCACGTAGTTCGACTGAAATAACCTGCTCGCCGAATTGAACGTTCGCTAGCTTTTCTGCTGCCCATTTCAAATAATCTTCAAATTCACTCCGGCCAACCGAAGCGATTCCTCGAACAATGGCTTGATAAAGCCGTCTTTTCTCGTGCAAATAGGCGAGAAAGCTGTATGCACTGGTCGGATCTGCCGTTGTTACCAGGTCCTTTAAGGGGCTGGTTTGCATAAGAGCCCCATCTAGAAGCAAACCTGGATGCCAATTCACCGTCTCAGATCTTTCCAGGATGTGTAAGGAAATTTCCGGAATCGGAGCCGCGAGCGCTGCCAGGCTCAAATTCGCCGGGCCTGCGCCGATGGCGGTTACCTGATGGCCATCGCCCTGCTTTGACATCACATTATCCGCAAGATGAGCCACTTAACGCTCCGGGCTCGTCGAAAACACTTGAATTGCGAGAACGATGCCATTTCCACCGACAAGCATCATCATGATCATCAGCAGATCATCGAAGCTGTGAGCGCTCAGGATCCGCCCGGCGATATATGGAAATCCGAATAGGCCAACGAAGTAGGAAAGCGTGAAGACCTGAGAAGCAACCGCCAATGATGTCCCGTCTGTACTTGCAATGAGGACAACCATACCGTTCAGAGTCGAATAGCTAAGTCCGTATCCAAGGGCGAATATCGCTGTACCGAGGATGTAGATCTCCGCACTGCCTGCATTCATCAAAAGTAAGAATAGCCCCGCTATGGTGCACACGATGAGGAACGCAGCTACCCACTCAAGCCGGACCTTTCCGATGACGAACGCCACCGCGAAGCGCAAGAAAACGGCTGTCAACGTGAAGACTAGAAAGAATGTATCGGCGGATTGACCCCGCGATGAAGCGTAAAGCGTCTGAAACGTGGACAGACCGGAAAACACGCACGCGCCGATGCCGATCATGACGATCGGATAACGCGTTTTCGACTTGAAGGCCTCTCGCACCCCCTCAAACGTAAGTCGAACAGTCGCCATTTTGATCTGAGGAGCCTGTGCCAGTGCCCTGCCGGCTAACTCCAACAGCATCGCGCCAACGAGACACGCAGCCGCGAATAAAGAGTACACTGCGATGTAGGACGCAGAAATCTCCGCGACGGTGCGCGCCAGGGGAACAGCAAGTCCGATCCCCAGCATTTGGGATCCGGAAAGCAAGGTGAGATACTTGACACGAGCCGCAGGCCGCACGCGTTCCAGGATTTGAAGCGGCGCCAGCATGTAGAAGATTGACCACCCAATGCCGAGCGAGAGCCCGCCGAGATAAGCCAGTAACATAAAAGCTGGCGCCGCTGCAAAACAGATCATTGCAATTGCCATCACCGCGGCAGCGAGGGTGATCGTTCGCATCACGCCCAACAAATCGGCGATCCGGCCAGCTACAAGCGAACATAGTATTGTCGCGACCGTACCGGTCGAAATAACTGCCCCGGCTACGGATGCGCTCTGTGGAGCGGACCGCAGAGCATCCACGAGAAGGAAGCTCGACCCATAGGATGCGGCCAAGCTGATACTACCAAGGATGAATGGAATCGAGACCTCGAGCGGCACTTCATCGGGCAATTTCTCGGCGGCGACAATGTTTGCTGCGGCTCTCATGGTGCAACGTTTCCAGGAAGGCACCGATCAATGTCTGCGGCCGTCAACCGGCGCCCATCAATTCTCGGTACGATTCCGCGTCGTTCGGATGAGGGTCGCGCAGCGCAGGCTGCGAGGGGATGTCCGTCATGACCGAGCCAGTGCCACAGAGCTTCTGTTATCCTTGGCATCAGCGGCCAACCCAGTATGCTGAAGCCCATCAACCATGTGTAAGCGACCTGATGGCTTGAATTGAAATCAAGATAATCGAGCCATTCGGTCACCGATCTGGAAGCTTGCGATACGCGCAGATGATCTAGCGAGAGAGCTGCGCACTGTCGGTCGTACAGCCGGTTCAGCGCGATCATCATCGCATCATCTACGTGACAGGCGGTGAAGGCTGGCGTCGCGTTTATGGTGTCCGTACAACGGTTGATGACCACAGAGCTCCTGTCGAGAATCGCATTATAGCGATCAACCAATTGCTTTGGGATCAGATCGGTTTCCGCTTCTTCCGGGCAGATTTCCGACAGACACACTCTGAGGATATCGATACATATATCCGGCACTTGAACAATTTCACCCGCCCAAATCACGTGGCCGCGACTGGTGGAAAACTTCGATCCGTTCAACCGAAGGAAATGATTAAAGAAAATTCGATCAAATTGGCGAAATGGCTCCTGGCCCAATGCGCAACCGGTAACTCCGACGAGCATCGGGATTGTATTGTCGATGCCGGTTGCGCCGATCAGGAAAGTATCGGAACTGTGCGCAAAGGCGCTTGGCGTGCCCGATGCCTCCGTATCTTTATGCCCGCAATAGAGGGAATGAGCGTAGAGCAACGAGGAGTAGCTAAACAGGATCTGACGAGTGTTGAACTGCTGCGAATTCCAGGACAATCCATGCAGGCCAGGAACGGTCAACCGCATTTGCTGCCCTTTGCGAGCGACATACCGCTTCCCTATCTCCACAAAGGGAGGTTCGATAGCCGCATCGTCCCACGCCCGGACGAGCTGGTCGTTTCGAGTAATTGAGAGAAAGGCGGAAATGTTATCTATCCATTCTACGATCCGCCCTCGCCTCGACACCGGATTTTGTGCTTCATCGGGCTCGAAATGATGTCCACACTGTTCGCAGAAGAAGCTCCCTGCAGCTGCCTCGCATACGGGGCAGGTTGCGCCAAACCAGCCCCCAATGCAGAAACGCTCCTCCGTTGGCGTGAGAGCAGAGCCCGAATCGTCGATGGGTAACCGCGCTGCGCGAAACTGCAACGATCCTGCTGCAGATAACGCGTCCATTAGCGCGTTGCTGACATTGGAAAACCGCTGAAGATTTTTGCCATGGGCCGGATCATCGAAATGATCGAAAACGATCCCTAGTGAGGCGAGATCGTGAGCAATCCCGACATGGAAGCCATGAGCCAAGTCCGACGGGTCAATGTTCTCGCGCGCTGCTCGGACCAGAACATGGTTCTCGAAACCGTCGGTCGTCAGACCGGAGCGAACATGATGCCCTGCCCTCTTCAGGTGCCTTTGTACGACATCCATTCTGAGAAATGGCCCGGCAGCGTGGCCAAGATGTGCCCTGCCATTAGCCGTCAAGTTGACGGGCGAGATATATACGTCAGCGGGATGCGTGTTCGCTACGCTTAGCGGCGTGATGATTGGGCTTCTTCTCATATCTGCACAAATGACATCAGGAACAGTTCCTGAAAACACCCGAATAGACATCCAGATAATTCGCCACGACAACGGGAATACGCATGCGGCTTGACAGGTTATGGATCCCATCGGTTTCCGGATTTAGAGCCGGGGGTGTTCAAAGCGTGTCATACACTCTTTGAGTACTTCTAGATCCTCTCCTAGCTGGACGCTTCACGTGTCGGTTCACCTCAGCTCGCAACCTGGCCAATCTCTCCACCTCTGCTTAGTCAATCGAACCGATCGCCCCCCGGGAGCGATCGAGACGACGCCGTGAAGAAGCAAGCGGCGCGCCAATCCAAAATTGTTGATTTTGCCTTTGCCGCGGCCTGCGTTTACGTCGACCACCGACATCTGGTCACGAACCTGACAGGCGGATCGGTCGGGCCGGCAGGAATCCGCCACAGGTGCTCTCCACTTCACTCCCTCACGAGCAACGGCGACTCGTGGGATGAGCAACCGGGGGCCGGCGAGGGCGACTGCGAGCTCACGATCGGCCCCAAGCCGCCGTTCCGGCCCTTGCAAAGTTGCAGATGATACCACCTATGCGGACGGGCGCGCAGCGATCAACGAGGCCCGCACGAAACGGATACACGAGCTCTCATTGGACGAGATCCGATAGCTTGCTGCGAAAAACGCACCTTACCGACGAGCCGATTGCGCTTGAGAGTAGGTAGTTCCGCGCATCGCTGAGAACCGGCCAGCCGGCGAACATGTCGCCAATCAAGGGGTCGAGGCCATTGAAGCCAACGCCAGCAGCTTAACCCCTGTTTCTGGAACGTTTAGACGGCTTCAGCCTTGCGCCTCAAGGGATGAGTGGTCGCGCGAATTCAACCGAGACCGATCAACAGACACCGTTTGTGGCTTCCCGAGCCGCACAATCCGGGCGCAGGGCCATTCAGCTATTGAAGTTCGGGGCAGCGGCCCTCCGTCGTGCGTGAGCGGTCCGCCTTTCTCAAGCAAGCAAGGCGATCTCGCTAACGTACAGCACTTTCTCCGCAGAACTGTCCGGGACCTCTCCGCCAAGCTGCGACACCTTCAGGGCAGTACCGGGACGATCTGCGCGATCAAGAGCCGCAAATTCGACCTTCGATGGCTTCTGTGTTGCACCTCAAACCAATGCGGTTGCCCTTCTCCATCGTTTCTGTCAGGCAAAAGAATTCGCGCCAGGACGTCGAACCGACCTCCGAAGCCCGATATGCTCACGTCATTCTTTGCGTGACGACCATGGATATATCAAGCCCATTCACGTTACTGTAACGGTCGCCGAGGCTTTTGAATAACTCGCCCATCTGGCGTGAGCGAACGGTAAATTCTCCATAATTTGGATCAAAGAGAGTCGTCATTCCATTCGATGTCGAGCTAGCAATTGCATGTGCGCCACCCGCGGCAAAACGCAGGCTGATCAGGTAAACCGATCGATCGTCCGTGATTTCATTCACTATCCGGGCAATTCGGGAGGACGTTCCAAACGTATATCGAGTCTGCTCGTCCGCAGGCTCCAATCCCGCCTCACGCAACATTGTAGTTTTTGCGTGAAGGTTGGGAGAATCTCTCGCCCTGTCACGTTGCAACAACGCCTTGAGATCTTCATATCGCTGCTGCCGCACTGCTGCCGAGGCATGGTTTTGAGCGCCCGGTAACAGTGCGCTCATTCGGGACGAAGGGCTGCTGGCGAGATTGAGGAACCACTCCGCTGCCAAGCCGACGCAGATGCCATCGACATTGGCGCCAGGCAATTCGGTAGTTCTGTATTGGAACAAAGGCTGGCTCGGCTCCGCGGGAGAGGCTGGATTTGAGCCGGAAGACAGAGAAGAGGTGGAGGTGGGGGGGGTCCGACGAGACCGGGGTGTGAATGTTTGCATCCGAGGTATGCGGCCTGCTGCAGCAGAGCCCCATTTTATCTGACAGTTCTTCAGGAGGCTGGCTCTCTCCGTGCGCGAGATCCGTAAGCGCTTGCTCGAAGTGGCTGTTGTCCGCCGACTGACTCAGTTCATCAGCTTGATTGGCGCGGGTGGCTTGGCCACTTACTGGATCAAACATGACGGTTCGCGTGCCTCTTTAGCGTAGGCTTGCCTAGACCGAGTGGGCTGGGCAAGTCCCACTTGCGAATCATATTGCGGCAAGCTGACGATGAGCTGACGAGGAAGAACAAGTTGGACAAGCCGCCGCATGGTGTCTCTTGGATGGCCACCTTTTCTGCTCCCGAATCCCGGTCGAAATGCCGGAGCGTGGTCGCCGACTTAAAGGATGCGGAGTACTCGGGCACAATCCTCGGCCGAATGCAATTGTTGTTGCCGCGCCCGAGTTTGGCCCGGCTCCGCACGCAGGTTTGACGCGGCCAGGATCCGATCCCGATTCTGTCGTTTCCGTACTGGCCCGCACGAGACCTTGCTGGGCCCGTGCGTTATCATTAACCTCCTGCTTCGCAGGGCTAAGAAGCCTGGGGCGTTAGGCAAGCGGAAGAACCGACATCTTCTGTTGCGGTGCGGCCTGCCAGCAGTGCCGAACCACTGCTTTTCATCTTCCACGCAGACAATCTTTAACTTACCGCATCATGCTGTCGCACTCATGCGCGCAAACCACATTGCCGCCTCTGACGGGCCGAGCCCAACGATGCCCACGAAGCCAGGTGGTGGCATTGGGATATCCCGATGAGTTGGCCTCCACAGATGCAGGCAATACCGACTGTTATTTACATATTGCGAATGTGGGGGATGCAGTTGCATGACACATTCCTCTTCATCCCAGAACAGGTCTTTGACGAAGCACATCTCTTCCCAATTGGGACAACGTCGCGGCGTCGAGACAGCGACATGCTCCCAGCCAGGACGGATTAATCCGCTGATTCTCAGTTCACAGCCGCAAGGCCCCTGTACAACGAACATGCCGCAAGGACCTGATCCTGGAAGGCTGGCAAACTGGCCATATTGTACGCGACCGGCCTCCAGCTTCTCTATGATTTGCGCCCGCACGTCTCCTCCTTTGCCTCGTGGGCCGCCTTGAAGTCGACGTAGATGACATTTTTGTCTCGCAACTCACAACTCGGCGTGTGTTCCGTCCACCTTGGGACGCCGCTCCAATACCATTCTTCAGCGAACCACCTGCTGAGAAAGCTGCAGATGTCCATCACTTGTTCTCCTGTCGTTCTTGGACGCTGACGCCCTGCTCAGCACGGTTGCGAATCCTTACGGGGTCCTGATTGCCCGAATGCAAACCGTGCAAGGTCCGCTCGATAATCACCCGGCGCATAGGTTGGAATTTCCGCTCTGCGAGGCTCGGTGGGTATGGGGGACCCGACACCCCCATCACCGCACGAGGCCCACGCGGAGCACCTTGCTCATTGACAGCAGCGTACACCGCCGAACGACGCCCGCTTCAGCACGCGATGTGTCCTTGAGCTTTCGCAGTTGACGCACAATGTTTCGCTGCGTGCGCCGGGTCGAGGTCTCGCGGAGATGCGCTTTTATCCTACGGAGGCGTCGAGGGCCACCACCTCATCGCCGTCGGATCGACCGCCATGCTTGGCATGCACTCCGAAATGGCCTCTAGACATCTACCTTCCATTATCGCTCGCAATACCACAGCACGTTTCGCCTATCCAATGCTTCAAGAGCGATATTGCTGCCTCGCTAACTGTCCTGTAGTCATTCGCAGCTTTCTGCTCGCCACTCTGAAACAGTGCCAATGCGTCATCTATGTGACCGTGATTGATTCGTGCGGGAGCAAAATCGAAACTGGCTCGCTTCACGCCGTGAAGGTTAGCGCATTACGTGTCCCTACACCGATAACATCCAGCCGTCGATGAGGACTCGTAAGCTAATGGTCAGAGAAGCTGATTAGTCTATCTTGAGGGACTGCAACCGCGGCGCCGTTGGCTGCCCCTTTGCCGCGTCCCTACAATGCAACTCCCAACCCTTGTTTGCGGAATGTCGCTAGCGAGCTCTTACCTTCTTTCGATGCCGATGTCGTATTCCAGACACCAAGGTCGCAACTCCGACCAAGGGCAGCGAGAGCGTGTCGCCAAACCGAGCGGGGGACTTCCTGTTCGCATCAAGGCTGCGCCGGCACTTGTCCGCTTGTGGCATGCTGATTGCTGCAGTGAGTCCAGGCCTCACTCATCTGGCTATTTGTTTGGTTCAGAGCGATGCACTGCCCAGCGCCACTCAGCTTTGGCAGCACCTCTTCTGACCGCCACGGCATGAGAACACCATCACCTAGATGCACGTCGCGCCACAAACAAGAATCCGACAACCCGAGCCTTGAAGGAAGACTGCGAACTTATGAACGACACGATTCATCCCGAAACCAGCCGTTCTCCGTGGACCAGTGCGGCACCTGCTCAATGACTCACTGGCGCGCACCAAAGCACCCGACTGTCAGGCCTTACGACGCCGATTGCCATTGTTTGCAGGCGCAACGGCGATGGAATCTATGGCCGCTGGCCGCGCTCCTCCTGGGTGCGCTGCTCTGGGCGGGCATTTACTGGATCGTCGCATGAGCCAAAGAAGCTCGCGGAACTGACAAATCACAAGAAACGCTGCGTCGGGTGGCGCGCACCTCCCGACCTCGACGGTCCGATTGTAGGGCGGCAATATGCCCATCGTCAGTTGGAAACGGAGACTTCTTTCACAGGCCAGCTTTGCGCCCCGGCACGGCTAGCCAGACATGAATTCGTAACTGAGGCAGGAAGACGCACCCGGAATACCATACCGAACCAGATTCGAGGCCACTCAATATGCTTCGAAGCCACAAGGCCTACGTGGACAAAAACACTAAATCCCGCGCTACTTGCTTGGATGTACCGATCGCTGAGTAACATTTGCTCTGGCACTGCCGCTGTCTAGCTGAGGCACGGCTTATCGAGGCGCAGCAAAGCCCTATAGCTCTCGCTCGGACCATGTTTCGTCCTCGCTTCTGCGCGTCTGCCATTCTTGGGCACGCCGAGCCAGCTTATCGTACTCGATCGCAACGTTAAGAAGCCTGTCTCTGGGTTTACCGTAAGCGAGCCCTTCCGCTTTCTTTCGCGTTGCTTCCGCACGGCTTCGCCAGTGGTCGGGCTGGTAGAGTTTGCTTTTTGGATTCATGCCGTGAGCATGCAATTTGGACATCAAAGAAATGCGACGCCGGCGCTCCGTATAATCACGTAAGAAATGGCAGCTACCAGGCCGCACCAATGTACGCGCTGGCATTGCGTGCGCACCTCGCATGATGCCCTGTTGTCCCGTTGCAGCCGTTCAGCGCGCAAAACCGCCCATAGTAGCGGAGGCTCGCACGGAATATGCACACCGTAGACGATACTCGGTCGATTTGACCCAAGAAGGGGCTTGAATCGTACGCAGCGTCAGATTGTACATCCTGGACAGGTCGGGACCGCCTCCGACAAATACAGACGCTTCCTGCAGGCAATGAGAATAGCGAATGTGTCAAACATCTAAACGCACCTGGCGAGAGTCACACAGGATCATACGCTTCTGCACATGCGGGCTTGTTCACACGTTATCCGAGGCCACTTCGGCCAGCGGCGGAAGAAATCGGGCCCTCCGATATTTCCGCAGGAGGCACTCTCATCCCAATCACCGTCTCCACATTAATGTGGAGCGTAGGCCAACTACACAAAAAATGACCTGGAGGCGTCCCATCAGGGTGCGTTGCGCAGAATCAATTGCGTCATCAGCCATTGCTTGAGCGCACCTGGCTTTGATTCATCTCTCTGCCTCGATATGCCCGGCACCGGGCCACACGTCTTGTTCGATCCCGCATCGCGCGGCTATGGCGACAATTATCGGCCGTCAGGTGGGCTGCTCAAACACCTCAAGACGTGCCAAGCCGAAGGTCTCAGGACATCGAGGCATACCAGACCGACTGCACAGTCGCCCGGAAGCTCAAAATGATCGCTTACACGGCCAGCTCAGCTGTCAGTACCTTGCCGTCTAACTGGCGCTCACCCCTACTTTGGAGCGGCTCATTCTGTCTTTTCGCACGGCCGCGCCATGCGAGACTAAATCCGCGAAACGGGAACTTGCAGGCAGTGCACCTGGCACGACACGTCTGTGGCCCGACGGACAGACCATTTTGCGCTTCGCTCAAGACGGCCAATATTGCAGATCCACCGACCTAAAGGAACGACATGACTCAAGACCAAGGGCCCTGTTTGGCTTCGCTCCTCAAATCCTGTCGCGCCATCGATCTAGCTGCCGCAGTGACTGCTGTAATCCCGAGGCAGGTAATCGCGCGAGATCAAGCTCCGACTTCCGAGGATAGACAGGCTTGTATGGAGGACGTGCTTCGCTTTTGTAGCAATCACATACCGAGCCACGTCGCTATCCTTGCTTGCCTCAAATCCAAGCACGCGAGCCTCAGCCAGCAATGCCGTTACGTGATCTCCTCGCGAGATGCGCGCAAGAAAGACGACAACTCGATGTGAGGGATCGGGTGGCCGGTTCGCCCGCCTCACGTTCCGAAATGGCCTACCCTAGCACGCAGGACGTTCACGCGACGTCGGCTGGAGGCACCGAGCCTGGCCGCTCACGGCGGTCTGCTTTCACGCTTATCTGGATAGGCAAATGCAACAATTGCCCTTCGATACCGTTCTGATCGCCAACAGAGGCGAGATAGCCGCCCGCATCATCAAAACGTTACGTAAGCTTGGACTCCGTTCTGCAATCGCCTACCACGAGATAGACGCGAGAACTCCCGCGGTCTTCATGGCCGACCTGGCTATCCAGATCAGCGGTAGCACGCCGATCGCAAGTTATCTCGATACT
This sequence comes from Bradyrhizobium sp. USDA 4341, assembly GCF_054063755.1. Lineage (NCBI taxonomy): Bacteria > Pseudomonadati > Pseudomonadota > Alphaproteobacteria > Hyphomicrobiales > Nitrobacteraceae > Bradyrhizobium > Bradyrhizobium sp. USDA 4341. The sequence goes on along the minus strand of NZ_JBSSGO010000002.1, from coordinate 7,927,896 downwards.
GGGCAAATTATCGCGGCCGCCGACAAGGCCCGCGCCGGCGCGCTGCATCCGGGTTATGGGCTGCTTTCCGAAAATGCGGCGTTCGCCAGAGCCGTGACAAACGCCGGCATTGCGTTCATCGGTCCTCTTCCTGAAACCATCGAACTGATGGGTGACAAGATCCGCGCACGCAATTTCGTTCAGTGCAATGGCTTTCCGGTCGCCCCCTGCGTCATCGAAGAAGATGATCCGGCGACATTTGCCTCCAGAGCGCAGGCCATGGGAGTTCCTCTGCTCGTGAAGCCATCGGCTGGCGGTGGCGGAAAGGGCATGCAGATTGTACACGACCTTAGTACTTTGGAGGCAGCCATCGAGCAGGCGCGCAGTGAAGCGGGCCGTTACTTTGCAGATGCCCGACTTTATGCCGAGCGATATCTCGAAAACCCGCGACACATCGAAGTACAGGTGCTCGGTGATTGCTTTGGGAACCTCGTCCATCTGTTCGAGCGCGAGTGTTCCGTGCAGCGCCGGTTCCAGAAGATTATCGAGGAAACGCCCTCGTCCGCGCTATCTCATGAATTGCGGGCTCGAGTTTGCGATACGGCGGTTCGCATCGCTCGTTCAGCGAACTACCGGAATGCAGGAACGGTCGAATTCATCTTCAGCGGAGATGATTTCTACTTCCTCGAAATGAATACACGACTTCAGGTCGAGCATCCGGTCACCGAGATGATTACTGGCCTCGATCTGGTGGCAGAACAGATCTATGCGGCAGCGGGCCGCGAACTTGCATTCTCCCAGTCCGATATCGTTTCAAACGGCCATGCAATCGAGCTTCGGCTGTACGCGGAGGCTCCTGAACGCGGATACGTTCCGAGCACCGGAAAAGTACTTCTTCTCGAGTATCCCGATGGCGTACGGATCGACAGCGGTATAATGCAAGGCCAGCACATCACGTCGGCCTTCGATCCGATGCTCGCCAAGATCATCGTGCATTCACCAAGCCGCATAGAATCTACTCTGAAAGCCCATCGTGCGGTTCGCGAATTGATTTTACTTGGGTGCGAGACCAATGCGAACTTGCTCGCCCGGATCCTTTCCGACGAGGCATTCCTCGGCGGTCATTTTCATGCCAGATACCTTGAAGAGAACCCGCATCTCGCAGCGGGTAATTTTGCTGCCGGAATGTCTGCGTTCCTAGCATCCGCTGCTCTCCTGACGAGGCCGGTCCGCGACTCGGCAGATGCCGTGCCAGAGCTTCATTCAGCGCTCGGCAATTGGAGAAACTGAAATGTATCACTCGTTCGAGGTTGACGGCGTAGAACATACATTGTGGCTTTCAGCCAGCCGGCATGGCTACCGCCTTCATTTGCGAGACGAGGTGATTGCCCCCGTCGCATTCACCCAGCGCAGCGACAGCAGCGGCATTCTGACCATTGCCGGGCAGAGCGAACCCGTCAGGTTCGTGATCGACGGGGAGCTCATTCACCTCCATATCCGCGGCAGAACGCGTACCTTGCGCTACATCGATCCGCTACGAACCCACGCTTCTGGGAATAGCGGGACTCATCCCCTAGTAGCCCGAGCGCCAATGCCTGGCATGGTTGTCGCGATCACCGTTTCGCCCGGCGATTCAGTCTCGGCGGGGACGGCGCTAATGATGATTGAAAGCATGAAGCTGGAAACGATCATACGATCACCCCAGGACGGCATCGTCGAGCGGATTCACGTCAAGGAAAACGAGAGCTTCGAGCACGAGGCCGTGCTGGTTACGCTGTCAAAAAAAGGGTTCTGAAATGCAGCGGATCGGTTCTGCGGCGGACGTCGATTCGCAGGAGTTTCGTCGCAACGACCTCCACAACAGACAACTGGCTGCCGAATTGAAGGAGCGCCAACGCTTAGCCCGGTTCGACAGACCTGAGAAAGATTTCGAGCGGCTGCGCCGGCAAAATAAACTGTTTGTTCGCAACCGCCTCGCGGCCTTGCTGGACCCGGAAACTCCTTTCCTGGAGCTTTCCACGCTAGCCGCCAACAAGGCATACAACGGTGAGGTTCCCGGCGCCGCGCAGGTGGTCGGCATCGGCATCGTTGCCGGCCGAGAAGTGATTATTCACGCTGACGATTCCAGCGTGAAGAGCGGCGCATGGTATCCACTCTCGGTCAAGAAGATCGTGCGGGCCTTGGATATAGCCATCGAAAACCGTTTGCCGGTAGTTCATCTATGCGACTGCGCCGGCGGTTTTCTGCCTTTGCAGGCGGAGTTCTTTGCTGATCGATACCATGCGGGTCGAATTCTGCGCAACCAGTCGATACTCTCGAAGATGGGAGTACCGCAGGTCGCCATCGTCATGGGCCACTGCACCGCGGCAGGGGCCTATGTCCCGGCGCTTAGCGAATACAACATTATGGTCGAAGGTACGGGAGCGATTTTTCTTGGCGGCCCTCCGGTCGTGAAGGCTGCCACGGGCGAACAAGTCTCCGCCGAAGAGCTTGGCGGTGTCCTCATGCATACAAGCGTGTCGGGTACCGGTGACTATTTCGCAACCTCCGAGATCCACGCAATTGCAATTGCGCGCGACGTTGTGGCACGCTTCCACCAACCCGCGAAAACCTCCATCGATCGCGTAGCCCCCGAGCCGCCCGCTTATGATGCATCCGAACTCTACGGCATCATTCCAAAGGACACGCGATCGCAGTTCGACATGCGAGAGATTATCGCTCGTCTGGTCGATGGCAGTCGATTTGGAGAGTACCAGCCGCGTTATGCGACATCACTCGTGTGTGGCTTTGCTCGCCTCCATGGATATCAAGTCGGGATCGTTGCCAATAATGGCGTGTTGTTCGGCGACAGTGCGCTAAAAGGTGCTCATTTCATCCAAATATGCGACAAGAACCGGACGCCCCTGCTCTTCTTGCAGAACGTCACAGGCTTTATGGTGGGCCGCGAATATGAGCGCCGTGGGATCACCAAGGACGGCGCCAAGCTGATCATGGCTGTGTCCGGCGCGTCTGTCCCGAAGTTTACTATCATTTGCAATCACTCCCATGGCGCAGGCACTTACGCGATGTCGGGGCGCGCGTTTGATCCCCGATTTGTGTTCAGCTGGCCGAACTCTCAGATTTCTGCGATGGGCGCCGAGCAGGCCGTTGGCGTCCTCACCCACGTCAAGGCAAGGCAATTGGCTCGCACCGGGCGGCACTTCTCTGAGCAGGAACTAGCGGGCATTCGAGAACCGGTTCTTGAAGAATATCGCGAACGATCAAGCGCCTATTATGCGACGTCCGAACTCTGGGACGATGGCATTCTTGATCCTGTCGATACCAGGACTGCCCTTGCAATCGCGTTGAGTGCCTCGCTCTACGCACCGATCGACGCGCCGCAGTACGGCGTGTTCCGACTGTAAAGCAGGACCGAACACCGACGGTTCAGGCCTGACACGGGCCAGACCGGGAGCCTTCCATTGCCGTATGATGGCTTCCGGTTTCACCTCACCTTGATTTGGAGTCGGCGGGAACGATTTGTAGAGGCAGATCAGCACTGTTCTCCCCAAGCACGTGAGAAGCCACTTCGACCGACACGACGGCGGTGATGGCAAGCCGCAATATTTCCAAGTTTGTCAAGGAGCTGCCGCTGGGGCACATGCGCGGCAGTAGACATTGCCATCTTTGCTGGTGCAGCGACTGCACTGTTCTCATCGGCTGGCGATCCCTTGTAAGCGAGGGATCACCCGGTCTGTCATCCAAGGCCAAAGCAAATGCCAGCCCCGAGCGGCAAGAACACAGCGAGCCAGGTCCGGCTGACCCGATGTCTGATGGGGCTCCTCGGACAAGACGCCGGCTCCCATATATGCGCACCAGGGTTCAGGGACGCCTTAACGAACCACCATACATCGCGCGTACAAATCCCAACTCAGGACACTTTCTCGAGTTCGCACAGGTGAACGATGCACGGGTCGCCTAGGAGAGCGCGACCGTCGCCGCCGACAGTCCACTTCACACCCGCCCACTGCTCATTTGTCCAAAGTACTTTGCCCAAACGCTCATCGAACTCGTGCCTACGAAGGCGCACCCAGTCACCGTCTGTAGGCAAGTTCGGTGGTGCCGGGCTCTTGATGGTCTCGCGAAAGAGACTTCGCGCTGCTTGAAATATCTGCCCCAGCCAATTCAAGACCATCACCCAATGAGGTCCAGAAATGGAGCGGCCGGGAGGACAATCAGAGGATGGCAGTGGCGATCGGTGAGAGCTAATTTTGTCCATTGTCTACTGGCTGGCCGCTGAAGTAAGGGAACAAATCGCGCTAACGCCTGGACCGTCGGCTCAAACCCGCGCAATCCAAGATGAGAACACTCGTTCATGGTTCTGACGTCACGCATGAAGAAGCGCCAGTCCCATTTGAGATAGAAACAGCACGCGTGCTAAACACCTGATGCCGATATGCCACCCCTTTACCATCTCAGTTTATCTCCTACACCCGATTGCTGGATGAGTTTGAACTGAGTGTGGCCCGGCCGAGGGAACAACAATGGTTGTCACGGTTTGCTCTCAATCGGTTATAAGAACTCGGAAACCGCTAAGTTAATCGAGTGGGTTGTCAAGTCCTACCGCCGATGACGATCTAAATGATTGCTGCAAATGCCACCTTAGCAAGCCCGCCTCAGATCTGATTGTATTCACCGGTCTCGGGATGCATGCGCAACACTCCGTCCATCATCTCCAACATGCCGCGCATCCGTTGTTCGGAAACTGGGCTTTCGACCACGATCACGAGTTCCGGCTTGTTGGACGAAGCGCGCACCAAGCCCCAGCTTCCGTCTTATCACCGTGACGTGCACGCCGTTGATGGCAACGAGAGATCGCGAATCGCTTGGCCCCAGCTCTTTTCGCTCTTCTTTGCAACGCCTCAAAGTGTTGCACTACCAGGTTGACGACGCCTTATTTAGCAAAATGGCGTCATCCACTGCGATTATCGGCGACGCGCGCTAACGGTCTCGCCTAATATTCGGATCCATTAAGTCTGCGCACGTCCTCACTTGTGACCTATGAAAATCTCGGACCATCCCAAATCGGACTGTTCCTCCGCCCCCGGTTGCACCAAGAGTTTAGGCAATTGCCGCCATTTGTGTCGCTTTCAGCATGCGAAGCTTGAAGGAGATGCTGTCTGATCCATTGAGTTTCAAATGTTCGGTTTCCACCGCGGAACGGCACCTCCCTCTCAGTCGCCCATGAATCCTCCTCAGGAGTGCTCGAGCCTCATCGGTGCGCTCGATGTTATAAATTGCCCTGCTTCGAACTGGCTCCGTCGTAGCTGTAAGCGTTAGCATCCGGTCAGTACCGCGGCGAGTTCACTCGAGCGTCTTGTGGCGGCACTGAAGTCGACCAGGCTTTATGGATTTGGACGATAGCGGTGTTTTGACCTCACGTGGCTAATGAATGGCGTGGATATCGACGTTGGTCGGTTGACCGCGCGCAATACGGATGTTGGGCTTCGCTCAGGACAAAGCCTGAGACTACTGATGTCGACCGAATCCCAGTTGCGCGAGAAGTTGCGGAAGATCGAGGCCCTGTTCGCTGGGGCCGGGACGGCCGGCGAACGGCTCGCTGCTGAGGCCGCGCTGGAACGTGTCCGGGCTCGTCTAGGCGAACTCAGCCGGCAGGATCCGTTGATTGAGATGCAGTTCTCGATGCCTGATCAATGGTCGCGCCATTTGTTTCTTGCACTGTGCCGACGCTATGGCATGAAGCCCTACAGGTACTATCGGCAGCGGCATAACACGGTCATGATCAGGGGGCCGAAGCGGTTTCTCGACCAAGTCCTGTGGCCTGAGTTTTCCGAACTTGACCAAGCTCTGCAAGCCTACCTTCATCAGGTGACGATGCGCGTGATCCGTGAGGAGGTCTTCGCCGATGCAAGCGAGGCGCAGGAGATTTCCGAGGCGCTGCCACCGAACTGATGGCGGATTTCGGCGGCACGGCTGATCGTGAAGACGTAGCTCGGCCATGTCAGGCGACCTGACTGGCCTGCGCGCTGGACGTATGCCAATTCCACGGCAGCAACTCGTCGAGCCTTTGGACGGGATGCTCGGCGATGCGCGCGAGAACGCCGGCGAGCCAAGCTTGCGGATCGACGTCATTCATCTTGGCGGTGTCAAGGCGCGGCCATTGGGCAACTTCGAACTATCCGCGCCCGCTTCAAATCGCGCTGCAGCATCACCGGCGAGCGACAGCACGCCTCAAGAACCATGCGGTCTCTCCGCGAAAGGTGGACTTCTCTTGCTTCTGGGATCATCCATATCTCGAATCACGACACACGTTCCAAGAAAAGTGGGTACCAGCCCGCGCTCTGCGGTCGCCATGTGTGTGCGGATTTCTCCAGTCGATCGCTTCCAAAAGATAGCTCATCTGTGCCGCGCTCAGCGCCACCACGCCATCCACCGTCGCAGGCCAGACAAACCGGCCACGGTCCAACCGCTTCGCGTACAGCGATAGTCCGACGCCGTCATGCCACAGGGCTTTAATTAAAGAACCCGCGCGACCGCGGAACACGAAGACGTCGCCCGCGAACGGATCGCGGCCAAGGCCCTCCTGCACCAGCAACGCCAGGCCATTCATACCTTTCCTCATGTCGGTGTGGCCGCTGGCAATCCAGATCCGCGCACCCGCTGCGACCGGGATCATCGCCGCTCCAGAATGGCGAGCACCCGCGCCAGCGCAGCTGCATCCACACCGGCGTCGACGATGACGCGACGGTCCTTCCCGATCTCGATCACCATGCGTCCGTTCGCCGGCGCAGCAGGAGTTAACGCTATCGGATCCACCACCACCATCGCCGGCACAAAACCGGGCTTCTGCCCGGCAGCGCCATGCGGCTCCGTACGGAACGATCCTCGCCAGTTCAACAACAGCGAGCGCGAGATGCCGTGCCGCCGCGCCGTCGACGAGATCGCCCGCGGGGTCTGCATGCTCTCCAGAACGATCTTGAGCTTCTCGTCCAGCGTCGACGTCGGCCGGTCTCAACAACTCCTAGCCGTTCAACTTGAGTACTGTACTTATTGCTGTCCATAAGGACTGTTACACAGCACTCATCCTAACACCGGAGGGAGACCTGTAAGCCGACACGCGTCACAGATCTTTGACGACGAGCTCTCTGTTCGTGGGCGGCGCCTCTATGTGGCTAACTATCAGTCGCGAACGCGATTGGAAGAGCTTGTAGATCGGCTCCGTTCGGTCTCCGATGAGCGAGGACCGACAGCTTCGCTATTTGTCGTCAATCGCTCCAATCGCCGACAGATCGTTTTGAAAGCCATCCTGATAGGGTCGGCATCGCCATGTGAAGCGGGCACTCTTCTTGTCCTGACGGACTTGGATGAAGTGCCGGTCATCTCTCAAGCGACTCTTATGGCAGTCTTCGGCTTGACACCAGTGCAAGCTCAACTCGCATCGCTGTTGGTAAGAGGAAAATCACTAGAGGCAATCGCCCGTGAGATGAACATCTCCTCAGGCACAGCCCGAAACCATCTCAAGGCCATCTTTGTGCGCACCGCAACCAGGCGACAGAGCGAATTGGTCTTACTGTTGTCTCGGCTTCGATAAAGAGCACGTTCAGGCTAAGCTGAGCACCACGCACTCGTCGATTGGCTTTGTACCAGCCGCTTGGCAGTGGGCAACGATACGTCCAGGCGCTCTCGACCACCATTGATCGCTCGGACCGGCCGAATGGCGCTGTTGACTGAGCCTCGCCCGTCAGTTTGCGGACATGCACAATCCGTAAGAACCGCGAGCATCGATAGAGACGTGCAACGAGCCAACTTGCTACCGTATAGTTGAGACGAAACGCCCGCGCGGGCTGCGATCTTGTTCGTTCGTTTCGTACTTATGTCCGCATGTCTTTTGCGCTGTTCTAAGTTGGATTTAGCAATTGTACCGCAGATTTTTCCTACATGAAAATCATACGCGCCTATTTGGTCGATAAGACCGCAGCCACCGCCATTGAGCATGCATTGATTGCAGCCGGCATTTCACTGGCGATCATTGCCACCGTGAATGGGCTGGGCACCAAGATCAGTAGTAAGTTCACGTCCATCAGCTCTCTCAAATGAGAGCCTGATGGGGCGGGTCGCCGCTATTGCCCGGGCAACTCCGCTAGCCCGCCCATCCTTTTGAACTCACAGGGCTCAGGCGAGGCATAAGCGTCCGAAATGAGCTTGTAACAACTGCACGCCTTTTGCTCGAGGCACTTGCGTTCACCGATCTGTAAGATCCCGCGCATTCTTGCGAATCAGCCCTTGTTGTTCGAACGGATTAGGGTCTCGGTTACCCCAGCGCGGCGCAATCCTAAGACAGACGAAAGGCGGTCATGGGTGACTGGGAGCACGTGAGCCTCAAGAGCATCACTTGCCAGACAGAGCCATCATGCAAGCCGCTTTTCGCGATCGTGCCAAACTCCGCACAATGCTGTGTGGGCGCAATGCAAGGCCAGCGCATGAACGTACGAAAACAGATGTTCTCGGATTTCGCGTCGCTCGTTCAGCACGCGACGCAAATCCTCGACACGGATCCTGTACGCGGTTCCAAGAACAAGTACGACCGACTGATAGATCGAAAGATGCCCGCCCACCAAGAGCGAAGCACCGACCGCACCACGATATCCGATCACCGCCATTTCAAGAATGCTCCCCGCGGCGACAATCCTCAGCGAGACGAGACCCGACTCTATGAAATAGACATATTCAAGGGGCCGTTTCGGCTCCTGCAAAACCATACGTCCTCTGAGGACGATCGGCCCCGCGAACTCCCCTATTGCCGCGAGATCTTGCAAGGAAAGTCTCGCTAGAATCGCGTTTGTAACAAGAGGGCGGGCATTAGTTTAGTGCGTCTGCATGCTCTTAGCCCTACATCGCTGTTGCTGAGGCGGAAGCAATGACCATGCCAGTGCTGCTAGGCAGGCCAAGTGCCTGGCGATGTCTTCAAAATTCTCGTCCCCTTTGTGCGCACCATGTATTGAACCTGACATGACATTTATGCCGTCGTCGGTACTCGATCACTTACCCAACAGGGTCTTCGGAAACAACCGGGGCCACTTAGCCGGTTGCTGAATCGCGGCTGCGGATAATTCCCCTGACTAGCCCGTCTTGAAAATGGTGGGCGCAGCCCTGAGCGGCGCAAGAGTTCTGTGCCAACTGTCAGCTTTGAAACAATGCCGGCCTATGGACGCAACAGCCATTTTAGAAGATGCGGAGCAAGCTGCGATTTTGATTCGGCACGTCCCTTGCTTCATTCACCGGCGAACATCGCGGATCGCTTGCAGAGGATGGTGATGCTGAATGTAGAGTCCTTGCGTATCGCCACGAGCACCGTGTTCGCCAGCCTATGGTGAGGCGGTGCATGAAGCAAAGTGTGAAGCGACTATGGTTGCGTTGGCTTGGCCTCTCCGTCCTCATATCGATGTGGGCCGTACGGGACGTGATGTCGACGATAGCGATGAGTACTGAAAGGCAATCAGATTGTCTCCGCGAAGGCGTTCCAAAAAGGAGAGCAGACAAATGGCGTCAAGTGGTTACGTTTGCTCCTGCAGGAGCGTTCCGGCAAAACCATCCGAATCCCCGTACTGAGGCGCCTGGCGGTTCGATGCTGGTAACTTCTTTGGGATCTCATAGCTTTACGACCTCAGGAGGCGTCAAAATTAGCTTCACGTTGATCATGGCCTTCAACCCGAGCGGCACTGCTTTTGGCCCACAGATCTTTATGGATGCCGACAGTAAAGCTTTGGTCTGCGCGATATCGCCCAAGGATGCGGAAAGCATCTCTGCGTTTCGGCACTCGCTAGCGCAAGCCTTTGTTCGGCAGGCGGCGAATCCCGGAAGGGGAGTCCCGAGCAAGGATGTCGATGATTTGTTTGCGTATAACTGGGCTGCTACTGCAACGAATGGCATTATGGGCGGTTGTCTCCTCGGAAATTATTATGGAAGCAGAAGGATAGTGTAGCACAGCACATGGGCTATCCAGGGCGTCATCACCGAGGCGGGGCCGCCACATCGGGATGTACCTGTTCCAACTCCGAGGGGTAATCCGCCCCGATAAGCTCGTCGCCCAGCCATTCCAGGTCGTCGAGCACCGCCCATCGAATCGTGGACCGCGCCGAATCGAAGAGTGCAGTGTGGGTGTCGCTTGATAATCGCGTGACCGCATCAGTTGCGGCCATCGGCGGACAACCAGCAGGCAGCTCTTCACAGCTTAGGCGTACTCTCGTTCGGCGATCCATCATCTGGTCCGTCCTATCGAACACAGGCGTGGCGCCTTCATCAATGGCCATCTCAGCTGACAATCGCTTTTGCCGCACTAATAGAATCGTGGGATCCGCCACCAGCTACTGAGATCACCGCCGAGGACGCGAGTGTCGGGTTTGGACCAATGTCCATAATCGGACGCATGCACCAAGACGCATCCGCTTGAGGCTATTCATCTTCGAGCGGCATGCACCTTGCTTTGCTTGCGTAGGCGCTCGGTACTGGACAGGAAGGGGGAGCGAACATGGTTGTGACTTGCAAAGATGAACTCCGGATCGCATGATTCGTCAGAGCACACTGTTGTTTTCTGCGACGCCGTTTACGGATTGGCACCAGAGGATCGGGCGCGGCTTCACTGCTGACCCTAGCTCGGCCGCGTCGAGCCTACCACGCACGAGAAGCGCGTTGTATCGGCCGCGACAGATCGGCCAAAAATCCAATCAATCAAGCGATCGGACTTCGGTCTCTACTCCAGTAGGAGAGATGGCTGCGGCCGGTCCGACGGAAAGGTTAGTGGCTGTGGCTGCGCATTGCCGCAAACTGATTACAGTTGGGCCACACGCACGTTTATACCGGTGGCTCTCCACGTCGCTCGTCCGCGACTGCTTGCTAGCCTTTGTGATTGCTACTAGTTGTGTCCCTGTCTTTAAGGCATCGGCGCAGAGCTTCTCCTACAATCCACCGCCGCCACGTGCGAAGCCGCTGAAGACGATCAATGACAACCAGATGCTTGTACAGGCGACCGAGGTCGAGTACGACTACAACAACCAGCGCATCTCGGCCGTCCGCAACGTCCAGATGTTCTACAACGGCACCAGCGTCGAGGCCGACAAGGTCATCTACGACCAGAAGACCAAGCGTCTTCATGCCGAAGGCAACATCCGCATGACCGATGCGGAAGGCAAGATCACCTACGCCAACATCCTGGATCTCAGCGACGACTACCGCGACGGGTTCGTCGATTCGCTGCGCGTCGACACTGAGGACCAGACCCGGATGGCGGCGACCCGCGCCGATCGGTCCAGCGGCAACTACACGGTGTTCGAGAAGGGCGTCTACACGGCGTGCGCGCCGTGTAAGGACGATCTGAAGAAGCCGCCGCTCTGGCAGGTCAAGGGCGCGCGCATCATCCATAACCAGACCGATAAGATGCTGTATTTCGAAAGCGCTCAGCTCGAATTCTTCGGCGTTCCGATGGCCTATCTGCCCTACTTCTCGACGCCCGATCCGACCGTGAAGCGCAAGAGCGGCTTCCTGATGCCGGGCTTCACCAGATACACCGCGTTCGGCTACGGCGTCGAAATCCCTTATTATTGGGCGATCGCGCCCGACATGGACGCGACCTTCAGTCCGCGCATCACCTCGAAGCAGGGCGTGCTGCTGCAGACCGAATTCCGCCAGCGCTTCGCGGACGGCTCTTATCAGATCCAGCTTTACGGCATCGACCAGCTCGATCAGGACGCCTTCAAGGGCCAGCCTGGCGACCGCCAATTCCGCTGGGGCGTCGACACCAAGGGCCAGTTCGCGCTGAACGACAAATGGGTCTGGGGCTGGGACGGCGTCGTGCTGTCCGACCACTTCTTCATGTCCGACTACCGGCTCGCCCAGTACAAGGATCCGTTCGGATCGTTCCTGTCGCTGCCGACGGAAGCGATCTCGCAGCTCTATCTGACCGGCGTCGGCAACCGCAGCTTCTTCGACGCGCGCGCGATCTACTATCTCAGCTACTCGGGCAACCAGAACCAGGTCCCCGTGGTGGCGCCCGTCATCGACTACAACAACGTGATCAACAACAACATCCTGGGCGGCGAGTTCAGCTACAGGACGAACTTCGTCAACCTGACCCGCGAAACCGCGGTGTTCGACCCGATCACGACGACCGCCAACACCAACAGCCTGTGCACGACCGCCTCCGCCGATCCGATGGCGCGGTTGCCGTCGCAGTGCCTGCTGCGCGGCATGCCGGGCACCTACACAAGGCTGACGGCCGAGGCGCAGTGGCGCAAGTCCTACACCGACCCTCTCGGCCAGATCTGGACGCCGTTCGCCAGCGTCCGCGCCGATGCCATCAATGCCGACATTTCGACTCAGCCGGGCGTTTCCAACTTCCTGCCGGTCGGCGACACCCAGACGGTCCGCTTCATGCCGACCGTCGGCCTCGAATATCGCTACCCCTTCATCAACGTACAGCCGTGGGGCACGACCACCGTCGAGCCGATCGCGCAGGTCATCATCCGGCCCAACGAACCCGATGCCGGCAAATTTCCCAACGAGGACGCGCAGAGTTTTGTATTCGAAACGTCGAACCTGTTCGCGGTCGACAAGTTCTCCGGCTACGACCGCGTCGAGGGCGGCAGCCGCGCCAATGTCGGCGTGCAGGCCACCACGCAGTTCGACCGCGGCGGCAGCAGCAAGGGGATGTTCGGACAGTCCTACCAGATGTTCGGGATGAACTCGTTCGCGGTCGCCGACGTCACCAACACCGGCATCGACTCCGGGCTGCAGAACCCGCGCTCGGACTATGTCGCGAGCCTCGCCTATTCGCCCAACCGCACCTACACCTTCAGCGTCCGCTCGCGGATGGATGAAGCGACCTGGAACATCAACCGCTTCGAGGCCACGGCGAGCGCGAATTTCGACCGCTGGTCGGTCGCCGTGACCTACGGCGATTATGCAGCGCAGCCGGAACTTGGCTACCTGACGCGCCGCGAGGGCATCCTCACCAGCGGATCGGTCAAGGTGGCGTCGAACTGGGTGGTTCAGGGTGCGGCGCGCTGGGATCTCGAGGCAAACAAGATCAATCAATACGTGGTCGGCGCCGGCTATGTCGACGATTGCTTCGTGCTCGGATTGAACTATCTGAAATCATACAACTATACAGTAGGCGGCGTGCCCCCGGTCTTGAGTGAGAACTACACGCTAACCATAGCTCTACGAACGATCGGGACAATTCTTATCGGCTTTTGAGACTAGGATAACGGCGCAGGCGGGTTTGGACAACTTGATAGGAGGTCCCAATGAGAGCCTCCTCTTGGTCGATGACGTACGGCATCGCTATCCAAGCAGTACACGTATGTCGATCTATGATCCCCTGAGAGACAAGCCGGTGGCTAACACCTCCGCGTCTCCCAAGATGACCTTCGCACATCGAAGTGCTCACCGGCCGCTCCCTTCCGAAATCGGCGTTTGAGATGACGCATGGCGGGTCAACGAAGACCCGAAGACCCCGATGATACCAATCATGTCACAGCTTGGCGTGGACAGTCTCGGGTACCGCGCCGCGCCTAACCGATTGCAGCGAGATGTAACCTTTCGCCCAAGGGGATAACATGTCCGCCGCGAACCCGCATCGACAACACCTAGTATTGTTGGTCGTTTCAGCCGGTCTGGCGGGACTAGTACGCGCCGCACCAAGCCGATGATGCATCGGCTGCGTGCCAGACACCGCCTCGCGAGCTCCATCTCCAGCCTTATCATGCTCGTCGAGGACGGCGGGCATGTGATTGGTCATGGTGCGATCCCCTCTCCAGATAACGCTTTCTACTGGGTTCGCCGAAAGAAACAGATCAACGGTCGACATGCTTAGAATCAAAGTGAAGCATTACAGTGTCAGAACAAAAAGTGCGTGTTGCGTGCGTTACGTACAGATATCGCTTCATTAGATCATCGCTTCAGCAAAAGTTGACACCGTCATTTGCGCGTGCCCTGAATCAAACAGCAGGATGGTACGAGATCGAAAGCGTTCTGCGAAGGTGAGACGGCCGAACGCGTTGTAAGTTTGCGATTCGCTTGCTCCGGCGACGGACTTTCTCCGATCGGTGTTCAGCAGAGGCGAGCTGCGACCTGGGTCTTGGGCGACTGACGCGAGCACCCCTGTATCGCGTACAACCAGACGACCATCTCGGCTACTGCGCTTACCGCAGGAGTGCCAAATCGCGAATGTGCAGCGCGGCTGCCGCCGTCAAGTCGGCCGTAGACTGCAAGTCATTCTGGCCGCGCTGAACTTACGAGTTACGCAACCAATCAATACGAAGTTGCTTAAGCGCTTCCGCAGATATCCGCTTCGAGTCGTCGAGGCCGGTTTGGCCGATCTCGATGATCTTCTTCGCAACCATCTCAGCTATGGGATCGTTGCGATCCACCAAGCAAAGAGCGCGCAGCGTCTCCTCATAGGCTCGATTGAGACGCGCGACCATCTCCGGACTGGTCGCCGTACCCTTCAAGATCCGAATTATCGGCATCGCTTCCCCTGCCCGCAACCACCTAAAGTCTAGCGTTAAGCGTCCGACCAGGATAGTTCAAAACTAAGCTCAATCTCACAAAATCAAGGCGCGGCGCTCAGAGCCTTTTTCGATCCCGAATTGCACCGGCTCACCCGTGATTGCCTTCGACAAAGCCCTTCGCCACCAACAGCTCGCGGGCATCGCGCACCAGCGCTGAGCTGCCGCAAATCATGACCCGGTCATGCTGTGGGTCCAGCTCCGGCAGCTCGATATCCGAAAACTGCTTGAGGTGATCAGATCAGAGATCCGACTGCAGTTGAAAAAATGCTCGCGTGTCACGGTCGAATGATCTCTTGACGGCATCACAACATGGAGTGCTTGACCCTCACGTAGCGTCAGGTTGTAGCCTTGCCGAAATGGCGGTGCCCACCCCAACCGATATCTCAAACGCCGACGACGTTCGGCCGTGCGCCGATGGGTCGGACAGCTTCAACAAGGCAGCCAGTGCTGCCATGTCTCTTCAACAAAAGCTTCCGTTGAAGCGAAACGCTTCGGATCCGGAAAAATGAACGTGTAAAGTCGATGGAAACGCTTAAATCAATTATCGTTAAAGTTGCCAACGGCGCCACTCTGACGCGTGAGGAAGCTGCGTCAGCATTCGACAGCCTGATGTCGGGTCATGCGACACCGTCGCAGATCGGCGGCTTGTTGATGGGATTGCGAGTCAGGGGCGAAACGGTCGAAGAAATCACCGGTGCGGTCTCCGCGGTGCGCGAGAGAATGCCGCGGGTCGAGGTCGCATGCGATCCCATCGATATCGCTAGTACGAACGATACCGTCGCGTATTCGGCCAACGTGACGACGTGCGCCTCCTTTATCGTCGCCGGAACCGGCGTTCCTGTTGCGAGGCATGCCAACCGCGATACATCTTCAGGCCCTAGCACCGCAGACCTATTGGCGCATCTCGGTGTCAACGTCGACCTAAAGCCTGAGGCCGTTGCGCGCTGCGTGCACGAAGCCGGAATCGGCTTCTCATTTGCGTCGGCTCATTATCCAGCGATGCAGCGCGTTGGCCAGATCCGGACCGCACTTGGGACCCATACCATCCTTAACCTCATCGGGCTCCTGTCCAATCCGACCAGGGTCAAGCGGCAGATCGTTGGGATATTCGCTCGCGAATGGGTTCAGCCTCTGGCTTACGTGTTGAAGAACCTCGGCACCGAATCGGCATGGGTCGTTCATGGCTCTAACGGCCTCGGCGAGGTTACCCTCGCCGGACCGACCTTCGTTGCCGCGCTTGAGACCGGCACAGTGCGCACCTTCGAAGTAACGCCGGAAGATGCCGGGCTTGCTCGCTGCGGCAAGGAGGCGCTGGAGTGCAGCGATGCGAAGGCCAAGGCCGTCGCCCTGCAAAACGTCCTCGATGGCGTTCCGGGTCGATTTCGCGACGCTGCACTTTTGAATGCGGCGGCGGCGCTGATCGTCGCCGGCCGCGTCGAGACGCTGCGGGAGGGCGTCGCACTTGCACGACATGCGCTTGACGGTGGCGGCGCAGCCGCTCGACTGAAACGCCTGATTGCAGTCTCCAACAACACCTGTTGCCGAGATAGAGACCCGCGGCATGCGCTGCGCTCCAAAGGAGATAATTAGATGATGTCATCACAGAAGTTGGAAGCACTCGGATCCATCGCAATGATAGAACACATCATTCGAAAGTTTCGTGAATTGATCGATACAGATTGCTCGATCCCGCCCGAGCTGCGGGGTTCGCTGCACGCGACGCTCGATGTGCATCTGCTAGATGCAAAAAAGCGTGTTCTCTTGCGAGTGAATTTAGCGCGCTAACCAGGGCGCGCTCTGGTCAAAAGCAGATTATGAAGCACCAGTTATCCCCTGGGTTGAGACCGCCGTTTATCCAGCCGGCAGACTTCGTCAGGCTATACGAAATCTGGTAAGCGATGCCGCCATCGTGACGACCGAAACGGCCGGCGGACGACGTGGCCTGACGGCGAATTCTGTGACTCCATCTGCATGGCATTCGTCGTGCTTGCTTGTTGGCATCCGCCTACACTAAGGCCCACGACGCGATATTCGCTAGGGGCAGCTCTGCAATCAATCTTCTCCGCAGCGACGAGGAGGATTTGCTCTGCGTTTTGGCGGTCAGGGGCGGCGACGGGTGTTCATCGCTTCGGCACCGCTTCCTGGACTCGAAGCATGGCTGATGTGCCGTTATTGTCCAAAGCATTTTGCGCGCTCGAATGCGCTTCGTATGACCACAATATCATTGGCACACATAGGATCTTTATCGGACGAATTGCGGCAGCGCGGACAGGCCGCGGCTGTCCATTGTCCAACTTCCAGCGCGCGCTCCGAATCTTGCCGCTTGCCGAATTCTGCGCAGAATGTCGTTAGAATGGAATACGCGTTGAGCGGACGACCGGTGCTGGAGCGATAGTTATCGAACAGTCATCCGCGCAATCGTGGACGGTTTTGTTTCTACCGGGCTCACCGCATTGAAAAGCGCGCGTACCTCGCGACTAACTAAACCCTCCCACCGCACGTTGAACCCGCATAGCCCGACGTAAACTACCGGCTTTGGTAGCTCAGTTCTCCACGGCAGGCGCGTAGCATCAGTGTCGCGGCAACATCATGGATCAAAGGCACACTGCGTCACAATAGCCAGCCAACCTGCGATCTCCGTGCTCGATCCTGATGCGAGCAAGTGGGTCCTACCATGATCTTGCGCGAGTGATGAAGGTCGAGAGTCGAGAGGCATCAGACGACTATGTCCAGTTACCCGTTTGAAACCTCCGCGATCCTCGATGGCATCCGTCGCTGGGTCGAGATCGAGTCCCCGACGGAACGGCCGGATCAGCTCAACAAGCTGGCCGACGTCGTCGCGGCCGGCTATCGCGACCTGCCGGCCACCATCGAGCGCATTGCGGGACGTGAGGGCTGCGGCGATCACCTGGTCACGCGCTCGTCCTGGGGACAGGGCGTGCCGGGCATTCTGGTGTTGAGCCATCTCGACACAGTTCATCCGATGGGATTCATAAGACGACTACCGTTCAAGATCAACGGTGACAGCGCGTTCGGCCCGGGTACCTACGACATGAAGGGCGGCGCCTATCTAGCCTATCATGCATTTCGGCAGATCTGCGCCGACGACGCGCGCCCGCCGCTCGGCATCACCCACCTCTACGTGTCGGATGAGGAGATCGGCAGTCCGACCTCGCGGGCGCTGATCGAGGCCGAAGGCCGCAAGGCCAAATATGTGCTGGTTACCGAACCAGCGCGCGACGGCGGCAAGATCGTCACCGGGCGGAAGGGTGTTGGCCGCTTCGATGTGTTCATCAAGGGCGCGCCGGCGCACGCCGGCGAACGCCCCGAGGACGGCCGTAGCGCGATCCGGGAGCTAGCCAATGTGATCCAGATGCTCGAGGCGATGAACGATCTTTCGCGCGGCATCACCGTCAACGTTGGCGTCGTCCGCGGCGGCACCAAGCCGAACGTAATCGCCGAACAGGCCTATGCGGAAGTCGACCTGCGCGTGCCGACTATGGCTCATGCAGACGAGTTGGTGCCGAGAATTCTCCGAATGACCTCGCGCACCGATGGCGTTCGCCTGAAAGTATCGGGCGGCTTGAACCGTCCTCCCTATGAGAAGAGCAAGGCCGGCGCTTCGCTCTACGAACACGCCAGGCAACTTGCCGCCGAGATCGGTTTCGAGCTGCTCGACGCGTTCAGCGGCGGCGGCTCCGATGCCAATTTCACCGCGCCGCATACCGCAACCCTCGATGGCCTCGGCGTAGACGGCAAGGGCGCGCACACGCATTATGAGCAACTCTATATTTCATCGATCGAACCTCGCGCGCGGCTGCTGTATCGCCTCTATCAGACACTGCGATAATCCACGCATCGGTAGGCGAGCGAACTTAAGCGGAGGGTGTCGCGCAATCGGCTCCTGGTCGCGAGCACTCGATCGCTGGACGTGCGAGCCTTTTCGACAAGGGCCCTGCCAGCCGCAGAACCATTCTCATGGGAGCGCAACTTTCTGACGCAAATCGCGCGCTAGAAGCTCTCCACCCGTCCCGGAGGTCCGTCCCGATATACCCTTTGGCATGTTCACGGCGAGATTGTCAGAAAGGGCTTGAATCGGACGTAACGTTAAGTTGTACGATCTTACGGTTGGCCCGCATCTTCATCCGCCGCCGGGACTGGAAGGATTGACGAATGTCTGAGCTGGTCAGAACAACCCCGGACTGGTTGGTCATGATCTTCATCCCTGACGGCCTTTCGGTCGAAACAGTGACGCAGCGCGTCTTGACCGCAGCCTTACGGCTCGCGGCTAGTTGCAAATGGTTGGGCATTGCAGAACCGCAACACTGTGGCTGCCGCAAGCCGGGCCCGCAGCGAGCAGGTGACGTCCGACGAGATCAATGCAGGGTTCGGTGGAGCGCCACTGCAGGGCGCGGCCTCTTCCCGATATTGAACCCGCCCCCCTCTTCTGGCGGGACACAGCCCCAGAAGCAGTCCGCCGAACCGGCTCTTCGCTCCGCTCATGCCGGCCTGCCGGCGCATTCTCGTCGCGCAGATGTGCGACAGGCCGTGAGCCTCCAGAGGTTTTCAAAGGGCCCCAGCTGCAAGTGTCACTCGGCGTGACCGGAACGGCACCGAAGAGATTGCCTGGTATCCTGGAGCAGCAAGTTGAAAGAGCCTGACGGCGTCAACAAGGTCTTGTTGATCGACCATACTGAAGGCCAATGCCGGGCCATCATCGGTTTCAAGGATGGAGATACCAGAGCTGCCTATATGTGCGGCGAGCCTGTCTGTCAAAGACCGGGCAAGAAACAGTCGTCATGGTGCGCCTACCACTACCGGCAGATGCACACGACCGCCGCCGAGCCGAACAGAATGAGTAATCAGTCGCCAGCGATTCGCCAGGCAATATCTGTTGATCGCAACCGTGACAACAATCAATAGCTGCGTTGTCCTGCCGAAGGGTGTGATTGTCGCTTGTGCAACGGGCACCGAACCATGTGGTGGGCCTCGCGAGCGCGTTGCGAGGCCTGTTCGAACCGTTGCGCGGAGCTGGATCATATGGAGATTTAGTTGGACCTCTGCACACTAATTGAACGCAACGCAGCGTATGCTCCTGATAAAGCCGCCATCCGTTTCGAGGGGCAGACTCTAAGCTACGCGAGCCTCAATCGCCGGATAGGGCGGGCGGCTTGCGCCCTCAAGAGCCAGTTCGGGGTAGAGCGAGGAGACCGGATCGCGATCCTTAGCCTGAACCGACCAGACTATCTCGTGCTGCTGTATGCGTGCGCGCGGCTCGGCGCAATTCTCGTACCTTTAAATTGGCGCCTCGCGCCCGCCGAGCAGCTGTTCATTCTGTCCCACTCAGGAGCAAACGTGTTGCTAGTTGAGCGGTCCTTCGACGCAGTCTTGCCTGTTGTCGCGAGGCAACTGCCTTCTGTTTCTGTTGTCGGGCTAGATTTTGCACCTATCGGCGGAAACAAACTAGACGATCTTCTGGACGCAGACTGTGGTGACGGACGCAATCCGGGTGCGGACCTGTCTTGCCCGCTTTTGATCGTCTACACTTCGGGCACGACAGGACGACCGAAAGGTGCCGTACTGCGTCAGGAAGCGCTGCTCTGGAACGGCGTCATGAGTCAGCACATGCATGACCTCACCTCGGCCGATCACGCCTTGACTGTCCTGCCACTGTTCCACGTCGGTGGACTAAACATCCAGACGACGCCCAGTTTGCATCACGGCGCGACGGTTACTATCCACAGCCGCTTTACACCGGAGACCACTCTCGACGCGTTCGAGCGCGATCGACCCACTCTGGCAGTTTTGGTGCCAGCCATGATGCGAGCCCTGACCGAGAATGCCCGATGGGATAGCACCGACCTCTCCGCGCTCAGGGCAATCTGTACCGGATCTACTATGGTGCCCCACGATCTTGTCGAGCTCTTTGTCGCGCGCGGCGCGCCGGTCCTGCAGGTTTACGGTTCGACGGAGACCTGCCCGATCGCTGTGTATACTAAGCTCGGCGGGGGTCGCGTGCCCGAGGGATCGAGCGGCCTCGCAGGTCTGTGTTGCGAAGCTGCGATCATGGATGATGCTGGGCACACGCTGCCGGCCGGTGGCGCAGGCGAGATCGCAGTACGCGGGCCCAACGTCTTCTGCGGATACTGGGAGGATCAAGAGACAACCCGCAAGGCTCTGGACGGTGGCTGGTATCGCACCGGCGACATTGGTAGTCGCGACGCCGACGGGTATTTTTGGGTGCATGACCGCAAGAACAACCTGATCATTTCCGGTGGAGAGAACATCTATCCGGCCGAAGTTGAACGTGTGCTTGTTGGTCATCCGGATGTTGCAGATTGCGCCGTCATCGGTCGACCGCATCCGCGTTGGGAAGAAGTACCGGTCGCTTATGTAATCAGGCGACCGGGCGCCCGGATCGAAGCAGAAGCGCTGATCGCGCATGTCCGGTCGCAGCTCGCCCGTTTCAAGGTACCGCACGAGATCATTTTCACGCCAGAGCTACCGAAAACTGCGTTGGGCAAGGTCCAGCATTTCATGCTGAAGAAGGCTGACGCGAGATCAAGCTACAAAGCAAATGGCAATTGAGTTCGGCGGATTGCACGCTAGCTTTACTTCTCAGCGACCCCGCAGGTGACATCGTGACGGCGCAAAATGAGCTTTTCCGCCTGGGCATCTACAGGCTCTGCTGCAGCGACTTCGCCATTGTTGACCGTCTCTCGCTCTGATCACATCCCAATGCGCAAAGGTCACTGATGCCGCGGATCATAATCATGAATGCCGGCACGGCGCAAATGTCGGGCTCCGATCTGGTAGCAGCTCAACTTTCGCTCGCCGGCAACTCGGTTTACCGTTCGGCGTGGTTTGCTCAGGAGGGCGATCTGATAGTGTCCCCCCTATCTATCCCGACGGATCTGCTCTCCTACGTTGGCGCGACGCTTAATTTCGACGCCTCCAGTCTTTCATTGCTTGTACCTGGAGGCGGCCGCGAACCGCCGATTCTCAACGATTACGCACTGCTGTCCAACAGCATGGTTGAGCAAATCAACAGGCATATTCGTCAGAAATCATCCTGGAGCATGTATCCCTGCTACTCCAGCGAAGGCGTGGCGCGGCTGGCGTCCGTGCTGGGTATACAGCAGACTGGCGACGAATTCGCTCTACAGCGTGGGCCTGATCTATTGAACCGCAAGAGCCACTTCCGTCAACTGGCGACAAGTGTCACACTTCCGTTGCCCAATGGTTCCATAACGACGAATTCGAACGAACTGTTCCGAGCGGTCAACTCGCTCCGGCACGAAACCGGCAGGGTCATTGTGAAGCTGGACAATGGGGCCGGCGGGGTCGGAAATGTCATTCTGAGCAGCAATGAAGACGGTCCGCTACCCGGGGCGAGAGAGACCCGACAGATTGCCTGGCCGTCGTTCGATCCGGACGTATTTTGGTCTGAGATGACAACTGCGTCATGCAAGACGCTGGTGGTCGAATCGTACCACTTGGCGCGAACTCCGTTCTATCTCGAGTATGAAATCGAGCGTGATGGCTCAATCACTTTCATCAACAGTGGGAATATTCGACTACGCCGAAGCACCGATCGATCTGAACGGGCTCTGATCTGGACAGGACTTGAGCTTCCAAGCGATCTGGGGAATGAGCAATGGTTGACTGCGCAGGCGCATGCCTACCGATTCGTATCCCTTGTCCGCAATCTAGGATATCGCGGACCAATTAATATTGACGCAATTTTCGCGAACGACGGACGGCTGCTATTCAATGAAGCGAACGGCCGCTGGGGTGGCGGCTCGGTGTTGCACAGCATTGCCGTCCGGCTCCTGGGCTTCGACTACTCCGGCTCCTACGTTATTTCATCCGTGAGGAACGTTCGATCGAGTTCGCTCCGGACTGCACATGAACGTTTCGCCAAGGAGGGTTTTCTATTCGATGGCACACGCAAGCAGGGCGTGATCCCGCTTGCCGTTGACGAGGAGGCTGGCACGGTGGAGTGCCTCGTGATTGCGTACGACCGGGCCGCCGCCGGCGATCTGAAACAACGGCTCCTCACACTGGTTTGATTGGAATCACAGTAACCACATCTATCTTGCCACTCCATTCATTCGAACTTGCCCCTGCTTCCGGTAGCGTGCTGGAGAACGGTACCTGGGAGGTGACCCGAAATCCGCGTCCGTCTCGCATGATGCGGATATCCGTTGCCGGCTGCGCTGTTCAGCCGAGAGACTGATACGGGCGAAAGCCGGCGGTCCGATGGAGTCCGTCAGCGCAAGCCGCGATCAGTCCTGAGGCGATCCCGAAGTGCCGGTCGATCGGCGATGAGGCGCTCGAGGTGCAGCGGCTCACGGTCCGGCCGCTCTCCTTGCGCCAATCGTCCGACCAGCGCTCGCGTCGCGTCCACCACGAAGACTCGGCATTCATAACCGTTCTGCTGCTGGGCCATCCGTGCCGCTTGAAAGCGGGAGCCGAGACGTGCTGCGAGCTATTCTGCAACGGCACTGTTGCAAAGCCCGGCAGAGTCATAGTGATAGGCAACCGCTGCTGTCGGCACGCGCCAATCAACCAGCAGCAGCGACCAATGCGATCCGCCGCCCGCAACTCCAGCATCATTCACCGGGACGAACAAGAGGTTGGCGACAACTGTATCATTCTCATTGAATATCTGCAGCAGGATCTGCAGGCGGGCGCTCTCACTCGGAACCAGGCGCAATAGCTGGGCTTGCGCCGGCTGTACGAATCCGGTCTGGCGAACAAGATCTGGATTGTTGCAATACAACTCCTCTTCAACCAGGGCGTAATCGGCGGCGATATGTTCGTCGTGCAACCATTCGGTCAGGCCAAGCCGCTGCCCGCTGTGCCCATCCACCGAGGTTGTGGGAGTCACGCCTTCGGTCCCGGCATCAGTTGGCGTGCGTGATGGCGCAAGCTGGCCTTCATCACGCAATTCTTGAGACAGCAAATCAATCAGGGCCTCGACACCCCGCTCGACATCAGACGAACGCGTCTCGACAGAGGATGGCGTTGCCGGCAGCATGCTTCAATCAAAGTCGGGCGACGTCGGCAGCGACCAGCTCGAGGTGGATCCAGCTGTTGCCGGCCGTGCTACTTGCTCTGCGTCCGGCGCGCGCTCGGGGCTGGCTAACCCGGACCACGCCGGAAGGTCTTCCAACGCCCCCCAGAGCTGATCCTGATCGTAAGCCGTCGGCAGAAGCAATGGCCAGCTGACAGGTCCCTGCGGCGGTCCTTGCTGCGAAGCGGCGTCCACAACGTCCCCCGAGGCAGCTTGCGGCGCCATCCCGTAGCCTTGTCCACTCTGCTCCTGTGAAACAGAAGCATCCGGCTGATTGGCTGGAGGCTGCGCCAACGCTTCGGCTATTGAAACGCTGATCTGGCTCGACTACCGCTCGAACGCGCCGTTTTGCGGAGCATTGTCGATCCTTTGCCTCTTCGCCGGTCTGGCGCCCGCCGCCTCATGCTCATCATCGCCAAAAACGTGCTCGCTGGAGAGGAAATCGCCCAAATCAGGTGCATTGATCAGCCCGTCTGCGGCAATCGCATTCTCGTAGTTCTCGCTCAAGGGGTCTACGTGCTCACCGGGATCTGGAGCCTCGTGAGGGTACGGAGTCCGCGCGAGCGGCGAGAGGATGCTGGCTGCAGGCGGTACCGCCGAGAGATGGTCGTACTCTTCCGTGGCAACATCCACAGGCGAATTGGCGGCTCCTATTGGTGCATTGTCCGGCGCAGCTTATCAGCCGTGCGCCTGAGTTCCACGGCGCGAACACCTGCGGCCGATTTGGCCAGATGTGCCAGTGCGGCACTGGTCTTTGCATGACCGCCGGACCTCTTGTAGGTCTCGACATCCTCATCCAGCGACTCGTCGGATAGTCGGGCGGCAATGCTCTGCTTGTGGTTTTGGCGCAAGTAATTGCTGAAACCGATAAGGAAAGGTGCATAGTTTCTGGCAGTCGGCCGGGATTCTGCGGCTTTGTAGTCTTTGATCAGGTCCGCATCTTCGGGATAAGGGCTGAGCTCAGCACGGGGCTTCCTTGGCGCAATCCCGGCAGCCGACTGAGAGGCCCGCAGATGAGCCAGTGACGCCGTGATCTGCTGCTCGCCCCCATTCGCCTTAAATGACGCGGCATCTTTATCAAGCGACTCCTCTCCGGTCCGGGCGGCAATCGCCGGTTTGTTATTTGCTAACAGCCACTGGCTCAATTTGCGAATATGACGGGCGATCGCCTGGGCGCTTGCCTCTTCGTATCTGGCTGCGACGAGTGCCTTCTCGAGCGCCGAAACAAGCTGCGCGTCTTCGGGATGGAAGAGGTTCGCGACCGTTTTGGCGCGACTTGCATTGGGTGCAATTCCGTCTGCCGCCTGTGAGGCCCGCAGATGTGCCAGTGCCGTGAGAGCGCGCCGTTTGCCGCTCTTGTCAAAAGCTGCTGCATCCTTATCCAGCGACTTATCGTAAAGCCTGGCAGCAATGGCCAGCTTTTCGTTTGCAAAAAGCCATCGGCTGAATCTTCGGAGAATCCGTCCATTGGTTTGGGCGGTGATCTTCTCGAAGTTCGCCTTGATGAGTGCGTTCTCAAGCGCGGAAATGAGCGACGCATCCTCAGCATGCAGAGATGCAGGTTTTCTCCCACCGGTCCGCAAATGATTTAGCGCGGCACGGATCGCCCTCGGAGCCACCGGATTGCCGATAGAGATCCATATCTTCGATGAGCGACTGATCCTTATCCAGCCCATCCTCGTCGAGGCGAGCGGCAATGCTCTGCCTGTTATTTTCGCGCAGGTAGTGACTGAAATCGGTCATAACACTTGCATAGGTCCTGGCAATCTTTGATGTGCCGGCGGCCGCCGCGTCTTCCTTGTACTGCTTGATGCGTGCCGCGTCGTCCGGATAGGCCTTTAGGTCAGGTTGGCCTGCGACCGGCGCAACTCCGCCCGCTGCCTGAGAGGTCCGCAAATGAGCCAGTGCCGTACGCACGTTCGTGGCACCGCCCTTTGCTATGAATTCCTCGATCTCTTCATCCAGCATCTCGTGGTCAAGCCGTTCCGCCATTGCCGGCCTGTCGTTGCCAAAGAGCCAGCGGTCGAAGCCTAAAAGATAATCGACATTGCTCCTGGCTGTGCTCTCGGCGGCCCCGCACCTGAGGAGCGCCTCCCTAAGCTCGAGAATGAGGGGAATATCCTCGGAATAAAGGAGATCGGCGCTGCGCCCGACCTGGCCCGCTTGCGGCGCCAGATAAGCCGAGGGGCTCGGTTGATCCATGACGCTCGAGGGCGCATCCTGCTCGTGACCTTGCGCAGGCAGCATCTCTGGCCAGCCGACCGTTCGGTGCCACACGCTGTCGGGCGCAACGGCGTCTGCCGACCACATTTCACCCGTTACGGCCGCGGCTTCCGAGTCGGGACGAATACCGCCATCAAGCTCGACCGCGTCATCGCCAGCCAGTGTCTTTCGCAAGTCGGTCAGTGCAGCTCGAACCTTCGGGTGATAACCAGGGGTGGCCTCATAGCGCATGAGGTCTTCATCCAGCGAATTGTCGTGAAGCCGGGCAGCGATGGCGGACTTGGCATTGTTACGCAGGTACTTACTGAATCTGCCTAGGGCAGTTCCATAC
This sequence comes from Bradyrhizobium sp. USDA 4341, assembly GCF_054063755.1. Taxonomy (NCBI): domain Bacteria; kingdom Pseudomonadati; phylum Pseudomonadota; class Alphaproteobacteria; order Hyphomicrobiales; family Nitrobacteraceae; genus Bradyrhizobium; species Bradyrhizobium sp. USDA 4341. The sequence goes on along the minus strand of NZ_JBSSGO010000002.1, from coordinate 7,901,717 downwards.
TTGTATGCCGTCGCTGCTTCCTTCTTACGCTCGTTAATGACAGTCGACCTGTACTCCTTGATGAGCTCGGCGTCCTGAGCACAGGGGCTAGCCCGCGACGGGATCAACTCCACTCCGCCCGCCACCTGAGAGGTCCGCAGATGGCCGAGCGCAGTAAGGATACCCCGCTCGCCACTCTCTTTGAAAGCCGCTGCATCGCTGTTCAGCGTACTGTCGTGAAGACGCTCGGCAATTCCCTGCTTGCTGTGTTGAACGAGCCAGCGTCCAAATCTGAGAAGAGAATCGACGTGCCCCTTCGCCGTACGCTCCTTGAATCCGCGCTTGATGAGTGCCGCTCTTAGTGCCTCGACGAGAGGCACATCTTCAAAATAAAGGGGCTCACTGCTACGGCCTGCAAAAGCCCACACTGCCTGACTCGGCTGCTGCACGGAGGGCACCAGCATCGCCCGGGAGCTTCCGCCATGCGATAGCGTCGAATATTCATGCTCATCGGTATCCGTAAGGGGCAGCCCCTCGCTTCGCCATGCGCCGACCAGCCGGGCGGAGGTCTGCTCCGGCACGCCACTACCCGCATCGGCGATCTCTCCCAGCTGTTGTTCGAACGCCGCCGCGTCCGCCGAGGGGGAGACCGACGAGTTGTCTTGCGCGCCCACGCTGCCCGACTGCTGAAGCGCGCGACCATGAGAGGGAAAGTTCATTCGCGGTCACTTTCGACGGTGAAATATCTGGGTCTCGGCTGCCACATGGACAATCGGGCAATCGAGCGAGTGCGATTAGAGCATCAGCTAACCGCTTTTCTTCGCCTGCCCTTTGCACTAAACCCCGGTTTCGCACACACCGTCCCAAATGGTCCCAGCATCCGCCTGTTATGCTAGGCCGGATAGCTGTCGAGAACCTGACGAGCCCGCAGCTTTCTACGAGCGGCGCGACAACACGGTCGAGCACGCGCCGGAACACCCGCAGTTCGAAAACAGTGACGAGGTCGTGCCGCGATGTTGCCCCAGTATTCTTATGAGGCAAGTTGTGCGATCGTGGCTTCTTCCATGGCTCCGCTCAGCATTTTGGCAGCCTGGGCGAGGAGCAGCCTGTCCGCGCGGGTGTTTGCGCCGACTCCCTTAAGCCAGAGCAATTCGGTCGCTGAATTCCACCATCTACCGCCAGGCTCATTGCAGCGGGCGGATCAGCTGACGATCGGCGCCCAACGAACGCGTCTCCGCACTGGCCCTCCAAAACAGATGGACCCAGCAAAAACGTGTTCACTGTTCGAAGCGCCCGGTTCCCACTTTGACCAACGTCTTCGTCACCCCGTTCCGGTGGAATCTGGAACGGCCGACGCCCCCTTTGTGCGCGCGAGCTCGCTGCGGGACCTTGACCGGTCACCACGTCATTCCTTTCCGAATGGCTCTCGCCGACGGTCTTCGGCGGATCCGATTTGACAGCGCGTTCCGCAGCGACAAACCGCTTCGCAGGACAGATCTTCCGCAAGATGGGTGCGATCTGCCGAACTCAGCGTGAGACCTCCGCGCCACTCATCTTACTCGCAGGTACTCGAGCTAACTTGCTTCATGGCCGCTGGTAGAGCTTTCGATGACGCGTCGGTTTGTGCCGCTGCGCTTCGAACAGAAGTAGACCAGCGACCGGCGCTCCCCGGCGGATACAGGCTTCACCTCATGCCGCAGCCTACATGTTGTAACAAGCACCGCACCAAATGGTGGTCGAAACACCTGCTGCTCGTACGCGCTCGGATATACGACGAATTCGCCACCCTCAAAATCTTGCGCGAGCTGCACAATTACGGAGTACTCAAAGTCTGGATCGCTCTCGGCATCCAAATGGATGCCAACAAACGAACCGGGAGGCATACGATGCAACTGGCATCTGCGAATCACATAATCTGACGATGCTCCCAGGATCGTTTTTAATGCGAATCCGCGGTCTTTCCTTTCAAGCAGATCGATGATTTGCCTCGGCGCTGCGCCATCCACATTGCTGGGACTGCGGCCGGGCGGGTCCACCCTCACGCGTTTGACAAAGACGTTGTGCGAGTCGCCGGCATCTCCCAACCGTACCTCTTCTTCGGGAATCTCAGCCTGCAGCTGATTGATCCTCGCCAGTTCATCCTGTGTAAATAACGTCTGGGAGCCGATCACGATCGTGCCCTTCACCAAGAGCTCTACGCGGAATTTCGTCAGAGCCCCTTCTGAAAGTAGGCCCTTTTTGTCATTTGCTGAACGCGCCATTGGGTTCACTCCGGGGTTTGTTCTTCGATGCAGAGCCTGGGTCCTGGTTGCATCGAGCCGAATGCTTGTTCCCAATGCTCGCCATCGAACTCGTCTATTCTGATGCTTTCGATCGTTGTTTTATCCAGGCATCGAACATTGATGCTGAATCCGGCTGGGTTCGACCGCGGCCGATAGAATGGCTTGACCCCGCAAACCCGACAAAACGTGTGTCGGGCGATGTTCTTGTTGAACTGATAAGTGATGAGGAACTCTTCGCCACATTCAATCGTGAGCCTATCGCCAGGTACCAGCAAGTGCATAAATCCAGACATCCGGCAGATCGAGCAATTGCATCGAACTGCAGAGAGCTGCCGCGGCGCCCGGACGCGGAATTTGACAGAACCACAATGACAATGGCCACGGTGTTCGATTTCAGATCGGTCGTTTTGCTCAAGTGAGACAATCCGGAGCAGATCGTGGCACCACTGCAAGTTCAGTCGATAGGCTCGATCGAACTCGTTCAAAAAGAAACCGTTGCGATCAGCCGGAACAAGTTCGCCAATGAGGCGGCTTGTCATTTCTCCATGATACTGCTCGGCTGGATCTGTTCCACCGACGTGGCTCCGGAAGTACTCAAGATCGTCGGGGCTCGCATCAAAGGTTTTGACCGTAGTGGTCCACAGCGCCTGGATCATGTCCGCAGCATGCAACTCAAAGGCGACCATGTAGGCGCAACGCACCACGGGGTCTTTCGCTGACAACCCATCATAGAGAGAATGCAGGTACCGGTTCGTCGTGGCGCTATAGTTGGGACGTATTGCTCTGCCGAGCAGTCGCGATGCATCCCTTCTAAGCAGATTTGAGTGAAAATTTTCGGTCAGCAGAATATCGGGTAGCGCCGCCTTGCCACCCTGGAGAACTCGGCCATAGCCGCCCGTCTCATCCCAACAAATGAAATTAGCGACGACGCTGGTCAGTTCAATATCCCTGGGAAGATCCCGATTATGATGCATTGCATCGAATATGAGATCTTTTTGCGACCCTGCCTGCAGGTAGGGAAACGCCTGTGACATCGCCAGGTATTCAGGCAGCAGGCTACCAACCTGCTCTTCGGACAGCTCCTCAGCAAAGGGATGCGCGCCAAACAGAGCTAGCGCACGCTCAGTCAAATGCGCGCAAAAACTCTGCGGATGCTGATCCGGCGAAAATCGAGAAGCTTGAGAAGACGTCATTTGGACGATAGCCATGAGGGGAGAACGAGCCCTGAAGAAGCGAATTCTCGTCGGGACCAGCTATTGGCCAGTCGAGACAGACGAGCTAGTTGGCGCGATGGCGCTCATGATCGCCGTCGCCTCCGAGGCGAACTCTACCCTTTGCATCCTCGCGGCCCCCTTAGCCGGGCGTCTTGAGCCCAATCCTGTTCACACATGGAGCACGCCCATTGATTGAAGCGGCGATAATTCTGTCGGATTACGATCCAGATCGGTCCAATTCCGCGCATGGTTGGCGCCTCCAGACATCACGCGCAGATTCATGGTGAGTTATTGGCCCGCCCAAAAGCATCGGGATTTTGCGTCACAGGAGGGGGCTCTGTTTGCGCGATCGAGCCTCCCTTGACGTCGGTCGCAAGTCTCCGCGGTTTCTGCTCATTGCTCATTTTTGACTGGCTACGCGCTTGGGACAGCGCTGCTAGAAGGAGGCGTGTCTAACGTGCTCTTAGGAGCTTCCGCCGCGATCTGCGCGAGATGTCGGCAGCTCGCCCCCACGAGCGTCTGAGAAAACAGCGCCGCTGCTCTTACCCGTTCCGCCTGCACTCGTCCGCTCCTGTGGTCTTGCACGTTTCCAGCAATCGCCGTGCCAACCCTGGTCTCGCGCCATAAGTTTCGGAATAGTTTGGTAAAACGTTCATGCCGGCTCGTCAGGACAGGTGTCTTGAGTCTGACACGGTTTGCATGGCTGTCGGAAATCGAGCAGCGAATAAGTGCCAGCCTCTGCCCACGAGGGGCATACGTCCTTGACCGCCAGAATCGCCCGAACAAGCCTCATAGCTGCCGTGAGCCGGCGAACGAATCGCCTCAGGTATTCGTCAATTCTTGTTTGAGGTGAAGTGAGCTTGCGGCAATTGGCGTTGAGATCTGCTGGTGCTCCGCGAACTGGCGCTGAAATATGTGCACTAATCTAATTATCGCCGAAAATACGCCGAAAAGATCAGGCGCCTTCCGCTCGGTCGGTAATGTCACCAATGACAAAGTCACGGCCTGATGCAATTGGGCTCGCGTGAGGTTTTCCGAACCGGCCATTTTTTGACGGGAAGGAAACTCGCTTGTCACAGACACTTATTCAACACGGGACGGTTAAATCGCGCGTCAATGCGATCCTGCGTGCAACCAGCGGCAATTTTCTCGAGCAATTTGACTTCTTCCTGTTTGGCTTTTACGCCAGCGCTATCGGACGAGCCTTCTTCCCATCCGAAAGTGAAACAGCCTCGTTGGTCAACACTTTCGGCGTGTTCTGGTTGGGTGCCTTAATGCGTCCAGTAGGCGCAATCGTCCTCGGCGCCTATATCGATCAGATCGGCCGTCGAAAAGGCCTGATCATCACACTATCGATCATGGCGATCGGCACTGTCATTATCGCTTTCTGTCCCAGTTACGCGACCATTGGCATTGCAGCCCCGATTATCGTTTTGGCTGGACGGCTGCTGCAGGGTTTTTCCGCCGGCGTCGAGGTCGGCGGCGTTACAGTCTACCTGGCGGAGATCGCAACCCCAGGCAATCGCGGCTTCTATACATCCTTTCAATCCTCTAGCCAGCAGGTCGCGATCTTTGTCGCGGCGAGCGTGGGCTACCTGCTGAACGAGTCGATGCCGGCCGAAACCGTCGCCTCCTGGGGGTGGCGCATTCCGTTTTTTCTCGGCTGCCTTATCATCCCGCTTATCTTCCTTCTTCGTCGAACACTGGAGGAAACGCCGGAATTTCTGGTGATGAAGAAGCATCCGAAAGCCCGCGAGATCTTTGCCTCGGCGCTGCTCGGCTGGCGCATAGTCGTTCTCGGAATGATGATGGCGATCCTGAGCACAACGACCTTCTATTTCGTCACCGTTTACACGCCCACTTTCGGCAAGACAGTCTTGAAGCTGTCCGCTCAGGATGCTCTCCTTGTGACGCTCCTGGTCGCCATGACCAATTTCATCTGGAATCCAATTGGCGGCGCCGTCTCCGACCGTATCGGCCGAAAGCCAGTTCTGCTCGCCATTGCCGGCCTTGCATTGATGAGCGCGTATCCGGCTTTGAACTGGCTGGTAAGCGCTCCCACCTTCGGCAAGCTGTTGGCGGTCGCGATGATGTTCTCGTTCTATTTTGGCACCTACAGCGGAACTATGTTGGGCGCGCTCGTTGAGATCGTGCCCGCGCATGTGCGCACAACTTGCTTTTCCCTGGCCTTCGCACTCGCGGCCGCCTTGTTTGGGACCTTTACGCCGTTGGCCTCGACCTGGCTCATTGAGCGGACCAACGACAAGGCTTCACCGGCGTATTGGCTGATGTTTTCAGCCACGCTCGGCATCATCGCGGCACTGACCATCTATCGGGGCACCGCCAAACCGTCGAGAACAGCGGACCGTTCACACCCTGAGCCAAATGACAGCACCTTGGGCGTGCAAACGGCATCGCCCTAGCGTGGTGCTCCCGGATGCGGACCGGTTTCGCCTCGTCGTCACCGCCATCTCGAAGCTGGACTTGTGTTTTGGTCTGACTGACCTTCTATCCAGATCAAGCATCACGGGCTGATACCGCAAGATCGGCTTCGAGCTTGGGTTGATACTTGAAAATAGCGTCTATCAGCGCCTGCGCGGGTTGCTCCGTGGCCTCAACCAAGGCCGCCTTCTCAGCGCGTGCAGAGGGGGCGAACACTCGCTTGACGACGGTCGGTGAGCCCTTGAGACCGCATTTGGAGATGTCCTCAACGCCTGCGTCGTGCGCGCTCCATTTCACGATCGGCGCCCGTGCGGCACGTAATGCATCCGCCATCGCGCCGCGCCGAATCTGGTTTGTCGCCTCCAGCATGGTGACGAGACAGGGCAGCCTCGTGTGCAGGACCTGGATACCACCTTCGGAACGTCGTTCCGCTTCGATTGTGTGTGCGGCGAGATCCAGGGACCTGACCTTGGCGACGTAGGTAAGCTGCAGCACGCCCAGGCGCTTTGCGATGCCGGGCCCAACCTGCGCGGTATCGCCGTCGATGGTCTGCTTGCCCGTGAAGATGAGGTTTACCGGGCCATATTCCTTACCGATCTTTCGGATGGCTGTTGCTAGTGCATACGTCGTGGCAAGGGTGTCGGAGCCCGCAAAGCATCGATCGGTGAGCAGTACGGCGCGATCGGCGCCATAGGTCAGCGCCTTCCTCAAAGAGTCTTCCGCCGACGGCGGGCCCATTGTAAGCACGGTTATTTCGCCGCCAAACCGATCGCGCAGTTCCAGCGCGGCCTCAAGCGCAAAGAGGTCATATGGGTTGATGATGGTCGGCACGCCCTGACGCATGATCGTATTGGTAACGGGGTGCACGCGAATCTGTGCAGAGTCGGGAACCTGTTTGATGCAGACGACATTGTGCACGGAGTTGCTCCAGAAGTTGCGACACTGCGAAGAGAACAGCAAGTCTCGTACCACAACGACTCTCCTTGGACTGTGCTCGCCATTACAAAGGCCTGGACGGAGGCGATCGAGCGACCTGGCCCGGTTTTGTGAGGGACGAATACCGACATGCGTCGAAGCCGCGACAGCGCCGTGCCGCCGCCGGGCACGTTAGGTAAGTGACGCCAAGATCCTTGCGCTCAAAACCGCTTGATCTCGATTCCGTATTTCCTCAACGCGTAACCAATCTGACGCGGCGTTAGCCCCAGCAAGCGCGCTGCTTTTGCCTGCACCCATCCAGATTTTTCCATGGCTGCAATGACTCGCTCGCGATCGGCGATCTTCGCGCCACTTACGAGGACTGTGCCGGGAGGAGCAGCCAGCGAGGCCAACTCGCTGCCGCCTGGCGGAGCCGGCGCGGTCGCTTCAGGTAGCGGAGTGATCGACTTAGCCAGTACCGGCGTGCTCGGGACCGCCGGCATGATCATCTCCTCCGATGTACTTTTCCACAGCATGGCGGAAAGACATTGGCCGTGGCAACAAGCGAAATCATTTCTCACGATCGCTGGCCCGGCGGACAGCGTCGCCGTGCGCTGAATGCAGTTTTCGAGCTCTCGGACATTTCCGGGAAAGCCGCAATTCATCAGCACATCAATCGCGCTCGCATCCAAGGTCAGCGCACGCCCGTTCTCGTTATTGAAGTTCCTGAGAAACTCGCTGGCCAGCAGCGGAATATCACTGCGCCGCTCACGCAGCGGCGGCAGGAGCAAAGGAACGACGCTGATCCGATAGTAAAGGTCTGCGCGAAACTCGCTCTTCGCTACGGCCTCTTCCAGGTTCCTGTTGGTCGCTGCTATGACACGAACATCGACCTTGATGGTCTGGTTGCTGCCGACGCGCTCGAACTCCTGCTCTTGCAGAACTCGCAGCAATTTCGCCTGGAACGGCGCCGAAATCTCGCCGATCTCGTCTAGAAATAGTGTCCCTTTGTCAGCAAGCTCGAAGCGCCCCTTGCGCGAGCTGAACGCGCCGGTGAAGGCACCTTTTTCATGGCCAAACAATTCGGACTCCAGGACCGTCTCAGGCAGCGCCGCGCAATTCAGTTTGACGAAGGGCCGCTTGGCTCGAGATGACGACTCGTGAATGGCTTTGGCTACCAGTTCCTTTCCGGTCCCGGATTCACCGCGCAGTAGAACCGTGCTGTTCGATTTGGCTACGATCGCGATCTTCTCGAGAAGCCCACGGAGCGCCGGGCTGTCGCCAATGATGCCATGAACGTGGACCTTCTTACGATCCCGTGCAGGTTGCCTAAGCTCAAACAATTGCTTTTGTAGCCGGTCCTTCTCCACCATCAGCCGTTCGCGGTCGCAGGCGAACAAGCGGTGCAGCTTCACTGTCTGTCCCACCAGATTGGCGATCATGGCAAGCAGCCGTGTGTCGTGATCGAGCCGGAGACTCGACCTTTCGTCGCGGATACGGTCGACTGTCAGCGTACCCACGACCTTGGGGTCGATGCGAATTGGCACTCCGATGAACGAGACGGGTGTATTATCCGAGGCGCCCAGCACCTCGAGGTCGGCAGCGCTGAATGCCGGCTCGGCTGCCACATCCTCGGCGACAAGAGGCCGGTCCTCCGCGACGATTTGGTTGATCGCCTTCCGGGGCAAGCGCGCCCGGTACCGTTCGTCGCTGCCTTCGCTCCAGCCGTCGCCCACGGTGATGTCTGGCATCCCGTCATCGTCGAACAGTGAGACGATGCCGTGTCGCATCTGCACAAACGATTGCAGAAGATCGAGAACGTGGGCCAAGGTAACTTCAAGCCGGCAAGGAGCGGTCAGTATCTTCGATATTTCGAAGATGCCGGTCAGTGCGCTCTCGCGCAATGGCTCGACGGAGAGCTCGCGTTGCGGCTCCACTTCTGAGGCAGGTCTTTCGCGTGCGGAAGCGATATGCAGCATGAGGCGGTCTCCGTTGTTTTGATCATCCTCCCTGGCGACTTGTTCTGGTTTGCGAGCTTCGTAAGGCATGTCATTCTCGATCTAGGGCCAAGTGTTGACGAGACGCCGTAGAAGCGTAACAGCTTTTCGTGGCACGACGATAAACTTTCAGTGCGTTTCTTTTGCGGAATGGATGCCCGACGTCAGCGTAGAACGCACGTTCCACTGCTGCAGCTCAAGTCAGCTGCCTCGCAAGGCGAGGCCGATCACAGATGTTGCCCACCGTTGATCGGCAGCTCGGCTCCCGTGACGTAGCTCGCAGCATCTGAGCACAGGAAGAAGATGACCTTGGCCACCTCATCGGGCGTTCCCACTCTGCGCAGCGGGATAGTGGGCACAAGACGCGCTTCGGTTTTGGGCGACAACATGTCCGTCCCGATTTCGCCGGGAGCGATCGCATTCACACGAATGCCGTGCGGCGCGTAATCATGTGCCATTTCGCGTGTGAGACTTGCAAGCGCCGCCTTCGACGTCGCATAGGCACTTCCAGCAAACGGATGCACCTTCGATCCGGCGATCGAAGTCACATTGACGATCGATCCTGACCCAGCTCTCAGCTCGTCAAACAAACCCTGCGCCAGCAGGATCGGAGCCACGAGATTGAGATGGAAGACCCTCATCCAAGTCTCGGTGGACGTCGTCAAGGACGTTAGCCGGTCCCCATTAGGTGTTTTCGGCGAAATCCCGGCATTATTCACCAGGGCGTGCAACACTCCGCCGCTCAAACGTTTCTTCACCTCGCTCACCGCGCGCGGCAGCATTCGATGGTCGCTGAGGTCGATCTGGACATGATCCTCGTTCCCTGATTCCCACGGGCAGCGCTCGCCGTCGAACGGCTGGCGCGCGCACGAAATGATACGCCAGCCGGCTTCTGAAAACAGCTTGGCAGTAGCGTGACCAATTCCGCGCGATGCGCCGGTTAGAAGCATCGTCTTCCCTTCTCCTCGATGCACGCCGGCTTTATCGGCATGAAACGGACAAGTCGAGTGCATCGCCGGCAGCGGGCTCGGGATCAGATCGTCATTTGGCAAATCGAGACCCACGCCCACCTCCTCTCCTGTTGCGTGCTCGCGCACTCCAAGCAGGAATTGGGCCACCATAACCGAGGCAACGCCGCTCCGGCTTTGCGGCCTGGTGTCGCAGAACGCTTGGCAGGTTCGCAACGGCGCATTCGCTTTGCGACAACAATGGCATGTTAGCAACAAAAATGTCGGAACCACGCGCTTGCCTGGATGGATACGGGCCTGGAAGCGCGCGCTCTTTCCTGTTTGCGCAACCGCGAATCCGACAGCTGGGCCGCATTTGTCGCGGAGCAACGATCGGTCGGTACGGTCAGGCCTGTTAACCGCGCCGTTCAGCGATCCGAAACTGACGTTATCATCCTGGCACGTCCGATTTCCCTACAGCTGCCCGACCTGTCACGCACTGGCCCGTTTGACAGTCGCACATCGCCGCGAATTCCTTTCGCGTATCGTGAGCCGGTGCGCTGATTGTCTGAACGGCGTCCCCGGTCGCGCCTGCGTCAGTTGGGCGAGCGAGCGGCAGACGGCCTTGAGGGCTGTTGCGCCAATCGATCCTGGCCAACAGATAGTTCAGCTACGCCGGAGAGATCGTTTCCGGTTCACCCGCGACGGATGACTCGATGATTCTTCCTTCTCCCTAGCCTTTTGGTGAACAAATATACTCCCTGCCACGCGTGCCAGACACCTTCACAAGATCGCTCCGGCGACCGCGGAAGACGAAGATGCGCGCTCAGCGGGCCCAGCACCTTCTACGTCCTGCACTTCAGCTGCCAACGGCGGAAAGCTCCTGGCATCAGACTGTCGCAAGCCACACCCGCGCCTTCGAGGTCCTGGAAAGGAGGCACTATTGGCTCATTTTTCAGAGCGAGGCGCTGCTCGACCTCCCAAGGACCAAGCATCAATGCATACCATCCCGTCTAACGTCGGCCGCGGTGATATGGGAGCGCAGCCTTGTCCGACGTCAGGACCAACCAAATTCCCAAGGTTCGCGCGAGGCGAAGACGGAGATTGGCGCGCACCTTTTTAGCGCGGCGGGGCAATTGTTGATCGACGTCGAGCTTCGCACTCCCGAGGGTTAGCGTCCTCCAGGGTAACCTCGCTGCCAGCGGCCACTTCGCCAACGATTTTACGCCCGGAAAACACGTGATAGCACTTTTTGATGCAAAGAGCGGCCATCAAATCAATGAGGCAAGCTACGACGTTCATGCCGTCACGACCTCTTGGGAGGCTTCTTCAATCAAGATTAGTCGGCCCGGATCGTTTAGGTCGAACTCTATGACGCGTGGCGCAAACAGGCGTGCATAGCGTGTGAAAGCGCTTGTCGGAGGAAAACGAATTGCAGTGTCGCACCGCGCAAGGAGATACATTTCGGTAAGGGCGGCAAAGCCGCCCTCGGCTCCGAGCGCCCCGCTGTGCAACGGTCCGGCCTGAGGCGGCTTGAAGCGCTTGGGAATCGTGAAAACATCAGGAAATATCGCCGAAACCTGCTCAAGGACGTGCGCGCTGTCCGTGCACAGGAACGCCCTCACGGGTTTTGTGTGCGGCAACGCCTTGGCCCTTTCAATGGCACTACAGACCTGTCGCAGGGCGCGCTCCGGATCGGTCCAATACGGAGCATGCCCCATAATGTTCTCGCCGTTGCCGTGTCGAACATGAATGCCGATCATACTGTATGGCTCAAAGTGCTCGCGATAAATGGCATCAATCCGGGCCTGACTCTCAGGGCGTGGTTTGATGCTCCGAAAGATTTCTCGTTCTGCTTCTTGATCGCAGCGCCACATCAGGCAGGCGTCACAAACGACAGTGTTCGCATCGCTGTCTTGCTGGCTTTGAAACAATTGATCGAGTTCGTCGCGCTCTCGGAAAATTTGCTCGTCCGGCCGATAGACGCAGTCGATCGATGGCTTATTCCACCAACTCGGGAAGAATGGTCCTGGAAACGAGCGCTGATTGATCTGGTCGTCACAAATCACCCGTACGCCGGCAATGTCCTGAACTGGTTCAAAGAACACTGGAAAGGCATTGATGAACGGTTGGTCGAGATAACAAGACCCCCGCCAATCGATGACCAGGTTCCGCCCGGTCCGCTGTGCAAAACGCCAAGCAGCCGCGAGCGACCACAGGCAGTCGCCAAATCCCGTACGTCGTCGGGAAACTACGAACCTATCATTCTTCGAACCGCTCTGCATGGCCTCCTCCCGGGCTCCTGGTTGGACAAAAGACGCCATTGCAGACATCTCATGTATCATCTCGTCCGACGTCGCGGTCTGAAATTGCGGTGCCGGCGAGCTGCGTCGGTAGAACTTCATATCAGTGCTATCCGTGATGGGCCGAGATCTCGCAACACTTTCCGTCTTTTCTTGAGCGGTGTTGCGGCGACGTGCCGATCTCAGCCGGATGCGAGATGCCCCCTCCGTGCGTCGGACCGCCTGGCCTCCTCACATGCAGGCATAGGCATGGCCATGCTCCCGAGTTACGGCTATGTTTTGCTTTACACTTTATTGCGGTCGCAAGCCGCGCGCGGCGGATGCAGACGAATGCCTCGCCGCTCCCACACGAGCCGCAATTCCTTCACGAGATCTTCACGCTTGGCCTGGCCCAGCATGGTTGCGTCGAGCAGCCAGCCGAGCGACGCCTCGCCCTCGACCCGCATCAACATCTCGAAAAGCTCATGTGAGATGCGCATACTATCGTAGGCGGAATGTCCCGTGCGGATCTCGCAGACCGTCTCCTGACGATCTACCGCTACGTGAGAGCGGACACGATGAAGCGATGCATAGGGTGGCAATGAAACGCCCAGTGCGCTCCAATCCTGCAATGTTGCCGTCCGCTTCTTGACCAGGAACGGCCCGACCACAAGTCCGTCCAAATCGGTCGTCAAGAACGTAACGATCGCGTCTGACACCGAATCAACGATCGGCTCGGCATTGTTGTTAAACGACGTGTTTAGAAGAATCGGTATTCCAGTTCGCTTCTTGAACTCGTTGATTAAATCCCAATAAGCGGGGTTTGTCTCGCGCGACACCGTTTGCAGCCGAGCGGTCCCGTCAACGTGCGTGATCGCACCGAGCACGCTGCGCTGGGCTTCACGCACGCGAACCACAAAGTTCATGAACGGCAGCTCCCTCGTGCCGCCTGGAAGCTCGAAGAACTCGCTCGCATGCTCAACCAGTACAGACGGCGCAAACGGACGATAACTCTCGCGCTTTTTGACCATCTCGTTAATTCGGTTCTTGTTATCTGCTGGCCGCGGATCCGCAAGAATGCTGCGGTTACCAAGCGCACGTGGGCCGAACTCAGAGCGGCCCTGAACCCAGCCGATTACAGCGCCATTTGCCATCCAGTCTGCCGCACTGGATGCTATGTCATCACTTCGTTGAATGTCGAGGTGGCCTGACCATGCGTTGAGCTCACGCTCCACGGCTTGCTCATTGCCGAGATCGGGCCCCCAATAAACGTCCGGCAGTCGCTCGCGCGGCGCCGGCCTGCCCAGCTCATTTGACACGATCAATGCAGCGCCGAGCGCGCAACCGGCGTCGTGCGCCGCGGGTTGAACAAAGATGTCGTCAAATAGCCCCGAATAGAGCAGCTTACCGTTCAGCGTGCAATTATGGGCTACCCCTCCAGCCAGGCACAAGCGTGCTATGCCTGTCGCTTCACGATGGTGCCGCAGGATGTGAAACACGATCCGCTCCAGCGCCTCCTGCAGCGAAGCGCTGACATCTCGATGTTGTTGGGTGAATGGCATTCCTTTTCGCCGAACCTCGATGTGGCGGACCAGGGCCGGAGCGATCCGATCCAGGTGAACGCGATAGCCACCCTTGTCCAACAACTCGTAGAACTGCGCGAAGAGTTCGCGATAGGGAGCGGGATCACCATACGGGGCAAGCCCCATCACTTTGTACTCGTCGAACAACCCGTAGCCGAGATATCGGATCGTCTCGAGATAGAACAGCCCCAGGGAGTTACGTTCCGGGAAGGTTGCAAGTTGCGCAATTTCGATGCCAGACCCCACCGCCAATAAGCCGGAGAGAAAATCGCCACTGCCGTCGATCGCAAAAATGAGACTTTGTTCGAACCCCGACATGGCAAACGCGCTCACGGCATGCGCTTCGTGGTGATTTACGAAGGAAAGCCGCGACGGATCGATCTCGGCGTCGAACTCCCGTGCCAGCAGCTGGCGCCATCAACAGTTTGGCGTCCAACGGAACGGGCTTGGAAACAGAAAGACGCTCGAGCATTGTACTGCAGTAGGCTTCAGTCGCGTAGAACGCGATACGGTCGATCTCGCCGAGCTCAACTCCTGCGGTAGAAAGGCAGTATCGGATGGAGTTGCTCGGCAACTTGTTGGAGTGCTTGACGCGGTTGAGGCGCTCCTCTTCGACGGCAGCAATCACGCGGCCATCCTGCACAAGGACCGCAGCGCCATCGTGAAGAAATGTACTCGGCAGCTCCGGCGAGCTTTCATAGATTCTATCAAGACCACCACTTATTCCTAGGCACAACATCCAGCTCTCCATTTGATCATGGCGGAACGACAACTGCGTTCCACCTATCCAATCTGCGCGGTCACGCTCCGTCGGGTGCGCGGGCCAGACAACACAATACAACTTTGCAAATCCGTCTCGGCGCTTAGCGACAGGCGCTAAGAATGTAGCGGTGCCGCCGTCCGAACCGATCGACCGAACAGACGGCCAGAGACCTTGCTCGATCGCGGCCTCTCAAGTCCATTGCAGCGGCCGCTGCGACAGAAAAGGTCATCCCGAGCTACCGCACGACGCATCTGACTGTGAATTTCTCCATTCTCGCTGAACTCACGTCAACGCAGCAGACGGCGCCGAAATACTGCTATCGACGCAAAAAAGGGCAAGACCGTGTAAACGCAGAGCGCAGCGACATGCAGGGCAGCACTGTCGACACCGCGTTCAAGCATCGCTGGGCGAATAAGGTCGACCGAATGTGCGAGAGGTAACAAGCCGACGAAATGCTGAAATGAACCGGGCAGTTGGCTCGTCGGAAAGACCACGCCACACAAGAACACCATAGGACTAAGGACAAGTGTCTGGTAAAATACGAAGTAATCGTAACTTGGCGCAAGAGATATGACGACCATGGCCAGGCTGGCGAAGACAAGGCCAGTAAGGGCGATTGTTGGCAGCGCATACAGAATGGATAGCCATGATGCATAGCCCAGCGTGACAGCGACGATCCCGATCGCTGTTCCGGCCAGAACGGACTTACTGGCCGCCCACACCAGTTCACCCAAAACGATATCGCCAAGCGTGAGCTCAGTGGAGAGGATTGCTTCCCAGGTACGCTTGGCGTCCATGCGTGCAAAGGCTGCATACATGGTTTCAAAGGTCGCGGACGTCATGGCACTGGTCGCGACCATACCTGCCGCCAGGAACGCGATGTACGACGTCCCCTCAACGCGCCCCACGATCAGCCCAAGGCCAAAGCCGAGGCCAAACAGATTGGTCAAGGGATCTGCGAGGTTGCCGAGAATCGATGCAAGCGCCACTTTCTTCCATGCTAGGAAGTTCCGACGCCATACCGCTATCCAGTTGTACGCGTTAGTGGGCATCACCGCCGCATAACTTTCACCCATCACTCACTTCTCCATCTCGCGCCCGGTCAACCGCAAAAACACGTCTTCGAGATTTGGGGAGCGCTGCAGAACACGAAGTCCCGCTCGCCCCCGCAGTTGCACGCGGACCTGCTCCGGATATGGCGCATAACAGAAGAGCGTCTCTCCACTCACTTCGATGTGCCGCGCATGGGGCCTGATCAGCTCGCGGAGCTGATGTGGATCACCTCCATAGATTTCGACCACGTTGCAGCCAATATGCTCGTCGATTAGCACATCTGGCTTGCCTTCGGCGATCTTGCGTCCACCCTCGAGGACACACAGCCGATCGCACAGGCGTTCGGCCTCTTCCATAAAGTGAGTGGTCAAGAGAATCGTCTTGCCCCGCGCAAGTAGAACTCGCAGACGCTCCCAAATCAGGTGGCGGGCGTGCGGATCCAAACCAGTCGTCGGCTCGTCCATCACGAGCAGATGCGGGTCATTTATTAGCGCGCGTGCCAAGGTCAGTCGCCGCTTCATGCCACCCGACAGTTCTGAGACCCGTGCGTCCGCCTTGGTTTCGAGCCGCGCGAACTCGAGCAGCGACGGTACGACGGCCTCGATCTTGCGGGCGCTCATGCCAAAATAGCGACCAAACACCAGCAGATTCTCGCGTACGGTAAACTCAAGCTCAAGGTTGTCGAACTGCGGTACGACACCGATCCGCATGCGTGCGACACGAGCGCGCGCCGGTACAGGTTCATTGAGTACCATTATCTTGCCTGCGTCCGGCGAGATCATGCCGAGAAGCATACGGGCGATCGTGCTCTTGCCGGCTCCATTTGGCCCGAGTAGACCAAAGCACTCTCCGCGGGCAACCGAGAACGACAGTTCATCGACGATAGTTCTGCCGCCAAATGACTTTCTGACGCCGGCAAGGTCGATTGCTACCGTGGACATGGTCATCTTAGGCCGACTGGCGCCGTTTGGCCGGCGGTTGCTTCCTTATGACCGGCTTAGTCCAAAGCTGGCCGTCACACCACACATGCTCAACGCGCCCCCATTGACAGGCCGCCGCGGCGTCCGGAAAGAATCCACGCCCGTTCAAGTTCGCGCTCGTGTTGCAGAGCAACGGAAGCCCCGTAAGGCGCTCGAATTCGACGAGAAGCTCAGCGACTTTGTGTGGAGAGCTGCGGGAGATTGTCTGCAGTCGCGCCGAACCGTCCAGATGGATGACAGCGGGAATCTTGTCGCACCATTCCGCCCGGGTCTGATGATCGAACAGCATGTACGGGTCCGGCGTACCTGGGTTGAATATCTCTGGCGCGCGATCCTCCAAGCAGATCGGCGCCACCGGTCGGAAGTGCTCACGACACTTAATGTCGTTGAGATGATCCTTCATAGCCGGTGACGTCGGAGCCGCCAGAATACTTCTGCCGCCCAACGCTCGCGGACCCAGCTCGGCGCGCCCGGACAGAAACACTACCGGCTTGTTGTCGGCGAGAATGGCGGCAAGCTCACGCAGACTGCACGGCTCGGCCTCCCATTCCGAGACCCCCTCGGTGGCCAGCAGAGCCGGACCGCTGTAAACAGACCATTCCAACGGTCCAAACCCATTTCGCGCCGCCATCGCCGCGCAAGCAGCACCTATTGCCGAGCCGCTGTCATTCGGGAAAGGCGGTACCCACACCTCATCGAACAGGCCCGTCGCGCGAAGCGCACTATTCCACTTGATGTTGAGACCGCACCCTCCCGCCACACATAGATTTCGTGCGCCCGGAAGAGAGGAGTGCTGCAACAGAACCATCGCGATTTCCCGAACCAGAAGACGTTCCAGGAACATATGGAACGAGGCAAGGATGTCCTCCGCTCGTTTGCCCGTAAGGCGCAATGCGCTTGCCTCGAAAAACTCGTGCGTGGCCGAAAGTAATGCTTCCGGATTGTGGATGTCTGCGCGGTAGCGACGAGCCTGCTCCGAGTCCGCGGCAAAGCGCTTCTCGTAGAGTTCTTGAAAAACTGCGACAACGCCTTCGTCGACAGAGCCAAGCGCGATGTACGCCATCAGCTTGCCGGCGATGCCCAAATCCCAACTGGTGCGGCTCGGCTGCCTGTAAGGCCCGAAGTGAAGGCCGGCGGCAGCATAGGCCTGACCAATCATGGGAAACAGGGATCCCACGAGCCGCGCGCCGCGAGGTTCGACATAGTAAAGGCGGGGAAAGATGGAGCCGTCCCATACCAGACAGAATGCGGGTTTTCCGATACTGGCAAAGGGGCTGGTGCTATAGGCTGAAGCAACGTGGCCCGTGACGTGCGGGTAACTTTTATAGGGAAAGACCTTGTCGCCGAGGATCAGGCCAAAGCCTTCGACGGAATCAAGAAGGCCCTCAGCATGACGCTCGACATATGGCCCCCCTTTCAGCGTGATCGGCACCGCCCCACTAAGGACCTGGAACCGCGACTCGATCTCTCCATCCCAGCCATCGATGACGAACTGATCAATGTCTCGCGGATCAAGACCATGCTCCGCCAACACACGC
Source organism: Bradyrhizobium sp. USDA 4341 (assembly GCF_054063755.1). Lineage (NCBI taxonomy): Bacteria > Pseudomonadati > Pseudomonadota > Alphaproteobacteria > Hyphomicrobiales > Nitrobacteraceae > Bradyrhizobium > Bradyrhizobium sp. USDA 4341. The sequence continues at coordinate 7,883,742 of NZ_JBSSGO010000002.1, read as the reverse complement.
ACGACATCATCGAGGTTGTCGATGGATTGATAGCGTGCGTTGTTACCGCGCTTTTCCTGCTCGGTGCAAAAGACGATCCGCCCGTCCTCGACGAGAGCAATTGCGCCGTCATGTGTTAATTTGATGCCGCAGATGCGCATACGACCCCCTGATCTAATGACCGACAATTGAGTGTTTTAACGACTGCCCCGATTTCCGGAACAGGACGAGCAAGCAGTCTTCGTTGACCGATGTGGTTTGGCAGTGCAGACGCTCCACCTCCAACAGGCTCTCCTTGAAGAGAGAGATCACCGTCTCGGCACCAGCGGCATGACCCCAGTGTCGACAGGTGGCATCACGCGCGGACCCGAACACCAGAGCGCCGTCTGGGGCAAGCATGCTCACCAGGTTGCGGACCGCCGCGTGCATCTCGGAAACGTCATTGAGATAGTAGAGAACCTCGGCGACGACGATCAGATCGAACTTCTCTGTGGTCGAAAACTGCTGAATATTGCAGGTTATCCAATTTATATGTGACCGATGCCCGGTCCGCAGGCGCGCCCGTTCGATCGCCTGCGGCATGACATCGACCACCGTTAGGCGTTGGCAACGCGGTGCAAGCATTTCCGTGAATGCCCCGGCTGCGCATCCGACCTCGAGGGCATGCTCGACACCCCCATTGCAAGAAGACATCCGGAGTATTTGCGCGTACCGTTCCTGCTCGAACGCACTGCTGTCGAGATGCCATGGATCATCCACAGCGAGCTCGCGTTCCAGTAATTGATGGTTCTTGTACACAGTCATGCGCCGATCGACCTACTTATACCCGCTCGATCGTTTCCGACCGCAAATACTCTCCGGCGCCGCCAAGCGCGATGGACGGTGAGGAACCACCGGCTTCGGAATTGTGCCAGAAGCCACCCCTGTAGCCACAGGACCTGCTGCACTGTTCGGCGCCGGCAGGACCGCCCGCTCATCTCCTTCAGTCGGCTCGCTGACGATCGTGCGCGACAGCCAATCGCTGTTGCTCAATGTACAAAGGGCATACGCTTTGAGTGGCAGTAAAAGAAAGATGTTTATCGGTGTGTGGAGCGAGAAGCCGAGAAATCGCAATTCCCCCGCCCGCAGTGCAGCTACACTGCATCGAACCATCGTCATCGCCGCGATGGTCAGGCCCGTCCACCAGGGTACAGATCCGCCGACTGCAAGCTCGGCAAGCGCAGCCAGTGCTGAAAGAGCGAGTAGCAGTGGGCCAAGATTCTGCCCGACAACGTCCAGTGTGAGGTAGCCATCGAGTTCCGGCAGCAGACGCAATGCGAGAAACGTATCGCGAAAGGTGCTGCGCGCCCAGCGCAGCTGCTGACGCAGGTATGGCCCGAGAGTGTCAGGGACAACTGTTGCCGCAATCGCGTCCGGAACATACTCGGTTCGAAATCCCGCCTCGAGCATGAGAATCGTCAGATGGCGATCTTCGCCAAAATCACTCGGCTTGCCGCGAAAGAATTGCGTTTCGTACTGATCAAGCAGCAGGGCAAGAGCAGAGCGACGATACATCGCACATGGACCGCAGCAGCACATGACCGCACCGAAGCGAGCTTGCGCCGCGCGCTCTTCGTTGCACGCCAACCAGTACTCCATGTCGATCAGACTGGTCAGCCATGTATCGTTGCGATTGCTGGCTACCAACTGGCCCATCGCGGCACCAATGTCGGGGTCCCGCATCTTCGCCGCGAGCTTGGTGACCACGTCAGCGGCCAGTATCGTGTCCGAATCGACGTTAAGCACCAAGTCACCGGAGGAGCCGCGTATTGCGGCGATCTGCGCTTTGCGCTTGCCAACATTCCTGGCAAGCAAGATGATGCTGAAGCGCGCATCGTTGGCATAGATCTTATGTACAGGCCCCACAACGTCGCGATTTGCCGAGCCATCGTCGACCACATAGACCCGCAGCTCTCCTTCGTAGTCTTGCCTGGCGAGCGAATCCAAACACTGGGCGAGCGTGTCCGGCTTCTCGTTGAAGCAAGGCACGATAATATCCACACTTGGCAGAGCCAGCGCAGATTGTTCTAGATCGTTCCGGAACGATGGGGTGTTCCCCCGCTGCGCATACAGCGCCTGCGCGCTTTTGTAGATGGTCGAGAGCAGCGCGTAAGACGAAACCGCGACGGCGCTGGTTGCAGCGAGTAGGTCCATAGGGTGCCAGTTGTTGTTCAGTGAAGCTGAGGGAGCGGGCGGATCACGAAGCCGCGGCGTTGTAGTTCTGGAATCAGGTAAGAGAGCGCGCTAACCGTCTGATCTCGCCGAGTTGCATCAGCGCACGTCCCGTCCTCATCAGGAGGATATCCGTCGTGCAGGAGAACAATCGAGCCCGGTCGAACGGCTCCGAGTACCGAAGTCACAATTCTGTCCACCCCGGGCTGGGACCAATCTCTCGGATCGACCGACCAGTGCACAGCCGTAAGGCCAGCCTGCGCCGACGTAGCGAGCACCTCTTCGGTCCATTTACCGTAGGGGGCCCGCATGTGCCTGGGCGCGGCCTGCCGACACGCCGAACGAATCGCCTCGCTGGCCATTAGCACCTCACCGCGCACCTGAGTCGGCCCGCATCTGGACAGATCCGGATGCGTCATCGTGTGGTTCGCCACCTCGTGGCCTTGCGCGATCATCCGCCGAATGAGCTCGGGCTGCTCGGCTGCGTAGGTACCGATCACAAAGAACGTCGCTGGCACCCGATGTTGCGTCAACACATCGAGAACCTCTGGCGTGCAGAATGGATTTGGCCCATCGTCAAAGGTCAAATAGACGGGGAAGCTTCCGCTCACATCAGCGTAGTCGCAAGGAACGGCAGACACGGGGACAAGCTCCTTCACAGCTCGGGCCCGTTCCGATCGATCATTGCGCCGGCGGGCCACTCGCTGATCGCGCTTTGAACCGGGAACACCACCACGATCACCTCTTCGATGCGGATCGGCGACAAATTGGGATAGACATCCGGATGCGTGGAGCGGACGCGAAGGCCGGACATGAGGGTCGCGAGGCCCTGTCTTTGCACCAGTCGGGTAAGATGCTTCTCAAGCGCGGGCCGGACCGTCCCGAAGCCGAACGGGACTCCAAGTTCGTGCAGTTTAGGATACATCACCCGCAGCGCGTGGCTGATTCCCAGTCCCTCGAGATCCGGCCGCACGGCATACAGCCCAAGTTCGGCCACGAGTAGATCGACTGCACCAATCTTGATGAAGCGGCGCAGTAGTCCGACGTGAGCAGCTACACCATGGGCGTCGCGACCAATCACGCGGACCTCAGGCCTAGCGCCGGCCCAACTTCTGTTGCCTTCAAATGGCTGCGCATTGAAAGCACCGGTCGGCCCGTAACTCTTGCGAAAAAATTCGGCGAGCTCGGCATGCTCGGCAAGCCGCAGCTCGTTTTCCCAGCGAACGCTCCAATGAACTTGAGTACGTGCGGAAGGAGCTTCCGTGGCCCGAGATGCGATAATGTTCATGGCAGGCTTTCCTACGCGAGTAATCTCAAGAGCGGGGTCAGTCACACAAACTCACTCACCGGACGCAGATCGATCGAGAAATGCGCTGTCGCGTTTTGTTGGATGCCGGTTCTCCTTTGCGCGCCCGGCGCCGGAGCAGATCGCTTGGGGTCGCGCCTTTGTGTGCGATCAGCTGATCGCTCCATTGAGGCTTGTCATTCCGACCGAATGCTGTGCCGAAGGCGTACGGACGGGGCGATTTGATCGTGCAGATGTTATCTGCACCATGGAGCCCTTCTGCCTCGTCTATGGCGGGCATCGGCGCTTTGCCGCTAGTGACCTGACCATCGATGCGGACCACCTCGTTGAGGGAGCGTCCCAGTGACACCAGATCAACTTGGTTCTCATGCATCTTCGACACGCCCCGAATGCGATTGACAGTCGAGCCAATGGACTGTCGCCAGATCTATTTGGCATCCGCAATCTGCGCCTGCCGCTGTATCGCGACACTAGGGCGATGCTGATCCGGCCCTCAAGTGTACGCGGGTAAACCGCCGATATGGAAAGGGTTGGAATACACATACGAAGGTTTACCGAGCGCGTCGCGTTGCAACGGATACGCGGGTTGCGCTGGTCAAGACCGACGCCACTCGTACGCCTTCGCGTTGAATAACCGCCCAAGAAGCCAACAGCAGCCGCTCGCGTTCAAGGGGTTGTCCAGAGCCCGCGCACGACCGACAGCCATCCTGGTGTTCCGACCATTTTCTAAACTGATGTTTGCTATCCAACATCCCGCAGTTTGGTAAAATCGATTGTTTCGATAGAATGCATCCACACGATGGATAGACTCAAAAGATGCGATTCAAAGGACTCGATCTAAACCTGCTCGTTGCGCTCGATGCTCTGATGACCGAGCGCAACCTCACGGCCGCGGCGCGTACAATTAACCTGAGCCAGCCCGCTATGAGCGCGGCAATCGCGCGGCTGCGCACCTACTTCGGCGACGAACTTTTCACGATGCGCGGTCGAGAGCTCGTCCCGACACCGGGCGCGGAAGCACTCGCGGGTCCCGTTCGCGAGGCCCTCTTGCACATTCAAATTTCAATTATTTCGCGAGATTCGTTCGACCCTGCTCAGTCCAGCCGTCGCTTCAGGGTCATTCTCTCCGATTTCATGACAATCGTCTTTTTTCGACCAATCATGGACCGTATCGCACAGGAAGCCCCGGCTGTGCGCTTTGAATTGCTGCCCTTTTCGGATGAGCCCGACGAGTTGCTCCGCCGGGGCGAGGTCGACTTTCTCATTCTGCCGGAGTTGTTTATGTCGAGCGCTCATCCCAAGGCGACGCTGTTCGACGAGACTCTCGTATGCGTGGGATGCCGCACGAACAAGCAGCTGTCACGACAACTGACATTCGAAAAATACCTTTCGATGGGTCACGTTACGGCCAAATTCGGACGGGAGCTGAGGCCCAACCTGGAAGAATGGTTTTTGCTTGAACACGGCCTAAAAAGACGGATCGAGGTGGTAGTGCAAGGCTTTAGCCTTATCCCACCCATAATAATGGACACCTGCCGTATCGGCACGATGCCTTTGCGACTCGCTAGGCACTTCGAAAAGCGGATGCCCGTGCGGATTGTCGCACCGCCCTTGCCTCTGCCCACATTCACCGAAGCATTGCAATGGCCTGCGTTCCACAACACCGACCCAGCGAGTATTTGGATGAGGCGAATATTGTTGGAAGAGGCGTCCAACATCGCATCGGGGCATATCGAGACATCTACTCGCAGGCGATGTTAAGTTCACATAAGGCGATTCCGGCCGTGTCTCGAGTATTGCGGCACGCCATTAATTCTCCGCCGACGCTTTCCATTTCTCGACGCGCGATGTTGCAGACGCCTGACGTTCGATGAAGAAGCGCTCCGAGGGCTTGGCAGGTCGAGCGCGTAATAATGTTCCGGCTGAGGTTGGGATACCGGCGATACAGGTCGACGGACGCCCAGCGTTGCTGCGGGACATAATCCTTATTGGTGTGCAAATGTTCGGCACGTTCAATTATTCGCTTGAATCCCACGCTGCGTGAGGTTGTAGGCTGCGCGCCTTGGCTCGCGCTGCGTTAAGCGGCGGTCGACCGGGCGCACAGCCGAACTCACGGCTTTGGCGGAACAACTTGGACTGGTGCCAATAGTTAAGACCGGGTCTTGTTACGAGGCGCGCGGGAGCGGCGAGCCTATTAGCTACGGGCTTGTAACGGTTTCCGGCCTCTGATGTCCGCCAACGGCCGAACTGTCCATTGTTGCGATGATTCCGCGACCTTCCTCTCGCGATCGCAAGGTGGGACGAAACCGATTCGGACCAGCCGGTGAGACCGCCCCAGACGTGGCCGCGGCCGGTCGTTTATACACCGCAAGCACGTTTGCGCCGGATAAGAAGATATGCGTTTCAAAGGACTGGATCTTAATCTTCTCGTCGCGCTCGATGCTCTAATGACCGAGCGCAGCCTGACTGCAGCGGCACGTAAGATCAGCCTTAGCCAGCCCGCTATGAGTGCAGCTGTGGCCCGACTGCGCTCCTATTTTGGTGACGAGTTGTTTGTAATGAGAGGACGAGAACTTGTCCTGACCCCGCGCGCGGAGGGACTCGCCGCTCCGGTTCGTGAGGCGCTGATGCACATTCAGCACTCGATTATCACGCGGGAGGCCTTCGACCCTGCCCGATCGAACCGGCGGTTCAGGATCTGCCTGTCAGATTTCATAACCGTCGTATTCTTCCGCCACGTCGTGGAGCGCGTCGCGCGAGAAGCACCCAATGTCAGGTTCGAGCTGGTGACGCTCACCGATGAACACGATGAGCTACTTCGGCGCGGCGAGGTCGATTTTGTCATCCTGCCGGAACTATTCATGTCCGGTACACACCCCAGAGCGGCCTTGTTCGAGGAGCGTCTCGTTTGCGTGGGCTGCCACACGAATAGTCACCTACTGAGGCGGTTGACATTTGATCGGTATATGTCGATGGGCCACGTTGCGGTCAAGCTCGGAGGCGCACGCAAGACCTTCGTCGAGGATTCCTTGTTACTCGATCTCGGCCTCAATCGGCGCATCGATATTCTAGTGCAGAGCTTCAGCATGATCCCACCCCTGCTAGTGGGCACAGGCCGCATAGGGACCATACCCTTAAGGCTCGCCAAGCATTTTCAAAGAACCGCGCCGCTTCGGATTGCCCCGCTTCCCCAGCCATTCCCCACCTTCACCGAGGCAGTCCAATGGCCAGTCCTTAATAACAGCAATCCAGAAAGCATCTGGCTGAGAGAGATATTGCTGCAGGAGGCAGCTCGCATAGCAACTGCGCGTGAAGAGGCATTCAGCATTAGCGCTTCGGAACAAGCGGATGATGCCGGCCCCTTCGCACGATCGGTCTCGCCGTTAGCGTAAGGACGTTAGCAAAGGTGAGCGAACCCGGCCCCCGGACCGTGTCCCAACGCGTGCAATTTCGGATCGTCTCGCTCGAACTCATTGTCTCTCGTCAAAGCCCCTCATAGTTAGCGACCGTCACAAGCCCGAGGCCGTCCTTCTCGCACCGGCGACGGGCTCGACGTAAAGCGGTCGCTCGAGCATTAGCCGGCTTTGAGAGACAGAGAGGTCGCTACGTGCTCGCGCCAAAGCTACGCTGGCGCATTGCAAGCCCGGCTTGCGGCCGCGCCGCTCTCGAGACGGCAGGATCGGCTCGGCGGCTAATCACATCAACGCGGCGAATCGGTCGTGGCGCTCGCAATGAGCGGACGATCCGGGCTCGTCGGAGACCCAGCACCACAGCGAACGCAATGCCGATTGATTGTGCATATGAATGTTGGACTCGCTCCGTCTAAGCAAGGCATCGCACGCGCGTGTTGCTCTGTCGCATCACCCGAGAGCGCACCGCATCTTCGTCTTTCTGCGCCGCCGGTCTGACTTCTTTTGGCCGCACCTCGGCCAAACGTCTTGACGAGATGCGCTATGCCGACGCAATGACGAACAAGGAGCCGTACGTTGGAGCAATACAGTGGAGTATTCGATCCCGAAGAGCTTTCTGTCTTAGGAAGCCTTTTTGACAGGGCAGTCTCCGCGCTGCCGCCATCAATGCGAACTCCGGAAAATCGAACGGCGATCGCCAAACTCATCCTGGAGCGTACAGCGGCCGGCAACACCCAGCTGACATGCTTAACGAATCTGTTGATCACCATTTCCCCCCAGGGTTGATCGCGCGCCGTTCTAAGGATAGTCACCACACCTGCGCTGGAATGGAAGACGATCCAGCTAGAGCTTTGAAATGGCTTGAACCCAACGTGACGTCAGGTTGTAGGCTTTGAAATTGAACAACATGAGCAAAGCTACACCAAGACGGCGTCGATGGCGCATTGGCGAACTTGCGGAAGCGACCGGAGTGACGGTACGCACGCTGCATCATTATGAACACACCGGCCTGTTAGCCGCTTCAGAGCGCACGGACGGCGGCCATCGGATGTACGACCGCGAAAGCGTCCAGCGGGTTCATCAGATCCGGGCGCTACGTGAGCTCGGCTTCTCCCTTCACGAGATCCGTAAAGCTATGGAGCGGACGACTTCACTGACCGACCTATTGCGCAAGCATTTGGAGCGTATAGAGCTTCAAGTTGCTCGAACAACGCTGCTGCGAGATCGATTGCGCAACATGACGACCGACAGTGACGTTCAGGTCAGCGTGGATGAGCTACCTGCCGCCTTGGACGCCATGTCGCGGGTTGAGACACGTAGTCAAACATCCCGATGCACATGCAAGTTGGCTGCAGAGCGCGAGGAGCGATGGCGACGCATTCGGGACGACCTCCGCGATTGTATGGATAGAGGCGAACACCCTTGCGGCGAGCGCGCGAAAGCCGTCGCGATTGCCGCGCGCCTGCTGATCGGCGAAATCGCTGGAGCGGATTCTCGGGTTTCGACGATCCTGAAGGTCCTCGCACGCCTAAGCGCCCCACGCAGTTTGGCTGGTTGGGATCCCTGCCTCATGCAATATCTCGATCTTGCCCTCTCCGGCCTGGAGGATCAGCCATACTGAGATCACTAAGGCGGCTTCGGACGGCTTGACCAGTCCGCTTGGCCGGCTCGATCGTCATGGCGGTTCGGCGTGATCCGCCGGCTTTGATGCCCGGCGGCAGCTTCACCAATCACCGGTCAGATTTTCTGCGAGGGTCTCGGCGATCCGCCGCTTTCTCTGATGCATTGAGCGAAGCTCCCGTTCAAGAAAGACTTGAATCGCACGTAACGTCAAATTGTAGGCTCCGCCATGGTCGTTGCCCGAGCTGACGCATGCTTCGCTTGAAGATCCTTACCTGCGGGCCCGTGCTGGCCGCAGACAGTTGGGCTTTAGATCGAGGTGAGCACTAGGAGTTCTGCAGTGTTGAATAGGTGTTACACTCCAGCTGCAGGTGCGGCCTTCCTTTTCTGTGCCCTCGCCTCGACTGCACGGGCTTCGGACGTTCATATTGCCGTGGCCGGCCCAATGAGCGGAAGCAGCGCGGCGTTCGGCGCGCAGATGCGCAACGGCGCCGCCGCGGCTGTCGAGGCGTTGAACGCTTCGGGCCTGCTTCCCGACACCAAGGTGATACTGAGTGTCGCTGATGACGCCTGCGACCCCAAGCAAGCGGTCGCCGTTGCAAATAAGCTCGCAATGGCTCAGGTGCGTCTGGTCGTCGGCCATTTTTGCTCGTCTTCGTCCATCCCAGCCTCCGACGTCTATGCCGAAGCAGGTATCATCCAATTATCACCTGGTTCGACAAATCCTCAGCTAACGGAACGCGGCATCCAGACCGTATTTCGGATCTGCGGCCGCGACGACCAGCAGGGCACCGTTGCGGCTGAATACATTCACCGACATTACCATAGTGACAAGATCGCAGTGCTCGACGACAAGAGCACCGCCGGCAAAGGTATCGCAGATGCGGTTGAGGCACAGCTTCAGGGATTCGGCGAACACGTCATTCGGCAGAGCTATATAGCCGGTGAAAAGGATTATACGGCGCTGATCTCTAGATTGAAGAAGGACGGGGTACGCCTCGCCTATATCGGCGGTTATCACACCGAGATTGGGCTGATCATCCGTCAGGCATCAGAAGCAGAGGCCGGCCTTACCGTCATGGCCAACGACCCGTTGATGACCTCCGAATTCTGGGGCATCACCAGCAGCGCGGGAAACGGCACGCTATTTACCTTCATGCCCGATGTAGCAACGAATGCCAATGCGGCCGACGCCGTGGCCAAACTCAAGGCTTCCGAGCTGTCGTCCGAAGGCTACACACTTTACGCCTATGCCGCAGTTCAAGCGTGGGCAGAGGCGGTGAAGCGGGCCGGTTCCCTCAATGCTGCGCGGGTCGCAACCGAACTCCGTTCACGACCGATCGAAACAGCCGTTGGTTCGGTCAGGTTCAATACCAAGGGAGACAATGCAGGCCCAGGCTTTGTGGTTTACCGCTGGCTCGACGGGCGTGTTGAAGTGCTCGACCAGAACTGATCGACGCGATCCACAGCCGTTCTCCGCCAACCCAGCCACGACACAGATGATGAAACGACATCAGGACCTTGCTGCCGTTATACTCGCGAGCTCTCTTGTGCTCGCGGCTTTCGGAGCGCTTATCGCCCTCGCTGCAGCGCTCGCAGAATTACCAGACGTCGACGTAGAGGAGGAGCTACGTCCGATGGTAGACAAATAGCATTCCGATTAAAGCCAGTTCTTGCGACGCTTCACTGTCAAACATCCGCAACAGTCTGATCGGGAATGCTGCGCAGTTCCAGCTGTTCCGCTCATGCGACAACAGCCATGACAACCAAACCGCCACGGCAATCTCCCCGTCGGCCGCGCATGCTGACAAATGCAACTGTACTTCGCAACTTCCGGCGACCTCACATTGCGCGAAACGCGATTGCTATCCAATCGCTGTTTCGCCAGCGCGTTCCTTGTCAATTCTGCCACCGCCTCGACCGCTCCCAAGCGACTTACGTCAGACTTAAGGTCTGTGCGAACGCGATCCCACCACCGGCCAGTTTGATGCGAAACCGCTCGTTGTGAAGCAAATTGTCGATAACAACCTCACATTGATTCCGGCAGCCGGCAATTCAGGCATGGCGCCTCGACAATCGGGCAGAGTTACAACATTGAGAATATTATCGACATGACTTCGATCAGCTCTCCTATCGGACTGCGCATCCCTGGACGTTGTTCTACTTTCGGGCACAGCCGCCGATCCATTTGGCATGAAGGATGGAAGGCTGTGCAAAACGGAACGGACAGATGAAACGACCGAGATTCACAGAAGAGCAAATTATCGCGATACTGAACGAGCATGGGGCTGGTGCGAAACCGGCTGATCTAGCTCACAGACACAAGATCTCTGAAGCGACGATCTGCGACTGGAAGGCCAAGTTCAGCGGCATGGACGTTTCGGCCGCCAAGCGGTTGAACGCGCTGGAAGAGGAAAACGCGAAGCTAAAGAAGCTTCTGGTCGATCACATGCTTGGCGTGGATGCACTTCGCGAACTCCTATCAAAGTAGTCGCAACCAATATGCAGGTTCTCACGCCCACGCTGCATGGCGCAAGCCCAGAGCGTTAGCTCCCGCAGAATAACCAGATCGGCCAAGTGATGCACGGCACGTCTTTGAGGCCGAAGGCACAAAGCAACTAGGACTCCCATTCCAGAATCGGAGATGATCGAGTGAAAAGCGGCCTTCCCTCAAGACTGACATGCGCAATCTTTGACCACTTGGACGACGACGGTCGCGATATTGCGCGACAGTATGAAGATCGTCTCAAGCTGGCGGAGGCGTGTGATTCTCTGGGCTTTTACGCTTATCACCTGGCGGAGCACCACTGCACCCCTCATGGCAGAGGGCCCTCGCCGAACCTGTTTCTAGCAAGTATTGCGCAGCGCACCCGCAGGCTTCGCTTTGGTCCGCTTGTTCTGTTGCTCAACCTCTATCATCCATTGCGCGTGTTCGAAGAGATCTGCATGCTTGATCAATTGAGCGGCGGCAGGCTCGAACTCGGTATCGGTCGCGGCTCCCAGCCGATCGAATGGGGCTATTTCGGCATCAGCGCAGGCGCGGCGCCAAGCCGCTATATGGAAGCCAGCGAAATCTTAAATGTTGCGCTGAAGGGCGATACGTTATCCTACCAAGGAAGCCATTTTGAGCTGAACAGTGTACCCTTAACTTTGAGGCCTCATCAGCGACCTTATCCACCGACCTGGATCGCCAGCAATCGGACCGAATCAGCGGAATGGGCCGCGGCAAATGGTGCAAATCTGGCGTGTGTCGGCCCCGCCTCTGCTGTCCGAAGCATTACGGATGCTTTTCGTTGCCGTCGAGCGCGCTGCACAGCCGCGGACGATCGAGAGCCATTCCTGGGGTTGGCTCGTATGATCGTGATTGCGAGATCTGACGGAGACGCTCATGCGGCTGCCGAAACCGCTTATGGACAATGGCTGGATAGCTTTAAGTTCCTTTACGAGCTAAACGCCACTCCGACACCGCCGACCCTGCCGCTGTCGTTCGATGCAGCACTGGAGAGCCAATTGTGCGTCGTCGGAACGCCAGCTTCCGCCCGACAGCAGCTTCTTAACCAGATGGAAGAGGCAGGTACCAACTACCTACTCTGCCAGCTTGCATTCGGGAGCCTTCCGCTCGACATTTCACTGTACACCGCGAGCGCGATCAGAGCCGAAGTCATCGATAGCTTTGGCTGACAATGTCTGTTCAACTTCGCTACTGCGGGATGCCCGGCCCCATGCCGTACGTGCCCATTGGCATACGATCAAGGAGTTCTTTCTTGCTCGACGGGAGATCCCAAACTCATAAGGATATAGGCGCGACGTCAAGCATCACTTTGCCGGCCGCGCAGCCGATGTCGTCGGCAGCGACTTGACATGTTGAATAGCGTTGGCATGACAAAGTGGCTCAACCCGTATGCGGGCTTGTCTTATGCGTCGTCCAGAGCAGGTCAAGGATAGTCGCGCGCGCTATCCGCGGACTGGATGCATCCCATCAAAACTTTCGATTTTACGGATTTCAGCCAAATGCACCATAGTCGCTCACCGATTTCCGGAAAGCACCTTTGACGAAGCTCGTGTGACCATGGACCCCCTTTGCTTTCTGCCAAGTCGCAGGCCGGCTCAAGCCTTTCGCGCCGACATCACCAACGATATCCCTCGACCTTTGAAACCGCGCCACCAGCGGTCCAGCTTCAGCCGGATGGCTCGCCGAACCGTATGGCCCTCATTCGAAGTAGCCGACAGCAGTTTCGTCATCCTGAAGGCGTCCCCGAAGATTAGGTGCTTCTCACGCGCATTGGCCGGGTTGCATGCGTGCGTCGCATAGAAGCCAGGCAGCCGCACTGGCTCTTGCGCCGGCCTCGGCAAGGCTTGTCGGCCTGACCAGGTGGACAGCCCCGTTACTTTCGCGATGTTGCGATTCTCAAGCAATGCGACGTCAGCCATCTGACCTCCTTAAACACAAAAAGGACGCGCTGGTATCAGCGACGCGTACTGACGTCGATTTCGGCGACGCGAAAGGCCATGCGACAACACTAGCCGCCCACTTACGCCCTTTGATCGCGGGGTTCTCATGCCGCCCATCCGCTCCACGCTGTTTGGTGGGTTCCGCCTATGCCAACGGCGTTCCTGCGAGGTCCGCTAGCTTGGAGTACGCCGGCTCGATAGCTCAATCAAAGACGGGCGTTCTACCACGCAGCGCACAGCGCTCTATAGCGAGCATACCTCCTTCAGGTCTTTCTGCGAGACCAGCCTGTCCCTTTCTTTGGTTGCACATGCGCGAGTTGTCTTGTGCAGCGGAAATTCCGTCACGCACCGCATCGGCTGCCTCGCAAACCGGAACGCACACAAAAACTACATGTCAATCTCGTCTAATTAATCTGGAGCAACACTGTGGAACTTGACCCTTCGAATTCACGCATGCAGGACCTTGAGGATCGCATCGACCTACAACTCGATATCGTGGCAACTCTCGTACGCGAAGGAAGCAACGAGCTCGAGGCAATCCAGCTGCTCAACGCACTCACGAACGAAATGATATCAGCGGAACTGGAGCTCGGCCAGCTCGGCGATACGAGCACCGGTGGCCATCCTGGCGGCGGGCGAGCAGCGCGAATGAGACGGGACCATGGCGTTTACCATCCAGAAGAGCTTCAAATCTTGGGGCGCCTTCTCGATCAGGCAGTGGCCGCTTTACCGCCTGCACTGCGCACTCCGGCCAACCAGACGCGGATTGCCAGATTGATTCTGGCACGTGCGGCGGGCTGAGGCCGCTTTGCTCCTCTGCGATTTGACGGCCGCTCAGTGAAAGCTTCATCGCCGGGCTGACCGTGGCTGTGCTCTCCTGCCCACGGATAAGGCCGCTTCGAGACCGTGGCTCACCGCTAGGTGAGTGAGCCGCTTCCACGTGCTGATCATTTCGCTTCGAGGAGCGAGACATTCATCCGATCTCCGCTGGACTGCACCTCAAACGCTTGATCATGGCAATGTTACATGCTCGCAGTTTACTCCAGGGCAGATAGGGGGACGCACGATCCGAGATATTCGTGCGAGGCACCGCACGGTTGACCGCGCCTTCCGATATTCGGATCTTGGCAGCATAACCTAGCTCCCTGATCGTGGCCGCATTGTTCTAAAGTTGCGGGCCACCTGATATTTCGTCGCCAGAACGAGCTCCTGGCAGATCAACGCAATTGTCGCGATAGCTTGTCCCGTTTCTTTGGTGCGCCCCATCCGGAGTCGAATCGTATCGCAAAAGTGGTGGCGTGCGCAGGAACCCGCGGATGCGACCAGGCTGTTGACGCATGTCGGGAAGCACGCGAACGGATTGTCGAGAACGAGCCACACAGCTGGACGCGACATAAAGAGCGCATACGACATCACCCAAAACACTTCTTAGCCTTGACAGTTTGGAAGCTAGCGAATGGCCTGCACCGTAAGACGGCTGTAGTTCGACTGACTCTTGGGAGTGTGGGCCCGGCGAACGGCGAAGGGCGAACGGCGGGCAACAAGATGCGCGGCGCAAAGAGGCAAATGTCAACGCAGGGTCTCTTCAGCCAATTCAGAATCGTCCGACTTACGCTGGCACTTCGACATTCGGTCATCCGGACTTCAACAAACGGCACTATAAAGGTCGCTGTAGGATCGACACACATTTTGGCTGTGGCTCCGACTTCTTGCCGCTCAAGACAGGCCGCAGCTCGTCGGCACGCTTCGGACAAAACTTTTACCTTGTGCCAGAGTCGAGGAGTTTTGAGATGGATCAGGTCATATCCGGCCAGGTGCAAACGCCAGAGGCTATCGTAAGCATCGCATTTGAAAAAGCGTGGCGCTTTGTCGAGAAGGACCCAGTTCTGGCGCATCATCTCAAGACGTTTCTTCACCGCCGCTTGCGAGCATTACTGGAGTGTTCGATCAGGACCGGCGAACGGAATACCCTGCATCTGGCAAACGAAGCGATACGCAATTTACGAGCGGAGCTGGCGTCGCCGAGCAAACAGTAGAGGTTCGTCCTCCAGCTGGCCGGTATCCTTGTTATCGGCAGGAACGGGACGGTATCGTCAACTCCCGAAGGGGCAGGTCGTGGTCGATCTGAGTTTTCCCTGCTCATCTTCTACACCGACGACTGCGTCAGGGAGCCCTGCTTATGCAGCTCTCGTGGTCTCCACACCAGTAGGACAGAAACGGGAGCACACCGGCAACGAAGGCGCGACAAGCACGCGCTGTCCCGACGTGACACAATGCGCACCGTATCTGGCAGCTTGGCATGCGTCTCGGCAATTTCGATGCGGGCTTCATCCGGCGCGGTGACCAACATTCTGCGGCAGATGATCTTGGCGGCGCACCAGCTCGATTGGCTTTCCTGTCGCGGCAAGAGCAGTTACAGCGCGCCAGATACCGCTCCGGATCTTCAGGGATGGCCGAATTTCGATCGATCAATGCTTCTGATGGATCATTTCCGACGTTACCAAAATCTTAAGTCGCCACACGAGTCCTGACTCAAGATATATTCAACTCTCATCCCGATAAGGACGCCTTCATCTGTGCGGCTCATGACGAAACCCGCTGAACGACGCGCAGCCGGAGGTATCGCCAGGAACCTGGTTGTGGCGGTGCTTCAGCAAATGCGCTCGCAGCATTGCGTCGCACCAGTGCCATCACGATCGCATCGCCTTCAGGTAAAGGCGCCACGAGGCGCCCTATCAATGTCGTTGCATTTTCGTCGAGGCGTCGCAAGTTAGGGCGCTTCACAACCTGACGCACCGTGCGTTTTGACTCATTTCTTTCGAAGGAATGTTGTGGCTCAGTTACAGCAATTCGCAATCATGTTGTTAAGACGCACGGCGCCGGGGGGCATCAAAAGGAATGACACTGGAATGAAGAATTTGCTGATTCTGACCGCAAGCATCGCACTCGGCGCTGCAGCTCCCGCATTCGGCGCTGACCTCGCCGGGCAGCCTGTCAACATCAAGGCCCCCCCATTTCCGGTCGTAGCCCCGATCAACGACTGGAGCGGCTACTATATCGGTCTCAATGGCGGCTGGGGATCGAGTCACAATTGCTGGGATTTCAACGGCGTTGCTTCCGAGGGCTGCCATAATTCGACCGGCGGCACCGTCGGCGGCCAGATCGGCTATCGCTGGCAGATCTTCAAAACGGTGTACGGCATCGAAGGCCAGGGAAACTGGGCCGACTTCAGCGGCTCCAATGTCAGCAGTGCCTTCCCAGCGGACACCATTGGCACCAAGACAGATGCATTTGGATTGCTCACGGGCCACGTCGGCTACGCGTTCAATGCCGTGCTGCTTTACGCCAAGGGCGGTGCGGCGGTGACCAGCAACACCTATCACGTCAACTCAGTGGCCACTGGCACCGAGCTTGGCAGGAATAGCGATGTTCGCTGGGGTGGCGCGCTCGGCGCTGGCGCCGAAGTCAGCCTGACCCCGAACTGGTCGGCTGGCCTCGAGTATAATCACTTGTTCATGCAGGGCAGCAACGTAAGCTTCCCCACGGCCGTCGGCTTCGATCGCGTTCACCAGGACATCGATCTTGTCACGGCACGGCTCAACTACAAGTTCGGCCCAGCGTTTGCAAAATAGCGAACCCCACGCGCGCAAGCGTCAAATCGAGAGCCCCGACTAACGGTCGGGGTTCTTTCTCGAAATGCTGCCCTACCGCCTCGCAACCAGCCAGCGGAACCGGCTCGAGCTCGTCTAGGCTTAGATCACTGGCTGGCAGAGCAGACCGCAGGCACACCCGAGGGCACCAAACCAGTCGGCTTGACATGCGTCGTCGAACTCCAGAACCTCACGCAACGTGAGTTTCACGTCGCCTGTCTCAACGAAGCACTGTTCGAATGACATGAGCCTTGCCAGGGCTTGGCGTCAATCGCACTTCCTGGCAGTGAGGATGGGATCTCAAAGAATATTGAGGCGAATGGCGATAGCGGTCGCCTGGATCCGGCTGGTCGCACCCAGCTTTCGCATCGCATTCTTGATATGAAAATTAACCGTATTAACGCTGATTCCTAGGATCATGCCGATTTCCCAGGAAGATTTCCCTTCTGCCACCCACCGCATGCAACTGATCTCCCGTTGCGATAACGCAATTTTTTTCCCACAGCCGCCATTAGAGGGTCGAGCAATCTCGCCAAAGGCGGTGTGAAAGAGCGAAGCCAGGGCATGGAGATGACCGATGCGATTCTGCGGATCAGCATCGTCGGACGGAGATGCAAAGGACACCACAGATACTTGGCCCAACGGGCCAAATAGAGGCACGCTCATGCCATGCTTCAGGCCGGCCTCCCTAGCCTCCTCCAATACGCGTCTCTCGTCCGGTAGAAGCTGATAATGGTCAGCGAGTTGGTCCCACAGAAACGGACGCGAATGCATCGGCGTCCGCCGGACCACCGGATCGATGGTGTGGTACTTGCCTTTGAAGTATCGATCGCACCAGGCCGGCGGCCAATTCACAGCGACAGTCGGCGGTGGATATTCAGCCAACCGAAGCGGCTCGACGAAGTTGAGGGCTCCGTAAGCAACTTCACTGAATCCTTCCTCGGTGGCACGGTTTACAAGAAGATCGAACAACGCTCTCAGCGAATGCGTCTTGTTTGCGCACTCGGTGAAGCTAAAAAGATCCACGATGGGCGCTTCGGCACGCCGGTCCGGCTCGCCATCGCTGCGTTCGCTTGCGTTTGTTTCAGGCGGATCCAAATTCCGTTCCATGAGCTGAACTCGTGAGGCTGGAGCACGCGCTGCGTCAGACGCCATTCCCGAATATGTCGCCTTCCGCCGTCTGCCGCGCGATAATTGTCCTGTCATGCGCCGGGGTCTGGCCGCTATCCTCGTCGGACACCGGACGGCACTCCACGACCGAAGCGTCGTCGAATTCCATCCGATTGATTTCGCTCGCCGATGACCAGCAGGCCAAGCAGGCGATTACCGCATTGTCGTGCGTGTCGATGGTCTGTGCCCTCGATGCTGCCCCAAAGCTGAATCGCTTTTGATAGGGCGGCCACGGCAAACCCGATGACCCTTGATATCCAGCTGGCGACACCAACCAGCTATGAATGACAAGATCGTCTCTACCCAAGGAGCGACTGTGCTGCCCGAAAGACGCGTGGCTTTGCCTCAAGATCGAGCACGATGATATCCTGAACGTTGAGCTTCGCGATTCGGGCGAAATGGAGCACGTTGGCCAACTTGACGGCGCCGGGATCGACCTTCGCAGTTCCGACATCGGCTTTCTGTTTCCTCCCGACGGAAAGGTTATAGTTTCTTCCCCATCCTGCGAATTGCTGTCGCGGATTCTTCGCGGATCCTCCGTCCTTCGACGGCGTCGGAAACGCGATCGGCGACCAACACGGAAGAGCCGAGCCAGCAGGTGACCGCGTGATATAACGGCCCCTCGCCTGATCAGGGGCGTTAGAGAGGTCCAGCGCACCTGAATTGAAGGCACAGATGATCCGCGCGCCAGGCGCGCAACGGGAGACACGCGCCGAAGCGAGACCTGCCGGCTGCAGAGGACGCCTTGCATGCGCATCTCCATAAGGGAGAGGACCTAGCAGCGGATCAGCAAGTGTCGTACCAACTGGGGACCTCTCCGAATCAATCCTCGAAACAAGAAATTCAAGAGAAGAGCCCGGTTCGGCGCACGCGCGCTTGGAGCAATGGCGACATCTGGAGGAAACGCGACAGCGCCACTTACGCAACGCTCCGGCGGCCTGGAAAGAGTGCCGCTCGGCGCGGCGCCCCCCCAAAGCGCCTTTCAAACAGCCAGGCGCTGGCGTACCACTTTCATATCCTGGTCAAGTACCAAGGCTGGCAATTGAAGAAGCCGACCCACAAATGGCAATCGTCTAGCAACCTTAGCCGGTGCCAGGTGCGGCGCGCGGCCTCCGATTAAGCGCTCGCTTGGACTTCTTCCCTCGTGGAAAGACAAATTCGAACTCCATGGAGCTAGGTGCAAGGCAGGCGTAGAACTTTTCGCAGGGTAGATGAAGTATGCTTTCTCTGTTCTTCGCGATTATCTCGCTGCTCTATGCAATGGTTGGTCAGGCGGGTGGAACCGCGTTCCTAGCCCTCATGGCGTTTTCCGGCTTGCCTTCTACAGAGATGCGCCCGACGGCGCTTGGCCTCAACATTGTTGTCGCGAGTTATTCCACGTGGTTCTTAAACCGCAACAAAGTCATCGACTGGATAGCGCTCCGGCCGCTTCTATTGTCATCAATGCCGGCAGCACTTGCCGGCAGCTTGCTGGTGCTCGGGGAGCACGTTTACAGGACGTTGACCGGTCTTGTCCTCCTTTTGGCGAGCGCTGTGATGATTGTTCGGCGTGGGAGCGTTGCCCATCGCGCTTGCGAAACTCCGCTCTGGGGAAGCGTAAGCATTGGGGCGGTCATCGGGTTGGTTTCTGGTCTGACCGGCGTGGGCGGCGGAGTATTCCTGGCGCCCGCGCTCATGACACTGAACTGGACGTCAGCCAGGCAAGTCACCCTGCTGTCGCCTCCGTTCATCCTAGCGAACTCCACAGTGGACTTCGTCGGAGTTCTTTTCACAGGCCAGCTTCCGTGTTCGGATTCGGCCATTTACGCAATCGCCGCACTGGGAGGAGCCGTCGCAGGAACGGTTATCGGCCTGAAATGGCTGAGCCAGGCAGCTATTAGGTTCATCCTCGTGGCGGTTCTGCTCATTGCCGGCGTGCAGTTGGTTCGCACCTAAATGCCGTTGGATCTGCTTTTGCTGCAGCTGTCGTTGCGGTCATCGAGCACCACCGAGGCTCATGACAACAGTCGCAAAGATTCCAAAACGAACGATCCGAGCCTCTGAAGCAGAACAGACGCGTATCGTCTGACTTGGACGTGCCAGGGAGTGCAGAAGCTGACAATACCCGCGCGTTGCGATTCCGGCACAGCCTGCGGCCTGTTTGGGAATTGTTGAACTCGCAGCACTCACAATGGCGTGGCCGAATTAAAGCGCCCCGACGCACCTGCCGGGGTTGGAAGTGCGCCGGGGCAGCCCCAGCATCATCAGTACATCCGTGACGATGCTTGGCGCAATGAGACAAGCGGCGTGGCGGAATTGAGGCTGATCGATCCTTATGACGTGGAATGCAAAAATGTTTTTCACGCCGGTTCGATGGCTATTGAAACTCACGTTGCGTCACGTTGTACGATCTCGCACCCTGCGTTTCATCAACCGAGACTCCTTGTCTGACAATCCCAGCTTGAAGAGCATTCCGCTCGTTGCATCCGGAGGCGCCACGCTAAATACTATCCCTACCCTCGTTCGCCTATACCATTTTATTCTGCACAACCTAGGCAGCCCGGAACGCAAATCGGAACACGACATCGCTTCCGAAGCGTTTCTCGCCCAAGCCGCTGAATGCAAATGGGCTCAAATCCCGTCTGCGCAGGTTTGAAAAGGCGCGACTGACAACGATGCGTGCAGATTGTGGAGCTTCAATAGAAGCGCCGACTATCGCTCCTCGACGAGCCCTTCTACCGTAAGAAAAACAACATCGACGCCGAGACCCGCCGGCGCTTTCTCACCATTACGTGCAAGCTTGCTGGCAAAGGGGCTATTGCGCGAGGGGGAATTGCAAGGCGCGAGCCGAACGGTAGCATGCCAACCTGTCAGTTCGCACAGGGTGTATGAAATCGAAGCCGAAAGAGGCTCAACTGCGCGTCGCTTTTGATTATGACGCTTTGCGCTCCGATTGGGCCGAGCATTCCAGCAGCGGTGCATCGAGGCTCTGGATTTCCGGCATCGCCTTGCCGGCGATCGCCTGAAGGTCACCGACCATGCCAACGGTAGATTCGATGACAGAGAGGATCTGCGTCTCGCGCTTGGCCCATTGTCGGCCCATGAATTTGCGCTCCTTGTCGAGATCTTCTCGCAGGTCGTTGAATTTTTCAACGACAGCTTCTACCCGCTGGCGGAACCTGGTGCCGGTCAGATACCGGTACACCTGCTCCATTTTGGTTCGCTGGCCTTGCTGCACCAGGCGCGAACTGCTCAAATCAATCAGCCCCTGACGGAGCGCGATCGCGACCGCAACAGCACAGCGGGGATGAGCAACCCATATTCCGTCGATCAGATCGAAAAATTCGACGTGCTTCGGCAGCGCCTGTGAAACGATGAGGGCCACATCTGCGCCACACCGCCTTTGGTCGTCGCGCAGTTTCCCGAGCCAGCCGTCGCTCCATGCCTTCGTACGCTTGGATTCCCAAAGGATGAGGCCCGCAGGATGACCGATTGAACCGTTGACCTGCTGGACGACGTCCGCACCCAGCTCTCCCTTGCCGATCGGCTCGATTGTATCAGTGGGAAAACGGCTGCGAAGCAGCTCTTCGAGCTCGAGCTCAAGCACTTCGCCCTGGGATTGCTGCGAGCCTTGCTCAGCCTTGCGCTTCAACTCTTCGATCGTCCGCGCCATGGAGTCGATCGTTTGATCCTTCTCGAGCACTTGAAAGCGGGCGGCTTCGTCCGCTTCCTGCCTGGCTTTGGCCCGGATATCCGCGATTGAGGCTTGCACGCGCTTTTCGATGGTCAGATCGAGTTCACGTTTCTCTTCGTCAAGGGCACATTGCCTGCGGATCAGTTCGGCCTGCGCCTGCTGCGCCTCAGCAAGTTTGGCATTGTTGGCCTCCAGGCTTTGACGAAGCTCGGCCACTTCGGCAGCTTTTGCCAGCAGCTCGGCCGCCGCGGCCTGCCGAGCCTTCTTCGCTTCCATGGCGACGAGTTCGGTGCGCTCGGCCGCCAGGCGCGCGGCCACCTGATCCTCGATCTGTTCGCGTTGTCTCGCCAGTTGCTCCTGCTCATGGCGCAAGGCCTCGGCCTTGCGGGCGACCTCGGCATCCTTGTCCGCCAATTGTCGCTGAAAACGTCGGCGAGTTTCCTCGATCAGGGGAGCAGCAAGAGATTCGGTGAGGTGAATCTCATGATTGCAGTTCGGGCAATGGAGAATAGGCTGATGCGCGGCGCCCGCCGCGGGTGCTTTCAGGTTCATGAGCCCTCCTGGCCGATTGGCCCTGCGCTGCCGGCCCAGCGTGGCGCGGACTACCAATCGGATTTAGCGTGATTTCCTGACTCGATCGAACGCCTGAGGCATCCACATCAGCTTTTCCACCGAAAACACCTTGAAAGGCTGAGGCCGACTGGTTCGCCGCCGGCAACGCCTTGGATCCTGTCTTTGTCGCAAGAGCCCCTGCGTTGGAGAATGCAGACGCAATGTGCGCTCCGATGAATGATTGTTCCTGCGCACAATGATTGGGCGGATCGAGCCCGGGCGGCCGAGCTCATGTGAGCCATTTGTTCTCTTACGGGTGCAAATGATGGCTGGCGCCTGACTTTCTCACCGCTCCCAGTTCGCAGGCTGTCCTGGCAGCTACATCGAAGAAGGGTCTCGAGCTTCAGGATCAGGGCAGTCTTTTTTGACTTAACGCAAAGACAGAGCAGAGGATATCCATCAGCCTGATAGCGTATCAGCGCGGAAAGGTAAGCGTTGCAGACCTCACTCCTGAACAAATATTGCGATGCTCGCCTGCCCTGGTACACCATCTACCCAACGGTACCGGATTTCTCTGCTGCGGTCGGCGCCACGACCTGTGAGGCGTGGTTGCGGCGGCTGCCGCCAGACGAATCCGTATCGCTCTACCTTCACGTTCCGTTCTGCCGGTCGATCTGCTGGTATTGCGGCTTCCCAACAAGCCTCACTCACAGCGAGCGGCCGATTCGCAAATACGTGCTGACGGTACGTGATGAAATTCGTCTGGTCACAGAGCAAACGCCTCACGGTCTTCCAGTGAGCGACCTGCATTTTGGCGGCGGCACGCCGACTACCATCCCACCGGCCGATTTCTTGGCTCTGATGGAGCTTTTGCGCCGCTGCTTCGCGTTCAGCAAATCGACCGCGCTCGCCGTCGAGATCGACCCCCGCGCGTTCACGGCCGAGATGGCGGAAACCTTGGGAGTAGCGGGCGTCAGCCGCGCGAGCATCGGCGTACAAAGCTTCGATCCCGTAGTTCAAAGGGCGGTCAACCGTCTCCAAAGCGAAGCGCAGGTCGCTTTTGTCGTCGAACGCCTTCGCCAGCATGGAATAAGCCGTATCAATTTCGACCTGCTCTTCGGATTGCCGCATCAGACCGTGCAATCCTGCGTGAACTCAGCGCAGACGGCTTTGACCATGCGGCCCGACCGCCTTGCGGTGTTCGGCTATGCCCATGTTCCCTCCTACATGAAACGTCAGCGCCAGATCGACGAGGCGGCGTTGCCCGACAATGTTGCGCGCGCCGAGCAAGCTGCAGCCATGGCAGATACGCTGGTCTCCGCCGGATATCGCCAAATCGGGCTCGACCATTTCGCTCTCCCGGACGACGAACTCGCGCACACGCAGCAAACCGGCCGGCTGCGCCGCAACTCGCTGGGCTATTCGGCCGATACGTGTAACACAGTGATCGGCTTTGGTCCGTCAGCCATCGGCCGTCTGCGCGATGGTTACGTGCAGAACGAGACGGCAACCAGTTCCTATACCCGACGGATTAGTGCTGGCCATCTGGCAACCTCAAAGGGCCACTGCCTCACCGCCGAAGATCGCCTTCGGGCCGCAATCATCGAGCGGCTGATGTGCGACTTGCAGGCCGACGTGCCGGCAATCTGCGCCGCCCACGGATTTGCGCCGATGCCCTTTCTCGATTCAGCTGACCGTCTGGAAATGCTTGCCGAAGACGGGATACTGGACATCGAAGAGGGTTTCGTCCGGGTCAAACCAGAGCACCGTTTTGTCATTCGCGCTGTTGCTGCCGCGTTCGATGCTTACCTCGACCGCGCCCCCTATTAGCAGGCCACGGATATGCGCATCGCGAAGGAGCGCTCGGAGGAGCGCCTCGGTCAGCCGATTGTCCAGTGGATCGGACTGACTAGTGGCTGTGCACAGTGATTTTGACCGGTTGGGTCATGCGTCAGATTAGCTCCGGCAGGATTTTGGGATCAACGAGGAGTTCGATACTGCGAGCTGTCCTTGGCAACCTTTTGATGAGGCCGGTTCTCTCGAGCGATCGCAGCATTTGGTGAACCGAAGGCGGGCTGACGCGGAAATATTCCTGCATGTCGGCTTCCGCCGGAGGCCTTCGGTGAAGCTTCGTATAGAGGTGGATGAAGGCGAGGTATTGCCCCTGCTTGGGCGTGAAGGTTTTTGCCGAAGGACTCACGCCGGCCATCCGATTCAGTTGTTCGTGCGTGCCTCTCAGGGAGGCAGGCATGAATGTACGCTATCGGGTCGAACTCAGCCAAGTCGAGCGCAGCGAGCTCAAGGCGCTACTCAGCGGCGGCAAGCATGCGTCCCGCAAACTCAAGCGCGCCCAGATTTTGCTGGCTTCCGATGCCGGGGCCGGCAACGAGGAGATCGCCAGGAGTGTCGGCGTGAGCGGCTCGACCGTGTACCGGACCAAGCGCCGCTTCGTGGAAGGCAATCTGGAACGGGCGCTGAGCGAGGAGCCGCGACCCGGGGCGGAACGCAAGCTCACGGGCAAGGAAGAAGCCTTGCTGGTGGCGACCGCCTGTGCGGCTCCTCCAAAGGGCCGTGCCCGCTGGATGCTCGATCTGTTGGCGGGTGCGCTCGTCAAGCTCACCGAGCACAAAAACCTGTCGCGCGAGACGGTCCGGCGACGTCTGGCGGAGAATGACCTCAAACCCTGGCGCCGCGACATGTGGTGCATTCCGCAGGTCGATGGCGAATACGTCGCTCGCATGGAAGACGTGCTCGACCTCTACGCCGAGGCGCCCGACCCCGAGCACCGGTGGTGTGCTTCGACGAAAGCCCGGTGCAGCTCATCGGCGAGGTCCGTCAGCCGATCCCGGCCAAACCGGGGCAGCTCGAACGTTACGATTACGAGTATCGTCGCAATGGAACGGTCAATCTCTTCGTCATCCTCGACGTGCATCGTCCCTGGCGCAAGGTCAAAGTCACCGAGCGACGAACCGCGAAAGACTATGCCCAATGCATGCGCGACCTCGTCGACATCCATTATCCCGATGCCGAGATCATCCAGGTCGTCCAAGACAATTTATCGACCCACTCCGCCGGCGCTCTGTATCAGACGTTCTCGCCCGCCGAAGCGCGGCGCATCCTGCGACGGATCGAGTTCCACTACACCCCAAAGCATGCAAGCTGGCTCAACATGGTTGAGATCGAGATCGGCGTCTTGCGGGGACAGTGTCTCGCCCGCAGGATCGACGACCCCAAGCGGCTGCGCCGCGAAATCTCCACCTGGGAACGGCAGAGAAATGCTGCCCGCTCCCGCATCAAATGGATGTTCACAACAGAAAAGGCCCGCGCCAAAATGGGGTGCGCCTACCCAAACGCTTCCAAAGAGTCATAATCACCGTGCAGAAGTACTAGCATGTGATCGGAATGAACACGACATTGTCGGTTTTCGATACAATGTCGGCGCGGATCGGCTCTTGAACGAAGCCGTGGTTACCGCAGTATCGGCCAGTGAATGGAATGGTCAGAAGGAACGTGCTGAGCCCGTCTTATTCGTCAGACGGCGCCTGATAGCATCCCAGCGAAAACGGATCATCCGCATCTGCGGCGTCTCGTCGGACTAAAGCGGAAGTCGCTTGTCGTCGACCATAATGGTTGCGCCATTCCGAAGAACCACGGGCCTCTGCTTTGCAAAGTAGAGTGGGACGACGGGGATCTTTTCGAGCATGATGTACTCCCAGACATCGAGCTCGGTCCAGTTCGAGATCGCGAATACGCGCATGGTTTCGCCTTGGCGGATTCGCGTATTGAACAGATTCCATAGCTCCGGCCGCTGGTCCCGCGGATCCCACACATGTCCGGCCGAACGGAAGGAGAAGATCCGTTCTTTCGCTCGGCTCTTTTCCTCGTCAGGTTGTGCCCCCGCCGAAGGCGGCGTCGAACTGACGGAGGTCGAGTGCCTGTTTCAGAGCATTTGTCTTCATCACCTGTGTATGAAGGATTGAGCCGGACTCGACTGGATTGATCCCGCGCTCGAGGCCTTCCTTGTTGACGTGAACGATCAGGT
This sequence comes from Bradyrhizobium sp. USDA 4341, assembly GCF_054063755.1. Classification (NCBI taxonomy): domain Bacteria; kingdom Pseudomonadati; phylum Pseudomonadota; class Alphaproteobacteria; order Hyphomicrobiales; family Nitrobacteraceae; genus Bradyrhizobium; species Bradyrhizobium sp. USDA 4341. The sequence continues at coordinate 7,857,677 of NZ_JBSSGO010000002.1, read as the reverse complement.
CCAGAGCCGCGTGGCTGTTTCGTCCCGGAAACTGATCATCTCGTGGAACTTCCACGTCGTTTCGACGTGAAGCAAGGGAAAGGGCAACTTGGCCGGGTAGAACGCCTTCATCGCAATGTGCAGCATGACGCTCGAGTCTTTTCCGATCGAACAGAGCATGACCGGCCTTCTAAACTCGGCGACTACGTCACGCATTATTGCGATCGATTCAGCTTCGAGGCGGCGCAGATGTTTCGGCAACATTTGGATATTCTTCGATGTGGATTTGGCGACAAAGTGACCATTGCGGATTGGCGTTTCCCATGGCATGTCAACAATGCAGCCGCCCACAGCGATCAGCACCGCATCAAGGCGCGGCGCCCACAAAGATCGGCAGCATTCGGGCATATGATACGCAGCGTGTAAGCGACGCTTTCTCCAAGGTGAACTCGCATAACTGGTGCATGGACGCACTTGCCAAGGGCATTTCCGACAAAGGTGGCGCCCAGGCTAGTTCAGGTTGATGCCGCGTTCCGCTGCGGTGAGGTCGCATCGTTCATCAAGGGTTTAACGATCAAGACAATCTCAATCACCCACCCTGCCGAAGGATAATTAGGACCCATCCAGATCGTGAATGTGCTCTATCAAGACGATCAATGTACCAGTTTTGGTGAATAGCGGATAGCAAACGTTAGTTTAGATGGCTCAGGAGTAATCCAGATGACGATCGCCCTTCACTCTGGCTTCGAAAAGACTTCCGTGGTGTACGCCGATCATTACTAGGAGGCGCGATATTGACGCTCGTTTTGGCGAGTAGCATCTGTGGATTGCTGCTGGGACGTTATTTCAAGTCTATGTATCTTCCCAACAATCTTAATTTTGATAACCGCAGCCTATTTTGTCGGGCATAGGGACGGTCTGACAGTGGCAACCCGTGCCGCGCGATAGATTGCCCAAGCCGCAGAGTTCAGCCGCTAATGGATTGTCGCCTCGCGATTACGAATGGTGTCAAAGCCTCGCTTCTTATCCGATTTTCGATGCCCTCAACGCCTGCTCGCGCGTGTTCTTCCCGTCGGGAAGACATGATCCACATCGTGTCCAGGCGCTCCGATGTACACATCCGAGGGCGCTTACGATTACCCACATTTTTGAGTCAGAGTGTCGCTCCCGTTGCGATATCGATGAATCGCGACAATCCGCGCCACATGATCAGATTCCCTGGTGACGGATCGTTGGCACGGGCGAGATAGCCACCGAGCCTGGCGATCTTGATGAGATAATGCGACAATGTCTTTCGTTGTGTGCTGACTGGATTCTTGTCTTTGACGAGCCGGTCAAGCAATTGGATTTCACCTTTGGTCAGCACAAACTCCGGTGAGGCATTTGGCGCTGAACGATTAAGCATCGTCATCCAAAAAATGCGCCAGCTCACAATGCAGAATACCGAGATCAGATTCGTCAATCGCTGGGCGGTCCGCAGTTGCGAGTCCTCTGCCCTACAGCCGGATTTGAGTATCTTGTGGAAGACCTCGATCTTCCATCGCAAGGAATACCATTCGAGTTTCTCGATCGCATCCCCGCGCGATTGCACTGGAAGATCGGTCTAGGCGCTCCTCTTTCATCAGCGTGGATCACGGTCAAAGTCAAAGCTGGATACCGCGACTGCTTGCCTATCGGTGGCAGAATACGGATTTTACGGTACCGGATTTCAAGAACAGCCTGGTCCGGATTGCCCTTGCTATCCTGGACTTCGATCCGGTGGAGACCTTTTGACCACGACCTCGTCCATTATCGTTGCAACGGTATGATCGCCATCGCCTGCCAGGCGATTGACACAGGTCCTTACCAAGAAATGCGTTCCAACCTCTTGGGCGGCGCAAGACAATTCATAAATATCGGCTTCACGATCACCGATATGGATGCACTGCGATGGTTTCTCGAAAAGCTCGGTGGATTGTTTGAGGTTCTCCAGCCACCGAATGCTCTCCTTGGTTTCAATGGGGATCCGTGTCAGGTTGAGCTCGCGCCTGAGCGCAGCGACCCCTCTGAATTTCTTTCTGGTCCAGAACTTCACAGCGCTGAGCCCAGTGGAAGCCCCTCGAGGGTCACCGCAAGGCTCGAATGCATCAATATTCCGCATGTCGTGTACGTTTGGGGTTTCCCGTCCAATCTTCGAGAGTTGCTTTTGGGGATGCGCTTAATCATCCCGATCAGATCCGGGCGCTCCCTTTGATAGGTGAATTCGGTCGTATCATGCAGGACAAGAACAGCCTCCTTCGCAGCCGCGATACGCTCCCGCGTCGCTTTAAAATGACCAGACAGGATATCGGCCTCGCCTACTCGTTCATTGGAGAAGAAACGATAGGCCGCCTTGGTATTCGCCCAGTCTTGGCAAACCATCGGGATGCTCTGTCCGATGTCGCCACCAATCTGCTTCAGCAGCATACGAAATCTCTCGCCAAGTCGAGCGTCCTGGAATTCGCACAGTGCAGCTTCACGGTCAAACCAAGTCACAACGTCAGACGCCAACCGATGCGCCTTCTCATCCCGGGCGCGTGAAGTCAGTCCCATAGAGCACCTCTTCTCGAATCAGGTGCCCATCAAAGAATCACAAGCGATTCTGGCGACTCAAGTTTTTCGGCTCAGCGCACCTCAAAAGATGTGGGTAATGGTAAGCGTCCTCGGAGGCGTACGCTCCGATTAAAGACGAACCAGTTGATCTTGCTCCGAAGTTTTTCCAGTCCTGAGTTCGCTCTGGCTGGTGGATTTACCCGGTGGTGGTAGCGACGGGAGCTGGTGCGAAGCCATCGAAATAGCGCGGCGCCAGATCCCGTCGCGGATTGCAGGTGAAGGCGAAACTCCTATGGTCTTTTCCATCCGAGTTGCGAGTGGGGTCGCGTACACCCTCCACCGGGTGCGTCGGGACCGAAGATAATCGATGACCTCGCCGCGGATGCGGTGCTTACCCCCGCTCGAACGGTTAGGGGTTCGACTTTCTTCGTGGACATTTTAGGATCTGAGCCACATGTGGTCTCAAGCATGTCGCGCGAAGCTCATGATAAGGTGTGTGCGACAAAAAGCCTGATGTCTTGTCCCATTCAAGCCTTGAAATGATTGGCAGTAGCCAGCAAAGAGGGACCCGATGCGGTTGTCGGCCGCGAGCCGTCGTTGTGCGCCGGTGCAATGGCAAGTTTGCGACAACATTGGCGGGTAGCGCCTAATTTCATGCAGCTCCGCTGCTTGTTAGTCGCGCCGCCGCCTGCGTTGTCGGGAGAATACAGGATCTGCGCGCGATCAAGCGTAATGGAGCTCGCGACGTAAATGACACCATGAAAACGACCAACATCGCGCCGGCGCCGCACGCATCAGGCGGTGATATCCGCTTCATGGCGAGCCGCCGCTCAGCGGCTGGCCAATGACAGGCTTGATGCGCCACAGCTTGAGCTTAACGAGCTTAAGATCAACGGCATCGGCGATGACGGACCTCTGTGAGTGACATTTGGTTTTGTCAAAGTCGCTCCAGAAAAGCAGCCCCTTTCAATTTGAGGTGCGGCCGTCAGGTTATGAGCCGCGAAAGCGCGCGCCCATCCGTCTCCCCATGATCGTCCCCTCTGCGTGCACACACGCTCGAATTTGAATGACAAAGCACGCCTGCAATAGCATCAGGCGTAGGATGAGTAGTATGAAAACGAAGGCGATTGCGACAATGGTGCTTGCGGTTCAAACCTTGCTCGGTTCGCCCAGTAGGGCCGTTGAAACCCACGACATTAAGGATCCGAACGGTGTGCCCTTCATCCGGGCGCGGGTATTCGGTCCCGGCGACGGCCCTTTTTATTCCGAAAAAGACCAGCCTAAGTCTCCAGAGCGGAACCTACAGCAATGGGAAACAGATCATTCTTTTGCGGCAATTCGGTACTGGGCAGAGATCATCAAGGTCGTGCCGGGTCAATCGCCGGCCATCATCAACATCGGCGGGATTAGCGAAAACAACGCATTGGCCACAACGCCCACGTCACCCGCTGGCGACGATCAGGTGCCGGCGGCATTCATGGGGCGGGATCCGGGCGAGCTCACCTACGGCGCGCATGGCATGGTAGCGATCGGCGAGATGAGCTTTTCTTCCGAAAAATACATCCCTTCGCAGTTGCCGATGACGCCAAAGGTCGGTCTCGCACCCGTTGTGATTCATGAGTTCGCGCATCTGTTGGGAGTCGGCAGTACCATTGGCGTCCCTACTACCATTAGCGGCCCTGATGCGACCTCACCCTATTTCCTCGAAGCCATAAATGCCTGGACGAAGCATTTGTACGATGACAATGGCAAACAAGCGAAACCTGGACAGGCGATCTATTGTTCCGGCTGCAAGAACCCGCGAGCTGACGACGTTTTCGACCTGCGCCGCGATCAGGGCTATTTCGCCGGGAAGCATGTGGGTGAGGTGCTGGCTGGTGCCATGCCAGGTATTCCAGTGCGCGTGATGAGCCAGGATGGTCAGCTCGACGCCCCCTTCGTCTCGCATAGCGAGCTCAAGAACAGCCTGATGAGCCATCAGCGCTACCGTAACTACACCTCCCTGATGGAGGGGGAGATCGCCGCGTTGCAGGACCTCGGCTACAGCATCGATCGGCGCAATTTCTTCGGTTACTCCATCTACGGCAATGGTCAGACTCTGATAAACGACAACCCGTTCTTTGCTCGCAATGCTGATGGTTCCACCTATCTGCCAAATACGTTCAACACGGCCACGCTCGGACTGGGACTGCACGTCTATGGCCGCGACAACACTGTGGTCCAGCGTGCCGACCTGCTTTCGCAAGGAGCGGGGGGCGCCGGCATTCGCGTCGATGGCGAAACCAATCAGCTGGAAGTCTCGCGTGGGACCCGGGTCTATGCGGACGGCGTCAATGGGCGCGGCGTCATGTTCGCTTACGGCAAGGGCCACACGTTTGCTCAGCGCGGTGATGTGCAGGCTCTCGGGGAGCATGGCATTGCGGCAAGCTTCGACTTTGGCAATAATGTGATGGGCAACAGCAGTGAATACCGCGGATCATATATTCGCACGATTGGCGACAACCCGGCCCCGATGCTGAACGAGATCAACGGTCCGCTCGTCAGCAAGTTTGATCTGACCGGACGCCTGGCTGGGCGTCACGCGGCGATGTACATGTCGAATAATGGTTACGTGGGTGAGGTCAACGTGATGCGTGGCGCAATGCTGTCAGGGAACATCCTGTCCGATTACGCCCAGCTTGACGAAAACGGTTCTCCGCGCCTGACAACATTAACGTTCGGTATGGCGCCCGACGCGAATGGTCACTCAACGGGACAGCCCGACGCAAGCTTTGCAACCCGCTATGAAGGGAACATCGTCGGACGCAGCAACCTTTCGCTGCGATTGTCCGGTGGCGTCGCATTGTTTACCGGCAATCACCAAGTCTACGACGTAGCTGTTGCGCGAGCTGCAACCTTGTCCGGCAACGGCAGTTATGTTCTCAATAGTCATGGCCGCTTCACCAACAGCGGTGCTGTCGCACCCCTTATCGATGGTGTTGACAACAGCATAAAGGTGAATGGCGACTATCTGCAGACCTCGGCCGGTCGCTTGCAGGTCGCGGTGAATGATAGCGGTGCTCTTAGCCGCCTTGTGGTGAACGGCAATGCGACACTCGACGGCACGCTCACAATCGCGCCGCAGCGCGGCTGGTATAGCAGCGGCTTTAGCGTCTCCTCCAACCAGTGGCTGAACGCAACGACGCTCATAGGCTCGTTCACGAACGTAACGACATCGCTGCAATCGCCAACCTTGATGGCAAGCGCGACAGCTCAGGGCGACAACGCCTACGCCTTGACACTCTCCCGGCCAACAGATGCCTATTCGCGTTATGGGGCCGACGCCAACAGCCGTCAGGTGGGCGCGGCGCTGGATCGAGTAGCTGGCAGCGCTGTGTTGGGACTGCACCCGCTCGTCGCGGCACTCGACTTCTCCGCACCGGACGGCACGGCGGTGACATCTGGGCTTCGTCAGCTTTCGCCGTCAGTCTACGCATCGGAGCAAGGCAGACGCGTCAATGACAGCTTCTATGCGCGTTCGGCAGTCTACAACCGTCTCGAACAGGCGTTTGGCGGCGTCCCATTTTCATCGATGGCGGTTATGAGTTACGGTCCTGAGCAGAGGCCTGGCGGCAACTCTGCCTCTGGCACCGGTGCGGTCGCCGCGGCTTCCTCTGACCTGCGATCCGACGACTTGCAGCGTTATGCTGCGTGGGGTTCCGCTTTTGGCGGATGGACGACCCAATCGGGTAATAACAATGCTGCAGCCACCAGATCCACCATTAGCGGCTTCATGACCGGTATCGACTCATCGGTATTTGACGACTGGCGTGTCGGTGTTCTTGCAGGCTATAGTCGTTCCACTTTCAATGTTGACGCACCTGCCTCGTCAGGCCGCAGCGACAATTACACTGTCGGGACCTATGCCGGGACCGAGTGGGCCGTGCCAGAGGGGGCCATCGCCCTTCGCTCAGGTCTCGCCTATACATGGCACGATCTTCAGATGAGCCGAAACGTTAGTTTCCCGGGATTCAATGACAACTTGATCTCAGATTACGATGCAGGCACTTTCCAGATTTTTGGAGAGCTGGGCTACAAGGTCGAGATGGGCAACTGGTCGGCGATCGAGCCATACGCCAATCTCGCCCATGTTCGTGTCGCGACAGATGGTTTTAGCGAGAGGGGACTGAAAGGAGCGGCTCTGAACGTTCACGCTGACAGGATGGAAACGACGCTCTCCACTCTCGGCGTTCACGCAACCTCGCGGTGGCAACTCGGTCAGATAGTCACGACTGCGCGAGCCGATATTGGCTGGCGTCATGCCTTGGGTGACCTCATTCCGCTGTCGACAGCCAGCTTTGCCGTCGGCTCCAGTGCTTTTGCAGCTTCGGGCGTATCCATTGGCAAGGACGTGGCACTCGTCGAAGCCGGTCTGCACCTCCAGCTTTCCCGCGGCAGCACCCTTGGCATCACCTATCAGGGCCAGTTCGGCTCAGGCATCACTCAGAACGGACTGAATGCGATGTTCAACGTGAAGTTCTAACGCATGGTCAATCGACTTTGGCCCGGCGCGCTGCACACTATCGCTGAAGCGCCCTGCAAGCCGGACGTCACGAGGCAATACGCCATTGGTGTATCGGATTACATCATTGTTCGTCGTTAGGGCTCGTTAGACAAAGTGATGGTTTGGGGAGAGCATTTCTGGTTCATCGCAGCGAAGATGAAGCAGAAATCCCGGACGTTGAAGGCGACAGACCGGCAAAGAAGAGGTTCAAGAGCTACCCCATCGGCTTCTTCCACATCGATATCGCCGAGGTGCGGACCGAACAGGGTGAGCTCCACATGTTCGTGGCGATCGACCCAACCTCCAAGTTCGCTTACGTCGAACTGCACGAAAGGGCTACCCCCGCCGTATCAAGGGAGTTTCTGCTGCGCTTGATCGCGGTGGCCAGCCTCGATAACATCCGCCGGGTGATGGTCTTGCGCAGGCTGCACTATTGAGATCGATCTCGACAACAAAAAACCCCTCCCGATCGTCCGACATGGGTTTTGCGATGGAACGCTCAGTGTGGAATCGGTGCTAGCCGCGAAATGCCTCCATCCGGCGGGATCCGTTTCGTCCTCGTCCGGGCCGTCGCGCCGGCCGCCTGGCTTCGACGGCTGCGTCCACCTTGGCGTTGAGGATTTCGGCGATGACCGTTTCGGGCGCCGTCACCAGCAGCTTGCTCTGTTCAGCGCCAGCGAGATCGGCCCATTTGAGGCGTGTCAGGTAGGCTTTCGAGGGATTGAAACTTTCCGTTGGTTCAAACACTTCGATCTTGAACAGGATCGCCCGGTTGACGGCGACGCCATCCTCGACAAACAAATGCAGCCCTTGTGCGGCGGCAAACTCGCCCGCCGTTTGCTCGGTCAGAACAATGTCGCGGTTCGAGCAGCACGACGCGCCCCTTGTATTCTTTTTCAGGCTTGAACTCGGGGCTGGCCGAAGGATCGAACGGTTCGACGAAGGCGACGTGTTCGACCGCGACCAGTCTTTTGCCGATGGTGATGAACTTCATGAAAATCTCCTTGGTGTGCGTTGAAGGAGATTCGAGTTCAGGGAAAGCGGCATCCACGCTGGAGAGGAAGAGTCGGGAATCGGCACGGAAGGATTGGCAATCGTTGGGAATTGCCGCTGCGCGCGTCGGCAGGACGTGGACGCAATATCGTCTACCCGGTCGTCATGCGCGTACAGCCGTATGCGGAAGTAATGCCGCATGTGGAACAGTTCGGAAGGTTTTGCGTGCAGTAAGTTTGAAATTGACTTCGGACCTACAAAAAAGACAAGAGGCCCCGTTCCATCACGCGGAGTGTGCGCAGAAGATATCAAGACCTACCCAATTTTGGCAGTGTCGCTTCGGACGGCTGTACCCGTTGGGTTTCGGGCGGCACCTCTCAACATGGACGTCCTGCGTGTTCGCGCAGGTCCGGGTCAACAGCCTTTCGGAGGACAAATGGAGCCGAACACGGTCCCGCCACAGAACGCGTCATCCGATCTCGCCGACGATGTGCTGGAGGGCGCGGAGGCGATCGCAGAATTCCTGTTCGGCTCGCGCGAACTTCGGCGCAAGGTGTACTATCTGGCCGAGTGCTCAAAGCTGCCGGTCCTCCGGCTGGGCTCCGTGCTGTGCGCGCACAAATCGGTTGTTTTGAGATTCATTTCCGGCCAGGAGGATCGGGTGCTATTGCAGGAAAGGTTGAGGTTCCGACTACCCCGCGGACGCCAGTACTTTGCACGACGGCGGACTCCGCGCGAGTGGCCCCTGGCAAGGCCCTCATTTTGCAAACAAAGTAAGGTGTTTCACTCGCTAGCGACGATCCACGTCGCGAACTTCCGACACCGTCGTTGTTATGACGTGCTCTGGTCGCGGTCCGGCAGGAATGAGTCCCAACCACTTTTCTGATACGGGATCAAAGACGAGGCCAGGCTTGCCTATGTTGCAATCAAGAAAATCATCAGCGAGCATTTCCCCAAGCGTTTTCATCTGTCCGGCCCGGCTGATCGTCTGTCTGTTCGCGTGACCATGAATGGCATCCATGGCGGTGCATGCGCGATAGCCTCCAGCCTGATAATCGATGACGATCCTATCCTCAGCTGTCTCGACCATCTGATGAACCTGTTCGAACAGTTTGGAATCTCTTCCTCGCCATTCTTTCTTGGCCTGGAATGGAAGCCCTTCCTGCGCTCGCCATTTTCATCTCGAACTTCGATCTGGAAAATTCCATCGGCGCCTAGTGGCTGTGCACAGTGATTTTGACCGGTTGGGTCATGCGTCAGATTAGCTCCGGCAGGATTTTGGGATCAACGAGGAGTTCGATACTGCGAGCTGTCCTTGGCAACCTTTTGATGAGGCCGGTTCTCTCGAGCGATCGCAGCATTTGGTGAACCGAAGGCGGGCTGACGCGGAAATATTCCTGCATGTCGGCTTCCGCCGGAGGCCTTCGGTGAAGCTTCGTATAGAGGTGGATGAAGGCGAGGTATTGCCCCTGCTTGGGCGTGAAGGTTTTTGCCGAAGGACTCACGCCGGCCATCCGATTCAGTTGTTCGTGCGTGCCTCTCAGGGAGGCAGGCATGAATGTACGCTATCGGGTCGAACTCAGCCAAGTCGAGCGCAGCGAGCTCAAGGCGCTACTCAGCGGCGGCAAGCATGCGTCCCGCAAACTCAAGCGCGCCCAGATTTTGCTGGCTTCCGATGCCGGGGCCGGCAACGAGGAGATCGCCAGGAGTGTCGGCGTGAGCGGCTCGACCGTGTACCGGACCAAGCGCCGCTTCGTGGAAGGCAATCTGGAACGGGCGCTGAGCGAGGAGCCGCGACCCGGGGCGGAACGCAAGCTCACGGGCAAGGAAGAAGCCTTGCTGGTGGCGACCGCCTGTGCGGCTCCTCCAAAGGGCCGTGCCCGCTGGATGCTCGATCTGTTGGCGGGTGCGCTCGTCAAGCTCACCGAGCACAAAAACCTGTCGCGCGAGACGGTCCGGCGACGTCTGGCGGAGAATGACCTCAAACCCTGGCGCCGCGACATGTGGTGCATTCCGCAGGTCGATGGCGAATACGTCGCTCGCATGGAAGACGTGCTCGACCTCTACGCCGAGGCGCCCGACCCCGAGCACCGGTGGTGTGCTTCGACGAAAGCCCGGTGCAGCTCATCGGCGAGGTCCGTCAGCCGATCCCGGCCAAACCGGGGCAGCTCGAACGTTACGATTACGAGTATCGTCGCAATGGAACGGTCAATCTCTTCGTCATCCTCGACGTGCATCGTCCCTGGCGCAAGGTCAAAGTCACCGAGCGACGAACCGCGAAAGACTATGCCCAATGCATGCGCGACCTCGTCGACATCCATTATCCCGATGCCGAGATCATCCAGGTCGTCCAAGACAATTTATCGACCCACTCCGCCGGCGCTCTGTATCAGACGTTCTCGCCCGCCGAAGCGCGGCGCATCCTGCGACGGATCGAGTTCCACTACACCCCAAAGCATGCAAGCTGGCTCAACATGGTTGAGATCGAGATCGGCGTCTTGCGGGGACAGTGTCTCGCCCGCAGGATCGACGACCCCAAGCGGCTGCGCCGCGAAATCTCCACCTGGGAACGGCAGAGAAATGCTGCCCGCTCCCGCATCAAATGGATGTTCACAACAGAAAAGGCCCGCGCCAAAATGGGGTGCGCCTACCCAAACGCTTCCAAAGAGTCATAATCACCGTGCAGAAGTACTAGTCGCGACCTACGTTGGGCTGGAAGCGCTGACAAGATTGGTGCTACGCAACTCCGCGAGGTCCTGCGTAACGATCTCGCCGGGCAACTACGCTTCATCTGACGAAGCGTATAAATGTCGAAGTGCTTGTCGAGCGGTTCAGGGTAGCCATTGAGACGGAAGGCCAGCTCTTTCCATCCGAAGACGGTTACACGGAAGGGCCCTTGTTCGGCATGCTTGGCGAATTGGCGTTGACGTGATCCGTTATATGGACGGCATTCTCTGCCGTGATTGCAAAGGTGGGTACTAAGGGGGATTAAATTGGCGTCCCGACTTTCCGCGTCAATTCGGAAATGGTCCGTTGGTTGGTGGCCAATCGCGCTTGCCTTTGCACTGAACGGCCGCGTCCAGTTCGCTGCCCTTCCCGTAGATTCGACGCCGTGTAGTGTTTGCCCGGCGCAACGTCCTTCCAGATGCGCGAAAAAACATTAGCGCAGATCTCCTCGAGTTTGTCGGAGCTCAGTGGCGGGCGAAGCCTCGTCGAGCAGCAGGACCTTCGGACGCAAGGCGAGCGCCCTCGCGATCTCGACCAGTCGCTTCTCGCCATGGGGCAGCGCGTCCGCCCGCACGTTCACTGCCGACGACATACGGAATTTTTGCGTCAAGCAACGGGCGGATGATCGAAGATTTACGTTGCCACGCGGCCGATCGAATGCGCTCAGAACCCCTATGTGCTCGCATGGCTTGATTTCGGCTTGATCAAAGCGGGCGAGTCGGTCCGATTGACTGCGCTATAGCTGGCGCGGAACGAAAACGCGGCCTTTCGACGTCAAGGCGCGCTTGCCTTTGGTGCTGCGATCACTGGCGCCCCTCCAACGGAAACAGGTCCTTGTGGTGTGGACTGCCCGAGCCGTTTCTTGGCCCGGCTCGAAGCAGCCTGGGCGGACGGCGGGGCCGAAACGGAGGGCGTAGAAGCGACAGGCATTGAATTCCGCAGCGCCTCGATCCGCGAAGTCAGCATGCTGATCTGATCTAAGATCCCCTTGAGGTCCTCCCGCGCGGCATCGATCCTGCGGTTCAGTTCTGCGATCTCATCGCTAGCCTTCAGCTGTGCCCACTTGATCTCGGATAGGGAAGCTCTGTCATCCAGTGACGACCTCATGATTGAAGCGACTTGGTGAGTTTCCGGCGTCCCGACAAATTCCCAGAGGTCAGCCCAAAGCCAGGCGCCAGCACTGGAGCCCACGAGGACAAGGAGAAGCACCAAGACACAGAAAATACGTCGTGACGGCCCTCGCAAGAGCGGTCGCAAATCCGAAGCGATCGCATCGTCAATCATCACCATCGCTCCTCGTCTAGCATTCTTCTTTCGACCGGTTTGCTTCGCCGATCCGAGCGCTTGCGGTGTTCGCGCGCTCCAGAGGTTCCGACTGCCGATAATGTCATGTTTCGCGGTCCTCCTCGGCCGCCTGCCCATTTTGCTTCCTGCGCGCCTTGAAGGACCTGCCGCTTCACTCAAGACGCGCCGCTTAAGCGACGGCTGAACGTCAATTCCTCATAGGGAGGGCAACCATTGCGCACGATCAACTACCAATCTCAGCAGGTTGATTGAGATCACGGGCGCATGCAAAGCGGGACCACCGAAAGCCGCGCACGGGAAGGACCCGCTATGCAAGACAGACTCGGCCGTCCCAACAGCTCTTACGGAGCCAGCTGCTCGCCCGCCTCCACCAAAGCCGCTCGAAGGCTGTTTTGTCCATTCACCTGGGACCAACAGGATGGGCGTCGTCGTGCGATCTACGAGCGCAGACATTCCAGAGGCGGCTGGTCGCAGATCCAGTCGATTGCCTGGCCCAACGGAATCACAAAACTCCATGAACCCGTGGCTCGTGCCCCACGGGACTTGCTTCCTGGTGCCTGCCACTTCGTCAGTAAAGGGGTCTTCCAGCAAGGTACCCGCCAACGTCAGCCCACTCTGTTCCACGGCGAGCAGGGAGGCTGTGTTCATAAAGTGAGAGCGAGGGTAAAGGCATTCGTCATAAACCTCTCGCCGCACCAGCGCGCGCTGCTCTCTTTCGGCCCTCCGGCCTGATGCGCAAGTGAATTGCAGAGCAGATCATCTACTCCCTCCTCGGGAGCGAAAATGTTGGGATGCCACTCTCGGCCAATCAGGCGACAGTTCTTTCCAATCATGACTGGCTGACACGGACCTGAAGTACGCTATGCGTGATTGGTTTTTTGCGGTGACGTCGCTTCGAACATCTTCCGCCGCCTTGGCATCTGCTTTCACGTTTCGGCCAATCGGCAAACGATGTAGACGGGCTATCGCAGTTTCGCTGGCGGCTTGGCTGTTCGGCAACTCCGCGCGGGCACAAACCGGGCACGAGCTCGATCCCGGAAACGACACTGTAGGTCAAGCCAGCGAAAGCAGACAAGCTTCCGGTCCGGCGATAAAGTTGCAGACCGGGATGATGCGTCGAGCAATCCGGCCTCGGCGCCCGTGGTCTGCGGCACGTGCCGATACGTCTGGCGAAAAGCGCAGCAGCGTTGATAGATTTGCTCAGACGCGAACGCAAAAGCCCATCGATCCCTTCGCCAGGTACGACAATCTGCGTGAAAAAGGGTTGTGGCTCGCCATACCTGGCCCTGCAGATACGATTGATCAGGAGAAAGGCGGCGTTCGGTCCGCGCTGGCAGATGTCGGCATTGGCTATATCGGTTGGACACACAACACGTTTGTAGATAATCAGCTGCCAAATGCAGCGAGAAGCTCAATCGCAAACCAGCTTTACATGGGCCAGAACCCGACCTTCGCTTCGGCGAACTTCTTGATCGTCACTTACGATCTCAGCCGATTTGGCATTCCCGATGGCCAGATTGTCGTCGGAGCCGAGCAGCAATACTGGACGTGGGATCGCCCGGGGCCTGACAGAGTGGGGCTCAACACGCTCGCCTACTACCAGACTTTCCTCGACAGGAAACTCGAACTCAAACTTGGTTACCTGAGAAACCAGAATGAGTTTACCGGCACATTGTTCGGAGGGATTACCGGATCGAACATGTTCGCCTTGATCCAGGCAGGGGTGAGCACCAATGCTGCACCCACGCCGGCGGTCAACCTGAAGTACAATTTTGACGATCGCTTCTACAACAAGATTTCACTCCAGCGCTCAATCAGTCCGGATGGTCCCTACGCCGAGATAAGGGAGAATCCCGCCGGCTTGAACTGGAGCACGGCCAACTCGAGCACGCTTCTCATCGATGAAATCGGCTACAGGAGCAAGGCCGCTCCTGGATCGCCCGACACATGGCTCCGGGCCGGCACTGGTTTCAATACCAGCCGCTACAAGAATTTGGCGGACCCGGATCAACAGCGAGTGAGCGGCAACAATTTCCAGTACATCGCTGCGGACCGGCAATTTTGGCAAACTGATGCCACTGGGTCGCCGTCTCGCGGACTCTATGGCGGATTCTCTGTCATGGCAGCTCCGCCTGACCTCAACAGGATCAGCCAGTATTACGAGCTTCGTCTTTATACGAAAGGGCCGTTTGATAGTCGTCCCAAGGATCTGATTGCTCTTGTCGCCAGCAACACGACCTGGAGCAAATTCGCCGTGGATGCTGCCCTGGCTAAAGGCCAGCTTGCGCATCGCGATACCCTGGCGATCACGGGCACATATACTGCCCATCTCGCCCCGGGCATCTATGCAAGCGCCGGGCTGTCATACATCCACAACCCGACAAGCGTCACACATACGCTTCACACCGAGCACGCCCTCAATCTGCTGGTGTCTACGCTGGTTTTCTTCTGACTATGGCAAGCGCCGTTCTGCTGCCGGAGCTTTCCTGCGAAGAGATGCTCCAAGAAAGTCGGGGTCCGGCCTTCGACCTCAGCCCTTGCGAGCGGCAGCATCTGGATGGTCTCCATCCGGCCGGCCAGGCTGTCGGCAACCCGCGGCAAATTCCAGACATTCGCCGAGCCGGTGAGCAGGAAGCGACCCGGCCGATAGTCCTCGTCGACCGTCTTCTTGATGGCCAGCAGCAGGACAGGGGCGCGCTGGATTTCGTCGATGATAGCCCGGTCGAAGGCCGCGAATGAAGCCGGCCGGATCGGACTGGGCGGCCTCGAGGATCGTTTGATCGTCGAGCGTGATATAGGTCCGCCCGGCTTCTCCCATTTTTCGAACAAGCGTGGTCTTTCCGGCACGGCGCGGGCCTACGATCAGTACCACCGGCGTATCAGAAAGGGCTTCTTCCGCCCGTCGCTCCACAAACCGATCGAACATGCCATCTCCGAATCCGGAAGATTGGAACTATCTGTGCCGGCTGATTGGGAGTCAATGGTCCGCTAGTTGGAAGTTACAGGGCCGCGATCTGGAAGGCCTGGAGGAGAAAGCCTTCCCCCTGGTCGGCGCCGCGGTCGCCGACGCCCCCCTTCTGCGGGGCTGTTGACCCGCAGGCATGTTGCCGGATTATTTTCTCACCGATGCTGATCTAGCAGAGCAGCGTACCCTTATATCCAAACTTCCGTGTTGAATGGATCGCTTGACTCGATCGGGTTCACGCCGCGCTCGCTTGAGAGACTGTCGCTTCGAAAGCTTCCGAGCCAGGCTCGGGCCCGATGTACCGACGAGCGGCGAGGTTGCCGCTTGGCAAACTGACAGAGCCAACATCGCCGTCGACATCAGGCGTGTACTCACGCCTCACCTCTGCGATCTGCATCAATTGGGTGCATGGCCGGTCAAGCGCCGCGTGATGGAACGCCTCGCGCGAGCTGCCCGACGGGCATCTGGAATTGCAGCCAACTGTTTCTTCACCGAGATTCGGGATAGACGCGAACGCGCTGGCGTCCTTCGCTTTCCACCAGCTCGCCCCTGTAAGGCACCCCGCGGATCTCGAAATAGGTCGGCCGCCCGGGACCGGGCATGATGCGCTCGCCTTCCAAAACGCGCACGAGGTAAGGCGGCAGGAACCGCTCCCTATGCTCCCAGCCGCCCCGGATCAGATAGCCAAGATCGACTGCGCCTTCCCCGGGGCGTCTTGCGCTTACGATTGGCGGTGGGCGATGCAGCGGCCGGGATGGCCCGGCTTCGTTCATCCCGCCAACCCGCGGGTGATGGATCAGGCGAATATCCCTGCGACCGCCCGGTCCAAATGTCGCCGAATAGCGCTCCCCATTAATCGCAAATTGACTTGGCCCGAACTGGTTTGGCAGCAGATTGATGTTGCCCAACACATCGATCAACACGTCTGACGCCGCCTGGGAACCGTGGCGCCAATCCACCCCAACGATCGCTCCTATATCCCGCAGCTCCGAAGGGGCCCCCGGTGGGCCCGCGAACGACGAAGCGGCCGCTAATTCAGGTGCTGGCGCAGAGCGCGCATCGTCGCGCAAGTCGTGCGGTGTGGGTGGATCCAGATCAACGAAGGACTCGAGACCGCCGTAGATGTTTGACGATCGAGGCCTCACGGACGAAGGCGATGCAGGTTCTTGCATCTGTTGCCCAAGCCATGCCCAAGCTCCCTGGCTCGGGGTGGCCGGAGTGGCAGGAAGCTCGAATGGCGGATGAGCCTGCGCGGCCCAGTGCGGCGCTGGCATTGGTGAGGCGGGCCCGTGGATCTGCTCACCAAGCCACCCCCAGGCCCCAGCGCTCGGCGTGGCTGGCGTTGCGGGAAGCTCCTGTGGCGAATGGGCCTGCCGAGCAGCTTCCGCAGAAGATTGACCTGGGTCCTCAGGAGGCGGCAATCCCAATGCCCTGTTCGCCTCGAGGATTTGCTGGTAGAGTCCAAGCCTGAGCAGATCAGCGTTGATCTTGCTGTCCTTGGTTTCTTGCTTGTATTCCTCGACGTCTTGAGCGAGCCCAGGGGTAGACAGTCGGTCAGCGATCGGCTGTCTGTCGTGCGTCTGCAGCCACTCACTCAGTCTGAACATGCGGCGAGTTTGCCTATCGATCGTCTTGGGATCGATCCTGCCGGTTGCCTTTTCCGCCGCCGCCCACATGCGGATGAAGCTTGCGTCCTCAGCACGAGGGGCCAGTCGGCGGACATCGGCCGCCAAGGTGTTTCCGGCACCGACTTCACGAAGCTTCTTCAGGGCCGCCTTGATGCGCCTGCCGCGGTCCTTTGCGTAGGCGTCGACGTCCTCGTCGAGCTCCGCTTCCAGCTGGTGGTTTTCCACATCGGGATTTTCCAGCTGCGCATTCTCCAGTTCGCGGCGAATTCGATCGGCAATCGAGGGCCTGCCGGCGTCGCTCAGGCGCGCGCTCAAATGGCGCAAATCGGCTGCCGCGTTCTTGATCGTGCCGTCGCTGAGATTACCCGCCGCCCTGTTTCGGAAATCCTCAATGAGCTCCTCATCGGCCCGAGAGACCCCACGCGTCCGGCCCGGCTGCCTGGCGTGATCAATTCGTAGATTCGTCGAAATGACGTCAGATTGCCCCGCGTCTCGCGACGACTTTCCGCTGCTGCTCCCGCCAAGGGCCTTGCCAAGTCCCGACTTGAAGCGTGACCATAATCCGCGGCTTTTTCCGCTCTTGGCCGACGCGGCAGACTCTGCGTCCGGAAAGCTGTAACGTGTGCTGTTGAACAGATCATCTCGCAAACTAGACTGCGGCACTTGCGACGAAGCGGGAAGCTGAAAGCTGGGAACGTCTACGCTCCGGCGCGTGCCGCCTAGCGCACTCTCCCTAGAAGTGGAGCGCGGCGGCGCCCGCATCGAACCGCCGAAATCGTCCCTCCGCACTGCTCGACCACCTGCTGCGGGAGGCCGATCAGGCGAAGTTGAATTCCTTTGATCAGACGGAACGAGGGTCAAGTCCTGCAGCCGCCCTTCAAAGTCACCCTGCTCGCTTGGGCTACCCGCTCGCTGCCCAGTCCGCCCCTGAAGGGCGGCGTACTCGCGCATCCAGGCTCCTGAATCGAAGAATGGGTCAACCGGATCCATCCTGCTCTCCTCATGTTTGCATGGACCCTGCAACAATCCGCACTTCCTGGATTACGGCCAGCTAGCAGTTCGTTCAGCAAGGGTCAGATTATCTGATTGTTGTAGCCGCAACCTTTCCAAAAGCTGACGAGATCAGGATATTGCTGCGCGCAACACCGCCTTCGTATCGTCACCCGCCTGACGACAGGACGGGGTCGCTCCAGTTTTGCCGAACCTCTTCGCCGGCCGAGAATTGGTCGACGGATATAACAATGATCGCCTGTCGATCGTGCGCCGAATTCAAACATCACGGCCGGGCTCACGCAGCCTCTACCAGTCTCCGACAGATAATACGTGACGAGTATCTTGTCGTCCTTGGCATCAACTTTGGCGCTGAGCTTGTCCTGTTGCAGGCGCTCATTGATGACGCACAACGTCTTTTCCTCGACGCAGACCGGGAGGCATTCTCGCGCGTTGAAGTTCCACTTTGCTCGAGTGCGATTCTGAGGGACCGAATCATCCTAGCCTGTTTCACCAGTCCGGAGCCATTGTTCGAATGCTGTATGTGAGATCCATGTCGTCCGGAAAACGGCGGACTTCGCCGAATGCCCTTCGAAGGGGACGTTCCGCCCTTGAAGACGAGATGCTATCGCCAGTGGCAACGAGTGCGTTCAGGTTCAAACGATCCAAATATTTTTCTCCAGAGGATATGCAGGCCGCCCTCGCAACAGTAACGCCGAGCTCCTCTCGGGATCAGATAGGTTTAAGGTTTATCCAGCCCACAGTTCGCGGATTAGGCCTTGCAAGCCAAGTCGGCAATGAAGATTCGGTAGACTTCGCTCACTTCAATCGGGCTCAGTTTTTGCCTGAGGAACCGTAAGGCTTCCCGTGCAGTATCGAGACCGCCCCACTGGAGCGCGCGCGGACGACCTCACCTGCACGACGGCTTGGCCATCGTAAGCTGCCGACGCGGTGCATGCTTGAACTCCACAACTTGCTTGCCAAGATGGAGCTCGCGGGAAGCACCCGAAGTCAAATAGACCAGCCGAACAGTTAGCTGCCTCGTCAAACCGAGCTTGTTGGCTGCGGCAGCGCCTTCGGAACTGATGATTTCGCCGCTGCGCGCCTTGGTCTCCTCAACAGCTTTTCGACCGATGGAGCTCTCGTCCCATAGCGGATTTCGGCCGGATCTAGATACACTCTCGCCTCGCGCGGAATTTTTGCCGCTCGGCAAGACCGAAGGGCCCAGATCGACGGCAGCGCACTTTCCAAGGTGCAAAAGCACGTCCGCAGCGATGGGCGAGGCTTCACGATCGATCCTTACGTACTGCCGCAGAGCAATGATAAACAGCTCTGCGGCGGGTTGGGAGACTCATAGTTCGAGGCCACGCTGTGCGAGCACACGGTCCATGACCTCGCGTTTGATCTCGCCTGCGAGCTCGTTTCGGACTTGCGCTCCGAGCACCCGCTCGGCATCCGCGTCGCCCAGCAGACCATGCTCGGCCAGTCGCTGACCGAGGCGGCTTTGAAACTCCTCGCCCATGGCTTCGAGCACCCGGTCTTGCATCGCGGCATGTTCGTCCGGAGCGATGCGCTCGAGCACCGTGTCCCAGGGTTGCCAGCGGCTTGCCATGAAGTCGGTGAACTCGCTTGCTTCGCGCTTCCGGACCAGGTCCAGCGCCTCCGTCGCATCATCCTCGCTTACGTCAGCGACCGCCAAGAAGCGCATGTCAGGAGCGACGTGACTGAGCTCCAGCGGCTCGCGCAGCCGATGCTGATAGGCCAGGTAGACTTCGACGTCGTCTGCGTTCGGGTTGCCGCGAGCAAGCGCGTTGACCCTGTCGCGCGCGATCTCGTCCAGCGCCTCCACGCGAAACGCGAGACGGCCGCACTGGATCAGTTCGCCAAGCCGGTTGTCATATAGCCCGGTCTTAACGTCAGCGGTGATGCGCGCCGTCTGCATACCGTTCCAGTGCAACGTAACACGATCCTCGCAGCTGGTGTTAGCCTCGGAAGCCTGTGCAAAGTACTGCTCGCGCAATCCCGCATTGGCGGCCGCCTGCCGCAGATCATCAGCCACTTGCTGCCGAAACGCGTCATTGCCGTAGTTCACAGTGCCTCGTAGCCTCTCCAGGAACCGTGCGTAGTCCTGGGCGCCGGGCTCATCCGCGAAGTGCTGCCATTCGGCCAGCGCGACCGGATCGTCTGCGAGCCAGTGTGCCGCAGCCTCATGCAGGGATTGCTGCGCAAGCTGCGGTAGCGCTTCAGCCGCCGCCAGATGAGCGAAAACGGCGTCCGGCAGCGGGTTATCCCCGAACTCGAAGCTCGCCATATGCGGGTAGTAGAGGCTATTCATCGGTATAAGAGCCTCTAGAAGACCTTCAGGCAGGCTGGTCAGCCGGTTACCGCTGACATTGAGCGATTGGAGTGTGCTCGGAAGTGGGTCAGGCAGGTTGGCCAATTGATTGCTGCTCACATTGAGTTCAATGAGCCGCGACGGGAGGGACTCGGGCAGATCGGTCAACTGATTGCCACCGAGCGCGAGCGAGGTGAGCCCGCTCGGGAGAGCGTCCGGCAGGCTGGTTAGCTGGTTGTCGTTCGCGTTCAGGATCTCGAGTCCGACCGGAAGATTTACCGGCAGGCTGGTCAATCTATTGTCAGCGACTTCCAGCTCAGAGAGGGTCGCCGGAAGACCATCCGGCAAACTGGTCAAGCGATTATGGCTGATGAGAAGACGCTGGAGACCGGGCGTGAACATAGCGGGCAGGCTGCTTAGCTCGTTGTGCCTGGCGCGCAGTTCTAGCAACCTTGGCGGCAGGGCGCTGGGCAGAGTGGTCAGCGAGAGCCACGATAAGTCGAGCGAGCGCGAGCCTGTGTTCTCCGTATTCCTGATTCGTGTGCGCCCCTGCCGCCGATTCTCGGCTTCGCCCTGCCCCTCTTCGACAACCCAATTGTCCAGCATCTGCGCGCGCGCGGAAGCCGCGGTCCGATAGCCCGTCACGGTTTCGACCAAATTCGCCACGGCGCGGTTGAAGCCGCCGAGGTAGCCTTCCTGGTCCGCCCCTTCGGAAAGCCCCGAGGAAGAACCTGCATTCCACTGTGCCTGCCCCGCGTCCATCAATTTCTCCATTCCAGAATCAAGAATACCGCCTGCTTCTCAAGCTTGCGAAGCAGGCGGTTGCACAGCGCGAATGTCACTCGATAACCGCTTTACGTGCGCTGAGTCCCCGTCCGACTAAAGTAAGCACGGGTTCACACAAGCCCTAGCGCGGCAAATCGATCGATACTGCTGCGAGTTTTGCGGCCATTTCGTTGACCAGATAAGTCCGGCAGGACCGTATACGGGCAACGTTCTGCCGTTAGCAGGCTTACCTGTCGATTAGCTGACGAGTATCGCTGCAACCCTCAGGGGCGCTCGTTTGCCACGGGGTAAGCAAAGCAATCCAGCTTACGGGTGAACCGCTCAAGCTTCGCAATGACCAGTTCGGCAGCACTGCCCAGGCATCTGAGAATGTCGGCGTGAACTCGGCCCTTCGGATCGCCTGCCGCCCTTCATTTCTCGCTACTCGACCGAAAAGGCTCTGCTGGTCGTCGTTGCGCTCTATAGCGAAGCCGCTACCGTTTTGCTTATCCGCCACCGTTCCAATCGTTGTAGCGACGATGGTGCCGGCAGCTGCGTTGCCATCGTTGTCACCGTCGACAGGCTCTGTCAGCTTATCGAAAGCTAAATGCCTTAGGCTCTAAAATGCGTAGTCGTGGACTGAGTCTGCTCAGTCCTTAGGGGGAGTAGGATGGATCCTTTTGAGGCAGGACAGATTCAACGCCACGGCGGCATGGCTTCCGCATCTTCCGAACAAGAGGGCCGGCAAAACGAGGCCGCGGCGCAGTGGCAGGGAATAGCGGCGGGCTATGCAGCTGCAGATTCAGATCATGCGGAGGCTAACGACGATCAGGCGCTTGAGAATTGGGCTGCTGAACCTGAGGTGGGCCGCTTGAGGATCGCGAAGAAGCGGTCAGGCGAGTGAATGCTCGGGGTGAGGCCCCCACACTGGATCTCGAATCGCTTTTCCTGACTGGTTTGCCCAGGCTTCCGGATGATATCGTCGTGCTCGATATTCCCTTCAACCGGCTTACGAGTCTGCCCGATAACCTCCCTGCTTCGCTCCGACGTCTAAACGTCAGTGCCAATCAACTGACCAGCCTGCCGGCGCTTCCAACCGAGCTCAGAGGCCTCGACGCGAGCTCCAACCGGCTGACGAGCTTGCCTGAGGTCCTACCGGCTGCGCTGGAGTTTTTCGACCTCAGCCACAATCAATTGTTAGATTTGCCCGAGGTCCTCCCTGCTTCGCTCCGGTTTCTCTACGCCAGCCACAATCAGTTGACGAATCTGCCGGAGGTCCTTCCACGCTCGAGTATCTCGACGTCAGCGGAAACCAACTCACGCGTTTGCCGGAGGTCCTCCCTGCTTCACTGGAGTTTCTCGATGTCAGCCAAAACCAGTTGACGAGTTTGCCCGAGGACCTGCTGACGCAGATTGGCGCTGATGGCGGGATAATTCTGACTGAAAATCCCTTGCCCGAGCAGGTGCTCGCGAATCTGGATACAGTCCTTAGCGCCAACGGCTACGTCGGTCCGACCGTCTACCTTTCGCGCGATGACGAGAGTGAGTCGTCCGGGACGGACGATGAGCGGGCCGATGCTCTCATCGAAAAGGTAGCAGACTGGCTCCGCGGCAATCCACAGGAGGCTGATCGAGAGGTGCTGGCAACTTGGCAGAGCCTGGCTGAAGAGCCGGGCGCCCGGGAATACACGCTCTTTCTTGGCAAACTGTTCGACTCCGTGAACTCTGGTAATGAAGAATTCCGCCAGTCGGTCGCCAATGATCTGAGGCAGGCGGCGAAAGACCCGCAATTGTGCAAGCGCTACTTCCAGCTGGCCCTGGACGCCAACCAGAGCTGCGAGGATCGCAGAACTTTGACTTGGAACGGCATGCAGACCGCACGGCTCATCGCAGACGTCGAGAACGGCGCCTATAACAACAAGGCCCGGCTTCCCGATCTCATTGATCTCGGGCGGGTCATGTTCCGCCTGGACGCGCTGGAAAGAATTGCGCGCGAGAAGGTTCGCTCGCTAGGCTCGGGCAATAACGTCGAAGACATCGACGCCATTGAGATCTTTCTTGCTTATCAAAATAAGCTCCGCGAGCGACTGCGATTACAACACGTTGCGCCGAACATGCGCTTCTTTGAAGTCTCCGGCGTCACCGACGTTGACGTTGATAGCGCAGAGACATCCGTGCGGGACAGGGAGGCGGCCGAATTCGCCGACTATTTGGCGGTGGACTGGCAACCTTGGGACGACGTTGTGCGTCACATCGCCCCCAAACACCATGCCATGGCGCACGACGAGCTCATTGCTGCAATGGGGACGGAGTTCGCCAGCCGGCTGCAGCAACAGCTCACCGACAAAGGTTTGATCGGGGTCGAAGCTGACCTTGTCGAGGATGCCAAGCGAGAGTTGGGTGCCGCAGTTCGTAGGGAAATCGCCCGTGAGATCAAGGGCGCTCTAAGAGACAAGGTGCTCAATGATCACTGCCTCAAACTGTAAATCGGCTTTTGCTGCAGGAAGCTGCTAATTCCTGTTGCAGTTTCCCTCTGGTGCGGGGTCGGTCGCCGAGAGAATTCGCTTGATGCGCAGCGAGTGCAGCGCAACGCCGATCTAAGCACCGGCGTTGCTCGCCTCATCCCATCGGTGTTTCCCTAAAACGACGATGGCCGATCTCGCGATGATGCGGATGTCCTCGGCTGCTATCGAGGGCCGCATGGATAGAGCGAATTGCCGAAATCACAGAGAAGATACGCGCGTTTGTATGGCTCCGGAGCCAGGATGAAAGAACGTCGGACTCCACCGTAGTTGCACTGCGTATCGGCTGATCGAGCCGACCGCTACTGGCTGAGCTACGAGGGCCCTGAACATCACCGGCCGAACGAAGATAGCCGAAAAGCATCAGCCACTTCGTTGTCCGCAGATCTGCGCAAGGAGCTGAACAAGCAAATCAGCCATTACCGAGCTATGACAACGGCGCTGACGTGACGGTCCGTAGCGCTTGCCGACACTGATCCGCCAAAGGGAACAAGATGATCTGCGAGCTGGAGCGGGCGCACGTGGGCGGCCCGCGAACCGATGAGATCGTCGCGCCGGCCCCTTCCATCGGTTTGACTCCGGCACCGGTTGGGTTGCTGTACAAGACTCTCCATGACAATCAGGCTCTCCTCCCGTCATTCATCCGAAGATCGCCGTCGAAGCTGTCCGCCCTGAACGCTGCTCTGTGTTCCACCGTGATGGTTCGTTGGCAGCCAATCTGTGGCGCCTCCGAAGAACACGCTCAGCGACCAGCTTGCAGCTTCGCCATCTGTCAGTTGATGGGAGTGAGGCTCGCGGCCTGAGGGGTTGGCCCCGACGCCGAAGGATCTGTATTCAGCATAGTAGCTTGTCCTCAACGTATTGGTCTTACCAGGCGTCCATTCGCGCCACCCTTCCGCGATCACGGGGGCATCTATCTCCGCCGACAAGAAGACCACCGTGGCGTAAGGGCGCCAAGGGCGGCCGAGTGCGATGTAGCCCGCAACAGGGTCGGCAGTTAGCCTGCAATGATCAAAAACATAGCCACTGTCCTCATCCGGCGCTGCCTTGCTCTGAGCGGTATAGATGACCGCTTGATTGGCGATGCCGTGCAACTCACATTGCCGGAACCAGGCCTTGGCGTTGCCGAATATAAAATCGACATGCCCCTCGATGTAGCACTTCGAGAAGTATTGTCGTGACATTCGGCCGTTCGGTCCCTTGCCGGCAAACAGGGTGTCCTGGGCTCCGAGCAGGCGGACGCTCGTAATGACGTCCCGGTCTCCGGTAACTGACAGCGCTACTCCTTGCGAGGGGGGATTGGCCGGATTGAGGGCGTAGTCGTTCTGGATGGTCAGATTTTCGAGTCGGAAGTCATCGCCAGCGGCATCCAGTGTGGCCGAACGCGCGGTTCCTCCCGCATTGATCGCGCCGTCGCCATACACAATGACCGTATCCTCCGGTTTGCCGCCAGTCCCCACGATATGAATACCGGATTTGGAGGTTTTGACCTTCTCGCGATAGGTCCCCGGCGCGATCCGAATTTCCCCGCCTTGCGCCGGCAACGCGTCGATGGCTTCCTGCACGGAGCGATAGTCCGCGTTTGCGGCATGCGACACCGATATTGCCTCGGCGTATGCTGCCGGGATGCAGAAACATCCAGCCAGAAGCGCGGCGGACGTCAGGAACATTCGCATTTGATCTTCCCCTTGGTGGCGTTTGCGGCGCGTCCGATGCAGTCGATGTAACCCGCCGCCGTGCTATAGCCTCGCGGATGGTCGATACTTTCATCGCCGAACCAGAATCTGCGCGTAACTCTCGCGATGTCAGCCCTTGCCGCGCAACGGGCGCGGGCCATCAGGCTCACCTTCCGCAATCTCGTCAGTTCAAGCCTATCGATGCGGGCTCTCCCCTGCCGGCGCCGGAGTCGGAGCGCCTAGCGGTTAGCGTCTCGGAATGCCCTAGAACAAGTGTCCGATCCGCGCGACAACGTCTCTGCAGCTTGCCCCGGCAGCGGCGGCGACACGTCAGAGTGATCGGCGGTCACCTTTGCATGTTCGAGCTGCCAGATCGCGGAACTGGCAAATCGGACATCCTCGAGTTTCACGTCAAGGACATGCCGCTCGTCTACGCCGCGCATCACCAGTGCGCCATCGTCGCCACGCACATGGCGCAGAACAATCTGCCGATAGACCGGAATCCTCGAACCCTGCGCGCGCGGATCGTATTTCGCATCGAACGCCAGCGGCCAGCGGTTGCCCCTCAGGCACACGTTTTCATAAGTCACGCGCTCGACCAGGCCACCTCGACTGACATCGCTCTTGATGCGCAGACCAGACGTCGTTCCATCCAGCGTCAGATTACGCACCAGTATGTCGCTGGCCCCGGAATTCACCTCGCTGCCGATCGACATGCCGTGCCCCCAGCCGAAATAGTTATCAATGATGGAGATATGGCTGCTTGAGCCATTATCGCCGGCCTTGATAGCGACGT
The DNA here is from genome assembly GCF_054063755.1 of Bradyrhizobium sp. USDA 4341. Classification (NCBI taxonomy): domain Bacteria; kingdom Pseudomonadati; phylum Pseudomonadota; class Alphaproteobacteria; order Hyphomicrobiales; family Nitrobacteraceae; genus Bradyrhizobium; species Bradyrhizobium sp. USDA 4341. The sequence continues at coordinate 7,831,882 of NZ_JBSSGO010000002.1, read as the reverse complement.
TGTCGTCTCCCGTTCGGATGAAGCTGCGGGTGATGGTCACATCCTGGCTCGCGCCAGGGTCGATACCGTCGGTATTGCGGGCGTCCGCCGGGGCATCGATCGTGAGGCCCCAAAAAGTGGCACCTTCGACCCGGTTCATCGCGATATGAAAATTGGGTGCATTGCGCAAGGTGACACCCGTGAACGTGATGTCTTGCGCATGATCGATCTGGATCAAGCGCGGGGCGTTTTGGTTGCCGCCCTCGACTTGGGCACGGCGGGCCAGTTGCCACCAGGTTTCGGCGCTCCCGACCATGGTTGCACCGCCCTGACCATCGATGATGCCGTCCCCGTAGATACCGCCGCCACGGGTTTTGGAAAAGCTGATGAACGGCCGGCAACCATCGCCCTTGCCTGAGATGCGACCACACTGTCCGCGGCCCTTATCGTAAGCAGCTGGTTGGGGGATGGCGATGAGCTTGGCGCCTCGTCCGATCCATAACGTCACGCCCGATTTCATTTCGAGCGGACCCGACCGGAACTCGCCCCGCCCTAAATATACGGCGGCCCCCGACGGACATTGGTCGATGGCATCTTGCAAGGTGACCGTATCTTGCTTGCCGGACGGCACGGGCCGGTCGCACACCGTCTGTGGTGCAATAGGTTCGGTAACGATGCGACGATCTTGCGCGTTGGCGGCCGGACAGAGAATGATGCAGGCAATGATGGATAACAGACTGCATGCTCGAAAAGGCTGTGTCATCGACCTCGTCTCTTTGCCGCGTGGATCGATGCGGCCTAACTGTCTTGCGCACGCGAACCGATCCGCCGCGGCTCGCCTCACTCGCCGCGCAAGATGACATTTATAAGACGCAGAGGCTGCATAGAGTTTTACGCGCTCGCAGCAGCATTGCTGCAAGGGGCGGTGAACGGCCCGGCAAGGGGGCACGCGATTTCGCCGATCAGCTCATAGCTGAGAGAGGCTTGCGCGCGGGTCACACCTGCGGCTTAGGTAGGAAGACTTACAAAATCAGCCTGCAATCCGCCATCGACGTCTTCAGTCATGAACTGAGAGCTGACCACGTGCCGACAGGGAACATACTCTGCGCTACAAATGCATCTTCATCTAAAGCTCCAGGAGTACTGTGCGCGAAAAGCAATCCAGTTGAGCCATGGCGATCGAAGCAAAGCCGGCTGAAAGCCAAGGTGATACGCTCGATAACGGCTAGACGTGCCGTGGGTCGCCGCAAATTAAATCGGCCGCCAGAGCAAACTCAGGGCTCTGCGGCGATCCCTCGTTTGGTCTAATAGTCGCTTGGCAAGCGGCGGGGCGGTTGATGCATGGCTGGGGATGCCGGCTCATCGTCAAGCAATCGCCGAAGCTCTCCTGGTGGCATCTGCTCTTCGTTGAATATGAACCCATCTGGATCCGCAGAGACCGGCAAATTGCCGACTGACCGATTTATACCAATCGACGCGGGGTCATCATCCAGCAGCCCGCGGAGCTCGCCTGGTGAGAACGGCATGTATTCGAAGTCGATACTGTCGGAACCGGCGACAAGGTTCGGCGACCGGCCGGTGAACTGGTCCGCTCTGCTGGTTGCGGGCGCATCATCGAGCAGTCGACCAAGTTCCGGAGAACGCGGCAGGGAAGGGAAATTGAAGACATCTGGATCGATCGGGACTGCGAATTGATCCGGTACAGACGGCATCGGGTCAACGCGTCGAAATCATGCGAGTCCACGCACAAACCTCACCTCGAAGCCTATCCACGTTAGTTCGTATTCGTACAAGCTTTCGAGAAGCTGACGAAATCGCTGTTCGCATATGGCTTTCGACGTTCCTCGAACCCTCTTTTTAGCATCCGCGAGCTCAGGTGATTGCCATTATCAGCCCCTGCTCGAGGCCCCTGAGGAACATAGTCAAGCAACTCTCATCAACATCCAGGCGGAGCCAAATGAGGCTGGTCAGCTTCCCCGATCACGGGGGCGTGACCTGCCTTGATCTTGGCGAGCGATCACGGCCGATTAAGCACTCTGGCTTAGCTCTCTAACAAAGAGATTGAACACCTCCGCGTGAGCGCCCTATCCGGAAACATGGTGTCCCGTCGGAACCGCGGACGATACGTCCTCTGTCAGCGTGACCAATCAAAAGCGCGTCCGCCGGCCAAAGCACCGCGAACAACAAAAAACGAAGCCGATAGAAAAGCCGCATCTTGACATTCATTCGGCAGTCGTCGGTTCGCAACACAATAGATATTGAAGGCTTTGAGCCTCCGGGTTCACGAACGTCCGTTGCATTTAACGGTCCCAGGATCGACTCGTGAACGTGGCAGCCAGCGGGTCGACAGGATCATTGACGCTCTAAGATTTGCGCGGCCGCGCCTTACGCGCCGCAGTGTCTGCCGCAGATTTCTGCTGGCGTTCATCGGTTGGCGCCGACACTGATAGACAGTCAAGCCTCCGCTCAAGCTCCGCCAATTCTGCCTTACATTCGGCTATGACCGATTGGGCACGAAGCAACTTGACCCTGAGCTCGTCCCGTTGCCTGAATAATTGCTCAGGATCCCAATCATCCTGCATCAGCTCAATCATCTGCCAGAGAAGAGCTCAAGCCGGGCTCATTGGAGGGATTGGATGGTGACCGTTCGAAACGCGACCTGAAGGTAACAAATGTCGCCATGCAGGAGCGCGCGCTGTGGAGCGCACCTGCAGAGACTTCTGACATTAACCGATCCGGAGAGCTTCATCTGAAAACCCGAATGTGTTGCTCGAGAAACATCATGGCCGCATAATCTTCTCGCATCTTTCAAGCAACCCACATGCCAAATCCGCTTGAAAGTTTTCTATTGGGGAATGATGCGCCTCTCGCGGCATTCACTCGCTGCAAACGTTCTGTCGTTGCGGTTGAGACAAGCGGCGTCTGAAGCGAGACAGTCGACGTCGCAAGCACAACGCTCATAACAGCGACTGCTTTCCTTGCCGGCCAAACGCTCTCACCATTTTTGAGCGGGGCGTCATCGATTGAGAATATGCTATCAGCAATGAGAGTGCCGATGACGCGACCGTGATCGCGCGAATTTCGCATCAGCGGGTCAATTGGCTGAAGCGCGTAATCCGGAGCGGCGGCATTCGATGAGAAAGACTGGGGACGCCACGCACCGATCATCCTGGCCTCACCGATTGGCCAAATGGGGGGCTTGCCACCACCTCAGTGGCGAACTCGCCGCAACAGCGACACTCGCGACCCCGATCGCACTCACGCAGCTTGCACAGATCGCGATGATGGCGACGGATCTGGCCTGGATCGGCCACATCGGCACCGAGGCCCTCGCGGCTGCCGCGCTCGCCGGTATGATCTTATCGGTTGGCCTGACCTTCGCAGCCGGCGTGATCTCGGCAGTAGGGCCGCTCGCGGCGCAAGCACGTGGCGCGGCAAACCCAGCCCTAGTACGGAGCTCGCTGCGCATGGGGCTATGGATTGCACTCGTTCTATGGGCGCCGATCATGATTTTGCCGGTGCGAGGCGAACAAATCGTGCTTGCGCTTGGCCACGAGCCAGCTATCGCGCGCTTAGCTCAGCAATATCTGCTTGGGCTCACCTGGGGTATCTTGCCGGCGCTGTGGTTTTTGGCGATCCGCAGTTTCATGGCAGCGGTCGATCGCCCGGCGCCGGCCTTGTGGATCACGCTCGCGGCCATTCCGACCAACGCACTGCTGGCCTATCTGTTGATCACCGGCAAATTCGGCCTGCCGCAGCTTGACTTGTTCGGAGCCGGCCTTGCGACGAGCCTGGTGAACAGTGGGACTTTTCTGGCCGGTATTTGGTTCGTTACATGCTGTCGTCCTTTTCGCGACTACCAGGTGCTCCGATATCTTTGGCGGTTCGATTGGCCATTGATGCGGGAGTTCCTCGTGGTCGGCACGCCGATTTCGGTCGCGATTTTCATGGAATCGGGTCTTTTCTCTGCGACGGCGCTCCTGATGGGTGCGATCAGCACTACAGCGGTTGCCGCCCATCAGATCGCATTCCAAGTTGCAGCCGCCCTGTTCATGATCCCGTTTTGCATCGGAATGGCGGTGAGCGTGCGCATCGGACACGCACTCGGCCGCAACGATGTATCAGGTATCAGACGGGCTGGTTTTGCCGCCATGCTGCTTGGAGTCCTGATCGCGGCGATCGCTACGATTGCGGTGGTCGGCACGCGCTTTGAAGTCGCCGAGCTGTTCGTCGACCAGTCGGCCAGCAATGCGGACGCCACGATCAAGCTGACTGCAGCTCTCATCCTTGTCGGAGCGAGCTTCTTCATTACTGATGCACTTCAGAGCATTGCAGCCGGTGGCCTGCGCGGCTTAGGGGACACCCGCGTGCCGCTGTTTTTCGCAGGCATCGCTTACTGGCTGATCGGTCTTTCCGTCAGCTACGTGCTCGGCTTGAAAACTGGCCTCGGTGCCATTGGTATCTGGATCGGCTTGTCCATCGGCAAAGCCGTTTACGCAGCCCTCCTCGTGATACGTTTGCGTCTTTTAGCGAACAGACCTCCCGTAGCAGCCATGAGCCAGGCTTCAGCTCGAGCGGTGGGCCAACCATGAGCCGAAGCTCCAGCGCGACCAGAAAATGCGCGTGAAGAACAGGCTCTGCAATCTGGGGAGCGCCATGGGGCGGTTCCTCATTCTCTTCGGATACGGGCAGCTCACTCTTACCCTGCCCTGTGGTCAAGTTGGCTTCAGGGATCAGAGCCCGGCAAACCTTGCTCCTGAACGTAGAGGAGCCCGAGCTGGATACGGGGCCCTCGAGGACCTCGATGGAGGAGAGGCTCCGGACCCTATGGCGTCGGCGGCTGAGGCCCAGCCGAGGAGACCCAATCGTCAATGTCAGCTGCAATTTCCGCGGTGCGGGCTCGCCTCAGCAGACTATCCCGCTCCGCGCCTTCTGGCATGCTCGCCGCCATTTCCACAAGATCCCTTGCAAACGCAGCCAGGCGGTCCTGCAGCGATATTGTTTGCCTCACATGATTTCGCTTTTTCTTCACTGAGGCGCTCATCGTTTCAAGCGTCGTCGCTCTGCGGATCTTCGAGCAAGATAACTTCCCACGACACTTTTACCATGCCAACCTAAGTTTAGTTGCGATAACTCTACAACGGTTCGCGTGCAGCAAAGCAGATAGTGGGTTTCTCAGCAGGCGCTTGCGGTCGACGAAAATCCATCCGCGGCGAATGCGATGCGCCGCTGCCTCCGCGGCATTGAGGACACCCGGGCCGCACATCGCGCGATCTAATGTGCTGGCGCTGGTGATTGCAGCAACCCGTCCACGAAAACCAAATACAAGGATCGGTACGCCACTTTTTGTGGCCGGGCGGAAGGCTCCGTCAGCTTCTCGCAAGCTTGCCGGCGTAGCTGTTCTGCCACCATCTGCGGAGTGAGGTGAGCGTGGACAATCCTTTCCCATCCAGTCCGGCAGCTTTGATGCAGGTGCAACGGGCCGCCGCGGAACATCGTGAGGCGGGCGAGGCGTCGCGGGAGGCCTTCGAGCGGCAATTGGCAAACGCCGGCGAGCCTCACGAGGCGACCGAGGCTGTACGCTAGACCCCGCCACCCGAGCCGCCTGCGAATATCCAAAGCGTCATCGAGCGCGCGGTCCCAGGCAGAGCGGACGCGCCGGACTCTAAGCCAACGCACTGCGCGGGGATATACTGGCGCACTTTTCAAACTGCAATGAGATCTGAGGTCCGTGGCAAAACGATTGCTGCACTGGACCACGACGCTCTGGTAGCGCGCGCTGCCAAGTTCATGGCGCGTGACAAAGCAATGGGTCCTGCGTTAACAGCGCTTCATAGGTATCGCAATCCCAATGCACCTGACGGGACGCGCGATGAGTATTCTCATCCGAAGGGGAGTCGTGGCGACAGAATTGACGATCTCACCGTCGGCGCGAGCGACGGTCCACCCGACGATCGGATCGCGCAATCGATCGAGGCGATTGCCATCTGCCGCCGCGAAGTTGACGACCTCCGTCACTTCGGCGGCCGAAATCCGTCCGAAGCGCTGCTCGATTTCGGAGACGTCGACTGCGGAATCCGAACCCTTCATGTCGAGCAGACGAAGCATGTCGAGGAACGATACCGGCGGACAGATCGACAGCGAGTTCGTGTCGAAGCCTAAGATGTCATTCTTCAATATCGCTCCATCGGTCTCTTCGGGCACTTCATCGAAGACCTTGACCGCAGCCGCCATTGGGAGTGCCTGCCCCCTCCCCAAAACTCGGAAGGTCTCAACGAGCAGTTGAAAACGATCCCGCGGATTCTTCATGTCGCGCCCATAGCGCCACAGGAATCGACGAAGAGGAGTAACCTCGCCAGCACTCGCGTCGTCGGTAGCAGCGTCGACCCATTCGGGCCTAGCGCCCCCGTCACCAGTTTCAGGAAACGCTACTTGAACGTCGTACCTTGCACTGCGCCGAGGACGAGCTCCAAGCTGGGCGGTTCGGAACGAAAACTCCATCCGCAAGCGTGGCCATTGTTGCGACCATACGGCGACGATCGCCGTTTCGAGTGCCTCTGCTCCGGCGCTGGCGCTCAGAAACGTCGGCAAGTGCGCATAGTACGGACCGATGATCTCCGAGACCAAGTCCTCGCGGGATCCACGCGGCGGCGGGGAAGTTACCTCGGTCCTCCAATCCGGCGTCAGCGGTTGCGAATAGAAGCTTCGGTTCACATGCCGAGGGTCCTGGAATAACGAAAAGAAAACCGACATGTCGGCTTGTGTGGACTCCGGAGATGCCGCGACCCGGTTGCGTTTGGAGCCATGTTCTATTGCTGGACGAGTGAAGCTCCGCTTTCCAGCACGCCGGAACCCAAGATTGACTGTTTGAGCGGTTCTAGTCCGTGCCACGATCGAGTGGAAATACCGTTCGCAGATGGAAGCATAGTGAATGCATATGGACAGCAACTCCGGGCCGAACGGAAGACCGCGCAAGCAAGGAGTAAGGCGATGACACGGCCGACAACGCCGACGCGGCTGACCACTCGCTCGCAAGTGGTCGAAACAGAGAGCGTCTCAGAAAGCGTCATAGACGGACATCAAAAGGAGCAGTCAGCTTCCAACCAGCAAAACGGTTGAAGGTGACCTGCCTTCTGAGTATTTCGTCGGACGGAGTTATGGTCCCGCCTGAGCAGCATTCTCGAGTCCGAAGCTGCGAATTTTCGAATTGAAATATTTGCGCAGCTGCGCGACAGCGCAGGATCCCCACCGCGCGAACGAAGAGTGGCTTGTCAACAGCTTCATGGCGGATAACCTGACGCTCGTCAGCTTATCGACAGCTGGACTTGCTAGCATGCGAACGTCTCGATCCAGCCGATAGAGCTGCCTAATCGGCTGAGTCCAAACATGTCATGGAGTTCAATGAATACAGAACGGGCCCGGCCTCGCGCAGGCATAGCTTCCGAATCCGAAAGCGCCGAGCCAACGTCTGGGGCCGCCGGGCAGTCCCCCTCATGCCTGACCCTGTGGGCGTCAGCCTTGACTCGGTGGGCCACTGGAGCGGCCGCCGCCGACCTCGTCTCGTCGCAGGACCGCGTCCTGGCGAGCTGGGCAGCGGAAGAGGGGCAGGGCGAAAACGAGAATCGGCAAGAGGGGGTCAACCGGACGAGGGCATGGCGGGACGAGGGTGATGTCAGAGGCGAGCTGAATCTTTCGTCATTGTCCCTGACCGCTTTGCCAGCCTCACTCCCGCCCAGGCTCCGGACCCTCATCGTTATCGGCAACCAGTTGAGCAGCCTGCCGGCCCAGCTTCCGGGCGGACTCCGAGACCTCTACGCCTCTGACAACAGGCTGACCGGTCTGCCTGCCCTCCCGCGGAGACTCCGGCATCTCCACCTCATGGCCAACTATCTGACGAGCCTGCCGGCAGAGTTGCCATCCAGGCTCCGCAGCTTGACGGTGGATGGCAACCAGCTGACCGATCTGCCCGCCCTTCCGGCAACGATCGAGGAGTTCTCCGCCTGCAATAACCAGTTGACCAGTCTGCCCGACCTTCCAGCCAGGCTCCGCCGCCTGGATGTCAGCGAAAATCAGCTGACGAGCCTGCCCGATCTTCCGGCCAGACTGCGATACCTGGACGCAAGCGACAACCAGCTGACAAGCCTGCCCGACATTCCGGCCAGACTTGGATACCTGGACGTCAGCGAAAATCAGCTGACCAATCTGCCAGAGACACTCCCCGTCGGGCTTGAAATGCTCGGCGCCAGTAACAACCAGCTGACCGGCCTGCCCGAGAGCCTGCTGACCCAGCTCGGCAGCGCGTCGAGCATCGACCTGCGGTCTAATCCGATACCGGCCCCGGTGCTGGCCGATTTGGCGTCAGCCACGCGTGGCGCGGATTATGCCGGCCCGCAGGTCTTCCTGTCGATGCCGCTACAACCGATGGAACATCAGCCGCCACTCCTGCACGAGGTTGTCGCGGACTGGCTCGCGGACGAGCCCGGCGCAGCGGACGCGTGGCAAGGCTTCGCCGAAGAGCCGGGTGCGCAGGACTTCGCACTCTTTCTCGAAAGGCTCGCTGGCACCGTGAACTATGGTCATCAGGCGTTCCGCAGCCAGGTGGCCGAGAATCTGCTCCAGGCCGCGATGAGGCCGCAGCTGCGCAAGCAGTATTTCGAGCTGGCCAATGGAGCGACTGCATCCTGCGAGGACCGCATCACTTTGACCTGGAACGGCATGCAGACCGCACGCCTGAACGCCGATGTCAAGGACGGGCTCTATGACAATCGGCTCGACCAACTGCTCCAACACGGCCGTGTCATGTTTCGTTTGGAGGCGCTTGACGACATCGCACGCGAGACGGTCAGCTCGCTCCGTCGTGCCGACCCGCAGGCCAATATCGACGAGATCGAGGTCTATCTTGCCTATCAGACCCAGCTACGGGATCGGCTTGAACTGCGCCACATCGCCCCCGATATGCGCTTCTTGAATCTCGCTGAGGTCACGGCGGACGACGTTGCCAGGGCTGAGACGTCGGTGCGGCAACAGGAAGCGACGGGTTTTGCGGAGTTTCTCGCAACGCGCTGGGAGCCCTGGGATGCGGCGGTGAGGCGGATCGCCCCCGATGATCATGCCGCGGCGCGGGACCGGATTGCCGATGCGCTCGAAGATGAGTTTCCGGCGCGCTTGAACGAGCGACTCGCGGAGCATGGCCTGACGGATGATGTCGATGCCCAGCGGGTGGTCGGAGCCCAGATCCTCAGCGAAATCGCTCACGAGATCAAAGGCGAGCTGATGCATAAGGTTCTCCGGGAGCACGGCCTCGAGCCCTGATCGATGCTGCCCTGCAGTCTCGTTTGGTCGTTACGGGACGAGCGATTGTTCAGGTTGAATGGATGCGTGCAGTTGCCGTCTGCTGACTACATCCAACCACTTCGGCGTGTTGTTCGCTCGCCGGCCGTATCCAGGAAACCCGCAATTCTCAACTTGTAAGCGATGCCAGAGTTAAAGGCTGTGCCAGGTCACGACTGGCATAGCCTGGGTCGAACTTGATCACGCGCAGGATACTTCGGCAGCGCGCCAATGCCGCTTCATGATCCGCTCACGTCGTAGCCGATGTCGCTCCCCGCCACCGGGATGAGACTTCATCTGAATCCCGTCTGTGAGCGCGATCCGAGCGCGCTGGCGGATCGAGAGTGGAGAACGCCTTGCCGAATCTCCGTCCCCATCGGCGCACATAGCTCACACAATGCCCAGCGCCGCAGACCGCAAGAATGATGATACGATGAAGATGCTGCCGGATGCTGACCATCCGGTAGGGCGTCGCGCGGCTCACCTTCAGAATGTCGACGATCCGAAGTCACTTCGGCGCGCTCGGCTCGACACCAGGCCTGAGGGAGGCCGATGACGCAGGCATGACGGAATAGATCAGAGCCAATTTCGCCCCGCCCGAGCGCGAGCAGCTACGCTGCGCTTCGTCAGCTTTTCGAAAGCTTGCTCTGCTAGGATGTTTGCTCAGGTGATCTTGGACATGAGGCCACGTGGACCCGCACAATTGTGACCCATCCAATGTAACAGTTTGGTCGCAGGTGCAGCATGCCACCTCGTAAGAGCAGCAAGAGGGGTCGGCGAGGCAACAGGCGTTTGAGCCGTCCTTGGCGACGGCGCTCCCAGCCAGCACCGGTACCTGACCTCATTAGTCTGAAGAAGAACCGGCGCCGAATTGATGACGCGACGAATAATGCGGCGGCTCGGAATCATTAAAAGGGGCACATTAAAGCAGTACCACCGAACTTCGCCGATCGCGGGCATGTTCTCCGCTTTCGCGGCATCAAGCGTTTGATCCGCTCAATCAGCAATCCTATCGCTCACCTCAACGAATTCCAATAGCCGAAGGATGAAGGCGCCGTTGAGCAATCTTCGCGTTTGCTGCGAGCCCGCCGCTCGCCGTGCGATTCCGCCCAGGGGCCCCCTCAGAGGACGACGAGAGTTTCATTGAAATGATGACGCGTGCCAATCGGCGCAGCGAGGCCGCCCTTGACCCGTATCGCCCTGCTCTTCGTAGATTCTCAGAGGCGCTTCTTTTAGAGGGCCAGACGATATCTGGACTGGACCATGATGCGCGGGTTAAGTCCGCTCGGAGGCTGTTCCCGCACGACAAGACTCTCATCTCCGCGCTGAATTTGTTTCGTGCTGCGGAGCTCTGCGCTAAATTTGGCTCGTGATGCGGAGCGCGCCTTCCGGTCCAGGCGCTTCGAGCGGGTAGCTGAGCATTGCAACCTTGGCGGAGCTGTCGTCCATAGTCATTTGCACGGATTCGGTTGGGTTGGGCGACACGGCACGTGACCACTTATGGCATTCAAGAGCATGTCGCTCTGATGGAGATTCGCTATTTCCGTGGCGTTGGCAATCAACCCTCCGTCCGACCTAGCCGGGGGCGATCGGCTCGCTCCGTCCGAAATCAGATGACGGACGATATCCAGGTACGGCGCATCGGCGCCGACGAAGTGGATAAGCGTTTGGAGCGTCTCGCCGGCATCCTCGTTGACTGCGTCGCCCAGGCGACTCGGTCAGCTTTCTGCCACCGCTAACTCGACGACGTGTGCTGGTGTACTGGTGTAGCGTCGCGGACGCGGTCATTTGCAATGGATGCGTGTTACTAGCTGCGGAAGATAGCGCAGGTCAGCGACCCAGATGGTACCTGCCGCGTCTGAGAACCAATTGCATAGCGCTCGAGTCGTCAAAGTCTTGGTTGAAAGAATTGCACGCCGTCGCGGCATCGGGCACCGGCTAATCTCGGCTGTCTGCGCGTTAGCACGAAAGGAGGGAAAGACGTGTTGACGCTCAGCACTACCACAGGTTCTGCTGCCGAGCGTCTTTACGCCAGCGAGGGATGGCAGCGGGTGGGTATCATACCGGGTGTGTGCTCGCCCCTGACGGAACATATCGCTCGGCGACCTTCTTTTATAAGCATCTCTGATACTGCGTAGCTGGGTTCGCGCTTGCAATTCACAGACAGAATCTGTCCGGTCCCGTCCTGATAAATCATCATCGTCGGGAAGCATCACCGACATTGCAGCCTTTGTTCTATGGTTTGTGAACAACGACGACTTGGGCTCTTGAGATAAGAATCAAACGGATCAGACGGTGGATCATTCAACTGCCGCACGGCCTGTCATGACAATGCCGAGCCGACGATCGACAAAGTAACGTCGATTTTCCGCTCTGGTGCTCATTCAACGTCCATAGCGCAGGGCGCCGCGGAGCTTGAAGCAATCCCTGCCATTGCGCTTGACATACTGACCCAGCCCCTAATGACCTCGTCTTGAGGCCTCAAGATAGTGGGTATGTCGCCGCAATTTCAATATGGGAGGCGAAGGCGATTAGCGAATCGTGAACGAGCTGTACGAAGCCGTCGGATTATTTTGCTGCTCGGGCAGCCGTTGGATGAAGTGTGCGAGCCAGGTGAACACCCGCCATAAACTTTCGTATCGTTACGCGCCCCCCTTGAGGTGCCCAATTTTTACCAAGGTTCAATTGAGTCGCTGATCACGATCCTCTTAGCTGCATGTGCGGCTGGCCACAGCGACATCTCATTCGTCTTCGCCGGCGTCGTCAACTGATAGTCAGTCAGGAGGTCGCGAATTCTATTTTTCGTCGGAATGGCGGCCTTTGCCGAGACGTGGATAGAGATACTGATGGAGCCATTCGAGCTTGCGTGGTGCGAGTTCGAATACCAACGGGCTCTCAGATGCCTTGAAGAGAGGGAGAACAAGGCGGACGACGTCTGGTCCCAGAGCGTGGAGATTCGGCCGTTCTGATCCGTCATGCGGGAGGACCTTTGGGCCAAACACTCTATGACAGCGTACGGCCACGCACGCCACGAGCGGCGATACAGCGATCGAAAGCTCGCTCAAAGAATTAAAGAGTTCAACACGATCCCTTCTCTGTAGTTTCTGAATGCACGCCGCGCCGCGCTCGCAGCTCGATAAGCCCTTTGTTTACAGTTCCTTCTCGCATAGCTTCTCGCGACCACCCAAGCCCCAGTTCCTGGTCAAGCGCGGCAGGCCGCAAAGCCTTGCCTCAGAATATCCACTGGTAGATCGCGGCCGATGAAGACAAGCCGGCTTTGGGGCGCTTCGTTCTTCTTCCATGCGCGCTGACTGCCGCCCTCGATCAGCATGTGGACGCCCTGCACGACAAACCGCCGGTCATCATCAGCCATTGCGATAATGCCCTTCATGCGCAGGATGTCCGTGCCGTAACGCTGAGTGGTGTCCTGAATCCACGAGACGAACCTGGCGGGATCCATTGGCTCGTCGGCGACCAGTGACAGGCTGGCAATCTCGTCGTCGTGCTCGTGGGCATGCTCCTCGATGAGGAATCCCGGCTCGACTTCGAGGATACGATTGAGATTGAAGGCGTCTCGCCCCAGCACCTTGGCGAGCTCGAGGTTGCAACGCTCTGTTCGGTGGATCGTCGCGTAGGGGTTGATCTTGCGGATGCGGCGTTCGACCGTGGCCAGGCCGCTCTCGTTAACGAGATCGACCTTGTTGAGGAGAACGACGTCGGCAAACGCGAGTTGCTCTTGGGCTTCCGGGGCCCGATCGATCTGTTCGAGAAGATGTTTGGCGTCGGTGACCGCGATGATGGCATCAAGCTTGGTCTTGCGGCGGACTTCATCGTCGACAAAGAATGTTTGTGCCACCGGCGCGGGATCTGCGAGCCCCGTGGTCTCCACCACGATGCCGTCGAACGCGCCGCTACGCCGCATCAGCCCTGCGATGATACGAATAAGATCGCCGCGAACGGTGCAGCAGATGCACCCATTGTTCATTTCGAAGATTTTCTCGTCGGCATCGACGATGAGATCGTTGTCGATGCCGACCTCGCCGAATTCGTTGACGATCACGGCAAACCGCTTGCCGTGGGTCTCGGTGAGAATGCGGTTGAGAAGCGTGGTTTTCCCCGAGCCGAGATAGCCGGTGAGGACCGTGACGGGAATCTGCGTCGTAGTTTCAGGCATGGGGCGAGTCCTTGCGTCAGTGACGGGCCCGCGTGAGGACCTGCCATAATATGTAATGTTATAACATTACATTAACGACGACGAAAGCGCAACATCGTTTGGCGCGCAGTGGAATGCCCGGCTCGGTCAACTTCTGTCACCTGCGCGGATCAAGAGGCTGGCTCCTTTTGGGTCTTGATCGACGGTAGAGGCTCCCCGTGGAGCTTTGCCCCTGAGTGAGAGTGGGGCCGGTCCGCGAGCAGCGTCCCCTTGAGGAAACTACCACCCCCACCCCATTAGCCGGTCAATGCGCTCCCGGCCTGGATGCCTCAGAGGACACCAAGCATGTCGTGGGCGAAATCGCCGGCTTGCGATACTCAAGTTGGCTGGCTTGGAACCCGCGCCTTGGTAATGATGACCACGCCACCGCGGCGGCGGATGCTCTCGGCCTCCGTTCCACCTGGAGTCAACGCGCAATTTAACGACTTTGGCTATTATCGGTAGCCCGCTAGCCCAACCGCGATCTGCTCTGCTCTCTGGTAGCGCAGCGTCCGAATTGGAACATCCGCGCGACTCGCCAGAGGCGTCCCGATCTCCGCAGACTGCTCTAGGCGCTTCGCCTTGCCTCAGTCATCAGACTTTCAAGCTCTCTGACCGCCGCCGCTTCGGTGACGCCGTCGACAACGGCAATCTCTCCCGATAGACGCTCGAGTGCAGACGCATAAAGCTGTCGTTCGCTGTAGCTTTGGCTGGAATTGAACTCCGGCCGATAGAGATCGCGCATCGCTTCTGCGATGGCGAGAATATCTCCCGACTTGATCTTGCTCTCGTATTCCTGCGCGAGCCGGGACCAATTACCTCGCGCTCTGCGAGGCGCTTGACTGAGGATACTTCGCGCGCGCTGGATGGCTGCCGGATCGGAAAGCTCGCGCATCCCGACGCTTGCCGCTTTTCTTGTAGGAACTCGTAGCGTCATTTTGCTCTTCGCGAAATAGACGACAAAGAACTCAAGCTGAGCTCCTGCCACCGCCTGTTCCTCGATCGCGACAATCTGGCCGACGCCGTGAGCCGGGTACACGATCAGATCAGTTGCCTTGAATCCGAAGCGCGTCTCGATGCAACGGCTCCCACTCGTTTGATCGACGGAGGCCACCGGTATGGAATGCGCAGAATTCAAACAATTGGACTGCGATTGACTGCTAAAATTCATCTCGCGATTTGCCCCGCGGCTCGAGGAATTGGCGCCATTGCCATTTCCCGCTGTGATCAGCACGTCAGAACGAAAATGCTGGACTTCATTGATTGCAGTCCCTCACCAATAGGCCGCGAGCACGAGCGTCGCCACGAGAAATACGGTCAACTGACATTCCCTTTGATGGCTGTGGTTTCTTGGCAACTTGTTCCCTATCGAGGAATCAACGAAGCTCATTTCGGTCAAAAGAGCGACGCCCGGTGGCGGCTTCAGAAATCTGCTACGGGCAACAACTCTTGCTCCGCAAGACTTTTAGAAAAATGAAGGGCCAGTCTAGCTAGACGCCCGCCTCGAGCGGCGCCTGTTACTTGCAGCCGCGGCAAATCGTAAGTTTGGCCTTTAGCTTGTCATCGTCCCCGGGATCGACCGATTGGTGCGCAGAGACACGCTCTGATTCTTGATCGAGCGCGGGATGCTTTGCCCGGTGCGACCTGACGGGTCGCGTCGCCCGGCTTGACGTGTCGTCGTCGATGCGGACGGTAAAACCATCGTAATCGGGAACAGGTCTAGCCGACGGCGGCGACCTGTCGATCACTCGTGCCTGCGAAACGCTGTCGGGCTTTAACGGCGCGTGCTCGACAGTTGAAGATCGTGGGGCAGCAGACCGTGGCGGATAATCTTTAGCGGCTCGGGGCACCGAACTCTTGGCGGTGGCCGTCGGCGGCCAGACGCTGTTGGTTGCGGCCGTAGATGTCGTTCGCTCATTCGACGGCGGTGGCGCAATCGAAAGCGGAGGAGAAAGCGAGATCTGACATCTCGCGCTGTCTTGTGCCACTAACAAACCAATAACAAACAGTGTTGCGTTCCTCATTACCCGTCCTACAAATCACCTGGAATGAAAACATTGATCACGCGACTCCGATCGCCACGCTTCGGCAAAAACTTCCATGTCTGAACATGGCGATCAAAATTGACGAAAGTGGGGAGCTGTGGGCGGACTACACCCGTGCTTCGGCCCACCCTCGCTACTCACCGGAATGTCTACTTTGGGTCTTGGTCGTGTAAAAACGGCCTTAGGGATGTCAGTCTTGGAAGCCAGGACCCAGGTGTGTCTCAGGCCACGATCGCAGTGATCAACGGCCTGACCCCGACGATGTTGATGACCCGTGTCAGATTATAGGCCAGGACCGAGAGAGCCATCCCGGCGGCTACTTTTGGAAGCGTTTTGGTGAGGAAGTGTGTCGCCCCCATGCGGGCTTTCATCGTGCCGAACGGATGCTCAACTGTCTCCCGTCGCTGCCGCATGGCCTGTGGGTTATTGTCGAGGCGCCTCTGCACCTCTTCCAGAACGTGCTCATGCTCCCAGCGCGTAATCCGCCGCTCCTTGCCGGTCGTGCAGCTGGCTTTGAGTGCGCAGTCACGGCACGCATTGGTCCAATAGCGCCGTAGCTGCTGCCCGGCCTCCTCGTTGGTGTAGTGGTAGATCAGCTTTTCGCCAGCCGGGCAGCGATAGGCATCCTCGTCGCTGAGATAGACAAAGTCCTGTTTGCCAAAGCGACCCCGTGCCTCAAGACCTGATGTCATCGGCTTGGGAAGCGTCACCGCAATTCCAGCTTTGTCGCAGGCAAGGATTTCTTCGCCGCTATAATAGCCCCGATCAGCAACGGCTTCGAGTTTTTCGACGCCGAGGACATCCTTTGCACGAGACGCCATGTTGGCGAGTTGCGCCCGGTCCGAGCCGGTGTTCGTCACCTCATGCGCGATGATCAGGTGATGGTCGGTATCGACCGCGACCTGCACATTGTAGCCGACGACGCCGGACCCGCGCCCGCTGGTTGCCATCGAACGGCTGTCGGAATCGGTCAGGGAGATTTGCTGATCGGGTGACGCAAGCATCTGCTTCTCGTAGACAGCAAGCTTGCCCATTTCCTCCTTCAGCTTCGTTAGCTTCTCGGTGAGCCTTGTTACCTTCGCAGCCAGCGCCTCCGTCGGCTCCTGCCGGTCGGCGGTGTCGAGCTGGCTCAGATAGCGCGCGACGCTCTCCTCGAGTTGAGCGCGTCGCCGCTCCACCTTCGCCCGGGTGAAGTTCCTGTCCCGGTTGTTCACCGCTTTGAACTTGCTGCCATCGATGGCGACGCTCGACTTCGCAAGAAGCCCCATCTCACGGCAGAGCTCGACGAAGCGCGCGCATACCTTGCGCAGCGCCAGGCCATTGTCTTTGCGGAAGTCCGCGATCGTCTTGTGATCAGGTGCGAGCCGACCCAGCAGCCACATGACCTCGACATTGCGTCCGGCCTCGCGTTCGAGCCGCCGGCTCGACTGCACCCGGTTCAGATAGCCGTAAATGTAGAGCTTCAGGAGAACCGAGGGATGGTACGACGGCCGACCGGTGGCCGCCGGCTCTACCCCCTCAAAGCCCATCTCGACCAAATCGAGCGCGCCGACAAACACATCGATCACGCGAACAGGGTTGCTCTCGTCAATGAAATCATCAAGGCATTCCGGCAGCAGCGTCCACTGCCCGCGATCCGCCTCCTCAACGAAGCGACCCATCAAGTTCTCCCGAGAATCACGAGAGAATCATAACAGCGGCACCGCGTTTTCACACAGCCAGGGTCGAAAGCCGCTGATAGCGACCGAACTACTCGCGACGTCAATGTTCTCTACGACGGGCGCTTTCGATCAAAGCCTTCGACCCGCCGGCGAACGGCACGAGCAGATTCCTACGACTTAGCCCAAGTGCGCTTTTTGTTTTTATTTCCGAACATTTTGCGTGCGAACCAGCAAGACCGGTCGACGGGAAACGCTCGTAGACTTTCGCCCCCCACCCTGGTCCAGCGAACGGTCATCCGACTTCAGCCGCATCAACCCACCTAACTCCTCTAACATCTCGAACTCTTGCGATCACGAGGCCCTCGAATGTTCGGTGGTGAAGGTTTGTTACGGAGGACATAGCCGAGCAATCCCAACGCTTTCGCGCCGAGATGCTTCCCACGTCCTCAGCGATCATGCTCGGCGGAGCCAGGCCCGTCGCTATCGGACCCCGTGCATGCGATGGTGCTGCACAGGTCGCGTCTACTTGCGGCGATCGTCATCTCGCCGGCAGCCGCCCTCACGCTGGAGGCCGGGCTTTGCTTTGGCTGCATCCCACGGTAGGCGATTAATATGCGCCGCCGCCGTTATCCGGTGGAGCAAAGAGGACGACGCCGATCCCACCTACGCGGTCGAGAAGCTGATCGCAGCCGGCCGGGCGCGGGCGGCCCTGCACTTCATCGGCTATCACCTGCATGACGGACGGAAGTTCGCCTCCGATCTGCTTACGAGAGCGTTGTTTGAGGCCGTACGGCAGCCGGTCGAGGGCGAGCTGGACATGAACGACAGGACGATGTTCCAGCACTACGCCCAGGAGATTTTCAAGCGGCTGGACGAGGCAGATGACGTGTCCACCAAGACGCTCGCGCAACTCGAATGGCAATACTTGCCGATGTTCGAGCACTCGCCGCGCAAGACGAAGGCGATCATGTCAGAACTCGCGATCAACCCTGATCTCTTCGTCCAATTGATCACGGCGATCTTTCGGCCCAGCCAGGATAGCGGCGTGGTCGATCCGTCGAGAACGAGGAGCAGGCCCGCACTATTGCGAACCAGGCTTATCGGCTGCTGCGGCTGTGGGATGTGATCCCGGCACGGCCGCCGATGGATCGATCGATGGCGCCAAGCTCGAGGCGTGGATTAAGGAGGCGCGCAAGCTCGCCCACGCCAAGGGCCGCGGTCTGGTCGTGGATCAGAAGATCGGCGAGCTGCTCTCAGCCTCCAAGATTGACGCAGACGGCATCTGGCCCGCCGCGCCAGTCCGCGAGGTGATCGAGGCGATCCGCAGCCGCGATCTGGAAACGGGGGTGATGATCGGGAAATCCAACCGCCGTGGCGTGACCTCACGAGCGTACGGTGACGACGGTGATCAGGAACGCCAGTTGGCGAAGCAATACCGGGACTGGTCCGAGGCTACGGCCTTTGACTGGCCGCGCACCTCGGGAATCTTGGAAAACCTTGCCAAGAACTATGACCACCAGGCGAAGGCGCACGACGAGGATGCGGAACGCCTGGACTGGCGATGAACATAGGTGCCGACGCAACGGATTGATTGAGGATAACGTGCAGGAAGTCTCTGCCGAGCCCGACGGCAGAGACTTCATGTAAAGGAAGGCCCCATTGCAAAGAGGCCTTCTATTAACGTAAGTACCGCACACAGCCTTTGCATGCTTTGCGGCTTAAGCCCGCGCCTCTCGCGCTCGGCCAGAGCTTTCGCGAGCCTGTCGCGCTCTTTCTCTACGGCACCGAGCGCTTCGGAGACAGCAAGCTTCTGAATAACCGCGCTGGCCTCAAGCCTGGATTTCAGATCCTGGATTTCGGCATCCTTGGCGGCCGTAGTCTTTTGCAGATCGTGGCTGACGTTGGCTTTAGCCAATTCCACAGCGTTCTGCTTTTCGCGCTCGGCCAATTCCAGCCGCTCGGGCAGCTGTCTTTCAAAATCGCCGTCACCGACTTGCTTCAGTATTTTCCGCGTAACCGGACTCGTCGATCTTGAACGCCTTGTCACATGGGACAGATGATCTCGTACATGTTTCCTGTCGAAGGTTCGAGGCGGCAGATGCTGTCCTTCCGAAATCTCAATCACCAAGTCAAAGCCTGCCGGCCTCCTCGGCGGGCGCAGGAGGAACGCAGCAGCTCTCTATGATTCATGAGAGAACATTGCGGTTTTAGGGGTCAAGTTCCCCGCATCTGCTGCTCGGCAATCCACCGTTTTTGCTTTCGGAGACAGCGGGAAGCACGGGAAAGCGACTCGCAAGGCTCAAGAAGGAAAGCGGGTTACGGATGGACGACGGGTCCGCGCCGGACAGACCGGCCTTGTCGCAGCGGCACCCCAAATGCCGGCGGCCAAACTCGCCATCCATCAGGCTTTCATGGACGATGCTTGAGAAGTCGCTGCACGGCATAGGTCTCGATCACTCGGCCGGCACTCAGGCGCTGCGATGCGCCGACCTGGCGGCGCAGCACTTCGCGTTTTTCGAGAACAAACTCCGTAAGAGGGCCCTCGGCGGCGGCGATTTCTAGCCCTCCTCGAAGCCCTCGTGCTTGGTAAAATAAGCCAGCGCCGCTTCGGGCCTCACTTCGCCGGGGACCGACCATTCATCTTTCTGTGCTGGGTCGAACAGCGGGGTCGCTCGTTGCAGGCTGTACCAATGCACGCGATCCGACCCGTCGTTGACAGGCACCCGGGTGAGTATCTCCAGCGCCTCTTCGAGGCTCTTTCGGGCTGCCGTGAGACGTTCGATGTCGGCGGCGGTCTCGTCAATTCTGCCGGCAGGCGTTGTTTGACCGCTGCGCCTTTTTCCCGAGCGCAACATTTCCAACTGCCGATCAATCAGCTTGATGCTGTCGAGATAACCCAGGGCCGTTTCCAGGATAACGATGACGGGCCCCGGGGATTTCGCGTTCGCCGGCTTCCCATCTGCGCACGGTGCGGCCATCTTCAACCCGCACGATTTTGGCCAAGGCGTCTGCACTTAGTCTAAGCGCACCCCTTGCAGCCTTCAAAGCCTCCGGTGTTCTGACGAGGGTCATAAAATCATCCTAGGTCCAATGGACCTAGCAAATTCAGGGCCATTGGCCCTAAAACACGAGTGCCCCAAGCTGATTTTTTGCCCCGCCAAAGCGGCAAATAAACCGGCAAAACCAGCAGCTAAAACCTTTATATAGCTATTGATATTGTTATATATTTCGACGGCAAAGAAAGCGGCAAAAATGGACGCATCAGCAATGGAACCGCTCCTCCCGGAGGAATCGGCGGGAGCTTGAAGACCTAGCCACGGATTCTGGTGCCGACGCTTCACCAGCGCCCTCACGGACGCTGCCGCACGGCTCGGGGCCGATGTGGGACGCTACCCCTTCATCGTAATGGAGTCTCACCATCTATTTCTTGCCGGTCTCCCGGCGCACACTCAGTCAGACTAGGGCGTCGCGCAGATTGACGCTTTTGTCACAGCCGAGAGGAGTTGATCAGTTGGTCGCCGAATGGGCTTTGAGTGCTTCCGAGCGCGGCGAGGTTCCGACTACAATCCGAGACAACCATCCGAAGTCGCGCACAATGAAGCGAACGGTCATTGCGATGACAACGATTGACACCCCAAGCATGCTGGCGACGGAGATTCTGGTCGAGATATCCCATAATTCTCCGAACTGAACGAAGTCCATGAGGCGAAAAACGGTGCCCTGGAGCAGATAAAGAAGCAGCGTGCTCTGGCCAAGCTCTACCGCGATAAAACGAGCTATTCGATTTGAGGAACTGAGTTTCCAGAGCTGAGCGATTATTTCAAACGCGATCCAAGAGGCCGCTGCAGAGCCAGCGAACATCAGCAACACTTGCTCAGCCGAGGCAGTGTCGTGAATCAGGGCGAGATTGTTGTAGACGTAAGTCTCTTTGCTCCAAGCAAGAAAGCACGCGCAAGCAATTGCGGCGGGAGCGAACATCAGGAGGATTTTGTTGCGTGGAAGAAGGCGTGTCTGACGTTCGGTCGACTGGGAGAGCAAGAATCCGAGGCAGAAGAATGGGTAAGTGTATCTAAGCAAGGGCGCTATGGAAAAGGTGACGGGCATGACTGCGACAGCAAATGCAGACATGCCTACAATCCACATCGATAGGCGACGGAAGATCGTCAGAAGACCCTTTACGACAAGGAAAGAAGCAAATGTTGCCCATATAAACCAGTAAGAACCGATTAAATCGTTCAAAAAATCTCCGCCAACTATACTGCCCGAGGGCAAAACCACAACTTTAACCGCCTCCAAAATGGCCCACCAAAACAGCGTTGGCAGCAACAATTGGGTTGCGCGCTCTTTGACGCTACGAGCGAATGATTTTCCAAGGAGGGCTCTCGAAGACAGATATCCGCTTATCGCCATGAAGAGAGGCATATGAAACATGTAGATCGACTTGAAAAACGCCGAATCCCAATAGCCATTGCCTCGGTAGATGACGTACTGCAGCAAATGTCCAATGATCACCAAGATGATGAGTATGCCTTTGGCAAAGTCAAAGCTTAGATCTCGCTTGTCTGCTCCGGCCGCGTGTGAGCCGTGGCCAGTCGATGGAGTTGCGCGATAAAGCATAAAACCTCTAGCTTGGTTGTGCCACAGCACCGTTCCGGGACTATCCGTTCCTTAAAGATAGTTGTGCGGCCTCTAGGCAGACGACTTTGCATCAAGGGGTTTACTCAGACCGTGTAGTGGTGTCCACGGCCTTGTAGGCCCGCGGCAAGCCAACGAAGTCCTCATGTGTCGCCCAAAACGTCAAGTCCGGCCGGCGCTGCGTCACGCTGCATCGTTTCAGATGATTGCGCTGGCGAGTAGATGCGGCGCTCGCGTCGAACAGGCGAGGTCAATTGTGTCCTGGTCGTCCAAGTGCGGATTATGCTTTCTTTCGTCTGCAGGTTGTCACCCAATTCGATTGAACTAATACGTCAGATCAATATCGACAGATAATCGCGGCATATCGCGGACAAATAGATTGATCGCTGTGCCGCCCTTGAGGGCGAAGTCATTTTCAGCCGCGACGAACGGCAGCGCTTCGATCAGCAGCGCGACCTGTTGTTGAACCTGTAGCCGCCCTCGAGCGAGGCGACGATCGCCCGTCCATTGGTGGCCGGCTTCATCTCTGGCTACGAACCGAACAGATAGAGACCGTCAACGCCAAAGGCTCGCAATTCCGATTCTACGGACTTTAACCGCAAAATGACTTCAGCCGTTCGCATAGCGTTAGCATACCACGACGATATACAGGTCGGCGACCCAACGCCGTCGGGGCTCGCTGTTTTTTGCGAGAAGCTTGCCCCCGGCTGATTTTCGGGACCACAAGCTGCTCTACCTTTTTCGCTTGCGCGAATACCTTTGAAGTTTTCCACAGCCTCTCCGGTCGCGATGCGGCCAATCAGCATCGCGTTCTGAATCGATTCGGCTGGGCGCTTCTCCGCTTTAGAGCCTCTTGGCATAGTCCTCACAACCTGTAGACTACTTGGCGCATATCTCATTTTTAAGGTGATTTCAAATGAGTGAAGCCGCAGACCCAGCGAAGGATGAGCTGGAAAAAATGAAGCTCCTTCTGTCCTCTGAATACGCCAAGTTGAATGCCGAGATTGCAGGCCGCATCAACAGTCAGCAGCAGCTCTACGTAATGGTGACTCCAATCGTCACACTTGTTAGCGGTGCCTATTCGCAAACTACTTCTCACTAAGCCAAGCACTTACGATGATCGCCATCGCTGCTGCCATTTTGATCTTCCTTTGGTTCGACTATGACAGGGATATAGCCAAAGCCGCCATTGGCGTTAGGAGAATAGAAGATCGTGTCAATAAATTTGCAGGTGAAGAGTTGCTGCATGGGAATCAAAAAAGGGACGCGGCGGACTGGTGGGAAAGCACCTAATCGGAAAAATTTTCAAACTGAGACACTACCGAAAATAGCCTCCAGATTAGTCTCTTGGTCAGCCTGCTTGTAGCTGCGGCGAGCGAGAGCGCCGTTGCAAATGCGTGTGCGACAGCAGGCGCTCACACGCGATGTTGGACGAAAGTAGCCACCTACGCCTTATTGCAATCTAAGGTTTGCCAAGAAAGGATGGCAGCATAGACCGACCTTCGTGATTCCTCCCTTATACCAATTTCGAGATTCGGGCGTTCAAACGCATGTTCATCGATAATATTTCAAAGCTCCACAACGCCGGCATTCTTGCAGAGCGGAGCTCGAAATCGCCCAGCTTAGCTTTCAAACGCTTCAACCTTGTTTAGGGTTCAATGGCTCGGGCAAGAGTACGCCATCGCGCTGCTTTGCGGCCATGCAAGCAGAACCTCCGAGTGCGCCACTACGGACCGAATGCGAATTGGAATTTGTTACAAGCGAGGGTCGAGCATTCGTCCTGGAGCCGAAAATCTTCTTACCGGCCTCTTAATATGTCGTCCTCGCGCTGTGCAGCGTCGAGCGCATGAGTGAGGACCCCGATTGATCAGCATGGAGTTATTGTTTGAAGGTGCTGCGGTGTATGGCGAGTCATTGCAGCCCGCTATGCGCTGAGTACGGGCCGATTATTCTGCGGCGGAAGGCCGGCGTCGGGGACCTACGTTGTGAGGCCGGAGCGTTCAGGTCGATGCGGTGGCATACCAGCACCAATCAGGCCGGGCTCTCCGCTCCTCGACGTGCCGCTGGACCTGTCCCGCTGGCGCCTTGAGATTGGCGGTCAGCTGCGAGGATCAGCATAGCGCGTCACGGAAAATGATCGCGGCCCGGTGACTCGTAAGCGCCATCTCTCAATTTTAGGACGGGCGAATGGGTGACCTCCGTGCCGGCCGAATCAGCGCGATCTCGAGCTGATTTCTCTGGCTGACCAACGCGCCGTTCGTAATTGGCGGCCAGCTGCAACAAGCGCACCTTGATGAAGGGGTCAGCTTGCTCGGCAAGTTCCCGCACGGTCCGCGCCCTCTCTCTACAAAACTCGTCGTCCATGACATCCTCCCAGAAATTGCCTCGCTGATAATGCCAGTTGAGAGTGGGAGTGCATATGACCGAGATTACACTGCAAGATCTTTTCCCGCGGTCCCAGGCAGTTGGCAGCAAGCGCTCGCCTCATTCAGCAACAAGCGGGACGGCTCCCTTGTCCTTTCCGCCAGACGACTTTGCACGAGCAGGTCCTGTTCGGCGGAACGACCACCGTGGACCGCTCAGAAAGCGGCGAGGAGACCGCCCCTCAATGCTCCGCTCCTCTCTTCTGATGCCTCCAGGCCCAGCACTGTGACAGGGGCCAAATCTGTCATGACATTAGAAACGGCTCACGCGCAGGGCTTTCTCCGACCGGAAAAGACAGTCATTCCGGGCCCATCAAGAGGAAATGTAGATTTGATCGATGCTGTGCGAGGACGATGGCATTTTTGCCAAGTTAAGTGCCGCGCGCCTCGCCCCCGGTGAGGGGAACAGTTAAGGCAACCCTGCTTCATGCTGTCCGCCGACTGGATCGACCTTTCCTGCGGTGTCGCCGCGAGCTCTGATGGCGACTGCGGGGAGGAATAAGTGAATTTGTTGCATCCGTGACCGCTTGCGCAGCGACTTCGCTGGATGAGGGATCGATGGTCGATCGAAGCAGCTCTCTTTGATCGGCGACGGCCCTTTCGAGCGTAGACAGGAATTGCCGCCCCTCTTGTGTAATTTCCCAGCCGAGAGCATCGCGAAAGACAAACTTCGCCGAAAAGATATTCAGATCCGGCGCGTGTTCGGCCAACCGCTTCATGCGATCGGTCCAGTCGCGGCCGCTGTTCATCAGGATCTCCACGGCGCGTCGGACTTCGGCAACAGAGGCCCGCCCGGTGGGCTGACCGGCCAGCACTTTCAGGACGGTCAGCTGGAAGGACACTTGCCGTGTCTCCGATGGGCTGTGTGGTGCAGTTCCCCCGCAATGGATCAATTGTTAGGGCGCATCGTCAACAACGTGGCGCCGTTAACCTCAACTATATTGGCTAACCCGCCGCGCCGGCGTCCTAAAATCGCTCGCCGGCTCATGCGCGAGCCGTCCTCGCGCGGGCACGGATGTCAGCGCCGCAGGCTCGTATTGTCCACAACGGACGAATTCCCCTCGGTAAGCTCCTTCAGAAGCGACAGCACAAACTTTGAGCCGTGAGCGGCGGCCGGTGCAGTAAGTTGCTGTGAGACGTGCGCGGCGTACACCCCCTGGCCCGCTGGGCGGGAGCGTACGGTTTGGACACTTCATGGCACCGAGGTCATCGTGTCAGGTCCACACTGCACCAAGGCAGGCAAAATCCGGAGCTTGCTGCGGCATCGGCGAGCAATGCCTCGACTGAAGAGCGCCCCGGGGCTTGCGGCAAAGCCTCAGTTGGAAGCGACGGTCGTAAAGGACCGCCCGGCGCACCAGACAGAAGGCAACGCCGGACAGGTGCAAGATCACAGGTTGCAGAAGGCAGCCCGGAGGCGCACGTCAATCAGCCTACCCGAAGATCCTCAGCTGACGTCTTGCCCGAGCGCCCGGCCTTGAGCTCGTAACTGACCCGAGCCCCCTCTTCGAGGGTGGTGTAACCGGCCTTTTCCACGGCACTGATGTGCACGAAGACATCGGCACTTCCGTCCTCCGGCCGAATAAAGCCATAACCTTTGCTGGAATTGAACCACTTCACAATACCCATTGCCACGGCGGCATCTCCATCAGTGAACCTTCGTGATCTAGCGAAGAGTCTCGCAGCCATCAAGGTGGGCGGCAAAAAGACGCTCGTCCGCTGCGGAAGTCACGCCCTCAGCTTTTTCGCCCGATGACCAAAGTGCTGACACGCATACACACCTCTTTTGTGCGGCGCCGACAGCAAGACACTGACGTCGGAGAACCTCGCTTCAGGGGAGCGGGATCCGGATGGGCCTTCAGCCTGCGGCTCAATCATCGCGCGCCACCTTGTCACAGGAAAGTTGCAGAGCCGAGGACGTAGCATGCGCATCCGGAGCCGAGCTGGAGCGAATGTTGCGATCTCCCTTGCAGAACCAGGCGACGGCAAACTCCTTTGCGCAACCCGGCGCAGGATCGGCAATCCGTGCCGCCTCTGTACGAAACGTACACTCGTTCTTGCCGTTACACGCTTCTGCAAGCGCATCCGTGGCGTTGCCGCGCGCTGACATCCAGCGGCAATTGCCTCCATACGTGCCGGAAACAATAGAAATACCCGATTGCGTGATGGCATTCCCGGTCGCGTCCCGCAGTGCATACGCGGCCGCCGCACCAACAAGTGCGGCAAAGCCGACGGTTCCCAATCGCATCAGGAGCCTGCACTGTTCCGCCGAGGCCACCTGATAGGCACCACGAATTCGCCCGCGGGCCGGTACCTCAAAGCCGAAATGCAACACGATCGCGGCGCACGTCGCCAGGGCGAAAGCAAGAGCGAGCGCACCGAGATGGCCAAGCAGTTGGCTCGCCGTTTCCCAACGCACCACCGGAAAACGCCGGAAGATGATAATGTGTATAAGATAGAGGGCAAAGCTGGCCTCGCCCAGAAAGACAAGCCACCTTGCTGACAACAGAAGTCCTGCAGTGCTGCTGGGCTGAGCCGCCGCGACAAGGATGAGGGCAACCGGCGCCGCCAGGGCGATATTGTTGCGTGCAATATCGAACAGGCTCATGGAAGCGCCAAATGGCGGCTTGTGGGCGGTAAACCAGAACACCCAGCCGATCGCGCCGACGCCAACAACCGTCGCGATGTCGAGCAGAGCGCGAGACGGTCTGAAATCCTGCGCCGACCACACTTCATGGATCCTTGCCAAGCAACAGCCGAGAACGAACTCCCACACCCTGCAAAACGGCGAAAAGTAGACGATCCAGAGGATCAGCGTGTTCTTCCAGTTCGGCAGAGCCGCTTCCGTTCCATAGGCATGAAGCGCAAACAGGTTGATGCGGCCCTGCAGCATGAGCACGGCAAGGTCGATGCCAAGCTCGATTGTGAGGGCTCCAATGGCGCACAAAACTACGGCGGGCACAGTTCTGATCCGCGCAAGTAGAGGGCAAACGAGCGGAAAAAACAGATAGAAGAACCATTCGGTGCTCACCGACCAGGAGACGATGCCGACCTCCTCGTACTGCCAGACGGGCGCTACACCGGCGATATTTGCGAAAAACCAGGTTTGAACCATCCCGAGTTGAAACGGGACAAGGTGCGTTGAGAATCCTTCGGCCGGCGCCTTGGTTCCGAGAAGCCACGGCCAGACCATCGGTCCGGTCAGCAATTCGACGAGAAAGAGAAGAACGAATAGAGGATAGATTCGCGCGATGCGCGCCACGAGAAAGTCCGGGATCGCTTTCCGCGGGCTGCTCACAATCGAGCTGCCATAGTTATATTGAATGACAAAACCACTCAGCGTGAAGAAGATCGGCATCCCGAGCAGGCCGAGTGTCCCGACGCTGATATCGAGCCCGAGGCTGGGTCCCTGCAAGAACAGGCTGCCGCCGTGAGATAGTGCGACCGCTGCTGCCGCGACAAACCGGATACCGGTCAGCGCGGGTATCTGCTTAACCATCGATGTCGCTCGTCATTTGCGAGGTGGGTACAAATCCTGGCGATCGATGGCCAAAGGCACGCTGCTGGACACGTGCTAAAGGCAGGGCGAACTGATTGCATCGCGCGAGCATGCCATGCGATCGGTCACACTTCTTCGGAAGGTCAAATCGGTTATCAGAGCGCTCGTGAAGCTTAGTGGGAATCCGGCTAGCGCTGAAACTCTGCCTTCTGGTAGGGCTGCTCGGGTTCGAGCCCCATATTCAAACCTGCTCCGGTCCAATCTACGGTCCAATCCCTGCTATAGTTGAACCGCGCCATTGTCTCACCGAACGCTTTCCTGAGCGGGTCGTTGCAAGCGAACTTGTTCCCTCTGTGAAGGGAGGTTGGGATACGAAATCGCTGTCATTCGTGGCGGGCAACCTTGCAACGGATCCATGCACCAGTTCAAATCCTTTGCCAGAAAACGCGAAGACGACCATTAGCCAGTCACAAGGAGTTTCATGTGTAGCGGTGAGCCGCCCAAAGTGCATCTCGTGACACGCCTTGCGACGAAGTTCATCCCGCCGACCGGCCCAAGGCTGCTCAGCGTGAGATCGCGATACTTGAACACATCGCGAAGGAAGCGCCCAACCATTGCGCCGGCCCCGGGCACCCGATGCGAGCCGCGCGTTCAATCTTTTTGACAGCGACGGTCAAGGAATCTCGCTGCGGATTGCTGCGGAAATTTACTATTCTTGTCCTGCATGACCGGCCGCGATTTCGCTTGGGTCTGGCGTGCCAGAGAAGGAAAGGAACATGTGATGAAAAAGAAGATCGCTGAAATCAAGACCACGATCCGCACCACCACGCCGTACACGGGTACGCTCTAGGTTGGTTCGCGGACGAATGCATCTACCTGATGAGAGCATAGCGGCATCGGAGGGTGGTCGTTTCGACCACCCTCTTTTGTGACAGTTCGGGAGAATAAAATGGTTGATCTGATTCAGCAGCGCGTGCTTTCAGCTATAGCAGCATCCGTCGAACTCAGCCCGATCACGATCTTGAAGGCAGAAGCGGGCATGGCACCGGTGCCGACGATCAAATCGGCACTCGCGAGCTCTCATTCCGACATCTTGATCAGCGATGGCGACTGGCGGACCGGCGGCTATCTTGCCGGGCTGCAAACCCTCATCGACGGCGAACTGGGATGGGCCCAGGAAAATAGGCCAGAACTGGTTGAGGCGGCACAACAATCCCTGAAGCGGCTATTCCCTCTCCTGGTCAGCGACGCCTTCACCGTGCCGAAGGATCTCACCAATACCTCGAGCAAGGAGGAGCGTACCCGCTTCTATCATCATGAATATCAAAACAAGCTCCTGGTCGGATTAGCCGAATTCCTGATCAACTGTGCCAAACAGCGCAACGAGCGTCACATCATCGTCATCGACCGGGCGGCTGCGCTGTCCGGCTCGGCCAAGAACCTGATCAAGCTTCTCGTTAGGTTGGATGACGATGCGCCGCTGTTTCGGTTCGTTCTGATCGACTATGAACAACGCCTCTATTTCCCGGACGCCAGCGAGATTTATTTCGGCAGATATAGCTCGCAGGAGCTGGGGCCAATCTTTGATCCGGATCTCGCCGCGGAGAAGCACCGGCAGATCTATGAGGCAAGTGGCGGCAATCCGTTGATTGCAGAGGCTTTAAGCAAATGCGCAGCCGCCGGATTACCGATCATCGGCTATCTCGACCCGGTCGCAATCGTGGACCTCCATCTGGCCAGCCTCGATACCGGGGAACGCCACATTCTTCTCAAATCGCACATCGAATCCAACTGCACAACGCCTGATCTGATCGCGCAACGAAACTATGCAACCTTCGAGCCGGCGACTGCAGATCACCTGCACGAACAGCTGCACCACGCCTGCCAGGAGCGTTATCAGGCGGGCAAGGCGCCTCTCGTCATGCTTCACGCGCTATCGATACGGGACAAGTACAAGCGCCTGGAGCTGCTTGCAGAACCAAGTCAGATCCTCCAGAGCATTGGCCTGTATGATCTTTGGTTTGGCTACTTCGGGGAACTTTTCGCCGACCCTGCGCTTCGCACCTACGGCTCCGGCGATGCTAGCGTGAATGCCGCCTTCATCAACGCGGCCTTTGTGCTGTACTCACTCGGCTGCGGACGGGTGTCGGTTCCCTATTTGGACGAATTCTACAAAACCTTTCCCAAGAGCCGATACACGCCAACGGTTCTCTATGCCCAATCAATGACGTATGGACGCTATCAGCAGCCGGTCAACCTCACGCTGGCCGAAGAGTACGCGTTACGGAACCTGGAGACCATCGAGCGGGATTTCAGGGGGCACGACAAGTACGATTACATCAAGGTGTTTGCAGAGAACGCCTATGCTTACATCAAGGCCAAACAGCAGAAGTACGACGAAGCTCTCGCCCTTTGCGCCGAAGGCCTTGGCAAGATGCTTAAGGCGTATGGCGACGAGCGCTTCAAGCTTCACCAATCGATTCTGATCTACAACACCAGTCAGGTCTATGAACTCATCGACGAACTTTCTCGGGCTGAGAAGCAATTGCGTGAGGCCATTGCGTATGATCCCTACTATGGAGAGTATCACAACGACCTGGGGAACCTGCTTTCGAAAGTGGCTGGAAGGGAAGCTGAGGCTCTGGAGGCCTATGCGCGTGCCATTGAACTTTGCCCACCCTATTATGAGGCTCATCTGAACAGGGCCGCACTCCGCAACAGAATGGGAGACACCACAGGGGCGCTCGCCGACCTCGACAGGACACTTGTCATCAAGCCAAACGAATGGCGGGCTCACTTCGAGAAGGGCAACATCCTGATGCAGCAGGACAGACCTAAAACTGCTCTGGAGTCCTATCTGGCGGCGGCCGAGATCAATTCCAAAAACCCCGACCTACAGAGCAATATCGGCCTTGCCTATTCCGAGCTTGGCGAGGCGCACGAGAGCATCGCGCACTATGTTCGAGCCCTTGAACTCAACCCTCGGCATGCGCTCACCCATAACAATCTCGCCATCGAGTACTTCAACGAGGGCCGGAAAGATATGTCACTGAACCACGCGACGGTCGCTGTCGAGATCGGGGGAGATCCAGACTACCTCCTCACCCGTGAGCACATCGAGAAAAGCCTGCAAGCTGACCTGGCTTCGCGGCGGGACCGAGCTTCTGCATCTTCCGCGAAGGCGACGTGAGCTTGCCGCTCATGGCACCCCTGCTATCGAGCCCAAGCTGTGTGAGACAGGATCGATAAGGACATGGTAGCTGCACCTCAAAGCTCCAGCGGAGTCTAGCGGCTGCTGTTGCGGCAAGCGCTGCAACTCAGGTTGACCGGCAGAGCGAGCGCCTTGGCCGGCATAGTCGCGAATGGCCGAACGCCGACAGGGAGGTAGATAGGTAAATACGATGCCTTTTGCCAAGCCGTCCTATTGCGAGAGCGTTCGTCGGGGCCCCGCGGGCTTATCGCACCGATGTCGCGTCACAAAACCAGTGCCGTCCACCTGTTCTTCCGCGTCAAGCGATCCGATGATCCAAAATGAGCTAAGTCAACAATGAGCGGGGCGAGCACACGGCAGTTCATCTATCTCTCGCATTTGATCATTCAGATCGGCGGCTGGGCGTTTCGTATCGGCATCCTGATCGGCCTTCTGCAATCCGGCGTGAGCGCCGCGGGTCTCGGCATTGCGGTCACTTTTGCGCCGATCATGCTTGGGAGCCTCTTCCTGTCGCCGTTGGTCGACAGGGGCGATCCGATCTCAGCCATGATGATCGTCAATGCTGTTCGCATATGCGCGCTGCTCGCCATCTTCGGCGCCGACCAACCCGATTCATTTCTGAGCTATGCCGCAATGGCCGTCCTGAGCCTGGTCCAGCCCGTCTATTTGTCTGCAGAAGTTTCTTTCTTCCGCCGTATTACATCGGAAGACGGCATGATCTCGGTGCTACGCAATATCGCCAATATCGACTGGCTCACCTATCTGCTCGGAATGCTTGCAGGTGCCATGTTGTCCGACCAATTGCACTTGCCTGGCGTTTTGGCGTTCAACACATCGGCGATCATGCTGTCCTTGATCGTGCTCCTTGGCATCAAGCAGCAGTTCAGAAGGACGCCAGCAGTGCTTGAGGCGCGGCCTTCCGGAACCATCCTGGACTTGGCACCCCTCTATCCCGCATTCTTGGCTGTCTTTCTGCTCAACCTCGGCGCCGGCATCATCAATGTCTATCCTGCGACACGTGCCACAGCTGACGGGGTTCTCGACAAAAGCGTTCTACTGACGATCGTCATGACCAACGGCGTTTTTGCCTTGCTGGGCGCGCTGGCCGTCAAGCCGATTTACGAGCTGATGGGCGCTTTGCCAACCATCGCCGGGGCCGCTGTGCTGCTTGCGGCATCCCTTGCGCTGATGTCACTCGACGCAGGCCTGCCCGTGGTGATCGCGTCCAGCAGCGCAATGCTTGGTTTCGGCCAGATATTTGCGGCTGCCGCTCACGCGCACATGGTGTCTTCAGTGGCTCCGGACCGCGCCGGTCGCCTCTCCGGGTTATTTCAATGTTGCACCTATAGCGGCGTTGCGGGAAATGGCATTGCTTTGTCGCTGCTAGGTGATTGGCTTGCTCTCGGCACGATCGTTCTGCTATGCGCGGCGAGCGCATTGGTTGCCTTCGCCGTTGCGACCTTCGCGGTGGTCCGATCAAGGGATTCTCAAACTTCATGTCCTGCCGATCGCTAGATCAGGGATTCACACCATGCCATGGGATCAGCTGTTCCTGTTAGAACGCGCTTTTGCGGATCCGGCCTTGCCGGGACGACAGTTCTATTGTTGGCAATGCATGCTATTGGACGGGTTGCTGTCCGCGTTTCCAAGCCGCGCTGCGAGGCTCGACGTTCGTCGGATTTCCTGGGCGAGACCACGAGCCGCGCTCATCGAGAGGCTTGGACAGGATCATCAGTCCGCGCCGGTTCTGATTTTGGAGAAGGAAGGCCCTTTACCGGAGAATGCGAAGTATGCGAACGGGCTCGCCTATGTCGACGAACCGTTTGCAATCCTTGATCTTCTGGCTGCGCGCCATGGATTTCCGGCGCCTTACCCTCGAACAGTCCACATCTTGTAGGCCATGATGGTCATGAACGACTTGACGCCAGCAGGGACCGATCGGGAAGCCTCAATCGAGCGGCTTGCCTGATCTGCCAAGTTGGAGCCCCGAAAGGCGATGGCTGATGATCCTGGCTCAGTATGTCTGACAGCGCCCATCGCTCAAACTGTTTGACAGCCGCGTTATTTCGCGCGTGCCCATTGACAAACATGTAGATTGAGCGATTGACCGGCACAAAGCCAAATGGAGCTACAAGTTCTCCTTTCTCAAGGTTGCTTCTGACCAGAATTTGCGAGGATATTGCGGCTCCCAGCCCACCTTTGGCCGCCTCCATAGCCAAGGAAAATGTATCGAAAACGACCTTGCGCGATCCTTGCAAGCAAATTGCAGCTGCGTTGGCCCACTCGCTCCAGGCGTCCAGCCTGTCTGCCTCGTGCAACTGAGAGATAGACAGAATATCTTCCGGGCTTTTGATCGACTCGAGCGTAGCAGGCGCACAGACAGGGCCAATCATCTCGTTCGCTACGTGGATCTCACAGACGGGGAGCGGTCGCTTCAACAGGCCGGAAACGAACAACACATCCAGCGCGCCGACGGCCAGCGCGTCCAGATCGGCATCGGTCTCGAAACTAAGATCAACGTCCTGACAGAGTTGGCGGAACGCACCAATACGGGGCAACAGGCCGTGCGACAAGAATGTGGTTGAGCTCCCCACCACCACGGAACGTCCTGCATCGCGCCTTCGTAGCTCGTAGCATCCCTTCTCGAGCATGGT
The DNA here is from genome assembly GCF_054063755.1 of Bradyrhizobium sp. USDA 4341. Taxonomy (NCBI): domain Bacteria; kingdom Pseudomonadati; phylum Pseudomonadota; class Alphaproteobacteria; order Hyphomicrobiales; family Nitrobacteraceae; genus Bradyrhizobium; species Bradyrhizobium sp. USDA 4341. The sequence goes on along the minus strand of NZ_JBSSGO010000002.1, from coordinate 7,798,256 downwards.
GAACGCGCTCGCGCAGCTGCGCTTGAGCTGTTCGCCGTCGGATGTCAACCGCACGCCCGAACTATGGCGCACAAACAGTCTCCTGCCGAACCAATCCTCAAGCAGGCGCATTTGGTAGCTTACCGCGCCTGTCGTCATATTTAACCGCTCGGCCGCCCTTGAGAAGCTTGGAAACTCGCTGACTGCCTCAAAAAGATGGAGGCTTTTCAGGATCGGTAGCTTGCGCATCTTTCTTTCCTGCCTCTCACTGGGACAGCTGTTGTGGAGCCCTGTTGCGGGCCGATTTTCTCAGGCATCGACGACCGCCGTCGTTCACCGCCGGAACTGGCCACGAACGAGACCTCCTAGGTATTGGCCTGTCGCGGCGAACTCAAAACGACCTGGCTCCCTGCCCAGCCGGTCGACCAGCCGTCGATCTAGGCACATACCCCTTCAGATCCGGTGCCCCTGAGGCACGGTTAGATTCCATATTCGGTGCAGGGTTCATCGCTGCGCGATCTCTCAAGCAAAGCCAAAACCGGGCTTGAGATTTAGAACGCCAACTCATGGCCAATCCGGCTCAGCAAAAGGTCGATCCTTCATGAGGAGGCGCCTTACCAGTCATATTGCATGACTGCTCGACATTGCGGGCTTGCGTTCGAGCACCTCCAGCGTTGTGGGAATTCGTCCAGTCCCGTTAAACTCTGCAACTCAGGTCCGTCGATTGGCTGGTTCTGTGTATCGCCCCGCATCTCGGCTCGATGATTCAGGCCAGCGGGCGCGGTACCAGGGATCGTGAATGGTCTGGAGCCTGGTTCGATTGACCCGTCCGCCGGTTTATTCAGAACAAAAGCCGCCTCGATGCGTAGGTGTATTCAAGGGCTAGTCGACGCGCCGTTTCGATGAGGTTGGCCGCCGCGCTGTGCCCCCCATCGATGTTCTCGTAATAGAAGTAAGGCTGGCCCAGGGCGGCGAGCTTCGCTGCAGCCTTGCGGCCGTGCGCGGGATGCACACGATCGTCCTTGGTGGAAGTCAGAATTAAAGGCGCGGGGTATGACTTGCCCGGCACCAGTTTCTGATAGGGCGAGTAGGCTTCGATCCACGCGCGCTGCTCGGGAAAACCGGGATCGCCGTATTCGCCGATCCAGGAGGCGCCCGCGCCCAATTTGGTGTATCGAAGCATGTCAAACAGCGGCACTTGAATGATCGCCGCGTTGAAGAGCTCGGGACGTTGGGTGATTGCGGTGCCAACGAGTAGCCCGCCCTGGCTGCCGCCAATGACGCCGAGCCGGCGCGGACTTGTGATTTTGCGGCGGATCAGGTCCTCCGCAACGGCGATGAAGTCATCCCACGTCGTCTGCTTCGCCGCCCGCTGGGCTGCTTGATGCCATTGCGGGCCAAACTCGCCGCCCCCGCGCAGATTTGCAACGACATAGGCATTGCCCTGTTCGAGCCAGAGCCGCCCCTCAGGGCCTAGATATGAGGGCAGAAGCGAAGCCTGGAACCCGCCATAGCCATAAAGAAGGGTCGGAATGGCGCCATCAAACCTCGCGTTTTTCGGCCGCACCAGAGAATACGGAATTGCCGTGCCATCACGCGAAATCGCTTCGAACTGCTCTACGACATGCTTGGCGGCATCGAAGGCAGTCGGTGTCGTCTTCAATTCCTCGAGTTTTTGAGTTTCGGCATCAAAATACCAGAGCGACGTTGGCCTGAGATAGCTTGAGACGGCGAACATGGCCTGGTCCGCCTCGTCGGAAGCGGCTGTCACGCCGACATTGGTATGTTCCGGCAGTGGGATCGGTGTCGCCGACCACCCTCCCTGATTGTACTTGTACACGAACGCTTTGCTTTGAACGTTATCCAAGATCGTCAAGATCAACAGGTTCTTTGTGAAGGTTAGCCCGCTCAGGGCCTGACGAGGCCCAGGATTGAAGACAAGCGAGGCTTTGGCGCGCAGTGGATCCGCTTTCCATTCGGTCAAGTCATACGAAATCAGCGAGCCGGCAGTGAAGTTGAGATCACCTGATGGCCTCCACTCCTCGTCAAGCTTCACAAGCAGGCGATGACTCACAAGGCCTACGATCTCAGCTTTCTTCGGCAGATTGAGTTTGACGAGCCCATCGGGGCGGAAGAGCACGTACTCATGCTCGAAAAACCCGATCGCTCGGATGACCCCGGTCGCATGAACATGACCTTCATTGTCTCGAAGCACCAGGGGCACCGCCCGAACATCGTTCGGCTCGCCGCGAAAGACCTCGCGCGCCTCGCTGAGCGGCTGACCGCGTTTGAGCTCCTTAACAACAAAGGGGTAGCCGGCCTGCGTCAAAGAGCCCTCGCCCCAGTCGCCTGCAACAAGGAGCGTGTCCCGATCGACCCAGCTAACGCTGTGCTTGCTCTCTGGAAGATAAAAGCCGTTCGCAACGAAGCGCTTTGCCTCGCGGTCGAACTCGCGCATCGATGCGGCATCCTTGCCGCCGTCGGACAGGCTGATCAGGCAGAGGCGCTCGTCAGGCGGAAGGCAGCTGGCGCCTTGAAAGATCCAGTTCTTGTTCTCGGCAACCGCCAAGGCGTCCACGTCAAGGATGGTTTCCCACCGAGGGTCCTGGCGACGATAGCTTTCAAGCGTGGTGCGCCGCCAGATACCGCGCACATGGTCCTCATCTTTCCAAAAATTCTCCAACCCGCGACGTCCCAGGGAGACGTATGGAATTCGATCCTTGGCCTGCAAGATTGAGAGCGCCTGTTCGTAGAAACGGTGATAGCGAGGATCTGATTGGAGCACGCCGAGTGTCTTCTCATTCTCGGCGCGGGCCCATGCCAATGCGCCCTGTCCTTCGATCTCCTCGAGCCAGAGGAATGGATCCTCAGTGACCGCCGCAGCCTTTCGCTCCTCTGAAAGTGAACGCTCCTGTGAAAGCGCAGCGGAGGTGAAGCAGGCAATCGAAAGCAGCGCTGCGGAGAGGACTGACGTGTTCATGGATTTGCTCCGGTTGAGGTCGAGCGGCCACGCGGGCCTGGCGCGTCAAGCAGAAGCTGCGGAAAGTACGCAACGCATGACATGGCTCGGCTCGCGCTATTTCGCCGAGCGTTTACTGCAAGCTGCATGCCGACCAAAGCGCCGCAAGTTTCCGCCGCTTAGGGTGCACCACGATGTCCGCTTGCCGACATTGGTTGCCAAGCAGACAGGGCGATGTCGGCAGGACCGAGTGTCAGACAGCACGTCTGATCTTTTGCGGCCAAGTACCGGAACAGAGGACCGCTCGACGCCCGGCGTCGGAACGCTTACCTCCAAATGCGAGGTACAATCTTCCGAGCTATTTCATCGGGCAGACTTATCGACGCGCGTCAGCATGACATAGAGCAGTACGTTGATCAGCAGCCAGATCGCGATCAAGCTGAGGGCAGTGCGCATGGCGATCTCCGTTTCGTGACTGTCAAGGATCCGCTGAGACGTTCCGTTCATCATGCGGGCCAGCCCGGGCCGAAAGCACCGCGCCAGCCGCCAGTCCTGTATTGTGCCTCTCGCCTGCTACAGAAAAGCAATCCGCCGTGTGCTGTTCGCCCCGTCGGTCCCTCTTCGGCACCGGACTGTTAGGCGACCAGAACTAGGTCAAGCTGTCCGGTTCCGGCAGGACCCAGAGTCTGTCCTGCGTATGCCTCAGTGCAGTCAAAGTCTCGGCATCTGTCCTGTACAGTGGCACTTGAGCTTCGTTGGTCCAGCCAAGGCCAAGATGGTGGAACTGATCAGCCGGAACAGTGACGCGGCTTTTGTCCAGTTCGCTAACGTAGTCCGCCGCCCAGTCGTGGATAGTATAGGATTCAATCTTGTCCATCATCGAGCGCCAGCGGGTGACACGCTCCTCAAGCGGCATGTGAATCGCCCTCGAAATAGCGGCTGCGATTTCTTCAGGGTGGTTCGGATCCACCAGAAGCGCTTCGTTCTCGTTGAAGTCTTCAGCTGCGCCCGCAAACTTGGATAGGACCAGCACGCCAGGGTCCTTCGGGTCTTGTGCCGCAACATATTCTTTCGCCACGAGATTCATGCCGTCGCGCAACGGGGTCACGACGCCGACATGGGCGGCGCGGTAAAACCGCGCGAGTGCCGCCTGGCTGAACGAATCGTTCTTGTAGTGGATCGGGCTCCACCCGTCTGAGCCATGCTCGGCATTGACCCGATTGATCGCGCTCTCCACGTCTTCTTTGTATTTCTGATACTGCTCGACATCGGCGCGTGAGGACGGTGCGATCTGCAACAGCGAGATGCTGTGGGGTTCCATCCTTAGAAGCTGATTGAACCCTTCGACCCGCTTGTCGATACCCTTGGTGTAATCAAGCCGGTCCACGCCGATCGCAAACTTGGATCCCTCGAAGCTTTTCAATATTGACGAGACTGTTTCTTGCTCTGCAGAAGAGAGATCTGCAGCGAGATAGTCTGCGAACTGCTCAGGATCGATCCCGATTGGGAACTTTTTCAGTCGCGTCTGACCGCGCTCCGTGGTGACGACGCCATCCTTGGTTTCCAATCCGAAATGAGTTCGGAGATACGCCGAGTAGTTGTTCAGATCCCGGTTCGTCTGGAATCCGAGCAGATCATACTTCAGCGTCGATTTCATCAGTTCGCGATGATTGGGCACGCGCTCGACCATGTCGGGCTCGGACCACGGCGTGTGAAGGAAGAAACCGGTCGGCCGGTCGATGCCGAGTTCATGCAGTCGGGCTCCGAGCGGGAGCAAATGATAGTCATGCACCCAGAATGCGTCCCGATCCCGTACGTCCTTGACCGCACCCGCAATATAACTGTTGGTCCTTTGATAGCATTCATAATCGTCTTCCGAGACCGACATCCGGTCCGGCAGGGAGTGCAATGCCGGCCACAGCGTCGAATTCGAAAAACCACGATAATAGCCAGCATGGTCAGCGGCCGGCAGATCGAGCCTGGCGACAAATCCCGCACCAGTCTCGACCAGTGGCAGGGGCACCTGGGTCCCGTCGCCGCGGTTTTCCGAGGAGCCGACCCACACCGCGCCGGACCGTTGCACGACCGGCTCGAGGGCGGCGGCAAGGCCGCCGGTCTGGGGTTTACTGGGGTCGAAGGGCGCAACGCGGTTCGAAATGACGACAAGCTTCAAATCAGGTTGCTGGTTGACCACACCCGCCACCTCGTCCGAGGCAATAGAATGGGCGGGACCTGCACCAGTTGGTTCATGTAGCTCCGGCGATATCTCGTCCAGTTGCTGGTCAAAGGCGTGCTGGTTTATGGTTTCATCTTGCTGGGCAGCGCCTGATGTACTGCCGTAAGCCAACGTTGCCGTGTCGAGCGCATCATGAATTCGAACCATCTCAAAACTCCGTTTGACGATGTTTGCGTTTGATTCAGTCGCAGATCAGCCCCGAGAGATATCCCCACGACGCCAGGATTGCAGGGCTAGCTTTCCGGAAGCTGACTGGTCGCGCCAAATGGCCAGACTGCTTTATCTATCCAGGATTGGAGGCGAGGTCGCGGAAGGAGCTGCCGAATGTCGGATTTGGAGGCAAGACGATCTTAGTTTACTCGCTTTAGTCCCATGCCAGCGAAGCATTGCTGAGGTGTCGAGACTCAAGAAGGAAGCCAGGAGCTACGGGCCATATCACCTGGATGACGGCGGCATCTGTGGTATCGCCACCGGCCGGTCCCGCAGCTCTCGATTGCCGGCGCCGCACGACCCGCAGCGTCTCGAAGGTGCGATATAGCCGCCATGAGTCCGCCGATATGGTTCCCGGCAGCGCATCAATGCGTCCAAAATCGAAACCACCTGCAGAGAAGCTTCTTCAAGCGATCGGCTTACCAACCTTGGCGCCCCCAGATGCGGACTTGCGCCAACCGACAACTCGACTGATCCCAACACATGTTCTCTCACTCTTTTCGGCGAAGATTGCATGTGATTTAGTTGGTTAGAGCATTTTCCGACCGGAATGAATCGGGTAGTTTTTCCCAAAACGGCGCGAGTTAGATTCAAGCTGCATGCTGGCGAGGGAGGCCAGCATGTATGGCCAGGGCGCTTTCGGTTGATCTTCGCCAAAGGGTGGTAGCCGCGATTGACGGTGGCATGTCCTGTCGACAGGCTGCTGAGCGCTTTGGTGTCAGCGCGGCCAGCGCGATCCGCTGGCGCGGTCGCCTCAAGGAAGTTGGCGACATCGTTCCTAAACGCCAGGGTGCTGACCGCAAATCGCAGCGCATCGAAGCGCATTCGCAATTGATTCTGGAGGCGGTGACAGCGAAGCCGGATATCACGCTGCCGAGTTGCAAGAACTGTTGAAACGTCATGGAATATCGACTGGCATCGCGTCGCTCTGGCGTTTTTTTCCAGCGCAGAAAGATCACACTTAAAAAAAACAGCGCGCGCCGCCGAGCAACGGCGCGGCGATATAAATGCCGCGCGTGAGGAGTGGTTCGAAGGGCAAATCGATCTTGACCCCGAACGCCTCGTCTTCATCGACGAAACCAGCGCCAACATCAAAATGGCGCGGCTTTACGGGCGCTCGCCACGCGGCGAGCGATGTCGCGCAGCTACCCCACACGGACATCGGAGGACGACGACATTCACCGCTGGATTGCGCTCCGACGGTCTGATCGCGCCGCTTGTTTTGGAATGGATGGCGAGGCTTTCCTGGCCTACATCGAGCAATTGCTCGCCCCATCGCTGCGGCCGGGTGATCCCGTTATCATGGACAACTTGCCCGCTCACAAGGTCCATGGCGTTCGAGAGGCCATCCAGGCGGTCGGAGCTAGCCTGCTCTATCTCCCGCCCTGCAGTCCAGACTTCAACCCCATTGAAATGGCCTTCTCCAAACTGAAAGCGCTGTTGCGGGCCGCCGCAGCGCACTCCATGCCCGATCTCTGGCAAGCAATCGCCAACTCTCTCAAACGCTTCTCACCCGAGGAATGTCAAAATTATCTCGTCGCGGCTGGTTACGACGCAACGTGATCGGAAAATGCTCTAGGTGCGCAGTCGCGGAAGGCGACCCGCGCACGAAAACGCTCTGTGATCCAATTGCACCGATGTAGCGGAGCAGTTGGCGCTATAGAGCATCGCCGTGATGGTTCATTCCGTTTCCTCTCCGAAAAGGAGAGTTCCTACCGCTCCGATCCGACTTGGAAGCGAAGTCGACCAAATAGGCTGTGTTCGAAAGGCAAAGCAGGCACGCGCGCTTGCCAGCATGCTAGCTAATAGCTGCCTGAGTTCAAGATGCCGTGCGAGCCCGAATTATCGCGCGGCGCGCTCGGTTTCGCCTCGGCTTCGCTTCGGTTCGCATCTTTGCGCAAAACGAAAGCCAGGCACCGGATAGACCGGCGCGCAGCTCACTGTCGCGCCGCTGCTCCCGAACACAACCCCCCTCATCCTTTCGGAAGTTGCTATGCGACAACCCCGTCAAACTTTGAGCTTTGTCTCGGAAGATTTCCTCGTATTTTCCACCCGGGAGGATTTCCTGCGCTGAATGGTCATCTCGCGGTGAAATTCATCTCAGGCTGGAGATGGTCATGCAATACGACCGGATAGATGCACGCATTCTCGAGATCGTGCAAAAGAATAACCGTCTGACTTCAGATGTGATCGGCGAGATGGCCGGGCTTTCTCCGACCGCCTGTCAACGACGATTAAAAAGACTCCGCTCGGAAGGCATCATCCAAGCTGATGTATCGGTTGTATCGCCGAGAGCCGTGGGGCGACCTATTCAAGTGCTTGCACTGGTGACCTTAGAGCGGGAAAGCGCCGATATCATCGATAGGTTCAAAAAGGCCATCAAATCATCAACCGACGTCGTCAATGGCTTTTATGTCACGGGTGATGCCGACTTCGTCCTGTACATAACCGCCCGATCCATGGAGGAGTACGAGGATTTCACGCGCCGCTTCTTCTACCAAAATCGCGATATCAAGGGTTTCAAGAGCATGGTCATATTGGATCGCGTCAAGGTCGGATTCGCTGTCCCGGTCGAGCTTCCCCCAGATGATTGATTGCACTCATGCGGATGAGCGAACTCCGCTATTGAGCGGTTGATCTACCGTTTCGCTCTCCTTCTTTCTTAGGACCTCAATCAGGCTTCTTGAGAAACGGCTCTGGCCGCCCTCATACGGCAATGTTGTGGACCCAATCTATTGCCAGCGAAAAGCGGCTCAAAGCAGGAATTCGGCGCAGTTGAGCACGGCGCCGGCGCAAACGCATTCGTCGAAATTCGTCGAAGACGGGCTCCTCAACGCGGGAATTGGGCGCCGATGAGTTACTCGTCGCATCAATTCAAGATGGAGATGTCGCTATAGTCGCAATCACGTTCTCGTTACGGTCAGGCACAGGAAAGCAAATGCCTACTGCCAGGAGAGGGACCATGACCGACCGCGCGCCCGCCGTGCTCGAAGTGCTTGAGTGCTCTCAAGATAGAGCTCTCAAGCAGCCGACGGGCACACGACCCGAGCCTCAGCTTTCCCTTCCAGTGCGTTCTGCGAAGCGGCCCTTTGTGAAGAACGTCATCCTGGCCCGTCTTTGTATGCAACAGCTTGCAGCAATTGGCGAGTGTCTTGAACCGGTCGTCTTGAAAGAACGCATGGTTCTGCAAGAGCCAAGAAGGCCGGTCGAGCACGTCTATTTTATAGAGAGCGGCCTCGTCTCGCTGAGAGTTGTTGCCGGGGGCAGCATGCTCGAAACCGCAGTCATAGGCTACCGGGGCGTGGTCGGCACTTCTTTTTTGTGGGGAGGACATCTTTCAAGCCATCAATCCGTAGTCGTCATCCCTGGAACCGCGCACAGAATTCGCATCGAGGATTTGCGCCGTATCATGAAGGCGCATCCGGAGATCAAAGACCATTTGTTTGACTACATCCAAGCGCTGACATTTCAGTGCGTCCAGACAGGCTTATGCGCGGTCCGGCACCATCGCGAGCAGCGCCTCGCCAGCTGGCTTTGCCTTGCCAGCGAAGCTGTTGACGCTCGTGTGCTGCCAGTCACCCACGATTACCTTTCTTCGGTGCTTGGACTACGCCGCGCAGGGGTCACGGAAACGTTGATCCGTTTTGAGGAGCAAGGGCTGATTCGCAAGATGCGCGGCGTCTTGCAGATCGATGACCCCAAAGCGCTCGAAGAAAAGGCGTGCTGTTGCTACAAGCTCATTTCGGCCGCCTACGCCGCCTCGTCAGTCCGCACTCTCAAAGAAGAACAGGCGAGCTAGCAACTCGTGAAAGGCACTTTGCATTGTCCGATGTGGCATCCTGGAGCCAAACCCGAGCCCTTCAGCTACACCAAACAGACTCTGCGCGCGCAACAAGATTCTCTTACGCTCAACACGCGCTCATCCGTGTGATTGCGAGCGGGCATGGCGGCGAACAGCGAGTTAGATATCGCGCAGGAATTTGCGCAGAACGCGCTGAGTTTGACGCCGGTCATCATCCTTGGAAGCGGAGCCTCAGCAGCCCATGGTGTGCCTGGCATGGGTGCCTTGGCGGCGCATTTGTCCGAGGCCTCGCGTCCAGCCGACTGGACGGTTGGAGAGAATTGTGAATGGTCCTCGTTTCTTGGCGAGCTGAAAGCTGGCCGCGACCTTGAACGCGCACTCCAAGCAGTCCGCCCGACCGATCGCCAAACATTGTTCGTAGCGCGCCTCGCCCGAGACTTTCTACTGCCCTCCGATCTGGCTGTCCTCGCATTGGTACTGGCCAATCGGCACGCTCTGCCGCTCACCCGGCTCTATCGACACCTGTTCGATAGTACACATACCACTCTTCACGTTGTGACGCCCAACTACGACCGGTTGGCAGAATATGCAGCCGACGCGGCTGAGGTCAGCACGTTCACCGGTTTCAACTATGGCTACCTGCAAAGTCGGGCACGAGCTTCGAACACGCGCGTGACGGTCGACGGGCGGCCATCGCGCACAGTGGCGGTTTGGAAGGTCCATGGATCGCTCGATTGGTTCCAGGATGCAGCCAACCAGATTGTCGGCGTGAGAAGCGCACTGGCGATCCCAGCGAATTATGCGCCACTCATGATCACGCCTGGCATTGACAAATACCGATTAACCCATGGCGAGCCCTTCCGCACGATCCTCGGCTGTAGCGATAAAGCGCTGGATAGTGCCCGGTCCTATTTCTGTGTCGGCTACGGCTTCAATGACGAGCACGTCCAAACCAAGCTCATTGAACGCTGCGACCGTGATTCCGTGCCATTGGTCGTCGTGACAAAGGAATTGACTGCGAGCGCAAAGGCTTTCCTGGGCAGCGGACGGTGTCGGCGCTATCTGGCCATCGAAAGCGGCCCCGCCGGCTCACGTGCGTACATGCACCACTTCCCGACCGACTTCGATGTCGATAAGCCCCTGTGGCGTCTCGATTGTTTTCTGGACCACATGATAGGAATCCGCCCATGAGCATCCTGGACTTTACCGATCAAGAGGCGCTCGGGCGCGTTCAATCGGTCGACACTGCAACCGTGATCGTTCGGGTCGACGACATTGAGTCGCTGCGTGCGCTCCAAGTTAATCGGCTGGTGGCACTGCAAAGCAGTCTGGCCGGGCACAAGCTGATCGGAGTCATCCACAAGATTACACGCACGGCGCTCGAGCAAGCGAAAGTGGCTGACCTGGAGCGCGCGGAGGAGGCGCTCCCGGAAGTAAACCTGGTCCGCATTGCTTTGATTGGGACGCTGATCGATCGAGACGGGCTCCGCTCCAACGTATTCCGACGCACCCTTGAAACCGTTCCAGAAATCGATGCATGCTGCTTTGCACTCGAGGGGGAACGGCTCACCCGATTTATGGGCGTCATCTCCGAGGTGACCGCCGGATCCCAGCGTCTGTCGCTTGGTTGCTACACGCTTGATCCTAACGCTGAAGCCTATGTGAACGGCAATAAGTTGTTTCAGCGCCACGCGCTTGTCGTTGGTAGCACCGGTTCCGGCAAATCCTGGACAACTGCCCGTCTTCTTGAACAAGTGGCCGAGCTTACGAGCGCAAACGCCATCGTGTTCGATATGCACGGCGAGTACCGATCTATGGCCGGCAACGGCTTCGAGCATCTTCGTGTCGCCGGACCAGCTGATATCGAGGCCGGCAAAGGCTTATCGGACGGTGTGCTCCATCTCCCTTATTGGCTCATGAGCTACGAAGCACTTATTTCTATGTTCGTTGATCGCACCGACCAGAACGCGCCCAACCAAGCCATGCTCATGTCGCGGGCCATTGTCGATGCGAAGACCGCATTTCTGACGGCGGAGGGGCACAAGGATGTGCTCGCCAACTTCACGATCGACAGCCCCGTCCCATTTGCACTCGATAATGTCCTCGCGGAGCTCAACCGGTTGAATACCGAAATGGTGCCGGGAGCGCGGAGCGAGAAGCAAGGTGACTTTCATGGCAAGCTCAGCCGCTTAATCCAGCGCTTCGAGGGCAAGCGCACCGATCGTCGGCTTGGGTTTCTTTTCCCGTCCGCAGGCGTTGCCGATAGCTATGGCTGGCTGGAGGAAGTCGTAACCCTGCTACTGGGCAGCCGCGCGGCCAAGGACGGCCATGGCGGTGTAAAGGTCGTAGACTTCTCAGAAGTGCCATCGGACATTCTGCCGCTCATCGTCGGGATGGTCGGGCGCATGGTCTTTCACGTGCAGCAGTGGAGCGCACAAGGCGCCCGTCATCCCGTGGCCCTCTTTTGCGACGAGGCGCATCTCTACATCCCCCAGGATGCGAGTTCCGGCGCTGCTGAGAATGCGATCGCGATATTTGAGCGTATCGCCAAGGAAGGCCGCAAATATGGCGTCGGCCTGGTCGTGATCAGCCAGCGGCCGGCCGAGGTGAACCGCACAGTCGTCAGCCAGTGCAACAATCTGATCGCCATGCGGCTAACCAATGGTGACGATCAAACGGTGGTTCGCCGCCTGCTGCCCGACAGCTTGGGCGGGTTTGGCGACCTGCTCCCAGTTCTGGATACCGGCGAGGCTCTTGTGGTGGGTGATGCGATTTTGTTGCCGACGCGGATCCGCATTGCCAAGCCGCTCAACGAACCGCTCAGCGGCACGATCGAATTCTGGGACCGCTGGTCAGATTCGAAGACAGCGGCTGCTCTCGACAAGGCCGTCGAAAGTTGGCGACGCCAGACGCTCATGAACTGACATGCAGGTGCAACCACAATAGCCGCCGCTGGGCGCTTGACGACTCCGATGGCGGCTTCAATCTTACCCCGGAGCAGCCGCTTGGCTTCATAGGCGTATTCGAGGCCAGCTGTGGGCAATCCGTTAAGATTAGCATCGGCGCTGTCTCGCTCGACGATACTCTCGTATATAGAAATAAGGCGGACGCGGGCGAGCATAGCGGCGGCCTTGCTGCCGCGCGCCGGACAGACGGGATCTTTCTCGGCAGATTGAGCTTGATTGGTTCATGGGGAGCTACGGGCATACGGGCACATATTCGTGCTAGAAGGGGCTGACCAGTCGACCCGTGCTGGCGCATGGATAAGCCTTTGTTGTACCCTGAGGGTTCGACAACGGCGCATCTTATCGTCCGGGCGCGTGCCCGAGCCAACTCTCGACGTTCCGATTTTTCGGGCCAATGGAATGCGTTATCAACCCTGCTACAGCCATCGCGTCCCGAGGGTCCTATGAAGCTATCGAGATTAAGGCGGCGCGCATAAGCTAGGTTCGGCTCGTTCTGGATCGGGGCAGCCCAAGCCCATTTGGGCCCCCAACCCCGCAAAGGCCACCCGCCTGGCAGGGTGATCTGCTGGCGCCCGGCACATCAATGGCTAGTCCCCAGCAGGCGAGCCCCCCGCTTGGCGCGGCGATGCGGCTGCTGGCGGCAGAAGCGCGCCGGCTAAATCATCAGACAACGACGATCGTTCAGCTTTCGCTTCCTGGGCGGCGCTCCCCGTCCGCTGCTTCATTGCGGGCTCTGCCATTTTGCTAGAATTGGTAGGAGAACGCCGTTCACCATCGGAGTATTCCTTTGGCGATCAGGTGCGCGGACCGAACCGGCTCCCACAAAATGAGCTCTGATGTAATTGCGTCCTCGCTCTCACGCAGCAACCCAAGTGAGCGGACAATTCAGCAACCTACTCGCGATGCGCGTTGGTGTGCCGCCTCTTTGGCTTTCAGATACGTCTAAACTGCCGTTGGAGGAAAGGACATGATGGCGTCGCCGTTCCGGTCCCCTTCACGTAAGACGGCCGCACGGATCGTCTATGTTGGCAGGAATCGGGTCGGTAATTGGGTTGCCCGCGAGCAACGGGGCGTCTTTGGTGGCTTGTTCGTCAGCCGCGCGCAAGCTCTGAAGTATGCTCGCTTCGAGAACGGGGGCGATTCAGACAGTATTATCGAGGTGACGCGCGAAATTGAACTTGACATTGGTACCGATCGATGAGCGCCGGAGCTCACTCTTGTAAGACGATATTGCTACGGCCATAGGCCGAGTTTGGCCCGATGGAGGCATTGTTGCAGCTCGTGCCAGGGAATATGTCCGCAACATTCAAGCCAGGCACTACGGAAACAGGTGCTTCGCTTCGCACGAACGGTTTGGTCTGGAACACCTTTGCTCCTCCCATCCGTCGCCCGCAGGGAGGTAATGCTCGGCGTCGCCAGCGATTCCGTTGACACCCGTTGAGGCCGGCGCTCGCCTTCGTGTCACCTACCAGCTTCAGCAATTGATCGAGATCATCGACGTATGGCACTTGTGGAGCGATCAACGTTGACCGGTTCGGCCCTCCGGGAGTCTGTATGCAAGAAAACTCAGATCGTCTCATGGCCGGCAGTCGCGATCGAGAACTTGATCTCTCTCGTGCTGATGCCTTGCGCAGAGAAGTCTGCTCCTGCGACAGCCTCTCCTTCCTTATGGAGGCGCATGACGGTCTGTCGGCCGCGATCGCCGAGCGTGCGGGCTTCAAAGGCTTGTGGGCTTCTGGCCTATCCATTGCCTGCTCCTTGGGCTATCGCGACGCCAACGAAGCATCATGGAGTGAGCTTGTCGATGCAGTTGAGCGCATTGTAGACTCGAGCCGCCTGCCTGTGCTGGTCGATGGCGACGGAGGGTTCGGCAACTTCAACAATGCGCGACTGCTCGCTCGCAAGCTTCGAGAGCGGGGCGCTGGCGGTGTCGCACTGGAAGACAGCTGCTTTCCGAAGATCAACTCGTTCGTTGGCGACCGTCATCCCCTCGCCGATATCGATGAGTTCTGTGGTCGGTTGCGCGCTGTCAAGGACACGATCGGGAAGGACCTCGTGGTCGTCGCCCGCATTGAAGCTTTGATCGCGGGACACGGAATGTACGAGGCCATCTCACGCGCTCACGCATATACGGAAGCCGGGGCTGATGCCATCCTCATTCATTCGCGAAGCAGTTCGGCGGACGAAGTTCTCTCGTTCGCACGCACTTGGCAAAACAGGTCTCCGGTCGTGATCGTTCCAACGAAATACTATCGGACTCCGACTAGCGCGTATCGCGGCGCCCGTATCTCAACTGTCATCTGGGCCAATCACTCGATGCGGGCCGCGGTAGCAGCGATGCGCCAGGTGTGCGACCGCCTCTTCTCTGAGGAGAACGCGACAACAATTGAGCCTGATATCGCAACGCTCGAAGAGGTCTTTGACATGTTTGACTACGATGAACTCGCCAGAGCTGAAATGCAATACGTTCATCCCATCACGCTCCAGCAAGCTCGTTCATAGCCAGGTCCGGCAGCTTAGATCACGAATGGGTGGCTGCCCCACTCCAATCTCCGGCAATGCGTCGCATGCCTTTCGCACTCATCAACCGCTAATCTCGCCAATGGCTGCAACAATCAAATGACGGCGGAGGGCCCCAAAAAAGCAGTCATTCTTGCTGCCGGCGTCGGCTCTCGCCTGAGGCCGCTGACGGACCTGCGACCGAAGCCCTTGGTCGAAGTCAATGGCACGCCAATTCTCCACAACGCTCTTGGGGCTCTGGAAGCCGTCGGCGTCGAAGAGGTCACCCTCGTGGTCGGCTACCGCAAGGACGCGATTCAATACACGTGCGGTCATCGCTTTAACACGGTCGCGATCAAGTACGTGGAATCATTGGCGTACGATCATACAGGTAGCGCCTATTCCCTGTGGCTCGCGCGGGATTCGCTTCTGTCGGGCGACAGCTATCTGCTCGAAGGCGACGTCTTTTTTGAGGTGGACGTTCTACGCCGTTTGATTATGGCGAAGGCCCCTGACATTGCTGCGGTCGCTCCCTTCACCAAAATGATGGAAGGCTCCGCTGTCGAGCTGTCGGACGATGAGCTGATTTCCACATTCCGGATGAAGCAAACGTCGGCGAGCCTCGCCGGCGGGCCGCGACTCTTCAAAACACTCAACGTGTTGCGGTTCGCCGCATCGACCCTGCGGAACACGATTGTTCCGGCGCTTGACGAGATCATCGGCTCCGGCGCAACTCGCGCCTACACTGAGGAACTGCTCGCTTTTCTGATTGAACGACGTGGACTGCAGCTTGCGGCAGCGCGATGCAATGGCCTTAAATGGTACGAGATCGACACACCCGCCGATTTGCAGATCGCTGAAACCATTTTCGCGATCCGGCCAATACCGTCGCCGCGGCCAAGATCAGACAATGGCTGGAAGGCCTAGCCGGTCCCACCTGCATCGACCGAACCGCAGTCAGCGTCCTGATCGCATGGACGAAGGTCAGGCGTAATTGAGCGAGCGATCAGGTCAGGCTGAACCGGGACGTTGGTTGCTTCACGACGAGGTCGACCTGCTCCAATCGTAGAGAGCAGGCTGCGGCGAACTGGCGTTGCTACGGGAACGCAAGCATTTGGGAGTGAGACATTGGATGAGAGATCTGGAGCAAACCGATGCTTGGATATCTGGCTGATTATGCGAACGCCATCACCGCTTGCTCATATCTATTTGCCATCATGGGTGTATTCCTGACCCTCAATGGTAAGCCGGAACTCGGCGCCGCAGCAATGCTTTGGACCTGGTTCTTGGATCATTGGGACGGGCATGTTGCCCGCACGACCCGTCATCTGCGTTCCCCAGGAATGGCGGAGTTTGGAAAAAGCTTCGATGGTTTTGGCGATTTTATCCACGGGGTCTGGTTCCCGGCGGTTGTCATCATTCTCGTAGGGGATGGCTCTGCGATTTCACTGGTTGCGAGCCTGGTGCTTGTCATGTCGGGTGCAATCCGGCTGAGCTATTTCGAGAACGTCGGCTTAACAGCCGACGCAAGATTCATCGGAATTCCGGTTTCCTATGGTACGCCGTTGCTGGCCGTGCTGTTGCTGCTTCGACCGCTCATCTGGACCGAAATGTTCGCGACAATTCTGGCTCTCGCCTTCACCGCGCTTGCGTTCCTCTACGTCTCCACCTTTGTGCGGGTTCCTGCTATACAGGGCCGGGCAATTCCTATTGCAACGATCGCAGCGATTGCGCTGTCGTTAGCCCTGATGGCGGTCGCATGATTGATCCATGCGACATCGTGCCCGTCCGGCAAGGGCGGATCGCTCCACGCTGAGTTCTGATCCGGTTGCTTGGGCACTATATTGAGGTTGGTCCGATATCTCCGCTCCCGTCACCGAGGAATTCACTCCGGCGGTCGACAAATTGCTGTGTCCAGATTTCCGCGGTTATCGCATTCCAAAGCCAACGGATCTCGAGCGGCTTGTAGGCCCGCTTTCCGCGTCTCAGCAAGTGCTCCACTTGCGCAGGGTTGACGATTCTCGGTTGCGCTTGCCTGCTTGGAACGAACAGCCGCGAATACAAATGATCCATCACATCGGCCATCTCTGAATCGTACCTAAACTGTTGGATATACTTCTTTCTATTCGTGATGGCGCGCGGGAGAATGAGCTCGGCGGCCTTGCGGAGGATCACCTTCACTTGGGTTGGGCCGACCTTTTGACGGTCCGGGATTCGGAGCGCAAGATCTATCAGGTGTTTGCTCGCATAAGGCATGCAAGATCTCAGGCCAAACTCCGCCGCTAGAACCTGCTGCGCCGCCATCCTGTTGTCCCATGATGTCAATGCCGCGCCCAACATCCGGAAAAGTGGCGAGTCTTCATCGGCGAAGGCCATTTCTTCTGTCGCCAAGCGACTTTGGTTCGGACCGGCTGAGCACGGCGCGGGTAATGGGTGCCTGCCTTTGATTGCATAGTGGACCGCACGGGCTGGCCAAGAAGCTGGGAGCGTGCCCGAAAGCTCAGCGGAGCGCAGTTCTTGCAAAATCCTCTTGGCGCCTGGCACATGATGCCCAAGCCACAACCTGCGATGCGCCGGCATGCCTGCAAACAACGTGTCGCACATGTTTCCTGAAAACATCATATCGACCTTCCCGGCCGCACCTCGCGCCAACCCATAAAGCTGCGGGAACTCGTCGTAACCGCCTGGATCTTCCAAGCACCAGACGGTTTTTGGAAGCAGCTCAATCAGATCCTTCGGTCTCACGATCACCTCGCGATGAGAAATTCCAAGGATCGACGATGTCTGCCGCGCACCGATAATATCAGGATCCGACTCGCCGTGTCCGACGGTAAAGCTACATAATTGCGTTCGAGGAACGCGCTTGTGCAGTAGAGCCGCTATGAGCGCCGAATCGACGCCGCCACTCAGCGACACGCCATATTTTGCGGTTGTGTCATGGACATACGCATTGACAGACCTTTGGACCGCTTCGAGCACATGACTAGGTGTGACTGGCTCGCGCGGAATCTCATAATCGCAAGCGCGGGGCTTTGTTCGGATGATTTTTGGCTCGCTAGCGCCGATCACGACACTGCCAGGTAGGACCTGCCTGAGATCCTTGAAGAAGGTGCGACCCGGCGGGGCCCAACCATTGTACAAGAACGTATTGATCGCCAAAACGTCCGGAGCAGCACTGATCTGCGGCAAAGCGAGAAGCGCCTTATAGTGGCTGGCAAAAGCTGTCCAGTTGTCCCCTTGTGCAAAAACAAGTGGCATCACCCCGAAAGGGTCGCGCGCAAGTACCAGCGCGCGGAGCGAAGCGTCCCAGATGGCAATCGAATAATGCCCGTCCAACCCGTCGAAAAACTGAACGCCCTGTCTTCCGTAGCCTTCCGCAACCTCATGTACAGACATCGGCGTCCCTTCAGCATTGAGCAAATGGCCGCTACAAGCAACAAGCCTATCGCCGAAACGCTCCAAACCGTCATGTGCGCTTGCGCGCATGGCAAAGTGCGCCTGATCATATTGCAAGGAGTGAACGTCATGGCCGCCCTGTGGGAGTAGCCGGCCCATTCGTCTCAACAGTGCCCCATCAACGCGCCCCACAAATCCGCACATACTGCTCATACAAGATCTCGCCTCAATCAAAGGTGGATGGAATGCCCGCCGCGAGGCGAGCGATGTTATGCGCCCTAGGAATTTGGAGCATGGCAACCACTGTCCCGTGTTACGTGTGCTTAGGCCCGCTACGACCTGCCAAGATGACACTCGCTGCCCGACTCAAGATCGCGGATGCTTGAACCGCGCCTCGATCAATGACCCGACAATTGACACGATGCGGCAATCAAAGCGGCAAACGGCAGATCGAGTTGAGGCAACATTGGTAGCCAGAGGGGCTGCGACTATTCTCGGCATGGCCGAGCCGGGGCGGCGTTGCGGGGTCATCAAGTCAACCGATGCTTGCTGAATCCCTGCAAACTCGCGACCAAGTTCGCTTGAGCACACGCTCATGAGGTCCGCATGCGCATCAAAGAGCCTGCTCGCGAGCTTCAGAGACATGCGATGTTCCATGTACGGCTATCGAAGAGGCACAAGGCAGCGCGAAGACCAGGATAGTACAGAGCGAGAGAGTCATGGCCATGGTTTCCGGGGAGCACGCATCAGAGGAGATGTGACGGCAGTAAACCACCTGCCAATCCTGATGGTTGACCTAACCAGCATACGGGCCCATTCCTTAGCCAGCTTGATGTCTCATCATCCGCTAAAGGCGCCTGGCATGCATCGTCGCGAGGCCTGGTTATCCTCATCGACCTTGGTCCACACATTGGCTCATGATGGCCCGCGCGATCCGTTCAGATTCGTCGCTACGATGTCTTTTACGATGCTCGATGGTGCGCACTCCGACGAGACCGCCGAAAGCAACGGCGCTGGAGATCTTTTAGACCGGAACGCATCAAGGCGGGGCCTGATGCTTGCAGCAGAATGTGCATAGGCAATCAGCCTAATGCCCAACCACACGGGCCATTCCGGTCGCGTCTACCCTCCCAAAATATACTCAGACTCTTCGTGACGCGATGGTCAAAGCCCGCGAGGCGGAGCTGTCGTATCTGGTACAATATCGATAATTCTGGCATCGCGGATCGCATGTGGGTGCACCACGACGTCTCGATCGTTGACCAGGATGATGCTGAAGTATGGCTCGACTTCGATATGGCGTACAATGTCGGTCTGAAAATCCAGCATGACTTGATGAGTGAGGCCGGCGGCCACCGTGAAAGGAATGCCTCGCCACGAGCCCGCGACATTTCGGTGCATGTGGCCAAAGAACATGTGACGTATGCGTGACTTGAACGGGGCGATCACGTCCCAGAATTCATCCTCACCCTGCAGCGCGATGCGGTCCAGCCGCTTCAACCCGACCCTGATCGGAGCGTGGTGCATGAACATCAAAACCGGTTCGCGGCCTTCCGCAAGCTGTGTTCTGATCCATTCGAGGCGCACTGTGTCGAATGCTCCGCCGTGCGTTCCCACGGTCCAGGTGTCAAGCAGTAGGCCGACATGATCGCGCAAGCGAAATCTGCTATGAGCATAACCATCAGCAGCTAAATGATCGGGAAACACTTCGGCGAACACGCTGCGACGATCATGGTTGCCGACAGTGACATGCAGTGGGGGTAAGGCGAACTCGCCCAAGACATCTCGAAACAGCTCGTATGATGGCCGATCGGCTAAATCCGTGACGTCGCCGCTGACCACCAGCGCTGCCGCATCGAGATGGTTGGCTTCGATTTCACGGAGGCACGCGCGCAGACGGGCTTCGGGGTCAATTCCTCTCAGCAGCGTTCCTGCCGGGACGAGGTGAGGATCGGTCAGCTGAACAATCTTCATCGGGTCACCTGGAGCGCGGGGTTGAACGGCCCAAAATCCATCGCCAGCGCCGGGTAAGGCGCCCACGCAAGCTCCCGGCGCTTGGCATAGAAGGCACCGTTGTTGTGCAGGATGATGAAGGGTACTTCCTCCGCAAAGATCTCCAGGGCCCGTCGCGCGAGTTCCTTGCGCTCCTCGCTATCGCTCGACTTTGCGAAAGCCGCGCCGACCGACTGATATTGCGGCGAATCCCATATCTTAAGCGCATGTTGGCTGCCGCCCGGGCCGTGCTGACGCCAAACCATGGACGTCGGATCGGGCCATGATGGCAGAAAGGATTCATCCCAGATCGCATGCGAGGGCTTGGCATAGACCTGGCTGAAATTTTCCATCGGATGGAGCACGACATTGAGGCCAACAGCCTTCCACATCTGCACCAAAATCTGAGCCGTCAGCACCTGGTTTGGATACCAGTTGTTGAGCAGCCGATAGACAATCGGATCGCCATTGTAGCCGGCTTCCCGCAGCAATTTGCGCGCCGTTTCAGGATCGTAGCTTGGCGCTGGGAACAAGGAATCGTAGACGTCACCGAACATCGGGTACTGCGCCCCATGAGGCACATCGATCCGTCCGCGCCACAACTGCGTGATGATGAGGTCGCGGTCAATCGCAAAGCTGAGCGCCTTCCGAATACGCCGGTCCGATAGCCGGGGAGCCGTCGTATCGATAGCCAGTACCCGTAGATTGGCAATGGCGCCCCCGACAACGTCGAACCGGGACGTGTCAATAGATTCGAACTGGTCCGGTAGTAGATCCGATATCAGATCATAGTCGCCCGCCAGAAGGCCATTGACCCGCGAAGCGACCTCGGGGACGATCCGGAACTCGATCGATGCGAACGGCGGCAACCCGCCCCAGTATTCATCGTGAGACTTGAGGACCAGACTTATATCCTTTTGGTTTGAGATCACTCGATAGGGTCCGGTCCCGACCGGCCCCTTGAACCAGTTCTCCCAGCTGCCGGCTTTGTGGAATGCGGCTTCGCTGACGATCTGCGCACTCCATGCCGCGAGCTTCTTGTCAATTGCGGGATCCGCGATCTTTGTCGTGACAAGGACGGTGCTTGATCCGGTCGCCTGTACTGAGGCGATGGTCTGCTGGTATTGCGAGGCGATCGTATTGCCGGCCCCGGTAGGTCCGAGCCTACGTTCTTGGCCAAGCGAAAACACGATATCGCCGGCCGTCACAGTCGACCCATCGTGAAACTTGACGCCGGGACGAAGCGTGAATTCGACGGTGGTGCGGTCAAGCCGTCGCCAGCTTTCGGCTATGGCAGGCTTGACCGCCATGTTGTCGTTAAAATCGATGCGCAGCAGGCCGTCGAACGCATTAGAGAGCATCCGTAGAGCCGGCGTGTTGTTGAGCATCACCGGGTCCACGTAGTCCGGCTGCGTCGGCACGGCGACGACGATCCTGGGTCGTGCGGATTGGCCGAAAGCCCGCTCGGGCAGCACAGCGCCAAGCACAATGCCTTTCAGCAACGATCTTCTACTCAGGCCAAGCATGGAACCGGTCCTTTTGATGAAGGGAAGAGCGCAATAGCTATCGGAGCGTGCCGTCGAAGCGGTCGCGCAGCCAGTCGCCGATCAGCGAGACGGATAACGCCATTAATGAGATGACGAGAGAAGGCATCATCAGGATCCAAGGCGCGCGGGCGAGATAGTCGCGACCGTAGCCCACCATCGCACCGAGCGATGTCGACGGCGGCTGCACGCCGAGGCCAAGAAAGCTCAAGCCGCTTTCCAGCAGAATGATTTCTGGAAACGAGATGGTCGTTGACACGATCAGCGTTGCGGCCACGTTGGGCAGGATATGGCGCCAGTAGACATGGAGAGGATGGGCGCCGAGCTGGCGGACGGCGCCAGCATAGCCTTGCGCATTGGCGCTGATCGCAAGGCTTCTGGCGATCCGCGCATAGCGCTCCCAACCATGCAGCGCGAGCAAACAGACAAAAACCGCCAGCGAGTTTCCGACGAAGGCAAGCACCGCCAGCGCCAGGATCAGAAATGGCATCGTGGCCTGGAAATCAATCAGCGCCAAGATCGTCTGCTCGATCCAGCCACGAAGATGAGCAGCAATAAATCCGAGCGAGGTGCCGACCATCGCTCCAAGACTAGTCGCACCAAGCCCGATGGAAACACTCATTTGGATCGACAGCACCAGGCGGGACAACATGTCCCGCCCGAGCTCGTCGGTGCCGAACGGATGAGCAAGCGAGCCGCCCCATCCGATCGGTGGTACCAAGCGGGCTTTCAGATCGATCCCTGCGGGGTCGTAGGGAATGATGAATTGCGCCACAGCAGCCGTAGCCACGAAAACAGCAAGATATGCGAGCGCCATGTGAACAAGCAGGGGTATTCGTGGTCGCTTGGAGCTCGGCTTCGAGGTTAGCGCTTCGGACGTGCTCTGCTGCAGCATCACGCTTGCCCTCCCCGTCGAATTCGCGGATCGAGCAGGCCATAGAGGAGGTCAACGACAAGGTTGGACGTGACCATGGTCACAGCGATGAGGAAGAGCATGCATTGCACGACCGGGAGGTCGCGGCTTACAACGGAGGCCACCAGCAATCTGCCGACGCCCGGCCAAGCAAAAACGCTCTCCACCAACACCGCGCCGGCGATCAGCTGTCCAACCATGAAACCGATGATCGTGACCATCGGAATAGCCGCATTCGGCAAGGCGTGCCGGTAGACGACCAGGCGCCACGGCACGCCCTTGACGCGTGCGGTGCGGATATAGGGCTGACCGAGGACTTCCAGCATGGCGCTACGGGTATAACGCGCCAGAACGGCCGCACCGCCAGCGCCCAGGGTAAGGACCGGGAGGATCGCGTGATGCCAGCTGCGTGCGCCACCCGAGGGCAGCCACCCGAGCTGGACGGAAAACACGAGAACGAGCAGCAAACCGAGCACGAAGGAGGGAATGGTGAACCCTGCCACCGCTGCAAGCATCACGCCGCGATCGAGAAGGCTGTTGCGGTGCAGAGCGGCCAGGATGCCTGCGGGGATACCGATCAGCACATTGATGAGGAACGCGGGGACTGAGAGCGCAAGCGTAATGGGGATGCGCTCGATCACGACTGTGAGCGCGTCACGGCCTTCGCGCATCGAATTCCCAAGATTGCCGGCCGCGACACGCGTCACATAACCGAAAAATTGCAGCCAGATAGGTTGATCGAGCCCGAAGGCGCTGCGGAACGCATCGCGCGCTTTCGGTGGCGCATCGTTGGAGAGAATCTCCAAGGCCGGATCCCCTGAGAGGCGCAGCACAATGAATGCAAAGCCGACCACAACAAGGATCGTGATCATCGCGCGCGCGAACCGCGCCAGAGCGAACCAAGCCATCAATGCGCCCCCAGCGGATGGCTTGCGTTTGCTGCAAGCAGGTGGCAGGCGACCTTGCGGCCGCGACTTCCGCTCCCGAGGAGCAAGGGCCTCAGACTGCGGCAGGCTGACATAGCAAAGGGGCAGCGCGGATGGAACTCGCATCCCCCTGGCCGGTCAGCGGGATTGGGCGGATCACCCGCCAGAATGGTTCGCCGTGTTCTTGGCTTGCGCACGTCCGGAACCGCCGAGACCAAGGCGCGCGTATAGGGATGAAGAGGAGCGTGCAGGATGTCGTCGGCTATTCCCTCCTCGACGATGCGACCAAGATACATCACCGCGACGCGCTGACTGATTTGCCGAACGGCCCGCAGGTCGTGGCTGATGAAGATCATCGCGACGTCGAACTTTTGCTGAATGTCCATAAACAGGTTGATCACCTGCGCCTGAATTGAAACATCGAGTGCCGAGATCGGCTCGTCACAGACCAGCAGGTCCGGCGATGTCGCAAGAGCGCGCGCCAGGACCACACGCTGTCGCTGGCCACCGGAAAGTTCATGCGGCAGGCGGGCGCCATGTTGCTCGGAGAGGCTGACGAGCGCCAGCAGAGCTCCCACCCGAGCCTTCCGTTCCGCAGGACTGTCGATACCGTGAATGCCGAGCGGCTCTCCCACCTGTTCGGCAACGCTCAGCCGCGCATCCAACGCACCTAACGGATCCTGGTAGACGAGCTGCATCCTTGCGCGCAGCCGCCGCCAGGCGGCAGCTTGGCTGGGCGGCATGACTTCGTTGTCGAATGTGACGCAGCCCTCGTCAGGCTTTTCGAGACCGAGCAGTAAGCGCCCAAGCGTCGATTTCCCGCAACCCGACTCGCCGACGAGACCGAGCGTCTCGCCCTTGTTGAGCGAAATCGAAACCCCATCGACCGCAAGGACCCGCGAACGCGGCGCGAACAGGCTGCCTCTCGAGGGGTAGGCCTTTGCAAGGCCCTCGGCCAGCAGAAGTGCCCCCTTCACGCAACGACCTCCAAGGGGCTGGCGTGATCCGCCCGCACGCACGCGACCCGCCTGCCGAGAAGGTCCGCTGTCAGCTCAGGTTCCAAGCGGCCGCAGAGATCGGCGCGATTTGCGCATCGCGGAGCGAAGGTACATCCGTGTCGCGATAGTTCTGCATTTAGCGTGCCCACCGAAACGGCGTTCATCCGCTGCAAGGAACCATCAAGGCTCGGAAGCGCCTCAAGCAGGCTGCGCGTATAGGGATGACGTGGCGTTGCAAATAGGTCACTGACCGGCCCGGATTCGACGATCCTACCGGCATACATGACGTAGGCGCGACTACACACCTCGGCGATCACGCCCAGATCGTGCGAAATCAACACCAGAGCCATTGCGGTTTCGCGCTGGACGTCTCGCAAAAGATCCAGAATCTGCGCCTGGACAGTGACGTCGAGCGCGGTGGTCGGCTCGTCAGCGATCAACAGATCGGGCCGGCCAGCCAGTGCCATAGCGATCATAACACGCTGATTTTGTCCGCCCGACAGTTCATGGGGATAGAATTTGAGCCGTCGCTCGGCGTCGGGAATGCGCACGAGGTCGAATAGCCGCTTGGCCTCCGCTCGCGCAGCACGCTCTCCCATTCCCCGATGCAGTTGCAACACCTCGATGACCTGGCTGCCCACGGTTAGAACCGGATTAAGTGCGCTTTGAGCATCCTGGACGATCATCGCGATCCGCTTGCCGCGGATCTGCGAAAGCCTTTCGGTCGGGGTCTCAAGGAGCTCCTGGTCATCGAATAGGACGCGGCCGGAGATCGCGGCACTTGGCGGGAGCAGTCCGAGAGCACCGAGCCAGGTCACCGACTTTCCCGATCCACTCTCTCCGATGATCCCCACCGCCTCGCCCCGGCGGATCTGAAGATCGATCGACCGGACGGCTCGGGTTTCGCCGAAACTGACCGAGAGCCGATCGATGGTCACCAGTTCGCTCACACCCTGCCCCTGACCGTCGTTCAGCACGAAAAGCCAACGACATTATCTCGCCGGCTCAGTCGCTTTCCGATCTCCAGCGTCGCTCGGGCGCAAATTGTGCTCCCATCCCTGCCTTTCAACTCTGCGAAGGCACGAGGCAGCGCCGACCTCCCGCACATCAGTGACTGCACTGCCGTCAGAAACTGATCACTTACAATCAAGAGAGAAGCACCGCAAAGGCCAGCTGCCGGAGCGATACTTTCATTGATTTCTCCGCTCAAACCAAATGCCATTACCCGCTCCTTTGATATCGGCCGGAGGGCCCGCGCGGCGTGCCAACTCAGCAACTACGCCGACAGGTTAACGCCAGAGCACTCCAAGACCCGCACTGCTACACAGCGATGACAGCCATCGAATAATGCGATGCGACGATATAAAGGTGCGATGCCGAGGCCGTGCTTTCGGAAAAAGCCGAGACTGGAACATAGGACCAGGCCAACGGGGCGCCGTGCCGGCTCAAGGCAACGGAGGCCTGAGCCCGCCCGGCCTGATCGTACCGCTCCGGACTTTGGCAGCAGGAGGTTCGACTGCAGCAGCCAATGTGACCTTGCCCCGAGCGTTTAATCCAGTTTGAAGTTCGTTCTGGCCCACGACAAGGACCAGAGCATGAAGCGCAGCCGCTTTTCGGAAGAGCAGATCATCGGGATCTTGAAGGAGCATGAGGCCGGCGTGTCGGTGGCCGATCTGTGCCGCAAGCACGGCGTCAGCGACGCCAGCATCTACAAATGGAAGGCCAAGTTTGGCGGGATGGACGTCTCGGAGGCCAAGCGGCTGAGGACGCTGGAGGACGAGAACGCGAAGCTGAAGCGGCTGCTGGCCGACGCCATGCTGGACAACGCGGCGCTGAAGGACCTCGTGGGAAAGAAGTGGTGACGCCCGCGGGGAAGCGGAAAGCTGTCGTGCATCTGCGAGAGGCATTCGGGATGAGCGAACGGCGGGCGTGTAAAGCCATCGGCTGCTGTCGCATGACCATGAGATACCAGACGACCCGGGCGGACGATGCCGGCGTTCGCCAACGCATGAGGGCGATCGCCCAGGAGCGCCGCCGCTTTGGCTATCGGCGCCTCCACGTTCTGCTCAAGCGGGAGGGCTATGTGATCAACCAAGAAGCTGTTCCGGCTCTACCGGGAAGAGAAGCTTGCGGTGCGTCGCCGTGGCGGTCGCAAGCGGGCGATCGGGACCCGGGCGCCGATGACGGTGCCGATGGCGCCGAACGACCGCTGGTCGCTCGACTTCGTATCGGATCAGCTCACCGATGGTCGCCGCTTCCGTATCCTCACCGTGGTCGACGACTGCACCCGCGAGTGCCTGGCGCTGGTGGCCGACACCTCGCTCTCAGGCACCCGGGTGGCGCGGGAGCTGGACCGGCTGATGATTGAGCGCGGCAAGCCGAAGATGGTGGTCAGCGACAACGGCAGCGAGCTCACCAGCAACGCCATCCTGACATGGGCCGATCAGAGCCGCGTGGCATGGCACTACATCGCGCCGGGCAAGCCCATGCAGAATGCCTTTATCGAAAGCTTCAACGGCCGGCTGCGCGATGAACTGTTGAACGAGACGCTATTCACGTCGCTGGCCCAGGCCCGCGTCGCGCTCGGATGCTGGCGGGCCGATTACAACGAGGCACGACCACACTCGCAGCTCGGATGGAAGACGCCGTCCGAGTTCGCCTTCACCTGCCACCCGCGCCGGGAGCTGGCGCTGCGCTATGCCGAGGGCTCCGCGCCAGCTCCCGCCGCTGCCACCGCCCAACCGGGCAAATCCAACAGCCGGGGCGAACTCAGGACTGGATAAAACTTGGGGGCAAGGTCAAATGAAAACCCGGCGACTGTTCGATACGCACCAAGTCGCGCGGAGAGTCCCTCGAGCTCAGGCAGGCATCCCGGCGAAATGGATCGAAGTGAAAACGCCCGCGGCCACGTCGTCTCTAACGCGGAGCGGCAAGCGCTAGCTCCGTTGCTCAGCCGTCGAATGCCGCTGCTTATTCTGGGGCTGAACCTCTGCTGCTGGACCGCAGAAGGACCATTAGGACGGCAAATTCGATAATGTCATCGAAAGATTCGATAAGCTAATTGGCAATTTCGCTTAGTTACGAATAGAGGTGGTCCGCTTGCGCGACGATAGGATTTCCTGTCGCCGAGACAACACTTCCGCCCGTCCTTCGCTGCACTGGATGACAAGCGCACGGCGAACGGCAAGCCCATCGAAGCGGAATCGCGGTTTCACCAAGTCTTTACGCGACGAGTTTGCTGTGGCTGACCGCTTGGTAAATCCACGATTTCGCGGCCGGCCCCCGCTGCATCGCGAGTTCTGGGGTCGCAGCCTTCAACCGCCCATCGCCGCTTGTACGGCTTTCTCCTAGCGAGACTATAATGTCCCGAGCCAAGCGCCTCCGCACCCATATGGCCGGGACTGGCCTTGCCCATATCATGGCCACGCATAGCCCATTGTCGGCGATTCTGGCGCAGGAAGCTGGATTTGACGGCCTATGGGCCTCGGGCTTTGAGTTGTCAGCGCTTTATGGCCTGCCGGACATGAGCCTGATCTCCATGACACAGCATCTCGACATGCTTCGGTCGATCGGCGCGCGTGCGACACTACCGATTGTCGCCGATATCGATACGGGTTATGGCAACGCGATCAATGTCATTTTTGCGGTCAGCGAATATGAGCGTGCCGGCGCAAGCGCGGTCGTTATCGAAGACAAGACCTTCCCCAAAGTGACGAGCCTTGCTTCTGATGGCCGTCAGGAGCTTCTTCGCATCGACGAGTTCGAGGGCAAGATCAGGGCCGCGGTCGCGACCAGGCGAGATCCCGATTTTCTCGTGATCGCCCGTACCGAGGCGCTGATCGCAGGGTTGGGCCAGGAAGAAGCTTTAAAGCGCAGCATGGCTTATATGGAGGCTGGCGCCGACATCATTCTCATCCACTCGAAGAAAACGACCCCTTGCGAGATCGAGCGCTTCTCTCATGCATGGACGGGACCTGCTCCACTGGCGATTGTGCCAAACGCCTATCCAGAGCTCGATGCTTCGCGCATCAGGGCGCTCGGCAATATCAAGATGACCATCTATGGCAATTATGGCATACGCGCTGCCACGACCGCCATGCAGCAGACGTTTAGGCGCATCATTGCCGATGGCGGCGTCCAGAACGTGCACAAAGACATCGTCAATGTTGACGAGATCTTTCGTCTCCAGAACATGGAGCAGGTCAAGGATAACGAAAAGCGCTTTCTGAAATGAAACCTGGATACAGGAAATGGGATCCAAGCGCCCTCCTGCAGCGTCACATAATGACACAGGCGTCGACATCAACAACGATTCGGGTCGTTGGTCGATCACGTTCGACCTGGAAAAAATCGATAAGTTCAAGACGACCTACGGAGCCGACACGTTCATCGATATTGCATCTCGTCATGTCGAAGCGGAGTGCAATAGGCTCGGTCTCGTCGGTGATCTTTGGCTATGGCTTGAGGCGGTTCGGGCAAACGGCCGAACGGATGGGTAACGGCAATTGACTTCTAATAGAACGGTGCAGCTCTTCTGGCCACAGTCGCACTGAGCATAGTCCCGGCCAACCGCCGGAGTTCAGAAAGAGCCTCGACCCACCTGACCAGTCCAGGTTTGAGAAAGAGGCAAACGGCTGCCCTTGCGACGCTGTCGACGGCAACAATTTGAAGTCTCCGCCTCTCGCATGATAAATAGCAGCTGCATCCCGCAGAACTCCGATAGGCATATCGGAGTCCTCCCATGGAGGCCTAAGCGCTGGGCGGCCGGCCTATACTATAATGAAGACCCATTATCCCATAGTGTTCCTCCCCGTACGACCTCACCAGTTGCGCTGAGCTCGCAGCAGCAGCGTCACGGTGCTCTGATCCTTCAGCTCATAAACAGCAGCCGGCTTGGCAATACTCGCCTGCGCCGGCAGTGTCACTGTGCTTCCACCCGCATATTTTTGGTCGAGCATCGTGTAGGCAATGTCGGCCGAGAAGGTGAGGTTCTTGACTGGGGTCCAACGCGTGATGAGGCCGAGCGCGCCGTAGTTGAAATCTGGGTTACAGCCAGCAAGGCCGCTCGAAAGCGCAAGGCCTGCGATGAAGGCGCCACAGATATAGCCTTTCGCGATGCTGCTATACCGGACGGCCGCCCACCCCCCATAGACGCCCGTATTCCAATACGCATCCCAATTATGGGTATAACCAGCGCGGAAGCCGTAGGTGGTGGTCAACTCCTGTGTGCTGCCATTTACAAACACAGAATCAGATAAACCCGCCAGACCTATGCTCTGGTAAACGCCCGGCAGACCCGTGCCGCCATACATGGCGTAGGTGGTTGACATATTCTCATTGAAGTCGTAGCGGCTAGCGCCCCTGGTATAGGCGCCAGACAGATTGATTGTGTCACCCGGCCCAGTCGGAATGTTCTTGATCGACAGGGCGAGCTGAGTGGCCCACCCCCACTTGTCGCTCGGATGGCCGGTTGTTTCATCACCGCCATAGTAAGCAGCATGATTGTCATGCGCGGCAAGAGATGCCTGGAACAAACCCCATGTCTGATCAATGCGCAGCATCGAGATGAAGTCGGGAGTTGCCGTGCCGGCGATGTCATTGACGCCGTACGCACCTGCCGCAAGGCCGGCCGCCGTTGCGGCGCTCACGTTCCAGACGCTGGTCGTAGCATGGGCAACTTGATCCTGAGCCGAGAAGGACGCCGTAATGCCTTGGCCGAGGTCGGCCGTATAAGTGAACTGGTTGACGCCGGTAACCCAGCCGGTACCACCTGGCAAATCATCGTAATTGTTGGCTGGATAGTTCGTCCAAGGCACTGAGAACTGCGAGATCGCTTTTCCGATGGTGAACCCGGCAAACTGGATGAATGCGGAGTAGACACCAACGGTGCCGCCAGCGATGGCGCCGGAGTTGGCATTGTTCGGCGCCTGAACACCGCCGATCGACGAGTAAACGGTCGCACCTGTTCCGGCGCCACTGTAGGCCGCATCCGTCCAGGTTAGTCCCGTCTCGAAGAACGTACGGAGGGTGCCATATTCGGTCGCCGTGCGCGTATCGATATTCAGATCTCCGCGGGAACGCGAGGTGTAAGCGTTGCCCAGCCGGGTCCGCGCACCCGCCACCCCGTTATAGGCCGGATCAAAATCACTATTGCTGTTAACGACAAGGTCGGTGCGCAGGTAACCGCCCAGTTTGACGCAGGTGTCCGTTCCGGGGACGTAGTAAAAACCGGCACCATACAGCGAACAGACCTTTACGTACTGGACCCCTTTCGCCTTCAGTGGCAGGTCCGCCGCATGTGCACCGCTGCACGCCAGTAAGCCTGCCGCACAACCGAGAACACGCCATCCAGTTCTGCCTTCAAAGTCACCATTCTTACCGAATGTCATTGCCCCTCTCCATGCCAGCACCTGCGCGGCACGCTCCAGTAGCCTCGGGGAACAACCATTCAGTGACACACATCGTATAATACGATCAAACCCTCCAGTTTGATGATGCTATTAGGTCGTTTATAGCCAGTGGTTTAATGGCCATCGAAATGGCTGCCTTCGCGCATGAAAGCTCGTGCGCTTGTGGCCTACAATGTGCGCCGGATCCGCGTCGAGCGCGGTATTCCGCAAGAGCAATTGGCCTACGATGCAGGTGTTGATCGCTCGTATATGAGCGGACTTGAGCGTCAACAGGCGAACCCGACAATCGATCTCCTCGATCGCCTTGCCGAGACGCTCGGCGTTGCGGTCTCCGAGCTGTTTGTCCGGCCGTCCAAAGGTGCGCCCCCACCAGCTACCTTGCCTAAAGGTCGCAAGCCGAAGCCGGCACGCCGCAAAAGGACCTAGTCCCGCTGACGCACTGAGATCTTGTGCGGTGCTGGACACCTATCAAACCGACCTCACGCGTATTTTGTGCGCGGCTGGCGTCAGATACGCGGCAATCCCGCTGAGAACATCGAATAATGTGATGGATGTTTATTTCTGGCGCCGGAGCAGACAATGGCGGCTCAAGACGATGACGTTCCTTTAAATGCGATCCGCGCCTTTGTGACCGTCGCACGCGAAGGCAGCGTCACGCGGGCCGCCAGCAGCTTGGGAACAACGCAGAGTTCGGTTAGCCGCTATTTATCCGTCCTGCGGGAGTATCTGGGCGCAGACCTCATCGAGCGGCGCGGCCGGCGCAGTGATTTGACCGAGTTTGGAAGGCTATTCGCCAACGCAGTCTCCGAACCGCTCGAGACGGTCGGCTTCACCGCTAAAAGAATGCGCCGACGTGCGGCCGCGGGCAGCAATCGGCTTGTCGTCCGCACGTCACTATCGACCTTTGCTTTCTCTATTCTGATTCCGAATCTGCAGGCATTCTCTTCGGAAATGGGCGGTGTCATTGTGGATGTCGTCAGCTCGCTATCGCCGCCGACATCGTCGGACGACTTCGATATCTTAATTACACGCGACCTTTCCGTGATCGAGCCCGCTGACAGTTGGGAGGTCTACAATGAGGAGCTGGTATGCGTTGGCCCGCCGAATCTGGTCGCAGGCAGAGAGCTCTCAATTGTCCGCTCAACCCCGGTACTGAACATCACTTCTCGCCCCGACATCCTGCCGACATGGCTGAGGGCCATGAACCTGTCCTCAAACGACATAAAGCCAGGTGCGCGCTATGATCACAACTATCTTGCTCTGCCGGCCGTCATGACAGGAAAATGCCTCCTTGTCGCACCGGAAATTGTTGTCAGCGATCTGGTGCGTGGGGGCGTGCTGCAAATAATACCAGGATCGCGCGCGCCGAGTGGTATGCAATATCGCGCCTATGCGGTGGATCGCAGCGAGCATCCCGAGATCGCGCGTTCCTTTTGCCGATGGGTCGCTCGTCTCTGTAAGAAGGCGGCGATTTCGCAGGCTGCCTAACATGGTCCAGGCGACTTCAATCGGTCTGCAGGAATTTGATGCACTCGCCACCGCTTAATTCGAGGGTTCTGAAGCTCGGAAACATCCGGCGCAAAATGGCCGGCCTCATTTACTGCCGACCAAGGCGCCTGCTCTGTCGCGGCAAAGTGAGGGCGTGCAGAGATCCAAGCGCAAAGATATCATTTCAGCGGCGATCGAGCCATGCTGGAGCGCCATTCTAAATAGGCAGACGGTCCAGCTGCCTACACCGAGACAGACTAAATGTCATCACGCCAGCCCTGCGGCAAGTTGCAGCGATGCCTGGTCGTTCAGCCAAGAACTCAGGGATTTTCATCCCTGCCTCTACTCTTGTGGAACAATGCGCGACAGCCCAGGCGCATGAGGCGCCGCCCCGTCTTGACAAGTCGAATTGTCTGGCTGCGCAGATCATGTGTTTTCCAGCCTCGGCGGGGAATACGATGCATTCCAAACAGGCCTTGCGCGATTTCGCGATAGCTATTTCCTTCCAGCGATCCATCCAGTGCACGTAAAGAGAGGATGAACCGACGCTGCCTCAATACCGATAGAGCCAGAGGAGGCGTTCCGAGCGGGCGACGCTCAAGCGCCAGCCAAAATCGATGTGCTGCCTGCAGGCGGATCGCGAAATCGCGGTCCACCGGCAGATCGACGACAACCGCAGACGCGCTCGGCGGAAGCTCCCTTAGCCAAAGCCGGTGCTTTGCGCCTCCAAGTGGCACGATGGCATGCCATCCATCCGGCGCGCGACGAAGCTCGCGACGCGGCAGGCTGGCGATATCAAGCTTGTACCTTTTGGGCATGGGAGAGTTCGTCGCGCGGACAGGCAGCACGGTCGGCAGCGCCTCGGGCGCCCAGAAGATCGCTTGCTCGTCGAACGACTTTTGTGGATCAGCTGCGAAACGCCAGCCCCCACTTCCGGCGGAACTGGGCCGTCGTCGCACTGGTTCGCTCACGGCTAAGCAGCTCCATGTAGTCCTTTTGGTAGTCCGGATTTCGGCGCAGCCACTCCCACGCCAGGTCGGCAGCATCTGCCTTCTTAAGGCCGCCGTATGATTCCTCAGATCTCCACTCTCCCGACATCGCACGATTTCCCTGCATGATCTTCACATCCGACAAATGCAGCCGATGATTGTGACGATTTCTGGCTGCCCGCGTGCCGCGCGCCTGCTGTCGATGCAGTTACACGATGGAACGATCTACTTTTACGATTGCTGGAAGGAACAACCGCTCTTTCGGAGCTCGGCAGTCTTCACTGCCTCGTCCAGCCGCGGCGCAGGAGATCACGATAACCGTGAGCCGCTATCCACTTGGCACGAGCCAGATGGCTTTCGAAGGCACGTTGCGCACGGTCCGGTTGAAGCGTGGGGTCAATCCCTAGCACAATGCGTGCGACTTCACGCCAATCAGCGCTGTCAGCTTCGGCATCAAGAAGCCGCACATAGGTAATTGCATGTTCCTCATCGTATGGCGTGAGCTCGTCCGCGCTGGGCGCCAAATCTGCAATCTTCGGATCAGCCGGCACCGCCTGAAACTCCTACCAATTTGAAAACTATATCGAAATCTCGACCATGGTAGCCATGTTCACGGCATTTTGGTATCCTCCTACTGTCACAGCCTCCGAAATTCCTTCCCGCTCAAGCTCGACGCGGCGACGGGGCAATCCGGTCGCCAATGACACCGTTGGTACCATTTTGCCCACCAGCCATTTACAGTCAGTCTCCTGGATCCGGCCAAGCCGCACCAAACTGATTCTCACTTTCAGCTCCCGGCGAGCGGTTCCTGTCTGATTGCGGTGCCGGGAGAGAAGCCGGGACACCCTGCGACCTCATCATGCTCGCGTTAAATGGTACGATCGCGCCGCGAGCCTGCTCGTCATAGGCCGACGGTAACCGACATCGGCGAACGTCTGCGACATCTGCATCTCACGTCAGCTGTTTCATTGAAGCGCTGGTGCAGCATCTGCATTGGGACGAGGGTACCATATTAGTACGTCTATAACCAGTGGTTTGATAAGCGACGAAATGCCTGCCTTGGCGCATGAACGCTCGTGCGCTTGTAGCCTGGAATGTGCGCCGGATCCGTGTGGAGCGCGGTATTCCGCAAGAGCAGTTGGCTTACGATGCGGGGATTGACCGCTCACACGTCGCCGGCATTGAGCAGCAAAAAGAGAACCCGACGGTTGATCTTCTCGAGCGTATCGCCGCAACCCTAGCTGTTCATTTGTCCGAGTTGTTCGTCCAACCCCTCGAGAACGCTACGCCTCCAAACACCTTGCGCAAAGGTCGCAAGCCGACACGCCCATCCCGCAAGAAACAATAATCTTCGCACATGCCAGCCATATCTATGACGATTGGGGCCCGGGGCGCCTACAGGAGCGATCGGGACAATGTGGCTGAGGCGTACAGTAAGCGCGAAGCCGATACCCTGGCTTCAGAGTTAGAATGAATGTGCGAAGAAGCCTCCGGCTTGGAACTTGGAACGGAGGTTTGGATGGGATTGGACAGCAAAAAGGACGTCCATTTGGGCGGCTCACCGGTAGGCCGGTGAGCCGGCTGGAGGTCCTCGAAGGACCGTCGGGGCGCCGTGTGCGTTCGGAGGCTGAGAGAGCCCGGATCGTCGCCGAGAGTCTACTACCTGGTGCCCAGGTGTCCGGGGTGGCGCGCAAGCACGGAGCGACGCGCTGGCAGATTTACGATTGGCGACGCCGCTTTCGACAGCGAGGCATGTTGGCGTCGTGCGAGGCATCGCAGTCGACATTCGCACCGCTGGTCGTGGAAAGCGCGTTGGAGGAGCGTCAGGTTCCGGCGATCAAGCTTGAGATCGCGATCGGCGATGTCGTGCTGCGGACGGACACAGCCATAGATGGCGAGCAGCTGTCCCGGGTGATCCGCGCAGTGCGAGCGTCACGATGATCGCGGCCGGTGCCGATCTGAAGATTTACATCACGACGCGGCCGATCGACTTCCGCTGTGGCCACGATGGGCTTGCGGCGAAGGTGCAGGAGATGCTTCGTCTCGACCCGTTCAGCGGCGCAGCCTTCGTGTTCCGATCGAAACGAGCGGACCGGATCAAAATTTTGGTCTGGGATCGAACGGGCCTGGTGTTGGTGCAAGGGCTGCAAGTTCATATGGCCAAAGATTGCGGACGGCGTGATGCGGATATCGCCGGCGATGTTCGCGGCGTTGTTCGAAGGCTTGGATTGGAGGTTGGTCCGCCCGGAGGAAGCGCGGCGTCCACAGGCCGCTGGATAACTGCGGCAGAATGACTCGGAGCCGAGTTGCGCATGGCGCCGGCGGCGGAGATGTGTTCGACATAGCGCATGAGCACCGCGACGCTGCGCGACGAGAACGAACGCGTGAAGGCGCTTTTGGCGGAAACGCAGGCGGCGTTGAGCGAGCATCAGGCGGCGCTGGCGACGTCGGAAGAGGCGCGGCGTCGGTTGGAGGTCATTCTCGGCGAACTACGCCGGCAGAAGTTCGGAGCGAAGTCCGAGAAGCTGCGGCCAGATCAATATCATTTGCCGCTCGAAGACGTGGAGATCGCGCAAGGCGTCCTGGACGCGGCGCAGGAGAAGGCGGCGGCGATCATCAGGGGGCGATCGCGCGCCGGATCGGATCAAGACCGTCATCGCAATCGGGGTTGCTTGCCTGCTCATTTGCCGCAGGTGGAGCGGATCGTTGAGCCTGCGAGCACGCTCTGTCCGTGCGGCTGCGGCGCCATGACGAAGATCGGCGAGGACGTCAGCAAACGCCTCGACGTGATCCCGGCGCAATGGCGGGTGTTGGTCACGCGCCGTCCGAAATACGTCTGCCGTCGCTGCTCGGGCGCTGTCGTGCAGGCACACGCGCCGGAGCATGTCGTGCCCGGCGGGCTGCCGACCGAGGCGGCCATTGCGCACGTGATCGTCTCCAAGTTCGGCGACCATACGCCGTTTTACCGTCAGGCCGGGATCTATGCGCGACAAGGGATCCGGCTCGATCGGGCGACGCTGGGCAACTGGTCAGGCCGCGCCTGCTTCCATCTCCAGCCCGTCGGCGATCATATGCGCCGCCATCTGGCCACGGCGGATCGTCTGTTCATGGACGAGACCACGGCGCCGGTGCGCGATCCCGGGCGCGGCGAGACGAAGAAAGGCTACTTCTGGGCGATCGCCTCCGACGATCGCGGCCATAGCGGCCCAAGTCCGCCGATCGTGCTGTTCCGCTATGCATCCGGACGCAGCGGCGCTTTTGCCGAACAGTTCCTGGCGGGCTTTAACGGGCGCTTCCTGCAATGCGACGGATACGACGGCTATGACCGGCTCTCGGAGCTGGCTCGACCACAAGGGCCGTGGACGCTCGTGCATTGCTGGAGCCATCTGCGCCGGCGCTTCGTCAAATTGGCGCGCAACAGCAAGTCGCCGATCGCCGAGGCTGCAGTCCGGCAGATCGCACAGCTTTACGCCATCGAGGCCACGGTCCGCGGCCTATCGCCGGACATCCGGTTGGCCGCGCGCAAGGAGCATTCGCTGCCCATCGTCGCCGCGTTGAAGCCGTGGTTCGAGAAACAGCTGTCGATGATCTCGAGCGGCTCGACGCTCGCCGAGGACATCCGCTACGCGCTCAATCATTGGCCCGGACTGACGCGCTTCCTCGATGACGGGC
The DNA here is from genome assembly GCF_054063755.1 of Bradyrhizobium sp. USDA 4341. NCBI lineage: Bacteria > Pseudomonadati > Pseudomonadota > Alphaproteobacteria > Hyphomicrobiales > Nitrobacteraceae > Bradyrhizobium > Bradyrhizobium sp. USDA 4341. The sequence goes on along the minus strand of NZ_JBSSGO010000002.1, from coordinate 7,761,277 downwards.
GTCTCGAGCTCGACACCAATCCGGTCGAAAACGCGATCCGGCCGATCTGCTTGACCAGAAAAAATGCGCTCTTCGCTGGTCATGAGGTCGGGGCCGAAAATTGGGCCTTGCTTGCGTCGATCGTTGCCACCTGCAAGCTCAACGACGTGAACCCCGTCACCTACATCGCCCAAACACTCGAGGCGATCATCGCCGGCCATCCCCAGAGCAGAATCGAAGACCTCATGCCATGGCGATTCCGCAAAACGTCAAGCCAGCATCAATGGGGTCGCGGCTAAGCGCTTACTTTTATCCCGCGTTTCCAGCCTATTCAAGGCGACTGCTTCAGGTGCTTATTGATGAGGAAAACACACAACCGAGAGCCCAATCTTCGGGGATATTGGCGCAGGTACAGGCGCGATTGCCTATGCTCTAGCCGACATGGGGCTTTCAGGCTACGCAATTGAACCCGAGGGGGAGATGGTTGCGGTGGGGCAGGCGCTCCGACCTACTTATCCATCCGTATCTTGGATCAATGCGCCGGGAGAATGCACGGGCTTGGCCGACGATTCGCTTGATTGGGTTTGCTACAGCATGTCGTTCCATATGACGAACGCAAGCGAAGCGCTTCGCGAAAGCATGCGAATCTTGCGGCCTCGAGGATTCTTCACAATGGTGTACATCCTTGCAGATCTCGCGACTGATCCCTTCCAACTCGAGATCGAAAATCGTGTACGCGACATGGCGCCGGCTGTACGACGGGCGGTTACTCCAGTCATCGGTCAGATGGGAAGCTATGAGGCGCTTCCGAACCAATATCCCGGATTTGGGAGTTGCATTTGTCTCGCTACCACGGAAGGGACAGCTATGAGCGAAGAGCGGTATGTCAAGTATTGGTCTGGAAAACGTGATATCCGCTCTCAGGTCTCGCCCGAGCTTTGGAATTCCATACTACAAATGATCGCAGAGACTTTCCGAAAGTGGCAGCCGGCTAGCCTACGGTTTCGCTCTACCGCTTGGCATACTCAACGCGTGTGAAGTAATTGCCATATGCCTGACCAAAGCGCGTTGCACTGATTGGGTGGTGGACGACGACGCAACGTGAACTTCGTAGCTAGCATCCAGCGGGCACGGCCCTTTGGCGTGACCTTGCCCCACAGGGGTAATCCAGTTTGAGTTCGCTCTGGCCCAAGACGAGGACCAGAGCATGAAGCGCAGTCGTTTTACGGAAGAGCAGATCATCGGGATTTTGAAGGAGTACGACGCCGGGGTTTGGTGGCCGATCTGTGCCGCAAGCACGGCGTCAGCGACGCCAGCATCTACAAATGGAAGGCCAAGTTTGGCGGGATGGACGTCTCGGAGGCCAAGCGGCTGAGGACGCTGGAGGACGAGAACGCGAAGCTGAAGCGGCTGCTGGCCGACGCCATGCTGGACAACGCGGCGCTGAAGGACCTCGTGGGAAAGAAGTGGTGACGCCCGCGGGGAAGCGGAAAGCTGTCGTGCATCTGCGAGAGGCATTCGGGATGAGCGAACGGCGGGCGTGTAAAGCCATCGGCTGCTGCCGCATGACCATAAGATACCGGACGACCCGGGCTGACGATGCCAGCCTTCGCCAGCGCATGAGGGCGATCGCCCAGGAACGCCGCCGCTTCGGCTATCGGCGGCTGCATGTTCTGCTCAGGCGGGAGGGGTATCTGATCAACCACAAGAAGCTCTTCCGGCTCTATCGGGAAGAGAAGCTGACAGTGCCCCGCCGCGGCGGCCGCAAGCGGGCGATGGGGACCCGGGCGCCGATGCTGGCTCCGATGATGCCGAACGACCGGTGGTCGCTCGACTTTGTGTCGGACCAACTGACCTGCGGCCGCCGCTTCCGCATCCTGACCGTCGGTGATGATTGTACCCGCGAGTGCCTGGCGCTGGTGGCCGACACCTCGCTCTCCGGCCGTGTGGCGCGGGAACTTCCGCGGATCTCATCGAGGCCAGCGGCGATACTGTGCCGCGCGCAAAGGCCGGACATATGACCGCACCGTCCCAATGTGTGAAATCGACTGAAAAAGCTCTTGCCTCGCGGGCCGTTCCACATATGGGGGCAAGGTCAGCGGCGCGCCTCCAAGCGATCCCACCTTCCAATCGGTCCAGCTCGCCGAAAGCAACGATCGACTGCCGGCAGAACTGTGAGCGATAGTGGATGCGGCGCCGCCTAATGGTGCCGGGCACGGGCAACGCGCGACCTTCAAAGGCGCGACGCTCGCGCGCGATCGTCCCCGACGCTGGAGCATCGTGGCAATGGGCAGTCTGTGGCCGCTTCGTTTGACACGGTCGACCACGATTGGCTGTTGCTGGTGGCAGCGAGCCGCCAATTGAAACACAATCGAACATCATCGGCAATCACCTTCTATCGTCGCGGCCGTGCCGCCAAGGGCGCTGAGATCGACCGGTCAGGTTCTGGGGGATGTCCCGATCAGTGTTGAACTACGTCGGGCCGACGTTGCCGAAATGAATGTTACGCGGCCCTCGTGACGTGGGCAACGGGCTTGATCGTCGTGCGATCGTGGTGAGCTTGAAGGGCTGCACGCAGAACCGACAATTGCTTATGCGCCTTCAATCGTCGGAAGCCCTTGTTGGCCTCGATCATGCCGGCCGCGACCCATCGCAAGGCCATCCCGGCATCACGGCGTTTGACGTTGCGCGTGACGCGGCGAATGGTGCCCGTCATGTTCTCGGCGATGTTGGTACAGGCGAGCGATCGACGAAGCTCCTTCGGCAGCTCAACCGGACGACGGTCAGGATTTCGTCGAGGCCTTCGAGGATGCTGGCCGCAACGCCGGGCCATTGCTGGTCGAGTCGACGCGCGAGATTGCGGATCAATTTTTCAGCCTTGTCGGTGTCATCGAGCTCCCAGGCCTGGCGCAGCACCCGACGGGTGGCCGCATGATGCTCTTCCGACAGGCGTTCCATGATGTTGCGCGCCTTGTGGATCTGGCAGCGCTGGATCGCAGCGGCCGAACCGAAGGTGCGGCGGATCGCCTTCGACAACGCTTTGGCGCCGTCGGCGATGAATAGTCTTGGCACCGTCGGGTCGAGCCCGCGCGAGACCAGGTTGTCCAGCAGGGCCTGAACCGTTGCGGCATTCTCGGTCGCCCCTTCCACCAGCGGCAGCGGATGCTTGTTGCCTACGCCGTCAACCCCGATCGCAGCGACCAGCACGAGATCGTCACCGAGATGCAGCCCATCGATTTGGACCACCAGAAGGTCGAGCGCGGACAGATCGGCAGCCATGAAGTCGGCCAGCCGCGCCGCCGACAGCGCTACGAACCTCCGCGAGGCCGCCGACTTCGAACCCCCCGATCCGGGCGGTGCCGGCACGTCACCCTCGGGCAGCCGGACAGCGCGGCCGAACCGGCGCGTCGACACATTGATCAGCATCAGGTTCATCGCCCAGCGACCGAGCCAGTCCTCCTGCGCCGCCGTTTCCCAGCTCGGGATCGTGACCTCGCGGCCGTCCACGCCCCGGACCCGCGGGCGCTCGACTTCGATCTTGACGCCGTGGAATCCGATCCGTCCCCGCGTTCGGCCCCAACGGTGCGCCCGCCGTGCCGCATCGCGACCGTGACGGGGCCCGCAGGCCGCCGCGACATCCGCCTCCATCATCGTGCCGAGCGCTCCGATCCCTGCCGCAAGGCAGAACCGATCGAAACTCGCTCGCACTTCCGCAAACGCTTCGTTCACAGCCCCGGTCGCCGACCAACCCGCCGGTGTGATATCTCTTGTCATGGCGTTGCTCTCCTTTGTGGAATCAGCACCCCGAGCCTACCGGCTCAAGGTGGGCAACGCCGACCTCTTCAGAAATTCAACAGAACCCGGGACATCCCCCAGGTTCTTGCGAGCCGCAAATACCTTTTGTCTTCATAGCCGCTCGCTCTCTTCCCTGCAGATGGTCCAGTACGGATAGCTGCTTAGTCATGATCACACCAGCGATGTGCGGTCGGTTTGTGACAGGAAAAAATCCATTTGAATAAACTGAAGTCTGCTGTTCAGTTGACATTTCGTCATTGCGTCTCATCGAGACTGCGTCTGAATCAAAAGCGGCAGACGCAAGTTGGATCCCGGAAAGGATAATGATCCGGTTTGAAATGCCAGGCACGATTTGGAATCAAATGGACTGGCAGACCCCTTGCGAAACACGGATTCACCTCCACGTGTTCAGAGTTGTGATCAGACGCCGCAAGCCTTTGTCGAGCAGTTCGAGATCGATGCCATAGGAAAGCCGGACCCCGGCAGGGTCGCCAAAAGCTATGCCAGAAACCGTTGCGACACCAGCGTCCAGCAGCAACACGTTGGCGATGTCATCGGCATCGAATTGGCGGCCGCGAGAGTTGGCACGCCTCTGCCAGTCACTGAGATCGAGATAGAAGTGAAATCCGCCCTGGGCGGTTGGTTGTGGGATCCACTTCAGCGTTGACAGGATCGACAGTCCAAGCGTTCGCGCATCGGCAAGCTGACGCTGTAATTTCTGTTGGAAGGTGGCATCGCCGGACTCCAGGTGATGGAGCAGCGCATGCTGTGCAATAATATTGGGATCGGACGTGGTATGGCTTTGTAGTGCCTTAATCGCCGTGATGACCGCTTCGGGGCCAGCGAGATAGCCAATGCGCCAGCCGATCAAAGCCAGGGACTTGGAAAACGAATTGACGATCAAAGTGCGAGGGCGGGCCCGAGGGTCTACTGAGACGATTGAGTGGTGAGCATGTGGGGGATGAGCAAACACCCTATAGCATTCATCAAAGATGATCCAGAGCCCCCGGTCGATGGCCAGTTGGGCGATATAAGCAAGGGTGTCGCGGTTGTAGATCGTGCCAGTCGGATTGTTCGGCGTGTTGACCACGATCGCCTTAGTCTTTGATGTAATGGCCGCGGCTAGGTCCGTAAGCGCCGGCACGTAGTTGTTGTTTCGGGTTTCGATGAAGACGGGCGTGCCGCCCGCCATAACGATGTGTGCTGGAAAAGTCGTCCAATACGGAGCGGGTATCAGCACTTCGTCTCCTGGGTTGAGAAGAACCATCGCCGTATTGAAGAGCGCCTGTTTGGAGCCGCTCGTTACCGCAATTTCGTCTGGCGACCACTGTTGAGCAGTCTCAGCGGAGATCTTGCACGCGAGCGCTTGATACAACTCCCTTGGGTCTGCTGTGTCGTAGTAGCGGTTGAGATTGCGATTAAGTGCGACGATCGCGCCCTCGCGAACCATGGGCGGTAGGTCGCTCCTGATGTCATTCGCGGTCAAGTCGATGATCTGGTCGGCGCTCGCTGCAGCTGCTTTGGCCGCCGTCCAGGTCGTGGCGGTGCCCAGCGGTTTGAACAATGCTGTCCGTTGCGCCAACATGTGCGCTCTCCGTCACTCCGCGCAACAGTGGCGCGAGTTGTTGCCGAATACCTTAGAAGGAAGACTCGATCATTCATAGAGACCAATCATCTTTAGGCCGCTTTCCGGGAATGAGATCGGCTACCAGGGCTTCTTCGGCGATTGAAAAGGCGCTCACTCAGTGAGGAGATTGCGTCGGTAGGCGGTACTAAAGCACAGATGGGCCGTGCGTGATCGCGCGCATCGTACGTCCGATGTGTCTGGAAAAATCGTTGCTTCGTGTGCAGCGGTAGTGAGGTATCGACGATTCATGATGGTTTTCCTTAATCGTGCGCTATTGTGTAAATGAAGCCCATTATCGGGGTTCACCAGTGGTGGCAGAGAACGCATTTCCGAATCGGAAAGTTGGTCGTGCTCCCAGAATCCGAAGACTTTGGCTGTGCGCGTGATTGGCCCACGTTCTCGTTTGATAGGTGACATGGTCTGTCATCGACAGCAATTACCGGGGTTGGTAGTTGATTGGCGCGTATCTTGCGATCAAGGTCAGTTGGCGGCATTCCTTAAATCAAGAGATGTTCCCTTGTTGGTTGTTTTTGAAACCCAAAAGAGCGCCTGATCGCCAAGTCGATTCATTGGAAGCTGCATTGTTTTGTTTTACAGTGACTCGCGCGTTCATGAGGCCGCGGGACGGGCGCGTTATACGACTCCCGACGGCTGAAGAGTGTTGAGAGTAGAATTGGGAGTATCCTTCTGGTGGAGCTTTCAATAACCCACAAGCTCTCCTCCGACCGTGGTGCCCAGCACGATGTCGGTGACGCGTGACAGCCTGCGCCACATGAGAATATTGCCAGAGCGGATCGCCGGCGCGGGCGAGATAACCGCCGAGCCAGGCGATCTTGATCAGATAGTGCGACAGCGTTTTCCGTCTTGCTTTTGGTTTGTCGTTGAAGAGACCCGATCGGACTCGCCGATTTCGGTCGCCATCAACGCGAGCGTTGGCGGTGCGTCTAGGGCGGAACGGCTGCGTCTAGTCATCGATAAAACCAGCCAACTCAGGAATGCAAAAGGGCGAGATCGGGTTGGTCAGACACTGGGCGGTCCTGAGCTTCGACTCCTCACCTTTGCGACTCGATGTGAGGATCTTGTGGAAGACCTCGTTGTTCCATCTCGAGGCATACCCTTTCGACCTTCGCAATGGCGTCGGCAGGAACCAACGGGCAGGTCGGTGATCAACTTCCAATCGACTCTCTCTTTTTCGGCGTCCCCCGCTCTTCGACATGGATCACCGCCAGGGTCACACGAGATGCCGCTTCTGCTTCCGACCAGCGGCAAGACCCGTATCTTGCTATATGTGATCTCAAGAATAGTCTCGTCTGGATCGCCATTGTACAGCCCAATGTTTACCCTCTTGATGTCAATGGCTTTTGATTTCTCGCGTTGATAGCTGAACTCGGTGTGTCGTGCGGCACAAAAACGAGACCTTCAGTGGCGGCGGCATCAAGGTTGGAATGGCCGACCAGAATGTCCGCTTTGCTGACGCGCTCATTCGCCTATTGCTGGCAGTCATCTCATGGCGCTTCCAATTTGCGTGAGCAGTCTGCGAAATCGGCCGCCGAGCCGCGCGTCCCTTAACTCGCTTCCACTACTCTCTCGATCACTCCAACGTTTACTTTTCAAGGATCGAACACAGCCTTTTGCCGATTGATCCTTTCATGTTATCCCCACACAGCGCCGCATCGCGAAGCAGGTGCTCGGAAAGGAGATCTCAAGTCATTCTTTCGATTCAAGTTGTGTCAATAAGCGGATCAGTCCAAGTGGTCAAAGTTACGGGTAATTGAAAGCCGTTAAAGCGCGCCTTGCGGGACGAGGCGTATTGTTGAGAGCTGCCTTTAATGGACAGTGATAGGCGCAGTGCCCACGTTGAACGGCTTGAGGAGGTGGACACGAGCCGGCGGCGGCGCTGGTCCGAGAATGGGCCCCGGTTTTGAGACCAGAGGTTAAGTTGGAACAGCGCCGCTCCGCTGGTAAGCGAGGCATTTCGACGACGAAAATGAGACGCGAGATCAACGCGGCAATGAAGGCTAAGATTGCACTGGAAGCCGTGCGGGAGCAGGTGACCCGTGGCCGATCTGGCCCAGCGCTTTGAGGTTCACCCGATCCAGATTTATGCCTGAAAGAATCAACTTCTGGAATGGGTGGCGCGGGCCTTTGACGCGGATGTCGGGCTCGAGAGCGAGAAAACGCGCGGCGCCCTCGCGGGTACGTTAATATATTGTGGCGTCGTACCGAAAGCGTCAAATCGGTACACGACCCTTGATTGGCTCGGCCTTCGCCGAGATCAGGACGTCGATGCCTCGCCGCTCAAGAGAGCCATAAGCCTTGGCATAGGTATAGCCGGCATCCGCCGTGACCGTTTTGGTATCGATTCCAGTCATGGCTTCGACTTCGTCCACTTGAGGCTCGACCACCTCGCCCTCATTCGTTCGTCCGATCGTGAACGCCATATCCAGAATGATCCCGACTTTATCATCGACTGCAGTGTGCTGCTTGTAGGCGGCTCCAGCCGTCGGTTCCGGGCATTCGTAGCCATCGTTGCATCGGGATCGGTCGTGCAGACGTTCTTATACTTGCCGCTTTGCCGGCCCCAAAGCCGGTTCACTCCCTTACTGCACCACATCGACGAGGATCCTCTGCTTCGGGCGGTTTCGACGGCAAAAGCGGCAGGTCAGCGCGGCAGTCCAATGTGTGCGTGACGCCTTGGAGCTGTACAGGTTTGTCGAGCCACCCAGCTTCTGCTTATGGTAGCGAGTTCGCATTCGCAGGAGCCCTCGCATTGCTCAAGGTGACTCTGCAGGGGTGTGTCTTTAACGCTGGCTGCGGTCTACGAACAGGCCACCGAGACTCCAATTCTATTCGCGGGCCCCACGATCTCCGACCATTTCTGCCAGCAAAGACGATCGGCCCTCGTTCCTGCCGTGGGAGGATCGACGACTGCACTATTGTCGTTCGTTGGTGCTCTCGATCCATGTACGCCGTAAGCGCTTAGCCGCCACCGTATGGACGTAGGCTTGACGCTTTGCGGAATCGCCACGGCATGAGGTCTTCGATTCTGCTATGGGGATGGCCGTCGATAATGGCCTCGAGTGTTTCGGCGATGTAGGCGGCCGGGTTGATGTCGTTGAGCTTGCAGGTGGCGACGAGCGAGGCTAGCAAGGCCCAATTTTCAGCCCCGACCTCATGCCCGGCGAAGAGAGCATTTTTTCTGGTCAGGCAGACTGGCCGGATGGCGTTCTCGACCGGGTTCGTGTCGAGCTCGAGGCGCCCGTCTTCGAGGAAGCGGGTCAGCCCCTGCCAGTGATTGAGCGCGTAGCGGATGTCCTCGGCGAGCGTCGAACCGCTGGAGATCATCGACAGCTGTTTCTCGAACCAAGGCTTTAACGCGGCGACCATGGGCAGCGAATGCTCCCTGCGCGCGGCCAGCCGGATGTCCGGCGATGAGCCGCGCACCATGGCTTCGATGGCGTAAAGCTGTGCGATGTGCCGAACGGCGGCCTCGGCGATCGGCGATTTGCTGTTACGGGCCAATTTGACGAAGCGCCGGCGCAAATGGCTCCAGCAATGCACGAGCGTCCACGGCCCTTGCGGTCGAGCGACTTCGGTTAGCCGGTCATAACCGTCATAGGCATCGCATTGCAGGAAGCGTCCGCAAAAGCCATCCAGGAACTGCTCCGCAAAGGCACCGCTGCGACCGGTGGCATATCGGAACAGCACGACCGGCGGACTTGGGCCGCTGTGGCCGCGATCGTCGGAGACGATCGCCCAGAAGTAGCCCTTCTTCGTTTGGCCTCGCCCGGGATCAAGCACCGGCGCCGTGGTTTCGTCCATGAACAGACGATCCGCCATGGCCAGGCGGCGGCGCATGTGGTCCGCGATGGGCTGAAGATGGAAGCAGGCGCGGCCGGACCAGTTGCCCAGCGTCGCCCGATCAAGCCGGATACTCTGGCGCGCACAGATCTCGGCCTGACGGTAAAATGGCGTATGGTCGCCAAATTTGGAGACGATCACGTGCGCGATGGCCGCTTCGGTCGGCAGCCCGCCGGGCACGACGTGCTCCGGTGCGTGCGCCTGCACGACGGGGCCCGCGCAGCGGCGACAGATGTATTTCGGGCGGCGCGTGACCAACACCCGCCATTGCGCCGGGATCACGTCGAGGCGTTTGCTGACGTCCTCGCCGATCTTCGCCATGACGCCGCAACCGCACGGACAGAGCGTGCTCGCAGGCTCGATGATCCGTTCCACCCGCGGCAAATGGGCAGGCAAGCAGCCGCGATTGCGATGAGGACCTTGATCCGGCACGTTCCGCGATCGGCCATTGATCACAGCCTCGGCTCTCTCTTGCGCCGCGTCCAGGGTGCCTTGCGCGATCTCCACGTCTTCCAGCGGTAAGTGATACTGATCTGGCCGCAGCTTCTCGGACTTCGCGCCGAACTTCTCGCGTCGCAATTCGCCGAGAATGATCTCCAGCCGACGCCGCGCTTCCTCCGACGCCGCCAGCGCCCCCTGATGCTCGCTCAAGGCCGCCTGCGTTTGCGCCAAAAGCGCCTTCAGTTGTTCATTTTCGTCGCGCAGCGTCGCGGTGTTCATGCGCTATTTCGAGCACATCGTCGCCGCGCGTGCCACGTTCAAAATAGCTTCCGAGTCATTCTGCCGCAGTTATCCAGCGACCTGTGGACGCCGCGCTTCTTCCGGGCGGACCAACCTCCAATCCAGGCCCTCGAACAACGCCGCGAACATCGCCGGCGATATCCGCATCACGCCGTCCGCAATCGTTGGCCATACGAACTTGCAACCTCGATCCCACACCAGAATCTTGATCCGGTCCGCCCGTTTCGACCGGAACACGAAGGCCGCGCCGCTGAACGGGTCGAGACCGAGCCTCCTGCACCTTCGCAGCAAGCCCATCGTGGCCACAGCGGAAGTCGACAGGCCGCGTCGCGATGTAAATCTTCAGCTCGGCGCCGGGTGCAATCATCGTGACGCCCGCACCGCGCGGATCACCCGAGACAGCTGCTCCCCATCTATCGACGCGTCCGTCCGCACCACGACGTCGCCGATCGCAATCTCGAGCTTGACCGCCGGAACGTGACGCTCCTCTAACGGCCCTTCCACAACCAGCGGCGCGAACGGTGGCCGCGGAGCTTCCGCAGACGGCATTTCGCCTCGCTGTCGAAAGCGTCGTCGCCAATCGTAAACCTGCCAGCGCGTTGCCCCGTGCTTGCGCGCTACCTCCGACACCTGAGCGCCGGGCAGCAGACTCTCGGCGGCGATCCGCGCCCTTTCAGCCTCCGAACGCACACGACGCCCCGACGGTCCTTCAAGCACTTCAAGCCGGCTGACCGCCCCAACCGACGAGCCGTCCAAATGGACGTCCTTTTTGCCGTCCAATCCCATCCAAAACCTCCGTCCGAGCCGGAGGCCTTCTTCGCACATTTAATCTAACCCTGAAGCCAGGGTACTGCCTTCGCGCTTACGGATAAAACTCTGCGACTTCGGAAAAGCTTCCGAAGGGAGCTGATTTAGCAACTTGCACTTTCTCCTCCTTCACTACGATCTGAGGCTGATTTGACACGTTATTTTCTCCTCGTTGATGCATCTCGGTGTGACATGCCCGTGGTTAGCCATTTGCGCCGTGGCGCAAGAGTGGATTTCAAAACTCGTGCCAACTTGGGTGATCGAAATCGCAACAAAAGGTGCGTGATCGCCTTTAGCTATTCGAGCCGCAAGCTAAGTGAGTGATTGGCAAACAAGTTTGTGTCGCGGATCCGACAATCCGACATCGGCAATCGAGCAATAGCCTCTATGCACACGATCCGCCCCAGAACGAATTGCCGCATCAAATCCACGACAGCAGCACGACGTTTTCACCACAGCCAAGATCGATGTCAGACACGACCGTAACCACAAGCGCGTCTTTGACCGCGTGCGTTGGGGACGACCTGTTAACGCGTCCCCAGTCTGCGTTCGCGTTCGGTCTCCGCTCGAGGCGTCCAGATTTGCGGCAGATAGCCGGCCGCCTCCAGATTGGCGACGGCCGGTATCAATCTTATCGGCCTGCGTGAGCCTGCGCGATCGCTTTCACTTGCAGCGGATTGGATTGGGCGGCGGCGATCAAGGTGAGGCGTTCTGATCCTGACGTCGCTCCATATTGGATAATCACCCATGCCACGGAGGCCGCCTGAACGCACGACGTCGCTATACTGTTGGCAGTCACTTCGAGCACCACCTCACCACTGGCCAGCAGGGTCTGGCCCAATCGCCGCAGCGCCGCCTAATGGTGCCGAACACGGCCAGCACGCGACCTTCGAAAGTGTATCGCGTGCGCGTGATCGTCACTGACGCTGGAAGATCGTGGCGACGGGCAGTCTGTGGCCGCTTCCTTCGACTCGGTCGAGCACGAGTGGCTGTTGCGGATGATGGCGCACAGGATCGCCGATCTTCTCAACTTGCGGCTCATAGAGCTGTGGCTGCGGCCTGGCGTAAACGGCGTCCCGGCGGTTCGTCTTCACGCGATCGCCGGGCTCCCTTTGGGATCAGGGATGGCGCCACCACCGTGCATTGGTGGCGGAGCAACCGGATCAGGCGACAAAGACCATAGCCGGTCGGGCAAAGATGTACATGGCCAAACCGGCTCGCGATTCACCCCATGACGCAGCGCATGTTGGTAGCTGAAGCAGCGACGTAACCGAAGAAACGAACCTCTCCCTCCCGGCCTTCGTCCGCAAACCGCGTTTCTCAGCTTGGCAACATCGATTCCGACAAATGCATCCCTATAATCCGCTACGACTCGTCCTTCTCAAAGTCTCCCTCCGGTGAGGTCTCACCGGATGCTTACTTCTGAAATGAGGATCGGCTCGGTTCGCCCGAGCAACCCTCGGACGCGCAGTATAGGGAGATCCGGCTCATCGGCGGAGGCGGACATGCGGTCTTACGGTCGACCAGACGTTTCGCTGAAACCCTCCGGCGGGCACGCCGGAGGGCCTCTTGGAGGTCAGACTTCCTCTTGACGAGTTGACCGAGACTCAGAAGTTTCGCTGAGCGATCAGCTGCACCGCAATGCTGTTTTGATCTTTCAGCTCGTACAGAGCAGCAGGCTTTCCGATGCCTGCCTGCGCCGGCAGAAGCACTGTGCTCCCACTCGCGTAATTTTGGTGGAGCATGCTATAGTCAACTTCGGCGATAAAGGTCAGATTCTTGATCGGAGTCCATGCGGTCTTTGTACCGACAGTCGCGTAGCTGAAATCGGGGTTGCAGCCTCCGACCCCGCTCGAGAGCGCGAGGTTGGCAACAAATGCACCGCAGATGTAGCCCTTGGCAGTGCTGTTATAACGTACGGCGCCATAACCACCAAAGACGCTGGTCGACCAGTATGGATTCCAATTGTGGTTGAAGGCGCCGTTGATGCCGTAGGTCGTTGTCAACTCTTGGCCTGAGCCAGCAACGAAAAGGGAATCAGAGATCCCAGCGATTCCAACGCTCTGGTAAGCGCCCGCTAAGCCCGTACCGCTGTACCTCGCGAAGGCGCTGACCATGTTGGCGTTGAAGACGTAACGGCTGGCACCATTCGCGTAGACGCCCGACATGTTGATGGAATCACCGGGCCCGGTCGGAAGATTCTTGATGGATAGACCCAGTTGACCGGCCCAGCCCCACTTGTCATTCGGGTGGCCCGTGAGCTCGCTCGCGCCATAGTAGGCCGCATGGTTGTCGTGCGCGGCGAACGACGCTTGGAATAGGCCCCAAGCCTGGTCGACGCGAAGCGATGCGACGAGATCAGGCGCCACCGTACCTGCGATATCGTTGGCACCGTACGAGCCGGCGGCTATACCTGCAGCCGATGCCGCGCTTACGTTCCAGATGGCAGTTGTATCGTGCTGAACTTGGTCCTGAGCCGAGACCGAAAGGGTGACGCCTTGACCAAAGTCAGCGGTGTAGGAGAATTGGTTCACCGGCTGCCAGGCGCTGGCACCCGGCAGTTCGTTGTAGTTTCCGGGATAGTCGCCCCATGGCGTGGAGAACTGCGAGATTGCCTGGCCCATCGTGAAGCCAGCGAACTGAATGAAGGCGAACCAGACGCCGACCGTACCTCCGGCGATGGCGCCAGGGTTCGCGTTATTAGGGGCCGTCGTGCCGCCGATCGACGAGTACACGGTCGAGCCGTTCCCCTGCCCGCTATAGACACCATCCGTCCAATTAAACACTAGTTGGGCATACGTACGAACAGTGCCGTATTCGGTCGCCGTGCGCGTGTCGATGTCCAAGGATTGACGGGCACGCCAGGTGTAGCCATTGCTGAACCGGTTTTGTGCACCGCCAGCACCATAGTCCGGAGTAAGACCCATATTGACGTTGTTTATTTCCATCCATCCGCGCAGATAGCCACCCAGCTTGAGGCAGGTATCAGAACCCGGAATGTAGTAGAACCCGGGCCCGTAAAGGGAACATACCTTTACGTATTCAATAGCTTTTGCCTTCACCGGCAAATCAGCCGCCTGTGCTGCGCTGCCCAGGACGGTCAGACCCGCGGCTGAGGCAAGCAATAGCGCCACCTTCATACAATCCTCCAATTGTTGCACCCCAAAAGTGACAATCAGCCCTCAAGGAACTGGCCACCTCCGCCCCCGAATGGCCGAAGGCGTTGCTCAAACGTCAGCGGATTAATAGAGCCAGTGACGTCGCGGTGCGGACGACCCCGCCCTCGCAAAAGTTAGCGTGCCAGAGTGCCGTCATGCCTGCCTCGCAATCTCTAGACGGAACGTACCGATGATTGAATCTCCCCTGCAACCGTGCTGCAATTGTCTCACAATTGTACGTTTCGTACCTTCTGTGACAAAGATCACCTTGAGAGACGAACCCGGGTCCTTGGCGTGCTGGAAAGTCACTACAGCAATTCAAAGCTAGGACGACAAAAAACTCGCTCAAAGATTGCTGTCGCCCGTCGGTTACATGATCGTATTGGCATTCCGAAGGCTTCCACGGCGAGGCCAAAACCTTGGCACGGGCTTACGCGCGCTGTGCGGCGCGGTCTCGCCAACATGAAAATCCAAGCCTACCTGACGGGCGGCCGCGATAAATCTCACGCGGCTCGCAGCCACTCTTCTTGCACTTATTCTCCCTTGGATTGGGTTCTTCCGCACATTTGGTGCAGGTGCAGGATTCACGGACAGTGCGATAAGGGCATAAGGTCGGAATCGCAGTCGACGATTGTTGTCGCGCTATAGGGATGATACCTGAAGCACCTTTCGAAGAAAGATCGCAAGGTGCTTGAGGCCTGTTGCCGCTCGCCGGTGACAATGCAGCGCGATTTGAAGCGGGCTCGGATCGTTCTGTTGGCGGCGGACGGGCGCAGCACCCGGTCGATCGCCAAGGAGGTTGGGGTCCAGCCGCGCATTGTCAGCCTTTGTGTCAATCGGCGTTCAAATGTTGCAAGCCGCATGACACCGGCGCCGCGTCGTTGCCAAGGCGGAGTGGACAAAAGGCGAGGCCAATCCGCGCTTCATCGTCACCTCGCTCAAGCGCAGCGGGCGCGCGGCAGCTCTATGAGGACATCTACTGCGCCCGCGGCGACATGGAGAACCGCATCAAGGAGTGCCAGCTCGACCCCTATGCCGACCGCACCTCCGCGGCGACCATGCGCGCCAACCAACTGCTGTGGTTCGCCTCGATGGGCCTATATGCTGATCTGTGTCCCCTGCGGCGCATCGGCCTTGCCGAAACCACCCTTGCTGACGCCACCTGCGTCACCATCGTAAGCGGCAAGCTGAGGCCGTCAGGCGGCGTGGTTCCATGGCATAAGTACGTCGATTTGGCTGCTCGGCCAGCCATTGGCGATACGCTGAAGCGTGAGGGTGAGCCAGGCGAACGGATCGACGTTGTTCATCCTGGCCGTCTGCAGCAGCGTTGCGATGGTCGCCCAGGTTCGTCCGCCGCCGTCGCTGCCCGCGAAGAGGCTATTCTTTCTCGTAATTGTTTGCGGCCTGATGGCGCGTTCGACGATGTTGGAGTCGAGCTCGATGCGACCATCGGTCAGGAAGCGTTCGAAGATGGCACGGCGCGAGACGGCATAGCGGATCGCCTCGGCCAGTTTTGATTTGCCGGAGATCCGCCGCAAGGTCTGCTGCCAGAGATCGAAGAGATCTGCGACGACCGCTGCGGAGGCTTGCTGGCGCGCGGCAACGCGTGCGTTGGGGCTTTGACCGCGCACGCCCTTCTCGACCTGCCAGAGCTTTGCCATCCGCTCGACCGTCGTCGTTGCGACTCTCGAGCTCCCTGCAACATGCAGCTCGTAGAACTTGCGCCGGCTGTGTGACCAGCAGCCAGCCAATGTGATGCCATCATTGCCGCGATCGGGTCGCGCCAACTTGTTATAGGCGGCATAGCCATCCACCTGCAGGATGCCGCGATAACCATTGAGGTGGCGGACCGCGCATTCGCCGGAGCGGCTGTCTTCGAAGCGATAAGCCACCATCGCGGGACCGCTGCGGCCAAAAGTTCGGTCATCTCTGGCATAGGCCCATAAGTAGGCCGTCTTCGCCGATCCGGAGCCGGGAGCGAGCGTCGGCAAGGTGGTTTCGTCGGCAAAGACCCGTTCGGCCTTCTTGACCTCGCTGAAGATGTAGTCGGCCACGATCTCCAGCTCGAAGCCGAGCTTGCCCATCCATTGCGCCATCAACTGGCGGTCGAGCTCGACCTTGTCGCGGGCGTAGATGGCCTCCTGCCGATAGAGCGGCTGGCCATCGGCATATTTGGAGACGGCGATCTGGGCCAGAAGCGCTTCCGTCGGAATGCCTCCTTCAACGATATGGGCCGGAGCCGGCGCCTGGATTACGCCGTCCGCGTTCTTGAAGGCATACTTGGGACGGCGCGTGACGATCACACGGAACTTCGCTGGCACCACATCCAGGCGCTCAGACACGTCCTCGCCGATCAGCACCTTCTGCTTGCCGGCATGCTCAGCAAGGTCTTCCGGCTCAATGACGGTTTCGATCCGTTCCAGATGGGGCGCAAAGCCCTTGCGCCGACGCGGTGCACGCTTGCCATCCGCTTGCTCACGGCCCTTGCTGACCTGGGCCTTGATTGCAGCGATGCCGGTCTCGATCTCCTCGAAGACAAAGGCCTGCTGTTCATCGTCACCGTTCGCAGAGCCGAGCTTTTCCGATCGTCGGCCGAACCGGGCGCGGTCGAAGGCCTTTAGGATCTGCGTCAGCCGCTCGATGCGCGCATCGGCGTCGGCGTTGCGCGCCCTGAGATCGGTGACTTCGCTCTCCAGAGCATCGGCGCGGGCCGCCTTCTCAGCCATGGCAAGCACCATGGCTTTCAACATCTCTACGTCATTCGGGAGGTTGAGATCGGGCGGCGTCATTGGCCCGACCAGAGCACATTTTGCTCCGTTTCTCTTGCCCTTTCAGCTCACTGATTCACTTCGCCGCAGCTCTTTTACCCAACAATCTCCGGCGGCTTGACCGCCACGGTCCGGACCCGCTTCCAGTCCATCCCATCCACCAGTGCCATCAACTGCGCGGGGTTGAGCTGCACCCGATGATGCCCGATCCGCGGCCAGCAGAACTTCGCCTTTTCAAGACGCTTTAAATAGAGGCACACGCCGGACCCATCCCACCATACGATCTTTATTCTATCGGCTCTTTTGGCCCGGAAGACATAAAGCGCACCGTCGAACGGATCTGAGCCCGCATCGCGCACAAGCGCAACAAGGCCATCGATACCCTTGCGGAAGTCGACTGGATGGCTGGCGAGGAACACCTTCACGCCCGAGGGAATCATGCCGAACGCACCGCTCGGATCACCCGCTGCAAGTGCGCCTCGTCGACGTCCAGGCCGGCACGCACGACGACCTCGCCAATGGCAATCTCAATCACTGTGCCTGCCGCAGACGCCACCACGCCCTCGCAACTCGAGTGCCGCAAGCGATAATGCCGCTCGGCCCGAGCATCACGGCGCCAGGCGAACAGCTGCGACGGGTGAATGCCGATCCGGCGGGCGATCGCCGAGACGCTCGCGCCAGGCTCCAGCGCCTCCGTCACAACTTGCGCTTTGAACTCGTCCGACCAGCTTCGGCGAAGCTGCCGCGGCGCTCCCTCAAGACGGTCGGCGACCGCTTCGATCATATGGAAGGTTCTAGTTCCAGAACTAGGCGCAGACATAGAAGCTCACATCGGCTCACAAACTCAGCAGCCGATAGCCGATCGCTTACCACTCCGCCAGACGGGGTTTCCTTGCCGCTTACTCACCATCCGCCTCAAGCTTCTGAAGATCGGTGCACTGGTGCGCATCAGCGTCCGCCGCATCAAGATCGCCGTGGCAGAAACTGAGGAATTTGGTTATGAGACGCCGGGCCATTCGCAGTTCTCGGGCACGACACGCGTCTTGACTAGTAGCACTCTGCCGCCTTGACCATATTGGCGCGGCTTATTCACGCTTTACTTGAACGTTGTTCATTGTTCACGTCAGCCGCGAACATCGCCAACTACCAACGTGACGCGCCAGCATCAGACATGTTGTTTCTGTCAGGGGCTCATTCCTGAGACAAAGAGCTCCGCACCAACCATTCGGGCCTCCTATCCGCCGCGTTTCCTTCGGAAGCCCGCATTTGAGCTCCGCCCGTGCAACAAGCCATCACCCAGACAGATAGTGGTCAGAGTATCCACTACAAAATTTCGAACAAATCGCGTCCTAGCTTGGTGAACGGCTCTCCGCAAGTATCGGTAACGCGAAACGACTCGCTGATCACATAGCCGAACTCCTCGTCAATCCAGTTGCCGAGCATCAAGTGGAACGTCATGTTCGGCTTAAGTAAAGTCGTATCTCCTTCCTTTAGACTGGCCGTTGGTTCGGTCCAGTCGATTCCAATTGCATAACCACAGCGCGATTCCTTCGTGAAACCGTGCTTCTTCAGCGTGGTGTTGAAGGCGACGGCAACGTCGCTGCAGGTCGCGCCGGTCTTGGCAGCCGTTAACGCGGCTTCCAAACCGGCCACCTCTCCCTCGTGCAATCGGCGCAAGCGATCTGATGGTTTGCCGATCGACATCGTGCGCATCAGAGGAGACGTATAGCCGTGACGCACGCCACTGAATTCGAGATTGATCTGCGAACCTGGTTGAAAGAACTCCTCAGTCCAACGAATGTGGCACGTGGATATCCTCGGCGTCGCGCAGAGGTAAAAGCTTGCGGTATCTGTACCCGCTTTGCCATTGGCGCCGCGTATCAGAGTTGCTATGATTTCAGCGGCCGCATCGGCTTCTCGTCCGCCCGGCCGGATAACCTCTCTTGCCCGTAACATGCCCGCATCTGTAATGGCGGCCGCTTCGCGCATCAAAGCAATTTCGAGATCGGACTTGACGCTACGGATCCAGGTTACAGCATTGGTACAGTCGAGAACATTCGCTTTCGGTAAGCGCGACTCGAATTTGCTAGCGTTCAAACTCGTAAGAAACTTCGCCTCCAGCCCGATGCTCCTTTGGTCCAGACCTTTGTCCAAAATAAAATCTATGATCGCATCATATCCGTCTTTCTCGGGATTTCGCGATTAAAGCTTCTGGATAACCGATCACGCGGCTACGATCGATGAACATCTGATGAAGTGCTGCGGGTTGGTCCATACGACGCGTGATGAAAGTCGGTTCTTCATCTCCTATCGAAACTACTAATCCTTGGGCCACATACCCAGACTTCGCGGTGTATCCCGAGAGATATGTAATGTTGGCTGAGGTTGTAACCACCAGAGCATCAATTTCGCGCCGCTCCATCTCCGCCTTAACAGCGGCCAGCCTCCGCAAATATTCGCTGCGGGGGAATACTTGGGTCGCCCTAGACAGTGTCATTCGCTGAACTCCATCACTAGGTATTGGCTTTTTCTTTGGGGTCAGACCCGCGGCGGATCGCAAACCCTTTTGTGACATTGCCGAAAGACACAGGCGTACACTTTGCTGGAAGGGTGGGAAGCTCGCCTGTCGGTTCAATGGGTCATCGGTGAATTGGATCACGTCAAGCCTCGGAAACAATCTACGAGATTGCTCTACGTACGGTCGTATATAGACCCCGCGGTCCAAAGAAGAAGCTCGTTTGATCATTATCGGTGCATGTCGAATCCAGAGTAGATGTCGTCTGTGCACACGCGTTCGATTGACACGTTAGGGAAAAAGGCCTCTGGTTTGTTTTGCTCTTTGGACTACATTAACTCCAATTGCTGTAGCCGCCAAACGGTTGGAGATACGATCTCGTTTTGCCCGAGCCATCGTTTGCTGAAATGAACGTTCGAGAATCCTGTAAAGGCGATCGAATACCTCTGCCTGCTCCCAAAACAACCGCTGGAGATCCTGCACCCACTCGAAGTAACTGACGATCACTCCTCCTGAGTTACACAAAATATCGGGCAGCACGAAAATTTCGTCGCCGCGCTGATGCAAGATCGAGTCGGCTTCGGGCGTCGTTGGACCGTTCGCTCCCTCGGCCAGAATACGGCACTTGAGTTGCGCGGCATTTAGGCCCGTAATGACTTGCTCGACTGCGGCCGGTACAAGGACATCGCACCTTTGAACCAACAATTCTGTCGGCTCCATTTGGCTTTGAATGGAAAATCCAGCGAGTTGACCACTAACGGCAAGGTGGCCGTGCAATTTGGCGACGTCGAGGCCGGCCGGGTCGTAGTATGCGGCCGTGTGATCGCTGACGCCTACGATTTTGAGGCCTCGTTCAGCCAGGGCATAGGCTGCCACCGACCCAACATTGCCGAAGCCCTGTACAATAGCAGTGGCGCTGCCCGCCTTAACGCCGATATGCTCGAGCGCACGCCCCACGAGATAAGCAACACCGCGCCCTGTTGCCTCGCGCCGACCGAGCGTTCCTCCTGCCGATATTGGTTTGCCAGTGACGATTTCATTGACAGTCTGCCCCTGATACATGGAGTAAGTGTCCATGAACCATGCCATAACCTGCTCATTTGTACCGAGATCTGGAGCCATCACGTCGGTGTGTGGGCCAACGAACGGAATCATCTCCTGCATGTAGCGCCGGGATAGCGCTTCGAGCTCACGCGGCGACAGCGCGTATGGATCAACGGTAATGCCCCCTTTTGCTCCGCCATAGGGAAGCCCGGCCAAGGCGCATTTCCAGCTCATCCAAATAGCGAGGGCGGCGACCTCACCAATATCCAACGAAGACGAGAACCTTGTTCCGCCTTTAGTGGGCCCGAGCGTCAGGTGATGTTGCACGCGATAACCCTGAAACACCTCTGTGCGGCCATCGTCCCTGTGAATCGGGCATGACACGGCGATTGCCCGCTTCGGATAAAGCAGTCGGCTTCTATCCACCTGTGGAATTTCCAAGTGCTCAGCAACGTGCTCGAATTGCTGCTTCGCCATTTCGAACACGGGACCGGCATAGATCGATCTATTCGTACACATTCATTCAACTCGATTTGGGGGCGGAAGCGATCAAAAGCCTCAGATTGGGTGCAAGCAAGAAGACGCCACGGCGTCCGGACGCTTTCAGTAAGTCGCCGCGCGCAGGACCAAACGTGACGCTAACCCGCCACTTTGCAACAGCGGCGAACCCAACAATTGGAGAGAGCAGAGCACAGATCCCTCGTACGCGACATGAATTCCAGGACGAACCGCACCGTTAGGTGCTTTGTTAGCGCGTTAGGTTCCAGATGATTTCAACGACTCAGCAGATCGAGAATGAACTTAACGACGAGTACCGTCGTGGGGATGATGAGGTCATCGGAAGCACCGAACGTCGGCGTATGAACAGGTGAGTCGTTGCCTGGAGCGCGGCTACCGAACCAAAAATAGATCGACGGCACGCTCGCAGAATAAAAGCCGAAGTCGTCGCTGCCCGTTACCTCCTTGCGGTCATTGAAGCCCTCAGGGCCGATCGAGTCATGAACGAGTTGCTGAAAGCGATTGACCATTTCGGCATCGTTGACGACCGGTGGTTCACCTGCTCGAATGACACACTCGGCTAGGCCACGATGCATCGCGGCGGCACCTTCCGCCACCTCGCGCACACGCTGACACAACCGTTCCCTACGCTCTGCGCTGCGGGTCCTGATCGTCCCCTCCATAACGACTAACGGACAGATTATATTGGTGGCCTCGCCGCCATGAATGGTACCGATCGTGACAACCGCGCTGTCATCTGCCGGCATTTCGCGCGAAACCACCTTCTGGACCTCATTGACAAAGGCTGCCGCTATAGCTATCGCGTCGACCCCCTTATGGGGAGCCGCGCCGTGCGCCATTTTTCCGCTGACGATTACTTTGAACTGATCAGCAGATTTGGTGACGGCGCCTGCACGGGCACCGAACTTCCCAGCAGGAATCTCGGGAGCGACGTGGAATCCGACGGCCTGGTCGATTCCGTACAGCAAGTTGTCATCTCTCACGCTGCGTCCGCCGAGCGGCTCAGCCTCCTCGGCGGGTTGGAAGAAGACGCGCACCTTACCGGAGAAACTGTGACGCAAGCGGTGCAAGGCGAGCGCGGCGCCGAGGGCGATCGAGCCGTGCATGTCATGACCGCAGGCATGCATCACGCCCTGCACTTCCGATTGATAGGACAAATCGGCGCGTGCCTCCTGAATAGGCAGAGCATCGATATCGCCGCGCACCGCAATCGAGCGCTTCGGTCCCGAGGCAGCACCTTCGATATCGAGATAGAGGCCTGTTTTGTGGAAGGGTTTAGCTCCGTTGGCGCCGAAATTCTGCAGTATGCGGAGGATCCGCCCTTGTGTTTTCCATTCAGCGTTCGATAGCTCGGGTTCGCGATGCATGGCATGGCGCAACTCCAACACCGCATCGCACTCGGCATCCGATAAAACGCTGTTGGTTCGGGCTCTCATTCGGCTCGCCTCGTCCGACCTCAGACCAGTCATTCACGGTCTAACTTAAGTTGTCGCAGCGCAGAAAATCGACCATTCTTGCCTAGCTCACGCATGTCTCGGCACATTTCAACCATTTAACGTGGAAATTCCACACCGCAAGACTGCGCTTTCGATTTTCGCCTTCATGATCCTGATCGCTGGAATGTGGGTGCAGAAGCATGGACATCTTTGATGGTGTCGATTCTTCGGCCACAGCGGATTTGGGCGACGGGTACGATTATCATCCGGCAAATCCTCTGTGAGGTCGTAGACGGCCTTGTCCGCAATGCGCCGTATTGACGGGATTATGAACGGAAGAGCTGTCCTTTCGAACACGACGACTGCCTGTGTCATAGCGCACGCGATGCAGTGAGTGACCAATCAAGAACATCGGAGTAAGTATAGCGCGACAATCTGGATGGGGCACTTCCATCCTGATTGCCGCGCGGCAGGAGTACGGCAGAAGGTCTTGTTCGTTCTTGAGAAGTGCGAGCTCAGATGCTGCGGGATTGAACCTGCACAGCGAGGCAAAGCTAAACAATTTCTAATAGTGCGAGGCGCGGCTGACCGCCCTCGATCACCTATTGACCGTTATCCCCTAACGATGGCCGTCCAATTAATGACCATCGATCTTAGGGAGGCGGCAGTGAAGACAAGTGCCCGCCGGAGCGATCCGGCAAGGCAGCGCGTCCATCTAGTTGTTCGTGTCGAGTTCGCACTAATAGCCGCGCCCCAAATCCACGACGTTTCTCATGGTCTGCCCCTTGAGGAGCCGCTCAAGGTTGTCCGCAAAAATCGAGAACAATCGCTCGGTATAGTTCGTTGGACTTCCCGCGACGTGAGGCGTTGCAATCACGTTGGGCATATCCCACAGCGGACTGTCCTGGGGAAGCGGTTCTTGCTCGAAAACGTCCAGCATCGCGCCGGCGATTACGCCCGTTTGGAGAGCCCTGATCAACTCGGCCTCAACAACTACGTTGCCCCTGGCAATGTTAATCAAGAACGCGTTACGCTTCATGCGTGCGAGTTCGGCCGCGCCGATGAGCCCAACTGTCTCCGCGGTAGATGGTACCGCTAAGACAACGAAGTCGCACACTGGAAGCATTTCTTCGAGCGCATCGGAAGCATACAATCGGTCGACACCTTCCACAGGAACGGAAATGTCTCGCTTGGAGCCGACTACCCTCATCCCGGCGCTCTTGCCTCGCCGAGCGGTGGTCGCTCCGATCGAACCTAGCCCGACTACTCCGAGTGTCTTCTCCGCTAGAGGCGCCACGTAGCGCGGGTTCCATTTGCGTTCGGCTTGTTCGCGCAAAAACCTACGAAAGTCCCAATGCAACATCGTCAAGCCTGCCATCACGAAATCTGTGATGATGTCGCCGTGAATACCGCGCGCATTGGTGACAGCGATGTGACCTGCTCGATCGCGAACCGGTAATATGGAATCCACCCCGGCGTTAGTACATTGAAACCACCGCAGTCTCTTCGCCTGATCAAACAATTCTACAGGGAAACGGGTCGAGAGAAGCACATCCGCTTCACCTATGTATCGCTTCAGGCGCTCGGCGTCCGGTGCCATGATCGTACGAACCTTCGGGAAACGCTCTCCTATAAGTCGCGCATACGTTTCCGCGGCACTGTGATTGAGCACAATTGTAAGAGCTTGACTTTCATCGACCATAATTTATCTCCACTCTATTCTACGAGTTTAGGTTGACATTACAAACGTTTGCCTGGCCCGGCGTTAACTAACCTACGTACGCGACACGCCAGGCATTTTTTCAGATGAACGCCGCGATCTACACGTACACCCACCAAGTAAGCTAGCCAGTCAGGATATTCGCGTCGTTCGCAACCCAAGAGGCGATACACGCATCACCGATGTTGGGCGTTGATTCGGTCGACACGTTCAGAACCTTCGACGTCAGCTGTAACCCCCCATCACTGCGGAATTCAACGATCCGCGCATCGCCAATGAATGTGATGTCGACAACGCGCCCCTGAACGCCACCAGGGTTCGCTGCGGGCGCCTTCACAAGCCGCAAATGCTCGGGGCGCACGCAAATCGTTGCGTCCATATCCGCTCCAGGCAGTTCCCTAGCGGGCAATCGCTCCCCAGCTGAGCCACGAGCAACGCCGGATACGAGCTTGACAGGGATGAGATTAACCTCGCCAACGAAGCCCGCGACAAACAAGTCGGCTGGTCTGCAATAAATGTCTTCCGGTGCAGAGATCTGCCGAATGCGCCCCTCGTGCATCACCGCTACACGATCGGACATGGCAAGGGCCTCATCTTGATCGTGAGTAACGTAGATCATCGTCTTGCCGACTTCTTTGTGCAGGGTCTTGATTTCGTTCCTGAGATGCTGGCGCAACTTCCTGTCCAGCGCACCAAGCGGTTCATCGAGAAGCAGAACGGGGGGCTCAAAGACGAGTGCCCGGGCTATCGCCACCCTCTGCTGCTGTCCGCCAGACATTTGATGCGGATACCGTGAAGCAAAGGGGGCCAGGTGCACCTGATCCAGCACTCGGCGCACGCGCGTTTCGATCTCCGCCTTTGCCGCACGTCGCATACGAAGCGGATAAGCGACATTCTCGGCGACCGTCATGTGCGGAAAGAGTGCATAGTTCTGAAAAATCACGCCAAGCTCACGACGGTGTGGCGGAAGCCGGGTAATATCCTTCTCATCTAACAGAACCTGCCCGCTGTCTGGGGTCTCAAAACCAGCGATCATCATCAGAGTCGTTGTTTTTCCCGATCCACTCGGACCCAGTAACGAGACGAACTCTCCAGGCGATATGGACAGGCTGACATCATCGACGGCCATCGCGCGGCCGTACCGCTTCCGCAGGTTTTGCAGCACAATGCCCCCGATCTCCACATCCGCGCGGCTCGACCCGGCTCTCATCAACATTTCGACTCCCCAAACAGTTGGTGTTTGTCTTTCGCTGTTACTTGAATCATTGTTCCCGGCTCAGGTGCTTGCTTTGCGTCTGAGCAGAACACTGACAAGAATGACAGTCGCGGCCAAAGCAACCTGCAGTGTTGCAACCGCTGAAATAGTTGGATCGGCTCCCTGCGTGATGCTTTGCCACATACGCATAGGCAAGGTGTTGATCACTCCGATGCCAAGAAAGAGCACGTACACGACATCATCAAACGAGTGCAGAAAAGCAAAGAACGCGGCAACGATGAAGGCCGGCATAACCAGTGGAATGATAATCGTACGAAATGTGGCGACAGGCCCCGCGCCGAGGCTACGGGACGCCCGCTCATAGGCCGGATTCATATCACGAAGATTAGCCGCTATAATCACCACTACGTATGGGATGGAGTACACTGCCTCGCCAAGCGCAAGCCCAAACTCGGTACCTTGAAGTCCCACTCGCACCAGCACGAAGTAAGTTGCAACCGCCACCACTATCGTCGGCAAGATGATCGGCGAAAGTACAAGCGCAACTACTGCTCCGCGGCCCGGTATTCGCCCGCGGGCGAGACCGAAAGCAAGTCCAGTTCCGAGTACGACCGCCATAAAGGTAGCCAGTAGGGCCACACGGACGCTGGTAAACGTAGCATTTACCCAGTCGGGATCAGAGACAAAAGCGTGGTAGTTATTGAGAGAATAACCAGGCGCAGAAAGCTCGATCAAAGCCGATGAATTGAACGACAGATAAACGACCACCAGAATTGGAAGCAGGAGAAGTACTCCCAACAGGCTCGCAATGATTGACACTGAATAGCCGCCGAGGGAGGGCAGGAAGCGGTCGAGGGCGTTGGCCGCTGAACCGACACGCATCAGCCACTGCTTCCCCATTCGGCTGTCAGCAGGTGCGTTCCGTACGCCCTGCTCATCGGACAATCCCAACAGTTGATGAACGGGAAAGAAGCGCGAACCGATCCATAGAATTCCCATCACCGCCGCAAGAAGCACGATAGCCAGGGCAGATGCGGAGCGCCAGTTAAGCAGATCAACCACTTCAGTATAGATTTGCATCGTGATGGTGAAGTCAGATAAGCTTCCGAGCAGCGCCGGCGTGATGTAAAAACCGAGGCAGTTGATAAAAACGAGCAGCACCGCGGCAAGAACGCCCGGCAGGCTGAGGGGAAGGAAAACTGTGAGGAAAGCAGCAAGAGGGCTCGCCCCATTTGCCCTTGCGGCACGCAGAAGCCTCTGATCGATGCCCGACATGACGGTGTACATGGGCAGAATCATAAGTGGCATCAGTATCTGCGCCATGCCTATGATCACACTGACTCGGTTAAAGAGCATAGGTATCGGCTGCGCGATCAAACCGAACCTCAACAGGACATCATTGATGATGCCGCCTCGCCCCAGTAGGATGATCCATGCGAAAGTGCGAACCAACACGCTGGTGAAGTACGGCAAGACGACCGCGATTAGAAGGAACGTGCGCAGCGTGGGTCCACTCATGGTCAACGAGTAGGCGATAGGATAACTAAAGACCAAAGTTGACAGAGTCACAGCTACACTAATCTCAAGCGTAGTTCGCAGAACGGTCAAGTAGGTTGGATCGCGGCCGATCCGTAGGAAATCCGCCAACGTCCAGTTTGGAGCTCCAAGCGAAAGCATCAAGAGTCCGACGAGCGGCAGAATGAAGAGCGCAGCAAGGAAAATGCCTCCGGGCAGCAGAAACCAAGCCCAGGGCGTGGGTCCCGCCGAACGTGGTGCAGTTGGGAACTCCAACGCCACTTCGCCTCTCGGCATCATTGCTGTGCTCGCCATGCCGGGTACCTTCCCTCGAAGTGTGCAAGATTTGACTTTGACGTGTTCCGTTCTCATCGCAACATTCTCAGCAAGCGCGGTTGGATTTGCTACCGATCCGCCTGGGTCTCTCAAGCCCATCCTCTTGCCGTAATTTCAGCTTTTCCTCGAAGTTATGGCTGTACGGAGACACGATCACTTGGCGCCGACGAGATGATCTTTCGACAAGAAACTCCCATCTGCCTGCTGCTCGATAAGGGCTCACAGCCAAAATGAGCGCGCAGGCTCGTCGGCTTTTGCCTAAAAAGTGCCTCCCTCCAGCGCCTCTCGCATGCACAGACATGCGCAATCGACGTCGACTGTAATAATATTTTCAATTCAGTTTTCGCCGTTAAATCGTCACACCACGCAGGAATACAGCGCGAACCAAGTATTTCCGGTCGAATTTCGACGCCATCGCCTCAGGCGCCACTCGAAAACCGGCTCAGAGGATTGCCGCGTTACGGTGCGCAGGCGATCTGAATGTCCCGCTCAGCGGCAGCTGTCCACATGTCGTATGGTCTAAAGGTATTCGCTCTCTCATCAGGAGGGCCAACGAAGAGCCTCCGTGTATCGGAGAAGAGACCGCCGTGAACTGTATTCACGGCGGTCCTTTCGTCCGTTCGATTGAAGCGAGTTTTATCCGCAACAGGATCGAAGACGCATCTTACCGCGCCGATTTGCTCGGGAGTTCGTCCATCACCTGCTTAGTGGCTTGAAAAGCGAGATCAACAATCTCATCGATCTCGGCCTCGGACACGACAAGAGGCGGAGCAAAGCCAATGATTTCTCCGTGGGGCAACGCTCGAGCGATTAGTCCCCGATCCCGGGCAGCCTTAGAGATTCGAGCCGCAATCTTGAGATTGGGATCAAACCGTCGTTTCGTGTGCCGGTCGGCAACAAACTCGACCGCGCCGAGCAGACCGACACCTCGAACCTCACCGACGATATCCAGCTGCGCAAATCTCTCCTTGAGCCGCTTCTGCAAATGCGCGCCAATTACCCTCGCACGATCGCTTAGCTGCTCTTTCTCAACAATATCAAGCACAGCGTTGGCAGCAGCGGCGCCGATCGGATGACCGGAGTAGGTGTAACCGTGGTTGAATACACCGACTCGATCCGCTGCATCTTCCATAACCGCGTAGACCTTCTCGCCGACAATGGCTCCTGAGAGAGGAACGTACCCAGAGGTCAACCCTTTGGCGACTGTTACCAGGTCGGGCTCCATCCCATAGAGCGTGCTCCCAAAGTCAGCGCCGGTTCGTCCGAAGCCACAAATTACCTCGTCTGCAATCAGAAGAACGTCATAGCGCCTAAGGACTTCCTGTATTTCGCGCCAGTAGCCGACTGGAGGCGGCGTAATGCCGCCAGTGCCAAGCACCGGCTCTGCGATAAAGGCTCCGACCGTTTCTGGTCCCTCTCGAACGATTAGCTGCTCGAGCTCCGCTGCACGCCGGCGCGAGAACTCCTCTTCTGTTTCACCGGGCTCTGCGCCCCAGTAATAGTGCGGAACACCTGTATGCAAGACGCCGGGAAAAGGAAGACCCATGTGATCATGGTAGAATGACATTCCCGTCATCGAACCGGAAATGACTGAGGCGCCATGATAACCTCGGTGGCGAGAGATGATCTTCTTCTTTTTGGGCTGGCCTCGAAGATTGTTGTAGTACCACACAATCTTCGCTTGCGTTTCGTTCGCATCCGATCCCGACATACCGTAAAATACTTTACTCGGCTTACCAGGCGCCATACGGACGAGACGGTCCGATAACGTGGCAAGTTCCTCGGTCGTATGCGCCGCATATGAATGATAGTATGCTAGTTTATAGGCCTGACGCGCGATCGCGTCAGCCACTTCGGTCCGGCCATATCCAATATTTACACAGTAAAGGCCAGCAAAGCCGTCAATATAGCTGCGCCCCTGGGCATCCTCGATGCGGATGCCTTTGCCTCCCGTGACGATGGTGGGGTCACCAAGTTTACCAGTTGCGAAGTCCTTTAGCTGAGTGAAAGGGTGCAGGACACTCGAGCGATCCAGTTCAGCAATTGTCTTTATGTCAGTCATTCCCATTCTCCTAAGCTGCGAGATCGCCGAAGCAGACGCACTTCAGTTCCATGTACTCAGTTAGACCGTGGCGGGAGCCTTCGCGTCCGAGCCCGGATTGCTTCCATCCGCCGAACGGAATCGGCGGCCCAGTAAAGGCGGGTGTATTGATCCCGACCATGCCGCATTCGATACGCTCTGAAAGACGGAGCGCTCGACGCAAGCTGTCCGTATAGACGTATGCTGCCAACCCCATTTCGCTCGCATTAGCTCGGGCCACGACCTCCTCTTCAGAGTCGAATGGCAATACAGCCGCCACTGGTCCAAAAGTCTCCTCGTGTCCAACCAACATCTCTTCGGTCACATTACTAAGGAGTGTTGGGGTAACGAAGTGAGGCCCCAGACTTTCGTCCGCATTGATGAAGGTCACTCGGGCGCCCTTCTCACGGGCATCATCGATCTGGATCCTGCACTTAGTGGCGACAGATAACTTTGTCATCGGCCCAATATCCGTCGCAGGCATCAGACCATGGCCTACCTTGAGCTTGGCCATCTCCCGAGCGAACGCCTCGATAAACGCATCATAGATACCCCTTTGTACGTAGATGCGGTTCGCCGCCAGACAGTCCTGACCCGACGTAGCAAACTTTGCGTCCACAGCCCCTTTGACGGCCCTATCAACATCAACGTCATCGAAAACGAGAAAGGGCGCATGCCCCCCAAGCTCGAGCGACACTTTCTTCACTGTTTGGGCAGCTCCTTCAAGGAGCAAGCGACCGACCTGGGTAGAACCAGTAAACGACAGAGCGCGGATTCGCACATCGCGCAACAGAGGCGGCGACAGTTCAATGGCGTCACCCACGAGCACCTGAAGCACGCCGGACGGAACGCCAGCCTCTTCCGCCAATCTGGCCACAGCGAGAGCAGAAAGCGGCGTCTCCGGAGCGGGCTTCACAATCATCGGGCAGCCCGCCGCAAGGGCAGCCGCGGCTTTTCGCGCGATCATGGCGACGGGAAAATTCCATGGAGTTATCGCCACCGCGACACCGATCGGCTGCATTCGCACCTGCAGCAGACTGCTAACCCTATGTCCGGGAATCGTCTCGCCGTATGCGCGCTCACCTTCTGCAGCGAACCAGTCGAGGAAAGCAGCGCCGTACTCAATTTCGTACCGCGACTCCGCGAGAGGCTTTCCCTGTTCACATGTCACCAAGATGGCGAGTTCGTCTGAGTGCTGGCGCATCAATGACGCCCACGTCCTCAGGACCATCGCGCGCCCAGAGGGGAGCAATCCTCGCCAAGCCGGGAAGGACCGTTCCGCCGACTCGATCGCCGTCTCCACGTCTGCGGGAGTGCACCGCGCAACAGTCGCGATTTCGTCTCCTGTAGCTGGATCGACCACTACGTCTCTTTGTTCGCTCGCAATCCAGCGGCCGTCGATTAGCGCGGCTCCCGAAACGAAATCGCGTCGGCCCAGCCGCTGCAAGTAGCGCGCAGCAATGCCGGCCAACTCTGGACTCTCGCTTCGAGCAGTTTGAAAGAGCATCTGGGGGTACCGAGCGGTCATTTGTTGAATTTCGCTGCGGATTGAGGATACTAGTGTAATCGACAGATTTGCGTCGCATTTTGTTGTAGTCCGTTGGTTTCCTGCAATGCCGCGTCAATTTGCGATCAAATTCACCAGGAGTTTCGAATGCAATACGACCGAACAGACGCTCGCATCCTCGAGATCGTTCAAAAGAACAATCGGCTGACTTCTGAGGTGATAGGTGAAATGGCGGGACTTTCCGCCACCGCCTGTCAACGACGACTGAAGCGGCTTCGTTCGGAAGGAATCATCGAGGCAGATGTATCGATTGTTTCGGCGAGGGCGGTGGGGCGGCCTATTCAAATGCTGGTGCTAGTGACGATGGAACGCGAGCGCTCGGACATCATCGATAAGTTCAAAAAGGCGATCAAATCGTCAGCCGAGGTAGTCAATGGATTCTACGTCACTGGCGAAGCCGACTTTATCCTTTATGTTACGGCGCACACCATGGAGGAATATGAACTGTTCACCAGACGCTTCTTCTATGAAAACCCCGATATCAAGGGATTCAAGACGATGGTCGTCATGGATCGCGTAAAGGCAGGATTTGCGATTCCAGTGGAGATTCCAGACGGTGAATGATGAGATGGAGCTGTGGAACAGCGCATCGACGCCGTTTTTCCTCGCCCACTCAAATAGAATGCGAAAAACGCGTACTCGCGCCCGACTACTCTTCTTGTTATCGCGAATTGGTTTTCCACGCTGGGAGCTGTTGATCAGAAATGCTTCAATCTCTCTATTAACCGCACAAATGTGTTTCGCTAATGATCCGCTGACAACGTAGACGTTGAGTCGGCTGACCGATATCTTCATGCCCGCATTCCGGTCGAGCAATGCTGTCCCAGTTCAGACTCCGGCTGAGCGGAACTTGCCGGCGAAGTCAGTCGAAATGAAGAAGCTCATCCTCACGTCCTGTATGAATAGCGTCCGGCTGATTTGCTCACAAATTCGATCCATCGCCTCGGCCAATTCACGCTCGTCCGCAGCGAAGGCCGCCGATACAGAATTGCGCTCGCGAGGTACGAGGCGGTTGTTGTACATGCCTGAGCAGGCAAAGACTTTCACGATGCTCTCCACTCAGGACGAGCGCGGCTGAAAGTGCTCGCCAAAGTGCATTTCTGAGATCGCCACCGACCTGCTCACAATGAGCACCGTGGCGGCAAGGCAGGAGCTAAATGACAGAGCCGCCTAAGTCCGAGACGATCGGCGTCGATAGCATCACCGCGCCGCTTCGCCATGCCACGTTCCGGCGTATCTGGTTGGCAAGTGTATTGTCTAATCTCGGCATATTGATTCAAGGTGTCGGCGCGGCTTGGGCTATGACGGAGATGTCGTCGACAGCCGGGAAGGTTGCGCTGGTGCAGACCGCATTGATGCTGCCAGCGATGTTGATCGCGATGCCAGCCGGTGCGATCGCTGACATGTACGATCGCCGTGTCGTAGCGCTAGTCGCTCTTTCGATCGCGCTTTGCGGGGCGACCGCTCTAACGGTGCTCGATTGGTTCGGCCTTACTACTCCGGATCTGCTGCTGATGTTTTGCTTTGTTGTCGGCAGCGGTATGGCGTTGATGAGCCCGGCATGGCAATCGTCGGTCAGCGAACAAGTGCCCACCGAGAGACTTCCGGCGGCGATCGCGCTTAATGGCATCAGCTACAACATCGCGCGCAGCTTCGGGCCCGCCATCGGCGGAATTGTGGTTGCAATGGCAGGTGCGCTCGCCGCGTTTGCGCTCAATGCGCTTCTCTATTTGCCGTTAATAGCCGCGCTGTTCCTCTGGAATCGTGTCGCTGAGCCGTCGCGACTACCGCGCGAACAGCTGAGCCGCGCCATCGTCTCGGGCGCGCGCTACATCATAAATTCGCCCTCGATCAAGATCGTACTGATCCGCAGTATGGTGGTGGGCGTCATCGGTGGCTCGATTTCCGCATTGATGCCGCTCGTTGCTCGCGACCTGCTGCGCGGCGGACCGCAAACCTATGGCCTTATGCTAGGCGCCCTTGGGTTTGGCTCGGTAACCGGAGCGCTGTGCATCGGTCATATTCGGAATAAAATGAGTAGCGAGGCCGCGGTGCGTGCATGCGGCGTGTCCTTGGGCAGTGCCATTGCTGCGATCGCCCTGAGCCACCATGCGGCTTTGACTGCGGCCGCTCTGATCTTGGCCGGCGCCGTGTGGACGATCATGTGGACGCTGTTCAACATTGGGGTGCAGCTCTCCGCACCTCGTTGGGTCGCTGGCAGAGCGCTTGCGGCGTGGCAAACTGCGTTCTCCGGCGGAATTGCGATCGGGAGTTGGGGTTGGGGCCGCCTCACCGATGCCGCGGGCGTCGACGTCGCCCTTCTGGTCTCGGCTGCATTGATGATGTCGTCCCCGCTTCTTGGTCTTTGGTTAAGGATGCCGCCGATCACCACGGGAGACAATGACGCCGAGCCGCTGGCCGACCCTGAGGTGCGGCTCGCGATCACGCACCGCAGCGGGCCATTGGTGGTGGAGATCGAATATCGTGTTGCGACGGAAAATGCGCGCGAATTCCACAACGTTATGCAGGACGTCCAACTATACCGGCAGCGGAACGGGGCTTACGGCTGGTCAATTGCACGCGACATCGCAGATCCTGAGCTTTGGACCGAGCGTTATCACTGCCCGACGTGGCTAGATTACCTGCGCCAACGTAGCCGCTGGACTCAGTTGGACCAGGCGCTAGATCGCAAGGCATCGGCCTTCCACATCGGCCCCGGCCCGGTGCGGGTACGCCGAATGCTGGAGCGCCCGTTCGGGTCGGTGCGCTGGAAGGAAGATGTGCCGGACCGCGCCGGCAGTCATAATCCTGGATGATTGCAGGTATTGCGGAAAGAAACGTAACCGACCACTGACTAGTGCCGCCTCGCCTCACGACCAGCCGAATCTTCGACTTGGGATAGAAGAGATCGTGATCCTTGTTCTCGATCAGCCGACTTGTAGTTGCGGCATACCGTGGAAGCATGGCGTTGAATTGCCGCCGCGGGTATCAACTGATCATCAGCTTGTGCCTGGTGGGATTTCAGAGCACCACAACCAAAGTGGCTCGATTTTCGCTCCTTCATTCGGTGAAGCCCTTATTGGGGCTATCCGGATTATCTGGATCCGCGGCCAGATTCACGTTTTTCCGAACTGACTTGCGAGAACCGACCGATCCCGACGGGCCAGGCGAGAAGCCCGGGCCGCCGGCACCGGCCGAGCCGCCGCACCGGAATGCCGCCAGGAAGACGGCCTCCGGCATCCGAGGCGGTGAGCCTCGGATGCGGACGGCGAACCCCAAGCTTCGCCGCTTTGATGGCCCGGTAGACCTCCGCCCAATCCCCAGCTTCAGCAGGCAGCACGAGATCCTTCCGTAGGCCGTCGCGCCACCCTTCATCGAAGACCGGGATAGGTCCTTAAGCTTTGCGCGCGTCGAAATCCGGTGGCAGTCGCCGAGGAACGCCCGGTCCTCAACTGAGCACCGGTATGGCAAGGAGACGGTCTGCATGTATCCAAACCGACTCGTGTACCGGAAAGAGTCAACGCGCCCGGATTACGTGACCGGGAAGACCTAAAGGATTCGATTACCCCGCGCACGGCGGCCGGCGGGATACATTATTTCTGATAATCCGAATCGAACACCTGAATCTACATGATAATCCGGGTAGCCGTTAATTTCCTCGAGCCTGCGATCTCGTGCCAGACATTACAACCGAGACACCCCGGCCGCTATGGCGGGCGTCCATCGTCGGGCACATCGCATAGTCTTGCTAGTACAGCGCAAAGTTTGGTCGTCCTGCCTTGGTCAGCCGCACCAGTTGAAGGACGCAGCACTCAACTTGGTAGTATTGACAAAGTGCATCATGCCTGCCCCGGAGCATCTTTTGTATCATTGAAGTCGAAGCTGGCCATCTTGGCGCCCTCGATCTGAACTGGCCCCGGTTGTCTGAACAAAATTCCGCGTCGATAAGTGGAGCCTCTACCGGGGTTAGGCCGCCGCGCGGAGCGGAGGAAGATCGAAGTAGACTTGATCCGGGGTGCGGTCGTCAAGACTCGAATGAGGTCGTCGTCCGTTGTAAAAGTCGAGATACCGACCAATCGAGCTTCGCGCCTCGCCGACAGTTTCGTAGGATCGCAGATAGACCTCCTCGTATTTGACGCTGCGCCATAGCCGCTCGACGAAGACGTTGTAAGACGTTGTCCCGCCAGGCGCCTTTACCGTCCATGCTGATGGCGACGCCGTTGCCGGCGAGCACGCCGGTGAAGGCCGAGCCGGTGAACTGCGAGCCTTGGTCGGTATAGAAGATCTCTGGCTTGCCGTGACGAGCCAGAGCATCGTCCAGTGTCTCGACGCAGAAGGCCGCCTCCATCGTGATCGACAGCCGCCAGGACAGAACCCGGCGGGTTGCCCAGTCCAGCACGACGGCGAGATAGACAAAGCCGCGCGCCATCGGGATCTAGCTGATGTCCATGGCCCGACCTGCTTCGGTCGCGTGATCTCCATGCCGCGCAGCAGATACGGATAGATCTTGTGACCGGGCTCGGGCTTGGTCGTGCGCGGCCCGGCGATACAGCGCCTCTATCCCCATCCGCCGCATCAGCGTCTTCACATGCCGGCGGCCGATCTTGCATCCCTGGGAAGCCAACAGCCCGCGCAGCGACCCGGCGAAGGGAAACTCCAGGTGCAGCCGATCGAGACGCTGCATGATCGCGAGATCGGCTGAAGTGACTGGACGCGGCAGATAGTACACGCTACCGCGGCTGACCTTCAAAATCTCTGCCTGCTTGGTGATCGGCAGATCGTGCTCACGGTCGATCATCGCTTGGCGCTCAGCAATCCCGCCTTGGTGAGCGCGCCTTCTAAAAAACTATGCGCGGCGCTGCGCTCCCCCTGTGGGATAGAAACGGACCGGCGCTAGATTGCTGACCAGAAGGGAGCGGCCGATACGATTTTGGTGGCACGTGACCCCGTTAAAAAACCTGGTCCATGGGTTGTCGCGCGTTTAGGAATCTGACGAATAACGCAGCCTAGCCCTTCCGCCGCCGTCAGCAGGAGGATTAGAGATGAACCCCAAAAGATCGAAGTCGAGGAACGGAGGTAAGATGCAGATGGTGCATGCGGACGCGGCTGCCATCGACGTCGGAGCGACTATGCACATGGCTGCCGTGAGGGCAGATCGCGCACCGGAGCCAGTCCGCAGCTTCGGTACCTTCACGGCTGATCTGCATCGGCTAGTCGACTGGTTTACCGAATGCGGCGTCGAGACTGTCGTCATGGAATCGACCAGCGTCTACTGGATTCCGATCTTCGAGCTTCTCGATGCCCGGGGATTTAACGTGTTTCTTGTCAACGCGCGCGATGCCAAGCACGTGCCGGGGCGCAAGACCGATGTCAGCGATGCGCAATGGCTGCAGCGGCTTGCTGCGGGCCAGCTTTCGGCCGAAAGGGCAGATTGCCGAGCTGCGAGCCTACGTGCGTCAGCGCGAGCGTCTGCTAGAGTACGCGGCCTCACACATCCAGCATATGCAGAAGGCCTTGACGGAGATGAATCTTCAGCTGCACCACGTCGTCACCGACGTCACCGGCGCGACCGGCCTGCGTATCATACGGGCGATCCTTGCCGGCGAGCGCGATCCTGAGGCACTCGCGTGCTTGCGCCATTACAGTTGCCACTCCAGCGCCGAGACGATCGCGAAGGCGTTCACCGGAAGCTACCGCGCCGAGCATCTGTTTGCGCTCGAGCAGGCACTTGCGCTTTACGACGCCTACCACGAGAAGGCATCTGCCTGCGACGCCCGAATTGAAGCCGTGTTGAAGGAACTGAGCTTCCATCGCGGTCATGGCTACGGATCAGCGCCGCGGGTCTCGCGGCGTCGGAATCGAACCGATCAGGCGAACGCTCCAGCTTTCGACGTCCGCGAGGCGCTGTTCGCGCTGCTCGGAAAGGACCTCACCGCGGTCGACGGCCTCGGTCCTTACCTCTCGCTGAAGCTGATCGCTGAATGCGGCGACGACCTCTCCTCGTGGCCAAGTGCAAAGCATTTTACCTCCTGGCTGGGAGTGGCGCCGAGCAACAAGGTCTCCGGCGGCAAAATGCTCTCGTCCCGAACGCGCCGATCCGGCGGCCGAGCGGCGGCACTTCTGCGCCTTGCTGCCGTGACCGTGGGTCGTACAGACGCCGCGCTCGGCGCCTTTTATAGACGGCTCTCAGCGCGCATCGGCAAGGCCAAGGCCGTGACCGCCACGGCCCGGAAGATCGCAGTTCTGTTCTACAATGCTCTGCGATACGGAATGGACTATGTCGATCCCGGGGCCTCGTCCTACGAGACGCGTTACCGGACGCGAGTGGTCAACAATTTGCATCGGCGTGCCAAGGCATTCGGCTTTGTTCTCCAGCCCTTGGAGCCGAAAATAGATGCTGCCGTTTCTTAGGAATCGTTCTCCAGCGTCAACTCGCCGATCTTGGCGTGCAGCGACTTCACATCGACCGCTGGCGTGGCCGGCGTCCCGCCTCCCGGTCCGAAAATCTCGGAAGCGCTTGCCTCAAGCTGCGATTTCCATGTCGTTATCTGGTTGGGATGGACGTCGAAATGCTCCGCCAGCTGGGCGATGGTGCGGTCGCCCTTGACGGCAGCCAGAGCCACCTTCGCCTTGACCGGTGAGTGGTTCCGGCGGGGTCGTCTGCTCATGGTTTCTCCTGTTCACGGCGATTATCGCCGTTGTCAGGCAGAAATTCCACTTATCGTCCTGTGCGGATTCCGGGACCGGCTTTATCTCGCGTAGCCAACTCCGACGCGCCGGAACACAGGCGGGAGCTAACGACCTTCGTGCCCAGCTAAAACTCGATTTTTATTGCTGAATGGAACGCCGCAGCCTCCTCTGAGGAATTGGGTGGTCTAAATGTGCTCGGGGCACCAGCACATCACCTATCTCTCGCTTATGCAAACGCAGAATTATGCGCGAGCGCTACGACCAAACCATCCAAGTCGCTCGTTAGCTTAATCTGGCATGAAAGCCGCGAATTTTCACGGCGGTCCTCGACTACGTCCAACATGGCATCTTCAGCGTCGCTGGCCGGCTCGACTTTCGACTGCCATGCACTGTCAACGTAAACATGACACGTCCCGCAAGACATGCAGCCTCCGCATAATCCAGTTAGATCTAAGCCAGCGTCCCGAATTGCAGTCATTAGCGTGTCGGCGGTCACCTCATTGAGTTCGAACAACCTGCCGTCCTGATCGTAGATGCGCAATTTCATTCTACATAGATCCTAGAATATCACGTGCAACGGAGCGAAAGTGCGGCGCGTGAAACCGGAGAATGACGGGGCCTGCTTTGCTGGATCCAAACGCAAATTCGGAAGGCGCTGCATCAGCAACTTCATGCATTCTCGTAATTTAAGTCTTGCGAGGTGCATACCAGGGCAAATTCGCGGACCAGTGTTGAATGTTAAGTGATCCGTCGGAGACTTTCTGTTCAAATCGATCTTATGCGGGCAAGCATAATGCTTGGGATCGCGATTTGCCGCTGAGTGCAAAAGGCAGATCACATCACCCTCTTTGACCACTGTACCCGCGAGCGACACACCTCGATTGGCTTTTCTGAACCGAAACTGGACAGATCCCACTACTCGCAAGGTCTCCTCGACAAACGCATTGAGAACGCGATCTTGATCTTTCGTCACTGCTTCACGCAAAGCGGGATCAGACAGAAATACATACACCGCGTTGGCAATTGCACTTGTACTCGTATCTCCCGCGCCGATCTCAATGTCCCTGACAATAGACATAACCTCCGTCACGCCAATTTCACCGCCCAAGTCTTCCGGCGCTCGAGACCAGATCTGGCTAATGAAGTCGTTTCCACGTTTGTCCCTCCGCTCAAGCACAGGGTCCAGGAAAACCCTGTTCAGTTCATCGGACGCTAGCTTCGCCTTGTGCGCCAATTCAACGTTGTCCCTGGCGAATATCCAAGCCATCATGTCCTTATGCCACGCCGCGATATCAGCCATAAACGCGTCGTCCCTCCAGGGCAATCCAAAGAGTGACGCCATAATGCGGGGCGGTATTGGTTCAATCAATTCATGAAATAGCTCTGCGCTTCCTTGCGAGGCAATACGGTCGATGGCATCATTGATGACCGGGAGAACATGCTCGTCACGATACCGCGGCATGACTGCGGGGCTGAGAAGCTTTAGATAGAGCCGGCGCATGCGCGTATGCTCCTCATCGATCGACGATGGAAGCGTGGGCTTCCCCCCCCTGATCTCAGTCCACGAAGGAGGCTCGCCGACGGTCACGGGCCTGTATGTGCTGTCGTCCGATTCAATCTCCTTGCAAAGATCGTAGCTCAAGACAAGCCAGCACTTCACGCCGGGATCCCACACGACGGGCCCCCGCTCCCGCAAGATTTCAAATACCGGAAAAGGATCTTTGTCGACGAGCGAGAGCATGGACCACTCTGCGGATGACGGTGCGACTGACGCGGTCCCATCGTCGTTCCGACGAGTATCTTGCGTTGCGGTTTCGTGGATCATGCTATTTCCTCCAACCCAAGCCCATCAATTGAAGCGAACAATAAGACGAGCAAGTCGCCTAATATCAGCAAAAACCCACCCTGCTTCGCCAAGATTCGGCAAACAAGTCGCATTTGCTGCGCGTTTTCAACGCTGGCCGGCGCACCCCGCCCCCCCGCGTTTGAACGCATGAGACCTTTCCTGCTTTGCTCGGCCCAGGCTCACCAGCGAGATTAACTCCTTTGCATTCGTTTCGTTATTAAACAAAAATTCGGTGTTCGCACGATTCTACTCTGGCCTCCTCTCGAGGTCAGCTCCTGCTCATTCTCGGCGACAATGCGCTTCGTGCTCATCGACCCCGCGGCGATCCCTGCTGCCGAGGACAGCCCATTGCGCGAATGCGATAATAATGACCTGCTCCGCCGACGCCATCGAGCGGTTTATCACCGTTGTTCTCAGAACACCGTCACCTCCTCGTGCTCTAATCACTGCGGCACGAAGCGAAACGAATGATGAAACCGCGTATGGCAGCATCTGCGCACCGCCGAACACGTAGGACCACGGCAGACCCTGTTCAGCTTAGACTTACTAACCGAGCGATTTTCAAAGCATTTTTCCTGGATTCATAATTGCGAGTGGATCGAGCATTCTCTTTACGGATCGCATCAACGTGATGGCCGTCTGATCCTTTCTCTCGATTAGCTCGCCGCGTTTCATCAGGCCAATTCCGTGCTCGGCGGATATCGAACCGCCCATCTGCCCCACGATATCAAACAGGACTGCGTTGACGTCACGCCAGCGGGCGAGAAATTCGCTCGCGTTAGCACCGACTGGCTGACTGATGTTATAATGAATGTTACCGTCGCCGAGGTGACCAAAGGATACGGGCCGCGCGCCTGGAATTAGCTCCGTCACGGCTGCATCTGCTTGCGCGATGAAGGCTGGCACGGCGGCAATCGGCACGGAGACATCTTGTTTGATCGACCCTCCCCCTATCTTCTGAGCCGGCGACATCTCATGACGCAGTTTCCAAAAAGCCGCGCGATGCGCCAGACTTTCTGCGATCACCGCGCGCCAGCAATGATTTCCTCCTCCAATGCTTGCGCTAGGATCGATTCCAATCGCGTTCGGGCATCATCGTCGGGAGAAGACAGCTCCAGCAGAACGTACCAGGCATGCTTGTCTGCGAGGGGATCGCGCACGTCAACGCCATAACGTATCGAGAAATCGACCGCGATCTTGGACAGAAGCTCGAAGCTAGTCAGCGTATTGGCTGCCTCAGCTTGAGCCATAGCAAGTAGATGCAGGGCTTGGGTCGGTGAGTTCAATCCGACGAACGCAGTTTCAATCGTCCGCGGCATCGGAAACAATTTCAGGGTCGCCGCGGTGATGATGCCGAGGGCGCCCTCGGCGCCGATAAATAGGTTGCGAAGATCGTAGCCTGTATTGTCTTTCTTCAACTTCGATAAAAGGTTGAGCACGCGTCCGTCGGCGAGCACGACCTCGAGCCCGAGCGTCATTTCGCGTGCGACACCGTAGGCCAAGGCGGCGGTGCCACCGGCATTAGTCGAGAGATTTCCGCCAATAGTGCAGCTTCCTTCCGCCCCCAGAGACAGCGGAAACAAACGACCAGCCTCCGCGGCTGTCTCTTGCGCAACCTGCAATACCACGCCGGCTTCGCAGGTCATGGTTTTGGAAGCGGCGTCGAGCTCGCGGATTTTGTCCATGCGCCTCAATGATACCACGACCTCACCATTCAGTGGAATCTGGCCACCGACGAGGCCGGTATTTCCACCCTGCGGCACCAACGCCATCTTATGCTCGGCTGCGAGGCTGCAGATCGCGGAGACTGCAGATGTCGAGCAAGGGCGGAGCACCAAGGGCGATTGACCGCGGTACAAGTCGCGCCGCTCGATAAGATAGGGCTCGATGTCGACGGCATCAGTTATGGCGTATTTGGTGCCAACAATCATGCGGAACCGATCGATCAACTCTGGTGAAAGAGCTGGAATGATGGATTGTCCGAGGCTCATGTTCTGATCTTTCGCTTCGCTCATTTATTGCTGCAAGGATTAGTGCCTCCGCTGGAGAACATCTTCCTCTAACTGGGGCTGGATCTCTGCGCAGCTTGCACGATATCTCGCACCTGGGAGTTCACGAACACAACCAAGGCGTGACATGATCAAGCAGCGCAGCTGCCATAATGATCCGTACAGTCATGGCACCCCACGTATCCGCAAACCTTCATGGATTGTAAATCGCCCCTAGCCTCGGGAATCAGCCCGTCTGCTTAGTGGCCCTCAATAGCCCCGTCCGATATCCACGACATTGTTCAACGCCTGACCGTTCAGAAAACGCTCGATATTGTCGCTAAGGATTTCGAATGCCCTCTCCAGATAATTTGTTGGGTTTCCCGCCACATGAGGCGTTACAATCACATTTGGCATATCCCAAAGTGGACTATCCGGCGGTAACGGCTCTTGCTCGAACACGTCGAGCATCGCACCGGCGATTGCGCCCGCGTGAAGGGCCTTGATCAGTTCGGCCTCCACCACGATGTTGCCGCGGGCGATATTGATGAGAAAGGCATCTCGCCGCATGCGCGCGATCTCCCGCGCTCCAATGAGTCCCACCGTTTCCGCGGTCGAGGGTAAGGCGAGGACCACGAAGTCACATAGCGGCAACAAGTCGTTGAAAGCGTCGGAAGCGAACAGCTCATCGACACCTTCAATCGGGACGGAAGTATCCCGCTTCGACTCGCCGTGCGCGATGCCATCCCAAAGCCGCGTGATCTGGCAACGGCCGAGTTCAACACGATCAGGCTCAGGCTTCTCAAGATCGCAGCCCGCGTCATCGAGACCGCCACCCGCGTCCGTCTTGCCTTCGCTGCGGCGTGCCCCGACGCCGACCTGTTCCGCGGCTTGGCAAACGCTCTGGTCCCGCAAGCACCCTGACGCGCGGGGCATGAGCCCCTCGGTCACCCCCCCCGACGTCCTCCAACGCGTTCACGAAGTCGGGTCGAAAAGCGGCGAAAAAGCCGAAGCGTTCGCGCGCGCTTTCATCCCGACCGGAAATGTTCCAGCTGCCCCGCCCGGCAATCATGAATAAGACGGGCTAGTTTGCTCCCTCAGATTTGAGGGGGGAGGACCACTAGAGCATTTTCCGATCTGGCGGAATCGGGAGGGATTCCCTTTCGGGGCAAATCGTGATTCACCATGAGCGCTGGTGATGGAGGCCAGCCCCATGGCTAGACCCCTGTCGCCGGACCTTCGCCTTCGCATTATTCGGGCCGTGGAAGATGAGGGCATGAGCTGTCGGGGCGCCGCCGGCCGGTTTGGCGTAGCGCCGTCGACAGCGATCGAACTGGTCAGCGAGTGGCGAAGCACCGGCGTCTGTGAGGCGGGAGCGCAGGGCGGAGACCGGCGTTCAGCTCGGATCGAGGGCCATGCTGCGGAGATACTCTCCCTGGTCAAGGCTACGCCTGACATGACGCTGGCCGAGATCGCCGACCATCTCCTCAAAACCCACGGCGAGCGTTTCGTGCCGAGCGTGCTCTGGCGGTTCTTCGATCGCCGCAACATCACATTCAAAAAAACATCGCAAGCCAGCGAGCAAGATCGGCCTGACGTGGCCGCAGAACGTGTGGCGTGGAAGGCATCGCAGCCTGAGATCGACATCCACCGGCTGGTGTTCATCGACGAGACGGGGGCCTCGACCAAGATGGCGCGGCTCTCTGGCCGCTCGCCATACGGCCAACGCTGTGTCGCAGCACTCCCACATGGTCACTGGACGACGACCACCTTCGTCGGCGCGCTCAGGGCGACTGGCATGACAGCGCCGATGGTCCTCGACGGTCCGATGGATGGTCCGGCGTTCGAGGCTTACGTGACGCAAGTCCTCGTGCCGACCCTCAGGCCCGGCGACATCGTGGTGATGGACAATCTCGCAGCACACAAGCGGACCGAGGTCGGCATCGCAATCGACGCGGGCGCCCGGCTTCTCTATCTGCCGCCCTATTCGCCCGACCTCAATCCGATCGAGATGGCCTTCGCCAAGCTCAAGGCCGCCCTTCGAAAGGCGGCCGCCAGATCAATCGAGGCTTTGGTCGACGCCATCGCCGTCGCCTTGGCCGCCTTCACCGCCCAAGAGTGTCAGAACTTCTTCGCCGCAGCCGGTTATGATCGCGTCTGATCAGAATCTGCTCTAGCTGATTCTAT
Organism: Bradyrhizobium sp. USDA 4341; assembly: GCF_054063755.1. Classification (NCBI taxonomy): domain Bacteria; kingdom Pseudomonadati; phylum Pseudomonadota; class Alphaproteobacteria; order Hyphomicrobiales; family Nitrobacteraceae; genus Bradyrhizobium; species Bradyrhizobium sp. USDA 4341. The sequence goes on along the minus strand of NZ_JBSSGO010000002.1, from coordinate 7,717,882 downwards.
TGAGCGGTCAGACCCGACGGGCCGAGTTCAGTATAGTAGCCGCTGATATCTTCAGAAGCGGCTCGTAATGCGCATACTCATGCACTTCCTTGTAGTGTCCGTTTTCGACGGCATTGTAGTAGCTGATATAGGCCCAGAACCGCGTATTCGTATGATTCGGCCCGGTACGGTGCACAAGGTTCGCATCCCAAAGCATTACGTCGCCTGGCTCCATCTCGACATAGACAAAATCGAAACGCTTTCGAGCCGCTTCAAACTGCTCTTGGATGATATGGATCTGCCCCTCTTTGGCCCACTTCACAGGATCGTCAATCCGATCATTATTGTGGTTCAGCCGTCCGAGCTTGTGCGAACCTTTCAAGACCTGCATGCAGCCGTTCTCGCTGGTCCCCTTGTCGAGCGCGACCAAGATGGTCGCGATCTGGGGAGCGAGCAGGCCGTCGGCGTAAAAATAGGAGAAGTCCTGGTGAAATTCCCAGGCACCGCCCTCTTTCGGCTCCTTCATGATAAATTCATGGCCGCAGCGGTAGATTGGCTTGCCAATTGCGTCCTGGGCAAGATCAACCAGCCTCTCGTCCCGACCCAGGAAGCCGTACTGATCTTCCTCCGCCTTGGTCAGCGGATGGACAAGAGCTGTCTTGCCGTCTCTATCCTTCTTAGCGAACACCGTCCCAGCCTTGATCGCCGCCTCGATCGGTGCCCGTACTCGAGCGTTGTAGGCAGCGATCTCTTTGGTGCTCAGCAGTTGTTTGCGCACGATATAGCCATCTCGGGCATAAGCTGAGGCCTCCGCGCTGGTCATTGTCAACATTGTCTTCTCCATCCTATGGTTAGTATCGACGCTGGCCGGCCGGGCAAGCTGGTGACCGCACGATCGTGCGCGCTCACCGCGCCATTCGGCTGCGCGACAGCTCTCTGGCAACTTCAAATGCGGCTGACATTTTCGACGTCAGCCTCTCCTTATGCTGCGTCGGAGCTTCGCCCAATTATCATCGCGGCTTGACCTTACTGCTTCCGCGTCCGATCGAACATACGACTATCGCGAGAATGTCTTGGCCTTCAGCATTCTATCTCCCGAGAGAAATCCGTGAGAATTTCCCTACCAGTGTTTGTTACGAGCACCGTGGCGCTGAAGCCGACACCGAGATCAGGCTCTGGAAAGAGTACCGGCACAAAATGGAATACCATGCCAGGCTCCAATACGCGTTCGTCCCCTTCCTTAAGGTCCATAACCCATCCCTCTCCCCAGCCAGGACAGATGCCCACTCCCACTGAATACGCGGTTCGGTGGAGGAACGCGTGGGCGAGGCCCGCACGAGCCACCGTGCCGCGGCAAGCTGCGTCGACTTCGCCGCTCGTGACGCCCGGCTTCATGGCTGAGATTGCTGCGTCGAGCGCCGCGAGCGAAGTGTCAGCAGCGCGGCGGGCAGCATCGCTCAACTTGCCCATGGACCAAGTCCGCATCAGAGGAGCGCTGTATCGCTTGATGTTGCCCGCCCCCTCTACGTACACCAGATCGCCCTTCTCTATTTTTCGGCCGGACCAGCTAGCATGCGGCAGCGCGACACGTGGTCCCGACGTAACGTAAGGATGACCGGCCATATATTCACTGCCGGCCGAAATGACCGCCTGGTGAAATGCGGCAGCAACCTCGTTCTCTGTTCGACCCGGCTGCACGATCTTACGCGCAGCATCGAAGCCGGCCCTTGTCGCGACGGCTGCACGCCGTATGTAGGAGATTTCCTGGGGAGATTTGACCCGACGACACTTCTCTAACACCGCCGATGCGTTCACGAGGCGGGTACCAGGCAGGGCAGCGCGAAGCGTCTCGTAAGCACTCACCGTGAAGAAGAATGAGTTGCCATCGATACCAATAGTCTTCCCTGTGGCACCGACGTCCGCAAGGGTTTTCGCAAGCACATTTGCGGGCACATCGGTGTCATGCCAAGTTGCGATCTTCCGATAATAGGACAGTCGCTCAACGTTCGTTTGCTCATATCGACGTATGACCACGATTGGTTCGCCGATATGCGTCACTACAAGCGCCTGGAAGACGTAGTAACCACGTGTGACGAGACCGGAAAGGTAATAAATATTCTCCGGAGAACTGAGCACAAGGAAATCGAGACCACGCTCACTCATCGCCTTCCGACAGTTCGCAAGGCGGGCATCAAACTCTTTGGGCGTGAACGGCAGCTGATCAATCGCGTCGACGGACAGAAGATTTGTATCTGTAGTCATGGTTGGCGGCTCTTTGTGGTGGGAGGCTCGGCGGTTAGCCTCTAGTGGAAACTTGTGTGCGCGCTGTCAAAACCCGATAACATTGCAATGGCCTTAGGCGACTGCGGCCGTCGCTATCATCGATGGTCCAGAAGGCAAAGTATGGCGGAACGCGAGACGAATTACTGCGTTGATGATCCTTTCATAGTTGATTTTCTCCACCCTTTTTGTTTGTTGCGGCGAATTACACAGACTCACCGCTCGCCCTACTTACCTTCTGGTTTTAAGTGCCCGAATGTCGGGCTGCCTCCGGCCGACCTGCCCCAGCCGCGCTAGACAACATTGCCGAGCGTGAGTTCATTATGACCATGCCCATCGCGATGACGCCGAACGAGCGCTGGACGTTCGACTTCGTCTCGGATCGGCTCACCGATGGCTTCCGCATCCTCACCGTGGTCGATGATTGCACCCGCGAGTGCCTGGCGCTGGTGGCCGACACCTCGCTCTCCGGCACTCGGGTGGCGCGGGAGCTAGCCCGTCTTATTCATCAGCGGATTGTTGAGAGGCGGGCGAGCGTAGCGTAAGCCGCTGAGGTGGCGTAGGATTCGGTTGCTAACACCCACCCTCCGCACATCCGGGCCGCCACACTCGCCATGACCGACGATACGAGTCTGCCGTTCTCATTTCCAGCCGTTTCCCGCAAGAAGATCACAGCCTCGTTCGACGGCGGCAAGCTGACGTCGGATGGCGGCGTCATGCTTCTGGCCATGGCGGACCGGCGCCTCGGCTTGGCCGCGAAGTTGTCCTGCGTATTCCCGGAGCGGCGCGATCCGGGACGCATCGTGCACAGCCTTGCGGATATGATCCGCGCCCGCATCTTCGCCATCGCGTGTGGCTACGAGGATGGCAATGATCTCGATCGTTTACGCGGCGATCCGGCGTTCAAGCTGGCTTGCGGCCGACTGCCGGACACTGGCCGGGATCCGCAGCCGACCCTATCGCGCCTGGAGAATGCACCACACCTGCGCGAGGTGATCCGGCTGAGCTCTGTGCTGGTTGACCTATGGATGGACAGCTACGCGCGAGCGCCGAGCGCAATCACGCTCGACATCGACGACACGGTCGACGTGGTGCATGGCCGTCAGCAACTCTCGCTGTTCAACGCCCATTATGACGAACACTGCTTCCTGCCGATCCACGTCTACGACACCGAGCACAGCCGGCCTGTTGCCGTCATCCTGCGCCCCGGCAAGACGCCGAGCGGCCGCGAGGTGCGGGCACACCTGCGCCGCCTGGTTCGGCGCATTCGCCGGCGCTGGCCCGATACGCGTATCACCTTCCGCGGCGACAGCCATTACGCCTGCCCCGAGGCGATGACTTTTTGCGAGCAAAACGGCGTCGATTACATCTTCGCGCTAGCCGGCACGAAGCCGCTCGCCAGAAAGCTCGACGAGGTCTGTGATGCAGTTCGAACCGAACGTGCGATCGAGAACAAGATCGTGGTTCGCGGCTACACCGAGACCCGCCACGCGGCCGGCTCCTGGCATCGTGAGCGCCGCGTCGTCGCCCGCATCGAGGCAACCCAACAAGGGCTCGACGTCCGCTACGTCGTCACCAGCCTCGATATCGGCTCGGCTGAGTGGATCTATGACAGCCTCTATTGCGCTCGCGGACAGGCCGAGAACCTGATCAAGCTGCACAAGACCCAGCTCGCCTCCGATCGCACCAGTTGCCGCTCGGCGCTCGCCAACCAGGTCCGCCTCGTCTTCCACACCGCCGGCTATTGGCTCATCCTCGCCGTGCGCGATGCCATCCCAAAGCCGCGTGATCTGGCAACGGCCGAGTTCAACACGATCAGGCTCAGGCTTCTCAAGATCGCAGCCCGCGTCATCGAGACCGCCACCCGCGTCCGTCTTGCCTTCGCTGGCGGCGAAAAAGCCGAAGCGTTCGCGCGCGCCTTCACTCCGACCGGAAATGTTCCAGCTGCCCCGCCCGGCAATCATGAATAAGACGGGCTAGACCGGCTGGTGATGGAGCGCGACAAGCCGAAGATGGTTGTTAGCGACAATGGCAGCGAACTCACCAGCAACACCATCCTGACGTGGGTTGATCAGAGTCGCGTCGCATGGCACTACATCGCGCCGGGCAAGCCCATGCAAAACGCCTTCATCGAGAGCTTCAACGGCCGGCTGCGGGATGAACTGTTGAACGAGACGCTGTTCACGCCGCTGGCTCAAGCCCGCGTCGTGCTCGGATGCTGGCGGTCTGATTACAACGAGGCACGACCACACTCGCAGCTCGGATGGAAGACGCCGTCCGAATTCGCCTTCACCCGCCACTCGCGATGGGATCTGGCGCTGCACTATGTCGAGGGCTCCGCGCCAGCTCCCGTCGCTACGAAACTAGTCGGGGGCGAACTCAGGACTGGATGAAAGTTGGGGGCAAGATCACCAAGCAAGCCACGGCACCCGCCCTCGCGCAGTGCCATCGCGGCGGCCGTGCCCGCCTCGCCGGCCCCTACGATCACCATTGCAGGTTCGTTGCTCAAGTTACTCTGTTAAGTTCGCGAGAAGATCGCCTGTCCTCGCCGTAACAGGAATGGGTCGCTAAATGAGGAATTGACCAAAAGCGCTTTCTGCCATCGGTGATCGCCCGATACTATCGCGATCGGTGACCGTGGACGTCGGCGATGCCAGATCGCTCGCGGGTGGCAGCACGACCGATACCCCGACCATCGTTGCGAGCAAGATGAACGTGGCCTGCGTACGCAGATCTCTTGTTCGGATTATGAGCGTTCCGAGTTGCTCGACAAACATGGAGCGGAGTTGCACCGATGGAAGGGGCCTAACTGGCCCCTCCCCGGCACAGAGCGATCAGGTCAGTCTCCATTCCTTGAAACGGCTGGTCGTGGCCTCAAAGTTATCTGCCCAATAGCTATCGAGGAGCATCACATTTTTGGGGCTGTTCAAATCCGGCTGCCATTTGCGTGCCTCTGGCGACAACATCATCGCAGCTTTTTTTGAGATCGGAGTGGTGAAGACGAGATTCTCAAACTGCGCTTGAATCTCAGGCCGCAGATAAAAAGCAATTAGTTTCATCGCGTTTTCTCGGTTCGGCGCTCCCTTTAGGATGGTGAGAGCGTTGCGACCAAGGATATTCTGCTCAAAGGAGTATTCTAATGGCACTCCGCCGCCCGGATCAATCGACGCTTTAACGCGAGTGGAGTTGACGATGCCGAAATCGGCCTCGCCTACCTGCAATAAGCTGGAATCTTGGACCGGCGTCGGAGACCATACGATATGAGACTTGATCCGATCGAGCGACTTGAAGGCGCGGTCCAAGTCTAGCGGGTAGATGTCTTTCGGCGCCACGCCATCGGCAATCAGCGCTACTTCGAGCGTATTCTGAGCGTAATTGCGCATCGATCGCCGTCCTGGGTATTTTTTTACGTCGAAGAACCCGGCAAAATCCACCGGATGCTTGCCGGGGCCGAACTTTTTCGGGTCCCACGCAATTCCTTGGTTGTAGATATCAAATACTAGATAGTCGCTTTTTGGCTGAACCGCCAAGTCCCCAAGGTCGAGCCCGGAAAAGTCAAGCTTCTCCCACAGGCCCTGCTTGGAACCAGAAGCCGCTTCGGCACCTGAGATGAAGTCAATATCTATCTCGACATTGTTGGTAAGCTGCATCGCCTTGACTTTGTCGAGCCCCGGGTAAGGAACGATGTTGACGTTTATCCCAGTCTCTTTTGTAAAGGGCTCGAACACTGCCTTAACGGTGGCTTCTTGATATTGCCCACCATATTGAACGATCGTGACCGTATCCGATTTGGCTGCGGCTCGTTTGCTCCCAAGCACCACTGGCGCCGCAATGGCGGCCGCGGCGCCGGCAAGGAAGGAACGACGCGAAGTAGTGGATACATGCTTTTCCATCAACTCTCTCCCTCTTCCCAATTTCGTTTCAGCTACTCACTACTTCAGCTACACACTACTGAGAAACACGTTCGTTCAGGGATCAACCACACCAACAAGCTGGCGCGCATTCGGCCAGACGATCACATTGTGCCGGCACTTGGAACGCCCGCGCACCTCCGAACGTCTGCCCCATTACGAGCCTTCGTCACTCAGATTTTGACAAAGACCGTGTTCCCCTCGACCTTAACTTCATAGCTGCGCAGGTCGACGCACGCGGGCAGCACCCGTGCCTCGCCTGTCCGATAATCGAAAGCTCCGAAATGCTTAGGGCATTCGATGATGTAGCCATCGATAATGCCATCTGCGAGATGGACCTTCTCGTGAGAGCAGTGGCCGTCCATCGCAAAGCATTCGCCTTCCGGCGAGCGAGCAATTACAAATGTGCGCCCTCCGTGATCGAAGCGAAACGTCTCTTCCGGCTTCAGTGCATCGAGGGTGCAGGCCGCCACCCACTCTCCGGCGCCAGTCAATGAATCTTCCTCTGAGTTCGGCGACATGGCGACCGCGCTGACGGCGAGGCGATCCACGGCTACTCCTGTCGCTACGCTCGGGCAGGAAACCAGCTGCGCAGGCACGCGGCGTTGGGACCTAGAAGCGTATTTGTCCCCCGAGCATCAATGCGATAGGCCGCGCGCGAGCTTCTTAGCCTTCATGCGGTTGTACATCGCCTCGTCGGTTTCGGGCGAACCGTCATGCATCGTCCCGAACCAATCGTCAAACGGGAACAAGCGGTCACCACCATAGTTCACCTCGAAGTACTTGTGATGCAGGTAATGATAGTAGTGGTCCGTGTCGATGGACTTGTCGTCGCCGATTACGATTTTGTGGAAGCCACAATGGCCCTTCGCCGGCCCCAACGCCTCCCGCATGAAGTAGCACATCGCGTGCAGCGGATGCGAAGGGATCACGAAATAGATTAGCACGCCGGCGAACAACATCAGGTTTTCGATCGGGTGCATCGACACGCCGGACCAGGGACCCGGATTGACGTTCTTGTGATGAACTTTGTGGATTAGATGGTAGAGCGGTCCCAGATGGATCAGACGATGGACCCAATAAAAGTAGAACGAATTCCACATCGGCCCTAGTAACAGCAGTCCGATAAAATAGACCGGATGCTGCTTGAAATCGACATAGGGGATGTAGCCCCTAGCGAACATCCACCAGGTGAATACCTCACATGCAGTCCAAATGGGCACCGCGATGCACATCGTCCTGAATACATTCTCAGCAGTCTGGCTTCCGAACATAAACGTCGGACCGTCCGTGTCGGGCCATTTGGCGTTGTACTTGAAGTCAAACTGCTGCCTCCGGCGCACGTAGAGCACGAGATGCAAACCGCCATAGACCATTAGTGCCAGCGCCACATTTCGAAGAAGGATCAGCAAGATCCAGCCCGCGGCAAAATCTCGCATCGTCTCGAGCGAAGGCGTCAGATAGGTCCACGCGAGGAGCGAGATTGCGAGGAAAAAGGCCTGCCAAGGCACCAGATAGCCCGGGCAGCCGAATAGCCACCGCAAGAATTGCGTCGGCTGGACCGGCCAGACGAAAACAGGAGCACGCTTGGGCCGCTTGTTGGGCGTCCAGTTTCCCCGTTTGTCACGGGCGCCATAGAGCGTTTCGTCCACTCGACTCTCCACTGCGTGTTATAGCAGCCTGATAGGCGCGCAAGCATCGCCACGCTACATCAATAGTATCAGTATACTGAGGCTTTCATTTCTAATTCAGGAAAATAACGGGGCATCGGCGATTAAATCCTGCGTTCGAAGCCTCTTCCTCGACGGTTTCGAACTCATAGCCTCTTGCCAGCACTCGCCAAACTGAGCAGCCACACCGAGCTCGCCGAAGATCCATAATGTCGCCCCACGCTCGGCGAACAAGTCGCATGTACGTGGGTCGGCGAACACCCGTGCGTTTGAATGCAGAGGGACTTTTCTAGGTAGTCTTTGCGCGGCTTAAGCTCACCAGCGGAATAACCCGTTCGTGTTCGTCCTTTGGTGACTAAGCAAAAGTTCAGCGTTCGCACGATTCCGCTCTAGCCTCCTCTCAAGTCAGCTCCTGCTAACCGAGCCGGCTTCAAAGCACGTTGCTGGATTCATATGCCGATGCAAACGTTGAGGCGTCCGACCCGGACATCATCATGAGGCGCTACGCGACCTCGGAAAGGACCATGACCCCAGCGAAGACATCTACCAGTCAGGGCGATCCAATGGCTGGCCGGCAAAGTACGTATCGGCCGCGCTCGCGCCGTCTCCGCAACCCTGAACCAGCTCCGACGGCGCGAGCACTACCACCGTGCGATGGGCGAATTCAGAAATGTAAAGCTTGACAACAAACCGCAATTAAAGGGCCGAATGACATGACTTTTCTAGGTAGTCTTTGCGCGGCTTAAGCTCACCAGCGGAATAACCCGTTCGTGTTCGTCCTTTGGTGACTAAGCAAAAGTTCAGCGTTCGCACGTTTCCGCTCTGGCCTCCTCTCAAGTCAGCTCCTGCTAACCGAGCCGGCTTCAAAGCACGTTGCTGGATTCATATGCCGAGCGGATCGAGCATTCTTTTGATGACGCTCATCAACGTGATGGCCGCCTGATCCTTCCTCTCGATTAGTTCGCGCGTTTCACCAGGCCGATACCGTGCTCGGCGGAGATCGAGCCGACTATCCGTCCCGAACAGGACGGAGTTGACGTCACGCCAGCGAGCAAGAAATGCGCTCGCGTTCGCACCGACTGGCCGACTGATGTTGTAATGGATAGGCCGGACCAACTAGCTTGCGGCAACGCGGTACCCGGCCCGAAGTGACGTAGGGATGACCCGCATATACTCACTTCCAGCCGAAATGACAGCTTGGTGAAACGCGGCCGCAACGTCGTTCTCTGTTCGCCCGGTTGCGCGACCTTACGCGCAGCGTCAAAGCCGGCCCTTGTTGCCACGGCTGCACGCCGTGGAGATTTCTCGGGCAGACCTGACTCGACGACCCTTCTCTAACACCTCCGAAGCGATTGAGCATGGGACAGACAGGTCGGCACCGAAGGATGGTCTGCTCCGGCTAGGAATGATTGGCTTCCATGCCCCACATGACCTCAAATCGTAGCTGATCGATTATGCGAAGATGCGCTCAGATGACGCCACAAACAACCGGCTTCAAGTCGGAACCTCAGATGGCTGCTGCCGCCGGCCAGCAACCGGCTCGAGATCACCTTCGCCCTTCAAAGATCTATTTCGGTTCCTAAACCAGCAGAGATTTCATTTTGACGGAGGGATCCGCAAGTGCCTCTGCTTTGGGAGTAAGCTGCCTGCCGATCATGATCTCCGCAAATCGTATGTCCTTCGCAATTGCGCCCGGGCTACCAAATCCGCACGCGGCGATCAGACGTCCGTCGTTGGCAATGTAGAAGAAGAGCTCGCCCTTCGTCCCCAGGTTCCTGGCTACTCGAACATCCTCATCACGACAGAGACCAGCAATTTGGAGCACCTCGTCGTATTGATCCGACCAGAACCACGGCACGTCCTGGTAAGGTCGGCTCGCGCCGAGCATGTTCGCTGCGGCGGCCGCCCCCTGTCGCTGCGCGTTGCGCCATGCCTCCAACCTAACTGTCTTGCCATAGAGCTGGTGTGGAAACGAACAGCAATCGCCGGCTGCGAAGATGTGCGAATCCGAGGTAACGAGCATCTCGTCCACCAAGATGCCATCCTGGACAACCACCCCCGCTGCCTGCGCGAGCTCGACGTTGGGCACGACCCCCACTCCAACGACCACCAGATCAGCGAGGTGCGCGCTTCCGTCGGCCAGCACAATCTTGGAACGCCCTTCCATCGTATCAATGCGCACGACCCTTGCATTGGTCTCAAGGCGCACCCCCAAGCTCTCGTGCTTGGCCTTGATGAGTTCGGCCATATGTGCCGGGACGGACCGCGTTAACAGCCGACTGCCGGCCTCAACCACAGTCACCGAGGCGCCTCTCGACACCGCGCTTGCCGCGACTTCGAGCCCAATGAAGCCGCCCCCGATGACCACCACCTTGCATCCCCGCGCAATGCTTCGGCGAATAGTCAATGCGTCCGCATACGTTCGCAATGTTGTCACTCTGTTTCCCGCTGCGATCGGAACGCTTAATTGTCGGGCGCGGGCCCCAGTGGCCAGCAGCAGTCGCTCGTAGGTAAGTTGCGCGCCGTCCGAGAGTGTGACCGTGTGCACCGCGCGATCTATCGACACGACGTTGCGCTCTTGGCGATAATCGATTTCCAAGTCCAACAGTTGCTCGGGCCTAACAAGCAACTTAGGTCTCGCATCTGTCTCGTCGGTCAGAATCGACTTAGACAGCGGCGGCCGCTCGTAGGGCAACATGTTTTCGTTGCCGATCAGGATGACCAAGCCACGCCAGCCACCCTCGCGCAGTGCCATCGCGGCCGCCGTGCCAGCCTCGCCGGCTCCTACGATCACCATTGCAGGTTCGTTGCTCAAGTTACCCCGTTCGCGTCGAGAGAAGAGTTAGGTTCGAGAGAAGATCGTCCGTTCCCGCCTCATATAGGCCGCATATAGGATGGGTCGCAATGAAGAGTTTAGCAAAAGAACTTTTCTGGCATCGACGGTCACTCGATGTCATCGCGATCGGTGATCGTAGCGTTGGCGCCATGCAGAACGGCCAGATCGGTCGCGGACTCAAGTCATCGACGGCCCGCGGTAAGCGATCGATCACAGATCTAGAACCAAGCACGATAGGCTTGAGCAGGACGACGCGCCCTGGATCAATGCATGACCTTCCGATGCTATCGAATCTCGTTGGCTGGCTCATGGCCGGTTTCATTCGAGAAAACTCGCTTCCATTCCTGGCGGTACCGTCCCAGCGCTCGGATGACTGCAATGCAATCAGGCTGCGCTTCGGTGCCAAGCTGAGTTTCCAGTACCACCCTCAGCGCTTGATAAAAACGGTGCCCCCCTCCACCTTGACCTCGTAGCTGCGCAGGTCGATGCAAGCGGGCAGCGCCCGCGCCTCGCCTGTCCGGTAGTCGAAGGTTCCCAAGTGCTTGGAGCATTCAATGATGTGACCATCGACGATGCCATCCGCGAGATGGACTTTCTCATGAGAGCAGTGACCGTCGATCGCGAAGTACGCGCCTTCCGGCGAGCGAACGATCACAAACGTGCGCCCTCCGTGGTCGAAGCGCATCGCCTCCTCAGGCTCCAGTGCATCGACGGCGCAGACCGCCACCCACTCTTCCGCATTCAATCTAGCTTCCATTCTCTGCTTCCGTCGGTCGATGGCACCCGCGGTCATAGCAGCGCTCGATCTGCGGCATTCTGCCCTCGGACAAACATCCCGCAGCCTCCCGCTTTTCTCTCATCCATGCCCGCGCACATACTTCTTGGCCTTCATTCGTCGATACATCGCCTCCTCGCCCTCAGGGGAACCATCGTGCGCCGTTCCGAACAACCAGTCCAATGAGGTCAACTCCCCACTGTAGTTTACTTCATGGTACTTGTGATGGAGGTAATGGAAGTAGATCTCGTTCTTCATAAACCTCTCGTCACCTGTAACGATCCCATGGAAACCAGCATGACCAAACGCCGGATGCAGCCCAAAGAACATCAGAATAAAGATTGCGTGCATCGGATTCGATGGCACCACGAAAACAATCAGAACAGCAGAGAAATACAAGATGTGCTCGAACGTATGCATCGACAAGCCGGACCAAGGACCGGGATTGACGCTATTGTGATGCACTTTGTGAATGATACGGTAGAGTGGCCCCATGTGGATCACGCGATGAATCACGTAGAAGTGCAACTCTCGCCACAGCGGCACAAGCAACATCCATGTCACGAAGTAGATCGGATGCTCTCCGAATTCGACATAGTGGATATAGCCATTGGCGAACATCCACCAGGTGAAGACCTCATAAGCAGTCCAAACCGGCACGCCGCTACACATCGTCCAGAACATATTCTCGGCGGTTTGGCTTCCAAATAGAAAGTTCGGATTATCTGTGTCTGGCCACCTTGCGTTGTATTTGAAGGCAGTCTGCTGGCTCCGCCGGATGTAAAGCAGGGAATGTAAGCCGCCATAGACCAAAAACGCCATCGTAGCGTTGCGCACGAGGATGAGTGAAATCCAGCCAGGGCTGAACTGCCGCATCGTTTCCAGCGAGGGCGTAAGATAGACACACACGATTAGCGAAAGTCCGACAAAGATCGCGTGCCTAGGCCAGATATACCCCGGATGTCCGAACACGTAGCGCAGGAATTCCTTCGGTTGGAGAGGCCAGACGAATACTGGGGCGCGCTTTGGTAGCTTAGTGGGTGTCCAGTATCCCCGTTTGTCTCGGGTACCGTATAGGGTATCGTCCACGTTTCTTTCCTCACGTGTTGCGGCGGGGTTGAAGCAGCACCCATGATAAGGATAATTCGAGATGAAAAGCTGCATTAATTGAGCTCTTGCGCTCAAGATCTGCGGGTTTAATGAGTTGAACGCACCCCGTCTGTTCGGACCGATGCAATCTTGGCTTAGGCGCGTGCTGATCCTCAAACAGGGAGTTCTCGTCGCGTAGGTCACGACCTAAACGTGGCAGCCGCGTGGCAATCAATGTCGCCGCTGGTGCACACTCCTTTGGCAATCGCCGGCTGTCAACGAAGCTGACTGGCTTGTCAAAGCTCGATCCGATCTAGTTTGCTTTTGCGTCGACCTCAATGACCATCGCGGTGACAATGTGGATGTCCTCCCCACCAACTTGTCGGATCCATCCTTAAATTAGGCCGGATGGTAACCAGCATCGGAACACCCCGCGGTTCGCAAGAATAGCGTTCGCATCTCGTTGACCTTTTCCATGAAGTACCTGACTGCGGGCAGGCGTTGCTATGATTCAGCTGGCTGTCCTCTGGGCATGGCGCGCACATTAGCGGCGACCGTGCACACGCTCGAACTGGTCGCTATGTCGGCGATTCTCCGTGCGTTTTGCTCTTATTGGACACGACATCGCCGAATGTTGACGGAAGGCGACCTTGAGGCGCTGCATATCTGCAAACTACCACGCATTTGAGGGGCTTTTCGACGCGCGAGTTGCTTACAATTCCGACTGCCCACTTCCCGCTTCGATGTTGTTTAGTCAGCACGCTGCGTATCGATAGTAGTCAACATGCTCGCGGTAGCAGTGAATAGAGTCGTATGCTGCAACTGAAAGGGTTTGAAACAGCTTCATGGCCGCGGCCACCGTACGCTCACAATTCTCGAGAGCCTCACGGTCGAGATCCTCGCCCTTGAGAGTGATCTGCAGTGCATTGCCGTCATTGCCGGCGCGACTGCAAGAGGTTGGTCGCTTTGTAGCCGCTAATGATTATGACGCCACCACTCGCTCGATGCGCGACCTCGCCGCCGCGGTCGGCGCCGATCCCGCAGCCTTCACCCGACTCGCCAAATCCTTGGGCTATTTCGGATGGGCGGAATTGCGAACCGCTCTGACCGAGTGGCGGAGACCGCCTCGAAAGTCAGTGCTCTCTGGCCGCACCAAACAACAGCGCCTCGGCTCAAGTTCCGATGTAACGCTCGTCGTCAAGAAGCTCGTAAGCGAAGCTGCAGCCCTGGCGCGTATACCGGTTTCGCCGATAGTAGACGCGGCCAGCATTTTACATAATGCTCGTCGTATCTGGATCGTGGGATTTCGCAGCTGTCGTGCCGTCGCCGAACTTCTCAACTATGAGCTTCGGCTGTTCCGTCCTGACGAGGTGCAGCTGGTCGGCGGCTCAGGGCCTGGGGATCTCGACCTCATCTCCTTTGGTTCCGGCGAAGCGGTCGTGGTAATTAGCTTTGCACCCTATTCGCACGCCAGCGTGTTGTCGGCTCGCGCAGCGCATCGTCAAGGGGCAAAGCTCGTTGCGATCGTGGATTCCCTCACAGCCCCTATGGCGGAGGGCGCAGACCATGTGTTGCTGTTCGAGGCGGTGGGCTCCCCTGGTTTTTTTCCGAATCTAACCGGAGCGATCGCGATCGCACAATCGCTCGCTGCTGTCAGTTTCTTGCTCGGCGGCACGGCAGCCAGGAAACGACTTCAGGAAGCGGAGGTGCTGCTTGCAGCGACCTCTCAATACTTTGCCAAGAAAGGTTGACTCATGCCCCCTCGTAAAAGCCGCGTGCTCCATCGTAGCCTGCGTGACACACCACCGATTGCCATAGGCGGCGAAGGCGTCTGGCTGATCGCCGAAGATGGGCGTCGCGTGTTAGATGCCTCAGGCGGCGCGGCTGTTTCATGCCTAGGCCACCAGCATCCACGCGTGCTGGAGGCGATAAAGAGGCAAGCGTCGCAGCTTGCATATGCACACACCAGCTTCTTCTCTTCGGAAGCAGCTGAAGCGCTCGCCGATCACCTCGTAGGCCACGAGCCAGGCGGGCTTGCATACGCCTATTTAGTCAGCGGAGGATCGGAAGCGATCGAAGCCGGCATCAAGCTTGTGCGGCAGTATTTCGTCGAGCGCGGCGAGCGCGAGCGCAGCCACTTCATCGCGCGCCGACAGAGCTATCACGGAAACACGCTAGGCGCGCTCGCCGCTGGCGGCAATGCGTGGCGGCGCGAACCTTATTCGCCGCTTCTGTCGTCCAATTTTAGCCACGTGACGCCGGCCTTCGCCTATCACGAAAAGCGCGGCAATGAGACCGAGGCAGATTTTGTTACGCGTCTGGCAAGCGAGCTCGAGGCTGAATTCTTGCGGCTCGGCCCGCATTCGGTGGCGGCCTTCATTGCCGAGCCGGTGGTCGGCGCCACCGCTGGATGCGTGCCAGCACCGGCGGGCTATTTCCGCAGGGTACGCGAGATATGCGACCGCTATGGCGCCCTACTGATCCTTGACGAGGTCATGTGCGGGATGGGTCGCACCGGTACGCTACATGCCTGGGAACAGGAGGGCATAGCACCCGATATCCAGGCGATCGCGAAGGGATTGGGCGGCGGCTATCAACCGATTGGCGCCATGCTCGCACGAGGCGAGATCGTCGAAACCATTCGCAGAGGTTCCGGCGCTTTCCAGCATGGCCATACTTATCTTGCCCATCCGATGTCCTGCGCCGCCGCGCTAGAAGTGCAGAACATCATCCGCGAAGAGAACCTGCTCGATCAGGTCAAGGCACGCGGTCAGCTGCTCGAGCAGCTACTGATCGAACGGTTTGGCAATCACCGCTATGTCGGCGATATCAGGGGGCGCGGCATGTTCCGCGCAATTGAGCTAGTGGCGGACCGAGCCACCAAGCGGCCGTTCGACCCCTCGCTCAAATTGCATCAGAAGATTAAAGCGGCGGCGTCCGCAAATGGCCTTGGTTGCTATCCCGCCGGGGGCACCATGGATGGGCGTAGCGGCGATCATGTAATGCTGGCCCCTCCCTTTATCGCTACGCCCGACGATATCCACATGATCGTTGACCGGTTAGGTACCGCCGTCGACAGTGCGTTGAAATCAATAGACCCTTGAGAGCAACAAAGCACTAGCCGGAGACGCTATCGAGTTAGGCTCTTGAGGCTTGCGCTTTCAGTCGCGCGGCATTGACCACGGCGCTGGCTGCAGTGAAACAGACGGGCACGCTCATCGGCGGCGTCCCGGCCGGCTTTGTCGGTTTCTCTGCAAAGGACTCAGGCCTCCAGGTTGATCGTTGTAGCGGCGTTCACAGTGGTGTGTTCGGTGAGCTGAACAACGAATACGATAGGCTGCTGACTCATGAGCTGGGAGCCAAGTCAGGACGCTCCTAGCCGGCTTGTCGAAAGATGCCGTGACACGGCGGAAGTGATGAGCGCGGAGAATAGGCGCGTCGTCAGGTTGGGCTATCTATAAAGCGCGGGATCGGTGTCCCTGAACTTTACGGCTCTCTGTGTGTCTCAATATCGTCATACTTCTACGAGCGACGACGAGGTCGATCCTGGCACGAACGCGTAGCCGCGATCGGCAACCGAGATTAGTGCGGTGGTCGGCGCGCGATCAAGTGAGCGATAGTCTACCAGGCGTTGATCTTGGTACTCAGTCATTCACGCCGATCCGCGATCCGGAGCTTATTGTACGGTCAACCCCATGCTGCTGGTCGTGGATAACAGAATTATCGATCGCGCGCAGTGAAAGAGGTGATGCTGTCGTGGTTTTGAGAACTTTCAGCCAGGTATCCGATGAGAGTTGAGACACGCCAGACTAAATCAGCGCGGTGAAATCCGGCTAGAAATGGACTCAGAAGGCGGAATTCGAGCGTGAATGTCTGAGGTATGGCATCAATCAGTAGTGGAGTTCAACTATCGTACATGTAGCTGCGGAAATCTGATTGATGAGCAACTCTTGTGCGAGATAAACCCGTGGAGACAGTTCGGCTAACCTGATCCGGAATTGTCGAAATAACCTGGTCAAAGCTTCGATCATTGATTACGCGTTCGTGAGTGCGGTAGATGCGCTCCCTTAGCAAAGATAAGGCGAAAGGAAATAGCTCCAATGCTCTCTCCAACTTGGCGCGACCGTGCTGGCACCATCTTCGACTGCGAGAAACAGTCGGCTCAGTCGACACGCGGCATGGTTGTTACCAACCACCCGCTTGGTTCTGCCGCGGCGCTCGAAATGTTGGCAGCGGGCGGCAACGCGGTAGACGCCGCGGTCGCAGCCCAGTTTGCCCTGACAGTCGTCGAGCCGATGATGGTGGGATTGATCGGAGGAACAACGTGCAATATCCGATTAGCGGACGGCTCCCAGCGCATCATCGATGGGATGAGCACGGTGCCCCTGGCTGGCCATCCGACAATGTACAAGCCGGTTCCCAGCACGACGAGCGAAGACTTCGAGGTCGAGCGAGCGGAAAACAGAGTTGGGCCCAAAGCGGTGGCAACCCCCGGTTCCTTACTCGCCTGGACGCATGCATTGCGAACTTATGGGACGATGTCGCTGGCGGACGTCATACAGCCTGCAATCCGGCATGCCACGCACGGATTCATCGTTACACCCTATCTCTCCGAATGCATCGTGGGGGCGGCGGCTGATTTGGTCTTGGACCCGCTTGCCGGCGAACGGCTTGTACCCGATGGCAACCCGCTTAAGGCGGGAGAGCGGCTGATACAGGCTGATTACGGTGAAGCACTCACTTTGATCGCCAAGCAGGGTGAAGGCGCGCTTCATGGTGGCCCGCTCGGCGACCAACTCATTGAATGTGTGGAGCGTAACGGCGGTTTTCTCTCGCGCAAGGACCTCACCAGCTATCGTATAGTTGAGCGTCAACC
This sequence comes from Bradyrhizobium sp. USDA 4341, assembly GCF_054063755.1. Taxonomy (NCBI): domain Bacteria; kingdom Pseudomonadati; phylum Pseudomonadota; class Alphaproteobacteria; order Hyphomicrobiales; family Nitrobacteraceae; genus Bradyrhizobium; species Bradyrhizobium sp. USDA 4341. Next base: position 7,700,466 of record NZ_JBSSGO010000002.1, on the reverse strand, counting down.
GATCCGTGCCTGCTATCGTGGCTGGGAGATTGTGGGCCCACCCCCGCCAGCTGCCTCCGGCTTACACATTGCGCAGATGCTGAACATTCTTGAAGGCTTTGACCTCGCGAAGATGGGATACGGCACAGCTGCAACGCTACATCTGCTCGCCGAGGCGATGAAGATTGCCTTCGCCGATCGAGCTCAGGCGAGCGGGGACCCCGATTTCGTGAAGGTGCCTGTCGAGCGCATCACGTCGAAGGCATACGCCGAACAACGACGCAACCAACTTGACATGAATCGAGCCAAGAAGTGGTCAACTGGACTGCTCGCGAAGGAGGGGGCTGACACTACCCATCTTACCGTCGCCGACAGCAAGGGCAATGTCGTCACGACCACACAAACCATCAACAGCACGTTCGGCGCACGCTTCATCGTGCCGGGCTCGGGCATGTTCCCCAACGACTACATGTCCAACTTCGATCCGCGGCCCGGCAGAGCACTATCCATCGAACCGGGGAAGCGGGTCACCACATCGATGTCGCCGATGATGGCGCTGAAGGACGGCAAAATGCGTTATGCGCTGGGCCTACCGGGCGGTCGCAAGATCTTTCCGGCTGCTCTGCAGGCGCTGATCAATCTAATCGACCACGGAATGAGCCTACAGGAAGCTTTCGAAGCACCTCGAATCTGGACCGAAGGCGGGGCGCTTGAAGTAGAGCCCGGCATTCCTGAGGTCGTGCATCAAGGCTTGGCATCTCGCGGTCACAAGCTGGTACCCATGGCCGCCGTCGCCGGTGGTACAAACGGCATTGCGTTCAATGACGATGGAAGCATGGTTGGCGCAGCCTGCTGGCGTGCTGATGGCACGCCAGCGGGCCTTTCCGGCGGATATGCCCGTACAGGTGTACGTTTTGTGCTGCCGCCGTAACCTCATTCCAGCACAGTCCTAATCGCTGCTTTCAAGTAGGGCAAGAGCCGAGGGTAGGCATCCTTCAACTTGGAGGGCGAACCATAGGAACGCCGAACCATGGAAGCAGGCTGACACTCATGTCGTTACGATATCACCGTGGCTGCAGTTGCATCTTTAGAAGTGTGTCGCTCCGCAACGTGCATAAGAAGTCCGAGCGCTGGACAGACGATGTAACGTACGCATCCGACCAGCACCCCGGGCAGGCGCGCCGGTCTGCGGGTCTGCGGTGGCGCTCAGGCGGCAGCCGCTTTGGACTGTCGGGTCGCCTTCCAATTCCACGGGAGTAGATCGACGACTCTGTTGACGGGGTGATCTGGAAGCCTGGCCAACACATCCGCGAGCCAAGCTTGCGGATCAACGTCGTTCATCTTGCAGGTTTCGATCAAAGTATAGATGGCGGCGGCGCGATGTCCGCCAGCGTCTGAACCGGCGAAGGTCCAATTTCGTCTTCCGACGGCCACACCGCGTAACGCGCGTTCGGCAGCGTTGTTCGAGAGGCAGATGCGGCCGTCGTCCAGGAAGCGCGTGAACGCCGCCCAGCGATTGAGCAGGTAGTTAATCGCCTTTGCGGTATCATTGCCTGAGGAGAGCAAGGTCCGCTGCTGGCGCATCCAGATCTCGAGATCAGCAACGATTGGTGCAGACTTCTCTCGACGTACCGCAAGCCGCTGTTCTGGCGTTTTGCCGTTGATGGTGCGCTCGATCTCGAACAGGATATCGATGCGTCGCACGGCCTCGCTGGCAATCGGCGCCTCTCCAGATTTCGCCAGGTCGAAGAACTTTCTGCGACCGTGGCTCCAACAGGCCGCTTCAAGGATCGGAGCCGGCTTCCTTTGGGCTTTGTAGAGCTGGTTATATCCATCGAAGGCATCGGCCTGCATCAGGCCCACATAGCCGGCGAGATGGCTTTGCGGATGCTCTCCAGCCCGGTTGCGTGAGTAGTAGAACAGGGCCACCGGCGGATCCGTGCCGCCAAACGGCCGGTCATCGCGAACATAGGTCCAGATCCGGCCGGTAACCGTCTTAAGCTTGGCCAGTACCGGCACCGTCGTATCGTCGGCGTGGATGCGCTGCGCGCTCATGACGTGGATCCGGATGGCCTCAATAATGGGATCGAGTGCGACCACGCAGGCGCCGACCCGATCCGCCAGGGTCGAGACGTCGATCTCGATCCCTTCGCGGGCATAGGTCTTGCTCTGCCGGTTCAACGGCTGATGCAGCAGGAACTTGTTGACCAGCACCATCGCCAGCAGGCTCGGCCCGGCAAAGCCTCGCGGGATCGGATGGAACGGCGCCGGAGCCTCTGTGATCGCCTCACAATCTCGGCAGGAGAACTTTTCGCGGACATGCTCGATAATCTTCCAGCGCCGCGGCTCGCATTCCAGGGTCTTCGATACCACCTCGCCGAGCTTGTGCAGTCGCTCACTGCCGCACTTGCCGCATACGCAAGGCGCGGGCTCAACGACGCGTTCGATGGGCAGATTGTCCGGCAACAGGCGTCGCGGCGGCCGTGGGTTTTGCGTGCGCTGCTGTTTGGCGGCTTCCGGCGCTGCCAGCTCGGCGTTGGTTTCCTGCTCAGCCTGGGTCTCTTCAAGATCCTCGATGGCGAGTTCGAGCTGCTCGACCAGCAGCTTGCCGCGCTCAGAAGATTGCCCGAACTGTTCACGCCGTGCCTTGGCCAGCATCAGCTTCAGCCGCTCGATCTCCAGCCGGCCGACGGTCACCTCGCTCTTGGCCAGCGTCAACTGCTCGCGCTGCGCAAGAATCATCGCGTGTGCTGCGGCAAGGTCGGTGGGTAGCTGATCGGAGGGCGTCGTCAGCCCCCGACCCATCAGCGGTCTCGTTCTGTAGACCGTGGTTCGAAGTCGCACCGCCAACGCATCTTCATACGAGCCTGCCGTAGGATTTTGGCAAGTAGGGCGATACGATCATTGCTCCAGAACGACTAGATCCGAGCGAGCCCAGCAAAGCCGCACCCGGGCTCCAAGGCCGAGCCTCGATTCGGCTCGCTCCGACATCATCTTGACCGTCATGGTGAGGCCGTTCTCGGTTCGGACGCTTACGCGGGTCATGCCGCCGATAAAGGAGACGCTTAAAACTTCGCCGTTGAGGACGTCGGCGTCCGCCGCGAGGGTATCCTCGATGCTGGCGATGCGTATTCTCTCTGGCCGGACCATTACCAGGAGATCCGCTCCTTCGGCCACCGCGCCGCCGGGAATGGCAATGGACGTGTTCCCGGCGATTGCCATTCGTCCCCCGCCACTAACTTGCCCGCTGATCAGATTGGACTCCCCGATGAACTCGGCCACGAAACGGCTACGCGGTTGGAAGTAGAGTTCGTCCGGCGTTCCAAGTTGAGCTATCTGGCCCGAACTCATCAAGCAGATGCGATCAGACATGTTGAGCGCCTCTTCCTGATCGTGGGTGACATAGATAAGAGTTGTGCCCAGATCCTTATGGAGACGCTTAATTTCGGTTTGCATCTGTTCGCGCAGGTTCTTGTCCAGCGCCCCGAGCGGCTCATCCATCATTATGATAGCAGGCGAATAGACTATGCACCGTGCGATACCGACACGTTGCTGCTGACCGCCGGAGAGCTGACGGGGCTTACGATTCTCGAAGCCGCGCAGGCCCACGCGCTCAAGCGCCTCCAATACTTTCGCGCGAATCGTATTGGCCGGTTCACGGCGTGCACGCAGAGGATAGGCCACGTTTTCGAATACACTCATATGCGGCATGAGTGCGTAGTTTTGGAAAACCATCCCGATCCCTCGGTCGCGCGGCGGCATCGTGGTGATGTCGCGCCCGTCCAGCAAGATGGCACCGGTCGTCGGTCCGGTCGCGCCGGCGATCAGATTGAGCAGCGTGGTCTTGCCGGAGCCCGAGGGGCCAAGCAACGTCAGGAACTCGCCCCTCTCCACGGTTAGATCGGTCGGATGCAGCGCCGTTACTGGACCGTACGTCTTCGATATGCCTTTCAGTGCAATCGCGTGGGCGGCCTTGGTACCGAGCTCGTTGATCTCCCGCATCCAGTTCACTCCTTCACCGGAACGGTCAATATGGCGCCCACCAGTCTGTTCATCTTTCCGAATCTCTTCAACGGTTTCGCCCTTCTCCAGCCGAAGTGTCATACGATCTCGCTTCCTCATTATATTCATATTGAGCGTCCCACCGTATCGGTCAAATATCGACCGGCGTTCCTTTTTTCATTGCGATCGCCACGATGCTGACCAGCAGAGAAATGGCCGTTAGCAAGGTGGATACGGCAGCGATTACCGGCGATAACTCAAACTCAAGAGCATTATAGATCTTCACCGGCAAAGTGACCGTTTGGGGGCCCGCGAGGAACCAAGAAATAATCACCTCGTCGAAGGAGAGCAGGAAGGCAAAGAGCGTGGCGCTGACCAACGACGGAACGAGTTGCGGCACCACCACTGTCAGAAACATGCGTATGGGTCCGGCTCCCATCAGTTCCGCGCCGAACTCGAGATTGTGGTCCAGCTTGTTGACGCCTGCAATCACCATAACGATGACGTAAGGCAGGACGATCATGAGATGGCCGAGCACGATGGAAAGCGTCGTCGAACTGATGCCCAGATAGGAAAAGTAGAGAAACAGGCCAAGCGCCATCACGACAGTGGGAACGATGAGTGGGCTCATGATGATCCCGGTCACGAGTTTCTTACCGGCGAAGTCGTGGCGCGCCATCCAATAGCCCGCCGGAACACCGGCTAGCATTGCCAGCGTCGTAGCCGACACCGCCACCTTGAGGCTCTCGAAAAGCGGATTAATCCAACCCGGCGAGTGGAGGAATATCCTGAAAAGGTCGAAGGAGTAATGCGCCGGCGGGAAGGTCAGTTCATTCGTCGGACCAAAGGCGATCGGAACTGTCACTATGATTGGCGCCAAGAGAAACATATAGACGCTCGCGGCCAGGCCGGTTCCTATGGCACGGTAACGACGCAAATGCCGATCGTGAATGATGCCGGTCATTTTTTTACCTCTAGATCCGGATCCGCCGCCAAATCGCCAGAGGCGCGGCAAAAATGAGGGCCATACCGAACAGCACGATGCTAATCGCCGAGGCCTTTGACCAGTCCAAGACCTGCCGGTTGTAGAAATCGACTAGATTGGACAGCATAGTCTCCTTCGGCCCACCGAGCAGCGCCGGGATAACGAAGCCGCCGAGTGATAGCACGAAGGCGCTCACTAGGCCGGCGAGTGCGCCGGGCAGGCTCATCGGCACAGTAACCGTCCAGAAGATGCGGCCGGGCTTAGCACCCATGATGGCGGCCGCGCGATATATGGATTGGTCGATCGCGAGCAGGCTCGCGAGAACTGGAAGGACAACGAGCGGAACGAGATAGTTAGTCATGCCGACAAGTGTACCTACCAAGTTGAGCAGCAACGGTAGTTCTACTTTCTGAGATAAAATCCAACTAAGGAATGAATTGATGATTCCTTCACGCCCTAAAAGGACCGTGAATGCGAAGCACTTGACCAAGACGCTGGTCCAGAACGGCAGCAGAACAAGGATCATCAGGAATGCTCGTCGTCGCGCCGGCTGGCGAGCCAAGTGTAGCGCGACGACGAAGCCCAGCAGCAGGCTCAGCACGGACGACAAGCCTGCGATATATAGCGTCGCGCCCAAGGTTTGCCGGAATAAATTGCTACTCAGGACTGAGATGAAAGCCGCTAACGACCAAGCTGGTCCCTGGACACTGGTGAAGAGGATGTACAAAAGCGGCGGCAGCACGATCGCTCCCCCGACCATTGTTGCTGGCAAGATGAAAATGGCCTGGGTGCGGAGATTGCTTATTCGGATCATGGGCGTTCCGAGTCGTTCGACAAAGATGGAGCGAAGTCGCGCGATGGGAGGGGCCCAATGGGCCACTCCCGGCACAAGAGCGGTCAGGTCAGTCTCCATTCCTTGAAACGGCTGGTCACGGACTCGTAGTTATCAGCCCAATAGGTATTGCTGAGCATCAGGTTTTTGGGGTTATTCAAATCCGGCTGCCATTTGCGCGCCTCGGGCGACAACATCGTCGCGCCTTTCTTTGACACCGGAGTGGTCAACACTAGATTCTCAAGCCGCGCCTGCGTCTCCGGGCGCAGGTAAAAGGCGATAAGTTTCATTGCGTTTTCCCGGTTCGGCGCTCCCTTGAGAATCGCAAGGCAAGAGCCACCCAGGATATTCTGTTCAAACGAGTAAGCTAGGGGCACTCCACCGCCCGGATCATTCGATGGTTTGATCCGAGTGGAGTTCACGATGCTAAAATCAGCCTCGCCGACCTGTAACAAGGCGGAGTCTTGGACTGGCGTGGGCGACCATACGATATGAGACTTGATCCGGTCGAGCGACTTGAAGGCGCGATCCAAATCCAGCGGATAGATGTCTTTCGGTGCCACGCCGTCGCCGAGCAACGCCACCTCCAGCGTAGTCTGAGCATAGTTGCGCATCGCGCGACGTCCCGGGAACTTGTTCACGTCCAAGAACCCCGCGAAATCTACCGGATGCTTGCCGGGGCCGAACTTCTTCGGATCCCATCCTATGCCCTGATTATAGATATCAAACACGACATAATCGGTTGTTGGTTTGACGGTTAGGTCCTCGAGGTCCAACATGGAGAGATCCAGCTTCTCCCATAAGCCCTGCTTTGATCCGGAAGCCGCTTCAGAGCCTGTGATGAAATCAATGTCGATTCCGACATTGTTTGTGAGCTGCATGGCCTTAACTTTATCGAGGCCCGGATACGGGACAATCGTAACATTAATCCCTGTTTCCTTCGTGAAGGGATCGAATACCGCGTCGACTGTATTGTCCTGATATTTTCCGCCATATTGAGCGATCGTGACCGACTCGGATTTGGCCGCCGCTCTTTTGGCTCCAAGCACCAGTGGTGCCGCAATGACGGCGGCAGCGCCTGCAAGCAAGGAACGACGCGAAGTAGTGAACGTACTCTTTTCCATGAACTCTCTCCCTCTTCCCGAATCGGTTTCAACTAGTCACTGCTACATCCATCCGATTCACGCACATCGAAAGGTCCGTGAACTCATCCGGACGGATCACATCGCGCCAGCACTTAGACGTCCGCGTAAACGTCCGGATTTGACGTCCTTGATACGACCGTTCTCTCTTGGTGACTATGACAAGAGAGAAGGAAGACCATCATACGGTTCAGTACCACGGCATCGTATTAAGGCTTGTTCGTTAATCAGCGACGTGCCGCCTCCCGATTGGACGTGAGATCTCGTGCTTTCAGAAGCACCGACAGATCGAACTCCACGTCCTCAAGATCTCGTCTCGTTATTCTTTCGCCAGGCAAAAGTCGCCGTGCCGATATGTGTTCGCGTGCTCCGTTTATACTTTCCACGCAAATGCACATATCGTCGCGGAGATGGAACACCGAAATGGCGGATGTCATCCCAGATCGCACAATCCGCTCGGTCGCACCAACTGCAATGCCTGCAATCTGAAGTTTTAAGTCATATTGGTCCGACCAAAACCAAGGCAACGCCTCGTAGGCCTTGTCTTTGCCCGCTATGACGGCACCCGCAACTCGCGCCTGATCGATCGCGTTCTGCACACACTCAACTCTTATTCCGTTCGGATTGAATGGGCTACGGAAGCTTGTGCAGTCACCTGCAGCGAATATGTCCAGCCGGCTCGTCCGCGACCTCGAATCGACAACGATACCGCTTCCTATATGCAATCCCAGTGATCGGGCCAGTTCCGTATTGGGGACAGAGCCGATCCCGACGATGACAATGTCTGCATCGATAGAAGTGCCGTCGTCGAGCAAGACCTTGCGAACGAGGCCGGCTTCGGCAACGAAGGACTTCACGGTGCGGGACGTCAACAGCGTAACGCCTCGACCAACGTGTACTGAAGACACGAACTCAGCGATCTCCGGAGAGACCACGCGGGCAAGAACCCGATTCTCGGTCTCAATAACAGTCACTTCCTTCTTCTGCTGTACGAGAGCCGAAGCAACTTCGAGCCCTATAAAGCCGCCGCCTATCACGACGATCTTCTGCGCGCCAACTGCCGCGTCGCTAAGCGACCGAGCATCCGCGATTGAGCGCAGATAATGGACATTGTCGGCCTGGGCACCCGGGCAGGAGAGTTTTCGCGCACGAGCACCGACCGCGAGAACGAGGCTATCGAAAACGATACGCCTGCCGTCCGAGAGCGATGCCATTTTGGACTCTAACCCGATGTCAACAACCTTCGCACCAAGTTCAAGTTCGATCTTGTTTGCGGAGTAATAGGCTGCTCCCCTGAGAGGCATCACGCCCTCCGAGCGACTCTTAATATAGGTCTTAGAGAGCGGCGGTCGGTGGTAAGGCAATTCATACTCTTCGCTGACCATGATTATATTCTCACCATACCCGCTTTCACGGGCATGTGATGCAACTTCGCATGCGGCATACGACCCACCTACGATGAGCAGAGTTTGCGGCATAGCTTCACAGGTCCGAGGGATACGCGCAAAGACAATGCTCCCATTTAATGGCGATGTCGCTTTTGCAGGAGCACATGATCAATGTCTCGCGCTTAAACATATTCGGAGCTAGCCGCGATCGTTACAGTCAGACCGTCCAGGCGGTCTGTTAACGTGATCTGGCATGAGAGCCTCGAGGTCTCGCGACGGCCCTCGACTACGTCTAACATCGCGTCTTCCATTTCACTGGCCGGCTCGATTTTCGTACGCCAAGCATTGTCGACGTACACATGGCACGTTCCGCAAGACAGACACCCCCCGCATTGTCCGGATCCATCCAGCCCAGCGTCTCGGATCGCGGCCATGAGCGTTTGGCCAGACAATTCATTGAGTTCGATTGTCCGACCGTCCTGCTCGTGAATCAGCACTTTCATTGCCTTGGCAATCTCCTAGAACACAACGTGCAATGGAAAGAACGCGCGGGGAGTAAGGCCACGAAACCGCGGCGCTTCCTTCGTCGAATCAAAACGCAGATCCGGAAGACGGTGAATCAGCGCCTTCAGACACTCTCTCATCTTAAGCCTCGCCAGGTGCATGCCCGGACAAATGCGAGGTCCAACATTGAATGCAAGGTGATCGGTGGGCGGCTTTCTTTGCAGATCTACCACATGTGGACAAGAATAATGTCCTGGATCTCGATTGGCGGCCGCGTGTACGAGGCAGATCGAATCGTCCTTCTTGATCATTGCGCCGCCGAGCGATACGTCCTGATGGGCGACCCTAAATCGCCATTGAAGAGCCCCAAAGAGGCGCAGCTCTTCTTCAACAAACGCATTCAGCGCTCCCTCCTGATCCCTTGTCACGCGCTCGCGAACAGCAGGATCGGATAGAAACATGTGGATTGAATTCGTGATAGCGTTGGTGGTCGTATCACCCGCTCCAAGCTCAAGATCCCTAACAACCGAAACTACGTCATCTTCATTGACCTCACCCCAATCTTCGGGTGCGCGGGACCAGACCTGACTGATAAAGTCGCTTCCCCGCTCTTCCCTTCTCCTACGGACAAGAGGCCGAAAAAGATTATTGAGCTCGACCGATGCCTGCCTTGCTTTTCGCGCTATCCCCTCGTCATTCTTGTTGTTCAACCAAGCAACCAGTTCGTCATGCCACCGAAGAAGATTAGCGATTAGATTATCATTTCTCCACGGAAGTCCGAAGAGAGACGCCATAATTCGCGGCGGCACGGGTTTGGTCAGTTGACTGACAAGCTCAGCACTTCCCTTTTCAGCAAAACGATCGATCGCGTCATTGATGACGGGGACAACATGCTCATCACGAAACCGGGGCATCACAGCAGGGCTTAGAAGCTTCAAATAGAGTCGGCGCATACGGGTGTGCGCCTCACCGGTCAACACGGATACAGACGTCCTGCCGCCCTTTATCTCGTACCATAACGGCGACGCGAGCTTTTCGTACGGAATGCGATAAGTGGCCTCATCGCTCTCGACGATTTTGCATATTTCGTAGCTCAAGACCAACCAGCAATTCATGCCGGGATCCCAAACGACCGCTCCTCTCCTTCTTAAAATGTCATAACTTGGGAAAGGATCGAGGTCCGCGAGCGAAAGCATCGACCAGTCTACTGAGGACGGCGGCATCGGCGCTGTGTTCATTTCTCTTTCCTGATGGGAGGCTAAGTCCCGTAACTAGAATGTGAAAGGTGACAACGCTTAATGTAGGCAAATACCCGCCGAGTTATGCAGAAACCCGGCAAATAAAGTGGCTTTGGTGATGTTTTTCGGGCCTTTCAGCCGCAGGTTTCGCAAATAGATACCGACACCTCGAGAGTCCTTTACGGTAGTCTCGTAGCTGCTATTTGCCGCCCTTTTTTGGAGGTAGCGGCAATGCGCAGTCGCTGTCCCGCGGTCCGCTGCGTAACTTGCGACTGCCCGTTACAGGAAGCTCGGCTGCGTACTGCAAACGAACGACAGTGGTCTGCCTGCTATCGCCAGTGAATTGGTCGGGTTCTGTGGGCGGTCGCTAGGCAAGTCCAGCCAGCCTGATTAGAAGTCCTTCTTATCATCGTGCATGGGCGGAGACGTGCCGCAGTTTGTACGGGTGATTGCCTCCACGGCGCCGGCTGTCAGGCGGACTTGCTGGTGCGATTGATGGCGGCGAGATACGTGACGTATATGTTCGATATGCGATGCCAAGGAAACGGGATCGAACATCAACTGACCATGATCAGGCATCCCTGGACCAATGGCCAGGTCGAGCGCATGAACGGCACGATCAAGGAAGCAACCGTCCAAGCTACCATTACGATCGAGACGATCAACTCGAAGCACACCTTGCCGACTTCATCAACCCTACGCTCGGCGGTTGAAGACCCTGAAGGACGTCACGCCCTACGAATACATCTACAGATGCTGGACTTCCCAGCCAGAACGATTCAAACTTAATCCGCTCCAGAAAATGCCGGGACTAAACAACTAGCCCTCAAATCAACTGCCAACCCCCGCGAGGCGGCCGACGGAGGGAGCCGAAATCGCTCATCAAACATTCAACTTAGACGAGCTTCCGTTCGGCTCAGGCTGGCCACCACACATCTTGATGACCAACACAAGCCACCGAGGTTAAATTTCCGCCTGATTGCCAAGACGATCAACTTGCAGGTGATCAGGGTTGTCCGTCGATGATCGGCTGCCGAATCGACGAGTCTTCTGTCAGGCTCCACTTGCGCAGAACCTGATCGTAGGTGCCCTCAGTCATAATTGCGGCTAAGGCGCTCTTGAGCGCGCCTCCGAACTGGGGATCATCCTTAGGAAATGCGATCCCGTACATCGTCTTTACCAACGGCCTCCCAAAGCATATCGGTTTCCCTCGAGCGTATTCTGATATGCAATCGTAGCGTCACCCAACAAAGCCGCGTCGATCTGCCTGCTTGACCATAAGACGGTTTTGAGGCGTATTTTCTCCGGGCACCAACATAATGGCAGGTTTGCCGAATTTGGGGCAATTCTCCTCATTCCACTTCGAGACCGCATCCATCTCAACCAAACTGCTTCGTGAGGCACCAACCCTCTTACCACACACCGCGTCCATGTTCGAGAAGCGATCGACGTTGGAATTCAGAGCGAAGAGGACCTGGTTGACATAAACGTAGTCAAGTAAGTTCGCATTTGCGCGACGTTCCGGCGTATTAGTCATTGCGGAAACGATGACGTCCGCGCGCTTCGTCTTTATCGGCGCAAAGCTGATCAGCTGATCAAAGCTTGACTCGATTCCAATTCACTTCCGCTCCTATCTTTCCAGCCATTGCGTTGAAAATGTCGATGTCGAGACCAACCAACGCGCCAGATGGATCTTTGAACTCGAAAGGTGGACACGTAGTTATGGTTGTCGCATTGATAATCCTTTTTGGCCCTTCGGCGGAAGCAGCATCGGCCGTAAGGCTGAACGCAGCACTGACGGCAGCCAGCGAAAGACGACGGACAAGTGCCGAAACCATATCAATCACCGTTCGCACATTGTTTGGTTATCACCATTGTTTGACGCTTAGTACGGCGGAATGAGATGAGGATTCGGACTTCTGTTGGATGCTCCCGCATTGCGCGGGACGAGGGCTTTCGATCATTTGTTCTTGCTCCAAGAAGTCCTGCGGTTGCCACCGCACGCGAAGCTGAGTTCATCTCACCACAGTTACTCTCGTTCCGGTTAGAGTGAGGTCGCGGCGCGAGCTTCTTCTTAGAAGGGCAATGCATCAGCGGGACCGAAGTGGCGGAAGGACCACCCAACAATCTGCGCGAGCCCCCGCCTCGCACCTCTACGGCGGCAAAGAGATGAGGACGCCCGCCGGGAGACAACACTGGCGGACGCTGGGCCGCTGCGCTTGAGCACGCGCTCCGACATATTCACAGATCCGTTGGATGCCTATTGCTCGCATTAACCTCCCTCTGGCGGACTCATGGACTGTGAGCAATACGAGGCCGCTGGAATGCGTTTCGCCGGCAAGAGGAACACATGGAATTGCTGCATTGATTTAGCCGCAGCGTCTAGTCCTGCATTTCGAACCTTCCTTCGAAGAATTTGGACGACGGCCGTATCCAGTAAGCTCAAATCAATCCGGATATAGTGCGCACGTTCGCCGATGATTTAGACCGATCGTCCCCGCAGCTGCGCACTGCACTCGAACAGCAGGCTCTGCAGAATTGCGGCGCCATCGTTATAGAAATGGGACAAGACGGTTGATGGAAGAAAAGAGAATGCAGTGCCAGATTATCCGTGCTTTCGCAGCGACCCGCACCGGAGTCCCTCTCCCGCATGTGGGAGAGGGTTTCGTTTAAGCCAAAACGGCTATTTAGCTCCGATAATCTTTGGGCTCCTTACGCTCAAGCATTCGTTTCAGGGCATCAAAGTGAAGGTCCCAAGGTTGCCGATTTCCGTAACTGTAGTTGTTAGTGTACTGCGATGTCAAACGGTGCACCACCTCGGGGTCGACTGGCCGAAGCTCTTGTTGCGTCCACATCGCATAGATCTGCACTTGGCAGGCGCGCTCGAGATAGTAGAGCCGATCATAGGCCTGAGCAGCCGACTCCCCAATGACGAGAACGCCGTGATTAGCCATGAAAAGAATCGACTTGTCCCCGAGGATGTCGGCAAGGCGTTCGCCTTCATCAGCGTCGTAGGCGAAGCCCGTGTAGTGCGCATCATAGGCGATCTGGTTCATAAAGCAGATCTCGGTCTGGCCTATCGCCTGAAGGTGCGGATCCTTGAGCCGGGTGAGCGCGCTGGCATAGGGCATGTGGGTATGGAATACGGCTGCGGCCTTGGGGTTACGGCGATGAATCGGCGCGTGGATGCACAACGCGGTGCGTTCAATTTCGCCACTGCCGCTCAATACTTTTCCATCATAGCTCACTTCAAGGAATGAACTGGCCGTGACTTCCGACCAATGCAAACCAAACGGAATCACCAGGAAACTGTCCGTTTTGCCCGGCGCGATCAACGTCAAGTGGTTGCCGATACCCTCGCTGAAGTGCTGAAGATCAGCCAAGCGATGAGCTGCCGCGAGATCGACTCTTGCTTGCCGTTCGGCAAGGTTTTGATCGGCTTGATCATTGCGTTGAACTAGATTCATCTCCAGGTCTCCATCAACAAATTTGGCGAGGCATCGCTCGCTTGGCTGAGTTTAGTGGTTGATACGGTGCGCAAGCCAGCCACTGGCTCGTCGAGGACAATTTGGGTGCCGGAAAATTGAGGTCCCCGACGAAGCAGGATCACGGCCACTCCGCGCAGCTCCGCCTTCCGATAGATGTCCCACGCCGCAACACAGCTGCTGCAGCTCATGGACGTGAGAGGATTAGTTTATTTCAACTGCCTAGCTTCCTCTCTTTTAAACAGAGCTACACCGCCCTACGCTTTTAATGATCGTAAGGAGGTCGCACGCTTAAAATAGGTAAAGATCGAGTTCCGACGGTGAAATCCTGCAAAATTGGGGTTTCGTCGTTTCGCGAACCGTCTGGCCGCCTGTGAATCACCCGGCAGACTTATCACGCCTTGGTCAACAGCACAGTCGCCAAGCCACGCTGTAGAGCGGCGGTCATCGAAACCCGCTGGCCGAAGCGACGACCAAGCGCAGGTCATCGCGAGTGTGCACAGGCGATGGCGCAGCATTGGCGCGGGCTGCGGAACGCTTGCGCGTTATGACGTGAACCTGGCACTATCAGGACGCGGAAGGATGAAGGTTGCCAGGTTCGACGAGGCATGCCGATAGTCCACCTAGGCAAGGTGGCTCGACGGGGTAACTCCTCCAACTCGCGATAGTGTCGTACACAGGATCGCATCATCCCCGACATCAACGCTCATATCATCTCAAGAGCCCGGCTTGAGGCAACGTTTGATCGCCTTGCACAGAAGAGCGACACGGCGAAGGCTTTGCGTTATGCGTTGCGTCACATCGAGATGGACACCAATGTGAACTGGGTATTGCTCGAGACCGCCCTATGCCGCGCTCGGCATAGAGCTGTTTATGCCGCCCGCCGAACTATGCCGAACGAGTTCGGTATGGCACGTCGTATCACGCTGGCACCGTCGATCGCGTGCACGGTTGCCCCATTCCATTCGGCATAGTCTGGTCGTTCAGAGAGCCTCTAAGAAGGCGAGCAGGCGGTCGTTCGGCTGGAAGCGGGTTCACTTGCCGCGCTCGTACGGCTTAAGCTTCGCCAGGGCAGCTTCCTTGAGGGCGAGGTGGGCGTGCAGGTACGTCTGCGTCGTCTCGACCGATTCATGACCGAGCCACAGCGCGATCACGGAGCAGTCGACGCCGGCTTGCAGGAGTTCCATCGCAGCGCTGTGCCTCAGCACATGCGGTGACACGCTCTTGGCCTTCAAACAAGGGCAACTCTTGTGAGCGGCACGAACATGCTTTCCCAGCAGCGATTGGACGCTGTCGGCACTGAGCCGCCCCCCGTGCACGTTAAGGAACAACGCTGTTGCTCCTTTCCGTAATGGTTCCTTGAGCCATGCCTGGAGGCGCACCCCGAGCGGGTGTGGTCAGCGGAGTGGTCCGCTCCCTCCGCCCTTTACCGACGCATCGTACGTGTGCGCCAGACCCGAGGTGAACGGCATCCCGGTCAAAGCCAGTCAGCTCGGAGAGGCGTAAGCCCGTCTGGGCCGCGACCAGCCGCAAGGTGTGATCGCGGCCATGCCACGTCGTTCGATCGGGCGCGGCGAGAGCCGCCTCGATCTCGGGGCGCGTCGGGAAGTGCACCTGTCGCTTATCGTGGCGCTTGCTCGGAATGGCGAGCACGCGCTGGATCAGCGAACCGTGTGCCGGCTCTTCGAAGGACACAAACTTGAAGAAGGATCGGATGGCGGTCCGACGCAGGTTACGCGTCTTCGCGCTGGCGCCGCGCTTTACCTCGAGATCGGTTAGGAACGCGCCGATGAACGTTGCGTCCAAATCGGTGAGCGTCAGGGCCGATGGGGGCTTCCGCAGCTGCACCTGTGCGAACATGAACAGCGGCCGGGACGTGTCCCTGTAGGAGGCGATCGTGTTGGCGCAAACATTGCGCTGGCGCATGAGGCGCTCGGCGCTCGATCAACGTGGCCACATTGCGGGCGGGCTTCATGGCGTCACCTCCTACCGCCGATCGAGACGCCGCGCCGCTTCTTCCGTCCACTGGGGGCAGGCCGAGAGATACCAGTAGGTATCACGCATGCAGGCGTGGCCGAGGTAGGTGGGGAGCCCTGGGAGTTGCTGCTTGACGTCCTTGCCTTCGCGAGACCAATCGAGCAGCAGATGGCGAAGCGATGACGGAAGTCGTGCACGCGTGACCCGGTACGATCACCTGGGCGCCGCAGCCCGATCTCTCGGGACAATCGCCAGAAGGCGCGATGAACGTACTGGTGTAGCAAGCGGCCTCCCTGTCGGGAACGAAGAAGGTCGAGCCGCAACGTAATCCGAGCATCGCGTCGCGCCGGTGGGCGTAGTCGCGCAACGCGGTTCTCGGCGTAATGGCACGAGCCGCGACTTGCCGAGCTTGGTCAGCCGGACCGTCAGCACGGGGCGTCGAGGTCGACGTCATCGCACTCCAGGCCCATCGCCTCGGATATACAGTAGATTCCATCGCGACACTGGTTACCCCACACGCTTTAAACCAGTCCGCCAGACCATCCAAGTCTTGCGTAAATGTGCCAGACGTACGCACCGGCGTGTCGTTGCGTCGTTGCCCCCTGGGGTCGACCGCCGCCATGTGCATTTTTGATCCAATGTCGATGGCGGCGGCTCCAACGTTGTCCGGCATAAATTCCGAGCGGCCACCGGGAGGCGTTGGGCATCCTACCGCCCGATCATGGGCTGGAGGGTCTGCGTTATGCCAATCGTTATCTTCCTGATCGGGATCGCAGCCGGAACAGCGTCACCACTCTCAAGTGCTGAACTTCCGTCGTTGCATTGCCCACCTCCAGCTCCATGAAACGCCTAATCTTGGTGTCCATCAGTAGCTCATCCGACGCGACTGCGTCGCTCAGCCGGTTACTGTACTCGCCAAGCCTGCCAACGCTCGCCGATGTATTCAAGATTTGTCTTACCATCGGGGCGCTTGGCGGAAAGCCAAGCGGAATCCTCGCGTACGACGTTGGAGGAGTTTTCGGGATTGATGTTTAGGAGCGCAGCCAGATCGGAAGGTAAATGCTTAAGCAGATTCGTATTAGCACCGGGATACCCTGTTCCCATTGTAAAGCCAGCAGCAATTTGCGCTCTATTGACGAAAGCGATCAGCTTCTGTGCGTTTTGGTTGTTCGGGCCACCTTTAAGCACCGTCCAATAAGTGTAACTCACGGCTGCACCATTCCAAATCATCTGGATCGGCACACCTTGACGAATTGGTCCGATCGCCCGACCGTCGAAGTTGCTGGACATTACAACCTCTCGATTCGTGAGGAGCTGATTCGGTTCGTTGGCTGCTGTCCACCATTTCGTCACGTGGGGCTTGATTTCGTCGAGTTTTTTCAATGCCCTTTCAATTTTCTCGTCAGTCAGCGGCCATACGTCTGATGGCGCAACCCCATCGGCTTGCAAGGCATACACGAAGTTGTGCTTGGCGTTTGTGGGCAGCGCCGTAAGACTGCGCGGGCCGGGAAAGGCTTTGACATTCCAAAAGTCAGCCCAGGTTTTTGGACCATTGTCTCCAAACACGCGCTTATCATAGGTAAGCACGCCGGCGGATGAGATTGCGGGAACCGCATCCTTGAGACGGACGGCTTCGGGGGTGCCCTCGACCGATTCAGCATCCCAAAGGCCGTAGTCGATTGGGAGGAACATGCCAGCAGCGTCCATCATAGGGAAGCTCGCACCTACTATGAAGGCCGTATCCCAATCAACCCGTCCAGCTTGGTTCATCGCCTTGACCTGAGGCTCGGCGACGTCAGCGATCACATCGACCACCCTAATCCCCGTTGCTTGGGTAAAGGGCGTGTAGACGTACTTGCGAAGACCCTGAGTGGACACGCCACCCCAAGAGAAAGCGACCACCTGACCGCTCCCCGCGAGCTTCTCTTCAGCAAAGGCGGTCGTTGATTGCGCGACTGCAGGAACAGCCATCGCGGCTACAGCAACCCGCAAAATGTCCCGGCGATTAAACTGAGATTTCTCATGGGGAACTTGCAATGGAACTGTGCCCTGCGATCGCTTGTTGACCAACATAATCTCCCGCTTCGCCTGCTGGCTGACCATTTGCGCAAGCCTGAACTGTGTCCCGCATCGATAATACAATCCAATTCAAGACGAAAAACTGCATTGGCTCATGCGCCAGCGCCTAAGTTCTGCGTCAGAGTGCCGTTTCCCTTGGAAGGTGTTGCTCTTATGGGGACGCAATTGTATGCGTGCGGGATATTTTACGATAGCGGGGCATTTAGTGCATGTCAGCTCGACTGAGTGACTTTCAGCAAATGCATCGCAACCGCTCTATGGTCGTGGATCAGAAGTTCGCGATATCGAATCTGGTTTGGCGGAGCGTTGTACCGGCAGAAGCGTTCGATGGATGCCAGGATGTCATCGGCGGACTTGGTCCAGCGGAACGGCTTGGGATCGGCGTTGTGCCGGTCGATGAAGGAAGCGATGTCTGCCCGGAGGGCGGCAACGCTTCGACAGATGCCGCGTCTGATCTTCTTGTCGGTTAGGAGTGCGAAGAAGCGCTCGACCTGGTTGAGCCATGACGAACTGGCCGGGGTCAGGTGCACGTGCCACCGACCGCTTGGCGAGCCATCTTCGGACCAATTGGCGTCTTGTGGCGTGGCGTAATTGTCCATGATCAAATGGACGTCGAGGTCGCGCGGCACGGCAGCCTCGATCTCGTCGAGGAACTTGCGGAACTCGGCAGCACGGTGGCGTCCATAGCACTTGCCGATCACCCGTCCACTGGCAATGTCGAGGGCGGCGAACAGCGATGTGGTGCCGTGCCTGGTGTAGTCATGGCTTCTTCGGGCCGGCTGGCCAGCACGCATCGGCAGCATCGGCTGACTGCGATCCAGTGCCTGTATTTGGGATTTCTCATCCACACATAGAAGGATGGCGTGCTCCGGCGGTAAGACGTAAAGGCCCACGACGTCGCGCACTTTGGCCACGAAGTTTGGATCGGTCGAGAGCTTGAACGTCTCCAGCCGGTGCGGCTGGAGCCCGAAGGCCCGCGAGATGCGTTGCACCGTCGACACCGACAGGCCGCTGGCCTTCGCCATGCCGCGGGAACTCCAATGGGTGACGTTCTCGGGGCAACTTTCCAACGTCCTCACGATCAGGGCTTCGATGCGGACATCGTCAACCGTACGTGGCGCCCCGGAGCGGGCCTCGTCATGCAGCCCGTCCACGCGCCGCTCCACAAAGCGCCGCCGCCGCTTGTTGACCGGCCCAAGCCCGGCTTGGCCGCCACTTCCTTGTTTTGACCGCCTTCCGCGCAGGTCAGCACGATCCGGGCCCTCAGCTGCGCCGTCTTCCGCCCCGTCGTCAGCGACTTCAGTTCGGCGCGCTCTTCATCACTCAATGTCAGGGAGGCAAGTTGCCGGACCGCCATCAGCTCCTCCTTCACTGCTGCTGCCTCCAGGCTTGGCACAGCGACGCGAACCTACTGCGAATCTACGACTGCGAACTTGTGACTCGGGACACTAACGATGCGGCGTCACGTAATACTGCCGCTATGGGGAGGTAAGCCGTAAGCCGTGCAGCTCACAAGGACGGCTGGTGGTTTGTGGCTTCTGTAGTGTAGTAGGGCACTGCTTGTTCCTTGAATGCCATCGCCCGAAACATGATCAGCGGAACCCACACTGCACCACCGCGGATCCAGGGAAGCCGCCTTCGACGCCTCTTTTCCGGCGGAAACGTGAAGGAATTTGCTGCAATTCTGCGCGTAGCGGATGTTAGCATGAATTAACAAGCCAATCGGAGCCATTTGATCAACGAAGATTGCCAGCGTTTCAGGTCGCACGCACAAGATAGTCAAGAGGGGAATACCGCTCAGCGGCGGCCTCCCTTTTTACTGCCGCTCGCAAAGTTCGAACAGGTCATTGATGAGAAATGTGCGGTGAGCAAGCAACTCGAAATTGGGCCTATGTCACCGAGGTTCGCAATCTGTTGGTGGTACGTCCGGCGTCGACCTTGTGACGCTCTACCCGCTCGAAACCATGGTCTGCGGCTGGGCGTGCCGCAGATCGCACAAGAACGCGCCGGGGAAGTGGATCGGCTCTTCGCGCTCTGCTTCGCTTCAAAGGCAGCTGCACCATCAGCAGCAATGTCCCAAGCAGACCGTGGCCCGACTGCGCATACCCAAGGGCCATTGACCCGATGTTGCCAATGAGATGGGCTCGCGTTGGCGCCGGGTGGGCTCTTCCAATCAGATCATGACCAAGACGAATTTGGCCTTCGTGGAGAAAAAGAGATGACTGCGATTCTGAAGAATTTCATCGGCGGCGAGTGGGTGGACGGCACCGTCCTCGCAAAGAACATCAACCCATCCAATACCAAGGACGTCGTAGGCGAATACGTTAGGGCTGACAAAGGGCAGACCGAGAAGGCGATCGCGGCCGCGAAGGCTGCCTTTCCTGCTTGGGCGCGATCCACGCCGCAGGAGCGCTATGACGCACTGATCAAAATCTCAGTGGAACTTCTTTCGCGTAAGGAAGAGCTCGGCCATCTGCTCGCCCGCGAGGAAGGCAAGACGCTGCCGGAAGGCATTGGCGAGGTCGGGCGTGCCGGGCAAATCTTCGCCTTCTACGCCGGCGAGGCGTTGCGGCTGACCGGCGAAAAAGGGGCCTCTCTTCGTGCCGGCCTAGATGTCGAAGTCACCCGTGAGCCGATGGGTGTGGTCGGACTGATCACGCCTTGGAATTACCCGATCGGGATCCCAGCCTGGAAAATCGCGCCCGCGCTCTGCTACGGGAATACCGTAGTGTTCAAGCCGGCCGAGCTCGTGCCGGCTTTGGCGCATGCACTTTCGGAGATCATCGCGCGATCCGGAATTCCCGTCGGCGTATTCAACCTCGTCATCGGCTCCGGCTCGGTCGTCGGCCAGACACTGCTCCAGCACCCGGACGTGGCTGCGATTTCCTTCACGGGTTCGGTCTCGACCGGCCGCAAGATCGCGCAAGCCTGCGTGCAGTCGACACCAATGAAGAAATTTCAGCTCGAGATGGGCGGAAAGAACCCTCTGGTGGTGCTCGATGACGCGGATCTCAATGTCGCGGTGGAATGCGCGGTCAACGGCGCCTATTTCTCGACCGGCCAGCGCTGTACCGCCTCCTCGCGCGTGATCGTCACGGCAGGTATTCACGATCGCTTCGTTGAAGCAGTGACCGAACGTATGAAGGCTCTCTGTGTTGGAGACGCGCTTAAAGCGGGCGTGCACATTGGGCCCGTCGTCGATCAGAGCCAGCTCGATCAGGATCTACGGTATCTCAAAATTGGCAAAGACGAGGGTGCAAAACTCCATTGGGGCGGCGAAGTCCTAAACCGCGACACGCCGGGCTTCTATCTTCAGCCGGCGCTGTTCACGGAGGCCAACAACAACATGCGTATCGCCCGCGAAGAGATTTTCGGCCCGGTCGCGTGTGTTATCCGCGCGAAGGATTATGACGAGGCCCTTGCGATCGCGAATGATACTGAGTTTGGACTCTCGTCAGGCATCTGTACCACCAGCCTGAAATATGCTTCGCATTATAAACATAACAGCGATGCCGGGATGGTGATGGTCAACTTGGCGACTGCGGGGGCCGACTATCACGTGCCGTTCGGCGGCCGCAAAGGTTCGAGCTACGGCGCCCGCGAGCAGGGTTCTTACGCTCGGGAGTTCTACACCATCGTGAAGACCAGCTACGTAAATCCCGTTTGAGCGCAGGAATTAAGAGCTGATCGCAGCGATCAAGTTCCGGCAGGCGGTAATGTTGGGGTGTTAATAGTGATATCTGAGGTACCCATCTCGTCTTGCCACGGATTTAGACGTGCCCCGCCTGGTGCTGCAGAGGTACAAGGCGGGCCCCTCCACCGCGTGAGACAGCCGCTCAGAATGAAGTCTAGTCCGGTGCTCGGAGGAGCAAATCGTCCCGAGCTTGCGCGAGCACGAAGCAGGGCGCGCAGACCCAGATGTGTTCCGCAAGCACGATCACCTGTCCATACTCTTAGAAAGCCACGGCGAGCCCTGACAGCCCGATGCCATAATTGAGTGAAGACGCTCGGGGGATGATGAGTACGCGAACGAAGGGTTGAAGAAGTTGCTGGCGCGGCAATGCTCAACGATGCAGTGCGATCCGTCGTTCGTTCGCAGAAGTTTCCTGCTATCGTTACAGATCATCCTCTGAAGATTCGACATCAATCACAAGAAGCTCACCGGAGGAACGGATTCAAGTGCGTCGGAACATCCGAGCATCGGCCGACCGAAAGGCAGCCGTGATGTGCCATCCCAACACGTCGGCGCAAGGCTATCGAAGCCTGAAGCGGCATTCCTGCAGGGACTTCAACGTGATGTCGCGTCTCCAGGGTCCCGATCCTGGTTCGAAAAAGACCTCGTGTCCCAAAGAGCTAAAAGGGGTGACTTAGCCTATGTCCGCCTTACGTAACTAAGAAGGTATGCGATCCATCCGTTCGTACGCTTTGCACACGAAAGAACCGCCGAACGCAAGATTTGTATCGAAGCGGCCGCGCCGGAAAGCTTCCCCGCGCAGTGCGAGCTGCGCAGTTCGCGCTTAATTTGGCATCATGTGAGCTTAACCTTTCGCAAACTGGACTTTAAGTAGGCCCTCAAAGGGCAGCACCATGGCGCCCTTGTCCTTGTTACCGTGTCCCTGCCGCAGGGCGGTTTGGTATGTCGCTGTGGCCGCTGCGGTTACGGGTAGTGGGAAATTGCCCTCAGCCGCCAGCGCTGCGACATTGACAAGATCCTTGTAGGCCTTCGCCATCGGATAACCCTCGTCGAACAGACGCTTCAGGATACGGGGCACGAAGTATTGTGAGGCGTAACTGCGACTGGTGCCGGTGGTTACGACTTCTGCGAGCTTTTCAGGATCCAGCCCCATAGTCACGCCCATGGGCAGCACCTCGGCAAGCGCGGCGATATTGATGTCGTAGATCACGTTGTTGATGGTCTTGGTCAACTGACCCGAGCCGGTCGCGCCCATGTGCAATACGTTTGTTCCCATGCGCGCGAGCAGCGGCCGCACAGCACTGAACGTTGCTGGGTCGCCACCACACATAATGGTGAGCGTGCCGGCCGCCGCCCCGGCCGGCGCGCCGGATACAGGAGCATCGATGAATCTCTTCCCTTCAGCTGCCAACCTTCCGCTTATCTCGAGTGTCTTACCATGTGCAATCGTGCTGTGGTCGACTACGACTGCGCCGGTGGCCAGGCCCGCCGCAACGCCCTCGTCGCCGAAGAGGACCTTCTCCACCACGTAGCCGTCCGGCAAACAAAGGAACAGTACTTCCGCGCCAGCAATCTTCTTGCGGTCAAGGGTGGCCAATAGGCCAGATTCAGCGAGACCCTCAAGGCGAGCAGGATCGGCATCAAGCGCCACAATCTTTTGTAGTTCAGACTCGCGCTTGTTTGCGAGGTGGAGAGCCATCGAGCGGCCCATGGCGCCAAGGCCGATGAACGCAATGTGGTTTGCCGTCATAAGATTCCCCGGTTATTTTGCCGCGCAAGAGCTGTCTACTTTCTTGCTCAGCCGAGAGGATGTGGATAGGTACCGTCATTCGGCAGTTCGATACCATTTGAGCGAACTGCCGCTCGCATCACAGCAGCTCCTTCTCCACTATCTTCGTTGACGAGATTCGTCCGCATCGGCGGAAGAAGGACCGCCGATCAGGAAATCGAAGTCGCAACCCTGTGGGGCTTGGGTAACCGCGCGCCGATAGAGTGCCTTGTAGCCGCGCTGTGGCTCTGGCGGCGGCTCGAAGCTGGCGAGACGGCGGGCTATCTCGTCTGCTTCGACCATAAGGTCGATACGCTTTTCGTGAACGGAAAGACGGATGCGATCACCGTTGCGCACCGCCGCGAGTGGGCCGCCGATCGCCGTCTCAGGTGAGACATGCAGCACGATCGAGCCGAAGGCCGTGCCGGACATGCGGGCATCCGAGACCCGAATCATATCCTTGATGCCAGCTTGCGCGAGCTTCTTCGGGATCGGCAAGTAGCCCGCTTCGGGCATCCCGGCTGCGTGCGGACCCGCATTTTGCAGAACGAGGATGTCCCCTTCGCGGACGTCAAGATCAGCGTCGTCAATCCTGCGAGACAGATCTTCTAGCCCGTTGAACACAACGGCCCGCCCTTCCGACTCGAACAATGCGGGCGACGCAGCTGCGCGTTTGAAGATCGCGCCATCGGGCGCCAGGCTACCAGTCAGCGCCACGAGCCCTCCGACAGGCGAAACAGGATCGTCAAAGCGGCGAATGACCTTTCGATCGATCCAATCGAGAGGCGCCTCCAGCCGCTCCGCGAGCGTGCGTCCCTCAACGTCAATCGTGTCCAGATGCAGGAGCGGCTTGAGCTCGCGCAGCAAAGCACCCATGCCGCCGGCAGCATGGAAATCCTCCATATATCCGTCCCCGACCGGCTTCAGGTCGACCAGGACCGGCGTTTCATCCGATATCCGGTTCAGACGCTCATAGGGGATGCGAATACCCAGGCGGCCGGCGATCGCCGTGAGATGCACGATTGCATTGGTCGAGCCGCTCAGCGCCATTAGAACGCGGATAGCATTTTCAACGGATTTTTCGGTGATGACCTGCCTCGGTGTGACTCGGGTTTGGATCAACCGGACGGCCGCCTTGCCCGTCTCTTCCGCGGCAACCAGTCGGTCGGCATGCACGGCAGGAATTGCGGCTGTGCCTGGCAGTGACATACCGAGCGTCTCTGCAATACATGCCATCGTAGACGCCGTGCCCATCACAGCGCAGGTACCAGCAGTTACCGAAAGTCGGCCCTCCACGGCCTCGATCTCTTCACTGTCGACTGTGCCGGCACGGTATTTTCCCCAGAAGCCGCGGCAATCCGTACACGCGCCGAGCCTCTGTCCCTTGTGACGTCCAGTTGACATCGGTCCGGTGACGAGTTGGATGGTCGGCAGTCCAGCCGACGCCGCTCCCATCAATTGAGCAGGAACCGTTTTGTCACAGCCTCCGATCAGAACGACAGCATCCATTGGCTGGGCGCCGATCATCTCTTCGGTGTCCATCGCCATCAGATTGCGGTAAATCATGCTAGTCGGGTTGAGAAATACCTCGCCGAGTGAGACGGTCGGGAATGGCCGCGGCAGTGCCCCGGTGGCCAGTACTCCGCGCGACACCGCCTCGACCAAATCTGGCATGAGCCGATGACAATTGCTGAAGCCAGACGGTGTCATCGCAATCCCAACGATCGGTCTGCTCAGCAGCTCGGGTGAGATTCCCATTGATCGCGCAAACGAACGTCTTAGAAAGCGTGCGAAGTCCCTATCGCCGTAATTGGTAAGGCCGCGGTCGAGGCCATGAGGTTCGTCGGTCATCTTGTGCATCTCAAAATGTTTCGGAGTCACCGCTACTGGTTGCGGTGCGGGCTTCACGAAAAGCTATGCGCTGCCTTGACCGGCTAAAAAAGCTGTTTTTCATCTCTTTAGGTGACGTATAATGCGCGGTCATGGATACCAGCTTCCTTCAAAGTTTCGTGGTCGTCGTAGAAGCCGGCTCTATTGCCGAAGCAGCGCGCCGACTGGACTTGTCTCCAACTACTCTGGCGCAACAGGTTCGCGCGCTGGAGCACAATATTGGCTCGAAGCTGCTCACGCGCGCAGGCCGTACTGTCAAGCCGACAGTCGCGGGCACCCGCATCCTGGACCGGACACGCCGGCTGCTACGAGACGTTCGCGATTTGCGGTCGGCCGCATCCGACACAGGCTTGCCTGCTGGGCCGCTACTCCTGGGCGCGACACCCACGGCCTTGATGGGGTTACTTCCACCGCTCCTGCGAGGCTGGATGCGGGCGCATCCGGATGTTTCGGTTTACATTCATCCCGGCACCTCAGCTGCATTGTTAGAACGGGTGACGTCAGGGGAGTTAGACGCTGCTATCCTCGTGCACCCGGCCTTTGAGTTGCCCAAGACCTGCGGATGGTGCTTGCTGCGCGAGGAACCGCTGATCCTCCTGACGCCCGCCGATCTGGCCGTGCAGACCCCTCTTGCGACAGCGGCGCACGAGGCTTTCATACGCTATGACCGCAGTGTGGTCGGGGGAAAAATGGCCGAGCAATACCTGCGTCGACACCGTGTGAGTCCAAAAGTGCAATTCGAATTGGACGGCATCGAGCAGATCGCGAAACTGGTGGCGGAAGGATTCGGTGTTTCCGTGTTACCGGACTGGCCCATAATTGGATCGCACGACCCGAAGCTCCGCCGCTGGCGACTCCCGTCGCCGTGTCCTGCGCGGCGAGTCGGAATGACGTGGCTACATTCCTCAGTTCGCTCTCAATTGGCGGAGGAATTCGTAAGAATCGCCTCTGGTGAGGGATCTAAACTCCGCAATAAGAATCTCAGGTAGGTTGTCGAGCACGCCGCCCAAACGCTCGCCGCTGTCGAATATACGGCGTGTCAACCCACCCTTTTATTGCGACTTATTATGGAGATGCACTCTTAACTCGTTAGCCGAATGAACCGAATAGTCACAAAGCTGTGCCAGCGGGACACCGTCAGTTCAACGGACCGGAGCGGGAAAGGAGAAAGCAGGATTTAGCCCCCGCCCGCTGCTGGTCCAAACATGTACAGTCGACCGAGTGCAAAACAACGTGTATAATACCGTGTTCGTTTAATCATTCGTTTCGCTTCGTGCGCCCGTCACCGCCGTGTCCGTGGCGCGGGTGATTATCGCGAATCCGTTGCAGGTGAAGGCGACCGCCCAGGCTCACGTAAAGCCCGACAAGATCGAGGCCAACACGCTCGCCAGTCTGCAGGCGACGGGTATCTGCCGCAGATCTGGACGCGGAGACCGAGGGGCGGCGCTGGCTGGTGGCACGGCGCCACCAGGTCGTGCGGCATCGCACGCGGCTCAAGAACGAGGTGCATTCGATCCTGCACGCACACCTGATCCTGAAGTGCCCGCATGCCGATCTTTTCAACGCCCGCGGCCGGGCGTGGTTGGCCGCTCAGCAGTTGCCGGACGATGAACGCGCAGCGGTGATCGGCACGTCCGTGAGCTTGACCGGTTGGCGGAAGACCTGGCCCTGCTCGACCGCGAGATAGCGCACGACGCAATGGACGATCCCGCGGTTAATAGAACAAAAGAATGAACGTGCAGCGATTCCGCAATCGTCGTCTCGGTCAAATAATCGCTTGTTTATCTCAGCCGTCGTGCGCAAGTGATCGCACGCAATGCACGGCAGGGAAGTCGTAGAAGGCCAGCAGCGCGTCGCTGGCGAGGCACTGAACCGCCCGGCCGTACTTGGCGCGGTATTTCTCGACGAAGACGTCGATCACCACTTCGGCGGCCGACCGGTTCGGCGCCCAATAGACCACGCGCAGGTCCTTCTTCATGTTGGCCTGCACCGACAGTGGACCTTTGTCCAGAACCTTAACGGTCTTGTGCATCCGGCAGCGCTGGTGCCGCGTGCCGGGAGAGACATCGTCAAGCGTCTTCCAGAAGCCCAACGCGCCGTCGCCCACGGCAATTTCCGGACGCAGCGACCTAGACCGGTCCGCTGCCGGTCGCAATCGTTCGGGCCGGGTCTGCGACGTTCGGCGCGTCCTTGCCCAGCAGAGCCGTCAGCGCCTCCTGGAAATACTTCTCCAGATCAATTGAGCAAGGTCCAAGGAAGTTCAAGCGACGGATCAAGACGCAGCGCTGCCGTCGGCGGACGCGCTGTCGAGGATCAGGCGCACGATCGGCTCACGCGATCTCGACCGCCCGGAAGGCCCCCGATCAGCGTCCACTTCCGACCGCCGTGGCGGTGGCCCGCAACGCCCGCTTACGCTTTAAGCCAGTCACCTGGCTTCGCCGATAGCGCGGCCGGGCCCGCGCGGCATGGAACTCGTCGTGGATCAGATCTTGATGAACCCGCGCGCCCGGGCGCGCAGCTCGCTCTCGAGCCGATTAAACCAGTTGTCGAAAAGATCAACAGCCGTCTCGGCTGCAGGCTGCGAAGAATAGGGCTTCGTGCGAGTGCTCGTCATGGCGCGGTCTCTAGTCCGAGCCGCTAACGCCGGATGATTCGAGGCTGATCACCCGGAGACTACGCCGCCCCTCATTCCCAACCAACTCTGCGACGGCACCCATAGGCAGCTGGCGGTCCTAATCATCCTGCGGCGACAAAACACAATTATTGGAGCTTGCCGCTCCGCCGCTTGTGCCCGGCGACATTCAGTACCCAGACCTTGCCCACGGTGCGATTGGATCAAGGGGCGTCCGATACAGTTCGATGTTCTCGATGCTGATGACGCGGACCGCGCAGCCCTTGGCTTTGAGATCGGGATGCACAACAGAAAGCTCGATCGCTAACTGATCCGCTCGATCGGCGGCGAGTTCGAGATTTTCGAGTATGAGCCCACCCTGATGCTTGCACTCATCATCAATCACGAGGTCGAAAGAGTAGTACGGCATTCGACTACTCCATCTCATCAGAACTGCAATATTGACACCAATAACCGTGCCCAGAATTCGGATGCGAATGAGCCATTCAACTAGGGAGATACTGTAGGAACAGCAGCGATCTATCGGTAAGATCCGACCTAAGAAAGAACGCCGTTAAAGGGTGGAATTTCCCTAAAATGCCTCCTTCAGCCGCTAAAAAAGTCTGCGTTGTTCTCGACAAGATACAAAGAGTTCTGCACGGGCCATCTGCGCGCGCAAAAAGGAGTTGATCTGATGTCTTAATCGACGCAAGCCGAGTACGTCGGCCTCCTCAATTCGCGCCCCCCATTTTCTAATGAGGGCGATGTCGATCCTCGCTCCGAAGGCTGAGGGAAGTCGCATCCGCCCATACGAAATCTCTTTCATCCGACTAGATTGGAAAGGAGTGGCACGATTGGTCGACGAGCGAGTTGATGAAATTGCGGCGCTCCCAATAATATAACCGCTACCTGGACTGGGCGGCCGTTGGCCAGATTACGATCAGGCCGGTTCGTGAGGTACATCCCAGCCAACGAATGTGTGTCTGTGGGATGGCGTTTGAAGCGACCGGGCAGGCACTACCGTCGCTGCGCTATAATGGTGGGAGCACCAATCGGAGCGTTTTGCCAGCCGGCGCACGGCGCTGCGAAAGGCGCCTCCGCTCCGGGGAAGTAGCGTCGCTTTGTCAATCGTCGATTTCGGGGACCACCGTCTCTCTCCTGCCATGATCTAGACAAAGGACGAGCAAGCGATTCTTCGAGGAGATAGTCATTAGCCACCGACACCCGAGATCTGCACCGCTACTTCCGCGAAGGGCAATGACCAGGGCTGCACCTGCTCCGCGATTGCCTACCGACGGGAGCGTCGTGTACCGGAATTGTTGATTCGGCGTAGCTGGATATCACCCAGAGGTGGAGTGAATTCACCCGTACTTTCGCAGCCAGGACCACGATCGTCTCTGGAGGGTCCAAGTCGAATAGTTCCTGAACGCAATCTTCTGATCATGATTTGACGCCCGATCCGGGTCTGGGTTGACTGTCGAAGAATGGCAAACGCGAAGTAGCCCGCGACGACCTTGACGCTGCTTGGCCATGAGCAGAGACGTCCTCCGGAGCGGTTCTGATCGAGACGGGCAGAGCCGGGTATGGCGCCGATTGACCGAGAGCGCCGCCTCTTCTCGGTGTGGAGGTCGCACGAGCCATCCAGCTAATCTAGTCAGTCTGCAAACCTGGCATGTCGAATCTCACAGCTTCCAGATCCCGAAGGAGCCTTGCGCTCTGAGCTTCCGTCATCTCGATCAGCGGCGGCCGTACCTTCGACCATGCCACATCGTCGCTCCAATGGGCTATCGCCTGCTTAAGCGCTGGGATCATGGGGAAGTTCTGAAAAACTGTCCGCACCGCGTTCAACTTCACTTGTTGAGCATCGGCGTCATCTTGCTTCCAAGTTGCATAGAGACTTTGGATCGGACCGGGATTGACATTGGCCGTGGCACTTATACAGCCTGCGCCGCCGGCCCGCATATTGGCGAGCAAGAACGCCTCACTTCCGGTGAACACATTGAAATTTTCAGAAGCAAAGGCGTCGAGCACGGTCTTTGTGTTGTTCCAGTCACCAGATGAGTCCTTTATTCCTGCGATGATCTTCGGATACTTCTTCAGCAGCCGCTCGATCAAGGCGACGCTTATCGAAATCTGTGATACGGACGGGATATGATAGAGGTAGATCCTCAATCTCGCATCTCCAACCCGGTCAATAACTTCCGCAAAATATCTGTACAATCCCTCGTCGGAAAGCTGCTTGTAATAGAACGGTGGCAGCATCAAAACTCCCGCGCAACCGAGTTCTAAAGCATGGCGGGAAAGCTGCACTGTCTCGGTCACTGAACAGCAGCCAGTGCCAGGCATCATCCGCGCTGGATCAACTCCGGAATCGACCAACGCAGCCAAGAGTGCGACGCGCTCTTCAACGCTGAGAGAATTGGCTTCCGAGTTGGTGCCAAACACAGCAAGCCCAACACCGTTGGCCTCAAGCCAGCGGCAATGCCGTACAAACCGACGAACGTCTGGCCGCAATTTGCAATCAAATGGGGTTACGACTGGTGACAAGACACCGTTAATTGGTTCGATGCTCATTTTTTGACTTCCCCGTCGATCTTTCCGCCTAAGCGCCCAGCTAGTTCGTCGCGCTCAGGCCAAATCCCGGCACCACAAACGTGGCCCTACTTTCTTCTCTTTCGCGGCACCGTTCTAATTCGTCCATCTCTTCGTTTTCCTGCAAAATCGAGCAAAAGCCAGCAACTTCCGGCAGCACTCAAGCTGTTTTTGCATCGATGCTTCAACGAACATCGCCTATCTTGGGCGATGCAAGGTTCAGCGCAGCATGCGAAGGCGGGTGGCAGCGGAAGCAGTCGGAAACGAGGAATCTGGTGCAAGCGAGATTTGTCCCGGCCGAAGCGCCCGTTCGAGTAATTGCTACCGTGCACTCAGACATGCAGCCGTCGTCGTTCCCTCGCGCGGCGCCGACTTCGGCGCGGCGTTCCTACAAGGTCAAAGAAACAACGCAAAAATTCACCGATCAATCGCTTTGAACGCTGTTTTAATTCGGGTTAACTCCAATAATCATGCTTGCCCGATCATCCGGCTTCCAAACGGCACTAGCCGCGGCCGAGTTGAAAGCGGGCGCATTGAAGAGCAATAACCTGCGTTGCACGTGGCAAATTGCCATGAACACTGCGCTGACCAGCTTGTCAAAGCATTGGCGCGCTCTAATCGAGGGCCTGCGGTATGTGATGACTTGTGTGAATAGCGAAACAATCGCGACCGACTTCGCCTTCGTGGAGGGGTTTGGTCTCGTTCAAGCACAGGATGTCTTCATATGCTCCGGGGTAAAGAGGCGCGGGCGCCGGTCGGTCAGTAACGAGTCTACCGATAAGGCGAGGCACCGCGGGCTTCCGTAGACGGTGGGATCTGGGGACGTTGCAGCCTTTTTCCCACTTGTGCATCCATTCGGGTAGAGCGCGCAGAATGGCTGGATTGCATGAACCTGCCGTGCACGTTGATCAGAAATAGCGGAAATGGCAACCATTTCGCACAGTTACTCGTCGGAGGCTAATATGGCCGGTCAGGACCCAGTGTTTACCATAGTTCTGAACCACTTCGCGGCTGAAACATTTGCTCGCTTGATTGTAGAGCGATTTCCGCAGGTTCGAGCGATTGTGGCGCCAGGCCCCGATCAACTGGCTCGGTATATAGATGATGCGGACGCGCTGGTCGCATCTCGCTTTCCGGTTGAACTGTTCGAACGGGCGAAAAAACTTCGCTGGTTCCAATGCACTGGCGCGGGGGTCGAATCCATGGTCCCGATCCGCCACAAAGCGAAACGCATCACGGTTACGAACGCTCGCGGCATTCATGGCGAACTCATCGCGGATTTTGTGATGGCCGGCCTGACGATGCTGCATTGGAATTTCCGCAGGTTCTTGCGCGAACAGGATGAGCGGAGATGGAATCCGCGTTTCGTGTCGCCGTTGTCAGAGAAGACGCTCGGCGTCGTCGGGCTGGGCTCGATCGGCGCGACCGTTGCCCGCCGCGCAAAGAGCACGGGAATGACAGTGATTGGTTCGAAGCGGGATACTGACATCCCGGTTAACGGTGTCGATGAGCTGTTTGCTTCTGGCGCTCTTAACGAGTTATTGCCGTTATGTGATTTCGTTGTCCTCGCCTTACCCTCGACCGCCGAAACGGTGGGACTCATCGGAGCAAGCGAGATCGCGCGTATGCGCCGAAACGCCTTTCTGATCAATATCGCCCGCGGCAATATCGTGGTTGAGGCCGAACTGATCAAGGCCCTGCAGGCGGGCGCAATCGCCGGTGCTATGCTCGACGTGTTCGAGCAGGAGCCGTTGCCACCAAATAGTCCACTCTGGGATATGCCAAATGTGATTGCAACGCCTCATGTCGCGGGAAACCCAACAAACTATCCAGAGCGGGTGTTCTCGATTCTTGGTGACAATATTGAACGCTTTTTGAAGGGCCAGGCGTTGAAGAATGTCGTGGAGATGGGACGGGGCTATTGAGGACAAATGTTCAGACCGCTCGAGTCCCCAGCGTTCAGACTCGGGGAGGCTGCCTTCGATGCTTTAACAAGCCAATTGCGGATATGTGCAACTGCGATGATTGCGCAGATTATTATGGCAGTTGCGCTGCTCGGTCATGTGACGCCTAGGCTACGCTCGTGAACCGTCAGGTGCGAGATATCGTGCAGGCGCAGAAATTCGGCTGCTGTTTCCAGGAGATATTTTTTCCAATGGGGACAACAATTCTTACGGCAAAACAACGAGCGAAGCGAAAGATCAGAAAATGAGCTTAGGACAATCTGCCGTTCCACCTTTCTCACCAGAGTTGATCGAGCGGTTCCGTAGGATCGTCGGCACAAAGTACGCTGTGACTGATACCGTCGACATCGAGCCTTATCTTGTCGAAGAGCGCAATCTGTACCGCGGTCAATCGTCTTTGATCCTCCGTCCTGGTTCGACATCTGAAGTATCGGCAATCTGCCGTCTCGCAACAGAGCATAGGGTCGCGCTGGTGCCGCAGGGTGGAAATACTGGCCTCGTTGGTGGTCAGATTCCGCTCAACGGTGAGGTCGTTGTGTCACTCAGGCGCATGGACAGAATTCGCGAAGTCGACGACGCCTCAAACACGATGACCTGCGAAGCCGGCGTAGTGTTGCAGGTTGCGCAGGAGAAAGCGGCGGAGGCTAGCCGTTTGTTTCCGCTGTCTCTGGGAGCAGAAGGAAGCTGCACTATTGGCGGAAATATCTCGACCAACGCCGGTGGTACAGCTGCCCTAGCCTACGGTGTCGCACGCGATATGACGCTCGGGCTCGAAGTCGTACTCGCCAACGGACGCGTGCTCAACCTTCTGTCGAAGTTGAAGAAAGACAATACAGGCTACGATCTTCGCAACCTATTTATCGGCGCCGAGGGCACGCTCGGCATCATCACCGCAGCGACGCTGAAACTGTTTCCGAAGCCGCGGACGGTTGAAACTGCGTTCGTCGGCTTGAATTCGCCGACCCAAGCCCTGCGCCTCCTTGCTATCGCGCAAGGTGAGGCGGCCAATACACTGACTAGCTTCGAACTTCTGTCCAGGATCGCAGTCGATTTCTCGGTCAGTTATGGTGTTGACGTGCGTGATCCTCTACCGGACCAACATCCGTGGTACGTTCTGTTGGAACTGTCGTCCCCTGACGATCATGCTCGAGGGAGATTGGAATCGATCTTGGCCGAAGCATTGGAACAGGAAATCATTACTAACGCGGTGATCGCGGCAAATTTGGCTCATCGTGCGGCGTTCTGGAAGTTACGTCATGAAATGTCGCCGGCTCAAAAAATGGGGGGAGGGTCGATCAAGCAGGACTTTTCCGTGCCGATCGCGGCGGTGCCAGCCTTCATTGCGCAAGCAGATGAAGCCGTGGCGAAGCTTATTCCGGGCGCACGGCCCGTATCCTTTGGCCACCTCGGCGACGGAAACATTCACTACAACATCAGTCAGCCGATCGGTGCTAACGCGGCCGAATTTCTCGCTCGCTGGCGTGACGTCAACGCCGTTCTGTTTGAGATCGTAGGGCGAATGGGCGGTTCGATCTCCGCCGAGCACGGAATCGGCCTGATGAAACGCGACGAACTAATCGAGAGAAAGGATCAGACGGCCATCACGTTGATGCGTTCCCTAAAGAGAATGCTCGATCCACTCGGAATTATGAATCCAGGAAAAGTCCTGTGAAAAAGCGCTCGTTCGGCAAGTCTGAGCGGAGCACGTCCTGCGTGCTGCTGCGTGCCTTCTCAGTGGTACGTAGATGCGCCCCACCATTACCTGGGTCCCGTCTGCTCGCAGCGAGCAGACGGGACTTCGGTGAGCTGCTCTCGGTTTGATGGACACCGGGCTAAGCAATTCCCACCTCGCGCTCGAACTGAACCGGGCTGAGGTAGCCGACGGTCGAGTGCCTGCGGGGTCGTGTTGTACAACAATGTTTGAGAACGCCCACAGGACCGTTCTTCGTGAGGTTCTTTATCGGCATCCTTCTCGGTGGGGTACCGACTTTGGGATCATGGAGCGGTCGACAAGGCTGATGATGTCGCTTTTCGCTGCACCTTAAACGGGTCACAAGCAGATCGTTGGCTGGAAGTGCCAGCATCGATGTTCGACCGGACGGCGTGCCCTGACCGCCGAGCTTTTTGACAGCTCATCAGTTTGTCAGTATCGATACGCTTGCGGCGCTTTCTGCGCTTCTCGATCTCGCGTAAGGATCCAACGCCATGAGCAGCTCTGCTTTTAGGCGCATCCAAAGGCTCTCACGGGCCGATCCGGGGAGCGACTCATGCCTCGCCAGACGGCAATGCCTGGAGCGGACATCGACACAATCAACAACCGCGGGCGCAGCAGCAGATGAACCTGTACGGGAGTGGCCGGTCGAGCGGCGCGATCGGTGCGCCCACATGGTCGGAGCTTTCGGCGGAAGCATAGGCGTAACTAGAATCAGTTCCCACGTTTGCGGTGATCAGTCAGACTGGCCACAGCAGGAAGCTCGTGCGACAGGTGGTCCGCGGCGAACGTCACGACGTCTTCCGAACCCAGCAAAGTTCATTGGATCCCCATTTGCCTTGACTGAACGAGCAGTTATGCACGATCTCCGAAAACTGTATAACGCTCGCAAGCGACGTCAACTTGACCATGCCGATGAGTTCATTGCCAAGTGGAGGCACGATCATGCGCATCGCCTGCGGCAGAATGATTCGGCGCAGCGCCTGAAGACGGGGCATACCAATTGCGCTTGCTGCTTCGTACTGCCCTTGCTCGACAGACAACAAGGCTGGCGCGCACAACCTCTGATGTATAGGCCCCCTGATTGATGCCCAACCCCAGAAGCGCAGAAAACGGCGTCATCACGTCCACGGTGCGCACTTCAAAAAAGCCCGGCACGCCGAGGTTGGGGAACATCAGTGCGAAAGGTACGACGATGTTGTCGCGCGAAACGCGCAAATGGCCCCGGACGGTCACTTCAAATTCCCCCGGGGGTGGTCACCTCAAACTCCCCCACCTGTGGAGCAGGACAAGCGGTTATTAGGGAGACTGGGTTTTGCGTGCAAGGGCTTCGGCTGCTTCCTTGAGGCGGTAGCTGCGGCCGTCGAACTCGAGCAGATGGCAATGGTGCATGAGGCGGTCAAGGATTGTCGTGCTCATGGTGTTGGCGCGGAGATAAGCGCCCCAATCCTGCACGACACGATTAGACGTGACGATGACGCTGCGGTGCAATTTGTAGCGTTGATGGATCAGAGTCTGCAGCAAAGCGCCAGCTTCGTCGGGGTTCGTGCGAGCGAGGAACAGGTCGTCAAGCACCAGCAGATCGCAGTCAAAGATGCTCCGTAGTCGAGCTTCGCACTGAGCGGCCGGGCTGAGGGCGTAACGGTTAAAGAAGTCATCGGCCTCGACATACTGGACCTTGTGACCTTGCAGGATGGCCTGGTAGGCGACGGCCTTGGCCACGTGCGATTTTCCAGTACCGGGCTTGCCAATGAACAGAGCGTTTTCACCGACGGCGACAAACTTCAGCGCATGCAGCTGGAAGCAGGCCTGACGCGGCAGTTTGGGATTGAAGGACCAGTCGAACTCCGCGAGCGTGAGCTTCTCTTCAAGCCCGGATTGCTGGTAGCGGCGAGCGATGAGACGTGACTGACGACGATCGAGTTCGTCCTGCAGGAGCAGGCAGAAGGTCTCGAGGAACGGTTGGCTGGCGCCCTGGGCCTGCAGGACACGGGTCTCGAGTGTGTCGCGTATGCCCGATAGCCGCAACTGTCGTAGGCAGCGATCGATGTCTGGCAAGGTCATGGTCATTCCGAATGATCTCCTGTGGAGGTTGAAAGGCTGAGTTGATCGGCAATCAAGATCTCGGTGGGAGCGCTCGCGTCGGCGGAGCTGGCCGGGGTTGCGGAGACGACGCGAGCGCGGTTTGTTGCACGTTGATCATCGCCGTTGTTGATTGGCCGGCCCTCGTTGCTGGCATGGTTCTGGGCGCCGAACGAAAGAGTTTGCCGTATTCGTCCGCGGGACGGATCGTGGATGATCCTGCGTCAGAGGCAGCGTGAGTTGTGGTGCATGATCGACGCGCTCGAGCGCCTGCTCGAATAATCGCTCAACGATGGCGCGCACCTGTTTGTAGCGATGGATGTGATGACGCAGCGCGTGATCGCAGGCCTGCTCGACGAGCCGGGCGGGATACTTCTTCGCAAGTCCGACAATACCCCACATCGCGCGTTGACCGACGCGGCCTTCGGTGTCGAACAGGTGCTGACAGAGCGCCTTCGCTTGCGGTCCGATGTCACCGGCGCTTGCCAGTAGGAAGGCGGTCTGACGAGATGGATTGAACGGGCGCTCGTCGTGCGGCAGTTTGAGCGAACCTGGCCGTGCGGCGCGGGCATGAACGCGCAGCAGCGCCTGGGTGCTGCGGTCGCGGATCTCGATTGTGGCCTCGTAGAGGCGTACCACGACCTGGCTTCCGATCGGCGCGGGGCGCGCGGCATAGTCGCTATGATCCACGCGCACGGTGGTGTCGTCGTAGACGGTGCGCACGAGCTCGGAGAAGTAACGGAAGCCGGTCGCGGGCAATGGCCGCAGATGCGGCTTCTCCTCCTGGAACATGGCCTCGACCTGACGCTTTGTGCTGCCATGGATGCGTTTGGAGGCCCAGTTCGCCTCCCAGTGCTCCAGAAACCTGTTCTGAGCCTCGAGTGACTCGAAGCGCCGCCCGGCGAGCGCGGTGCCTTGGGTGTGCTGGATCGCGTTCTCCACGGTCCCCTTGCGGTTCGGGTCCCGCACCCGCGCCGGGTCGGCGACGACGCCGTAATGCGCGAGCACCGCGCCGTAGAGCCGGTTGAGCTCGGGCTCGTACAGGTCGGGCGTGATGACGCCTTCCTTGAGATTATCGAGCACAACATAGCCGACGACGCCGCCAAAATACGGGTCAGCGCGCCTTCGCCATAATCGACCTGGGCTTCCTCGCCGGGGGCAAACTCGAGACGGTCAAACTGTTGGGGATCGATGTGGCGCAAGGCGCGCACGAAACGCTTGACACTCTCGTAGCTCGCAGTGAAGCCGAACTGGTCAACCAGATCCTGGTAGATCGCCTGCGCATTGCGCTTCAGACGGGCCTGCTGTTCGATCCATTCCCGATGCGGTTCACAGGTTGAGCGGGCGAAATCAAACGTCTTGGCGACCACCGTCGCTCCGATACCCGGCGGTCGCGGAGGTGGGGGAGTTTGGCCATCGGCGGCCTCCGAGCCGGCGGTGGCCCCGGGGGAATTTGCCTCCGCCGCTCGCCGGGACGCGAATATCGCCTGGTAGCGCCGGATCGTCTTGCGGTCGATCCCCGTCAGCCGCTGGATCTCTCGTTGGCTCGTCTGGCGCTCAAGTAACGTAAATACGGTGCTTTGCAGATGCGGCTTCAAGACGTTTAACTCCCCGTCCCCTCTTCCCTAAAAGGGGACGAAAATAAACGTCCTGCTACGCGCTTGGCGGCCGATCAGCCGCCCAGCCAGGCGGAATCAGGTGGGGGAGTTTGAGGTGACCACACCTGGGGGATTTTGACCGACCGTCGGGGTGGCAGCTGGATTTGACCAACTCCAAAAATCTGATGGTGAGCGACTCTTATTGGGCCTCCAACTTCGAGGCGCCGTTTCAAAGAGTGGAGACTGAGCTGAAACGCTGAAACTGCCGGAGCTCGACGCCCCCCTCTTCTTCTCCTTGCTAGACTAGGTGCGGAACGCTCAGGGTGTACGAGAGCTATGTACACTCGCAACCGATCGCCAACTTGCTGTACCTGGCCCGACTGATCACCCCATTGGTCCTTGTAATCTTCGCTCGCTGTAAGCGGGCCTGGCCTCTGAGGCGGTCACGTGGCGTGTCGAACATCAGAAGATGAGGTGCCTCGAAAACAACAGTCGATCAGCGAGCTGAGAGCGATGAGCGGTGGTCCAGAAATAGCTGCCATCCGCGGACAACGTCCGGGGCCATCCTTGGACAATAGGCGTAGAATAGAACTGCGATCTTGCGGGCGGTCGCTGTCACCGCCTGCGGCGGCATATTCGACCAACCGCTCCCGCTGGCGCAGGTATGCGCGCAGGGTTGCAATCTCGGCATCAGGTCGGAAGCTGCCGCGGAATAGGCCATAGGAATGAAGCTCGCGCAACCACGCGGCATCACTGACATCGGTCTTGCGTCCGGGCACGTTCTTGGCGTACCGCGCATTGACCAAAATCACATCAAACCCGCGCTGCTCCAGAATCTCATAGACGGGGATCCGATAGACCCCGGTAGATTCCATCGCGACACTCGTCACGCCGCAGGCTTCGAACCAATCCGCCAGATCATGCAGGTCTTGCGTAAATGTGCCGAAAGAGCGCACAGGCACGTCGGTGGAAGCGGGGTTAACCGCAGCGATGTGCATCCTTGATCCGATGTCGATGGCTGCCCCGACGTTGACCGGCTTCAGTTCCGGTCGGTTGCCGGTCGTCCTCTTGGGCATGGCAGTCCTCCAATCAATGATGAGCAGGAGGGTCCGGGCTATGCCAATCGTCATCTTCCCAATCGGGATCGCCGCCCGGGCGACGTTACCACTCTCAAGTTCGCATGTACCCTTGGACCACGTTTTTTAACAGAGATTGAGCCTCCAATAATCAAACGGCCGCTACCCTCCCAGCCGAAGAGGATAGCACAAGGCTGTTTCTAAGCCGCACAGGCGCGCCACGGTGCTGAATAGTTTTTTAGAATGTCGCGCTCCATGCGCAGCCGCTCGGCCTCTCGCTGCAACGCGAGATCTCTGCCGCGTGGTCCGCCCGACGGCAGCGTCGCCTGCGTTGTGGAGGGCCGCGTCGCCGCCGTCGGCTCCGGCCGGGCGCCTCGCTGCTCCACTCACCGCCGCAGCACGGAGCCGCGCAGCCCAAGCTCCTTGCCCACCGATCCGACCGAGCGCCCGCTCGATGCTCGAGATCGACCGCCCGCCGCTTGCAGTCATCCGTAAACGACCGACGTTGACGTCCTTCCATCCGACACCTCCTGGCTCTTCGAGCCTACTACAGGTGTCCATCAATTCGGAGGAGGTTCAAACCAAGGACAGAATCGGATCCCAAATGCAAGGTACGGCTGAGGCAATGATGCTCAGCTTAGACGCTTGGCTTCAAGTTCCTTAGCTTCCGTGCCGCCGGACCCTTCCCCCCTGCAAAGGACGGGGGTCGCATCGGGATCGATGCAGCCCTCAGCTCCGATATTCCTTGCCCTCCTTGCGCTCAAGCATCCGTTTCAAGGCATCGAAGTGGAGCTCGCAAGGTTTGCGGTTGTAGTACGTGTTGTCCTCGGCGTATTGGGACATCATATACTTGACCACCTTTGGATTTACAGGCCGCAGCTCTTGCTGCGTCCACATCGCATAGATCTGCACTTGGCAGGCGCGCTCGAGATAGTAGAGCCGATCATAGGCCTGAGCGACCGACTCGCCGGTGACGAGAACGCCGTGATTGGCCATGAGAAGCACGGACTTGTCCCCGAGGATATCGGCAAGGCGCTCTCCTTCCTCAAGATTGTAAGCGAGACCACCGTACTCCTCATCATAGGCGATCTCGTTGATGAAGCCGATCTCGGTCTGGCCAATCGCCTGGATGTGCGGATCCTTGAGCCGGGTGAGCGCGCTGGCATAAGGCATGTGGGTATGGAAGACGGCGACGGCCTTGGGGTTGCGGCGATGAATGGGCGCGTGGATGCACAACGCGCTGCGCTCAATTTCGCCGTTGCCGCTCAGAATCCTGCCGTCATAGCTTACTTCCATGAAAGAACTGGCAGTGACTTCCGACCAATGCAAACCAAAAGGAATCGAGAGGAAACAGTCAGCCTTGCCCGGCACCACCATGGTCAAGTGGTTGAAAATGCCTTCACTGAAATTCTGGATATCGGCCAAGCGATGAGCGGCCGCGAGGTCAACCCTTACCTGCCACTCGGCAGACTTATGAGCGGCTTTATCGTTGTTGTGAACTAGGTTCATCTCCGAATCTCCATCGCAAAGTTGGCGAGGCACCGCTCGCTTACCCGAGTTTGAATAGTTACTTGGTACTTGCGAAGTCTGGGCTCGCGCGTCTTGACCGGCCGACTTGTCGAGGCAAGCACGAACGACTCACATCTTGTGCAACGTGTGATGTAGCGATCTGAGTGCATGCACTGTCTTGTTGAAGATATCCTCTCCTTGGTGGACATCGTCAGGATTTGATGCGCAACTCCGGGATCCATGCCTCCCGTGCCCGCAGCCGTTTGCGGGATGAAAGATTATCAGCTTTGCCATAGCTGAACCACGTCGTGTACCCAAGCAGATCGAGCAGTCTGTCCGAAGCGTCTGCGAAGACGGCAGGATCTAGTCCGAGGAAATAATTCTCTAAGGGGCGAAACTGCGGACCGCAATAGAAAGACAACATTCCAATCCGGGGTTCGTCAGTGAGGTTCTGACCCGTTCCATGCCAAAGCCTGCCATCGAAGAACATCACCGAACCAGCCTTGCCCGTTGCGGCAATCGTTGGCACCTTGTGAGGCACGGAGCCGTCCGGAGTGCCAGGCAGGCGATGGGAGCCAGGCACGATTCTTGTGCCTCCATTTTCTTCCGTAAAATCGGTCAACATCCAGATCGTATTACAACAAGCAGGCGGGGTGTTTGTACCGCTCGGCGCGCTGTCCGGCTCGGCTGGGTTGCGCTTACGGTCACCGACCTTGATGTAAGAATCCCCTTCTCGGTATCCAATCGGACACCACCAAGCGTCGCGATGCAAACCTTCGAGTGCTCCGCCCCTCACCGCAATATTCACGTCACAGGCGCTCAGGAGGAAATCGTGTCCCAAGGCATGTTCGACCAGCTCGAGAATGACCGGGTTGGTAACAAGATCGCGAAAAACCCTGCCC
Organism: Bradyrhizobium sp. USDA 4341; assembly: GCF_054063755.1. Classification (NCBI taxonomy): domain Bacteria; kingdom Pseudomonadati; phylum Pseudomonadota; class Alphaproteobacteria; order Hyphomicrobiales; family Nitrobacteraceae; genus Bradyrhizobium; species Bradyrhizobium sp. USDA 4341. Next base: position 7,659,458 of record NZ_JBSSGO010000002.1, on the reverse strand, counting down.
TTGTTGATAAGGAAACCGACCCGCTGGTTTACACCGCCCTTGATCTCCGAGATATCCTCGCGCAGCAGGGCTTGCTGATCTTGCGTCGACCGTTCTTGATGGCCCACGCCTGCATCGAGTCGCGCCCATCCTAGCGCACGTTCGGCTATGGCTTGTTCGGTAACGCGCTGGCGAACTTCGGCGACCTCGCTTGCCGACAAAATGCCGGGAAGGATGCAATAGCCATTTTGCGCGTAGTCGGCCTTTGCTTTTTCCAGATCGATCGTTGATTTCGCCACCTGTTGCTGGGCCATTTGTTTCGCTCCCTAGAGATTATTTTAAACCGTTCATCGAGGGATTTTACTTCAATCATATCAAACGCAGGAGATCCGATTTGGAGCGATTTGCTCAAGCTCTGCAATAATTATACGAAATTGTTGCGGCAGGAGAATAAATTATGCTAAAATCTTCGATCCGGCGCATCGATTGCTCTAGAGGCCCTGACTTGGCCACGCGGTGAGGCAGAGGCGATGCGATCGTAGAGCTCACGCGCGGCAAGCAAGCTAGCGAGCGTGCCGCGCGTGCTCTTGGAAAGGCCGTCCTTTGATGCCTGGGCGTTTGAACCGTCAGTCCACATAATGGAATTTCATGCTGGACTAGAGTGCCATCATCCCCGCTTTCTTACACCAAGAATTGCCCTAGCCTCGGCGGGTGTGGCAACGCTGGCGCCCATGCGCTCGATGATGCCGACCGCATTTTCGACGAGCGCGGCGTTGGATGCCAGCACGCCACGCCGAAGATAGATATTGTCTTCAAGACCTACCCGCACGTGCCCCCCCATTGTTACCAATTGTCCGATCATTCGCATCTCGTCGGCTCCGCAACCAAACCCTCCCCAGACGGCTTCCGTTGGTAGAATCTCACGCATTGCCTGGAGCGCGAGCGGGACAGCGGGGGCGCCATAACCGGTGCTGAGGCAGAATTGGAATAGGGGCGGCCCGTCAATAAGCTCTTCAAATATGAGCCGCTTGGCATTTTCGATATGACCTAGATCAAAACATTCTAGCTCCGGCTTGACACCCGCTTCGCGCATCAGTGTTGCGAGCTCTCGCAGGTCCGACATCCGCGCAACAAAAATCCGCTCTCCGAACGCCATCGTTCCGCAATCCAAGCTACTTAGCTCAGGCTGAAGTTTGACGGCATGTAGACAGCGCGCTAGGGAATCTTTGAGTGTGCTCGACTTACCAATTTCTATCGGCTGCACGGAGTCCAGGACGATCTCGCCATCCATTCCGCTTGTCAGGTTGATGACGACGTCGGTAGATGAATCCCGAAGCTTCTTTACGACCTGCTCATAGAGCTCGAACCGATTTGACGGCGCTCCAGTCTCCGGATCGCGGACATGGATGTGAACGACCGCAGCTCCGGCTTTCGCTGCATCCAGAGCTGCGTCCGCAATTTGTGCCGGCGTCCTGGGAATGTTGGGATGCTTTGCGAGAACCGCAGCACTTCCTCCAGTTACTGCGCACGTAATGATGACTTTCTGTGACATTAAGGACTCCTGTGTTGATAACTGGGACCTAGGCATAGTCAGTTTTGACGAGTGGCATTCGACCGCTATGTGATCACAGCGACAGAGAACGTCGGCGATCCAGAGTGTTTCTTCCCGCGCGGCAGGGCTGCCACCCCGGCGGCCTGGACAACTTCATCGCCGGCGATCCCTTCAGATACCGTGGTTCGACAGTTCCGCTCGGCGCTGCGCAAGCAGTATCTCGATCACAATACGGTCTCGCGCCGCCGCAAGTTCTGTTCTGCTGCGGTCGGCCTCCATCGCGCGGCACCCTTCTTCCATCACCCGGATAAAATCAGACGTAAACTCTGGGGGTTTCACGTGGGAAAGAAGCGGCTCACTTCCGAGATGGAAACGCTCGAAATAGGCGCGGATGCCGGCTGGATTACCCAGATTGCGTACCATGCACGGGCCGATTGCGGTCCAGCGCGGGGCAAGACCGTGCACAATTGCGGCATCGATTTGCTGAGGGGTGGCATGCCCCTCGGCCACCAAGTGCATAGCCTCTCTCTCGAGCGCCGCTTGCAGATGATTGGCGATGAAGCCCGGGATTTCGTGATCCATTCGAATCACGACTTTTCCGATTGCTCGATAGAACGTCTCTGCAGCGGTGAGCGCTTCCTTGCTGGTGTGCGGTGCGCCAGCAACCTCAACGAGGGGAATGAGATAAGGAGGGTTGAACGGGTGTCCGATGACGACGCGTGGCGACGGCGAGCCTTCGATCTGGAGATCGGCGACGGTAAATCCAGATGAGGACGTGGCGATGACTACATCGGCAGCGGCCAGGGGCTCGATCTCGGCATAGAGTTCTTGCTTCAGCTCCAGCCGCTCTGGAGCACTCTCTTGTACGAAATCAACCGCTGTTACCGCCTCAGCAGCTGTCTTCGCCCAGATCAAGTTGCCACGATCCTCGGCGCGTGCGCCAAGGCGCTCCTGGGTCAGCCATGCCGTCTTCAGAAGTTCATCGAGACGGTCTTTGGCGTCTGCCGCTGGATCCCATACCGCAACCTCGAGCCCGTTTGCCAGAAAGTGCGCGACGAACCCGCCGCCAATGATTCCCGTTCCAAGGCAAGCGACTCGGCGGATCCGATCCGGCCCACGAAAAGTACTCATCGTTTGGCCTCATCGTGGTTGAACTTGCCGATCTGATCAATCTCCATTGGTTGGTCCTTTTCTTGCATTTGGAGTTTACGCGGATGCTGTTGCCGATAATCCGGCCAGGCGCACAGCCGGGTGACATCTTTGGACTTCAGTGAGCAAATACAGTTTCTGATGTAGCGATGATCCTTCTTCGCAACATCGCTATCTCCCTTTCCAAACCGGGGCGCGTTTTTCGGCAAAGGCCCGGGCACCTTCAAGACTGTCTTCCGAGCCGTAGAGCGCATCGACGGTCGCAAGCTGACGGCGTGTCAATCGGTTCATGGCGTCCTGAAATGAAAGAGCTTCAGTTGCACGCACGGTCTCTTTGATAGCGGCAAGAACTAGTGGCGGTCCATTCGAGAGCGTTCGCGCGATTTCCCAGACGCGATCCTCAAGCTTTTCTTTTGGCAACACCTCGTTGACCAAGCCCCAGCGATGCGCCTCGGTAACATCCATCCAGCGGCCAGTGAGCAGAAGACTCATTGCGACGTGATATGGAATGCGTTTTGGCAGCTTGATCGAACCTGCGTCGGCCAACGTTCCGGCACGGATCTCGGGCAGCGAGAATGAGGAATGATCGGAAGCGTAGATCAGGTCGCAGGCGAGCGCCAACTCGAAACCGCCGCCGACGGCCATGCCGTTAACGCAGGCAACGACCGGCTTGTTCAGGTTGCGCAGTTCCTGAATTCCGCCGAATCCGCCGACGCCCCAGTCGCCGGCGACTTTTTCCTCATCAGCCCTCGCCTTGAGGTCCATGCCCGCACAGAAGAATTTATCGCCGGCCGTCTTGAGTATAGCGACGCGCAACTTTGCGTCGTCCCGAAATGCCTTGAAGGTTTCCCCCATCAATCGGGACGTTTCGGGATTGATCGCGTTGGCCTTGGGGCGGTCCAGTGTGACTTCGAGAATGGAGCCATCACGGCAGATCTTGACCGCATCAGACATTGTTCTTCCCTCCAACTACGAGCAATGCATCCGCGATCCAGGCCCCCTTGCCTTCGGCGCAGACGATAAGCGGGTTGATGTCGAGTTCCTCGATCTCGGCTTTCTGCTGCACAAATGCCGCGATGCCGGATACGGCTTCGATCGCCGCCGCCACATCGGCTCTGGGCCGGCCGCGGTAACCTTCCAGCAGAGGATAAAGCCTAAGGCCCCGTAAGGCCGCCTCGATGTCATCGCGTGTTGCGGGCAGCATCAGTGTGGCGCTGTCGCGCAAAAGCTCGACGAAAACGCCGCCCGTGCCCAGCGTCATCACGGCGCCGAAAATCGGGTCTCGGGTGAAGCCGACAATCAGTTCGGCGACGCCGTCGCGCACCATGCGCTCCACATAAAGCTCATTAGCCAGATGCAGCAGATCACTGGCGGCAGCTTTGACGGATTCGGCATCCCTGAGGTTGAGCCGCACCGCGCCGATCTCCGATTTATGGCTTACACCGACGGCCTTCAGCGCGACGGGAAAGCCGAGCGCCTCGGAGGAGGCCACCGCCTCAACCGCTTTAGCCGCTCGTTCGCCCTTAGGTACGGGTAGCCCAGCCTCGATCAGCCGCGCCTTTGCCTCCGCCTCATCAAGCGTAACACGTTCGCTTTCGCGTGCCCCCGAACTCGACGTATCAACTGGCTGCGCCTCTGGCTGGCGCCAAACAGAGCCGATGAGCGCGGCCGCTTGAGCCGCATCCATTGCTTCAGGAACGCCGAACAAGGGCGCCGTGCCCCGCTCCATCAATTCACTGGCGTATTCTTCAGGCATGTTCTCGGGCAGCGACGTGACAATCGCGCCTTGCGCCTTGTTAGTCTTCAGCGCGGCTTCGAAGGCGCGGACGATCGCCCAATAGGGAGCTGCGTTCGAGCAGCGGTCGGGGCGCTGGAAGTCGAGCACCAGCATGTTAAGATCGAAGCCACCCGACACCATGGCGGTGAAGGTCTTGGTCATCGCCGGCTCGTTGTTCCACATGAATGTTTTGTAGTCGAGCGGGTTGGCCACCGTAACCAGTGGCCCGAGCGTTGACCGGACACGGGCGCGGTGCTCCTCAGTGAGGCGAGGGAAATACACCATGCGAGCTTCGGCGGTGTCGGCCATGATTGAGGCTTCGCCGCCCGAATAGCTCATCGACGACAGCCGGTAGCCCGCGAGCGGTCCGGTGACGTGCAAAAGCTTCAGCGTCTCGATAAACGTGGGAATGGAATCGACGCGGGCGATTCCGAGCCGCTTCAGGAATGCGCCAGATGCGGCGTCGGAGCCAGCAAGTGAGGCCGTATGCGATACGGTCGCCTGCCGCGCCTGCTCGGAACGGCCGGCTTTCATCGCAATGATTGGCTTTTTCAGCTCCCGTGCCCGCATAGCCAGTCTTTCGAAATTGGCTACGGAATCGAAACCCTCGATGTGCAGGCCGAGCGCGGTCACGCGATCGTCCTCGATCAGGCCGAGCGCCATTTGAGAAAGACCGGTCTGCGCCTGATTGCCGGCGGTCATCAGAAAGGCGATCGGTAAACTGCGCCTCTGCATCGTCATGCTGATCGCGATGCTGGAGGACTGGGTGATGATACCGACGCCGCGTGCACGCTCGGCAAGTCTGATGCCGCCATGCTGGTCGGGCCACAAGAGCGCACCGTCGGCATAATTGATCAAGCCGTAGCAGTTCGGCCCGATGATCGGCATTTCGCCGGCGGCCGCAACGAGATCGGCCTGCAGCCTCTCGCCGTCATCATCATGGGCTTTGGTTTCGAGGAAACCAGCAGCAAAACAGACAGCCCCTCCGCCATTGCGCCTAGCGAGCGCCTCGATGACCTCTATGGTGAGGTGCCGGTTGACCCCTACCCAAGCGGCATCCGGCGAACCGGGCAACTCGGCCACGGAGCGGTAGGCCTTCAGGCCGCAAACCTCGTCTTTGGTCGGGTGTACCGGCCAGATCTTGCCAGAAAACCCCATGTTGATCGATTGCGCGACGACAGCAGCTGCTTGCTTGCCGCCGAACACGGCAATCGATCTTGGTCGCAAAAGACGCTCAAGCCTATTCATCGATTAGAATTCCTGACTGGCCTCGCAGCGCTCCCGAATCGACCCTTGATGAGCTTTGGCAAGTCCGCTCCGCGCAGTGGGTGCGCTCTTGCTGTCGGGTTCGTGACGATCGAGGGGAACACAATGTTCCAGCCTGACAGATGACTGCTATCGGATCCCATCGGCATTCAATTCGCTCTGCTCGCTGCTGAAGCCATCGAGCCCGGCAAGTCGCTTCAGGTGGTAATCGGCATCGCCGAACAGAATGTCGAGCATGGTCACATGCTTGAAGTAGTGACCTACGCAACATTCTACGGTCATTCCGATGCCGCCGTGCAGCTGGATGGACTGATGACCAATGCTCTTCGCGGCCTGACCGATCCGAATTTTTGACGCGGAAACTGCGCGCTCGCGTTCGGTCGCATCTTCTTCGCCCGCCATCATCGCGGCATACATGGCCATCGAGCGTGACTGTTCCAATTCGACAAACATGTCGACCGCCCGGTGTTGCAACACCTGGAAGGTGCCGATCTTCTTGCCAAACTGCTCGCGCGTCTTGAGATAGTCGAGCGTAATGGCCTGCATCCTGTCAAAGGAGCCTACCGCCTCGGCGCAAAGGGCCGCGACCGCCTCATCAGCCACCCGCGAAATGATCGGGAATGCCCCAGCCGGGTCGCCAATGAGATCGACAGCCTTGACGCGGACATTATCGAGCCTGATCTCGGCCGCGCGCAGACCATCCTGTGTCGGATACCCGCGACGCGTAAGCCCTTTCGCACCGGCTTCAACCAGGAAGAGACCGATCCCATTTTTCTCCCGTGGAGCGCCGGCCGTTCGAGCCGATACGATGATTTTATCCGCCGTGTCGCCATGAAGAACGAGGCACTTGGCACCGTTCAAGATCCAATCGTCTCCGACTTTCTTAGCTCGCGTCTCTATGTCGAAGAGGTCGTAGCGCGACTGCGGCTCGGCATAGGCGAAGGCAAGTATTGTCCGCCCTTCCGCGACAGCGGGGATCAGGTCGGCTTTCTGTGCTTCGCTAGCCCCAAGCCGAAGCGCACCGCCGGCAAGGACAATGGTGGCGAAATAGGGTTCGAGAATCAACGCCTTGCCGAATGCCTCCATAACGATCATGGTATCGACAGGGCTGCCACCAAAGCCGCCATGTTCCTCAGAGAACGGCAGTGCCAACAGCCCGATTTCGGCATAGCGCTTCCACATCGCCTCGCTGTAGCCCCGCTTCTCGGCTTGATAAAGGCGGCGGTCCTCGAAGCCGTAGCTGTCGATCAACAGCCGTTCGACCCTGTTCTTAAGCAGCCGTTGCTCTTCCGATAAATCAAAGCTCACGTTGGAAATTCTCCCAGATAGGGGCGCCGCGACAGGGCCTAGAAGTATCAAAGGCCGAGGATCGCCTTGGCGATGATGTTTTTCTGGATTTCTCTCGAGCCTGAATAGATTGAGGCTGCGCGGCTGTAGAAATAGGTTGGTGCGATTGTGGCGGCCCAATCGGGGCCGATCGGCGAGTCGTTGCGACGCTCGAGTTCCTCTTCTGATAGATATGGAAGCGCGTAAGGTCCAACCACTTCCATCAAAAGCTCTGCCGTTGCCTGCTCGACTTCCGCGCCCTTGAGCTTAAGGATCGCGCTTGCTGGATCCTGTGTATTCTTCTGTTGCTTCGATGCGTTAGCTAGGACACGAAGCTGTGTCATTTCGAGCGCCTTCAACTCGACTTCGACCGCCGCGACCCTCTTGCGAAACGCGGCTTGTTCGATCAATCGTTCGCCGCCGACGGAGGATCGTCCAGCGAGGTCTTTGATACGGCGGATGCACTCCTTGGAAGAACTCACACCCGCGTCGGCGAACCGTTCGTTGCCGAGAAGAAACTTAGCGTAATCCCAGCCCATATTCTCTTCGCCGACGAGATTTTCAATCGGAACACGAGCGTCGTCAAAAAAGACCTCGCTGACTTCGTGACCGCCGTTGATCAACTGAATCGGGCGTACAGTGACTCCGGGCGTTTTGAGGTCGATCAGAAGGAAGGAGATACCCTGCTGCTTTTTCACATCTGGATTGGTCCTGACCAGGCAAAAGATCCAATCGGCGTATTGCGCCCATGTCGTCCAGGTCTTCTGGCCGTTGACAACATAGTGATCGCCATCACGTACGGCCCGCGTCCTGAGGGAGGCGAGGTCTGAGCCTGCGCCAGGTTCCGAGAAGCCTTGGCACCACCAGTCCTGAGCAGTGGCGATACGCGGCAGATAATATTTCCTCTGCTTCTCATTGCCAAAGGTATAGATTACCGGGCCGACCAAAGACTCGCCGTAACCGAACTGGGTCCACGCGGGAAATGCTCGCGCCTCTTCTGTGAAAATATAGTGTTGCACAGGGGTCCAGCCGGTCCCTCCGTATTCCTTGGGCCAGGTGGGGACGCCCTTCTTGTAGAGCACACGCACTCCAGCAGCCTTTTCCTCTTTGGAGAGTTTCCGCCCTTTTTGTAGCTTGCGCTGTAGCTCCACCGGCACATTGTCACGCAGGAATTGACGGACCCCTTCGCGAAATACCTGCTCTTCCTCTATGAACGCGATATCCACGGCGCTTTCTCTGGCAGGAAATTCAATTTCGAATTGAGCGTGACGTGATACTGGCTCCCGCGCGCTCCGGACGAGGCAACTGAGCGTGGCGTTCAGCAAGCTCTAGCAATCGCTCACGTGCCTCGCCCTGCACTGGCCTACTGCGCCGGCTGGTGGCATCGACGTGGATTAGCATCTGCTCGCCTATGGCCACCGGCCGCTCGTCACCCACATGCGTAAGCACGTGGAAGAGGTGAAGGCGCTTCTCGCCAGCTTCGAGGATCTGCGTGAGCACCTGGACGCGGTCACCTGCGCGCAGTTCCTGGAGATGGGACAGATGTGTTTCGACGGTGTAGAAGGCGCCGCATTTTAAGCGGTAGTCGCTATTGATGCCGATGTGGCGTTCCAGCGTACCACTGGCATCGCTGAAAAGCTGGAGGTACCGGCTCTCATTGACGTGGCCGTTGCTGTCGAGCCAGTCGGACGGCATCTGCACTGGCGGCATCCGCAGCGGGCCGAAGCCATCGTCAATCTGAGGAAAGGGGTCGCCTAATGCCTGTTCCCAGAGCGCAAGTGTCTCGCCTGCATAGCAGCGCTGTGAACGCAGCCGTCGCTCCAGCGCCATCACAGGTCGCGTGCCTCTGACCATCCGGGCCCAGGTGATGACTACATCGGAGATCATTTCGCCCCTCGATTACATCGACACTCGATATCGCGCGGAAGGCCAGCGACACCTATTCTTCAAAAATTGTACTCCGACCAACAATCGGATTTAACCGATATAGCCAAACGTGGAGCAGACTCTATGCGCATCAACGGCACACAACGGCGTTTTCATCACGCCAACTCCGCGCTGACGCATTGAGCCACCGGACGCTCTGCAGCCGTTTTTGAGCGAAACAGGAGCGATAGTTCAACCAGCCCCCGGCTCGCGACGATTACAACAATCGCTCCAATTTTTCGGGATTGGGTGAGATGCTTCAACAGCTTCGTACAAGCGCGACAGTGGCAGACGCTATCGGGTCAGTCGATTGGCCGACGTGGTCGAGTAGCTCGGCCATTCGGCTTTGCCTCACAGATCCGGGCGGGCGGCTTTCCCACACCCACGCTCTTCCCGAGAGTAACCCGCGTCATATGCGCGCCTGCGCCCATGTGCAAGTGATGCGTGGAGTTGGCACCGGAAGCGTGTCGTTAGAGTCTCGAACTCCGACCAGCCCATGCGCCGACGTTTCTGGCTACGCTGTCGCAGACAAAGCAGCCAGGTCCGACGCACTTCGCGGTAGAAGCCGTTGCGCGCTGGATAATTGTGCGGACTGCCATAATAGCCATAGTGCCTCGCGCAGCGTGGTGGTGAGCCACTCGTGCTGCATGGCTGTCAATCGGCAAACTTGACCCGCGTATTGCTGCGTCGCCTGAAAGGTCCAGGCGACCGGACATTTTGATCGTAGGCCCCTGCACCAGGAGTCAGCCGAGAGCAAGCAATAGAAGATGGCCTAGTCCACGGTCGCATGGTGATTAGCGCGATCTCTCGATGACAAGCCGCAACGCATCCGACGACCGACAACCGGGCACCTCACCCTTACTTCGACTACATGGACTTGGCTGTCAGACTTGGGAATCCAGCTCCCGCACGCTTCATTGCCTCGCGCTGTCGGACACAAGGCCGGTTATCGCCCGAGGTGCGTCCGCTCATCCCTCTGCCTAGCCTGCGTGGTAGTGGGACTTCGGGTCAATGGCGAGGCCCACTGTGTTTCCGTACGCTCGGGCATCAAGCTAATTCAAGCGCTCCGATTTCCAATGTTGAGCATACTCGAAAAAATGTGGGCCACTCCTAAAAGGAGTGGCCCACCAAGTCAGGGAGGAAACGCCCCCTGGGGAGGCCTCTGGGATCAGGCCGCGGCCTGATCGATCGGTGAGAATGGGAGCCCGAGGCTTTCGGCGACGGCCTTGTAAGTCAGCCGTCCACGGTAGACATTGAGTCCTGCGCGCAGATGCGGATTTTCGAGAACAGCCGCGAAGCCCTTGTTGGCGAGAGCCAAGCCGAAAGGTAGCGTAGCGTTGTTCAAGGCGTGACTCGACGTAAGTGGGACAGCACCCGGCATGTTGGCCACGCAGTAATGAACCACGCCATCGACCTCGTAGGTGGGATCAGAGTGTATGGTCGGCCGCGACGTCTCAAAGCAACCACCTTGATCGATCGCAACGTCAACGATCACGGAGGCCCTTCGCATTGAGTTTAGCATGCTGCGGCTCACGAGCTTGGGCGCACTCGCGCCAGGAACAAGGACAGCACCAATGACGGCATCCGCCGCGAACACCTCTTCCTCGACCGAGTCAATCGTCGAAAATCTGGTGCGAACCCGCCCTTGGAATAGCTCATCCAGTTCGCGAAGTCGGGGAATTGATCGTTCGAGAATAGTAACCTCGGCACCTAATCCCGCAGCCATCCGCGCCGCATGAGTTCCGACTACACCACCCCCGAGCACTACGATTTGGGCAGGCCGGACGCCCGGCACGCCGCCTATCAGAATCCCTCGCCCGCCGGCATGTCGCCTAAGAGCGCCGCCCGCTGCCTCGATCGCAAGGCGGCCCGCAACCTCGCTCATGGGCGCAAGCAGAGGCAGACCTCCATGCGCATCAGTGACCGTTTCGTAAGCGATGCCGATGCAGCCAGAATTGATCAGTCCCTTCGCCTGCTCTGGATCTGGCGCCAAGTGCAAATAGGTGAAGAGGATCTGATTCTCTCGCAACTGGCCCCATTCGGAAGGCTGAGGCTCCTTCACCTTCACGATCATCTCGCTCGATGCGAACACCTCGGAAGCAGAGCCCACAATCGTCGCACCTGCCTTGCGAAAATCGTCATCCGTCGCACCAATGCCAGCGCCAGCGTTAGTTTCAATTAACACGCTATGACCCGCGGCAATATATTCGCGGACGGCTCCAGGCGTAAGGCCGACACGATACTCGTGCGTCTTGATTTCCTTCGGAACACCGACCTTCATTCTGAATCTCCAGCTTGATTGACATCTTTTTAATCGAAAAGTGACGCGAGCCAGCGACGCAGATGATCAAAACGCGCAGAAATCCAGCAATTATTTCGAGCCCGATGCAGGATTGCAACGCAAGCCTGCATTCGATCATGCTCCGCTCTTGATGACGAACCGCAAATCGATATGCCCTCGTCACTTGTATTTTGTACTGCGAATGCACCAGCGGAGAATACCTCTAGGAGGCTTAATTGTCCTTCGATGACAGGCGTCGATTGTGGGAGCGCTTTCCGTTCAGTGCAGGGACTCGCTCCTTCAACGATTTGTCAATCGGCTTTCCGAACGCACTAACGGTCGGGCGGCCCAAGTACGGGGAACGTTTCCCATCTTGCTGTTCTCAACAACTTGGACACTTCTCAATAACATTTTTGGACATCGCGCTACTTGCTGACGTTTCCCGAGGTCGTGTCCCCGGTGGTGGTGTAGCTCGGTAGAGCAAAGCCGCCCGGACGCGCGCCTCAACTAGCGCCGTAGCGGGCGGGCGGCTTTGCGGTGGTCACCGGCGGTTCTCCGGTAGGATCGGGTTGCGACACGCCAACGCAACCGAGGAACCACCGATGACCGACGACATGATGAACCTGCGCACGCTCGTGGAGAAGACCCCTGATGCCGATCTGTTGCGCGAGATGATCGGCTTTGCTGCCCAGCGGCTGATGGAGCTGGAAGTCGAAGGCCAAACCGGTGCAGCCTACGGCGAGAAGAACCCCGAACGGCTGGCCCAGCGCAACGGCTACCGCGACCGGACCTGGGAGACCCGGGCCGGCACGGTCGAGCTTCGCATCCCCAAGCTGCGCAAGGGCTCCTACTTCCCGGGTTTCCTGGAGCCGCGCCGGATGGCCGAGAAGGCGCTCACCGCCGTAGTTCAGGAAGCCTATGTGCAGGGCGTCTCGACCCGCTCGGTCGACGATCTCGTCCAGGCGATGGGGATGAGCGGCATCTCCAAGAGCCAGGTGAGCCGGCTCTGCGCGGAGATCGACGACAAGGTGAAGGCGTTCCTCGCCCGGCCGATCGAGGGCGACTGGCCATATCTGTGGATCGACGCCACCTACGTGAAGGTGCGCCAGCAGGGGCGCATCGTGTCGGTCGCAGTGATCGTCGCTGTTGGCGTCAACAGCGACGGCCGGCGCGAAGTTCTCGGCATGGATATTGGCCCTTCCGAGGCCGAGACGTTCTGGACGGCGTTCCTGCGCAAGCTCGCTCGCCGGGGCTTGCGTGGCGTCAAGTTGGTCGTCTCCGACGCCCATGAGGGCATCAAGGCCACCGTCGCCAAGGTGCTCAATGCCAGCTGGCAACGCTGCCGCGTGCACTTCATGCGCAATGCATTGGCCCATGCCGGCAAGAGCGGCCGCCGCGTCGTCTCCGCCTTCATTGCCACGGCGTTCGCCCAGGACGATGCCGAGGCCGCACAAGCACAGTGGCGGAAGGTCGCCGACCAGCTTCGTCCCAAGCTGCCCAAGCTTGCCGGCTTCCTCGACGAGGCCGAGACCGATGTGCTCGCTTATATGGCGTTCCCGCCGCAACACCGGACCAAGCTGCACTCGACCAACCCGATCGAGCGCCTCAACGGCGAGATCAAGCGCCGCACCGAGGTCGTCGGCATCTTCCCCAATGAAGACGCCATCGTCCGCCTCATCGGCGCGATCCTGCTCGAGCAAAATGATGAATGGGCCGTCCAGCGCGCTCGCTATATGACGCTGGAAACCATCGCGCCGTTGAGCGATGACCCCACTGTCAGCCTTCCGGCGATCGCCAGCTGACCTGCCCGGCTCTTGCCGGTGAACGCGGTCTCCCGCCGCCAGCTACACCACGCAACGGGACACGATCTTTCCCGAAAAAATGGACGCGGTTAAGCTGCTTTTAGCTCTATCTCGATCGGGCTGACAAAGCCGATGGTTGAGTGACGACGAGTCCGATTGTAGAAGCTTTCGATGTAGGCAAAAAGATCCCTTGTGGCTTCAGCCCGTGTTGCACAGTGCCCGTGGTGGACGAACTCGGTCTTGAGGGTGTGAAAGAAGCTCTCCATTGGAGCATTGTCATAGCATTCGCCCTCGCGGCTCATCGATGCCTTAAGGCTGGCGTATTGCATCAGCTAGCGGTAATCCGCGGAGGCAAATTGAACGCCGCGATCGGAAGTGGTGGATTAGGCCGGCGCTTGGACGCTGCGCCGAGATCGCCATCCGCAAGGCCGCCAAGGGCAGCTCGGCGCGCAAATAATCCGCCATCGCCCAGCCGACAATCCTGCGGCTGTACGGATCCATGACGACGGCCAGATAGAGCCAGCCCTGATCAGTGTTGATGTAGGTGATATCGGCCAGCTAGATCTGGTTCGGAGGAGTGGCGATGAAGTTGCGGTCGAGCAGATTTGGTGCCGGTCGGCAGGTCGTGGCGGCTGTCAGTGGTCCGCACCCGGCCTGGCCGCGCCATGATGGCCGTGACGCCGCATCAAGCGCTCTTTGCGACCACGGCTCACTCCACGGCCCCGCGCCCTCAGCTCGACATGGATACGCGGGCTCCCATAGCGCCCGCGGGTACAACTGTCGACCCGCCTGATGTGGTCAACGAGGTCACGATTGGCAGCAGATCGTCGGCTCTCTGGGCGCGAGCGCCAAGCATAATAGCCGGCCGGCGAGACGCCGAGCACGTCGCACAGTAGCGTCACAGGATAATCTTCGCGGCGATCTTCGAAGAAGCGGAATCTCATGTCCGTGTTCCAGCAAAGATCGCAATCGACTATTTTTAAAATGTCGCGCTCCATGCGCAGCCGCTCGTTCTCTCGCTGCAAACGCGTGATCTCTGCCGCGTTGTCCGCCGACGGCAGCGCCGCCTGCGTCGTGGGGTGCCGATCGCTACCGTCGGTCCAGCCGGGCCCCTCGTTGCTCGAGCCACCGCCGCAGCACGGAATCGCGTGGGCCAAGCTCCTTGGCAATGATCCGATCGAGCGGCCGGCCGACGCGACCAGATCAAGCGCCTGGCGCTTGTAATCGTCCGTAAACGACCGACGTTGACATCCTTCCCTCCGAAACCTCCTGGCTCTTCGAGCCTACTACAGGTGTCCATTAATTCGGATGAGGTTTCATTGCAGCGGAAATGCGTCAGCCTCCGGTGACGCATGCAGACGAACCCCTTCGATGCAACCTTGCCGTCAAAACACAAGATCAGCCGGAGTCCAGCGGTCAACCGTTAGCTGCCGGGATAGAGCATTCTTGGCAAACATGTAGGCCATCTACCCCTGTGATCTTAATTGACTCTGTCGGCTTCCCAGCAGATTTTGCGCTACCGCTCTCCGCTTGCAGAATTTTCAAACACCGGGACGATAGACTGCCTGTAGTCAAGGCTGGCCGTTGATCATTGGCTGCTGGATCGAGGAGTCATCCGTTAGGTCCCACTTGCGCAGAAGCTGACCGTACGTGCCATCGGCCATGATCGCGACCAGAGCTTTCTTAAGCTCGTCTCCGAACTGGGGATCGTCCTTTCGAAACGCAATGCCGTACATAGTCTTCACCAAAGGTTTTCCAAAGCTTGCATACTGACGCCCCTCGAGCGTGTTCTGATAGGCAAGCGTAGCGTCACCCGTTAGTGCTGCTTCAGCTTGGCCTTGCTTGACCATTAGCCGGCATTGGGGAGTGCCTTCGCAGGGAGTCAAATTGATCGCTGGCTTGCCGGACTTGACGCAATTCTCATCGCTCCATTTCACGACCGCGTTCATTTCGACGACGCTTGCTCGTGAGGCCGCGACCCGCTTGCCGCACACCGCATCCATGTTCGAGAAGCGATCGACATTGGCGCGCAGCGTGAAGAGTACTTGGTTGACATACACGTAATCGAGGAAATTTGCATTTGTGCGGCGTTCGGGTGTATCAGTCATCGCTGAAATGATGACATCTGCACGCCTTGTCTTTATCGGGGCGAAGCTGATCAGCTGATCAAAGCTCGATTCGATCCAGCTCACTTCCGCGCCCATTTTTTTCGCCATTGCATTGAAAATGTCGATATCGAGCCCCATCAGCTTGCCGGATGTGTCCTTGAATTCGAAGGGTGGATAGTAAGTTATCGTTATTGCATTTATAATCTTCTTTTCGCTCTGCGCGTAGGCGCCTGTGGCTGTCAGGCTCATTGAGGCAGTGAATATGCACAGCGCGAGGCGAAGGACGGCCCTTGAAAACATGCTGAAGCCTTTCGTGTGTTTCAGTTATCAATTTTAGTTCAGTACCGCCGAAATGAAATTCCGTGTCCGGGGATGCGTCGGAGTGACGAGAACCTGCGCGGGATAACCGCTCTCGACCACCTGTCCCTGATCCATGAAAATGACCCGGTTTGCTGCCTCACGGGCAAACCCGAGTTCATGCGTCACCACAATCATCGTCATTCCGCTCCGCGCCAGGTTCTGCATAACGGCCAATACCTCCCCGACAAGTTCGGGATCCAATGCCGAGGTAGGCTCGTCGAACAGCATTAGTGCAGGCTTCATGGCGAGCGCGCGGGCAATCGCCACGCGCTGTTGTTGACCACCCGAAAGCTCGATCGGGTACGCGTCGTATTTCGACTCGAGACCGACCCGGGCAAGCAGTTCGCGAGCAGCGGCTTCAGCCTGCTTGCGTTCATGTTTGAGTACCTGAATCGGACCTTCAGTTACATTTTCCAGCGCTGTTTTGTGCGGAAACAAGTTGAAGCGCTGGAACACCATGCCCGTTGCAAGTCGCTGCCGCGCGATCTCGCGCTCGGAAAGCTCGTACAACTTGCAGCCCCTCCGACGATACCCCAGCAGCTCGCCATTTACCCACAAGGCGCCGCTATCAACAACCTCGAGTTGATTGATGCAGCGCAAGAAAGTGCTTTTTCCAGAGCCGGACGGCCCAATCACACAGACAACTTCGCCCCGATCGACCTCCAGGTCAATTCCCTTGAGCGCTTCGAAAGTGCCATATGACTTGCGCACACCGACGACTTTTACGATCGGGCTCATGTATGCTTCCCATCTATCGTGGCTGCACAATACGACCAGCGCCACGCGCGTAGTATCTCTCCAGCCGAGTTTGCAAAAGCGTGAGCACGGTCACCACGGCCAAGTACCAAATTGCGGCAACAATCAGTAGCTCGATGACGTAGTTGTTCACGTAGTAGATGTTTTCTGCGTTATGCACGATCTCCGAAAATTGTATGACGCTCGCAAGCGACGTCAACTTGACCATGCCGATGAGTTCATTGCCAAGTGGAGGCACGATCATGCGCATCGCCTGCGGCAGAATGATTCGGCGCAGCGCCTGAAGACGGGGCATACCAATTGCGCTTGCTGCTTCATACTGCCCCTGCTCGACAGACAACAGGCTGGCACGCACAACCTCTGATGTATAGGCCCCCTGATTGATGCCCAACCCCAGAAGCGCAGCAACAAAGGGCGTCATCACGTCCACGGTGCGCACTTCAAAAAAGCCCGGCATGCCGAGGTTGGGAAACACCAGTGCGAGATTGAACCAGAGCAATAACTGCAATAGCAGGGGCGTACCTCGAAAGAACCACACGTATCCGACGGCGGCCCAATTGACTACCGGATTGTTAGAAAGACGCATGATCGCGACAGTCACTCCGATCGTAATCCCGATCAGCATCGCCAAGGCGGACATTAGCACCGTGTTGCCTAAGCCGAGAATGATGGTGCGTGCTGCGAGGAATTGGGCCACCACCGCCCATTCGATCTGGCCACGGGCAAACGCCACCGCGATCCACAATGCGAGAGCGGCGATCGCAACGGCACTGAAATATCTGCCCAAATGTTTGCGTCGTACATGCGGCAAGCGCAAGATGTCGTTCAATGGACCATCTTGACCGCCCAAGTTGAATTTTTCGATTAGTAAGCTTGGCACGCGAATTGTCTCCAACAAAGTCGTTAGGCGATCGTTCGAGACATCTTTCCGCATTCCAGCGCATTGCCGCGCCACCTGCGTTATCAGCGGCACGATGTTACGGTGCCTTCAGGCTAGATTCGGTCAATATGCAGACTAGTTTTGCAGAAAATCAGCTCGCATTGAGGCAATTCGATTATTTCCCCCGAGGCCGAACGCGTTTGTTATTTGTGGCCCTCCCGGGGCTGTTAGAAGTGATTCGCTGCCGAGCAATCGCCAATAGCCCGCCCAGGGCGGGTCGATCTCAAGGTTTAAGACGCGGAGCGTGGTCAAGGCGCGTAATGGGAATGTCGGGATGAACGGCATGGCCGGCATGGTTCTCGTGCCGCAGCAACTGTTCGATCTCCGACAAGGTCGCGCCAGATCGGAGAAGCCCGGTAGCGAGACTGTGTCGGAAGATATGTGCGCCGCGGTGTGCGCAACCTTCGATTCCAACGCGATCGAGAGCGGCCTTGGCGATCATGGTGATCGCACATCCGGAAGCAAACCCGATGTGCGGCGCGAGTGTGCGGACGAACAACCGTCGGCACGACGACTTTGGGCGGCCTCTGCGCAGATATGCAACGATGGCCGCGCCAACGTCTGGCGGTATCGACATCCGTGCACGCTGTCGGCCGTTGGCGCGAACGAGTATCTCGCTGGCGCGCCAGTCGATATCATCGAGCGTGAGCGTCGCGACCTCGTCGGCCCGCAGGCCGAGCTTGGCCAGCAACAACAGAATGGCGTAGTCGCGCCGTCCCATCACCGTCTTTCGGTCGCAACCGTCGAGAGCCTTCCGCACCTGTGCGGCAGGCAGATAGATCGGCAGAGTTGCGAGCTTCCATCGCCGCATCGATGGAACGCAATCCGCCAACGGGCGCGCGTTCAGCCCCCGATGGTGGAGGTAACGGAGAAAGGCGGGCGACCAGCACATCGCCTTGCATGTTCCCGGGCTCCAATCCTGGGCGTGGCGCTCAATGTAGCGGATCACGTCCTCTTGGTTGATCTTGCACAGGGCGGCAACGCCGCCGGAGCACCCCTCGTGCAGGAACCTGCGGATGACCGGGAGATGGCGTACGATGGACCTCGGGGCCAAGCCGCGCTCTGATCGCAGGTAGGCATCGAACTCCTTGAAGATCCGTTGGTGCGGGGCGAGAGGCGGTAGCACCAACGGCGCGATCGCGCCTTCCTCGCGCAGCACCGACAACCATCGCTTGAGCGCTGCCGGTCACCGGGTTGGATGGATTGCCTCCCGGCTCGATGTCGGAGGTACCGCTCAACGACCTGTTCATCGAGATCAATCAGCTTATAGCGACGGCCCGCGATCCAACTCAGGAGCCCGCCAACTACGTTGAGGCAACGCCACGCGCCATGCCGAACGAGCCTCTCTTCGACGAGACGAACGGCGTAGCACTCGACGAGCCGTCCGTGCGGCTCGCTTCTGAGACGCCGGTACAGCCGTGCTTCTGCGCAGGTACTCTCCATATTCCTGTTCTCCGCTGTTGACAGCGGAGGCACAGAACGAACTATGCCGAACCGACCAAACGCCGGTCAGCCAGAAATCCGGGGAAACGACCCGACTCGGCATAGTTCGGCGGGCGACATAAACCCGAAGCTCAACAGCGTCAGCGCCGAGCATTTGCTTGCTGACGTTCTCGCGAAGCTGGTGAATAGCCTGTGGCGTGGCGGCATGAGCCTCAACACAACCGCGATCCAGATCAAGGGGACCCTCAAGGACGTGAAACCGGAGGTGATGCTTCGCCTTGTCGTGCCTGTCACCCTACGCCTTGATCGGCTGCATCAGACGCTTCAGGCTGCGTTTGGCTGGACAATCAGCTACCTCTTAGTTCCACGCTGGCGAAGAACGTTGGAGGATCCCGGATCCTGACGGCGATTTTGGCCCCCAGCCTATCGATGTCCGCGACCGGCGCCAAGACGATCCATTATCTCTTTGACTTCGGCGACAGCTGGGACCGTGTGATCAAACTCGAAAATGGCATCGCGACAGAGGGACTTCCCCTCTTGCTCAAGGCCGCCGGCCGGTGTCCTCCGGAAGACGTCGGCGGTGCGCCAGGCTATGCCGAATACCTTGATGGCATCAGCGACCCCGCACATCCGAAGCACGAACAATATACGCTTCTGGAACCCGGAGCGGTTCGATCCCAACGTCGTCGACCGGAAGGCGCTCGAGGCCGCCGTCAACGCATGTCCGACCAATGGAAACCGCGGCGACGCCCCACGCAGCCAAAATAGAGGCCAATCGCCAATCAGCGATGAGCGGCGTGCGTGCAGTTTCGCCCCAAGATTCATTTTTATGGAGGAGGTCGCATGGTCCAGTTGGCATGACTTGTTCGCCAGCCGCAGCCCGAACCATAAAAATCGACCGCGCTCCCGATCTGAATGCCGGGTAGGAAGCCATAGCTACCCGGCGCTATAGGCAATTCGCATTGCCCGCATCGCAGGAGTTTAGCGAATCTCTTCAGCCCACAGTGAATCGCCAACAATATTCGGTGCAAGCCGATCGAAACTGCGACGGCCCCACGGTGCAAACGTGCTCGTCGTTGTCATACGACAATGAGTTGCCGCGGTGTATTCGTCAAAACTTCGATGCCGGCACTCGTAACCGTCCACGTCTCACTAAAGCCGACAGAGCCAAGCCTTGGGATGAAGAGCAAAGGAACTGAATGGAAGGTCATTCCAATTTCAAGCACTCTGGAATCGTGAGGCTTCAGGTCCATGATGTGGCCTTCATTCCACCCTGGCGGAAAGCCGATACCGATGGAATATCCGGCCCGATGAGGCCAGAATTTAGCCAAACCAGCTCGCTCGATAACGGCTCGGCCGACAGCATCTACCGATCCAGAAGTCACGCCTGGCTTGGCGAAGTCAAGCATGGCATTGAGCGCACCGAGGGTGGCATCGGCGACCTTTCTCAATTCCGATGTGGGTGCCCCTACCGAGACGGTGCGCATTATGGCGGCACCGTAGCGAAACCAGCTCGCGCCAATTTCTAGATAGACGATTTCACCTGCTTTGATTACCCCTCGCTCGGAGGTGCTATGCCCCAGAGCTGAACGAGGCCCCGCGACGACATATGGACCGGAACTGGGATATTCACTTCCTGCTCTCATCATTTCCAGATAGGCGGCGCCTGCTATCTCGTTTTCTGTGCGACCAGGTAATATGGCCTCCACGCCGGCTCTCATGCCCTCATCGGCCGCCTTTGCCGCGTTGCGTATGTAGGTGAGCTCTTGCGGGGACTTTATTCTTCTTGATTCTTCGATAACGCCGCTGGCCGGCACGAAAGTTCTGTCTCCGAGATGACGGCGCAAAAGCTCGAGCAACGCGGATGGAAGGAAGAAACCTTGGTCTTCATAGCCTATCCGGGAGCCGAATTCCGTTACGTTTTTGATACAGTCAACAAGCGCATCACCATAGCTCGCTGTGTCGGGCACCGGATAGCCCTGCTTCAGCCACGACAAGATTTCGACGTTCGGATATTCAAGCTTCCGGATGACGAAGCGCGGATCGCCTGCCAGCGGCACAATCAAGCATTGCGCGACGTAATAGCCGGTGGTCCGATACCCCGAGAGATAGTATATATTCTCCGGCACAGTGACGATCAGAATATCCAGCGCCAGCTGCGCCATCTTCTTTCGGACAAAGGAAAGGCGATTTTTATACTCTTCAATACTGAACGGATATTCGCTCACGGCACCATCCCTAATATTCCAAACAGCTAGCGTGCAAGGAAAGTGATTTCAATCTTAGTTGGCGGCAGACGAGTGAACCCCAAGCGTTGAAGCAACTTTAATGTTCTGGGATTCAGCTCAAGTCGTCGGGAATTCTCGCCGCATAGCGTATCTCGTAGGCGAAAAACGGTGCTGCACCGCTCCGCTACTCCCGTTCTTTGGAAAGCAAGTAAGCTCGTTCACCCGACAGACTGTAGTCATTGTTCTAGTATTGATTCCTGCAATAAGAACGATGTCGGCGCCCAAATTCTGCTTCACGGCGTCTCTTTGGCTTGAGGTATCGTTCGCACGTCGAAGCAGGACCATTGAGTAGGGATTGGCTCGATAAGTATCTCGGATAACAGTCATTGCTTGCAGTATCACGGTCATCTTTAGTCCCTGCAAGCCATAGACCTCCCGATCACTGATCATTCCGCCACGAGCTTGGGATACCCAGAGGAATACGCACTTCCTCTCCTTGTAGATTATTCAGTGCGTCCTCCGCTCCGAAAAGTTGATGTCCATTTCCTATATCCGATTACATCAATGCGACGTCGATCACCTCAATCGTCGACGCTCCGTTGCCGTTGCTACCCTGCTTGGTGCATCCCTCGGAGCCACCGACCAACATGTGAACCTATCTTAGAGGGGATCTTGTTGATCGGACATTGTTAAATGACCAATCCGTCCTTGCGGTGATCCGCCGCACCTTCGAGAACACCATCTCGCAGAACGATCACCTGAGCTGCTCCAAGTGGGCCCTCATTCGCGAATGGCCCGCGAGAGCGCGGAACCATTTTATGCCCAAGACTGGCCAAAGCCGCGACCATGTCAGGCGACAATCCACTCTCGTATTCAACCAGATCGGGCCGACCGAATATCCGCGGCGCACTAACGGCTTGCTGTGGGGACATGCCCTCGTCGATGATGCGAGAGAGGACGGTCGCAAGCCCCATCGGCTGGAAGATTCCTCCGACGACTCCCGCACTGATCAACGGCTTACCATCCCGGCAGACCATAGCTGGTAGGGAGAACGACAGAGGTCGCTTGCCGAGCAAGTAGTAGTTGGGATCCTGCCTGTCCGTTGTAAAATATTCCCCGCGACTATTAAGCAGGATACCCGATCGCGGTGTAGTCATTCGGCAACCGAAAAAGTCAACTATCGTCGACATGAAGGACACGACGTTCCGTGCCTTGTCGACGACCGTAAGATAGGTGGTTTCGTTGCGTCCCGAAATATGCTTGGGCGTCTGCATCTGAGGAACAGATTCGGATGATATCTTCGCCACTAATTCAGCAACAAAGGCATCCTCGAAAAGGGCGTCCGCACAATAACCGCCGGTCTTGGCATCGTAGCGGATATGATCGCGCGCAGAGTAGGCAAGTTTCCCTGCCTCTATCATGAGGTGAAGCCTCTTACGTAGCGGCATCGACTTGTCGGAAAAGCCCAATCTTTCAAATAGGCGGAGTATAAGCATCGCCACGACGCCAGCCGAGGGTGGCGGACAGACGTGCACGTCAAAGCCACGATAGGAGAGTGATATCGTATCGACATAGGCCCCTTTGTAGGCCGCTAAATCCTGCGGGGTCACCTGCGCCCCTAGGGCATTGTAGGTTTGTACCAATTCCGCTCCGACTTCGCCTCCGTAAAATGCCGCGCGGCCTTCTCGACCGATACTGCTCAGCACCTTGGCAAGAGGGCGGTGGAAGAATGTGTCACCGCACAGAAATGGCTGCCCATCGGATTTCAGATAGTGGCGCGCTGTATTCCGATCAGCATTAAGTGCATCGGCAAACCGACCCCAGTCATATCCCGTTCGCTCGGAGACGACGAACCCGTTGTTTGCTAGTCCGACCGCTGGGGCGAGCAGATCCGCTAAGGGCTGTGAGCAGAAATCGCGGGCCAGCGTATCCCAGATGTCTACTAAGCCGGGCAATGCGGTCATCGCGGCCGCCACGCCGCTTGCAGGATCGGCAATTCCCGTTCCTAAGGCGCTGTAGGCGCGTGGTGCGGAGTGATCGGGTGTGGAAAAGATCACCATTCCGTCTCCGCCGATACCAGTCATCGCCGGCTCGACGACAGCCAGGACGGCATTAGCTGCGACAGCGGCGTCGAACGCATTGCCCCCGGCGCACAGGACGTCTCGTGCGGCAAGTGTCGCGAGTGGATGCGAGGTAGCCACCATTTGATCACGTGCATATTGCGTAGACCGAGCCGGAATCTCAAAATCACGCGCCCTAACTGTCATTTTCGATCTCTTCAGCATGAAAGAAGGAGGGAAGGTTCGATGATCCACACCTGCGCCAATACACGCGCGCGACCTGGCGTTGTTGAGATGTTGAACTCTCTGGCCCAGTAGTTCTGTCCGAAGAGTGCCCTTTTTGTCTCACGGTTCGCTCAATTTACCATCCTCGTCAGGCGCTGACGAGAATATCGTGCTGCATTTTCCACGCTCTACTGGCTGGCGCGCGGCTTCGCACTCCCCAACGCCAGTGCTATCGCAGTGGACACAAGGTCTGTGGTGGACCGCCAAGGCAAGATCACCCAATCGTCAGTATGCATGGCAGAAGGACTCAGTGCGCCGACAGCCCGACCCCAGAGTGGAATAGAGCAAATTGCCGTAACAAATCTATCTTCACAGAGTTGATCGACCTCGTTCGGCTGAGGAACAAATTACGCTGACCGCCCAGCGCCGTGATATCGGCAATGGTAAGTTCATGCTCTTGGAAGGCGTACAGGGGCCGTTGTTCATAAGAGGGCGCTTCTGGGGGCTATTATTCTTGGTTACCTGCCCTGATCCCTTCTCATCAATGCCAGCCGATGCCCAACGCGATCTTCGGCGCGCCTGCCGCCCTAACCGGTATCGCGATCTTGTGCTGCTGAAGAGAGTGCTGATGGCGTCGTGAGGCCAGATGCCGCTGCTAGGCCAGTCGTTCGGCATGCCAGTGCAGATGGTCACTCATGAAGGTGGAGATGAAGTAATAGCTATGGTCATAGGCGGGTTGCAAGCGCAGCGTCAGGGCGATGGCCGCCTTGGCGCAAGCGTCACGCAGCCTGTCAGGCTGTAAGTGGATCGCGAGGAACTGATCGGCATCGCCCTGATCCACCAGCAGATCCCGCACCTTGGCGCCATCCTCGATCAGCGCCACCGCGTCATGCTTGCGCCACGCGGCTCGGTCCGAACCGAGATAGCCGGCCAGGGCCTTCTGTCCCCAGGGCACCTGACTGGGAGCCGAGATCGGCGCGAAGGCCGACACGGCTAGGTAACGATCAGGGAAGGTCAGGCCGATGGTGAGGGCGCCATGGCCGCCCATCGAATGGCCCATGATCGATTGCTTATTAATATCCGCGGGAAAATGCGCGGCGATCAGATCCGGCAATTCCCGGGTGACATAGCTCCACATCCTGTAATTCTGCGAGAAAGGAGCTTCAGTCGCGTCGACGTAGAAGCCCGCTCCTAGCCCGAAATCATAGGCCTTGTCGGCATCGTCTGGCACGCCTTCGCCGCGCGGCGAAGTGTCGGGCGCGACGAAGATCAGGCCGAGTTCTGCGCACAAAGCGCGATATTCGCCCTTTTCCGTGACATTGGCATGGGTGCAGGTCAGGCCGGACAGATACCAGACCACCGGCAGCTTCGTCCCGTCCGCATGGGGCGGGACGAAGACCGAGAAGACCATCTCCGTGCCGGTGGACGCCGAGACGTGCTTATAGACGCCCTGCACTCCTCCGAAGGAGCGGTTGGCGCTGACCTGCTCCAAGCCCATCGGTTAGTTGCCGTCCGTGAAGGTGTAGGTGCAGACCTTGTTGCCGGCCGGATCACGCAGATAGGCAGCATAGGCTCCGGGCAAGTGGCCACGCGGACCGGGCGCGCCCTCATCGGTGCCGCCATTGGCGATGCCGGCGGCATGGAAGGCGTCGACCTGGGCCGTGCTGGCCGCCGCGAAGCCGATGGTCACGCCATTGCTCGACGGGGCGGCTCCGCTGCCCGGACGCGCGATGATGAAGGCCGGCTTGTCCTTGCCGTACAAAATCCAGCCATTGCCGAATGGCCCGAGATTCTTCACACCCAAGGCACCCAACGTCGCATCATAGAATTTTTCCGACGTCTTGAGATCGGCGGCGCCGATAAAAACGTGCGAGAAGATGCCGTCCCCCGAGATTACACCCATTATTTGCTCCTACCGTTGTAAAGCTGTTTCAGAACATCACCACGCTGCGGATGCTCTCGCCAGCGTGCATCAGTTCGAAGCCCTTGTTGATCTCGTCGAGCTTCAGCACGTGGGTGATCATCGGATCGATTTGGATCTTTCCGTTCATGTACCAGTCGACGATCTTCGGCACGTCGGTGCGGCCGCGCGCGCCGCCGAACGCGGTACCCTTCCAGACCCGTCCGGTGACGAGTTGGAACGGCCTGGTTGCGATCTCCTTGCCGGATTCCGCGACGCCGATCACGACCGACACGCCCCAGCCACGGTGGCAGGCTTCAAGCGCCTGGCGCATCACGTTCGTGTTGCCGGTGCAGTCGAAGGTGTAGTCGGCGCCGCCGTCGGTCAGGCTAACCAAATGCTGCACGATATCGCCGCTCACCTTGGTCGGGTTGACGAAATGCGTCATGCCGAACTGGCGGCCCCAATTGTCCTTGGAGTCGTTGATGTCGACCCCGATGATCTTGTCGGCGCCGACCATCTTGGCGCCCTGGATCACATTGAGGCCGATGCCGCCGAGTCCGAACACCACGACGTTGGAGCCCGGCGTCACCTTGGCGGTGTTGACGACGGCACCGACGCCGGTGGTGACGCCGCAGCCGATGTAGCAACTCTTGTCGAACGGCGCGTCCTCGCGGATCTTCGCCACCGCGATCTCAGGCAGCACGGTGAAGTTCGAGAAGGTCGAGCAGCCCATATAGTGGAAGACCGTCTTGCCCTTGTAGCTAAAGCGCGAGGTGCCGTCGGGCATCACGCCCTTGCCCTGCGTCGCGCGGATCGCGGTGCAGAGATTGGTCTTCTGGCTCAGACAGCTTTTGCACTGGCGGCATTCCGGCGTGTAGAGCGGGATCACGTGATCGCCCGGCTTCACCGACGTCACGCCGGAGCCGACCTCGCGAACGATGCCGGCACCTTCGTGGCCGAGGACTGAGGGGAAGATGCCTTCGCTGTCGAAGCCGTCGAGCGTGTAGGCGTCGGTGTGGCAGATGCCCGTCGCCTTGATCTCGATGAGGACCTCGCCGGCCTTGGGCCCTTCCAGGTCGAGCTCGACGATCTCAAGCGGCTTCTTGGCTTCGAATGCGACTGCGGCGCGGGTCTTCATTGCTGCCCCCTTGGGAATTTTAGTGACGTCAGACCGCGATCCAACCGACCGCAGACACGTTGTCTGCGCATGAATCGGACCTGACGCTACGATAGGAGATCGAGAAGCACATATATTAAGTGGCTGGGACTCGCGAAGGTTACGTCTAGCGTAGCTCGGCAACTCTATTGAGAGAGCAACGAGCGAAACCTAGGAACATTTCGATCTCGATTGATGCTAATTTCGATAGCATCGCGCTCAAATCCTCCTTCAGGGGCTCTTATTTTGAAGGATTCCAACGCAAGCGTCACGACGCGAGCCTTCCTGACCGAATACGGCAGCGCCGGTCGGAAGCGAATTAATCGATTTTCAGCTGGCCGAAGGCCCCTCATTGGCTGGGAGCGATTGCAGATTAATAGTAACCCGCGTGAGGCACCCCACCTAGCCGTCCCTCGGCTTGCGCGCGATACAGCCTGGCACGAGGAATCGTCGGAGGTGGAATGATGGCAAATGCCATGCTTGATGCCAGGCAGGAAGGTGACTCCTATCGTCATATCGAGGTGATCACCGGCGAGCGTCGGCGGCGACTATGGACGGGCGAGAAGAAGGCCGGGATCGTGGCGGGAGCTTTGAGGAGGGAGCGAACACCTCCGAGGTAGCGCGGCGCGATGGCGTTCCCCCAATGCGCTGGACAGTGATCGGCAGCCCCCCCGTCGGGGTTGGTGACCGGTGTCCTTCGCTGGTCAACATGGCAGCGATCTTGTCGTCGTGCATCTTGGTGCGGGCGAGTTCGAGCACATGTTATCGCATCTCCGCGCCCTGCGTGAGATTCTCTCCTGAGCTGACACGCATCTCTACCTCGATCTCGATGACGGCTCGCCGCGCCACACGATCCTCCACCCTGACGACGTCGTACTCGCCACGATCGAGGATCACCTTGTCAATGAGCCAACGCAGCAGCGCCTTGCGTTTCGCGTCGGTCGTGCTCGAGTCCGTCCAAATCTCAGAAAGACGGCCGGAGAGGTGAACGACTTTGTCGTTCAGCTCCATGTTGCCGACGGCGGTCTGAGCAATAGCCTGGGGAGCCTTCAAACGGGCCAGTACCTCCTCCGCCGCTCTGGCCTCCTTCAGAGACGCCTCCCAACGGCGTTCGAGCTCGGCAGCGACGAGCCGGTGTCAGAATCTACTCGGTTAAACTGACGTTCGGCGAGCGCTGCTTCGTAACGCCGGCGCTGGAGCTGCTGCTCGGTATTGCTACGTATTGCTTTGTACGTCTGCTGCTGAGCGCGATAAGCGCAAGACAACGCGTCAATCTCGGCCGGCGCCAGCGCCACGAGGAACGCTTGCGCCATGGCGGCGTCGACGCGGGGAGCACGGATGTATGGCACGCCGGCAGCCCGTGATGCGAACGCAGGTGATTGGCAGACGTACTCGGCGCGCCTCTGTAGCGAGCGTACATCTTGTGACCGCATCCGAGGCAGCCGTGCAGCCCGCAGATATCGAGCAGCGGATAGTGTCGCGCAGAATAACTACCGACTGACCTTTGAAGAGGTAACAGAAAAACGCGACAAATTGCTCAATCAGTACGCTGCGTACGCAACTTTTTTCTTTTGCTGCAATCTCGATTGTATTACCTGGGCCATTGAGGTGTTGGCCTCTTCGCACCGCTTCGAATCACTGAGTTGGTGGATAATGCCCCAGACTAGCGCTGAAATGTTCATTCGAGATCCGCCAAGAGATTTGCGGTATCTTGCGGTAGTCTCGCTACCGCAACCCTAACGGACCTTTCCTCCCTGACCTGGCCACCGGTCCTGTAGGATCTGGACGGCGGCGACCAAGGTGAGACGCGCTCTCTTCCTGATTGTCGCCCCATAAGGATTGGCGGCTCTCTTCGGCCTCAAGTTTAGTTGTGCTGATTGAGGAAGCATCCATCGGTCTGCGCTGCACCGACGCGGCGTCCGACAGGGGCAACGTGCGCGTTTGAAGTTTGAAGAGTTAATGCATACAGAGGCGTGCAGTTCAGTATCTAAGAAGCACTACCAGGCGCGTGGCTACCGCTTCAGAATCGATGGAAAGACGATCATTGGCAAGACGCAAACCAAATTGCAGCTTCTTCCGGTAAGTCGGGTACGATCGGATAGACCGTGAGCCGAATCGCAGCCCGGAAGTTGAGAGCTGATGGTGAGGTTTCGGCCTCTTAGTTTGGTTGGCTACCGGGGCGAAAGGCGAAGCGCCTCAGCGACTTTGTCGATCAGACTTCCATTGGCGCATCAAGCGATCGACTGCGATCGGCATTTCCTAGCAGAGGCGCTATCACTGGCACGGCAATTGCGAGCATTGGCGGACAATCGCTTGGCACCGGCACGGAGCCGCATGCGGCAGATGCGCTATTGCACCTTGGGCGCCAAGCTTGTAAGACGGCATACGGTATGGGCCTGTAGCTCAATGGTTAGAGCCGGCCGCTCATAACGGTCTAGTTGTAGGTTCGAATCCTGCCGGGCCCACCAGTATAATCAGCCAGCAGCAGCAGCAGCCCAGAATGCGCTAGATGGGGTGATCAAACTGATCATCATCCGGAATGTTCCGAATAGCTGGCGACAACCCGTCATGCGCGCCTTTACAAGTCGTGATTTTCGCGCCACCAAACATCGCGCAAACAGCTTGTTGTAGGACGAAGTTGAACTTTGGGCCAGGATCGGCGCATCGCACGTTTTGAGGCCAGCCAATCTACTCATGAGGCCGCTGGATTATCTAACTACCAGGTATTGAGTTATGGAAGCACCACAGAGCGGACGAATGTTTGCACGGCTCGAAGCTGCCGATGAACAGTAGCGGTGAAAGGCGCGCGCCGATTCGCCTCAACAGATCCCTAGCAGGACGATGGACGCACGTTCGTCGAGACGTGCGACAAGATTGCGTCGCATTCGCACAGCGAAATTGACGCGCAGGATGACACACGTGCTCGACCTCCGATGGGCGACGCGAACCGACGATGTTTCATCCGAATTTCTTTCACGAAGGCATCACTCCTTCAGCAATCACCTGAGATCGACGACCAACTTCGGAACCTCTATCACCATGGATCAGATGCTTCACCGCGAACCGCAGATCGATCCCAAGCTGTTCGATCATGGAATAGAAGACTTCAAGTCGGGTTTGGATCAGTTGATTAAACCAGCGTGTAGCATCGCTTCGCGAATCCGCTCTTGCGTGTTTTCGCTAACGGGTACCATCGGCAATCTGAGCGTCGACGAACATTTCCCAAGCAGCGACAACGCAAACTTGACTGGTGCAGGATTTGTCTCTTCAAATAGACTGACATGTAGGGGGGCAAGCTTGTCGTGCAATTTGAGCGCTGTCGCGTGATCCCCCGTCAGGCATGCGTTTTGCAAGTCCGCACAGAGGCGCGGTGCGACATTTGAGGTTACGGAGATCCAGCCGTGGCCACCATGCGCCATAAAGCCCAGTACAGTCATGTTCTCCCCCGACAACTGAATAAAGTCCGGACCCATAGCAGCGCGCTGCTGCGAGACGCGGCCCAAATCGTTGGTCGCATCCTTTACTCCCGCAATATTCCTCAGTTCCTGAAGCCGCTTCATCGTCTCCAGTGACATGTCGACGACAGAACGGCCGGGGATATTGTAAATGATTATAGGAATCCCGATCGCATCGTTGATCATCTTGTAATGTTGGAAAAGACCTTCCTGAGTTGGGATGTTGTAATACGGTGTAACAATCAATACCGCGTCCGCTCCCACCTTCTCCGCGTGTCTCGATAGTTCAATCGCCTCTGACGTTGAGTTTGAGCCGGCACCAGCAATTACCGGCACTCTTCCCCCAGCTTCATTGATGCACCACTCAATCAGCTGTTTATGTTCATCGTGAGAGAGGGTCGGACTCTCGCCGGTGGTTCCGACGGGCACCAAGCCATGCACTCCTTCCGCGATCTGCCATTCGACGAGATTGCGAAATGCCTCCTCATCCAGATTGTCTCCGTCAAAAGGGGTAGCCAGGGCGGTGAAACATCCTCGAAAATGCGCCTTTTTCGTCATTCGCATCCCTTCAAATTTGTCGCTGCAGCCAGCGTCGAAAGAAGCTTCTCAGGTATTGGTGGATGTCGAATTTTGGATCTGCCTGAGTGGTGGCGGACTGCTTGCCCCGAACGATCGTTAGCGACAACGATGTCATTTAGCTTGATATGGTACCGACCGATCGATATCGAATAATGCAATGGGCGCGCCATTTGCGCTTGAATTCGGCGCCGAGTCGCCATTTGTGACGGATTTCGCCGACCACATGAATCTCAGTGCCCTCGTGGCGATGAATGTCATTCCGAAGATAGTCGAGAGCCTGAGCGAGACAGTCGGGGATCTGCAGGAGGCGGAGCGTTTAGACTGGAGTGTGCAATGTCGGCTTTTCCATTAGATGACGCCGGTGCGCAATTCGCGAGGAAAATATGACGACCTCGTCGCCGAAGCGTCGCGAGTCGCCGCGGAAAAGGGATGGATCATAGTGTCTGGCTACTGCGGACGGTAGCACGAGTCGCCAAGTGCGCCTCGGGGGGCGTAGCACATCGTCCATCGACTTGGTTACGTGCCCTTCGCGTCTTCGCATCCGGCGACGCCCGAACAGGTCCGCCAAGGGAGCGCTGAAGCCACATAGATCCTGCGCTCGGAGAGCGATTCATATGTCAGCTCGGGGCGGCCCAATGCGGCGGAACGCGCCGAAGAGAAATTGTGCCAGTAGTGGAATGGTGACCGTAATCGCGATGAGGATCGAGGCGAACGCGTTCACCGTTGGCTCAATTCCGGTCATAATCATCGAATAGACCTGCGTGGGGACAGTCTGTGTCACCGGCGTGACTATGAATTGGGTTGCCGAAAACTCGTCGAATGATGCCGTGAATGCCAATAAGAGGCCGCCGATTAGCGCCGGCATCATCGTTGGGATTGTCACCCGGAACGTCGCCTGAATTTCGTCCGCGCCTAGGCTCAGCGCCGCCTCCTCGTAGTCCTTTCCGGTGGTCCGCAGCCGCGCCCAGATCACCAGGCGGTGATCCTAATTGGGCCACGGTCGCCAGCCAGCATTGCGCGCCACCGCGAACACCAATCGCGAATTTGCAAGCGTAGTGATTCTGCAAGCGCTGCGAGCGCGCAGCATCGATCAAGCCTGTAACCTGCTGGCGCGCCACATTCAAACGATTGAGCGTCTCGCCCTTCCCGCGGCCTGACCCGGAATGAGATCTGGCGAGCTGCGTTTCAGACCGCCGGCCATCGCAAGAGTGTCAAACCACTCTCTTTGGCACACGAGGCGGCAGGTGGCGCTAGCGTTGTAACGGGCTCGATCTCAAGATAGCGCCTCGCGGCCGACTATGACGTATCAACGGACGCGCGTTTCGCCTCAGAGGCAGGCGTAATCCAGCTTAGTCGGCGCGTCGTATCCAGCGACGGATCTTAATCTGACAGTCAACCTCGAGAGCATGCGACGCTCCGACGAGCGTCGCGCTCGTTGGGGTCGGGATCACAACCGAAGCGCGTCCCACAGCATGCCAGTCGCCGGTGCTTCATCAACCATGCACGTCCGTGAACTACAGTGGATTGAGCCTATCACAGCCGTGCGATGTCTCGCGCATCGACCGAACCTCACGTTTCTCGACAGCGCAGCAAGGCATGAATTGCTCGGGCGTTATTCCTATCTGACTTGCGATCCATTCAGCACCTACATAGTCGCGGGTGGACAGGCGAGTTGCAACGGCGAAGATATCGATGGCGATCCATGGGGCGTTCTTCGCACCCTTCTCGGCAAGTATCCGCAAGAGCATCGTCCCGACCTCCCGCCGTTTCAGGGAGGAGCGGCTGGCTTTCTTGCCTACGATTTGAACAGGACGCTGGAGGAATTGCCGGCGCCAGCAATTCCCGGTCAGCATTTGCCCCAATCCATTCTGCATCTTTAAGACGTTGTCGTCAGCTACGACCACCGGCACAACAGATGCCGGATCGTCTCGACCGGATGGCCGGAGCAGGATCCCGCGCGTCGCGGCGAGCGCGCACGTCGTCGAGCAGATGAGTTTGAAGCACTGCTTGCCAACCCGAAGTCGCCGCGGATTGTGCTCCCTGGCACAGCCGGTGCATGGAATTCCAGCTTCAGCCGGGAAGCATATATTGCGGCTGTACAGCGCGTCATCGATTTGATTCTGGCCGGAGACCTCTTCCAAGCCAATATTGCGCAGCGCTTCACAGCCAGGCTGTCGACTATATTCGATCCGCTCACCTTCTACCGCCAACTGCGGTCATTGAATCCGGCACCCTTCGGGGCCCTCCTGCGCTACGGCAGGCTGACCATCGCATCGAGCTCACCTGAGCGCTTCCTGAAGCTAGACGGAACACGGGTCGAGACACGACCCATCAAAGGCACGATCGCGCGTTCGTCTGACTCCAACGAAGACCAGCGCCGCGCTCAAATGCCCGTTGCGTCCGAAAAGGATCGGGCCGAGAACATTATGATCGTCGACCTCGTGCGTAACGATCTATCACGCGTTTGCACTCCGCATTCTGTCGACTTTCCAGCCCTGTGCGATCTTGAATCCTATGCCTCCGTGCACCACCTCGTCTCCGTCGTTACGGGTCAACTTGCGGGAGACGAAGATGCGGTTACCCTACTTCGCGCTTGCTTTCCTGGTGGCTCCATTGCCGGCGCGCCGAAGGTGCGATCGATGCAGATAATTACGGAAATCGAGCGTGTGGCGCGAGAGGTCTATTGCGGAGCGATCGGCTTTATCGGCTTCAACGGGCAGATGGACACGAACATTGCGATCCGCACAGTAACGATTGACGACGATATGGCTGTGTTTCATGCAGGCAGCGGTATAACGGCGATGTCGGACCCAGCGGCAGAATACGAG
This sequence comes from Bradyrhizobium sp. USDA 4341, assembly GCF_054063755.1. NCBI lineage: Bacteria > Pseudomonadati > Pseudomonadota > Alphaproteobacteria > Hyphomicrobiales > Nitrobacteraceae > Bradyrhizobium > Bradyrhizobium sp. USDA 4341. Next base: position 7,626,359 of record NZ_JBSSGO010000002.1, on the reverse strand, counting down.
GAGACGCTTGCCAAGGCGCAGCGAATCTTTGACGCATTTCGCGCTGAAACATGCGGTGCACATTTCAACATCGCCCGCTATTTCCACAAGCTTGGTGAAGCAACGGAAGTGTTCCGCAACGACGTGGTCAGCGTCAGCGACCTGATTGACCTCAAGCCGCGCGCAGTGGTCATCTCCCCCGGTCCCTGCACTCCAATGGAGGCCGGAGTATCGACTACCGTCGTCCGCGAACTCTCAGGGCGTATTCCGATTCTCGGCATCTGCCTCGGACACCAGTGTATCGGCAGCATATTCGGCGGGCGCGTGGCGCGTGCACGTCGCCCAATGCACGGTCGGTCCTCGTATATAACCCACGACGCCGAGGACTATTCAAGGACCTCCCGTCCCCAATTTGCGTTGGTCGCTACCATTCTCTTGTCGTTGAGCTCAATGAGTCATGCGCACCGCATCTTGCGGTTACCGCGCGTTCCGACGAGGGCGAGATCATGGCGCTCGCACATCGGTATGAACCAACCTATGGCGTGCAGTTCCATCCGGAATCGATACTTACCCGAGACGGGCACGGGGTGCTTAGAAACTTCTTGCGAGTCGCGTAGACTTACTCGTCGCAGCAGGCAATGGCAACAAAGTAACCTCGTGACTTGGAATTGGGCGCCGCTATCTCGTAGAACCAACCATAATCGAAGAACTGCTTTTTGTGGCGTGCACCCACTACATCCGGAGCGGAGGCCGCCTTGCCGAGCAAAGCGAAATATTGAGAGCGTCGATCGGGAGTGATTCATCGCAGCTGAGAACTTCAAGACGATGGTCATAGCGGGCCGTGTGAAGGCGAGCTTTGCCAAGCTAGTTGAGGCTCCGTCCGAAGGAATGACGCAATGCGACCTTGCACCTTCAAATATTTCGACTAGAAAATGAGAGGCCCCGCTCTCGTGGAGACAAGGGCGGGGCCGCTCCCCTGCCCCCGAGGGTGGGAGCCGCGCTGGTGAGAACAGCGCGCTACTACGCAACGTTCGTTTCCGTCGGCCTCGTGTTCGGCGGAGCGCTCAGAGACTCACGGCGCTGGCCTTTGTGCCTCTGCGCTATCTACGACGTTGCGTAAGACGATTTCAGACAGTTGCAAAACCAGCTGTTTGAGACGCGTAATCTCTTGCTTGCAGCGCTCAAGCTCGCACTGTTCGTCGGTCATGAGCGATATTTCGTGACGATCTCTGTTTTCTGTCACATGAGTCATCCAGAACCTGGTCGAGAAGAGGCTCAAATCCGAATTCGCAATGAGTTCCGCGTGTGTCCACCCCATTCATTCCGCTTAGTTACTTCGCGAACCATCTAAAATGCAAGGATGCAAGGCATTGGCCGTGCGACGTCAATTCGACAAGTAGTGGCCTTGATGCAATATTCGCATGTCATCTCGGATGGAGTTACACCGGTTCAGGCACCGTCGCTTCCTGCCGAACGGGCTGGTTCGCTGCGCTAGACCAGTGCTCGGAATGCCTCAATTCCTTCCCCAGCCGAATCAGGTTGTACCGCAGCCAGTCCCTCTCATGCCTCTCGCGCTGGCTGCGCCGAAACAACGTCTCAGCATAGATGCCCATGCGATGTCGGTAGAAATACCTAGCCATATCGTAGCTCATATGCCGCTGGGCCGAGGGGAGATGGTTTAGCCTTTGCTAGAACCAAGGTTAGCATCCGGCGTAGGCCCGCAGCTTGATTGGATTATTCCGGCGGCCAGCGCTTAAGCAATCCCGGATTTTCTTTGTACATGCGGACGAGCTCGATCAGGTTTTCGATACCGAAGTCTGTGAACGCCTGGACGCCATCTTCTCCGACGCCATAGACCCAGATGACGCCGTCCTCGATCTCCATTCCGTTGGCGACATCCGACAGCCAGTCTTCTTCCACACCGAGATCCTCGGCGACGCGATTGATTGTGGTGACGTGATGGACCTTGTTGACGTGCATGGTCACGCAGCTCGAGCGGGGATCCTTGAGGCCGATGGGGTCCAATTCCAAGGCAGCAGCTCGTCCAGCCGATGAGCTGGATGAGAGGCGATACGGGCAAGGACATCGGTCAGCCAAGCCTGCGGATCAACACCGTTCATCTTGGCCGTTTATGCCGGCCGCCGAACTATGCCGAACGGGTTTGGTATGGCGCGCCGTTGTCACGCTGGCACGCGTCGATTGCGTGCGCGGCAGCCCCACTCCATTCGGCATAGTCTGGCGTTCAGAGCGCCTCCAGAAAGGCGAGCAGGCGGTCGTTCGGCTGGAAGCGGGTTCACTTGCCGCGCTCGTACGGCTTAAGCTTCGCCAGGGCAGCTTCCTTGAGGGCGAGGTGGGCGTGCAGGTACGTCTGCGTCGTCTCGACCGAGCCACAGCGCGATCACGGAACAGTCGACGCCGGCTTGCAGCAGTTCCATCGCAGCGCTGTGCCTCAGCACGTGCGGCGACACGCTCTTGGCCTTCAAAGACGGGCAACTCTTGTGAGCGACACGAACATGCTTTCCCAGCAGGGACTGGACGCTGTCGGCACTGAGCCGGCCCCCGTGCACGTTCGGGAACAACGCTGTTGCTCCTTTCCGCAACGGTTCCTTGAGCCATGCCTGGAGCGCACACCGAGCGAGTGTGGTCAGCGGAGTGGTCCGCTCCTTCCGCCCTTTACCGACGCATCGCACGTGTGCGCCAGACCCGAGGTGGACGGCATCCCGGTCAAGGCCAGTCAGCTCTGAGAGGCGTAAGCCCGTCTGGGCCGCGACCAGCAGCAAGGTGTGATCGCGGCGGCCAAGCCACGTCGTTAGATCGGGCGCGGCGAGAACCGCCTCGATCTCGGGGCGCGTCAGGAAGTGCACCTGTCGCTTGTCGTGACGCTTGCTCGGTATGGCGAGCACGCGCTGGATCAGCGAACCGTCTGCCGGCTCTTCGAAGGACACAAACTTGAAGAAGGATCGGATGGCCGTCAGACGCAGGTTACGCGTCTTCGCGCTGGCGCCGCGCTTTACCTCGAGATCGGTTAGGAACGCGCCGATGAACGTTGCGTCCAAATCGGTGAGCGTCAGGGCCGATGGGGGCTTCCGCAGCTGCACCTGTGCGAACATGAACAGCGGCCGGAACGTGTCCCTGTAGGAGGCGATCGTGTTGCCGCTAACATTGCGCTGGCGCATGAGGCGCTCGGTGAAGAAGCGCTCGATCAACGTGGCGACATTGCAGGCGGGCTTCATGGCGTCACCTCCCATCGCCGATCGAGACGCCGCGCGGCTTCTTCCATCAACTCGGGGCAGGCCGAGAGATACCAGGAAGTGTCGCGCACGCAGGCGTGGCCGAGGTAAGTGGATAGTACTGGGAGTTGTTGCTCGACGTCCTTGCCTTCGCGATACCAGTTGAGCAGCGTCCGGATGGCGAAGCGATGACGGAAGTCATGCACGCGTGGCCCGGTACGATCACCTGGGCGCCGCAGCCCGATCTCTCTGGACAATCGCCAGAAGATGCGATGAACGTACTGGTGCAGCAAGCGGCCTCCCTGTTCGGCAACGGTCGAGCCGCAGCGTGATCCGAGCAGCGCATCGCGCCGGTGGGCGTAGTCGCGCAGCGCGGTTCTCGTCGTCAAATGCAATGGTACGAGCCGCGACTTGCCGAACTTGGTCAGCCGGACCGTCAGCACGCCGGCGTCGAGGTCGACGTCATCACGCTCCAGGCCCATCGCCTCGGATATACGCATGCCCGTCACCGCGATCAGCCCGAACAAGGCATGGTAGGTCCATCGGCGCAGCCCGTCCGCTGGTGACAGAGCCAGCGCTGCCGTCAGCAACGCATCGATCTCCGCGTCGCTGTAAACATAGGGCTTGGCGCGCTTCCATCCGGGCAGCATGCCGACGGGCGGCACCTCCGTTCTCGGGTCGAAGTTGGCGACATGGCGCGCGAACCCGCGCACGTCGCTCAATCGCAGCGCCCAGGATGCATGACGATCAGGCGGCAGCGTTGCCCATTCCATGGCCAGCTTCGTCGTGATGCTCCTGGCCTTGCGCTTCTCCATGAAGGCGACGAAGTCGGCGGCGCCACCGGGGCACACCTCGTGCAGGAACCTGCGGATGACCGGGAGATGGCGGACGATGGACCTCGGGGCCAAGCCGCGCTCTGATCGTAGGTAGGCATCGAACTCCTTGAAGATCCGTTCGTGCGGGGTGAGAGGCAGTAGCACCAACGGCGCGATCGCGCCTTCCGCGCGCAGCACCGACAGCCATCGCTTGTGAACCTCCTCCGAATTGATGGACACCTGTAGTAGGCTCGAAGAGCCAGGAGGTGTCGGATGGAAGGACGTCAACGTCGGTCATTTACGGATGACTACAAGCGGCAAGCGGTCGATCTCGTAGCATCGAGCGGGCGCTCGGTCGGATGGGTGGCCAAGGAGCTTGGGCTGCGCGATTCCGTGCTGCGGCGGTGGGTGGAGCAGCGAGGGGCCCGGCTGCAGCCGACGGCGGCGACGCGGCGCCCCACAACGCAGGCGGCGCTGCCGTCGGCGGACCACGCGGCAGAGATCGCGCGTTTGCAGCGAGAGAACGAGTGGCTGCGCATGGAGCGCGACATTTTAAAAAAGTCGATCGCGATCTTTGCTGGAACGCGGACATGAGGTTCCGCTTCATCGAAGATCGTCGCGCCGATTATCCGGTAACGCTCCTGTGCGACGTGCTCGGCGTCTCGCCGGCCGGCTATTATGCCTGGCGCTCGCGCCCGGAGAGTCAACGATCTGCGGCCAATCGTGACCTCGTCGACGACATCAGGCGGGTCCATCGCGGCGCCCGCGGTCGTTATGGCAGCCCGCGCATCCATGTCGAGTTGAAGGCCCAGGGCCGCGGGGCGAGCCGCGGTCGCATCGAGCGGTTGATGCGCCATCACGGTATCAGGGCCATCATGGCGCGGCCACGCCGGGTGCGCACCACCGACAGCCGTCATGACTTCCCGATCGCCCCGAACCTGCTCGAGCGTAACTTTATCGCCACCGCGTCGAACCGAATCTGGCTCGCCGACATCACCTACGTCGAGACCGATCAGGGCTGGCTTTATCTGGCCGCGGTCATGGACCTCTACAGCCGCAGGATCGTCGGCTGGGCGATGGCGGATCATTTGCGCGCCGAGCTGCCCTTGGCGGCCTTAGCGATGGCCATTGCAACACAACGGCCTGGCACCGGCCTGGTCCACCATTCAGATCGTGGCGTTCAATACGCCTCGGCGGAGTATCGCAAGGTGATGCAGTCCGCCGGATTCCGGGCCTCGATGAGCCGCAGGGCCGATTGCTATGACAACGCTCCGATGGAGAGCTTTTTCCACACGCTCAAAACTGAACTCGTCCATCACCGGCACTATGCAACACGGCAGGAGGCCACATGTGATATCTTTGCCTACATCGAAGGCTTCTACAACCGGACCAGGCGCCACTCAGCCATCGGCTATATCAGCCCGATCGAGATGGAGCTAAAAGCAGCTTAACCCTGTCCATTTTTTGGGGGGAAGATCACTTGAGCGCGGCTCGGTCACCGGGTTGGATAAGGTGTCGCTCGAAGTTTTTGAGAAGGACTTGAAGGGCAACCTTTACAAGGTCTGGAATCGAATGTCTTCTGGCAGCTACTTTCCACCTGCCGTTCGGGCTGTCCCTATTCCCAAGCGCAAACGGTCGTCAAGCTGCAGATTGACCAAGCACTCGAGGAAATCTTCCTTCCCGATTCCTACGGCTACCGGCCCGGAAAATCCGCGCTGGACGCCGTCGGCGTGACCCGGCAACGGTGCTGGAAGATGGACTGGGTGCTGGAGTTCGACATCAAAGGCCTGTTCGACAATATCAGCCACAAGTTGCTTATGAAGGCCGTCAGGAAGCATGTGCAAGACGAATGTGCTCTGCTCTACATCGAACGCTGGCTAACAGCGCCGATGCAAGGCAGAGACGGGGCGATCACCGCTCGCGACCGGGGCACGCCCCAAGGCGGCGTGATCAGTCCCGTCCTTGCCAATTTGTTCTTGCATTATGCGTTCGATACATGGATGGCGCGGAACTTCCCGCGGTCACCATGGTGTCGATACGCGGACGACGGGCTCGTTCATTGCCGAATCAAGGCTGAGCGGAAGCCATCAAGGCGGCGCTGCAAGCAAGGTTTGAGGAATGCGAACTCGAAATGCATCCCGACAAGACCAAGATCGTCTACTGCAAAGACAGCAATCGCCCGGGTAGCCATGCCAGTCAGTCATTTGACTTTCTGGGATTTACCTTTCGACCGCGCAGGGCAAGAAACCATCAAAAGAAAGAAAACTTCTGTACGTTCTCGCCAGCGGCCAGCAGGGTGGCGATGAAGTCTATGCGTACGACGATCCGGCAGCTCCGGCTCAGGCTTCGCTCGCAGACGGAAGTCGACGCAATCGCCTTGGAACTGAACCCCGTCCTTCGTGGATGGTTGCAGTACTACGGCAGATATGGGCGGTCAGAAATGCACAACCTGTATCGATACGTCGACGAATCTCTTAACCGCTGGGCGCGACGCAAATACAAAGGGCTGAAGAATGGAAAAGTCAGAGCCTCCACCTGGCTCAGATTGATCCGCTGCCGTAGGCCGAAGCTGTTCGCTCATTGGGCGATGTTGAGTTCTGCTTCGTTACTTGTTGAGAGCCGTATGACGTGAGAGCGTCACGTACGGTTGTGTGTCCAGTAAAGACTGGTGTGTTCAGCAGGAGATAGACCTGCCGGGGCAAGAGTCAGGAACCCCGTAGTTTGGATGGCAGGATGGAGGGAAACCAAAATCCTGAAGCCCATCGACAAGATCTCCCTTGGGGAGATTAGCGAGTCACCGGGCCGTAATAACAGTGAACGCGTTGTGGCCTCGAAAGTGAGTAAGTCCGAGGGCCGAGCCCGCAACCGAAGGGCGAAGGCAGCATGAACAGTCGAACACTGACCGACACGACTGTTCATCTCGGCGGGGTGGAAGCGACAGCACGGTGACAAGGACACACCGAGGAACTGGAGAAGCCTTCCTCGTCCCGGGGAGAAATCGTCGGAGCAAGGTAAGTCGTATAACCGGCAACACCGGGAAGGCGGCTAAAGACGAGAAGGTGGCGGCCGGGTCCGTAGTAGCAATGAAGCGGAGTAATGTCCGTGGAGCCAAGGGGCCCTGCCATTTGCAACGTCTCCAACATAAGGAAGGCAAGGACGAGATGACAAAGGCGTCCATCGATTTGCAGGACCTGAGGCGGAGACTATACGTCAAGGCGAAGGCTGAACCGTCCTGGCGTTTTTGGGGACTGTACGTCCACATCTGCAAGATGGAGACGCTGCGCGCAGCGTATGAGATGGCCAAACAAAACGACGGTGCTCCGGGAGTAGACGGAGTGACCTTCGAGGTCATCGAAGCGCAAGGCGTGGAGACTCTCCTCGAGCAGCTAAAGGACGAACTGACCGGGCGCACCTATGAACCGCTTCCGGCCCGGAAGCACGAGATACCGAAAGACGGGGGCAAAGTCCGCGTCCTGTCGATTCCGGCGATCCGGGACAGAGTGGTGCAAGGTGCGCTCAAGCTCATCCTCGAGCCTGTGTTCGAGGCTGACTTCCAACCCGGGTCGTATGGATATCGGCCCAAGCGGACAGCACATGGCGCGATCAAGCGCGTGGCTGAAGCGATAGTCCAACAGAAGACGCGAGTTCTCGACTTTGACCTGCGGGCCTACTTTGACAACGTCCGACATGACCGGCTGTTGGAGAAGGTGGCGCGGCGGGTTGATGACGCGGACATCATGCATCTCCTGAAGATGATGCTGAAAGCCTCCGGCAAGAGGGGCGTTCCTCAGGGCGGTGTGATCTCGCCCTTGCTCAGTAATCTCTACCTCAATGAGGTGGACAAGATGCTGGAGCGAGCGCGGGAAGTGACCCGCAACGGCAAGTACATCTACGTCGAATACGCGCGGTTCGCTGACGACCTGGTGGTCTTGATCGACGCCTACAAACGTCATGACTGGCTGATTGGAGCCGTGACCAAACGACTCCGGGAGGAGTTCGCCAAGCTGCAGGTGGAAATCAATGATGAAAAGAGCCGAACCGTGGACCTGGAACGAGGCGAGAGCTTCGGCTTTCTGGGGTTCGACTTCCGCTACCTCCGCAGTCTACGCGGAGCGATGCGGCCGCATTACACGCCCAAGCTCAAAAAGCGGACGGCGCTTTGCGCGGGCTCAAAGAGGTGTTTCGCCGATACCGGTCGCAGCCGATTGACAGGGTAATAAGCCTGATCAATCCGATGCTCCGGGGGTGGGTGAACTACTTCGCGGTTGGACACTCCAGCGAGTGCTTCAGCTTCATCAAAGATTGGGTGGAGAAGAAGGTCAGGCGCCATCTGGCGCATGCTCGGAAACGAAAGGGCTTCTGCTGGAAGCTGTGGAATAGGTCGTGGTTGTACGACACTCTCAGGCTGTTCAACGGCTATCGAGTGCGACGCGACGGACCGAAAGCGGCCCCAGCCGGATAAGTCCCATAAGCGTTGGAGTGAAGCAAATGGGAGCGCGCAGTGCGGGAAATCCGCATGCTGCGTGCGACGTGGCGGGGGCTGGAAACGTGGCACGGTCGAGAGGCCTGCCGGCGCGCCAGTCCTCGACCCTACCTGCGAGAGGCTGGAGGTGAAATCCCTCCGGCCTACTCACCCGACGGTGCCGGTGCTGGCCAAGGGAAAGACCGACACGGGGCGATGCTGGATCTACGTGCGAGATGACCGGCCTTTTGGTGGCACAGGCCCGCCGGCGGCGATGTTCTACTACTCGCGCGACCGCAAGGGCGAGCATCCCCAGGCGCATCTGGCCCGCTATGCAGGCATCCTGCAGGCCGACGCTTATGATGGGTATAACCAGCTTTATCTGGCTGGGCGCCATCCTGGACCGATCCGTGGGGCAGCTTGTTGGGTCCATGCGCGGCGCCCGTTCTTCGCCATGGCCGATATTGAAGAGAATGCGCGTCGTAAGGCCGACGGCAAAAAGGAAATCCCTCTCTCCCCGATCGCGATCGAGGTCGTGCGTCGGATCGATGAGCTGTTCGAGATCGAGCGCTCGATTAATGGCAGGAGCCCCGAGGAACTTGTTTCGGCCCCTTCGCTCCAGTCCCATTACAGCACCTTCATCACTACTACGAGCCGATCCGCCCCAGTGTTGTGCTTCGGTACTCTCGTCTCGCGGTTTGCGCCGCTTGAACTTCTCCCTTGGCATCACAACGACTGGTTCCTGCAGTTCTCTACAAGAGCCTGTATCCAGATCGCGTCCCCTAAACGCCGGTCGCCATCCGGGCAGTAATCCAGGCGCCTCACGGATTGATCTCAGGGATGGCACGCGCCCCTGATTTTGGCGACGCCTTAGTAATTTTCGACGCGTCATCGGAAGATTCGCTTTCGCTCGCCTTCTGGATACTTACCTGCCCCGTAAACCCGGGACTTTTGCAACACTTGCTCATGACCGCGCCTTTTAAGCGAAGCCACAGTGTCGTGGTTTTGCATCTGCGCCTGAAACGCCGATGCAGGAGGGCCATCCTCCATCTCTCATAAAGCTGTACCTCCTTCATGCTCTGCAGCACACCATGCCAAAGAATCTTGACCAGATCGCCGCGACGGCCGCGGAAGATGTAGAGGTCGCCGGCGTGAGGATCGCGCTTCAGGCTCTGCTGAACCGTAAGAGCCAGGCTTTGCATGCCGCGGCGCATATCGGTGTGGCCGGTGGCGATCCAGACCCTGACGCCGCTCGGGAGCGGGATCATCGCGTTCGCCCATCCGCCAAGGCCGCGACAGCAGCCTATCCCAACCGATGTCGCTAGAATGGTATGCCCCTCCTAAACTCCGCCAAGTGCGCGAACCCGCCCGGATAAGTTCACCACGATCTTCAGACTGCGACTTGAAAACTCGCCTTACGACAACACCATTTCTGCTCTCATCGCCACATAGTTGGTGCTTGACGAACAGCATCTACGCCAATCTGCTTAAGGCGCTCGCGTGTTCTCTCACCTTGGCTGGCGGCCTCCAAAATCTTCGAGGCGACATGTGCGCGGATGCCAGTATCACGCAGAGGAACGCCCTGGCAGACCTCATCGAGGATCGCGCGCAGGAGCGCGGTGGTGACAGCGTCCAGCATCTCAAGATTCTCCGCGGATCACGATAACACGAGCAGACCTGCTCTTGAATTCAAATAGTTTGCCACGCAGCACAACTCAAAAATCCCGTTCACTCGCAATACCTGTCCCGTCTTATCGCCTGAATTCATCTTTCTTTCCTCAGGTCGCCACTCTTGCCTGCCCTGCTGCGTGATCTTCTGCTGTGCCAACGTTCCTGTCTTTTATGCAGTGACGACAAAACAAATCCATAATGCTTACGATGACGCTCAAATACCGCAACCGGGCAGCCGCTTGCGGCGCATTTCATCTTAGCGATTGTGCGAGGTTACGGCGCGTTCAGATAGGCTGGGCTTGTCGCCATCCAGGAAGTCTCTTGGACGCCGTTGGCTGGATCAGGCGGAGGGCATGCGCGCAGGCAGGCCTAACTTCGAGATTGGCGAGTGCAGCATTAAGAGTCCAATCTGCTGAGCGAATTGAGATCTCTCATAAACGTCCTCACCATCACTCTAACTGGTGACACCATTGAATATTCCAGCGCTGCTTCGGACACGGCTCCGGTAAAACGCAGGGAGTAGTCTGGCGGCTTATTGAACTATTGAAGAGGAAAATCAGTTCTCACGGCGCAAGCTGTGCATGCTGCCTCGATCAGTTCGCTTCCGATAACTGGCTGAGTTCCAGACCCAGGCATCACTTGGAAAGGGAGCTTACGAGAATTGCACTCGAGTCAATTTTCAGGATACAATCGCTTTAATGACGATTTATACTTATGTCCGATCAATTTTCAGTTTTTGATATCTTTGTAACTCGACCAGGACGTCACTGGGTATGGTCTGTCCGGTCGACCGAGGGCACGCGGATTATGACAGGATCGAGAAGCAGCCGCCCTGGCGCTAGTTACGAGGCCAATAGGGCGCTCTTTCTGTTGCTGATGAACGCGCCATATCGCTTGCGGCTTTAGCCTCCAGTGATCCAGCCCCTCGCGAAGACCTCCGCAACGCACCCGCTTCCCAGGGATCAGAAGCAATGATCGATGATCTTCAGCGATCGGTGATTGCACAATTGCACACGTCAGTTTCTGATCTGGACTTGAACCGCCTCTACAAAGCGGTAGTCCGACTGATCGGCCACGACGCTTAAAACCTAGGAGCCGAGCGGTCGTCGTCGGAAAAAATGGCCCCCATCGATCAGGATCGTAGATCCGATCTCGTCATCGGCCACGGGAGGTTGTTCATTCGTTCATTCCGCCGTGAGCAAGGTTGCTGCTGCAGCAATCGTGAACATCGACAATCCTGGAGCTACTTCCTCTCCGCCGGGATGTCCAGAGCGATTACGCGCGCTTTGCGCGAGTTCGATAATGGGAATCATTTGATTCGGCTAACGAGGCTCAACCAAACGTCAGGATGGCACCGAGCACATCACGATAGTTCCCGCTTTATCGCCATGGACCGCCATGATAGGCATTTCGACTTCCCGCAAGCTTTGACGTTATGGTGACGAGAGCAGATTCAGCCAGCCCATTTGCATCCGGCGAAGGAGCCACCAGTAATAGTAAAAATGTGCGAGCGTATCATCGGCCGCAGTCGAGCAGCCCTCACTGCCTGACCGCTCAACTGCAGCTCGTTTGTTTGCCCTGTAAATACTGAAGTCGATGATTGTTGCCGATGTTTCGGTCACTTTAATACCTTCGTCTTGCGCGTTGGGGCACCAGATTCAAAGAGCTGCAACTATCGGCTAGCACTTGCTCGCGGCTTACGCATTCCACACGATAACTTGGTGGAACAACCTGCGCCGCCAGTATCCGGCGAAGCCATTTATGATCAGCTTCCCGGCGAGCCTTGAAGTGCTCCAAGCATTTCTTTGAGCAAAGGGCCGTTCGCCAACAATAATGACGGATTAGGCCGAACCTTCTGCCGCATATCGCGCAGCGCTTTGCTGAATCATCGTGGGACGGATGGGACTTTTCGCGCATTCTTGCCTCCTGTCGGGATGAATGAACAGCCTTGCTTCTTGCACTTACTGTCGCCACAGCAGGACGCCCGCTCGGGCGGCATCTGCTTGCTTCTTTTGCGACATGTATGGCTACCAGGCGCAGGCTCGCGAAGCGGAATGCGCCTCCTCGGCGACGCAGGCGCTCCGCCGAAGCGCGTCACCAAGATTTTTCTATGATAGTGAATAATTGATCTGTTTTAGTGCACTGATCAACGCTGCGCCGGTTAATTTCTGCGTTCTGTCGCGGGCCGCTGAAGGATTTCAACATTCCATGGGCCTTCTAACTAGCCATCTCATGATTGCCGCCTCGTTGACCTGTCAGATGGCGGCGATCACGCTTAGTTCAACGTCTCGCCTATTGCCGTTTGCGCGTACGATTCCGAATGTGGCGATCTGCATAATTTGATAGAGAGACGCGGGATCATCGAATTCGACGCATAAAGTGGAACGTCCCGCAAGCAGCCGCGCGTTCAAGCAAGCACATAGGCTGCCTCGTTGGTATAGATACAGATGATCTAATCAGGATCTGCCGCCTCAGGCGCAGTGAGGGCATCGCATTTAGATCAGCCTGTTCAGTCGAAGACTGTCGCGCCATCTCAATCTGAGAAGCGGACACATATCCCGAATCTCGATCGATCGTCACACCTAATTGCGAACCTCAGGCGATCCTCGAAGCTGACAGATCGAGGCTGTTACGGTGCGGGGCACAGCGTACTATGGGTCATGGCGGATCCGATCCACTTTGTGCTGTAATCCGCTCGAACAGACTCCCAAGGCTTTTCATGATTCGTCACATCGTCTTCTTCACCTGCAAGGATAGGGCGGATATCGATCAAATAGTTGATGGCCTATCGATTCTCGCGGGGATCCCGCATGCGCGCCGGCTGCAGGTGGCTCGCAATCGGAAAAACTGACCAACTCGGCAATGAGATTGTCAAACGCCATCCGGAACTGCCCCCTTTGCGTCATGAAGAACTGCCCCCACCATCGGGATTATGATCTCGGTGGCTCCGCCGCTGACGGGACGGAGGGAGGCGGAGCCGACCCGAGGGCCGTCAGCGGCGGGCAGCTTGATGAGGCCGCTCTTTCGCTTGGCGCGGAGCCGATAGCTGTCGCCGCGGATCGTCAGCACGTGGCTGTGGTGCAGGAGCCGGTCGAGAATCGCGGTGGCCACCACGGGATCGCCGAACACGACAGAGTACCAGTCCTTAGATATCCAGAGAACCTTGCCGCAACGCTCATCAAGCCCATGCCCGCGAAGGATTGCCCAGTCACCAACGGCTGGCAAACCAGGCGGCGCCAGTCCCCTGCTCACCTTCAGCTCAGGAAAGAGACGCCGCGCGACCCATCCCCACCAGCCCAGGAAGGCTCGTTGCGTTGTCGTTCGTAGTTGTCCGGCCACAACGTGTACTCCACCTGCTTCAGAGCGGCTGTTAGTGCTGACTGCCATGATTCGGACATCCATACCTTGGGCCCGTAGGCTGCGCTCCTGCAAACACAGTACGCCACGGACGAATAATCTCGTTTCGCGCCTGTCATCTAGGTTTCTGATTGGAGTGCTTCGTACAAAGGATCCCGCCATCTCGCTCTGAACACGCTTTGTTGCGCGCGGCTAGAGGTCGCTTGGACCAAACAGAGTTCAACGACAAACCTTCAATCCATTCGTCGTAACTGAATGCTTAGACGAACGGATGTCTGGAGCCATCAATGTTCGGAACGTACAGTGCGAGGGTTTTGGCCAAGGGCTTGGCGCTCGTGGTCAGCGCAAAGCGGTACGTAGCCCGCACTGAAACTCTGGAGAGCTGGACGGGCGCACTCCTCATCGCTGCGTTTGGCCTGCTAGGAGCAGCATTGGCGCACTTTCCCTGAGGCCTTCCCGCCCGCCGTGCAATCAGGATAACTGGTCATTGAGCCAACCCCCGAAACGTCGGGGCCGTTGAAGACGCGGTGAGCGTCTGAAGGAAAGCGACCAGGTCGGCCTTTTCGCTTTCCGCAAGGAACAGCGGCTTTATTGAAGGCGAGCCGCTGGGACGGTCAATGCCACCCTTGTTATAGAGTTCGACGACCTCTTCGAGGGTTGCGACCGATCCATCATGCATGTAGAGCGCCCGCCGCGCGACGTCGCGCAATGTCGGCGTCTTGAACGCGTAACGTAGCTTTTCCGAGGCCGGAAACAGCCAGCCGCGTCCAACATCGCTGTTTCTTCCGATGCCAATATCCTGAAACGATCCATCAGTAAGAGATGGTCCACTGTGGCAAGAGCAATGGGCCTTGCCGTTGAAAAGCTCAAAGCCACGTTTTGCCGCCGCGCTGATCGCGATTTCGTTTCCCAGGATCCATCGGTCGAATGGCGCTTCGCCAGCGACGATGGTTCGTTCAAAAGTCGCCAAGGCGCCTTCGATCCTAGGGCGTCTGATCGAACCATCCCCGAATGCAGTTGTGAATGCATCAGTATAGGCCGGGATGGCGGCTAGACGCGCGATCAGTTCCGATTCCGTCAAATTCATGTTCGCCCGGCCTGTGATTGGCGCGAACGTGACGGCTTCGAGAGTCTTGAATCTGCCGTCCCACCCTAAGAATTCGATGAATGCCACATCGATCAATCTCCAAGGTCGGCGTACGCAGTGGCAGTCCGTTCGGATCCTCGCCGATCGCACGCGCAAGGCCGTCCCCCCAGGAAAGCGCCGGATTGTGGCATGTCGCGCAGGAACGGGTGCCGGAGCTCGAGAGCAACGGATCGAAGAAGAGTCTTTCCCCGACTTTCGGCACCGTATAGGGATTGCGATCTGGAAAAGGGATCGCCGCCGGCCGCCGATAGCTGGCGCGCTGCGCGGCATCGCCTGATGTTTCTGCTGCTGCCGGGGTAGAACACTGACCCAGCGGCAAACAGGCCGCGAATAAAGCCAAGCTGATCCAGATCCTCATCGGCTCCTCCGCGATTGACTGGCTTCTATACGCCAACCTGGTCAGAACACCTTCAACCCCAACTATGCGCAGCCGCCGATTCGTTGAAGTTGACTCTATAAATCCTCCCCGCTTCCGCGACGATTGTGACGGCAAGCAAGTGCTGCGCCGCGGTCGCCGCAAATTTGGGCAAAGGATTCGAAGCACATCGGCCGCCGGAAACAACCTCCTCAGGCTGAACAGTTCGACCCAATTTTGTCCAACCGCCGACAGGAGACTCACGCCTAGCGATGAATGATCCCGTCGGATTATCGTCTGCAGCGTCGCGACAGGGTTGCGAAGTTCTGAAGCCCTCCCTCGGCAATGCCCATTTGGGCTCCACCTCGCATCGGGTTCGCAGATCACGCTTGATGGCCGTCCACCGCCAACTTGTCGCTGCGCGCGCGGATCGTAAGCAGAATCGCGCGAGACCCATTGCGGCTATTACCTAGCTGGAGCAGCGAGAGTTTCGTCACGACCTTGCACAGTGCATACTGTTCGTTTCGTACAAAGTTTTCGTGCCAACAACGGACGCAATGTCGAATCAGATTTTGCCGATTTTAACAAATTGCCGCCAAACTCCTGAGCGCCAACCAAGGAAAGGCGCGCACGGTGAAAACGCTAGTACGCTTTTCTGGAGCGACGGCCATAGAATATGGGCTGATAGCGGCGGGTATTTCAGTGGCGATCATAGCAGCGGTGAATGGGCTCGGCGTTAAGCTCAGCGCGAAATTTGCTACGATCAGCAGCTCTCTGAAATAGCCCGACGCCGCCTCAGTTGCTGCTCTCCGCTTTCTCGCCCCACATGCAAGAACGAGCCCAGTCGGGGGCAAGCTGCGGCCGGCCGAAATTCGTGGCACTTGAGAAGCAGTGCGGCGAGGAGTGAACGGAACCGTCTCGATGCAGCTACTCCGAAGTTCTTATATCTTAGCGAAGGACTTTGGATGAATCTTTTCGTCGGCAGGTTTGCCCGTCAATCGAAAGTCGCCCCGGAGGCCATTCGGTCCGTGGCCACTTGGTTTTCGCGCCTTGTCCCGCCTCGAGGCTCGATCCGAATCGCGATCTTGTTCTTTTGTCTCGCAATGACCGCGATTGCAGCGGGCCTTGGAGGGTATTCAGTCCTTGGTGTCCGGCACGCAGGGGACCTCGTTACCGGAACCTTCGATCAGTCTCTGATGTCGATTAACTACGCGCGCGCAGCCGGTGCCGATTTTGCTGCGATGCGCGTAGCGTCTTCACGACGACGCGTCACAAGGGACCCGGCGGCCCGTGCCCGCGATGATGATCAACCTCGGCAAGCTGGCGAAGACACTTGCGGATGATGTGACCATAGCGGCTGAACGGTCGCAATCGGCGCGCGCTGCGCAGGCGGCCGCCAAGGTCAAAGAGGCAGCAAACGCCTGGCTCGCGCTTCATCGCCGCCCGCTTCAAGCCTCTGCTGATGACGGTCGGGACGATGAAACAGGCACTCGGGACATCGACGATGTTGACAACCTTTCCGACGCCGTAAATCAGCAGATTGAACTGCTGGTAAACTATACGGCGGGAGATGGCTTTCTATTCCGTCAGCGAGCGCTACGATCAAACGGGATCTGCAACTTAATATAGCAGGGCTGACTATTGCGCTGCTTCTGTCCGGGTTCTTTTCGTGGCTATTGGCGCGCCGAATCATCGGGCCTGTAGCCGTTGCGTCCAAGGCGGCGAGGAGCATTGCCGATGGCGACTTGAACACGGACATTCCCACAGGCGGCAGTGATGAGTTGGGTTCGCTGCTCGCGGCCATGAGGAAGATGCGGGACAACATCAGGGAGATGGTTGACCAAGAGGTGGCGCAACGACGGTCCGCGCAGGCGCGGCTTTCCGACGCGCTCGAAAACTCTCAAGAAGGTGTCGTGCTGTTGGACGCGAACGGACAGATCGCATTGGCCAATTCCCGAGCGAGCGAATTCATCCGCTGCTCCTCGCGGCTCGTTGATTCGAATGTTGCGCAAATCGAGCGGGGGCCGTGCCACGGGTCAACCGCAGTGGCAATCACTCGCCAAGAGGCCGTTGACGACGCCGAAGCGGCGCCGAGCGAAACCCGCCTCCCCGATGGACGCTGGTTGCGCGTCAGCCGCAGTCCGACTCAGGAGGGGGGCGTCATCCTCGTCTATGGCGATATCACCGGCTTGAAGCAGCAGGAAGCCGAGTTGGAAGCGACAAACCTGAGACTAGACGCGGCGCTGACGCACATGTCTCAGGGGCTCTGCCTCTACGACCGTGATGCACGGCTGCAAGTCGTGAACCGACGCTTCTGCGAATCTATGGTCTTTCGCTCGAGCTCGTGCTTCAGGGCATCACTTTCGAGGATGTGCTCGGTCTGAGCGTTGCGGCTGGAAATCATGGTGGCCAGACGGTGGCCGATCTGCTGGCGGAGCGGGAAACATTTTTGGCTCGCCACGACACCGGCAACTATCTCCAGCGCCTCAGCGACGGACGTGTCATCTCGATCGCGCATCGTCCCACGTCAGATGGCGGCTGGCTCAGCAGTTGCGAAGACGTGACCGAACAACAGAGAGCGCAATCCCAAATTATCTTCATGGCGCGCCATGATGCTTTGACCCGACTGCCAAATCGCTCATTGTTCACCGAGCGCATTGAACAGGCCGTTGCGGAAGCCGGCCGGGGCTCTGGCTTTGCGGTGTTCTGCCTGGATTTGGATAATTTCAAACAGATCAACGACACCTTGGGCCACCCGATCGGTGATAGGCTGCTCTGTGCGGTCGCCGAGCGATTGAGCGCATGCGTCCGCGAAGTCGATACCGTTGCCCGTTTGGGCGGCGACGAGTTTGCGATCATACAATCTGATATCAGCAACGCTGAGGACGCCGAATGTCTCGCCCGCCGCGTCGTCGAATGCATTGGAGCTCCTTATGAACTAAATGGGCATCGTCTTATGGTCGGCTGCAGCGTCGGCATTTCGCTCGCGCCAAGTGACGGCACGACAAGCGAAAAGCTGCTGAAAAACGCCGATATGGCGTTGTACCGATCCAAGACAGACGGCAGGGGAACATGGCGGTTTTTTGAGCCGGCGATGGACGCAAGTCTGCAGAGCCGCCGGGCACTCGAACTCGATCTGCGCGAGGCCATGGACAAGGACGAGTTCACTCTGTTCTATCAACCGATCTATGACTTGCGCAGGGACCGGATCAGCGGCTTCGAAGCATTGTTGCGCTGGCGGCATCCGGAGCGGGGGCTGGTGCCCCCCGACCAATTCATTCCCATTGCAGAAGACATTGGTCTCATCACGCAACTCGGTGCATGGGTCTTAAATCGCGTCTGCGAGCAGGCGGTCATGTGGCCGGACGAGATCAAAGTTGCTGTCAATGTGTCCGGAGTTCAATTTCGTGACCCGAACTTTGCTACGCTCATCGCGGGCGCACTAGCTGCATCACGGCTGTCTCCCCTCCGACTTGAACTCGAGATCACCGAAACTGTTCTGCTTTCAAACAGCGTCGAGACGATTGCAACACTGCACAAGCTGAAGGCGCAAGGGTTGCGCATCGCTTTAGACGATTTTGGGACCGGCTATTCGTCGTTGAGCTATCTGCGCAGCTTTCCCTTTGACAAGCTCAAGATTGACCAGTCATTCGTCCGTGACACAGCGGCGACACCTGGATCGAAAATAATCGTAAGAGCCATTACAAGCCTCGCAAAAAGCCTCGGTATGACGACGACGGCAGAGGGGGTTGAGACGATGGAGCAGTTGAACCAGATGAAGGCGGAAGGCTGCGACGAAGTGCAGGGATTCCTCTTCAGCCGCCCGGTCCCAGCCACCGAGATCGCATCAACGATCCTCACTCTGAGAAGCGGCCTCCCGAGACGTCACTTGAGCCGGGCGATAGCCAGCTGACAAGGTTATTTGCAATACTGTTTTGCATCTGTACGTCAACGCTATCGCTCCATAAACCACGCTACCGTCCGACATATCGTCAGCCCGACCACAGTGATTGAAGACTCGCGATCAGCATGAACAAATTATCTTCATTCGTAATCTGCGCCGACCGAATCGTGGCCTGACGCGAGGCTAGGCCGTTCCGATCGACGCGACCCAGCTTCAGCTTCAACTTCGCCAGGCCGATAAACTCGTCCACTTGACGCCGAAGGTCGTCCGCGACCATTGGCGGCTGGTTCGTCATGGTGGAGACCACGGTCCACCTGTGCTCGGGGCTGAGCGCCTTGGCGGTTGCGTGGCGGTTGGCGCCGTCGGAAAAGTGCGCGATCTTGCCGCAGGGTGACATTGCTGCTCTGACTTTCACAATTGGACGCGCGAGGCCGCAGGCAGACAAGGAGCTTGGGGGCTTTTTTAAGGTCTGTGACTTGCCTTTGATAGTTCGCGGGCGACATCACAATTTTCACAATTGACCGCATGAGATACGGGCGTCGGCGAAGAAGTGCCAATCAGCGTTGCGATTGGCGCGAGACCATTGGGCCCAGAGATACGAGAGACGGATTCGCCGCCGCGAGGGCCTCACTCCATAGAGAGCGCTCCCGTCTTGTCCGGCCATAATCAGAGACAAGGAGATGGTTTGATTTTCCTCTCGTTAGCGCTCGGCGCTTTTGCCCAGCAGCACTCCGCCCACGCTCAACCCGTTCGACCGTGTTGCGTAAGGCGATTTCGGAGAGGCTTACAACCAGGGCTTTGAGGCGGACAATTTCCTGCTTGCAGCGCCTCAATTCGCGCTGTTCAGCTGTCTCCGATACTTCAGGGCGGCTGCTGTTACTGTCTGCCATGATCCGTAATGAGATACCTTGATTCGGGGGTTTGGCGCTCCGACGAACACAGTACGCAGCGGACGGACAATCTTGTTGCCTACCTCAACGTGTCACCTCGACTTTGCCAGCTCATTGCCTCTTCCACCGAGATTGCCGACTGAACGAGGCATAAGCGCTTGGAACCAGCTTATAGGAGCTGCATCCATTTTCTTGGAGGGATTGGCGTTGATCGATCTGCAACACGCCGCTCATCTTGCGAATCAAGCCTCGGGCTTCGAAGCGGACCAGCGTCTGGGTTACGCCAGAGCGGCGCAATCCAGGACAGACGAAAGTAGTCATGTGTCACCGGAAGCACATGCGCATTCAGAGCATCACCGGCCAAACACGGACCCCGCACAATGCTGTCTGAACGCCCTGAAATGTCACCGCTTGAACGTACCCAAAGAGAGGCCCCCGGATCTAGGCGCTCCTTGACCAGCCGACGCAATCCTCGATACGGATCCTGTGTGCGTTGCCGTGAAACAGCACGACTGATTGATGCGTCGAAAGATGTGTCCCCCACAAAAACGAAGCACCGCCCCTCCGATATATCTGATCACCGCAGTTTCAAGCAAGCTTCCAGCCGCGACAACCCTGAGCGAGACCAGGCCCGCCTCCCTGAAATAGACGTGCTCGACAGCTTGTTCGGCTCTTGCAGAACCATATGCTCTTGCAGGACGACCGGCTCAAGGTGCTCCTAGTGCCGTCGGATGATCGCGACCCTGCGCTCATTTCAAACGAACTAGACATTTTACGAATGATCGCAACGCTTAAGCCTTTCCATCGTAAGTTTTAAGACGCGACTTTGTGCGAAACGCTCCAATCTGTGGCCGGGATGGCACGCTCGGGCAGACAACATCGGTGACGGTGGTTATCCGCAAGGCTGTGCACGATGCGTCCCGGATCGCGCCGCTCCGGGAATACGCAGGACAACTTCGCGGCCAAGCCGAGGCGCCGGTCCGCCATGGCCAGAAGCATGACGCCGCCATCCGACGTCAGCTTGCCGCCGTCGAACGAGGCTGTGATCTTCTTGCGGGAAACGGCTGGAAATGAGAACGGCAGACTCGTATCGTCGGTCATGGCGAGTGTGGCGGCCCGGATGTGCGGAGGGTGGGTGTTAGCAACCGAATCCTACGCCACCTCAGCGGCTTACGCCACGCTCGCCAGCCTCTCAACAATCCGCTGATGAATAAGACGGGCTAGCGACGATCCCGATTGGGAAGATGACGATTGGCATAGCCCAGACCCTCCTGCTCATCATTGATTGGAGGACTGCCATGCCCAAGAGGACGACCGGCAACCGACCGGAACTGAAGCCGGTCAACGTCGGGGCCGCCGCCATCGACATCGGATCAAGGATGCACATGGCTGCGGTTAACCTCTTTCGGCACATTTACGCGAGACCTGCATGAGCTGGCGGATTGGTTCAAAGCCTGCGGCGTGACGAGTGTCGCGATGGAATCTACCGGGGTCTATTGGATCCCTGTCTATGAGGTTCTGGAGCAGCGCGGGTTTGAGGTGATTTTGGTCAATGCGCGGTACGCCAAGAACGTGCCCGGACGCAAGACCGATGTCAGTGATGCTGCGTGGTTGCGCGAGCTTCATTCCTATGGCCTGTTACGCGGCAGCTTCCGACCTGATGCCGAGATTGCAACCCTGCGCGCATACCTGCGCCAGCGGGAGCGGTTGGTCGAATATGCCGCCGCCCATATCCAGCATATGCAGAAGGCGCTGATGGAGATGAACCTGCAACTCCATCATGTCGTCTCCGATATCACCGGCGCGACCGGCATGCGGATTATCCGAGCCATTGTAGCAGGCGAGCGCAATCCTGACGTCTTGGCAACCTACCGCGACGCGCGATGCCATTCATCCATCGAGACGATCCGCGCGGCACTGGTGGGCAACGACCGGCACGAACATGTCTTCGCGTTGACCCAATCGCTGGAACTCTACGACGTCTACCAGGCGAAGATGCTGGACTGCGACCGCAAGCTCGAGGTCTTGATCGCGGCACTGAACAATAAAGGCGCAAGACCGGTCGCAAAGCTATCCAAGCCACGCATCAAGACCAAACAAGTCAATACGCCCACCTTCGATGTCAGGTCCGCGTTGTATGGCCTGCTCGGCGTCGATCTGACTGAGATCCATGGGTTGGGTCCATCGCTGGCCTTGAAGCTCGTCGGCGAGTGTGGCACAGATCTGAGGGCAGCTCCGAGTGCCAAGCACTTCACTTCCTGGCTGTGCCTTGCACCAGGCAACAAAATCTCTGGCGGCAAGGTGTTGTCCTCGCGCATACGAAGATCATCCAGTCGGGCAGCCGCACTGTTGCGGTTGGCGGCAACAACGGTCGGGCGGAGCGATACGGCGCTCGGAGCATTCTATCGCCGACTGGCCTCACGTGCGGGTAAGTCAAAGGCGGTGACAGCGACCGCCCGCAAGATCGCAGTTCTATTCTACAACGCCCTCCGGCACGGCATGAGCTATAAGGATCCAGGCGCCGACCACTACGAGCAACAATATCGCAACCGCGTCCTCGCAAACCTTCAGCGCCGGGCCAAATCGCTGAGCTTGGTATTGCAGGCCATTCCGGGGAACGCAAATCCGGCTGTTTCTTAGGAAGTCGATCGCGATCTTTGCCGGAACCCGGACATGAGCTTCCGCTTCATCGAGGATCACCGCAACGTGTATCCGGTTCGGCTGATGTGTGAGGTGCTCGAGGTCTCGCCGGCCGGCTATTACGCTTGGCGCACGCGCCCGGTGAGCGAACGGACAGAAGCCAATGCCACGCTGCTGGCTGAGGTCCGGCAGGTCTATCAGGACAGTGGCGGGCGCTATGGCAGTCCGCGAATCCATGCCGCTCTGACGTCGCAGGGACGCGGCACCAACCGTGGCCGGATCGAGCGGATGATGCAGCGGCATGGCATCCGAGCCATCATGGCGCCACCACGCCTGGTTCGCACCACCGACAGCCGTCATGACCTGCCGATCGCACCGAACCTGATCATGCGCGACTTCACCGCCGCAGCCCCAAACCGGGTCTGGCTTGCCGACATCACCTACAGTGCGCCTCGCTCCGAGAAATCGGGGAAGCGTATGTTTGGAATGCATTGAGAAAGGAGGAGTTTGACGAGCTGCTTCCCGCTGTGGGGAAGCATGAGCCCAATCGGCGGTGACCTGCTGTCAACTGGCATGATGACGTAGCCCGCAGGTAAAGGGGACTGAGGCGAAACCGTTACGCCTAGTCTAGATGGTTCCCGAGGCTGAGTATCGGAAGGTTGAGGAACACGAACCGGTTCATCCGCGTCTGTGGGCTGAAATGTCGCCTCCGCCTACACGGTTTAAGAGGCGGAATGCTGAATGGTGTCGATGGATATGTAACCGGAGACACGCGAACGCGAGCGCAGATGTATGGCGTCTTGCGGGGGCCGAGGGGAGAACACAGCCAGACCGAGGCAACGGCATCGACTTGCAGCAAGCAAGGGAAAAGACTGCGACCGGTAATCTCACCGATGCGCTGGTAGTCCAACATATGAACGAGGGAAGGCATGAGCGGAATGGCAAGGGAGTTGACCCCGATGTCCCCCATGCTGGTAGAGCTCCCGTAGTAGTCCGAGACCGGGAAAGCCGGTTACATGGCGAAGGGGAGCAGTTTGAGTTGCTTGAAGTGCATGTGATCTGACCTAACGAGGTGAAGACCTTAGATAATCAGTGAAATGCAGCACAAGCTCGCGACATGGGCCGCGGCCGATCAGACCCGCCGGTTTGATCGATTGCTGAGGCTCATCACCGACAGGAATTGGCTTGCTGAGGCGGCCCGGATCGTCCTGGCGTCGAAAGGCGCCAATACACCGGGTCTTGACGGAACGGACAAGCGACGGCTTGCTGCTGGTCTGGACCGTCATCTGGAGCGGTTGCGAGTGGTCCTGCTGGACGGCAGCTATCGTCCGACACCGGTCAAGCGCATTCATATCCCGAAGGCCAACGGCAAGTTGAGACCATTGGGTATACCGATCTTGCTGGACCGTATCGTCCAGCGGGCGATGCTGATGGCCATGGAGCCGATCTGGGAGAGCGACTTCCACTCCGGTTCCTACGGCTTCCGTCCTGAGCGCAGTGTTCATCATGCGGTTCGCACAGTGATGATGCAGTTGCAGGATAGCTCTGACTCGAAGGGCCGCTGGATCATCGAAGGTGATCTGGCGAGTTACTTCGACACTGTCCATCATCGGCTGCTCCTGAAATGCGTGCGTCGTCGCATCAGGGACCTGAGGTTCATTGATCTGCTCTGGCGACTTCTCAAAACCGGTCACGTTGACCGTGGCTTGTTCTTCGCAGCCAGTGAAGGCGTTCCGCAAGGCGGCGTTCTGTCGCCGCTCCTGTCCAACATCATGCTCCACGAGTTTGATTGCTGGTTGGAGGCGAAATACCTGAACAAGAAAGCGAGGAAGGATCGCTGGGCGTGGAACTTCGGCATTCAGCAGGGTCGTCCGATCACGGTTCGAGAGAACCGCGAGTGGAAACCTGCCGTAGCCTATTGCCGCTATGCCGATGACTTCGTCGTCATCGTCAAAGGGACGAAGGCCCATGCCGAGGCTGTCCGTGAGGAATGCCGTGCCTTTCTGGAAGGCAAGCTGAAGTTGACGTTGAATATGGAGAAAACCCATATCACCCACGTCAATGACGGCTTCGTCTTTCTGGGGCCTCGGATCATTCGCAAGCGAGGATCAAGCGGACGGATGGCGGTCGTCACGACCATACCCAAGGAGAAGGCCAAGGCATTCGCGCATAGATTGTCAAAGGTCCTCTCCGGTGATCATGATCTTGCTAAGGTCGACATGGTGGACCGCCTGAACCGCCAACTGCGGGGCTGGGCGGCCTTCTACAAGTATACGGACTTCACTGCGACCACATTCCGGCACATCGATCATGTCGTGTTCTGGAAAATGGCGCACTGGCTGGCGATAAAGTATCGGAGCCGTATCAAACCATTGATGCGGAGCTGGTATCGAGCGCCAGTCGCTGGGCAGGCCAAGACCTGGCTTGTCCATGGGGTCGGTGAACGAGGCTACCGTGTCGGGAAAGCATTACACCGATTGGTATCCAGTCCAAAGGGGCAGTTCCGATGGAGAAGCCCGGAAGCAAGTCCCTACATCTTCAGGGAGGAGCCCTAAGACCATCACCTCGCGATATCAGGATGTCGCAATGGCCATGGGCCAGACCTGAACGGAGAGCCGTATGCGCTGAAAGGTGCCCGTACGGTTCGGGGAGGAGAAGCGCTTATGCGCTTCTTACTCCATTCGAGACCGCGGAGGGCTGGCTTTATCTGGCCACGGTCATGGACCTCTTCAGCCGCAAGATTGTCGGTTGGGCGATGCGCCAACCGGTACGCTTGACATCGGACTTTCATGAAGTCTTGGCGGAGACTGTACGCGCTATGACCAGCCAGTTACCGTTTGTTTTTGGCTCTGCCGACTGTTCGGATCCGGTTCCTAGAAACGCTGCCGAAAGACGCTCCTCATCAGAACGGCTCGTCTCCGCCCCTACTCGTTCGCAACTGTTTTTCAGAAATTCCATTCTGGCGAGGCTTTCCCCTCTAGATATTTCAGCGACGGGCTGCGCCACCACGACGGAGGCTGTCCGTCGAGCAATACAAAATAGTCAAGAGAGCCTGAGAGGCCTCGCCAAGCGCTCGGGATCAACCAGAAGACTGTCGCGAAGTGGAAGCAACGCGAGACCGTCGCTGATCGTTCGACTGGCCCTAAGGAGGATCATCGTCACTTTCCGGCGGCATACGCTGCTGCCGCTCGACGATTGCTTCTATGCGCTGCAGCCGACCATCCCGCATCTGACGCCGGTCGTCCCTGCATCGCGGCCTCCAGCGCCATGGCATCAGCCGATTGCCGGAGGCTGAGGGCAATCGGCCTGCGAAGAAGAAGTTCAAGGCTTATCGGATCGGCTATTTCCATATCGATATCGCTGAGCTCCAGACCGCTGAAGGCAAGCTCTACCTCTATGTTGCCATCGATCGCACCAGCAAGTTCGCCTTCGTGCAACTGGTCAAGAAGACCGAAGGACCTCAGCCTCGGCTTTCCTCGAAGCTCTGATCGCAGCCGTCCCCTACAAAATCCACACAGTGCTCACCGACAATGGGATCCAGTTCACCTTCCCGCCGCGCTACGCCGGCGGTCCGACGGCAAGATACGTGACGCACGACATGCGATGCCAGGAAAAACATCGGCTGACCAAGATCAAGCATCCCTGGACCAACGGCCAGGTCGAGCGCATGAACCGCACGATCAAGGAAGCTATCGTCCAACGCTACCATTACGATCGACTCGATCAGCTCGAAGCTCACCTTGCCGACTTCATCACCGCCTACAATTATGCTCGGCGGCTGAAGACCCTGAAGGGCCTCACACCCTACGAATAAATCTGCAAATGCTGGACTTTCCAGCCAGAACGATTCAAACTCAACCCGCCAGCAAATGCCGGGACTAAACACCTAGTCCAGTTTCAAATGCAAGGCAATCGTTCGAAGATGGGAGGTTAGCATGCGTCAGGTGAAGTGGACCCTATGCTGAGGACCACTGGGTCCGGTTTCTTAAGTGGAACTGCTGCCGTTCGTTCTTCAATAACTTTACGCTACTCTTGCTTGCTGCTGTTGTGGCTGTGGGGATGTGGGCAACGCGCAGCGTTGTCCAAGCTTCTCGCTTGCGAGAAGCGTCATATCCACAGCCTCTTCGCCGAATGCGCCGGTGACACCGGCCCGCCAGACCGCCATCGGCGCGCGGTTTTCCAGCGCCTGATGAGGGCGCTGAAAATTGTAAAACTCGATCCATCGGGCGATTCCGGCTTTGGCCTCGTGGCCATCCGAATAACCCTTGAGATAGATGTCCTCGTATTTGAGAGAGCGCCACAGCCGCTCGATGAACATGTTGTCCATCCAGCGCCCGCGACCGTCCATCGAGATCCTGACGCCGGTGGCGGCCAGCGTGCTGGTGAAGGCGGCGCTGGTGAACTGGCTGCCCTGGTCGGTATTGAAGATCTCAGGCCGGCCGAAGCGTGCCAAGGCCTCTTCGAGCGCAGACACGCAGAACGATGTGTCCATCGTGTTCGACAGGCGCCAGGCCAGCACCGCACGGCTCGCCCAATCGATGATCGCCACCAGATACAGAAAGCCATGGCCGATCGGCACATAAGTGATATCGGCCGCCCACACTTGATTCGGCCGATCGATGACCATATGGCGCAAGAGATACGGGGAAGATCTTGTGTCCCGGCGCCGGCTTTGTGGTTCTGGGCTTTGGTCCCAGCGCCGCGATGCCCATCTTGCGCATCAACCGCTGCACGCGCTTGCGATTGATGCGACACCCTTCGCCATTGAGCATCGCCACCATTCGCCGCGAGCCCAGGAACGGCCAGGCCGTGAACAGCTGGTCGATCCGCCGCATCAGCTCAACGTCGTTGTCATTGGCCGGCCGCAGCGGCCGATATATGCTCGATCGCGCAACGCTCAGCAGTTGGCATTGCCGGCGGATCGATAGACTCTCATGATCGCGCTGAAGCAATCCTCGGCGATCCGGCGCGCTCATCTTCCGGACCTCCTGGCTAAGAAATCTCGCTCGACCGTCAATTGTCCGATCTTGGCGTGGAGCTTCTCGACCTCCAGTTCGTGAGCCGCCTCGCCATCCCGACCAGCGCCCGCGTCGAACGCCCGAACCGCTTGATCCTGAAGCTGCTTCTTCCACGCATAAATCTGGTTCACATGCACCTGGTAGCGCTGCGCCAGATCCGTCACCGTTGATTGTTCCCGCAGCGCCTCCAAGGCAATCTTCGCCTTCAGCGCCGCATCGATTTTCCGTCTCGTCTTCTTCATGGTCCGCTCCGTTTACCAAAACGGAACGACATCCGCACCACCTAAGCCGCTGGTCCAAAATCCGGGGTCCACTTCAGCGTCAGGATTCATCTTGTTTTCGGCCGTGCTTAGGCGTGCGACCCGGCGGATTAGTCGATGGCGCAGAAATCATCTTAAAAACGCCGCCCCAGCAACCCTACAACGTGACCCTCACCAAGTTTGCTGTTCGTACCACCAGGTTAGCTAGGCCGACCTCGCGATGCTACGTTGAATGATTATGATGATAGTTTACTTAACGACAGTACGACGACACGTTTGGCTCCGCACACCCGCATTCTTCGCAGCCAGGATTTGATCTCAACGGTCCAATCCATGCCGAGGAACTCGCCGTTTTAAACGGCTTGTTCGTACCGTTACGACATCTCGAAAAGGTCACGACCTAACTTTGTGAACGGCTCTCCACAAGTGTCGGTGACGCGAAACGTCTCGCTGATCACGTAGCCGAACTCCTCGTCTATCCAGTTGCCGAGCATCAAGTGGAACGTCATGTTCGGCTGAAGTATAGTCGTATCTCCCTCCTTTAGACTGGCTGTTGGTTCGGTCCAATCGATTCCAACTGCATAACCACAGCGCGATTCCTTCACGAAACCGTGCTTCTTGAGCGTGGTGTTGAAGGCGACGGCAACGTCGCTACAAGTTGCCCCGGTCTTAGCAGACGCTAACGCGGCTTCTAACCCGGCCACCTCCCCCTCGTGCAACCGACGCAAGCGCTCTGATGGCTTACCGATCGACATCGTGCGCATCAGAGGAGACGTATAGCCGTGACGCACGCCACTGAATTCGAGATTGATCTGTGAACCTGGTTGAAAGACATCCTCAGTCCAACGAATGTGGCATGTAGATATTCTCGGCGTCGCACAGAGGTAAAAGCTTGCGGTATCCGTACCTGGCTTACCGTTAGCGCCGCGGATCAAGGTTGCGAGGATTTCGGCGGCCGCATCAGCTTCTCTGACGCCCGGCCGGATCACTTCTCTTGCCCGCAACATGCCCGCATCGGTAATGGCGGCTGCTTCGCGCATCAAAGCAATTTCGAGATCGGACTTTACGCCGCGGATCCACGTTACAGCGTTGGTACAGTCGAGAAGCTCTGCTTTCGGTAAGCGCGCCTCGAATTTGCCAATGTTATCCCTTGTAAGATACTTTGCTTCCAAACCGATCCTCTTGTGGTTTAGACCTTTGTCCAAAACAAAATCTATAATGGCGTCAAAGCCGTCTTTTTCGGGGTTTGCGATCAGAGCTTCTGGATAGCCAATCACACGACTGCGATCGATGAACATTTGATGAAGTGCTGCGGGTCCGTCCATCCGACGCGTGATGAAGGTGGGCTCCTCATCTCCTATCGAGACCACCAATCCTTGGGGCACATACCCAGACTTAGCGGTGTATCCCGAGAGATATGTAATGTTGGCTGGAGTCGTAACCACCAGAGCATCAACTTCGCGTCGCTTCATCTCCGCCTTAACTGCGGCCAGCCTCCGCAAATACTCGCTGCGCGGGAATACTTGAGTTGCGTTGGGCAGTACCATTCGCTGAACTCCTTCCATAGGTGATGGGTTCGCTTGGGTCAAGCCTCGGGAGACAATCCGCAAGGTTGTTCTGCATACGGTGGTGAATAGACCCTGATGGTCTTAAATATGGACAGAAGGCGCCTCCATGCAGGATGCAAATGAAAGAGCGCCCTAGTGTCCTGTCCCGCAAATAAATGGCATTAATTCTGCATGGTTTTCGCGGTTTCATGGAGATGGCGATGACGATAGGCAGACCGAAGGTAGAGCTTGTGTTGTCGGATCAGGAGCGTTCGCAGCTTCAAGCGTTTGCGCGTAGCCGCTCGCTGCCCGCGGCGCTCAGCAGTCGTGCGCGCATCATATTGAGTAGCGCAGATGGTGAGCCCAACAATGCGATCGCGCAGCGGATGCAACTGAGCAATGCTACAGCCGGGAAGTGGCGATCGCGCTTCATCAGAGGGCGCCTGGCCAACCTGTACGACGATGTTCGCCCAGGCGCGCCGCGAACGATCGATGACGAACGCGTAGCTCAGCTGATTGGAACGACGCTGTACACCAAGCCGTTTGATGGTTCCACACATTGGAGCGTTCGCTCCGCGGCTGCCGAAACTGGCATTTCCAAGACCAGCGTACAGCGCTATTTCCGGACGTTCGGCTTGCAACCGCATCGCTCTGAAGGCATCAAGCTGTCCAACGATCCATTCTTCATCGAGAAGTTGCGCGACGTCGTCGGGCTGTAACTGAGCCCGCCCGACAATGCTTTGGTGATCTGCGTGGATGAGAAGAGTCAATGTCAAGCTCTGGAGCGTACGCAGCCAATGCTGCCGATGGGCTTCGGTTACGTCGAAGGGATTACTCACGACTACAAGCGCCACGGGACCACCACGTTGTTGTTCGCAGCGCTGAATGTGATTGATGGGACGGTACTCGCCAGATGCAAGCCGCGTCATCGGCATCAGGAATTCCTGTCGTTCCTGCGCGAGATTGATAAAGCGGTTTCCACGGGACTGGATATCCACTGTATCATCGACAATTACGCTCCCCACAATCAGCCGAAGATCAGGGCCTGGCTCGCGATCAGACCTCGTTGGCACATGCACTTCATTCCGACCTACAGTTCCTGGCTTAACCAAATAGAGCGCTTCTTTGCATTGATCACCGACAAGGCGATCCGCCGCGGATCCTTCTCCAGCGTTAAGCAACTCGTCCGGAAAATCGATCACTTCGTCTCGGCATACAACGCCAACTGCCAGCCCTTCCGCTGGACTGCTACGGCAGACGCAATCCCTGAGAAGCTGCATCGACTTTGCTCACGAATTACCGGGACAGGACACTAGAACTCCTCAATGCCCCGTCTGCGCCGATTACCCCATGATTGGTGCGAATGCGCTCCGACGCATTCTTCAAGCTCTGGCGTGAATACACCTTGTCCGCCAGAACTTCGAGAACAAAGATGATACGGTAGTCTCCAAAGGTATTAGCGCCGCAAACGGCGAACAACCAGAAGCCGGGATTACGATATCTTTCGCAAAATCCATTTCGGTGTTTCTACGGCGAGCGGAAGACTATGCTGTGCCGAGAACTCTCCGACGGCGCGAATGACTCCTGAAAAGCGCTCTTCGTAGTCATCACCAATCATATACCCACCCATTTCAAGGATATTCCAGTACTCCTCGATATCTCGCCGAACCTCGTCATATTGATGCTCAGCGTCTATATGTATGACATTAGCAGTGATTCTAAGATTTTTGAGAATCAACGCAGCGGCAACTGACGTTTGAGGTAGTGGAATTACGTAGTCTTGTAGACCAGCGTTGCAGACATTTGACATGAACGTCTGAAAGACGTTCGGCATTGCATTACTACGCTCTAGCAGTGGCGGCTCTGTGCGTCCCCAATACTTGGCAGAACCCAAGAATGTGTCGACGGCGATAACACAGCCATCAAGTCCAGTTTCCCTAATAGCTTGAGCCATCGTGATGGTCGATTGCCCCTTCCAAACTCCAACATCAATGGCAGTCTTTTCGCCGTTGGAACGAGCCAAGCGCTGCAAAGAGGGATGATCTCCGTTCCATCCTTCTACGTCGTCGGTCGTCCTAAGCGGTATGAACCCCTCCCATATGTTGCGACCATATAGTGCTTCCATGAGCAACTGTTGAGATTTAGACATGCGCACTGTCCTCCTCGGTTTGATGATAAAAAGGTGATGGGCTAGACATGATGGCCATTGTCGCCTTCATCCCGTAGCGCGGTGCACGATTTGGGCCAAGTATTAACTAGAGAAATCGCTCGCGGTTTTGCCGCCGATTGTCACGTTCGCACACAGCTTGGTGTTTCCAGACATCGGGCGCGTTCGTTTTCGAACAGCAGCACGCGGTACGCCCCGATTCAATTTTCGCGTTGCCGCAAGCATGCCCCGTGCGTCGGGCGCGAACCGCAATGATTTAGCGGTTTTGGGCGGGGTCCGCCAAGCGACGGGCAGCGCCGAACGGGAGGTCGCGCTTGCCATGATCGATGCGCGCGGGTGCACGAAACGGATCACACTAGGGGCCGACAAGGCCTATGACGTCACGAAGTTCGTGCACGACCTCAGAGATAGATTGTAACCGGCATGAGGCCTCCACCTCGTCATCGCACGGTTCGCTTGGGATATAGCCTGGCATGAGGTGAAGGGTGGAGGTGACGCGATGGCAAATGCCATGCTTGATGCCAGGCAGGAAGGTGACTCTTATCGTCGCATCGAGGTGATCACTGGGGAACGCCGGCGGCGCCGGTGGACGAGGGAGGAGAAGACCCGGATCGCGGCGGAGAGCTTTGAGGAGGGTGCGAACATCTCCGAGGTGGCGCGGCGCAACGGCGTTTCGCGCGGACTGCTCACGGTGTGGCGACGCCAGGTTGCGGGGGCGGTAGCCGGCCAAGCCCAGAACTTCGTGCCGATCCAAATTGGTGCCGAGAGCGATGGCGGGAGAGCTGGCGAGTCCGAGTGTATTTCGCCGGTACAGATGAAGCCCTTGGAGATTGCCGCGTCGCCGGCCAAGGTCTGTGCAGTGGTCGAGATCGAGATGAACGGGGCGCGCATCCGGGTCGAGCCGGGCGTGGAGCTGGCGACGCTTGCGACGGTGCTGGCGGCGCTTCGAGGGATCGGGTGATTGCGCTACGGTCAGACCTCAAAGTGGTGCTGGCGGCCCAGCCGGTCGACTTTCGGAAGTCGGTGCACACGCTGTCAGCGCTGGTGAGCGAAGCACTGCGCGCGAACCCGTATTTATGTGTCGGACGAGATTATGTGGCGGAGGCGCCCTAACGCCAGCCAGGGCCGGCCACGGCTGGATTCCTCCGCCACATAATTTTGTGCCCCTCGTGCGGACGCGGGATCCCCCTGCGCCGTAACGCCGGAGGGGCACAATGCTCGAGTTCTATTTTTCGTACCGCGGGGTGCTTAAGCGCCTTCGTGACGGGGCGCTCGGCGCCGAGATGGATCGCATCGCGGGGCACTTTTTCTCGCTCGGTTGCAAGCAAGCATCCGCTAAGCTTTATCTGAGCCGGATCGCGCGGTTCGGCCGTTTTGCTGCAGCACATTGCGGTTCTCGGCCGATCGGCGAAGCTATCGTCGATAGCTATCTATGCACATTCACCACGGACTCACCGCGGATTGCGGCAGTGTCTGCGCTCCAACACGCGCGACGGGTGGCGCCCGAACGGTTCATTGCTTCGACGCCCATTGTAGTCGATGATCCGGACGCTCCGCTTTTGCGCTCCTTTTTTGACTATCTGAGCAGGGTACGAGGCCTTGACTCGAGAAGGCGGGCGTCTCAGGCGACCGCAGCGCGCGCTTCCGGCCGAACGACACCATCCTGCAGCTGCTGGCCAGCATCTGATTATTATGTGGCGGAGGAACCCTGGGAGGCCGGACCTGGCTGGCGTTAGGGCGCCTCCGCCACATAATCTCGTCCGACACATAATAGAGAGCGTTTTTAGATTGGCGGCGCGGTACCGAAACTTCAAAGTGCGCAGCTGCGAGTGCGCCGGTAATCTAAAAACGTGTTGGACGAAGCCGCCTAGCGCGCAGCTGCCGCTATGGACATTGGAAGCTGCTTCCCGGTGGACAGCGCCGTCGCCGCGGCTTCGGAGACATGCTGGATGCGGTCTTGGTGGCGAAACATTCTAATCGAGATATGGTCTCCCGGACGAAAGGACCGGCGACGCCAGCGCCTGGAGGGCTCGATGTCGGAGGCGTGACAATAGGACGCCTGCTGTCTGCCTTGGCAGACGGAAAGCACGATGATCAATGAGTTGAAAAGCCCGACCGTCATGAAGTGTCCATAAGAGGTGGGTCTTGTGACGCAACGGGCGCGAGCACCTCGATGCACACCATCTGCCCTTGACGGCAAAAGGGACATTCTCGCAGGGAAACTCCGGTCAGCTCCTCGACCTTGTCACGATAATCGCGCCCCTTCCCTCGGTTTTAGCGGCGTATCGGACTGCTGCATTCCGAGCAGTTCGCGGCAGCGGGCGAGCTTTTGCTTGCGGTAGCGGTTGCCCATGAAACCGTAGTAGCGGATGCGCTGAAATCCCTCGGGTAAGACATGGACGAGGAAACGTCGGATGAACTCCCCGGCGTCGAGCGTCATCACCTTTTGCCGGTTCTCGTTGCGATAGTCCTTCCACCGGAAGCGTACCTTGCCATCCTCGATATCGACGATCCGGTTGTTGGTGATTGCCACCCGGTGTGTGTAGCGTCCGACATATTCCAGAACCTGCTCAGCGCCCGCGAAGGTGGCTTGGCATAGACCACCCAGTTGACCTGGCGGGCGGGATTCAGATAGCGCCGGAATGCGACGGGATCGTGCAGCCGTTCCAATGACGAAAAGAATCGCAACTCACCGGCATCGAAGGCCCTTTGCAGGCCTTCGAGAAACAATCGCCGGAAGAGTCGGGAGAGCACGGCGACTGGTAGGAAGAAACCGGGACGACACGCGATCCAGCGGCTGCCGTCAGGCGACAGCCCGCCGCCGGGCACGACGCAGTGGAGATGGGGATGATGGTTGAGATTCTGACCCCATGTGTGAAGCACCGCGAAAAACCCGATCTCCGCGCCGAGATGTCGCCGATCGGCAGCAATGGTGCGTAAAGTCTCGGCGGCTGCGTGGAACAGGATCTTGTAGACCGTGCTGGCATTCTGGAAGGCAATCGCGGCGATCTCGTCGGGAACGGTGAAGACGACATGGAAGTACTGCGTATCGAGAAGCTCTTCCCGCCGAGCCTCGATCCATTCCGCTCGGGCGAGCCACTGGCACTTGGGGCAACTGCGGGAACGGCAGCTGTTGTACGCGATCCGTCGTTCACCACAGCGGTCGCACTGTTCGACGTGCC
Source organism: Bradyrhizobium sp. USDA 4341 (assembly GCF_054063755.1). Classification (NCBI taxonomy): domain Bacteria; kingdom Pseudomonadati; phylum Pseudomonadota; class Alphaproteobacteria; order Hyphomicrobiales; family Nitrobacteraceae; genus Bradyrhizobium; species Bradyrhizobium sp. USDA 4341. Next base: position 7,591,735 of record NZ_JBSSGO010000002.1, on the reverse strand, counting down.
CTCCGAGCGCCGACGTTCGGCAGCGCTCGATGGCAGTCATCGCTGCGCGTCGTTCGGTCGATAGCGAGGCCCAGTGCTGCTCTCGCCAGGCAGCACCGTAGCGACGGAATATATCCGCGACCTCCGGACCTGAGCGGCCCATGAGGCTGGCCGTCAGAAATGTTCGGGCGTTGGCGGCGAGGAAGCCTTGAGGATCGGACGCGGCAGCAGTTCAAGCGGGCTCGTCGCTGCGCAAACCTTGTTGGTGGCGATCCGAAGATACTGAGCGGTCGTTGACAGGCTGCGATGGCCGAGCATGAGCTGGATGGTGCGGAGATCGGTTCCGGCTTCGAGCAGGTGCACCGCAAATGCATGCCGCAGCGAATGCAGCGTCACCGGCTTGGAGAGTTTCGACACCCGATGTGCCTTGCGGCAGGTGGCATCCACGGCGCTTGTCGATATCGGTTCTCCAGTAACGGCGCCGGGAAACATCCATCCCCGGTGGGTCGCACAGCGGGCCAATAGTCCGTCAGCACCTTAACCGTTCGACGGTGCGCTTTATGTCTTCCGGGCCAAAAGAGCCGATAGAATAAAGATCGTATGGTGGGATGGGTCCGGCGTGTGCCTCTATTTAAAGCGTCTTGAAAAGGCGAAGTTCTGCTGGCCGCGGATCGGGCATCATCGGGTGCAGCTTAACCCCGCGCAGTTGATGGCACTGGTGGATGGGATGGACTGGAAGCGGGTCCGGACCGTGGCGGTCAAGCCGCCGGAGATTGTTGGGTAAAAGAGCTGCGGCGAAGTGAATCAGTGAGCTGAAAGGGCAAGAGAAACGGGGCAAAATGTGCTCTGGTCGGGCCAATGACGCCGCCCGATCTCAACCTCCCGAATGACGTAGAGATGTTGAAAGCCATGGTGCTTGCCATGGCTGAGAAGGCGGCCCGCGCCGATGCTCTGGAGAGCGAAGTCACCGATCTCAGGGTGCGCAACGCCGACGCCGATGCGCGCATCGAGCGGCTGACGCAGATCCTGAAGGCCTTCGACCGCGCCCGGTTCGGCCGACGATCGGAAAAGCTCGGCTCTGCGAACGGTGACGATGAACAGCAGGCCTTTGTCTTCGAGGAGATCGAGACCGGCATCGCTGCAATCAAGGCCCAGGTCAGCAAGGGCCGTGAGCAAGCGGATGGCAAGCGTGCACCGCGTCGGCGCAAGGGCTTTGCGCCCCATCTGGAACGGATCGAAACCGTCATTGAGCCGGAAGACCTTGCTGAGCATGCCGGCAAGCAGAAGGTGCTGATCGGCGAGGACGTGTCTGAGCGCCTGGATGTGGTGCCAGCAAAGTTCCGTGTGATCGTCACGCGCCGTCCCAAGTATGCCTTCAAGAACGCGGACGGCGTAATCCAGGCGCCGGCTCCGGCCCATATCGTTGAAGGAGGCATTCCGACGGAAGCGCTTCTGGCCCAGATCGCCGTCTCCAAATATGCCGATGGCCAGCCGCTCTATCGGCAGGAGGCCATCTACGCCCGCGACAAGGTCGAGCTCGACCGCCAGTTGATGGCGCAATGGATGGGCAAGCTCGGCTTCGAGCTGGAGATCGTGGCCGACTACATCTTCAGCGAGGTCAAGAAGGCCGAACGGGTCTTTGCCGACGAAACCACTTTGCCGACGCTCGCTCTGGGCTCCGGATCGACCAAGACGGCCTACTTATGGGCCTATGCTCGAGATGACCGAACCTTTGGCCGCAACGGTCCGCCGATGGTGGCTTATCGCTTCGAAGACAGCCGCGCCGGCGAATGCGCGGTCCGGCACCTCAATGGTTATCGCGGCATCCTGCAGGTGGGTGGTTATGCCGCCTATAACAAGCTCGCGCGATCCGATCGCGGCAATGATGACATCACATTGGCTGGCTGCCGAGTAGGCGGGGGTGTTGCCATCCCCGCCCCTCACAGGCCCGGACGAGCGGATTACCCGCATCCGGTTCTTCACGCGCAAGCTTCGCTCACGAGACGGCATATTGGTGGACGATCTTGGCTGTTGGCAGTGGGTATCGCGCGAGCATGGCCCGGAAGCGCGTCCACGGCAGATTGCTGTGGCGGCCACGCCGTGCGAGCCATTTCCTCCATGACCGCGTGACTTGGTGGTGGTACCATCTGATGCGTCGGCCGTTTCCGGAGATGCCGTAGTAGGCGCAGTGCCCCCGGATTACCCGTGACAGATGGGCGTGCTGCTCCCTGAACGAACAGTGCAGGTTTTGCCGACACCATTCCATCACAGAAGCCAGCGCGCGTGCGTAACGGTCTTTTGCCGTTATCTGACGGACGACATTCTTGCCTTGCCTCGACAGACCCCACACGTGGGTGAAGCCAAGGAAGTTGAACGTGGTTCCCGCCGTCGCAGGATGACGTCCGCCTGGGCGTTTGAACCGGAAGTCTACGAAGCGAGTCTTGGCCGGATGGAGTTGAAGCCCATACCGATCAAGCCGCTTTGCCAACACGTTCAGCAATCGCTTGCCGGACAGGTGGTCCTCAAAGGCAATCACCGCATCATCAGCGTATCGAACCAGTTGGCACCGCCCCTTGAGCCGCGGTCGCGCCACCTGCTCGAACCATTCGTCCAGCACATAACGCAGGTAGATGTTTGCAAGCAGTGGCGAGATCACGCCGCCTTGGGCCGTTCCACCAGTCGTGCGGCGCAGGATGCCCTTTTCGAGTACCCCCGCCTTCAGCCATTTATCAATCATCTTCCGGACGACACCGTCCGTGACTCGCTGGTCGAGGAATCGGCGCAAGTGTGCGTGGTCGATGGTGTCGAAGGAAGCGGCCACAGACTGCCCATCGCCATGATATTCCGGCTTCGGTGACGATCACCCGCACGCGTCACGCCTTTGAAGGTCAGGCGTTGGCCGTGATCGACGCCATTCGGCGGCGCGGCATCCACTATCTCCTCACAGTTCTGCCGGATGGCAGTCGGTCGTTGGTTCCGGCGAGCTGAACCGATTGGAAGGTTGAGCCGTTTGGAGGCACGCCGCCGATCGATGCCGATGACGTTGTCCACGATGTCGGCAGGCTCGGTGATTTGCTCCACTTGCGCAAGCTCGTCGACGCTCTTTGCATCCGGGGTGCCGAGTCGGCGCCGTGCAAGGAGAGCCGCCATGCAATTGAACCTGGAGTTTTTCGATCAGCCCGCTGTTCCACCAAGCGCGCCAGTCGCCTGGGAGCAAATCGACGAAGCCGCCCGCATGGCGGCAATCGAGATTCTGGCGCGTCTCATCTCACGCCTGCTTCAGAACGGCCCGTCGAAGGAGGCAAGCGATGAATGAGCGCGCCAAGATTACGTCAAGTCATCTGTCTCGACAGGCCGTCGTGTATTTGCGCCAATCCAGCGCCGCACAGGTTGAGCGCAACCGCGAATCGACCGAGCGGCAATATGCGCTTGTCGGCAAGGCGCGCGACCTCGGCTGGCCCGATGACCGCATCACCGTTATCGACGAGGAGCTTGGCCTCTCCGGTTCGGGCGCGGTGGCGCGTTCGGGCTTTGCCCGCCTCACCGCGGAAGTGGCGCTCGCGCGCGTCGGTCTGATGCTCGGTCTCGAAGTCTCGCGGCTGGCGCGCAGTAACGCCGAATGGTATCGCCTGATTGATCTGGCCGGATTTACCGACACGCTGATCGGCGATGCCGATGGCATTTATCATCCGGCCGTGTTCAATGATCGCCTTTTGCTGGGGCTCAAAGGCACAATGAGCGAGGCCGAACTGCACGTGCTGCGGGCTCGCCTCAACGGCGGAATCCGCAACAAGGCGGCGCCCGGCGAACTGCGCCGCGGTCTGCCGGTCGGCTTCGTCTGGGGCGACGCTGATGGCGAGGTTCGCTTCCATCCCGATGAGGCTGTCGTTGCCGCCATTCGCAATGTTTTTGCGCGCTTTGCCGAGATGGGATCGGCGCGTCGCGTTTGGCTCTGGTTTCGTTCCGAGGGGCTCACGTTCCCGCTGCAGCTGCACGCCCGTGCCGAGATCCGCTGGGTCGAGGCAAGCTACACCGCCATCCACCAGGTCTTGACCAATCCCGTCTATGCCGGCGCCTATGTCTATGGCAAAACGCGCCAAGAGACGATTCTCGATGTCACTGGCGCGCGCAAGAAGCGGATTCGATTCTTGCCGCGTTCCCAATGGCAGGTCCTCATCCCCGAGCATCATCCAGGCTTCATCGATTGGCAGACCTATGAAGCAAATCAGCAACGTCTTGCCGCGAACACGCGACCTCAGCCGCACAAGGGCGGCGGCGCCGTGAGAGAGGGCGGCGCCCTCCTGCAAGGTCTTGCCAGCTGCGGCCATTGCGGCCGCCGCCTGCATACCCACTATCGCGGACGCAATTCTTCGCCGGGCTATCACTGTGCTGGCAAAGTGCTGGTGGAGAACCGAGGCGTCTATTGCCTCCATATCGGCGGCGTTCAAATCGACGGCGCCGTAACCCAGGCGTTCATCGCCGCCTTAGAACCCGCAACGCTCACCGCGACACTCACCGCCGCGGAACGGCTTGAAGCGGATCGCGAGGCGGCGCTCAAACAATGGCGACTTGCCGTGGAACGCGCCAGCTACGAAGCCCAGCGCGCAGAACGCCGCTATCGCGCCGTCGATCCCGACAACCGCCTCGTCGCGCGCGGTCTCGAGCGAGAGTGGGAAGCATCCTTGAAGGCGCTGGAGGCCGCAAAGTCCGACCTTGCGCGTCGCGAGGCCGCTCGCCCCCATACGATCACCCAACAGAGAGCGTGACCGCCTGCTCACACTGGGCCCCGATCTCGTCTCCGTCTGGAACGCAAGCACGACGACGCCGCGCGACCGCAAAGAGTTGCTGCGGACGCTCCTCGACGAGGTCATCATCAAAGTCGAACGCAATGCCTTTGTCGCCCATTTGACGCTGCGTTGGAAGGGCGGCGCGCTGACCGAGATCGATCTCGCCCTGCCCCGATCGCGGCCAGCGACGATCCGCACCGACGAAGATACAGTTGCACTCCTGCGACGACTGGCAATGCATTATCCCGATGCCGTGATCGCCGGCATCCTCAACCGGCAGGGCCGCACAACGGCCTACGGCCACCGCTTCGACCGCAACCGCGTCGGTAATTTACGCCGGCATTGGAAGATCCCGAGCTTCCCAGACAAGCCGCAAGCCGCCGGCGATCTTCTGACCATCAAGCAAGCCGCCGTCGCGCTTGGTGTCGCTCCCTCGACGATCCACCGTTTACTCAATGACGGCATCATCGCCGGCGAGCAGCTCACGCCTTGCGCTCCCTGGCGCATTCGGCTGACCGACGAACTCGAGGCCCGCTTCAACGGCAAAACGTCCGACGACTTTCTGCCGATGCGCGAGGCCATGCGGGCGCTCGGGGTGTCGCGCCAAACCGTATTGCAGCGTGTCAAGCGCGGCGAACTCGAAGCCGTGCACGTTGTGCGCGGGAAGCAAAAAGGACTCCGCATCAAGGTTTTAGCCCCTCAATCCAGCCTTTTTGACCAAACCGCATGAACCAGGGGGTATTATGAAGCCACGTCCAAGTATTTCGAGATATCGACGTCCACCACCCAGCGCAGCCCTTGCTCCATGAACCCATTACGCAGGGCGTGTAGGGCATCATGGGCCGATCGTCCCGGTCGAAAGCCATACGAGCACGACAAGAAGTCGGTCTCGTAGATCGGCTCTAGCAGCAGGAGAATCGCCCGCTGTGCCACCTTGTCTTCCAGTGTCGGAATGCCGAGTGGCCGTTCGGTGCCATCCGCCTTGGGGATGTAGTGCCGTCGCACCGGCGGCGCGATGTAACGGCCGGATTTGATGCGCGCCAGGAGATCATCGAGATTGGCCTCCAGGTTCGTTTCATAGTCCGTCGCCATCATGCCGTCGATGCCGGGCGCGCCATCCTTGCGCGTCAGGCGATAGGCCTCGAGCATCCATTCACGGTCGATCAGGTGATGCAGCGAGGTCAGCACCCGCTTGGGATTCTTCCTCGCCAGATCGGCTATCCATTGTCGTTTCGTGGACAGGTTCGTGGGACTCAGCGTTCCCTCCCGTGTTTCTCGTCAATGGGTCTTAACGCGTGGCGGCTCCCTTCCCTCCAGTGGGTCCCGGTGAGCCCAGTTCCCCGCCTTCCTCGGTACTACGAAGCCGCTACGACTTCCCGCCGCGCGCGTCCGTCGGCTTATGTCTTCACCTCGGGATTCCACATGTCTTGGTGTTTCGTGTTCGCGTGCGCGCTCCCGATGCTCGCCAAGTCGGTCATCAGGCCTGGAGCGTTGTTGTGGCCGGTGCTCCGTGCCGGCTTTCCATGTGGGCACAAACGGGACCTCTCAGGTTTCCTGGTGGCCCATCCCGTACCTTTGCCCTGCTCTGAGACCCCGGCCGAACCGGTAAGCCTGACCATAGCGGCTTTCCCAGTGCTGCCCCCGGATCCAACACGGCGAAGGCTTCAGCACGACCATGATTTCGAGGCTGCCACAGGGCTTCAGTACCCGCTGTCTACGCTTCACGAATGACGTTGCCGTCACCCATGCAAGACTCGCTTCCGGCTGGCGGGCTCCGCCTTTGCCGCGAGGGCGTCGAACCCTCTGGGTCACGTTGAAAGGTTTCAGGTCACATTCTTCCTCCTTTCCAGGACTTATCCTGACGCAAGCTGGTCACACTGCAGACGCAAGTTCTACGAGCTGCATGTTGCGGGGAGCTCAGAAGTGGCAACGGCGACGGTCGAGCGGATGGCAAGGCTCTCGCAGGTCGAGAAAACCGTGCGCGGTCAAAGCCCCGACGCTCGCGTTGCCGCGCGCCAGCAAACCTCCGCGGCGATCGTCGCAGATCTCTTCGATCTCTGGCAGCAGACCTTGCGGCGGATCTTCGGCAAATCAAAATTGGCCGAGGCGATCCGCTATGCCGTCTCGCGCCGTGCCATCTTCGAACGCTTCCTGACCGATGGACGTATCGAGCTCGACTCCAACATCGTCGAACGCGCCATCCGGCCACAAACAATCACGAGAAAGAATAGCCTCTTCGCCGGCAGCGACGTTGGCGCGACATACTGCTCATCTGGTGATGCCCTTACAAAGGAAGGAGATTTTGCTGCGGATCTCGAGATATCGGGCGACGTGATCGTCTGGCATCGGCTTCGCGACACACAGCGTCCCGCTGCAGGTCAGCGAGCTGGATAATCCAGGGCGCGCCGCCGCACAGTTGCCGGGCCGGAAGGGTGCCACTGCGGACCATCCGAAAGGCTGTCGTGCGACTTACCTTCAGAAGGTCGGCGGCTTCATCCAATGTCACTTCGGCGCGCTCGGCTCGTTCACCTTCGCGGTAGACAGGAATGCCGTTGGTGTTCCGGAGACTGCAGACGCTGGATCGTGTCCAACTCGCACCATGTGCAGTCAGCTTGCCAGACCGATTGAGGATCGCAGCGATTGCCGTGTCCGATAATTGCCTCGCCAATGCTCGAACAAGATCGAGGACATCGGCTTCTACCGTCCAGCGGGTCTGTCCGATCTTATTCTTTTTTGACCGTCAACTGGGTATGATCGCCGCCTTGCCAGTGGATGATGAGCGCCAATGTATCGCCCACGACATCGACGATGATCTCTTTGACAAGCAGCCTGATGATCTTCTTGCGTGTCTCGATGAATGCCCCAGGACGGTTCCACGCCTTGGTCAAATCCTTGCCGAGAGTCATTAGCCTCGCGCGATCCGCGGCGGAAAGCGCCGGAGCATGCTGCCTCTGTTTGAGGGTCTCAAGCTGCGCCTCCACGTCGCGCAGTTGAACCAGCCTTTCGTTCCAGCGCCGCTCCAACTCACTGGCAACCAGCCGATTATCAGGATCGACGGCGTCGTATTGCCGCCGTGCTCGGACGGCTTCGTATTGAGCATGCTGGATTGCGTTCTCAATATGCCGGCGCTTGTCGCAATGATGCACGCTCTGGGCTTCCATCGCGGCCAGCGCCGCTTCAATCCCAAGGGGCTGCAGTCGATCCAGCACCTCCTGGGCGATGACGCGATCGACCCGCATGCCGCCGAAGCCGATACAGTTGTCGGCCGCTTTGGTGCCGAACGCTCCGCGACAGGCGTATCGCTGTGTGGTACCGCCTTTGGCAGTGTAGTGGATGTGCAGGCGTCGGCCACAGCGCGCGCAACGGAACAATCCCGGCAGCAAGGCTTCGCCACGTCTTATAGAGCCGCGCCCCATATAGCTCTTCCCATTGGCGTTGTCGGCGATCAGGTGTTGATTCATCTCGAACTCAGTCCAGGCAATGTAGCCCTCATGATGGTCGTGGATCAAAACCTCCCAATCCTTCCAATTGCGCCGGAGCGTGTCGCGCATGATCCGCTTGCGGCCATCCTTGATCGTCACACGTGTCCCCCGTCGACCGTAGGCGTAAGAGCCGGCGTAAACCGGATTCGTCAGCATGTGGTATAGCGTGTGATAAACGGGTGCCTTCCATTCGACCGGGCGTTTGCCGCGACCTTGCACGATCGCTGGAACGAGAACGTTCTCCTGCCTGAGCCAAAGCAGCACCTGCCGGATTGACTGGAGCTCAGCGAATTTGCGGAAGACGAGCAAGATGCCGATCCTGGACGCGCCGATCAGGATCCTTCTCGATACGGCTGTCATCCGTCTTCACGTAGCCGACGGCGACGGTCAAATGGAGTTCGCCTCGTCGCGCCTTTTGGCGCATGGCTTCAAGGGACCGTTGCCGGAAGATCGACAACTCCATCTCACTCATGGTGCCCTTCATACCAAGCAATAGCCGGTCATTGGGTGAGCGTGGATCATAGATGGCTTCCTCATCGACAATCAGTGTGCCGACCAGGCCGCAGAACTCCAGCAAAGTGTGCCAATCCCGGCCGTTCCGGGCAAGGCGTGATGCCTCGAGCGATACCACGGCGCCAAGCCGCTCTTCAAATTGCGGCCAGCAGCTTCTCGAAGCCCGGTCGGACCGTTCCGCCACCGGATCGGCCGAGATCATAATCGACAAGCTGGACGTCCTCCCGGCCGAGCTGCCGCGCGCGTTCGACCAAGCCATACTGGCGTCGCTGGCTCTCAAGATTGTTGACGACCTGATACACTGTCGATCGGCGGACCTACACGAAAGCGGCGCGAGCCAGGTGTGCAGGCGTGACCTTACTCATTGCCGGCTTCCTTTTTGCTGCTGGCCTGAGGTTCGTTGGCCGGCTTCGTCGCCGCTTCCGTCAGCAATGCTCGCAGAAGCGCCAGCGCCCTTTGGCGTTCGGCGCCTCTCATGTCGCCGGGTTAGGGGAAGGAACAGATCCATTTGCGTACGACACCGCCTTCTCATCGCCGAATCCTCCGGGGCTTACTTCCTCCGGACGACAGGCTACGGTCTGATCAATCAGACTACGAAGTTCGAGAAGTTGGCTGACGGGAAGGCGCGGAACCGCTACAATCTCCGTCGAACATGCCGCCGGATCAAACATCCAGCCCGGCACCTGGAAGGAGCCGCCCTGCGGTTGCCGAATCAAGAAATAATGAACACCGTCGTGCTCATGATCGCCGGTCACCACGACCGTTCGGCCAGTCAGCGGGTGGTATGGATAGGCGATCACTGCTTCGAATGTCAGAAACCCGGCATTATGGCCCCGGCTCGGACGGCGGGGGACGAACTTGGGCGACCATCGCGACACTGCTGCAGACGGCGACGATGAACAACGTCGATCCGTTCGCCTGGCTCGCCGTAACACTTCAGCGTATCGCCAACGGTTGGCCGAGCAGCGAACTCGACGCGCTTATGCCATGGAACCACACCGCCTGACGGCCCCAGCTTGCCGCTTACGGCCGATCGCTCACCAACTCCGCCAGACGGGGTCTCCTAGCCGCTTAGCGATGGTCTAGCGTAAGTCGTTGTTATTATAGGTTCCGTTGGCCAGCACGCCTCGGTCTTGAAGCCCTCGGGCACGGTCTTTGCGCTCGGGTTGATCGGCGTCGTTATCCAGAAGTTGGGTCGCAAAACTGTGCCACAGCGTTATCCACCGTCGCGTGCTTGCTTAGGCTGGCTGCAGAGCGAGCTGAGCAGTAGGCGGCAGTAGCTGGTGGGTTCAAGCGGCCCCGCCATCCCCAGCAAGAAACAGCCAGCGCGTTGGTCGGGTCAACCGCCAATAGGCGCGCAGAATCCTCAGACACTGTGGTGGGAACATGACGAGACGAGATACGTGACGCATGTGTTCAACGTGCGACGTCAGGAACACACAATCGAACATCGACTGACAGAGACAAGCATCCCTGGACCCACGGTGAGGTCGAGCGCACAAACCGCACAATCAAGAAAGCGATCCCGCAATGCTACCACTACGATCGACACATCAGCTCGAAGCTCCCCTGGCCGACTTCATCATGGCCTACACCTACGCTCGGCAGTTGACGACCCTGAGTTGCCTCACACCCCTACGAATATATCTGCAAATGCTGGACTTCCCAGCCAGAGCGTTTCAAACACAACCCGCTCCGGAAAATCCCGGGACTGCTCCTAGACGGCACTCGCAGCCAGTTTCTTAATCTCCTTGATACGCGCTAGGCTGCACCGACCATCGATGCTGACGGGCACCTCACCCTCGATCACCGCGCGGCGGACGACGCGGCGCTCCTCGCCGTAATCATCAGCTGCATAATGCATCGTGGCGCGGTTGTCCCATATGGCAACGTCACCCTGCCTCCAGTTCCAGCGCACCGTGTTTTCCGGTTTAGTGATATGAGACTCAAATAGATCAAACAGTCGCCGGCCATCATGTTCAGGGACATCAACAAAACGTTTCGCATAAGCGCCTAGCACCATTGTGCGCTCGCCGGTCTTCGGATGAACACGCACGAGGGGATGCTCAGTCTCGAATCTCGCTATAGTACGAGCTTCGTCATTACGATTACTATCGGCTTCGGTAGGGCGAGCAACTACTACGCAGCTGTGAACGGCCCAGAGGTGGTCGGCAAGCCGTTGCAGCGGCAACGGCAAGTCGAGATATGCGGCCGCAGTGTTCGACCACACCGTGTCGCCGCCGACCGGTGGGATCACTACTCCTCGCAGCACCGAAATTTTGGGATAGGCATCCAAGCAGGACCAATCGATGTGCCAGAAGTCAGCGCGGAAGATTCTGCGTGCGGAGTCAAGGTCAAGGGTCCACATCGTTCCCTTGGTAGAAAGCAACTCCGGATGTAGTGCTCCAAAGCGACGAGCAAAGCGCTCCTGCTCCGCGTCGTCTAGGTGGCCCTGATCGCGGAAGAAGATGACCTTGTGCTCAAGCAGAAGGCCGTTGATTGCGGTGATAGTCTTTTCCGGCAAGTCACCCGACAATTTGATGCCCCCGATTTCAGCACCAACGCGCGCCGTCAGTTTGACAACATCGGCACGCGGAATGACATTGTCGCTCATGACCATTTCACTCATAGTCGCATTCTCCATGTTGCTATATTCTTTCGCCAAGCAAGGCTGTTCAGCTGCCACATCCAAGTCCACTCATGGCATTTGACCGATCGGTCCAATCGATTATCGATATCTTGAGCGTCTTACTGAATGTCGCTCGGATGATTGACCCAAAAGCTATCTGCTCAGAATAGAAATGCGATCACGTGGAATGAGAGCAGTTGCCCAAGGTGGGTCCGGTGCCAAACATCGCATCAACATTTTCGTTCCATCACCATTTTACCTCATGTCATCAGCTTTATCTCATCTCCTGTCTTATCTCATCTCCTGTTGGTTGGCGGCCAGTGTTACATCTTCCCACTGCGATCGCACCTATCTCTCCTGGTGGGTTCATCAGATCGAAATCGGCGCGAGGTCAAGATTGGAAAATAGTCGTCGCGCCGGTCTAATAAGACGGTGTCGCACTGGCATTGGGATGCATTCGACTTCGGATGCAGGGACGGAAGACGCAATCTCTCCGGAGGCAAGGTGAAGACGACGTGGAAGTACGACACGGGAACGAGCTCGGCTTGTCGCTCGGCGAGCCACTGCGCACGCGCCGAGTCCTGGCACTCGGTCGATGTCGATTGCGACAGGAGTTGCAGCCGATGCGCGTAGCACCGCAGTCGTCGCTCCGCTCGACATGGCCACCGAGCACCGCCGTCCGGCGTGCCGTGATGGCGCCCTTCACGTGCCTTTCGGCGCGCTTGACGTGACCGACATGCGCCGGTCGAAGGGCTTCGCCCCGGCGGCGGAATACATCCACTCCCTTCCAAGAGCGCCCCCATGACGTGCCGAATCACCTGGGCGGAACGATCTCCGGTCGCGGGCGATCATGCGGACTCGGGTGCTGGCTGATCGTTTTGGTGACGACCTGAACGTAGCGCGACCGCGCTCGACAGGCCGGCGTACCAAGCAATACCTGGAGGACGCGGACATCGGCGTCGTTATCCAGAAGATCGGTCGCAGCTGAACGGCAGGCGTCGACGTGCAGCGCGATAGGCTCAAGCAGCGCCGCGCCATCGCGAGCTGGAAACAGCCAGAGCGTTGGTCGGGTCAACCGCCAATAGGCATGCAGGATCCTCAGAAGCTGGGGTGGGAGCATGTCGCAACGATCCCTACCGCCTTTTACCCTGCTTGCCCTGGATCACCATCCCCTGGCTGTCGATATCCGTGATCTTGAGAAACATCACTTCCGATACCCGTTAGACCGTCGTCAATACAACCCGGCTCTTCAGGTTCGGAAAATCGCCTCCAGAGCGCTCGCCACCTCGTCAGCACTCAGCACGACCGCCATCCGGGATCGGGCTCCCGCCTCATGTCCTACAAAAACCTCAAGGGACAGACAGTCGGGCTAAGCGCAAGCCTTGAGACCTCCGACGCACTAGATGTTTGATCCCAGGCCTTGATGGAGCATCCTTGTCCTCCGAATCAAAGGATGCGCTATTGTTCCATCACTGACAGACGATTCACAATCGGCGCGAACCTGCAAGTCTGCTGCACGAGAAGGCCACGACCGCCATCTCAAGAGACTTCCTGCCGCGGCTGATCTCGGCCGTCCCTTACATGGTCCACACCGTGCTCACAGACAATGGCATTCAGTTCACCACGCCCGGCGCCGGAGGGACGGTCGTTCCACTGATCAAGGGGGTAATCGCCAATGGTGAGCCATTCCGTGCTCACGCCTTCGAACTCGCCTGGGCCAGAAACGACATCGAGCACCGGACGACTAAGTCCAAGCATCCATGGGCCAACGGCCAAGTCGAGAGGATGAACCGGACCATCAAGGATGCCACCGTCAAACGCTTCTACTACGAGCACCACGACCAGCTCCGCCAGCACCTCACCGACTTCATCACTGCCCACAACTTCGGTCGCAGGCTCAAAACCCTCAAGGGTCTCCCCCCCTATGAGTTTATTTGCAAAGCCTGGTCTGCTCGACCCGAACGATTCTCTGTCAATCCGCTCCACCAAATGCCGGGACTAAACACCTAGCTAAACCCGGAATGCGCGGACATCCTCCGCGCCTAAAATGGTCGGGAGATCGACCGTAACCGGTATGAGCTCCCACGTCTGCAGGCATCAGCGCGCGCGAGCGTAGCGGGTCGGCATCCAGTACTGGCGCATGGCCTCGACGACGTCCGGAATGTCGGTATGGGCGTTACGCAGGAATTCCTCGGTCTCGCGGCCTGGCCTTGGCGGTCCAAGCAGTGGATGCCCTTGATTGTCGACGCAATGCAATCACTCCGACAATGTACCAACCCGTCATCCGCATACCGACACCACCTGAGATCGGGGAACGTCCGCGCGATGGCGAGTAGCGGACAGATCCAGTCGGGCGCACTCATTGACACCGGCCCGGCCACAATCGCGGCGCAGGATGGGCAGGAGCAAGCCGTGGTTTATGTTCGGATGTCGAGCAGCGAGGCCCAGGCCGATAGTCTCAGCCGCATGGCGGCATGGAATCCCTGGCACCACGGCCGCGCATCAACGTCGCCATCCGGCTTGCGGCGATGGATCGGCGCGAACCGATGTGGCGCGGTGGAAAGAACGTTACTGATGTCGTTGTGGCGCAGCGCGACGGCCGAAATCGCAGCGAATTCCGGCGTGCCGCCGTGGTTGAAGCGTCGACATAGCCGTCGAGCATGGGAAGACTCGTGGCGACGGGATGCTGCTTGGCGCGAGCCTGCAGCCCAGGCTCCAGGCTCGTCGAGCGGCATCGCGGCTGCCGCCATCGATGATGAAGATGATGATGAGCGGCGGCGCCGGCTCATGCAGCCACCCGTGCGCTGAGCTCGCGGGCCGCCTTCCAGTTCCAGGGGAGAAGTTCGTGCAACTGGTGGCTCCTGGTCTGACCGGAGACGATGCGCTCCAGCACATCGACCAGATAGGCCTGCGGATCGAGTTCGTGGAGCTTTGCCGTATTGACCAGCGACCCAAGAATTGCCCAGCTCTCAGCGCCGCCCTCGCTGCCGCTGAACAATGAGTCCGCCGTCCCATCGCAATCGGGCGCATTGAACGCTCGACGGTGCTGCTGTCGACCTCGACGCGGCCGTCGCGGAGAAACAGCGTCAGTCCGTCCCAGTGATTGAGCGTATAGTTGATGGCCTCCGCCAGCTTCGACTGGGAGAACAGTTGGTCGAGCATCGAGGTCAGTCGCGCCTTCAGCACCTCCATCAGCGGTGCGGTCCTGGTGCGGCGGGCGGCCAGCGCTGTTCGGCGCTCAAACCGCGGATCTCGGCCTCGATGGCATAGACCGCGTGCAGGCGCTCGATCACTTCGTGAGCGAACGGCGACTACATCGTCTTGTACACCTCGACGAATTTGCGGCGAGCATGGGCGAGACAAAAAGCGAGCTGGATCGCGCCGCCATGACCGCGGGCAAGCGCTTTGTAGGCGGCATAGCCATCCACCTGCAGAATGCCGGAGAAGCCGGTCAATTGCCCGGCGATCGCCTCGGTGCCGCGGCCATCGGCAAACACATAGGCGACCGCCGGCGGCGATGGGCCGCCCCATGGGCGATCATCCATCGCATGCGCCCAGAACTGGCAGATACGGGTGCGATGTCGCCCGGAATCGAGCACCGGCATCGGCGTCTCGTCGCAGAACAGCCGCGGCGCAGCCTGGATCGTCCGCAGCTGAAGTTCATAAAGGCTCTTGAGCCACCAAGCCGCACGCTTGACCCAGCCGGCGAGCGTCGCGCGGTCGAGCTGAATGCCCTGGCCAGCCAGGATCTGCACTTGGCGGTACAGCGGCAGATACCAGGCGAACTTCGAGACCACCACGTGAGCCACGAGTGCCGTCGATACCATGCCGCCCTCAACCAAACGCGGCAGCACCTTCGTCTGGACCACGCCGTCGGTGCAACCGCGGCAGGCGTATTTGGGACGGATCGTCCGCAGCACCCGCAGGATCGCCGGGATCACGTCCAACACCTCGCTGACGTCCTCGCCGATCTTGTGAAGCTGACCCTGACAGCACGGGCACGCGGTCGCCGCCGGCTCCAGCACCTGCTCGCAACGCGGCAGGTGCTTGGGCAGCGCGCCGATGTTGCGGCGCGCCTTCTTGCGCGGCTTGTCGGACGGGTTCGTCGCGGGCGCAGAGTCGTTGGTCGGCGCAGGTAGCGTGGTGGCGTCGGTCTCGAGATCGCCCAGCTTGAGCGCCAGTTGGGCCGCGACAATCACCGCAAGCCGCTCCGAGCGCTTCCCGAAAATCATCTCTTTGAGCGTCTGCAGCGCCACGCGCAGCTTCTCGTTCTCGGCGTCAACAAGTCCGATGGCGAAATAGCGTTTGGGGCTCTCAAGGGCTTCCTGGATGCTCGCTACGGCACCCGCGACGGATCGGCCTGCTGCTAGGCCGGATTGAACTGCATCGACATTCAATGACGCGCTTCCAATCGTTTTCCGCCTTATGCCCTGTTAGGCTCGGCAAAATTGATCTCAGATAGGCATCGGCCAACGCACCGAAAGCTTCCTCACAGCCGACGCTATCAATCGCCGCCTCTTAGGTCATGTTGACAAAGTGTTTGGTCCAGAGGCAGACGGCAGCGATGTTGATGATGCTGAGGTAGCTGAGGCAGTTTTGTCGTACCGTGTAGCGAGGCGGCGCGAGTTCTTCAGCTTGTTAAAACAGCGCCGGCTTGCTCAACAACATCGCGTAATCCGAGACTTCGCCGCGCCCGTGATGTCTAGCTGGATCGGGAGACCTTGAGCATTGTTGCGGAGATAATTCTTTGTCGTGAAGCCATCTTTTGAGCGCCAAAAACCCTGGCGCCGAGTCCCTTTTGCTCCGGCGGCTGATGGTGTGCCTGGCCAATCGTGGCACCGACCATCTGGACGCTACGTGGCAATCGCCCAGCTTTATTCATTGCCTCCAACATCGCGTCCCATACCCCAGAAACCGTCCAGCGACGAAATTGCCGATAATAGACGACTAGTTTCCAAAGGACTGATCAAGGTGCGTCCACCGTGCGCCGGTCCGCGTGATCCAAAACACGGCATCCAGCATGCGCGGGTGGTTCTGCGGCGGACGTCCGCGCTTGCTTCCGGTTGCGTCCACAAAAGGCTCAGAGAACATCCACTCACGATCCGCAATCAGCCCCGAACCACCACTGCCTCCCTTCTGAGGAGTAGTTGAATAGCGACTCAATTGATTTGGAAATTCACTTTCTCAACACGACACTGGGCCGGGGCAGTCCACCCCTACGCGTTCGACGAACGCCGGGTCATTCTTCGGTAGATCCGGCAGCGGGCCGATCCGGCTTGGCTTGCTGCGGATCTTTGCTTGCGTTTACTCGCCATAGCGCCGGTGGCTTGAAGGCATGTTCGTCGTGCGCCCGTTGCCGCTGCCGCGCATGTGCGTGGCGACACGCTCGCTCGCCAGGAAGATTTCAATCGTTCGTGCACAGATCCGCGCTTCTATCTCGCCACGAGCGAAGCGGTAGGGCACTGAGTAGCAGTGTCGACGTGATAGTCGAGGCCGCCCCGGATCAGCGCCATTCCGATGAACCCACGACCGCTGGGGAGCGGCCTAAGATTCGGCGCGTCAATTTCCTCGAAGATCGCGCGCCGTGTGTGACCATACTGGCGCAGCACCCGCCCGTCATTAACCTTGGTCAGCCACTCGGCGACCGCATTATTGGGCTCGGTCAGCCTGTAAAAGTTCGTTTCCGCAGCCGCCCAGCAGCCAATCCTCAACGATTCCGACGCAGGCCTCACTCTTCGCCTAATCCTCCCGGCGACGCGGTGTTCCGGCAAATCGCCGTGCCGATATCGCTTTAGCTGCGGTTGACCATAAGGCCACAGATAGGGCTTCATCACCGCGACTTAAGCTCTCGACGGATCCGGATTTCGGGGCCAAGGTGCGCAACTGGTCGGGATCCGCTCAGTACGCCGTCGTCCTGAGGGATGAGAAGTCCCAAATGCAGGCGCTCCGCCGTCCGCGCAATCTCGACGTCCATCTTGTCGTGGACAACTATGCCACCCATCCCCGGCCCCCAACTAGAGACGCCGCTCTGGCACGTCCTTTGTATGCAGACCAATTCATCCAACGTCAATTAGGTTGAGCGCTTCTTCGCTCATCACTGATAACAATTCGGCCAAGCCTCTATCGCAGTGTCCAGACTTTGCGCGCCAGCATTATGGAGTTCATCAATCATCATGACACGGATTCCCGCCCATTCAAATGGACCAAATCGGCCGATGACATCCAAATAGGGCATTGTAATCTTGCTTAGCTTCGCCGGCCTCATCGACCATGATGCCCCCTAACTCGAAACATTATGTGTAATCCAGCCAAGCATGGCTTTACGCTTTTCTCGCCGGTGCGCCATTTCGGGAGGCGAGATCCACTGAAAACGCCGTCCGCGCACATGGCGAATCGGATCGAACTCTCAAGTTTTCGATTAACTTCGGCTTGGCGCAGCAGACAACACTGCGTCGCATACTTGCGGGCGGGGTCCGGATCGCCGGCAAAAAAGGATTCGCCGAATACTGGTAGGTGCATCTCAGCCCTCTATAAGGTTAAACTTTGCTCGCCACACTCCCATTTGCTAGATTTCCACTTACTAGGGTGCCTGTAAATGAAACACGCGACATCACTGAAAGTCCGCTACGACGAATGCGGTTTCGCCGTGCTGGAGAGTCCGTTTGATGACAAGGAATTGGCGCTAATCTGCAGGGAGGCCGACGTTCCCTGCCCTGACGCGAAACGAGTCAGCTACGAGAACGATGGGACATCGTTGCGCATTCGATATGGCATACATCTTGATTCGCCCGTGTTCTCACGTCTTGCGAGAGACGACCGATGTGCTGGCGCGGCATGCGAGGCGCTCGGAACAGACGTCTATCTTTATCAGTCGAGGTTGGGTGCAAAGGTGCCCTTCGCAGGAGGCGACTTCGCTTGGCATCAGGATTTAGCTTTTTGGAGCGCCCGGGACCGCGTGCCGAGCCCCAACGCCTTGAGCATAGCTCTGTTCCTGGACGATGTGACGCTGGTCAACGCCCCGATGTTCGTGATGCCTGGCTCGCACATAGCTGGATTATTGCCGACCAACGATTATTACCTTAGCCGAGCTCAGGTGAGCTCAGCCGCTGCTAAATTCGGGATTGAGGCAATTCTTGGCCGCAGGGGCACGATGCTCATCTTTTCCAGCGCATTGATCCACGCCTCGCCGCCTAACATCTCTCCTGTGGGACGACGAATCCTTTTCTTCTGCTATAATGGTCTCTCGAATGTCGGAGGGGATGCTAGTTCGGCAGCTCCCGACTTCGTCGCCTCCAAAGATGTCAAAGCTATCGTCCCTGAAACAGGGCCTATAAATCGATCTTAGCTTCCGACAGGATTGGGGGCGGGCGCCCACGGCCTTGGGGGCTTGCGACGACGATCAGTCCTTGCTTCTACGAAAGCGGTGCATCCGCTTGGATCCCCGATGGCTTACCGTCGCGCCGTAACACGAGCAGCTGGCGGTAGTTGAGATACCGTCGCCCGTTTACAAATTGCGCAGCCGGCGCGCAGAGCCTGTGTACCACGAGTTGAGCCGGCAGCGGCGCAACAACACTCAATCGCATCACCTCCAAGGTGCGAATAAACCGCTCTCCGCGACCCGATTTGAACGAGATTGGGGCGACGGACTTTTTCTAAGACCAGTTGGAGCAACAGGACAAGAGCTTGCAATGCTTACGATTGTCGATAGCCTCTCCCGCTTCTCGCGGGCGCTGTAGCCTCGGTTCAGCTTTCGTGCACCGACACGTGGAGCGAGTTTCAATGAAGTGGGGTTCCCCAGCGACGACCCGCGTCGAGGCCGCTGAGTTCGTCTCGCCCGATCTGGAGCTGTGTTCCATCGACGCGGCCAGACGCCGGACTTCTCACGCCTGGAAGCCAACTGACAACGAGTTGATCGGAGCCTTCCTAGCGCTTCCAGACTCAAACACGCATTGGTTCTTTTCCGTTGCGGTTTCTCAGCCGGCGACTGAAAGCCGGGTGGCATTGGAAGATAGACGTACTTTCAAATTATTTTTCCGCGACTTCATAGCCTAGTCCGACGGCTCGATCTCTTTGGACGGGAGTTACTGGCAATAGACGGCACGCACATCAAGGCCGTCACCAACAAGGACGAAGAACTTACGAAAGGCATCAGTGGGGAAATTCATGGCCACGGCCGACAAAATTCTTAATAATTATCTAGCGCGGCTGCCGACCGAAGCCACCGTCGCCCAGGTCCTGGTGTCCAAATATGCCGATCATCTGCCGCTGTACCGGCAGGCGCAGATCTACGGCCGTCAGGGCATCGTGCTGGATCGTTCGACGCTGGCGGACTGGGTCGGCCATGCCGCCTGGCACCTGCGTCCACTGCACGAGCGTCTGTTGGCCAAGCTCAAGCAGCGGCCAAAGCTGTTTGCCGATGAAACGACGATGCCGGTGCTCGATCCAGGCCGGGGCCGCACCAAGACCGGCCGGCTCGGGGTCTATGCCCGCGACGACCGGCCCTGGAACGGACCCGATCCACCGGCTGTCGTCTATCTCTACAGTCCCGACCGGAAGGCCGAGCGGCCTGCCTCCCATCTGGCCAAGTTCAAAGGTGTTGTGCAGGTCGACGGCTATCCCGGATTCGATCGCCTGAGTGAAGGCGGCGATATCCAACTCGCGGCTTGCCGAGTAGGCGGGGGTGTTGCCATCCCCGCCCCTCACAGACCCGGACGAGCGGATTACCCGCATCCGGTTCTTCACGCGCAAGCTTCGCTCACGAGACGGCATATTGGTGGACGATCTTGGCTGTTGGCAGTGGGTATCGCGCGAGCATGGCCCGGAAGCGCGTCCACGGCAGATTGCTGTGGCGGCCACGCCGTGCGAGCCATTTCCTCCATGACCGCGTGACTTGGTGGTGGTACCATCTGATGCGTCGGCCGTTTCCGGAGATGCCGTAGTAGGCGCAGTGCCCCCGGATTACCCGTGACAGATGGGCGTGCTGCTCCCTGAACGAACAGTGCAGGTTTTGCCGACACCATTCCATCACAGAAGCCAGCGCGCGTGCGTAACGGTCTTTTGCCGTTATCTGACGGACGACATTCTTGCCTTGCCTCGACAGACCCCACACGTGGGTGAAGCCAAGGAAGTTGAACGTGGTTCCCGCCGTCGCAGGATGACGTCCGCCTGGGCGTTTGAACCGGAAGTCTACGAAGCGAGTCTTGGCCGGATGGAGTTGAAGCCCATACCGATCAAGCCGCTTTGCCAACACGTTCAGCAATCGCTTGCCGGACAGGTGGTCCTCAAAGGCAATCACCGCATCATCAGCGTATCGAACCAGTTGGCACCGCCCCTTGAGCCGCGGTCGCGCCACCTGCTCGAACCATTCGTCCAGCACATAACGCAGGTAGATGTTTGCAAGCAGTGGCGAGATCACGCCGCCTTGGGCCGTTCCACCAGTCGTGCGGCGCAGGATGCCCTTTTCGAGTACCCCCGCCTTCAGCCATTTATCAATCATCTTCCGGACGACACCGCCCGTGACTCGCTGGTCGAGGAATCGGCGCAAGTGTGCGTGGTCGATGGTGTCGAAGTATTTCGAGATATCGACGTCCACCAACCAGCGCAGCCCTTGTTCCATGAACCCGGTACGCAGAGCGTGCAGGGCGTCATGGGCCGATCGTCCCGATCGGAACCCGTACGAGCACGACAAGAAGTCCGTCTCGTAGATCGGCTCCAGCAGCAGGAGAATCGCCCGCTGCGCCACCTTGTCTTCCAGTGTCGGAATGCCCAGCGGCCGTTCTGTGCCATCCGCCTTGGGGATGTAGTGCCGTCGCACCGGCGGCGCGATGTAACGGCCGGATTTGATGCGCGCCAGGAGATCATCAAGATTGACCTCCAAGTTCGCCTCATAGTCCGTCGCCATCATGCCGTCGACGCCGGGCGCGCCATCCTTGCGCGTCAGACGATAAGCCTCGAGCATCCATTCACGGTCGATCAGGTGATGCAGCGCGGTCAGCACCCGCTCGGGATGTTGCCTCGCCAGATCGGCTATCCATTGTCGTTTCGTGGACAGGTTTGCGGGACTCAGGATTCCCTCCCGTGTTTCTCGTCAATGGGTCTTAACGCGTGACGGCTCCCTTCCCTCCAGCGGGTCCCGGTGAGCCCAGTTCCCCGCCTTCCTCGGTACTACGAAGCCGCTACGACTTCCCGCCGCGCATGTCCGTCAGCTTATGTCTTCACCTCGGGATTCCACATGTCTTGGTGTTTCGTGTCCGCGTCTGCGCTCCCGATGTTCGGCAAGTCGGTCATCGGGCCCGGAGCATTGTTCAGGCCGGTGCTCCTGTCCGGCCGATTCATGTGGACACAAACGGGACATCTCAGGTTTCCTGGTGGCCCATCCCGTACCTTTGCCCTGCTCTGAGACCCCGGCCGAACCGGTAAGCCTGACCATAGCGGCTTTCCCAGTGCTGCCCCCGGATCCAACACGGCGAAGGCTTCAGCACGACCATGATTTCGAGGCTGCCACAGGGCTTCAGTACCCGCTGTCTACGCTTCACGAATGACGTTGCCGTCACCCATGCAAGACTCGCTTCCGGCTGGCGGGCTCCGCCTTTGCCGCGAGGGCGTCGAACCCTCTGGATCACGTTGAAAGGTTTCAGGTCACATTCTTCCTCCTTTCCAGGACTTATCCTGACGCAAGCTGGTCGCACATGCGACGTAACTTCTACGAACTTGCCACACCCGGTCCCGCGCCCATTGCCAGCGAGGCGCTCAAGCATATCGCCGAGTTCTACGCCATCGAAAGGGACATCCGTGGTCGCGGCGCCGAGGAGCGCCGTCTCGTTCGGCAGCAGAAAATCCGGTCGCTGGCG
Organism: Bradyrhizobium sp. USDA 4341; assembly: GCF_054063755.1. Taxonomy (NCBI): domain Bacteria; kingdom Pseudomonadati; phylum Pseudomonadota; class Alphaproteobacteria; order Hyphomicrobiales; family Nitrobacteraceae; genus Bradyrhizobium; species Bradyrhizobium sp. USDA 4341. The sequence goes on along the minus strand of NZ_JBSSGO010000002.1, from coordinate 7,569,495 downwards.
GAAGCCTTCGAGCGATGGCTCCGTGCAAAGCTCGCGTTGATCAGCCAAAAGGGCAAGTTGGCCGACGCCATTCGCTATGCGCTCTCACGCTGGGAGGGCCTGACGCGCTTCATCAATGACGGCCGCATCGAGCTCGACAACAACGTCGTCGAGCGCTCGATCCGTCCGATCACGCTGAACCGGAATAATGCGCTGTTCGCAGGCTCCGACGGCGGCGCCGAGCACTGGGCCACCATCGCCTCCCTGGTCGAAACCTGTAAGCTGAACGACGTCGATCCGCTCGCTTACCTGACCGACGCCCTCACCAGGATCGTCAACGGCCATCCAAACAGCGACATCGATCAGCTGCTTCCGTGGGCCTATTGTCGTCAAGACCTCAAAGCTGTGGCCTAAGAACGACGCTTACACTCCATTCGGCATAGTCTGGCGTTCAGAGCGCCTCCAGAAAGGCGAGCAGGCGGTCGTTCGGCTGGAAGCGGGTTCACTTGCCGCGCTCGTACGGCTTAAGCTTCGCCAGGGCAGCTTCCTTGAGGGCGAGGTGGGCGTGCAGGTACGTCTGCGTCGTCTCGACCGATTCATGACCGAGCCACAGCGCGATCACGGAGCAGTCGACGCCGGCTTGCAGGAGTTCCATCGCAGCGCTGTGCCTCAGCACATGCGGTGACACGCTCTTGGCCTTCAAACAAGGGCAACTCTTGTGAGCGGCACGAACATGCTTTCCCAGCAGCGATTGGACGCTGTCGGCACTGAGCCGCCCCCCGTGCACGTTAAGGAACAACGCTGTTGCTCCTTTCCGTAATGGTTCCTTGAGCCATGCCTGGAGGCGCACCCCGAGCGGGTGTGGTCAGCGGAGTGGTCCGCTCCCTCCGCCCTTTACCGACGCATCGTACGTGTGCGCCAGACCCGAGGTGAACGGCATCCCGGTCAAAGCCAGTCAGCTCGGAGAGGCGTAAGCCCGTCTGGGCCGCGACCAGCCGCAAGGTGTGATCGCGGCCATGCCACGTCGTTCGATCGGGCGCGGCGAGAGCCGCCTCGATCTCGGGGCGCGTCGGGAAGTGCACCTGTCGCTTATCGTGGCGCTTGCTCGGTATGGCGAGCACGCGCTGGATCAGCGAACCGTGTGCCGGCTCTTCGAAGGACACAAACTTGAAGAAGGATCGGATGGCGGTCCGACGCAGGTTACGCGTCTTCGCGCTGGCGCCGCGCTTTACCTCGAGATCGGTTAGGAACGCGCCGATGAACGTTGCGTCCAAATCGGTGAGCGTCAGGGCCGATGGGGGCTTCCGCAGCTGCACCTGTGCGAACATGAACAGCGGCCGGAACGTGTCCCTGTAGGAGGCGATCGTGTTGCCGCTAACATTGCGCTGGCGCATGAGGCGCTCGGTGAAGAAGCGCTCGATCAACGTGGCGACATTGCAGGCGGGCTTCATGGCGTCACCTCCCATCGCCGATCGAGACGCCGCGCGGCTTCTTCCATCAACTCGGGGCAGGCCGAGAGATACCAGGAAGTGTCGCGCACGCAGGCGTGGCCGAGGTAAGTGGATAGTACTGGGAGTTGTTGCTCGACGTCCTTGCCTTCGCGATACCAGTTGAGCAGCGTCCGGATGGCGAAGCGATGACGGAAGTCATGCACGCGTGGCCCGGTACGATCACCTGGGCGCCGCAGCCCGATCTCTCTGGACAATCGCCAGAAGATGCGATGAACGTACTGGTGCAGCAAGCGGCCTCCCTGTTCGGCAACGGTCGAGCCGCAGCGTGATCCGAGCAGCGCATCGCGCCGGTGGGCGTAGTCGCGCAGCGCGGTTCTCGTCGTCAAATGCAATGGTACGAGCCGCGACTTGCCGAACTTGGTCAGCCGGACCGTCAGCACGCCGGCGTCGAGGTCGACGTCATCACGCTCCAGGCCCATCGCCTCGGATATACGCATGCCCGTCACCGCGATCAGCCCGAACAAGGCATGGTAGGTCCATCGGCGCAGCCCGTCCGCTGGTGACAGAGCCAGCGCTGCCGTCAGCAACGCATCGATCTCCGCGTCGCTGTAAACATAGGGCTTGGCGCGCTTCCATCCGGGCAGCATGCCGACGGGCGGCACCTCCGTTCTCGGGTCGAAGTTGGCGACATGGCGCGCGAACCCGCGCACGTCGCTCAATCGCAGCGCCCAGGATGCATGACGATCAGGCGGCAGCGTTGCCCATTCCATGGCCAGCTTCGTCGTGATGCTCCTGGCCTTGCGCTTCTCCATGAAGGCGACGAAGTCGGCGAGCCGACGGGTCTGGTGCTCGTACTTGTATCCAAACCCCTTGCGCATGCTCAGGTACTTATCGAGTGCGGCGCGCAGATTGGTCATTGCACGCCTCCCGGCCAGGGCAGGCTCAATGTTCTCAGCGCATCGATGTCGACCTTCGCGTAAATCCGGGTAGTGTCGTGGTTCTCGTGCCGCAGCAACTGTCCGATCTCCGACAAGGTCGCGCCAGATCGGAGAAGCTCGGTAGCGAGACTGTGTCGGAAGATATGGGCGCCGCGATGTGCGCAACCTTCGATTCCAACGCAATCGAGAGCGGCCTTGGCGATCATGGTGATCGCACATCCGGAAGCAAAGCCGACGTGTGGCGCGAGCGTACGGACGAACAACCGCCGGCGCGACGACTTTGGGCGGCCACTGCGCAGATATGCAACGATGGCCGCGCCAACGTCTGGCGGTATCGGCATCCGTGCACGCTGTCGGCCCTTGGCGCGAACGAGTATCTCGCAGGCGCGCCAGTCGATATCATCGAGCGTGAGCGTCGCGACCTCGTCGGCCCGCAGGCCGAGCTTGGCCAGCAACAACAGAATGGCGTAGTCACGCCGTCCCATCACCGTCTTTCGGTCGCAACCGTCGAGAGCCTTCCGCACCTGTGCGGCAGGCAGATAGGTCGTAAGCGCTGTTCAGCGGCCACCTTCCGGATGACGGAGTGATCTGCGAGTCTGCGGTTCGGTTGGACCGTTAGGCTTAGAATGGACACAGTGCATAGCGCTATCACGGAGCCGGTGCGGCGGCTTGAGGTCTTCACCGGAGCCGGCCGCCGGCGGAAGTGGAGCGATGAGGACAAGGCGCGGATCGTTGCAGAGATCGTGGCGAGCGGCGACTCGGTCTGTTCGGTAGCCCGACGGCATGGATTGTCGCCGCAGCAGTTGTTTGGCTGGCGACGTCAGTTGCGAGAAGGAGCAGGCGGTCATTCCGAAATAGAAGAAGTACAGTTTGTGCCGGCGGTGATGGATGCCGCGGTGCCGGCGCCCGCTGTTGAGCGCAAAGCGGTGCGCTGCAAGGCCAAGGCGGATACCCGGGCTCGCCGTTGCGATGCCGGGATCATCGAGATCGAAGTCGACGGCATCACGATCCGGGCCGGTCGTGGTGCGGATGCGAGGATGATTGCGTCGATTGTCCAGGCACTGAAGGCGATCCGGTGATCGGCCCGTCGGGTGCGGTCCGGGTGATGGTGGCGACCAAACCGGTGGACTTCCGCAAGGGGATGGAAGGGCTCGCGACCCTGGTGCGCGAGAGCATGCGGGCAGACCCATTCTCGGGAGCTGTCTATGTGTTCCGGGCCAAGCGCGCGGATCGGATCAAGCTGGTGTTCTGGGACGGAACGGGTCTGTGCCTGTTCGCCAAGAGGCTCGAGGATGGGATCTTCCGCTGGCCGAAGATCGAGGACGGCGTGATGCGCCTATCGGCGGCGCAATTGTCGGCACTGCTGGAGGGGCTCGACTGGCGGCTTGTGCATGAGGCGCGAGAGACGCCGGCGCCAACGCAAGCCGGATAGCTGTTGGCAGCGCCGCGGCGAAGTGAATCAGGAGCGTGGGACGCGTGGCCAGATGGCGGCGAATATGCTCTGAATTGGGTGTGAGCGACGCCCTGCCTGACGATCCCGAGACGCTGAAAGCGATGCTGCTTGCCGAGCGGTGCGAGAGCGAGCGGCTGCGTCAAATCATCAAGGAATTGCAGCGGCATCGGTTTGGCCGGCGGGCAGAGACGCTGCCTGAAGATCAGATGCTGCTGGGACTGGAAGACGTCGAGCAGGTTGCCGCATACAACGAGACGGCACAGGACGTGAGCGCGCCTGAAGGCCGTGAGGCGCGGGCTCGCACGCGCCGCGGCAACCGTGGCGCCTTGCCGATGCACCTGCCGCGGATCGAGGTCGTCGTCGACATCGAGGGCAAGACCTGTCCCTGTTGCGAGGGCGAGTTACACCGGATCGGCGAGGATAGAAGCGAGCGGCTGGACCTGGTCCCGGCGCAGTTCCGGATCCTCGTGACCCGGCGTCCCAAATACGCCTGCCGGGCTTGCGAGGACGGGGTCATGCAGGCGCCGGCCCCGATTAGGCTGATCGAGGGCGGATTGCCGACCGAGGCCACCGTCGCCCACGTCCTGGTCTCCAAATATGCCGATCACCTGCCGCTCTACCGGCAGGCGCAGATTTACGCCCGCCAGGGCATTGAGCTCGATCGTTCGACGCTGGCGGACTGGGTAGGACAAGCTGCCTTCCACCTGCGTCCGCTGCATGACCGTCTGCTCGCCAAGCTCAGGCAACGGCCAAAGCTGTTCGCCGACGAGACGACGATGCCGGTGCTCGATCCCGGCCGCGGGCGCACCAAGACCGGTCAGCTCTGGGCCTATGCAGCGGACGATCGGCCGTGGGGCGGTGCCGATCCGCCGGGCGTTGCCTATGTCTATGCCCCCGATCGCAAAGCCGATCGGCCGATCGCCCATCTCGCAGGCTTCGAAGGGATCCTGCAGGTCGATGGCTATGCCGGCTATGGCAAGCTCGCCGAGCGTGGCGATGTCCAACTTGCATTCTGCTGGTCGCACATGCGACGTAACTTCTACGAACTTGCCACACCCGGTCCCGCGCCCATTGCCAGCGAGGCGCTCAAGCATATCGCCGAGTTCTACGCCATCGAAAGAGACATCCGTGGTCGCGGCGCCGAGGAGCGCCGTCTCGTTCGGCAGCAGAAAATCCGGCCGCTGGCGGAAGCCTTCGAGCGATGGCTCCGCGCAAAGCTCGCGTTGATCAGCCAAAAGGGCAAGTTGGCCGACGCCATTCGCTATGCGCTCTCACGCTGGGAGGGCCTGACGCGCTTCATCAATGACGGCCGCATCGAGCTCGACAACAACGTCGTCGAGCGCTCGATCCGTCCGATCACGCTGAACCGAAAAAATGCGCTGTTCGCAGGCTCCGACGGCGGCGCCGAGCACTGGGCCACCATCGCCTCCCTGGTCGAAACCTGTAAGCTGAACGACGTCGATCCGCTCGCTTACCTGACCGACGCCCTCACCAGGATCGTCAACGGCCATCCAAACAGCGACATCGATCAGCTGCTTCCGTGGGCCTATTGTCGTCAAGACCTCAAAGCTGTGGCCTGAGAACGACGCTTACGATAGGTCGGCAGAGTTGCGAGCTTCCATCGCCGCATCGATGGAACGCAATCCGCCAACGGGCGCGCGTTCAGCCCCCGATGGTGGAGGTAACGGAGAAAGGCGCGCAACGACCAGCACATCGCCTTGCCTGTTCCCGGGCTCCAATCCTGGGCGTGGCGCTCAATGTAGCGGATCACGTCCTCTTGGTTGATCTTGCACAGGGCGGCGGCGCCGCCGGAGCACACCTCGTGCAAAAACCTGCGGATGGCCGGAGATGCCGTACGATGGACCTCGGGGCGAAGCCGCGCTCTGATCGCAGGTAGGCATCGAACTCCTTGAAGATCCGTTGGTGCGGGGTGAGAGGCGGTAGCACCAACGGCGCGATCGCGCCTTCCTCGCGCAGCACCGACAACCATCGCTTGAGCGACGCTGCCCGGTCACCGGGTTGGATGGATTGCCTCCCGGCTCGATGTCGGAGGTACCGCTCAACGACCTGCTCATCGAGATCAATCAGCTTATAGCGACGGCCCGCGATCCAACTCAGGAGCCCGCTGCCACGTTGAGGCAACGCCACGCGCCATGCCGAACGAGCCTCTCTTCGACGAGACGAGCGGCGTAGCGCTCGACGAGTTGTCCGTGCGGCCCGCTTCTGAGACGCCGGTACAGCCGGCTGCTGCCCAAGTACTCTTCAACTTCCGTCTTCCTGTTCTCCGCTGTTGAAAGCGGAGGCACAGAACGAACTATGCCGAACGGACCAAACGCCGGTCAGCGAGAAATCTGGGGAAAACGACCCAACTCGGCATAGTTCGGCGGCCGGCATAAACGGCCAAAATGAATGGCGTCGATCCACAGGCCTGGCTCACTTGCCCCCGGTGGCATCGTAATGTCAGAAAAGCGGTGGGGCAGTCCCCGAGAGTTATATGCCGGTCACCTCACTCACACCGACTATGCCAAGCGGTAGAGCGGAAGCGCAGGCTGGCCGGCTGCCACTTTCGGAAAGCCTCTGAGATCATTTGTAGTATGGAATTCCAAACCTCAGGCGAGACCTGATTACGAATATCACGTTTTCCGCACCAATACTTGACGTAGCGCTCCTCGCTCATGGGTATCGCTTCGGTGGTTGCAAGGCGCATGCAATTCCCTAGGCCCGGGTATTGATTGAGGACAGCCTCGTAGCTGCCCATCTGACCGATAACTGGACTAACCGCCCTTCTCACACCCGGCGCCCTGTCGCGCACACGATTCTCGACTTCGAGTTGAAAAGGATCAGTCACGAGATCTGCAAGGATATACACTATTGTGAAAAAACCTCCAGGCCGCAAGATTCGCATGCTTTCGCGAAGCGCTTCGCTGGTGTTCGTCATATGGAACGACATGCTATAGCAAATCCAGTCTAGCGAATCGTCAGCCAACCCGGTGAATTCTCCCGGTGCGTTAATCCAAGAAACAGCTGGATGATTGAGCCCGAGCTTCTGCCCCACTTTCACCATCTGCTCCTCGGGTTCGATTGCGTAACCTGAAAGGCCCATGTCGGCTAGAGCATACGCAATCGCCCCCGTCCCCGCACCAATATCCGCGAAGGTCGGGCTCTCCGCTTCCTTTTTTACGTCATCAAAAAGCATCTGAAGCAGCCGCTCCGAATAGGCTGGGAACGCCGGATAAAACTCTGCTACTTCGGAAAAGCTTCCGAAAGATGGTTTAGCAACTTGCATCTTCTTCTCCATCACGTTGGCGACTCGTTAGAATGCAACGAATGCTCCAACTCGCCCCATATTCGAGTTCAGCTTACGTATGCGGCTCTGCATATCTGTTAGGCCGACATCGTCGATGACCTCATTCAATCGCACCATCGGCACAGTCCCGCTCGGGGCACTCGCAAGAAAACGCTGTCACTTTCCGTTCAACTATCTCGCCAATGCGCAGAGCTCTCGGCACCATCTAATCCTCCACTGAATGGTTCCGACGTCTCTTCAAGGCTTACTAGCTACCGGTAATTGCGTGAACGGATGCGGCGGTCGCTTGAGACCGAGGTTCTCTCTTAATGTTTGGCCGGTGTAACCGGATCGGAATTTGCCGCGTCGACGCAGCTCAGGAAGGACGAAGTCGACAAACTCCTTGAACCCTTCAGGAACGGTCGGCGGTAATATGTTGAATCCGTCTGCCGCATACTGATCAAATGTATCGATCATTACGTTAGCAATGTCGTCCGGCGTTCCGACAACCATCAGATGGCCATGGCTGTCTGATATTAGACAGATGAGCTTTCTCCAGGTCAGCTTCTGACGAGCCGCTAGGTCGAGCAAGACCTTCTGCCGGCTCTGTATGAAATTTGTCGGCGGCAGTGATTCAGGGACGAATGAATCAAGATTGATCGAGCGCAGATCAGTCACAGACCCCAGCCAACGATCTGCCGCTTCAATTGCGACGTCCATATGTGTGCATGATTGCAATCTTCGGAGCTTATCAGACGCTTCTTGCCTTGTCCTCCCGACGATCGGGATAATACCCGGCATTATTACAACCGCGTCGTCCTGCCGCCCAAATGACCGCGCCTTCTCTTTGAGAGCAGCGTAAAATCGCCTCCCATCTTCTAGAGCTGGCTCTGCCGTGAATACAACTTCACCGAATTCAGCGCCAAAACTCATTCCGGCATCGGATGCGCCGGCCTGAACCAACACGGGATATCCCTGCGGCGGCCGCGAAATGTTCAACGGACCTCTAACTGCTAAGTGGTCCCCTTTGTGATTAAGAACATGCATTTTAGCAACGTCAGCAAAAATACCGGTTTCTTTGTCCCGGATGAATGCGCCATCTTCCCATGAATCCCAAAGTCCCTTGACGACTTTCACGAGCTCGCGCGCTCGAACATAACGAGCATCATGATCAGGCAATATGTCTTCACCAAAATTTTGTGCTTCAAACCCCGTTGCCGACGTAACGATGTTCCACGCGGCACGTCCGCGCGACAGATGGTCTAGTGAGGCGAACATGCGAGCAATATGATAAGGCTGGTGGTATGTCGTACTCGCGGTTGCGACTAGGCCAATGTGTTGGGTTCTTGACGTAAGCGCCGACAAAAGCGTGATTGGCTCAAACCTGTCGTTTCGATTTACGCGGGATATGCTGGCGTGATCCGGCTCTGCTACGCTCAAATGGTCTGCGACAAATATGAAATGAAGCGCCGCATCTTCGCCAAGTTTGGCGAGTTGAGCGTAATGATTGATATCGATTCCTCCGTTCACTGGCGTGGTCGGATGACGCCATGCACCTTCGTGATATCCAGCCTGATTGAGGAACACTCCCAGCTTCATTTTGTCGGTTCGGTTCATATCACCTCTCTCCTTGAACTGCACCGTCAGTTCTTAACGTCCATCGGTTCCGAGAATATCGCTGCGCTTAAACTAACGCAGTCATCTGGTGGTGATGGATTTCCCATCCGACGTACCCTCGGACGTGCTTGCCAAACCTGACTCCAACTTGTCGCCGATGACTATTGACGACAATTGCATGCAAGGCTCCCCTTAGTAGCTCGACGCACGATAGGCCAATAGATGCCGTATTCACGGTACCAGAGCAACTACTACCCTTGGCAGTTGCGGCGCGCAGCTACCTCGCTTGGCTGAATGCTCATACGATACGTCAGCTTCTCATATTCTCGCACTAGGCCCCATTCGGCAACGCTTGCCTCCCAAGACTGCTTCCACAAGAATGCCGGTCGACCAGCCAAATAGCGAGCCGCCTCATACTGGACAAGTAGTGGGAAAATGATCAGCCACTTTTCTAAGGTTTTTCGTCGGCTATTGCTCGAATGTTTGTAAGCGCTTGGCCGCCACTCTATTGATGCTGGCTTGATGTTTTGCGGAACTGCCATTGAGGTCGTCGATTTCGCTTTGGGGGATGGTCGGCAATGATCGCCGCGAGCGCGATGTAGGCGACCGGGTTGACGTCGTTGAGCTTATCGGTCGCCACGATGGATGCGTGCAAGGCCATTTTTCGGCTCCGACCTCCTTACCCGCGAAGAGTACGTTTTCGGGTTAAGCAGCTCGGCCGGATTGCGTTTTCAACCGGATCGGTGTCGAGTTCGAGACGGCGTCATCGAGGAAGCGCGTCAGTCCTACCAATGATTGAGCGTAGCGGTTGTCATCAGCGAACGTCGAGCCGCTAGAGATCATCGATGGATGTTTCTCGAACCACGGCTTCCACGCCTCGACGAGGGGCAGCGAGTGTTGCTTACGCGCGGCCAGGCTGATGTCCGGCGATGAACCGCGTATCATGGTTTCGATGGCGTAGAGCTGTGCGATCTGCCGGACGGCGGGCGGGTGGACCAAGCGCCAATCCAGGCTCTCAAACAGCGCGCCAAACATCGCCGGCGATATCCGTATCAGGCGGTCCGCAATCTTGGCCACACGAACTTGCAACCATCGAGGCGTTTGTGCACCAGCACAAGGCCTGCTCGATCCCGCACCAGAATCTTGATCCTGTCCGACCGTTTCGACCGATTGCGCCGCTGAACGGATCGAGACCAAGCATCTTCGGATAACGTTCACTATGCCTTGCGTTGCGGCGGATGAAATTCGCCGTGCTGGCGTCTAATAGCGGTCGAGCGCCGCCCTAAGATAAACACCATCTGGGAGAGCTGGGCGAAGGGGGCGCGCACAACCTCGAAGGCGACGAAGCTGGCCCGCAATAGCGGATGCAGCGGATGATAGGACGCTGGACGTTGCGCCGAGATTTTGACGAGGCCCAAGCGACGCATGACGCCGAGTACAGACAAGCTCCAGTACGGCGCGCCTTGCATGTACGAGAATGATACCACTCTAAGACCGTTTTGTTCAGCCAAGCCCGTAAAACTCTGGCGGTTGAACAGGATGAAATGACGCGGCGTGTGATAACCGGCCCACGAACGATGCCGGAACAGCCGGGCATCAAGCGCATCGAAGTTTGGCGTCTTGATCATCACGCGGCCATGAGGCGCCAGGAGGCCTTCGATACGGCGCAACACGAGCGCGGGGTCGCGTACATGCTCGAGCAAACCAAGCGCCAGCACCAGATCAAAACGTCGCTCAGTCTCGAATTGCTCGATACCGCCAAGATGATAGGCATGACCGCGTGCGACCGCCTGAGCTTGTGCTCTCTCGTCCCGATCGACACATTGCGTGAAGTTTACCTTCGGCGAACAGGACTTGACTTGATCGAGCATCCAACCACTGCCGCCGCCGATATCAAGTACACTGAGCCGATCGCCTGGGATTGAGGCCAGCAAATTCAACAACTGTCGGTCGGGCGATCGCTTGAGACGCGGTACGACGCGTTTCTTCTGAGGTGCGTAGGAATAGTAATTCTTGGGATAGATATCTCCGAGACGATCCCAAAGCATCGGGACGATGAACAGGATACCGCACCTCTGGCATTTGTAGAAAGAGTATGAGCGATCGGACGTATGATACTCGATGTCGTGTGCATCTGCGTACCAGCTTGTGTCTGTGCAGCCTCTAATCGGGCACGACGGTGACGAGCTATCCTTCGCGGACGCGCCTTGCCAGTCAGCGCTGATCTTAGCCTTACCGTCCAATGGTCTGCTCCACTTCGAAGTCTTAATACGCGATCCGAAAGAATGTGCAGTGGTCGTTTATGCGCACACCTTCGTGGTTGGCTGAAGGAGTATACTCACTCGTGGAAATGTTATCTGACTTGAGCCCCGGCATCTCCTCCAAAAACTGGTAGCGCTCTTTGGCGCACTGCATCTCCGCCAAAAAGGCCGCTGGCCGCGCCTTAACGCAAGGTACTTCACGGGGTTCTCCCTAAAGCTGCCCTTACGAAGCTGGAAGTATTCTAACTGATGGACGTTGAGTAAATCTGGCTCGAACTCATCTCGTCTGACCTGGTATACCTTGTGTCCTGGGATTGGATTAACCTAAATGCGAGGGGCTGGTCGGATTTTATCCGTCCAGGCGAGATGCCCGCGCGATCCGATATCTAACCCATCGTGAAAATTCGTCCCGGATTCAATATACCGTTCGGATCGAGCGTCCGCTTGAGTATACGCATCATCTCAATTTCCTCTGGCGTCCGACTTATCCTGAGATACGGCCGCTTTACCGCGCCTATGCCATGTTCCGCTGAGATTGACCCACCGTATTCACCGGTAATCTCATAAGCAAGTTTCTCTATATCCTGCCGCCTGTCCGGCGTGTGTTCGTGATGCAGGCTGACATGCAGGTTACCATCGCCGGCGTGGCCGAACACGATCGCGAACGCATCCGGATCGATGATCTTAGTGCGCGCGACGATTGCTTTCACATATTCATCCATACGGGTGATGGCGATACTGACATCAAGACCAACACAGGCGGGATAAGGAAAGGTGTGAGCAAGTTCGAAGCTGGAGTCGCGGATACGCCATATCGCCGCTGCGGACGCATCCGATGACGAAAGCGTCGCGTCAAGGATCATGTTGTCGCGCATCGTCATGTCAAGTAAATTTTCGAGGTTTGTATGTATGCGATCGGCGTCGTTACCAGAGGACTCGATTAGGACGTAAAACGGATGACGGGTCTGCAGCGGTCCGACCACGCCTTTGACGCGCTCGACTATAAGGCGGTAGTACTCGTTCCACATTACTTCAAATGCAGTTAGTTCGCCGGCTAGATGGCTTCGCGCTATCCCTAGAATTGAAATGACTTGTGCAAAGGAGGACAGGGCGCAAAGCGCAACCTGCCGCTCCTTAAGAGCGGGAATGATGCGCAAGGCGGCTCGCGTCACCACGCCGAGAATCCCCTCACTGCCAATGAATAGCTGCTTCAGGTCAATGCCGGTGTTATTCTTGACGTGTTTGCACAAGCCACGCAACACCGTGCCGTCAGCGGTAACTACTTCGAGGCCGAGAACCAAGTCGCGCGTCATGCCGTACCGAATCACTCGGTTGCCGCCCGCATTAGTCGAGATGTTGCCGCCGATAGTGCAACTACCGCGCGCACCGAGGTCGAGCGGGAACATGTAGCCTTCCTGTCCAACCCGCTCTTGGACTTTTTGTAGCTGCGCGCCGGCTTGGACAACCGCTGCGCCTGACGAGGTATCCACCTCCTCGACGGCGTTCATGAGTTCTGTCGACAGCACAATTTCATTCGCATTCGGTAGAGCGCCACGCACCATACCTGTCATGCCGCCTTGGGTCGCGACCGGCACGTTTTCGCGGCTACAAAGCCGAAGTAACGCCGAGACCTCGTCCGTCGTCTTTGGACGGACGACCGCTCGCGGTTGTGTGACCGGTTTACCTCCTAAATCGTAGTAAAAGCGAGGACAAATATTTGCGCCAGTCAGCACCGACCCATAACGGAGAGTTTCGCGTAGTTGGTCGACAAAACCATCATTAATATCCTTCTTGTGAAATCTTGTATCCATGATGGTGCACCTTCTTGCGGAATCTGCAGCTAGTTTTGGGCCGCCGTGCGCAGTAACCTTACGCTATTGGTTGCGGTGGCGCTGCAAAACACAAAGCTTCTCAGCGTATTCATCACACCGAACTGGCGTTTTTAGCCCCAACTACCGGGAGAACCCCTCTCTTGGAGAGGCGACTTCACCAAGCAATCACCGTGCCACTCGCGGAATCTGATTCGCCTTAGGCTGACGATAAGAAGGATGTGCAATTTCGTTTATTGCTATGCTCCGGCCGAGCCACCCCTGTAGGCTTTCTGACGTCTGGTTTTCAAATAGACAGTCGCGTGGCCTGGCCCAAGATCGGGCGCTTTCGCCAGAGGACGGCACATTCAGTTGACGTTAGGAGACGAGCTTAACCTAGGTAGATAGCAGACGGTTTATCGTTCGCCGCAAGCTTCTAGAGCATTTTTCGATCTGAATGAATCGACTGGGATTCCCAAGATGGCTCGAATCAGATTCAAGCCTCATGCTGGCGAAGGAAGCCGGCATGCATCGCCAGGGCGCTTCCCGTTGATCTTCGCCAAAGGGTAATCGCCGCTATTGATGGCCGCCTATCATATCGACAGGCCGCCGAGCGCTTTGGTCAGCGCAGCCAGCGCAATCCGCTGGCAGGCCGCTAGAAAGAGGTTGGCGACATCGCTCCCAAACAGCAGCGAGGGCTCGCAAGTCGCGGCGCATCGAGGCGAAGTCCCAATTAATTCTGGAAGCTGTGGCGGTGATGCCAGACATCACGCTTGCAGAGCTGCGGGACCAGTTAAAGAAACATGGCGTATCTGTGGGCGTCGCCTCGCTCTGGCGCTTTTTCCAGCGCAGGAAAATCACACTCAAAAAAGACAGCACATGCCGCCGAACAACGGCGCGGCGATGTGAATTTGGCGCGGGAAGATTGGTTGGAATGGCAACTCGATCTTGATCCTGAGCGTCTCGTCTTCATCGATGAAACCGCAGCCAACACCAAAAATTGCGCGCCTTTACGGTCGCTCGCCCCGGGGCGAGCGATGCCGTGCTGCCGTCCCGCATGGACATTGGAGAACGACAACCTTCACTGCTGGATGCGCTCCGGAGGGTCTTGTTGCGCCGTTGTGCTGGACGGCCCCGTGGACGGAGATGCTTTCCTTGCCTACGTCGAACAACTGCTTGCACCATCGCTACGCCCTGGCGACACCCGTCATCATGGACAACTTGCCCCCTCATAAAGTTCATGGCGTGCGAGAGGCCATGCTCGCTTCCTTTCTCTTTTGCGACAAGGCCCTCTGCGCCAAGCCTGAATGCGATGAGCCATAACAGCCGCGAGTCCACCTCGTGGCCGAGCCGCCGCAAGCGGCCGAGACACGGTTTCAGCGCCGTCCGGATCGGTCATCACCGCCATCTCCAGCATCACCTTGCCCTTCGTCCACCACGCAGATTGCTGTCTCGCCCATGCCGACGTCCCGGCCGCAGAAGTAGTCCATCGCACACCTCCCGATTACGGGCGGCAGTCCCACAGACCTGCGCTTGAGACAGTTGATACGGCTATGTCATAGCTTGACCTGGATCTCGCAAGGGTCGATCGCTCTGCCGGCAGCCGCTGAGCGGAACCACGCCGGCAACGATTTGTCTCATGCCAATACGTTCGGTTGCCCTCACCCACAGGCTTTTAGGGAGGATCATTTCTTCTCCGCTAAAGCAGTAGTTTCCCGCGGTCAACTACCAGCGTTGGTTATTGATCGGAGCAATACACACATGACAGATGATGTTGTTGATGAGTGCTATTGAATGGCGGGAGCAAGCAAATCGAAACGGGGAGGTGAAGTAGTATCAGTTTGCAATTCTGTCGACGCAGCTACCCGTCCCCTGAGTGCTTTGATCGTGATTCTTCCTTTCTGCCCCAACTACAGAATGACGTCCAGTAGGATTACTGAGCGAAACGCTTCAGCGATCTATCGATGTCGGGGACGTGGCTCGCCAGCGTCGCCAGTTTTGACTGTGTTGATCCTGAGCGCCACCTTTTCTCCGAATTCTCCGCCTGCTGGAGACGAGCTGGATAGACGACGACTTGCAATACGTTCGCGCTGAACGGGGTGAGAGAACAGATTGCTCGAACCAACGCTTCGGGGCAACATCCCTAAAAGCACGTCACAGTCGGTCGGCTATGCGGCGCCAGCGAGCGGAACGTATCCTTAAGAAAGGCTCAAGGAGGAGCGCATGTTGGCACAACGGATGTCTTTGCTCTCGAGCTCCGGTACTGCGCTGGTCCGAGACATAGCCGAAGTAGCTGCAGCGGCCGGCCGCGAAATCATCGATCTGGCGGTCGGTGAGGTTACTACCAAGCCGCCGTCATCGGTGCGTGAAGGAGCGATTGCCGCAATCAAGGCCGGAGTAAATCGCTACACCGATACAATCGGTCTGCCCGAGCTTCGCGAAGCCGTCGCGGCGAAGCTGTCATCGGAGACGGGCATCGGCTGGAATGCAGATCACATTGTTATCACGGCGGGGGCAACGCAGGGTCTTCTCAACGCTGCCCTGGCCATACTCAATCCAGGCGATGAGGTCCTCATCATCCGGCCCTTCTGGCCGTCGTTTTCATCCCAGCTATTAATTGCTGGCGCGAAATCGGTGTTCGTTGATGCTCGCGCGCCAAGATATATTCCTGACATTGACGCAATACGCGTCGCGGTTACCCCGCAGACGAAAGCCATCATCATCAACTCCCCGAACAACCCAACCGGCGCTGTCTACGACCGAGCGACCCTTCGCGCTATCGGCGATCTCGCCATCACCCATCGGCTCTGGATCATTTCAGACGAATGCTATTCCAGCTTTGTGTTCAAGGGAGCGCCACACGAGTCAATCGTAGTGGCGCATCCGGGTGTGCGCTCACGGACGATACTAGTTAGCACATTCTCCAAGGAGTTAGCTGTTACAGGGTGGCGTCTGGGCTATCTCGCAGCCTCTCCAGAGATCGTCTCTGCGGCCAAGAAGCTACAGAGCCACATGACCGCAAATGCCAATGTGATTGCCCAGCATGCGATCTTGCGCCACCTGCAAATCGGCGACGGCAGTTTTGAGCGGACGATGCATCGCCGCATCTCCGACGCTCGGAAGGTGGGTCTTCGTATTTTGGCTGGTTTGTCCGACGTCACTCCCCCGGACGTGGCCGGAGGATTATTCTTCTATCTCGATCTGAGCAAACTCATTTCCAGCCTACCGGCTGGAGGTACGGTTCGTTGCGCGGACGATATTTCGCAGTTAATCCTGAGGGAGACCGGAGTGGGGACCGTTGCCGGAAGTGTGTTTGGGGACGAGTACGGTTTACGTCTCTGCTTCGGCGCTCCCTCAAATCTTCTCGAGCCAGGACTGAATCGCGTCGTAAAGTTTCTGAATAACCTCAATGGCAAGCAAGCCGCGGGTTTTGGGGTATGACAGTATCCCAGGCTTCACGCGCAGCGGCCGTCTATGTAACGGAGAACGCCCAAGCCTTGGAAGCAGTAACAAAGCTTAGCAGCGACGTCAAAGCCGTGCGTCCATGTCAACAGCGCATCTATTCCGCACAGCGACTTCGTATCCTGGAAACCGGTATGCCAAGAAAAATGTAACACGGATAGCGCAAAGGCGCCGATCTATATTCCATCGGGCGCCGCTTTGGCCGACGGGAAATCGACGATGTCGAGGCCCGTCTTGATCGCAATATCGGAGGTTCTAAAATCCCGATCGCGTCACCCGAACTCACCGGATCGAGAGGCGATGCCGGAAAGTACTATTCAAGCTTACGGCCTAAAAGAGTACGAGGCCGTCAAGCCTCAATAGCAACTGCAGTTTGTCAAAGAGCTCGCCGACAGGTTTGAGACTGTAAGCTTTATCCTTCTTGCCCATGTTCGCTCGCTCGAACTGCAGGGCAAAACGGCGGGTGGACAGATGCACGTCTTCCGCTGAACGCAAAGCTGCGTCGCTGCGCGGCAGGACGTTTGATCCGTTCGGACTAACAGCAGAACGGGCAGACCGAGCGGAAATTCAACCTCTCGGAGACCTAACTCACACAGCTGGCTCGGAAACGCTCTAGGCGCGTTTAGATGCGGCATCCTCAAGCCCTAACTGACGAACTGAGCATAAACGGGCCCTCGCCGTGTACCATAGAGCAGCTGCGGCGCAAGAGCGCGACACAGACAAGTATCGAAAAGCCCGAAACCCGCATTCAACAGACGTATCAGCAGACCATTGGAATCCGACGCGAAGCTCGGCTAATCCAGTGCCGGATTGACGCCGGCTCTGTTCGGTCTATGCCTGCCCTTCCTGCATCACAAGGGGCTACCTGCGGCGTATCGGTCGTTTCTCACCGGGAAAAGCCCGATTTGTAGAGCTCACTTTGTCAACCCGCAAAGGAGAGCTCTCGGTTGTGACCGGTATGCCGACCGGCACGCTCGCAAGGACTATCTGCGCGTTTCGGTTCGCAAGCGGGCTCAGCACGTCTTTCATACGACGCGGACGGCCACTGCTGTCCACGCCAGAACGGCGATATTATCTATTCTCCTCCCATCGTCACTTTTCCATGCAATTGTCCCCTGGGTCTCAGGCGCCACAAGCGCCGCCGCGTTGCCCCAGGAATTGCGAACATAACTGACGACGGCTGCGATCTGATCATCGTTCAGGCGAAACCTCAGCGAGGGCATCGCCGGCGACGTCGCGGTCGCTGCAGCGCGACCGCCTGCTGTGATGATGCGGATCAGCGAGGGATCGTCTTGAGCTGCGATGACGCTGCCGGCGAGCCTGAGGAACGTATGCGCGATGCCGGCACCATCCGCGGTGCGGCACGCCGAACAAGTATCGGTATAGATCGCCTGCCCCACTGCCATCCGCCGATCAGAGCCCGGTATCGGCCGCGGCGCGGCCAGGCTGGCGGCAACACAGTCCTTCCGATAAGTCGCGATTGTCTTGAGATCCGTATCCGGCATCTTCGAGGTGGAGTACTCGACCATCGGACCACTGGCGAACGTTGTGGCGGTCTGGCATGTCTTCAAGTACAGCACGATGTCGTCAACCGACCATTTTCCGAGGCCTACACGACCGTCATTGGTAATGTTCGGTGCGGTCCAATTGTCGAACTTATTGCCTTCTAGATGTTGGCACGCCTTGGCTGCAGCGAAGCGTTGAACGGCGTGTGGCAGGCGCCGCAATGGCCAACACCCTCGACGAGATAGGCACCGCGGTTGAACTCATCAAAACACTTCGGGTCCGGAAGAAATCTGCCTGGCGTGAAGAACAGCGGATTCCAGCCGATCATAAAGCCCCGGATGCTAAAGGGAAATGGCAGCATGTTGCGATTTTCCTGGTTCGTGACCGGCTCCAGCGTGCGCAAAATACGCATACATCGCGTCGAGATCGGCGCGTGTGACCTTGGTGTAATAGGGATAGGGAAAGGCCGGAGAGAAATAGCCGCCGTCCGGCCGTCGCCCCTCATGCATGGCACGGGCAAAATAGTCCGCCGACCAGCCACCGATGCCGGTTGCGCTAGCGGGCGTGATGTTCGGCGCCATGATCGCGCCGAAGGGCGTCTCCAGCTTAAGCCCGCCCGCGAACGGCGCACCTCCGCTCGCGCTATGACAGCCCGCAGTTGCCGGCCGTCACCAACGCCTTGCCACGCGAGACAGCAACATAGTTGTCGAGATCGGCAGCAGCGCCGCCGCTTGCGAGCAACGGCAGTATCACAAGCAGCCGGGAAGCTACGCGCTTCATCCTCATGACACTCTCATCATTGTGCCAACGTGCGGCGACCTTAGGTAACGAAGGATCGCGTCCAGCGCCCAATAGGTTAGTGCGCCGACCGTGCCAGCCGGGTTGTATCCCGCATTCTGCGAAAATGTCGACGCGCCTATCACAAACAACTTCTGCACGTCCCACGACTGGAGATAACGGTTGAGAACCGAGGTGGAAGGATCGTTTCCCATCACAGCGCCGCCAGTGCTGTGCGCAGTCTGATACCACACGATCGACCAGGGACAGTTCAGGCGATTCACTTGCGTCTTGTTAGCACCCATAGCCTTGACGATCTCGTTGCAGCGATCGGGCCATCCAGTTTGCCATCTTGCGTTCGTTGTCGTGGTAAAGTCCTGATAGCGGCCGGCCCAGCGGATCCCTGTAGGTCGGATCGAGTCCCAGATAGTTATTGCGATAGCTCATCACGCTGCCCTGCGCGCCGACCCTGGCGGCCTTCTGATAGGTCTCATGTACGGCCCTCTTCCGGGCTTTGCGCCAAGTTGGCGCGCCAGGCGGTGTCGGATGATAGAGGATCGGTCTGGCTTTGGTATAGGCGCAGGTGATGCCAGCGCCGCCGACAAAGCCGTGCGACCCTCCATCGAAATTGTCAGCGTTGTCGTTGTCGAGGCAGGCCAAGCGCGCCGGCCGCAGCGAAGGGATTGAATCTAGAGCGTTTTCCCGACCGGAATGAATCGGTAGGGATTCCCAAAACGGCACGAGTCAGATTCAAGAGACATGCTGACGAAGGAGGTCAGCATGTATGACAAGGGCGCTTTCAGTTGATCTCCGCCAGAGGGTGGTGGCCGCGATTGACGGTGGCTTGTCCTGTCGATAGGCCGCGGAGCGTTTTGGTGTCAGTGCGGCCAGCGCGATCCGCTGGCGCAGTCGCCTCAAAGAAGTTGGCGACATAGTTCCTAAACGGCAGGGCGGTGACCGCAAATCCCAGCGCATCGAAGGACATGCACAATTGATTTTGGATGCGGTGACAGCGAAGCCGGATATCACGCTCGCCGAGTTGCGAGAATTGTTGAGGCGTCGCGGAATATCGGCCGGCATCGCGTCGCTCTGGCGTTTTTTCCAGCGCAGAAAGATCACGCTTAAAAAAAGACAGCGCACGCCGCCGAGCAAAGGCGTCGCGATATAAATGCCGCGCGTGAGGAGTGGTTCGGAGGGCAAATCGACCTCGACGCTGAGCGCCTCGTCTTTATCGATGAAACCAGCGCCAACACCAAAATGGCGCGGCTTTACGGGCGCTCACCACGCGGTGAGCGATGTCGTGCGGCTGTCCCACATGGACATTGGAAGACGACGACATTCACCGCTGGATTGCGTTCCAACGGTGTGATCGCGCCGCTTGTTCTGGACGGTCCGATGGACGGCGACGCTTTCCTGGCCTACGTCGAACAATTGCTCGCTCCATCGCTGCGGCCCGGCGATACCGTTATCATGGACAATTTGCCCGCTCATAAGGTCCATGGCGTTCGAGAGGCCATCCAGGCAGTCGGGGCAAGCCTGCTCTATCTCCCGCCCTACAGTCCGGACTTCAACCCGATCGAGATGGCCTTCTCTAAATTGAAGGCTCTGTTGCGTGCCGCCGCGGCACGCAACATGCCCGACCTCTGGCAAGCAATCGCCAGCGCTATCAAACGCTTCTCACCCGAGGAATGCCAAAATTATCTCGCCGCAGCTGGTCACGACGCAACGTGATCGGAAAATGCTCTAGCCTCATTGAAGAATCCGGTCGCACCAGAATTTGTCTGGTAAGCATAGTTGCGGCCGACCACGCCTTCATCCTTAGCGAAGTCGCACGGCTTGCTGATGCCCGACAGCAGCAACAGCCGAACATTGAAAAGGCTGAAGGCGCAAACGATCACGAGGTCGGCCGGTTGCTCCCAGTCCTCACCTTGCGCTTTGATATAGACGAGGCCGGTGGCGATCTTGCCGTCGCCGGAGAGATTAATCTTGATCACCTCGCATTCGGTGCGCGCCTCGAAGGTCGGCTGGCGGATCAGTGCCGGTAGCACGCAGGTCAGTGGCGAGGCTTTCGAATAATTGGGCGCAGCCGAAGCGCTCGCAGAAGCCGCAATAGGTGCAGCGCGCCATGGTGCAGCCGTGGGGATTGGTGTAGGCTACCGACATTGGGCTGCGGAAAGGGATGCAAGCCCCTGCCGGTTGCGGCCTTGGTGAACGCGCTTTGCGGGTAACCCTGCGTCATAGGCGGATTCGGGTATTGGTTCTCGCGTCGAGCTTCGATCGGGTTGCCGCTTGCTTGGATCTCGCCTTTCAGATTGCCGGCCTTGCCAGAGATGCCTAGTAGCTTCTCGAACTTGTCCTAATGGGATTCGAGATCGTCGTAGCTTACCGGCCAGTCCTGCATCTGATTTCTCTCCTGCAGGAACAGGTCCCGTGCGCCGGGCGCAGGGAAGGCGTCGCACAGCACGCCGTAGCGCGGCTCGTCGGGCGCGGTGCGGATATCGAAATCGGTGGCGGTATCGCGCCAGGGTCCGCGCTCGACCGCGACTCCCTCGAGCCCGGTGCATGCGAGTTCATAGGCTAGAACGGATCCGAACCAGCCAAGACCAACGATGGCCACATCCCTTGCGCGGAAGACGGCGAGCCATCAATGACGTCCCAGACAGCGGCGCCGAACTCGTCGGTGGGAATCAGGCGATCGACAAAGGCCTCAACGATTTCGACCTCCGTCGGTGTAAAAAACAGGTAGCCGCCGGGAACGACAGGAGTGACCGGATAGGCCTCGTTAGGCTGCCTGCCACGGCAACACCTTTGTGACGCGGCGCGCGCACATGCCCGACGTCGTGATTAGGAGCGCCGCAGTCGCAGAGCAGGCTCTTGCGCGCCGAGGCCCCGTGCGCAGGCTTTTCAACGAAGGCGGCATCGCCTCGCCCTGGCAGCGAACAATCATCTTTGTCTATCATTGTCTCTTCAGACGAGCCTTGTATATCAGGTGATCGAGCAGTGACGATTCGTTTCACCCCGGCGTGCGTCCTAGCGGAAGGCTCGCGGTTAAAATCCAAAAGACCGATGCGCGCGATAGTCGCGATAGTCGAATTGCAGCACGACACCGACGAGCGTCTCCGCCCCCTCTCCCAGCTGCACAAACTCTAGCGCACCAGCTCGCGCTTCGCGAACGAGCGTGCACGACGCCAGGCACTTCGTGCTCGTTAGTCAGGCTATGCCGATTCCGGCGATGCATGCCCGGCCGTCCTAATATGTGCTGACACTACGCAGTCGACTGTTTCAACTGGGATCTGCGGCCCGTAGGCAGTGCGCTTAGCGAAGATTGCAATAAGACGATGCGTTGGTCGTGGCAAGTTGAAACTAAGTTGTCGAGCATCATGCCATTCTCCTTTTACCTGCGGTTAGAGCAAGATTTGAGCCAGTGCGACGCGACGCAACCACGCCGGTTATACGGAGCGTACGGTCGCTTCGCCGCACTGATGGGCTATACACAACAGGCGGCCTTGTTTTTGCAGAAGCGGGCCTTCGGAGCTCTCGCGACATTCTCCCGCGGGGCGGGCGGATCAGAGCATTCGGCACGCGCGGTGTCCGTCGTAGATCGATCCGCCATCTGACACACCCGATCGCAACCAAATAGCTAGCGAGTTTGCACGCCGCGCGCACGCGTTCGCGGCCTCAGCCTGTTGCGCCCGACCACCGTTGTCGCGCAAATGATGGAAGCACAAAAATGCCACGGTATGATCTACTGGAGTTCAGCTCTCGAACCGTACCGACTTCATCGAATCGTCCATACGTCAATAGGGAATAGAGGACACGTTTGTGATCCGCGTCCGGTTTCAGACAGCGGCAACACTTTGTCAGATTCAAGTCCCAACCATTCTCTAGCTGATCGCGATTCAAAGCGAAATTGGCTCGTACGGAAGAGACACCCCTGGCATGGCGATTGCTATTTTGGCGAAGCGGCATTCAGCTATGTTGTAGTCAGCGCCTGAGTGTCACACCTACAGAGCACATCTCGCAAGTTGCGCCGCACTTTTAGTTTGGAGCAATTTACGAGACAAGATTGGTTACGTGATAGGGATGGCTGGTGGGCACGTTGAAGTTTGGCATCGACCAGCCAGTTCACTTTGCCTATCTGACCGGGAGATCGTGATGAGATTACTCATACTCACAAACAATCTCGATTGCTTAGGTGAAAACGATGCACCTTTAAGTAACGCGTTTCGTCGTTTCGGTTGCGAGGTCGTTCTGGGCGAGCTCAATTCGATTGCGGCAGACGACTATCGTTTTTTCACCAGAGGAGTGTTGGTACCGAAAGACGCCGGGCCGTATCAACCTGGCTCTGCGGCAGAGGGGATCCGAAACATCTACTTTCTTGACGAATGCCAATTGGTCTGGGTCATGAATCATCCCCAGGTTCGCGTGTCCCTCGATGTTTGGCAAATGCTGTGGCTTGCTTCCCAAAGCACCTCTTTTGTCAACAGCGTCGAAGGCCTCATGTTTCTCACGCCAAAACATGCATTGGGCCATGTCGTACCAAAGGCGAACCGGGCCCTTTCGTATATATCAAATGACTTCTCGCTCCTATGGGAGCATTATCGGCGGACCCCAGGCCAGTGGTGGGTGACCAAACCGCCAAATTCCACTTGCGGGCAAAACGTCTTTTTACTTCCTCCAGACGGACCAAACGTTCGAGCAATCCTCCAATGCCTGACAGGTAATACTGACGCACAAGAAGACAGTTATGGCGAGTTAGGTGGCTTCAAAGCTCAGTATGCTGTTCTTCAGCAGTTCATACCGGAAGTGGCTCAAGGCGAGAAGCGCGTCCTCGTTACCTGCGGGAAGGCCGTTGCTTGGCACGGTCGGCAAGGGCATCCAGACGACCACAGGTCGAATATAGTGTTAGGGGGAAAGCCCATTCCGGTCGACTTAAATGCTGATGAAATCGAACTCGCTGAGTCGATCGGTCAGAAGCTAATGGCGCATGGGATAAACTTTGCTGGGATAGACATGGCTTATCCGTATATTATTGAAATTAATCTTGTGAACCCGGGTGGGTTATATGATGCACAATTGGCTTCTGAGCCAGATCGTTCCGATGAAGTCGCGAAACTAGTCATAGCTCATTTCAAGAAGAACGGATCGTCGTGAGGTGGGGCCGCAGGGATCTGAAGCTCCGCCTCTTCTGGATCATTAAGGAAGTGATCAGGCAGCGCGGCTTTGCGCGGCCACAAACCACTTGCATAACCTTTTTTGATGAAGCCAGAACGTATTGTCTGCTCAATGCAATTAAACGGCGTTGGCCCTTAGTCCATCCAATGCTTCGGTCAAGGATTCCTCAAATATATCAAGGCCGTCATTTAATGTCTCATGATCGATGGTGAGAGCCGGCAAGAACTTTATGACCTGATCATTGCGTCCGCATCGCTCGACGATCAAGCCCTTCTCAAATGCCGTCCGCGCCGTAGTCTGCGCGATGTCAGCCATTTGGCAATCAAATCCCAGCGCCATGCCGCGCCCTCGGACATCGAAACTGTTTCCGTGCTTCGATGCAATGCCTTCAAGTCGGCGCCGCACCAGCTCTCCCATGCACTGAACTCCCTCCGAGAACCTTCGGCAGCGCCAATAGATATTTATTGCCGCGGTCGCTGATACAAGCGCGAGGTTGTTTCCCCGGAAGGTGCCGCTATGTTCTCCTGGCTCCCACCCATCGAGCCCCTCCTTGATTAACAGCATCGATAATGGCAGACCGTATCCACTCAGCGACTTCGACATCACAATGATATCTGGCGACAACTCTGCGAACTCGAAGCTAAAGAATTCGCCAGTGCGACCACAGCCCATTTGGATGTCGTCAATTATGAAAAGGGCGCCAGCATCTTTCGCAATGGTCTGAATCGATTGCAACCATTCCTTGCCGGCTACATTTATCCCCCCCTCGCCCTGCACAGTTTCAACGAGAATGGCAGCTGGACGATCGACGCCACTGCCCTCGTCCAGCAATAGCTTTCGCACGTAATCAACGGAATTATCAGCTGACCCCAGATAGCCATCATAGGGCATGAAAGTTGTGTTGGGCAAAGGCACACGGCTAGCGTTACGCCAGAATCGATTAGCGCTCGCGGCAGCCGCTCCCAAACTCAAGCCATGATACCCATTTGTGAAGGAAATGATGTTTTGACGACCTGTAACTTTTCGCGCGAGCTTTAAGGCTGCCTCGATCGCATTTGCACCCGTCGGTCCTGTAAATTGGAAACGGCAGGCCATTCTTCGCTCTCGAAGTATGACCGAGTCGAAAGTCTGCATAAATTCCAACTTTGCCGGAGTGGCCATGTCAATTCCATGAACCACGGCATCCGATGCTAGATAATCAACTATAGCTGCCTTGATCTGATGATTGTTGTGGCCATAATTTAGCGTTCCGGCACCAGAGAAAAAGTCGATGATCTTTCGACCATCCTCGGTCAACATAATAGAGCCGCGAGCTCGGTTGAAAAAGGCCGGGAACGAACGTGAGTATACGCGGACATTTGATTCTAGCGCTTCGAAGGCCTGCATACTGCGTGAATGGCCAATCATTCCAGCCATAGTCATCTCCGTCGTAAGTATCCGGCTCGGGAGCACCAGATTGCTGCGCAAAACTGCGAACCATCCGGGCGAGTTGGTGGGCCGTCATGTCGCCCAATGCTGCCCCCGGAGCGCAGCGCTTCCCACAATGGCGCCACCCATTTAGCCGAGAAGCGGATGCAACGAACCTACCAGTATCTGTAGTTCTCGAGATTTCGTAAATAGGCATCAAGAACTCTTCGCAGCGGATTCGGCTATGGAATCACAGTGACCTAACCGGCGAGCGCTCAGGCCTAGGATTTTGATTTCAAGAGCCTCGTTCCCGGGCTGGGACGGCGTTGGGGCACCGGAAACGGGAACAGGGAGTGTTTCATCCAATCAGAAGCGCGCCATCTCGTTGGTTTGACACCCAACAAGCGACTGGTGCGCATCAACCGACCACTATGTACTGACTTGCTTGACGGGTTCGTTCCCGGAAATCATCAACTTACCTCAAAGGGTATGGCTTTCCGGTTGTATCGGCTACTGTCTTCAAAATGCTATCGCACAGCCCTCTTATGTCGCGGACCTCATGATCCGCTGTAATGCACAGCCGAAGTCCCACTTTTTCTTGCTGCGCAGGAAGGAATGTCGCCGAAGTATAGAACCCGAGATCCAGAAGCCTTCTTGCGATTGTGATTGCATCGGCTTGCGATCTGATTGCAATCGTTCTGATTGGAAGTAAATTGCCTTGCTCAGCGGTTACAACGAGCCGGTCAAAAAGCTCGACGCGTTGCGCCAATCGCGCCTGGCGCTGCCCGAGTTCCAGCGAAAGGTGAATTTTGCACGACGCAAGCGCTGCCCCGATCGCCGCCAGGTTCGGAGCTACCGAAGATGCACAGGAAATCGAGTGCGGTCTAAACATCGGGTCATGCTCAGCCGCTCCAAGCATTAGAATTCCGCCCGATGCACCGAAGCCCTTGCCCAGTGATGCTGCTATGATGGTTCGTTCACCGAGTACGTGAGAAAACCTGGATCGCGCAAATCCCTCGCCTTGGTATCCACAGATTGATAGGCCGTCGCTATCATCGATGTACAGAAAGAGCCCATAGCGATCCTGGAGCCGACGTAGTTCCTTGACCGGCGCATTCTCGCCGATCGGATAAACACCATCACAAATATACGCGATCAGCGGATTTTCGCGACACAAGCGTTCAAGAGTATCGATATCGTTGTGCGCGATTGTTTCGACCCGGGTTTGATCGACCACCACGGTTCGATGATAGGCCGGCGACACGCGTGCGGAGTGATCTAACACGACGACCGGCTTCCTTCCGCCCGTCAATTGGCCCGAAGCGAGAATAGGGATCGCGATCAGATCAGCGAGCATCCCACTGGAGAACGCGAGCACGCGGGCGCAGAACATTTCGGACAGAGTTTCCTCAAGCTCGCCCAGAAGATCGAAACCGAATTGTGTTCGGGCGCCAGACCGATGTAATGATCGCAGCGCCTCGTTTGCCTCAATCGCCCCAGCGATGATCAGCGGATGGTTATCGAGCCCCAGGTAGGAATGCCGCACGAAATCAACAATGGCCCTTCGGCCGCCGCCGAGCAGACCGCTGCTCCAACCAACGTTGGTTAGATCGGTAGTATGTGCATGACTGACCATGTGGCGGGCCGCGTAGGCTGCATCGAAGTGCGGCTTGCGCTCAGTGATGCGGGCGGCATTCCGAAAGTAGTCGCCAGCCGTACAAGCATCAGGTGAACTAGGCCTGCGCCGTTCCATTTCATTCTCCGTCGCGTTTTGCATAAAAGTACGTCGACCGCTCGGCGAACGTGAGCCGAACCGGAAGTGCAAATTAGACCGGCAAGTCGACGCCTCCGTAGCCGAGCGTACTAAACCACTGGCTGCCTCACTTGGCAGCTACCGACTCAACTAGGGCATCCCGGATGGACCTCAATTCGTGCCGCTTGCGGCGAATGTCCGCCGTGGGAAGCTCAGGCTCGGATACACGATATGGCTTTGCCAAGCAGGATTGTTGCATAGCGTCCCTATCTCCACTCATTCGTTTTAAACCATCTCGTCCTGATTCTACCAAGCGGCTGGCCACAACCAAAAATATGACAAGTGAATGTAAGAGCCGCGCATCCGGCTTCATAAGCGACCCATACGGCATGAGCCCGTAACATGCCGCCGAGCTGCGTGAAGCACCTGCGCGTCTCTGACAGCAGAAGCCAGGGGAGATCCATGTCGAGCCAAGTCCCTTTGCTCATCGCCCCTACGGTTAAGGCCTCTTCGACGCTCGAAGCTTCGATCAGGAGCGATCACACAAAAATCAAAAAAGTGTCCAACCGCTTGCGTTGGGACCAAAAGCACAACTGGCAGAATGAGGTTTTCGATTTTGACACGCGAACACGTCATCTGTAGCCGCTTCAGCTAGGCAAATACTCCCGACTCCAGCTTTCACTTACCGCGCCCGCGGCAAGCAGGGCTTCTATTTCGGAGTCGGTGTATTGCAAATGTCGCAAGACCTGCCGCGTCGATGCACCGTATTTTTCCGCAGGTGATGGCGCATTAATCTTTCCGACGACGGAGCGGACCGCGTAAGGATCAACCTGGGTTATGGCGTGCCCGCTAGGATGGTCACGAGATGTCGAAAATGAGTAGCTGCCCTGTTCAGTCCCCGGAGCACCGTCAGCTTGCCTGGAATTCGCCGAACGAATGGCCTCGAAATCGTCACAGATTGCCACACCGATGTCTGCTGCATTAAATCTTTCAATCCATTGCTGAGCAGAGCCCTTCGCCATGACCTCTGCAAGGAAGGAGGTTCGATCCTCCTTCGGCACATCAGCAAGTCTTTCGAGTCCCTTAACCCGTGCAAAGCGAGGCAGGTCGCCCTCAGAGGCGCCGAGCAGAAGGCTGCCGCCGGAAGCCGTGACATAGAGACGCGTCAGGGCATCGTGGCCCTTGGCATCGGGACCAGCTGGCTCATCGAACTGCCCACGTCCTTCATAGTCATAGCAGAACGGCAATTGCGCGAGACCGGAGAGTGCAGACAGCGATGTCCGCGCTCGTCCCGCGCGGCCGGTTCTGGCCTTCTGATACAGCGCGACGGCGACGCCGAGAGCCGCGCCGAACCCGCACATCACGTCAATTGTACCGTCGTGTGCGTGGTCCTCAGGGGTATTCGCCGAGCCACCGAACCTCAGCATTATCCCAGTCGTCGCCTGCACCAGGTTGTCATAGCCAAGATAGTCGCTGCGCGGTCCGCGGCGGACACCACCAAAGCAGTCGAGTTGGGAGAAGATTGCATCCGGATTAAGCGATTGCAGACCTTTCAGATCGAGCCCCATGCGCTTGACTTGCTGGTCAGTCGCGTTCCAGATCACGACATCAGCGGATTTCACCAACCTGTCGAAGACCTCCCGGCCCCTGGCGGACCCGATGTCCACCAGAACAGAGCGCTTGCCGCACATGTGGATCACGCCGATCTTCACGGTGTTCGAGCAGTCGTATAGCGGGCTGGCCGGGTCGATCTTGATTACCTCCGCCCCGAAACGGGCCAGATAATATGCCGAATGCGGGCCAGCGATGACATTGCTCAAGTCGAGGACCCGTACGCCGTCGAGCCATCCCGCCGACGTCTCAACCAGTTGATCCGCCGGCCGCCAAGCAGGCATCGCCGACAGCGTCGCCACAGCTTGGTCGAAGGTGGCCCATTTCCGTGGCACCGGATTCAGCATCGCTTCCCCGCTTTCCTCCAGCCAGGCCACAGGGCCAGGCTGGATCATCCGCCCGCAGATTGGATCGTCGACCTCGATCATCAAGCCCGTACATTCTGCGTGATCGTCGCTGATCCATTCCTGCAGCCAGCGCTGCGGCGCGCCAGGGAACCGGCCTCTCCCGAAGATGCGCTCCCATTCCTTTGCGGTGCGGGTTAGGAAGACGGACTTCATCCGTTCCGCAATCTTGTCGGCCCAGTGTTTCGGCAAAGGATGGACACCAAGCGAGACGTCGGATCTCCATTCGCGAATCGGAAGATAGGTATCCATCTCCTCGGCAAGTCCCTCCGCCACGAGTTCGTCGTACAGTCCGAGAACCCGCAAACAGCGTTTGACATGATTCTTGTGGCTCATGCAGACGACATAGAACATGCGTCCGTCTTTGCATTTGTAATTGCGGCAAAATGGATCGAGCAATTCCTGGGAGGACTCGTAAGAAAGATTCATCGGCAAGTCCGCTTGCCGCCGGCGATCGATCTCGCGCTGGCGTCGGGACTTGTAGCGGAGCGGACAGTCGTCGATGCGGACCGAATTGTAGGCGAGGCCCTCCATGACCGCGCATGCAAGGGGCACCTCTATCTGGTCGCCAATCCCATGGCGCTCCCGGGCCTGGAGCGCCAGCACCGTGGCCGAAGCGGCCAGCATCGTGCCGTAAGCGGATGCCAGGGGCAGGGGCGAAAAGGACGGATTGACGCCCATCAACACGCGGTTCACGCCCATATTGGTGAATACTCCAGAGGCTGCCGCGATCACGGCTTCGAAGGCCCGCCAATCGCGACGGAGTTGATCATTGGAGGCAAAGCCCGGAAGGGACACGGTAATCAAATCGGGCCGCGCTTTGCGCAGGACCTCGAAGTCAATCCCGAGGCGGCTCAGCACCCCAGGGCGGAAATTCTCGATTACAATGTCCGCCTTTCCAATAAGTGCCTGTGCCTGAGATATCCCCTTCTCGGTTTTCAAGTCGATCGGAACGATTAGCTTGTTTCGATTGAGGGTCCCGTTGGCTGGGCTGTTCCAGAGGGGACCCGACGGAGGATCGATATGCACGACGGTGGCACCAAGATCGCCGAGGATCATCGCCACCGCCGGGCCGGCTATGTACTGGCCAAAGTCGACGACTTTAACGCCAAATAGAGGAAGTTTTGAACGACGCATAGCTATCATTTTGTCGGTTGGAAGGCGGGTCCTTTTGGGCGCGTCAAGCATGCCGAGGCCAGCGGCCTCGGGAACAAAGTATAAGCCCCCAGGCATTTTCGCTGAAGGTCGAACATGGACGACGAGCACCTTAGTCAAGTCGATACAGAGCGAGTAGTGCAGAACACGGTGCATACGCCGAGCTCGTGGCGAGTGATCGACACATCCTGATGAAAGACTGTTAGTCCTTTTTTGTGCGACGTTCATCACGTACTAGAAGGACGGCGTCCCAGCGCGTATGCTATTGCTGCATCTTGTTCTATCGAGATGCGCTGTGCTGCCAGTTAGTAATTATCGGTACATCAAACAAAAAGTTGAGACGACTGCCTACTCTGGTGAGGTAATCTGGCTTTGGATAAAAAACTTTGAGGGCGAAATCGGTTGCGATGCCGCCGTGAGGCCGACGATGTCGCCGGTCCAGTTTGATGAGTCTCGAGCGAGCGCTCATCGCGGCTGTAAGAAATCGTCTCACTTAGCCAAATGGTCGCAGCCCCTACAACTGAGACCGGCTGCACAGACAGCGGTGTACGGCGAGCTCTATGCAATATGTTGATCGATGCGGACATTCGTTACCGGAGGTCGCCAGCGGCACAAACGATCGGAAAGCGGATTGCGATCCACCCGCGAGCAACATCGAGCACATAGCAACCGAACGCGCCGGCGCGAGTTTGTGCATGCAGCTCACGGCTAGTCTCGCAGCTAGATCAGGTGCTCGCGGTTCTCCCCGGAGAGCACGCGCCTGACCGTCCCCGCAAATTGCTCGAAGACGCTGCGGAGTCCGGCACGCTTCAGTCCATCCTTTGTGCGGTAGCCCCGTGCCTTGATCGTCCTTTGGCCCATAAGCCGCATGGCGAACAATGCAGCGGAAGCGGCCGCCTTCCTGTGATGGTTGGTATGCATTTGTTCTATCTCCTCGACCGAAACCGGTGCAACCTCGAGGTATCCTGCGTCAATGGCCGCATGGAGCAACTCTGCGCCGGCAGGCGTGCGAACGACGGCCAGGTTCGTTCCAGGCGCTTCAGCGTGACAGGGCTTTCCGTTCCGGAGGATCCAGCCATCGGGCACAGAAATGTCAGCGACTTCGCCCACTCCATCGGGACAGATCTTGCAACGAAACTGGACTTCATAGCCGAATTTACCCATGTACCATGCGTCAGGGTAGGGCAGGTCGTAAACAGTCCCGTCGCGGGTCTGCAAACGCAGCGGACCGGGCCATCCCTCGCCGCGGTAGCGGTACAAGACGACGTCGGCCTCATCAACACCGTGGTGGCGCATAACCGCCTTAGCTATGTGTAGGGAGTGAACTCCGCCACAGAAGTTGGTCACCATGTACGAGATCAGCCGCTCGACCCGCGGATCGACACGTCCAAGAGCACGAACGGCAGAGATGTCGCAAGGTTTGCCGACGACAGCAAAGCACTTACCGTCTTCGAGCAGCCGGTGCACATGGACAAGAGGCGACGACGGGCCATAGCGAGACTGAGCGCCGCCGAGCACTTCGTCCGGCGTCCTCGAGATAGTGGATATCGTCAACCATGGCCTTCGATCGTCGGCGCGGACATGCAAGATCGCATGGACGCGGCCACTGGCAAGGAGATATCGGCCGAGCGCGGTCAATGTGCCGCCCGCGGCTCCCTTGTGACGGACAATCGGTTCGCTCGACCAGGACCTATGTATCTCACGCATAGGTCCAAATACGGGGTGAAGGTCGCTTCCTTGAGGCCTGCCGGGCCCCTGGACCGATACGCCCGGGCAGGCAGCCAAGATCTGGTTGCTTTTGCCGGCTGTTACTTCGCTGCGGACGAGCGGCCGCATATTGCCTTCGATATTGATGCCCATCGATATCGCAGGCCCGGCGATACTCGCGCAGAGGCCACAGCCTGTACAGAGGCCGGCGCTCACCACATCCTCGACGTCTCGCGCAGCAGAGGCGAAGAGCTTTCGCTTATGGCACAACTGCTTGCGGCCCATTGGCTTCCTCTGAAGTCTACCGAGGCTGCGTCAAGCCAGGGTGAGTTTAGCGATCATCGCGTGGAGTCTGAGAGGTCGCTCAGCTCAGGCCAGCCCGATACGTGCGACCGCGCGGTCCGGACGGGGCAGTTTCGCATGCAGCAGCGTCAACTCCAGCAGGCGCTCGCGCACGTTCCCCTGCACTGGTGTGCCTCGCCCAGTCCGCGCGCCCACGTGAGTCAGCATCTGTTCGCCCGTTGCCGCCGACCTGTCGTCACCATCACGCGTGATCGCATGAAAAGCATGAATGCGTTTGTCGTCGGCGCCCAGAACCTGCGTAGTCACCTGTACGCGGTCACCGGCGTGCAGCTGCCCGAGTTGAGACAGGTGCGTCTCGATTGTGTGATACCTGCCACTGTTTGAGATGTACGCGCCATCAACGCCGATGTAACGCAGCAGGATCTCGGTAGCGTAGCCACACAGCTGGATGACGCGGCCCTCTGTTATGTAACCGTTGGAATCGATCCAGTCAGATTGCACGTCGTGTGCTGATATCTGCAGAGGACCGGAACCGTTGGCTGATAGGGGAATGTATTCCAGCAGGTTCTGTTCCCAGCGCGCGAGTGTCTCGCCCGCCCCATAGCCTTCTGAGCGGAGGCCTCGGAGGACGGCGACCAGACCTTCGTCGCGCTTCTGCTCGAGCTCCGCGATGGTCAAGTTTTCGGTCCCGGCCTGAGCATCTGCTTGCTCGGCGAGCTTGTCGAGAAATGTGTCCGTGAGCTCAGGCACGTCGGTGAACTTCGACCACGGCTTCTTCAGTGAGCCTCCGAACCGCTTCATGGTCTCACGCATGTTGGTGACGCCGCTGCCGATACGATAGGCCAACAGGGGACCCATGATCGCTCGGCGCAACCCGAAGGAGTAGCGGACCGCGTCATCCACTTCCTCCACAGTAGCCAGATCATCGTGCACTAGCCACAAAGCCTCGCGCCACGCCGCCTCCTGGATTCGGTTGGCAATGAATCCGTCCACCTCTTTGCGCACCAAGAGCGGCTGCATGCCGACCGACCCGTAGAAGTCCACCGCCCTTGCCAATGCTTCGGGCGCCGTCCGCTGTCCGGCACACAGTTCAACGAGCGGCAGCAGGTAGACGGGCGTGAACGGATGCGCGACGAGCATGCACTCCGGGCGACTCATCTCGGCCTGTAGTAACGATGGGCGTAGTCCGGAAGTCGAGGAGCAGATCAGGGTCCCGGGCGCCGCCGCCCGGTTGGCAGTCGCAAGTAGCTGCTGCTTCAGCTCCAACTGCTCCGGCACGGACTCCTGCACGAGGTCCACGCCGCGCACTGCGTCCGCGACTGAGTCCACTATTGTCAGCGAACCCTCGGCAGGTAGCGGGACTAGCATCAGTCGATTATATGCCCGCCTCGCGTCGGCTAGGGTCCTCTGCACCCTCTCGACCGCCCTAGTTGATCGGACATACAGCCGTACGTCCACTCCATTAAGGACAAACCTTGCGGCCCACCCGCCGCCTATAACACCGCCGCCAAGCAGCCCGACTGCGCGCGGGCGATTCTCAGACAAACTTGATCTTTCAGGCACGCACTTTGATCCCTCAGGCATGAACATTCAGCGCAAGTTTCTCGCGCACCTCATCCGAGCTCATCACCCGCACGCCTATGCGGTCGAGGATTTCCACCGCTCGCTGCACGAGTTCCGGATTAGTCGCTAGCCGCCCACGTGAGAGATACAGGTTATCCTCCAGCCCGACCCGTACGTTCGCGCCGACCGTCGGCGCCAAGGCGGCATACGGAAGCTGCATCCGCCCGATCGAAAAGGCCGAGTAAACAGCGCGCGGCGGAAGCCGATGGACCAGCGCCATCAGGGTGGTCAGGTCGTCGGGCGCGCCGTAGCGAATCCCCATGCACAGCTGGATCAGCGGAGGATCGTCGATCAGCCCCTCTTTGATCAAATCGTGCACTAATACCAAATGACCGGTATCGAACACCTCCAGTTCTGGATGAACTCCGAGCTCTTGCACACGCGCGGCCATTGCGCGCAAGGTCGCGGACGTGTTTACCAAGATGAACTCGCTACGAGCACCCCAATTCATCGTACCACAATCCAATGTGCAGATCTCTGGCCGCAGCTCTTCCACATGCGCCAGTCGCTCAAGCGGGCCAGCCAAATCTGTCCTCTCGGGGTTTGGCGGCAGAGGAGAGGCTGCTCCCGCTAGCACGAGGTCACCACCCATTCCCGCCGTCAGGTTGATTACCGGATTCACATCCGACCTCTTAATGCGCTGCACTACATCGCGAAACAGAGCAGGATCCCTGGAGCCTCGGCGGGTTTTCGGATCACGCACATGGATGTGGACGACCGCCGCCCCTTCGCGGGCGGCCTCGATCGCCGACTGCGCGATTTCGTCCGGGGTAACCGGCACGTGGGGACTATGCGGACCGCCTCCGCCTGTGACAGCACAGGTGATGAACACCTCAGAGATCATGACGCCCCTCTCCCTTCGTTGAACCCACGTGCCCCCCTTAGCCGCTCGAGATCGGCTCACAATTTTTATCTCATTATGTTTGCAGCTTTTGATCACCGAACGTAACCAGCGCCGTTTCCAGCATCAATCGAGAGATCATGGTGCACTATTCGCGATGAGCCGCTGCGAATGCCTTGACTACGGCAGCTCTTGTTTAGCAATCGGCGTGCCACGAGCGGAGCGCTCTAAGCGGCCTTCTTGCCCCAAGAAAACGGGCCTCGCTGGGAGCGCGATTTGAAATGACACCGCTTTGTCGAAGCTCCGACACTGTCGTAGGTAAACGATACAGTCCTTCCCACCCTTGACGAGGAGAAGATCGAGTAAGCACTCGTCTTGCTGGATCGGCTCGCATAGAACCGCTTGGATTACATCCATCCAATCCGAGCTCCGCGTCATTCGAGGCGAGCTCACTGGCGCCGACGCGATGGCTATTTGTCAATGATCCTTATCAACAATCGTAACGCCGCACCAGTTGCTGAGCCATTTCCATTCGTATTAAGACGACTTTGCAATCGACTTGGATCGCCATCTCACTGTCCCGCGACGCGATGCGCTCTCGATGATCCGGCAGCACCGCTACCTATCGCGCGAGGAGAGCGTCCGGGCTTCACTCCGACCCGGCTACTGGGCCCGGCTTCATGCCTCAGAGCTCCGCGCTCATTCTCCATTCTCGTCTATCGGCATGATAGCCGCGCCGGCTGCGCAAAACCCAACGCGCAGGCAGAAGCTAAACAGGGCACTGAGGCTCCGCAGTGCTGAAGATTACGTCGAACTGGTCGGCTTTAAAACAAACATGCGCATTCAAGGAGGGCGCGTACCTCGATCCCGTTCCCGGTTGATTCCCTATTGTCGCCAAGCGCAGCTCATTATTGCTGATCGCTCGGCTTCGAATTCGATCCCCCGGTACACGTCGTGGTCGTGTGCCGCAGCGGCTTGGCGCGGTGAAGACCGATAGCCTGGCCATAATTCGGACTTTCCCGCGGAAGTCACAGCATCGAAGCTAGATCAGGCGGATCTTGTTCAGCTACTTACATCGAAATCGTCGCGTGGGCTGGACAGCACCTGCAAATACCACAAAATGATCGCGCCGGCCCGCTGGCCCATGTGGATGCGAACCACCCGCTGCAGCGGCAGAAGGCCGTCGACTGAGGATTGTGGATATCTCCCCTATCGAACGCGTTAGATTGCGTAGTGCGCGAACTAACTTGAACGTCAGCATCAGTGCCAACGCTTCTCTTCAATATCGTACGCCCCGGCAAGCGGCTCACTTACGGCCATCAGCTCACGTTTGAGTACTTTATTGCTGGTATCGGCTCTAGGAAGTTGAGGAGTAAAGGAGATATACCGAGGAACCTTGAATGCCGCAAGGTTCGCACGAGCATGTTTGAGAATACGTTCGACGGCCAGATTATCTGGCGCAATACCCTCTCTCAGTTGGACGCAAATCTTGATCTCCTCGCCACGTTTCGTATCTTGAACGGGCACGGCCGCCACATCCGCAATCTCAGGAATCTCGCGAACTACCGCTTCCACTTCGCGAGCAGCGATGTTCTCACTCGATCGGCGGATCATGTCTTTGGTGCGCCCAACTAGCCAGTAAAAGCCATGTTCGTCGCGATGCATCAGGTCACCGGTTTTGAACCATTCTCCTTCAAACAAGGATGCGTTTGCTTCCGGGTTATTCCAGTAGCCCTTGAATATCCCGCGCCCCCTCACCCAAAGTTCGCCAACCTCGCCCACCGGGGTGGCGGTGCCATCCTCGTTCATTAGGCGCAGTTCACGAAAAGGCGCGCGAATGCCAACAGAACCTGAGTCAGCCAGTTCGTCGAGCTGATCCGTCATTCGTGTGCCGAAGCCGATTTCGGTCATCCCGTACGCTTCCTCTGTGCGCACTCGAAATCGCTTTCGGAACTGACGAACGGTATCGGGGTTCCATCCCCAGTTTAGGATCTGCTTCAGACATGTTCTACCGTCTTCGTGGGAAGCCTCGGCCCTGCGCGCTATCAGTTCGGTAACTTGGCACCACTCGATGCGGTGCTGCTTGACCCACGCGAAGAATCGCGTCGAGCTGAGCTGCGGAGCCAGGTAGAGTGCACCCCCCTGTCGATACGCCTTCAAAAGATGCGCTGGCGGATCAACATAGAAGAAGGGCTGTGCAGACAGATACCTGCGGTACGGCTGCTCGTACCAACACGCTGAGTACACGCTCCAGTACTCGTGCGTCAGCATGCATCCCTTCGGAAAACCCGTTGTGCCCGACGTATATTGAATGTTCAACAGGTCGTCGGGGCTGATATCCTCTTCTATCGGAAGATCGTCGATGCCCTTGAGCAATCCCTCGAGCGTTGTTGCTGTCCGGCGCTCAGCCTGTCCAACGAGAATTACTCGTTCCTTCGGGAGGGCTTGCGGCCAAGGCTCCATTGCCGAAAATGTTGACCACGCCGACTCGTCGACCACGGCGAACTTGGCTCGCGTATCGCTGAGAACGTATTCGATCTCTCTGGATGTGTAGCGCACATTGATCGGAACCATTACCGCACCGAGCTTCGCCATCGCGAACCAGAGAATCGGGAATTCGATACGATTGGGCAGCATCGCGCCGATACGGTCGCCCTTGCGTACACCGAGAACACGCAGCGCGTGTGCGTACCGGTTGGACAACCGGTCCATTTCAGAGTAGGTCTTCCGTTCACCGCGTTCGAAGATGTCAATTGCTGTCATTGAGCCGTGCGTTCTCGCGCGCCTTGAAATCAGCTCTCCCACCGTGATGGTCTCATACGCGGCTTCCAGCGCCTCGATGTTGCGTAGGACAATTGTGACGCGCTCTCGCAGCCGGTTTTGCGTCAATTTTGGAGGGACTATCATTGCAAGCCTCGATATTCAGCAGAGAACTCTATCAACAGGCGCACCTTTATCTATTTGACGGCTCGTTAAGTCGCCCGATCACCAGCCCATTTTACCTAGAGCGCTGATCGATAATCGAATTCGCATCTTAGGAGGAGCCTAACATGACAATGCGGAGCCCGGTCGCACCTTGGAGTTGGATGGGCGGCGGCAGCGCGAGACGATCCGGTCAACATCTTGCAACTCGCTCAGATCGTTTTTTTGGTAGCAGCCTTTGCCCCTTGCTGGAGAATGATAGCGGATCGATCATGCTCGCCATTGCCGTTCCCTGTCTGAGCGCATTGAAATCTCAGCGTCTAGCGGCGGGTATGTGATTATTGCTACATCCTCAAGGAGGATCGCGACACTATCGACTCTGGTGGGCAACGGTTAGGCTCAATAGGGTTATCGGTACATTGATGATCCGCATGACAACGATTGGACTGATGATCTGGCTTCCGGTGCAGGTGGATGGGATATCGGTGATGTGACGGCCCGAGCATGAGGCGCGCCTCGCCCACGGCGGCGCACCTTTGATGCCCTTCCGACAAAACTTGAAGCATCTTGATTGTGTTCATCAACAAATCTGGTTCTTCGTCTCCAACGTTGCTCGCTCTTTCCGCAAGCTTCTTGAAGCATTGGGAAGCCTCACCGGTCCTATTGAACTCAAGTCCTTCAGTCGTGGCTGACCCAGTCGTATACCAATGGCTTGGATATCCACCACCTTTTGCAAAACGATGTGAGGCTCATTATGAGGCAGCATCTCTCGAACCACAAAGACCGACTCGGTATCGCCTACCAGATTTCGCGTGTTGCCCGAGACATCGAGTATGCTAACAATGCAGAGTGCAAGACTGACGAGCAACAACGCGCCGCAATGCGCGCGACTACGCATCGTATCAAAGCGCCCACGAGCCTGAGGGACGCGGCGTGGGCATTTAGTCATTGCAGTCAGCCGCAGCGTAGGATTTTGAAAGGCGCTCTTATCTAGCACTCAATGTGACGCACCAACTGTGTTGGTCGCTCCCTTTACGACGATCAGTCCCATGGTTGGCAAGATGGCTAAGCGTCCTCACACCAAGCTCAATCTAAACAGCTCTCTCGCATCTCGGGCAGAGGGCGCGCCACCCAAGCAGAATTACGCGAGGCCACGGGATGGAAGCTTGTCCCGATGCCGTTGATCGCCAAACGGTGCAAGATGCAGCTGATCACCAAGCGCGAAAAAGGCAACATTACTCGCAAACACGGCAAGATCGTCGCCAAAATCGGGCACTTCACTACCTACTACATGGTCTCGCATGATCCGAAGCCGTAACCCGGTGCCGGGCTACTCCAGGAGAGTGTCAGGTAAATCCGCACAAGCTTGACGTATCGGCCAAAATCCAAAAGATGCACCAATGAAGCGAGGTGCCATAAGGCTCGGCAAGAAAAACAAGCCGTGAGGCGCAGCGCTCGCGTATCCTACTTAGACTATCATGTCTGACGGTAGCCGACGGTAACATAAGCTGAAGCAGTTTAGCTGGCGTCGGTTGATGCCCATCCGAGCTAAGCCGCCGACAGTAGGAACACCGATTCCCCGTTGGGCAGTTCGGGATCCTCATTGTTGGATCTTGATAGCTTCATCGGGTTTCGTTGCCGAAGTCGATGCACATCGTGTCGCCGTCATCAGCTATGCTGTAAACTCAGTTATCGCGGTCCTCCGGCACTATTCCGTTGGCCGCGTCCCAAAGCCGGCGGTCGTCTTCGCGAGGCCCTTTGCGACGGCACAGAGGGAGACGGCATAAAACTAGTCGGCGTGCATGGCTATGTCGCGTGAGCGGAGGACGTCGACGTGGGACGCGTCCACTTCCATGGCAGCCACTCGTGCGGAGCAATTCCGCGGCATATCGGCGATGCACGCGAAAGTCGGCAAGTCTTGCTTTCGCGTCGGTGCTGTTGAGACGCGCCGTCGTAATGAGGGTCCGCCAATCAAGGCTACCCGCCTGATATCAGGCGCGTTGATATCAGGGCAGCAGCAATCCAGACTGTCTACGACGACGAAAAATGCATTTCCTTGCTTCAACAGTTCAGCACCGCCGCGATCGCCAGTGAGGACGCGAATGTCGCCTGACCAGCCAAGCCGCACTCGCACCTTCAGACAGGTCGCGAGTGATAAAGTCTCAAAGGTCGAAAACGAAGAGCCCGACATGACCCCTCGGCCAATCGAGACCATTCATCTTAGCAATTCTTGCGACGCGAACTTGGCTCGCCTGCATCCATCTTGCTCGACCGGAGCCGGACTACGCAGCCTTTGGCACCTGGGGCTTCGAACCTTTGATCTGCGCCGCACTGCGGCGACCAACGGCGACAGGCGACGCATCGCTGTCGATGGCGATCCGGCCCATTAGGCGATATTGATCGCCTGATTTACTGATGTCGTGAAGCTCGACCGTACGATTGTCCCAGATTGCAACGTCGCCCGATCTCCAGCTCCAGCACACAGTATTCTCCGGGGCGGTGAGGTAGGATTGAAGCAGATTGAACAGCCTCTCGCTTGTATGTTTCTGCAGGCCAACGAAGTGCTGCACGAAATGCCCGAGCACCAGCATGCGCTCACCTGTATCGGGATGGATGCGGACCACCGGGTTTGCAGTTTCGCGGATGGTCCCCGTGAAGACGTCCCCAAATTCCGCTTTGTTGATTTCGCCGGTGCGCCCGGTGACATTGTGATCACGCGCACTGCGGTATACGGCCCAAAGGTCGTCGGCGAGCATCCGCAGCGGTTCCGGAAGGTCAAGATATGCAGCAGCAGGATTCGACCAAACCGTCTCACCGCTATAAGGGGGGATCACGCCGCCGCGCAGCACTGAGATTTTTGGATACGGTTCGCCGCGGCTGACGTCCATGAGCGTTTCGGCGCCATAACCGGTGCGGTGGTCCGACGCAGTTTCACGAGGCAATGACGCTCCATGATTTTCATCCGTGGCGACATGTCCTGCTAGCGAGCCGAGCCGAATTGCAAAACGCTGCTGCTCGGCATCGTCCAGATGCCCCTGATCACGGAGGAAGATCACCTTATGCTCGAGCAGTAACCGGTTGATGACTGCAACGACCTGGTCGGACAAATCATCTGATAGTTTGATGTTCTTGATTTCGGCCCCAAGCCGAACCGCCTGCCTAACGATGTCTGCTCGCGGAATGACGTTATCATCGGTCATCGTGATACTCATAACAGCGCCTTTCTCCGTCTGGATGTCTAAACAAAACTTCGCAATTTATGGCGGCATCGGACGCAATGTAGCCATTTTGACAATCGGCCCCCGTCTTGCCTGCGAGGTGATGCACGTCTCACAATGAGCCAATCCGGAAGTTCGGATGCAGAGCACGACCACCTTGTGTGACTCCCTCTCAGAAGCTCTCAGGGAGCATAACTAGCCCGGCGCCGATCCGACCAACGCCGCTCGCGGCTTGTCGGCCAAATCGATTTGCAGCAACTCCGACATCGCAGATCATAGAGACAATCCATGTCCAGTCCATGAAACGAAACCAGTTTTGTTTTCGATCCAGCGTAACGTTCGCTTCGTCCCCGAACTCAGCCTTGGAAGATCCTCGAAGACCGATCGCTTCGTCACCTCACGCAACACCCGTGGCCATCCGCATGACGAAGACGAACTGGTTCGCCGCCTTCTCACGAAGCGAATCGAACAGAATGACGCACTTCGGCGATGACCCGATCTTCTATCTACGATAGCATGATCTATATAGCACTACTTTTGCGAGATGGCGATCACTTCTTCGCGATTTAAAGTTGCTCAATGAGCGCGTCTGGCTTCCGGTTATTGGGTTGCTCATTCTGATTTCGCCAAGCAGGAGAGCCGTGCAAAGTTCGAACGCTGCAACTCCCATTGCAGCTTAACAACGGACTCAATCCCTCGATTTGCAAAAAGCTCTCGCCGAACGCAGAGGTAGGTCGGTAGGTAGTCGGGGCCGCGACCTGCGTTTGGCTCTGTCCATGGCGCGTTGATTTGCCTCAGGGAGCGCAATTTTGGTTCCTGGCGCGGACTCAAGCAGAATAGAGGCAGAGCGCGAGCCGGCATAAATCCGCGCCGCTCCGCCCACGCGCAAGCCATCTGGACTTGGACGAACCAATATGGCTCAACACTGAGCGTCAACAGCTTTGACCAGAATACGGGAGCGATCTCCGGAACATATACGAACAATGCGAGCAATAGCTGCGACGACGGCGTGCCTCAAGCTGCAACTGGCTGGCTGGCTCAAACCAGTCAAGGCGCAGCGATCAGTTTTACGGTGAACTTCGTCGGATGTGGCTCCACGACCGTGTGGACAGGGCAGCTCAATTCTGCCTCGGGTTTTCAGGGACTTTGGCTGCTCTCACTCGCAGAGCCGGTAGTATGGAATGGCATCAGCGCCGGCGCCGACACTTTCACATTCAAGACCGGCGACAGGACGAAGTTGTTATTCGTTGCTGGCGCGGCGACCGAGAGCAACGCAGGCGAGAAGCTGTCGAACTCGAAAAAGAGTCCTAAGTAACATCAAACTCTACTTGGCGAGCTTCGATCCACTGCACTGACATAGACACACCCGCAGGCTGGTTCCTACGCATGGGCTGAAAGCTCATCTCTGGCCAGTTGCGCGCGCCGTAGCCACTCATCGCCGATTTGATGCGCGGCCTGCGTCGAATGGTCGCTTGTTCGGCCCGTCCGCGATTGCTCACACTTTGCGACGCAAGTCGCTGGCAGCGTCGGTTGTCTTCTCATGGCTGATCCTGCTCCCGGTTGCTTACCAATAAGTCAGCAGCAACGTTTTGCGGCGCTTCATCCATTCGGAGCGTTCAAGGACCCGGCCCGACCATTTTCTTTGCACGATGTCCAGAATTCCGCGTGATCTGGTTCAAGTCAACATAGGGCCTGCTCGTGGCGGTCCGAGACCAGCCATCCGAATAGCCAGACTGCCCACGATAGCGGTCAATGGTTATGGTCCTCTCACGCAACGTTGTCGGCCCGATCTTCGCCCTCCAACCTTCTGGTGCGGATCCGTGCAATGTCAATCGGCCAGGAAGTCATGCTCGCGGTCATCGCCTCTGCTCGCGAAGCTGTGCGCATTGCTCGCAGCTGCTTGATCAATCGCCGATGAACTCAATCCCGCTTCATGAGAGCCGCATGTTCCGGTAAATGGCTGCCTTACCGGGACCCAAGCCATCTTGCGGAAGCCTAGCCGTTTCGGATCTGCCTCCATGACGGCGCGCTCCGCAAATACTATCACGTCGCCGGCGCTCTGCTGAGAGATCCGAATCAGCGTGCTTAATCCTGTTTGGTAGGTTCGCCGGAACCTCTCCCTCCAGTTGAGTGGCGACGAGAGCCTTGCTCGGGCCACATCGACGGGGCGCCGGCCAAGGCCTTCCACCCAATTTGCTTGAGAACTTCAACAGAAGTCTCGCCTCGCGATGCCGCTTCCAGAATTTTGGAAGCGACGTGCGCTCGGGTGCCAGTCTCGTGACGGGGCACACCCTTGCAAACTTCATCTAGCACTCGACGGAGGCAGGCAATGATTTCGGAGTCGAGCATAGTCAGGTCCCCTCCATTCGAGGCGGCGCAATGAAGTACACCGCAAACGCAAACTTCCCGACGAAAATATTCTCAATTCGATGACATGAATGGCATGAGGCGATTTTTATACCATGTTACTTATGGTTGCATTATCACACAGTAAGCAGCTCGCGTGTCACAAGCTTGTCTCCTTTGGCGAGCCGACACACTTAGGCAGATCATTCGATAGCTGATTATCTTGTAACGCTAAACTAGGACTTCTCCAGTGAACATATCCGCTCGCGACACATCATCAACGATCGTCGAACTATTCTTCTGACCAAGCTCGGTTCATGCGCCCGATGATCGGCGTGCGCACCCCAGTTCACAGTTCCGAGTAGATATCTGCGCATCTGTATGAAGCTCAATCGCGGGAGCACCTCCCGAGTTAGTGGCACGAAAGAACATCGGACTTCTACTCTCGGCAGCCAGAGCCCAGCCCTACTGCTTCAATTAATCAGCGAAGCATGGCGGCGCCCTGACATGAACGCTCATCAAACCAAGGACCGCGGCCGTCATTCAATGCCCGGACGACATTGGACAACTCTTTGTAGGGCACCGAATGAGATGTCTCGACAAGTGCACAGTCCTTACGTCGACAATATTTTTCCCGCAGATCGGCTTGCTCTGTATCCCTGTGAAGAGCTTTGAGCTTTCAAGCTAACGGCTCTCCCTACAGCGTCTTCAAATATTCAAGAAGTGCTCGCCTTTCTGCGTCAGTCAGTTCCGGACCGATGACCCCAGGCGGCAGCTTCGTAATATCAGTTTCCTTGCCCTCGAATGAATGCCCACGATTGCTGTTCCCAAGCAGCGATACGTTGAAGTCCGTCAGGCCGGCCGCGCAGGCGTCATTCGCGCGCACTTTCGCAACAAGCCCAACGTTAACAGGATCGAATTTGCGGCTACCAACGCAGAAAGAGCTTGGCCGCCGGCCCTGCGGCAATAACATGTCCTCGAGCGTCGGCACCGATCCGTTGTGCAGATACGGAGCTGTTGCCCAAACACCGTCCAGCGGACGCGCGCGGTACTGAGGTTCAAGGGCAAGGACTTCTTCGTCCTTGCCGTTACGGCGCACCCGCGCTCCAATGTATGCTCGCGGGTTTTGGCAATTCTTCCTCGGCCCCCACATCTGCTGCTTGGTATTTTCGGAAGAGTCGTTCGCAATGTTCCACTGATCGATAGTCTTGCCCACCACGTCCATCAGCGCGAGCACAAACAACGGATCTGCCGCCCGATCGGCTGGAAGGCCGCAACCCCACGCTTTGTTCAGATCCT
The DNA here is from genome assembly GCF_054063755.1 of Bradyrhizobium sp. USDA 4341. Lineage (NCBI taxonomy): Bacteria > Pseudomonadati > Pseudomonadota > Alphaproteobacteria > Hyphomicrobiales > Nitrobacteraceae > Bradyrhizobium > Bradyrhizobium sp. USDA 4341. The sequence continues at coordinate 7,525,193 of NZ_JBSSGO010000002.1, read as the reverse complement.
CGATTGGATTGAGACCGAGCGAGGCGGGTAAGTGAACGCGCCGCGTCATCAAGACATTGGATTGCTGGCGATCGGTGCCGATCACGTTCACCGGCAGCTGAACGACATTGAAGTAGTGGCGTCCGCCGATCTCCACCCAATTCTTCTCGTTCTTGGCCGACCGATCTGGGTTCTCCGGCTTCCAGAAGGAATCTTCCGGCCACTTTGCGTCGAACGCGGGATCATTGACGGGTCCTCGGTGGCATTCAAAGCAATGCGAGCGATAAAGATCGCGACCTTTCTCAACGAGTTTTTCGTCGATGGCCCAGGCTGGGTCACTTCGGAATCTGTCCTGCGCATCCTTCCATCGTGGCGCGACAAGCCCGCTAAATTTCCTGCCGCTTGCCTCCACCGATGAGAAGGGATCATTGCCGCGCAAAAGCTCCTCGAAGCGCGCAATGTCCGACAGATGGATGGATGATTCAAAAAGCGGCCGGCCCGGCGCGGGCGCCCGCATATTGATTTTCGCGCTGACGCCCAGCGCTTCGCCGGAATTGCGAACAAGTTCGTTGAGGACGGAGGCGTCATACTGCGCCCAAAGGAAGTACGGCGTGTCCCAGATCGGCGGAAAGCTCACAGGAGCATCGTTGCGCGCAAAGTTGCTCTTGAGAAGGGGATCGGAGAGTTCTCCGGTCACAGGATCCAGGAAATTGGTATAGAAGACCTGGTTGCCGATCCGGTTCAAGGCATCGAGTCGGCCGAACCCCTCATCGAGATTCGCAACACCCTGCCCCGCCAAAAGGCCATCGCTTGCAGCCTTTTGAGCCTTGATCTTCTGGAGCGCTTGCTCCAGATCACTTCGCAGCTTCTTGCGGTCGATGCTTCGACCTTCAATGCTTTCCAGCCGGCTCGCAAAGCGTTCGAACCGCCACGGCAAGATCAGAGTATAGCCGATCGACAACCCGATGACCCGTTCAACCTCGCCGAGATTGAGCATTGCCGGCCCGCCGTCGTAGCGAATGCTGACATTCTTGTACTCTAGATGGCCGGTATGACAGGCGGCGCAGGTTAGTCCAATCTGGTCTTCGTAGAAGGCCCCCGTCGTTGGGTCGATGCCCCCCTTCAGAATTCCGAAGCCTACGGGCAAACCATTTGGATTGTCGGGCGTGCTTGGCGTCCAGGTGGAGCTCGCATCCTTCGACGCGTCCTCGTGATAGCCGTATGCGGGTGCGTTGCCGGCAAAGTCCCTTGAGCTCGGACTTGGGATGAAACCGAGGCGTCGCAGATAGTCGTCGTCCGTCAAGCTCGTGTAATGGATCGATAACTCGGGACGTTCCAGGGCCAGGAACCATCGATAAGGGACCGGTATGGTCGCCGTCCCCTGCGACGTATGGTGAAACCAGTAGCGCTGCCGCGCACTCCAATTCTGTGGCAGCCAGTACGCGCTTTCGATCTTTGAGGGCGCGGGGAGTGTCGCGGGCAGCAATTGGGCAACCAGATTTGCGTCATTCTTGACCTTGAGCGCCACATCGCGAAGCTTCTGCGGCACGAAATACGCCATGCCTGCCGAGGCCGCCACGACGACCATGACCGCAAGCAAGAGGCTGACGATATGAGGCCACCGTCTTACCCGACCGCAAACCCAAGAGCAGAACGAACGCACCCCCATAGCAGAACTCCTCAATCTATTCCCCAAAGCGCTTTCGGCCACACGAGCGCGCCGGCCACTGATGGCGCTGATTACTTGTTCAGCAATTGGCTATTGATGAAGGCGACGACGTCGGCGGTCTCGGCTGCTGCGCGTCGGGTGATGGTCGCGGCCGCAGGACCACCATGCAAGAACGAGGGAAACCAGCCAAAATTACGAACATTCCAGTCTTCTTTCGGGAGAACCGCTCGGTTTACACCGGGTACCGTGAAGCCTTGCACTTTCCTTTTGAGCGGCTGCGCCGTCTCTGTATGACAGCTCACGCAATCCGTGTTGAAGAAGTGGCTCTTCTTCGTATCCCCAATGACGTTGACGATCTCGAGCACACGGCTATTGGGAACGTTGCCATCGATGAAATCGGCCGTGGAGACGCCCTTACGGTTCGAGATCGGCAAGGGAGGATTCTGCAGCGCCGCGTGGCGGCAGGTCACTGGATTTTGGTTATTCGTGACCGGCCGCGGGACCACATGCGTGTCGCCGACGATGCTGAACATCTGCGCAGCATGCAGGCCATCGAGCGTCGGGCCCGGCACTGGTATCAGCCCGGCTTGCGGCACTCTTAGCATCGAAACGAACACCCAGGGTTCGGGCGGTGAAATGCCCATGACAGCCATGGTGTTGAGGCGCTGCGGCGAGAGATGCTTCTCCAGCATTGCTTTAACCGCATCACGAAACGGCTTTGCAGATGAACCGACCAGGCCGGGGTGGACGTTCATGTCGCCGGCAGTCGAGATCTTGACATTGCCGAACTTTCCGGCCGCAAGTTGATCGCGCAGAGCCGCAACGTCCCGAATGATCGCCTTGAAAGTTGCATCGTCAGGCTTGAATCGCGGGAATGGCGCACACCCCTCGAGCGGCGGATCGGGATCGAGGTTGAAGCTGAAGATCAGGTGGCCGGCAGTGTCATGGACCTTGAATCCGTCCGGGCCATTGGTCACGGGTTGGATGATCAGCCGAATTTGCGGCTGCCGTCCAAACTGGGCGACGACGTCTGGAGATAGGCCGGGTGCTCCCGGATCGATCCGAATGCCCGCAACGAACCAGGCATCGATCTTTTTGACGGCATCCGGCAGATGGATGTGGCGCACGCCGAAGTCCGGCACCCCTTCGCGCTCGGGATTTTCGGCGTTTGCGATAAAACGCGCGAAATCTTCATCGGACAACAGCCGGTGCGCAGCCCCAGCGGGCCCGACAAGGTCGGAGACCGCAATCAAATTGACGAGGTCTGCAGGCGACTTGGGGGGCGGAAACAGGATCGACACGTCGTTGGCCGAAAGCGGCTTCGATGACGTCTGGGCCTCTGCTGTTCCTGGTCCCAAAGCACTGGCGAGGATCAGTCCCGCTGCAAACAGATTTGTAAGTACCCACCCGAGCATCGAGCGGCGGATTTCACCTTTCGCCATCGTCGGCAATTCCCTTGTAAGATTGAAAACTCGAACGTCTGATCGAGATATAACCGTCTTCAGCACCATATCCTGCATATTTTGGCGCGCAGCCGCGATAAAGGACGTTCACTCGCTACCGTAAAACTTGCTTTGCAATGTCTTGAGTTGAGTAGGATGCAAAGCCTCGTCTATGCAGTTGAAAAACATTTGGCTTCTCGCATTGACACGCTCCCGATCAAGCGGGCCATGCTCCATGTCTGTTTGCAGTCCGCGCACGGCGATCCAGTTCTTCGACGGATCCTTGAGCAGCTCAAACAATGTTCCATTCTGATAGGGATGAAGCCGAAAATGAGCGAAAGCCACCTTGGCTGAGATCTTGGCATCACGCAGTGCGTCGGGGAGCGCGAGGAGATCAAGCCCTTCCAGATCGCCGATATCTTGTATTTGGCTCTGTGCTTCCTGATATTGCTCCCGCCCCACCAGTTGATACATTCCTCGTGGACGAAACAGCCAACCATCGTCCGTGCCCGCCTGGTTCCCGAAGGGGTTGCCCTCGTAGCCAAGAACAAAATTCGCCAGTTCCTTGGGATGATTGAGCAATGTCTCGATTGCGATCGGCGGTTTATTCGCCGCCACCAGATCAGCGTTGTTTTTGGCGATGCGGTCGCGCCATTTGCGCGGCAATTGCGAGACCGCGCTGTAAGAGAAATTCTCGCTGCTGCGGGTAAAATCAGCGCTGTCGTAGGAGATTGCTCCCAGTATATAGGCAAGGACCCGCGGCTCGGTTTCTGCGACGCGATCCCATTCCTGCAACAATGCCTTGACCTGCTCGGCCTGAAAATACGCAATATAACTCTTCCGATATGGCGGCAGTGGCGCCGGAGCCGGCGAATGGTCTTTGATCGATACCGCGAGCTGGTGCTCGTAGGCGGCAACTTGGTCGCGGTACTTCTGATAGCCGCGCTCCTGCAACCACTTCCTCTCGTAACAGGCAAGTAGCGGCTGCGGCTTGATCTTTGGAGCGGGCCGGTACTCTTTGCTTAATTCATCGGCGTAAGCAGCTTGGGCGAGCTTAGCATCTCTCAGCGTTTCAAAGGCGGTTGCGACGGATCCGTTCAAGAGGTGAAACAATTTCACCTGCAGGCAATCAGCGTTGCTCTGCTTGGTCCGGGATTGGTCGAAATCGTCCTTTGGCACGCAATCCCAAAAGCGACCGCTGCTCAGCGAGATGATATCGTCGGTTTGCTGAGATAGGGTCCAGCCAAGCGGGAGGCTGTAAAACAAGCCGGTTATTTCGGTGCGACCAAATGTCGGAAAGCGCTGTACACTGGCAGCTAGGTCGCTTTCCGGCGCGAGATCGATCGTGGTTGCGTGATTGAGCGCGACATAGGTCCGCGAGGTCCGCGTGCTCAGAAGCGCGCGCACCGGCTCCATGAGCTCACCGAACATGAAGGACCCATGATCTTCGAACTGGCCGCTCACCAGCGACAAAAGATAGATCCGGAACTTTGGCGCATCGGACGTGCCCTTGATGCTGTTGAGCCGCTCGATCAGATCGAGAGCAGTCTCGATTCCGGAGTTCTCGACATATCCGCCGTCTACCAGGCGTGCCTGTCGATTGGCGGTCATGCAGTCGTTCTTTAAAGGAACTGTCGCCGCCGGTGTCACCCATGGAAAGCGCGCGCTGGTAAACGCCGCCGCGCTCAGCGGAATATGGAGGGAATGGCTTGTGACGGTTTGATCGGGTCCAATACCGGCGCGATCAAGCGTTGCGAGAATGCACAGGTCCTTGTCTTTCGCGTGCAGGGGATCGATATCGAAGGGAGAGATCACAACGCGCTTGCCACTCCCGGCGTCTGTGGTATTCAACAACAGTGCGGGCATATTGTTGTCAGGCGTCCAATGTGACTGAAAATCGGCTTTCAGCAGGTTGGACTGTGCGCCGGCCCCCTTCTGGTTCCTGAGCATTCGGTCTGTCGCATTTTCCAGCGTGTATTCCAGAAAGCGCGCGCGATCGAAACTTGGAATCGCGAAGGGGGAGAACAGCTGGGTGAAGTCGGTAAAAAGAAAGCCGGCAACCAAAGGCGAGAGAAAATCCGTCTCCAACACGCTTGCTACGCGCTGTTCTACCGGCCCGGAAGCATCGATGTCCTCGGCGCGACCGACGCCGGCGAGAAAGTCTGCGATCTTTGGGCATGTCTTGGCGTCGGGAGCGATCGCATCAAGTGGCGCATTGTCGGCGTGAAGCGCAGCCGCAAAAATTGCCGAGCCGACGCTTCCGCCGGAGACGCCGCTGATCGCAAACAGATGCTGCCGAAACGCCGGACAGAGATCCTGCATTCTGGCAAGAAAGCGGGCCGCGTTGTTGGCCGCATAGATGCCACCGCCCTGGGCCGCCACAATGAACACGGGATATTCGCCAAGCCTCTTGGCCTCGGCGACCCGCGGTTTTTGCAAAATCCATTCGCGAAATGCCTCGACCGCAGAAATGCGGCCTTTGTCTTCCGGCTGGCCCGCTGCAATATCGACTGTGCGCAGGCCGTGATCGTCACTTCCAAATAAGGACGCAACCAGGAACAGGCCACCGAACACAACCGGTATAAACGGGAAATTGAGCCTGATTGTCAGCAGCGCAAAGTGGGTGGAAAGAGCAACCACGCACATCGTAAAAAGAGCGATCACGCCAAACGAGCCGACGAATTGCGCAAGCCTATCGGGAAGCAGAAGGAAGCCAGCCGTCAATAGCGCGATGCCGGCGATCGTGAGCGCAAGAAATCTATAGCGGATGAAATAGGCATTGTTCGCCCTGCTCGCGAGCTCGGTGGCGCGATCTCTCGCTCCCATCCGCCAGGCAAATACGACAAACGCGGCGAGCAGGATGAGCATGGCGAAGGCCAGGATGAGCAGCAGGTTGCGCTCGAAGGCAAGCGCCTGAGCCTGGATGCGGAAGATGCTTCCGACTTCCTCGACCTCACCGATCTTTTGAACCGGCCGCGAGTCGAGTTGACCGGCGGTCGCAGCCAGTATGGGCAATGCGCCGAGGATAACGGGCGCAAGTCTGATATACAGGGCCAACCGGCCTGTCGCGCGCGGCATGCGAGCTCTTGTTGCAGCGGTGAGCTGAAACGCAGCCGCCCAAATCGTGATCGCGATCACGCCAATGGCAATGAACTCTTTGACAGTTGTCCAGCCAATGTCGTCGGCGCCGATTCGGTAGAGCTCCTGAATCTGATCTGGCAGGTAGAGCAGAACGGAAATGGCGACCGAGAGAATGATGATCCATCGCAGGTTGCGCAAAAATGCGAACAATTGCTCGCGCACCGTCATCGCCTCGTCCCCTAATACTGTCTACAGAAGATAGTCCTGAGCAAATTGGCTTTAGTTCCAGACACACGGTCGAACTCTCACCGAACGGGAAACGCTTAAAGAGAGCTCGCCGCGCGCAATTGCAAAATAGATCCGCTATCGGACAGCGGGTTTAAAGCAATAAACTTAACCTGCAGTAGTGGAGTGATTTATCGAATATTCCGCTAGACGGTCAAGAGATTTTCGATGTGGATTAGGCGAAATGGATCGCTCGATGTTTTTCATCTCGCTCCAGCGCACTTGCGCACTTTTTCCTCGCTCATTCGACTGAGACACAAAGAAGGCGCACGGCGCCGCCGCACTTCTTTCCGCCATCGTGGGTCGCATTCATCGATCGGTTCATTGATCGATGAGGCTTGACGTTGACGAGGGCTCGGACGCTTTAAGACCTAGCCTTCTTGAAGCCGACTTTGAGCAAGAGGAGAAAAGCTTGCCCGCGGCGAGACCGCGGACGCGCTCAAACCGGCCCGCGCATCAATGATCGTGCGCTAACGCCAAGCGTTCGCACGGATCTAGGCCGATCAGTTCGCCATACCCAGCGATTGAGCTCACTCCATGGATGCCTACGTGATGACCTCGCCCTGGTCCAAACCACCTCGCCCTTGAACAAAAAGGTGCCCCATCAACACCGGCGCGCTCGATCGGTACAAGTCGAGGATTCCGCGAACCGACAACGCAAGCCCCGCCCCGGCAAATGCCATTGCCGCCAGAAACAGGCGCACGTTAACAAAGCAGCAGCGCTTCAGATCGCCCTTTGTAGGGCACGGTCGCACAAAGAGCCGCGCTAGCTAGGTGTCTTAACCAGGATGAGTTCGGTTTGCTGTGATCAGATATGCATCCTTCATTCCGGCCGGAACCGTGGACCTAAGTGCCTGGCCGCAGCTGCATAACCACGCAGGCAATAGACCAGCGAGACAGCGATCAAGGCTTTCTTTTCGCGCCCAAAGATCCCGCACTTCATACCCTCGCTGGCTGGACCTATCTGCATGCCTCGCGTATCGCCGCACACAAACATCGCTGACGATCGGCGACGGCATTGTTTTGTCCGATTCGGACAATCATCTGGACATCAGGCCACCGAACAATAAGTAAGAGCCGCATCAGTCATTTGCGTCTTTGAGCAAACCTTGCATCGATCATCGTGGATGCCTTGTGAGAGTATATTCAAAAGTCTAGCGGGACGCTTGCGCGTCGGCTATCAACCCGGCGAATTTTAGAACGCGGAACCATATTCGGGCAGTCACGGCTTTGGACATCACCGACGAGCAGTGGCGGGAGAACGCTTTCAGCATTCCCGCCAATCTGAGAGCTGTGCCTCGCAGCGAGGACGACGACGGTTTGCGACAGGCCATGCTCATCGTCTGGGCCGCGCTCGCCAAGGCGTCGGCCACGATCAAACATTTATACTCGCTTGTCCCGGAGTCGATGATCCTCGAGTTCGCTGCGACGCTCGACATGCAAGCGCCGGACTATGGTCTCTCATTCGGCGGCACGGAGACCTACGAGGAAATAGTAATGCGGCTCGGCGGTTGTCTTCGCGCCATGGAGCGTGAATACACCGAACAGGATCTGGGCTCGAGGCCGACTGATCCAGCCGGATGGCTCGTCGAACACGCAGGCCATTGCGCCTATCTCATCCCCATGGGGCGCTTAGCCTGGAAGGACGCAAAGGACCCCGCCCAGGACATGCGCAACTTCGATCAGCGCGGACTCCTGCGCCTTCGGTTCGTGCCAGCTGTCGTGGACGGCGCGAGGGTTCAGATCGCGAAAGCCGACCGAATGGCCAGGAAGTCGTCGGCATTCGGTGCCGTGTTGTTTCCTGATTCCATCTTTGACTGCGAGGAAACACCGACGAGGTTCTTCGTCAGAGCGGTTCACATCCCCAACGGCGAAACCATTATTTCCGATGCATGCAAGGCGGCTCACACCGAGCTCTGCCTGACCACTGTGTTTCCCGAGCTCATGATTGACCCGCAATCGCGTCGTCTCATCGAAACGCAACTTGCCGAGAAGCCCTGGCTTGCCGAGGGTGAAATGCCAGACGCACCGGGGATCGTGGTGGCAGGCTCGTGGCATGAAATGGAGGATGGCCAGCGATACAATATCGCTACGATCTACGACGGTCACGGCGTGCAAATTGCTCGGCACAAGAAGCGCATGGCTTACAAGGACGCCGAAGGCCGCGTGGAAGACATTCGGCACGGGACCGAGCTTGCGATCGTGGTACTGGAAGAAGCCCTTTTCGGCTTCGGCATCTGCCTCGATTTCTGCAATCGGTGCTATCATACCCCCTATGGGTGGCTCGACGTTGATTTCGCAATAGTCGCATCATGCGGCAACGAGGTCACCATGGACGGGCACATCCGAACTGCGAAGGATTTGCACAATGAGCGAAATACGCGCAGTTTTGTAGTCCAGCAGGCCTATCCGCCGGTGGATCAGGCTGCCGGGTATGTCCTGAATCCGGACGGGAACTCATCGGGCTGGGCGGCAAATGAGCTTCTCAGGGATGTTCCATGGAGCGTTTTCCGCGGCAAAACGGTACATGACCGTTGACTTGGCGTTAAAGCAGGCCAATGTAAAGCGTAGTAAAACAAGTTCCGTAGTCCCCAGATCAGCGGGTCCAATGTCCGCCACCGACCGCAAGGCCTTCGAAATCTCGCTCGATCGGATCGGGCGCGGCGATGCGACGCCGGCCGAAGCGGCCGCCGCGATCCGAAAAGCGCTGACCAGCGAGCCGTCGTTGACAGAGCGGGTCTATGACGTGCTCCGCGACGTTACGTGGCGCACGCTGACGTCGCGCTCCTTCGGCGGCGAGCTTTCGCAATGGTTTGAGGTGGTGCGCCACGCGTCGGCACTTGCCGCCAGCAGAAATGCCGGCGGGATGTCGGAGAGAATGCGCGCCTTTGCCGACCTGATCTCGCAGTCAGCCAGGTTTGCTGAGCTCCAACCATTGGAAGAGGTGCTCAGTCGAAAGCACACCAAGTCGCTTCTGAGCGCAATCGCAGGCGCCGGCAAGGCCGTCAGCAATATCGCACTGATGAGCATTCTCGGCCTACGAGAGTCCAACCTTTCGAGGGTGACCGGTGCCCTGCAGGGAACAGGGCTGATTGAGCGATCCTCGTCGGGAAAGGAAGCAAGCTTCGCGCTGACTGACCTCGGTCGTCGCGTCGCGAGAAAACTCGACATCGCCGTCAATGATCCAGCCACAGATCGCGAATGGTGGCATCAAGCGCCCTATCCGTTGGCGATCTGGACGGCGAGCGGCGAGCCTGTCGGTGCGAATGCCGCGTTCTATCGACTGACCCGTTCAAAGGAGCCTCATGTCCTTCCATCGCTTGCCGACTGGAAAATGATAATCGCGAAGATGTCGCGCGATGAGCTGATGACATCCAACGATACTTGGCGGCTTCAAATCGACGACACGACGTGGCTCCAATTCACCGAAGCGGTTATGCCGGATGGCGGCCTGTGCCTCCTTGGATCAGACGTGTCCGTGGCGATGAAAGCGCGGAGCGAAGCCGAACACGCGCTCAAGATCGTGAAGGAAGCCGAGGCGCGGGTCCGACGGGAGCTCGCGGATACGCAAGATCGCCTGGTCGCCTACCAGTCCGCAAACTCGCATGTTAGAGACGAGATCATGAGCGTTGCCGCGCGATCGAACCGACGCGTGCGCGACACGATAGACGTTTGGGCACACACCGCGGAGAATCAAATCGTGCCACGCGAACTGCAGGCGGTGGAGAAGGATCTCGGTGCAATGCAGGTCGCAGTGCGCAACCTCATGGGGCCCATTGACGTCGTCGCAGCAGGAAGGTCCGCTTCCGGCTGGATCGACCCGAACAGGGTCGTGATGGAAGCTATGAACACGGCAAGACACCTCGACCCGAGTATCCATGCGACCGCATCGTTCGGCAAAGTTCCAAAAATTCGTGTTGCGGAGTCCTTGCGCATGGTCCTCAGTCACATGGTCATCATAGGCACTCGTCATGGCGCATACGATTTTCATGGCACGTTGAAAGGATCCAACCTGGTCACAACGGTACGCGTCAAAAGCCCCGAAGAGCACGCGCAGCGCACGCCGTTCGAGGCGGTGTCGAGTTCCGGTCTTGGCTATTGTCGTTCAATTGTAGAAACCAACGGCGGAGCTTTCGAAGTACGGGAAGCCGGTTCGGGATCTGACACTATGATCGTCTTTTCTTGGCCTGTAGAGGGGACGATGACCCATCACGGAGGCAAGATAAAGTTCGGAGCAACGGCCAAGACGATCAAATTGCGCAAGCGCTCTGTTCGCGGAGCCATCGATTAGCCGCTGAGGCTGCGGCTCGATGATTGGCTTGAGCCTGCAATTTACCGGACCACGCCTTCAGGTCATCCAATCCATTGAGCTCATCTTTCTTCAACTCAATGAATGCCATTCTCGAGCTAGCCAGGCTTGACGAAACACCCTCGTTGCGCTCCTCATAATGAGATGCATGCAAGATACGAGATCGTTTCACTGTGGATCATTGCTCCAGGTTTCGCCTGACGAGCACTCGCTCCAGCGCGGAGACTTCGTTTAACTCCCGGATGGGAAGAGCGGAATAGCCGCAGCGATGGATCGTGCAGAAAAAGTCCGCCATCGGCACGCTGCCAGCTACCTAAATACCAAGTTCGATTTCCACTCGTCTGTCCACAAGGCGTTCACGTCCTTGTCAAAAGCTGAATGGATGAACGTGACTATATCCCTATAGCGTTGGCTGGTGTGTGAGACATGGCCTTTGTTCGAAAAGACATATGTATGCGCCGCGACCGCTGAGAGGAAGCGGTTCAAGTCGGCGCGCGGACTGGAGTGTTCTTTTGGAAACCACAGATGATGTGGCCATTTCAGATAGCCTGCAGACAGCGATCCCGGCGGCAGGGCAAGAAGCATCGTCCTCATCGTGCTTGCGCTTATATCGTCGGTCAAAAGCCAGCTCGTCCCCCTGTTCACGAGTTTGACCACGATCCCAGCATCGTTCGGCTCCTTGCTATCCGACACATGATGCAGGGTAATTGTCGTGTCGTTGCCGGGATAAAGCGTGAAGGTCTCAACTCCATCTCTTTCGACTACATTCTCCAGATTGATCCAAGGCGTTACGCCGTCGCGAACGAAGTGGCCGATTGAATCTGTCGACTGGTCGTTGTATCCCGCGCTCTTCAAGCGTTTTTGTAGATTGGCAATAACCCCATCGTCCGCCAAGTCTTGCATGGATTTGCCGACTAAAATCTCATCAATGCGGAACCCAGCATCGATGAGAGCGTCAAGCCCGCCGATATGGTCCTGATGCGAATGAGTAATGATCAATTTGATCTGCGGCTTCTCATTCCTGTAGTTCCGAACGAGAAACTTCCTCAATTGCTGGACGATGTCGCGGCTTCGTCCGGTATCGACTATGACGATGGATCCATCCTCCAGCTTAATCACGCCTGCATCGCCATTTCCGTCCAGCTCGAGTATGGAGACGTCGGTCGAGCGCTCTCCTGCCTTCGCTCTCTGCACGATCTCAACATCGGGCCTTTTGCCCGGCTTCCCTGTCGGCATTCGGACAGAACTTGCCGCGAGCCGCAATCTCGCGTTAACGAGGTTTTGAGCCTCGGCGCCGGCCGCGCTGAGCAACTCGTCCAGAGCGCCATCACTTCCGTCTGTGATGAATACGGCGGGACCGAAGCTTGACACGAAGCGGCCCCCGAATTCCTCTCGCGGTATCTTCCTTGTATTTAGCTTTCCATGATCATCGAACCACTGGAAACAAATATGAGTATCGTTGCTCGACACCTTCACCTTGCGCGATTTACCAAATTCGTCAGCGTAGAGATGCAGTTGACGAGCCAAAGCCTGCAGCGGAACAATCGATACGGCTGCAGCTTGTTCGTTGCGAACGAATAGCCTGCCGCCAAAAAGGCCTGCGGCTGCATCCTCCCGATCCAATTCAGCCGCGCATTGCAAGTCCTGCAGAAGATCGTATTCAACCTGGCCGCTTGCCACATCAAGCGGATTGAATCGCTGATAGGCTGCGATCCGAAGCGCCTTTGCGAAAGACTGACGGCCCTGGGTCCGGATGGCGTAAAACGACCGCAAAATGCCGGGCCCCGAGGCGAGACCGACCTCGCTCTCAGCAGAAAATATTCGAGAAGGTTGAAGCGCCCGAGCGCGATCCAGAGCCATCAGTCTGTTGACGCTTGCAAGCATCGAAAGAGTTTCGGGCTGATCGATGTCATTCGGCAAAGCGATTTCCGTGCCGATATCAGACATCACTCGCGAAAGCTGCTCTCCCTCAGAAGCTGGAACATTGCCGCCCTTCGCGAACGTTATCCAGTCGCCGCGATCGCGCGCCTTCAACACGCCGCCTCGGGGCGCAAAATCCGCTGCCACCAGGCGATCAACTGCGGCCCGAACTACAGGCAAATTCACTTTGGCGCCCGCCACGTCCGCACCGGACGATTGGTTTCCGAAGAAGCGCCACTCCAGCCCCTGCCTCACGTTCTCAATCCTATCGAGAGTCTCGTATGGATCTGGCGCCGATGCGACGACCGTCCTCATTACATCGAAGGTGCTGGAGACCCTCAGAACTCCTTCATTCCCCCTCCACTCCTGGGAGGCCTTGGCAACATCGTTGGCGTCGGTCCCAGCAATCGCCAAGCCCTGGACGTGGACCGCGTAGTCGTAACGACCATCAAGCGGGGTGATCGCAATTCTTATTGCAGATCCCTCTTTGCCCGCACCGTCTTGCCCCGAGACAGAGACCCAGGGCATTGGTCCCGAAATGGCATCGGCAAATGGCTTCTCTGCGATGAGCCGGCCCTTTTCGTACCATTGAATTCGGACGTCACCACTGAACGCCGTGATCGGGTGACCGCTGTTTGGTGCCGACCGCCCCTTGTCGATGCAGTAGGCGGGCATGCTGAAGGTCGAACGTCCGTCGCTATTGGCCGTGCGGTCCAGCCGCAGGTGCCCCGACGGGAGGTCGCCGCCTCCGCCACCCCCAATCCAATAGCTGCCGACCGGCAGCCTCATTCGTTGCGGCAGGTCGTCCGCGGATGCTGAGGTGCCTAAGAGCGGCAACGCTACAAGGATGGATAGAAACACCGCAAGTGACCCGAAACGGGCCGTGATCCGACCGAGCATATGGATTTCCTGAAATCGAGATAACAGACAAAATGGCTTAGTTTATGCTAGGTTGTGATGTACGCAAAAACAACCCTTGAACTGAATGTAATCGACTGAGGGTTACGCAGTCGCCACTCATCCGATGCTGGATTGCCATGGCCCGCGGTAGCAGGTTAGTGTAGCAGCGGCACTCTCCTCTGTTCTTTGGCCTCTACGACGCGACAGCAGACCAAGGCTTCTGGAATGCTCCAATCTGGAACGAGCCAAGGCTAAGTCGAAATGCAGCTTGACCATTTCATCATGTCGCTGAGGGGGATGCTGCTCTCTAATCCTGACAGACGACATAGCCGTGCGCATTCATTTCCGTGCAGGCTGAAAAAAACGACATCAGAAGCCAGTAGAGTTGAACAAAATACGGGTCCGCTGCGTGACCAGCCTTAACGCGCTCAAGAGCAGCTTCGACCGCACTTCGGCTGAGCGATGACGTCACGATAAAGACCCGGCGGATTGCATCGGGAGCAGTTCGCGCACGTGCGAATTCGGTGGCGAGCTGACCTGCGCTTCCCCGGAGGGTCCGCGGGATCTTGGTTGTTGCCCCGCCGTTGCTATAGTTCTTTTGCCACCTGCGGATTTTTGCTCCCATCACGTCTGCCGGCAAGCTCATGCGCTGCAAATTCTTGATAGCTTGACTGACCGAAATATGAAACTGACCGGCGCCCAGCGAAGGCTGCCCGTGTTTAGCATGATAAAAGGTGATGCGAGGTGGACTGCTGGAATTATTCAGCCCGATGAAGTCCGCCCATTCGTCGCCCAAATCGTCGCATACAAGAACTTCGTCTCCATCGGCGACACTTTTTTCGATAACTCCGAACGTTGAATCGGAATCAAACGTCGCATGTGCAGCCGTAAACTTTCCCTTCTCATCGACAACACCGCCGAGGAGAGTGTTCGCGCGCAAATAACGTAGCAAAGCCACGCCACCGTCGGTGAACCCCTCATCCCTGAATAGCGTGCCGTCTATATACGCCAGCGAGGGCGAGTCGAACAATACGATGAAATAATCCTCCCGTTCTACGTAACGTCGAAGCGAGATTCGATCTGGATCTTCGCCCAGCGGACGATCAGGATCTTCAATCTCAACGTCGGCGCTGAGAGGCAGGCGTAGGTCACGCAGCGCAATCCGACTCTGATTGATCGCTATGGCACCGAGCTTGCTGCTGGTGGCGCTATCGACCAGATCCAGCAGCTTACCTTGGCCGTCGATCTTTAGCACGCAGTCCAGCTCCGATAACACCTGGTCGACTTCGGGCTTTGAGAGGGCGACATAGTTCTGGTTGCTCTTCCGCACCAACCTGATATCGCCTCGCTCGTGGACGGCGTCTGTCAGGCTAGCTACGTCAACCGCAAACGCAGTCGGACTGACGCTTCCTTGGATGCTCGACAAGTCAATCGCACGGGCGAATGTACCGATGAATCTGGCTGGGGCTCCCTGAGCGTCGACCAGCTGATCAATTACGGAGGTCGCATAAACGATCAAATCCTCGTGGCCGACACGAT
Source organism: Bradyrhizobium sp. USDA 4341 (assembly GCF_054063755.1). Taxonomy (NCBI): domain Bacteria; kingdom Pseudomonadati; phylum Pseudomonadota; class Alphaproteobacteria; order Hyphomicrobiales; family Nitrobacteraceae; genus Bradyrhizobium; species Bradyrhizobium sp. USDA 4341. The sequence goes on along the minus strand of NZ_JBSSGO010000002.1, from coordinate 7,510,069 downwards.
CGGATCGTTGACCAATCCGGCCCGTGCGAGGGGTTGTCGAATAGTGGCCGGCATTCGATCGGACTGTGTAACCTTGTGGCACGTACCGGCTCGCCCCGGCCGGTCCCACAACGTTGCTTAGATCGTTAGCTTCAAATGTCTTGCTTCGCATCACGTCTTTTGAAATCGACATGTTGCGGAGCCGGATCTTTTCGAACACGGCGTCGTTACGCGCGATAGCGATATCCACTCGTTCGGACGGTACCCGCGCAAAGTATCGGGTCGAGAATTCCGCGGGGAGATCAAGCTTCGACCTGAATATGGCGACGTGGCCTCGGTGCTCGACCAGCAGGAGAAACCCACAAATCCGCTCCCGAATGCCGGCCTCCTCAGACATGAACGCGGCTGGGCGTTCGTAAAAAAACGAAATCGCTGACCAATAGGTCGCCCCTGCCAAAACGCGGCGATGGTGGAAAACATTCTGGGAGGCGGACGGCTGCCCGGCACGAATTCGCCGGAAAAGATCGTCAACCGCGGCGTTGCTGAGTGCTCGCTTTAGACTGTGAAAATTGGCTGTCTTTGCCACGCGAAGTGCATTGATCATCTAATCCCCGGGACTATCAAATAAATTTACTCAGTCTACTTGGCGTGGCAGATCCCACTCCCAACCGGCCAGGCCGGTAGTACGAAGGGTCTCGAACATTTCATTCGAGACCTCCACGGCGGCAATGCTTGCCTTGATATCCTTCTCGGTTCAGTTTGCAGCCGTGCTGAAGCAACGAGGCCAGGGCGCGGAAGGCCATATCCGCGATGAGAACCCCGAGAAGCGGTCGGCTGGCCAAAGGCGACCCTCGTCTCGAATAAGAAAAATCTAAACACCCGCCGCCCCTAAGAAGGTCCCCGCTGTACCGTTCTTCCCTGAATCGTCTTCAGCGCGAAACCGCCCAGTCCTCGCCTTCGCCAAGCGCTGCGATCCACGAGACAATCGTCTTTACTTTACATAATCTGACGCGCATGTCCTGAAACACAAATGCAGGCCGGCCCCCTAAGGCGACGCCACCACGAGCCTGCCGACGCGTTTAGTTCAGCCAGTCCAGTCGATTACCGCAAACCGACCATCCTCCACGCCAATTTTGCGAGTACTACCGAAAGTAGCCGAAGGCAGACGCAGCTTATCTGCTTTTTTTGACACGTATTGATTGAAAACCTCGAGGGACCTATGCAACACTATCGTTGTGGTTGAACCTTTGCGAAGCGTCGCATATAAGCAGTTTCATACGCCGACATAATTGATCGAGTCGCATTTGAACAGCGCTGGAGACACGGACGTGTGGCGGCGCTTGAGCCCTTGCGTCACACGTTTTCAGTGAACCATTCAGATGCCACGTCCATTCCGCAGTCGCTCCGATTTGTTCAGTCAATCACCCCCCGTGCAAGGCTCCCCAAGCCTTAGATCTGCTGAACGAAATCAAACCGGCGGTTGGACGTGATCGCTCGATTTGCGATTTGACCTTGCGAGAACGCCAGCAGCTGGGATCTCAAATGGAAGAAGAACTCATTGATCCGCATAAGCAATCTGTAGCCATCGAAGATGGGGTCGCCCTGTCGCTTTCGGGTGGCGGATATCGTGCCATGGTCTTTCATGAGCTCTTTACCGGCTCAACGAGATCGGGCTGTTGGGGAAGTTGAAGAGGATATCTAGCGTCTCGGGCGGGTCCATCACGGCAGGTGTGTTGGGATTGCTCTGGGACGAACTGCAATTTAGCAACGGTAAAACAGCAAAGTTCGGTCTGCTTGTTGACCGCATTCGCGCAATGGCAGACACCACAGTCGACGCCGGCGCTGTCATCGGTGGGATTTTCTCCTCAGTTTCGATTAGCGAAAAGGTCGCCCAGTCGTATGACGACGTACTATTCAAGGGTGCGAAGCTCAAGGACCTTCCCGATGATTCACAAAACAAGGCTCCACGCTTTGTGATCAATGCAACAAACGTCCAAAGCTCGGCACTCTGGCGCTTTTCGAGGCCGTACATGGGCGATTATCTCGTCGGCTTGGTTAAGGATCCAGACGTATCGCTTTGCACTGCGGTTGCAGCATCATCCGCCTTTCCGCCCATCCTCTCGCCCATGGTCCTGCCTATCGGGCAAAAGGTGGAGGCGCCGCCCGGCAGTCAGCTCAACCGCCCTCCATTCACGACACAGGCCGTACTCAGCGATGGCGGGGTCTATGACAATCTCGGCTTGGAAACGACCAAACGTTTCAAGACGCTGTTGGTGAGTGATGCCGGCCAAAAGATTGCGCCCGAAGAAGATCCGCATCACGATTGGGTACGCCACTCCATGCGTATCCTCGACACGATTGATAACCAGGTCCGCAGTCTTCGCAAGCGACACCTGATCGACGCTTTCAAGCGCGGTGACCACACCGGCGCGTTCTGGGGAATTCGCACCTCATTTTCAGATTACCAGCTCGCGACTGATCCACTGAAATGCGCGAGCAGACAGCCCGCTACTTTGGCTGCAGTCGCCACCCGTTTGGAACGGATGCCGTTGAAACTTCAAAATCAGCTCATGAATTGGGGCTACGCGATCTGCGACGCCGCACTGCGCAAGCATATCGCTCCCGGATTGCAGACGACGCTTGACATAAAGATTACTGATCCCACGGGCTTTCCGTTTCCCGATGAATACTAAGGATCAAGCGAGATAGCGGCAGCGCGCACCTGGCGCAGTGCCGCTTAGTCTCGCTCATTGTGAGGCAACATGATGAGGCGTCCGACTATTGTTTGCGAGGAAGTTCGCGATCGGGGCGACAATGGAAAGCAATCGCAGGTTTCGGCACCTCCCGACATCTATACGTCATCGGAGATAGCAACACCGAGCGAACGTCCGCTAAGCGTTTACGCATTTGATCCGAGCGCAGGTCGCCTTGTTGGAAACTACATGACCGCATCGGTACGTTATGAAGCGGCTCAACCAGGTCCGATCGGCGAACGATTCGCGGTGATCGACTACGACGGGGCAAACAAGACATTTTACCAGCCGGTCGATCTAAACGATCCGAGGCTCCTGATCCGCGGGGGCCTCGCACCAAGCGAGGCAGATCCTCGCTTTCACCAGCAGATGGTCTATGCGGTGGCGAGCGAAACGCTGCAGCGGTTCGAGTTCGCGCTGGGACGTCGGATTCATTGGCGGGGCACAAAGCGCTCGGCTAGCGCCGATCCAGTTCCGCGCGGCGCGTCTCGCTGCCTCAATCTATTTCCTCACGCCATGTGCCAGGCGAACGCGTTTTATAGTCCCGATGCACACGGAATCCTCTTCGGGTATTTCAGAGCCAGCCGCAGCAATCCGGGAAGCAATCTTCCCAAGCAGACCGTCTTCACGTGCCTGTCGCATGACATTATCGCGCACGAGACGACGCATGCGATCGTCGACGGTATACGCAGCTTCTTTACCGAACCAACCAATATCGACGTTCCGGCATTTCACGAGGCATTCGCAGATCTTGCCGCGTTGTTCTCGCACTTCTCACACAAGGAGTTCCTGCTTGACACCTTGGAAAAAACCGGCGGCCGATTGTTCGACTCGCACCTCAAACCAGAGCTAGCAATTTCGGCCGGATCGACTGGAGCGGGCATTCAGGCGCAGATTGGAAAAGCCAATCCCCTCGTCGCCCTCGCGACCCAGTTTGGAGAGGCAGTCGGTTTGCGCGGCGCGCTCCGCAGCGCGCTCGGCACACCGCCCAATTCAAACGACATTAACGTCAAGACGGAACCTCACGATCGCGGATCGATCCTGGTCGCTGCGGTGTTCGATGCGTACTTCACCATCTATATCCGCAGAACAGCGGATCTCTTTCGGATTCATCGCGCTGGTGGCGGCAATCTCGACCATGACGATCTGCCCGCGCCGCTCGCCGAACGCCCGGCAGCGGAGGCAAGTCATACGGCAGAGCAGTTTTTCGTCATTTGTGCACGAGCGCTTGACTACTGCCCGCCGGTCGACATCACCTTTGGAGATTTTTTGCGCGCCGTCCTGACTGCGGACCTCGATCTGCATCCAAACGATCCGGACGGTGTTCGCGACGCGCTGATGCAGGCATTCCGCCTGCGCGGAATCATTGCAGACGGAGCGTCTTCATTCTCTGAAGAATCCCTGTTCTGGCCGAAAGTCCGGCGCGATGCACTCCCGACCGTCGACGGACTTCAATTCGGCGATCCGAACGGATTGACCAAGTCCGAGAAGGACAATAACGGGGACGTTCTGCGCGCCTATGCGCAGAAGTACGGTGACCTGCTCGGGTTTGATAAGAATCTCGGCAAAATCCAGGCACTTTCGTTTCATCCCATGTTTCACATGGGCGAAGACGGTCGGCTGTTTGTGGATATGGTGGCTGAATTGGTCCAAACCGTGCGAACGCCGTTCGGTGATGCTGGCTCGGGTACTTTTCCAATGCGGAACGGCGTGACGCTGCTGATCTCTCAGGACCCGCCGCAAGCGGACAAGAGGCCGCCGCCGAGAATACGGTTTGTGATTGCAAAGCTTCACAGCGCTGAGCGCGAGGATCGCGTGCGGACATACTATGCCTCGAGCGGCCGCGCGATCAGCTCCAAGATTGAAAGTGGCGAGGTCGGCGAAGCAGGAGACGACGCACGCTTCCAGCTTGATTTCGGCTTACTGCACGCCGGAGCTTAATCATGGCATCCAAGAAAAAATCCACCCCCAAAGTTCGGAACAAGACGGCAAAGGCACCTGCCAGGAAGGCCGGCAAGGCCGCGAAGATGCCTCCGCGCGGGACGGACACGAGCTCGCCTTCGACCGATCCTTCTTCAAACGAGAGCGCCCGAGGGTTACGGGTACGAATGTTTCGAGTTGGTTTTGGCGATTTCTTTCTCTTGACTGTGCCGATGGCCGGCGGGGCGAGCGAGCATGTTCTGATAGACTGCGGCGTTCACGCGCAGGACCTCGGGAGCATCCGGGATGCGGTGCAGCAGATGGCTAACGATTGCGGCTCTAAGCTCGCGCTCGTCATCATGACGCATCGACATGCCGACCACATATCGGGCTTTGCGAGCTGTAGCGACATCTTCAGCGGCTTCACGGTCGAACGTGTTTGGATGCCTTGGTTCGAGGACCCAAAGAACGACAAAGCGATGGCCTTTCAGGCGAGCCTCACTGCGATCGCCGATAATCTTTCGGCGAAATTCGCCGCGCGAGGCGGCAGTGATTCGTCGATGCTCAAGGATATGGTCGACAATATCACCGGAGGGATGGCAGCCGCCGGCGGGGGGTCAAAAAATCAAAAGGCCTTGGACGTCCTTCACAGGGGCTTCAAGAACGAGGCGGACCATGATTACTACAAGGCCGGGGACCAGCCTATCTTGCCCAAGAGTCTCACTGATGCCGGTCTATCCGCCCAGATCCTCGGTCCGCCGATTGATCCCAAGCTCATCTCGCAAATGACCAAGGTGAACCAGCAGTATTTGTCTGACGAGATCGAGACAGATGACGAAGTGGTGCGACCGTTTCCCAAGGCATTTTGCACCGACAAGAACGGCTATCCCAGTGACGCTTTCAGGATTTATGACGATCAGACGATAATCCGCTTGATCGACGGCGCGCAGCCCGACGTCTTAGCGGCTCGCGCCAAGGCGGCGGATAACACCTTGAACAACCAAAGCCTCGTTGTCCTGTTCAGCTTTCGAGGAAGGCATTTGCTGTTTGCCGGTGACGCCCAGTGGGGCAACTGGGAAAACTTTCTGTACGGCGGGGCGTATGGAACCCCGGGCCATACCGAGCTGACCAAAAATGCCCAGTCGATCCTGGGGAAGATCGACTTCTACAAGGTAGGTCATCATGGCAGTGCAAATGCGACGCCCAAGGATGCGGTAGCAGCTATGAGGCTCGGCTGCGTTGGGATGTGCTCCACGCAGATCCACGCATACAACCAGGTTCCTCGAGAGCCCTTGCTGGACGCTTTGCGCGGGCGAATGGAAGGTCAATTGGCAAGGAGCGACCAAGTGGCCACGCAAGGGACGAAGGCTGAGAAGACGGCTGGCGAGCTCCCAGATCAGTTCAAGGTCCCAGCCACGGGCGAACTATTTATTGATTACGAGTTCAACTAGCGAGCCGGCATCCCCAATGAGACTGAACCACTTCTTCCTGCCTGAATGTGCTTTTAAGGTTCCCGGCAGAGTCTACGCACGACTGATCGAATGGAACCGATCAGAGTATGCGCTGTTTGATGCAGTCGACGCCGACTGGTTCGATGGTGAGAACGCCTCATCTCTGGGACCTCTGACCACTGGCCGTTGGCTTTCGCTCTCAACGGGGGCCCCGGTTTACGCGATCGAGATCAACTCACGGCTCGGCGAAGACCTCGCGGCCCTAGAATGGCTCGGCTTTTGGTCGGGCAGGCTTCCGACGTGGTTAGAGCTCCAAATATTCGAAGACGAACATGGCCCAGCTAATCTATTCGGAAACATAAACGGACCCGCCATGCGTGTGCGCTTCTCTCAAGAGGGTATCACACCGCATGTTCTAAGCAGCTTGAAGAGAGTAACCGACTTATCGCCCTACGCAAAATCAGGCGATGAACTCCGAGAAGCTCTGCCGACCGACAGTGTCGAGAGAGTTTTCGTTTTGGATGTCGGACAAGGCGCGGCCAACGCGCTGGTTACGAAATCGAAGAAGGTATTGGCTTATATTGATCTTGGAGCGGGCGTTCTGGCGGACACCGGCACATGGCCGGCTGCAATGACCGGGGTATGTCTTAAGGACGATCCAGTGGTGGTGCTTACTCATTGGCACTACGATCACTTTCATGCCGCCAACAAGTTTACGACAGCGCTCAACAGAACCTGGATCGCCCCTTTTCAGAGGATAGGACCCGGCCCGCAATCCGCTATGGCGAGCAGCATTGCTCAAAATGGAAACCTGTTGATCTGGAATGGAAAAGGCATTCTGAAGAAGGGAGCGATCGAGCTCGAGCGCTGCACGGGATCGACAGGGAACTTCAATCGTTCCGGGATCGCCGTATGGGTCAATGGGCCGAACCACCAGGACGATCCAATCTTGCTGCCCGGTGACGCCGGATACTCCGACATCCCGTCCTTGAAGCGCTCAGTGCGGTCGATCACGTCATTGGTCGTATCTCACCATGGCGGACGGGCTCCAGGCAAGGCGCCCGCAAAGCCAAACCTATCGACGGCCCGCGCTGCAATGTCTTTTGGAAACAAGAACAGCTATAAGCATCCGCTTGCACCGTCTATCGCAAAATTGCAGCGGGCCGGATGGCTGATCGGCTTTCCAAAGCCAGTACAGGACGATCGTCGTACAGAGGATCGAGGCTTGAAGGGTCTCGGTACAATCGATCTCCGCTGGAGTGGCTCGGTCATCGGCTCGTATCCCTGCAATTGTGGCTGCTCGATTGAGCCAACGCAGTAGGGATAGCTGTGCCGCCGCTCAGTGGTTGCAGTCGTTGGACCGACAGGTCACCTCGCCAGCCTCCCCCAGAGGGGGCAGCCATTTACCTTGCGGACGATCCTGTACCGGGCTCCATCGTAGTGGCTATTTCTCGCCGGAAGCTCGCTGGCGGGCAACAGCACTCTTCGACCAAACCGCCCTGAGAAGGTCGCACTGAGCCTGATTGCGTCCAGATGGCTCTCTTTGTACAGTCTCGCGAGCGGAGGCAAACCTTGCGCTCAAGTGGGGTCATATTCCCGCCGGAGGGCGATCGAGAACTGCAGGTAACGCATGACGTTTGAGTCAATTTCACTGGCTATCGGTCAAGCGGCGGGTCGCTCGACAATCCGTGTTGAAGAAAAGGGCTGTGACGGCGCACCCGGGAAAGCAACGACTTTCACATGGGAGAGTGCGGAGCCGCTCGGCTATGCCGAGCTGGTCGCTGCCGATCTTCATCACTGGCGCCAAGTGGGTTCAAGTTCCAAGCAGAGCCCTGCTAAGCCTATTAGCGGGAGACTTGTCCCCTGCTGAGTTTGCGGCATCATTTGGAGACGATGTGTGCCAAAATCCCTTCAAGCGGGCCGTCCTAGAGGGCAGAATGATCAGCCGCGCTCGCATCAAGCCTGCGGAGAACGATCAAGATGATTGGATCAGGATCGAGTTTGGCAGCCCGACGCTGCTGGTGTCTCCATTTGTGGTCAGGCAAGAGGACGACGACAAATAAGTTGCAATCGCCCCGCAGTCACGTTGGGGAGCAGACGCAAGGCACGTTGGAGATCAATCTGCGCCCAATGTCCCGCTATGTATTTGTCAGACCCGTATGGCCGACGACGACGCCCAGCCGCATTGGCGCCTTACTATGCTTGCGCCGGAATAGTTCCGCGTTCTGATCGTACGTGAAGCCGAGCTTCTCGAATACATGTCCTATCGTTTGCCTCGCATTTGATACTTGGCTTGGGTTGGACATGCAAAAAAGCATGATGCTATATGGCGGCCTTTGAACGCCGGGCTTCAGGTCCATCTCGCCGCCGACGCGCCATCCGCCCTTCTCAAAAAGTCCGGCGAGCGAGACCAGCGCGCCATGGAATGGCTCGAGTCCAAGAATGTACATGACTTGGCCCTTCGGGCCGTACCGGAGGGCGTCTAGAATCTCTTGAATCCGCTCGGCGCCGATGACCTCGAGCTCTTGGCTGCGCGCGGGGGGCTTCGGGGCAGCCGATCCGGCCGCATCTCGAAAGGCATCGACAATCGTGCTGATGAAGTCGCCAACATCTCGCGCTATTGAGGTGATCGCGACCATCGAACCAGCCCCGGCCGCCATCAGCAGCGCATCACGCGCCATTCGGTCGCTGATTGGTGCGCTGGCGGTCGCCGTGCTCTCGTGACGCCGCTTCATGTCCCTGAGTTGCTCAACCGCATATGCGCTGTCGTCGCCGTCGATGACATCGTGGTGGAAGCCGCAAAGCAGTATCAGGTTCTCAAACGATTGCCGGTCCGCCTCACTTTGCGCTGGATCGTACCGTGTCGCACCCGGCTTATTTCCCTGGATGTGGCAGATTTTACCGGTCACCGTCCCTGTCGACTCCACGACGGCCATCGGGTGCTGGCAATTCGGAAAAGCACAGCGATTTCCGGATATCGCGAAGAGTTGCTTGATCGTTCGTATGGTGGGCTCAGCCACGCTTCTCTCCAAAATCTACGGGTTCGGACGAACTGCACCAGCAGCCGCCTCCAGCAAAGTCACTGGCGCGGCGGCCGCACTTCTCGATCTTGGCCCGCCGCATTCGTAGCCTAAACACCGATCCCGCTATGTCGGCTTACTCTGAGCAAGTTGAGCCGCACGTTCGATCTCCTTTTGCCTTTCGTTCTCACGCTTCTGAGCGGCCTGGGCTTTCCTGAACACCGCGACCCGCTCGATAATCGCAAGCAGTTCCTCGGTATTCTTGACGTTCGGTTCGAAGAGAAACAAAGGACAGTGCCGCTTCGTTGTCTACGGGAAATCCCACGGCGCACGGCTCATTGAAGAACTCTCTACGCAGCGTTCGCCGGTCACCCGGCTCGTCGAGCCCATCGGGCTCGAGCCGCAGCCAATAGTCGTCAATCTCGTCCTTGTCGTCGGTAAGGGCAGAGCGTTCGGTAAGTGACATTCGAGGGCAATCCGAACTGCACACATCCTGCATTTCGGAGAGCAGTTGATCCGCAATCGGCATTAGAAGGAATTGTTGGATGTGCTCCGGCATCTCTTCGGCTTTTCCACGGAAGACCGCATCTGTGACAAGTTGCGCTATATCCTGCGCAGGGAGCACATCTAGCGCGGCGAGAATGAGGTAGGCGAAAGCCCGGCAAACAGGTTTGAGGTCAACTCCCGCCGATACGCTTCGCACATCAGGTAGGAAATATTCACAAGTCCAGTTCGCAAAACGGCCGCGAGCGACGGAGCGTTCAGAAATGCGCCCCAAGGTCGATGGGTGATGCTGCCGTTCGCGAACTCATTCACGACAGCCGCAAACAACCCCATGCCGGTCAATTCAAGCTCGCGACGAACTTTCCAAAGATCAGCGAGCGCTCTTGGTGTTACAAATTCCAGCTTATTCCAGAACTGCGTTTCCATGGCCTGAAAGCGCCCCTGTGAACTCAGCGCCTCAGAGTATAGTCTGAGAACGACGTCCGGGTGGCGCGATAGATACCGCTCAATCTGGCTATGATCCCATAGCTTGACCTTTGGACGGGGATGTTTTGATTGCCACTCCTTCACCCAATCGCGCGTCGGATTCGAGAATTGAGTGTTCGTGGCAATCACCACGTAGTCGAGCCCCTCGGTCGCAAGAGCGTTGTTCACGGCGGATTTCACCTCGCTGGATTCGACGGTGCTCGCACGCCCCTTGCACTCGATCCACCATTTCTGCGATTCAATTTCTCCATTTGCTCCTGGCGTGTAGAAGTGCGCCTCAAGATCGCGTCCACCATCGGCTGCACCGTCACCACTGCCGCCCGTGCGCCATTCCAAATCTTTCGCGCCCATGGCGTCTAGGAGCCAGTAAACGCACTCCTCAAGGTCACGCCGCTTCAAACTCTCAAACGGAATAGAAGCCGGTAGCACCCATTCTATGTTAGCTTCTTTAGACATTGCTCCCGCCGCCCCCGGGACGGATCACTGGTTCTTCGGATAAAACTAGTTTGTCGTGATTGGCCGGGCAAGGCTCCGTTGGCCAGCCGGCCTCGGCTAACGACCGGCCGAAGCCATTGGGGTGCGCGGCCGCGCGCCCCTCGCGGGAGCAAGAATCTTCGCCGGGCGATCCGGCGCCGCGTTGCATCGCACAGCCAAGAAATCTTGCGGCGGAGGCACGCGGCCGAGGGATCGGCCACACGGGCTATTATGCGCTGATATCCTTGTTGGCCATCGCGCGGGCTACTGTTGAAGCTGAACCCGCATTCCCGAATCCTTGCCCGGAACCCCAGCTGTTGTTAGCGACAGATGCCCCTGCCCTCTGGCCTTGTTGATGCCTTGTCCAGCTATGTTGCCGTTCACATTGGCGCAATGAACCCATATGTCTGGTAGACGACTTGGCGGACGGAACGGGTTTCGACTACAAAAGATACGAGAACGATCTGCTCCGTCAGAATATCGAACTGAAGCTCCATTTGTCGGAGCACTGGGCTACGTCATCCCTTGACGAGAAACTCAGGGTCGCAGGTTGGATCGTGAAAGATTGGGGAGGCATCAACAACAACAGCGAGATGACGATCCTCGGCTACGTCATCAAGCCGATGCCGAGCGTCCTGCAACGCCGTTTTTCGGCATTGCTAGCTACAGCAAGATCTTGGAAATCAAGGCCCCTCAGAAGTACGCCATTTTCGATGCCCGGGTCGCTGCCAGTTTGAACGCTCCTTTGGCGGGCCGGAAGGATCTACACGTCCAGCCTGCTCGCTTTCTTCGTGCCGCCCGGGCAAAATGCCTCCGTCAAAGAGTTTGCACCGGCGGCCCTTCCAAACACTTTAGCGCAACCAGGCTTTACTTCTGTTGCTCGTGACGCGACCTACGCTACCTACCTGGCGGTCATTCTCGCAATCGGCAGAAATGTTGGAATATCCGTTCTAAAGGTCGAGATGCTGCTCTTCGCTCAGGCCCACGCGCTTTGTACCGAGGCACTCCCTCTCGTCCGCAGTCAGCGGAGGTTGCCGCGATGCTGACCGAGATCGAGGAGTCCTTCGCCTCGCCGAGGCTTAACAACGGACAAGAACTCGTCAAACGCGCAGACTTTCTCATCGAGGAAGAATTCAAAGCGATGGCCGCCGCCGAGCGCGGGCGCGCGGTGCTCGAAGGTCTTGCCAGCCTGGGATATGGGGTATCGGAGGGAATGGCGACCGCCTGGGTCCAGAATGGCCAGATCGTCCCGCGGAAGGCGGCCAATCCTGGCTACAGAGTAGAACTCTTGGGTGGATCGAGATCGGATCTCCTCCAGGTGCGCGCCGCAGGTATCGGCAGCTCGGCCGAAGCTCGCGATGCGAACCGTGACCGCGACATAGAAACGATCTGGTGCGGCGAGTTCGATCGCCTCAAGGCGCTGGTCGCTAAGCAGGCGGCAACGTTGCGATGGAGTTCGCAAGGCCCGTCTGTCAATTCCCGCTGAAGATCGTCTCAGATCCGGGTGTAAGCCACCAAGCAGGAGTCGCCATACGAGCACAACGAAAACTGCCTCTCAACCGCCGCGCTTAGCAACTTGCGATGCTCGAGCAGGGATTACTTTGAAATGGAGCAAAATGCCGATTTTTCCAAGAATCGGATCAACCAGCTAAAATTGCGGCTGCGTCGCTGACGGGCAATGCCGGCTCAGTTCAAACAAGGTACATTTCAGATTCTGCCGCGGCTGTCCGGCAGCGAACAGCCCGGCGGCCTAACCGGGCTCTCATGAGGCCCGCCGCCTGGCTCGGTCAGTCGCGCCCATTCAGACATCGTCGGCGTGCTCAAGTTCCGCCCCGCGAGGTGGGTTGAGGTGACATCGTATTGATCCGTTCGTGTTACGCGCGGCAGAGTAAGCGAGAAAACATATTCTTTTCAATTAGTTACAGACAACGATGCAATCGAAAACCGCTTCGATAATTTGCCCATTCAAATATCAGATTGACAAGCGTTCCCAAAAAGGGAACATTCTTCAGGCATGAGAATTATCGCTTGGAGCACCTTGGCAGCCTACGCGGCGAAGCATCCGGAGACGAAAACCTCCCTTACGCGGTTCAAGAACCTAGTTGAAGCCGCCAATTGGACGTCGATGGATGAGGTCCGGCAGGCCGCGCCCCATGCGGTGATCTTGAATGCTCAGCGTGCAAGGTTTGAGATCGCGGGCGGTAACTATCGGCTGATCGTAATGATCCATTTCCGGAGACAAATCGCCTACGTGAATTTCATCGGGACCCATGCCGAATACGACAAGATTGACGCTTTGACGGTTTCGATGTTTTAGAGGACGCAATATGGAAATTCGCCTGATCAAGAACGATGAGGACCATGCCGCAGCGCTCGCGGAGATCGCGAAGCTTTGGAATGCTGTCGAAGGTTCGGAGGATGACGACAAGCTCGATCTTCTCGCGACACTGGTCAGCCGCTACGAGGCGACACGCTGGCCGACCGATAGCAACATGGATCCCATCGAGCTTATCCAATTTGCCATCGATGAACTCGGACACACCCAAGCCGAACTCGCGGAGCTGCTCGGATCGCGATCGCGTGCATCAGAGATTTTGAATCGGAAGCGCGCTCTCTCGATCGATATGATCCGGAGGATCAACGAAGCTTGGAAGCTTCCTCTTGAGCTCCTGATCAAGCCGTACTCATTGCAGTCGGCCGCCGCCTGAGCGACGACCCGCTCGCGCAGCCTGGCTGGGCGCGCCCCCCCCCTCCCAACGCCGAAGGAGCGATCGATCTCCTTTGACCTGCCACTGAACTTTCATCCAGCGGCGGTTAGAGTCTCGGGGTCTTGTCCGCCACGTGGCGCGGTGGAGCAACGGACGATCGGCGGAGCTGGTCAGGGTTGCGTAGCCGGTCGTCCGTTGCGGTGAGGTGGGCGGCGTCGGCCGCAGGGGTGAGGTATTTCAGGGACGAGTGAGGCCTCAGAATGTTGTAGTCGGCAACCCAGGTGGCAAGCTTGGCACGGACGTCATCCAGATCGAAGAACAGGGTCTCGTTGAGCAGCGCACCGCGCATCCGGCGAGCCAGGTCAGCCGTCTTCGCCCCAGCCTCATGCTCCTTCAATACCGCGATAATCTGCTCTTCCGTGAACCTTGCTCGCTTCATCTGTCAATCCTTCTTCGGGCCGGACTCTAACTCCATCTTGAGGACATACGCAGCGGCAGGTCACCTTGCGAAACGCCGGGAGCGCTCGCTCCCGCCGATCTTTTCCGCTAGACGTTCAGCGAACAGTTATAACTCGCTGACGCCGGCGAAATGGAGACAGCGACATCAAAGATATTACGCTGCCAACGGATAATGCTCACCGGAATAGCAGGAAAAGGCTTTTGCAGAAGCGACAAGCTCCGCATCGCTGATGCCGAATTGATGTGCGAACTCTTTCTGCAAGGACGGCTCAACTTCACCAAAGAAAACTGCCATGTGTCCAGGGACAGTCTTAGCGGTAGCTGGATCGTTTAGACAAAAAACGAGCGTCTGCGCGTCCAGCTGTTTGCCGTGAGGCGCATTGATAGTGGCCAGAACTATAGCGATCTTCATACGTGATCCTTATACCCTTATACCGCCGAAAGCGCGCGTATTGCCAATCAGCAACGCAAACATTCACCATTTAATTCGAGTCCAACTAAATCACCGAAGATTCGTTCATCCGTGCGTCAGGGTTGGCGCCCTGTTCTGCTTGGCTTACAGCTTTAGAAGAACCTTTTGTCGAACCAATGGCAGCAGCGAGGTTGGCTGCGATCGCTCAAACCAACTGGTGTTTCGCAGGCTACCTGAACTCCGCGACACATGCCATCGATAGAGCTCCCAGATCGTCGCGTTAACGCTCAAATTCCTCAGTTGAGCGCAATTTTTAGCGAATTTCGCCAGCGGCATTGTGCGAAGTTGCGTGCCCATCTGGCGACACCAATCAACGATTTGAAGAAGAATGGCGAACTACAAGTACGGAAGCTATCTTGAGCACACTAACAACGAGACTTTCGACCAAGATCACGGCCCCGGCGTCGCAGCTCCCTACGCCGGAATCTATCGATGTATGGGCTGTCATCGTGAGATCGGCATTGCTGCAGACCACGTCTTGCCGCCACAAGGACATCATGCGCACACAGCGGCGCAAGGATCGATCCGATGGCGACTGCTTGTTTACGCAGACCATCAACCGAAATGATCGCTCAAGTCCGACGAGAGCCGGACTTCTATCCGGTACCTCCAGATGCAGCGGCGTGGCCGGAGAGGCCTTCTTTTGGTCTCATCAAATTAATTTGCGCGCACGGCAGTTGGGTGACCGCAAAATGGGGACATTTAGGCGTCAAGGGCAGTCGGTTCATTGGTGGTTTGCGACGACGACAGCACCGAAGACGGCGATTTCTTGGCCCTGAGCTCAAATCGGCTCGCCTACATTATTCATGCAAAGGCAGCCAGGAAGGTTCATTCTGCCAGCATTACCGCCATCGCTCAAAATCTTTCCGTTGGAGAAAGAAATCGACGATGCCGTGCAAGGACTCGCCCTGCACGCGCGATGGGAGCCTATCCCAAAGGGCCGAGACGCGGCTTCGCGGCCGGGCAGCGAAGCGAATGCTGAGGCGGCCGCAGACTGGCGCCAGTGAGAACCGGCCACTTTGTCGACTGTGATCGTCCTGTGGCTTGGTTCGTGCAGGACGGTTATGGCTGGGGATTTCAGCGTCCCAGTTCAGGAAGAAACCGCCGCCGGGCGTGTATTTTTGAAACCGGCGGCGTCTTTTCTTGGGACAGAGCTTTACCTCATCGCTTGCCAGCCGAGGACGAAGCCGCTTCGGCCGCGAACGACTCCTGCCATGACGCGGGAGCCTCCTGGCCGCGCAGACGAGCAGGACCAGCATCTCGTCCCGCCATCCGGCTGATTCCCATCCCAGGAGATCGTTGCTTGCGCCCGAGCCAATTGTCGTAAGCCTGCTGCTGCGAAATTCCCTTTTTTCGTGCCGTGCGCCGTATGTTGCGCATTGCATTCGGCTAGGCATGTTCACGCCTGTCTCGTCCTTGTGCGCCTTGTTGACGGCGATCATTACAAAGAACATCAGGACAAGCTAAACGAAGCCGAGGATCGCATCTTCTCACCCGCGAAAGAAGGCTGAAAGCGCGCGTGATTCCGTAGTTCACGTGATCACAAGAGTTTTGTGGGGCAGCCGTGCGATAAGGGGCTTCAGTGAAAATCAGCTCTCTCCACTTAACGAACGGCCGGCAATGGCAATAGCTAATGCGATGAGCAATGCCGACCACCGAAGTGGCGGGTATTCGTAACCAAGCTGCTGATTAATGGCATCGCGAATTACGCCACAGGCAGAGGCGTCTCATCGGCGATCGAGCCCACTACTTTCGGCTATCCGGGTATCCACGGACTTGCTCTCCACCAGTAGTTGCGCTTAGTAGCGGGCGACTGGGGAGGCTTTTGATGAGAAATTTTGGAATGGTGGCGCTCGCCGCCGCCTTGGGTGGTTGTGCGTCATCGGCGGCGGATATCACGCCGAACTACATTTCACCGGTGATGTATCAGTCCTATACCTGCCAACAGCTAGCTCTGGAGGCGCAGGGCGTATCTGCGCGCGCAGCTGCCCTCTCGGGTGCTCAGGACAGTCAGCGCACAAAGGATACAATAGCGACGACAGCCGCAGTCATCGTTTTCTGGCCCGCAGCGTTCCTGGTTGGCGGCGACAAGCAGACCGCAGCCGAACTCGGTCAGATGAAGGGTCAGATGGTCGCAATCGAACAAGCCTCGATCGCCAAGAAGTGCAATATCCAGTTTCAGAATAAGCCGCCGCCGGGAGCAACCTAACGCAGTCCGTTTTTTTTCGACACTCCATGCGGAGCACCCGCCGAGTTAAGCGCCGCGCCATGACCATCCCGCTCCTCTCCGCCATTGCCCTATTGCTTTGTGTCGCGAGCCCGGCAGCCGCCGAGTGCGGAGAACGGGGCGGCCCCGGCTATCGTGGCCCGAATGGCAAATGCGTCGGATGGGCTGAGTTGGGCCGCATATGCGGCAATCCGCCCGCAACTCGATGTAGGCCTGAGGCAGTTGCGCCGCACGCAGATGATGCAGCTGGCCACGGCGCAAAGATTGAAGAGCTGCGCCAGCCGCAGAAGAAGTAACGGCTTCCCGCGCGACCAAGTAGGAGAAGTGCTGCCGGGGTCTGCCTGGGTTTGGACTTAGACCTCGCCGATTTCGATCAACGTCCTAATGGTCCGGGTTAGAGCCCAGCCAGTGTCCTGAGCAGTTGCTCGGCTTGTTGTCCTTCAATGACATCTAAATTCATGCCCTCGAGAATGCATGACGTAAAAATTGGGGCGCGCATCCCGCCTATAGAGCGCGAGGCGCAGAGTGCGCATGATCCATGATGCACCACACAATCTCGACTATCGGCACGCGCGCAAACAAGCCGACTTGCTCGGCCGCGCCGGGGCAATCCGCCGGCTGGTCATTGCCCTGCCAGGGGCAGTGCGGCAAAAGCCAAGGCGAATGCGCCAGCGATGCAATCAGCAATCTGCCGCCAATTTAAGGTCTCGCCAGCCGCAAGCGCCCCCTCGTCAAGATCGGAGGAATTCCAGAAGGTGCGATGCCGCGGAACCGGAAATGAAACCATTGAGCTGATCTATAGCTTAGCTGAACAAATGTGGAGGGTAATTTGGCCCTGCACTTCAGCCGCGTCGACACTGGTGATCTGGATCGCAAGCAGCGACGACTATTCATTCGCTATCAGCAACGAGAGCCGAAGCGGACCAGCTTGGGTGGAGAACCGGGCTTTGTTGCGTCATATCGCCTAGACTTTCTGAATAAGCCCGCGGCGGCTCAGGTGCCGGATTGCCCTTCGGAGCATTCGCTGAGGCCGAACCTGCCTGCAATGCGTTCCTCGGCCACCTAATTATTGAGCGATGACGACCCGAGGCAGGTCGAGTGCGGTCCAAAAAGGCCGCGTTGTGCATGCATGCGACAAGCCTGCGATCGGGCCGTTAGAGGCGCGCGCCCACGCTAAGCGCTGCGGATATTGTTGACTGCCGATGATGGAAGGGATCAATCGGATCCGCCGGCTGTGTGAAGAGCAGCCGAGCAGGAAAGCGTTGCCGATAGGCCCGGGAAAGCCCAAAAAGAGCGAAGTAAGGCAAGATTGCTGATTGAATCTGGCCTCCCTCGGCGCATAGTTACGCAATGATCGAGCAACGACCAGCTTTCATGGCTTGTAAAAACCCCGGCTCCGGCTGGAGGATCGATATTCTGTGGGCCGATGGCGAAACTGAAGTCATCAGGGGGTTTGTCACGGAGCATGACGCGACAAAGTGGATTTCTGAGCATTCGCTGACGTGCCCAGAAAACACGAGCCAACAGCGCTAGCGGCGCGGCCAAGTTTCTGAGCGATCTCGCGCTGCGTGAGTTCGGCTTCGCGGATCATTTTTAGCGGGCGCTGTTCTTCCTCTTCCACCACAAGTTAGCAAGGCGTTCTCCAAATTGTTTGGTTCTGGAAATACCACGCCGCTGACGCGACGGAGGCAAAGCCGAGCGGACGGCCATCAGCGGTGGGCGCCCTGATGCAACTGCTTTTCGCTTGGCGCAAAGCCAGCAGCTGTTGCAGCGGATAATGATCATGTAGCTGTGGTGCAAGAGGCGCTCCAGAGTCGACGGCAACCTCGGATCGGCGAACACGGTGCCTCATTCGGCAACTCTGCGGTTCCATGTGATCAGCATGGCGCCGGTTTCGTGGGGGCGGCCAACCAGCTGGAAGAACAGATGCGCCGCGTCGGGCGCTGGCTTCACTCAACAGTAAGTCAGTGGCCTGGAGATTGGCCGACGTAATTCAGCGCGCAGCTTTGACGGGCTTCTTAAACCTATCAATGATATCAGAATGCTCCCGCTCCATCGTCACCAGTGCAAGCATTTGGATGGGTCTTCAAAGCCCTTGGCAAACGATCGAAATATCGGCCTCGACGACGCCTTCCGAGCGCAGCCTCTTCAACCGGCGTTGACACGCGGTTGCAGAAAGCCCCGCTGTTTCGCCGATCACCCCCGACTTCAGACGATTGTTCTTTTGCACCATTTCGAGGATGCAAACGTCTAAGGCACCCTACACGATGCGCATCGCGCATCATCACTTGAAATCATCGCGCAAGAAAGAGGCCTTGAACGCAGTTTCCAGTCTGTCTGCCGACAGAGGCGCAATCCAGGGCAGTCGCCCTAACCACCGCACCCGTCCAATCTCGCAAATCGCTCTCACGGCATCCGGGTTCTTTTCGCCAATCAAGGCGGCTCCAAGAATGTCGATCTGGCGCCTTCGGAGTGCCTCTATGGAGAGCAATGAACAATTAATTGTGCTCGCAGTTGTACTGGTGCACAGCACTACAGGAATTCGCCACCTCTCCAAGAGGTCAATGTAAAGCGAACCACAATTTAGCGGCTCCATGAGTCCCCCGGTCCCCTCGATCACGAGCGGCTGTCCTCCGGTGTCCGGCACGTCCAGCAATTCGGGCTTAATGCGAGCCTCGTCGATTTCGGCGGAACAGTGCGGCCAAGCGGCCGTTTGCAGTCGGTACCCTTCAGGCACGATGCGATCCGGCGGAAGACTGGCAAGCCGAGCGACGCACTCGGTGTCCGTCTCTCCTTCGAGGCCGGCCTGAATCGGCTTCCAGAACTTTGCGCCAAGGAGATTGACGAGCCCTGCGCAGAACACGGTCTTTCCGACGCCGGCGCCGGTAGCCGTGACCACGATCCGCTGCTGCCTCGCCGATCTTGATCTCTTGTCAAGCGTCGTGCCCAACTCATTCTCCATTATATGCAGCGGGCGCCGGCGCAAAGACCGCTCACTCTTCGCAAGTCGTTGACGCCGGTGCCCTCAATTTCCGGATCTACCAACGGCCGCTCATCGACGCTGCTGCGTGCATCGCCTACCCGCTCAACGCCGAACAGCAGCGCGATATACGCGATATGCCCGTCGTGATTGGCGTCCGCCGACCCGTCTCAAAAAGCTTCGAATGCGAACTATTAGATCGAGCTATAGACGGTCGGCCGGCACGATTGTCCCCCTCCTAGAGTTGCGCTTGATGCCTTGTGGCAGGTTAAGATTGTTATCGGCGCGGAAATATTGTCCGGACTGGACGGAGAGGTTCACGGACCGCTTGGTGTATCCGAATAGATACAGAACAGTCCGCTTCGAGCGACAGCTGTGCGATTGTGGGTGATTTCACCTGATCTGTCGGAAAATAGCCGATCGGGGCATATTAGCCGTCACTCTAGGAGGATTTTGCGGGTTTGACTTGAGCACGCGAGTTTATCGATGGCGGGCAGCCCCGGCAGATTTTTGCGCAATCAATCACGATGATCCTGCAAATAACACATCGACGCCTCGCTGGGTGTTGGTTGTTACGCACCTAGTGTCTCTTTTCCAACGGAACGAATCCCGACATTGTTCGATGTTGAGGTCACGAGCAGCGCCCTTGCAAGAGCTCAGAGCGCGCTACCTCGATAACCTTTATACGTAAGCTACGCGCAGACCATTGGGCATGACAATTCTCAGATCCTGCTATCGATGTCAAAGACCGCTCCGGCTATCGAAGCCCGTCAGCATTGCCTCGGGCTAAATCCCGAGATAAGAACGGGACCAAATTGCGGCGTCACTTTTGCGGCCACCATGATCCGTCATATCGTCTTCTTCACAGCCAAGGAAAAAGCCGATCTCGACCGAATCATCGAAGGTCTATCGGTTCTCACCTCGATCACCTATGCGCGCCGGCTCGAGATTGCCCGCAACCGCAAGAGCGACCAGCTCGGCAATGATATCGATGTCGTGGTGTATGGTGAATTCGACAGCGAGGCGGATCTCGCTGCGTACAAGGCGCACCATTTATATCAAGAGGCGATCCGGTGCGTACGGCCACTCCGGGAGTTGCGCTTTGCCGCTGACTATGAGTTGTCGACAGACGTGCATTTCGCTGGAACGGCAGGCCTGGGACAAGTCGCTCGGCGCGGCGGACCAGTTGGTCGTGAGTAGCTCGATGATCAGTCCCAGGACTTTGTACGTGTCGGGCGGAAATAGCCCTCGTTGGGATGGCAATTGGGGCGCGGACCTCACGGCCTGCCGGCCGTCGTAGCGGATAGCCTATGCACGTCTGCGAGTTGCCATGGATTGAGCCTATCAAGGCTCTGCGATGCCTTGCGCAGCGGCCGCACCTTACCTTTCTCGATAGCGCAGCCGAGCATGAGCTGCTCGGACGTTACTCATACCTGGCTTGCGAGCCGTTCGGCACATATTTGGTCGCCGATGGACAGGCAAGCTGGAATGGACAGGCACTTATGGGGAATCCATGGGAGGCCCTCCGCGAGCTTCTTGCCAGATACAAAGAAGCGCATCGCCCGGATCTCCCCCCATTCCAGGGCGGCGCAGCCGGCTTTCTTGCCTACGATCTGAACCGAACACTGGAGGGGCTGCCGGCACCGTCAATTCCGGGTCTCCGGTTACCCCAGTCAATACTGCATTTTTACGATGTGGTGGTCAGCTTCGATCACCGCGATGAGAAGTGTTGGATCGTCTCGACCGGCTGGCCGGAGCAGGAGCCCACTCGACGGGCCGAGCGCGCACGTCGTCGCGCCGCCGAGTTTGCAGCACTGCTTGCCAAGCCAAAGTCGCAGCGGATCATAATCCCCAGCACCGCGGGCCAATGGCATTCAAATTTTAGCCGTGAAGGGTTCAAAGCGGCCGTCCGGCGTGTCATCGATTTGATCCTGGCTGGAGATATATTCCAGGCAAACATCGCGCAACGATTCAGTGCCAAGGTCGCCCCCCTGTTCGATCCGCTCACCTTTTATTGCCAGCTCCGCTCTTTGAACCCAGCCCCGTTTGCAGCCCTCCTGCAATATGACGCGCTGACGATCGCATCGAGCTCTCCTGAGCGATTTCTGAGGCTTGAGGGCCGGCAGGTCGAAACCCGGCCGATCAAGGGCACAATCGCGCGCTCCGCTGATTCTGCGGAAGATGGGCTCCGGGCGGAGCTCCTTTTGGCCTCCGGAAAGGATCGCGCGGAGAACATTATGATCGTCGACCTGCTGCGCAACGATCTCTCACGCGTTTGTACAGACGATTCGGTCGAAGTTTCAGCTCTTTGCAACTTGGAATCCTATGCCTCCGTGCACCATCTTGTGTCGGTGGTCGCAGGCGCGCTTGGCGCAGACCAAGACGCCGTCAGTCTGCTTCGCGCCTGCTTTCCGGGCGGCTCCGTGACCGGCGTTCCAAAGGTGCGAGCAATGGAAATCATTGCGGACATCGAGAAAGTAGCACGAGAGGTCTACTGCGGGGCGATCGGCTTCATCGGTTTCGATGGATACATGGACACGAACATTGCGATCCGCACTGTTGTGATCGACGGTGACGTGGCTGTGTTTCATGCGGGCGGCGGAATAACGGCGATGTCGGATCCTGAAGCCGAATATGAAGAGACACTTGCTAAGGCAAAACGACTGTTCCAAGCCTTCGGTGTCGATCCAACCGGTGCATTTTGATTGTCATCATCGACAATTACGATTCCTTCGTATTCAATATTGCGCGCTATCTCCGTAAGCTTGGTGCAGAGACGGAAGTGGTCCGAAACGACGCGATCAGCGTGGCTGATCTCGTTGGGCTCCAGCCTAGTGCAATCGTGATATCGCCCGGGCCCTGCACGCCAACGGAGGCTGGCATATCGAACGCAGTTGTCCGGGAACTCTCGGGACGCGTCCCAATCCTTGGTATCTGTCTTGGTCATCAGTGTATTGGAAGCGTTTTCGGCGGAAGGGTGGTACGTGCACATCGTCCCGTGCACGGCCAAGCCTCGCCGATAAGCCACGATGGTCGTGGGTTGTTCAACGAACTCCCGTCGCCATTTTGTGTCGGACGCTACCATTCTCTAGCGGTCGAACTCGATGAATCGATCGCATCGGATCTCACGGTGACAGCCCGCTCAGATGAAGGAGAGATCATGGGTTTGTCCCATCGGGATCATCCAACCCATGGCGTGCAGTTCCATCCGGAGTCAGTCCTTACTAAACAAGGGCCCGTGCTGTTTAGGAATTTCTTGCGACTAGCCGCCAATTTCGCAGGGTGACGTCGGAGACTTCGTCGAACGTGGAGCAGCGTATTCCTGAATCGCTTGGCAGAGCCGTCTTGCGTAACGAGATAGAGGAAATAGCGTAATCAGTACGATGCGTACGCAAGTTTCTCTTTTGGTAGCGCCTCAATTGGATTACTTGGTGCCGCATCGATCTTCGCATCACATCCATTCGATGAGTCGGGATCTTCTTCTGGCTTCCTCGTGAACCGTTTATTCCAGATCCGCCAAGAGATTGGCGGTGCCTAGGCGGTAGCTTCGCTATCGCCGCCCTCACACGGGCGTTTCCTCCCTTGACTTGGCCGCCGGTCCTATTGGATCGGCGGTTCCGTTCGATATCGAGTCAGCGCTTTCATGATTGAGGAATCCCTACAGCAATCTACGGCTCGCCGACGCTGTAGCTGCAACGTTTTGTCATCGTGGTTGAATGCATTCATGGAACATAGAGGTGTCCAATTCAGCATGCGAGAAGCGCTCCCGGGCGAGTGGCGCTACAGTTTTGAGATCGATAACAAGAGGATCAATGGCAAGACCCGAACGAGGCTGCAACTTCTTGCAGTCCGTCGGGTCAAGGATCGGATTAATCGTGAACTGCATCGCAGCACAGAAAATGAGAGTTGATAGGATCGGGCGGCCTATTACGGGATGCGAAGCTGCTTTACGGTAAAGGGCCGCGGGTTTGAATCCCAACCCTTCCGCAAGAACATGCAGGTAATCCTCTGATTTAATTTAGAGTTGCATGCAGCCCAGCTCTACCGGCAGCAAGCAACTTTTCTCTCGCTCGTTGAGAGCCAACCCGCTCATCCCGCTATGAGCGCAAGACTTCAGCGAGCATTTGAGCGCGGTCAGACGGACTATCGTGAAGGCCAGATAGCCCTGCCTACCAAGTTCGCGGCAAAATGCAGAATGGATATAAGGGCACGAGTGCGAGCACGAGGCCATGTGGACTGAGGTGGAGCTCTGCTATTTCAGATTCCTCGATGCAGAATTCAATGTCTATCAACTCGCTTATTGAAGCTGCCTTCCTTTCGGCTTGGCGATGTACCTAGCACAACATAAAGCTTGGACGGATCCTAAGTGGGCGCCTGGCGAGACGCGTTAGCGTAGTGGCGACGTCAATGAGCCTACAGCACGTCGGTCATTTCGACTTAGCACTTCGAGCGTGCCGAAGTGCGCGCATTGCCTCGTGCGCTGACAAATGCCAGAAATGGAAAGCGTACGTGGGTGGCTCGCTCGTGGGGACGACGCAAACTCGTCTTCCATCGAGCGCCCCCCGAGGGCGGCGCCCCATATCTCCGCGCACCTGGTTCGCAAGGCCGTGGCAGGTCGGCCGGGCCGAGACTCGGCTGGACTGGAGGTGATTAATCTCTAGGAAGGCGTTCCCTAATAGAGAATTGCGTCTAAAGCCTGGGTTGCCCTCGCGCCATAGTTGCGCTTGAATGCTCCTGCACCGCGCGTCGCGTCGATGATTCTGAGTCGAGAATTTGTCCGGGACGGCAGTCGAATTATCCAACTCACTTGGTCCTGAAGCACACATAGATGATTAAGAAGTTTGTAGATATTGGCTTTATTATTCCGTTGCAGGAAGAGTTTGCCAGCTTTGAACGGATTTTTCGACGGGTTCAGCAACACGTCGAAGGCGTGCAATTTCACACCGAGGTCGATCTCAGCGAGAGCGGGCTTACTGGCGTCGCGTTTCTGCAAGATGACATGGGCAAAGCTGCAAATGGTCGCGCGGCCGACCGGATGCTTTGTCAGTACGATGTGGGCTTGATAATCGTGTTGGGCATTGCTGGCGGCCTGAGTTCTGATCTCGCCATCGGAGACGTCTGCTTCACCGGCGCCATTATCGACGTTCTAGAGAACGCGAAGGTAAGTGACGAAAAGGGAACCGCCAAGTCAAAATTCAGTTCCAAGTTTTACACTACTGATCCACGGCTTTCCTTCTCATTGAAGTATGCTCGTATCGGCTCTGACACTAAACCCGACTTTGAACGATGGCAGCTCGAGCAGTATTACGATGCAGCAGCAAAAATCCCCGGCGCGTTCATCGGAAAAGAAAGCGTCAACGAGACGATAAGAATTCCCGATATATTCGAAGGGAACACCGCGTGCGGTTCGGTCTCAAAGAGCGACATTTATAATGACGACTTTCGACATATCGATCGCAAGATCTTAGCAATTGAAACTGAGTCGGGCGGCGGCTTTCATAGCGCCACGCTGGCTCATGTGCCGATCGTAAGCATTCGGGGCATTTCTGACTATGCTGACAAAAACAAGAATCGTTTCGAACGTGAAACCAACGGCAAAGCTCGCGAAATCGCTGCACTCAATGCGGCATCATTCGTAAAGCTGCAGCTTCGGAATCCGCAATTTCAGCAATTCCTTGCTGGCCGGAGGGCGGCCAAATCCTCTGTAGCCGACACTCAGCAAAATAGTGGCGATGTCGAGCCCATATTGATGGCGGTAAAGGAGTCCATTCACCAGCAACTGAATCAACTTTCACCCGAATATAGAGGCAAGCCATTGGGATATCGCTTGCCACTTCCACGAATGCGCATTTCGTCGAGCACGACACATCTTTCGTCTACGCCCGCCGACCAAGAATACTACGATCCTGTATCTGCGCTCGAAGCAATTACTTCGCACCGATTAGTAATAACAAGTGTGCCGAGAAATTATCCTGACAACAGCTTGCCATGGATAATTGCCGCCGAACTATCCCGGATAAAGATCGGGAGTAAGCAAGTCGTTCCCTGCGTGTTGCGAGGGAGCACTCTAAGGCCGCCTGAGCACACCATCTCGTCGCAATGCGCTCAAGCGGAAAGGAACGCGCTTGGACGAACCGACCTGAAGATGATCTTCATCATCACAGATTTTCCTTTCGATTCCCGGCCACGCGTCGATTTTCTAAGAAAGGAGATCGCGAGATATCCGGAAGCTCACTTTGTGATCGTGAACAAGGCGGAAAGGAATTTGCCATCGGGGATTGATGGTGTTCTCACACTTGGCGCTGAATCATTTGACGTTTGTGATATTTCTTTCATCGAGATCTCAGAGTTTCTACAGCGAACATT
The DNA here is from genome assembly GCF_054063755.1 of Bradyrhizobium sp. USDA 4341. NCBI lineage: Bacteria > Pseudomonadati > Pseudomonadota > Alphaproteobacteria > Hyphomicrobiales > Nitrobacteraceae > Bradyrhizobium > Bradyrhizobium sp. USDA 4341. The sequence continues at coordinate 7,484,270 of NZ_JBSSGO010000002.1, read as the reverse complement.
CGAGATGCCCGACGAAGAAGCGGGGGTCGTTGCTCTAAGATTGCAGACCATGTTCAGGCGTTTTGATCTTCCCGCGCACCCGAGCTATTTCGCGGGCGTGGCTGGGGAGGTTCTAACCTCGCTGCTAAGAGCAAACAGACGAGCCGAGCTTCTGCAATTGGCGGTCAGCGGCTTTCTGAGTTTTGTCGTTGCATCGGATAAGGACTCCGTCGTGCTGAGCAGAACCACGCGCGAAGAGTTCTTGCGTCAGTTGGCATTTGAGCAAAAGGTGAACAAAAGAAGGTTCTCTCAATCATCGCTGGTGAAATTTGTTCGCGATTTTGCAGCGAGCCGAGACTACGAAATCGACCCGATCAGCTTCGTATCGGCGTTTCAGGAACGTGGAATTATCCACTTCGAGAACGATATTGCGATCATTTCTTTGCCATTCATCGAGAGCTATCTACTGGCGACCGAATTGGCAAAAAAGCCGCAGGAAGCGCGCAAGTACTTTGACCTTGCGGACGAAAATTTCGATCAGACAACATTCGATATCTATGCTGAAATTGAGCCGTCTGCGGAACTCGTTGAGTTGGTCACGAATGAGGCTGACAAGATGGTACGCGAGCTAGGCTCGGAAGCGTCGGGTCAGACGCACATCCTCATAACTAATGAGATTCGACCTTCGATTTTAGATAAACCGGGAAGGCTGCGAGCGCTCCAAGATCGGCTCGATCGGGCTTTCGAGGATGTTCGGTTCAATCGCCCGCAGAGCATCGAGAAGCAGCGCATACTCGATATAGCAACGAGGGTCGATGCAGAAGTTCGAGACGAGAGAGAGCGCGCTCTTGAGAGGATCGTTGGCGACGAAAGTTGGTCGCGATTGGAACACGCCGCCAGAATCTGGGGTGTTAGCATTATCTTGCTTGGTTCTGGTTCAGAGCGTTTAGATAAGGACGCGAAGCGTCAGCTTTCTCTTAGAATCGTCCAACTGACCAGCAGGATCTTGGACATGATCCTACGGTCATTCCCTCTCGTCGAGTTCGCCGCATTAAAGGAGGAGCTGACAATCGAGAGGCGGGTCAAAGAAATTTTTCGAGTTCCAGATGAGGAAGTCCCGCACGTGGTGGAACTCGTCCGCTCAATGATCGATATCTTCGAATTCCAAACACTCAATATGCCAATTCGGGTGTTCTTGGATCACTTAGGGAATGCCGCCGGCCAACCTGTCCTTAGACCCAGTATCGCTAGTGTCGAGTCAGAGCACACAATAGAAAATCTTATCGCTCGCATTTGGGAAGCGGAGATTGACGCTGAACGGGGACGTTCTCCCCTTCTTGGAGCAATCAAACAGCTGCCCCCAAACGGGTTTCTGAGGTGCACGATTTCGACGTTCTTTATGACGCGTGTCTATTGGAACCACTGGGAGCAGAAAAAGCGGCTGGCACTCCTCGACGCCGCAGCCGAATGCTTAAAGCCTTTTGGTGGACAAGCGATCGATCGCGGAAGACTCATGCGGATCATCCAGAAGGATGATCAAGCGAAAAGCCAGGGTGACTAGGTAATGTGCTTAGGCGATCTCGCTGAGCGGAGGCGATAGATAGCTAGGCTTAGATTTGGTTTGTAAAATTTCGATCACCTGGGAGGCGCCGGCTAAGCGGAAATTTTGGGCCTCCCTTGGATCACCTTTCCAATGTTGCGCAAAATACTGGCACGCCTCGTCCTGACTCTGAAAAAGCACGTCGCACCAAATTTGACCTCTGGAATTGACTATCGCAAAGCCAGTCTGCACGGACGGGACACCAGCAATATCGAGGTTCATGATCGGCTCCGTAAGTCGTCTGACGTGGGAGAACCAGGTTGTGTCTTAACACATCCTCAATCGGTTCAATATTCGGGTTAATACTTAGTTAAAGTCCACTAAACTGTCCGTGATATCGGTCACATTCCGCGGTTGAGCCGAAGGGCCAACGCACCCCCCTCAGGCTTCCGCGTGGTGGGAGCCCGGGTGGCGAAAAGCGGGGCCGCGCCCGACGTGACTGGTGTGATAGTCTTGCAGATGAGACCAACCATCGATCCTCGGGGTTTGGTTCACGGAGGTCTGCAAAGACGTCTCGTACGGGCAGTCGAATGAGCGCGGTTCCGTCCTCTCGACCGAGATCTTCAAGCTCGGCGAGTGAAGCGGTCCTGGCGCGACGGTGATGCCGGCGGAGATCGACGTCGAACAACGTCATGCGCCGAAACCCGATTGGCATGAGATGAGCTGCGAGATCGGGCTATTTCGAGAACCGTCATCGACCATGAGAGCGGCGACGGCGTTGAACATGATGTCGACCTGCGTGCCGCTGTTTGTCCGGCTGACGCTAGTCTGAGGATCCGAGCCGGAAGCCGCATTGTAGATATTCACGACGACGTTGCCGGAGGCGCAGTTGTCGTTCGCGGCGGCGCCGCCGCCGCCGATCCCGCCGGCGGAGACGCCGAGCCGGCCATCTGGACCGCGCCGCAGCGGCATCAAGGCCGGAAAGAGTGTTGGCCGGGTCACGACGCCGCAGCGCGCGAATCCGCGGCATTGGATCGCATACACATTTGTGTGTGTCACACATTGCGCACGCCTGGTATCACTTGATTCACTCAACCTTCGGATTAAGTCCGATTGAAGGATCTCAAACGAGAGCGCGTAAGTCGACCTACTATCGCGCCTCATGAGTTTTCTGAGCAGGTGAGCGGAAGTACGAAATCGTGCAGCGAAGGCCTACTCCTTCTCGCCACCGGCTTAAGCGCAATGTCTCGCGTTCGCGCATGGCATGTATCTTAGAAAAAGCCGTGCGCCCGCACGATTGGCAATAGCTCGTGGTAGTTGTGGATAATGTGGTCCGGATTCGCAGCCCTTAAGCGTGTCTCAGAAACAAATCCGCCGGTAATGGCTACGCTGATCAGTCCAAGACTTCGGGCAATATCGGTTTCTACTGGCATATCCCCGATAATGAAGGTCGACTCCGGCTTTAGATCGTTTTGCTCCATATATCGTCGAAGTCGCTCCCCTTTGCTCATCGTCTTATACTGCGTGACACGGCTTTCATAGGCCAGGACGTCGTTGAAGCAGCGATCGATGCCGAGCCTTTGCAATTGAGCAACAAGAGGTGCGACTATATGGTTGCTCACGATGATGGACGAAGCCGCTTCCTGGCGAACCCATTCCAGCATTGTGCGCGCCCCCACGCGTAGATCTGCTTTATCGGCTAGCGGCTCGTAAGTGTCATGGAAGATTGCACTGCCATCGCGATCTACGGCTGCGACTTCCGATTCTGACATCCCGATGTTTCGGAAAAGAATGGACAGTGGGACATCGCAATGATCCCGAAAGGTGTCTAAATCGATCGCCGGGCGACCGAAACGTTCCAGGATAGCATTCGTCGTTTGGAGTAGTGCGCTGGCATCGTCAAGCAACGTGCCATTCCAATCAAAAACAAGAACCGGCCTCATGATATTCAGCCCTCAGGCAGCGCTCTGGTAGTCAGCGACAAGGTTATGCAGATCTCTGTTTGCGCGACTTCGACCTGCAGGAGTTGGCATTTCGAATGTGAAGGGTGATAAATCCACTCCCTCGCTCCCGCGCGGCAGCAACGAGGACAATCGGGAGAAGGGCAAATAAGTCACAGTTGCCGCGTTGATCGCGGCGGCGATTCTTCTATCAATCGATTGGAGAACATGCGGCTCGATGTCTTTGAACAGCAGGCTTCGCTTCTGCTGTTGGGCGGGCAGCCGTTTCCACGCCTGCCAAAAGGCCAGTTCATCGATGGCCTCAATATCCACGCCGTAGTAATTCGGAGCCACGATAGGTGGCGAACCGATTCCCCAATGGACAGCTTTGACGCCCGCAGCAAGGAGCATATTCGTTATGGTCCGGCTGGTATCGCCACGAATGAGGGCTTCATCGGCAATGAGTATCGTGCGTCTGCCAACGTCAGTCGAAGCCAGCCGATACTTGCGAGCGATACGATGCTTGCGCTCACTGGTTGGGCCGATGAGAGTTCGCTCAGAGAGCTGCGTCTCGATGACTTCACGTCGTTCGACGTTAACGCCGCGTGCTAACAGAGATGAAAATAAGCCGTCAGCATAGGGCCCTCCGGTATGAGGCATGGACGAGACGACGACGGGATCTCGGTCCTGCTCTGCGCAGATCCGTTGCGCAATAAGATCACCTAGCGAGAAACCGATATTGTAGCGGGTTTTGCGGTGAGTTTGGCCATCGATGGACGTATCCGGGTTTCCGAGGTAAAGGGTCTCATAAACGCATAGCTTGGCGGTTTCTTGAGAAACACTGACGCGATGATCGAGGCAATGCCCCCGTTTGCCATCCACATATTTGATGTAGCCCGGCCGGATTTGACCTGACTCGCCTCGAAGGCCGGCAAAGGCGCAATTTTCCGAGGCAAAGAGCAAAACTCCATCGTCCGTCTGCATGAACTCCAATGGACGCAAACCATATCTATTGCGGAACGCGACCAGATTTCCCTCTGGGTCCAACAAGAGCGCACTGATAGCACCATCAATGCGCTCATCGATTTCACGGAAAACGTTCTCATACTTGACCCGCAAGCCTTGCCGCCAATAATCCCTCTCACAAATTTCCTCAATCAGCTTGAGCAACAGCTCAGCATCCGTCCGACCAACCCGGGTGTAACCTTGGGCAATCAGTTCTGCCCTCACCTCGTGGCCATTTGCTAACGCTCCGTCTACCGACACTGTCAGTTGACGGGACGAGGCCGTGCGCTTGGGATTTGGATGATCGTCGTTCCTATCCTGTCTGCAAACTCGGCCGCTGATAAGAGCGATCGCAACGTGCGGACTGACCTCCGAATCTCGCCTATTCTTGCGAATGGAAGACAGTTCGTGTGATGGCTGAGACACGCTTCCACCTCGAACGCCTTTGTTGTGCGTGAAGGCGGTGACGGCGACTTCTGCTTGTCCGCGAAGTGCGAGCTTTGGAAGCATGTGCTGGAGCCGATCATAAACCGTCTGATGGGAACTACTCCAAGGCAATAGAAAAGCGGCAGCGATACCTGACATGCTCCACCGATCCGAGAGGACATGATCCTGCCCTTAAGCAAGCTTCGTACCAGCGCATAGCAATTCACTCGGGCCGTCAAACCCGCTTAGGTAACGATTCACGCTCTCTCTATGGCCAGATACCTGAGCTGGTGGTTTCGCGACAATCTGTCTGAAGCGCGCCGAACCTTGTGTGAAAAATGGCAAGCTCAAGCGTGCTATCATTCGTGTCGCCGCGCGCGACGATGCGCGACTTGCCATCGCAGTGGTCGATACACGCGGTGTAGACGGCAGTGCAGTGCGTCCGGATATTCTTGCTCATCTCGAGTACGAGTGCGCGGTAAACCTTTGCTCCAAGTGGGGCAGCGCTCCGGATCCAAGCGCTCAGAACCTTCTGACACACATCTCCCAGTCCAACGCGGACTCGTCCCTGCTCGATCGCGTCGCCATCGTCGCCCGTGCACGCGCCGCCGATGCACTTTCGATGCCTCATCATTCCGGCGAAAGCGCCGAGGATGCGCTGCAAGGCTACGACATAAAGCTCGGACACGTTGAAGACGCGCTGCAGACGATCGGCATGCCGGGTGTCAATATCTTTGCCTGCGATGAAACACGACCGGCTTAGCACCCCCGGGCGAAGGATTGGCTAATCCAAGGCTGAAAGCGGCCGAGCTTCAGCCGCTCGGCCGAAAGCGCGTCATAGGCAGCGAAATCCTGCGCCTTTATCGCAGCGTTCATTTTGTCCGCGAGTTCATTGTAGGCCGTCACATCGGCGTCCTGAATCACGTATGGAGGGATGTAGAGCGGTATCCGGTGTACGAGCGCGTGCCGAAGATTGGCGAGAAACTTAAGCCACTCATTAAGCCCCGTAAGATAGGCCCGGCACTCCGCCGAAAGAATCTGATGCACGCTTTTGTTATCGGGACCAAGACCGACATGCGTGTCGCGAATGGGCGTTCCGTCGCTGCGTTTCTGTCCTTTCTCGGAAACCCATATCCGCGCAAGATTATCGAGTGCGCCATAGGCGTCGGACACAAAGCCCTGGATATTGATAGTCGCGTCCGATAGTTCATCCGCCGTCGGAAGCTCCTGACGTGCCGGAGAATGAGCGAGAACACGTTTTTGATGCAACTTGCCATGGTTTTGATCCGCCGCGGGAAGCCCCCGATGCGAATTCACGCGCTCTCGGCTTGCTCAATTGAGGGCCGACGTAGGTTTCAACGAGCTTGTTCGGTTTCCCGTCGAGCGCCCATCAGCAAGGCTTTTAATGCTTCTTTCGAACAGTACATCGAACTCCCCATCCAGACTGATATTTTTTGCCGCACTTCGATAGCGGGGCCTGCTTGCTTCCCGTCTGTCGAGCGTTGCCTATCCTTGCTTGCCCTACCGCTCCGGCTTCAACAACTCACGTATTGGCGTCGTCGGGATGACACATTCGCCTTCCGGCGCTCGCCGATGTTCTTCCTCGCTCGCGTAGGCGTCCGATTCGCCGAGGATCGGCCCGGGATCGCCGAGCCAGCCGCATTTTTCACAAGTCGGACGCTCCCATTCGATGTCCGGCAAACTAAGACGGACGGGCGCGCTTTGGGGCGTCGCCCTGACCGGCCAGCGCTCTGGCGCTTTAACGAAGCTCGAGACGAGCCGGCTCTTCCCCGCTCATAAGCAGTAGCGCAAGCTAAAAGGATGGAAGATCGCCAATTGGACGATTCTGTTGAAAAAGGCCGCAGTTGCGACTCAGAGGTAGCGGTGATTCAGTCTGTCTAATCGGCAGGACTGAAGATCATGATGGGACATCGGCAAGTCGAACAGGCTGCTTTGTTCTACGAGTTCTCGCTCGAGAGGCACGTGCCTTCCGACCACTTGCTTCGCTCGATCGATAGATTTGTCGATCTTGAACAGATTAGGCAGGACCTGGCGCCCTTTTACAGTGCGATCGGCCGGCCTTCGATTGATCCCGAAGGCTTGACCGCCGTGGGCTCCCGTCCAGCGCGCCGCCGGATCGGAGGGCGACACGAACTTCGGGGTGACCTCGGTCGCTGCTCCGAAAGCGGCATCATCGAGGACGGCCAGGTATTCGTTTCGCTCGGCTTGCCGCCTCCGGTGGGAGTTCCCTTGTCGCCTTCAATTCCTTTTTGCCGATTGGCGTCGGCCTTGATCAGGCTCGCATCGACGGCAAATCCTTCACCGCCGACCAGCTGTTCCTCGATACAACGGTGCAAGACGTTCTCGAACACGCAGCGGAAGAGATCGCCTTCTCGGAAATGACCAGGTCTGTTCTTAGAGAACGTCGAGTGATCTGGCACCGCACCGTCCAAGCCGAGCCGGCAAAACCAGCGGTAAGCCAAATTGAGATGAACCTCATCGCACAAACGTCGCTCCGATCGGATACCGAAGCAATAGCCGATCAAGAGCATCCGTATCATCAGCTCTTCGCCTATTCGACGAATTACCTGATCGACGTCGAGAATGCGATCGTCGTGGAGGTCGAAGCGACAACAGCAATCCGGCAGGCTGAGGTCTTAGCCGCCAAGCGCATGATTGAGCGCTCGCTCGAACGATTCGATCTCTATCCGTGCCGGCTCCTCGGCGACAGTGGCTATGGCTCGGCCGAGATGCTCGCCTGGCTAGTCTATGAGCACGGCATCGAGCCGCACGTTACAGTCTTCGACAAGTCGGCCCGGACAGACGGGATCTTTTCGCGCGACGACTTCACCTATGACCATACCGGAGACGCCTATCGTTGCCCCGGTGGCAAAGTTCTTACCACCACCGGAACGCTGGTGAATGACGGTGCCACCATGCTTTACCTCGCCAGCAAGCACGATGTGATCGGTGCGCACTGAAATCCCGGTGTTGTCCCAAGCAGCCTTCCTGAAGGGTACCGCGCTCAATCTATGAGGGCGCTCGCGACATGGCCGGTCAGATCGCATCGTGGGAAGGAGACACCTCGCGCCGGCTCCGCAAAAAGATCGAGATGCTGTTCGCGCACCTCAAGCGGATTCTCAAGCTCGACCGTCTACGACTACGCGGCCCAAACGGCGCGCGCGACGAGTTCACGCTCGCGGCCCCCGCTCCCGCGGGTGACACCCACACGGCATGATGGGTCAGGTAAATGTAGAGCGGCCGGCCTTCGATCTTCTGGGCGAAGTGGTGGTGGAATGTGTAGCCGCACCGCGCGCTGCCGCCACTCTCAGCAATCTTGCGCGCGATGTTACGAAAGCAATCGGTGGGCTGAGCCCATGGCTCGGGCTGATGGGCTACCAGCTCGATAGCCTGCTGGCTTACTTCCTTGCCAATCGCGGCAAGGATCGCATCGGGGAGCGATCTGACGAGCATGGGGATCACGCGGCCTTCAGCGGCATGTCTGGAAACGCTCCCGGCAAGGTCGCGAAGCGCTGTAACTCTTGCCTGATCCTGGCGGTGATGTCGGGGCGCCCGGTGCTTTCAGCAAAGGGATCGGCCGCCCAGAGAAACAGGAGGCAGGCCGCGCTCAGCGTTTCCACCAGGCCTTCCGGCCCCGGCGCGGACTTGAAAGACGTGATCTGCCCGTTGGCGTCAGCCAACACGTAGCGGTCCAGGGTATTGAGGGTCGTATGCGAGCGTCGGATGACAGCGAGCGATACATCAACTGGTAGAGGTCGGGGCAGGATTTGAGTGCGACATCGGCCCAGTTGATATCCTTCAGCTTCGCCCCCGTTGCTTTTTCCATGTCGTCCACCGACGCGACCACGACCTTCATAACGGCGTTATCGGCGGCCTTGTAGCGGCAAGATAGGCGGGATTGTCGAGAAGCACGCGCGCGGCCTTGCGCTGGTTGTAGTGGTGGGCCTCGATCAGCCTGTCGATGAAAGCGGCATCGGAGTGCAGCGCATAGATCGCGATGGTCCCCTCGACGCCTGATCTTAGAACCGTTCGCGCATCACCGGCGAGCCCGCGCTCTGCGAGCAGGAGTGCCGACTGGAATGATTGGTGAACCGGCACAAACAGCCCGTGTATGGCGAAGGCTGCGCTTTCGGACTGCGCGGTGGTCGCGTTCCGAAGCAGATCAAACCCGATACGGTTTAGGTCGAGCGCATAGGCGAACCATGCCTTGGTCGGCGTGGTGGTGCCCACCGCGCGCTGAAACCGCTCAAGCTCGGGCGAGAAAAATCCATCAATGACATTCGAGGCTCCGGACCGATGTAACTCCTCTAGTTAGGGCGACGAGGTGCGCCTTCAGGGTCCGGCCGCGGGGATCTTGACGGTCATGCCGGGAGACCGATAATGGACATGTCGGCAGCGACCAGCAGCGGCTGGTACTGATGACGCTACCGATGATGATGCTGATGATCTTGACGCCGATCGCGCTGCTGATGCTGCTGGTCATCATGGCGATGATCGGCATGACCATCATGGTCATCCCGGCATGGTCGCTTTCTCCCCGTCCTTCAGGGACAGAGCTTCTTTCGACTCCGCAAGGGTTTGCGCCACGTCCGTCAGCGGGCCCGGATCGACCGCGACCTGCTTGGTGAACGCCGCCCACTGATCTTCTTGCCGGCGTCCTCAGTAAAGGCCGGGGTGAAGGCGTCCGGCAGTGCCGTCGGAATCTCGGTCTTGCGGCGCGCGAACGTCGCCTTGATGGCGCGAGCCAGCGTGTCGCCCTCGAACTTGTAGGAGCGGATCAGGACCCAGACATCGTAGAAGTCTTTGAGACGTGTGTTGGCGAGGCCGAGCGCGACCATCGCCTGAAATTTTTCGGCGACGACGGCCTCGCGCGGATAAGAGCGCAGCTTCGGCGCCGGAAAATCCAACAGCACCGGAAGGTCGGTTTCCTGCACACCGGGCTCAATGGCGTCGCCGAATGCGATATCGATCACGACGCGAACGCGGGCGTTGTCGACCGTGGCATTGCCCTTGATCCGGACGCCACCGTATTCGTTCTCGTCGCGGATGCGGTCGACGGTGAAACTGGCCGGGTCGAAGATGACGCCGTCGGCGGCATCGACGGCAGCGATCTCCTTGAATATCGCCAGGAGCGCGTCCGGGTCCGGATTGCCCGAGCCGAGAAGGTCGAGGTCGCGGGTCGGCCGGAACTGGTTATCGACCCAGGTAGCGAGCAGCATCGCGCCCTTGAGAACGAAGCGATTGCGATAGTCTGTCGAGCCGAGGCGGTAAAGCAGCCGTTCCAGCACGTAGCGGGTGAGGAGAAGTTCAAAGGGCTGATTGCGCTCCTTGGAGAGCGTGAGCAATCGCGCGCGGACCGAGGCGGCAACATTCTTGGGTGGGTTAGCCATTGGCGGTCATCGCGTCCATATATGGTTGCATCGCCTTCCAAACCCCGGCTTTGCGCGCGAAATCCGCGATCTCCGAAGGCTTAGCCTTGCGTGTTCTAAGGGCCTCGCGCAGGCCTTCGAGCGCGAGGTTAAGGCCGGTGCTGTGACGATAGCGTGTCCCGGCACTCTGTCGGTAGCGAAAAAGATCGACGACGGTTTTGGCGGGGCTGAAGATCTTCACGGGGCAACCTTCGATGGTATGGGTCTCCACGCCCTCGTGAAGCCGCTCCGGGCTGAAGCGTACGAACTGCATGGGTGGGTTGGTCGGAAGCGGTTGCCGGTCTTTGGGACCAATGGCGAGCCAGACCATCGAGGGGATGGTATCGGTCAGGTCATGAAAGGCGAGCGCCGAGGTCAGCGCGACGACCCCTTTAGGCACGCGCTTGGCAGCTTCGGCGAGGGAATGGTGCGTGTCGATAGGCGCGTCGGGCAGTTGGTAGAGGCCGCGTCCGAGTTGGACAACGAGACCCTTCTCCTTCATGCGGGCGATGGTCGCCGCCGTGACGCCTGCTGTGGCAAGCTCGGACGGACGCGCAATGCCGCGCTTCCTGAGGAGTTCAATGGCACGGTCCTGTTGTGTTGAAATTGACTTGGCCATGGCTCTTGATCTTATTTGTCGGATATAGCTGATTTATATCCTACATTTCATATCACAACTATCGCTAACAACCGGTAAAATCAGCCGCCAACCATTTATAGGTATATATTCCTAGGAAATCGATAGGACAAAATGAAACGAGATCGAAGTCGCGCCGCCGGCTCCGTTCAAGGAGGCATCGTATTTGAAGGAGAGTTCAGTTCGGCAGGTGAGCTCTTGTTCTCATCCGAAGGCGGCGGTTCAAAGAACGCCTTAGCCTTCTGATGTCTCTGTAATGCCACCGGACGATACGGACCGAAGCTTGTGAAATTGCGCACCGATTTCATCGAAAGCCGCTGATAGACCGTCTCATGCAGTTGAGCCGTGTCCGGAACAGCACGGACTGCTTTTGACCAGTGCAGCGAGGTGCCGCCCATGCCGACCACGCACTCGTCGTGCATCATGCCATCGGCGGACGGGTATAACCGCAGCATGCCTTTATCGACTAATACGCGGGCCGCTTCCGGTATCTTCTCGGTGATGAATTCAGCCATCCAGGCAAGCGTGATGTCCGACAAGCGCGACTCGTTTTCCGGATAGCTGCGCCAATATTCGCGTGGTTGCCAGCGAACCAGATCTGATCGAATTGCTCCGGTTCGCCCTGCCTGTCGGGCCACTTCACGGTTCCACTGCCACCCCACGGCACTCGTTTGAAGTCTTTCCGGCCTTCGTCGATCGACCGCAGATGCCGCGCGCATTGGATGTCTGAGGCGAAGCGCCGGTCGTAGGCCCAATCCGGGAAGAAGCGTTGCCACCCAATGGCTGCCACCGCATCCCATATTCCGATGAAATACGCAGATGCACCCGCGGCGCGTCCGACTTCCGACCTGTATGCGTTGCGGAAATTTTCTACCCGCTTCTCGATCTCGGCGCCGTCCCGCGGCATCCCGAGCCAGTAGACGCAGGAGACAGCCTCCTTAGCGACGCGCCGCAGCGACTTCGGATCGAGGCTGATGGCATCGCCGTTCGGCTCGTTTCTTGGAATACCGCAGACCTCAAGGACGTGCGCGAGGCACCTGGCCGTGTAGGCTCCGCGGCTGAAGCCGAAGAGATAGACGCGGTCGCCTGGCTCCCGCACGCCAATCAGGGCGACGTAACAATCGACAATCTTCTTGGTGATGCCGAATCCAAACATCTGCTGGACCGTCTCCTTGAGGCGGCTCCAACGACTGCTATGCCCCGGTGCTGGCGTCCCAATGCCTGAAACATAGAGCGCCAACTGCTGCTCGGGGTCGATAATGGAATCGGGACCGGTCCGCGTCGCCCGATACAGCTTGTAAACATTGGTGCGGCTTTCGTCGGGCAAGAGACCGCCCTCGTTCCCCGTACCGTCCGCGAACACCAGAATGTTCTTGGCCATAGAGGCCCTCCAAAGTACCTAAAATCGAGAACAGCGTCAGCAACGTCGCGCTGCTGCATAGCCTCGGCTTCCCCACGCGAGCGCGAAGCGGTCAAGCGCTCCGTACCTTGCTAACAGTTGACGGATCAGGTCGTCACGTCACGGATGGCGACGACGCGCGCTTTCCTGAAGATCCTCAAATCTCTCCTGCAAGCGTCTGACTGGTCGTCGATTTCTACTACCGCCGCCTCGACTGCGGAAATTCGATCACCTCGCCACTTTCGATATCCGTTGCCTTAAGCGCTGGCCGCTTGGCAATGGCCAGGCCATGAACCTCTGCCGCTGGCCGGAAGAAGCCGGGCTCCAAGCCTGCAATCTGCTCGATTTCCTTCTCGGGCAGGTTCAAAGCGGCCTTGATCGCAGCCTTGCTCGTGCCGAGTTCGAGCACGACCCTCACTCCGCGGCGGATCATCCTCGGTCGTTCGATTGCCATATCGGATGGGTCGTCAAACGGTTCCTGCAACGGCCCACGCCAGCCTCTTCGCGTGAGATTTCGGTAAAGCACACTCCTTTCCTGCTCATCGATCATGCCGAGGTCGAAAGCTCGATAGATCATCGCAGCAATTGACATGCCCCATCTCTTTTTGAGGGCACAGAAATAGTCCAGCGTCGGATGCATCACTTCGAACCGAAATGCTTCTCGGGGAAAGAGAAATGCGCCGGCAAATCGATGAGCCTGCTGTTCGATCTGTTTATTCAGCGACGGATCGCGCAACTGTTGAAGCGTGACGGCGCGATGAAGCACGGCGTGACCGAGTTCATGGGCGACGTCATACCTAGCACGGGCAGAACTGATATGGAGTGAGTTGATGCCAACAAACGGACGTCCCAACGTCTCCGATTGAAAGCAAAAGCCATCCTGTTTTTCGGACGTGATGTCGAGGTTAACCACGGGAATGCCGGCATTTTCGAGCGCCAGGCACGCGTCCGGTACGGGCAGTTCCCGAAGCTTCCAATGCTTCCTCACCGCTTCAGCGGCCGCTTCGATCAGAGCAGGCGTGAGAGCTCGAAAATCCGGCAGCTTGAGGTTCGGCAAGTTCAAGGCGGGAAAATTCACATCTCGCTCGAGATAAGAGAACAGTTCGCATGTCCAGATCATGCGCTGCTCAGTCATGTCTCGTGCGTACTTGGTCTCGGCGGAGCGCGAGCGCCAATGTACGATCTGAGGCCGTTCCGGCCATTCGGGCTGGAGAAAAAACTCGATCGGAAAGTTCAAATGCTTTGCGATCGCCGCAATTCGATCCTGCGGCGGCTTGTCAACGTCATCCTCATAGCGCGAAATTGCGGTGCCGGTGATACCAAGCAGATCACCTAGCGCGTTCATGTAGAGACCGCGGGCAAGTCTCGCCTCTCGCAGACGCCTTCCTCGGAAGGCTTGCATCCCAACGCGCATCAACCGAATTCCGCTGTATCATTTCGCCGCTTCGGCGTAACCACGACTTGATCCTCTTGAGTGACCTCGGCCTCGATCTCTTCCTCAATCGGCACGGTCCTGCCGAACATGGCGATTTCTTGCAGGTCGAGGCGCGTAATCCAATGTGTGTAAGCTGCGTCCGGAACCGCCAACATTACGCGCCCAAGCGACTTGTTCTCCGGGTTGAATTTGGGACCAGCGGCGCCGTGAAGCAGAACCGCGAGCACGCAACCGGACCAATCGCGGATCCGATCCGGCATATCTCCGAGATCGAGTTCAAGTTGCCGAACAAAACCGTGCACGTCCGCCAACGCGACCTTGTAGTCGGCAGTAGCTGGATGATCCCGAAGAGTTTCGATCGGCTCCTGAATCAAAATGACCCGGCCCGCCTTCGCGAGCAGCTTTTTCTGGCCATTGCAGGCTAGACGATGGTACTCGAAAGGAATTCCATTCTGCTGACACGCCCTCGCGATCGCGTGCCTTGCGCAATCAGCCCTGCGGCGGTTGAATTCTTCTTCCTTCAGATAATCCGGCAGCGTCGGATCGGCCGCGAGTTGCTCATAAAGCGAGTGATATTGCCATCCTAACTCGACCGCGATCTTCTCAATGAAGTCGGGATCAAGCTCCCGCAACAGAATATTGCGCGCCTGGTCGAGTAACGGCTGCTTCAAGGGATCCCCCTCATCTGGTTTAACCACCCAAGTAATGCGTCGTTATCGCCAAAAAAGTCAAGTTTTGAGTTGAGCAATTACGCTTTCTTTCGTCTTTTCAATAGGTTGAAACCTGTATCCCGATTGCACATTCATGCTTGCTGCTGACTGAAAATGCACACTTTCGCGAATCGCCGCATCCGGTGAATAGCGTCGCCAACGCGTTGCAGCCGCGCTTGGCGTACGGCGTGCTAGTCATGAAAGTTGGAATGGCGGTCTTTCGAAGGTGTGTTTAAGACAGCGGAGAGGTCGAAAGCCTTCGAGGATGCCCTCGATCCGTTGTTCCCAAACCATGGCAGCAACCAATGCGATGGCCTCGTTCTGATCGACCGTAAAGCGGACCTCACGCGACCTCTGAACCACGGCATCAAGAAAAGACGGTGGGCTTGCGTTGTGATGGCGAAGTGTCGATACCGCCACCTCCGCAAGATAGGACGCCAGATCCGCACCTGACGTCGTGCTTGAATCGGTCCCGATGTCTGCCCGCGGATTAATCGCGTCTTGTAGCTGCGCACTTTGTCGCTTGGCGTCCATCGCGAGCATGAACACAGCGTCCGCCAGCTGTTCGCGCGGCAGATGCATCCTGAGTTACCGTATCTTCAGCCAGCGCAATGACCGCCTCTCGATCGCCTCGCTCGCTGCCATCTACGACAAGGAGTGGATGCCGCCGTCCGCGCGCGAATGTTTCGAAGATGCCTGCAACCAGCTGGCCGAGCACCTCGACAGTCCTGCGACCGTGACCTTCCCCAACGGCTATATGCGCGCGATCAATCCAAGTCGCTTCTTAGATTTGGAGGCCTACCGGCGGCGGCGCCTCGACCGCTTCGAGATCTGGCTAAACGACCTGACGCCAACGATGTACACCGATGTTCTCTCGCCCGCCAACCTCATCCTTCTGAGGCTTTGTCAGTGCGTCGAGGACATCCGTTTCGTACAGAGGCAGCTCAAGAGCGTCACACCGCGAGCCGGCGGCTACGACGTGCGCTTCGCCGGCCGCCGCAAGACGACCTTCGAACGCGTGGCAACTCGCTATGGGACGTCTCACGACGAGGCAACGCGCAAAATATTGGGTAAGCCACCTCGCAAGATGCACTTCGGCGATCAACTGCTCGAACCGCCCATCGTGATCGAAGAAAGTGAAGTTGACGAAGCCGGCACCGGCATCATGCGGCGTAAGGACGCTGCGTTCTCGACGATCTCGCGCGCGTCCGCGGCTTCCCTCAAGTCTCGTGGCATTCAACAAGCTCCCTGCTGTCCAAGCTCCTCTACGTCCGCGCACTGTTGGTACCCCAAATCGGGGAGCAATTGACGAATCCCATCTATTCCGACCCGCAAGGATGGTTGAGCCGTCGTTTGAAGCGAGGAAGCCGCGTCACCTACCTGCATTCGGACGGCCTGAATCTGTAGCGGGTCTAGCGTGAGCGGACGTGCTCTTCGCAGCGTCCCGCCTCCGTCCCGGGCACGCCCCTGCTACCCGCAACTGCGAAATCGTGACCGGCTCTTCGCCGGCAGTTCGCGTTGCAACGACGGGCGATCCGACCGTCACGATATTTTTGCAGTTGTGAACTAGGTAACAATCTAAGGTTGGAACCCGCCCTTATCGTTAACCGCGCGCACACGCGCGGCTGCTCGGGCGGCAGCCTTTCTTGGGGGCACACATGACAGTCCTTGATCTCAGCTACAATTTTGCGAATCTGTCGGTTCACGACCTGCTCGAAGCGCGCGACACCTATCACTATCACTTGCTGAGCAAGGCCAATGTTGTCGGCACCGCAATTGGCCTTTACCTTATCCGCAAGGACGAAGCCTGGCCCACCCGCAAGGGCGAAGGCAAGGCGCCGCCGAACAAGAAGACCTATGCGCGCACGTTGTCGAACTCCGAGGTGCGCGACTATTCCTGGCCGTGCATTCTGGCCTTCGTGCGCTCATGGGCTAACGAGGACGCGTTCGGTCCGGCCGGACGATACGACCCGGCGCAGATCGTTCCAAAGACGCTCTACCTGGCCGATGGCCGCGCCGTTCCGGTGTGCGTCGTCCAGGCGGACCAGGCCGGATCCGATACGAACGCGACATACTCGCCACCAGGCATCCTTCCCGCCCACAAGCTGGGCGGCGGCTCGCCGATCATCGTACGGGTGCAAGGCGCCGAATATTCCGCCACCGCCGGCTGTCTGGTCAGCGACGGGCATCTGACCTACGCGCTGACGGCGCGCCATGCCTGCGGCGAAGCTGACACGCGTATCTTTAGCCATCTGCGTAGCGGCGAGGTCGAAATCGGAGCGAGCTCGGCAAACCAGCTGGCGCGCAAGCCGTTTTCGGAAGTCTATTCCGATTTCCCGGGGCGACGGTCTTATGTGGCGCTCGATGTCGGCCTGGTCCGCCTCGATCAGGTCGATGATTGGACGAGCAACACCTATGGCCTCCCGCCGGTCGGCCCGCTCGGTGACGTTCACGAAAAGAATCTCTCACTCAGGCTGATCGACCAACCCGTGCTCGGCCGCGGCGCAACATCCGGCCTCGTGCGCGGGACCATCAAGGCCCTGTTCTACCGCTACCGGTCCGTCGGCGGCTACGACTATGTCGGTGACTTCCTGATCAGCCCGGCGGAAGGTTCAGCCACCCGACATGGTGACTCAGGCATGGTCTGGCACCTTGACGCCACGACCGAGGATGATGCGGCCAATCCAAAGCCTTTGCCGAAACGCGATTTGAGGCCGCTCGCGGTCGCGTGGGGCGGTCAGGTTTTCGAGGAAAGCGGCGTACGATCCGCCTTCTCGATCGCGACCAGCCTCAGCAATGTGTGCAAGCTGCTCGACGTCGAGCTGGTCACGGACCAGTCGCGCGGCGTCTCGGGCTATTGGGGCCGGACCGGCCACTACAGCATCGCCGCCTTTGCCGTCGCCCTGGTCGGCGACACTGACTTGCGCGACTTTCTCAAACGCAATCTTGGCATTCTGAGCTTCGATCTCGACACGATCGCCGAGAAGGGCTTTGACAAATCGGTCGGTCAGCTCGGCGACAATTTCGTTCCGCTGGCGGACGTTCCCGACGAGATCTGGAAGAAGCTGGACCACGGCAAGAACGGCCGCGAGGGCGGCCGCGACGTTTCGGCCGGACCGCACGGCAGTGACGGACCCGAGCATCCCAACCATTATGCCGACATCGACGGGGAAATCGGACCGCACAAGACCTTCCGTGCCGCCTGTCTTGCGGACGACAGTAATCTCACGGTCGATGCCTGGCTGCAGTATTACGAGACCATGGCAGCCAAAGCGAAAGCCGATGGCGACGAGGACGGCGCCAGACGACATCGCAACAAGCTCAAGCAAGGGCTCCTCCCCTTCAGGGTCTGGCAGTTCTTCGACGCCATGGTCGCGTTTGTGGAAAACAAGGACGTGGTCGGCTTCCTCACGGCGGCGGGAGCCGCGGCTCACTACATGGGTGACGCCTCCCAGCCGCTGCACGGCTCGGTCTACTCCGACGGAGACGCCTCGCGCACGGTCACGCGCCATCATCCCAGGACCGGTGAGGACGAAGAGGTCTCCTACGGCAGCGGCGTCCATTCGGCTTTCGAGACTGCCATGATCGCCGACAAGGCCGCCCAGCTGTTTCCCCTGATCAAGCAGGAGCTGAGCGGGCCCGGCGGCCACGCCCTGCCGCTTCTGACCAGCGGCAAGGCGATGGCGAAGGCCACCGTCGAGCTCATGGACAAGGTTGCGGGGATCCTCGAACCGATGCGGATCCTGGACAGTTACGAACAGGCTGGCGCGGGCACGCGCAAGGCGACGCTCGATGGAATGTGGAAGGACCTCGGCGACGATACGGCGCAAGTGATGGCGCTCGGCGCGCGATATCTGGCGATGCTGTGGGAATCCGCCTGGGTGCACGGCAAAGGCTCCGACATTCCGGTCCGCAATCTGACGGACCAGAATCCGCAGGAGGTACGCGCCCGCTATATCCAGACGTCATTCGTCCCCTCGCTGACCCTCGACAAGATCGGAGACGAGTTGACCTGAGCCGACGTGGCCGAACAACGCGCCTCCCCGCGACGAGCATTTCGAGCGTGTTTCCGTGCGGCCGGATATCCGCACCCGCGATGCCAGTCGGAAAAGCCGGCCAGCGCTCTGCAATCTTTACAGATACAGCTGCGTTTCTGTATGTGAGGTTGAGTATCGTTTTTTTCAGAGCGCTTTTGAGGCACGATCATGAATTGCTCCCGAGACACTGGCGACGAGTTGATGGCGGCTCTCTTGGCCGAGGGCATCAACTTGATATTGCCGCCGCGAGACAACATTGCGCCCGGCGATCTCATCATTGCGGACCAACAAGGCGGCGCCAGACTTGGCGGCTGGCACGAGGTCTTCAATCTTCAACTTAGCCCGGAGGTCGCCACCGATCCCGGTTTCAAGTCCTTCCAGTTCAAGGCCAGCAGCATCCTGCAGGTCGGTGTCGCGGCGTCGGTGATGGGAAGAGTGCTGCAGGCGCTGGGTTTGGGCAGCGGGTCTTTCTCCAGCGCCTTTTCATCGAGCAATGCGGACACCATTCAGCTCTCGATCGTTGCGCCGGCCAACAAGGAGCTGACAAATTTTGACGCCGTGTTGGTTCAGATGAACGAAGCAAAGGCCGAACCCGCGCAAGGCTATACCGATCGTAACTTCTTCGTCGTCACCAAGGTGTGGCGGGCGAGAGGAATTCGGATTTCGGTCGCCGACAAGTCCAAGAAGCAAGTCGACCTATCCGCAAAAGCCGTGGAGGAGCTGACCGCCAAGGCGAAGATGGAGCTGAAGCGCGAGGACACCGGGAGCTATGCGTTCCTGGCCGCAAGCCAGCTGATCTTCGGCCTCACGCTGCGCGAGGTGACCTACAAGGACGGCGCCATCGTTGATGTGGCACCCACAGGGCCTCTCAAGTTCAGAGGAAAGGGACCGGGTGACCCCTTTGCGTTCATCGGTGATGACGCCTTCGTTGATCTTCTCGAGAGCTGAACGTCGGCGGGAACAACGACTCGTAGTCGAACACTTCGCGCGAATATGTACGCTCACCATTCCTGAAGTTCAGGATGACCTTGCCATGGACTGCGGATTCCTCGTCGCCGGCTAATTTGACCTGCACGCCAGCGAGCTGACCGTCGAGTAGGTTCTTGTCGTCCACGGCGCGAACACTGAGTGCCTTGGCTCCGACGATGCCGTCCACCGCCAGATTGCTTTGCAGTTTGGAGCCGTCCTTGCCGGCGAGTTGCGGACGAACGCCATTCAACAGGAAGGGAACGCGATCCCACAGGCGCGCGTCGATCACGGTCGCTTCCTTGCCCACCTCCGTGTTGATGGTGAAGAAAGAGTAGACACGGTTCAGCATGAAAACCTGCTCGAGATCGGCCAGCGCACGCTTCTCGTCCAGAGTCGTATTCCTATAGCGGTCCGGATAGAGCGCTGCGACCAACGCCAGGGCCGCTCTCTTGGCCGCCCCAGCCACCGAGAGGTTCTCGGTCAGAGCGGTCATCAACCGGTCCGGGATCGGGAACAATGTCTTCCGAAGTTCCGCATCCTTTAGACAGCGATCGAGATCGAGCCGCGGGATCAGCAACCCGAGCTCGAGCAGCGCGTTTTCGACGCGCGTGGTATCGGGGTTGTCCAATTCGAGGAGCAGCCCCTGAATTTGGCGATCGATCTCGCTCACATTCATCGCTCGGACCACTTCGGTGAGCTGCTTGAGGCGGAAAAAGGAGGGAACCCGAAGGCCGCCTTTCTCACCCCTTATGTAGTCAAGAATCTTGGCGAAGTTTGGTTTCGATCTGGTTTCCGAGCCGCCCCGCCCGCGCGCCTGGTCAATTTCATCTTTGCCGACATTGCTTCTCATTTCTTTCCGAGGCGCCGGGGCATTCTTTCTGTTCATTGCCGCGATTTCAAGCTTCTCCGGCTGCTGCGCCTCATGAGGGTGCTGGGGGCCAGGATAGACCCGCAAATTGCCCATCTGGACGCGGCCCAACGGCCCGCGCGGGATCATCCGCTCGATTGCCTTTTCGAGCACGCGCTCCGGATAGCGCCCCTCCAGGATCTGTCGGGCGGTCCGCTCCTTGACGTGGCCGACATAGCCTGTGTGCTTGTGATAGGTCTTCTGCTCGCGCTTGCGACCGGTGAGCACCGCGTGCGCGGCGTTGACGATGATGATGTTGTCGCCGCAATCGACGTTCGGCGTATAGGTGGGCAGATGCTTGCCGCGCAGCCGCATGGCGACAATCGTTGCGAGCCGGCCGACCACCAGACCCTTGGCATCGATCAGTACCCACTTCTTGGTGACCTCGGCCGGTTTAGCGGAGAAGGTTTTCATCACGCCACCAATCTGGTCCGGAGAGCCGCGCTCGGCCGTCCAATGTAAGCATACAACAGGGCTGACAGGTTGGGATGCGTCTCGTCCAGCATGGCGCGTCGTGCTGTCAGGATCGACTGCGCGGCTGTCTGCCCGCCACACAATGCGCGATAGAAATGGGCCGCCCATCGCGTGCCATATGCATCTTCGATGTTTCCCGTGGTGGCCACCACGGCCTCGACGCGCTTGCTCCTGAACTCAGTCGCCACCGTTTCCTGGACATCGTGTCGCATCGTGTGGCTGCTGCAACAATTCAGCACGATGATCGAACTCTCGTTGAGGTCGAGTTCGGCAATGCTTTGCTTGTCGATCTTGAAGACCTTCGTCACGAAGATCGCGCCTTCCGATTTCGCTGGAATATCGGGATCGGCGTGACAATTGAAATGCGTCAAATGCTCGGATGCGACCATGAAATTATGCAGCTGGTCGCGCGACGCCTTGCTGTCGGACAGCGTCGGAAGGCTGATGATATTCACCCCGAGCCTTTCGAAAATGGCCCGCTCTGCCCCCGAGATCGCCGAAGGCAAACGTGAATCCTCCGCATACCGAAACTCGACTGCCAGCTCGCCTGGCAAACGCGTCAGCGGTCCGCGATCGGCTGACAGAGATGACGGAGATGACCGCTTGTTAGATCTGCTTTCGAAGTGCTTGCCCACGACTGCATTGGACCCGAAGAAATCGCGAACCGAGGCTGGTCCGTCGACGGTCCCCAGATATAGGAACTCCCAGGGCAGATGGTGATCGGACCGGGCCGTCAAATGGCGGGCGCGCGATAAAATAGCGATCAACTCTTCGCGCGGTCGAGCGCCCGCCAGGGCGGTCAGCAACTTGGCCCCATGCTGGCGCAAATCATCGAGCACTTTGTCGCGCTCGTCTTGACCGCGATATTCCCAGTCATAAGTCGCATCAGACAGCCGCTGGACGGCCGCAAGGAGACTGGTACGCTCAGCACTCATGGCCCCCTCGTTTGGATAGAAGAAGCCGAACCCCTCGTTCTCTTCGAGATCGATGAACTCCAGCCGCCCTCCGGACGGCCCGATGACCTGTAATCTTTCCAGCATTTGCCCCCGCCGTACAGTATCAATGTGCTCAAAGATGTCGCTCGGCCGCCGAATTTTTGGCGTCAAGCCGTATGCTCAGATGCAGGTCAAAACCGTCCGCCATGACCGCGCGCACGCTCAAATCGTGGCGCCGTCGCTCCTCAGCGCGACCGATGAATGTTACGAAATCAGATGGACGGACAATCCATGGCGGTTCGAACGCGATGGTTTCTGACGAGGCCTGGATGGCTTCAACCTGGCCTCGCGGCTCCGTCTGATCGTCGATCCACAAGAGAGCGCGGATCTCGTCGACGACGCCGGCGGTCACCGCCAGCTGCCTACCAACGAAACGCGTCGATGCGACTAGACGCCGACTGGGCGACTGCAAGCCGACCAGCGCCTTGATCAGCGCCTGGTCCGTAATCTGCACCGATCCATAGTGGCGATAAACCGCCGTCGTCGACGGTCCTGCAAGGACGGCCGGTACGTCGAGATGATCAAGCCCGATGGCAAAGCCGCAGACGCGCTCAACCGAAAAACCGATTGACGATGCCCGTCGCCCCTCGCCCTCTTCGAAGCCCGGAAGGTCGAGTTGTTCGCCAGCGAGTACGCTTTCGCCAGTGTCGTGCGCGGTCCGAAGGTAGTGAAACAGGCCGGCGCTTTGCGAATTCAACTGTGCAAGGCGGTAGTTGAGCCGTGCTTGCAGCCGCCAGTCATCCCCGCCCGACTGGCGGTACGCTTGAGCCAGCGCGTCCGCATAAATGCGATGGAAGAGTGCGCGCACCATGGGATGGACTTCCGAGCCCAGCCGGACCGCCCACGTACCGAGGGTCGATAGTCGCGCGGGCTTCGATGCGTACTGCTCGAGCCTGAACAGGATTTCTTCCAGGTTCGACCTGGCGTTTTCCGTTCTAAACTCGGCTCTCGAGGCATCTCGCCATCGGGCGGGACGCGACGAAATCACCATCATCTCTGTGACGTCCGTTCGTGACGACGATGCAATTCGCTCCGTCAAACTGGCGGAGAACGCCGCGATGTCCTTGACGAGAAGACGTCCCTGCTCCGGTCCGAAGAGCAGGAAGTCGCCGCTGCGATCTCTCAGAAGAAGCAGATCCGACTGATCGACAACGGACGTGCCGTCCAGCGAGTTCACAAAGGCATAATGGTGGCGTTCCGAAATGACGATCGGCTTCTCGGCCGCAACGATCCAAAGGCGCGCCTGGCGGGCTTTCGGTCCCTGTTCAGCCCCCGAGAACAACCCGAGTTGAACGTGGCTGCCGGGCGAACGTCCGTCGATCATCGAGCCTACCTTCGAATCAGGACGCAGCCGTGGACATCCGGCCCGCGGACATTGGACCGCTGGAAGTTTCCTTCTCGCATTTTCATTGATTCCGCCGCCCCGCGCCACGAAAGCAAGGTGGCCCGTCCGTCCGGACCTGGGTGCTTCCACAGCTTTGTTGGGCCAGGGACCACGATGGGCGGAGGGAATGAATGCGTGCGGTCGAAGACCTTTGAAACGGGCAAACATACGCAGGACTTAATGATTGACTTGGGAAAACCGGCAATGCAACTTATGCTAGATTTTTACGCAATGTTCAGGCGACGTCAAGCGGCATGGTGGCCCCAGCTTATGGGGCGTGGTTACGCTCTGCCCCCGATGAGGCACGTCCGCTGACGTTCTTGCTCACTGCGCCCGATTGTGACGAAGTCATCAATCACCCCTTCGCGCGGCCGGCAATCCGCGAGCCGGCCCCGGACCAGCATGTCAATGGTTGCACACCCGGCGGACGGAATTCTCCGCACGCGCGCCTATTGTCTTCTGTGATCCAAGACCCCGCGTCATCAAGGGCTGGCTGGATCGGTCAGTGGGATGGTGGTTTGAGGGGGTGTCCCCGCCTTTTCTTGGTAGGCCGCCGGACCGCCGATTTCGCCCTCTGCGCGAACACGGTGCCTTGTGGCAGCACAAGCTCTGCGACCTGGATGCCGAGCGCGGACGCGATCTTGTGTAGCGATAGCCGTGTCGGACTGGCCTTTCCGGCTTCGATCTCGCTGACCAGCGCCTGGCGCAAGCCCGTTTCATCTGCCGGATCGTACTGCGTCCATGATTTGTGCAGCCGACGTTCCCGCACGTTTCGCGCAGGCAATCGCTGGGTATGTGTCGGAGTCCGACGCCTCATCCGACATGATGATGCATTTCGAAAGCTCCGACAAAACACGCTATAGCGTCTGAAATACGCTATAGCGTTTTCTATGCACCGATTTTCCGACGTCCCTTGGCCTAATTTACCAACGTCCCGACCGCGCCTTCTTCGCCCCGAGACTGGGACGCCACAGAATGTCCACCGCAGGCAACCTTTGGATTCGTCCGGCTCGCTCGCCACGCCCGCCCACTGGTCGCGGTTGACCTCGTCAACCGCCTCGAGACCGAGGTAGAGTCGAGATGTGGCGCGGTGGCTTTAGGCTGCACATATCTGTTTCCGCCTCTTTCGTCTGGCGGTGCCTTAGTGGTGCTGCCGTGGCTCCGTTACCACATCCCGCTCGTCGAACCGGACAGGCAGATCTCCCGCATCCGGCTCTCGGACAAGACCTCACGCCTTCACCCACGGCTGGTCGCGACCAAGCGCGGTTAGACGTACGAGCCCGAAGTGCCCGTAGAGGTGCGAGAGTGGATAGGTTCCGCCCCTCCGTCGCCTGACCTTGTGCTTGCTGCGTAACCGCACAGCGGTGTAGTTGTCGATCGCTCGGTACGCCTTGGTGACGGTGCCTACATTGAAGTAGTTCGCCCATCCGCGCAGCGTGCGGTTCAACTTCGCCACCAACTCTGTGGTGTCTTGCCCTAACCCAGTTCGAGCCGTCAGTACATGGATGGTTTCCACCATGCGCTTGATGCTTTTCTTCGATGGCCGATACCCCAGGCGCGCCTAGCCGGTTCTCGCTGAATACATCCGCCCGAACGAGTATCCCAGGAAGTCAAACTCTCCTTCCGGCACCTTACAGATTCGTGTCTTCTCCTCATTGACCGTCAGCTTCAGCTTTCCCATGATCACGCGCAATTGTCGCAAGGCTTCTTCGGCCTTGCCCCGCCTGCACAGGATTACGAGGTCGTCGGCATAGGTCACGATACGAGAGCCGAGGCTTCGCTCCAGCCCGCGCATCTTCCATCCCAGTACAAACCGGCGCATGTAGAGGTTCGCCCGCAGTGGTGAGATCGGTGAGCCTTGCGGGATGCCTCTCCGCTTGTCCCGGGCCTCGGTCGTCCGTGTCTTCCTTCCTCGATCGTCGGTTTCTTCCACGGGACATTCCAGCCACATCTTGATCAGATGCGGCACGCGCCGATCAACGATCCGGCGCGCCACCGACTTAAGAAGGTCGGCATGCGGAATGCTCCCGAAGTAGTCCGCGAGGTCGGCGTCTACGACTTCCGGGTGACCACGGAACAGCTGCGCTTCCACCTCGACCACCGCCTGTTGGGCATTTCGCCCCGGACGGTACGCGTACTGTTCGGGTGGAAGGTCGGCCTCAAAGATCGGTTCTAGCACCAGCATCGCTGCCGTCATGCAGACTCGATCTCGCAAGGTTGAGATGCCCAATGGCCTGAGTTTGCCCTTGGCCTTCGGTATGTACACTCTTCTGATAGGGTCCGGTCGATACGTCTCCTGCCTGAGCGCAAGCGCCAGTTCGCCAAGCCACCGCTGCATCCCGTACGCTTCGACGTCCGCGAAGTCCTGGCCGTCCACGCCCGGGGCGCCCTTGTTGGAGCGGCATTGAGCGTAGGCATGCGCCAGAATGTCCTCACGGCTGATCTTGTCGTACAGGGCATAGAAGCGGTAGCCGGCATCTGCCTTCGCTTTCGCGTGCAACGCCGTCTGCAGTTTCTGAACACTCTTCGGAGTTGATAGGTTGCCCAATCTCCAGGTCCCTCACTACGTCTTGCGTTCGTCTTGAACTGAGGTCCCTTCCCTCCGCCGGCGTTACCCGGCTTCACCGGTACTACGAACCCCTCCGCATCCCCACGGCGCCCGGCCTGTCCCTCGCGGGCGTCCGGTTGGTCATCCCTGACCACGGTGGGGCCTCCCGTGTTGCGTACGCTTTCCTTGTGTACATGCTGTCGCCACTACCCCGGCGCAGCGGCTGGGCGTATTACTTCGCTCATTCCCCCAGCCGTATCAGCCTTCCCCGAAAGGGTCGTCGGGTCGGCCTGCGCATCGTCCTTTTCGAGGCTTGCTCGGCGTTCACTCGCGTTACTGCCTGCACACTCGCGCTGTCACCAATTCGTGACACGCTAATCGAAGGCTTCAGCCACTTCGTTACCTCCATGACTGCTCCGATTGCTTCCGGCTGGAGCGTTTGCCGGGTGGGGCTTGCACCCACTGGAAAGCGCCGCCTTGTCACGGCGCACACCCGCAGCGGACGTCAGGGCCGGCTTGCCGAGCATCTGACCCAGATCGACTTCATCGTCCTGGATGAACTCGGCTATCTGCCCTTCGTCCAGTCCGATGGACAGCTTCTGTTCCACCTCGTCAGCCGGCTCTATGAGCGCGCCTCCGTCATCGTCACGACCAATCTCGCCTTCGGCGAATGGCCGAGCGTGTTCGGCGAGCCGATGACTTCATGATGCCTCCTTCTTCGAACGCTTGGTACGTCGTACCCGCTTGCGCAGCTGATTGATTTGTTCGTCGGAGAGCTCGATCTGCCACGGCTGGCCTTTGGCTAACTGACGACCTGCCAGCAATCCGCGCGCAAGATAATCGAACACCGTTTGCGGGGTTATTCCAAGCTCGGCCGCGGCGCCCTGAATCGAGAAGCTACCGTCGGGCCAGCGCATCGGATTCTTGTCCACGCCGTTGATTTTGACGGTGGGAATGCCCCAGCGGGTGCGCAACAGCCAGACATTCTCGCCTTGGAAGGCGCAGCCTCGGGCCGCGACGAAGCCTTCCTGATTGAGTATTGCCGCGATCTCGCCATCCATTTTGTGTTCAGCATTCAGCTCGACGATCCGTCGCCGCAACCGATCAATGTCGATGTAATCGCGGTAGGTGTGGACGCGCCGTTGTACGCGATGCTCGCTGGTTGCACCGGTCTGCCAGACGATCTTGAGCCACACCTGACCTCGGGTCCGCTTCTGATCAAGAACGACTTCGCGGATCACAAATCGCAGAATGCGCTTGCGATCGGCTGCCGACGTGGTGGCCGCGTTCCAAATCCGCGGCAGGTTCTCGCCGAGCGCTTGTAGCCCTGCGCATTCCGCCGGGCCAATCAGAAGCGGCTCTTGCACGAGCCAACGCGCATGCTGCTGCTCGATCGCCTCGACGACACGCAGCTTGTCTTCCCAAGCCCGCTCAAGTGAGCGCGCCACAAGACGGTTCTCGGGCTCTACGGCGTCATACTGACGCCGAGCGCGCTCGGCCTCGTAGCGGGCGCGCTCCACGCGAAGCGCCCACTGGCGCTCGAGCTGACGGCTCTCCTGCTCCAGTTGGCCCGCGGCTGCGAGTGCGATCTCAATCTAATCCGGCACCAGGGCGTCGAGGACTATCCGCTCGACCAGCGCGTCAACCGCCAAGGCCCGGACTTCCTGGCACATTGCACTGCCTTGCTGGTCCCGATCCGAGCGGCAGCAATAGACCGGATAGTCGGCATTCGGGCCCGTGTAGCGCATGCTCATGCGCCGTCCGCAACGGCCGCAGATCGCAATTCCTTGTAACAGGGCTGCCCCCTTGCGCGGTACGCCAGAATGTCCTGCCTCATAGCGGAAGATGTTATCTGCCAGTCGCCCCTGGTTGGCCATGAACTCCTCCCAGCTGATATAGCCTGGGTGAGCGGCGTGGAGGCAAACCGCCCAATCCCCGATCGCCACCTTGACCGTTCCCGTCAGCGATCCCGGCCGGCATCGACTCGGATCCTTTTGCCGGCGGCCATAAACATACGCCCCAGCATAGGCCGGGTTTTGAAGAATACTAAGGACGCGTGCACTATCTGGCGCACGCCAGACGATCTCGTGTGGAGATGGCCCAAGCAGCGGTCGAAGCGGCAAGGACAATCCGTTCCCGTCCAAGTAACGCATCACACGGCGAGCGCTTTGCAGTTCCCGGAATTTGGCAAACACGAGATGAAGACGGGCCTGCACCTCCTCGTCGGGATTGAGAACAATTGTGCCCGCTCGATCGTAGACGAGCCCGGCTGGTAGGGGCAGCCGCAGTTCGCCCCGCGCCGCCTTCTGGCGTTCCCCTTGGTGCAGGCGCATCCGAAGCTGATGCAACTCCGCCTCGCTCATGATGCCGGACAAGCCCAACAGCAGGCGGTCGTGGTAGGCGCGCGGATCGTAAAGCCGCTCACCATCCGCAATCAGCACGCCGAATACCGAGCACAGTTCGAGAAGTTGATGCCAGTCCCGGTTATTGCGGGCCAAGCGAGAAGCATCGAGACTCACCACAAGGCCGGCGTTGCCAAGGCCGATCTCAGCAATGAGCTTCTGGAAACCATGACGATCCACGCCGCCAGCACCGGATTTGCCGAGATCCTCGTCAATGACCTGGACGCGCTCCGGCGGCCAGCCCAGACCGATGGCGCGATCGACGAGGCGGTACTGCAGCTCCGTGCTCTCCTGATGCTGGCGCACCTGGTTCACGGATGACTGCCGCACGTAGACATAGGCCAACTTGGCTCGGTGTGCGGTCGTGAGCCGCTCGTCAGCGGTGTTCGAGCTGATCAGCACGACCCAGTTCCCTTCCGGGCGTGCCGGGGATCGCTTGCATTCGCCGCATCAGCGCGGCAATCGTTTGAGCAATCTGGGTTTGCGTCGTGGTCGACAGATTTGGCCACAGGCGCGGAATGCCAGCCGTCGGACGGCCGGGTGGATTTGCCAACGTCGGCAGGGGTCGATACGCAACGCGACCTGGAAACGGTCGGTGGGTCATCGCGAATCACCTTCTCGTCGAGAAGGCTCAGACTCGCGCTCAAATGTTGCATCAATGGGATCAGCGTACGTGCACTGACGCGCGGCAGATCGGCTGCGTCCGGGCGGGAAGTGATCGCCGCCTCGGCAAGGTCCGTCGACGCGATCCGAACCGCCCGCCGCCGTCCGTCCGGCAGCGCGACGACGACGTAGGCGGGACCGCGTCCCGACCGCTCCTTCAGCACCTCAAGCCGGTGCCCAAATAGGAAATGATGCGGGTCAGTGATCGTGACGCGAGATACGACCCGCTCGAGAATAGGGGTACTCTGTCGTGTTCGGTGACGCCAAGATGACCACCGCGCTGCTCGACCGGTTGACCCACACCACTGCGACATCGTCGAGACCGGCAACGACAGTTGGCGATTTCAAAAGCCGAGACGACGACGATCTCATCACCCGCACTCGTCTCGCCTCCGCCATCCCGGCCAGCTCCGACGAGATGAGCGCTACCGCCAAACCCCGCCGCCCGAGGGGGCAAAATTGGACGCCGATGAGGGGCGCAAATTTAGACGCCGACTGATGTTGATGCCGGCACTATCGAAAAGCTATCGACAGGGTCCGTTCCTGAAGCTAGAGTGAATTCGGGACTACAATTTGTCGTAGTGTTGCGTGCTCTTCGGGGGGGAGTTGCATGCGTTCTGCTTTTTTGCGCGTTCGTTTTTTCATTCCGTTTTTCGCTCTGCTCGCCGGGTGCTCGACCGTCCCACAGCTTGAAGAAGCCACGGGAACTACCCAGAGCGACGTGCTGATGAACAAGGTCGTTACAAGGGTGCGCTGCGAGGTCGCGGACGCGTTCGACGACATCATCGATACGCCTCGGTACCGCTGGTTGGCCGATTGGACGGCGAAGGTCGATCTGACGTTGCAGGCCAACAACGCAGGCGGCATCGCGCCTGGCGTCACGTACACACACTTCTATAAGAACGCATTCAATTACGGTGCCGGATCGACAAGCCTCACGAGCAATTCGATTGCTGCGGTCAATCAGTTCTTCACGTTCGGCGCTGGGGCAAATCTCGGCGAGCAGGCGGTTCGCGCCGAAGTCATCAGCTTTACGCTCTCCTTGAAGGAGCTCAAGCGCTGGCGCCTACGCGTCGCGAAGTACGAGCAAGTGCACCCAGAGGAGCGGATCTGCATTGGGGCCGACGGAACCGGTCTGACAGGTAATCTGGGCCTGCAGGAGTGGATTGCCTCGGCCCTCGCCCCGGTCGGACCGGACGTCTTCGCCTTGCATGCGGGCTATCACCCGAGCCCGGTGAGCACGGTCAAGCCGAGCTCCGCTCCCGGGCCCGGCAAGACCGGGGCGCCGTTCGCCGGTGGTGGCAAGATGACTTACGCCGAGGCCATCGATCGTCTCAAGGCTGCAAGCGCTGCGGCACGAGCTGCCGCTGACGCGTCGGCGGCGGCCGCGAAGAGGATTGCGTCATACCCGGCACAAATCAACCGGGCGGTCTACGCATCCTGGCCCGTGCTCGAGGCCGATATCAAGCGGCAAATCAACAGCAATGTCGCTTCACTGAAGGTCTACGCGGCAGATGCAGCCTCTGCTGCCGCGATCGCCAAACAACGCGCGGACGACGTGCAAAAGGAGTATGAGGTCGTTCTTTACGCCACCCCCAAACCAGACCAGGTTCCCGAGCAGCAGGTCGTTCCTACGGAAGACAAGAAGAACGAGGCTGTCGCGCAACAGCAATACGTCAACGATCTTGAGACGGAAGCAAACAAGATCCTAGCTGGATTGAAGCGGATCGACCCGCCGCTCGATTCCCTGCTGCATTCGGTCTCCTTCGTCTTGACTTACGGAGCGAGCGCAACGCCGAACTGGACCTTGCTGCAATGGAAGGGGCCCTCTCCATCGGGAGCCTCGACCTTCGCCGCGGCGGGTCAACGAACCCATGTTCTCAATATCGCCTTGGGTCCGAACGCTGGTGAGCAGAACCGCCTTATCCAGAACCAGACCGTCGCGTCGCACTGAGGTACATTCTGTCGGGGCTCGGTGATGAAAATTCCAAAGGTCGCCGCAACTGCAGTGCTAATCGCCTCGGCTTTGACTTCACTGGCGTGCGCTCAGAGCCAACCGGACGATATCGGCAAGCGTATACGCGATGCAGCGACCCTCTCCGGGCCCCCCGGTTCGCCGGGGTATTCGGCTGCGCTTCGGCAGAAAATATACGAAGCAGGGACCGCCCTTCGTAACGGTTCGAACGAGTATGATCCCAATCGCACCGTCCCCGGCAAGGACAAACCTTACGATAGCAACAACGCGTCCGCACAAAAGATCGACCGTGATCAGCGGTACTCGATATGGCTGGAATCAACGGCCGATCATCCGCTTGCATCGCTCAATATCGGGGGTTGCTCGGCGATGAACATCCGCGTGATTGGAGGAGAATCGGTCACCGATCCTCGCTGCCTTGCCGAAGTGTCGCTGATCTACAGCTCTCCAACGCAGGACTTTTGCTCCGGTGTCCTGGCCGGCGATCAGCATACGGTCCTGACGGCGGCGCACTGTCTGTGTCTAGGTACGATCGAGTACGTGGTGTTCGGCCCGAAAATGGGCGACGTGAGGAACTACCAGGCGGCCGTCGCTCGCCAGAAGGGCCATGACGGCGTCAAGTGCCCTGGAAACGGGGTGACACAGGCAGACTCATCTGCTTCTTTGGCCGGACGAGACATCGCCGTCGTCAACCTGGCAATTGATGTTCCAAAAGAGGTCGCTCAGGCTGTTCAGCTTCCAGCAGACGGGTTTGCCCAGCAGCAATTTTCATCGGGTAACAAGAATATCCTGGTCGTTGGGTTCGGTTTCACGTCATCGAGTGCGGATCGACCGATCCTGCTTCAGGATCCCAAACAGAAAACCCTCGCGCTCTCGCCGATTCTGAGCCCCGATTGTAGCGGAAGCAATGATGGAAAACCGGACGCCGAACTCTACGGGTGTGCTTCAGGGCGCGAGATTTTGACAGTCGATCCACGACCGGTTGGCCCCTGTTTTGGAGATAGTGGCGGCGGAGGATACATGCTCGTCAACCAGCAGGGAGCATCTCAAAAGCGTGCGGCTCTCGTCGGCATCACCTCCAGATCAACCGGATCTGGCTGCGGCGAAGGCGCCATCTATACCTCCTTCACCTCGGAGATACTGTCATGGGTCAAAAGCGCGGCCGCCGCCGATCACTGACGACCAAGTCATGGCTGCTCGGCGGCGTTCTGATCGCATCGATCCTAACTCCACTCCCCGCAATGGCAGATGCGCCTCCCACCGGGGACGTCCCGCTCTGCAAAGACGTCATGGGCCAGGAGGCGACAGTCCCCGATATGAAGAAGATGGTCGAGGCTGCTCCGGGCGGCAGTGCTCGACGCCTCGCCATTGTGGTCGGCAACGACTACCCGGACCGCCAACAGCCCAACGGGGCGTTGGGACGCTCTATCTATGCCGTTCCCAAACTAACGAACGCAATCAAGGACGCGACCGCGATCGCCGCGTTGATGCTCAAGCTGAAATTTAAGGTCGCGTGCTTTCTCAACGTCTCAGCGAAGTTCCACGACAGGGTCATAACGGCCTCGACGACCGTGCGTGACTCCATCAACGCGCTTACGTTTTACTACTTCGCCGGTCACGGTTACGCCATGGGAGCGGAGTCATTCAGTGTTGGCGACGGCGCCGAGGACGATTCTAGGGAATCCCTGAGGCAAGGATCGCTTAGCCAGTCGTCAATCCTGGCTGGCCTGAGTTCGAGGGGCGCGCCAGTCATTGCCATCCTCGACATGTGCCGGTCTCAATTGTCCATTGTCGACGCCGACGGCCGACGCGCCGTGAACGAAAAGCCGCTGGACGGGTATCTGCCGATTTCCAAAGTGCCGGGTCTGCTGGTGCACTACTCGACGTCTCCGAACGATTATGCCGCTGATTTGCCGGCTCAGCCGAACGGCCTCTATGCCAAGGTCTTCCTGGATCAGACCCCTAGCCAACCCGGCGTGTCCGCCGAGCAGCTGTTGAACGATTTCGTTGGAAAGAAGCTTGCCGATGGCCTGCAGATCGACGGCAAGACCTATCAGCAGTTTCCAAACCTGGTCGCCTATCCCGACGATTGGCGAAAAATCCAGATTTTCGATGGCGCCACGGCCTCGAACTTGGACTCCGTGATGGGGGCCGTGATCGCACTGGAAGCAATGGTCGAAAGTGGTCCAGCAGCCGTTGCGATAGCCTGCAGAATGGCCATTCAGCTAAGGGACGATTGGAAAGCGGCTGCGGACCCAGCCGGCGCGCAAACGACAGTGGCGCAGCTTGAACAGCGGATCGAGAAGCTGCTGCAAACGATGAAAGACAAAGGTTCGCCCTGCCCGGACATTCTGTCGCTGAAGGAGGCATCGGCCCCTATCACGCTCCCTCCCCTTGCGCATATTGCGAAGACGTCAATTCCGATCTCGGCGGCTGGATCGCCTCCGAATTATGTTGGCGAGGATCACGCCAAACCTGGAACCTGGCTAACTACGAACTCTGTGGCATTGCCAATCGATGTGACACAGGCAGGAACGTTCGCGACGATCTCCAAGTTTCCCGTACAGCTCGACAGTGGGTTCGTCTCGTCGTCGAAGGTGCAAAAGCCTGTTTCGAAATCCGATATCTACTTCACCCCCATCGACGGCGATACGGCCAAGCTCGTCGATACCAAGGATCAAGTTGTGGTCCGCTTTCGTCCCGGCGCCGCAGAAATCATCGAGCCCGCAAAGCTGGTCAGTGCCATCAAGAAGACGCTGAAGCCGACCACCAAGCTCGTGTTCATTCTTTTGCCGACAAACGACGCACGCGAGAGGAATTATCTGGATCGTCTCCGGCTTGGCTCGCTCCGCATGTTGAGGGTCGTTGCCGCGCTCGCCAAGGCGGGTGTTACTTATGGTCAGATCGTCACGCCGACCAGCGATCAGGCACCGATCGAGGTCGCCACGCTGCAAGCCGACGAAGCACTGATCAAGGTCGTTGGATCATCACCTCTGTCGTTCGAGGGGTTCACCATCGAGTCTCTCAGCCCAGCCAGAGTCACCGGCGGGACCAAGCAGAAGCTCGATCTATACGAAGGCACAACGAAGTTCTTGAAGGAATAACGCTCGAGCGCCGTTGGTTCACACTGAACTATTCCCAAGCCGCCACCGCTCCGTTTTGGGGGACCCGCACGCGGACGCTTCAAGATTGGCATGACCTTGCGTTGCAAAGACGACTAGCTAGGACGCCGGAACGATCATACCCTGCTCGAGTTCATTTTCGAGCTCTTCTGGCACCGCCGCTTTCGCAAGAAGTCCGTCGTGGAGCTGACGTTTCAACCTGATCGCGCGAATATCTGATGCATATGCCTTGTGCATCATATCCAACGCCTTTACGGCCCTGACTGTTCGATCCGCACCTTCTGCCTGCCGCTCCACTTCCTGGGCCCCTTCCAAGGCTTCTCCGTCAAGTCCGAGCTCCGGATCGTCCGCTCCGTGCGTCGCATTAAAGTCTCGCATGCACTTGCTGAGACGAGCAAGCTCGGTAACCAGCTGCTCGTTCGCGCCCCTCATCTGGTCGCCGTCCCGGATTCTCATATAGTGTTGCACCAGCAGAGTTCGAAGACTGTCGATTTGCTGAGACACATCCCAGACCCACTCTTTCCAGACTGGGGGTCTTCCTCAGGCTCCCAATTGAACCGCGACAATTCCTCCCTCGCCTTCCCAATAGCGGCAAGCTCTTGCACAAAACCACTCTCGAGAGCCTTCTTGCGGGCGGTATATACCTGTTGCAAAGTGGCCGAGGTTTGGAGCGATGTGAGTTTTTAACTGCCTCAACACCGGCTGCCCCCCAAAGCCAAGCCACGAAGACCGCAGCTGCCATCGCGATCAGCGTTTGGTAGCGGGACAACCACCATTCTGCGCATCCGAATGGAGCATCTTTTAAAACGCTGCAAGCGTCGTTGAAGGTCGCGCCATAACAAAAACCGAGAATTGACGACAAGATACTTGCCGCCACCAGCAAACTAATCGTGCTACGCTTGTCCATAACGACCTTCAGAAACTGATCACTGACCGTGCCGTGGCGTCCGCCACGAGTGCGGCCCGCAATTGGCTACCGTTGGTATGGCACGCAATAGTTTGCAACTCGTCAAAAAGCGCGAAGTCGAAAAGTGCTATGATCGTGCGAACAGGCGTCTCGACGAACAATTTGCTCGTAAGATTACCATGAAGGCGATGTCGACGATTGCTCAGCGGCTCAGATCGAAATGCCCGGTTCCCTGACGACTCGTGAAATAGTTTCCGCTTAATCGATCCGGACCTGCGTTCGAAATCTTCAGGATGGCCGATCCCTCATATGATGATCCGGCGTCGACTTTGTTGTATTTCGGAATCACGCGGTAAACGTAGTAAAGGATTGGTCTGCCCGACTCTGGATCCTTCTTGGGCAGAGCAATCAGAGTTTGCGAGTCCGAGTCGCGGGAGAACACCTCCATGCTGATGCGAAGGAGATCCTGCCTGATATGCGCTCTAGCTACGACGAAGCCGCTCCGCTCCGCATTCTGCCAATGAATATTCATCGTCCAATCGCCGTTCAGATCGGGAAAGACAAGCCGATTAAGCTTGGGAAACATCGCCCAGATTCGCTTCCAGCCGACATAAATTAGGAACAGCAACAGGACATTTAGTGCGGTCGCGCCGGAGAACGCGATACCGACGCTCGACCAAACGGTAGGCTGGTCCCCCCATTTCCAGACCAGCGCAACGATCGCAGCAACGCAGGCGGCGTAAGATACCGCGATGATTGCAATAATGCGGGCAAGAGGAAGAACGCTGATCATTCGTGTTCCTCAAAGAAGACCTCGCGGCCCCGCTCGAAAACCGCGATCCCGAAATCCTCGCTCGCAATCCCTGATAGGCTTACAGCCGGAATGGACGATCCAAAGAGAGCAGCCAAATATCTTCCGCCAAACCGCTTCGAACGATCAATCACGGCATCGTCTGCAACAGGGGGCGAGAAGTATTGCGCAACCCCGGTCAGCTGCCATGTTTGGGAAATGATGTGGAAACCGTC
Source organism: Bradyrhizobium sp. USDA 4341 (assembly GCF_054063755.1). Classification (NCBI taxonomy): domain Bacteria; kingdom Pseudomonadati; phylum Pseudomonadota; class Alphaproteobacteria; order Hyphomicrobiales; family Nitrobacteraceae; genus Bradyrhizobium; species Bradyrhizobium sp. USDA 4341. The sequence continues at coordinate 7,448,361 of NZ_JBSSGO010000002.1, read as the reverse complement.
ATGATACGCGCTGCTACGTGATGCGATCGCAACTAGCTGGCTTACAAGATCACTCTTTTCAAAATTCGGTTCGGACTTTGAGAGCGGAACGATCGGCAATTTTTCGGGCGAATTGGAGACGATGAGGCCGATGCCGGAGAAATCATACGTTCGCCGCGCCATCACGCTCCGGAGCGTGTCCTTCATGCGTTCAACTAGAAATACCTGATCAGATCTCATGAACTCTTTCGACGTTTGCAGCAAATAGGGTTGATCTTCCGAGGCGTTTTCGACGTAGCAACGGTTAGTCTCACGCCCTACTGAAGCGCGCCCGGAAATTGGGGTGGATCGGGCTCATGCGTCAGAAATTGTCGAAGTCTTGGATCGGCGGCGACCTTCTGAAAGCTGCCTTCGGCCAGGCCGAGCAGTGTCCCCTGCGCATCCGCGTGCGCAACATCCAGCGCCAAATCTGCCTGTTGTTCTTCCGATTGTGTCGCATCTATCCGAAGATATCGCTCGCCTAGTTGGTGGCGAAGCATGTAGTCGACGAGCTGTTGCTGCGAGGAAAAAATCGTTCTCAACAAGCGCCCTTTCAACATCCATTTGGCGCTGCCCAGATCACGACCGAGGGATCGCTTGAGTGAAAATCCGGTCGACGTGGTACCGATGCTCAGGATAGATATCTGACGCAGGTCCTGCTTCAAGAAATGCGTCGCTTCGTGGAGAGCGCATTGATCGGGTGCGTTGGCGACCAGCCCTCCGTCGGCATAATGGGCGTTCTCGATCGCGGCCAGCGGGAAATAGGTCGGGGCGGCGCTCGTTGCCATGACCACGTCAACCAGTCGCCGCTTGGAATCCAGCGTGAAATCCGGATGGTGACCGGTCTTGAACATCTGGACGCTCCCTTTCGTCATGTTGACGGCGGGAACGATCAGGCGGCGTTTGCATGCAGCTAACGTCGTTTGCTCGCCAATAATCTCGGTCACGACGCTCCGCAATGCCTTCCCATCGTATTTCGAACCAAATAGCGATCGCCCGAAATCGAGCCACCCGGTCTTTGGCCGCGGACGACTGGAAAAGATCTCTTGACCTCGTTGAATGAAGAGGTCGCGCATCTGACGAGCCGGTACGTCGAGCGAAACGCCCGCCGCAAGTATGCCGCCCACGGACGTACCGGCAATCAGGTCGAAGCAGCTTCCAATGGATCTGCCGGCCCTTTCTTCCAGCCGAGCCAATATCTCGGCAGCATACAGCCCTATATAACCACCTCCGCTCAAGGCAAGTATCTGAAACGACTTCTTTTTTGTGGATTCCGTTGCCAATTCGTTCTCCAAGCCCCTCAGCGGCGCTATTATATGATGAGAGCCATCGATTCGTGCCGCTGGATGTAAGCCGTCCCCGACGCCCGGATCGCCGAACCGTCGGTGGCGAGCGACCTGCAAATAGAAAGGTAGCACTGTGGCAAACGTCGATAAGCTGCTCCATGGCGCCCAGGGGGGCGTCGACCTCCTTTTTAAGCTCGAACTGCTGGCTGACGAGCAGGGCAAGCTACAGAACGCGAAGCGAAAGATTCGCGACCATCTCAGGGTGGTTATCGTGAGCGAGACCAAACGTCAGTTCGGAAGACAGATCACCCCGCGCTTCTTCACGCAGGGCAGCGAGGCTTACAAACTGCTCAACCGGCGTGCATGGATGCCGCCGCAGCAGGTTGACGTTGATGACGGCCTCTATCTGCCGATGACCTTCGTCAAGGGCAATGGACCTGCCGAAGCGGCGACACTTTACTTCGCCATTGTCGATGCCGCTTTAAAGGTGCTGATCAAGCGCGAGAAGTGGAAGGGCTTCGAGGAGAAGGACACCTGCGCACGCGTCATCATTGATGATTGCCTCCATGTTGACGTCCCCTTGTACGCCATTCCCGATGACCAGTTCGGAAGGCTGACCAAGGCCGCAATGGACCGGGCTATTGCCGACTCTGAAGACAATATGGACTTCATGAGCTCGCGGAAAATGCGGATCGACAGCTGGGATCAGATCGATTCCGACAAAGTTTTGCTCGCGCACCGCAAGGAAAACTGGAAGCCGTCCGATCCGCGCAAGATCCATGACTGGTTTCTCAATGCTATCGACTTCTATGGCGAACTCTTGCGGCGCGAATGCCGGTATCTGAAGGCTTGGCGGGATCATCACAAGCTCGATCATGTCTCGTCAATCATACTGATGGCTTGCGCCTTCTACGCTTTCGAAGACGTTGGCCATCTGCGCGTCCCTCGCCGCGACGATCTCGCGCTCCTCGAGGTAACTTCGCGTCTGGCCGACATGTTCGCCGGTGAGATTCTCAATCCAGCCGACACCACTGAAGTTCTCGGGTCATCCTGGACCCGCGAGCAACGTCAGCAGGCCATCAAGGCTGCCAACGCGATGCACGAGCAATTGGATGACGCGATCAACCATTGCTACCTGCCAGAGGTCGCCGTGAACCATCTGAAAGCCGTCTTTGGCGATCGAATTCCCAATCGTCCTGATCTTGTCAAGGCTCACGCCGCTGCAGCTGCGGCCGTCGTAGCTACTCCGGCCATCATCTCGCCGGCGCCGTCTGTAGGACGGTCGACCAGTGGATGAGCGGGACGTCCTCCGAACCATCGATGCCGCGCTAAGACAGGAGGGCTTCAAGAAGGATTGGAGCCAGAGCGCGCATCCATACTACGTCGGCCGAATCGACCGACATGGTCTGGAGGCCGAGGTGTCGATCGAGGTGCCTGACCTTGATTTCGTCGATCCGCCGGTCATCAAACTGCTGTCGCGCGGCAAAGCGGAAGGTAAGCGTACGCCGCATTTGCTCGGGCCAGACAACATGGTCTGCTATGTCGCAAGAAACGCCATGGTGTTCGATCGGTACGACCCCGGGGGGACCGTTCTGCAATGTCTGAAGCTGGCAGAGAAGGTTCTAGGCGATGGGCTTCGTGGCCGTTCCGATCTCGACTACGTCGACGAATTTAGCCAGTACTGGGCTGCCGGCCCTTTAATCTTGGTGGATCTGCCAGAGGGTTTTCGAGGCGAGGGTGAGATATTCTTTGTCGGGCTGTCGCGGACGGCCAACGATAAGCTGGTGCTGGCGCCGAAGGACGGGCTCGCCCCTTACTTCAAGGCGCTCCATGCGGCTAACCGCGGCATCAAGGTTGCTCCGGAAACTACACCTTGCCGGATCGTCCGGGTAGATATCGATTTGGGCGCAGATGGGGGTGGAGCCCTGCCCCGCAATCTTCGAGGCCTTGCCGCATTCCTCGACCGGATTGGCATAGCACATGAATTGGAGCCCGCGCTGGGGCTGGGAACCGGTCTGACGCGTTGGATAGCGATCTGCGCACCCAATGCCATCTGTCTCGCCGATATCCAGATCCCCAAACGCTTTGATCGCCCCGAATTCATGAAATCCCGGAAGTCGGCTCTGCCGAAGATCCTGCTCGACCACACCGAGGATGTGGCGGTCGAACGCCATCTGGGTTCTCCGATCGATGAACGCTTTCTCTACCAGCGTAATCTTGGGGCTGTGCCGAGCCTCGCTGGAAAGAACATTGTTCTGATCGGTTGCGGCACCATCGGTGGCTTTCTCGCCTATAATCTCGCGCAAAGCGGCGCCGGGTCGCTGGGAGGATGTCTCACACTGATTGATTCCGACAAATTATCGCCGGCCAATGTCGGACGGCATATTCTCGGAATCTCGTTTTTGGGCCAGAACAAGGCTGACGGTTGTGCCGAATACATTCGCGGACAGCTTCCGCACCTTGCAATCGAAAGTCGTGCTCTGGACGCGACCGCGATCCTGGCGTTATTGTCGGGCGACTTGATCATCGACGCAACGGGTGAAGAGCCGTTCTCGATTGCCTTGAACCATCATGCCATCTCGCGGCGACCGAACTTTCCGCCGGTTCTTCACGCCTGGATCGCCGGCAACGGCGGTGCGGCCCAGGCTTTGCTCTGCGACGGACCGGAGCACGGGTGCTTCAAGTGCCAAAAGCCAAAGCTTGCTAGCGAACCGCGCTATAGGGTCCTGCGTCCAGACTCTGACAACGATCTGCAACGCAATCCTGCCTGCGGCGACGGCCTCTATGCACCGTTCCCGGTCTCGGCATCGATGTCGGCGGCGGCCTTGGCGCTCGACCTCGTTCTCGCATGGAACAGCGGCGATCCGAGGCATCGCTACCGAACCCGTGTGCTCGATCCGGATCGCAGCTTCCAGATCAAGGACATGAACCTGACACCCGCTCCAGAGTGCCCGGCTTGCCAGACACGGGCTCAATGATCTTCCGCGCCGGCATGCGACTCGTCGTCGTCCACGAGCAAGTGACGGTGAGGATCGATCGCTACCTGCGCATTCCCGAGAACGCAACAGAGGCCGGAGGGATCCTGATCGGCTGCTATAGAGGCCCGCATATCGAGATCACCGACTGTTCGTTGCCTCTGAGGCGCGACCGCCGCGCACGACTGCGGTTTGATCGAGACGATCCCGGACATCAGGGTCTCGCCAACAGGCGATGGACCGAGAGCGGGCGCACTCACACATTTGTTGGGGAGTGGCATACACATCCCAGGTTTTCGTCGACGCCATCCGGGATCGATCTGAAGACGTGGCGAGAGGTCACGCGGAACAACCGCTCTGGGAGCTCGGTCTTCCTCATCAGAGGCGGCGATGGCTGGTGGGCGACCATTGGCGCAGGGAGGATCTTGACAAGGATGTCGATCGTTCCTCCCGACGACGAATGACTGTCGTGGCGAACCTGATTGTTTGCTGACGAAAGCCTCGACGATCTCATCGGCGCAACGCGGACGCAGCCAATCTTGCGCACGTTCTGCAGCGAAAGCAGCTGGCACTCCCCAGGATTCGAATGCCGGCCGCGAGCGATTTGTCGAACAAGGACTCGCTAACGCAGACGCAGGATTCGAGCTCCGTTGTACGGGGGTTGTATGGAAATTCAAGAAGACGCTGAAATTTCGTCGCGGGAAGCGAGCAAACAATTGATTCTTATATGGCAATTTTGATGGAGTGGGTGAAGTGCTCGAACAGACCACGCGAAGCGCCATGGTTGCCGAGAAAAGATATCGATTTTCGCTATCGCAATCAAATATTTATTTTGGTGCAAACCGGGATTGGCGCGCAAGCGCGCTCACGTTGCGCCGGTTGTATTAGTTAGTAATGCACCATAGCCAATAGCCGTATTGATCGAACCAGATGTAACCGCCTTTAATGCCTGAACACCAATGGCCGTGTTGTTGACGGCGGTGGTGGTCATGCTGGCGCTGCTCATCGCCTGCGTACCGATGGCAATGTTGTTATAATAGACCGAACCCGCAGGCAAGCGCGCCGTAACCGATGGCTATGGAGCAGCCAACACAATTTGTATCTGCGACAGGGTTACTATGCCCATTCACGCCGCCGAGATAAAGCGTGCCGCTGGTTGCCTGACTGGTCCCGATATAGAGATTGCCATAGCCGATCGTTAGGTTCGGGTTGCTGTAGGTCAGACCACTGTCGCCCGCCAGCGCACCACCGCTGTTATACTGAACCTGAGTATTCGACCCGCCAGCGGATGCTGTGGTGCCCTGCGCCTGCCAGACGTTCGAGACGCATTTCAGGATGTTGCCGTTGGCATCGGGCCAGCCATACTGCATGTTGGCGCCGTCGCATGCGGCGCCTGCCGTTCCAACGGAATAGCCGGGCCGGCTGGCGAATTGCGCGAATGCAGGGCGACGAACTGCAAACAACCGTGCATGCGAGAACAACACCGAGCGCGCGTTGGAGTTCAGACCAACTCATTCAGCCTTGTCGAGGCTGACATTTCGCCAGCTCGTTCCGTCGCAAAATTGCAGATGTTTGTCAGCGAAGCGGAGCGAACCGGCATTCCTCTCGGCGCATCCTACGCCGGATGACCCTACCTTGACCTCGCCCTGATAAACATCCAGATGCGCCGCCGGATTTGCGGTACCGATGCCGACGCAGCAATGGTTGGCCCCAGAGAAGATCATTCCGCCGAGCGGGTCACTCTTTGACGCAGCGGTCTTTGGCTGATCGGCGGCAGCGGCTCCATGTGCGATTAGGGCCAGGAGGAGAGAAAAGATACAAACGCAACGCTTCACAAAAACTCCCTTCCGGAAAGCTTCGGAAAGAACACCGGGAAGAGAACCTTCCACTGGCGAGCACGGGAGTTCAGAAATCGTGACAGCACGATTGCGACGGCCTTTGGCCGCGAGGCTTGGACATCCAAGGACATTGCCTGCGCAATATCCTCGCCGCCGCCTCCCGGCCCATAGGGTCGAAAGGCAGCGTTGTATCGGCAACGCAAGACACCGGCTATCAAGAGGTTCTGACACCCCGAAGGCAGGCTTTCTCTGCCCTCGCGTTGAGACTGCCACGGTGGTTGGGGCGGTCAATCAAGTTGTGTTTGTGCCCGCCAAATCGCTACTTGAACACAGACCAGTCGCCGATAACCCGAATCGAACACGTTCATTTCTCCGCAGCAGACAGAATTGCGGTCTGGCAAAGCGCGGGCGGAAAGGCATCCTATCGCTCCCGACCTTGCTCTGCCTGCATGGCCGCGGTCGCCGCACGAATCCGAACGGTGCAGATCACAAACGCAAAGGGCCCCGGCAATCGCCGAGGCCCTGTCTTCCTGTTCCCGATGCTTAGTTTGCTTTCGCACCGGCGGATGCGTCTGCCGATTTCTGATCCGCCTTGCACTGACCTCCGGGGACAGGCTGCGCCGTCATTGCGACCTGACCGTCCGAATTGGCAATCCACTCTTCCAGGTTCTTCTGAAAGTAAGGTTGGCGCTCCGGCTTACCGACCACCACCCAGAAATGGGTGAGCTTGCATCTTTGGTTACCATCGTGCGCCTGCGCCTGCATCCGGCCGATAAAGGTACCCGGCGTATTCATCCCGTCGGCGCTAAACGTACCGCCACCGAACTCGCCATCAAGGTGCCCGAAGACCACGGTCATGTAGTTGGCGCTCCTCGCCCCTTCGGTCCTGAACTGGACCGGCGTCTGATCGTCATCCGGGTCCGGCACAGAAGCGCAGACCTTCGGATCGGTGATCTCGACCATGCGGCCGAGCACCGAGCTCGACCAGGGCGCCACCAGAAGCTTGTAGCAACCTGCCACCACGAATTTGCCGTCGGCTGCCTGCTTGTACATCTCGACGCGCTGATACTGGCCAGTGTGCTCCAGGATCGCTGGGATTAGGCGCGTCTTGACCGGTTCTTCGAGCACGGGGGAAAGGACGGCACCTGCCACCAAGGTAACGGTACCAATGGCGACGGTTTCGTAGAGCGCACCACGCAGCTTCGACCATTCGGGAAACCAGCGTCCGCCACCATGCGACGCACTACCGATGTTGTTGGTAGCATCCTCGACCGTAGTCATCTGAATCCTCGTTGGAAGGAGAAAGGGGCACCCCGGCGCGTTATGCGCCGGGGTGTCGTGTTTCACCGGCATGTAGGGGCTTCAGCAAAGACGGGTGCACAACCGGCCCGTGGCCAGGACGCGCATGGGATCCTCCCTCTTCTGGACGGCGATGCCGGGAAAATGGATACGCATCAGTGTCCATCACGAACATCGACACGCCCCGCATCTGTCCCTGGAGGAATTGGGGACGCGCCCGTGACTCGCCAGAACCCCAATGCAAGAAAAATCCCGGCGTGACGCTCTTGAAACGCCACAATCAGGTTCATAACAGTCCTTGCCAATTAATGCAGATGCATCCTTTGCCAGAACGAGACAAAGCAAATGCCGGACGGTCCGCGCCGGTTGAATGTTTCACGCAGCGCATCGAGCTGCCATGGGCTTGTCCCCACAGCCTTCCGTTGCCAGTTGAACACCCTGCAGAAAATCCGCCGCGCGCTGCGCATGCGACGCGGCGGTGAAGATCGCGCGCTTGTCGCCCTTCAGCACTTTGATCCATGAGCCGATATAGGCGGCATGGTCATCGCGGATGCCGGGCGTAAGGTCGAGATCGGCACAGACAAACGCCGATCCAAGCTCGGCGACCAGCTCCTCCATTGCGTAGCCTTCGTCGCCGAACCGCTTGCGTCCGAAATCCCGATCAAGGCGCGACGGATGGCGAGTCCAGTGGATACTCTCGTGCGCAAGGGTCGCATAGTAGCTTTCGGCATCGCGGAAGCTTTCGAAAGGGGGCATCTGCACGAAGTCATGCGCGATATTGTAATAGGCCATGTTGCCGCCGTGCCGGATGGTGGCACCTTTCGCCGCAAAGAACGCTTCAGCTTGCTCAATGCGCTCAATGGAGTCCACGCGCGGCGCCGGTTTGCCATAGAAGTGTTCGGGCAAACCCTCGATCTGCTCGACATTGAAGACGGTGTAGCCCTTAAGGAACGGGATCGCGCGTTCGGATTCCTCTCCGGTCGCGGCATCGGTTTCCGTGCGTATCATCCTGTCGGCATAGACGACGAGGCTGCCCTGCTCGCCCTTGCGCACATTGGCCTTGAGTTCGGAAGCTTGCCGGTAGGTCATCCAGATGGGTGCTGCGTAGCCGCGTTCGATGGCGGCGGACCACAGCATCAGAACGTTGATGCCGTTATAGGCGATACCGTTTGCCCGAAGGGGCCGCGTGATGCGTCCGGCGGTGTGTTCGGCATTCCATGGCTTGCACCAAGGCCTGACGCCTTTCTCGAGCTCTGCCACGATCTGGTTGGTGATCTTCTGATAGAGATCGGTTTTCATCTGCCCTCTCCTAGTTTGCCGGTTGCGCATGCAACCGGAACTAGGCCCGCGCCAATGAGCGGGGTTGGCCGTCACAGGCCGGAAAGCGAGCGGGGCTGGTGCGGGCCGGAGGAGAGCGCAGCGAGCCGACTACACGGCCCGCCGCTTTCCGCCCCCACGCTTTTCGTGGGGGCTTGGCCTTGACGGCCTGGGGGCCGCAGGCCCCCGAATTCCTGACTAACCACCAGTCGCGTGGTGAGCTTCTGCCATCAGAACAAACTTCATCTTGCAAATCAGATGCAGCTCGATACGTATCTTCGACTCGATTGAGATAAGGCTCTTTCGCCGTTTTGCCGATCTAGAGAAACTGGGCTAAACAACGGGTTGCGGTCTATCGCCGTTGAACCAGAAGAAGTGATGCCATGGCAGAACCGGGCGGCCCAACAACACAGGACGGCATTTTTTATCAGAATACCGTGGCCGCAAGATTTCTGGCTGATCTCCTCGATTTGGGACGGCTGGCTCCGCGCGAGCGGGTAATCGAGGTTCGGGTAGAGGCGCCGGCAGATGTGGACGACATCGTCGTCCGCTACGCAGATAACCATCGCGATTGGATTCAGGCCAAGACACGCGTTCAGCCAGCTACTGATGCGTGGAATAATCTCTGGAACGATTTGGCGACACAGATGGCTCGTGCGGATTTCTTCGGAGAGGACCGCCTTGTTATCGTCTTTGGAGAGGCAGACGAGACTGCGAGGGCACTGCGCGATTTGTGCGAGCGTGCCGCGACGGCACCGGACTCAACCGAATGGACTGAGCGCATGGCCGATCGGCACAAGAAAGTCCTTGCAGCGGTCGAGCGTACCTTGTCAGGTGGAGTGGAAGCTTTGGAGCTGTTCCGCCGCACGACGGTGGAGATCGCTCCTCTCGAAGAAATCGAGCGCGCTTTTGAGCGGCGTCGATTGGGTACCGCCTTCGCTCTTCCTTCTCGATTTCTGTCGATATTGCGCGACGTTGCGGGCGGCGCAGCACGCCGCAGGGCGCTATTTCTTGCCACTCCGCTTCGGACCAGGCTGTCGACGGAGTTTGGTGTGGACGTTGCCGAACCGGCTGAGTGGGGCCTGCCAGCCTACCGGTCGACAATCGAGCGTGTGTCGCGGATTGAGATACCGGGGACAGGCATCTCCGGAAGTTGCGAAGAGCTCTTTGTGTGGCCGCGCGCCCGTGATCTTGAACGTGCGACTCCCTCGGACTTTGAGGATGAGGAGCCGACCTGGGAATCCACGGTTGAACGGTCGAACGTCGACCTGCGATCCTTTCCGTCCGAGTTGATCGATCGCTGCATCGTGGTTGCCGGCCCCGGTTACGGCAAATCGGCCTTGTTGAACGCTGTGGCCACGCGTCTCGTCAGCACTCCCTATGTACCGGTATTCGTGCCGCTTGCGACTTTCGCGGCCAGCGATGTTAGCGTGCTGGAGTTCCTCGCCGACGAAATCAATCGAGAGCTCAACGTCCGGGTTGACTGGTCCCGTCTTGCTGAGCAGGGATCTGCCGTTCTCCTCTTCGACGGTCTTGATGAGATCCCCTCTAGTCGACGCCGGGCCGTGCTTAATCGCGTCGCAAACTTCTCAGCTCGATACCCGCTCGTACCTTGGCTGCTTACCGTGCGCGATCGAGCTGTTCTAACTGGTCCTGCGGAAGCCCGGTTGGTCGAACTCTTACCGCTCGACGACTCAGATATCGTTCGTTTCGCCGAAGCGATGAAAACTCGCGTGCCTGGCTTAGACGGCTGGGAGTTTGTCCGCCGTCTTGAGGCTTACCCTGATCTCGCTCGCTTGGCGAAAATCCCACTCTTTCTGGCCATGTTGCTGGCGCTTACCAAAGCTCCGAGGGCGATGCCGAATGGACGAGCGGACCTGATAGAGAGTTATCTGAAGACCTTATTCAGTCCGCACGAGCACAAGTCGGTTCAGTCAACACCGGCCGACGCATCGGCCCTGCGGCGGGTGGCCGAAGTGCTGGCCTATGATCGGCTCGAAGCTCAAGAGATTGGCGCGACCGAACGTGAGGTGATGGAGATCGCGGCACGCTTCGATGTCCCTGGGGAAACGCCGGACAGTATTCTGTCCAAGCTGCTGACTCAGGGAGTGCTTCGTCGGCAAAGCGCGTTACGCCTGCAGTTCCCCTATCCCATCGTTCAGGAGTATCTCGCCGCATGTCATCTCGTGCGTGAGGAAGCTCAGACCCTCTCGCACCGAATCCATGACGCGGTTCAGCGTCCCTGGGCTCAGGTCATACAATTCGCCCTTGAGCTTCACCAACAACCGTCTCCAATTATCCATGCGATGCTGGAGCGGGGTGATGATGCGTTTTCCACCGGCTTGCGTCTAGTCGCTCGCTGCGTTCTCAACGGCGCGAAAGTGGACGCTGGGCTGAGGGACGAGGTGGCGCGGCAGCTCGCGCTCGTCTGGGACACGTCATCATCGTGGCGGATCAGGGAGCGCATCGGGCGCATGATAGCCGATGGCTTTTCCCACCCGCTTCTTCCTGAAGTCCGAGCCTTATTAGGACATCGTTGGCTTCTCGAAAGTGGAGCGGGCGAGATCGTCGCTCGAACCGACGATCCCACCCTCACGAGGGAAGTGTTGCAAGCGTTACTCGATCGAGGGCTGGATCGATTCACACGCGTTAGGTCGTTTCAGGCCGCCATTGATCGGCTCGGCGATGAGGCGCTCAAGATGTACATCGAGAAAGCGAGAAGCCCATCCATATCGCACGATCAGCTTTCCGGGCTCTCAGACCTAGTGGGGCAGTTGGACGCGACGCGCATTACACCAAATCTCGCGCTGGACCTTGCCTGCGATGAGGCCCTTCCCGACGAACTGCGATTGGAGGCCTTTTCGGTAGCTAGAGGTCCGCTTGATCAGCGGGCCTGGCCTATCATCGACCGCGCTCTTCAATCGAGCGACTACGGTGATCGCTGGGCGGCCGTAAAGGCCATATCACGAAGTGCAGATCCGCGGGAAAGGTTGCTCGATATTCTTCGCGATCATGGCCGCAGCCCCGAGCTGCATGACGAGATCGCGGGACGGCTGTCATACGCCTTTAAGGACGAGAAGGAGCGGCTGGACTTTATCCGCGCCTGCGGCCGCGACACAACCATTCCGCATTCCCTGCAAGGCATCATGATGGCGTTCTCGGCACGGTATGGCGATGAGCAATCATTCCGGCAGTTGGTTGCGGACTTGGGAACGCTGGACCTTCGCTTGGCCGGTATAACCGTCGCGCTCTTCGGACATTATCCAATCCGCGAGCTTGGCGAAGCCGCTGCGAACGCCGTTCGGGCTCGCGTCCAGTCGGCTGAGCAAGCAGCCTCGTTCGCGGGCAACGCTGTTATTGGAATGACGTCGATCTACGAAATGGATAGCCTGCTTGGAGGCGCACTCCAACCCGCGCCGCCCCATCCCGCGTTGGACGTGTGGACCGATCTCGTCGATGGCTGGATGGACCGAAACGATGCGAGCGAGATACAGCGTATTAGAATTGCGGGTGCTGCTCTCAGATTGGGCTCGGTACGCGCGATTGATAGGCTCGAAAGCATGATTCATGCGTTGGGCGATCCGGACGACGCCCGTCTTGATGACGAGGATAAGGATGGGCATACGATCCGCAGCGCTCTCGATGAGTTGCGCCGCAAGAGAAGGCTTTTGCCACTGTCGCTCGCTGAAGGGTTCGCGCGCGCTCAGCGATCCAATGTCCCATACGGCGGAGTAGGTGCCATCGCAGCCCACGGTGACCGCGCCGCGCTGGACTTGCTCATTGCACTTCACAACCAGCCTCCTAAGGCCGACATGCAAAGCAGTTTTTTCGACGCAATCGAGCCGCTGGCCGGCCGTCTTGGGGTCACGATCGTAAGAGTTGGCCGGAGCCTTCAGGTGGCATGAATTTCTTGGAGTAAGTCCAATCCGCGTGAGGCGCCATTCTTGCGAAGCCTAACCTGCTTGCCTTGTGTTTTGCAGGACCGCCGACACTTCCATAAAGCTGACCAGCTTTGTATCGATGCCGTGAAAAACAGCGGCGAAGTCCGGGACAAACGTGCCCCGCTTGGTGAGATTATGACGTGCCTGTCTGCCGATCGCGTGCATGATGAAATCGGCAACTTCGAGGCCGGGTTCGCCCTCTCGCTTGCGCATGAAATAGCACTCGACTGGCACCGGGTTGCCATTCTCCTCGATCGAGAAGTTCTGAAAGGCCTCCTCGATCAGGGGATCGGCGCGTTCCGACGATTCGAAGATCACCGCGATTGAACGGAAGCGGGTCCACCTCGCGATGTCGATGATGCGTTGTTTGAGCACCAACGCGATGGTTGGCAGAGGGCCAGTGTTGTCGGCAAAGGCGGTATTGGCAGACACGATAGCGCCAAACCGTGCAAAACGGCCCTGACGGAAGAACGCGGCAGCCGTGAGAATCTGCTCCCGGGTCGCGCTCCGACCAAAGTCGCTGGCATGAAGCGGGGTGTCGGGCGAACCGGTCGCTTGCCGCCTTACCTCACGCCACGGCATCCGAACGATAGGATCAAGATCTTGCGCGAGTACGGCGCAGCCGCCAAGGCCATAGACAGGCTGGTCCGGGATAAGGGCTTCGTGACCGGTATCGTCGGCAAACACGGCCAGACAGTCATTCGGAAGCTTCAGCTCCATCGGTGCAACTTTTTCCATGACTCCGTTGGTTGCCCCGAAAGATAGCACCTCGCTATCGAGCGCGGCGGACAGGACGGCACTCCTCCACTTCGTTCCGGTCTGACGATGCATCCGCCTCCTCCGGCGCAACGGCCTCCCGCGAAGGCCGCGATTGGCGCGGTCAAGCGATGGAGGAGAAAATGCAGCCATGGACGATCGGCGAACTGATGCATCTGACGCGGGACGAGCTTTGCAGGCTTGCCGCCGAGCTTGAATGGTCGCTGCCGGCGTTTGAGGCCGATACGACAGCGCGGCTCAGCGCTTGCGGGTCTCGACAACATCCGCCGCACCATGACCCGGCGCGGCTTTCACCATTGACCGGACGCAAAGAAAACCCCCGCTGGTTGCGCCAGCAGGGGCCATCTCTACTCCCAAGTCGTTCGGCTGCTAGGTGCGGAACCCTTCCATCCTCCGCGATCCGTTACGGCCTCTCCCAGGACGCCGGGACGGACGCTTTGCCGCCGGAGCGGTCTCAACCTTGCTCTTCAGGATCTCGGCGATGACCGTCTCAGGGTCTGTCAGGAGAAGCTTGCTCTGCTCGTTGCCCGCAAGGTCGCGCCACTTCAGCCGGGTCTTGTAGGGCTTCGTCGGGTTGAAGCCTTCTGTGGGCTCGAACATTCCGACCCGAAAGACGATCGCCTGATTCACAGCCACAGTGTCTTCCGTAAAGAGATGGAGACCGTGCTCGGTTGCGAACTCCTGCGGCGATTGTTCGGTGAGAACGATATCGCGATTGAGCAGGATCAGCCGCGACTTGAATTCTTTCTCGGGCTTGAACTCCGGGTTGGCTGTCGGGTCGAAGGGTTCGACGCACGCGACTTGTTCGAGAGGCACAAGTCGTTTTCCGATTGTAAGGACTTTCATGGAGATCTCCTTTCTTGGTTGAGGAGACTCTGGTCTACCGAAAACACTCAGTCTTCCCGATAGAAAGGGTTGGGAATCGAGCTGAAAAGGATTGGAATCATTGGTAGTCATTCGCCGAAACGCGATCCGTCTTCCGGATGCTGCTCAAATGGCGGAACGTAATCCTGCAATCGAATGATGAGCGAGCACACACGCGTGTGCATATCGTAAAAGTTGGAAACCTTTTGCAGTGCGACACTTTACGTTTGACTTAAGACCTACCAAAAAAAGACAATGAGCGCGTTCCCTCGGCGCGCTTGTCGAAGCTCAAGGCGTGCCAGGATAGTGGGATTACCCGTTTTTGGCAGGTCAAATAAAGAGGCCAGCACAGCGAGGTTCGAGCGAACTCTCCCATCTATTGACCCGGGAATGTCCTTGGTAGCCGCCGGGGACGGATCAACAGCAATTGGGAGGATACATGAAGCCGAACGCCGCCAGCTCAGATCAATTCGCTGACGACATACTGGAAGGTGCTGCCGCAATCGCAGAATACCTCTTTGGGTCACGGGAGCTTCGGCGCAAAGTGTATTATCTGGCCGAGACGTCAAAACTGCCCGTCTTTAGGTTAGGATCGGTGCTCTGCGCGCGGAAGTCGGTTCTGGCAGGTTTCATCAAAGGCCAAGAGAAGCAGCCGATCCGATTGCTTCACCTTCGGGCGCAGATCGCTGCACTCACCGGGACCGTACGCCAGCTTGAGCAGGCGGGCTTCGATACGGCGGAAACGAGACACCTCGTTGCAAAGCGTCGGGCGGAGCTGAAAGCCATGTCGCGCCGCTAAAGCGTCATCGCTTGCATCTTCAGCTTTTGAAAGGCCTTGGTTTCTACAAGGCGGGGCGCGTTTTCCACCAATTTCTCCAAAGCCTTGTTCATACCGTACAGGCTTTGATTGGCTGCATCGCCGGCAACCGCGCTAAGCAGATTAAGCATCTGCTCGGGCGCGACCTTGTAGATTTCAGGATCAGCTTCGGAGATGGAGAAGACGCTCGAATGCGCCCTTGCCTCCTCGGGGCGAATAAACGGGATGACGATCGGCGCGGCTTCACCAAAGGCGTCGCCAGTTGCCAGCAGTAGCTGAACCAACTTGAACGTGACCCGCGGCGACTGTAGCTCTGCATCGAGTGGCCAGGCCCCTGCGAAGACCGGACCGATGATGTCTCGCCAGACCGATATCTTCTCGTCAGGCTGCGCGGCCTCCATTTCAACGGCCAATTGATGCGCAAACGACCACCGCCCCTCGTTGTCGGTCGTTCGCAAGACGGAGCGCACTTCGGTAGCCGTCAAGGGATACTCGGCCTTCCTCGCCTGATTAACAACCAGTATGATCGCAAGCCAGTCGGAAAACGCCCGGATGTCCTCTCTGCCCACCTCTTGCCGCGAAAAGAGTTCGAGAAAGGGCTTCTTGGTGAGCGAAAATAGCCGGGCGGAGCCAATGTGGTTGGCATACTTGCGTGCGGACCACATTGCGAGTGCATCCAGCGAGGTCCATTCATACGATGGAAGAATGTTGGCTGCCGTCCATGTCGGCGCCCGCTCGAATAGAAATGCAACCCCGGCGGAAAAGCGCACGCGCGCGAGACGTGCAAAGAAATCGTTCCCTCTCAGCAGCCTGACATAACGGTCGCGCAGCGCCTTTCCAAGTTCAACGCCTTTCTTCGGTTTTGGTGTTTTCTTCAGGAGCACCGCTGCCAAGTTGCCGGCCGGATCGTTCAAGGCTGTCGTGAAAATATCAACGTCCGGCCTTTCCGAAGGCCGCGGAGCCCGGCGTTCGATGAGGTCCCACAGCTTCCAAAGGACCGCAGATTTCAACTTTTCCGAGACTTGGTCCATCCAAAATGCAGCGCCGCTGGCCGTTTCAGCGAACGGCGAATCTTCTGGCCATGACGCTAGCAAGCTCGCCATTCGGTTAAGGAGTGCGACATCGGAAATCTTGTTCGCCGCCCACAAGAGCGGCCGCCAAGCCCATTCCTGCCAACGATCGACTTCAGACGCGGCCTCGACGCCCAGAAACGCCTCTTCCGGCTGTCCTTGGCAAAAGCTCTGCCAGGCGTCACCATCCATGAAGTCGGCCTCGGCCGCCGCCTTCCTGGCGGCTGCGAGCAACTCGTTGCTTGGCAATCCTTGAAGCTTCTCCGTCTTCCCCTCAAGACGACTTCCTTCCCCATGCCAAATGGCGAACCCCGCCCTCTCCGGATCATTGGCAATCCAATTCGGATGCCTCTGCCTGATTTCCATCAGCACTTTGGCGGCTTCCGGTCCCAACGGGACATTGCTGCGTTCCAGGTCGAGCAGTAGGGCAAAGCGATGCCGGTCCATCGGCTCGGCCAAGTCCACGCCGTCCTTGAACCAATTTGCGGGAGGCCCTTCGACAATGCGTTTCTCGATCCGCGCGCGCTTCTCGCTTGAAAATTCCGGCCATCGTGCACGAACGAGCCGGTGCACCTCGACCTGCGAGTTTGTCAGAAACAGTTCGCCTTGCGGTACTTCCAGCAAGACGTCCGCTGCGAGATCTGGCGAGACTTTGGGCTCGGCCGCTGCATACAGGGCCAGCCGATGAAGGAGGCGAAACGAACTTCGCTTCCACACATCGAGAGCATGAAGGGCTTTGTCCAGGTCGTTCTGGATAAGTTTCGTCCATAACTCGGCAAGCACTCGAACAATCGGAAGGAAACCTTCGTGGTGAGCGTTTTGCGGATGTGCAGCCACCGAGGGAACGTCAATATCGGTAAGACTGAGTCCAATGGGCCCCTCCACTCCGACCTCGATTGCATCAGCCAGCGTGACGCTGAGCGCCGTTGTCAGCCCATCAACAAGAAACCCCTCCGCTTCGGTGCCCGCATCCTTTGGCCACGCCGCAAAGAAGTCCTTTTCGGTAATGCCGTCCTCGACGCCGTATTTGATGGACATGAGATCAGTCGGCTTCTCAATCGGCCGATCAGCGTCGTCATACCACCCATAGCGCTTTTCGACGAAAAGCTTCGGCGTAAGCAGATTGGTAATTCGGGAAAGAACCTCTGCCGAGACGTCACCGTGCTTTAGTCGCGGCAGCAGCCTAAACCATTGGCCATAGATTCTCCCCTGATGATCGTTTTCGATATGCCTGATTATGAGCTGCCAGCACTTTGCGAGGAACGGATCGAGGTTGTTCCGATGGGCTTCGAGCCGATACTTAAGGATGCGGGCCGCTTCGGCATCGAAGAAGCGAAGGTTATTAACCACCTCGCGCACAGCCTCGAGGTCCGCAAAATTCCTTTCGATCCACGCCGGCAAGACGGCGTCATTCTGAAAGACCTTCATCTCGGCCAACAGGGGCAGCCATGCGAGAGAAGGATTGATCTCCGTTAGATTGGTGAGCGCATCGTCTCCTGTAAGAAAAAAACGCAGCCGGTCGCGTTCGAATTCCGATACGTCGGCGGGCGTTATTTTCTTGGTGGCTTCTACCATCGGGATGGATGCTCAGGGTTTAGGTCGAAGAATCTCTTCAAGGCC
The DNA here is from genome assembly GCF_054063755.1 of Bradyrhizobium sp. USDA 4341. Classification (NCBI taxonomy): domain Bacteria; kingdom Pseudomonadati; phylum Pseudomonadota; class Alphaproteobacteria; order Hyphomicrobiales; family Nitrobacteraceae; genus Bradyrhizobium; species Bradyrhizobium sp. USDA 4341. Next base: position 7,430,539 of record NZ_JBSSGO010000002.1, on the reverse strand, counting down.
CTGCCGGTTGTATCCAGCAGGGTTTTTCGCGTACCGAGCCCACTCGGCAAGTGTCGCATAGATATCCGGGTAATCTGCAAATTCGAGCGGCTTAATCCCCTTCGCCTTCCATAGCGATGCTGAGCCAGAGGAGCTTTTCTCGATCGCATATATGTCCTTGAGGTCGCGAAACCGATCCCGGTCGGCGTCCAGCGTTTCGAGCAACAGCCGCAACGCAGCGTCTTCGGCGCGATAGCCGACCAGAATGAGTGTGTTGAGACGCATCCGGTCTTCTATGTACCGTGACGCCCATCCGTCCCTGAGATAGGCGTCACCGAAATCGGCGCTTGTCAGGATCAGGTCTGACCGTTTCAAGCCGAGATCGGCGTCCTCAAGCCGGCCATGAAGATGGAGTATGCCAAAATCATCCGCGCCGCCTGGACGCGGGATTGATTTACCTGCGTGACTTTCAAAGGAGAGTGTTTCCTCTGCGGCCGCGCGCTCAAACAGGGTGTCAAAGTTCGTAGTGATCAGCCGAACCTGCCCGGTGCGGTCTCGTGATAGTTGAAGCAGGGACTTGTGGTGAGCGAGGTTAGCGCTACCGGGAGGCCTCAAGATCTGAGCAACCGCGACGCGAACGCGAGACTCCGTCCCATGCAACAAGGTTCGCTTTTCAAGAGAGCGAAGTACCCGGTCATACTCCTCCTTGTCATAAGCGATCACTTCGGCAGGCTCGTGGTTGCGACTTTCTCCAATGGTCGCATAGACGTCATCGGTCAACTTCTTAAAAGTGGGGAGCCCGACACCGAAGGAGACGCCCGCCCCGCAAAGGAAGATCACGTCACCATCGCTCACGGAACGAATGAGATCGTGCGGAATATCAGCGCTGTTCGGGAGAAATTTCATTTCGAGTATTGCTAGACCAATCTCTTGTCACTCTACCGTTGCGCGCGATTCCGAACAAGGCATCAAGATGGGTTGCGGCGGAAATACACGCGTGCGCGCCCTAGCGTATCCAAGGCAGCATTGTGAAGAATATGCCGGTCGTACGCTCCAAAAGGCCAAGATCACAATTGTGCATGCGCCAGACGAAATCCGGCATTTCCGGGCACTCCTGCGGAGCCGATTCAAATAGTCTTTTGTGAAAGTCAGGCTCGTCGGCACGAAGTTCGGGCTCCTCGATCGCACGCATGATTTTTGCGACCTGAGTAGAATGGAAAACCGACGTGCCGACGGTAGAGATCAGCGCGCCAAGCACAACCCTATCGCCGACTGTCATTGTCGTTGTGAAGCCGTGACGTTGTAACCTATTTCGTTCCGAGGGATCCGCTCCTTCAAAGCCGCGGCCTGCGATGATCGGCATTGACCCGCGCGACGCTGCACGCGTCTCGGCCACCGCCTGCGCTAAGGTTCCATCATCAAAACTCTTATGGTCACCGACCATAAGGAAGAATGCAGAATTTCGATCGAACGATACATAGAGCAGCTCTTTGGTTCGACGAGCCCAGCCGCTCGAAAGGATCTTGTCGCTCAGACGCAGGTGATGAAATCCATATGCATTTAACGCATAATCCTTGTCACCCCACTCAACACCCGGGCGTTTTCCGTTGCTAGGGGACAATGAGAACGGAGGCTGAGCGGGTTACCGTGCCAGTACCTTTTCAAGGTCGGTGACAAGCCGGTCCCGTTTGTCTTTCGATAACTTGTCGAGGTTCTGCTGGCGCCACCTGACGGCCGGCAAATCAGCCGCGCCCGGCACGCCAAGAAGGTCCCAATCGGGCTGACCGCGCTCGAACGACACGAGGAATTTTCGGTGAGCTTCGGGCATTTTGCCAACGATCGCGTCAACGAGTGCTTTGCGCGCCGCTATCGGCTCATCCTTTGGAACGGGCTTATCGGTCATACCCTCGAACCCGTGCATGAATTCGTCGGTTATGTCCTTTTGAGGTGAAGCGAGAACCTCGGACATTGGGCGGTCGTGGCTCAAGAGATAGACGACGAAGGCCTTGCGGATTTCATCTGTAATGCCTTCGTTGGCGAGCAGATCACGCACATCGAATAGATCGCGCGGATGCTGGCGGTCCAAGGCGGCGACGATTTTTCCGGCATAGAGGTCGGCGAAAGAGACGGTGCGCGCCTCCGCAAACCCAAACTCGTTTTCGACGGCGGGACGTACGGAGATCAAGACAGGCTCGAAGACGCAGCCGCGCAGGACCGGCGTGACTTCAATCTTGATCTGGACGTTCTGGGAACGAACGACGAGTTTAACGATGGCACCCTCTTTTTGCGTCTCATGTACCTGCGCACCAGGTATCTTTTCTTTGATCTTGGCGACTATCCGAGCACGCCGCCATGTCACCAGACACCTGCCCTCCGCTTACGATGATCGAGCGCATTGAACGCGCACTCGTGCTGCTCGCCTACTTCATAGAGCAGGATGGTGACTTCTGGGTCCCGATGTACGAAAAATTTGAGGCAGAACTTCAGGAACTCAAGGACAGAGAAGACACCAAGGCGCGTGCCCGCCGCCGGCTTATGGCCTATAGCGCGGCCGGGGGTTTGAAGGCGATCCGCTGAAGATACTTCAGCTTCAGTTCGAGCGATGGGCCCTTTCCATACTTCGGCTTATAGGTCTTGTGGCCCATCAGACTATCGATGAGACTGTCCGGAGCCTCAGCCGCAACCAGCCTATCCTTGAAGCTGTGGCGCAGGGAATAAACCGTGTGGTCCTTGGTGGGACGAAGCTCATTCTCAAGCAGAAACTTATTCAACGCGGAAGAGAGGTTTGAGGATTTGTCGCGATAGCGCGGAAAGCCCTGCGGCCGCTTTTTCATCGCGGCGAGAGCTGCGCCGACGAGCGGAATCTCGCGCTCGGAGTCTGCGGTCTTTAACCGGCGCCCCTCGGGCAGGATCTTCACGTGCGGTATGGGCCCCTTGAGAACAATCGCGTTCTCGCCCAGGTTCACCACCTCCGACGGCCGCATGCCTGTGTCAGCCACCACATACAGAACGAGACGGGCATCTTCATTCAGGCCATCTAGAGCACCCTTCGCCAAAAGTCGCTTTTGAATGAAGTCGGTCTCATACGGCACGCGTGGACGCTCAATCTCACCTTTCAGGCGAAGACCGCTGAAGACGTCGGGAATGTTGAGACGACGGCGTATGCTGACTTCCTTCAACATGCGGCTTAGCTGGCCGATATCCTTGTTGGCGGTCTTGGGCTCGCTTTCTTCATCGATCACGCGGCTGCGCCACCATTCGCAGTAATCAATACCGTCTTCTTGAGTGATTTCGTTGACCGGTTTGTCGCCGACGATCTTAACAAACCGCTCGACGGCTCGCGAACGGCCGTTGCGCCAGATGCGGAGCTGATCAGGCGAAAGGTCCCTCACCTCGTCTCGTGTCATGGCTTCGTATTCGGTGAAGAGAGAGGACAGCATGAAGGCCGGTTTCTTTTCGGCCCCGAACATAGCTGCGCGGGTGTCGGTATCATCCGCCAAACCCTTCGCGACGAGGGCCTCCAAGCGCTGTAAGCGAGCCTCCAGCGGCTGGCGCAATATTTCCTCGTGCTCGATGTACTCGAACCCAAGTGAGCGCGTGCGCTGCCGAGCAAACTCATAGCTGCTGAGCTGATCGCTTCGGTGGCCGTTAGCCAGTCCCTTCCAGAAGATCTCGAGTTGCTCATTGAGTTGCTGTGCGACTCTCACAGCACGACGCCCGGCGCGATCATCGGCGATCTTGATGCGCGTTGAGTGCTTGATGACACGGCGACGATCGAGCTTCGCGAACTCAACTGGTACGCGACGAACGAATTGCCAAGTGCCATGACGGCGCGTGAGAAAGTCGGGCATTTTTTCGAGAACGTGTTGGACGAAATGTTGGACGTTTCTTGAGTATAGACGTGTCAAACGCCGCCCGAAAAGGCTATGTATTTCGGTTATTTATGGAATCTTTGGGAAAGTTTGGGAAAGGCTGGAGTGGGTGAAGGGAATAGCTTGGAAGGCTGATGCTGCCCTCGAACCCTATCAGCTCCTGGTCACACATAAATTTCAAGCATGGTCCATATGGCAATCTGCGTCGCTTCCGGCAGTTCGATGCGAAGGACATTGCCTTAACATACGACAACGCGAAGGTTGTTGGTCGCGCCTCTAAGTCCGAACGGCACTCCAGAGACAACCACAGCCAAGTCGCTCGATCGAATATAGCCTTCCTGGTGGGCGGCCGCCGAGGCGATCCGCGTCATCTCCTCATAACCGGAAGGGTCGCAGGACACGGCACTATGTACGCCCCACAACAAGCTCATGCGCCGCGCCACCTTCTCATCCGGAGTAAGGGCAAGGATCGGCACCGGCGGCCGGCTCCGCGAAATCCGAACGGCCGTTGTTCCGCCGGCCGTAAAACCGATGATGACCTTGGCGCCAACCGTCGCCGCAAGATCTGCGCCTCCGGCTGCGACAGCGTGGGCAGGGGTATCCTCCACGTCAGGTCGAGAAGCCTCAATAAGGGACCGATAGAGGTGGTGCCGTTCCGTGCTTTTGATGATGCGATCCATCATGGCGACCGCTTCGACCGGGTAGGCCCCGCTTGCCGATTCAGCAGACAGCATTACTGCATCGGCTCCATCATAAATGGCAGTTGCGACATCCGACGTTTCCGCGCGCGTCGGCGTCGGCCGAGCCACCATGGAATCCAACATTTGCGTTGCGACGATGACGGGTTTGCCGGCAAGCCGACAGGCGCGCACGAGCTCCTTCTGCCGGCCAGGCACCTCCTCAGGTGGGATTTCGACGCCAAGATCACCACGCGCCACCATAACGCCGTCGGACAAGCCAATGATGTCGTCAATGCGATCGAGCGCCCTCGGCGTCTCGATTTTCGCAATCAGACCTGCGGCCTCGCCGATCAGGGCGCGCGCCTCGATCAAGTCGTACGGTTTCTGAACAAAGGACAAGGCGACCCAATCGACCCCAAGATTAATGCCGAAGGCCAGGTCGGCCCGATCCTTCTTGGTGAGCGGAGATAGATCGAGCATCGCCCCGGGTACGTTGACCCCCTTGTGGTCCGAGATCGCGCCTCCGACGACCACCTGCGCAACGATTTCTCCGTGTCCTGGCTCGGTGACCTTCAGGCGCACCCGGCCATCGTCAATGAGAAGTTCTTGTCCGGGATGGACAGCTGCGAAAATCTCCGGGTGAGGCAAAGGTATCGATTGCTTCTGCCCTTTCGTACCCTCGGTCACAAAGCGCACCGTTTCACCAGCGCGCAAAATCAGGCCGCCTTCTTCAAGGGAGCCGATGCGGAGCTTTGGACCTTGGAGATCCTGCAGAATGCCTATCGGACGGCCGAATTCCCGCTCGAGTCCACGGATGCACGCATAGGCCCTGGCATGGTCTTGATGGCTTCCGTGACTGAAGTTCAGCCGAAAGATATCTGCTCCGGAAAGGTAGAGAGCACGGATCTTTTCAGAGCCGGCGCTCGCCGGGCCGATGGTTGCCACGATCTTGGCGTGACGCGAGCGGCGCAACGTATTCCTCCAATGAACGAGTTCCATCAATCTAGGGACCAGGTCCAACGCAACGATTTAAAGACCGCGTTCGATGGCAGTTGAGGAGTTGGTGTCCTCTTCATCGGTCGCTCGACACCATGCGATGGACGTGATTGGTAAGGTGAATCCTGCCTTGAACCGATCCATGACAATCATTGTTTCAAGGCGTTTTATGTCTGAGCTTTCGTCTGTCAGACGCCTGGCAAACTGCTCGTAATCTTCCATATCGTTGACTGTGACGAGCAAGACGATGTCAGCCAAACCTGTAACGTAGAACGCGCTCATCACCTCCGGCATCTTGCGAATTTTACGCTTTAGGCGATCAACGGTGTCGGCCCGAGCGCGCTCCAAGGAAATGAGAACCACGGCCGTCACATTTCGTCCAATTGCTTTTGGAGAAATGATAGAAACGTCCGCTTCTATTATTCCCCTCGATCTAAGCCGCTTCAGCCGACGCTGAACTCCGGATGCAGACAGGCCGACTTTCCCACCGAGTTGCTCGCTACAGAGGCGATTATCTCGTTGGAGGAGGTCAAGAAGACGAAAATCGATCTTGTCGAGTTGCATCACTGCCTCGCGGCCAGCGGATTGCGATCGGCCCGGGAAAGCAGACGACTGCGCAGCTCGTCCCGACATCTTCGGTTCGTCACTGCGCAGCCGACCTGTTGGACGATCAATTACTGTCATATGCCCTGGAACACCTATCTAAGCTCTGCTCCTTGCAAGACATCGAAGAGCTGCGGTGATCCTCGCCTTCCCCGCAGTACGTTCGAACGCGACCGCTACCTCGTCAATCTGGCGGGCCGGTCCCCACCTCTGCCAAGAGCTTATGATGGGAAACGGACCGACCTCCCATCCCGTCAATCCGCGCGGTCGGCTCCAAACACATGATCCCTGCCAAGCCGGTGCGTTGACAGTCAAGCTCCGGAAGCGACCGCTTTTTGCTCCTGATCAGTGGACAGCACCATTGCGTTGACAGTGCGATATGCGAAGACGATGGCGGGACCGATTGTTATGCCTGCGCCGGGATAGATTCCGCGCATCGGCGAAGTCATGTCATTGCCGCAGGCGTAAAGACCCATGATTGCGTTGCCTTGTGCATCAAGAACGTTTCCGTAACTGTCGGTCGCCAGTCCGCTCGCCGTGCCAAGCGTTGCCGGAACGATCGGCAACGCGATGAACGGTCCGTTTTTGATTGGCCCAAGGTTTGGATTTGTTCCCATAGTCGGATCGCCGAGCGTGCGATTGAAAGCCGATTCCCCGCGCTTAAAGAAGGGATCCCGTCCTTGGGCGGCATGCACGTTGTGTTCTTCGATCGTCTTTTGCAGCACAACGGAATCCAGTTCCAGCTGCTTTGCGAGCTCGGCAATCGTGCGGCCTGCCTTGATGTAGCCGAGGCGGACGTATTTTCCGATGCTCAACGTCCAGGGCCATGGCAGCAAGTGTCCCATGCCTCTCAATCGTACAAACTGGTGATCGCAGATAAAGTAGAACCGCTTATCTGCTGGATATCCGTTCTCAAACATTGCCAGGCAAATATCGTGGTACGAATTCGATTCGTTGACGAAACGTCTGCCATTTGGGCCAACTGCAATGACCCCAGGCCGGCCGCGATCGAGCCAGCCGTACGGGACAATTTGCGAGCCGCTCGCGCGTTTCAAGATCGACACCGGGGTCCAGAAACCGGCGGAAGCAACATCTTTGTCGATGGCGGCTCCGAGTGCGGTTGCAAGTCCGATGCCGTCGCCCTTGACGTCGGCGTGGGCCAACGTAAGATCATGCTGGTGTGCACCACTGAGGTCGGCCCTCAACTGCGCATTCCCCGCAAAGCCACCAGATGCGAGAATAACGCCACGCGAGGCACGCACGCGAGTGTCCAGATTGAACCGCCTGACAACGGCACCCGTGACGCGCCCGCCCTCCTTGCTGAGTTCGAGGGCTGGAGAAGATGGCCAGATTTCTACATCATACTTGCGCAAGCTCACGAGCAGCCGCGCGATCAAGGCATTTCCTCCGCTGAGCTCAGTACCACGCCTGAAACTCAGCCGATCCCGTGCATAGCGGCTCAGGCGAGTTAAAACGTGCTTGAACGAGGCAACAGATTGGAACGGGTTGAGGAAGCTTCTGACCTCACTTGATGAGATCATCATGCCCCCGAGCAGAACCCGAATGGGGTCGCCAATCAGATCAAAGTCCTTGCCTAGAAGCCGCCCATCATAAGGAGCAGGGCTCAAGGCACGGCCCCTGTCAACGCCGCCAATTTGGCTCGAGTGATAATCGGGCGTAGCGGCCAGCGTGAACTTGACATCCGTCCCGTTCTCGAGCGCTGCCAACGCCGGCGGACCGTCCTGAAGAAAGGCGTCGATGAATTCAGCGCGGTAGTATTTACCAAGTTCATGCTGCAGGTAGGTGCTGGCATTGTTGATGGAATCATTGATGTTTGCAGTACGCGCCTGAGCAGAACGAGGAACCCAGATCATGCCATTCGACAAGGCTGTCGTGCCGCCAAGTCGCGGAGATTTCTCGCATACTATTACGCGAAGGCCGGCTTTTGCCGCAAACAGCGCAGCTGACAAGCCCGCGGCACCGCTGCCGATCACGAGGACATCTGTTTCCCGGTCCTGACCCGGTCTAGCCACCTCTTTGGAGACGAAAGCGATCGAATCAGGTTTAGCCCGATTATTTTGCGTGTTCATGCGGCCTCGCTGCACGTGTTGCAGTGAACGTCAATGAGTTTGCGGAAGTGGAGCAGCTTTGAATTCCGCCACCGCTGCTTTCACCGCGCGCTCAATTGGAATTCTCTCGATTGACGATGCACCAACAAAGCCGACACACTGGGTCGTCCGATAGACTTCGATCGTATCTTCAGGTTCGGCAATTGCCCCACCATGGCAAAGCGAGAGCACGTCCTGCCGAACGCTTCGCGCCGCTGCGTTGATCTCGTTGATGCGTCGGACCGCATCCTTTATGGATTGCCCGTCCTCGTGACCCACGAGCCCGCCCCGCGTTGCGCCAACATGTGGGACGATGCAGTCGGCACCTGCACTTGCCATCGCCTTGGCGTCCTGCGGGCTTGCGACATAGGCAAGCGAGAAGATATTCCTTTTACGCGCGCAAGCGATCAGTTCGACCTCACGTTCAAAGCCGAGCCCGACGCGGCCGCGGCGCTCCCGCCAATTCTCACCCATCGTGGAGATCGTCGGATAGTTGATGACGCCGGAAAACCCAGCAGCCCAGAATTTGTCCAAGAGAGCATCGAGGTCGAGCCGGAGAGGATCCCAAGCCTCGATACCGCCAACCACCGGAACCGTAGAGACCACGTTACGGATTTCCGCCGCGAGTTCCAATGTCCGTGCGTTGGAATCACCAATCCGGCTGGTCGGAAGCCCCATCAGACGCGACAGGCCGGTCGAGTAGACGACCAGCATGTCGGCACCTCCAAGGACGGCGCATTTGGCGACCAGGCCACAGCTACTTCCTGCCGCGAGAATTGCTTTTCGCTCCGCCACCTGCCCTTCAATCCTGGAAAGAATTTCACTTCGCTCAAACATCCGCATCGGATGAATCTCCTTGCGTGAGTTGTTCCAGAACCCAGGCCGCGGCTGCCTCGGCGAACTCGCCATCGTTGATGTGACAGTTCAGGTCGCGGACCATCACGTGCGCGGGGAGATCTGCCTTGACCGCAGCTAGCCAAGCCTTGTCGGCCTCGGGATCGTGGAAAATGCCGCCTTGGCGGTCGTAATCGGACACGCCTTTCGCCGGCCAAAGGACAATAGTTGGCCCTTTTGCTCGCGCGAGCCGTTCGGCCGTGAGACGGCCAATGCTCGCATTCTCACACGCAGTTGTGCGCATGAGCGTGGTGTAAGGCGTATGGGCATGAAATCGGCGTCCGCGAAACCGATCAGGAACGCTCGATGGCAGGCCAAAATTGACCATATCGACCGCGCCAGGCGCAATCACTTGCGGTATCCCTTGCTTCGACGCTGCTTTCAGTCGATCCGGGCCGGCGCTCGCGGTGCCTCCGACGATTTCGTCTGCGAGCTCCGTGGTAGTCAAATCAATGACGGCGTCGAATTCACCAGCCGCGATCAGTTGCTCCATTTTGCGGCCGCCCGCCCCGTTCGCTGGAAAGACGATCGCGTCTAGCCCACCGTCGGCAAGCCGCGCTGCGCACTGATTTACCGCAGGCGTTGTCACGCCGAAGGCGGTGATCGCGACGATCTTCTTGTCTCGTCCAGTCTTGATGGGGGCATAGCGCATGGCGGCAATGGCTCGGCCCGCGTTATCGAGCACTCTTCTGGTAAAGGCGTTGATGCCGAAGAGATCGACCAGCGTCGGATAAAGGATAATGTCATTGTGGGTGGCCAATTCAGCGAGTAGTGCCGGCCTCGCGCTGCTTACGAGCAGCTTTGGAAAGCCATAGGGCAGGTCAGACACAACCTCGGCGAAAACTGCGCTTCCCTTGCCGCCCGCAACTCCGACAATCGCGCTGATCGTTGCCGATCCGAGAAGATCGCCAACCTTTGCGCGCGCGCTTTCCGCAATCTGCTTCAGCAGTTCGGCGGGCGCCTTTGTATCGGCCTGTTTGTCGCCGTCATCTCTCTTCGTACTGACGTCAATGAGGATGGTCTTGCGACCACACGCCTCGATGAGGTCCGCAAGGTAAGACGCCTCGCGGCCCTTGGTATCCAGCGTGGCAACGATCGCAACAGCGTCCGTGATGAATCCGGTCGGCTGTCCAGAAAGCTTACCATCCCGGCCCGACCTTTGGTCGTCCGTGCAATGGTGCGACACGATCTTCCTCCCAGACCATTCCTTACAATGGACGGTCTAGACCCGGCCTTACCCGCGTATAAGATCGGTGAGGCGACCAAATGGGTAAGATTGGGTAGAAGCGATGAGGGCGAGAGCTACTGGCAAGCTTGCCATACACATGTCGGCCATAGCTAAAGGATCACAATTGCAGGTCTACGCCCCGTCTTTGCGTAGCCTTCCAAACGGCTCCCTGCTGGTCATGGCGACCTTGCCGATCCTAGACTGGAACGAGTGTCTTTTGCGAGACCTGCGAAGCCTCAACAAAGCAACGTCCGCGCCTCATGTCTATGCGGCGATATTGATGATCGACCCCTTTGCGTGCTGGGAGGACATTGCCGAATCGTTGAAAGATGCCGGCATCACCGGAGTTGCCAATTTCCCGCCCGCATCTTTGATCGAGCGGTCGGCAGCGGGCGTACCTATTGATGCGGCACAGGAGCTCGAACTTCGGCGGATGGAATGGTTCACGAGCCTTGGATTCAAGGCGCTGTTCGCCATCGCCAGCGATTCTGAAATTACCGCGGCGGAGAAGCGACTTGGTGCCCATCTGGAGGGGCTCATCCATCTACCAGAGGAAGCTCTTACACGGACGATGAGCGAGGAGATGGAGCTAGTAAGCCTTGGCCTGCATGGATCGACATTACCGATGTTCGCGCTTTTGGACGGAAGCGCATCGAAACGGCAAACCTCAGCGACGTGACGAGCCGGACCGCTACTCTATGATTCGCAAGCTTTTTCATTTTTTGCAGAGGATTTTCTTAGAAGCCCGTTAGGACTGGCCATCTTTCCGCAAGATTCATACTTGCTGAGTAAACGCATTGTCCGGCTTAGCCGGTGCGGACGGGATCAATGGGGGGCTCCAAGACGCCTGCTACGCGCCGGAAGCACAGACGGCTCGAGATCGGAGCGTTGGCTCATGATGCGTTTCCACGGAATCGCATCATAATCTCATCTCTTTGTTTGAGCATGATTTTTTCGGAAAGCCGGTTTCCACTTTTCGGGATCATGCACCTTTGCGACCGGGTTCAGGCACTCGGCATCAAGACAGTACGCTTTCCAAAGGATGATCTCGCTAGCCTGTTTCAAGGCTCGGGAGGGCCGGATACATTTGTCACATGCCGTCCGGCGCCGCTCGCCGTGAACACATCGGCCCAATAACTGTTCGTCGCCCGCCCTTTTCGCTCACTGCGGTCGTGTAAGGCGGATTTTCAGGGTGACTACTTGCCGTGGGCCGTCGATCTTGCCGGCAATTACCTCGCCATCACTGCCGCAAAAATAGCGGCATGGTGCCGATCAAAAAAACACCGCTGCCGGATTTCTCCGGCAGCGGCTCAAGTCTCGGGAGAAAGCAGACGAACCGGTCTGCCAGCGGACCCAAGAGATCTCACCCCGGAGATCAGACCCAAGAGGTCAGAGCGGATTTTGGTTACCGATTGCTATTATCCAGACGATGGCCCGAGCGATCACTGCCGCGAGACCCGCATTTGGGTAACGTTGGGTAACCGCCGTATAAGACGCAACTCTCGTCCCGGTCTAATGCGACAGCTACTTAGCCACGTCCTGAAAGCACAAGCTTGCGGAGTCGCACGGGGAGAATAACAAGGCTCGCCGGCACTCCGCTCCCGCGCGGCTGTCAAAGCGCAGCGGGCACTTCGCCGCCAGGAGACCGGGTCAGCTTTTCCCAATCCAAAGGGGACTCGCGGCAAACACGCGCTCGAACAGCAACCGGCGATGTTTCGAGGAGATATCTCAAAGGGCCGACCGCTGACTTAGCTACCGACGTCAATCCCGCACTCGCATGCTCGCGGCGATGTATCGCGTCGGCAAGCTCATCTCATAGGGCCGCATTTAAGATGACACCGAGCCGGCAGCAAGTTGGACAGGCATTTCGACTGACGCATCCAGAAACGGAGCGCTCGACGCGCTATTCGATTCCGCCGCCGCCAGGGCGCCGACGGGCATTATCGGCTGTCCGGATCTTCTTACCAACAACGCGAGCAGTTAAGCCGATACCTTTTCTGCACCACGCGCGTCCATATCAAGCGCGTTGGACGCTGGCGGTTCTCCGTTCAATATCGCTCCTGACAATGCTGGACTATTTAATAAAGGCTAGCCGAGATCGATCCAGAGTTATTGTAACAGACAGAACGACGATGAGCCCCGTCACCATGATTTGCAGGTATGTATGCACGCCCGCGATATTGAGACCATTTTGCAGTACGGCGATGACCAGAACGCCGGTCAGGGTGCGATGGACTCCCCCCGCCCCTCCAGATAGCGCAGTTCCGCCCATGACGACCGCGGCGATCGCCTGAAGCAACAGATCATCACCCATACGCGAAGTTCCGGTTGATGTTCGCGCGACGAGCAGCAAGCCCGCAACGCCGCAAAGCATTCCGCTGACAACAAAAGCGATCGCTTTGGTACGAAGGACGTCAATACCCGAAAGTCGCGCGGTTAGGCCGCCCCCCCCGATCGCAAACAGGGCTCTTCCGAAGTGGCTTCTCGCACCGACAAAAGAAGCCACAGCAAAAATGAGGAGCGCCCAAACTCCGGAGTTCGGAATACGGCCGATCATGGAGCCTGAAGCAATCCATGTGAGGTTCGGGCTTTGGAAAAACACATTGCCACCCCCGCTGATCCACGTCGAAATGCCGCCAAGAATAGTCATTGAGCCCAATGTGGCGACGAAGGACGGAAGCCGGAGACGAAGAACGAGCGTAGCATTTACAAGACCACAAAGCGCTCCCATGCCTGCTGCAGCGAAGGCTACCTCGGTTGCACCGACATCGAAGTCACGGATCAGAACCGCAGATGAAATGGCCACGAGCGTCACAATGGCTCCGACGGAAAGATCGAGCGCTCCCATAAGAATTACAAATGTAATGCCTGTTGAGACGATCAGCAGGATCGAGGACTGCCGCATCAGGTTGAAAAGATTTATCCAACTTAGAAAGCGCGGGTTGATCAGCGCGAATACCGTGACCATTGCCATCAGCAGCAACAATGGCCCGAGCGCATTTATGATGACACGGCGACGGTCATAAAACTGGGCGATCTGCAATTTTCCTTCCGCAGCTGATCTCGACCCAGCCGTTTGCGGCTCATACCATGTGTTGGACAAGTTCCTGCTCCGTTGGCTTATTGTCGGCAGGCGCGCTGCACTCGAACTGAAGTTCTCCCTCTCGCATCACGAGGATGCGGTTTGACATTCCAATCAGCTCAGGCAGATCGTCTGTAACCAGAAGAATAGCCACCCCCTCCTCAGCCAAGTCCCTCAGAACGCTGTAGATCTCTTGCTTGGCGCCGACGTCGACCCCCCGCGTGGGATTGTCGAGGACGAGCACTTGAACCTTTCGGGCCAGCCATTTGGCGATCACCACCTTCTGTTGATTACCGCCGGAAAGAAACTGGCAAAGCTGTGTTGGCCCTTTGCATCTCACACGCAAGCGATTGATGTACTTTTCGGCCAGGCGCCTTTCTCGGGAGCGGGAAAGGAACCCAGAGAGGCTCGAGACGAGCGGAAGCGAGGCCAACGACATATTTGCCTGAACCGACATGTAAGGCACGATGCCTTCGCTCTTGCGTTCCTTGGGTACGAAACCCACCCCGCGCTTGATCGCCGCTTTTCCACGTCCGCGAAGCGGCAAGGCTTCGCGGTCCAATTCCACCGTGCCGTTTGGGGGGAAGGGCTCAAAACCGACGACGGCCCTGGCAACAGCCTCTTTGCCGCATCCGACGAGACCTCCAATTCCAAGGATCTCACCTTTGCGAATCTCAAAACTGACATTCTTGACGTTTGGGCCGCTTAGACCATGAGCTGAAATCGCGATTGGCGCGCCGCCCACGCTTCGCTGGCGCTTTTCCATGAAGTATTCGTCGTCTCGTATTCGTCCAACCATCGCCCGATGAAGGCTTTGTTCGGAGATCTCTTCTCCTGCGAATTCGCCAACATTTCGTCCATCCTTGAACACGTAAATGCGGTCGCATAGCTCCACATATTCCACGAGACGGTGAGTAATAAGCATGAATGACGCGCGACGACGGTATCGACGAATTGATTCAAAGAGAATCTTGATCTCTCGCTCGCCGATTGCCGCAGTCGGTTCGTCGAGCAGGATGATTGGGTGATCGATATGAAAATGCTCGGCCAACGCGAAAGCTTTGGCAATCTCGATCATCTGCCGATCATGGAAGGCGTAATCACCCGTGCGGCGGCGCGGATCGATGTAGCCAAGACCGAGATTTTGGAGGTGTCTTTCGCTCACGGCTATCATCGCATCTCTGTCGACGATGCCTAGCCGACTGGTAAAGTAGGGTTCTAACGAGAGGAATATATTTTCGTAGACAGCCAGGCTTGGAATAAGAGCCTGTTCCTGGAAGACCATCGAAATTCCGGCCTCAACAGCATGGGTATAGCTTAGAGGGCTGAAGCTCTTGCCAAACAGTCTCATACTTCCGGCGCTCGGTGCATGGATGCCGGCAATCATTTTGAGTGTGGTTGATTTGCCTGCCCCATTTTCGCCGGCAATACCAACAATCTCATTGGGAAACACATCGAGATCGATGCCTTCAACCACGGCAATGCCATTGAAGCGCTTCGAGGCGTTACGCATTGAGTAGATCGGCGCGGCCACGCCATTCATTTCACGTCCTCCGCGCTCGCTCGCCGCGTGTTCAGAAGAACGGCCAGCAGAATGACGGTTCCTTGAATGATTGTTTGCAGATAGGGCGGCAAAGCGAGAATGTTCATGACGTCTGAAAAAGTCGTTATGAAAAGGACCCCGATGATCGTCAGGCGCACGTTGCCAGAGCCACCTGTAATCGCGGTTCCACCAACGACCACCGCGGTGATCGTATCGAGAGTCATATAACTGCCCATTGTGACAGTGGCGGATCCTAGACGCGCCGCCAACAGGACTCCGGCAAGACCGGCAAGAAGGCCTGACAATGCGAACGCCTGGACTTTTATCGTATTGACCCTCACTCCCATGAGGACAGCAATTTGCTCGTCGCTACCGATCGCGAGCGTCATTCGCCCAAAACGCGTGCGATCACCTATGAGGACTGCAGCACCATAGATCACTGCCGAAATCAGCACCGCATTGGGGACCACATTCGCCAGTGCGCCTTGGGCCATATCGATTACGGCTGGGTTCGATACGGACAATGACCGGCCATCTGAAATGAAGAGCACTGCCCCTGAAATGGTTGTTGCGGTTCCAAGCGTTACCAGAATCGAGGGAATTCTGAGGTGGACATAAACCAGCCCATTGATCGCACCAAACACCAAGCCGACCACGCATGCGATGGGAACCGACCATAGACCCAGGTCTGGTGATAGGCGCGCGACCAACATCCCGCAAAAGCTAGCAACAGCTCCGATGGACAGGTCGATCGAGCCCATCAGGATTACAAAGGTCGCGCCGATGGATGCGAGCAAAAGGACAGAACTCGATAGTTCAATAGCCCTGATATTTGCGAGCGTTCCGAACGACGGAGCCCCGAGACCAAATGCTGCAATCGCAAGCATGAAGACGAAGATGGTTATTGCCCGCCGCCCTAACTCGCCATCCCTGCAACCGGCCCGCGACGCTTGTAGCATTTTTGCGATCCATCAAAAGCAAGGTAAACATGATGCCCCTCTCGATGGAGAGGGGCATCAACGGCGTCACTCGGGGATACGCTGGTGATAGTGGTTATTATACTCCGCCTTGAGCTGATCGACGCAACCTTCGTCGACGGCATCTTGATAAGCCTTCGGGAACTTATATCCGGCCGGCGTACGAGCTCCCCAATACGTCTTCACATCGATCGGCCACACATAGTTTTGAGCATCCCAATCGTCGGGATGAAGAACCCGCGACATCTTTCTCCAATCAAACGGAAGCTTCTCGCCGGCGAGAAATGCTTGATACTTGTCTACATTTTGAGCGGTTATCAGCGTGGCTCCCGTATACATCATGCGCTCGCATGGGCCCGGCTTAAATCCTTTGGCAACATCGTATGCACGCACCAGTGCAAAACCCGCCTGCCACTGCGGGGTAAAGCCCATTGTCGCAAGAATGCGACCTTCCTTTACCAGCTTGAGGGTCTCTCGATTGCCATCTAGGCCGACGATCGGAATACGCATACCAGCATCTTCGACGGCTTGCATCGCGCCCAGTGCGATCGAGTCGTTTTGCCCGAAGACAGCGTCAATCTTGGAGTGCGCCACCAACAGGTCTTCCATGACTTTGCGAGCGTCAACCTGATTCCATTTTCCAGGCTGGCGGGCGATGAGCTTGATATCGGGGTATTCGGCTAGAGCTTTATCGAAGCCCGCAGTTCTGGAGATGTCCGCATCAACCCCTGGAAAACCAGTAATGTGCGCGACGTTGCCTTTTCCGCCGATCTTGTCAAAAAGCAACTTTGCGATTCTATAGCTGTTTTCGACGTCATCGGGCGAGAAGAACGTCGCAAAAGCGTAGTTATCTAACCCCGCGTCCAAAGGATGGAAGCCAGGCAACGACTCCCAAACAGCAACATGCACCGCACCGACTTTCTTGGCCATCTCGACGATGGGCTTTATGTTCGCCGCAACGAGATTCTCGCCGAACGTGATCCTGACACCAGCGCCGAATTGGGCCTCATAGATTTCGATTTGCTTTGCCGCATCACCTTTGCCCGAAAGGATGCGATAGTTCAGACCGAGGGCTTTTGCGGCTTGTTCGGCACCTTGCGACCAGTTGTTGAAATACTCATTTTCTAGTGTCGACACTTCGGATAGGACGTCCTCGGCGATCGCGTTGCCGGCAGCTCCCAGGAATGCGACGGTCGCAAGAAAGCAAGTCGATATTCTACGCATTGATGCACCCTCCTCGTATTGGTTCGCTGTAGATGATTGGCCTTTCTTTCAATCCGTCTGCTAGCCAAGCCATTGCGTATTGGCGACCGACGAATTCGACTCTCATAGCGGGTTTGCCTAACGTCGGAACGGGCCATCCCGGCGACGCGCAGAGCTCCACAACATGCCGCGGACACCACGATGGTCTGTTGTCGTCAACGACATTGCCCTGGTCACATCTTCTTCCAGTCTCCGATCCGTTCGAACGCGTGCGCCACCTTATAGATGGTGGTCTCGTCGAAGTGGTGGCCAACAAGCATAATGCCGACGGGTAGGCCATCCAGCATTCCGCACGGCAGCGACATCGCTGGATGATGCGTGATGTTGAACGGAGCGGTGTTGGTGAACATCTCCGTCGCGCGAGTGATGTAATCCTTGCGGCTGGCATCATGGGGAGGAAGTTGCGTCGCCTTCATGGGCGTCGTCGGCAGAAGAAGGAGATCGTAGTCCTTAAGGACCCTGTCGTAAGCTGCGGTCAGGCGGCGAGAGACGTTGACGGCCTTGCCGTAGAAGCGGGGCCCGTACGTGTTGTTCACATAGGTGCCGAGCAACAGGAACAACTTGGCCTGCTCTGACAGGAGGTTCGCCTTCTGTCGCCAACCTCGATGGAAGTCCATGAGTGACAGTGAGAAGAGGTCTGATCGGCTGGTACCGAAGCCGTCACCGAACATCATGGTCTGTGTGGCGCCCTCGGTGCCGATCGGCGTCCAGATTGCCGCGCCTTGCAGGTGCATTGGTACAGATACCGTCTCCACCGAGGCCCCGAGATCCTTGAAGCGCTTGGCCGCTTCACGAACAACTGTATTGACATCGGCTTCCGCCCCCGGCTGCTCAAAACCCTCCTTCAGCACGCCGATCTTCAATCCGCTGATGCTTTGACCGAGTGCTTTGGTATATTGTTCGACTTTCGGCGCTTTGATGCGTGGATCGTACCCGTCGTCTCCAGCGATTACTTCCAATAGCAAGGCGTTGTCGGCGACCGTTGCGGTCATGGGGCCGGTGTGGTCGAGCGTCAACTCATTGGGCATGATGCCGGTATAGGGGACAAGACCCCAGGTGGGCTTCATGCCGTAGATGCCGCAAAACGACGACGGCATCCGTATCGAGCCGCCCTGGTCGCCGCCGATCGCCATATCGGCTTCGCCAAGCGCCACGACAACGGCCGAACCCGAAGACGAACCGCCCGCAGAGTAACCCATCCTATGAGGATTATGAACCGGTCCGAGCGCACCAGTGTGGCTTCCACCGGATGTACAGAAGCATTCGCAATGAACCTTACCTGCGATCTCGGCGCCCGCATCGAGCATTCGAGTGACAATGGTTGCGTCGATGTCTGGGACGAATCCTTCGAGCGTCGCCGAGCCGTTCATCATTGGCACTCCAGCCAACATGACGTTATCTTTCAGAGCGACGGTCTTGCCCTTGAGTTTTCCACTCGGCGCTCCCTCGACTCTCGCCTTGCGGTACCAAGCGTTGTGCAGATTTTCTTCCGGCGGTGGTTGATACCCCGGGGTGCGTGGATATTTTACTGGAGGCAACTCATCCGGAACGGCTTCGATGTATCTGTAGGCATCGAGGGATTCGTTGATAAGTCCGCGGAAGGAGACGATATCCTCGTCAGTTAGCGAAAGACCGCATTGTGAAGCGACATCTCGCAACTGCGCGGGCGTGGGCGGGACAATTGACATTGGGCGCTCCTGCAATCTCAAGGGCAGACCCACTCTGCGATGGGCTCAATTCGGCAAGGCTAGTCGACTGCAGGTTGGCCGGACCTGGCTTCGGCTGCCCCCAGTGGGTAAATCTGGGTAATTTTGCCAAGAAAGTGGCGAGGTGGAGCAGAATTTTCGCACGCGTGCCGTCTGAACTTCTTGTTCGGCGCCGGGCCGGGGCGCCGATGGACGAAGAGGAAATGCCATGCCGAATCGTAGATGCGACGCCATAACCGGCGCGGCAAAAGCCCTGCGGGCCGGCCATCGCCGCTGCCGACGTGAACGCATTGTTCAAAAAAGAAGAGCAAAGGCGCGCGCGCCAGGCGGCAGGCAAGCTCGTCCGCTACGCGTCAGAGCACCTAACAAAATGAAGAGCCGAAGAACTCGTATGGCCCGATCGTATGGCCGCCTCTCGTCTTAAAGAGGAGCAGCCCATAACTTAGGAAGTTCGTGAAAGCCCCTGAGCAAACGGCGCCTTTAGGATCCTGAACCTGCAATTGCACGGGCCGAATGCCGATTTGCGCTTGAGTTTGTTATTCAATGCTCAAACTGCGCGATGCCGCGTGGCTCGGTTGGGTTGGCAGATGAGTGATGATGCACGATCTTCCATGTGTCGTCCTGACGGCGCAGTACAAAGGAGAATCGCGCCGGCGTTGATTGCTGATGGCCTTTCGATGTCTGTGAAAAGACATAGCTGCCCGCGACCAGGACAACATCGTGCGCCAACGTGACAGAGTGCCAGACACCCATTTTCACGCTAGCGCCACCACGAAAGTAAGTGGCTATCTCTTTGGCCCCGATATAAAGCTTTGCACTCGACGTCCCCTGCAGAATCGCATCATCCGTGTACAAAGCAAGCAGACAATCCGGCGTATGCCTGTTGAAGGTCCGCTGCCAGAGCTCCAGGAACTCACGGATGTCTATCGTCAATGAGTCGCTGTTCACTATTGATCTCGATCCGAGAAGTTGATGGTCGGAACGCAGTTTTCGATGTCAGCAAGACCGGCTGCACGCAATCAAGCGCCTGACCTGCCTTCCTCACCGATGCTGAGGAGAACCCAGCGGCTTAGCGGCGGGAGCGGAGGCTGACAATATGGCGTGCACTGTCAAAAAACAGCGGGGGGGCCTCGACGCCTTCAAGCGACAATGCGTGTTCAAGGCAAAACCGCCTTCGCATCGCAATGTCCGACAAACGCGCAAGGATAGTGTCGGCCAGGAATAGTGCACAAGCCGCAGCACGATACTACTGCGCGCCGCGCGGCATTGTGAACTCGTCGGTGAACCAATCTGCCGAGCAAGCCAGATGACTAGCTCGGTCGTTGCCTACGTTGTCAAGATCGTATAGCCGCAGATCGGATAGTCGCTGTGGCTTTATTTTGTCCGGCTACAATTGTCTCAAGCCAGATGTCGGGACCGCTGGAAATGCAACAGGGTCGCGCCGTGTGGAGACTAGGCGCAGAGAGGCTCAGCTCAATCAAATTGACTGAAGGCGGGGCCTCGAGCCCCCCTCTTAAGCGGCTACCGTCAAGCATGGGTCAACCAAGGCGGCTCTGTCGCGGAGGTATTTGCGGGTTCGAACTTGCACGGCGCGCAGCCCGTGCGACGCGCTAATGTAACTCCGGGCAGCTGCCGCTTCTAAAGTCGAGTTGCGGACCTCTCGCTCCGCCGTCGCCTGTCGGAGATTCGCGCAAACGCATTTTCTCCTGAATCGTCATCGTCCCTTTCCAACCAGCTGCTTGGCGTCAAAATGCGGA
Organism: Bradyrhizobium sp. USDA 4341; assembly: GCF_054063755.1. Taxonomy (NCBI): domain Bacteria; kingdom Pseudomonadati; phylum Pseudomonadota; class Alphaproteobacteria; order Hyphomicrobiales; family Nitrobacteraceae; genus Bradyrhizobium; species Bradyrhizobium sp. USDA 4341. The sequence continues at coordinate 7,409,851 of NZ_JBSSGO010000002.1, read as the reverse complement.
GGCGATTGGCCGGAGAGATCCGCCGTACCGCAGATCTCGATTCCAACGGGGATTCTCCATCGAGAGAAGCAAAGCTGCCTCGCGCTGTCAACAATTGCGGTGCGCCACCGAAGTATCCTGAGCGTCTGCATCGTCACTGTCGGTCTCAAGACAACCCGTTCGCTACGCGACACGCGCTGGACAGCAATAGGCTAAGAAAAGCAGCGCTGGCTGTTGGCACGCTCTTTGAAGCGACCAATACGTCGCCTCCTGTGAAGAGCCATGCGAGAGTAAGAAATGCTGCCAGAATGCGCCGATCTGATGAAGCAAGTCAGTGCCTCCGTACTGACAAAGAGCAAGAGCGTTGACGCGCATGCTACACATTGACCCTGCGATCACGAAGCTCAAGGTCGCATTAGGGCGCAGAACGGCGACCCCGGCCCCGGCGCATTGCCGGGTCGCGAACGCGGCATTAGTCCGGGGCCTCCGATTTCGATCGGCGAAGTCGTGCACTACGCTCGCGCCATCAGCAATCGGATCTCTGACGACGGAATTGGCCGTGGACATGCGACCGTGACCGATGGTGATCGCGGTCTAGCCCGAGCGGCCCGAGAATCAGTCGGGACAACGGCGATTGCTCAATCGCAAGTTCTCGAAATCCAGACGTGATCCTTTAACTCATCGAATTGCCGGCATCAAAGTGGAGGCATTATGCGCATCTGCGGTATCAAGCTGACGCATGACGGAGCGATCGCCCTGATCGAGGACGGTCGGCTCGTCTTTTGTATCGAGCAGGAGAAGCGGAGCAACAATCCGCGCTATCAGACGATAGACAATCTCGATGCAGTCGTCATGGCTCTGGCAGAGCACGGTCTGGATGCGCGGGACGTTGATCAGTTCGTCCTCGACGGCTGGCTGGGGCAAGTGGAAGCTCAATACCGACTCCGCAGCGGAGTGGCTCCTGTCACGCTCAAGGGGGCGTCCTATGTTGAACCCCATCCCGAGGCCCTCCTCACATCTCGCGATGGCTTTGGCCTTAGGCTCGACGGCAGGGATTTCCCCTATAAGAGCTATCCTCACGTGGCCAGCCACGTGGCGGCCGCATACTGCACCAGCCCGTTTGCCAAAGCCGGACAGCCTGCTTTCTGCCTCGTGTGGGATGGGGGCACCTACCCACGACTCTATCATGTAGGACGCGGAGGCGCCCGGTTCATCGACAGTTTATTCCCGCTGTTTGGGCACATCTATGCCGCTGCGGGCCTTCATTTTGGGCCATACAAGCGGGCTAATCGTACCAATTGGGACCTGGGTAAACCCGGCAAGGTGGATCCAGGCGGCGCCGGCAAGCTCGATCTAGGTGTCGCCGGCAAGCTGATGGCCTATATCGCCCTCGGCTCCGTCGACGAAAACATCATCACGGTCTTTCAGGAACTCTACAAAGAGCACTTTGAAGCTGATACCAAGCGCGAGAGTTACCGTACTGATCTCGGGAGCATGGAGTTTGAGCTTACGACCATTCACGACTTCTTCGACGCAAGTGCGCCGCGGTTGAAGGCCAAGGCGGCCGAGGATGTGCTCGCATCCTTTCATTGTTTCCTCGAGCGCCTGCTCGTGCACAAAATGGCGAATGCTTTGCAACGGCAGTCGGACTTTTCCGCTAGCAATTTGTGCATAGCAGGCGGCTGCGGCCTCAATATCAAATGGAACAGTTCACTACGTTCGGCAGGACTGTTCGATGCTGTTTGGGTACCGCCATTTCCAAATGACAGTGGCTCCGCGATCGGTGCAGCCTGTTGTGCAATGGTAGCGGACAAAGGCCTCATGCCGTTGCAGTGGTCGGTCTACAGTGGTCCGGCGCTGCAAGGTAGTGATGTGCCGCCAGAATGGGATGCTTCGCCCTGCAATATGCATGAACTGGCGACTATTCTCGCCAGCGACAAGCCGGTGGTTTTTCTTGCCGGCCGCGCCGAGCTTGGACCGCGGGCATTGGGTAGCAGAAGCATTCTTGCAGCCGCAACATCGCCGGGAATGAAGGACTATCTCAATGACATCAAGCATCGCGAGCACTTCCGGCCAGTGGCGCCGATCTGCCTGGAAGATCGCGCGCCGGAAATTTTCGATCCAGGAACGCCGGATCCTTACATGCTTTTCGATCACCAGACTCGGGCAGAATGGCGGGACAAAATCCCCGCCGTTGTCCATCTCGACGGATCTGCGCGACTGCAGACGATCAGCAGGACTTCTCAACACAAAGTCGCCGAGCTTCTGGTCGAATATGAAGCGCTGACGGGCATTCCGCTGCTTTGCAATACGAGCGCCAATAACCATGGGCGTGGGTTTTTCCCTCACCTTGCAGCAGCCTGCAAGTGGGGCCGCGTAGAGCACGTATGGTGCGATGGGATGCTATGGAGGAAAACTCCTCAAGCCAGCGATGTTGCCCTCGGTGTTTCAGCCGAGATCAGCGCAGCTCGACAGCAGCAATCGGCCTAGCCAAAGAGAGAGCATCTGGTTGGTTGGGCCGCCGCTCGCCACGACAAGTATTCACGTCTCTGGAGGGGATCGCTTCGAAATCGCTTGGCTGAGCAGACTGAACGGCCGGACTGCTACTCTAGGATCCGCAGCTTCTTGATTTTGTTGTAGAGGGTTTTTCGAGAAAGCCCGAGAGAACGCGCCGTCTTTCCGCGATGAAGCCTGTTTCGCTTCAAGCCTTCGATGATCCACTCCCGCTCCGAGAATGCATTTTTCGGCTTAGTCGGTGCGGGCGTATTCAACAGTGGCCTCAGGATGCCTGCGCTGATATGCGCATCCGGAAGCGTCACCAGCTGGTTCACGATCTGGCGCAATTCCCTGAGGTTGCCGGGCCAATCATGGCCAGCAAGCGCCAAAAATGCCGAATTTTCGAGCGCGAGCGTCTGGGCGTTCGAGTCCCCCTTTGCCTCGACCGTGAAATGCTGAACCAGCTGTGGAAGGTCCTCCAATCGGTCTGGCAAGGCGGGGAGCTTGATGTCGAGCCCCGAAAACAAGCCGAGCAGGCGGGGACACAACACCGTTTGAAGGGCCGCTGCGCGTGCAACCGTGGCAGTTGCGATGATTCGAGCGCCAGAGCGCACAATGGATGCGCCGTTCAAGGGCGCGAAACTGCCGGTCTCGAGGTAATCGGCGAGCCGTTCTTGCCCATCACGCGAAAGCTGATCGAGATGCAGCAGCAATACAGTCGTATCGCTTGCACTTTCCAGCAGCGACAGTTGGCGTCTTCTGTTCTGGTCGCGCTCGGCCCCGAAAAGCGCACCGACCGTATCGATGGGCGGACCGGGTCGGCATTGAAACAGCGCTGCGTTCGCGTGCTTGCGATCGCTGAAGGCGTGGACCAGGCTGGCTATCCTTCGTTTGCCCGAGCCGGGCTCGCCCCAAACGAGCACCGGACTTGAATGAGAGGCTAGACGCTTTGCGGTCTCAAGAACGCGTTTCATGATTGAGGACTGCGCGATGATGCCATGCCTGAAGCCGCTCAACTGGAGTTGGCGCTCGAGGAGGTCGACCTTCTCCCGCAACAAGTGAAGAGTTTTAAATCCCGAGGTGATCTCAAGGACCGACATCTCCAGCGGGACGCGATCGAGCGAGGAGCCCCCGATAAAACCCTTGACGCCCGTCTCGCTGCAGATATCCAAGAGTTCGTCCGGCTTCGTTATCGGCCCGCCGCCAAGGAGGCAGATCACGTTTCGGTCGACGGATTGAGCCACACGCGCGACTGCGCTCGTGCGCGCGGCAAGCTCCGACAAGCTGATCGATGGGTCAGATGCGCTTTCAACGCCACGGTTGAGATTGAAATTGATGCAGATGGCCTGAGTACCGGCTTCAACCATGCGCCTTGCTTCGGACTGGGTCCGAGTATAGGCGATAGTCATCAGGCCACGTTTTGCCGCCTTCACCAGCAGCTCTATTTCGCGGGGGTAACCCAGGCCGGACTTCTCAAGCAATGATCTCCTGTAGTCATCAATGTGGATGACGGAGGGAAAGTTAGTGACTCCCGCAAAACCCCATTTGCTGATCCGGTCGAGCCAACGATCAATGTCGAGTTGCGGATCAAAGGTACACGCACCGAAGAATACCGGCAATTTCGTGCTGGGCAGGATCTCGGACCGACCGAAGCCGGCCACGAAATCGTTGGTATTGCGGATTGGAAGGATGGAAGCGGGCGAAGAGCCGCCCATCGCGCGGAATCGACCGGCATTGAGCGCCAGGACGAAATCTGCTCCTGCTCGCTCGGCCGCTCTTGCGGCCATGCCTGATCCGATGCCCGCCCCCAGCACAAAGGAACGGGAGTTCCGGAAGAACTGCTTGATACCGTCTCCCTTCACCTCCACCCGCCCGTGTCTAACGACCGAGTTTGCTGCCGGCCAGCACCAGATAAAATTAGCTCCATTTTCCAGGCGCTTGCAACCGTCGCGGGGCTTTTCCGTACATCATGAACAGATGGCAGTCCGCCGGCGAGGCCGCAAGGCGAACGTTGCCGGATCTATTGAGCAGCTCGGGGACTGGCGCTTTTGCCACGACAGACTCTTTCCGGCGCTGCCGTAAATGTGGGTGACGCTGCCGAGACGCTCGACCAGGTCAAGCTCGAGATCGATTACGATGTCGCTCTTGGAAGGTGGCAAGGAATCATGGGGCCGTATGCCAAGCGCGATCGGCTGCCCGACCAGCGAGTTGTCCGGTTTCACGGGAACCGAGATCACCACACTCGAATTCAGCCGAACGTTCATGCCCGATTCATCCTGCGAACCGATGAATCCCGCGACGAACTGGGACGCCGGATTGTGGTGGAGATCATGTGGGCTACCCACCTGCTCGATCATGCCATCCTTGAGCACGCCGATTTTGTCCACCATGGTCATTGCTTCGATTTGATCGTGCGTCACATAAATCATCGTATTGCCAAGCTGCTTGTGAAGTTTGGCGATCTGAACGCACGACCGATTGCAACGCGCTGCCGTTGCCCGCCGGAGAGTCGGCGAGGCTTGCGATCCAACAGATGGTCGATTTGCAGCAGCGACGCAGTTCTCGCAACCCTGCCGTCAATCTCTGTTCTACCAAGTTTCGCCATACGCAGAGGAAAGGCGAGATTCTTGCTGACGGTCATATGAGGATAGAGAGCATAGCTCTGAAGGACCATCCCGAGGTTACGATCAGCCGCGTCAACATCGTTGAAGACTTCATTATCGATCAGCAACCGCGCACCGCCAATTCGCTTCAGCCCGCCAATCATGCGCAGCAGCGTCGACTTCCCGGACCCGGATGGCCCGACGAACACGACGAATTCACCATGGTCGATGTCAGGTCGATATTCCGCAGGATCTCGATCGCCCCGCAGGCCTGCTGACGCCTTGGAGACGAACATCGGCCATCACGCTCTCCTCTGTCGCGGGGATCCAACCAGCGCCGTTGCGACCTCAATCTCTGCCAGGCTCGATACGATGAAATCTGGTCGCGCGAGTGCGGGATCCTCTCGGCGCGGAACGCCGGTCGTGACCAGCACAGTCGGAAGACCAGCTCCCTTACCGGCCTGAATATCCGTTGCAATCTGGTCGCCAATCATCAGTGTGGCGCTGCGCACCGTCCCGAGGCGGGAAAGCGCAGTTTCGATCATGTGCGGTTCGGGCTTCCCAACGATCAGGGGCTTGGTCCGGGTGGCTGCGGCCACCGCGGTAATCATTGCTCCTGCCCCCGGCTCGAATCCATTGGCGGTCGGCAAGAGGAGATCAGGGTTGGTTCCGATAAAGGCGGCCCCTTTTAAGATCGCCTCAACGGCGATCCGCATCTTCTCATGTGTGATGTGGCGATCGAGACCCATTACGACGATCTCGGGCTCTCGGTCAGTAACGTCCAGCCCGACCGCGGCGACCGCGTTCGAGAGCGAGGCCGCGCCGATAACATATACCCGTTTCGCGCCCGGGTAATTCGTTCGCGCGAGCTCTGCGGCCGCAATCGCGCTGGTAACTACTTCGTTCGGTCCTATCGCAAGTCCAAACGCTTCCAGCTTGTGGACGACGTCCTCCGGCGTGTGCGTCGAATTGTTTGTCACGAAGCAGAACGGCAGTCCGGCCGCCTGCCATCGACCAAACGCTTCTATCGCATCGGCGATTGCGGCATCTCCACGATAGAGGACGCCATCGAGGTCCGAAATGACCCCCGCGATAGGCGGCCAATTGAGATGAGAGCTTGGGCTAACCATTCATCAGCATCCCGCCGTTCACATGAACGATCTGCCCTGTCATGTAGGAAGCTGCAGGACTGGCAAGGAACACGGCAAGCCCTGCGATATCGTCGGGCACTCCAACACGTCCCAACGGAATACGGCCGCTGTGGCGCGCTTCGGTCTCCTCCCGCGGGCGACCGTGCATGGGAGTATCAATAATGCCGGGAGCGATCGCGTTCACATTGATGCTAAGGGGCGCACATTCGTAGGCAAGCAGTTTGGTCACGTCGTGAACGATTGCCTTCGAAAGACAATAGTCGCTTCCGCCAGCCTGATAGTTGAACACTGCGCCTTGCGAGGACAACGAGGAGCCGACATTGACAATACGGCCGCCCCTGTTTCTCATGAAGCGCTCAATAACAAGTTTTGAACAGCGCAGGACAGCGACCGAGTTGATCTGGATCGTACGTTCAATTTTCTCGGAGTTTCCACCGAGCAGCGCCTGGGCGGATTTAATGCCTGCATTATTGACCAGCACGTCCAGCCGACCAAAGTGTTTGGCAATGTCTTCCAGGACCCGCCCGATGTCTTCCTCGCGCGCGACGTCCATCGCCATGGGAAGTATGCCGTTGCCATAGGGCAGCCTTGGCAGAGTGTCTCTGAGGTTCTCTAAGTTAGCATCGGTGGCGACGACGTTCGCGCCCCCCTGGCGAAACGCATTGGCAATGGCAGAGCCAATACCGCCGCCGGCGCCGGTGACGAGCACCGTTCGGTCGGAAACTGAGAACTGTTCGGTCATTCCAACTCCAAGATCGTTTGAGACTGAAGAAACTCGTCAACTGCCTGAGCCGTCGGCATTGAGCTTTGAGCGCCGCGCCGTGTTACGCACAAGGCTGCAACGGCTAGCGCCTTTCTAACCGCTTCCTTAAGAGGCAGCCGTTGAGCGAGCGATGCCGCGAATGCTCCATTGAAAGCATCTCCCGCGGCCGTGGTATCGACCACCTTGACCGGAAAAGCTCGCAGAGAAAAGGAGCCCGTACCGTCGGCATAGTAAGCTCCTTGCGCTCCGAGGGTGATCAGCGCGGCGACCGGCCCGAGATCAAGCAGCTTTTCCGCCGCGCGTGCAGCGCTCTCGAAGTCGCAAACCTCAATGCCGGTTAACTCGAAGGCTTCCGTCTGGTTCGGCGTGACGAAATCAACGTTTCTCCATGCAGTCGATGGAAGACCTGGCCTCACCGGAGCTGGATTGAAAATAAGATCGAAGCCTTTCTCACGCTTCATCTCGAACAGTCGGTTGAGTGCGACGATCGGCATACCCATTTCCGCGACGACGATTGCATCGCGCTCTATGAATTTGGTTGCGCTCTCGATCATGTCAGGCCCCACCTTCGAATTGGCGCCTGGGTCTATGACGATCATGTTGGAGCCGTCGTCAGCGACCATTACCACGGCCAAGCCCGAGACTTCGCCTGCACAGACCGTAATTGCCTCAGTGCGAACGCCCGCTTCCATAAGCGATTTTAAAAGCGACTGACCGGCATCATCATCACCGAGATGCGTGTAGAAGTGTGGTTTTAGGCCGAGCCGGGCGGCCGCAACGGCTTGGTTGGCGCCCTTTCCTCCGGGGTTACGGGTCAACGCACCCATCAGGCTTTCACCCGGCGTTGGGAGCCGCTCGACATTGAAGCACAGATCGAGATTCGTCGTTCCAAAGAACATCAATGGCCTGGCATTCATTTTAACGCACCGAAGGTTAGGCCGCGTTCGAGGTGATGCCCGTCAGCTTCTCGAATTCCGGCAACTGGGCTGCCACCGCGTCGGCATACGGGTGAATGTCATAAGCCCAGACAATCGACGGGCCTTCAAACTGACGCCGGTTGATCTCGTCCGCCTTGACTTGGGTGAATCCTATGACCGTTCCAGCCAAAGGCGCAACGCAGCTGAGAACGTTAAGGGCAAGCCCCATGTGATAACCGCGAAAGGCGGCGAGCTTCCTTGTCATCATTCCCTCCTCTGGGCTCGTTGGCCCAAAAACCCACGCGCCTCTTCGTCAAAGGCCGAGGCGCAGGGATGCTAATCCGTCATTTTTTCGCCCTGAGCGGCTTTTCAGACCAACGTTGGGTAACATTGGGTAATATCCAAGTTCACGCTCGCTGCGGACGATCGCCCCGACTAGACGAGCGGCATCACGGTCGCATTCCGTGAAACACGTCTCACGCCGAAGCTGAGCCACCAGACCATGTGAGACCATCGACCTCGGTATGATATTTCGCGGCGCCGAGCATCCCGGCCATTGCATGGAAAGACGCTAATTCCCGCTTTGCAGTATTGCGGCATATCACCGGCGGCACTCGCGCCTTGCGTTGTATGCGGCCAGGCCTCCTTTTGACGACGTGCTCGTCCGCAAGGCTTTTGCTTATTCTACTGATCGAAAGGCGACGGTTGACACATCCTTCCTTGGCTCTTTGCCATTTGAAGGCAACGGTGCGCTAAGTCAAAGCTCGCCGGTACCTGCACGAAATCTCACGAACTCGCCGGGATTAACGCCCGCCAAGGTATCGGCGCCTGGATCACCATCATGCTTTTATCGCAGAAGTTTGCCGAGCCCGGTTTAGGTCCGGCGGGTCGGATATTATCTACTTCGTGCGAACGCAGAGAACGCGTTGCGCTGATTTTCATCACGCTCACAACGCAGGATCTGCCATCATACGGGAAATGAATCTTCCATGCTCGAAGACTCGAACAATCGCCCCGCTAGCGATTGCTCGCGAGCACGATCAGGTCTGTGTCTGATCAGTTGATTCTGATGTCGTCATTTGGCGTACAAACGCGAGGAGACTGCGCTGGATCCCAGAGCATATAGGTCGCAGCTTCGCCGTAGCATGCTGACTTTGGGCGCAATTCCGCGTCCGTGGTGACGGATCGAAAGCCGAAGCGTTCCCATCGCGGCACGTGGCGTAGACCGAGACCAACGCGAGAACTGCCCCGACGAGCGCGCGAGTCGCTTGAGCGTCACGATATAAGCCGGCCACTATACCACCCGCGGGCGAAGGGCACAGGGCCACGCCGTGCACGTAAAGGCGGTCCGCATCGTCAGGCAGCTTGCAAGGACGCATGACAATCTCTTTTTGCTACGCATAATGGTCAGTATGATCAGGCTAACCAGACAAGCCCGTGCCCGAATTCTTCATCTACTGTGCGAAGGGCAATCAATTCGCGCTATCACACGTTTGACGGGCGCCTAGCAAGAACACGGTTGCAATGTTGTTGGTAGATACAGGCCACGCCTGCGCGGCTTATCAGCACAAGACCCTCGGGAACATGCCGTACAAGCCCGTCCAGATGGATGAAATCTGGAACTTCGTTTAGCCAAGGCCGCGCACGTTAAGAAGGCTGTTGCCACTTTCGGGGCCCGGGGCCGCTGGCGACAAGTGGACATGAACGGCGATCTGCGCCGACACCAAGCTGATTGTGAGCTGATTGCTTGGCGCTCGCGATCAGGACGCCGCTCTGACGTTCGTCCACGATCTGGAGGGCCCTAGCCAATCGCGTCAAGCTTACCAGCGATGCTCACAGGCCGTACTTGTACGCCGTTGAGGCGGCATTCGCGGACCAGGTTGACCGTAACCGGTATGAGCTCCCACGTCTGCGGAGATCAGCGGGCGCGTGGGTAGCGGATCGGCATCCAATATTGGCGCATGGCCTCGACGACCGCTGGAATATCGGCGTAGGCGTTACGCAGAAAGTCGGCAGTCTCGCGGCCGCTTCGGGGGGATCCGAGCATCGGCTGCCCCTGATCGTCGCGACAGTGCAGCAGAATGGGCAGAAGCAGGCCGTGATTGACATTGCTGGTGTCCAGCATCGGCGCCCACGCCGACAGCCTGAGCCGCATCGCGGCATGGAAACCCTGGCACCAGGGACGCGGATCGACGTCGCCATTGGGGTTGCGCCGGTGTATCGGCTCGAACCGATCGGGGGCAGTCGAGAGGGTGTTGCTGATGTCGTTGTGGCGCAGCGCGACGGCGGAGATCGCAGCGAACTCCGGCGTGCCGCCATGGTTGAACGCGTCGGCATCGATCGCGAGCAGCGGGCAGATCCAATCGAGCGGGCTCATTGAGACCGGTCCGGCTACGATCGCGGCAGCATAGCCGTCGAGCATGGGAATGCTGGTGGCGGCAGGATGGCGATCGATGCGAGCCTGGAGCCATCGCTCGAGGTCCGCAAGCGGCATCGCGGCTGACGGCATCGACGATGCTGCTTTATGGCGACGTGGGCTCATGCCGCTGCCTGCGGTGTGCGCCGGCGCGCCGCCTTCCAGTTCCAGGCGAGCAGCTCGTGCAGCTGATGGCTCTTGGTTCGCCCGGACACGATGCGCTCCAGCACATCGGCCAGGTAGGCCTGCGGGTCGAGCTCATGGAGTTTTGCCGTGTTCACGAGCGACGCCAGGATCGCCCAGCTCTCGGCGCCGCCTTCGCTGCCGCTGAACAATGAGTTGCGTCTTCCCATCGCAATCGGGCGCATGGAACGCTCGACTGTGTTGCTGTCAACCTCGACACGGCCGTCGCGGAGAAACAGCGTCAACCCGTCCCAGTGATTGAGTGCGTAGTTGATGGCCTCCGCCAGCTTCGATTGGGAGAAGAGCTGGCCGACCATTGTGGTCAGGCGCGTCCTGAGCGCCTCCATCAATGGAGCGGACCTGGTGCGGCGGGTGGCCAGCCGCTGCTCGGCATTGCTGCCGCGGATCTCTGCTTCGATGGCATAGACCGCCTGCAGGCGCTCGATCACTTCGCGAGCGAACGGCGACTGGGTCGTCTTATACACCTCGACGAATTTGCGTCGGGCGTGGGCGAGACAAAAGGCGAGCTGGATCGCGTCGCCATGATCGCGGGCGAGCGCTTTGTAGGCCGCATAACCGTCGACCTGCAGAATGCCGGAAAAGCCCGTCAACTGTCTGGCGATCTCCGCCGTGCCGCGGCCGTCGGCGAACACGTAGGCCACCGCCGGCGGCGAGGGGCCCGCCCCATGGCCGGTCATCCATCGCATGCGCCCAGAACTGGCAGATGCGCGGGCGATGTCGTCCGGGATCGAGCATCGGCATCGGCGTCTCGTCGCAGAACAGGCGCGGCGCAGCCTGGATGGTGCGCAGCTGGAGCTCATAGAGGCTCCTGAGCCACCAGGCCGCTCGCTTCACCCAGCCGGCGAGCGTCGCCCGGTCGAGATGGACACCCTGGCCGGCCAGAATTTGCACCTGTCGGTAAAGCGGCAGATACCAGGCGAAAACTTCGAGACTACCACGTGGCTCACGAGTGCCGTCGAGGCCATGCCGCTCTCGATTAGGCGCGGCAGCACCTTCGCCTGGATCACACCATCGGTGCAGCGGCGGCAGCTATACTTGGGACGGACCGTCCGCAACACCCGCAGGATCGCCGGGATGATGTCCAGCACCTCGCTGACGTCCTCGCCGATCTTGTGAAGCTGGCCCTGACAACACGGGCATGCGGTCGCCTCCGGCTCCAGCACCTGCTCGCAGCGCGGCAGGTGCTTGGGCAGCGCGCCGATGTTGCGGCGCGCCTTCTTCCGCAGTGGTTTGCCGGGCGGCTTTGCCGCGGCTGCATCGTCGTTGGCAGCTGCAGGCGGCGTGACGCCGGCCTCAAGGTCGCCAAGCTCAAGTGCGAGCTGCTCGGCCACGAGCGCGGCAAGCCGCTCCGAGCGCTTCCCGAAGATCATGTCCTTGAACGTCTGCATTGCTACGCGCAGCTTCTCGTTCTCAGCGTCAAGCGCGAGCACCATCTCGGTCAGAGCTGCTGGATCGGCCGGAAGAGCGTCGGGGCGAATCGCCATGATCAGACGATACATCCGTGTGACCCACGCTCCAGCGAAATCCTCACTTCTCAGCCGACAATGACCGGCTGCTTCACAGGCTTGGGCGACACACGCGTCCACTCGAGGCCGTCGAGAGCATCGCAAGCTGCGTCGCACTGAGATGCACAACGCCGTCGCGGATCGGTGGCCAGGTGAAACGCCTGCAACCACTTCGTTACCAACACCATGCCGCTGCCGTCCCACGCCAGAAGCTTCACTCTGTCCATGCGCTTGCTGCGGAACACGAAGACGTTGCCGCAATATGGGTTCGCGCGCAGTGCTTCGCTCACCAGCGCCGACAGCGTATGCACCGACTTACGAAAGTCGACCGGCTGGGCCGCCAGCACCACCTTGAGGTCTGACCGTAGCGCAATCACCGGATCCCTCGAAGCGCCGATAGCACCATCGAAAGCGTCGCCAGCTCCACGCCCGGCTCGACGCGGATGCGCGCCCCGTTCACCTCGATCTCGACCGCTCCACAGACCTTGGCCGGCGGCGCGGCAATCTCCAAGGGCTTCATCTTGCCCGGCGAAATACACTCGGACTCGCCAGCCCTCCCGCCATCGCTCTCGGCGCCAATTTGGATAGGCACGAAGTTCTGGGCTTTGCCGGCCATCGCCGCCGCTACCTGGCGTCGCCACACCGTGAGCAGTCCGCGGGGAAACACCATTGCGCCGCGCCACCTCGGAGATGTTCGTCCCCTCCTCAAAGCTCTCCGCCGCGATCCGGGCCTTCTCCTCGCGCGTCCACCGTCGCCGCCGGCGCTCCCCAGTGATCACCTCAACGCGGCGATAAGAGTCACCTTCCTGCCTGGCATCAAGCATGGCATTTGCCATCGCTTCACCTCCACCCATCAGTTCATCCCAGGCTGTATCCCAAGCGAACCGCGCCATGACGAGGTGGAGGCCTCATGCCGGTTACGGTTGACCATGCGATGCTTATCAGGATTTACGGCTCTGATTCGCAGGCGGAAGTCCGCTACAGGCCGGCCAAGTGCCTTGGCGCGGATAAGACGAAGATTGGCAACCCTGATCCGAAGCATTTCAGCACATCCTAAGCCGAGCGCAGCAACCACGCCATGCGCCGGTTCACGCGATCGCCGGACGCCTTCTGAAAAGGTCGAGAACCATGCCGCCGCGATTGCGCTGCGCACGATGTACGACAACTTCGTGCGCAGCCATCAGACGCTCAGGGTTACGCCCGCGATGGCCACTGGCGTGACCGACAAGCTCTGGGAGATGGAAGACCTAGTTGTGATGCTAGAGCAGTGGGCGCTAGCGAACTTCAAGCCGGAATATCAGTGGTCCGTCCTTACGACATCGGCAGGGGGCATTCTGTCAGCCTCCTGTGACGTCGCGGCGAGGTCGATAGCATCTTCGCATTGCAGAGCGAGCACGAGGCTCTGGAATGGGTGCGGAGAGTAGGGCCAAACAGGCCGCCAACTGAGACCTTGAATCGTTTACGGCGCGAACATTGCTATTCCGATGATGAGGAAGGGGCTCAGTCCGAATAGGACGACGCGGGCAAGGTCCTCGTCGAGGGTGACGTCGAGCGGCCAGTGCAGGCGATTTTCGATGCCCCAATGAGCACGGACGATGCGCAGGACCTCTTTGCGGCTGTAGGGGCGGCTCATCAGGAAGTAGCGCTCGACCGTGTCGTCCTGTCCCCGCTTGCTGGTGATGCGGGCGACAGCTTTGAGGCCCGGAAAGTCGTGCTTCTTGGCCATGCCAGGAACCGATGCGACCAGCGCCACACGCTTCTCGTTGCGTCCATGTTCCGCATCGATGGTGGTCAGCGAGGTCTTGCCCTTGCGTTTGACGGCGCGGATTGCGGCTTTGGCATCCTCCAACAGAGCGGGCTGGTTCGCCTTCACCGCCAGCACGTAGTCACCGCCCCGTGCCACAATCGCTTCGGCCATCCCGCGGTGGCAATGCAGGGCATCGGCCGTGACCACGCAGCCCTTGAGTTGCAGAAGCGCAAGCAACTGCAGGGCACCGTCGGCTTCGTTGTTGTTCGGCGCCAGCACATTGGCGAGCGCCATGCGCGTCTGCTCCGCCCAGGCGGTCACCATCACCGGCGGCATGTGGCTCCTGCCGCGTTCGTAACCCCGCCGCAACGCCTTGCCGTCGAGCGCGATCACCCCGCGCGGCCGCTTGATCTTCGCGCCTTGCGCAAAGGCCGTCATAAAACGCCGGAACGCGACCTCGAACGCCTTCGGATCGAGCATCCGGAATACCCGGCTGAACGTGTCGTGGCTCGGCAGGCCATTCTTGAGCTCCAGCACATCCTGCCAAAGATAGGCCTTCATCCGGGCAAACAGCGCCATGTCGGTGCAACTCGTCGCCCCGCACAGCGTCGCCATCAGTGCGATGAACAAGATCTCGGTCAGGTCATGCAGCGCGTTGTCGGCCCGCGGGTCGGGCAAATCTTCGAAGCACTCGGCAAATCGTTGCATCGGCCGCTCCCTCTAGATCAGGAGCGACCTTCAGAATCTCTTTCTCCCGATTTGGCAACTACTTGCAGCCGCGCACGTGCGATTCCCCTGCCCGGCCCCCGGGGACGCCCTCAATGCCGGCTATCACTATCTTGAGGTGAAGTGTCCCGGCTGCGACAACCACCAGACCGTAGCGCTCGACATCGTTCGGCGGCCCAATATCATGCTCATCCACGAGCTCGGGCGCTATATGCGATAAGCAATGCTCGGTCAGGGGCGCCCGTTTAAACGCAGCCATCTCGTCGTCTTGCGGACCACGAAGATCTCGGCCAGTAATCCACCTTCTGTTTGGTGGCCCAGGGATCGCTGAGAATTGAAGCTGTCTGCTGAACGACCTTACGCCAGCCCTGAAGCGCCGCGCGCAAGCTTGTCGAATTGGCAGCCAGCATTGAGCAGGTCCAGGATGGCCGCATCTACATCGAGCGGATACGCGCCATTTCTCTACACGCTCAAGGCCAGCGGACCGGAGTTCGGAGCTGGCATCAAGCACGCAGTTGAGAAGGGTTGGCTCGAGCTACACGAGAGCGGGACTTTCGTGCGTTTGCTGGAGCCGGGAAAGGCGCTGACAACGTAGACCAACCGGCCCCAGCCTGGAGGTTTTTCCGGATCGAAAAAACGAGCCGGAGGCAGCAGACCGGGCGAGCCGGTAAGGTCGCCTCAATTGGCTGCCGGTCTCCGCGCTGGCGAGCCTTGTTCTGGCTAGGGATCTTCAGAAATTGGTGCCGGTCGTCGTCTTTTTGCTTGCTCGTTCCTCGCTGGCCATACGGCCTCAGCGTCCGAGCCAGCCCCGGAAAATGCTTGAGGCCGTTTTGTCGTTTCCTGTCACGAACCTGTGGCACGGCCATTGCTAGGGTAGCGCTAACTGGGATTTCAGGGCTCAGTTTGAGAATGAAACGCTGCCGGGACATGTATTTCGAGCCCGGCTGCGCGGCGGCGATCAAGGTGACGCGCTCTCATCCTGATTGGGTTCTTCCGCACATTTGGTGCAGCTTGAGCGATTGGGTTGGATAGGTTGCTCGGTCGTTCTCAGGCAGCCAGAAGGACGCGTCGACGCAATAGCGGGTAGCTTGCCCGGCCATACATTTGACGTTTGATGGCTTTGATCCTGCTAATCTGACCTTCGACTGGACTGGTTGTCCAGGAGGTAGTTATTGCCGCTCGAACCGCATCGATGTCGCGCGCGATGCCGTTGGCGAAGCTCTTCAGCTTGCTGTTGCCTGCTTGCGTGATCCATTCATCGAGCTCGGCGACGTCGCTACCGTTGAGAAGGGACACAAACCGCTTCGCCAAATCCGCCGCCGTTGCGAGTTCCGGAGCTTGCGCAAACAGGTGACCGAGGAACAGCCTGGCTTCAGCATCGATTTGATCCAGATCTTGGCTTAGATACCAAGCACAGCGACGGCGCGTGGGAGCTTTCCAGGTCGGGTGCGGTTGTGCTGCTCCTCCCGAGTCTGCATGTGCACGCCTGTCAGCGGCCCATCGCGCAACGGTCACCCGACTTCCAGTATAACCATATTGCTGAAGCTCCCGCCAAAGCTGCTGGCCCACCTCGCAGCCGGAGGCCCACCGCGCTTCGAGCCATGCCTCAAAGGGCGCGAGAAGATGCGAAGGTCTGTGAGGACGCGAGTGCTCCGGCTCGCCGCCGGCGGCCAGCCAGCGCTGAACGGTGCGCCTGTCGACGCCGAGCAGTTGGGCGATCCTGGATGTAGGGTAACCTTGATCGCGTAGGCGACAGATTTCATCCCATCGTTCGCATCGCGCAGCCTCTCGATCCGCCCGCAACTGTACAAGGCCCGGCGGCCGCGCGGAACTACCGGTCTTCGCTCTTTTCGCGGACGCCAGGATTTGCACGGCGGCGGCTACGCTGTGACGATGGCGGCCGACCGCGTGGCGCAGGGCCTCACCCAAACTGTTGAGCAGGTGCCAGCGGTCCGCCACCTGCACCGCGTCGGGCGCGCCGCAGCATGTGCCATCAGCATAAAGTCCCGCACGATCACGCGCGACGACCTTGATCCCGGGCCAGCGCTTCAGCCAGCGCGCAACACTGTCGGCGTTACGATCGGGAAGCAGATCAAGCACGCAATTGCGCTCCAGATCGCAGATGATCGTTCCATATCGCTGGCCACGACGCCAAGCCCAATCGTCGATGCCGACGACGGTCGGAGCAACAAAATCCGGCAAGGGAGCCGAGTGAATCAATCGGAGCAAGGTGTCGCCGCTGATCGGCATGGCCAGTTTGCGCGACAGGCGTGCGCCAGGCTCACCGCCGACCGCAAAGCCGACCGCCAGTTGGCTCTCGCCGAGGCGGATTGTGCGTCTTGCTTTCGGCCGTACTGTTGCCGGTAGCCGCTCGGTGAATATCCGACGCAGGCATTGCGGATTCGCGCATCGAAACCGTCGCGCGTGAAGCCGGATTTCGACAACACGACCCTGCCACGGCAGATCGGCTAAGCGTCGCACGTAATGGCTGTGGATGCGACCCGTCTGGCAGCCGCAACAGGGACAGAGCGAGACCGCTGACTTCGGCCGAGCCACGAGCACCACCCTGTCGGCCTGCGGAAGGATCTGGACAATCGAAAGCTCGGGGGACACCAGCGAGCGGAAGGCTTGGAGCAAGGCGAATCACGAGCGTCGACTGCGATTCCGACCTTATGCCCTTATTCGCACTGTCCGTGAATCCTGCACTCTGCACCAAATGTACAGAAGAACCCCTGATTGTCGCGCCATACCCGGCAGCGTTATTTCGAGAAACTGGTGGCACAGCCGCCCGCGCCCTCAAGCTTATCTCGCAAGGCCGTGATCACGCGATGGACAATCCGTATATCCTTGACCGACAGCCCTTCTGAAAGATCGTTGATCCAGGGAGCCTGCAATTCCATTGCGGCTTCGAAGGCGCGCTGTCCATTCTCAGTGAGCACGACGAGCTGCGCCCGTCGGTGATGCGGGTTGACCTCAAAAGATACGAGGCCCTCCCTGTGCAGATCATTGATAATTCGCTGCACGTTTTGACGATTGCCGCCGAGGTCGCGTGCGAGCCAAGCGACCGGTTGGGGACGTTCGGCGGATACAATGGCGCCAAGCACCTGCCAGCGTGCGCTTGTTAGGCCAAGCGGGGCGACCAGACGGTCGCCGGTCGTCAGAAGTAGGCTGTAGAGCCTGAATAGATCGAGAACAAGGTCGGTCAGGGCGTCACCCTCGGGGGTTCGCTCGGCTTTTTTCATTTGTCACCATTGTCTTATATTGACATCATAGTGTCAATCTGTTATGTAATCATAATACCAATTAGGCATCACATATTAAATAGCGATGGAGGCACTCATGTCGTTGCTACGCCCACTGGACCCTTCCTTCCCGATCGACCGCCAGATTGCTATCGAGGCAAATTCGGTCGTCCTGGTGAACTTATTCACTCTCGACAAAGCCGATGAGGCGGCTTTTCTCAAAACCTGGCAGGACGACGCAGCGTTCATGAAGCGACAGCCGGGCTTCATTTCCACTCAGCTGCACAGAGCTCTCGGCGACAGCTCGACCTATCTGAACTACGCCGTCTGGGAATCCACCGCACACTTCCGCGCGGCCTTCACCCATCCTGACTTTCTAGCAAAAATCGCCACCTATCCGGCCTCGGCGATAGCTTCCCCTCATCTGTTCCAGAAAGTCGCCGTGCCCGGCATCTGCGTTGCCTAGCCCTGCTGTTTTTAGGAAGGGAAGATACTCATGATCAAGTTGATCCATCCTGTCGCTGGCGGCTTGGCTATCGCAACGATCGGCACTTTCGACGGTACTCAGCGAGCTGTTCGCGTCCCATCGACGTTGAAACGGTTCCCCCGGCCGACAGCGCCGAGGCGTTCTCATGACCCACTAGAGGAGCGCGCTATGTCCTGGAAGTGGAAGCCGAGTTGGTACATCTTGGGCGGCAAGGCCAGCATCGTGCAACCGGCCCTTCAATGTCTTGTCACAAAACGCTCGACTGTCCTTAAGATCGACGGCCGCCGCGCCCCCAAGCGGGCCCAGCCCGACCTGGTACTCGATCTGATCCGCAAGGCTGCAAACGCCCTTCTGCACCTAAGGCCGCGCAAGGTGCATCGCAGCCGGTTCAGCGAACCAAAAGGAAATCCGCGCAAGGCGAAGGACGAAGCGCCATTGCAGACGTCAGCAGAGGTTGTGCGCACCTATAGTGCTGTCGTCGACGCGCTCACAGCCGCGATTCTCAATGCAGAGGCCGCCTTAAACTGGTTGGGCACTCAACCGCCAGATCTGGAAGAAGCCCGGCGAGCACTTAGTACTATCGCTAAGGACGGTAAGCGAGCAGGCGAAATTATCGCTCGACTTCGAGCGCCGATGCAGGATGACGCTCTTGATCCCTAAACGCGCTCTGACCCGCACCATCCCGTTTATGGTGGGGTTGTCTAATCGCTGCTGAAAGGTCAAGCATATAATCTTGTTGAAGTGCTTGCCGGGTGTACGGTTGTCTTCGCGGTCGACAGTAGCCGGCGCATGATGGAGCTTCGCGGGACGAGCCCTTCAATGTGGACGACGCACTTTGCTGAGTCAGCGGTGCAACCCCATCAGCGGAATGGCTCTGTTTCATTTGATGTGACGACGGTTGCGCGGATCACTTTAGAGGCAGCGCGTTAAGGGATACCTTTGCGTCAGGGTGCCGGAATATTCAAACTCGAGTTGCCGCGCGCTTTGAATGACGAAGGAAACGATTTGTCGCCAGTGATGCGTCGCCTGGTGGGCGATCTCTTCGCCGATCTCCGCCGCCTCGAAGAACGGATCCGCGAAGTGACGCAGGAGATCGAAGCGGTCGCCGATCGAGAGGACGTCACACGCCGGCTGATGACAATTCCTGGTATCGGCGCATTGGGTGCGACCGCCATACTTGCCGCGATCGTGATGGGCTGCAGTTTCGCAAGGCCCGCGACCTTGCTGCCTGGCTGGGGTTAGTGCCCAGGCAATACTCGACCGGCGGAAAACAGACGTTGCTTGGCGTCAGCAAACGCGGCAACCGTTATGTGAGAAAGCTTCTAGTGCATGGCGCGCGATCCTGCCTCCGGCATTTGGACCGGACGCGCGATCGCCTAGGAAGCTGGCTCGACGGGCTCCAGGCTCGGATGCATCCGAACAAGGCCGTTGTCGCTCTAGCCGCCAAGATGGCCCGCATTGTCTGGGTGGTCTTGAACAAGCCCGGAGCACTCTACGAACGCAGAGATCCTGCTTTCGCCTGACGCTTCTGGCTTCGATTGCAAGGCTCGGGAACAGTGATGACGAAACAGTGGATCAACATGCCGTAAGCCCTGTGCAAAAAAGCGGGCTTCGTGCCCGAACCATTTATTGGGAACGGCGTGCGCGGATCTCATCATGGCCTGGCTGCAACAGCAGTCCACTCGCGAGAGGCCGGATACATTTATGCAACTGGAAGCGTCATTTTTGCTGTTACGAACCCTTGCACGGACGGGGCGGACCATACATTCTTTCCCAACAAGTCCTTCAGCGCTGCATTGTCCAGCATGGCATCAGCCAGCAACCGCTTCAGCCGGGTGTTCTCGTCCTCCAGCGTCTTCAGCCGCTTGGCCTCCGAGACCTCCATCCCGCCAAATCTGCCTTTCCATTTGTAGATACTGGCGTCACTGACGCCGTGCTTCCGGCACAGATCGGCAACCGAAACGCCAGCCTCGTGCTCCTTCAAAATCCCGATGATCTGCTCTTCCGAAAAGCGGCTGCGCTTCATGCTCTGGTCCTTGTCTTGGGCCAGAGCGAACTTCAACCTGGATTAAGCCTGAGGGGCAAGGTCAGCGGGACGCGAGCGAATGCGCGAGGAGTTGAGTGCAGCTTCCGCCCAAAATCCTTCCGGATCAGCTAGCGCACTCGCATGACGTTCCTGATAACGCTCACACCTAAGCCCCCAATGATTGACGGCTTGCTCATTTTGATTCCTTCACAACCACGTTGAGGGTCTGTACCGTCTCGGAGATTGTGTGATGCTGCGGATCCGCCCAATAGAGTCTTATTATGTGCCGACCAGGCTTGGCAGGTAGATCGAAAACATAGAGATAGCGGCCATCACCAAGCTGGATCAGTTGGTCTGCCATTGGCATTAGCTCGGTTTCGTCCATTGCAACATGCAGATGAACGCTCGGATTGGCAGAGCTCATGGTCATTTCTGCGATGTTATCGTCGGCTTGGAAAACGAAAGCAACACGCTCGCCGATGGTATTACCCGATTGCGGCAGGAGGATCTTCAATGCAGGCAGCCCGCCGGTATTTCCCGATCTCGCAACAGGCGCACCGTCAGACCCGTGCATATGGTGCATGCCCGGCTCATGGTGTTGTGCGTGGGCTGGAGCCGCGACCAGAGCGCCAGCCCCAAGAATCATGCACCAAATGAACTGTTCGAATCGATCGCCAACCCGGCTGGGACGCGATGATATTTGCATGCTTTCCTCCTTTGTTTGCGAGCCCTGAAAGATTTCCACTAATTCAGTGTACATGTTGAGTGGGTGGCGGAAGAATTTTGGACTCCCTATTGAGAACTCGGACCCGCGAGATCAGCTCGTCGGAATTTTCCCAACCACATTCGTCCTCCTCCTGCAACCAGCGCGCACGGATGTATCCGAACCTGTCGATTAGGAATTCCATAGAATGTCTTCCCATTTCCAAACGCTTGGGATCTCCACGATTTGTAGTGCTCCGGGAGAGCAGATCGTAACTTTCTCTAACCTCTTGTGCTCCATGCCGGACGTTCGGGACGCCCGCCGCCAACTTTGCGTCCGGCGACACGATAATCGCCCACAATCGTTCTTTCCGGAATCTTTTCTGCTCAAGGCGTAGCTGTTCAACGCGCATTGCATCGGACTTTTCGGGAAACACGAGCAGCACATTGCTTTGCTCACGGAAGTCCTTCAGCTCCCTCTCCGCCCCATTTTCGTCCTCTAAGAAAAAATTGGGAGCCCCCAGCCACGGATGATCGGGTACGATTTCAGGCGACAGGAGGCGCGCCTGAAATCCCTCTGAAAACGTCCGCAGGAAGTTGATCACATCCCAGCGGGCCTGTTCGTCCAATACATCAGCAAATCCGGGCATGCCGCTTTTTGGAATTCCATGGCTAAGCCACCAAAACATGTCGCCGGCCGTGTGCAGCGCAGTATGCGGTTCGCTCAAATTCGCGGGCGGCTTGGGAAGGGTCGATGCCGCCGGACCATCGCCAAGCCCTCCGCTGCCGTGGCAATCCGCACAATTCTGGGCAAATAGACGCTTTCCATTGGTTATTGATATCGTCGAATAGGCAACCGAAGGGCGGCGGTAAGTATCGGGATAGGCTTGCACGGATATCTGCGACAGACCGCCTGCGACCGAAATAACGGCGGCGGCGCTTGCCGCGACTGCTTTTACCTTTTGCGGCTTTCTCAAACAAACGAGCAGGCCCCAGAAGAGTGACAATAGTGCTAGTGAGAAGGCGCCCGCCGCGATAACGGGCGTCGGCCACGCCGGCCACGTGGCCTCGATCGAAAAGCGAAACGGCAGCCACCAGATGGGCTGATCATGTCGTGCTGGTATGACTGAAGAGAGCGCGGCTGCGCAGCCGACGATCAGAACACCGCAAAATAATTCAGTTGCTGCCCATCCAGCTCCTGCAAGAAAAGCCGCGGGTTTTGCTCCTACGGTTTCCATGACGGGTAGGAAGCGCGTGCGAATCCGATTGGCCACCAACAGGATGCATGCAAGTAGAGCAAGCTTCGTTATAATTAGTTGACCGTAGGTCGTGCCTAGCCACTCGCCAGCCGAACTAGCTGAGCTAAACGCGAGCACCAAACCTGATGTGACGACGACGACCACGAAACCGATTGCTAGTTGGGAGAAACGTCGCAGCGTCGCTGCGACATAGACGCGCCGAGTCTCCGTGGGGGTGACAGCGACCGAAGCCACCAGCCAGATCCAAGCCGGTAAGGCCCCAAGCCAAGCAGAAACCGCGAGCACGTGAAGTTGATAAGTCGGAACGAGCCAACGGCTGTCGTCTTCCCCGGCGGCGTGTCCAGCAAGTGGACCAATCAGCGCGATCAGTGCTGCTGTCCCGGCTGTCACGATTGAAGCTGAACGTTGCTGCTCCCTCGACCTGCCGCGAATTAGGATCGCTGTCGGCAGCAGCAAAAGAAGAGAGAGCGCTAACCTTGCAAGCGTGATCCGACCGTAATGTGTGTCAAATCCGAAGCTTTCCAGCGTCTGGCCAGCCGCTACTATCTCCAGTAGGGCCATATCTGTCGCAATCGCGACTTGAGCGATAAATAACCCGGCCGTAGCGAAGAGGTGAATGCCGGCTGCCCAGAGAAAGCTCACCTGCACTCGTCTTTGCCAAGCGGCAAGGAACGCATCGGAAGACGGCCCTGCCAGCAACAGAAAGAGTACTCCGCCTATGACCCATGCAAGCGCAATGTCAGCGATGGCCTTGCACAGAGCTGGAAACAATACCGTCATTCCGCATGCCTAACGTTCCTCGACGGTGAACTGATAGCCGTAGTCCACCACATGCCCGTCTTGCGAGAGCACGCGGTAATGAACCGAATAGCTGCCCGGTCTCATGTCAGATACTGCCGTTACCATGCACTTCGGATCATTGCCTGCTTTCAAATCGCCGAGCGTTAGCGACTGACCGTTGGCGTTCTTGAGCTCCACTTTCGAAAACTTGAGCTCTATGCGTTCGTTGAAGCACAGTTCGATCTGCTGCGGCGAATGAGCTAACACTGCCCGGCTCGCGGGATCGGACTTCACGAGAGCGGCATGTGCAGAGACAGCCGTCGGCAGGCACACGAGGCCAACGCACAGCAACGTGATGCCAAGCGCTGATGCCGGACGCCGGCTTGCGGACGAGAGTTCTTTTACCGTCCCTTGAATCAGCCTAGTTCGCGCCCTGCCGGCGCCGGCGGTCAAGTTTGGCGTGCCAGCATGATCAAGTGATGGCCCCGTCGCTACTCGGATGCAATCGCTCTTGTTTCCGTGTTTTTCGTGAGACATGCGTGTGCCCCTTATTGCAAGACAGCGGTCGACAAAGTGATAGCCTAGCTTTCCTTCCGCAACGTGGAGTACCAAAACATGGCGGCCCCGGCTGCCAGCGTTCCTAGAACGATTGCGAAACTGTCCCTATATCGGACCCAAATCCCGTTGCCGTAACCAACCGAAAACGGAAATCTCGATACGTATTTCGGTCCGTCGCCGACTGTCACGAGGCCCACAAAGCGCCCGGATTCGGGGAACGTGTACTGAAACGATAGTGAGCCTGTCGGATATTTTTTTGGCGGGATTCGAAGGACGGCCTCGCTGTCTACGTCGTTGCCGGCGTCTCGCAACAACCGCACCTCGATGGGCAGATCACGTAGCACATCGCCGATGGTATCCAAGACGATGACGGTGCGGCCGATTTCCGGAATGTCCTCGCAAAACTCCTGATTCCCCTGCTTGACCGGCTGGTATCCGGTAAAATGCATCATATAGGGCCCTGCGCGAAGCTTGCACACGTCTTTCTCCATCGATACTCCCCCGTGTGCAATCGCTGGCCGCGCCCCACCGCAGTCCAGGATGACGAGCAAAGATGGAATTCCAAGCACTGCGGCTTTTACTATGTTCAACCCGCACCTCCTTTCGGATTCTCAGCCGTGCGGTTGTCGGGATCGGTGAATACAGGGACCATGGGGCCGCTGACGTTTGAGATTGTCCGCTTGCCGTGCTCGTCATAGAAGAACAACAGTCCTCCCAACGTGTTGTCCGGATCGTTGATCAGGCTACTCAAGCGCTCCGTCTCCCATGCCGCGTCGGCCGCTTCGATATCGACTGTCTTCGTTTCACCCGGCTTGAGCGGTCGGCTGTCGCTCACCTTTAGCCCATTCGGAGGAAGCAATTCCTTGGGGTAATTCGGATCCACCGTCGCCATTGCCTGGCTAACCTCATGGTTGATGAAGCGCTGATTGGAAGTTAAGAGCTCGCCAAGCTGTGCTGACGAGCTCCCATTGTTCGTCAGTGTCACGTTCATACGAAGCGAGCGGCCAGGGACGTCATAGTTTGACTTGTTGACCGCAACTTTGACCTGCTCAGGCACTTCCGGTAGGGGCTCGACGGTTGCGCGGGACCCTTGCAGCGGCACCGTCCTTGGATAAGCGGTGTCGGTCGCCTGAAAGCCGAAGAATACGATGAGAATCGTCGCCACGAGCAAACCGGCCCCGAATAGGCGATCGGTGCTGGTAACGAGCTGAGATCGATCGCCGCCTTTTTCCGTCAACGCGCGAAAACGTGGCAGCAGGAGCGGCCGGCGCAACCACCAGACAAGCCACACGATGGCGATCGCAACCCACAAGCCATGCCAGAAGAACACCCTGCCAAGGCCCCAGGTTTCGAGATTGTCGATAGTCTCGCCACTGAGAGTTTTGATTGAAAGCTTGAAGTCGCTTTCGTTCCCCGTCACCGTCAGCCAGTTTCCCGGTCCGAGCAGCGGCCCGGCTCCCATCACGTTGATCATCGGATGGACGTGATGGTGGCCTGGCACTCGTCCTTTGAGCACTGTTTTGAATTCATAGTCCCGGTTCAACTCCAGTTTGGTGGACTGAATTGCCGGGACGCCATTAATGTAGCTCTCGGTTCGGGCTAGCACCGGGCCCGGCGTCCCGTTTCCCAGAAAGGCCGCTTCGGGAAGGGGTAGGTTGACTGGCCAGATCGGGAAGAGTCGGAACTTGCCGGTGACAACGATTTCACCGTTCACGGGAATTTCGTTCGTGCTCCACTTCACATCGTAAAAATGAGCCGTTCGCATCCGCAGAAACGGCTCCTGATTGCGCTCACCATGCGCCAGAGCAGCATCTGGGACGAAGGTCAGTATTCCAATCTGCATGATCGCCGCCGCTGCCGATAAGACTACACGCACGCATGAGCCTTTGCGGAAACAGAATGTTCTCATTTGGAGTCCTCCACAGTTCCAGCAGGATCATTCGGCTGCGACGAAGCGCCCTTGCAGGCTGGTACCGTCCACGGCTTTTTGGGCTGTCTCAGCTGGCTCATCCTTATCGGTGAGCCCCATGAAATTTTTCAGGGTGTTTGGCGTCGTTACCACGCGAGCGAGGAGCATTCCGATATGCCACCACGCCAAATACATCAGTATGGATACGAATGCCGAGAAAAAGGACGCGATAATGGCTGAGTGGCCACCAAAAGTTCGAAGCGTGCCCCGCTCTATCAGCCGGATATACTCAGGCAGGGCGGTGCGGGTGAAGGCATAGCTGATGTAATCGCCCACGGAAACAAGCTGCCCCATCACTTCTACGGGTAGCCGATATGGCGCCAGCCAAAACCAGTTAGTCGGGTAGAAAAGCAGTGCGAACGCAAAGGCGCCGGACATCGCCGTGAACAAAAAATTCCCGGTCAGCAAAAGAGCGACATCGAGGACTAGTGCGCCAGGTATCAGCAGCGCTGGAATGACCTCGCTCATCGGAAAGTACGACCACAGGTGGAAACCGAAATATCGATTTATCCACTGACCGAACAGGAGACAAACGACCGCAAATGTAGCGGCGATTGGAAGTCTAAATTTCGTCCAAAACACATACTGCAAAGCTGCAGGGAATGTTATGGCCATAATTGGAGTCAGGGTGACCCACCACTGTCTGTCTTTCCAATCGATCCACATATCCCAGTCCCCTGCGGTCAGCATGCAATGCAGGTGGAATGCGCCGGAGATGGCCAGAAAAAGGATGGCGGCGACGAGAAGGTCAAACACTCTTGAGATTCTTGCTGACTCTTTAGGCCATTCGAGCCCATACAGTCTCACAGGCGTTCCTCCTTGCATGGCTTCCTCCTAATTCTTTTACCGAGTTGAGATCGACCTTCCTGGAAGCCGACGCCCGACATGATTACAAGACGGCATGCTTTGCACATGCTGGGCTGTCAGCGATTAATGGTTCATAAGCGGTTTCAGCGCTGGGTGGCGACCGAAACTTCGTCCTCTTGGGAAAGCCGCCCGATCACTTCAAGCATGTGCATCGCGATCTGGATCAGGAGCCCACCCAAGGCCAGCACACTCCAGCCCATCACGACAAAACCCCAGTGCAAGGGATAGGAGAACACCTCTTCCATCAGGAAGAAGGCATGGCCCCACTCGTTGTAGCCTAAGTTCGGCAATATTAGAAACGGACCTACAACCACGAGCACGAATGGGATTGAGATCTGCGTTGCGAACTTCGGCAGCCTCGTCATCGCGTACAGAAATGATCCCACGCCAAACAGCACGTAGAGTGGCATGGTGCCGTAGAACAGCACGATGTGGCTCGGCGTGAAGCTTGTATCCCGGACCACAACCTGATGCCATGAGGCGTCCTGTTCGGCAAAGAAGCTGGTAGCGAACCAGACGCAAAAGGCATAGACGAAGATGAACAGGACCAGATTGAAGTAACGCCGGAGCTCTTCCCGCGGTTTGAGCGCGCCAAGATTGCGGTCTCGCGTGAACCATAGATACGCCCAAGTCACCACCCAGAGCAAAGGGATGACGCTAAGCTCAACCTTCAGCAACGTCATCCAGGCAGCATCGAACGCGGGCTCAGTCGAATCCAGGCCGGCACTCCAAGCATAGACCTGCTGAAAGATGCGCCAGAACACCATCAGCGCCAGCACCGCCAGAGTGACTCCTGCTGCAAGTTTGAAATTCCCCAACGGCTGAGTACGGTCCTCAGCGGCAGACTTGGCGTTATGAGTCATCGTGATCGACATCTTGTCTCCTCCTTGAGATTGCCTAAGGTGTGGTGTTGTTTACGAGGGTGGTGCTCACTCCGATCGTTGACCGCAAGGATAGGATCTGCCTTCACGCTCCCAGCTTTCTGGTTACCTCCTTGCGAACGGCGCACGCATACATGTTGATTTCGAGACCGGCCGGTAATTCGACGACTTTTGGGGCTTTCGACCGCCTGCTCGAGCAGGGCCTGCCCGATGCCCCTGGGCAAGGCCGCCATGGACCTGGCCCTCGACGACCATGGGTCGATGAGGCGGCCGAAGTCGTCGGCCGCCACGAAGTATTGTGCGTGGTATAGGCGACGAGCGCGACCATCGGCAGCGCGACCGACTTGTCGGTGCCGGTGACCTTGAACTCGCCGTTCTCGATGACGATGTCGGCCTCCGAAGCCTCCAGCGCATGCGCGGCGATCTTCTTGGCCTTGGCCTCCATCTTCTCCATCGCCTTGAGACCGACAGCCGCCGAGCGCGAGCCGTAGGTGCCCATGCCGAACTGCACCTTGTCGGTGTCGCCATGGACGATCGAGACCTGGCTGATCGGCACGCCGAGCCGCTCGGCGATGATCTGGCAGAACGTCGTCTCATGGCCCTGGCCGTGGCTGTGCGAACCGGTAAGCACCTCGATGGTGCCGACCGGGTTGACGCGGATCTCAGCCGATTCCCACAGGCCGACGCCGGCCCCTAAGCTGCCGACCGCCTTCGACGGGGCGATGCCGCAGGCCTCGATGTAGCAGGAGACGCCGATGCCGCGCAGCTTGCCATCGGCTTTTGCCTTGGCCTTGCGGGCCGGGAAGCCGGCATAGTCGATCGCCTTCATCGCGGCATCGATCGAGGCGTGGAAGTCGCCGATGTCATACGCCATGATGACAGGCGTCTGATACGGGAACGTGGTGATGAAGTTCTTCTTGCGCAGCTCGGCCGGATCGACCTTCAACTGCCGCGCCGCGGTCTCCATCATCCGTTCGATCAGATAGCTCGCCTCGGGACGGCCGGCACCGCGATAGGCGTCGACCGGCGTCGTGTTGGTGTAGACGCCGATCACCTCGGCATAGATCGCCGGGATCACGTACTGGCCCGACAGCAGCGTCGCGTAGAGATAGGTCGGCACTGCCGAGGAGAACAGCGACATGTAGGCGCCGAAATTGGCGTGGGTCTTCACCCGGAGGCCAAGGATCTTGTTGTCCTTGTCGAACGCCATCTCCGCCTTCGAGACGTGGTCGCGACCATGCGCGTCGGTGAGGAAGGCTTCCGAACGGTGTCCGGTCCACTTCACCGGGCGACCCACCTTCTTCGAGGCCCACAGCGCCACCATCTCTTCCGGATAGATGTAGATCTTGGAGCCGAAGCCGCCGCCGACGTCGGGCGCGATCACGCGCAGCTTGTGCTCGGGCGCGATGTTGTAGAACGCCGACAGCACGAGGCGGGCGACGTGCGGGTTCTGCGATGTCGTGTAGAGCGTGTAGTGCTCCTCGGCCGCGTCATAGTCGGCGATCGCCGAGCGCGGCTCCATCGGATTGGGCGCGAGGCGGTTGTTGGTGCCATCCATCTTCACCACGTTCACGGCCTTGGCGAAGGCGCCGTTCACGGCGGTTTCATCGCCGATGACCCAGTCATAGATCTGGTTACCGGGAGCTTCAGGGTGAAGTTGCGGCGCGCCGGCCTTGATCGCGGCGTGCACGTCGGCAACCGCCGCCAACTCTTCGTAGTCGACGACCACAGCCTCCGCCGCATCGCGCGCTAGATTCTTGCTTTCGGCGATCACGACCGCAACTGCCTGTCCGACGAAGCGCACGGTTTCCGGCGCCATCGCCGGCCATGCGTCCAACTTCATCGGGCTGCCATCCTTGAAGGTGATAGCCCAGTCGCAGATCAGGTTGCCGACCTTGTCGTCGACGATCTGCTTGCCATTGAGCACCGCGACCACGCCAGGCATCCCCAGCGCGGCGGAGGCATCGATGTTCTTTACCTTGCCGTGTGCATGCGGGCTGCGGATGAAATGGGCATAGGTCATGCCTGGCAATTTGATGTCGTCCACGAACCGGCCCCTGCCAGTAATGAACCGCTTGCCTTCCTTGCGCACAACGCTGGCGCCAATCCCATCCAGACCCATGTCTGTCTTCCCGAGCAAACTTTATTTGCGCACTTACGTTTTGAAAGCTCTCGATTGCGGAGCCGCGCTGCTTATTCGGCGGCCTGCGAAACCTTCATGCGGCCGGCCGCATCCAGCACCGCCTTGATGATGTTGTGCTAGCCGGTACAGCGACAAATGCTGCCTTCGAACTCGCGGCGGACGATGGCTTCATCGAGCAGATCACCATGACGGCGCACGATATCGACCGCCGACGCTTCGCGTCGATGGCGTCCCGTCGGGGTTAGCTCCCCAACATGTGTGATTCTTTCGTGAGGGTTCTTTCTGTCCGTCTTGTTGACGTAGCGAATGCGTGCGCGTTTAGCCATTCTCGTCTCTCCTGATCTCTCCTAAATCTGCAAGTCCTGAAGGACCAGCATAGACTAACGGTTGGATTCGGCGGCCACCAATCCAGGTAGGTCAGGTGCGCTCCCACCCTTGAGAATTGAGCGTCCGCCATCAACTGAAATTTCGCATTCACAGCATAGAAGACGATCAGCGGACCGAACTCGGTGGCGCAGCTGAGCATCATATGCGGTGCGTCTCGTCGTCCATCACCAGCGCTGGTTACCAGTACCGGCCGTTTTGCTCCCTTACACATCACGAAGGTTGGCAATATACAACCTGACGCTGCGTAAGCTTCAAGCCCCTGCGGGGCGTCCAATTATCCTATGCTGGCAAACGCAATGACCAGCCCATGCGCCTCCCCTGCCGATGCTTGGCTTGTGGTATCGACGGGCTGCCTGGGGTGATTACGCCTGCATTCGCTCGGGGAGCGTCAAGATGATCGTGCATCCCGCGGAAGGTGGTACAGGCAGTCGAGACGCGCAGCGGGTTCGCTGTGCTAATCAGCGCGTTATTGTCGAGGACGATCTTGAAGCAGCCATCGTCAAAAGCCGCTTTCATTTCCTTATGGGTGACGTTGCAGTCGTCCGGCAAGCCACCTTGAGCCTTGGCTTCTTGGACGCTCGCGTTGTATGTCAGTTCGTTCTGGAGGCGCGCGGCAATGTTCATCCTGCCGACGTCGATTGCAATGTCGCGGATGTTCTTACGCACATCTGGATTTCGCAAGGCCGTGAGCCCAATGAGCGTGAGGAGGTGCGCGCGATCGTCTTCGTTCTCTAGGTTGCGCACCTCATTGATACCGCCCTAGGCATCGGCCAACTTGGTCTCGAACTCCGACATGGCTGCTTCGAGCGCATCCGGATCCATGCCGTCGAGCGGGATGCGATTGAAGTAGTTCTGGCATGCCACATCCTGGGTGTTGTTCTTGTAGCTCTGCGCCTTCTTGCGGTCGAAGACCGATACGTGGTGAGCCTTCGTGAGCCTTACCATGCATATTGGCGAACTGGCGCAGGTAGCACTGTGGCACGCAGTGCTGCTTTATTGGCCGATTTCGAGTTTTTCCCATGCAGGCGTCCCCCCCCAGTGGCCATGTTGTTTCCCAGACTTGGCTTGTTTGTGCAAACGCAACCCGCGGCATCCAAATACTCGGACGACCAGCCAAGGTGACAAACCTACCGGCGCTGTTGAATGTTCGCTAGTGCCGCTTATGCGATGTCGCAGGTAGGGCGAGCAGGGTATGAACCTAATTTGACGTCGACAGTTTAGCTCAACCAGATGTAGGAGTATCAGATCAAGTCACGAATCTAGAATCTGTTCGTTTGGCATGCACGGCAATAAACCGGCCCTCAACCCACGCCACGGATGGCAGCCAGGACTGCTCCGCGAGATTGTGCTCGCGACAGCTAGCAAGATGTTGAGTCATGGGATTCCGGGTAACGCCACAGCTGTCGACGTTGCTTGGATGAACCACACGGAATCGAGGCCCTTAGTGTGACTGTAGCGTGAAATGTGATCGATCAGGTTCTGTCGAGCCTGCGCGTAGTTCGCCTGGTGTTTATTAAAAACCCCAAGTGAGCAAGTTACAGGGCCATCACTGAGCTCCCTGCGGAGTTGCACAAACACTCTCATAGCAAGCCTTCTCACCCTTGTAGTTGGCCAGCGCTTGCACCAACGGCGGCGTGACGTGCTGTTTCAGTTTGTCGGGGATAGGCTCAGGACCGCTTAGCGAGTTCAATGCCACCTCGACCAATTCGATTGCGCGATCCTTGTTGCCGCTCTCATAATAATACTGCGCGACCGCCCCATAAGACAGCCACTTGAGGCCACCGTCCCGGTGCGGCGGATTCAGCGCAAGAATGTGTTCGGACAACTCTTTGCCCATCGCAAGGCGCTCGGCAGACGGGAAGTGGGAGTTGTCATTCGCCGGATTGAAGAGTTGACGCAGCGCCTGTTCCATCCACGCCTCATTGTTTTTGTCGATCGCGTCGCGAGCGAATTGCCTCATAACCGGCAAGCCGGTCTGCATGTTGCGCAGCTTATGAAGCAACAGATCCGCATGGCGCCCGCGGAAGGCGAGGTAGTCCGGCATCACCGCGAGGGCCTCTTCGACCGCCGAAACCGCCTTTGCCCAATCCTCCGCCTTCATCGCGGCGAGAATCGGCTTAGTCAACGCCCGCCCGCGCGTCATTTCGTCCATTTCGCGTCGTCCGGTTTCGATCCGCTCTGTGTCGGCGGCTTTAGCTTCATCGCTGGTCCGCCAGCTGCCGTTAAGAACTTTCGGCAAGACGCCATCGAGCTGCATCGGAGGACCGATAAAGGCGATGTGGCCGTCACGGTCAACGACGAACGAGGTAGGAATCCCGACAGAAAAGCTGGATTCCATCCAACGCTTGTTCATTTCGCCTGTGGAGTCGAACCCGATCCGATAGTTCAGGTTCGAGAACTTGTCGGTCAACCACGCGTCCAGGCTTGTTCGGGCCTCGTCCGCCGTTGCAGCTTCTTCGTAAGCTGCGACGCCGAGCACCTCAAGTCCGCTGTCTTTGTATTTCTCTTGCAGCTCTGCTAGATGAGGCATCACTGCCGCACATGGTCCGCACCAAGTTGCCCAAAATTCGACGATGTACACCTTCCCGGGCTGGAAGCTCGTGAGGGGCTCGCCTCGCAGCCAGTTCTCCACCTTGATCGGGGGAGCTTGGGACTCCATGTGCAGCACCATGTTGCTCTCCAAAACCATTGCCACTCGTTGC
The DNA here is from genome assembly GCF_054063755.1 of Bradyrhizobium sp. USDA 4341. Classification (NCBI taxonomy): domain Bacteria; kingdom Pseudomonadati; phylum Pseudomonadota; class Alphaproteobacteria; order Hyphomicrobiales; family Nitrobacteraceae; genus Bradyrhizobium; species Bradyrhizobium sp. USDA 4341. Next base: position 7,377,341 of record NZ_JBSSGO010000002.1, on the reverse strand, counting down.
GCGATTTCGTGTGCTAGCCTGTCTCTCTCAGAAACGGAGCACACGGGTTCAAGAGAAGGAGAGCATCACTCGTTTTGCGCATCTGGTGTGCGCTCAGCCCTCACTCCGTGTTCTGCATCCCAATAGCAACAGGCGTGCCAGCTCAGTCAGCACGCATCAAGCGCCTGACTACGCTTTGAAAACTCCAAGGCGCCCCAAACGCAGCCGGTGTTTTGAACCTGACAGACTTTGTCCCGAGTCAGAACTTGGACACGAATCGCGCGCTTCGCGCCACCAGAAAAGCTGGTTTGTGAGTCACCGAATGGAGCCTGCTAACCCCTTTCCCCGCCAGGCAGGATGAGAGGAGATCGCGATGCAGATCGGAATCGAAATAGCCAAGGCAGAGGACCGCGACGGGTTCGTGGTCGATGACGACGGAATCATTCGAGTGGGCACTGGAGCACGAGCTGCGGATCGGTGCGCCTTAAAAACTGCCAGTGCTCGCCAGCACGCCAAGCGTTTCCTGCACCAACTGGCACTTCGATAAATTTGCTGTTCAGCCGCGTGAATAGCGGCCGGACAGGAGTTTTCGCGGATGTTCGAACAAGGCTGCCGCCCGAAGCGAGCGGCCCGATGGTCATAGACATGCCAGAGAACAATGGTGTGCTGGTCGGTCGGACTACGGAGAATCAAGAAAATCGTGCTGGGCATGGCAGCCCTCATCGCGCAGGGAGGGACTAAGCTAACTTGCTCGAACTTTGATTGCGAATGCTTGCAGACCGTTTGGGAAGCGCCCGACCGCCAAGTCCGCTAGTGTTCATCAAAGTCCATCTCCGATGCGGGCGACAATGTGTTCGCTCTGGTATGAAATCTGCTGTCCCGTTTTTCTGAATAGGCACAAGCATCTATGCCGCGCCGTGGAGGACATAGAGGTTTCTCAACCTCCAAGCTAAGCTCGGATCCGGCGCGCGGGCTGCGGAGGGTTCAGCTCGACAAGCTGATTGACGAGGCTCGAAAACAACAGCCTGTCAAAATCGGCCCCCCTTTGCAATTTTCCGGCCTAGTCAAGAGCACCGCTTCGAAGGCCTTGCGTTGGTTTATTGTCCGGAGATCTCATAATGGTGCGCTAGCTTTCGAGAAGCTGACGAGCCTCGGCCCGATGCTTGGTTCGACGTTGAGAACGCCGTCCAGCCTTAACCGGCAGGGATGTTAGCGGCAGCGACAGCTGAACGGTGAATGTCCTGTGCGTTCCCCCGAGCTGCGGTGCTCAGAGCTGTAAAGAATGGACGACTAACTAACCTCGGAGCCCGCTTGGTCTAGGCCGACGGAAGATTGAACGCCATCTACGTCATCCAGGATTTCCTGCCTCAGCTTGGGCCCATGGCTTAGCCGCCGGCCCAATGCCGCGACGAAGTTATCATAGCGCGCTCCCGCTTGTGCCCGCGCGGCCTTTGCGGCCGGCTCGGGGAGTGGCGGTGTCGTCGTGAGCCAGAACCGGATGAAGAGTGCGATGGTCTCGACCGAAATCCCGACATCCCGCTCGAGGCGAGCGATCCGGCGGTCGATCTGATCGAGGCGCTTGGCAATAGCGGCCTCCCGCCGCTCGTCGGCGTCGGGCGACAGGAAGGACGCGATCGCGGCCTCTGCGATGAGCGATAGCGATTGCTCTCTGCGGGCCGCGTAGGCCGAGAGCGCCTTCATGACATCAGGATCGAGATAGACCGACATCTGGGATTTCTTCTTTGGCGTGGTCATGCCTGCCTCACAGTCCGAGATCGTCGCCCTGATCGAGCGACGCCTGGCGCGCGACGCCCTGCATCATGTCGTTGAGGCGCCCGATCCTCGGGGCATCTTCCTCGAGTTCGTCCGCAAAATCCGAGGCGAACTCGTTATCGAGGGGCTCTCTCCTCTCCACGGCGTCACGAACCAGCTCCGGCTGCTGCCGGCGGTCGGCCGTCTTCGGATCCTCTGCGTCGTTCGTGTCGTCGGTCGACGTCGGCGGTACGGTTGGGCGCGGCGGTAGGGGCCGCTTACTCCAGTCGTCCGGGCGGCAGTCGCTGGGCTTCGTCAGCGCCGGAGGCGCCAGGATGCGCTCCTGGAAACGTCGGTCCTCGTAATAGCGCGCCTTTTTGGCGCGGATCGGATGGAGGCCCGACATCATGACGATCTCATCTGATGGCGGGAGCTGCATTATCTCGCCGGGGGTGAGCAGCGGACGGGCGGTCTCTGACCGAGACACCATGAGGTGACCGAGCCAAGGGGCCAGCCGACTGCCCGCATAGTTCTTCATCGCCTTCATCTCGGTCGCCATGCCCAATGCATCGGACACCCGCTTCGCGGTCCTTTCGTCGTTGGTCGCGAAGCTGACCCGAACATGACAGTTGTCGAGAATCGAGTTGTTGGGTCCGTAGACCTAGCGCGCTTGCCTTCATGAAGGTTATTCGGAAACGAACCTTAAGCCGCAGCTCTGGACGAAGTAGCGCAGGCGTTTGCTCTTGGAGCCGCCGTGCGCCGCCGATTTGGGATCGCCGATGTTGACCTTCAACTCGGAGACAAGGAGATCGGCAAAGCCGGCGTCGGAAAAATCAAACCGAGGCCAGGAGATCAGACAAAGTCTTTGCGGTCGTCAGTGAGCCGCAGGTCGATGGACCGTAAGCCACTCACGACGTGCGTCCGCGCATCGGATTTATGATCTTAGCTCCGGTGAAATCTCTCTCGTTGTCCGTTACGACGGTACATTCGTTGGCTGCCGCAACCGCTGCGATGATCATGTCGAGCCCGCTGCGCGGCTGTCCGGCGATTTTGCCCTCCGCCATCAGGCGCGCCCAGATGAGCCCGGCCTTCTCATCGAATGGCAGAATGCGGCCCGCGAACAAGGCCTGGGGTCCCTCCGGACCGGAGAACCATGCATCGAGAGCGTCCCGCTTCTTCCCGCGCGGCTTTTCAAGGATCCCGCGCCGGATTTCCGCGATCGTTAGTGATGCGATGAATAGATCCTCGTCTCGCTGTGCTGCCATCCAGGCCAACAGTGACTCGGACGGCTGCGGCTTGACGACGTTACTGATGATGTTGGTGTCGAGAAGATAGCGCGTCACAGATCGACCTTGCGCCCTTCTTCGCGCGGGCGCGTCAGGTCGAGATCGGCACCGACCAGTGGCGAGCGACGCAATGCGTTCAAGATGCCACCGGGCTTGGAGGGTGAGACGGCCTGTTGAACCGTGCGGCGGAGATTACCAGCTTCCGGCCCTTCCTCAGTCAGCTTGCGCGCAAGCGCTCTGATGAGGTCGCGATCGGCCTCGAGGGCTTGGAGTTCGAACCGCACAATGCCGCGCTTCGTCAGCCGGGATCGGTAATTTTCGATCGCCCTTTTCTGTGCGCTCTTGCTCACTGATCGCCTCCATATTATATCCGGTTATATATCCGAATATTCGGCTCGCGGCAAGGCCCCGGCTCGCTTGTGACGGCGAGAGTACGGCGATGATAAGAGGTCGGAGACTATGTGCGACGTCGCGACCACCCAGATGGCGTTTTGGACTGGTCATCACGAAGATGTTTTTCCTGCGGCCGACTTTGCGACGTCTCGCTCTGCTGCGCCTCTGATTTCGGATCAGCGCGCGGGTGCGATGCAATGCATTGATATTACAAGACGTTTTCTCTTGTCTAACGGCTGCAATTCGTCATCTTCGTCTCGAGGCGGAGCAATCGCCGCAACGGCAAGGACGCAGTGGTGGCGCGACCGAAAGGAACGAGAGCCGAAAAGCTTCGCGTGGTTGTGGATGAGGCGCCCGAAGCCCCGGCTGCGTTCTCGCCATGTCCAAGCCTGATTCTCGCCTTATCAACGTGGTGCGATTGCTCGCGCGGCAAGCCGCGCGGGATTTCGTTCAAGCTGAAACGAACAGCCGGAAGCGTGACCGTCTCCCGGACTAAGGAGGCGTCTGCGCATTCCAGGGATGGTGATCAGGTGTTCCAGGCGATGGTGATCACGGATTCCAGTGATCGCGATCAGGTGCGGAGGCGAACACGGCTGACGGGTTTATGTGATGCTGGAAATGGCCCTTCGTCAAGGCTGGCGGGTTGGTTCGAAGATCGTTCCGGCGGTCCATGGGAGGGCCCCGTGCGCGGCGCGGAGTGCCCCCACGAGCGACGGAGCGACGCGCGCGGGAGGGGGGGCCTGTGGGCCGGCGGGGCGATCGTGCGCGAGGTGCTCACGGTTTTTTCTTTTCGCCAGCCTGACGCCGTAGACTGTCGCCTTTGAGGTCGATGCGGTGAGCATTGTGAATGATGCGGTCCAATATCGCATCGCCGACGTCATGCCATTGCGACACGGGGACCTGACTTGTGATCAACAAGGATCCCTTGTCGTAGCGATCATCGACGATCTCAAGCAGATCACGACGCTGGTCGGCGGTGAGCGGTTCAGGTCCCCAGTCGTCGAGGATGAGGAGATTGACGCGCTCGAGCGCGGCGATCAGGCGCGCCAGACGGCCCTCGCCGCGCGCCTGGGCGAGATCGGCGAACAGGCGCGATGTTCGCTTGTAGAGGACGGAAAAGCCGTCGCGGCAAGCTTTGTTGCCGAGCGCACAGGCAAGCCAGGACTTGCCGGTGCCGGTTGGGCCGACAATGACCAGGTGGTTGGCATCACGGATCCATTGGCAGGTGGCGAGGGTTTGGAAGAGCGAACGGTCAAGGCCGCGAGCGGTGCGATAGTCGACGTTCTCGATGGCGGCGGCTTGACGAAGCTTGGCACTGGTTAAGCGGCGCGTGAGGCGGCGGTTGTCGCGAGCGGTGACCTCGCGATCGACGAGGAGGCCGAGCCAATCGGCGTGCGGCATCTCGGCCGCCTCGGGATTGTTCTGTAGTTCGGCGAGGGTATCGGCCATGGCGGCGAGGGCGAGGGCGCGCAAGCGATCGATGGTGGGGTGAATGAGCATGCTGATCTCTCCTGGTCAATTGTAGTAACTGCGGCCACGGATGTTGGTGTGGAAGAGGATGGGCGCCTCCTCGGCGGACGGAGCGGTTCTGTCAGTGCCATTCTTGAGGATGGCGGCGACCGATTTGTCCGAACGGGCGTTGAGCAGAAGGGCACGGGCGCAGGCGGCGTCGACGCGCTCCTGGCCATAGCGCTTGACCAGCCCGAGAATGCCGATGCGGAGCGGAAACCCTGTTCCGGATGTGGTCGCGACCGCAGGATGACGTCGATCAGGGTGTCGGCGTCGAGGCCGACCTTGGCGGCTTCGGAACGAATACGCTCATGGGCCAGTCACGATAGCGGCGATGCGAGCTCGGCATATGCTCGGAAATCGTCGTCGGGCGATGCGCCAGCGTGCTGCGCAGATGCGACGCCACCCGCTTGCCGCGCAGGAAGATCTCGACGGTCTTTTGGGTAATGCGAGCCTCAACCTCCTGATGCAAGAGGTTGTGAGGGACGCTGTAGTAATGCTTGGCGATCTCGACGTGATAGTCGAGGTTGACCCGGCAGCGCTTCCACTCGGCATACTCGTACGGTTCATCCGGCAAGGGGGTAAGCGCCGGATGATCGAGCTCCTCGAACAGTTCGCGCCGACTTCGCCGCCAGCTCCGGAGAGGTCGATCGTTCAGCTCGACAAGGAGCGCGTAAATTGCCTCGTTGAGGGCGGCGAGCGAGAAGAAGCTGCGGTTGCGCAAGCGTGCCAGAATCCATCGCCCGACGATTTGGACCCCGACTTCGACCTTGGCTTTGTCGCGCGGACGATACGGTCGCGCCGGGACGATGGCGGTGCGGTAATGGCGGGCGAGATCGGCATAGGTCCGTTTGACCATCGGCTCGTGAAAGCAGGCCCGGGTAATGCCAGCCTTCAGATTATCGCTCACCGTCTGCCGCGTCGTGCCACCGAAATAGGCAAAGGCCCGAACGTGCGAGGTGATCCAGTCCGGCAGGCTCTGGGTGAGGCTGGCTTCGGCGTAGGTGTAGTTCGAGGCGCCGAGCACGGCGACGAAGATCTGCGTGCTGCGCACCTCGCCGCTGAGCCCGTCAACCACCTCCATGGTGTGACCGGAATAGTCGACGAAGAGCTTCTCACCGGCGATATGGACCTGGCGCAGGGTCGGCTTGAGGCGGCCGGCCCACTCCTTGTAGCGTTCGCAGAACCACGCATAGCTGAAGCTGTCGGAGTTTGCGTCGCAATACTCCTCCCACAACAGCATCAGCGTGGCGTTCGGGCGCGCCGCAGCTCGCGATGCACGAGCGCCCAGTCCGGATGCGGCCGCTCGTCGCTGAGCCGATCGGAAGGCGGCGGAAACAGGCGGTTCTCGAGCCGGACGTCGTCATCCAGCTCCGGCGGCAACGGCCAGGTCAGGCCGGCGCGGCGAGTTCGATTGAGGTACTTGCAGACCGTGCCTTGGGCCAGGCCCAGGCTGCGGGCAACGGCGCGTTGCGACATGCCGACGCTGTAGTGCAGGCGTAGAACTTCACGAATGTGGCGCATGGACAGTCTCTCGGTCGGCATCTCGATCCTCTGCGATTAGGCAAAAGACCAAGCTACCCGGGTTGCAGACTGTCAGCGGTGCGCGCCTCCTGGTTGCTCCCGATCGCGATCGCTGGAAATAGCGATCACGATCGACTGGAAATGGTGATCACGATGCTCTGGAATGGGTGATCACGATGGCCTGGAATGGGTGATCACGATCGGCTGGAACGCGCAGAGCACCCCACTCTGTCCGCCTAACGCCGCCGCTGGGGATACTGCCTCAGCCCTGTCGGACGCAGGCGCGGCTTGCTCCATCCTGCGTGAAGGCAGTGCTGGGGAGGCCTGTTTCCCCGACAGCGCGCTGGGCTGCGGAGCGTTTTCCGATCGAGATCCGAACTCACTCGCTCGGCGAGACTTTTGATGCGTCTTTGCCTGTTGATCTTCCTCCGACTTGTCAGCGGCGAATTTGAGGCTTCACGACACTCGCGCTCGCGAACCTCTCGGCACTGCCCGCAAGTATCGGGTTGGCTTTACGATCGCCCACCAGTCTTCCATCAACCAAATATACCGCATGCTGTTCTCGGCAATGTTGCGACGATCATTTCTGCCGGGTTATCACTCCGCTTTTCGTTGATTTCCCCAGCCTCGAGAATCATCACACGTATCCCAAGCTCATGATCGATGGCATGCCAAGTCGGCCATTCAGTACAGTGACAATAAGGGTGTAACAGTGAAGCATTTCAGATGTCGTTGTAAAGCGCATCACCTGATGTGGCATCACCAAAACTATTCCACAATCGGAGGATACTGCGACTGCGCACCAAGCTCGCGACGATCCCTTCGTCGCGCCCCTAAAGCTGCCCATGGAGACCTTTCAGTGCAGGAACCGCTGCTCGATTTGACCGTCGATGACATTGCACCATCGGGTGCGAGCCTGACCGTCTATGACCAGGAGCACTTGGCTACATACTGGCGGCTGCTTGACGCTGATGCTGAGGCTGCAGATTGGCGCGAGGTAGCGCGCGTTGTTCTTCACGTTGACCCTGCTCAAGACTGGGATCGGGCGCGTCGCGCTTTTGACAGCCATCTCGCTCGGGCAAAGTGGATAGCAGATGACGGTTATCGGCAGCTTCTCCGCAGTGACGCTCGGAACTAGACGAGTGGATTCACCTCGCAACCCATGACGCGTCAAGCCGGCGGAACCCGAATGTCGGCCTTTAAAGAGCCGACTCAATTAATTGAGCTCCAATAAGCAAAACAATCACTGTCCCCGGGTGCGCCCAAGCATGGATGGGAATGCCTTTACTGTGAGCCCTTGCGGCCTAGGCACCTGTTCCGGCGGCGTTGCGGATAACTGGTTCCTGAAAGGCTCACGGCTCGTGGCGGGCATCGCCTAAATACTTGGCGACGACCCGAGCCGATTTCCTCCGACATGTCAGCTACGCGAAATCCCGTCAGTGTATCCGATGCCTGACAGGCCTATCGACGATGGCAACACGGCTTGGCCGCGACGAACTCATATGAGTTCGCACAGAAGAACACGAGCCATTCATTCGCAGAGGCGGACACATTATTTCCAGTCACCTACCAACCTGATCAGTTGATCAAGAAGACAGCCACATGGCATGCATCCGCGTCTGTGAACCTCTCAAGAACGTTGACCTCGGATTGGGTCGAGAAGAATGAAACGGCTGCTCCTGGGCATGATAGTCATCGTCTTGCTGGTCGCAACTGTCGCCAGTCCGGCCGCGCCGCTCTGCGAGCGAAGCGGTTCTGATATCGGTCTCAATCGCGGCGATGGCCGTCGATGTTGGGAATTAGTCAACGCCGCAGATGTGGTCCGTGCGCCATCTCCTGCCCTGACGTATCCTGGTCCAACAGGAAGACCGGTCGGCGGTGAAATCGGCTTCCGCTGGCAGATCGCCAACTCGGTGTTTGGAATCGCGATGAACGGCACTGCGCCAGTCCCGAGGGCTCTAACGCTAAACTCATTCTGCCGGGCGTTCAGGGTGAACGCAAAATTGTTACCCGTAGCCCCGTTAAGGACCCACTCGGTGACGCCTGGAATGACGTCCTCCTGTACGCAACAGGCGCTACTGCGGTCGTCATCAATAAATATCAGGCCTGCGACCTTGCGACTCAGCTGCCGCTCGTCAACGGCAGCGAGGGCCAACAGGGCTGTGCAGCAGGCGTGGACATAAAGTCTTCTTTTCTGCCCACTTGGCAGCGCTGAGTACGATTGCGTGCTCATGGCCCTCCGATCGTTGGCTTTTGCTCAACCGGAATCGCAGGCTTTTCCAACGAGCTGCCCGTAGGAACTGCCCGCGTTGGGCAGAACATCAACGTCGGCTTGGTCCACGTGAAAACTAACGGCTGGATGTCGCGGGCGTGCTTGTTGGTGTGAATCCATGTCGAACGACAAGAGGCACTGATGTCCAGAATTTTGGCTGTTGGGACGGCTTTGCCACCGTTTCGGTTCTCTCAGACCGACCTCAAGGCTTTAGCGGGTCACCACTTCGTATCCAGAATGGAGAAGCTGAAGAGATATCTTACCGTATTCGATCATGCGCTAGTCGATCAGCGGTTCTTTTGTGTTACGCCCGAATGGCTTCTCGGCGAGCATCGCATAAGTGAGACCAACCAGATATATTTGGATTGGGCGAAGGAGCTCGCGTGCAAAGCGACGGTGCTCTGCCTCGACCGGGCTGGGGTTAAGCCCGAGCAAGTCGATCGGGTTTTGTTCGTCTCGACGACAGGGATAGCGACCCCTAGTCTCGACGTGGACCTGATCTTCAAGGTCGGGTTGCGACCAGATGTGGGACGGACGCCGATTTTTGGCCTCGGATGCGCTGGGGGAGCATCAGGAGTTAGTTTAGCAGGAGCCCTTTGCCGAACAACCAACGAACGCATTCTCCTCGTTGCTGTGGAGCTGACTTCCCTTACATTCCAACCGAATGATCTCACGCCAAAGAACGTTGTCGCCTCAAGCCTCTTTGGAGATGGCGCTGCCGCGTTATTAATCGGGCCAGCTGAAAGCGGCTCTGGCAAGCTGGATATCGTGAGAAGTACGAGTTTGCTTCACCCGCACTCGACTTCTCTAATGGGCTGGCATTTTGGCGACTCGGGATTTGAAGTCGTGGTCTCCGAGCGCATTCCGTCAATGATTAGCGAATTGATGCCACGTGCGATGAGCTCGTTGCTCGCGGAGGCTGGCGTCGTTCCTGGCCAAATAAGGAGCTTTATCTTTCACCCTGGCGGGAGAAAAGTATTGGAAGTTTGTGAGCGGGGCCTTGGCAGGTCCTCTGAGAGCTTTTTTTCCAGCTATGAGACGCTTCGACTTCATGGAAATATGTCGAGCGCAACTGTGCTATTCGTGCTGGAACACGTGCTGGCGCATGAGGAGCAAGCGCCTGGATCATACGGTATCTTAGGTGCCTTCGGGCCAGGCTTCTCAGCCGAACTGACGCTACTAAAATGGGCTGACACGGAAGCAGCACAGCCAAAGCCCGTCGACCTCGAGCCGCCGGGCAACCAATTGACGCGGGTTGCCTAGTCGTGATCGGCATCACCAAACTGTGCGCTTGGTGCTGTCGAGTGCTCGCGTGCCCGAGATGCTGCCGCTGGTCAGGTCTGCTCAGCAGCGTCCGCGAGACCGCTTGCAGTTACAGCATCGCTCCTGAACCGATCTGGCTGCCCCCTCTTAGGTAACCTCAGACGGCGATTTGATCAATTTCCAATCTTCGTCACGGTTTAGTCGCATGCACTGCCCTGCTGGCCTTGAAGGCCGGAAAGCGCTTTCGCTCGATTTTCAGGTACTCGCCGTTCGATGAATGACGCCTTGCGAGTGCAATAATTCGAGCCCGCTCCCGGCGACATTTAACATGTCGCACGTCGCGTCCACCTTCACATCGGTCGCATGCAGAAATTCCTGCACTGTCCGCACCGCGACACGTGCCAAGATCGCGGGATCCGATTCATCCTCTGCGGCCAGAGTCCAGACCTTCTCGGCAAGGCATGCATTCAACGAAGAGGTCCGCCTCAGTTCGGGCACCATCCGGACGGCATCATCAGAGCACATCCCAGCTCAGTACACACTTTATTTGAGACTATTTTGTAGGTCCCATGATGCTACTCAAAATAGACTCTGTTCGTGCCGGCTCCGACTCAGCCCAGCCAGTCCTTCCGAAAAATGCAATCCGGCATTCCTTGGCGCGTCCCTCGGGTGAGTGTCGCAGTCAGTCAGGCTGGCCAATTTGGCTCTCTTAGGTCTCTAAGCGCGTCAGCTTGTCGACAGCTGATCCTAGTAGAGCGAGAACCAGTGAGCGACACTATCTGCTCGGGATTGCGAACCGACTCAAACGGAGGGGACATGGACCCATTTAACAGCATCAACTCATTCAACCAAAATCGCGCTGCTCACAACGCCGCGGAGCCGCAACAGCAGCAAGCGGAGTTTGAGCCGTACTTGGATGAGGTGACGCAGCTTGATACCAGTGCGGTCGCAGGGGTTCCTATTTCTTCAGATCACTACTATCCTCATTTGTCTGACGAGGACCGTAGACTCACCGAGGTGTTGGAACTTGGGCACCATAGGGCCCGCCCCGAAGACGCAGTTACCAGACGCCTCGGGGGCGCCGCTGCGCAGCACAGCGCGCCGCAGGAAGCTTTAGGTTGGCTGAACGAGCTGACTGCGGAACATCACGGTCAGGATCCGCTGCGAGGGATGATGGGCGAAGCCATCCTAGCATCGTCTCTCATGCCAACCGCGCGCGATCACCAGGCACCGGATCCCGGAGCCGTGCATCACTTCAGCTGGAGCGATAGCTACCAGCCGGCTCCGACCGAACTGACCGGGAGCTCCCCCCTTTCAAGGCACGAGGTCCTCATGGGTGAGGATTACACGGGGCAGTTGAGGCCTGCGAAGAGGCAGAGGACGCTAAATCAGCTGGAAGGGGATGCCATTGGGCGCCAGCTGAGCGAGTCCGGCAATTCAGTCGCTCGTGTGCTGATGGAAGACGCCGGCGCACCGTCGCCTTTCGGGCCAGCGGTCGGTTCGCCGTTCGTCCTTCCCGCGGAAGACTACGTTCAGGATCAGCTGTGGGCGATGATGGAAGACGCCGGCCCATCGTCCTCTCGCGAGCCGACCGCGCGCCATCACCAAGCCCTGGATTTAGGAGAGGCCGTTCGTTCCTTTAACTCGCGGCACGACGACCCGCACGCGCCTGCTGCCCTTGACAGTAGCAGCGTCCCGCCGAGCCAGGACAGCCGCCCCACCCGTTTCGTGGTTCACAATGACCGCTACACCGCGCTGTTCGTGCCCGCGGCGGAGATGAGGCGAACCACCCCGCTCAATCCGCCAGGCACTGGCATTCGTCTCGGATCTCGGCCGGAAAACGTTCCGCAGCCCAGCGCGCGGCCTGCGAATCGAGCCTCGCCAGCGTTGCTTGGACGGTCGATGGAGCAAGCCGCTCCGTCGTCCGCCAGGGCCGCGACGACATCTCCGGCGGCCCGCGAGGTTTATGCTGCATCATTCGCCGTTCCCGAGGATTTTTCGCACGGCACCCAACCCGCCTCGGCCACGATGCTCTCGAAGCTCGGCCGCTGGGGCCTGTTGCCCGACGCGACGCAGCCGGTAAAACAATACGACATTCGCGGCGAGCGCTACTTCGCCATCGTGGGGCCGGGAGGTCCCAATGACGTTCGGCTCATCCATGAACAACGAATGGCGCCGACGGACACTCCCGACGCTAGGAGCCCGTCCAGATAGCTCTGGTATCGGGCTCGTTAATGGACGATAGCTTGCTCCAGCGACTCTTACGAGCTTGGCGACCTTATGGGCGGTGCAGATGAGCGCTACCCGTCCCGATGAACTTGCGCGCATCATCGCTCAGCGACTCCTCGTTCAACCGAACGGCCATCGCCTCTTGTTATTGAAGAGCCGGCCGCCAAAGCTGCGAAGAGAAACCTACGGTGTTCTTGACCGTACGTTTAGCGGCATTGCCCTTCGTAAGGCCCTCCTCAAGCCCCGAAATAAAGGAAGCATCCTCGGAGTAAAGAGGCTGCTTCCTGCGTCCCATTGAAACCCCAGTCGACTGAACTGGTGCCAACTGATGACGACGGTTCTGGTTGGTCCATCAACCCCAGATGCACATCCTGGTCGTGGCCTTCCGCAGCTCCTCTGGCCAACGCCGTGCTGCGGCGTCGTCGATTCGCCTCGAGTCTGTCAGTGCCGTATCTTCGGGATCAGCAATGGTCGGGATACCGGGTGCGATCGCCGTCGCTTTTACGCCGACCGACTTCCGCAGCTGAGCCAGTGCTACGCCGACGTTGCCGCCAAAGCCAGTGTCCTGGTTATAGCTCTTGATATCAGCATCCAGCGCCTCTGCGGAAAGCCGGCCAGCAATCCCTTCCTATTTTTTTAGGCAGAGTCGCCGAAACCTCTGAGAGCAGGGCATAGATCCTCCCAACTACGCCACCGACGCTCGCTCAGTTCGCTGAGATTTCGATCCGATAGTAGCAGCACCGAAAACAATGCAGAGATCGAAGAAAAATCGAACTTGTGGTGGAGGCGCGATTAAACGACCCTGCCAATTCTTGCAGGAGATTTGCGGGACTTAGGTCAGTTAGCTTGCTGGATGTTAGTCACTTTTGGAGATATTTCAGTGTTGATTGTTGAAACCATTTTGAAGCCAGACCGCTTTGGCGGCATCGGACTTTTCTCCGCTACCGCCTTCCACGATGCGCACTGCGCCTCATGGCTTGAAAACCTCCCGCCAGAAGGATGCTTTGAAGGCGGCTTGCAGCGTATCCGCCGACATTGGCGCGATCCAGGGCAATCGCCCGAACCACCGCACGCGACCGATATCGCAAAATTGCTGTAACAACATCCGAACTAGTTCAACGAAAGCCATAGAATGTCGATCTGGCGTCGTCGGAGCGCGTCTATGGACAGCAGTGAACGATTGATCGCTCCCAAGTTGTTCTCGCCCAGAGCACAACAGGAAGTCGCCATCTCTCCAAGACATCAATGTAAAGCGAACCGCAATTGAGCGGCTCCATCAGCCCGCCGGTCCCCTCGATCACTACCGGCTGCCCTCCAGGATCTCACACATTCTGTATGCTGATGACGAAAGCAAGACGGCCGACGGCGCTCACATGCGCGTGAGCGCGCCTTCGATCTCGCCTGCCTCGATAGCCAGGCATCTCGCTCGAAAAGCCCTTGCCGAGATGCGCGACGTACTGGATTCGGTTCAGTGCTGCTGCTCCCAACGCGACCGGCGCTTCCAATAGAACAAAGCCGTCCGCCATTGTCTTGTACGAGCATGGCAGAGTCCTTTGGCAACTCCTTTACTGTTGTCGCCGTGACGGCAGACAATGTCTCGGCGGACGGGCCAGAGCAGCGAATCTGGATCGCATTCGCCAAACCGAGCCAGGCTTCGACATTAGTGCTGTCCCCGAAGGTTGGACAGCGGAGGTTGTGGACATGGAATTGACGGACAAACAGCGACGAACGTTCGAGGAACTTAACGTCAAGCTCGGCGATGTTTACAGATTGAGGAAGTATAGCCTGCTGCATCGCAGCTACCTATTCAACGCTTACGCCGTTTGCTCTCAGCCTGTTCGCGGCCTTAAGCTGGTCTGCGATGTGATCGGAGATGTCGCCGATTTCAGCTTGCAAGTCGGCCTGGATGTTCGGAAACCGAGCCCGTAATAGCGAGACTCAGCCCGTTCGTTGAATATCTCAAGTGCGGCCCGAATCGAGCTCCTCTGGAGCGATCGGGCCATCATAGCGGGAACACCCTGGAGCGCGCGGGGCTGGCGTTGCTGGTGACCATGATCATCATCGGCGCGCCGATCATCGCGTTCCGGCAATTCTGGCGCCGGCGCCGCCGACAGCGATCATGGGCGCGATGATCGCGCTGTCGACATTGATACCGACGCCGACGATCCTCATCCTGCCGGTGCCGGTGTTGGTGCCGCCAGCGCTGGCCCGCTCGCACGCAGCCCCTTAGGCTGAAAGTGTCAACGGTCGTTTATAAGACCGATGCGGCGAATAGCGGCCACTCTTATCGAGTCTGCCAATTCTTTGGGAAAGCCCTTGGGGAGGCCCTTTATCACTTTCGCAAAGGCTACCTCGAAGTTTTCGACGAGATCCTCAAAGATTGCGTGGACTACGGCCGGCCCAACGCCGGAGATTTCGGCGGTCTGTAGGAAATGACGCGGCAAAATATCAGTCATTCCATAGTGGCGATTTTTGCCGACCCACATTGCAAGTTTAAAAGCTTTGCGCTGAATTTGTCCGGCGTCGAGGCTTGGTTGCGCGCTCAAGACATCATAAAGCGGCGTGAGTCGGAAGCGCCCGCCGGGGCTCAGGAATAGGCTAAAATTCTTGGCGTGTCCGTCGGTTGCGCCGATGAGCCAGAACACGATGCTGGCCCGCAAAAATGTCGCGATGTCTTCGGTCGGTTCATCGCTACCCTTGAGCAGTTGCAGGATGTCTTTCATGCCGGGGCCGCCATCCGATTGATATTTCCGGGTGGTGGGTACGGATAGAGCCTGGCAGCAATCTTCCTGAGGAAGGCGCAGCAACCTTTTATCATTGGTCCAGCGCCTATCGAAGCGCTCGACGATCAACGTGCGGCGACCACCAAAATCGGCGATCTCGACGTTCGCCGTTGGCACGCCAAGCGCGGCCAGCAGCTTAAGGCAGAAATATTCGTTCTCGACGCTGTTCGAGAGATCGGTCCCGTTCGGCAAACGACCGATTTGCGGTTTGAGAATGTGCGTCGTCGCCGTGGTACCAGTCGGCTTGTACCATTTGCCATCTCGCCGCAGCAGGGCGGTCTTCTCCTGGGCACCAGCGATGGAAATCCGGAAATCGTCGTCTTCCCCCATCCCAAGTGGAGCGCTCGCAAGGTTCTTGATGATGGCGGCGACATCGCGGTCGGTGACAGCCTTCCCTTCGATCGTACCGGCAGGTCCAGGATCGACACGCTGTGGAAGAAACTGGAGTGCACCAACGCAATCATGCCCGAGTGCAGAGAGCATGCTGTAGGCGTCAGTACCTTTTGCCCCCACCCGCTCCGCGACTCGTTTGCGTATCTGTTCGCTATCGGGCAACAGGTTGTCAAACACGGCGATGACAGGTGCGCCGATATAGCGGTCTTCGCGCAAGGGCAGCGATAGCGAGATTGGGAAGGTCGATTCCCAGGAGAGCCATTGCGGAGTGTAACGAAAATCGATCGCACCGCTGGACTCGCGCCGGAGCATGCCTGCCAGGCGTGCGTTGACGAACACATTCAGGGGCGCGTTTGCTGGAGGCCGGCCCATCAGAAAATGTCCTCGATGTCAGTCGAGGTGGCCTTGCTGCGGGTACGGACCACCAGTTCAAGATTGAGCGCGGCCAGCGCCTCCATGAGGGTGCGGAGCTGAATGGCAGGCTCGCCCGCTTCCAGTCGGGATACGGTGCCCTGACGCAGATGGATCTGCTTTCCTAAGCCTGACTGGGTAAGTCCGGCCTGTCGGCGGGCCCGCCGTAGAATGGCGCCGAGTTGCTTTTCCGTACGAGCAATATGCTGCGTCATGTGAATCTCCGCGTTCAATATACGCGAATCCGTATATATCGTCAATATACGCGAATCCGTATATCGTAGTGATATACGCGTAAGCGTATATGAAACAGATATACGCGATCGTGTATCGGCTATTCTCGATTGCGGGCCGTGCGGGGTGGTGCTTGGCAAGTCAGTGTTCGGCAACATTCCAAAATGTCATCGATCGCCGCCATCAATGCTGGCGTACTCGAGGCGTGCTTATCCGTCGTGCCAGATGGTCGCAAAGACGCATCTGCTGTTGGGATCGAAAATGCGGCTTGCTCGTCCTTCTTGATCTCCTTGCGCTTGGCCCGAAGCAACTGAGCGAGGCAGCGTCCCTCAACCGCATTGACCAGAAAGTGGCCGGTCGGTTTGTCCTTGGGTTCGGGTTCGACGACAGGAAATTGCAGCATGCCGAGGATGCGATACTGGCGGCGAGAGCTTCGACTTCAGCCTTTCGAATTTGGCATCTTACAAGCATTCTTGGGCGACTTCTTAAGGTTTGCCGCGCGGCACCATCACGACGGGCTGCGGCGGAGGTCTTGGTTCTGTTGTTTTTCTCCTTAAGCTGAGTTTGTGCGCAGCAAAAAAGCCGCCATAACCCCTGCCTCGCAGCGCGTAGCGAGGTGTGCAAGGCGTAAGGGCTGAAGGAAGTTGGAACAACTTTTTTGGGGCACCGCGGACCGTGGGGGGAGCCAAAACCGAAGGCCTGTCCTTGCGCCGCGCTGAGGGGCGACGCCCCTAAGCTGCTGCTGCGGCAGCGGCGATACAATGCTTTATAGAACAAAAGGCGCGCAGGGCTTGGGAATAGAAGTATTTCCAAAGCCTCGGGGAGAGTGGCGCTCCGGCGGCACCGGCCTTTGAGCCGCATCCGTCTGACGCGGCAGCGATAGCGACGGCGGCTGACCGCCGAACCGCTTCAGCGAGTGCCCCGGCGAGGAGAATCTTATGTCTTGCGCGAGTAATCGTGACCCGAGGCCGAGACAGCATACTCGGTGAGCTGGCGCATAGACGAGGTCGTCACCGCGTGTAATGGCGATCTGCGCAGCGCCCTCAAGGTTCTCTTCCTCGTCAATGAGCAGTTTGAGCACATTCTAAACTGTTTGAACGCCAAATCAGCATATGCGGCGGCATCAGCGACAGCAGGCGTTGCATTGCAGCGACAATCCCGACAAAGTAGGTGGCCGCACACAATTGGTAAGCAGTGGAACAAAAGCCGGGCCAATTGCCTGATCCTTTGCGCATACGCGCGCCGGCTGAACCCTGCGTGCATGCGCGGTCATCTGTGTGAAAACAGGCGCCTTCTGTTCGGTGCCCACCAAATTGTCGTAAACTCCCCATGCACAGAAGCACAACGAGTGCCGCGCCCAACAATTGCAGCGCGCCTATTCATCTTGCCGGCGATTGCCGCGATCAGCTCAAGCTTTGAACGGGCCGCAAGAAGCAGGCATTCTTATTGCACTCGTGAGCTTCGTCCTGGCATGCGTCAGGAATGTAGAGCACGGGGACGCGGGTCCAGCCCACATCAAGCTAGATGACGTGCAGAGCAAATGAAGTGCAATGCGCTCGACCTCGCTTCGAAGTGATCAGGCCGGTGATCGTGCCTCGGACGGATCGAGGATGGGCAAGCAATCTACTCGGCGGAAACCGGAGCCGGTCCTCGTTCCGGCAGACGAACCCTTGACCCGCCGCGCCGTGTTGGGTGCAACGATCGGCAATATTCTCGAATTCTACGACTTCGGGACCTACAGCTTTTTCGCCATCCAGATCGGTCAGGCGTTCTTCCCGGCAAGCGACCCGTTCGCCAGCCTCATGCTGTCGCTCGCAACCTTCGGCGCGGGTTTTGTGACCAGGCCGATCGGGGCAATCGTGCTCGGCTCGTATTCGGATCGGGCCGGACGCCGGCCCGCGATGACCGCCAGCTTTGTCCTGATGAGCGCCGCGATCCTTGTGTTAGCGCTCACCCCCTCATACGAAACAATAGGAGCTGCTGCTCCGCTCGTGGTCATTGTCGCGCGTTTGGTGCAAGGCTTCGCGCTCGGCGGTGAGGTTGGTCCGACAACTGCCTATTTGCTGGAAGCGGCGCCGGTCGAGGGGCGCGGTCTTGCTGTCTCGTTTCAGCCTGCCAGCCAACAGATCGCTGCAACGGCCGGGGCGCTTGTTGGAGAAATACTCTCCCTGACCATGACAAGCGAGGCACTCAACGCGTACGGATGGCGGATCGCGCTCTTGCTCGGCGCCGTTACGCTGCCGTTCGGATTTTGGCTGCGGAGCGGCTTGCCCGAAACGTTGCACCGGCCCCAAGCGCCGGCTCCGGGCGTTCACCCTGTAAGAAGATTGCCTGCCACTCGCCGTATTATGAGCTTGGGATTCGTCGTCCTGGCCAGTTGCACGATCATCACCTACGTCACGGGATATATGACCACCTATGCACTGAACACCCTACAAGTTTCTGCGCCTCTCGCCTTTGGCACGACGCTCGTTAGCAATACGGTAGGAATTGCTGCCGCGCTGCTGGGCGGCGGGCTCGCAGACCGCGCGGGCCGCCGGCACATCATGATATGGCCGCAGATCGCTGCGTTGTTGATGACCTATCCGGTGTTCTTCTGGATCTCAGAGAGCCGCAGTGCCCTCGCACTTCTCGGGGGTCTCGGCGCGCTCACACTTATCGGAACGATTCCGTACAGCGCCTTCTATGTGAGCATGGCCGAAGGTTTGCCCAAGAACATTCGTGGTGGCGCCTTCGCGATCATCTACGCTTTTGCGATAGCGATCTTCGGAGGCACAGCTCAACCAGTCGTCACCTGGCTGATCTATCTTACCGGGAGCGCGCTGGCGCCCGCCTGGTACATGCTTCTCGCTAGCGCGGCTGGGCTCCTTGCCATGCTCATGATGCCGGAGACGGCACCGCTCAAAATTAACAGCGCCGTAAACAAGCAAAGCCCGCTATAGCGGGGCGAATGCGCTATTTTTCCAACGTGCAGCAGCGCGTGCTGGGGCTCATCTTCGGCAATCCTCAGCACAGCTTCTATACGTCGGAAATCTTTCGAAGCGTCCGTTCCAGCAACCGGCCTTACTTACTATTTGCGCACCGCTGCAGAGCTTCACAGCGCTTCATGAGCTGCTCAAACGGCTCAGGTTCGCCGAGAAGTAATCCAGCGTCGATCGTCTTTTGATAATCGGCCTCAAGGTCCTTACGCATCTTTTCGTCGGGAACTAACTGAAGCTTGCCGGATACCGCGGCGTGATAGTCGATGACATTGCCGTCGCGATCTTTCTCCCGGAAGAACTTGCTCTTCCAATCGGCGACTTCCTGCGCCAGCACTTTGTCATCGAAGGCAGCTTGCGCAAATCCCTTATCATCGAGCTTCACGAGATCGTACCAATGGCGCGACACACGATCGCCCGCGATACCCTGAGCGCAAAGAACGTGGACGGCCGTTGCTTTCTCCCAAACGGTGCGCTTGGGAAGCATGATTTTTGGGGTCGCTACAGGAAACTCGAGTTCGGGCAGGGATTTCGCCGCATTGCAGGTGATCTCTCTCGTCTCGGACGGCTGACCGGTCGAGCGCGCACCGAATTCAAGCTTGATCCAGGGCGGAACATAGTCCGAGCCCTGGATCAGCTTTTCATAGTCGACATAGATGACATCGTTCTCAACACGGAACGTGACGTCGACTCCTGTAGCTGCTGCGTGTTTCTGTAGGACAGGAAGGGTCTTGTCTTTGACCCAGTCGGTGAGCCGCTCGCGCGCAAGCTTTGTCCACTTGTCGGCCTGGCTTCGCGAAGCGGGTATGGGTGGGTCGCCCGTGGCAAGCTCAGGAATGATCCGGCGGATATCGTAAGTGAGATCGATATCCTCCGAGAACCGTTCGATGACGTCGTAACCTTTGGAGAGGGACGTACCTCCCTTAAAGACAAGATGCTCACCCAATTCAGAGTCAAAGAGTCCTTGCAGGGTCCAAACGGCCCAGATGTCCTTCTCCAAAAGATGGACCGGGCGGCCTGAGGCGGTGGCGGCGACGCCAAGTGCCTCAAGCCTCTCGTCACGAGAGAGCGTCAGGTAAAGTTCAGCCATGATTTAGAAGGGATTGGCTGACGGATTTCGACATCCACGGAGGCATCGCGCGACGCAGCGCGACGAGATCCTGCAAAGTGTCGTCGGGCAGCTTGCGCTTCAATACCTTAAGAGCCTCGCCCGCCTCTCGCTCGCCGAGCCAGGCAAGAGCCCGGATTGCCTGTCCAGCAATCGAGTCTGTCGGCAGAAGCATCCAGTGCGGTGCATGCCGCATCTCAACCGTCTGTGCTCCGAGACGAAACTGACGATCAGGACCGGAGGTCAAATAGACGAGCTTTGTCGGCACTTGCGTAGTGAGACCAAGTTTATTCGCGGCCGCGGCTCCGTGTGGAACGATCGTTTCCGCGTGCGTGGAAGCCAGCGCTTCGATGACCTTTTCGGCAGCCGGCGCGCGTATGCCAAAACGTGTTTTCACTGGCAGAGCGTAGAGCCCATGGGCAAGACGCATCAACTCGTTGCGTTTGGCGAGACGCTTCAAAGCTTGATCGACCGCAGCACGGCTTCCCAAATGCAAAACTTCCTTAGCACCGATCAAAGTGCCTTCTGGAAGTGCTTGGGCGTAACTCAAAATACGCTCGGCGACGGTTTGCATGGCTTCCCTCCGTTGTCAGAAACATAAGCCAATTTCTGACAACGCGCAAGGTTTATCTTAATACACAATAAAAATCAATAACTTATCCGCTACTTGATATTACTCAGCAGGGGCCAAAATCAGAACGGCAAGTGAGCGTGTAGGGTCTCATTGCTCGGGGCATCGAACGGTGGGCTCAATCCTCAAGCCCTCCGTCGGCAAACGAGATAGAGGCGGCAGAAGCGCGGCGTGGAGGGCCAGGAAAAAACGTGGGATCGGACATCGCGAACGCGATTCCGACTCTCCCTTGAACACTCTATTATGGGTGCTGGGTATCGAAGAACACGCACACTGAAAGATTGGCCGTTGCACACTTCAGCGGTTAGCAGGGCACAAACTACAGATCGCGACTACCTTAGCACCACGCCCGGCTTGGATACTCAACGGAGCCCTGCTCGTCCGTCAGCCCGGAGGCTTCCGTCCTCAATAGTTCTTCCCTAAGATCTCCGCGCCTACTTCGGCCGAATAGCGGGGCTTTTTTGTCTCAACATAGCTTGCCGAAGTTCTTAGAAAGGCCTTCTCCGAAGACCCATCCCTCCCTCAAAGTGCCGGCACGGAGCCCTGAGGCTCGACAGCTTCCCTTCGGCAAGCTACAAAGGAACATACAGCGAACAAAACCCTTCTGGTTGCGAGTCCTCGCGATGCATCTCGACTGAAGTATTTCCCCAGTAGATCATGAAGTTAGGGGCAGCGCAGCTCGCCCCTTCTCTGGATGACGCCGATTCAGGAGTGGTAGCGATTGTCCTTGTTCCGTCATTTGCATGATGAGGCTTTTTTGGCCTTCTCGCGCGATCACAAGCACCTGTACGCGGCCTGTCTGCTCGACCTCCTTGAACGCTTCTTTTCAGGCGCGCCGTCGTTCCCAACTCCGCAGCAGGTCGTCCACGCCATCTACGACGTCATGCGCGCCAACCCGGCCCTCTGGAGCGAAGGCGATGACTTCGGCACCCTGCCGGAAATGATCTCGGCAGGTCGCCGCCGTATCCGGAAGGCCGACGTCGCGCTCGCGTCCGAGAAGGGCGACAAGGCGCTCGGTCTGGCGCGGCAACTCTACGCGCGGCTGCTCGCCTGGGGTTGGCTTGAGGAGGAGGAATACGGGCTCCGTGTCACGGTCGACATGGCAATGGGACCGCTGCTCGTGATCCAGCGGCTCGCGAGCCTCAATAAGGATCTCTCGCAGCGGTTCGGCGGCTTGATCGTGCAGATCCGCCTCAATCTCGAAGCCGTCGAAAAGCTGAGGCCCGAGATCACCGACCGCAAGCAGCGCGAAGCCGCGCTCGCCGTCCGCGAAGCACGCAACCAGGCCGACCAGTTTACCAAGAGCCTGCGAGCCATTCTGGCCGACCTGAAGCGGATCCGACGGACCGTCATGGAATCGAAGACAGTGGCCACCCGGCTGGAAGCCTTCTTCGAGGAGTTCGTCGACCAGCTCCTGCTGAAGGATTTCGAGTCCATCCTCACCGTCAACCATCCGTACCGCTTCCGCGATGCCATCGTCGATCTCGCACGGCGAATCTCCTACACCCCGGACACCATGCAGGTCCTCGCCGAGGAGTACACCGCTTCCAGCATGGCCGCCGACGTCGAGGACGGTCGAATGGCGGCGGCCGACGATCTGCTCGCAATCGAAAACATCTTCGAACAGATCGGCGAGATGTTCGAACGGATCGAGGCCTTCCGCAGGCAGCTCGAAGCCCGGGTCCGCAACACCATCAAGTACGCCGAGCGCGGCGGGCAAGGACTCGTCGGCCGGGCCGGCGACCTGGTGCGGCGGCTGGACGCTCTGCTGCGAGACGGCAGACACGACAGGGCGACCGTCGAGTGGAGTATCGAGCCGCTGCGGTCGCCCTGGTCGGAGCACCATCAGGCGCCAGCCAGGCAGCCGCGCCGCCCGGTCGAGGCGAAGGAGCTCGCCGGCCCGCCCTCGGACCCGTTGTACGAGCTGAGGAAGAAGCTCCGTCTCGAGTACATCGCTCGCATCGCGCCCCGGCCCGACGATGTCAGACGATTCCTTGAGGGCCAGGTGCCGCCATTCGCGACCAAGGAAGCTCGCTTCATGGAAATCGACACCGTAGACGACTTCCTCGCCTTCGATTGCGCCCGCCGCTATGCGCTGACGGGCGAGGTTCCGCCGCAGGTCGCGGCCGGATTCGATCTGGAGCCGCGCCCAGACACGCCGCCACACGACAGCGAATGGCTGCGTTGCGCGAACTTCCTAGTCAGGCGATCCGGCAGGCTCCGGAAAGCGGAGGAGCTCCATGCTCAGTGAGTTCGAACACGTCGAGCGCTCCTTCGGTGCGGAAAAGGCGGCCGACCTCCGCAAAGCGCTGCACTTCCTGCTGCGGCGGCAGTTCGTGTTCGCGGGAGATCCCAGAACCGGAACCGTCTACAACATGATCATGGACGGCCGCTTCCGCAACGTGGTCGATGGCTTCTTCGATAGTTGCGGATACCGCGTCCATCGCGATCCGGAGGCGCAGTGGGCCGGCATCGTCGCCATGGACGAGGACGTGCCGCTGCCCCGGATGAAGCTCGACGAAACCATCGTCATTTTGGTGCTGGCAGCGTACTGGCAGCAAGAGGTGAACGTCGGAGCGGTCGAAGACCGGGCCGTCGTGGTCGCCACCTTGAATGACTTGTTCGACCGCTACCGCGAGATGGCGCAACACGGCGGCGGAGGCGCGATCTCGGCCGCCCGCTTCCGCGACATTCTGCGCGAGGCTGCCCAGCGCAGCCTTGTCGAGATCGGCGACTTCGACGACGAGCAGCGGGACTGCGAGGTCAGGATCCGCCCGATGATCAAGCTGATCAGCGGCGGCGACGCGCTGCAACGGCTCGAGCGCTACGTGCGCAGCGAGGAGGCCCGTTTTCCGCAGCCCGCGGGAGACGAGGCATGATGGAGCTACGCCACCTTACGATGGTGAATTGGCACCTGTTCGACGTCGCGGACATCGACGTGACGGGGCACGTCGGCGTGCTTGGCGAGAACCGTTCCGGCAAATCGACGATCCTCGACATGGCCCAAGTCGTGCTCACCGGCGGCAGCCGGCGGTTCCTACGCCTGAACGCGGTCGCCGGCGACAGCGGAAAGTCGCGTAGTGGCTCGAAGCGCAGCGTCGTCGACTACTGTCTCGGCACGCTCGGCGAGGACCAGCGCCGGCGCGACGAGGCGCGCACCTACATCGCGCTCGGTTTTGAAGACACGGAAGGCGCGCGGCCGCCGGTCACAATCGGCATGGCGCTCGAGGCGCGGAAGTCAGACAGCAGGGAAACCGTGCTGGCGCTGTTCGTCACCGTCGGCGCCGTTCTAAGCTCCAAGGACTTCATCGAACAGCGAGGGAAGTTGCAGTTCCCGGCGCAGTGGGTAGACGTGCGCGCCCGGATCGTCGCGGCGGTTGGCGAAGGCAACTTCGTCAACCACCGCGATCGGGCCGGCGACTACGTCCGCGAGTACATGCGCCATCTCCTGCCGCATTCGCCCTACGGCGAGCAGAACGCAAGCGCCCTGCAAAAGTCGATCGTCAATGCGATGACGCTCGATCACAACCAGACGGCCACGCAGTTCGTGCGGAACTATATCCTCGAGGACAGTCCGATCGGGATCAAGGAGCTGCGCGAGTCGATTCAGACCTACCGCAATATCAGCGAAACGATCCGGAAAATGCGCCTCAGACTCGAAGCTCTGAGGGCACTTCGGGGGGTTCTCGCCGCACTCGAAGAGGCGCTCGAGACCAAGTTCAGGGAGGAGTGGATTTCCAAGCGCGCGGCCTGGCTCGCGGCGCGGGCGATCAACCTGGACTTTAAGACCAAAAGGCGTACCGAGATGGCGCGCCGAGATGCCGCAGCAAAAGAACTCGAATTCATCGAGGAGGACGTCAAGGCCATCGATCAGGAGATCGAACGCCTGACGGCGGCGATCGCCGAGCACGACGCCAAGACCGGAAGAAAGTCGCTGCAGCAGAGCGCTGATGTGGCCGCGCAGGCGGCGCACCGCGCCTCGGCCGAGTTTAAGGCAGGCCTGGATAACATCCGTCGCCTGCATCCGCTCCGGGCGATGTGTGCGGACTCTTTCGAAGACTTCGTGCCTGCGCTGGAGCGTCTTCTAACCGCCGCCGTCGGGGCAGACATAGCGGGCGTCTCAGACGAGCTCTCCGCGGCCGAGAAATCCTTCGCGACCAGCGGTGCGAAATGGCTGCCGAAGATCGACGAAGCGCGTCAGGCGATCATCGCGGAGCTTTCCGGGCTGCGAGTCCGGCGTGACGAGGTGCTCGAACGGGTCCGACAGCACGCCTCCGGAGGGGCGCGGGCCTATCTTGGCGACGACACTGAACTCCTCTGCCGAAGGCTCCGGCAGAAGGGAATGGCCCCGCGCGTGCTCTGTGACATCATCGAAGTCGCCGAACCCGAATGGGTGGGGGCCGCCGAGGCGCTCCTCGGCCGCGACCGGGAGGCGGTGTTCGTGGACAGAGTGGACATCAGCGCCGCCACGGCGATGTTCAAGGAAGGCCGCCGCGAGTTTCGCCACGCATCCCTCGTGAGCCTGAACAAGCTCGAGCAGTTCCGGGCCAAGCCGGAGCGCGGCAGTTTCCCCTCCATCTTCCGGAGCCAGGATCCGGACGCGATGGCGTTCATCATGCGCCGCTACGGCACGGTCCGTCTCGCCGACACGCTCGATCAGTTCAATAAGCCCGGCCGGGCCATCATGAAGGACGGCCTCTACGACGATGGACTCGTCAGGACCCATCGCTGGATCGAAGCCTCGCAGCACAAGATCGGAAAGGCGGCCCAGGCGAACGCCCTGCGCTCCCTGCAAGATCAGGCCGAGGAACTGGATCGGCTCCTGGCCGACAAGAGCAAGGAGGCCCAAGCCGCGGAGCAGGCCTTTGCCGCTCTGAAGAACATCTGTGAGGGGCGTGAGGACCTGAAGGCTTTCGCTGCGGCCTTCGCGGCCGCGCAGACCGAGATCGGCGAAGCCCATGCCAGACTCGATGCACTCGACGGCGCGGGCGATGGCGGCCTTCGCGACAAGAAGCGAGCGCAGCAGAAGCTGAAGGACAAGAGGCTCGACGAGAGAAAGACCCAGCAGAAGGCATTTGGCGAGCATGACGGCGAACTCAGATCGGCCGAGAGGAGGCTCGGAGATGGGGAGAACGTGCCGGGCTCCGAGCTCAACCTCCGGGTCGCCCGGTCGATCTACCGCAAGACCTTCCCGCTCTACTCCGCCGCGAAAGGCAGGCTCGTCTACCGCGAGCGCCTCGATGCCGCAGCAAAAGGCGGTTTTGTTGAGAAACACCGTGCCATCGCAGACAAGGCGGTTAAAGATGCCGACGCCTCGGACGTCGAACGCGTCCGGATCGAGCGACGGGTCCGCGAGCTCCTTTACGATTACTTCGATCAGTTCGGGATGAGCTCGCAAGTTGGCGCCGAAAGCGAGCCGCTACGCGAGGTGAAGCCCTGGATGGAGCAGCTCATCTCGGATATCGAGTCCAACGAGCTGCGCCAGTACGAACGGCAGGCCCGAGAAGCGGCAGAAAAGGCCTCGACGCTGCTCCGCGGCGAGTTCATCAACGCGCTCACGGCCCGGATCGGCAAGATGGAGCGGGAACTGCAGTCGTTGAACCGTAGCCTCTACGCACATCCCTTCCACAACGAGAGATATTCGTTCCATCGCACCCAAGTGGTGGAATTCCAGCCCATCCTGAAGATCATCGAGATCGCCAAGACCTCTCCGGAGGCGCTCGACATGCTGTTCCGGGGCGATGTGCCCGATGACTTCCCGCACAAGGATACGATCCTTGCACTCGAGGCGCTGCTAGAGGATCCCGACAAGGACTTCACCCAGTTTGAGGACTACCGCAACTTCTACACCTTCGAGATCCACATGGAGGATGTCGCTACCGGCCGCTCGACCCGCTGGGAGCAGCGGCGCGGCACCGGATCGGGCGCCGAACAGCAGGTCCCCATCTACGTCGCCATCGGCGCTTCGCTCGCCGGCGTCTACGGCAGCGCCGAGCGTCGTACGGGCAAGCCCGCCGGCTTCGCTCTCGCTATGTTCGACGAGGCCTTCTCGAAAATGGATGGCAAGAACCAGCGGCAGATGATGAGCTTCTATAAGAATCTCGGACTCCAATTCGTGATCGCGGCGCCGTTCGAGAAGCGGGTCGCCGTGCTCGAGCACATGGATACGATCGTGGAAGTGGACCGCATTGGCGAGCAGTCCAGAGCCACCGTGGTGCAACTGAAAGAGAAGGCCAAGCGCGAGCTGATGGCCATCGATCCGGACCTGATGTCCGAAGATGAACTCGCCAGCCGTCTGGCCGCCGAGTAGCCATGGCGCGGCGTTTCACGGACGCGAACGGCCTCTTGAATGACCTGCTCGATCGCTTCGAGGCCGGCGCCGCGAGCCCGATCGCCCACCCGGATTATGCCGCCTTCGCCTCGGTCGTCGCGGCGGACGCCTTTCTCAAACAGATCAGGGAAGCCGAAGCTACCGGCGCGGTGTCCGTTGGCTGGGGCCGAGGCGTCAAGCGGGATCAGGTCGCACACGTGCGGCTGGCCTCGGCGGAGATCCTATACCGATATCTCGACCGCACCCCCGCGTCGCGGATTGCGCAGGACGCTGCGGCAAGGCTTGCCGCCGGATCGGCGCTGCGCGACTCTCTGAAGAACAGCGCTTCCCAAATCGCCGAGGTCTGGGGACGGGGGAAGACGTGGCACGGATTCGCTTCGTCCGACGTCGAGATGCTGCGCGACGCCTTCGTTCTCGCCCAGGCCATCCTGGACAACAAGCATCTCGACGTCGACTACAAGACCTTCTCGCGACGGACGGTGGGTCACAGCAAGACGCTCGAACGCACCGAGGGTGCGGTCGTGCGGCTCCTGAGCGGTATCCTGGAGTTTCCGCCCGGCGCGCGGCCTCGCGAGGCACTGCGGGCAATTGGACTGGAACGCTTCGCGCCACCGCTGCTGGTCGCAGGAAAAATCAACCTCGAGGGAGCCGATCTCTCCAGGATTTCTCCACATTATCTCGGAATCACTCCCAAGGAAGCAGATCGCGTCCGTTTTCGGGAGCCGCCGGCGTACATTCTGACGATCGAAAACTTCGCAAGCTTCAACCGGCACATCGCCGAGGCGGATCCCGGTCGACTGGGAACGACGATGTACGTCGGCGGGTACCCCTCGCTCGCCACCCAGCAGGCGCTGCGGATGATCGCAGGGTCGGTATCCGAACAGACGCCAATCTTTCATTGGTCGGACATCGATCCCGACGGGACCTGGATATTCCACACCATCGAGCGCGCCATCGGCCGACCGATCCGCCCCCACCTGATGAGCGTCGAAATTGCCGAGCGCTCGGGACAAGTGCCGTCCAAAAAATCCGCACCCGCCAGATGCTCACCAGAGTCCGGTATCGCGCGGCTGGCAGCGTACCTGGCAGAAGATGGAGCCAAGACGCTTGAGCAGGAAGAACTCGATCCCGTTTTGCCAGAGCTTCGTTAGAAAATCCGTGTCGGTGTGAGGCCGACATCGTGCCGTCCGCAGTTCAAGGATCTCGGCCGGCGATGGTTGAACAACACCTGTGATCGGCAAAGCGGACGCCATGAGTAAGGCGGCTGCTTGCCGGGATCGAAAAACGCCGTCGGCACGCGCTCGACACGCCCCTAAGCACCGCCTGCTCTCCGGAAGAGATCGCGTCCACCGTTTTTCCTGAGTTGCATACCCACCCTCGTGGTCAAGCGCATGCGTGCAAGGGCGGCGCCTGCGATCCGGGTGACGACGCAGGACCATGTCCATCTCGCCAATGCCCGCGAAGGCATCGTGGCCGATGTTGCCGTCCAGACGCAAGTAATGGGTAGTGGGGCGATGTCTTACCTGTCGACGAGCTCATCAATCGCGACACATATGCGCAGAATTCCGTCTGGTGCAGCCTGAATTCAGGACGAAGGAGCCTGTTCCGACCGCAAGCCGGCCGATCGCCAACTTACGCCCGCCCCTGCCGCCTGGCGTCGCAGATTGGCAATCGGCACCCTGGAATACTTCACGTCTACCGGAGCACAGGGCCCCGATTCCATCATAGATGCCGAGGATGCTCTCTATGACGTGGGTAGCTCCTTGAACAGCGAAGGCATCTCGTCCGGCGATGCACCTTCTGTGCGGCGTCAACGCGCCGGGCCGATCATTCACTTCGCCCATGTCACTGACAAACCGCAGTCGGTGAGGTCGACCACGACGTCGCTTGTAGAAACGACGCCCTTGCGGTGAGTGATCGCCAGCACGGTCACATCTTTGGCTAGCGTACGGATATGGTTCATAATGTCCCGCTCGGTTTCTTCGTCGAGCGCGGAGCTGGCCTCGTCAAGAAGAAGGATCGCCGGCTCGCCATAAAGCGCGCGGGCAATAGCAATACGCTGGCGCTCTCCGCCGGAAAGCTTCAAACCACGTTCTCCAACGACTGTATCAAATCCTTCAGGCAAGGCCTCGATCAAGGGGAGAATAGCGGCTTTTTCCGACGCAGCACGAAGGCGCACTTCGTTGCGGGGCCGCCCTAGCAGGATGTTGTCGGCTAGCGACTCATTGAGCAACATCACGTCCTGCGGCACGACAGCAACTGCGGCATACCAATCCGCGCGTTCGATGCCCGCTATATCGGTTCCATCTACCAGAATACGACCGCGGTCCGGTTCAATCGATTTCAAGACGAGCCTAAAGATTGTCGATTTTCCAGATCCCGATTCACCGACAAGGAAGGTGATCCCACCCCGCCCAGCCACAAACGAGACGTTCGTAACGCCACGACCGTTGTCGTAGGCGTAACCAACGCCCTCGAAAGAGAGCTGGCCACCGGAGGGCGTGAAATCTTGAGCGTGAGATGGTCGCCGCTCTTCGGGTGCGGCCCATAGTCTAGCCAGAGGGATGAGGTCGGCTCGCGACCGCGCCGCGTCAGAGATGGCACGCGCAACCATCTCGAAAGGCATATTGAGCTGGAGTAAAAGCGTGTTGAATAGCACCATATCCCCGATGGTGACCGCCCCGACCTGGTATTCAGGTATGAGAAGAAGAAACGTGACCGCAAATTGTAGCGCGACGGCTGGGCCGAGCACGGCGATGTAGGCAACGCGTTGCAACACATAGGCGCGCCAGTTATCACGCACCTCGCGCGCCGTCATCGTAAAGCGCTGGCTCATCCAGGAATGACTGCCGAAATAGCGCAGGGTGTCCATGGAGCTCATGACGTTGCCAACGAAACGCGCATTGTCCTGTCCGGCTTCTCTGGCTCGTTCCAGGAACACGTACGCCCGACGCGTGGAACTCCACGTCAATGTAATCAGGACTGCCCCATAGACGACGACGATTGCAGCGATCTGGATATTGAGGAGCGCGCCGAGAGTAACGAACGTAAGTAGAAGTTGTGTTGCAGCAGGGATGAAGACCACGATCCCAAGCTGGACCAAAGCCGTCAGGGCGCTGCGCCCGCGCGCGGCCGCATTCTGTATTTCTACGGGATTGTGCTCAAGAAAAAAGGCTGCGGTTTTCCTCAGGATGCGATCAAAGAAGCCCGTTGCAGCGATGAAGCCCAGGTTCTCGGCTGTCATGAAGGACAGATACTGCAGCATGCGCTGCAATGCGGAGGCTACCCCAAGTAGGACCGCATAGCCTGCGAACCCCCACGCAAGCACCGACATGTCTTCCTCGCGCGGGAGACGGTCAATGAGACACGAAAATACATAGGGCGTTGCGACGCTGGTCGCGCTTGAGATCAGCACTACTGCGACAACGACGAGAAGCAACCACCGGTCGGAGCGCCAGTACGCATGCAAAATTTCGGAAACCGGTGATAACGTGCTGCCGTTCGACATATCTAGCGGATAGAGGAATTGGCTTTGCTTAGGTTGAAAGAGCCGACATAGCCCTTTCGCACGATGATTCCATGCGAGCGCATGAAGATGCTCGATGAGGACTCGCCAGACTTTCCGTTTACCATTGCTTGGCTTCAAATCAATCGATCCAGCACGGTCATCAACTCACCAATGCTGGTAGGTTGTCGTCCGCCTTCTCACATGAGAGATCATGTTTTGTGGCGGGATGGCTAAACGCCAGCTGCGAATTTTGCGATTCTTGTTTGGCGATTGCGAACTCGACGGAGCGCTATGGGATCCACCTTGAAGCGCGCCGAGGCAACGTTAGGCAGGACGTTTTAACTCAACGATTTTAGCAGCGGTTAAATCCCGTCCCGGCCTTGGTGACAAAGTGGACCTCAGCAGTGCGCGTTGCCTAATCGTTGTTAAGCACCCTGTCCTTATCCGCGCGATCCCAAAGCTCCGGTGGCGAAACTTGAACAGCTTCAGAGACAGGAACGCAACGGCTTTGATCAAATCGCAGTTGGCTTGGCCTTTGAACAGAGCCGGACGCACACATGTGCTCGGTAAGTTTTGATCTTTACCGGCAGGCGAGCCTTGGAGGCTTAGGGCGAGATAAATGTATTCGGGCGTTCTGAAGTTCGCGGCTATATTGGAAAGTATGGCACCCGGTGTGCTCAATCGGGAACACCGAGTAGCGACGTCCGCCTGTATCGTCCGCCTGCCTCTTTGCCTTTGGCGGACCGATTTCGGAGTTGCTCGGGATGCTCGCACGCGCGACGCGATCCAGCGCACTTCTTTTCCTGTCCACAGTGCTCCTCACAGACCGGCTGGCCGCGTCACCAAGAGCAGATCCAGCCAGCTCGACCAGGCGAAGCCTCATATGGGACGCGCCGAGTCGCCGGCGAGTCAAGACCGCGTTCAGCCTCTCAGACGGCGCTGCAGTGCCCGCCGATCGACGACGAGGTTCCTAAGGTTCAGGTCTGGCTGCGGACCTGCCGCTAATCGACTGACCAGTGCCCGGGTGCCATCAACCACGAAGACGCCGCAGTCATACTCATTCCTCTGCTGGCTTATGGGCGCGTCTTGCAGGTTGGCCCCGACTCGTTCAGCGATCGTTGCTGCGAGTCTGTCATTATATCCTAATATCCTAGAACTGAGTCATAGTGATAGGCAACCAGCCGGCCTCGAACGCGGCGATCCACCAGCAGAAACGACCAATGGGAGCCACGGCGATTGAGGTCTGTAGCGCTAGCATCATTCACCGGCAAGAACAGGAAATCGGCTATAGCCGGAGGAGGAGGAGGACGCGGCCGCTGTCCAGCGAGTGGCCGGTGCCTCTATCCTCGTTCTATGCTTGGTTGTCTTCCGTCTTTAGTGCTGCACGCACGACGGATCGGTCAAACAGAAAAATAAGTCGCAGATACCATCCAACGGGTCATCCGCGCATTGAGGATATGACGTATCGGCTACCTGCACCTTGGTGGCGACCGGTTGGGCGGCAACCTCAGCAACAAAGGTCGGCACCGCCGCCGTTCCAAGCGCGAGGGCGCTCGCAGTCACAACCACGAATTTTTTCATTCTAGAGTCGCTTCCCTAGGTTGGCCCCAGCCCGTCCATCACGTCTATATGACCGCACCGCAAGTGGTAAAATTGATTTTCTTGATTGGGTCTATCTACGGAATGGATACGTTCGGATATCTCGGCAGGACCTCGCCTTAAGTCAATCGGAGTCAGCGGAGCCGTTTATGCTCGAGCTCTCGCCCAGCCATCGAAGCTATCGATGCAGCTGTCGAAGCAATCGAAGCACCCTCGTTTGTTGATCATGGCACACTGTGCGTTGCAATGGTTGGAACCGCGCGGGTTTCCCGACGACCCCTGCGTCCCCTCGCGATTTGTGAATACGCGATTTCTTCACGGCCGATACGACGATTATGGGGATCGCTCTGGTTCCTCTTTGTTACGGCTGCGCTGCAGACCACACCGCAAGGCTTGCTCGGCTGTAGTGCCAAGTCCGGCTGGCAGTTCAACGTCTCGGTCGCAGCGCCTTAGCGTTGGAAGCTTAAGCTATTCGCCGTGTGTTGCGTATGCCTAGCTCGAAGTTGCGCCGCGCGGGTCTTGTTCGCCACCAATGCCCTGCGTGCCCACGCGAATCCTCGCGCTCCGTCAGGACTCCTTGCAGAGCACTATCTGCTTCCACGCAACCCCAAGCGGTCACGAGCCCGACGGCTGTGACAAGATCGGCTATTCGGACCAGAGCCCGCGTCTCGAGCGGCACTTTCGGGACATCGATTCACGATCGATGCAAGCCTGCCTCGGCAGCCTTCCTTACGCAACTTAAGCTCAGGATCGTTGCGCCTCCGCCGGGCTGCGTCTGCCGGCCTTTCGCACTGCCGGATTTAGCGACGATGGCGCCATCTCGCCAAAGTCAGCTCTGCGATGAACAATGGACGGTCGGCACAGTCGCAAGGGCTGGATATTCTTCAAGCAATGAAACTCGTCAGCTGATCGACAGCTAAACCCTCTAGCATGATACCATCTCTATCCGGACAAGGCTGGGCTTGATGGGCTCATAATCTGGAACAGAAGAAGGAGCTGGATCCCCTCAACATACCGCCCCGTCGAGAACCAGATCCGCTTCCGTTTTATAGCCGTTTGTGCACGTCTCGGTTTCCGACCCTCGCGACTCGCTCAAATCGGATCAACTTGTCCGATTGATATCGACAAGGCTACCAAAGGGAAAATGGAATGAACCCGTTTGACAATATCGGCCCGTCTGCGGCTTTTACGAATTACGTCGAGCCGCAACAGGAAGAAATGGGGCAAGCAGACTTTGAGCAGCGGCTTGGAGAGCCTCAGCCAATCCTCCAAACATCAGAGGCGGCCGGGGCCGGATCGTCCCGGACTGACACGAAAGGTAATTTGAGAGCGCAGGCTATTCAGGGGAACGAACGGTGCGCAGCTGCATCCTTTATCAGGACGCGCGCTCGGCTTGCCGCGACGCTGACCTGCGCAACCGTTGCGGAACTCAGAATAGAAATCGAACTCGCGGCGCAAAAATCGGCACGATGGTCAAAAGCAACTGGGCCATCAGCCGGCGGCGTCGATAGTGGCCGCGTTTACGACGAGGTGGTGGCATCGTCGTACGCTGAGCTGCAGCGCTTTCAAAATCACGCCAGCCATTGCAAGCCACATGTACTGGACCGTCAAAGCGCGATGGACCATCTGCGTTCCATGGCGGCTTTGCGTTACGACGCCGCCCCCTGGAATATTTGGGGAGGCCAACAACTTGATCTGGGTCGCGCAGCGGCAGCGCACATGAGAGGGGACACTTATTCTTCGCCTTTTGTATCACTGTCCGAGGAGGCCTCACAACTGCTCCTGTCGCCGGACGATGACAACGAGTATGGCGCCAAAGCAATTGCGGAAAGCGCGAACGAGTTGCACTCCTACACGGTGCCACGGGTCACCACCTGGACGGCCGAAGAGATCGTCAGTATCCTTGAGGACGGGACTGAGAATGATGAACCCAACCTTGCATGGGTGAGCGATACCCCAACCGAGGAGCGCGAGGTACTATTTCTGGGCGGGAATCTGGATGACTATCGGACCGCTAGCGAATCGAATCCGTACAGAAAGTCAGAGACGAGAGGCTGGGGCTAAAGGGTGCGAGAAAGCGCGACATCTCTTGTCGCGCTGCTCGGAAGCAGCGTTCCGCGGCATCTATAATGCCTGATCTGAGTGGCCTGCGGGGGAGTTGGTCGGGTAGCGCACGTCGACCATCAAAGTGTCCGCCGAGATCTGTACCGTCTTCAAATTCGTCGCACTTGTCGTCGGAGGAAAGCGAGGCATTTCGCTCGCCGATAGGCCAATATGGCCCGGTTATAGTCGCCAGAGCTCTACGCTCGAGTCAGCAAATGCCAGCAGAGCACAACGAGCTTCCCGCCACGCCGACGCGGTCGTGGCCGTCACAGGATCAGTGTTTGCAGAGAAGCAGCTCCGCCCTCACCGGCTGGGACACTCGGAAGAACGAAAAGCCCCAGCACCTTCTGGGGGCCTGGAGGCCGGGATGCTGGGGCTCTCGTCGCCTTATCCAAGTGAAGCAAACGGACAGGCGGGCTCATTGTGCATTGCGAAGTCGATTCGTCAAACCAGAGCGCATCGTTTTCTTTTGGCATGCCAACCATCCGAAGCAATCCCTCTGGAGGTTTACTTGTCAGTTGGCGGCGCACATGCAGGCCTTTCGCAACGAGCGCGACGACATCCGGCCGTATCGTCTTCGGGATCACGCACATGTTTCTCCGGCTGCCGCGCTCAGCGGCTGGCTTCGTGCCCGCGCCGATCTTCGGCGCCACCAATGGCCTCATATTGAGAGCTTACTTGCCCGTGATCGAAAATGATCCGGCTCTCCGGCCGACGAGCCTCTCGTGGATTTGGTGCGTGTTCTCTCCTCCGAGCTCCATCCGTTGGGGAGGTGGAACCTGAAGAGCCCGGTGCGGCTCAGGTAATCCGCCGAGCCGACCTGGAGGCATGAAAGCTGCCATCGAACGGCATGCTGCCGCAAGACAAGAAGCTCACTAGATTCCCAGTCGCCCCATCTGCGCTGACACGTGCCCAGCATCGGAAAGGTGGTACAACGCCTGGCCGCCAGCTGCGGTGCTCAACAATGACTTGCAAAACGCAGGTGTGAGCTTGCCGCGGTGGATCACGACGTTGTTGTGCCCCTCGGCGGCTCGAGCGTTCTGCCAGTGCCGATTATAGCCGCGCTGTTCATCGGACTTCACGTGGCAAGCGGCGAAGTCACGGTCCCCCAGCATTGGCAATTGCCAGGCATGTACCGGCCGCTTGGTATGGATGTGAACCCACATCGGGCTTGGCCTCGCACCACTGCTCAGCGCCTTGGGCTGCAGCTTGACCTCGAACAGCCTCCCTGGCTCTCCCTGCAAGGCGCGCGGTGGATCGACTGGCGCCAATTCCCCGGTCGCCCGCAATTGTTCAAGGTACCTTTGCGACGGAAACGCATAGGTCTTCATGCAATCGCTCGTGATTGCCGCCTTTCGCACGTTCAATGAGTTTGCCTGGCCCTGCACCTCGGACCGCATCGCCTTGAGCCGAAATATTTTTTCGTGCACTTCGGGCACTTGCACCGGCGTGAGCAGGCCCCGGCGGCGAGGCTCCTCCAGCGCGACTACACAGGCCTCAATCTCGGCAGCCTGCGTCTGCAAGCGCTTGCTGACGAGATCCAAGACGTGGTCGGCGTCCTCGGGCTTCATCTGGCGCGCTTGCGAGATGGCCCTTTGCTGAGCCGGCAGATCGAATTGCACCAGCTCGTCCAGTCGCTCGAGTAATCCCGCCAGCGCTTTCCTGGAGGGCGGAGCCTGCCACATCTGGAGGTGCTCGGTAGCAGAGGGTGACGCGCTCGCGCGTGCCTCCTCCGCGGTCGCGAGTTTTTTTGTACCTAGGTCCGAGAGCACGATAACCTTGCCGGTCGGGGCCGTGGCCGCATCGGGCCTGGCGAGTTGCGGCTCGGGCGGGCGCGCCGTCGAACTCCCCTCGCCTGCGGCCGCTGCGCGCCTTCCTTTGCCCTTTCTGCGCGCTCTGCTGCTTTCGCCCACCATGGCGGTATTTTCCGGCGGCGCAGCCCAAGCCGGCGGTTCAATTGTGGCTGCCAACTTTGGCTGCACTGCCAGCAACCGCATGACTTCGTTCGCCGTAAGCCACGCACTTTCCACGATCTGGTCCAGCAACTGCAACGGAAGGTCAGCTCCTGATCCGGCTTCCCTCAGCGTGGCAACCATGGAACTCACCCCTGAAGCGAATTCCGAAAGCCGCTCCATGACACCTTCCAGAACGGTGCGATGCTCGGCGTCGAGCGGTGCCCCGTTGCTGTTCAGAACGGCATGGCCGGTCGAGACGAATGCTGGAAAAACATCTTCGATGAAGGTCCCGAGCAGACGCACCCGCCCGTTCTCGTCCATGAGGGTTTCGTGCGCGTCTGGTTCCAACGTGCTCGCTTGCGAGTCAATCAAGAGCTCCGCGAGAGCTATCCGGGTTTGCAGATACATGCACTTCGTATTGAGCGCATGGCCGGTATGTAGCCTTAGTGCGGCCTCTTCAGCCTTGCGCATCGCGGGCGTAGCGCTTGGCAAGTCCGCAGTAGCTGCGCAGACGGATTGCATCCGCTCCAAGCGCAGTGTCTTCTTTCCCCACCACTCCATGTGGGCCGCATAATGTTCCGCCACGCTTGCAACCGAGCGGCTCAGCTGGTGGGGCGTTGCGGTGCCTTTCAACCTCTCGAGGCATCTCAACGCTTCTTTTCTCTTCTTCTCCAGTTGGTCAACAATCTGCCTGGCCACGGTGTTACACTGGGTGGCTGCGTCAAGCACGTCATCGCGGAGAAGGCGGGCCCGATCGTCGGGCAGAATGCGACGCGCCAAATTTGGGGGCAGATCGGCGTAGTACTCCAGAGCTGCTGAGCCTGCCCTGACGACTTGGTCGATCAGCTCTTGCGCCTCGGGCAAGTCCCGGGCGCGCATGGCCGCTCGACGACAAGTTTCAAGCTCCTCAAGGAGACTCTCCAATCTTTGCCCTGCTGCTTTGATCTCGTGCCGCGTTGGCGCCACCACATCTGAATCTGGTGGCTGGCTCGCGAGCGGCACGGCCCGCTCCTCAGGCCCGGAGCGCATCCGCTCCACGACGGCGTCGAAGGATTGACTGCGTTCCCCAGGGACGACGCCGAGTTCCCCGGTGCTGTCAGCTGCTGCCCCAACGTGCGATTTCCCGGATCGGCCAATGCCCGTCATGCTTTATCTCCGATTAAGTCAACGATGTGCAGCCTGTCTGGATAGACCGCTTGGCTGACGAGTAGCTGACCAAGAGCGTTCTCCAGGGATGCGCAAAAAAGCGCATGTCGCCTGTGGTTTCATTTCCCGTCGCAGCTCCAGTGTTGCTGAAGTGCGGGGATGACCGCGTGAGTTGCCGGATAGTCAGCTGAAGCACATGACCGCGGACTGACCTGTTCCGGTCGTGATCTGCTTTGCCGAATGCGACAGTACCGGCCGCGAGGCGATCCGTGATCATCCTGCCCCTGACCAGTGGTGTGTTCACACGAACTGGACGAAGCCATCCAAATGCTGGAGAGCACCAGGCAACGCTGTGGTCGGGCAGAAATTGGCCAGCGAAGATTGATCAAGACCTAGGGCCGGCCCGCACGCGTCTCACTATCCGGCAAGGAGACTTCGAGAAGAGTTTACGAAGCCAGCGGCCACGCACCGCCCCTGATGAAGCGTAGAAAGCCGATCAGCAACAACATTAGCCCCGGCCGAAGCGAGCAGAACCGACGATGCGCAGGTCTTTTGCAACTACATCTCGGCGAAGCTGGTACCCATCCAGGCTCAGTCAGATCAGCCTCATAGACATACGGCAGCGAGCGTACCAAGCGCACCGAGCATCAACCCGATCAGCGAACCGGTCGTCGGAACGTTTCTAAAGAGGAGAAGAGTGAGTATCGGCTCCACCACCAGAATAGCTCCCACCGATATTGCGACAATGATCCAGATATTCTTTAGATGCATGTAGCCCAGCGCGTATCCGAAAACGAGAAGGATACCACCGAAAGATATCAGGAGAAACATCGGCAGGAGCATTGTCACATCCCCGCCGGCCTTTCCAAACCGCCTTGAGGCAATCAACTCGGCGATGATCGAAATCGCTTCTCCAAGGAAAATCGCTGCCACCGCTACAATCTTCAATATCAAGCTCATCGGCTGTCCATGGCGGCCCGGATATGGGGAATTGGAGGGCACCGTTGGCGTTGCTTTTTCGCTTGTCCGGCGCCTGCACGGCGCCGGGCCGGCTCACCTGTCGCTCCTTACGCGGGCTCGTCAACGCCTGCCTGATTGTCGACCGGCTCGCGACATGCAGCGATTGTTTGGCGCCGATCAAGCCGCTTTCGCTAGTGGCGTCAACGAATGCGGTTCAAGACGAGCCCAACCGCACCGCGTGCCGCCTGCCGCCGACGCGATCAGGGACTAGGCTGCAATCCGCACTGGGAGTGAGGAATAGCCGTGCACGAAATTAGATGCGATTCGCTCGGGTTCGCCGACAACGCTTACGTCTAGCCCTGCACGCAATATTTCGTCCCAGAGGATATTCAACTGCAGTTGTGCAAGATGCCGACCAACGCACCGATGGATACCAAATCCGAACGATAGATGCTGCCGCACATTCTTGCGGTCGATCACAAAGCTGTCGCCATTCTCGATGACCTCTTCATCCCGGTTGCCCGAGATATACCACATAACGACCTTGTCGCCCTTGCCGATCTGCTTGCCACCCAGAATGCAATCTGCCGCCGCGGTGCGGCGCATATGGGCGATCGGTGTCTGGTATCGAATAATCTCCGACACGGCGCTCGACACGAGCGCAGGGTTATCGCGCAGTTTTCGTAGCTCGCCGGGGTACTGATTCATGAATAAGACGCCGCCGGTCATCGAGTTGCGGGTGGTGTCATTGCCTCCGACGATCAGCAGGATCAGATTGCCGAGAAACTCATCTGGCTTCATATGGCGCGTGTCGGGCGAATGTGCCATCAAAGAAATCAGGTCCAGGCGCGGCTCGGCATTAATGCGCTCGTTCCAAAGTTGCGTGAAATACTCAAGACATCCGGACAGGATTGTCCTTCGCTTTTCCCAGCTGTCGATGGCATGGCCGGCTCTCGGAGGTGCAACAGCTACATCTGACCAATAGGTCAGGAGCCGTCGGTCTTCGAAGGGAAAGTCGAAGAGCGTGGCAAGCATCTGCGTCGTCAGCTCGATCGAGACCATATTCACCCAATTGAACGGATCATTGCGCGGCAACCCGTCCAGAATCACCCTGACCCGCGAGCGGATCAGACTTTCAAACTTCGCCAGGTTATCCGGTGCAACTATCGGACTTACGGTATTGCGCTGCCCGGCGTGTTTTGGAGGACCCATCTTAATGAAGCTCGGGGTCCGGTGCTCGTCAGGCACATCGACGATCGTGACACCCTGTTCTGACGAGAATGCCTTATGGTTTGTATCCACCGCGACAATATCGCGGTACTTCGTGACGGACCAATAGGGGCCATAGCAGCTGTCTTGGCAGTAGTGAACGGGATCCTCCCTTCGCAGCCGCTCGAAGTACCCCCATATGCTATCATCCTGAAAGCGCTTGGCTTCGCTAACATCCAGCTTGCTCAGCGGGATACTCGACGCCTCATCGGCTCTACGTGCCGATCTCGCTTTCATGATGGTCTCCGCAGATTTTGTTCATTCGAGAGCATACGGGTCCGCATAGTCGCTCTCCACGACCGCCCTGATGTGTTGGTTGCGAGCATGTCCTCGCTCCAACAGAGTATCTCAAAGCGCGAGCCGGCCTCTCCTACCATTTCTGGCAGGACAGATCGCATTGACTTTCCAAGTCGATCCAATCCAGTGGACCTTAGAACCATCACGGCAACGCTGTCATCGCCTGATGATCGGCTATATCGTTGCTCGAAATCAAATAGCTGACATGCCACCACAGCTTTCCAGGTCTTGAAGATCTCAAATGCGAACCTCTTTGGCTCCTCACGGCCGCATTGAAGCTATTTTTGGGCCGCAGCGCGTGCGGCGACAATCATTAGCGCTGCTCATCCTCCATGACACTACTTCGCCGCAGCACCACCGAGAGTACGCAAATGTTCTGTTCGACCCGACAAACGCCTGCTTGATCCAACATCCTGGCTGGCAGCCCAGCAACTGAACGAGACAGGAGCTCTCGAGAACGATCGTCTCCGAGGCTACGATGCTCAATCGCTATCCACCCAGTTCATGGCCGCGGAACCATTCGCAAGGACGATGGCTTGCGCGACAAGTAAAAAGGATGGTCCGGGCCCTGGCACCGTCATAGGCAGAACTCCAAATAGCCCTTTCGCCCGGTCAGCTTCTGATCAGCATCACCGCTGCTCGGCAAGCTCTGCGCAGACCATTGCGACGAGGAGGCCAGGCCTGGCACCCGGCTCACGCGAAAGCTAGACGAGGATGTCAGTGACAGCGAACGGTACTATGCGCAGTCAGCACGTAGAAAGCGGTATTCGCCCCCGAGAGATCGGTGCCACGTTCAGCAAGCGCGTTGTCGAACCCGGCGCATTGCCGACCGCCCCTTGCTCTCCTTCCAGCAGTTCCACCTGAAAGGATCAAAGAGAATGACGGCATACCCGACGACGTTGCAGAATCTGCGCGCGGCTGATCCTGGTAGCAAGGTATTGGAGATAACCACGACCACCGGCTGCATCGTCAGATGTTCTTATTGCTCCCAGGACAAGTTTGCAGATCGCCAAAGGCTCGTATCCCAAGCCAAGCATCTGGGTGTTCAGGATTTCAAGCAATGTCTCTCACGCGTACCGACAGCTACCGGCATTAGTTTTGCCGGATATTCGGAGCCCTGGTTGCATCCGCATTGCAGCACGATGGTTGAGCATGCTTACGCACGCGGCCACGACGTCCGGATCTTCACGACTCTTGTTGGAATGAACGGAACTGACGTTCGGCGCTTGCAAGTGCTCCGGTTCAAGACTTTCGTCGTTCACGTACCCGACGACGGCACCTATATGAACAGCCGCCTCGTCGGAAAAAACTACATCAATGTCATGCGCCGACTGATTGAGGCAAACATTCCCTCAATTCAATTGGTGGTCCTGGGTAAAATCCATCCTGATCTAGCCGACGTAATCCCCGCCAAAACGCTACAACGCTTGCGGCCGCTGAGTAGCAGGCGAGGACGTATAGATCCGAGAATGATCACCTCCCGGCAGCCGATCGCCGGCACTCTGACATGCAATGGGAAACAGCAGCATCGGAATGTCCTTCTTCCAAACGGCGATGTTACTTTGTGCTGCATGGATTTTGAGCGGCGTCAT
This sequence comes from Bradyrhizobium sp. USDA 4341, assembly GCF_054063755.1. NCBI lineage: Bacteria > Pseudomonadati > Pseudomonadota > Alphaproteobacteria > Hyphomicrobiales > Nitrobacteraceae > Bradyrhizobium > Bradyrhizobium sp. USDA 4341. The sequence goes on along the minus strand of NZ_JBSSGO010000002.1, from coordinate 7,335,836 downwards.
GTCCTTGGGAATCTTTTGCGCGACGAGTACGAAGATCTGTTCGAAGGCCGGATATTTAGCGAAATCGCCGACCGCATGAACGGTACGGATGGCTTTCTGCTTTGCAGGACGTGTGAATTTGCCAAACCGGAGCCGGAATGTAGGAGCCCTGCCCGCGCGCTGTGAGAATGGCCATACCGATGGAAGCGCGCTGCACCAGCTGGACTAGCGCCAGAAGGCGGCGCGCTTCGGCGAAATGCACGACCGGGGACCAGCCCTTAGGAGAGCTCCAAGGACCGCCTATGTTCAACTGGTGCGACTGGAGGTGGTAGATGCTTTTCCCGCAAGATGACGGACGATTTGGCTTCGCAGTTGATCTCGTGCCTCTCGATCGATCCAAAAGCCGTCTTCGGTAATTCAACGAGCCACTCTCCAATGGGAGTTCGAACGTACAAGACAGCGTAACGGGCCTGACCCACATGCCCGCCATGACGAGACCAACGTTGCGCTTGCAATTCAGCGAGGTGAGTAGCTGCAGAATATTCCATCCACGATCGATTACAACGACATCGACTTGCCGATCTTGCCGGGAAAACCCGCCCACGGCGGCGCTGGTGCCCTCCCACAAACCATGCGATGTGGGTATCCGACAGACTCGTTCCCCGGGAGGTCCTCACCTGCACATCGTGAGAGCTGCCGCAGAATCAACTGCGACATTGTGCGCTGATTTTCCGCTCAATAGGACGCTCATAGCTCAAACAGTATTGGCCGGCTGCCGTTCTCATCATGAAGGATACGATGAAGAAGAGAAGCCTTCGAGAAGACGCTCTCCACGCAACTTGTCCGAACCATCGATTTCGTCAAGTTCGCCGAAACCAAGAATGCCGCCCCTCTTACGTTCTCCTCGCTTTGGATCATCGGCACGATCAACCTGCTAACGAGCCAGGCCAGCTTGCCACTCAGTTACAATGTCGCATTTGCGCGGCGCTTCCTCTCTTCGCTGTGGGCGGTCTGGTTTGTATTCTGTCGTTTGTCCCGCAGGTGTTGGCTCAGTTTTTCGAGACGGATGACGACTCCGTCAGCTTACTGTATTAGGGCGCCGCGCCGAGCACACATTCAAGCGCTGCCTTTGATCTTATTCCATATGCAAGGCGTTCCAACCCCTGAGGACCTGGGGTGCCAGTCTGGTATCGACGAGTTTGCTCCAGGACTTGCCTACTTCGATCCAGCGGCATTTTCGCGCGGGCAAGCTCTCCAGCACTTTTTGGGCAATAGGTGCGAGACTCGCAGCTTCGGAGGTTGGGTCGAGGCCAGCGTCTGCAAGGATTTTCACGGCTGCCTCTTTGGATCGCATCCACGCCGCTTCGGTGAACCTGCTCTCCGAGAAATACTCGAAACAGGTGCGAAACGTCAGAGCACGGCCGATGACCTTATGGTTTGGTAATCCCGTCTCACTGAGCCATCGGCGCAAATGGTCGCACCATTCCTTGTTGCTGAAGTCGAGAAGATTGCCACCTTCGAAAATCAAAAGCGCCGCCATGCCAGCGATTTCAAATCGTACGTCCTCATCTTGTTTTTCGAACCATTCGCGGATTGCTTGCAAGGGCGTCCTCGGCATCTCGGCCGCGCCGGTCCGTTTTAACGGGACGACGTTTTCCAGTGAGGGCATGCGCGGCCAAGGCTTCCCCTTTGCGTCCCATAAGACCCAACGCTCTGCGATCGCTTTTGCTTCTTCCGGTGATCTGGTCCGCCAAAGCTCCTTGAGCGCCTCGTCGACGTAGTATGAAACATCCGCCTTCAGGCCACGTGTACGCGCGATTGCTGCTAGGCGTCCGGCCTCAAGGAGCCGGGCCGCGAAGTTGTTCTCTGCGTTCATTTTCCGAGGTCTTTCGCGCCTCTCCAGCGCGTCCCGTTCATTCTGCTCTAACCGTACTACAAGCCCGCTATTCACGCCGTTGAAAGTTAGCGGCGACGTGACAAGACGCCCGCCGGTATCGGCCGAGCAGACGCTGTCTGCCTTATGTTAGCGCCGCTAACTTCAGTGGCCAGCCACGGCCGCAACTTGCGATGGTAGCCATGCCCGGAAAGCCCTAGGCATGGCTAGGGGTGTGCATTCTTCGTGCCAAGCAATCGTCGACAGTTTGGATGACGTTTGAGTTGGGTTTGTCTGCTTCCCGACATACTAAGGTCTCGATCCTAGCAGTAGAGCTTGTCCGCAGCGGGCTCATCTTGATGCTGCCGTCTCCGCAACCACGCGAGCGACGTCGCTGGTGGATCAAAAAGCCTTCTGCTTTCGCTATTGGCGCTTTAAATCGGCCCCCCTCCAACAGCGCTGGGCTCCCTCATGGTTAGTTTAGTCCGTCCGGTTCGTAAACAATTCCTGCTCCAAGCTGGTTGCGGCACTCTTAGACACACAACCTGCGTTCCAATCATCTCAATAGCAGTCTGGCCATTGGTGATTGTGCTTTCTATCTCAAGCGTCTTCAGAATCCTCCGACAACGACGGCATTTTAACGTCGCCGGCACGTGCATACGAGAGAGATGCACTGATACCCAATTAGGATAATTTTCATTCGTCGAATTTTGGACAACTTAATGAGCGTATCGCGTGCGGAGATCGACTCTAACAAACAGATCGTTCCTGTCCGAGGAGAATCATTTCTTTACTTTCTTCCATCGCCAAAAAGGGGATGACTGGCTCTCAACTCTTGACGAGGTCGATCGGCGCCGTGTTGTGTTTGCCTTAGTCGAATAAGTAATCTATCGAGTTGGCGCGTCGGCTTCGCCGACTTGGCTCGACGCGCGCCGAGCCTCCCATCCGGCCTTCGATTAGCCTCCTCGCGAGGGGCTCCGCCCCCGGCGCCCAGGAGGACCGTTGCGCTCGCCGCGGCCGTCTCCCCAGCCTTCCGCGCTGCGCTTGTGCAGGCTGAGTGATCCCCTCGGCAGCGTCGTCCCTGCGTGCGCCCCGGTCTCAGCGGGCTGGGCATGACGGTTCAGCGTGGAAGTCTGCGCTGAATCGTTGCCCCGAAAGGAAAACTGAAAAATCAAGAATTGCGTCCAAGCGGCAGCTTAAGCGGCGTGCAAACCCACCGCGGCAGTCGCGGCACGATCTTAAGCGGGATGGTTCAATCACTGTGACCACATTTGGAAGCACGAAACTCTCAGATGAAAGGACCAAAAAGACGTGGGATGCATGATACGAGCGCATTGTCGGGCGGCCGAGGAGTAAGCGTCATCATCGCAGGCCAGCAGCTTGATCGGGCTGAATCCTCACAGGATCGCAGATCAGGTGCGGACGTACTTTGGAAAGACCCGTCTGGAATGTTCAAATGGCAGGCCTGTCTCCGAACAATATGAGGATAGCCGGAACCGCCGATCTTCCGATAACTGAGGTTCAATGAGGATCGATGGCCGTCATACGGTACCTAAAGACAGTAAGTTCGTGCACTCGATGCGCTTCAGGAAAAGACGGCCAGAAACAATCTGGCCGTCTCTCACGATCGAAACCATGCGTCATGACCTGCGAAGGTGTTTGCGCGGTTAAAGGATCAAGGTTTCGAAACGCGTCCCCTGCACTGTCTCTTCGTTTACCAGATGAACTTAGCGCCATCCGGCAGTTCGCAGATGAATTCGCCCTGGTTCACGAGTTCGGTGGTCCCGACGACGAGCTTCGAAGCCCGCACCGTGAGCCTGCCTTCGCGGCTGAGGCTATGGCGGATGTACTCGGTCACGGCATGTCCGGAGCTGTCCACCGTTTGGTGGGCATTGGCGAAGCTAATCCCGTTCTGGGGGGTCACCCTGAAGGCATTGATGACCAGACCAGCCTGAGTTGCCGACGCAGCTTTGCCACCCTCCGCGGCTGTACAGCGGCTCATGTCCAGTACGAGCTTCACATTCTTGCCGGTCTGCAGGGCATGGAGCACCTCGGTGTATTTCGGCGAGGGCTCATCGGCTCTCGCCATCGTGCTCACGCCTACGGTCGAAAGCAAGGACAATACGATCGCCAGTCCTTTGCCAGTACACTTCATATGCTCTTCTCCCTCGATAAGTACCACAGATCGCACGCTGCAAGACGTCGTGTAAGCCGATTGGCGGATTTAAGACATCAAGCGTGCCTGCGACAAAGACAATTTGCCGCAACTAGGCGCAAGTGGTTGTAACGGCTATTCCGACGTCACAACCTCGTAGGTCAGGTTTGCTAAAGCGGCTCGCCCCCGTGCGAAATCGACTAGAACGATTTGATCGAGCGTCGGCCGCTTGGAAACCACAAAACGGCAACCGGTCGCGCTCGTCCATTGCAGGTCCGACGGCCGAGAGAACTTGAGAAGAACACGGCGGCTCCTCGCATCCGCCAGCTTGTCCATGCGATAGCCGGGCAAGGACTGCTGCCCCAGAGGGCGTACCCGCAAAGAGGTGGTGGTGGAGCGAACCTGGCGCGGCGGTCCGAACGAGCTCAGTCAAGGGACCCGATCTCGGCTCATTCGAAACAGCAACGACAGAGAGCACAAGACAGCGCCGACTTGTGATCCCTGGCTTTGCGCGTCTTCCTTCTGGCTGACGATCGCCTCACTGACCAAATCCATCCGGCTCACCTCAAAGGCCAAGGCAAATGGCTTCCTGCCTGATCCGTCAGCTTCTCGAAAGCTGCGCCTGCAATAATCTGCGCCAATCGCCGGCACTCGAATGGAGACTGAAATGAATGTTGATCCCCGGAATGCCGCCGACACTCCATTCGAGGTTCACGACGTGCTGCAGCAGCCGAGCCAGGTCGACGGGCAATCAGACGAGCTTAGCGCCCAGACCAGCGCACCGGCACACAGTTCCGAGGATCAAGCAAGTTTTGAGCAGCAGTTGGAGGACCTGGACCTAGATGACCAGGATTCGGCTTTGCCAAGGTCGGATTCAGTCTCGTCAGTGGCAAGCTCCACAACTGGCACGTCGTCGTCTGCGTCGAACCAGGCGGTCCCGGAAGCCGGTTGCTATCCAGCCACATCATTTGTCAGCGCCCGCGCTCAACTTGCCGCAACACTGACGGGTGCCACTCTTGAAGCGCTCCGGAACGAGATCAACCTTGCTGAGCAGCAATCGGCACGTTGGTCACCGGTAACCGCAGCCCCCGTCGATCGGGACCGCGTATTCGACGACGTGGCGGGGTCGTCATATGTCACACTGCGGCGCTTTCAGAATCAGAACAGCGATTGCAAGCCGCGCACGGAAGAAAACACGAGCGCAATATCGCATGTCCGTAACACGGCTCGGGATCATTCTTCCGTTGGATACCCGCTGGAGCGCTATCCTATGGACCGGGCGCGCCAAGCTGGCTGGCATATGCGCGGCCAAACAACCGCATCTGCCTTCGTATCGTTGGTCGAGGATCCGGAAAAACTCGCCGTTTCGCGCGATCCTTGGGCGAGAGCGATCGCCAACAATGCGGATGCGCTGCACACCTACACGGTACCGAAGTCCGCGATCTGGACGCCCGACGACGTGCTGAGCAGCATCGGGCTTGGAATGAATGCCGAAGATCCGGACCACATCGACGGGGATGTCGATTTGATGTGCTCACTCGGCAGAACTCCAACCCGAGAGACCGAGCGCCTGTTCCTGGGCGGCAATTTGGAGAACTATCGGACCGCCAGCGAAGCAAATCCCTACAAGCGCGGGAGTAATGAATAGATACTCTGTCGACCGCGCCATTTAGCAGGTTCATTCGGGTTCATGCACCAAGACAACCACCTCAAGGTAGACCTGGAGCACGGCACACCTCACGCGTAACAGTTTGAGCATAGGGCGTGGCGCGACCGATGTCTGATCAACTCGCCGATCGAACGGGGCAGCCCCCTACGCAATGCGCTACGGGCGGTTGAGGGCTCCGAGAGGGAAAGTCGCACTACGACGGTCGGGAGGAGCTGGCCGTTCGAGGCATCCTGGTATCTTGGCTGCGTTCCGACATCGCACGGCATCAATTTGTTAGTGGCCATCATGCGTGGCCGGAGGCGCGATGAGGTAAACCTCTGAACGCGAAGCATCGCCCCTTTTTGCTAGCTCGACCTGACATTGAACGCGCGATCAACGCTTTGGCCGCGATCGCTTCAGCTATTCACTCGTCTGCGACAGGCGATACTGTTGCAGCATGGCCGATCCGTCACCTGGATGTGTTCCATCAAAACAATCGATTTTGCTGGTCACACCTAAGCCCCTCATAGTCGACCGCGATCTATGGAGGCAGCATTCAAAATGACGTCTGGCAATCGATTCTCTCCTCAGTTCCTTGATGATCAAATTGGCTCGCGCGATCGCTCGTCCGCATCTCGGCTGTTAGCCCATGCCCGTCACGTGAACGCATACCTGCCCCGGTCTTCCCGCAATATTGCCACGCATGAGGCGGATCCATCGATCGTCCGATTGTGATGCCATGGCTTTGCCCAAAGCCTGGCACGAACGACTGGCTCTTCGTGCACATCCATGGCTCTGGCGCTGAGCTTGATCGGACGGCGGAATGCTCACGACCTGGATAGCGCAAGACCGCCATACGCAGGTCGATGGTCTGGTCCACACTGTGTCGCCGTTATCTCACAATGCTTTCGAGCCTGATGGTACCGCTACAAGCAGTCGTCAAAGGCACTTGAATCTCACGTAGCGTCAGATTGTAGGATTTCCGACAGTCTCGCGACAGAGCCCGCTCGCGTGAACTCTTCCTGACAGGTAGCAAGAATTGCGAACGTCTCAAAAACTCAATGCACGGCCGCTCCGCCCCGTTACACTACTCGATGGCTTCTCTTCAGAGCGTTCATCGTGCATCGCCTGTGCGCACAGTGGAGGACGACGCGCCCCACGCGTAGCCAGGCCAGGATCCAGCGGGCGAGAAGAGCGCGAGCAGTCGCAATTTTGTCCATGCCGGTCACACGCCGAGTTCGAGATCAGATCATTGTTTCGTGGTTTACCCCGTGTGACGACACGGAGCCTGCGTAACCACCTCAGGCGATGCGCGCTCGCAACGCCGGACTGGATTCCTCCTTCGTTCGCGGCATTCGCTCCGCGGCGGCATGGGAGGACTTCGGCGCGACCGCACTTCTGGACGGTTGGCACCTTGCGCGGCAATCACCGGCCAACGAGAGGATGCCTATCCAGCCGACAGGCGTATTGATCTTTCGTCGTGCATCTCGGCTTCTTCCAGCACATCGGCCAGATGCACAGCGCGTGAACTGTCTTAAAACGCGAAAAACCTTGCATTGTCGTGGCTTGACGACACTACAGGCTCAACAGCCTAGCAGGACCGACCGCGGATTAAGACGAATTGGGGGAGTTTCCAAATGTCAACTTCGCTAGTCTGTTCGGCCAATTCAGCCGCTCTCGCCTGCGATTTCGTTTCACTCGCGCGGTTTGGCGCAATCGCTCCGGCAGGCGGCGGCCTCGGCCCACAGATGCATCAGCGCGCTGCCAAGGCTTTCAACCTTGTTGGAAATCGCGGAGCCGACATGCAGGGTCTTTTGAACGGTGTCGCCGGCGGACGCGATGCGCGGCAGGCCGCCTATCCGATGACGATAGACCGGCAGACATTGATCGCCTGCCACTATGCTCCATCCTGGCATTTCCGACTTTTCGAATTCACGTCAAAGCGGCCGCCCACCGAGCCACATGGTCAACCGTGACACGCTCAAGTCCTGCCGAGGATGGACGAGAGGCAATGAATGCGAATTCTCCTGGTTGATCATCATGCGGACTTTGGCCGCGCCGTGAAGGAAGCGCTCTTGAATTGCGGCTTCGCCGTTGATGTGACGCGCACACTGGATGAGGCGTCGGCCGCGCTGGAATGCGCGAACTACCACATGGTCCTGCTCGAATCTGTCTTGCCCGACGGAGACGGACTGGATTGGCTGAAGCAGTTGCGGCGCGAGGGACGATCAATGCCGGCGATGATGATGAGTAGTCTCAATGATCTCAGCCGCCGAATTGCGACTTTCAATGCAGGTGCGGATGATTTCCTGCCCAAGCCCGTGTCTATCGACGAACTCATCGCCCGCATGCGAGCCATCCTGCGACGATCGACGCAAATGACGGCGCCGGTAGTGACATTCGGCAATCTGCATTTCGACCCGATCGCAAGGCAAGTCTCGGTTGGCGGCCGGATACTGAGAATTGCGCGGCGCGAAGTGTGCATTCTCGAACATCTGCTCAACCGCGCCGGCCGCACCGTGCCGCGCACATCGCTGGAAGATAGCTTGTATGCGTTCGACGACGAGGTCTCGACCAACGCGCTGGAAGTCGGGATTTATCGCTTACGCGCGCATTTGAACCAGGCCGGTGCGACGCTCAGGATCAAGACCGCGCGCGGGGTCGGCTACACCCTTGAACTCGTCGGCGCGGCATCGGCTGCCTAGCAATCTAACTTGAAAGCAACAATCCCTTGAAGGTCGTCAAGAATGCTGCCGGCGCCAATCTGCCGCCGATGGTCATGATCGCGCAACGCTCTGCCGCTCTGCCCCGCTTGTGGCACGTCCTGTGCGGACTTGCTCTGCTATTTCCGCTTGCCGGCGCAGCCGAGACAAAACGGGACGGCAAAGGAGAGCCGCCGCCACGTGCGGCGCCTGGCAGCACCACCGGCACGCTCAACCTCACTTCCTCACAGGGCAAGACGGTTCATCTGAACGCGCCGGCAGCGAGCATTTTTGTTGCCGACCCGGCGATCGCGGACTATCAGGCGCCATCGAGCAGCACGATATTCGTATTTGGTAAAAAATCCGGACGAACCAGCCTGTTCGCCTTGAACGAAAACGGCGAGGCTCTCGCCGAGCTGCGCGTCGTTGTCACCCAGCCGATCGAGGACCTGCGTGCCACGCTGAAGGCCGAGATCGGCGATTATCCGATCCAGGTCAGCTATACCCCACGCGGCGCAATCCTTGGCGGTACGGCTCCCAACGCCGATATCGTCGAGACGGCCAGGAAGGTGACCGAGCAGTTTCTCGGTCCGGGTGCGCTGGTCGTCAACAAGATTCAGGTGGCAGGTTCGCTGCAGGTGAATCTGAGTGTGCGGGTGGCAGAAGTCTCCCGCAGTGCCGTCAAGGACCTCAATATCAACTTCACGGCTTCCGGTCCGAACGGCGTTTTCCTTAACACCGGAAAAAGTGGCGGTTCCGGGCCGGCCCGCGGCGGCGGCACGATCGGCATCGGGTACAGCGCTGGCAATACCAACCTGAGCGCTATTCTCGACGCACTCGCCAGCGAGCACCTCGCCTCGATCCTGGCTGAACCGAACCTGACCGCCATGTCCGGGGAATCCGCAAGTTTTCTGGCAGGTGGCGAATTTCCGATTCCGGTGATGCAGGACAACCGGCAAGTCTCGGTCCAATTCCGACAATTCGGAATCAGCCTAGAGTTCGTCCCAACCGTCCTCAGCAATAATCAGATCAATATCCATGTGAAGCCTGAAGTCAGCGAACTGTCGAAAGAAAGCGAGGTCAACGTCAACGGAATAAAGGTGCCCGGCCTCTCCACGCGTCGTGCCAGTACTGTCGTCGAGCTTGCCAGCGGTCAAAGCTTCGCCATTGGGGGGCTCATCAGGCGCAATTTCAGTACCGACATCGACACTTTTCCTTGGTTAGGCGATGTTCCGATCCTTGGTGTGCTGTTTCGCTCCTCTTCATTTCAGAAGCAGGAGACCGAACTGGTCATCATTGTCACTCCCTACATCGTCCGACCGGGATCTGGCCCGGGCAAGATGAGCGCTCCAACTGATCGCATCGGGCCGCCTTCGGACGCAGGGCGCACCCTGACGAATACGCTGGCTGGTTCATCGAAGGGCCGTGAGGCGGCGCCCGGCACGGCCAGATCGGGTGCAACCGTCGGTGCCGGCTTTATCATTGAATGAGGACTGCCAATGACCTTGCGACACCTATGGCTTTTGATCGCAGTTGCGGCGGCCCTTGGCGGATGTGCAAATAGTGCTGCGATTTCTTCCGGACCGGCTGGACAAGCGGCTCGGGTGGAGCAGAAGACCAGTGTCCTGCTGCTTCAAAATCTTCGTCGCAACGAGAGGTACGGCCTGCGGGATTTCATTGCGAATGCCAGCCGCGGCCGGCGCGATGCACTCCAACTCGACGTCGCCGGCTCACCGCGGCTCGTAGCGCAGGTTGCCCATGAGGCGCGCGCGATGGGCCTTGCCCCCTACAATATCCGCCTGTCCGCCTCTCCCGTCGATCTACCCGCACATTTCGGGGTCCGGATCGAGGCAATTACCTACGAAGCACATCCTGCCGTCTGTCCGCCGCTCGCTGTCACCGGCCCTTCTCTAGGCGACAATTCGTTCGATCCAACGCTTGGCTGCTCAGTCCGCAATAACCTCGCAGTCATGGTCAACGATCCTGGCGACCTGCTAGGCAATGGCGCCGTCATGCCGACCAGCGGTGATCGTGCAGTGCTTCCCATCACAGCTCGTGGGCCCGCGGCGGCGACGGGCAATCGCAGCAATTTGGAGGATGGAACCAAAAACAGGGGGGCGCCAGAAACCCAATAAGCGGCTCGCAACATCCGGGCAGGACGAACGACGCTGGACACTCTGGTTTCCATATCAGTCTTGCGATGGGCCGACGAGGCTCCTGGAATCCTGTCTTTGCTCGGCCGTTGTTTTTGGATCGCGCAGCTTGTACCAGGTTCTGCGACATAGGGTCTTTGCCCGAAGGTCTGAGCGTATCGACGCTATACAAGGCCGGCGGCAAACACCGCCTTTGCGACTCTCTCGAAACAATCCATCGGAACGGCCTTGCCCATCGCACCTTTGCGGATCAGCTGCCGCGCCAACACATGATCCTCGACAATGCTCAGACGCTGGGCCCGCGCCTGCGCCAGTAACTGTGACGCCACCGCGCCTTCACCGCGGCACACCAGCACCGGGACGCCTGTCTCGCCCCGAACGTAGCGCAGCCCAATCACCGTCGCCGGTCCACTCAGTATCAATGTGGCCCGGTGGATGCCGAGCGGAGACTCGTTCGCCGACTCGCGACGGATCCTGCGGTGTTCACCCTTGATGTGCGGATTACCATCCTGTTCCTTGGACTCGCGCTTGGCCTCGCTCTGCGTCATGCGCATGTCGCGCAGGAACAACCAACGCTGAATGAGCAGATCGGCGAGCCCACCAATCAAAAAGGCGCCGGCAGCAATCGTTATCAGTACTTTCAGCTCGTTAAAGACAAAACCAAGGCAGCTTAAATCGCACACCGGTAAATAGACCAGTGCCCTCCAACCTGCGAGCACAGTGAAGAGGAACGTGGCACCAAGAACCAATACTTTGACGAGGGACTTTCCAAGCTCGACAAGCGAGCGCTGGGAGACAATCCGCTTCAGCCCTTTGACCGGATCCAATTTCTCAAAACTGGGTTTCAACGGCTCGACGGAAATCGTCAACCCGCCGTTGGCCAAGACGCCGGCCAAGATGGCCGCAACCAACGCCGCACCCAGGATGGGAGCTACGGCTGCCATAGAAAGGTCCATCAATCCGACCAACGCCTGCCCGACCGCGCTGTTGAACGGCCGGCCCTGCAGCTTGTCGATGAGCCGCACGGCTTCGCGCCATGCGTCTACGATCGAGCCCGCCCTGAAGCACAGGCAGCCGAAACCAGCGCAAAGGCTTGCCGCGGTCACAAAGTCGGCGCTGCGCGGGCTCTGCCCTTTCTTACGCGCGTCCCTCAGCTTCTTGTGACTTGGTGGAAGCTTTTTCTCTTCACTCGTGTCGTTCATTTCAAGAACTTCTCGAGCCACTCCAGCACACCGTCGAACTGAACGATCTCGGCTCCCATATATTCGATCAGGAAGACGGCGTAGCTCACCATGATGATGCCAAAGGCGGCATTCTTGATAGTCGGAGAGAGATCGTTCAGCTTGATTTGTGGCGCAAAGCGCCCGAGCAGCATGAGGGATACGTCGATCAGAAGCAGCAGAGCCAGCACGGGCCCGGCGACCAGGAGGGTCGTATGCATGATATGGTCGAGAAGCTTGATAAACTCCATTGCCCCCTGCTCGGTCAGGGGCGGTAGCAGTCGATACACGGGCCAGATCAGATAACTTCCGTAGAGGCACCTGACCATTGTCTGCAGGCCCCCCGATACAACGAAGATCGTAACCGCCGCAGTTCCGAGAAAGAGCCCCATTGCGGAGGTTTGACTGCGCGTCGCAGGATCGTCTACCTGGCTTGAGATGCCGCGCTGGGTATCAATGATGTCACCAACCGCTTGGATGCTCCAAAGTGGTATGCTGAGCAGAAAGCCGAATAATAGGCCGATAAATATCTCTTTCACACCGAGGAGCGCGACCGCAATCATACGGGTGCCGGGATCCAGCGTCTGCAAGCCGCTCTTGATTTGCATCAAGCAAGGCAATCCAATCACAACCGTCGCGCTTGCGCGGATCATCCCGCTAATGTGCGGCCGGGTGAATACCGGATGAACCAGCATAATGCCAAGCGCCCGGGCCGCGCCAAGTCCGGCCGCAACGACGAATTCGACGGCAGTCTGAACCAGACTTTGCGTCTCGGTGGGTGACAACGCATCCATTTGAGCTCAGCGCGCCGCTCGCACTCTGCTGGTCATCTACCTCGTGTCCTAGCGGTTGTTGCAGAGCGACATACCTAGCGCCAGGCCAGGTCATGAGCTTTAACTCTCCGCAGCCACGGCCGTCGCCAATAAGGTATGACCATTTCAAGATAGGACCCGCCGAATAGCGCCGCTGCAAGGCCAGCAAGCCAAGCTCCTTCGGGTCTCACCGGCCGCAGGGCGGTGCTGATGATCTGGAGCTTCGGAGCTTCCATCAATTTCAACAGTTTGCGGCGATCGGTCTCGGGCGGCACCTTCATCGCGGCATGATCCATCAGAACGTCAAAACCGTGCGGCCGCTTGAGATCAAAGCGGTTCGCCTGTCCCCCTAGTTGATAACTCGCCAGGTTAGACATCGAGGGCCAGGCCTTACCGCAGGTCATTCCATCGTGAGCAAGATTTGAATTGAGTGGATGTCAATTTCAGATGAGATCATTCTTCCTCCGAAGGCCCATCGAGCCGAACAGGACAGTTTGGATATCTATCTGTCCCATGCTAGTGAGGCGAGCTTTCGGTAAGCTGACGAAACTCGCCTCTTCTGGTCACGGTTCACAATGAGGACAGACAAACGCGACGCCATAGCTTAGGCTTGGTCAGCCTTGCGTTCCCCGCACTAATACCTCGCTGTGAGCGCGGGGAACTCAGTGAAGATATGCTGGGCTTGTTCGATTAGCGGCGCGCTCAGCACCGGGGCAAACAGAACGAGCACCGCGACGACGACGAGGAGCTTCACTGTCAGTGGCAAGGTTTGATCCTGCAGCTGGGTTGCTGCCTGCACGATGCCGATACCCAATCCGGCCACGAGAGCTGCCAGGAGCGGCGGCAGAACCCAGATCATGAACAGGACAAGTGATCGGCTCAGGTGGGTGAGGATGCTGGCTTCGTCCATCTCAACCTCCGGGCGTTGCGTAGCTTAACACCAATCCGTGCATGAGCCGCGACCAGCCGTCGATTGTGACGAACAGAAAGAGCTTGAAAGGAACGGATATCATTGTTGGTGACACCATTGACATGCCCATGGCCATCAGAATTGTCGTCACGATCAGGTCGATCGTGATGAACGGAAGATAGAGAAGGAAGCCAATCTCAAATGCACGCTTAAGTTCCGAGATCAAAAAGGACGGCACGAGAATTGCTAAATCATCAGCTGATGCGTTGCCGCGCATCTCATCCGACCAGATATGTTCCGTCGATGACAGGAAGAACGTGCGCTGTTCCTCAGTGGTGAACTTTTTGAGGTGGGCGCGCAGCGGCTCGCTGCCCTCCTTGGCGGCGATCAACCAGTCGTCGGCGGTTTGGTAGCGGAGTTGCGGATCGGTCACGCGATTGTAAGTCTGCTCGAACACTGGAGCGCCTATGAACACGGTAAGAATCAATGCAGCGCCATACAGGACGATATTCGGCGGTATGGACTGAGTTCCAAGCGCGTTGCGAACCAGGAAGAGAACGACAGAAACCTTTATGAAGGCGGTCGTTGTGACGACTGCGAACGCTAGCAGGCCAAGGCCGACCGTCGCCGCAAGAAGCGCAAGGATGCTCGGTTGAATGTCAACCATTGACTGCCAACCTGCTACGTAACCGGATCCCAAGCGCCTCACCGATGCGCACGATGTCGCCCCGGCCGATCAATTGACCGTTGGCTACAATATCGACTGGACCGTCCAGGGGCCGCCCAAGTTCGAACACGTGTCCCTCGTTGATGCTTCTCAACGTACCCAGCGGGATAGGCCAGCGGCCGCATTCAAAGACAAGCGTGATCTCAACACTGTCGATGTCGGCTTCCGAGGGCGGGATTGCTTGTTCCGTATGGGAGCGTATCGTCATATCTACATACCTTAGAGGATGGGGCTGCAGGCGGAATGGTCCGCGAAGGACAAGTCTGTCGTCCGCGGCCTGCGCCGGCGCCCACAACTTGTCCGCCGTGAGGATCAGCTGGCTATGGGCAAAGGGAATGACGTCGGGCAGCAGTGCGTCGCCGGGCTGTGCTTGGCGAAGGAGCCTGACAGGCGCCCGCAGCGAGCCGATCTCTCTCGCAATCACGACCGGCAATTCCGACGAAATCTTGCCTTGCTCTCGCGGTAATTGGCCAATCAACTCGCCCAACAAGCGGAACGCAGAAGGAATCAGACCGTCAAGAGGCGCGAACAAGAACAGGCGGGCCTTTCCTGCCAGCGCTCCGATGGCAACATCGAGCTCCAGATAGGGGTCTTTCGCCGTTGCGTCTTCGATGCGGATCAGCTGCACATTCGATGCGAGCACGTTCTCTAATCCAACGATCCAGGGTGCCAGTGCAAGCTCGAGAACGAGCGAGCGGGTGGGGTCGGAGGGTAAAGTAAGGCCCTGCTGGACTGTTGAAATCAGTGTCTCGACGAGAAGGCGAGGCAAGGACAAAACAGCTGTCTCGCCTCCGGCGCGAAATACGCAGTCGAGCATCGACATGGCATATGGCTCGGCCTGCCAGACAAGCCGGCTCACACGGATGGATAGCGGCTTGTCGCCAAGGCGGCTCTGCAGGACGGTGCGCCGTGCGGCAATCTCGTTGACCCACGAGACCACTTCATGCGCGAGCTTCACCGCTGGCTGAAAGAGTGCGGGTTCAGCCACGGCACTTACCGACAGGTTGCACAGGCGCAGTTCGCGACGTCATAACAGAACCAGCCATTAGAATGCCCCGCCGATCGTCTGGCTGCGCGAACCACCCTGATATCGGAGCAAAACTTCATCGTCGGCGTCGATTTCGGCCGCAGACTCCGAACGGACGGCGGTCGCGCGCTGGACATTTCCCTCAATCTCTTGCCATTTCTGGCTCGCCGCCGAACGCCCGGCCCATAGTGCCCGCGCTTCATTCACCGCCCGCTGGGTCTCCTCGTGCGCGATGCGTGCCTGCACAAGCGCCTGACGCGCCGATTCGATCTCTGCTGCCAGTCGCCCAAGGACGAGGTGACACCGTCGATCGAGTTCGGTCACGGACGTTGTCTCGAGCTGCGCCAGTTCCCGATAAAGTTCAGCTTCGACCTTGGCGCGATGCTTCTGCGTGGCTTCAAGATCCTCAGACGCCCGCTGCAGCGCGTCGGCTGCAATTCGGCGCTTGTCTTCCATGCTCGACAATTCACGAAGCGCGCTTCGCTCCCTCATGTCTTTCACCAGCCGCAATTTCGACGCTTGCACAGGATTCAGGCCGTGAGACGCGACATCCATGAAACGGTCTCCTCAAAGCTGGACGGCTCGTCCTGTCCCTGGCGCAAGAATGCGCGCAGTTCCTCGATTGACTCGATTGCCCGATCAGTCAGCGGGTCGCTGCCGGGCTTGTATTCACCGACCTTGATCAGGAACTCAGCTTCATTGTAGCGCGAGAGCAGATCGCGGAAGACGGAGGCCGCCTTGCGATGCGGCGCGGAGGCGACCGCATCCATGACACGACTTCGGCTCGACAGCACGTCGATGGCGGGAAAATGCTCGCGCGAAGCCAGTGCGCGCGAAAGAATGATATGACCATCGAGGATGCCGCGCGACTCTTCGGCGATCGGATCGCCCGTGCCGTCACCTTCAACAAGCACTGTATAGAATGCCGTGATGGAGCCCCGCTCCCCCATACCGGCACGTTCCAACAGACCGGGCAGCAGCGCAAAGACGGAAGGAGGAAAGCCGCGCCGGGTCGGAGGTTCTCCCGCGGCGAGGCCGATTTCGCGCATCGCACGGCTAAAGCGCGTCAGCGAATCCATCATTAGAACGACCTGCAGTCCTTGATCACGAAAATACTCCGCGAGTGCGGTCGCCATATGAGCGCACTGCGCCCGCTCCATTGCGGATCGATCGGATGTCTCAACGACAACGATCGTGCGCGCAATGGCATCTCCAAGATGACGCTCAATGAATTCACGCACCTCGCGGCCGCGCTCTCCTATGAGGGCAACTACGGTGACATCAGCGGCCGCCCCTTTTACAATTTGTGACATCAGCGTCGACTTACCGCACCCAGCATCTCCATAGATTCCGATCCGCTGACCTTCGCCACACGTCAGAAGCCCATCCAACACGCGAACGCCGAGAGGAAATGGTTGCTCGATGCTACGCCGTTTCATCGGGTTGGGTGCCCTGCCGCGGAGCGGACAAGTATGGACCGTCTTTATGGGCCCCTTGCCATCGAGTGGACGGCCGAAGCTGTCGATCACGCGACCGAGCAGGCCGGGCCCGACTGACACTTCCTGCATGCGCCCGGTTGGGACCACTTCCGCGCGGTGTGACAGGCCCACCATATCGCCGATAGGCGTCAGCAGAACCCCATCCGGCAACAAACCGATGACTTCGGCCTCAAGCGCCCATCCGGATGCGTGATCCTGCAACAGGCAAAGTTCTCCGACACGGGCCCCTGGTAATACGGCATGAAGTAACGTGCCGATCGCCCGCGTGATCCGTCCCCGCACAGCCCGCGTATCGACGTCCTTTGCTGCGGACCTTACAGATGCCAGCGCCGCATGCAAATCTCCTTCTCCGGCCGCTTGATCATGGTCTGATCGTTGCATCGTCACGATTCGCCTTCCTGAGAGGACGGATCAAGCCTGAGACGCAATTTGCGGAGCTGTGCGGCAAGTCCTAAATCCACATTGCCGAACTCGCTCCACAGAACGCACTGGTCAGGCCCCATAGCCGGGTCCGGATCAATTCTGACTCTCGGCCGACCATCCGTCCCGTCGAACGCCTGGAATTCATGTCTTAGTGCATCAGCGTTCACAGGAGACACGTGAAGGCATACTTCTGCGCTGCCATATCTTTGCTCGACGGCGTGACGAACGGTCCTTACCAGCATCTCGCCGGGATCAAAGGAGCCCAGCAGGTCGGTCAATATCTCAAGGACGAGCTGTGGCAACTCCTGCTGCAGAACGGCTTTTCGTCGGGCCACATCGGAAGCAGCTCGGGCGATCAGCTGTGCCATTTCGTCCGATCCTGACCTAAGACCCTCGGTGTGGCCGCGCTCCCGCTCTTGCTGATGGGCTTTGCTTGCCCAGCTGCGAACCTGCCGCAGATAGCGGTCGGCTAGCGCACGCGTCTGCACCGCATCGTACCAGATGCCGAGTTCCGCGGCTGGTATGAGTGGACCAAGCGGCCGTATCCGTGGGCTGTCTGGCCGGGCTATTTCATCGGCCGTCATGCCGCTGGCGCCTCGCTGGCCAAGTGGGCTACCACCAAAGACAGCAAACGACTCGCTGCGTTGTGGTGTTCGGCTGCTGGGGATTCGGCGGCGGTCCCCACAGGTAAACGGAAAAGGACGCGCACACGGTCAAGCTCTGATGCGTCCTTGAGCCAGGCACCAAGGCAGGCATATCCGTCATGTTCAATCTGGCTCGATAGTTTATGCGGATCGACAATCGATGTGGTCGCGACCGCGCCAGATAAGTGTCGGATTGAGAAAGCATGTGCTTCCGCACCAATATTTTCGATCAGAATCGCCACATCATGCTTTGACACAAGCTTCAGCACCGAGCGGGCGTGCCAGATACTGCCAGCGAGCAGGGCCGCCCGACGCGGATCATGCCCGAGCAGAACGTCCCTGCCCCAGTCAGTTCCGTTCGAGGCCTCCTCACTTTTCAGCAGCAATTCGGCCAGTCTTTGCTGCAGCCTCGGAGTCTTCTGCAACTGCAGTACTGTGGCCTCCGACAGGAGCCCATCAAGATGGCCGGCCAAACGGCTGGGATGGATCAAGGCGGCAAGCTCGCGCAGGCGATCGGAATGCGCGTTGAGTAAATGATTTTGGTCGGGGGATACCATCGATACGGACCTGAATGCCCGCCTACTTCGCATCGGAGGAGAGCTTTTTGCCGACGGACTGGACCGCTGGCTTGCTGGCACCACTGCCGAGATTCATCAGCTTACGCCAGGATTGGCGAAGTTGGCCCCCACGTGCGCTCAGCAGTACGCAAGATAGGATGCCCAATACGGCGAGCGCACCTCCTGCGCCGATCGCAATGGGAGCCGAGACGAACCTGGTTGACTCGTTTGAAGCTGCCGCTGGCGTAACCGAGGCCTCATGCTGAGTCCGCTCAACGGGCACGAACACGACCGCCACCTTGTCGTATGATAGACCTTCGATGCTGTTGGCGACGAGCATCTTGATCTGGGGCAGCAAGGCTGAGAGCTTCGCGTTGGAGGCGTGCCGAATGAAAACCGACGCCGAGGACGGGGTTGCATCCTGCCGCAAAAGATCATTCTTCGGCAGAACGACATGAACACGGGCGGAGAGAACCCCATCAATATCGTTGATCGTGCGCGACAATTCTTCGCTGAGGGCATAGACGTAGCGGGCCCGCTCCTCAACCGGAGAGGCAACGAGCCCCGACCCCTTGAACACCTCACCAAGGCTCTTGAAGGGCTGGCGCGGCAAGCCCTGGTCATTTAGCAACTCGATGGAATAGGCGAGCTGCTTTTCTTCGACCTGAATGGTGCTCGTCCCATCCTTGCCGATAACCCGGATGGCATCGACACCCCTGCTCAGCAGCAGCCCAAGCATCTCGTTGGCGTCACGCTCCTGAACTTTGGTATACAGATCGGTTTTGCAACCGGTGAGCATCGGTAAAAGCAGCAGCAGAACAAGAGCATGAAGCCGCTTGCTCGCGGGCCGACCGTTACCGATCTTGCCTTTCGTCAAGACAGCCAACGGCCCGCTCAGCCTGCTGATAGAAGCTTATTCAGAGATGAACTGACGGCACCTGTCCCTTTGGAGATGAGCGAAACCTGGACGACGCCGTTGTAAACATCGCGCAAATTCGTCAGCGCCGAATCGAAATGATCCGCACCTTCCGGCTTGCCCGCCGGATGCACCTCGACTTGCTGCGGCCGCAGCAGCGGTTGCGCGGCCGGCCCAAGCTGGAAACTCTTCGCGGGATCAGCGTCGCCGACGAGTGCCGGCGAAACTGCACCTCCAGGAAATGGTTTGCCCTGGTGGATAGCAGAAATGCTCTGAAGGACGCGATCGCCAAGCGGGCTCGCCGGCGTGACTGCGCGCTGCACTTCCGGCACCGATGACACCGGCACGCGCTCGGTCACAGAAGAGGCGCCCCCCTGTTTCAAGGCGGCCTGCGCGAGATTCTCGTGAAACTGAGCGTGTGCCAGCGAACAGCCGCTGGAGGCACACTCGACGGGGTTGGCGGAGACCGACGCAATTCCAAGCAACATGGGAGAAATCATTTCTGTCACGTTGTGAGATTAGCCATTCGCTGGCATGAATGGGCTGGCACCCTAGAGAGGCAAGCTGACCAAAAGCTGACGAGCATCTGTCATCGAATGATCACGGTTGGCTTCCAATTTCCGGCGAAGCGTCGGCCTCCAAATTTTGGGACGAATTCCAGTGCTTAGTCTCAAGTAGAAGAAAATCGCAGAAATGCTCATCTCGTCTATAAGGCTGCATATCTTGAAGAAAGTTCTCTATGTTGGTGTTTTCATTTGCTTGGGCGCCATCAAGGCGCTCGGCGCCCCGCTGGCGCTGCCGTCGACGCCGTATAGTTACACAGTGCTGGATCAGGACCTCGCGGCCGCGCTGCAGGAGTTCGGCAACAACCTCAATATCAGAGTCAATATCAGCACCGGGGTGAAGGGACGAATTCGCGGGCGAATGCCGGATCTCCCACCGCGCGAGTTCCTCGAACGGTTGACCAATCTCTACAATCTTCAATGGTACTACGATGGGCTGGTGCTCTACGTATCTGACGCGCATGAGGTGCAAAGCCGCCTTCTGGTCTTGAGTCCGATCAGCTTCGACGCATTCAAGGCGGCGCTCGACGCACTCAACATCTCGGACGACCGCTACCTCGTGAGAGCCGTACCGGGAGATGGCCTCGTCTTCGCGTCCGGTCCGCCTCGCTTTATCGCACTTGTGGAGCAGACACTCAAAGGACTGGTCGCGGAGGCACAAGCGCGACGAAACCCGAACGGAGCCGAAAAGCCACCGCGTGAGTCGGTTTTGATGCTGTTTCGCGGATCTTCCAGCGTGGTCGTTCGCGAAGGACGCCCCAATGACGCTCCTTCGCCCGCACTATCACATCAAGACGGCGCGGTTCACGCACCTGATACTGGCAAGAAATGAACGGATAATAACAGATAGGTTGGGAAGAGATGTAATTTCTACTCATGCCCTCTGTCAGCTTTTCGAAAGCCGCTGCTGTCATGATTAGAGGGCGGCTGTCCAGCGGCGATGCCGCAGGACAGGCAATAAACGTCCGGGCCCGCACCACGGGATGCGCGAGGCGGAATCCGGGCAAGCAGTATCCGTGACCCGCCTTGCAGCCTTAGCGCTTCATGCGAGCCTTTGAATGCTCTACGAAGTCCGTCATGAACTTCGTCGCATCGGTTGAGAGCCGTTTTGTTGTGCAAAAGGAGAAACAGGATGGACTTCAATGCGCTAAGCGGAGCAGACAAGAGCCCACCACCCCACTCGGCCTCATCGCCCGCCGATCGAAGTGAGTTTGAGCGTGAACTGATAGCGTTGCATGAAATGCCCGAGTACAGTCAGGACCTGATTTGGCAGGAGCTTGGAGGCCGACCGTCGCATGTCGAGCCATCATTGATCGGCGGCGAGCAGTCCAATTCCCGCCGAGCGGTCGCTCAAGATCGCGCGGACGCCTCCGATTTCGGCAACGACCCTGTTTGGCAAGATCTTGAGCCTGGACCCATGCAGGCGGGGTCGCCTCACGCCGGACGGCCCCAAGGGCGGCCCGCGCTGCCCGCACGCATCGCGCCGCCGGAACTTGGCGATTTCGTCATGGCGAACGGATATCTCGCCAGGGACAACTGGGTCTTCATCGGCCAAACAGATACGCCTGCTCAGATCGAGATGTTGATCAGCACGCGCGAATCCTGCGAAGAGCGGCAGACTCGTTGACCTGGCTGTCGCAGAGGAGAGCGACCGAGCACCCAAGCAAGCCGATGCCGAATTGAGGACACGTCGTCGCCTTGAGCGACGCCATTTCGCAACTAATTGTGAAATCCTCTGAGCGCCGTCAGCTTCTCGAAAGCTAATCGATCCTACCATACGGCGTGAATATCTAGACGGCGATGTGCCTATAGATTGTAGCGAAACTGAGCGCTGGGAGCGCTGTGCAATCGGAAGCAAGCGGTAGGAGCCATTGAAGCCTATCGACATTTCTTGCTCGTTGTTCGCCGCGATCTCAGGCTGCGCCACATAGCCAGTTTGTGGTGCGATCTCAAATCAGAGGACGTATGATGTCAGTCAACAATCTGCCGCTAACCACCAGCTCGAATTTGGCTTTGTCGGGGCTAGCCTCCGGGCCCTCGCCGGCGCGTGACTTTTCAGGCTTTGAGGCGGTGCTGGTCAGTTTGTCGTTGAAGGGCACGACTGACGAGCATTCCCCACCGCAGGGTCCGGCGGCCGAGGACTCGGCCAAGCAACTCACGGAAGAACTCACGCGAGAGGTGCGGAACATTATCCCGCCGGAGATCAAGGCCGCACTGGACGCATGTCAGGAGACCCCCGAGCCGTCCTCCGAGGAAGCCTCCTCCCCTGCGAACACCCCAAAGATCGCAGAAGCTCCCGTACAAAGCTCCAGAATCACGTGGAACAGCGGCACCCCGACTGAGGCCGAGCTGCAGATTGTGTCGGTGCTGATCCGACACAAGGACAAATGCCCTCTGGATTGGAAATCTCTGGGAGATTTGGCCAACGATCCTTCCACACCGCCGGATCTAAAGGCGGCGATCGAGGCACTGCAGCGGGACCCCGAGCTCTTCTACGCGATAGGCTCGCAAGGCGACGGCCACTGCGGCGGCAACATCAAAGCAGGTGATCTCTCCGGCTTCTCCGATCACCACCCGCAAGTTGCTGAGTTCCAGGAGCAGCGGGCAAAGAACTATACGCAAAACTACATCCCCTCCGACGGCAGCGGGAATGGCGAGCCATCGGTTATGATGCTGAGCGATGCATTGCGCGAGCTCTATCGCTATTCCGACAACCTGCCCAAGAACCTAAGCCTTTCGGATTTCAAGCAGATCATCGACGGCGAAGCTAAGACGGGCAAATGCCCGCCGCAGGTTCTCGCGGCCGCTCAATACTTCCTCGACCATCCGGATGAATGGAAGCAGTTGTACGGCGGCTCGATAGACAAGGTCCACAAAGAGGACTTCCTGCAGGTTGCTTCATCATCTGTGAATCTCACGAAAGCCGAGCTCGATACGCTCGACACGATCAGCAAGAGCCAAAGCGCCTTTTTCGGGAAGGGCGATCTCACGCGGGAAAAGCTGGCGAGCATGGCCGATGACAAGAGCCTCGCGCCCGAGGTGCGAAAGGCGGCCTCCCAGCTGCTGTCCGATCCTGTGCTGTTCGGGTTAATGAACAACGCGATTACGGGCTACAAAACCCACCACAAGTTCTTCGACTTCGGCGGCGGCCATACGGTCGATTCCGGCAATATCAGCAAGAGCGACTTCAACCAGTTCTTCAGCAACATGTCCGGTGCGAACCGCACCGTTCAGCATGTGAAGACGCATGCCGCCCGAACTGCCGCCGAGAAGGACGCGGTCGCGGACATGACGATGGGCGTGGCAGACCAGCCCGACATCAAGTCTCCCAAAAAAAACGGTGGCGCCTTCATGCACGCAATCAATGACGTGCTCAAGGTTGGCTCGAAGGTACTCGACTGGGCCGCGACAGCAGTCGGTGTACTTAGCTTCATTCCAGGCTTGGGCGAATTGGCCGATCTGGCGTCAATGGTGCTCGAATCCGAAGCGCAAGCTGCAAATCTTCTTCACACCGCCATCAGCGGTGGCAACATAAAGCAAGCGCTCGAAGAAGCTGGCCTGAACCTTGCGGCACAGGCGGTAGGCTGCATCGGCGGCCCTGAGGTCAAATTGGCAATGCGAGAAGGCTTGGTGAAGCAGGCAATTCAAGAAGCGGCCACGGCGGGGGTCAACCTCCCGGTTTCGGTAGCCCAGTCCTACGCGGAGGACTACCTGAACAACTTGAAGGCTCGCATCGAGTCCGAACGCATGCAAGCTGCAGGTGCTAACGCCTAGCCGGATCGCACTCTCCGTCAGGATCACGCTGAAAACGCCAGTCGAGCTTGTGCGGCTTACGCGCGGTCGGGTCTCCCTGCCGAGCAGTCGGTCCGCGCAAGCTCTACCATCCTCGATACCGTCCGCCGGATCCGAAGAACTTGTCTCGCTCTTCACTGCGCACAATTTATGCGGGCCCCGCTCGATCGCACGAGGCCGACCTCAAATCCAGTTTTCCGCTGCGAAGGTCAATCAACTGCATACGCAGCCCGGCAAGAAGGTCGATGCATTAAAACCGGCGACAGAACCGGTCAGAGCCGCGGAGCCTGCCGGCTTGCGCAAGGATCAGGAGCACGCTGATTGCGGAGCGCCAGGGCGAAGGACCGGTTCTCGAGCGACAGGCTGCTGTTCGCTCTGTATGATGGCGGGCCCCGATTGACGGATCCTTCATGAGCCCTCCAGGACCGAGGGATCGTCCTTGACCGCTGAATCACCGTCAATCTGGCTTTCCACCCCGCTCCAGACCAGGTCAAGCTCTGTCCCGCTGCGCCCGGCCGCAAGCAAATTGTCGAAAGACCCCGCGGGCATCGAAAGTGACGTCAGCCCGAGATTGCAGCACATCGACTTCAAACGCGATCTATTAATGGTCGCGTTAACATCCGCCTGTTGAAGCTTTCAACTTGATGAGCAGCGATCCGACCCGAACAAGCTCCACAAACGAACGTTTGTCCTGGTACATACCATCTGATCTGCGGCTTTCGTAGATCCAGCATTGGCACATGTCATTTTTTAGAACTCGTCAGCTTTTCGAAAGCTAACGTTTGCACATTGGTGGGCGGAGACTACCTCCCTTGGCACGATCGAATTGACATAGGAGACCCCGATGCGCGTTACGAGCTCTAGCCCCGCTGGGCACGTTGATGCCGACCTCCATGCGGCTGGCGGCAAAAGCAGCGGCAAAAAAGGATCTCACAAACCTGACGAGCGCGATGATCATGACCGATCGCCAGATGCGAACATTCCCGTAAGCGGCGGCGCGTCCACTCCAGGCGGCACCTCGCGAGAAGCCGCTATGCAGCAAGCATTCAGCGTCGCTCTGGGAGCCGTTGCTCTGCAGTTTGCAAATAGTGCAATGGGTCATTTCGACGACGTCATGGCTGAAACAGAAGAGGATTCCTGACGTCGCATGTTGCGGCATCAGGAAAATAGGAGCCGCACGTTGCGGCGAAATTCGAGCACACAGGAGAACTAGTATGACTAAGAGTGTTGGTGCGTCTCATACCTCGACTGCAGGTGGTGCAGCTGGCACCGTTACTGCTGCCGCCGGCTCCGCGACTGCTGAAGTTGCCGGCGAGGCGGCATTCCAACGGCAAATCGCCGCTCTGACTGCCACAAGCACCAAGGCTGCTGAAAGGGATGTGGAACTTCGCGTCGTCTCGACCGAGCTCTCGACCGTCAAGAAAGCAGCCGACGAGCGGGTGCAGTAAGGGATGAGGCGGGGCGATGTACGTCGCCCACTTTCCCGGGCTGCTTAGTCCGTGAAGTCTCAACGGGCCGTACGGTTTTGCCGTACGGTTCCGTTCGCTGTTCAGGAGAGCGACCGTGAGTGAACCACATTGCCAGCGCTTCGAAGTGCTGCTGGGGTGCTATTCTGGACTGACAGGGAAAGTGGGGGTCGGATCGTGTCTGATCGGCAGCAGCCTCGATGCTGATTTAATCTTTGTCGAACAAGGCCTCGAACCGCACCATCTTCGTGTCACCCCACATTCCAATTCGATCGAGATTGAGGCCCTGGCGAGCGACGTCCGTGTCGAAGGGCACGACACTATTTTGCCTAACGAGCCCGTCGTTGTCCCTCTTCCTGCCGTCCTGTATGCCGGCGAAATGTCGATCCAGTGGTCTATCGAGGATCTCGAAAAAGCTGGCTCTATCGATCGCCGGCGTGTATCGCTCGCCGGACTCGTCATGGTCGTTATCAGCCTTGCCGCGGTTGGTACATTCTCGACCAGTTTTGTACAGACCGATACGGCTACAGTGCCAAGTCCGCCTCCTGCTGCCGACGTTGCCCCCAAGCTGGTGCTCAACGCTCCTGATGCTCTGGTCACCGATGCAACTGCGGGGCTGCTGCAAGAAGAAGTTGACAGAGCAGGCCTTGTCGGCATCAAAGTCGGTTCTGGGGCCGGCGTTGTCACCGCCGATGGCAGCGTTACGCCCGCTGCACTTGCCACGTGGCAAGACATTCAGCAACGGTTTGATCGCGATAGCAACGGCGCTTATGCGCTCGTCAATGCAGTCGTCGTCAAGGATGAGAAGACACCCTCCGCAGTTGGACTCCAGGCTGTGTGGCGGGGCAGCGACCCTTATATCGTCATTGCTGGTCAGAAATATTTTGTTGGCGCGCTCTTGAGCAATGGATGGACCGTCAGTGGGATTGAGGAAGGGCGTGTTCTGCTGAGCCGGAATGGCCGGCTTGCCGCTCTATCCTATTAGCGCTTCAGGCCGCAGGTAAGGAAGCAAAGTGCCATGACTAGGCTGCCCCCGAATCCCGTCGAGCCTGGCACCTCTTTTCAGGGACCAAACGTTGATAATCATGCATCTGCCATCACGCCGGACAATTCTCGAGCCAAGTCCATCGGCGTCGACCGGACGCGTGGCAATGATGACAAGAGCCACAGCGCAACTTCCCGGCATGACGATGCGCCGGACCGCTTGGTTGACGCCACGATCGACAGCGTGCTCGAGCTCGGTTCGATCAATGCGATTTCGCGCGTCAATCTCGACGAGGCCCGCGCCCAACCAGGTCAGATCGAGCCAGGCTCGGAACTCGCTTGGCTTAACGGGCCTAATCTCGCGCATAGCCTGCTCTCTTTCGTGACGCCGCGGCTACGTCATTCGCACGTTCTGCGTCCTGATCAACACGGCCCTCTTTTGGAGCGTTTAGCCAATACGCTATCTGCCGCGCCAGAGGATTTGTTGGCACGTGAAGGAGCCGCCCTTCTGCAGCGGGAGCTGCAGCGGTTAATCTTGCTCCGGCAGAGCCACAACGGCTTGATCAAAGGCTAGCAATGGCCGAGCTAGACAAATTGCAGCACGTCACATCTACACAGCCGCCAAACGTTTCCGAAGCTGATGCTCTCGAGCTGGTCTCGGGGCCGGAGCGAGATTTGCTCTGCGTGCTTTCTTATATCTATCTTTCGTGCGGGCAGAGCGCAAAGAGCCTGGCTCTATTGCGGTTGGTTGCTCACGAACAGTCTCGAGACATCGACCTGCTGCGGATCCTGGCCTACGCTCTCATCTCGGAGCGTCGCGGTGACGAAGCACTGTCGGTATTGGATCGGCTTGACAAACTAGATGACGAACCGTCCTCATCTCTGCCCTTGATGCTGATGCGTAGCCACGCGCTTCGCCACGCCGGCCGCATGACCGAAGCGCAAGCC
Source organism: Bradyrhizobium sp. USDA 4341 (assembly GCF_054063755.1). Lineage (NCBI taxonomy): Bacteria > Pseudomonadati > Pseudomonadota > Alphaproteobacteria > Hyphomicrobiales > Nitrobacteraceae > Bradyrhizobium > Bradyrhizobium sp. USDA 4341. The sequence continues at coordinate 7,308,838 of NZ_JBSSGO010000002.1, read as the reverse complement.
ACCTTCAAGCGCTATGTTTCATTGCGGGCCAACACAGCTGCAGCTAGGCAACAATAAGGCTTTTCATGGCCAACGTTCTACGAAATCTCATTACGCGCGCGCCCGCCCACCCGGATTTGATGGTCGCGCTGATGCTTCTTCTGGCGATCGGAATGATGATCATGCCGATCCCGATCGTCGTGATCGATATGCTGATCGGCTTCAATCTGGGCTTTGCCATATTGCTGCTGATGGTTGCCCTGTATCTCAACACGCCACTCGACTTTTCGTCGCTGCCGGGCGTCATCCTGATCTCCACTGTTTTTCGTCTCGCTCTTACCGTTGCAACGACGCGGCTGATCCTGTCCGAGGGTGACGCCGGCAGCATCATCCATACGTTCGGCGATTTCGTCATATCCGGCAACATCGCCGTCGGCATTGTCATATTTCTGATCGTAACCATGGTGCAATTCATGGTTTTGGCCAAGGGCGCCGAACGAGTGGCTGAGGTGTCGGCGCGCTTCACGCTCGATGCGCTCCCGGGCAAGCAGATGGCGATCGACGCGGAGCTGCGCAATGGCCATATCGACCAGCACGAAGCCCGCAGCCGACGCGGCGCGCTGGAGCAGGAAAGCCAGCTTCACGGCGCGATGGACGGCGCCATGAAATTCGTGAAGGGCGACGCCATCGCCGGACTCATAGTCATCTGTATTAATATGCTGGGTGGCATCACGATCGGCTCGCTCTCCAGGGGCATGTCTCTTGAGGAGGCGATGCATCAATATACTATCCTGACAATCGGTGATGCGCTCATTTCGCAGATCCCAGCGCTGCTGCTGTCAATTACAGCCGCAACCATTGTCACTCGTGTCAACGGTCCTTCCAGACTCAATCTCGGCGCCGATATCGTCAACCAGCTTACGGCTAGCACGCAAGCGCTCCGGCTGGCCGCCTGCGTCCTGCTTGTGATGGGGCTCGTTCCTGGCTTCCCTTTGCCCCCCTTTGTCATACTGGCCGCACTCTTCTCCGCCGCCAGCTTTGTCAAGGTTGGCGTGCCAGAGAGCAAGATCGCTCCAAAGGCCGGCGTCAATCCCGCCGGTTCGGCTCCCGCTTCCACGCAGGGTCAGAAGCAAACTGTGCCGGCCGAAGCACTTCCGATTACGCTGTTGCTGGCGCCGAACCTGATGAAGGCAATAGATGTGGGGGAACTCGAGCAGTGCGTCGCACGGGTTTCAGCACTGGTCTCAGCTGATCTGGGTATCACAATTCCACGCATTCCCGCCCAAAGCTCCAACCACCTGGCCCGATCGCAATTCAGTGTGGCCGTCGAGGGCGTACCCGTAGAAGAGGGCGCTATTGACCCGACAAAGCTCTTGCTTGACGACGACGTAGCGAACATCGAATTGAGCGGCATCCCGTTCTGGCAGGATCCAGACACGAATCGGATCTGGATCGAACAGGGCCATGCGGCTGCTCTCAAGGCGGCCGGCATAGGGCATCACGGTCCGAGCGAAATCATCGCCTTGCGCGTCCGGTCCACGTTGACGCGCTATGCACAGCGCCTCGTTGGCATTCAGGAGACGCGTCAGTTGCTTGGCCGAATGGAGCAGGAATATGCCGATCTGGTGAAGGAGGTGCTGCGCACGACACCGATCCCTCGGATCGCGGATGTCCTGCGTCGTTTACTGGACGAGGGCATCCCGATCCGGAACACCCGCTTGGTTCTGGAGGCACTTGCGGAATGGAGCGAGCGGGAGCAGAACGCCGTGCTGCTCACCGAATATGTGCGTTCTGTTCTGAAGCGGCAGATCTGTCACCGCTATGCCAACGCGCATCGCGTTGTGGCCGCCTTTATCGTCGAGCGCGAGACTGAGGATATCGTGCGGGGTGCCGTGCGTGAAACCGCCGTCGGCCCATACCTCGTTTTGGACGACCGGCAAAGCGAGATGCTGCTTTCCCAATTTCGCCAGATCCATTCGAGCATCGCGCGCAGCCAGAACCAGCCAGTTATTCTGGGTTCGATGGATATCCGGCGTTTCGTTCGCGGCTTTCTCACGCGCAACGGAATCGACCTACCTGTCCTTTCTTATCAGGATCTCGCCGCAGATTTCACGGTCCAACCGATCGGATCCGTGAAGCTGGCAGCTGCCAAGGACAAGAGCCCTTCCCCGGGCAGTCTCCTGAGCGCTGCGAGTTGAGACGGCACAGCAGATCATCGTGAGCAGGTTATGAATTCAAATGGGACCAGACGTCGGCGGCGCTTGTGCTTCGTTAGTCCAGGCCCATGGTCGGCTCTGCCTGCGATGCTCACTATTGTGATGCTCACCGGTTGCGCGAGCCCGTCCGATCTTTCACGCCAGCAGTGGTCCACGTCAGACTTGGCAGGCGGCAAAGAGTTTGATCCCGCCATGCACGAGCGCATCTCGCGCGCTCTCGTTCATGCCGATGAGCAGAGTCTGCGCGCGACCCTGGACCAACAACCGGACAACGTCAATGCGGCAATTTCGCTTGCACGCGCCTTGTTGGCGCGCAACTCCTCAGATGAGGCACTTCAGGTACTCAATGAGGTACTGTTGGCAGCCCCCGGCGACCTGCGCGCATTGAATGCAAAGGGCGTCGTGCTCGATCAACAGGGGCGCCACGAGGAGGCGCAAGTGCTATACCGTCAAGGCCTCGCGATCGAGCCCACAAATTCAATGTTGCGCAACAATCTCAAGCTGTCGGCCGCACTTGAAGGCAAGACGGGTAGCCGAAACTCCAATCAGGAGTTGCAAACTGGCGACCAGTACGCGTTAGCCAGATCGAGATCTCACAGCCAACAGCGGTAAATCGCGGATGCCTACCATGTCGGTCGTCTGACCGACAGACAGCTGGATAATGATCACGTGCAGAGATTACAGGGCACATTTGCTTTCGAACGATGTTGTCGCGAGGAGCCCAACTTTATCGCGTACAATCGCGAGAGACGAGCGCCATCTCCTGGCTGGATGGCGTGAGCCGACACGCGCTCGCCTGGACGGAGCAGGCCTCTACCCTCAATTAGAAGCCAATAGGTTCAAACCGATCTTTCACACGACTGCCTAACCAGGTCATCCAGCCACAATTCCATATCTTGAATTTACCCATTCTCGGGTAGCGGATCTTTGAATCGTCCGGCCACTTCAACGAGGACACGCAGTCGAACAATCAAAATATCTCTCAAGCTCCGCAACTGCACGGTCTTCCCAATCTGCAGCTTGCGCCAGCAATGAGCCCCCTTGGATTGGCCGAAATGCGGCAGCCTGCCGGCACAGGCACGCTATCGCACGATAGCGGCGCACGTTTTTCATAAGGGCCAGTCCGGTCATGTGCAAATATTTCCCCTGTGGTCCCAGGTGAGAACTTGCTGCATAACAGTTTTTGATCCGTTAGCGGCAAGGACGAAAGGCGTGTGGCAGATTCTTGCCGGCTTGACAGCCGATGAACTTTCCCGAGGAGGACATCTTCCATCAAACGCGTCTCGGCGATGCCGGCCAAGGTCGCCGTTGCTCCGCGTTTGCTCGGCAACAAACTCAGCCAGGCAAGAGTATAGATGACGAACAGGATCGAGCGCGCTTCTCGGCTTACACATCAATCAAGCGACCTGTAATGCTGGTTGGCTTCCAATGCGAAGTCACAAGCGGCCAACGCGTTGTCAACCCCTCGACGAGGCCAAGGATTGGGATCGACTCCGACGCAGTTTGACATCCCTTGGTGCCAGTCCGAACCTCGGTCCCATGGCACACGACAGGGCTAATTCTGCGCGGTCCAGGCTGACCGATCCCTAGCCCGAACCAGCGGCGTCGCTGGAGCTGGGGACACTAAAAGTACCTGTCAGCATGACAGCCCCGAGGAGGCTGCACTCTCAACGTCGGCGCATCATCTTCCCCCTCCAATTGAGAGTCGGGTTTTCGATTTGCAGCCCTGGGCCACAAGCACTTGCTGCCCTTTCGGGTGGCGCTTCGGCCAAGGCAGACGTCTCCGACCTAGAATCAACTCGCCAAAGCATATAGGTGACGGCACGTGTAGTTTGCAGCAGACTGCTGTACGAGCGCTCGATTCACGATGGCACGCTGGAGCGCTCGTACCGCGAATAGGGGCACTCAGATGATCACGCCGGTTCGGCGGCACTGGAGTCCAAAAGAACTATTCAATTCTCTTACGCCAACGATGTTCAACGCTGAGCCGTCGGCTATATGTGCGCGTTGGAACAAATTGTGGCCTGACCTATACACGGAATATGACGCCCGGCACCTGAAACAAGAGTTAGCCGACCGAAACCTCATCGTTAGCGATGAAGCTGCGGCATTCTTCAACGCCTGGGCGATCGACGAGGAGCGCCACACCGATGGCTTCATCCGCACCATTGAACTCGTCGCTAATGGATCCGAAAAGGATCTTCGGGAGAGATTGGACGCTCGGTCGCACGATTTTGGTCCAATCGTTGAGCACCTGAAGGACGAATTCTCCCTCATGGTTATGATTGCGTTTGATGAGATGTGCACTTGCCGTGCCTATGCAGCAGAGAAGCCCTTCTATGACACCCTTGGTAACAACACGTTTCATCACTGGCTGAGGGAGGTGATTGCTGACGAGGCGGTTCACTCGATGAACGCCGTCAATGTTATCCGTGCGCGCTACCGCGACCGCATTGGCCAAGTGGACTCAATTCTCGATAATCTAATCCGCGCGACCGAAAGTCTACGCTATTCCGGCACCTTCGTCCTCGATTACTTCGGCGCAGTGTACTCTAAAGAACTGCTTGCCGACTCTCGCATCGTGACCATGAGAAATATCGCCAGGCCATTCTCTGTGTAGAGCAGAATGTTGACAGCGAGCCTATCGACACTTGAGTCGGCGCCACATCGCCGCCCTTCCCCGTCAATTTCCGTTGTGCCAGTTGGCTCCAGCTTTTCGTTTGCGTTCGAGCGTTTCGAATTTCGACGATCGCATCGGGAACGCCCGATCTTGTACAAGTCCGCCCTAGCTCGATAGATGCAGTTGTCGTCACGCGCGCAGTTGTCGGACCGGCGCACCGGCGATTTTGCGTCGTCGCGGATTTACGAACTGACGAGACGCATTCTAGCGAAAACGTCATCACGCTTCTGGAGATACTAGATCGGGCCACCCCATGTCGAACGAGCTAGATCCGCGACTACTCTCCAGGCAGTGCAGCACCACCTCAATCCTGTTTACATCGATGCTACAAGCTGACGCCGCGTAAGGTTCACGTCCTTCATGCCGATCCAACGATCGGTAGATAGAACGCTATCGCAACGATCATCAGGCTCACGGTTGATCCTTCGACGCCCGGCCTTCCGGCTACTCACGAACCTGACGTAAATCACGAGCAGGAGCGATTACTTGCTACTCTCAGCGTGCGCCGACGTCTCAGTCAGACCGCGCAACTCGCTCGATGTTGAAAACGTTGGTCAACCTGATGAGCTCTCGCGTCGAAAATTCAATTACCCTTCTTTCTGCCATGTTCTCACCCAAAGCAGTGACGCGCCGATTGCGCACTTCGCGCGCGGCAAGAGCGAGTGCCTCAGGAGAATTCGATGGTGAAGCCAGTTGTGATTGTGGTGGGTGCAGACAAGGGAGGAGTCGGCAAGACGACCGTATCACGAACGCTGCTGGACTACTTCAGCGTCAACAACGTGCAAACGCGCGCCTTCGATACGGAGTCTCCGCGGGGAACGCTGAAGCGCTTTTATCCCGAGATCACCGAGATCGTCGACATGACGACGACCGCGGACCAGATGAAGATTTTCGATACCCTGAACTCCGGGCTATCTGTCACCGTCATCGACGCTCGCGCCGGACTACTGTCCTCAGCGCTGGCCTCCTTGCGCGACATCGGATTTCTGGATTCGGCGCGGTCCGGCCAGGTTACCTTTGCCGTATTCCACATTCTAGGATCGTCTATCGCTTCGCTCGACGAGATCGAGGAGACCGCTACCTTCATGAGCGGCGCAAAGTACTATCTGGTCAAGAACTTCATCAATGACACTCAGTTCTTCCAGTGGGACCAGTCGACCTATAACTCCTATTTTCACCGCATCAAACAGGCGACCGAATTGACCATCCCGAAACTGAACGAGATGGCATATGAGCAGGTCGAAGTCGCATCCGTCCCGTTCGTAGATTTCGTGGCAAACAAGGGCCGCAACGATGAGCCCGCGAACAACTCTTTCGTGCTACGCGGTTATGTCCGGCACTGGCTGGCAAATGTCTGGAGCGAATTTGATCGCATCAACTTGACGGAATTGGCCGGCGCCAAGTCCGCTACGCGGAGTGGCGAGAAGTAGTCGCATATTCTTGCGGGCCAAGAGCAGGCCCATATACGAAACGAGATTGATCTGCTGGCTATGGTAGCGACCCCTATCTACATCATCTGCTCTCCTAGCCCGCAGGTCGGAAAAACCCTCATCGCTCGCGTCCTGAGCGAGTTCTTGCTGCTCAAAGACGGTGCCGTCCTGTCGTTCGATGTCAATCTAAAAGAGCCATCACTGCTCGATTACCTGCCTATGATCACCGAGACCGCGGATGTGACCGACACTTACGGCAAGATGCAGTTAATGGACCCGCTTATCGTCCACGACCGGGTACCCAAGGTGATCGATCTCGGCTTCCATGCCTTCGACGAATTCTTCAAGATGTGCGAGGAAATCGGCTTCATAAAGGAGACGGCGCGCCGTTATGTCGCTCCTATCATTCTCTTCATCGCAGGCGCTGACCGCATTTCCTTTCGCGGTTATGACATACTGCGGCGGCAGATTCCTCCAGCATCGCTGGTCACCGTCCACAATGAATTTGCGCTGCGCGGCGGATTACCTGAAGTCATGGATGGCGAGCGGGTGCTCCAGATTTCCGCGCTGCCGCCGTTTCTCAAGAGATATATCGACCGACTTGGCTTTTCCTTCACCGGATATCTGCGGGACGAAAAGGACTGGTCCACCGAGCTGCATCAGTGGATACGACGGAACTACACAATGTTCCGCGATCTAGAATCGAGTTTGATGCTGCGAAGATCCTATCGATCGCGGGGGACGAACATCGAGAGCCTGCGTTGCACAAAGGCAACTTGAGGCTGAGACTACTCGCCATCCATTCGTTAAGCTTATGAGCAGCCGTTTGACCGGCCGCCAATGGCTTTGGCCATAATGATATGCACTGTGCGAATCCCCGTCTGGATTGGGTGCAATCAAGCGTACTTTTTGTTGAGCTCATCCGCACCCAATCGCGCGACCGGCAACTGCCCTCTTGGGCTTTGCGGGCGACGAGACGCATCGATGATGCCAGCGGAGGAGCTCATAGCTCGAAGCCGAGCTCCCCGAGCACCCGGTCCATGACCGCGCCTTTGATCTCGCGGGCGATCTCGTTGCGTATCTGGGCGCCGAGCACCCGCTCGGCATCGGCGTCGCCTGTCAACCCATCCTCCGCCAGCCGCCGATCCAAGCGGGCTTGAAACGGCTCGCCCATCGCATCGACGAGCCGTTCCTGCATCTCAGCATAGTCTTCGGGCGCGATGCGCCTTAGCACACTTTCCCATGGCTGCCATCGGGTCGCCAGGAACTGCGCAAATTCGGTCGCTTCCTGGTTCCGCACTGCCGTCTCGGCCCTGGCGACATCGTCCCCGGTAACGTGAGAGACGCTCATGAAGCGCATATCGGGAGCGATGTGCCGCAGCTCCAGCGCATCACGCAATTGGGTTTGGTAGGCAAGGTAGACCTCGATCTCATCGACGTCCGTGTCCGGATCGGTTCGACGAAGCGAGTTGACGGTCTCGCGCGCGATTCGGTCCAGGGTCTCCAAGCGAAACATGACGCGGCCGTGCTGGAGCAGTTCGCCAAGGCGTCCGTCATAGGCGCCGTCCTCGACATCCGCGTTCACACGTGCGCTCTGCATGCCGTTCCAGGTCAAAGTGATGCGATCTTCGCAGCTCGCGCTCGCTCCGGAGGCCAGTTCGAAATACTGCTCGCGTAAATTCGGCCTGATGACTGCCTGCCGCAGATCTTCGACGACCGCGTGCCGGAACGCGTCGTTACCATAGTTCACGGTGCCGTGGAGCCTGTCGAGAAAGCGTGCATAATCTAAGGCACCCGGCTCTTCGGCGAAGGCCTGCCAAGCGGTTATTGCTGCCGGCTCGCCCTCGAGCCAGTGCGCGACAACCTCCTGCAGCGACCGCGGCTCAACTTGCACCGCGCCTGCGGTGTTCGAGAAGAAAACCTGCGGGCCGGCATAGTCTCCGGCATGCATGGCAGTCGCCAGGCCGGCCTGCACCGCGTCGGACAGAGGATTGTTCTCCAGATCAACACTCGCGTCGCGGCTTAGCTGTGTCAGCATAGTCTCGGGCACGCTGGTTAGCTGGTTGTTGCTGGCGCCAAGCCATAGCAGCTCGGCCGGAAACGTCTCGGGCAGACTGGTCAGCCGATTATGGCTGGCACTAAGCCATTCAAGCCCGGCCGGAAGAGGCTCGGGCAGATCGGTCAGCTGGTTATAGTCGACATTCAGGTGCTCGAGCCCGGCTGGAAGCTCGGGCAGACGAGTCAGCCGATTACCCGAGACGTCCAACTCCTGAAGCGTCGCTGGAAGGCGATCGGGGAGACTGGATAACTGATTGTTGTCGACATTCAGGCGCCGCAATCCAGGCGGCAGCTCTGCGGGCAGGCTGGACAGCCCATTGCTAATGGCATAGAGCCGCCGCAGACCGGGCGGAAGCTCGGGCAGGCCGGTCAGCCGATTATTGTTCGCGTAGAGCCGCTGCAGACTGGCCGGAAGAGTTTCGGGAAGGCTGCTCAGCTGATTGTCGTCGACATTCAGGCGGCGCAAGCCGGCCGGGATCGGGGCCGCCAAGTTGGTCAGTGACAGGGACGACAGATCTATTGGCTCATTGAGATCGCCCGTGTCCCTCCAGGCCCTCATTCGACTTACCACCAGCTGCCGATCCTCATGCTGCCCCTGCCCGTCTTCGGCAGCCCAATCCGTCAGGACCTGATCCGGCAAGTCGGCAGACGCCTGCGCTTCCGTCCAGGCTTCGTCCCATTGCGATGAGGCCGGTGACCCTGGTTCGGAGCTTTCCCAATCGGAAGCTTCGGAAGGAGTCTCAGTGCCAAGCTGTTCTGCATTCACAGATGTCGTCTCTTCGGTTGCTAAAGGAAGCAAATACACCGGGGCGGCGTATCATGAAGCCGGTAGAGCCCCGCTATGGATGCGCTTCATCGGCTGACGAGAGCACATCACGAAGCGGTCGCCACGCAGGGCTTGGTGCGATTACTCTGCGCCCGATGGCGACCGAGGACCAATCTCAGGGGGCCTCGCTCGCGGATCGGGTTGATACTGGAATCCATCTCCCCTTTCCTGCCATGCCTGAGCACATCGAGCCGGCCTTGCCAGCAATTCGGGACATTCAGCCTACGAGATATAGCTGTCGACAAGCTGACAGCCTCGAAGCGATGATCAATGCGCCGCCCAACTTTCCTTCGATGTTTCTCGACGCTTAGGCGCAGCGCTCCGCAAAAAGTCCGACGGGAACGAAACAGTTTCCAGCTCGGTAAATTTGGTGTCCGAGCGGCGGCACGCCGGCAGCGTGATGCTGACAGGACGGCGATGTTGCCGCTCCTGTGCGGTCGAGGCTACCCCTTCCTGTGAGACGTTGTGTTGATCGACGAGCCGAACGCTAGTAGATTTTTGCGCGTAACGCGCTCGCTCCTCACCGATGGCCAAGGCGCGTACCCAATCAGCAAAGCCGACCTGAATGATTAGCCTTCAGCTACTAACGACCGCGGACATGATCCTCAAGCTCGACTGGCGCTATCGCGGCTTGCGGCAAGCAAGCGGTGATTCGCTCGGGGATCCCTCCCGAGTCGAACAGACACCGCACATCACTGTCGGCATCGAATTTCCTTACGTTGCGCTCAGTGTAGCCAACCCTCACCGCGACCAACGAACTCAAGCACCGACTGCGCTTGGTTGATCTCGCGCGACACGCGCTTCAATATCCGTACTGCGACCTCTTCCGTCGCGATCAACCCCACTCTTTCGCAGGCCAGCCCGAAATGATACATCACCTGTTCGTCGGATGGCGTGATACGATTCTGAAACAAGCTGATCGTCAATGATGAGAGCATATGCTCGACGACGTCGTTTTCAGCCTGACTCACGAATCTACGTCCTTCTGATTAGTCGCTCAATATTGTACAATATGGGCGTCGCCGATAGAGCTATGACACCTCTCATTGTTCCGGGTTGTCGTGCCATGGCATCGCCCCATGAGTATCGAACACCACTAGCTGGCGCTTTCTTTCCTCGATCGCCCCATCTGGTAACATCGCTTCTCCTCTCACGGGCCTACGCGGTCTCAGACGCGAGTTGCAGCTCCCTGACGATCTCGGTCACCCTCCCTTGCCCGGCGGCGTGGTGCGGCCACTTGCTAAAGCCACACAGCAAATTCTCCGCTTCCAGCTTGGTAAAATTAAGGAGCCTGATACCGCGACCAAGGACCTCATTGACGATCGTGATCGTGGCTTGGCGAGCGGCACTTTCTTGTGGCGATCTGTTGAAGCCAATCAGCAGGCCCCTGAGATCCTGGGTAGTGAAATCCGAGAGCCCCGTCCTCCGATCGGCGCGGCGAAGGACCTCGCCTGCGAGCACGACGGTCACTTGACCGCACGGCAGCTCGTCCGGCCAGTTACTGAAGCCGCTGACTAGGTTCGCAAGTCCCTGCTGTGAGAACTCGCAGAGCTGAGCGGCGCGGCGCAGGACCTCGCGAGCGAGTGCGACCGCGGCTCGGCGAGACGCGGCCTCTTCGGGCCACTTACTAAAACCGTTCACCAGGTTTGACAGCCCCTGCTGAGTCAGATCGGGGAGCTGGGCAGCACGGCAAAATACTTCACCCGCGATCGCGACCGCAGCCTTACGGCAAGTCGCATCTTCAGGCCATTTGCAGAACCCGTTCACCAGGTTCGCCAATCCTTGCTGGGTATAATGCGGAAGCTGGACGGCACGGCGCAGGAGCTCACTTGCGATCGCGACTGTTGCCTGACGAGATGCATTCTCCTCTGGCCATTTGCTGAAGCCATTCACCAAATTCGCCAGATCCTGCTCGCTGAACTCGTGGAACCGCGTCGCACGTCCAAGCACTTCGATTGCAACCGCGACGGTGACTTGACCACAGGGCAACTCCTCAGGCCACTTGCTAAAACCGTTTACAAGGATGGCCAACCCCTGCTGAGCGAAATCGGCGAGCCGGCGGGGGCGCCGCAAGATTTCCAGTGCAAGCGTGGTCGCGGCTTGGCGCGAGGCCGCCTCTTCTGGCCATTTGCTAAATCCGTTTACCAGGCTCACCAACCCTTGCTGTCTAAATTCAGAGAGCTGATGGTGGCGGCCCGCTCGGCGGATGACCTCGCCCGCGATTGCAACCGCGGCCTGTCGAAAGTCACTCCCTTCCGGCCACTTGCTGAAGCCGTTTATCAGCCCTGCCAGGCTGAGATTGTTCAATTCTTGAAGCGATCTGCTTTCCTCGCGACAAAATTTGGCTATTCGGACCGCCCCATGGCGACATTCCGCTCTCCTGGCGTGCCTGCCGAATGATGCCGCAAATATGGAAAGCGCCCTGATACCGATCTTTCTCATCAGAGCATGGTCCAGCTGCGACACGCGAGAAGCTATTCTCTCGCAAGTATCCCGACCCGCCTGACCTCCAGCCCTTCGGCTCACCGCATTGCATGTCGTGGCATAGCCCCACGATTTCTCTGCACGGATGCTTTCCTCGAAACTCGGTAGAAATCTCGATTGAAAATCAACGGCTGCTTGTTGCAGAAACACCGGCAGGTCGGCCTTGCACAGTTGCTTGTCGCGCCTGACCACCGCAGTTGAGAATTCAACAATGCCGCCAGCACGATCGATTTCCCTTAGCGCCGTCGTGAGACTAGTTTGAACGGACATAGGACCTTCCGAGCTTTCATCGCAGCGCCCTTCGGCTATATGCGACCGGTCATCGCGTCTGGCTAGATATTTATCGTCTACGCTCTTTGAGCATCTGCCTGTGGGCGCCGGACTGTTCACTCAGCGCGCCTTGCTTGCGCGACTAAATGATCGCAGTTGTGGCAAGCCACACTTTGCTGCCCGCATCATTCCATCGTTCCAGCCATATGGCGACTCCACTGGCCAGCACTTGACAACTGCCCGCCCAGAGTTTCCGTGGCGATGGTGCAACTGCCCTTCCTGGCTATCACCTGCAAGCAACAAGATGGCAATCAGCAAGCCATCCCCCTCGATTTCGATTTGCCAATGAGCCGTCGACGCCTGCCCCTATCCTGAGCTTTGTCTTGACGCATCGGCAAGTCTACAACCTGTCGCAACGTGAGATTCAAGCTATAAATCGGCCTCCTGGAGCGGAGGCGGATTGTATGCGGCGGATGTCGATTGCAATGATTCCCTGTGGGGTGCTTATTTAGCGAGATACCGCGTCCAGCTGACATTTGCCGTCGATAGCTGAGATCCCACCCTTGGCTCATGCGCTTTGTTTGATCGATTCGCGAGCGCCGGAATCGCGGTCAGGCCCACCCGCCTTCCCCATAGGGAAAAACATCTCCGCCATACCATTTCTCATGCTGTGGATGAGGGATCCATTGGGAAAGACGATTGCCAATGCTCGGTGGCAGCGCGGGACTCCTCAACCATTAGAGAGGAGGCGAGCGCAATGAAGGCGCCACTCTTTATACCGCTCGCGCGGCCAGAGGACGACGTCGCTACATTCCGGGTCACGAGCTACTGGCCTACAGTTAAGCCGCGGCCAACCTGGGCCATCAACAAAGCCGCCGGGCGCTTGTAAGTTTTGGTGCCATAGATCATGGCGACATGCGCCCTAGTTTACCAGCTCATGCTCAAGCTGCCTAATGCCGGACGTGATTTAACATCTCTCCATCTTTCGTATCTCGCACGAAACTGTAGAGCGCAGGAATTGCGCAAGATACGCTATCACGGCGCGGTGAAAACTCGCGAATCTGCCGCGATTTCTCGTCAGACGCGCGGTGTAAGGTGATATCGATTAACAGGAGCCTTGCACAAATCGAACTGCTCGCCACATCTGCGCAGAAGCGGGTGGGCCGTCGCAAGTCCTCAGACGGAATTGTTCGGCATGAATGCGGAGCCACCGCTACTCATGAAGATCCGCGTGCTTACACTCGAATGCCAAAGTGAACTACATCTGCAATGACTTCGATCGATGATAGATTAAGTGAGATCAGGTGGCTGCGGAACGAGATCTGGCGCTGCCGTCGGTTACTTAAAACGGACCTATCTAGCGCGGAACGCAAGGACGTCGAGAAGCGCCTGCGTGAACAGCTGTCTGCCTTTGAGCGGCTCTTCTCGACGATGTTTCCTTTCGCCTTGAACCCTAAAGTGAATTCGACCAAGAGCACCACGACCGGGCCAAACGGCTCCACCGAAGCGCCCATCGAAGACACCGCAATGGCATCAAGCAGTTCCTTCGCGAATTCGATTGGGGATTAACCTCAGCGCTCTCCTCGACTCGATTCGCACCCTCGAGCCCAACCTGATCCCAATGTGAGAATATCGGGAAGACCGCGATCGAATGCCCGCCCCAACGCGAGCATTCCGGCGATCTTTTGCCAGTCCTAGTCGATCTAGTCACCTGCGGGAAATGCCAGGCCGCCGACAACAACGCCATAGATTGATGGACAATACGGACTCCTGAACGATGTGCGGCCTAACGACCTCCGACGTTGGAGCAGATTCGTCCGTCGGATCATTTCCAGCCAGCCGATGGCAACTTCACGGTTGCCTTGTCCGCCGAACGGGCTGCAGCGCAGATAGCGTGCAACCGCTGCAGTAGCACATCGAACCTCAAAGCGAACCATGACCTCGTAACACGCGCGGTGGCCCTGTCGATCGCCGAACGAGGTCAATCGGTTCACGACGTTCAGTGCCGCTGGTGGATGCGTCCGGCTCGACAGGGTGACGATTCCAGCCCGATAGACTTTCGAAACAGCAGGCAAGTCAAAGTCCGGCGCTAATTGGCCTGGAACACGTCACCGTGCGTCAATTTCTGTAACTTCTGCTCGGACGGATCACTCTCGATGGAGGACGATCGGAACCCTATTGAGGCGTCGTTTTCGTCCGCCGTTTCTGTCCGCCGCGGTTGGTATCGCGCGGCGACATTCGACGCCCAAGCTTTTGAAATTGTCCCTAAGACAAAACATGGCTGCGTCTACATCCCCACGTCCTGTGAAGCGCTCACAGAAGCGCATTACGTCTGGTCTGCACGACGTAAGGACTTCTTCGGCCCGCTGATCTCGCGCGCGAGCGTATCCTGTACACCACATGGCCGCGATCGCGATCGCAGCAAGGGTGGTTGCCGAGCGGTGCGCATTGTAAGTCCACCCCATTCGTCGTTTTTGATTCACCAAACCCCTCTTAAGCCGCATATCCTTCACTATGGTTCTTTGCCCAACGATCATCATCTGTTTACCGGGAGCTAGGCAACAGCTCGGCAGCGGCCGTCGCGGGGCCGCCGTAATCATTGTGGTCCCCCGAATCATCGTCTCGTCACGCGCAACACGTTCACTGCGAAGACCGAGACACGACAGAGGCTGGCTGCGCTTTGCAGCGCGCGCAATGGCGTTCCAGCCTTTGTGACATTCGCGATGCAAGTTCCCAATGTGGCGTTCCCTGATGCGAAAGTTCTGCTTCGCATTGCCTACAACCTGACGCTACGATCGATTCAAGAATTTTGAGCATCCAGCAAGTGTGAATACGCTCTGAGACCGGCACATCCGCATTGTGGACGAACTCGCACCAGCTGCACGCTTCACCGGCTGCCCCCGGGTGTGAAGCGTCGCCCGTGTTGGTCGATGATCGCTCGGCCTGGTGTTGGGTTGAAGGCGCGCTGGGACGATCGGCGATAAGTTGTCATCGACGCTGCTCGCTTGTTCGCCGTCCGAGTCAACGGTCTTGGAGCCTGCAGACGAGAGTTTGGCACGATGGTTTTCCGAGAAGCACAAGACTTTGGACCGGTGGGTCAGAATGGCTTGTTCTGGATTGTGACGGCCGCGGCTCTGACCGACGGCGGATTCCGCAGGCTCAAGCTGCCGCTGCCTATTGCTAGTGTGCAATTGCTCGACGCCAACTCAGCGGCTTCGACCTTGAGCTCCGCTGGCACGGCAGTTGCTACTCAGCGCGTGAGCTGGGTTTGGGTGCAGCCTCGCCGCAACGCGGAAGATATCATTCGTCGTTGATTGCTGCGGGTCTTTCTGCGGACGGACTGAAGCGGCCGCACAGCCCTATGCTCGCGATTGCATGATCTACGACGAAAGAGGCTTAATATGAGGAAACCAGCGGCAGGCCAGCTTTACATGGTGGGCAAGCTATTTGTCGTGGCCATTGCCATTCTGGTTTCGTCGGCAGCAGGTGCCAATGATGATCTAATGAGCGCCGCCAGGCGACTTTTCAAGCCGATCCCCTCAATGGTTCCAGCGGTGAAGGACAACCCGATCACCCACGAAAAGGTTACCCTTGGCAAATCCCTGTTCTTCGATCCGAGGCTTTCGGCGAGCGAGGTCATTAGCTGCAACACGTGTCACAACGTTGGGATGGGCGGGGTAGATGCCGGTCCGACTTCGATCGGTCATCGCTGGCAGCAGGGTTCACGTCGCGCGCCAACTGTCTACAACGCGGTCTTCAACGTGGCGCAGTTCTGGGACGGGCGCGCGGCAGATCTCAAGGCGCAGGCCGCGGGCCCTATCCAGGCCGGAGTCGAAATGAATGCGACGCCCGATCGCGTGCTCAGCACGTTGAATTCTATGACGGAATATGTCGTTATGTTCAGTAAGGCGTTCCCCAACGATGCGGCGCCCGTTACCTTTGAAAATGCTGCCAAAGCCATCGAGGCTTTCGAGGCGACCTTGATCACACCCACCGCCCCCTTCGATAAGTACCTTGATGGCGATGCATTTGCTCTCAGTGACCAGCAGAATGCCGGGCTAAAGCTATTCATCGAAAAGGGATGCTCCTCTTGCCACAACGGAATTAACGTCGGTGGACAGGATTACTTCCCGTTCGGCGTGATTAAAAGGCCCGACGCAAACTTGCTTCCGAGAGACGATAAGGGACGTTTTGCCGTCACTAAGAATCCTAGCGATGAGTATGTTTTCCGCTCCGCGCCATTGCGCAACGTCGCATTGCGGTCTCCCTACTTCCATTCCGGTCAGGTTTGGAGCCTCAAACAAGCGGTTGGCGTAATGAGTGAGGTTCAACTCGGCATAAAGCTGAGTGACAAAGAAACTGACGAAATTGTCGCCTTTCTAAATTCGCTTACCGGTCAGTTGCCGAAGATCGATTATCCGATACTACCCGCACGCACCAACGTCACCCCAAGGCCCTCTTTAGACGAATAGGCCGTCACGATCGCGAAACTCCATGTGATTAGCGAGAATACAGCGCAGTGACTCAGGCCGCGACGAAGTCAGGATTGTGTGGTCGAGCTAAAGCTGTCAGCCAACCCTCTAGGCCGCTACCCTTTCGCAGCTGACACAAGCACTCCTTGGGCGCGGGTCGACTTCATCTCGATCCTAGGTGGCTCAGCCCCGGAAGGAACAGCTGGCACTGCAACAAAAGCCGCACTGAGACGCGCCAAGTAACGCTGCTACGAGGGACCCGCGCCTTCCGTAGCTCGCGGGCGCCGCATATCATCTTACGTCGGCGATTTTCCAACCCCGGCTTCAACGATCAAGACGCCCTACCCTTGCGCAAGGAGCAAGCGCTACGTCGCAGCAATTTGCGACACCGTCCAATTATGCGAAAGGCACCACTTTCTCGGACAGGAGCAAAAGTGATGCGGCAGCCGCACGTTATTGGGAAACATCGCTCTGTACGATCTCACTCCAGTTGAGCAGGTCGGATTTGCGGGGAGCAGTTTTGCTTCCCCATTTGCGCAATGTTGCTACGCACGGCACCTTCGATCTCGTATGCGGGACGCGCAACGCCGACGGGCGGACGCAGGCGCATTCGAAGATGCGCACAAGCTCCCGGAGGCTGCGAGCTGAAATTGCCGCCTCAGCCGCGATGAGCTTCTTGAGAAGCCATTCAGTTGTGAATGGCCTTTTTGCCTGTAATGCTACAGAGCCCGAGTTTTGGGAGAGCTGTCGTGCGAAGTGTCATGGCGACAGCGACCAAAACGATCAGGGGTCCTTACGCCATCACCGCCTTATTTTGCCCTTCGGCAGCTCGCTCATTGCGGCATTCCAGTTCGGCGTCCTCTGACCGAGTATGTTGCAAACAAAGAAGTCCAGCAGCTTGAGCTCGGCGTAATTGCCCGGTGTTCCGTGATTGCCGCCCGGCACATAAAGCATATCGAAGAATTTTCCCGCCTTGATCAGCCGATCTGCAAGCTGCAACGTGGAGGACGGATCGACGTTTTGGTCCATTTCGCCGACGACAAGCATCAGCTTACCCTGCAACCGATGTGCGTTGTCGATCACCGAAGACTGCGAATATTCGACCCCGACCGGCCAACCCATGTACTGTTCGTTCCACCAGATTTTGTCCATGCGGTTGTCGTAGCAACCGCTGTTGGCCACGGCTACTTTGTAGAATTCAGGATAAAACAGCAGCGCGCTCACCGCATTCTGCCCGCCGGCGGACGTGCCAAAGATGCCGACATTGGAGATATCATACCAAGAATATCTTGCGCTGGCCGCCCTGTGCCACAGGATTCGGTCGGGAAAGCCGCCGTCCTTCAGATTCTTCCAGGCAACGTCATGAAAGGCACGCGAGCGGTTATTCGTACCCATGCCATCGATCTGAACAACGATAAATCCCAGCTGGGTGAGCGGTTCGACCCGGGTCGAGAAAGATTTCGAAACGGAGGACTGGTGTGGGCCGGCATAGATGTCCTCGACGACCGGATATCTCCTGTTTGGATCGAAGTTGACCGGCAGGTGAATGACGCCCCATATATCGGTCTTGCCGTCCCGCCCCTTGGCAGTGAAGCTCAGTGGCGGCTTCCAACCGACGCCGATCAGGTCTCTTATGTCGGCGCGCTCGACATCCGTAAGTTCGGAATTATCGCTGGCCCGGTACAACACCATGCGCGGCGGCAAGTCAATGCGTGACCACAGGTCGATATAGTAGCGCCCGCTCGGTGAGAACTCGATGTGATGATTGGCCTGCTCAGGCGTCAGCGCAGTCAGTCCCCTCCCATCGAAGTCGATGCGATAGGCGTGGACGAAATAGGGATCCTCCCCAGAGTTCATCCCGCTGGCGCCAAACCAGATCTGGCGTTTGATCGGATCGACATAATAGACCGCGCGGACCACCCAATCTCCTCTGGTGATCTGATTTTTGAGCTCACCGGTCCGGCCATTGAACAAATACAGGTGTTCATGCCCATCGCGCTCGGACGCCCAGATAATCTCCTTCCCATCCTGAACGTCGTACCGAAAGGTCTTTCCAGTACGTGGCTGCAGACGCCCGTACTCGATAAAGGTCTGGCTGAGCTCGTCAATCAAGGATCGCACCTGCCCGGTGGCGGCGTCCACCTCGACAAGTCGATAGAGCTGATGTCCACGTTGATTGTATTCGAAGGTAAAGCCACGTCCGTCCTTCCACCACTTGATCGGCGAGAGTGCATACGGATTTTGGAAAGCGGTGTTGTCGATTGCGATCACGCGCCGGCTGACGACATCAACCAGCACCGGCTGGGACAACGCCAGGGCATCACCCGGCTTTGCGTATGTCATCGACAAAGGCCTGGGTTGAATCTGGTCGGCTGGAGAAGATTCGACGTAGTGAATCTCCCTTTGGTCACCTGGACGGATCCGATAAGCAGCTAGGCGAATTGAGTCCGGAGACCATCTCAACGTCGACAAATCATAGTAGTTTCCTTCTGATCCGTCCCAGGTCAATGGGATGTCCTGTAAGCCGTCCTTGCTGCGCAGAACGATATTGTAGTTTCTAATATAGGCGTCCCATCTTCCGTCGGGAGATGTACTTGTCTTCGACGAATGATTGACAGCAGGTAGCGTGTCGTCAGCATTCATCCCCTGATGGACCTGCATACTTGTGCAGACATAACTTGCAAGTGCGCAGCTCCAGCGGGTATTCTCGATTTGGAAACTGAGCCTTTGGCCGCTATCGGTCAGCTCGAAACGGGCGAAGGGCAGATCGTCGGCTTTGTAGTTCTTATGGCTCTTCCTGTTCAGCGCCGCCGCGAGGCGAATCTGATCAAAAGCTGGTCGCTTTACACCTGTGGCAGCATTCACCAGCATGAACTGGCGTTTGCCCTGGGTTGTACGTCGGTAGACGAACGACTCGCCCTCTGGCAGCCAGAACGGCACTTCGGGTACATTGACGGTGAGTTGGCCATAGCGATCGCCGATCGTCAGCGCTCGCTCATAATCGGACTGAACCAGCGGCGGACGGGCGATTTCGTCGGCCAGGGCGTGCGCGGCAGCAGATTCCGGCTGGACCAGCATCGCAAGAACTACAAGAACTCCAGGTCGCATTTCATCCCACGAGAATGATAAACTAGTGCCAACCGCGGCGACCTGACCAATGTCCGATTGCCGCTCGGCCGCCGGTGATATGCAGGGGCCATGCCAGCTGACGCGGCGCGCGTGCCGGCTCTTTTCGATCTCAACGTCGTTTTCGCGCCAAGATCTGTAACTGTTCAACGCACAGCTGGTCGGAGGTCGAACACAAAGCGTATATCGCACGTGCTCTAGTGGTTGATTTCAGGCCGCAGCATGCTGAAAGACTTGAACTCCGGCTCCAACGACTGCCAGGGCAGCATGAAGATGCCATCGAAAGTCAACTGATTGGCTCCTACCGCCACCACATGCAAGGACGTAGCGATCTCCTCTTCGTTCCGCCACAGCTGCCGTGATTGTTGCAGCTGGTCAGATATGCGATCATCTTCGTCATCAGATCGCACGCCTCGCCCTCGACAGCAATTGCAACCGGACGCTAAGTGCCGCTGGTTGGACGTACATCATTTGGTCGACAGCTCTTTGACTTTCCGTGCTGTGCAAAGATGGGCTGCCAATGATCGAGCCTCTGTCGGCATCGTTGCAGATGACCCAGCCGGTCGAATCTGTCCTGCTCCGAGAACGCAACGTCGTAGTCTCGACACCTTGATGCGGGGGCTGATGCGCAATGGAGCGATGATGTTGCGGTGTGCTGCTCCTGATTAGAGAATGTTCCACGCAGCGGCACCGTTGATCGTTCGCGACCGAATCCACCTGTGTTCTGATGTGATCAGGAGATCGATTATGAGTTCGCGCGTGACGCCTCGCCCTCGGTTGCTGGGACGATCGCGCGAGGCTACGAACTAGGCTGGATCTGAACGCTGATGAACTAGCGATGAATTGTATCCGTGAGATGTCCGTCCAGGCGATCACGAAAGCTTCTAGATAACCAGTCAAGTTCCTCAGGTTGCCAAATGAGCCCCCCTTCTCTCCTCCGGCAGATCGGTAAGGTCTGACAAACTGGATCGCATCGCCTTGTGCATTATTGGCGAGTTTGACGGTCGCATGTTCGCCAACGCACCATCTCCAGCGCAAGTGACGATGGGGCCCCGCCCAGCTTCCATCTCATCGCCCTGCATGTGCGGTTGGTGACGCGAGCGTCCAAAACCCTACCATAAGATACGACCATCTAAGACGCCGGCTGGAGACCGATGCGAAGCACCCTTTGTCACGCCAGCCGCGCAGTATTCCTTGGAACGGCACGCGGATTGCTGGGCAACGAGCTGCCGCGAAGAAAGTGATCGCAGCGAACCCGGAGTCCAAAAATGAGGCTTATCCGATTGATCTTGATCGATCTGACTTTGATGCTGCTTGTACCCGGGAACGCAGAAGCCACGATTCGGGGCGCCGGCGCAACGTTCACATCTGCTACCAAAACTGTGGCGTCATTGGAGCGGATTTCGGCCCCCGAGCTAATCTTGAGCTCTGGCGCGAGCCGACAGCCTTCCTGCCAAACGTCACAAGCGGCGCAATTTCAGCTTGCAACGAACACCCTCGCTCCAGCCAAGCCAGCTGAGCATTCCACGATGCTGGAATTGGGCCCTCCCTGTGTGATCGGAAAGCGCGCAGGGCAACGTCCGATTGCCACGATCAACGACGGCCCGGAGATGCTCAACAAGCCGCTTGTCGTAACACCATCGATCTGTAATGCCGCAGCCGCACGTTATGGCCTCTTGGGGGCGGAGACGCCGCGCTGGAGCGGAACGGACTGGATTGTCGGAGGTATGGTGATCGCGGCGATTCTGCTCGCGATCTTGGTAGAAAGATACACCACAGGCGCGGGCACGTGAGAGAAGCAAAACCTGGCTATATCGAATTCGCCTTCGACGGCTCTCTCGCAAACATCCCGCTTGTGGCTCAATTCAGCGTACCCGCCAAAGGCGTCACGGCTATTTTCGGCCCGCCTGGCTGCGGCAAGACCGCGCTCGCACGCTGCATCGCCGGCGTGCAGCGTCTGCCGGGTGGATTTTGTGCAATCGATGGTGAGATTTGGCAGGATCAGACGACGTTTCGGCCGCCTCATCTGCGTCCCGTCGCTTATGTATTCCAACGACCAATTCTTTTTTCTCATTTGTCTGTCAAGCGCACCCTTCTGTTCAACGCGTCGAAATCGAAACCGACACTCATCGATTTTGATGGCGTGGTCGAATTGCTCGCCCTTACCCCACTGCTCGAGCGTTCGCCATCTCATCTTTCTGGTGCCGAGCGACAGCGCCTTGCCCTGGGCAGCGCGCTGCTAGCACAACCTCGGCTACTTTTGCTTGACGACCCGCTCATTTTGCTCGACCGATCCGCTAAATGCGAGATCTTGCCGTTTCTCGAGCGCATGCGGGAAAAGCTCCCCTTGCCCATGATCTATGTCAGCCATGACATGGCTGACATCGAGCGCTTTGCCGATCATCTCGTCATGATGAAAGATGGCGTTGTGACTGCGGCCGGGCCACTCAATGTCGTTCAGAGCGCCCCGGCGCTTGCCGCGCGCAGTGACGCGGCAGTCTGCCTTGATACCGTGGTCGGCGGCTATGACGGGCGCTATGGGCTGATCATCCTCCGCCTCAAAGGTGCGCGCCTGTTGATCCCTGGAGCGCCGCTTACGCCGGGCGCTCAGCTGCGGCTGCGGGTCGCAGCCGGCGAAGTCAGCATCGCGTGCGAGCCGCCGCGCGCCAGCTCCATCCTCAATGTGTTTCCGGCACGCATCAAAGCCTCTCTGCCGTTCGACGATGCTGAGGTCACCTTGGTCCTGGCTCTCGAAACTGGCCGTTCGGGCGTACCGCTTCTGGCCCGCATCCCGCGTCGCTCCTTTGATGCGCTACGGCTCAGCAATGGCACTGACGTATTCGCCGAGGTCGCGCGCGCCGTACCGGTTGCAGTCCCCGAGCGGTTGCTCGTAAGGCCTTCCACATCAGGAGGAGGCGTTCGACAGATAAGCGCCGATACGAGAAACGAACAGCAATCGGAGCACGACAGTGAGCGACAATCTTGATGAGATAGATCCGAAACATATTGCGGCGGTCTTCGACCGGCCGGACGATGTAGATGTGCTACAGGGCGATTTAGCCCAGGATCTCGCGCGGCGAGCCGTACGTGTCAGCGGCATCATTCGACGACACTTAGCGGGCGCAAACGGTACGCCCGGCCTGGTCGCAGGGGACATTACGTCAGGGCAAGAAATCTCGATTTCCGAGCAAGTCGGCAGCGCAGCTTTGTCTTATAAGCTCGATACAAATGGACATGCGAAGGCCGCAGCTGTCGTTTCCCGAGCTCTTCGCCACCTGGTCGATCTCCTCGCGATGAGCACATTTTGCCGGCAGGAAGCAGCTGGCGGCCGCCTGCGCACCGAATTCACTGACCCAATTGCCCGTGGCGTACCACTTCTGACAGCCGTTCTGGTTAGATGTCTTGCCGCCTGGCGAACTTTCACGGGTGATGTTGGCACGTTGCTATTTTGCGGTCGCCAAATCGCTCAGCGATGGTGGCGCGATATCTTCACGCGCCTAGCGCGCAGCTGGGCTTTCATTCCAAGCTGCGGCTATTTAGGCACGATGATACCGGAGCGCATGATGACTACTGTACGACCACCGGAGACGTCGGCTCCGAAATCGCCCGTCGGACTCCTCGCCGTCTCTGAAAACAGCCTTAGCTCCGGCCTCCGCTCGTCGTTACGAGACACCATGATGCTTTGATGCTTTGCGAACGACCGATTGCGGACGTTCAATCGGCGAGAAGTTACAGTTCAAGCAGCTGCGCGCGCTATTCGGTTGAAGCCGACATCAGCCCCTCAGTCTGTTCTGCAGTGCCTGCCGATCGACGACGAGGTTGCTAAGGTTCAGGTCTGGCTGCCGTCTTCCCGCCAACCGCCTGACCAGCGCCCGCGTCCCGTCGACCACAAAGACACCGCAATCATAGCCGTTCCTCTGCTGGCGCATGGCGTCGTCTTGCAGATCGGCCCCACCCGCGCTGCGAGCGTTGCTGCGGGTCTGCCATTGCGTCCCCGGGCGGAGTCGTAGTGGTAGTTATCCGGATTGTTGCGATTGCGGCGGTCCACCAGCAGCAACGACCAATGGGAGCCGCGGCGTTTGGGGTCTGTAGGGCTAGCATCATTCACCGGCAAGAACAGGAAGTCGGCTGTATCGTTACCATTCCGATCATTGACAGTGCGATGGAATGCGCTGAGCGCGTCGGCATTGGTACCCTGACCTACCTGGAAGGCTATGAGAGGATCCAAGAATCTAGTCCGGGCGGCGAGAACTGGATTGCTCAGCTGCAACTGCTGCGCCAGGAGTTCGTAGTCGCGCTGGATATGCATGTCGCTCAGCCGGTCCCAGGCTCCGAGCACCCGCCCGCTGCGGTCGCCGGCAGAGGCACTCGCAGCCGAACCGCCGACCCTGGCCTTAGGAGCCGAGGATGGGACAGGATGATGGGTAAGCTGAGCGTCGCGGCGTCCTCGCCGACCCAACGTGATGGAGTAGGTCTCACCGTTGATGGAGACCGGCTGGGGAGCCATCCGAGAACTCGGCAACAGCATTTTATTGTCCAGTACATCGAGCAGGAAATCCGGCACCGGCTGTGAGCCATGCTGCCAATCCTCGTCGACGAGATATCCAATAGCCGCCTGTGCGATTGAGACTCTACAACCTGACGCTACGTAGACTTCAAGCCTTCATTGCCGCCGCAGCGAGCCTGGTTGGGTATCATTCCCGTTTCAGGTGCGGCAACTCATCGCAGCCCGGTGATCTACTGCCGTTTCGAGCTGCCTTAATGCGCGAAGGGAGATCTGCAGCCAAGCCGCTGCACAGCGCAACTAGGACAATCGGCTCTTGAGAACTGATGGCATATCATTTGCTTCGCCAGTGTGGTCACCATGTCCGGAAAACAAACGTGCGAGGACCGTATGCTTGGAATTGGAAGTCAGTTGCCGCCGTTCGAGATCACAGGCGTGAAGCCTGGCTTTCAGACGCAGGAAGAAGATGGGCAGAGTGCATTCGAGACATTGACCGAAGCTAGCTTCCCAGAAAAATGGAAGATCATCTTTTTCTATCCCAAGGACTTTACCTTCGTCTGCCCGACCGAAATCGCCGAGTTCGCCCGGCTTTCCAAGGAATTCGTCGACCGCGATGCAGTGGTACTGGGGGGCTCGACTGACAACGAGTTCTGCAAGCTTGCATGGCGACGCTCACATGTCGACTTGCACAAACTGCCAATCTGGCAGTTTGCCGACACAAAGGGGACCCTGGTCGATGGCCTTGGTGTGCGTTCCCCCGAAGGGGTCGCGTATCGCTACACCTATATTGTTGACCCCGACAACACGATCCAGCACGTCTATGCGACCAATCTCAACGTCGGGCGCAGCCCCAAAGACACATTGCGCGTGCTGGACGCTCTCCAAACCGACGAACTCTGTCCCTGCAACCGCGAAATCGGCGGCGAAGTCCTGAAGGTTGCTTGAGGCAGCATGTCGCCGATCGAACAGTTGAACGAAAAGATCCCCGATTTCGCCAAGGACGTCAGGCTCAATCTGACGTCCTTGACGGCCGATGAGACACTCTCGCCGCAGCAGCAATACGGGCTGCTGCTGGCGAGCGCGATTGCCACCCGCAGTGCAGACGTAATTGCCGCAATGGAATCCGCCGCGGTCGCCGTGATGACGCCTGTGGCGATCGCTGCAGCGAAATCTGCGGCCGCTGTGATGGCGATGAACAATGTCTACTACCGCTTCGTTCACCTCGCCTCTAATCCGGAATACAAGACAATGCCGCCACGGCTGCGCATGAACGTGATTGGCAGTCCGGGTGTTGACAAGTCTGATTTCGAGCTATGGTCACTTGCTGTCTCCGCCATGAACGGATGCGGTGCTTGTATCGATGCCCACGAGAAGACACTGAGAGCTGCGGGCGTCAGCTCCGAGGTGATCCTCACTGCCGTGCGCTCTGCTGCTATCGTCCAGTCAGTGGCGATTGCTATCGAAGCCGTTCGGCCGAGCCCATCCCAGGCAACGGGCTGATTCCTCCTCCGCCATCCGATCGACAGGGTGTGGCGCCGTTCCGTATCGCCACACCTGTTACCTTGATACGTGTCTAGCTCAAATTGCTCGCACCGTGCCAGAGGCGGAACGCGCGAATATGCTAATATTCCGACGCTTAGGGGCGGTTCGTACCACGGCTTCGTTCCATCCTCACCTTACCCTCAGCCAAACTTGAACAGCACCCCATATCCGCCGCGCGGGTAACTCCACTGGATATCGCCGGTGGGCTCGGCGATCACCCGGCAGGTACCGCACTCGATACAGCCGTCAACAGTCACCTCGACCCGCCCCTCATCGTTCAGCTCATAGCATCGCGCGGGGCACGCTTTCAAAAGCGCGACTAGCTGCGGCGATGGGGACGTGTGTGCGCGAACCTTGACGTGCGGACGACCAATGTCGACAAGATAGCGGTTGTAATACAGCTTGTCTTCCACGCGCACCGAGGGTTCGGCATCCATGCTTTGTCCTTCCATACTTGGAACTCACACTGTTGATAATTAGCGCCAGGCTCGCGCAAAACGACATGCATCGCCGAACAGCCCCATCCATGAGCGCGCCTTGACAAAGGATTTCAAGGTCGCCTTCTCCTTCTCAACCTTGGGCGTACCATCGACCCGCACAAAGTTTTGCATTGCCTTAGAGATGAGCTGCGGATAGGTGAGAAAGAAGTTTTGTGAGTGAGTATGCATCAGGGGCGGCAAATCCTTGTACTTCTTGAGGTCCTTGATGACGAAGGACTCATCCAACATCTTCTTGTAGAGCGACAGATTTGTCGCTGTCATCGGCTCGCCGCGCGATTTCACCAGGCCGATCGCTTCGGCCGCTATGCGACCTGAGGTCATCGCGAGATTGGACCCCTCGCGATGAACGGCATTGTTGAGTTGCGCCGCATCGCCAACGACCACCCAGCCTTCTCCGTAGAGCTGCGGGATCGATTTGTAGCCTCCTTCAGGGATGAGATGCGCCGAATATTCCTTGACTTCGGAACCTGCTAGCAGAGGCAACACAGAG
The DNA here is from genome assembly GCF_054063755.1 of Bradyrhizobium sp. USDA 4341. Taxonomy (NCBI): domain Bacteria; kingdom Pseudomonadati; phylum Pseudomonadota; class Alphaproteobacteria; order Hyphomicrobiales; family Nitrobacteraceae; genus Bradyrhizobium; species Bradyrhizobium sp. USDA 4341. The sequence goes on along the minus strand of NZ_JBSSGO010000002.1, from coordinate 7,282,261 downwards.
GGATGCCTTTTGAATTGATCGAGCAAGCCGTAGGGCGTCTGGCCGGTGCGCTGGAAATCGGCGACGAGACAACCGATGCCCAGCGAAATACACTCTTTGTTGGCATAGATGAAACCCATTCCGGTCATACCGCGGGAAATGGTGCCCGCCGCCTCGATCACGACGCCTTCTTCGCCCTTAAGATTGAAACGCGCTTCGATAGTCTCGCGAGGCAAGAAGTGCATTTCCTTGACGGCGAGCGCAACGTTATCGGGTGTCGGCCGCGCGCGCAGGCCCGCGCGCGTCCCAAGCAGACCATTGACCCCTTCAGCGAGCACGACGACATCGGCATGTATTTCGCCGTCGCGGCGATCTGTACGAACGCCGACAATCCTTTCACGCTCGTCCCGTACGAGCTCCGTCACGGTCGTCTCGCAGAGCACGGTCGCGCCGGCTTCGCGCACCTTTGACGAGAACCATTTGTCAAACTGCGCGCGTATGATCGTGTAACGGTTCGGCCGCTCCTCGTTGAAGTCGTCCGAGCGGTAATGCATCCCGACATGCGAGCGGTCGTCCATCATCCAGAACCGTTGTTCAACCAGATGACGTTCGAGCGGCGCCTCTTCGCGAAACTCGGGAATTAGCCTTTCCATCATGTCCGCGTAGAGAATTGCGCCCTGCACATTTTTCGATCCAGGATATTCGCCGCGCTCGAGCTGCAGCACCTTCATGCCTTGCCTGGCCATGCAGAGCGCCGCCGCGTTACCAGCCATACCGGCACCTACCACGATGGAATCGAACCTCTCTTCAATCATCATCATCTCCTCTAGACCGCGATCCGGGCGCGCGAATTCGGCAAGAGCCGAGCGCGAAATGCCGCCGTCAGCGCCGGCAGCAATTGCATGGCATCACTGACGATCGCAACATGGGCGAAGTCGAAGATCGGAGCACGTTTGTCAGTATTGATGGCGACGATCAGATCCGCCCCCTCGACACCCACCCGGTGCTGGATCGCGCCGGAAATACCGGCCGCAATATAGAGCTTTGGCCGGATCGTCTTGCCGGTCTGACCGATCTGCCGATCAGCCGTAACCCACCCCTTCTGCACCAGAGGACGCGAGCAGCCATATTCAGCGCCAAGAAGAGTTGCGAGCTCGCGCACCAGCCGGAAGTTCTCAGGCGATCCCAGTCCCAAGCCACCCGCAACCACGACGTCGGCATAGGCCAGATTTGACGTCTCGGAATCACGATCTGGGAGGAACGACAGAACTTTCGTGACAATATCGTCTTCGACAAGGCCGAGCGGATGGACGATGATACGGGCAGCATCACGTTCGACGCGCTCAGGCATCGGCATGACCCGCGGGCGCACTGTTGCCATCTGCGGACGATAATTCAAGGTATAGATCGTGCAGAGTAACGAGCCGCCAAAGGTCGGACGCGTCGCCGCAAGAGAACCATCGGCGTCGACATCGAGCGCGGTGCAGTCGGCAGTGAGTCCCGTTGACAAAGTCGTCGCCACGGAACCCGCGAGATCGCGCCCCAGCGTGGTCGCGCCCAACAGCAGGATCTCGGGCTTGTAGGTATTGACGAGTTCGGTGAGCGCCTTGGTATAGGATTCATTACGGTAATCCGCCAAAACGGCGTCGCTCACGAGATAGGTCAGATCGGCCCCATAGCAAAAGGATTCAAGTGCGGCGTTACGGGTGGACTGCCCCTCCGGGCCGACAACGACCGCGGCGAGATTCACCTTCAGCTTGTCGGCAAGCCTGCGCCCCGCTCCCATGAGCTCCCAGGAAACCGGATGCACCTGGCCGCGCTCCAGCTCGACGAAAACCCAGACATGCTTGTAGGCCTTAAAGTGTTCCGGCAGTTCCTTCTTGGCTGCTGCCCGGCCGGCCGCCGCAGGCACAGCCGTTTTGGTGACATTGCTCATGCTTTAAAGTCCCCTCAAGAATACGCGCGCCCGCGCCACAGGTTTGTATCTAGATTCAGTTGACTGAGGATCAGTTCTGATCAGTAAGTGGCCGGCTGCTCGGCTGCCCGGCCCGCTTAGTGCAAACCGACCAGGCAGTAAAACTCGTCATCGACGTAGACGCTCCGGGCGGGCCAGAGCCAGAGATGTCCTCGACGGTAGTGCCTCGCGCGCTCGGTTCGACAAGCGCCACGGTGCCGGCGACGCCGCTACGGCATCTGTGCCCGGAAGAGTTGTTGCGTCCGCCTGCTCTGCAGTATCGGCGCATCGCTTTCGGCCCAGCGCTCTGCACCGGGTGCGCCCACCAAAGCGATCGGAGCTGCGCACCTGTCATGCACTGCGTGGTCAGCCTCCAGCCCCGGCACCTTGCATCGGCCGAGCTTGGCGCCTCCGCCGGACGCATGTTGCTATCCGCGTTGCGACGAATGCCACTTTGCGCGCATCCGCGGACTCGCTCGACGCTGACGACTATGTACATGCCCTCTCCAGATGTTGCGCAACGGACGACTTAGCCACTGACCACCATCTCACGGTCGGTGTCGGCTTCGTTCGCATCAAAGGCCATATCGAACGGACGGGGCGCGAGCGTGAGCCGCGCGATCATGCCGCATCGCTCGGTAGGCGGTAGAAGCAGCGTCATAGGTGTTCCTTTTTCATCTCGGACGACCGCCATCTGTCAGCATCGATGACGGGATGGGCACGACAACAGCAAGTGTCGTACCACTTGCAAGAACCATCGAAAGTCAGGGGGAAGCAATGATTTGACAGAAACTTAAATGCTCGCTCAGGGCATTGGACACGATCAGTCCGGACATGGGTCGGGAATGCGACAGCGTCGCTCGGGTCATGGCTGGCGGAGAGATGATCTGGATGAAGGAGCTTTCAGACCGCACGGCAATCGTTAGAGAACACCTCATTACGGGGGAGCGCGAAGTCACTTCAGCTCGCTCAACGGAACAAAAGCTGTCGATTTGCCTGGGCCTGCAACCGCATCCTTCAAAACCTTGAATACTCGCTGATCAATCGGCGGCGATGCCACGAAATCAGCATAAGCCTGCTCCAGCATCGCTTTGCACCGAGCTCTGATTTCCGGCTCTGTGGCGCCAGAAAATTGCTCTTTGGCGAAATATTGTCCCATGCGCTTTAGGATGTGAAGGCGCGCGACATTTACAATCTTCGGATCATAATCGACGCCAAGCAGCGAAAAGAACTCCTCTGCCGACGAGGCGTTGCTAAGCCGGTCCAGGATAGGGGCTGCCGGGGATGAGTTGATCATCGAAAGGTCTCCTTTGGATCAGCTCTCGGACGCCAAATAAGATACTCTTAGCGCCTGATGATATTGCCGCGGTTCTACCTCGCACAGCGGGTGCGCATCGCCAACGCCCGCCCTTGGAACGCCGATGCGCTCAACTTCGCTCACCAGATCTGCTGGTTCGGCGGGCGCCGACGTCGGCCCGGATGAGGAAGGGGCATGAACGGCCAAACCGCAATCGGTGCTGATGCTCGCCCGACCGGTGGTCGGGCGGGACGGCAGCCTCAAGAGAAGACGTCGCTTGGCAGTCCGCGGACCGCTCGCTGCTGGATTGCAGATCACAGCATGTATGCTGGAATGGTCCGCAATAACTGGAGCGGAGATTTGCGGCCGGCGAACTGGCCTGAGGAAGAGGGGCATTTTCGCGCCGGTCACTGGCATCGGAGAGCCTCCTTGCGACACACTTGGTCTCTCGAATAGTCGGCGCAAACGTTGCTAAGCACGGCTCTTCACCCGCTTTGGGTGGCTGGGCATCCGCACACGTCGCGCCAGATAGCCGCCACCGTTTTGCGCTCGACTGGCAGCTTGTGCTCGATCGCGTGCTTGCGAACTTGCGACAGGATCTGTCTGGCTTGATCGGCGCTGGCGGCCAGCTTGAGTTCATCGAGCAACGCCGTAATCGCCGCAAGTCCGGAATGCTTGCCGATCACAAAGCGGTTGCGGCGGCCAAGCAAAGCCGGATCAAGCGACTGATAGGTGCGCTGATCCTTCAAAAGGCCATCGACATGAATGCCGGATTCGTGCGTAAATACGTACTCTCCGACGATGGCCTTATTCAGAGGAATGGCACGCGCGGCCGCCGCAGCCACCAGTGCGGCGACGTTCTCGAGCTCCGGAAGTATGATGCCGGTCTCGCGCCCGTAGAGCTGCTTGAGTGCGACCGCGACTTCCTCGAGCGGCGCATTTCCGGCCCGCTCGCCTAACCCGATGACGGTCACCGAAGCGTGGCTCGCGCCAGCTTTGATGGCTGAGAGTGTATTGGCGGTTGCGAGTCCGAGGTCGTCGTGGCCGTGAAATTCGAGTTCCAAATCGGTGGTCACACGCAATTTCCTGACCAGCGCGTAGGTTGCGTCGGGATCGAGCACACTGAGCGTATCTGCAACGCGAAAACGACACGCGCCCGCGGCTTTTGCGACTGCAATCAGCCGGATCAGAAACTCGACGTTGGCGCGCGAAGCGTCCTCGCCGCCAACAGAGACTTGAAGCCCCTTCTGACGAGCATAGCCGACCAATTGCCTCACCTGTTCCAGTGCCAGGCTACGATGACCACCGAGCTTGGCTGCGATCTGCACATCGGAAGTCGGGATCGACATGTTGATCATGGACACCCGGGCTTCAATCGCCGCATCGACGTCCGCTTTCCTCATCCGGCACCAGCCTATCGTCGTCAGCGGAAGATCTGCTTCGACAATGGCGCGGATTGCTGTGATTTCCTCATTGCCCATCGCGGGCGTTCCCGCCTCGATCTCCGTGACCCCGGCCCGCGCAAGCGCCTGCGCGATCGCCAGCTTTTCCTTCGTGGTGAACGCAACACCCGGCGCCTGCTCCCCGTCCCTTAACGTCGTATCGTTAAGCACGGTCGGCTTCGCGCGTTCTTGATCGAACCATGAGGATTCTTCGCTAGAGGCGATCACGCAGGCTGGCTCCTTATCTTTGACCACATCCCCTTCAGCAACCCGCATGCCACTGCGCTATCCCTGCCAAAGGATTGAAAATCTACGCTTCCTTCCTTAACCTCCTCCCGCCAATGGATTGCCGCAAACGCGACTGGCTCATGAAACGGGCGCTTTTGCCATTCCCAAGTCGAGTTCGAAAGCCAAAGCGGTTGCAGCGCGCCGCGATGTTGGCGATTGATCCCGGAGCAATTCAGGCCGGCATGTCTTGGATTCATGGTCACTTGCTCGCATTAAAGCGGCGTTTATCCGCACGATGACAAGCCGCGGGGATCGCCAGATCCTGGAAGCGTTGTCGCGCTGCAACGCACGAGAGCATTTGTGGCAAGTCAGATGGGCCAATCAGCGGTGACCTGCTGGCGAGCCGCCTCCAGCAACTGGTCGCGCCGGCGCTCGGCCATCCGGCTCTCACCGCTTTCTTCGCCGAAACAAAGGTTGAAGTCGTTACATTGCGTGCACACTGGTGTTGTGCACATCGCGAGGCCTTCATCCTCGCAAAGCATGCGATAGAAGAAACGCTTCCAACGCATGTGGTTGACATTGCGCGCGGCGAGCGGCGCGTAGTGACGGCTGAGCAGCCGAGAGAGCTCGCCACGATTGCGCAATCCGAGATCTTCCCATAGATGGTCTGGTTCGATGGCTCGTCGGGCGATCATGGCAGCCAGCCAACGGCCGAGATCTCCTTCCGTCGAGCGGTGCTTCAGGAGAAGATCGCGCACCATTGCGATTTCGTCGTTCTCGTTGCATTTGTACCTCAGGAGCTCATCGGGAAGTTCGACCTCAAGTGAGGGAAAGTACTGCGCGAGCAAAGCCGCGAGTTCATCGCCCGATAGGCCAGTCTTCTCCGGAAGAGCGCCACCATCCATCGTGGCAGCCGCCAGAATAGACGCCAAAGCGTGGCGGTCGAAATGACTGTCACTGGCAATGTCGGCATCCGCAGGAAGTACGCCGGTGAGGAGGCGGTAGGCTACAATTCCGTTGGAACTGCTCGCATCAGGCTCACAAGCAGCCATAAGCGGAAGGAAGTGCACTTCGGACATGATTTTGTGGGTCTCTATAGCGGCCAGGTTTGCCTCGCCGCGTCCTGGTCCCGGCCGGGAGCGCTGATCAGAATGCCGGCCTCCCCGGATGGGGGGTGAGGGAGGCCGGCATCCGTCGCGCGCCTTCACAAGGCCGCGACTCACGACCTTTACGAGGCCGCGAGTTCGGCGGCAGTTTTGCCGATGATGGATTCGTCGACCGGCTTCATAATGCCATGCTCCATCAGCATGTCCTCGAGCTCGTCCATGGAGATCGGTGTCGGAATGATACCCTTGCCGCCATTGTTGTGAACTTTGGTAGCGAGATTGCGATAGTGATCGGCCTGCTTCGAATCCGGCGCATACTCGAGCACCGTCATACGGCGGAGTTCGGCATGCTGGACCACGTTGTCGCGCGGCACGAAGTAGATCAGCTGAGTGCCTAGCTTCTTGGCCAGCGCCTCCGCCAGTTCCAACTCCTTGTCCGTCTGTCGTTCATTGCAGACCAGGCCGCCCAGCCGCACACCGCCCGAGTTGGCGTATTTCAGGATACCCTTCGAAATGTTGTTGGCGGCATACATGGCCATCATTTCACCGGACATCACGATGTAGATCTCCTGCGCCTTGTTTTCACGGATTGGCATCGCAAAGCCTCCGCAAACGACGTCGCCGAGCACGTCATAGGATACGTAATCAATGTTCTCATAGGCGCCGTTCTCCTCGAGGAAGTTGATCGAAGTGATGACGCCACGACCGGCGCAGCCGACGCCCGGCTCAGGACCACCGGACTCCACGCAACGGATGTCCTTGTAGCCGACCTTCATCACGTCCTCGAGTTCAAGATCCTCCACGCTGCCGGCGCTCGCCGCCAAGCTCAGAATCGTGTCCTGCGCCTTGGCGTGCAAGATCAAGCGGGTCGAGTCCGCTTTAGGATCGCACCCGACAATCAGGATTTTCTGACCCATCTCGGCCAGCGCCGCCAACGTGTTCTGGGAAGTCGTCGACTTGCCGATGCCACCTTTTCCGTAGAACGCGATTTGCCTTAGTGAAGACATGTTGCTCTCCATCAACCGATTTGCGAAAAGTTGCGCGCTTCTGACGCGCGAGCTTGTTTCTCTCTCTCAGAAACGGGGCACACGGGTTCAAGGGAAGGAGCACATCGCTCGTCTTACGCGTCGGCGTGCACTCAGCCCTCACTCAGTGTTGCTGCCCGATATTAGCAACCGCCGTGCCAACGCTCGTAAGCGCTACCCAAGTCTTTGATTACATTTAAAAAGCCACGTGCCCGCGAGTGCGCCTGGCTGTTTTGGAACCTATCGGTCAGCGCGGCTGTCAGAAAACGAACAAGAGCGGCAACCGCTGACGCGAAGCCCATTTGCATCGGCTGTCCCATATCTTCAGCCACGGAATGGGACTTGCTACGCCACACGTGAACCGGCTCTCTGGGACTTGAGCGGTGCGACAATGTCGGTTGCGATCCAGACTGACCGGACAGCGGATGCCAGCGGCGCTTAGCCAACTGACATTGAAGATAATCGGCAAGACCATCGATGGGCGTCGAACGCAGCAGCGACATGGCCATCGTTCAGCTCAGCGCTGCCAACATAGGTATGACATGGCGACAATCACCTTTTATCAAAAGCCCGGCTGCGCGACCAATGCGCGTCAGATTCAAGCGTTCAACGCTGCCGGTCACGACATCATAGCCAAAGATATTTTGATGGAGCCGTGGGCTTCGGAAGAACTGCGCCGCTTCTTCGGCAATACCCCGGTTGCCTCCTGGTTCAACCAAGCGGCCCCCGTATCAAATCAGGCGAAGTCAATCCCGCCATGATTGACGCCCAGCGCGCACTGGCGTTGATGTTAGACGATCCGCTCCTGATACGCAGACCTCTGATCGACGTCGATGGATCACGATGCGCCGGATTCGATCATGAGCTCGTGCTGTCGCTGCTTGGCCGCAAGACCCCAGATGATCTCGAGGGATGTGTGCATGACGCAAACGAGACGCGCTGTCCGCAAACGTGAGGCTAGGACAGAAGGCTTTGACGCGAAGAACCACATTTTTCTGCTTGCGGCTTTGTTCGTGACCGCCGATTCGGACCCTCGCTGAGAAGGCCAAGCTGGCTGTTCCGTAACACGGATCTGCCGATATTGCGCCTCGGGTGAATGCTGCCTCTACCGGGCCTGCAATGTGCGGGGTTGCTGCATTGCCACTTTGATTTTGCATGGCCCAACGGGCATGGATTGGATCGGGGCATCAAGCCAACAAACAATCTCCTGAAGAGATTGGACTCAGCACGGACTATGAATCGAACAGCTATCAAGCAAAGACAACGACGCTTTTAGCCGTGCTTCTTATGCAACTCAGCCGCATAATTCCGGTGAGCCCGCCACTATTTTGATCCGCATCAAATCCTCCGCCGCCTGTCATGTGTGACAGAGATCTCGCGCGCCTTATCGCGCGACTTTTGGAATGGAGAATTCGATGAGAACAAGAACAATTCTGACGACGACGTCGCTCCTCACGCTCGCGATCTCGCTGGCCAGCATCTCGGCACAGGCTGCAGATCTCGGTCCGGCGCCGGTTTATTACAAAGCACCCCCGATCGAACCGTTCAGTCCATGGATGATCCGCCTGCGAGTGCTCGGCGTTTTGCCGGATACTGCAGGCAATTCAGTCCACGTCTCCGGGGTACCTTCGCTGTCTTCTCCCAACTCCGGTCTGTTGATCAGCGATCAAGCCATACCGGAGCTCGACATCACCTATTTCTTTACGAAGAACATCGCGGCCGAACTCATTCTCGGCGTGACCCGCCATCACATCAGCGGCACTGGCACGCTTAATGGACTCGATATCGGCAACGCCTGGCTATTGCCGCCGACGCTGACCCTGCAATATCACTTCAACGATTTCGGCCCACTGAAGCCTTATATCGGCGCAGGCATCAACTACACCGCATTCTTCAATCAGTCGGCGGCCAATACGTCGCTCGCCGGCCTTACTGTGACGGATCTGCACATCAGCAACCAGTTCGGCGCGGCGGTCCAATTTGGCTTCGATTACATGCTTGACCGTCATTGGGGCCTCAACTTCGACGTGAAGAAGCTGTGGCTGCGGCCAGACTATTCTGCGACCGTAAACAATGCGATTCCCGTCTCCGGGCGCGCCAATATCGACCCATGGCTCATCAGTGGCGGCATCGCTTACAAGTTCTGACGTCAGAACAGGATCCAGAGAAGAAGACAAGGTTGATCAATCCGGACGCGGCGAGCCATCGAGCGCGTCCTTCAACCGCACCGCAGTTCATCCGCGAGCGAGATGGCGTGTCAAAGACGCGTCGTCTCGCGAAAAACGTGAGCGCCATCCGCACCTTGCGCTTGCGGCGTGCTGCGTAGGGACAGTATTAAGTGACGCGAACAGATTAATCGAACAGCCATCGAAAGAAACACGTTCTTGCTTTGTCAGGCGTTGCGACCGTGCCAGTTGCCGATCGGGTCTGAAAATTCAAGGCGCCGCGCTGCGCCGTGACAATGATAGTCTGACAAGGGAGTTGACGCTCAAGGTTCAGGGCCCGGGCACGAGCAGCGCTCGAATCTGGGCCCGTCTCACCGAACATCTCAAAGAGCGCCATAACGACAAGCTCCATGACGCGCTGTTCGCACGTCCTGACGCCTGAGGGCCACCCGGTCATCCTGAGCCGACCGACGTACCGAGGGAACAGCTCATCGACGGAGAAGCTGTCCATGCTTGATTGCCCGGCCAAGCGGCGCGAAGCAAGGCGCTTAGCTGCGCTTTACCACCATTACGAGGCGGTCGACACGTTTACCCTGCTTGAGATGGGATTCCAGGATTTCGTCGACGTCTTCCGGCGTAGTCGCGCGGTACCAGATTCCGTCAGGATAGACGACCATCAAGGGACCGGAGTTACAATAGCCGAGGCAGCCAGCCATCGTGAAACCGATATCGTTAAGGCCTTGCGCTTCGATCGCCTTGCCCATTCGATCCCACAATGCTTGCGCGCCAGAGGCGCCGCAACTGCCGTGCGGATGAGTGGGCGGACGCTGCGTGTTGCAGGCAAAGACATGATGCCTATAAATTTGGGGGAGCTCGAATTCGGTTTCTGAGTCCATGCGCTTATCCTGTGATCAATGCGAGCGATCCGAAAGAGACATGGCCCGGGCTCGCATCGCCCTCACAGGGTCTCTTGCTGTCGAACGCCGCATCGATAGATTGATGCTACTGATTTCGATGCGCGCCTGCGAACGCAGGCGAAATGAGCGAACGCAACACTAATTGTAAACGCTGAAGATCAGCCACAGATGACTCACGTCTGGCACAAGCTTCCTGATTCGTTTCAACGTCTTCTCCTACCATCGCAATCTCTTCGCTCCTACATTGCTCAACCATCCGATTGCTGCAAAGCAAGTTCCACACCAAATGCAGAATCCTCGCGTTTTTACGACTATCTCTTGTTCTGCCGAGGCGCTCCTCATCGTTGATGCTGGAGTTCCGACAATGTCGTTTCTCTTCTGTTCTGGACAGGACAATCGTTGGCTTCGCGTTTGACGCCCCCCATTCTGCTTCAGCCGTTCGCACGCATGATGTGCGCTCCGCTGTTTTTGATCTATTGTTTACCTCAACAGGATAGCGCCTGGCGCAAACGCCCCGACAGTCAGAGTGAACGCAGACCCGCGTTCAAGGCTATAGGTTAAGCTGCCCGGACTTGATCGGCCGTCACGAAGCCGGCAACACAGCGGTCCTGGATCGCGCCCACAGCCCTCCACGATACCGTCAAGGCGCGCTTACCGCCTCAATGCCGAACAGCGAACGCGTGTTCATTCATGCATGCGTCCGTAAACCGGCGGCCCCCGAAGATCGCGGCGCCACTCGCTGAGAGGTCGCATTGAGGCGTTTGGCATCGCAATTGCAGCGCAGAAAATAAGCCAGCCGTCGCTGACGGCCAAAAGCTTCTGACACAGGATCGTCATTCTTCCTCCCAAACGATCCTGTCAGTCTGGGTCTCCCCATTTTCGCAGCCCAGACGGTGTCCTCGGCGGACTTCCAGCCGCCGAGGACATTTCTTGAACATGTTCTATCGGCCGGCAGCAAGAAGCACGTCCCGCCTGCGAGATCCATTTGGCGAGTTGACGTAAGAGCAACCTTTTGTTGGTACGGCAGAGCTCGCTGGCGCCCGGCAGCAAGGCGTTGGACTGCCGTTTGCTCTGACAAGCTAAGAAGGCACAATACCCATCTAGACCAACGCTCAGGAGCGACGATTTCGTCCTCCGATAAAATCCCTCAGCAACTTGAACAACAGCCAAATGATAGGCCGTTAATCCGGATGGATCGTGATATCCATTGTTTCTTCGCTGTCCTCGAAGCGCTCGGAAGCCCGATCCTCCTCCAGCAGCTTGACGCCGCATAGGCAAACGTCACCTTCGATCACGGCGAGCGCTACCGGCTCAAGCGCTTGTCCATTGCAGGGACCATCGATGCACACTCCGGTCTCGATCTCGAATCTTGCACCGTGCCGGCCGCATCTGAGATAGGAGTGGTCCGCCGAAAAAAACTCGCCGGAGCCGATGTTGAGCCAGACGTCGTCATGCGGACAACGGTTGACATAGCCAAAATAGTCGTTGCCGAAGGTGCGCACCACAATAATGGAAAACAGCCGGCTCTCGCCGCTATCATCGATACGCGACAGGCTAAAGCCCCTGGCGCCACTCCGCTCGATGGCATTGGCCGGACAGACGGCAAAAACCTCGATCTGATCGCGCATTGGGTTCCCGATCATCGCTTGGCTCATCCCGGCCTCGCAGTTTCCTGCTTGAAGGCATCGACCGTAGTACGGCTCAGTCGAAAAATGCCACGGCCACGAGCGAGCGGTCGATATGCCGAGCTAGCGCGGGCGTTGAGGACTTCAAACCATTGGTTCGGCGTGAGCTTTGCCGGGCGCTCGCTGATCTGGACCACTCTTCCGTTCGGAGCGAAGCGGACGTGAATGATGACTTCTTGTACGTTCATAGTAATCTCTGTTTGACTAAATCGAGACAGCCCAGCCGAAAACCGATGATGGCGTGCTCAGATTCGAGCATCTTGGCGCGCCGGCCTTAAGCCACGGTGTTGGCACGGCACTTTGCGACGATCGAGCAGGTTTTCTGCAAGCGCGAGGCTAGAGGATTTCTCCCGCGGCATCCCGAACAATACATGATGCAGCGGCATGCGGCGTGCTCCGCATTTACGCGGATCGCTATCTACCTGCGGAGCATCGCATGACATGCGCTCGGTCGATTTCTCATCTCGCGCACGCCCAGAGCTACGATTGTGCTCAATCAATCCTCCTCCTTTCATGTGGTGCATAACGATCATCTCAGTAGATCGCCGCACCTGCGCCCACGTTGATCGAGGCATCTTTCACGGTCTCCACGATTAACTCGATCTGCTTGTTCGTGAGATGGGTGTGAAACGGCAGCGCTAAAGCGCGATCGGCGACCTTTTCGGTAACCAGGAAATCGCCACGGCGATAGCCGAGGTCAAAATAGTGGCGTTGCAAATGCAACGGCTGGCTGTAGGCAGCTGACTGAATCTGGGCGGCGCGCAGATCATCGATGATGGCGTCCCGACCGGATCGCGTGAAGCGTGTCCCCAATTGAACGAGATAAAGCATCCAGTTCACATCCGTCACATCGGGACCGACATAAGGCGGCTTGATGCCTTCAAATGACTGGATATGCGCGTTATAGAGCTGCTCGATGAGCCGACGCCGCTCCAGGATTTCATCGAGACGCTTCAGCTGCGCCAGCCCCAAGGCAGCCGTGAGATCGCTCATGCCAGCCTGGTAAGGCGCTGTGCTCGCGACGACAATTGAGAATCGCTCGTCCAGGCGGTGGGCGCGATGGCGGCGCAACCCAAGCGCAATATCGATGTCATCCGTCACCACCATTGCGCCTTCACCGCAGCTTAGGGCTACCGGCTGGGCAAAGTCGAACACGGCCAGGTCGCCAAATCGGCCGACGAGTTCCCCCTTGTAGCTCGACCCGATCGCCTCGGTAGAATCCTCCAAGAGCAGCAGCCGGTGGCGCTGTGCGACCGTCTGCAGTTCTGCCCATGGCGCAGGATGACCGTTGGGATTGCCGGCGACAATCGCCCGCGTGCTGGCCGTAATGCTCTCTTCGACCTTCGCTGGAAGCAATGTTCCCGACCAATAGTCCACGTCGGCAAATACCACACGTGCGCCTGCGAGACTGATGGCATGCACTGTTTCGCGAAAGCCGTAGGGCGAGGCGATGACCTCGTGCCCTGCTCCGATCCCAAGCGCCTTCAGTGCAAGCAGGAGCCCAATCGTACCACTCGAAACCGCAACGGCATGTTTGCGACCCAGATAAACCGCGAAAGCCTGCTCGAACGCCTCAGTGATCCGCCCACTGGAGATCTGCGACGAACACAACAGCGTTTCCACTGCAGAGAGCTCAGCGACGGTAATATCCGGATCCGACAGTGGGATGAAGGATGCATTGCTCTCCACATCTTGCGCGCCATCGCACGGATGCTCTGCGAGCTCAGTGCTGCTCACTGCGCAGCGCTCCTTTTGGCCAATATGATGCCAGTCGCCCGTGCCGGATCGGCCGTAATCTGTACGCAGTGATCCGATCCATCGATCAGATGGAGATCGAAACGCACAAACTGCCGGAATGGCTGATCCGGCATATCCGATGCATCACAGCGCACACAAGCAAGCTGCGGAAAGCGGCGCCGCAGCTCGACAAACGGCCCCTCCTCGGCCCTGTCGGCCGCAAGCAGCTGCTCGATTTCAATCAATTCCTGCGCAGTGAGCGTCATCGTGGCTCCTCTGTGCCCCCTCAAAAGCCGTCCCTCATTGCCAGAACAGACGCTCCGGATCCGCGTTCAATTCGTCGATTGCTGAAGTCAGGCGGTGATACAGGCTGTAAAACTCCCAGATTCCTTGGGCGTGGTTCTTGCAAAACACCTTCCAAATTCCGCTCACGCCATCATAAAGAATCAGCGCGACGTCGATTAGCGCGCCGTCCTTGTCAATATTGCGCGAGCAACAGGGGCTCTCGACGAGGTAGCCGCCTTTCACCGGCGTCACCTTCGGCGAGACGTAGAGATAGCGCTTGCGGGAGCTCAAGCTGCGCTCGATCCGCTTGCGATCAAGCTCGTTGGGGTGCGCCACCAGCCCGGTCTTGACCTTCCTCATCAGCCCGGCATTCATCGAGAAAGCCTCCCTTCAAAGAACTGTGATTTCTTCTTCAAGACAGCCGATGAGCAACCGTTCTCCAAAATCGACAGTATAGATCGGAACGTTCGCTTCGGTATGGATGGCAACTCTGATGATCTCTCCGGCCACTCCGGCGCCGAGCAAGATGCCCTCAGGCTCCACATTGGGAAAAGAGCCGTCGTTGATGAGGTCGACTGCGGTTTTAACCCGCTGGCCCCGCCGATATTTCGGAAAACCGGGTTCACTCACGACACGGCCTCCTCCGGCAGCGGCAGATCATCGATCTCCTCGCTAGCATCCATAGGCTCGAGTTCCTTGCGTTTCATGCCAACGCGGTAGCCGCTTTCCAGAAACTCAACGCCGTAGATGTAGAACTGCTGCAGGAACGTGCCGATCGAGATGACGTAACCGATCTCTCCCTTCTTGACCAAGATGTCGCCGATCTCCCTGCCACGAAAGGTGCCATCATTCCGGATGGTGCGATTGGCTCGTACCTTTTGGCTAAAACTGAAGACAGGCGGCTCGTCGAGCTCGACGACGTCGCTGTCGCGAACAATACCGCTCATGTAGCGCTCCTCATGCATCGCTCGTTGGTAGACCATGCAGGGATGCTGCCCGGCCTGACCAGGAGACACGATTGTGCTCATCCCTCGCCGCACTCAGCCGATTCGCCCACAGCAATTCGGTTCGCCAGTTCATGTCGACCTGCTGATCAGGATGTCGCTGTAGGGCAGTTCGTGCCTTGAGTGACAGCCGTTCAGCGATATCTAGCCGCGCTCTAGCGTATTGGCCCGTAGCTACACCAAGTAGCCCCGCAACGGCAGCGCGACGCGGCACGATGTGACGGAACTGGACGTCCTCAGCGCAAACCGATTGATTGCGGAGCTGCGGGGCGAAGTGGCGCGCGAGGGCGCCGCCAGCTCCTTGTCGGTCAGCATCGGCATCATTTCGCCGTATGAAACGATGTTCCTGCTTGGACGACGAGGCTTCTATGGCCATCAAGCATCGACGATAAGACAATGGCATTACCCTGCGTCGACACGATCGCTCGGACCTCGACGTCTGCGCGCCAAGTGCCGCCGTTGCTGAGCGCGGGATTCCGCTGGAAGAAGTGCTGGAGACGTTGCCGGCACGATCATTTGCGCAAATAGCCGAACACCGGCAGTCGCATGCTTTTCTGCGCGACGGACGAGCGCAGGTACTGTAACTTGAGTGATGGGCGGCCTCGCCAATGTGATCGATCATCGGATTGGCTCCTCCGCTCCAGAACGTCCGCGAACGATTCGGCACCGATCGTGTCAGCCGGTTCGAGTTCGAACAGCTTGGTCGCGGCCTTGCCCCTTCTTCCAGATTGCCGAGCAATATCGGGAGGCCGGTGAAGTCCTTCAACACGTTGGGATGAAACCGCGGCATGATGATATCGGCGGGATCTCGAGCAGCATCAGCTGCGTTCGCCATTCGCCAGCCTTGGCACGGGACTTCGCCGAAAGTACGCGCGATCAGCGCTCCCTGACCGGCAGATGGCGACTTGGCTGCTGCCTCGAAGGTCATCGGCAGCTTCGCTCGTCCGGCGCATTCCGCGATGTTGCGGCTCGGTACGGCTGATCCCGCCGGGCATGCGCCGGTCGGCGTGGCCTCGTCAGTCACATCAACGATACCCGCGCTGCCTAGAAGCCTACGCTCGGAGTTGAGAGGCGTTTTTGGCGCGCCGCGCCAAATCAAATGCCGGCCGACGCTCCGCTGCCGGCGAGCAACAGCACGATCGCAGGGACATCCTGAGCAGCCGCCTTCGCGAACGGAGGTGCGAAGGTCGAGACCTGCGGTGCTGACAACGCGCCGCACGAAGTTTGCAAAGTTCACAGCCCCAGCTCTTGGCATGCCGTTCATGGAAGCTCGCGTCCTAGCCTGGCGCCTGATAGCGGGGCAACGAGGTGTCAATTACGCAGGTATTGTCGACCGGACAGGCCGCGGCGCATTGCGGCTCGTCGAAATGGCCAACACATTCGGTGCATTTCGTCGCTTCGATGACAAAGCTTCCTCCCTTTTCCGAGATGGCAGCGTTCGGGCATAAGGGTTCGCAAGCTGAGCAGCTGGTACACTGAGAGGCGATGATCCTGAATGGCATATACCCCCCTTACGCCGCGGAGATCAGAGCTCCCTGGCGGATCGCCGCGTCGCCGCGCCTCTCGTGCTGGACATCGCCGCTCTTCACCTTGTCGAGATAGGACCTGAACCAGGCGATCGTCGACTTCTCGATGAACTCATGCGCGTATTGATCAACCGGCTCGATCCCGGCCTTGATCAGTTTGCTTTTTGGGCAGCCACCGATCTTGGCCACGAACACCGCATGGCAGTCCTGGATGCCACGAATGATGGTCGAAAGCCTGTCTTCCTCGCCATAACCGTCCTGGCAGTAGACGTCGACGCGACGGTGACCGATGAATTTGGCGCCGGATGTTGAAAGTTCATATACTTGGAATTCCTTTGTATGCCCAAAGTGCTCGTTGATGAGTCCCGCGCCCTTGGTTGCGACCGCCACCAGAACCGTGATCGCGCTCGTCTCGCCGGCGAACTGTGAAAGCTCTTGTTGGTGGGCCACGACGCTGGCGGCACGCTCGTCCTCCACCCTGTCTTGATAAGCCTTCCGCGTCCCAAGGTCATATTTGACGTCCATTTTCATGATCTGATCGGCACTGAACTCTGCGCTGCGATCCTCTCCTATCAGTCCGACAGCATCAGCGCGGCACTGGCGACAATGCCGCATCATGTTCATCTTCCCTTCACAAGCATCCTGCAGCGTCTTCAATTCCTGCGCCGTCGGCCCCCGCTGACCGTTTAGGCCAAACACCGTGCCGTACTCAGGCGCGGAGATCAGCGGCATGATGTTGTGAAGGAAGGCACCGCGCGCCTTCACCGCCTTGTTGACCTCGACCAGGTGCTGATCGTTGATGTGGGGGATCATCACCGAGTTGACCTTGCACAGGATCCCCCGTTCGCTAAGCATCTCCAGTCCTTGCAGCTGACGGTCGGTGAGTATCCTCGCCGCATCGATGCCGGTGTAGCGTTTATGGTTGAAGAAGATCCAGGGATAGATCTTGGCGCCGATTTCGGGATCGATCGTGTTGATAGTGATGGTGACGTGGTCGATTCTGGACCTGACGATCGTGTCAATATGGTCCGGCAGAGCCAGTCCGTTGGTCGACAGACACAGCTTGATGTCGGGCGCCGCCTTGGCGACCAGTTCGAATGTCTTGAACGTCTTTTCTGGATTGGCGAGAGCATCGCCGGGACCAGCGATTCCGAGCACGGTCATCTGCGGAATGGTGGTCGCGACCACGAGCACTTTTCTCACCGCCTGCTCGGGGGTGAGCTTCTCGCTCACCACGCCCGGGCGAGATTCATTGGCGCAGTCGTATTTGCGGTTGCAGTAGTTGCACTGGATGTTACAGGCCGGCGCGACCGCCACATGCATTCGGGCGTAATGATGATGCGCCTCTTCGCTGTAGCAGGGATGGTTCTTCACCTTTTCCCAGATTTCGCTCGGCAGATCGCCTTGGCTTGTCCGTGACCCGCAGCCTGCCTGGGCGGTCTTGGCTGCGGTGCGACAACCCTTTTGCTCAGCGGCAGACTGCATCATCGTGTCGTTATCCAGCGCAGCTTTGGCGTAACCTCCGCCCCCCACGACCGCATTCATTCTCTTTTTCCCCGCAGGCACATTGGCTTCCCAGGACCATCCGTGAGCGAGCCTCTAGACGAGGCGTAGCAACTCACATGCCATGGCGCAGAAGACGAACTTTCGTCGGTTTTTCATAGCGTTAGCGGACCCGGCCGACGTTGAGACATGTAAGAGCCGCAATGATACGCTTGTTAAGAATGCGACAGATGCGTCCTCATCCTCACTCAGAGCTTCGCGGGCTGGCGCGTCAATGATGGCGCCAAAGCGCGCGCAACACCCGGCTCCATCCGAGCGGGCCTTTCGTGCGCCGCCCCCACTCACAGCTGGCGATACCAGTTGGGCTATCCAGCTTCACACATCTAACGGGTGAGCAGTATCTCAACCGCGCAAGGGAGCCGAATCGCAAGCGGCGCCAGACCTTGTTCGAGTAGAAAACGGAACTCGTTGCGCGACAGCGTGTCCGGATCGACGATCGCATAGTGGGCGCCACCCGAGCGCTTGATAATCTGCCGCGCATAGCCGCGCAACAGCTGGTCGTTAAAGCGACAACCGATGAAGAGAAAGGCCCGTCCGCTCCGCCTTTCCTGGATGATGTCCGGAATTGGCGTCTGAATGTCGATCTCGGTCAAGGCCTCGACATAGTCAGCATCGGAGATCAGGAAGTTGTTGGCTGGATGCACGCTGCCATGCGGCTTATAGAGCACCGTCGCCCAGCTACCGGCCACGGCACTGTCGACCTCTTGGCCAGAGAAATCATAGAAGCGGTACCAACGATTCTCGCCAATGCCGGCACGGGTAATGCCCTGAACTTCACCCCAGCCCTCGCGCTTGCCCAGCGCGGCGCGCATTGCGCCATCGTACCATGCATCGACGATGACGGGAAGCGACAGGGACGCGAAATGATGATGTAACGGCGTCGGCTGCGTTAGCCGAGCGAAGGCCTGCACCATCAATGTCGTCAGCGTAGAGCGATGTTTGCTGACCTCGATATGCTGCGCCGATGCCCATGCGTTGCCTTTGGCCCGCCGAGGCAGCGCAACCTTGCGGGCGAAGAAGTCGGCCAGCGCCTCGGGCGAGGTCGGCACATTGGATTTGGACAGTCCGGTGAGGCCAGGACCGAGATAGGGCACCACGCGCGCAGCCCTTAACCCGGCAGCGATGTCGACGAGAATGGTCCTAGCCTCAGCTGCATCGACCAAGTCGATCCGCCGAGGCCCCTTCACTGACCCTCTCCGTCCGCTCCTCGTTTTTTGGCGTCGATTGTGATTGGTAATTTTGTATCGCTCGCCATCTTGGGCAAATCGAGTACCCAACCGTTGGCTATTTTGATCCACCCACCCCAGAGCGTCTCATACTCGGACTCAATGATCGGCTCTTCGAGATCTTTCTTTGGTACGTAGATCGACAGGCCTGCCTCTGGAGACCGGCGGATCATGATTTTCACATTGAACTCCTTGACTGTGAACCATGGCTGGCCAAGCGGGCCGACTCCCGCGAAGCGGCGCGCAGGCGAGCCACGATGTCAGACACGGCGCACACGACCTCGTCGACCTCTGCAAATGAGGTTTCTCGCGATAGCGAGAAGCGCACCGCGCCACGCATGCTCCACGCCGGCACCTGCATGGCCCGCAAGACATGCGATGGCTCCATCGAGCCCGCGTTACAGGCTGATCCGAGCGACACAGCAATGCCGGCTCGATTGAGATGATGGGCGATCGCTTCGCCTTCTAGATGGTCGAAGGCAATATTGGTCGTGTTCGCCAGCCGGTTATTGATATCGCCGAGCGCAGTGCACTGACCAATGTGCAGTATCCCCTGCTCCAGGCGGTCGCGCAACGCAGCAATGCGAACGCGCTCCGGTTCAAGCCGCTCCGCCGCGAGCTCTGCAGCCTTTCCAAGGCCGACGATTGCGGGAATATTCTCCGTTCCGCCGCGGCGCCGTCGTTCCTGGGATCCGCCCCAGATCAGCGGCCGGAAACTTGTCCCTTTGCGCAGATATAGCGCGCCGATGCCTTTGGGACCATGCAGTTTGTGTGCGGATAGCGACAGCATGTCGATCGCACTATCCTTAAGGTCTACGCGCATCTTGCCGACGACCTGGACCGCATCGGTGTGAAACAGCGCGCCCGCCTCATGGGTCAACCCTGCAAGAAACTCTACAGGAAATATCGTGCCGGTCTCGTTATTGGCCCACATAACGGAGGCAATCGCTGTGCGTGGCCCGAGCGCGCTGCGAAACGCCTCGATATCGAGCCGGCCGCGGGCATCTACCGGTACGACATGCGTCTTGACTCCGCTTGCCGCCAATTGCTCGGCTACGGCGAGAACGGCAGAGTGCTCGACAGAGGTGGTGACGATCTCGTCGCGGCCTTCCTGGGTCGCAAGCGCAGAGAGAATCGCGGCATTGTTGGCCTCGGTCCCTCCTGAGGTGAAAACGATCTCACGATCGTATGCGCAGCCTAGCAACGCCCGTAAGCTACCCCGGGCCTGCTTCATGGCGACTGCGACTTCGCCGCCAAAGACATGCGTGGATGAAGCGTTGCCGAATTGCTCTGTGAAGAACGGCAACATGGCTTGCACGACGGATGGATCGGTCCGGGTCGTTGCATTATTGTCGAGGTAAATCAGCACTTGAATCCCGCTCAATCCAGCGCCTCGCCGACAACCGCAATCGGGACGAGACGAACGCATTCGCCTATTTTGTCGACCAGCCTCGTCTGAATGCGGTCCAGCGTCAGTCTAGGACGCTTACAGAACGCGGATGCGCCGTTCAGACTGGCGATGGTCCTGTGGCTATTGGTCCGGATGAGCCGACAGTCGCCACGATTGCCATGCAGATCCGCTCGCATCTGTCCGATTGCGTCGCGAATGCGAAGCGCTCTCGCAGCCGACGATCGCCATACTTCTTCCGGTTCGGCCAGCATGCTGCGATGTTTCCCCTTTATCAGCTGAACGATTTGCCGCAGGAGCAGCTCGCGACGGCGTTCGGGTTTTGAAAGATGAATCCGGAACTATCCGGCGCCAGGACGAAATCAATGGTCGTGCCGATCAGATGCTCATGGCTCTTGCTGTCGACAAATACCTTCAGACCCCCGCATTCGATCACGGTGTCACCAAGCGTCGGCACCTCGGCCAAGCCCATCTTGTATTTGAACCCATTGCAGCCGCCTGCTTCGACCATAATGCGCAGGCCGCCGGTCGGCTGCATTGATGATGCCATCGCGCCTTTGATGGCACTCACTGCGCTATCTGTCAGGTTGATCATGGCTTACCCTCTCATGAGCTTAGGTCTGCCCGACAATGGCAAGTCATGTGCCAGCGTGCACAGCTTGATCCCGCTTACCTTTTTCTGATCGCATCTGTCGGCTTCAGCGCCGGTGTCGAGTTCGTGACAACGCTGCCTGGGACGATCGCCTCTCGTATACGCGTTTTGTTTCGCGGCACGGCTGGAGGTCGTTACAGAGACGGCGGCAAGCAATTTGCATCGCATCTGGCATCGGCCAGCGCGCCGGTGAAAAGCTCAAATCGAGGACGAATTTAATGACTGCAATCGAGAACACCGCACTCGGTCGACTTGAGAAGGAGGGCCGCCTGCTCAATGCTGTACTCAAGGGCGGGACGACCAAGCCGGGCCGGTTTGGCTTTCGCGGCGACATAGCACTAAAATTTCAGACGCAAGTCGCGGACGAGAAGCGGCCGCCGGACTATTCGATCGAACAGGTTCTGACGATCGCGCAGGACGGAGAACGTACTATCCCGGTGCTGGCCGGCTACCTGCACTCCTTGGCTTATCTTGCTGACGTCGCGGCCGTGCTTGACGGTGCGTTAAGCCAAAAGGGCAGTTATTTCTTGTTCTGTAACAACGTCGATTTGCTGGCGAAGTACCACATCAAGCTCGGTGGCATTACCTTCCACGTCCTGCCGTGCGATGAATCCACTGTTTGGAAGGAGATGATGGACCTGGTCGGGCTCAACAAGGACGACCTCAAGAAGCTGGATGCGGGCGGCAAGCTTGATTACCTCCTGGATGCGGCGAAGGCTCTCGACCTACCTTACGACGAGATCTCCTATGAAGACGGGCTGGAGAGGATGGAGCCGGTAAAAAACCGCAACGAGAACCGGCCGGTCTGAGCGCGGACGTCATTCGTTCCGGGACGCACCGTCTTCGACAAGACGCACGCCGGCGACACAGATATCGCCATCCAGCACTGTCAAGGCGATTGGCGTGAGCGTTCCGCCCTTGCACGGACCATCGACGCACAGCCCGGTTCCGAGCTCGAAGGTGGATCCGTGTTTGCCGCACATCAGCCGGACGCCGTCTGGATCGAGGAACTCGTTTCGTTCCCAGTCCAAAGCAACGCCGTTGTGCGGACATCTATTGAGATAGCCAAGCACCTTCTTACCCCAGCGTACCACAACGATGGACCACGGCCGGTGATTGCCGTCATGATCGAGGACCATAAGGTGAAAGCCCATGGCCTTGCGGCTCGGAATGTCGTTAAAACCACAAATCGCGTAAATAGCATCTACTTGCATTCATTGCTCGCCTATCACAAGGGCTCTGCCCTGTTGCTGTGCCTTGTGCTGCAAGAATCGTCGGAGTTCTGCTCGGCGTTCTCTTAGCCCAACGCGCAGCCTTAGCGGTGCCGCACGACTTGATCGGCTAGCAGAACCGCAAGCGCGTGCGCAGCTCGTTGCTCCTGGCGTAGGGGATCCATTCCGGCTTCCCAGCGTACGCGCATTGGTACTCCCAGGGTCTCTATAAAACAGGGTCTCTATAAAACTGATGCTCTATTGTACTGATAATTTGGTCCATTTGCTGGACGAGCCCGACAAGACGCTCGATCGTATGCTGGAACGTTCGTTTGGTCGCACACCCGATGGGGCACCTCGCGCTAGCCGTCGCAGAACGATTTTCACGATCGCCAACTTCGCAACCCGTTCAGTGATACCAGATTCAACGGAAGTACTGACATCGTGAGCACAACCGGTTCCCGCATTTGCCTCAGATTGCCGCTCAAAAGCCGGATTAAAGCAGGTCCTCTCCCAAACCGCACACCAAGGCCCTGCTGGCTCGGCGAAGCAGGCCCCCCGGCTCGTATGACACAAGGCCAGCCCAACTCCACCAACCAACTCGCGAACTGGCATCTGGCAAGCATAAGGGAGCGCGACGTGGCGCGCGCTCCCCTCAAGGCTACGCCTTCTGCTCGTACGCGAGCCAGGGCGAAAAACCCATCAGTTCCGCCTCACTCCCATTATTCCGAATCGCCTTCAACAGCCATTCGTCGAAGTTCACGCTCCAAATAAAACGAAGGATCATCGTCAGATGAGTCCGTCTCAACGCTCTCTCGACGACCGCTGCGGGCTTCTTCGACCTTGGAAAGGTATTTTGTAGGCTTGCCTATTCGCTGCCACTCGTTGTTCTCGTTCTTCGTCCACACTTCGGGATTCTGGTGAGGGTCGAGCACCCAATGATTGCGACCCACGTGAACAAAACCCATTTCAGCTAGACGGGGCTCCATCCCCGGTCGGGCAGGACGCGACAATACCAATGGATGATCGCCGTCCAATCGCAATTGATGCTCGAGCAGGATATCGCCTGCGTTTTCGACAAGCGGGTGGGTAACGCGTAGATTTACTACGGACGTGATATCGTTACGCCCGAACTGTTCTCGAAACCGGTCTCCCTTGATCCGGACCGGGCCACCCACTGCTAGCAGGCCGACACTTTCGTCACCCAGCTGATAGCTGAAAAACTTCGCGGGGTTATTCGGATCACGGTAAGTGTTGGCATAGGATCCAGCAACAGTTGCAGCCCACTCAGCTTTCCTCGAAACGAACTCAGAGTACTCTTGTGGGTTGTCGGCGATGTCCCTGATATCGCGACGCAAGTATCTCTCCACGAGATCCATGAAGTCTTCTTGTTCGTCGATTTTGATAATGGGTGGATCGGAACTCAGAGAGTATGGCGCCGCTTCCCCCGACGACGACCCACCTCGCTCCATGCGCGCAACTGTGTCCGCAAAACGGGGGCTATCTCCCGCCTCGCTCGAATCATCAGCCTGATTCGCGCTCGTGGACTGGCTGGATGAGCCAACGATTCTGCCATACATCCGGATCGCTCTCCTATCGGCGAATTGCACGCAATCGAGCTCGTGCCGCGCAAGCTCTGCAGTGAGGATACAATCTCTAGCTGACCACAAGCTTACCGCGCCACCGGCCCACTACGGGGTCGGCAAGGCATCCGCCGGAAGACAGACAACGACTCGGCCGCCCTAAGGCTCCACTGGATAGGTGAACCGCGTGTCCCTTGTCGCGGACGGGCGATCAACGACGTGCCGCTCGACGTTGTTGCTCTCAACCAGTACTAAAATCCCCGATCAATCATTTCCAAGTCACTTAGTCTCGGAGGTTTGAGCACGATGGCCTGATCAAAGATGCGAGCTCACTGATCACGTGCGCGTCACCCGCCCAGGTAGCACATGTGATTGCAATATCCTCTGCTGCTGCTGGACGAGGCGGTCTTCGCTCACGTGACCTCAGCTCCGACTGAGGTGTGGATCTGGCAATTGGCCGGGCACACCCTTGCGCAGGCGCCGCAGCCGATGCAGGCGCCCTGATCATTTAGAACCATGATCTTCTTTTCGATCTCATCGTCCGCGTCATCGTCTAAATCGACAAGCTCGCCCTCTTCGCTGATTCCCTTCAAAGTCATGACATCTCGACCGCACACCTTGAAACAGCGCCCACAACCGATGCACTTCTTGTCATCGATCGATGTCAAGTATTCCGGTATCCACTCGCGGCCATCGCGCGCTGCAAATGACATAAGTCAGCCCCTCTGGTTATTTTCCAGCGCCCTTAAATCATGGCTCTTGCGCTCGAGTTCGGCATAGGCATCGTACGCCTTCTCCGCCACTGTCATGATCGAGCGCCAGTTGACAGGCAATTCCTCCGACAGGTCGTGCAAATCCATTTTGGCTTGCAGCGCTTTTCCTGACAGCTTCTTCAGTTCTGCTTTCAATGCTTCACGATCACTCATGAGCGCCCTCAATAGTTCGCCACGTCCGGAAATCTGCGAACCATGTCGATTCCGTCGTTGACATATTTGTCGCCTTCCTGTGCAAGCTTTACGAGATTAACGAAGCCAAAACGATGCACATCGCGTAGCTGCTTGTTCACGGCGATCAGGCGCCCTGCGATCAACACCACGCGGCCGAAGCCTTCATGATGCAGCTTCATAATGGGCTGGACCATCACGCCGGTGCCCCTCTCGATCGAGAGCGCGACCGCGTCGAAGAACAACTCAAGCCGCCACAGCGTGTCGGGATCGGGATCGCCGACAATCGGCAGGGCGCGCCGCTTCTCCTTGTCCAAGACATAGGGTTCGAGTAGGTCGAGATCGCTCTTGCTCGTCCAGGCGCCGTTGGCATCCTGAGCGCGCCAAATCTTGATCAGCTCCACGAGGAACGGCGCGTCGATGCCGCTACCCTGCCGCACGATTTCTTCGGTCATCTCACCTCATTCGTCGAACTCAAACGCGCGGCGTTGGTCCTTGGCCATGGCCTTGCGCAGCCAGGGAGGTGGCGTTCCCTTCAGTACGTCCTGAAGCTTTTCAAGCAGCACCAGGATGCTTTCCGGCTTGCTCACCTTGATAGGATGGATCTTGTTGGCCACGACCCTCGCGGCGCCAGCACCGCCGATGGCGGCGACGTAGAGAATTGCACAATCCTTGATTGCATCGATCTTCGGCGCCAACTTATCGTCGTTGCCGTCTTCCTTGAGATCGCCCTCAAACTCAATTGCTTTAAGAAAGACGTGCCCGCCCGGCGTGACATCATAGATTGCGATATTCTTTGCCCATCCGAAATGGGCATCGACCCGTCTGAGATCTTGCGTAGCGAAAGCGACCTTCATGCAATCGATCTCTCAGCTGTGCCAGGCGAGCTGTGGCCGGCTCGTCGTGGCAGTGCAGACGGAGCTCGCCAGCTATCGGGCGTAGGCTGATGGTTCTCCTCGCGGTCAGCAATCACGAGATTGGCGATATCGAAGATCATATCGCGCGTACCACGGTAGCCGACGGATAGTTGGTGTCCTGCACCAAGCCGATCGAACATCGGAAAACCCGCGCGATAGAACGGGATTTTCAGCCGAGCCGCCGCCTGCCTACCATGCGAATGCGTGACCAGTAGGTCGCATTGCTTGGTTCTGGCGAGTTCTTCTAGGTCCTCGAGGTCGCCAATGAGGACCTCCTCGGTCTTAACTCGCTCAAGAACGACCGACTGCGTTGTTGTCACTGCTGCGGTCACCTGCGCACCCATGTCATGCAGCATACTGGACAGGTCGAACAGGAGGTCTGGCTCGGCGGCGATCGCAACTCTGCGACCACCAATATGGAAGTGCGCGTCCAGCATTGCATCGGTGAGCTGGCCACGCTGACGCCGATATTTCACCGGTACGGGGCGGCCGCTGATCTCGCTCAAAAAGGCGATGAATTCGTCGTTAGCATCCAGACCGCAAAGCCGTTCGAACAGACGAAATGGCACGCCGGCCTTGGCCTGCAGGACCTCCGCCGCGCGTCGCATCTGTGCGCCAATTGCGATCGTCCATTGAGCGCGTCCCATGCTCGCAATTTCGTCGATGCCGATGCCGCCTATGGTTGTCGGCGTAAACTCATCGGGGATATGCCCATCAAGCGAGCCTGCCAGATCAGGCAAAAAGGACGGCCGCAACCCGAAATCCTCCAGGATGGCCCGGAGTTCGTCTAGATCACCGGGGGTGAGGTGGCATCCTGGAAGAACATTCACCTTGGACGGGTCGCGCAGTCCACTCACGCCCGGCCCCTCGACCAACGCCTCCACAATGCGCGCCACAGCCTTCTCCCAGCCGTCCTGGAACGCTCCCTTGAAATCTGGTGTCGAGACATAGACCAGCGGCAATTTTGCAAGTTGCGGATGCTTGTCCCGGATCAGCTTGAGGTAGGCATCGACATCGTCGCCATTGGTCTCTGTAACCCCGGTTGAGCAGATCCCCACGATCTTTGGCTTGGCTCGGCTGTGGATATTGAGTATCGCCTGCTCGAGATTGTCGTAGCCACCGAGCACGGTTGCGACCTCGCTCATAGCGGTGGTTTGCAGCGGTACTGCTTCCTTGAAATGGCGCACGAAGAGCGTGAGCCCGAAGGATGTACAGCCTTGCGAGCCGTGCAGAAGCGGCATAGCCCCACGCAACCCCATAAAGGCGAAGGCTCCACCGATCGGCTGGCTCATCTTCAGCGGATTGACCGCACAAGATTTAGTAGACGCTTTGACGAGGGCCATAACAGGTCCTTATTCTGCGGCCTGTGGCTGGGCAGATGGTGAGGCCGCCAAGATTCCCTCGATGCGTCTGTTGCAGCAGCCGCCGACCGCATTGGTGTGCTCTCTGACAGCTTCCACGCTGATCAAGCCATGCGCGGTGATCGCATCCTCGATTGTTCCAAGATCGACCTTGTTGCAGAAGCAGATCTCCTTGGCTCGGCGCGCCGTTTCGCCGAGCACAGGATCGCAAGCGATCTCGGCCAGCGGTGATCGCATCTGCACCATCGCCTTCGCCAAGACCTGCCATGGCGCAGGTCGACGCAGCTGCTCCCACATCGGATTGGAGAGCGACTTGTCGATCTCCTCCACCAGTTTGACCATTCCAAGATAGCCCAGATAGGCATGGCACCGCTCTTGGTTGATATCGATCCAGGGCATCGCCGCCTTCAGTGCGACAAACTGCGATTTGCCGCCCGACAGCATGATGTCCGCTTCCGCTTCTTTCAACATTCTGTACATTTCGCGCGGCGTCATCTCCTCGATCATGTGGGCATCCCGCCCCATCAGCTCCTTGATGCGTTCCTTGTCCTCCCTGGTCGATTTCTTCACGCTGGTTCCGACCAATTCGAGACCGACTTCCTGCAGTGCCGCCACGACCGACCATGACTTGACGCCGCCGGTAATCAACAAGACCTTCTTGCCTTTGAATCGTGGCTTGTACGGTTCGATGGCAGCCCAGGCGCGCGTTTCCTCGCGCGCGATCACCGCATCAGTGCGCCCGAGCAACTCTTGGGGGGCGCCGCGCTCGACCAATAAGCGGGCGATCTGGCGAAGCGAATCACTCGAATCCTGGATACCGTAGAACGACCCCTCGAAGAACGGGATCCCGTAGCGTTCCTTCATTTTGCGTGCGACGTTGATCATAGATTTTGAGCATACCAACATCGCCGCCCGCGCACGATGAGAAGAAGCGACCTCGCGATACTTTCCGTCGCCAGAGATGCAGGAGAGAATCCGGACTCCGAGCTCGTCCAGCAATGGCTTCACTTGCCAGAGCTCTCCTGAAAGGTTGTATTCTCCGATCAGGTTGATGTCGTACGGCGTTGTGTAGTCCGGCTCCTGCGTTCCGATGACATGTTCGAGCAGGGCCTCGCCGGCGAGCTTGTTACCCAGGTTTTTGGAGCCAACGAACCCTGGGGAATTGATCGGTATAACTGGTTTGCCGAACCTTTGAGACGCAGCCTTGCAAACCGCATCGATATCGTCGCCGATCATCGCCGGGATGCAAGTCTGATAGACGAAGATCGCGGGAGGGTCCCACTTATTGATGATTTCTGTGATTGCGTTGCACAGCCGCTGCTCGCCTCCGAATACGATATCGGTTTCGTTCAGGTCGGTTGTGAATGCGGTCCGCCACAGATCTGAGCCAGACGACGCCGAGCCGCGATTGTCCCAGGAGTTGCCTTCGCACGCAATCGGACCGTGCACCAAGTGAGCGACATCGGTAAACGGCTGCAGCGCGATCTTGGCACCGTCGAAGGCGCAGCCGCCCGCAGCACTGCCCGGCTGCAGTTGCCTGGTGCAGCCCTTCCTGCGATCAGCCTTGGACTTACTGCCATTCTTGGCGCAGCCCGGCTCGTCGAAGATATTCTGGACCGTGGCCGCTAGCGAACTCATCCGTTTTCCCCTCAGCAAACTAATTGAGAGATTAACCGCCGTGCATTTGTGCCACCGCCGGGTTTGGCGATGGCACGCGCACCGTTCGTCATCAGCGAATGATGTCGAAGCTGTAGTCGGTTTTGCCAAGAAGGTTGGTCTTCTTGTCGATTTCGTCGAAGATCTTGTCGAGGATCTTGACCAGCACATTCAGGCCACCCTGATAACCCCAAACGGGCGAGCGGTGATGGTGATGCCGATCAAAGACTGGAAAGCCAATTCGGATCAGTGGCGTTCCAGTGTCACGCTCGAGGTACTTGCCGTACGTGTTGCCAATCAGAAAATCGACCGGCTCGGTAAATAGGAGCGAGCGCAAGTGCCAGAGGTCCCGGCCAGGGTAGACTTGGCAGCTCTGCCCAAACGGCGAGCTTGCAAGCAGCGCCGCCATTTTTGTCTGCCATGCCTTGTTGCCGTTGGTGGAAAGCACATGGGTTGGCTCGGCGCCCAGTTCGAGCAGAAAGGCAGCTACCCCGTAGCAGAGATCCGGATCACCATAGATCGCGAACTTCTTGCCATGGATATGCGCACTGGAATCGGCGATGGCATCGACCAAGCGGCCACGCTCTCGTGCGAGTTGCTCCGGAATGTCCTTGCCGCCGATCCGCGATAACGCCACCAGCAAGTCATCCGTTGCGGATATGCCAATCGGGTAGTTGAAGGACACGACATCCTGCCCATGCTCGGCCACGAATTGCAACGTTTTCTCCGTACACCACTCCTGCATGGAGATTGTCGCCTTGGCGTGAACGGCGTTGGCTGCGTCTTCCAGCGTGGTGCCACCGTCATACATCCGGAACTCGCCATCTGTCGGGGTGTCGAAGACTTCGGAGTTGTCGGCGAGTATGGTGTGCTGGATTCCCATCAGTTCCAGGATGCGCCTGATCTCGCGAAGGTTTCCGACGGTATAGCCATCGAAACCGCCGATGATGTTGATGGCCTGGTTCGGCCTGCGCTCCAGCTTCGGCACCGTTCCGGCCTTGCCGTCCCAAAAATGCTCCAAGATGCCCTTGAGCGCGTTGTCGTAGCCGGTGACGTGGCTGCCGACGAAGGCCGGCGTGTGGGCGAACGGCACGTCGAACTCCGCCGGAACCGAGCCCTTCTCTTTGGACGTCTTGATGAAGGCGTTCAGGTCATCGCCGATCACCTCAGCCATGCAGGTCGTGGAGACCGCAATCATCTTGGGTTTGTACATGTTGTAGCTGTTGGCGAGCCCGTCGATCATGTTGTTCAGGCCACCGAATACAGCAGCGTCCTCCGTCATCGACGAAGAGACGCAGGAACACGGCTCCTTGAAGTGTCGCGACAGATGGCTGCGATAATAGGCCACGCAGCCTTGCGAGCCGTGAACGAAAGGCAGCGTGCCTTCAAAGCCGACGGAGGCGAATACGGCGCCAAGCGGCTGGCAGGCCTTGGCCGGGTTTATCGTTAGCGCCTCCCGCGCAAAATTCTTCTCGCGGTACTCCGGCGTTTTCGTCCATTCCTTGATACGCTCGACTTCGGCGGGCTCGCGGGGATCCTCGAACATCTTCTTCTTGTCCAGCATCTGCTGGTATTCTGGACCGCGGAACAGTTCGAGATGATCGAGCACGTGCTCGGCACTTTGCGCCATTATTAAGATCCTTTTACTATCGAAATTGACCGCCCCGCTCTCCGCTGAGAGCGAGACTTGTTGCCCTATTCTGCAGCCAAGAGCTTGGCCCTCGGCGTTTCCTTCCAGGGCGCCTTCGTCTTTTTCCAGACAGGCGAGTTGACAGCCATGTCCATGTCGCGCGCAAAGATCGCAAAGCCGTCATAGCCGTGATATGGACCCGAATAGTCCCAGGAATGCATCTGCCTGAACGGCACACCCATCTTCTGGAACACGTATTTTTCCTTGATGCCCGAGCCGATGAGGTCAGGCTGGAGCTTTTCGACGAAGCGCTCGAACTCGTAGCCATTGACGTCGTCATAGATCAGCGTGCTGTCCTTTACGTAGTTCTGAGCGGTGCGCTGATAATCGTCGTTGTGGCCAAACTCGTATCCGGTGCCCACGACTTCCATCCCGAGGTCTTCGTAGGCGCCAATCACATGACGCGGACGAAGCCCGCCGACATACAGCATGACCGTTCGGCCCTCCAGGCGCGGGCGATACTTCGCAACCACCGCGTTGACCAGCGGCTGGTACTTTTCAATCACCCGCTCGGCCCCTTCCTTGATCTTGTCGTCGAAATAGGCCGCAATCTTCCGCAGCGATTCTGCGATCTTTGAAGGTCCGAAGAAGTTGTATTCGCACCAGGGGATGCCGAATTTCTCTTCCATGTGGCGGGAGATGTAGTTCATTGAACGGTAGCAATGCAGAAGGTTGAGCTTGGCTTTCGGAGTTGCCTCGAGTTCAGCGAGTGAACCGTCCCCGGACCACTGCGCGATCACCCGCAGGCCCATTTCCTCCAGCAGAATTCGCGATGACCAGGCATCGCCGCCGATATTGTAGTCGCCGATGATTGCAACATCGTAAGGCGTCGGCTCGAACTTTGGTGCGCCGTCGGGCTCGAGCTTGTCGAAGATCCAGTCACGCACCGCGTCGTTGGCAATGTGGTGACCTAGTGACTGCGACACGCCACGAAAACCCTCGCAGCGGACCGGCACGATGGTCTTGCCTCCATACTCCTTGGATTTAGTTCTTGAGACAGCCTCGATATCGTCGCCGATCAGTCCGATCGGACATTCCGATTGGATGGTGATGCCGTTGTTGAGGGGAAACAGCTCCTGGATTTCGTCAAGAACCTTGACCAGCTTCTTGTCACCACCGAATACGATATCCTTTTCCTGGAAGTCGGAGGTGAATTGCAGGGTCACGAAGCTATCGATCCCCGTCGTACCAACGTAATAGTTGCGGCGCGATCCCCACGAATACTGGCCGCAGCCAACAGGACCATGGCTGATATGGACCATGTCCTTGATAGGTCCCCAAACCACGCCCTTGGATCCCGCATAGGCGCAGCCCCGGATCGTCATCACGCCGGGTATGGATTTGATGTTGGACTTCACCCCGCAGTCGGACTTGCCGGCCTGGTGAACGTTGAGGTGCTTGGCACGCCTTTTCGCGGTTTTCTCCGGATAGATCTTCAGCACCTCCTCGATCAGCTGTTTGTTGCGAGCCCTGATATCTGCGATACTCTGGGTCGTGGCGAGACTCATCTGATGTCCTCAAGGTTAGCTGTTGCAAGAGCGGCTTCTGACCAGAACTTTTGCAACCAGCATGCCAGCGCTTCGCGAACACAAAACCCATAACGATTAACGGCAGTTAGCGCGTCTCGCGCGGGGGCAACGCCGTTGTTGCGAACGCGACATCACGCTTTGCTCGGAGGCTTCTTGGTTTGACCTGTTCGAAAAGGAACAAGGGGGACCTATGTGCGAAATGGCCCCGCTCAGCTATCAGCGCGTGTTTTCGTTCTAGACGTGAACCCATAAATCTGCCGGGCGAACGGCTTGCCAAAATCCGCTATGGCCCGATAGCGACCAAATTCCGCAGCGCGACGAAATAACGCGAAGGGTGAGGAGCGGACGTCAGCTCCAGTTCACGCTACTCTATAAACTTGGCGCAATCTCAGACCTGATCCATTCCACGAAGGTCTGCAAAGCGCGGCGCTGACGGCCAGCGCGCGGGAACACTAGATGATGACCAACGTAGCGGATGTCGGTGGAGCGGCCAGCCAGGGGCGCTATCAGGCGCCCCGATGCTATCTCACTTTCAGCCAACCGAGTTGATTCCAACGTCACGCCAACCCCGCCGCAAGCCATGGCTATTGCGAGGAAGCTGCGGTCGAATCGCATTCCATGGATCGCTGGAGGTTCGAGCCCGTTCGCGGCGAACCATTGATACCATTGAACCTGCTTCACGTCGGAGCGAATAAGAACTTGGCTCAGCAAATCCTTTGGCTGGCGGATTCTCTTCGCGATCTGAGGAGCACACAGAGGGGTGACGGTTTCTTCACCAAGCGGGATCACTTCGAGGCCCTCACCGCGAGGTGAACCGTAGACGATGTCCAGATCGAAATCGTCGTTCGTGAAGCGGGCGTACTCCGTATTGGCGGCGAGCCGAACCTCCAGTTTCGGTTCGGCCGCGAGAAATTTGGTCAGGCGCGGGGCCAGCCATTGCGCTGCGAAACTTGGGGCACAATGCACCCTCAGGAGCTGCGGCCCGCGACCTGCGACTTCTTCGATCCCGCGCCGCAAATTGTCGAAGGCCGCACCGGCGTGGCGCATCAGGTTCTCGCCAGCGGGCGTTAGACGGACGGAACGAGCACTCCGCTCGAACAGAACGGTGCTCATGGTGCTTTCCAGCTTGCGGATCGCGTGGCTGACGGCGCTCGGCGTCAAATGCAATTCGTCGGCCGCGTCGCTGAAGGAGCCAGTGCGCGCAGCCGCTTCGAAGGCCCGGATAGCGGAGATCGGGATGCTCGACAGCAGCATACCCATAAGTGAACCAGATTCACACATCCAAGACAACTGCGCGTTTGTCCCGGCCGGCCCCTCGGCTCTAGCAATGGGGCAAGAGGACCGGCTGCCACCCGCGGCGTCCAAAACGACAGGGACAGGGAGGATTCGAATGCTGCTTCGCGGCAAAACGGCGATCATCACGGGGGCGGCCTCGCCTCGCGGGATTGGCCTCGCAACCGCCAGGCGATTTGCCGAAGAGGGCGCGCGGGTCGCCATCCTCGACATCGATGGGACCGCCGCACAGGCCGCCGCGCAAGGCCTCGGCGACGCTCATATCGGAATTGCTTGCGACGTCGCCGACCAGGCTTCGTGTCAGAAGGCAGTCGAAGCTGTCGCTGACGCTTTCGGCCAAATCGATATCCTGATCAACAATGCCGGCATCACACAGCCGGTCAAATTCCTCGACATCACGCCGGCCGACTGGGACCATATCCAGGACGTCAACCTCAAGGGCGTTCTGTTCCTGTCCCAGGCAGTGATCCCGCATATGCGGAAGCGCAAGTCGGGATCGATTGCATGCATGTCGTCGGTATCGGCCCAGCGCGGCGGCGGCATTTTCGGTGGTCCGCACTACTCGGCGGCGAAGGCGGGGGTTCTTGGGCTTGCCAAGGCGATGGCTCGGGAATTTGGCGCCGATGGTATCCGCGTCAACTGCGTCACGCCGGGATTGGTTGGCACCGACATCACCTCCGGCAAGCTCAACGACGAGATGAAAGCGAAGATCCTGGAAGGCATTCCGCTCGGGCGGCTCGGGGAGGCCAAGGACGTTGCCGGCATCTACACGTTTCTCGCATCGGACCTCTCGGCATACGTCACCGGCGCCGTGATCGACGTCAACGGCGGGATGCTCATTCACTAAGAGCAGCAATGGAGAGACGGATGTCCACGAGTTCACTTGTCAACGCGCCTAGCCTTTCGCAGCATGCGCGCAACATTCGCCGCAACGCCCTGCGCATGGGCGAAGTTCAAGGCCAGGGCTATATCGCGCAGGCGCTCGATATTTCCGACGTGTTGGCAGTCGCATATTTTCATGCGATGCGCTACCGGCCCGAGGAGCCTACCTGGGAAGATCGCGATCGTTTCCTCCTTTCCAACGGTCACTACGCGATCGCCCTTTATGCCGCACTGATCGAGGCCGGCATTATCCCCGAAGTCGAACTCGAGACGTATGGCTTCGACGAAAGCCGCCTGCCGATGTCGGGCATGGCGTCCTACACGCCCGGCATGGAAATGTCCGGCGGGTCCCTGGGGCTCGGACTGAGCATCGCGGTCGGCATGGGCCTCGGGTTGAAGCGCAAGGGCTCCAAGAGCCGTGTCTTCACGCTGTTCTCGGACGGAGAACTCGACGAGGGTTCGAAGTGGGAAGCGATGATGTCGGCTGCACACCACAAGCTCGACAATTTGATCGCGATCATTGACGTCAACAACCAGCAGGCCGACGGCCCTTCGAAACAGATGATGGGGTTCGAGCCGTTGGTCGACAAGCTCGAGGCCTTCGGCTGGTTCGTGCGCCGAGTCGACGGCAATGACCTGGACGCCGTCGTGGCAGCATTCGACGCAACGATTTCGCACCCCGAGCCGCAACCGAGGATCATCATCGCCGACACTCTCATGGGCAAGGGAGTTCCGTTCCTCGAACAGCGCGAAAAGAACCACTTCATTCGGGTCGAAGCGCACGAATGGAAGTTGGCGCTGGCAGAACTTGACGCGGGAGACAGGTCATGAAGTCGGTTACCTCAGCTACGCCCGGGAAACCGCGGCTCACCACCTCCGCGATGATCGCGTCGATCGCCGCCGAGGGACAAAAGACGAAACCGGCGCCGTTCGGTCACGCGCTCGTCGAATTGGCCCGGAGCCGTCCCGAGGTGGTGGGCCTCACCGCCGATCTGGGCAAGTACACGGACCTGCACATTTTCGCCAAGCAGTTTCCAGACCGCTATTATCAAATGGGTATGGCGGAGCAGCTCCTCTACGGTGCGGCTTCGGGCATGGCGGCTGAAGGATTCTTGCCCTTCGCTACGACTTATGCGGTGTTCGCCTCGCGGCGCGCCTACGATTTCATCCACCAGACGATTGCAGAGGAAGACCGCAACGTGAAGATCGTCTGCGCCTTGCCAGGTCTCACCTCCGGCTACGGCCCAAGCCACCAGGCGGCGGAAGACCTCGCGCTGTTCCGCGCAATGCCGAACATGACCGTGATCGATCCCTGCGACGCTCATGAGATCGAGCAGATCGTTCCGGCCATCGCGGCGCATCATGGGCCCGTATATATGCGGCTCTTGCGTGGTCAGGTGCCCCTCGTCCTGGACGAGTACAACTATCAATTCAGGCTCGGCGAGGCATCCTTGATTCGGGACGGTCGGGACGTCCTGATCATCTCCTCTGGAATCATGACCATGCGGGCGCTGGAAGCCGCAAAGGAACTCGCCAGTGATAGCGTGGACGTGGCCGTGTTGCATGTCCCGACAATCAAGCCGCTCGACCACGGAGCGATACTGCGCGAAGCAGGGAAACCTGGCCGTCTCGTCGTGGTCGCCGAGAACCATACCATCATCGGCGGGCTCGGAGAGGCGATTGCAGCGTTGTTGATGCGCTCCGGCGTCCATCCAGCCTTCCGCCAGATCGCGTTGCCCGATGAGTTCCTTGCCGCTGGGGCGCTTCCCACGCTGCACGATCGTTACGGCATTTCGACTGCCGCAGTTGCAAGGCAGATCAAGGGGTGGCTGCGCTAGGCGCGCACCTCGATACGTCAAGTTCGACTGAGGGAAGAATCGCTTACGCGGCGTCGCCGCGGAGAACGATGGCCACTGCCTGACGGTCGGTGCCCGAGAACCGGCGGGAGCTGCAGAAGCGTGCTGCTGCCGATCAATATACCGACACTCAACAAGGAGGAAGCAATGACCAAACGCAAATCGACTGCCATCACCCGTCGCAAGTTGCTCCTGGCCGGCGCGGCCGTCCCCTTGTGCGCCATCCTCAGCCGCCCGGCCGCCGCCGCAGAGTTCACCTACAAGCTCGCGACCGGGCAGGACCCCGCGCATCCGGTGAATGCTCGGGCCAAGGAGGCCGCCGATCGCATCAAGGAAGCGACTAGCGGTCGCCTAGAAATCAATCTCTTTCCGGCCAACCAGCTTGGCTCGGATACGGATCTGCTGACGCAGGTTCGCAACGGTAGCGTCGAGCTTTTCAACCTCTCCTCTCTGATCCTCGCCACCCTTGTACCCGCCGCTGGCATCGTGAATCTCGGCTTCCTCTTCCCCAACTACGATGCCGTCTGGAAGGCCATGGACGGCGAACTCGGCGCCTACATCCGCGCGCAGATCGCCAAGACGCCCGTCATGGCGGTGTCCAAACCTTGGGACAATGGCTTCCGCCACATCACGTCGTCGGGCCGTGAGATCAAGACACCGGACGACCTCAAGGGCTTTAAGCTCAGGGTACCTGCCGCACCCAATCTGACGTCGCTCTTTCTTGCGCTCGGGGCAGGACCAGCGCCGATCAACTTCAACGAGGTCTATTCCGCGCTCCAGACCAAGGTCGTGGACGGTCAGGAAAATCCCCTTCCGATCATAGCAACGGCGCGCCTGTATGAGGTGCAGAAGACCTGCAGCCTGACGGGTCACGTCTGGGACAATTACTGGATCCTCGGCAACAAGCGCGCGTTCCAGAAGCTTCCGCAGGACGTGCAAGAGATCGTGACGCGCGAATTCGATCGCTCGGCCAACGATGAACGAGCCGACATCGCAAAGCTCAGTGAGTCCCTCCGCACCGATTTGACAGCCAAGGGGATGCAATTCCTCGACGTCGACCGATCCGCCTTTCGGCAGGCGCTGGCAAAGACGAGCTTCTATGCCGACTGGAAATCCAAATTCGGCGAGGAGGCCTGGGTTCAACTTGAGAAAGCCGCGGGCAAGTTGAGGTGAGCCATGGAACATGCGCACATGGACGGGGCGACACTTGCTCTTCCTGAGCCTGCCTCCGGATGGCGCAAGGCTGTTGTGAGCCTGAACAAGGCACTGAAGCCCGTCGTCGCCATTCCTGCCGCACTGCTGGTCATTGCGGAGGTGATCGTCCTTTTCGTCGGCATCGTCTCTCGCTACGTGCTCCACACCCCGATTGTCTGGTCGGATGAGCTCGCCGGCATCCTGTTTCTATGGCTGGCGATGCTGGGATCGGTCGTCGCCTTCCAGCGGGCCGAGCATATGCGGATGACGGCCATCGTTGGCATGATCCGACCGGAAGCCAGGTTGTTCCTTGACGTCTTTGCGACGGCTGCCGCGTTCGCGTTCCTGCTTCTGGTAATTCGCCCCGCCTACGAGTTTGCGGCCGACGAAGTCTTCGTCACAACTCCGGCTCTGGGAATAGTCAACACTTGGCGCGCGGCCGCCCTGCCGGTCGGCGTCGGCTTGATGCTGGTCGTAGCCACCCTGAGGCTGGCAGCCACAGCCAATGCGAAGCACCTTGCGGCTGCGATCGCTGCGGTAGGAACGCTGATCGGGGTTCTCGCGCTGCTCGCACCAATCCTTAAACCCCTCGGCAATCTGAACCTGCTGATCTTCTTCGTGTTTATCGTTGGCGCCATGGTTTTCGCAGCGGTGCCGATCGCATTCGCGTTCGGCCTGGCGACCATCGGCTACATAACACTGACGACCAGCACACCCGACGTGGTCGTTATCGGTCGCATGGACGAAGGCATGAGCCATCTCATCCTGCTCGCGGTGCCGATGTTCGTGTTCCTCGGCTTGTTGATCGAAATGACCGGTATGGCCCGCGCTATGGTCGGTTTCCTCGCCAGCCTGCTCGGCCACGTTCGGGGCGGCCTCCAATATGTGCTGGTCGGTGCGATGTATCTGGTCTCGGGTATTTCGGGATCCAAGGCGGCCGATATGGCAGCAATAGCGCCTGTGCTCTTCCCCGAAATGACCAGACGCGGCGCGAAGCGTGGTGACCTCGTCGCGCTCCTGTCGGCGACCGGTGCTCAGACCGAGACGATCCCCCCATCATTGGTGTTGATCACGATCGGATCGGTGACGGGTGTGTCGATCGCGGCCCTGTTCACGGGCGGGTTATTGCCGGCGATCGTGCTCGCGGTCGGACTGTGCGCGGTGGTGTGGTGGCGGTACCGTCGAGAGGATTTGTCGCACGTTCAGCGGGCGACCAGGCGTGAAATCGGCCGTTCCTTTCTGATCGCGATTCCCGCCATTGCCCTTCCATTTGTGATCCGCGCCGCAGTGGTCGAGGGGATAGCAACAGCCACCGAGGTCTCGACGATAGGCATCGTCTATTCCGTATTGGCCGGGCTTTTTATCTATCGCCGGTTCGACTGGCGTCGCCTCTATCCGATGTTGGTTGAGACCGCGGCTCTTTCCGGCGCGATCCTCTTCATCATCGGTGCGGCGACGGGGATGGCCTGGGCTTTGACCCAATCGGGCTTCTCGGCATCTCTTGCGAAGTTCATGACCTCCTTGCCGGGTGGTGCGCCGATATTTCTGATCGTCACCATCCTTGCGTTCGTCGTCCTGGGAAGCGTGCTCGAAGGCATCCCTGCCATCGTTCTCTTCGGTCCGCTGCTTTTCCCCATTGCCCGTCAGGTGGGGGTGCATGAGGTCCACTATGCCATGGTCGTCGTTCTGGCGATGGGGATTGGACTTTTCGCGCCGCCATTCGGCGTCGGCTACTATGCGGCGTGCGCCATCAGCCGGATTCATCCCGACGAAGGCATGGGTCCGATCCTGGCGTACATGCTGGCCCTGCTCCTCGGCACGGTCATAGTGGCTGCAGTGCCGTGGATTTCCATAGGTTTCCTTTAAAATCCGCGAAACGTCTCAGCTGCGGAGATCGTCCGCAAGGTGAGCTTCTGGCGAGCTAGACAGGTTGTTCGCACAGTTCTTTGCCCCTCGTGGAGGCAACGATCCGGGCGCGAAGCGACACCCGGCGTTCAGGGGCATACCCGACTATGGATCGCGCATCGACCAGATCACCATGCGAGTTTTCGAAAAGGCCTGACGTGAATGCGGGTCGCCCTTCGCTCGAAGCTCCGATTACTTTCACGACAGCGCGACTAGCCTCTGGAAGGCCGATCCTACGTCATGTCCACTTCGATCATGGACGACCGGGTCGAGCCACTAGCAAGCCCGGCCAAGTTCGCTATGCCGCCGAAAGCGGAAGCATATGCAAAGCGTTACCGGTACGGCCGCGCGGCGTTGCCGGTTGATGGCGCGGCCCGAGACATGATTCAAGCTCCGAAACCGGAGCCTCGAATCATGCGCTACGAACTCAGCGATTACGAATGGACCGCCATCAAACCGATGCTGCCGAACAAGCCGCGCGGCGTTCAGCGCGTAAATGTCCGTCGCGTGCTTAATGGCATCTTTTGGGTCCTGCGTTCAGGTGCGCCATGGCGCGACCTGCCGTTAGAACTACGGCCCCCGCGCTCGACGAAGGCGGACGCAAAGGAAAAACGGCTGCAAGGTGCCCTGGCCGACCAGGCTTGCCAATGCGAACTTTGCTTGCCGAGACCTCAGGTGTTGACCTTCTGCGATGACGATGATCAGGCACGACGTCATTCTACTTCGCAGCTCAATGCAGCCTCCCTCTCACCTTGACGCAGCACGCCCGCCGGTCACGCCAATAGCTGGCGTGCCTTGATAAGTGCGCGCGCGAGCACATCAATTTCTTCACGGGTGTTGTAAAGTCCAAGGGACGCACGGCATGTTGCCAGTGTGCCGAAGCGCTTGAGCAGCGGCATCGCGCAGTGCGCCCCCGCCCGCACCGCTACGCCGGCGCGATCGACGACGGTGGCAATATCGTGCGCATGCGCACCTTTCACATCAAACGAGATGATCGGCCCCTTCTCGGCCGGCGTCCCGATCGTGCGCACGAAGTTGATGTCCCCGAGCTTCTCCTGCGTGTAAGCGAGCAGTGCGCTCTCGTGCTTGCGGATCTGCACCTTGCCTATCGAATTGATGTAATCCACGGCTGCGCCCAACCCGATCGCCTCAACGATCGGCGGCGTACCCGCTTCGAACCGGTGCGGCGGATCCCCATAAATGACACCGGAACGCGAGACCTCGCGGATCATCTCGCCGCCGCCATTGAAGGGCGTCATCGATGCCAGATGCTCGGATTTTCCGTAAAGCACGCCGATTCCGGTCGGACCATAGAGTTTGTGGCCGGTCATGACGTAGAAATCGCAATCAATGTCGCAGACGTCGACGCTCAGATGGACGCATCCCTGTGAACCGTCGACCAGCACCGGGATACCACGAGCATGTGCGACCCTCACCAGGTCTTTCACCGGCAAGACCGTGCCGAGCACGTTCGACATCTGTGTGATTGCGACCATCTTGGTGCGCGAGGTCAGCAGTCGTTCAAATTCATCGAGCAATAAGTTACCGGCATCATCCACTGGTGCCCATTTGATCACTGCACCGAGCCGTTCCCTAAGAAAATGCCATGGCACAATATTGGAGTGGTGTTCCAAAATTGACAGAACGATCTCATCACCCGGGCTGATGCGCTCACGACCGAAAGTCTGCGCGACCAGATTGATTGCCTCGGTGGCGCTGCGGGTGAAGATGATCTCTTCGTTCAAATGCGCGTTCACAAACCGCGCCACCTTGGCACGGGCGCCTTCATAGGCCTCGGTCGCCGCATTGGCGAGATAGTGCAAGCCGCGATGAACGTTGGCATATTCGCTGGAGTACACCTGCATCATGCGGTCAAGTACCGCCTTTGGCTTTTGCGCGGACGCAGCGTTATCGAGGTAGACGAGCGGCTTGCCGTACACGGTCATGGCCAGCGCAGGAAAGTCACTACGCAGACGGTCGACCTCGTAACGACCATCGCTGACCGCGGGATGTTCGCTCATCGCCGCAGCCAGTGTTCAGCTTGCGCGGCCACAAAATCGCGCAAGTTATCGGCAGCGATCTCCTCAATCGACCCTCCAATGAACGCTTTAATGAGCAA
Organism: Bradyrhizobium sp. USDA 4341; assembly: GCF_054063755.1. Lineage (NCBI taxonomy): Bacteria > Pseudomonadati > Pseudomonadota > Alphaproteobacteria > Hyphomicrobiales > Nitrobacteraceae > Bradyrhizobium > Bradyrhizobium sp. USDA 4341. The sequence goes on along the minus strand of NZ_JBSSGO010000002.1, from coordinate 7,240,922 downwards.
CATCTGCGCATCCTTCTCGGATAGCCCCCGCGCGCGCAGATAGAATACGAGATTGCCATCCAGCGCTCCTGAGGTCGCTCCGTGGCCGCAGGTCACGTCGTCGGCCGAGATTTCAAGTTCTGGCTTATTGTCCGCCTCGGCCTGATCGGATAAGAGCAACGCTCGCGTCGACAGGCTGGCGTCGGTCTTCTGGGCGACGGGACGAACGACGATTCGGCCCTGAAACACCGAGCGGCCCCAATCATCAACGACCGCGCGGAACTTCTGCCGACTGGTGCAATGCGGCACGGCGTGGTCGACCACGATTGTTGTGTCGGCGTGCAGTTTATCTTTGATGAGATTAACCCCGTTCGCAGAGAGCTTGGATCCCTCGCCGCCCAGCGTCACGAATCCCTGATAGCGATTGATGGAGCCGCTGCACGTCATGCTGAAGAGATCGAGCTTAGCTCTGGTGCCGACCGCGATGATCCCCGATGAGATGTTCACCGCATCAGCGGCGTCGGCCGCTACCCGGATGTGCGAAAGGCTCGCCTCGTCCCCAACCAGGGCAATTAGCACATCGTTGGCCTGATAGCCGCTTGAGCCTTCGGCCGAGATGAAACTTTGCATTACGGCCGCATGCGCCCCTTTATCGAGCTGCAGATATGAGCGTGTAAAAGCGGACACCGAGGATCCGGTTGCGACCTGAACGATTTGAACTGGGCGTTTAATCGTGTTGCCTTCGGCAATCGTAATCACCAGACCATCTCTGGCCATTGCCGCATTGAGCGAGATCACCGCATCGTCCGTCGTCGAAAGCACCAGACCGGCCATTGCGCCAGTACCCGAGTTCTCCAACACCTCTCGCAGTGACTGCACATGGAGCTCATTTTGCAGCTCGCCGAGATCCGATAGCTCGGGCGCGAATATGCCGTCCACCAAGACCAATTTGACCGCATGATCGACAGCCACTCGTCTGGCCGACGCCTTTGCGCGCGCCAGCGCCGCCGCATCCGGTCGCGGAGCGAGTGGCAACACCTCGCCGATCATGGCACGCAGATCCGTGTATCTCCAGGCCTCCATGCGCCGATGCGGCAGGCCGGCGCGCTCATAGGCTTCGAATGCCCTCGCACGGATATGGGGGACGAGGCCCGCGCCAGGCAGCCGTCCGAGCGCTGCTGCGAGAACATTGCTCGTTGCGCACCCGGCATCGGCCTTAGCCAATACTTGCTTCATGGGGAAGTCCCTTGAGCCGTCAGGACGCGGTTTCGAACTGGGCGTAGCCACAGGCTTCGAGTTCCAGCGCGAGTTCCTTGCCGCCGCTCTTCACGATGCGGCCCTTCGACATCACGTGCACATAATCGGGCACGATGTAATGAAGGAGCCGCTGATAGTGGGTGATAACGATCATCGCACGTTCCGGCGAACGCAGGCCGTTGAGGCCGCTGGCGACGATACGCAGCGCGTCGATATCGAGACCGGAATCGATCTCGTCCAGGATGCATAGACTCGGCTCGAACAACGCCATCTGCAGGATCTCGTTGCGCTTCTTCTCGCCGCCCGAGAAGCCGACATTGACGCCGCGCTTGAGCATGTCCCGGGTAATGTTGAGCGACTCGGCCACCTCACGGACCTTTTTCAGAAATTCGGGCGTGGAGAATTCGCCTTGGCCGCGCGCCTTGCGCTGGGCGTTCAGTGCCGTGCGCAGGAAGTTCATGGTGGTGACGCCGGGGATCTCGACCGGGTACTGGAACGCCAGGAACACGCCCTTGGCGGCGCGCTCATTGGGCTCCATCTCCAGCAGGTCTTCGGCCTTGAACAGGATTTGGCCGCCGGTGACTTCATAGCCGGGCTTGCCGGCGATGACATGAGACAGCGTTGATTTTCCGGAGCCGTTCGGCCCCATGATCGCGTGCACTTCGCCCGCATTGACCATAAGATCGAGGCCACGGATTATTTCGCGACTGTCGACACCAACATGCAGATCTTGGATTTCGAGCAGTGTCATTTTCGATCTGATCCCTCAAAATGCGTCGTTCGGAACGGTGAGCCGGGTTCGCGGGACGTTTGGTTATCCGACAGCCCCCTCGAGAGAGATCGAGATCAGCTTCTGCGCCTCCGCTGCGAACTCCATCGGAAGCTTTTGCAGGACATCTTTCGCGAAACCGTTGACGACAAGGCCGATGGCCTGTTGCTCGCTCAAGCCTCTTTGCAAGCAGTAGAACAGCACGTCCTCGGAAATCTTCGACGTCGTCGCTTCGTGCTCGAACGTCGCCGAGGAATTCTTGGCCTCGACATAGGGCACGGTGTGCGCGCCGCATTTGTCGCCGATCAGGAGCGAATCGCAGGCGGTGTAGTTGCGCGCGCCGGTGGCTTTGCGATGCGCGCTGACAAGGCCGCGATAGGTGTTCTGCGACTTGCCGGCGGCGATGCCCTTGGAGATGATCCGGCTCGACGTGTTCTTGCCGAGGTGGATCATCTTGGTGCCGCTATCGACCTGCTGGAAGCCGTTCGAGATCGCGATCGAATAGAACTCGCCGCTCGAATTGTCGCCGCGCAGGATGCAGCTCGGGTACTTCCAGGTGATCGCCGAACCGGTTTCGACCTGGGTCCAGGAGATCTTGGAATTCCGGCCGCGGCAGTCGCCACGCTTGGTGACGAAATTGTAGATGCCGCCCTTGCCTTCCGAATTGCCGGGGTACCAGTTCTGCACCGTCGAATACTTGATCTCGGCGTCATCGAGCGTGACGAGCTCGACCACGGCGGCGTGCAGCTGGTTCTCGTCGCGCTGCGGCGCGGTGCAGCCTTCGAGATAGGAGACGTAGGAGCCCTTGTCGGCGATGATCAGCGTACGCTCGAACTGGCCGGTGTTGCGCTCGTTGATGCGGAAATAGGTCGACAGCTCCATCGGGCAGCGCACGCCCGGGGGCACGTAGACGAACGAGCCATCGGAGAACACCGCCGAATTCAGCGTCGCGAAGTAATTGTCCGAGGTCGGCACCACGGTGCCGAGATATTTCTGCACCAGCTCGGGATGCTCGCGGATCGCCTCCGAGATCGGCATGAAGATCACGCCGGCCGCCTTCAGCTCCTTCTGGAAGGTGGTCGCGACCGACACCGAATCGAACACGGCATCGACCGCGATCTTGCGATTGGCCGACGGCGGGCCGCCCGGCGGCGGCTCGACGCCCTCGAGAACGGCGACCTCGCGGAGCGGGATGCCGAGCTTCTCATAGGTCTTGAGAATTTCCGGATCGATCTCGTCGATCGAGGACAGCGTCTTCTTCGGCTTCGGCGCCGAGTAATAATAAAGATCCTGATAGTCGATCTTCGGATAGTTGACGCGCGCCCAGGTCGGCTCGGTCATGGTCAGCCAGCGGCGATACGCCTCCAGACGCCATTCCAGCATCCAGGCCGGTTCATTCTTCTTTGCCGAGATGAAGCGGACGGTGTCTTCCGACAGGCCTTTCGGGGCCTTGTCGGACTCGATCAGCGTCTCAAATCCATAACGATACTGGTCGACGTCGATGCGCCGGACGCGCTCGACCGTCTCTTGTACAGCTACCATTGCTTACTCCATTCGCGCATGGACGATCCCCGATGGCGATGATCGCGTCGCCTCTCCTCCGAGCGGATCGCGCAAGTCACGGCCGACTCGAGGCCAGGGTGTGAAAGAACCAGGAGACGAACCCAAAAGGGAGCCGCCCTCGATAGGGTTTCGATCATGTTTCGCGCCGGAGTGCCGCCCGTCGGCTACTCGATCTATGCCGGCACACAGGTATCAGGCACCGGACAAACGACGGCGCATTGCGGCGCATCAAAATGCCCTTCACATTGAGTGCACTGACTCGGATTGATCACATATATGTCGTTCTTCAGGCTGATCGCGGCGTTAGGGCATTCGTACTCACACGCACCACAGACCGTGCATTGTGACGCGATTATCTTGTAGGCCATCACTACGATTCCATAAGCAAAGGTGCGAGACTACGCCTTGCCTTCAAGTCTCATGCCAAGGAGTCTTGTGCTTGATTTGTCTTGGCTACTTTCGATAGCGCAAGCCGCCGCCTCGACCAGGTGTCGTAAACCCTACAATCGGCATCGCAGCTGCTTGATCTCGTAGCTTGCGCATTGTCGAGATTCGCGATAGCCAGCGATCATGTGAAGGGGTTCGCCAATAAGAAGCAGCTCGGCTCGACCTGACGTGACGGCGGAGCGCTTTTGAAGTGGTATCGATTGTAGCCGTGCCACCGTCTCGGGGGGATCGCAGATCGCCCTCTGGTGATGGTTCTGCTCGCCCAGACAGCGGCAGCGAAGGCACCACGATGTCAATCGGGCGACGTCGTCATCGGCTCAAGCAACGTCTCCATATCGCAACCAGAAAAATCGTCGCGATGGCACTAAATGGAACCGCTCCGGTGATCGAGGGCCTCCTGGCCGAGCCGGCGCACGCAAATGTTCAAATCTCGCAGATTACGGCCGCGATCGGCGTCGCAAATAAATCTCAGCGGACCCCAGCAGATTGATAGAGCCGAAAAAAAGCCACCCCGGAGGGTGGCCCAAGTCAGGGAGGAAACGCCCGTAGGGGCCTCTGGGATCAGGCTGCAGCCTGCTCGATCGGTGAGAACGGGAGCCCGAGACTGTCGGCCACCGCCTTGTAAGTCAGCCGGCCTCGATGGACGTTGAGGCCTGCACGCAAATGCGGATTTTCCACCACGGCGGAAAACCCTTTGTTGGCCAGAGCCAAGCCAAACGGCAGCGTGGCGTTATTTAGTGCCTGGCTCGAGGTGAGCGGCACGGCGCCGGGCATATTGGCCACGCAATAATGAATGATGCCATCCACTTCATAGGTTGGATCGGCGTGAGTGGTTGGGTGCGACGTCTCAAAACAGCCGCCCTGATCGATAGCGACATCCACAAGCACGGCCCTCTTACGCATCGAGCTCAGCATGCTCCGGCGGATTAGCTTCGGCGCACTCGCACCTGGAACGAGCACGGCACCAATCACAACATCGGCCGCAAATACCTCTTCCTCCACAGCTTCGATGGTCGAAAACCTGGTTCGAACGCGCCCTTCGAATAGCTCATCCAACTCGCGCAACCGAGGTATCGAGCGGTCGATGATGCTCACCTCTGCACCCAGACCGACCGCCATCCGTGCCGCGTGCGTACCAACGACGCCACCACCGATCACCACGATGCGGGCCGGCTGAACACCGGGCACGCCACCGATCAACAGCCCTCGTCCGCCTGCACTGCGCTTTAGGGCGCTACCCGCCGCTTCGACCGCGAGCCTACCTGCGACTTCGCTCATCGGAGCCAGCAGCGGAAGACCACCATGCCCATCAGTCACGGTCTCATAGGCGATCGCGGTGCAACCCGATTTTAGAAGCCCCTTGGCCTGCTCCGGGTCCGGCGCCAGATGCAAATATGTGAACAGGATCTGGCCCTCCCGCAGCTGGCTCCATTCGGACGGCTGAGGTTCCTTGACCTTCACGATCATTTCGCTCGATGCGAATACCTCAACTGCAGAATCCAGAATCGCTGCGCCGGCGCTGCGATAATCGTTATCGGTTGCGCCAATGCCGGCGCCGGCATTGGTTTCGATCATTACGCGGTGGCCCGCTGCCGCGTATTCGCGGACGGCTCCAGGGGTCAGGCCCACGCGATATTCGTGTGCCTTGATTTCCTTGGGAACTCCGACCTTCATTTGCAAACTCCCTGCCTAGTGCGCCTTTCTAATTGAAAGAGCGCAGCGATATTGCGACGCAGCAGCCCAAATTGCGCAGGAATTCAGCGATCTTTGACCAGCCGCGCAGGTTTTCGAACAAGCCGATGCCGAGTGGGTTGAGCGACCGTGCTCGCTAAGCTTAACCGTCGTACTCCGCGATGCGATGACTCGTTTAATCAGGCCCTCGGCTCGTGGAAAAGCTAACAACGATTCCAGTCTTGCCGACCTTGTTAAAGAGCGAACGTCGTAGTCTGCCAGTGAGGCAGGATTTGCCCAGAGGCTGGATTGTTTGCCACCGCTGATGGCCAAATGACCATTGATCATCAATCTGGTCCCCAGAACGGCGATGCGCACGCTTGACGCCTTCATGCTTGTCGCAAATGGGCGTGGTTTGTTCAACAAATCCGAGGCAACTGTTCGCCTGACAACCAATCGACGATCCGTCCGCCGCCGAAACTGGTCGCCATCTGCACAAATTTGTGATCGTCAGCTACCGTCTCGCCAATATCAGCAGCATCGCATCCGAGCGGATGCGCCTTCATAGCCGCAAGCACTGCATCGGCCAAATCGGGCGCAACGATCGCAACGAGCTTGCCTTCATTAGCGACATGGATCGGATCAAGCCCAAGGAGTTCGCAGGTCGCCGCAACCGCGGGCTTCACCGGAATGGCTGCTTCCTGTAGACGGAAGCCAAGGCCCGATTGATGCGCAATCTCATTGAGGGTTGCCGCAAGACCCCCGCGCGTTGGGTCGCGCATCACCCGGATGCCGGCGCCGCCAGCCGCAATCATGACCGCGACAAGGTCATGCAACGCCGCGGAATCCGACACGATCTCGGTTTGAAACGCGACGTTCTGGCGTTTTGACATGATTGCAACGCCATGGTCGCCAAGGCTGCCGGACACCAGCACACGGTCCCCGACCATGGCCTTATCGGCGGAGAGATCGAATTCATGGGCCAGAGCCCCGATCCCGGTCGTGGCGATAAACAGACCATCGGCCTTGCCGCGCTCGACGACCTTAGTGTCCCCGGCAATGATGTAAACGCCCGCGCCGCGCGCTGCCGCGCCCATCGAATCCGCAATCGTCTTCAGATCAGACAGCGGGAAACCCTCCTCGATGATGAAGCTGGCCGACAGATAGAGGGGCCGCGCGCCGGACATCACGACGTCGTTAATCGTCCCGTGCACAGCGAGTGAGCCGATATTGCCGCCGGGAAAGAACAGCGGCGAAACCACATAACCGTCGGTGGTCATCACCATCTTACCCGTCGCAACGTCAAAGGCCGACTGATCATTGCAGCGGGCAAGCCATTCATTACCGAAGGCTCGGTGAAAAAGGCAGGAGATCAGCTGTGCCATGGCTCGTCCCCCGGCGCCATGGGAAAGATCAACGCGTCCGTTCTCGAGATCGAGCTTGCGTTGATAGCCCTGTATGCTCATGACGTTCGCCTCACCTGATCATCGCGAACCCGGCCATATGTCCAATACGCCGCACAAGCGCCTTCCGATGAGACCATGCAGGATCCTATGGGAGTTTCCGGCGTGCAGAGGGTTCCAAACAGCTTGCAGTCGACTGGCCGCTTGGCGCCGCGCAGGATGGCGCAGCACTCGCACGCCGGATTGTCGGCGACACGCAGTTCGTGCATCGCAAAACGCGCCTCCGCGTCGAACCGCGCATAGGCCTGCTTCAGCTTCAGTCCACTATTTGGTACGAAACCGAGCCCGCGCCATTCGAACTGCTCACGCGATTCGAATGCCTGCGAGACCTCGTCCTTGGCGCGCCGATTGCCTTCACGCCTTACTGCACGGCTGTATTGGTTCTCCACGTCATAGCGGTCTTCGTTCACCTGCCGCACCAGCATCAGGATCGCCTGCATCACGTCGAGCGGTTCAAATCCGGCGATCACGATCGGCTTGCCGAATTGTTCCGCCAGGAGCTCGTAAGGCTGCGTCCCGATGATCGTGCTGACATGTGCAGGCCCGACGAAACCATCGATTGCGGTCCCTCCGATATTGCGGATCTTCGGGTTCTTAAGAATGCTCTGCATCGCAGAGGGTGTAAGCACGTGGTTGCAGAACACGCTAAGGCGCCTCAGCCGCTTCTGCTCGGCTATCCGGATCATCACGGCCGTCGGCGGAGTGGTGGTCTCAAATCCGATGGCAAAGAACACAACCTCGCGACCCGGCGCCTGTTCGGCGATCCGGATAACGTCGAGCGTCGAGTAGACCATCCGGATGTCTGCGCCGAGCGACTTGGCTCGCAACAGGGACTGTCCTTGCGAGCCAGGCGCCCGCATCAGGTCGCCGTAGACGCAAAGGGTGACCTCCGGCCGCTCGACGAGACGAATCGCCATGTCGATCCGGCTGGCAGGTAGAACACAGACCGGACAACCGGGCCCGTGGATCATGCGCACATTCGCGGGCAGCAGATCCTCAAGGCCATAGCGTGAGATCGCATGAGTGTGTCCGCCGCAGAATTCCATGAACCGATAGGCTTTTTGCCGATCGGCTTCGGCCTTAATCGCAGCGGCGAGCCCCTGCGCAATGGTCTTGTCGCGAAATTCGTCAGCATATTTCATGACCGGAGTTCCTGCCCCGCTCTGCCTAGCTCCTGCAGGAGATTCAGCGTGCGCTTGGCTTCTATCGGATCGATCTTGGCCAGCGCATACCCAACATGAACAAGGACGTGATCGCCGACGTCGAGCTCGTCGATAAGAGCAATCGATATCTCCAGGCTAACACCATCGATGCACACGACGGCCATGTGGTCGGGAAGAATTTTTTCGACCTTTGCTGGAACCGAAAGACACATATCAGGCTCTCCCTTCGCTGGCGGACGACTGTTCAGCAATCTGCAGAGCGGCAATCCAGGCTTGGCCAAGGCTCAAACCACCATCGTTGGGGGGCACCCGCTGTGGCACCAGCGGGGTCAGGCCGGCAGCGCAGCACCCGCGCCAGATTTCATCCATCAGTACCGCGTTCTGAAAGCAGCCCCCGCTCAGAACGACGGTATTGACGCCGGTTGTCCGCGCGGAGCGCATGACCCAGTCAACGCAGGCGGCGGCGAAGGTGCCATGAAACAGGCCGGCTCCACCCGCGGCGTCAATGTCGTCTGCAATCAACCGCGCAAACAGCGGACGAAGCGACAGCACGCCACCATCGATCGCCCATCCGGCCTCTAGAATCGCAGTCCGCCGCACTAGCGCCTCGAGCTTGATCGCGGCTTCCCCTTCATAGCTCTGCCAACTCACAATCCCCAGCAGCGCCGCCACCGCGTCGAATAACCGGCCCGCGCTGGTCGTGGTGGCCCCGCCCGACTGATCGAGCAAGGCCGACATACATCCAGCTTGCCGTTGCCCTGCAAAGCGCGGCGCGATTTCGTTACCCCGTCCGAGCCAGTGTAGTATCGCGCTCGCCATGCGCCACGGCTCGCGGGCTGCGCGATCACCACCAGGTATTTGCAGCGGCGCGAGATGACCGATGCGCCGGCACATCGCGCCTTCGCACAACAATAGCTCGCCACCCCAGTTACCGCCATCCGAGCCAAAACCATGGCCGTCGAGCACCAGAGCAAGCGCCGGTCCCGCATGACCATGTTCAGCGATCACGGCGGCAGCGTGTGCGTGGTGGTGCTGGACCGCAATTAGCGCGCGGCCGCTTGCTTGCGCAAAGCGGGTGGATGCCATGTCGGGATGCAGATCATGGGCGGTGACGACAGGCTCTACGTCAAGGATCGATGCGAGGTGCCGGATCGTCCCCTCGAACACACGGATGCCTTCGGGCGTATTGAGGTCGCCAATATGTTGGGAGACGAACGCTTGGTTGTCGCGCGTGATGGTGACGGTCGATTTCAGCTCGCCGCCGACGGCGAGCACAGGCGGCACAGACTGCGCAAGTCGGATCGGTTCGGGAACATAGCCACGAGCGCGACGAATGAATTTGGAGCGGCCAGCCACCACCGCGACCACGGAGTCATCAGCACGGGTTAAAATATCCCGATCATGGGTCACGACAAGATCGGCGATCGCCTCGAGTCGGCGCAGCGCCTGCGCGTTGTCGATCAGGAGAGGTTCGCTACAAGGATTAGCACTGGTGACGACGATGACCGGGCTTGGTTCTGCAATCCATGCTCTTGTCGGGCGAAGCGCATGAAAGATCAGATGATGCAGCGGGGCTACCGGCAACATGACACCAACGCGAGACAAGCCGGGCGCTATGGCGGGCGCCAGACATTTGCGCGAAGTTAGAAGGACAATGGGCCGCGCTACGGATTCGAGCAGCGCGAGCTCGAGAGCGTTCGCTTCCGCGATCTCGTTGACGCGCTCTATGGAACCGAGCATAACTGCGAACGGCTTCTGACGGCGCTGCTTTCTGCTGCGCAGTCGCTGCACAGCGTCCTGGTTACGGGCATCGCAGAGGAGCTGGTAACCGCCGAGACCCTTTATGGCTACGACTTGACCGCCTGCGATTGCAGCGACAATGGCGTCGATCCCATGGCTAAGCCGAGGGCCGCATTCTGGACACGCGATCGCCTCCGCATGAAACCTGCGGCTCGCCGGATCCGCATATTCGGCCGTGCAGGCGGCGCACAGCCTAAACGCCTTCATCACCGTGTTGTTGCGATCGTATGGGAGCCGTCCGGCAATAGTGTAGCGTGGACCACAATGAGAGCAGCTAATGAAGGGATAAAGGTAATGGCGATTCTCTGGATCGAATAGCTCACTGAGGCATTGCCCGCAGGTCGCGGCGTCGGCGATGATGTGCGTTGACGATTTACCGCCTTCGCTCGCGCCGATCGAAAAGTCTTCTGTCGCGAGCGGCGCCGTCTCCTGAACGCAGATGTGTTCGATGCGTGCCAACGGAGGCGCCTCGAGCGGCAACGTGGCAACAAATTCCGACGCACGGCCACCTTCGACCTCGATTGTGACGCCCTCCGGGCCGTTGACGACAAATCCTGCCAATCCGTACCGCGTAGCGAGGCCATAGACATAGGGACGAAAGCCGACCCCTTGCACCGCCCCTCTCACGCGCACGCGCAGTCGTGTTCGGTCGCAAATGGTTGCGGCGCTCATCGCCTGGCGTCCTCTACGGCGTGCCTTTGGTGGGCCACCTGTCTATCAATCCACGCGTAGAGCGCGCCAAAACCCTCGCCGGTACGGGCCGAAACCGTAAGCACTTCGATCTTTGGATTGGCGCGTTTGGCATATCCAATGGTCTTGTCCAGATCGCACTCAAGCCATGAGGCTAGATCGATCTTGTTGATCACCATGAGTGAAGAAGCCGCGAACATATCAGGATATTTCAGCGGCTTGTCTTCACCTTCGGTCATCGACAACACAACGATCTTGCAGGCCTCGCCAAGATCGAAGGCCGCGGGACAGACCAAGTTACCGACGTTCTCGATGAAGAGAATACCGCGCGTGAGCCGCGGCAAGCGGCGATAAGCCTCGCCAATCATTGCAGCATCGAGATGGCAGCCCTTACCCGTATTGACTTGAATAGCTGGCACGCCGGCCGCTCGAATGCGTTCGGCATCGTTTGAGGTCTGCTGATCGCCCTCGATGACTCCGGTCGGATAGCTGCGCTTGAGCTCGGATACGGCGCGGACGAGCAGCGAGGTTTTGCCTGCTCCGGGACTCGACATAAGATTAAACACCAGCAGCTCATCGGCCGCAAAGAGCGTCCGGTTGTCGGCTGCGATCGCATTATTCTTGCCGAGGATGTCCCGCTCGACCCGAATGATGCGTTCGCTGTTCATGTTCACGACCTTCAATCCAGCCGGGCCCGCGCCGCAGCTCACACGCGCTTGCCGACCATCCGTCTGATACTGTTTGTGATCACGGCTGTGGCGGGCATGGGATGAATGCTGCACGCTCTCGTCGCCGTGACAATGTGCGTCATGGCGCTCGCAATCGTCCTGCCCATGAGGATAGCAACGCCCTTGGCTCTCCAGATCACGCGCTCCGGCAAGTTCGATCGAAGACATCCCTTGGCTGCAACCGCAAACGGTACACATCAATCGATCTCCAGTTCTTTCACTCGCATCTGATCGCCCCCGGTTACCTGCAACTGATAGCTGCCGCAGCGAGGGCAGCGCTCACCGCGGCGAGCAATTTCGACGCTGTTTGAACAGCTGATGCACCAGGCGATGCCCGGGAGTTCGAGGATTTTAAGGGCTGCACCTTCGGTAATCGTTCGTGTCGCAACGACAGCAAAGCAGAACCTGATCGCTTCGGGCGCGACATGGCTCAGCGCCCCGATTTCCAGACAGATGCTCCGCACCCGCGACAACGATCGGTGACGCACCTCCTCCTCGACGATTTGGATGATGCCCAGACAAATCGCCATTTCATGCATCGTCAACCTTGCGAAACCTGAGTGTGAATCCGACACAGGGATCAAGCGATTCAATCACCGCACGAACCGCTTTCCGATACCGTCTCGCCGTCAGCACCGCGCCCTGCAGGTTCCGAACAAGCGGTCCGTTTCTATGGAAATTCCATTCCGTCGGAGCGAGAAATTCGAAGCGGCATATCTGGCCCTGAGGATCAAGCTCAACCGCATGATAGAGCCTGCCCCTGGCGCATTCGACCGCGGTCGCGGCGCGTCCCGGCCCCAACCTGTAGCTTTTGATGATCCCAGGCTCAGCCGAGTCGATATGAGCACCGGACTTGAGCCAATCGCATAGCCGAACGATTTCTGCAATTCTGGCCTTCAGCCGCTCGACCGCACCCGACCGACCCAGCCAGAGCCGATCACGCGTCATTTGGCGTGCCCATGGACCCGTCTCGGGCGCACGCCCCCCAAGGTCGGGACAATGGCAAAATGTCGGGTCATCGCCGAGCAGCCGTTCGATGATGTTGCGGTCGTCGGCAGCGGACAGGAACGAGTGCGCGATCCGGATCGATTTCAGGTCGATCTCGTCCAGCGCGGCTATGCGGATTGCCAGTGGGCTGCCCGGCTTGGGCGCGCCATCTCCGTTCGGCATGCCGATCGCGGCCAGCCCAGCCACAATTCTCGCCGTCGCTTCGCGTCGAGCAGGACCGCAGGCCCGTTGTCCGCTACTGATTAGTGCTGACATTCCCCGCATCACGGAGCGAATCGCGGCGGCACTTGCGGTGTCCTGCGCAAGATGTCCGACCAAGAGGCCCCGCAGCAATTCCGCGATGCGCTCGGCGACGACCAGCGTAACACGATGCTGCCTTGTCGTGGGGCTGATCGCTTCGTCGCGCGCCGTCTCGATCGCAGACAGCAGTGCCGCTTGCTGCGCAACGGCACACAATGCGAAGAGCCGCGGGATCTGTTTGAGCAGCAACGAGGCCGGTTTGCCAGCGAACAGCCGCGCGAGCGGTGGCCGGACCCGCGGCAGGATCTCGACCGCGTCAACTACATCGGCAGCAAGCCAGACCGTGACATCGATTTTGTTGCCGATCGCGAAGCTCATATGCACCGCTGCGTCATTAGCTCGCACAAGACATGTCGGCAGCAGCCGTCCGCGCGCAATCTGCGAGATCCCACCGGATTCCAAGCATTCTTTGAGTTCTTCATGTGAAGTATGTCTCCATAATTTCCTGCAGGCGCTCGGCGGAGTCCTCGAAATCCTCGTCGGCAGCCAAGGCAACGATCGGCACGTCTCCGACCTCCACCGTATCAAGGATGACGTTGTCCAAAGAATTGAAGTACTGCACCGACCAGACGTTCCTCACCCCGGTCGCCTGCACGCGGCATGTGCCGTAACCGCGGAAGATGAGCTGGACCGGACCATTGCCCAAACCTTGCTGCAGGAACGCCAAGTCCACAGCACTCATCGGCAGCAACGTCAGATTGATAACATGCGCTCGCATGCCCGACCGCCAGACACGCGCCCGCTCCCGTATTTCCGCTAGCACCGGGAGCACGTTGATGGCGCCGTCCGGCGCCGCGCCAATCACAAGATCGCCAGACGTTAGGTCAGTTGCGGCGCGCTGCACAATCTGCGGGATTGCCCCAACCTCAACATATTCGTGGGTCGGCTCGGACCCGATACGCACGCGCCAGATTCCCGCAAGGACCGCCTCCCGGAGTTGCGCAAAAGAGCCATCTGGCAACGCAACCACGCCGGCGACCTCGCCCTCGCCGAACACTTCGCCAATCAGCTTGCGCTCGAGCTCGCTGAGATTGGCGAGGCCGTACAGCTGCGTCCGAGTGCTCTGCCTCTGGCCGCGAGCGGCAGCGGCGACATTCGACAACAGCACCGTGGCATTCGGATAGTTCCTTGCAAGCTCGTTGCCGTCGCGCCGGGCGCACTTGGCTAGCGCCTCTATAGTCGTCAGCCCGCTATGGAATACATCGAGACTTTCCGTGCCCGTGGCAGACTTGCTCACCACCTGCTCGGCGTCCTCGGATACGACCCGGACCGCTGTCTTCATGATGCGATGTCCCGTTGGATCTATCGGGAGGCATTGCCGGCACAAATGCTACCAGCGTACAGCCAAACGATCGGTACGAGGATGCAGTCGATCTTGACCAAACGGACCAGACGCCTGCCGATGAGGCAGAGCGTATCGTGCCGATGGCACAAAATCAGCGTCGATCGACGACGCAGGCCGAGCCGTCCGACCAGCTTTCCAGCCAACGCATGCGCAGGCACTGCGCCATGCACGCGACGCCGAAAAGCCTCGATCAATTCAGGAAGGCATAATGCGACATGGATGGCCCGGCGCGAATGTACGGCATCGACCGCCAGCAGCACTTCGGGCGCGTTCGCGGAAGCGTGCGTGACCAGGCGTGCATCCGCGCCGATGCTCTCCACCTCGGACGGACAGGGTGCGAGATCATGCCGCGCCGGCTGGAACTTCATCAGGCTCCTTTCTGATAGTCCTTAGTTTGAGCTAGGTGGGATGTAGCAAGGCACGTGCCAATCATCGCCTCGCTGTGAGGGAGACTGGAATCAATCGATCGAAGCATTTGACCTTTCCATGCAGAAGGTGCGCGCGATTGATCGATTTGCGGGCAGGCGCAGTCACCGCAACATCGGCAGCAGAACCGCTAACGTAGGTGCTCGGGCAATTGCGGCTCACGACCGATCAGGTCTGCAAAGAAGGGATCGCAGTCCTGGCCGTTACGGCTGGCGTCAAGCGCGTCGAGTGCTTCCGAGATCAGCCTTGCTTCATCCTCATCCAAGAGCCGCACGGCGCTATCGATATGAACGAGCACCCTGGCGCCGACCGGGGCCCCGTAGAGCAGCATGACCGAGACACGCCGCTGTTCATTGCGGTACTCACAAAGTGCCGTGATGTCGTCCGTCTCAATAATCGTCATTGGCAAACCAAGGCACATGATCAATCGCGAGCCGCTAGATCGGCTGCGCTCCCATCTCATAACTTGCATGGTCGATATTGTTCGCCAACAACCGTTCTGATGCAGGCAGCGGCGCCGTTCGCAGTGTGGCCGGCGAGCCCCACTGTGCCAGGAGTTTGCAAGCCAGTTCAATCGCCGGCGCAATCTGGAAGCGCACCGGAGCTGTCAGCGGACCGCCCCAATGCTCCAGGTCCAGCGCCTGACATCCGATGAGAACGAGGTGTCGCGGGCAGCGGCCAAGCAGATCGGCCACACTCAAGACCTCCTGAAAGCCGGTCTGATGTAGGCTTATCTTCTTGGCACCAGCAAATTTTGGCACCTCGGCATCCCGCATGAGCTTCAACTCTCCGGGCGGGAGTGCAAAGTCGATGGCATCGAACACGATCAGGCAATCGGCCTGCTCAAGATAGCTCACGAGGTAGAGCCCCTGCGTGCCGCCATCAAGGATGGTGACGTTGTCAGCGACTACATAGCGGCGATGGAACTCCTCTACCGCCCGCACGCCGAACCCCTCATCGGCCCACAGGATATTGCCGATGCCAAGCACAAGGATCCGCTGCTTGTTCTCCGGAACTGGTAACCGCGTGCCATTCAATCGCGAAACTCGCGCTCACCCGAAATCATGGAGGAGATGCTCCGGCGCGACATGATGTCCTCCCGGATCACTGCGTAGATGTGAACCAGAACAAAGACCAAGATCACCCACAGGCCGAGATGATGCCAGGTATGGACGTCCTGGCTATTCGGCCAGATTGAAAACACCCAGCCGAACAGCCTGTCCTGCCAACTGTCGCTACCGGCGCCCTGCCCATAAAGTGCAAAGCCTGTGACGATCATGAACGTGATCGTTTGCGTAAACATAAGGAACATTGCGAGCTGAGCCAGGCGGTTGTGCCCGACGCGTCGGTCGGGCTCAACTGCAAGGAACGCGTACCAGCGAATCTCGTGGTGCACTTCGCGCCAAAAGCACCCGCGCCAGAGCGGAACGTAAAAGATCTGCATGGCATGCCGATTTCCAATCAGAGCCGAGTAAATGCGCAGAAGAAAGCCGACGCTGAGCACATATCCCGCAGAGAAATGCACAAATCGGATATAGCCGAACAGGAAATAGCCGCTTGCCTGTCCCGACATCGCCGGTGTGCCCGTTCCAATCAGATAGCCGGTTAGGGCCAGCATCAGAATGGCCGCCGCATTGACCCAGTGCCACAGTCGCACCGGCGCTTCATAAACGTAGGCGCCGCGACGGCCGATACTGCGCTCGGTCGGTGCCGCATCGACGGCAGCGGGGGGCTGCGGAGCCTTGTTCAGCATGGCCCTAACGGACATTGACTGAAGCCATCTCTTGGCCGTCAAGACTCATGACATGGGTCGAGCACGCCAGGCACGGATCAAAGGAATGGATCGTACGCAAGATCTCCAGGGGTCGCAGCGGATCGGCCAACGGGGTGCCGATCAGGGAGGCTTCAAAGGCGCCAATATTGCCCTTGGGATCGCGAGGAGATCCGTTCCATGTCGTCGGCACGACACATTGATAGTTGTCGATCTTTGTGTCCTTGATCCTGATCCAATGCCCAAGCGCACCGCGCGGCGCCTCAGTGAAACCGTAGCCCATGGCCTCCTTGGGCCAGCTTTCCGGCTTCCATCTTGTGACATTGGCAGTTGCCGTATTGCCTGCCTTAATGTGGACGACCAACTTATCCTGGAAGTAACGCAGCTGATGCGCCGCCCACTGACATTCGAGTGCCCGCGCCGCGGTGCGGCCAAGCGTCGAGAACATCGCCGTCAGGGGAAGATTGAGTCCCTTGAGCAGTCTGTCAGTCGGCTCCTTGAACTCGGCTTTGCCCTGCGCATAACCGATGATGTATCGCGCCAAAGGCCCGACCTCGACGGCGTGGCCGCGCCAGCGCGGCGCTTTGATCCACGAATACTTGCCGCCTTCGTCGAGTTCCTTGATATCTGTCTTACTGCCCTTGGCTTTTGGCCCGAGCTCGAAACTCGGTTCGGTGATGCCATCCCATGGATGCAGTCCACAGCAATCGCGCGGGTATTGATACCACGAATGCGTGACGAACTCCTGGATCTGCTCCGGATCACTATGATCGATCGGCAATATCTCCTTGAGATTGCCATCAAGAATGACGCCGCGCGGCAGCTTGAGATTGTTCGCAGAACAGTCGTTGGCGTTTTCGAGGATGTCGCCGTAGGACATTACGCTTTTGCTTGAAAGTCCGCCGCCATGGAGCCAATCCTTATAGAACGAGCCGATCATTGCGACGTCGGGCAGATAGACCTGCTCGACAAACTCGATCGAACGGTCGATGATCGAGGATACGAGATTAAGTCGCTCCATGTTGATCGCACCCACCGCACCAGTTCCGTCGATGTTGATCGCGCAGGGCACGCCGCCGACCAGCCAGTTCGGATGCGGATTCTTGCCGCCATAGACGGCCTGGATTTTGACGATCTCCTTCTGGAAGTCGAGCGCTTCTAGATAATGCGCCAGGGCCATCAGGTTCGCTTCCGCTGGCAGCCTGTAGGCCGGATGCCCCCAATAACCGTTCTTGAAGGGACCTAATTGCCCTGATCCGAAGAATTTAGTCAGCCTGATCTGCAAGTCCTTAAAATAGCCAGGGGACGACAACGGCCACGGTGAGATGGACTGCGCCAGCGCGGAGGTCGACTTGGGGTCGGCTTTGAGCGCGGAGACCACGTCGACCCAATCGAGCGCGTGCAGATGGTAGAAGTGCACGAGATGATCATGCACGAGCAAGCATAGCTGCATGATGTTTCGGATCGAATTGGCATTCTCCGGAATGGTGATCCCTAGCGCATTTTCAACCGCGCGCACGGAGGTCAGCGCATGGGTGCCGGTGCATACACCGCAAATCCGCTCAGTAAACGCCCAGGCGTCGCGCGGATCACGTCCGCGCAAGATGACTTCGATGCCACGCCACATCGTCCCGCTCGAAACCGCATTGCGGATCACGTTGTCGGAATCGACATTGGCTTCGACACGCAGGTGGCCTTCGATCCGCGTCAATGGATCGATGACAATTCGTTTGCCGGAGCGATCGAGATTGTGCCCATTTGGTATCTGTCCGGCCACCGTCGCCCTCTTCTCAATTCCGGCTACTTTTGTGGGCTGTGCGATCCGGCTTGTTGGTCAACCGCTTCACGGCGGTGACCGCCGCATGGGCGGCGACGGTCAGCCCAACAACCCCGGCAGCAGCCATGCCGATCTGATCGGCGTTCTTCTCAATGCCGAACTGCTTGATGGTCGTGAGTCGGTCGTAAAACGAACCCTTGTCCCAAAAGCCGTCCTCGGAGCAACTGAGGCAGCCGTGGCCGGATTGAACCGGAAATGAAACACCGTCGTTCCACCGAAGGGCCGAACAGGCATTGTAGGTGGTTGGCCCCTTGCAGCCCATCTTGTAGAGGCAATAGCCCTTGCGTGCGCACTCATCGTCCCACTCTTCGACGAATTGGCCGGCATCGAAATGGGAGCGTCGATAGCATTTGTCGTGAATGCGCTCGGAATAAAACATCTTTGGGCGCCCTTGGCAATCGAGCTCCGGAAGCTTTCCGAACGTCGTGATGAAAGTCACCAAGCCGCTCATGACCTCTGCGATAGGCGGACACCCGGGTACCTTGATGATCGGCTTGTTCTTGATCACCTGATCGATCGGCGCTGCGCCAGTCGGATTGGGGTTGGCCGTCTGCACGCATCCCCAGGACGCACACGTGCCCCAAGCGATGATCGCCATCGACTCTTCCGCCATCGACCTGAGCTTTTCAACGAACGGCTTGCCGCCGTCAATGCAGAACATGCCCCCCTGCTTCAGCGGCGGATTACCTTCGACCGCAAGCACATACTTGCCTTTATACTTGGCGCGGGCTTCCTCCAGGATGGCTTCAGCCTGGTGTCCAGCCGCCGCCATGATCGTATCGTCATAGTCGAGCGAAATCATCGACAGCAGCGTGTCTTTGATCAGCGGATGGGCCGAGCGGATAAAGCTTTCCGAGCAGCAGGTGCACTCGAGCCCGTGCAGCCAGATCACGGGGACGCGCGGCTTGGTCTCCAGGGCGTCGGCAATAGTGCTTGCGGCAAGCGGACCAAGTCCCAAGCTTGCGGCCGTCAAACTGCAGAATTTGTGGAAACTACGACGCGTGATGCCCTGACGTCTGATCACGCTGTAAAGCGTCTCCGTTGCCCCACCCATGAACCCTTCCATGTGAGTCGTCGTCGGCAGTAACGAACCGCTGACGCAGCAGCAAGAAACAGGCCATCGGAGCGCAACGCTTGACTGGTTGCTAAGCCAGCCTTTCGACTCTTGTCCTATCGGCGAGCCGGCCAGCAAGCCCCAGGCTCGCGCCGTTGAGCCCTGTCACGCCAGTGATGTCGGGCTTTGAACGTCGATGTGAGAACTTCAACAGAGCAGCACAATGATTTGCCAATCCAGGGCGACCACGTCATACCCGCTTTTGCACGATCGGAACACGCGCGCGCATGCCCATTGTTGAAGGAGTTGGTGCAGTTGACGGGCACCGCGCCAGCCGTCCATCTCAATCAGACTTGCTCTCTGCGGACCAATGGCGGGTTCGATCCGCGTCATAGTCCGACTGCGGAAACACGCCAAAGTGGCGGCCCAGCGCCGCACAGAACGCGATGCCGAGCCGCGCAGCGTACATGCTTTGATTTGCAGGGCGGATCGATCCGATCTGTCTGTCATTCAATGTGGCTGCCGCTCGGCATTACCACGGGATCGAGCGCGAAGGTCTGGATGTTCTGAAGCGATCATCTAGGAGTGCATCGCGCGAACCAATCGACGGCAAGGCGCGGTCCTCTTAGCATATCACGACACCGCACTCACCTGCGAGAGTCTCTTCGCGATGCCGGAGGCGTCGCGTTCGTTCCTAGCACCGGCGCAATCTGGCCGAGTATAGCGGGCGCTGACGCTGACGTTCAGTCATCGGTGTCCAGCGGCAACGCCGGTTGCCAACTAGCCAAAAACCGTCGTCGGGCTCGTTCAACGCCGGGCGAATTATCGAAGTATTCCAGCATAGACGATGTACTGGACTTGTTCGCGATAGTACTTCCGGATTTCTCCGGGCGCGGCCGTTCCGACCACCACGATCAGACGCTCCTTCGGGTCGCAGAAAAATTGTGTTCCGTAAGCGCCGGTCCAGGTGAACTCACCTGGATTGCCCGGAACCGCCGAGATACCCTCGCTTATGCGCACAGCCACTCCGAGTCCAAAGCCGAAGCCGGCACGATGCGCCTCCACATTGGCGACCTTATTCTTGATCTCCGGCCCGAGGTGGTTGGAGATCATGTGGCGCACCGTCTTCGGGCCGAGAATGCGCTGCCCATCGAGCTCCCCGCCGTTTAGCAGCATTTGCCCGAAGCGCACATAGTCACCGACGGTCGCAAACGCGCAGGCTCCTCCGCAGTCAAACATTGTCGGACTTTCGAGGAGCTCGATCTCTTGAGGCTTTCCAGTCAGCGGGTCGTCTGGAAACGGATGTGCGAGGCGCTCGCGTTGTGATGTGGATAAATGGAAAGTGGCATCCTGCATCCCGATCGGCTTCCACAGGTTGCTGGCAAGATAGTCGCCCAATCGTTGTCCGCTGACCTGTTCCACAACAGCTCCGAGCACGTCGGTCGAGAGGCCGTATTCGAATTCCGTCCCCGGTTGGTGCGCTAGCGGCAACTTGGTAATGGCCTGGATGAAAGCCTGCTTGTCACCCTTTAGCGGCGGGGCTGCAAAATCCGGGTAGAGACGCGCCACTTGGTCTGGACTATCTGGAGGCACGCCATAGGTGAGACCTGATGTGTGCCGATAAAGATCGTGGATGTAGATCGGAGAACTCTGCGCTTGATACTTTAACGAACCGTCAGGCCGTGGCACCGCGACCTTCATGTTTGCGAATTCCGGGTAATAATCCGTGAGCCTGCTCCGTAGAGGTAGGCGACCTTGCTCCATGAGGGTGAGCCCGGCAACGGCCACCATCGGCTTGGTCATAGATGCAAGCGCGAACATCGCATCGAGCCGCATCGACGATCCTTTTGCAGGATCAAGTTGGCCATACGCCTTGTAATGAATCAGCTTGCCGTCTCGGGCGATTGCAACCACCGCGCCCGGCACGCGCTTGCTTTCGATCTCACGATCGAAGAACTCGTCTAGCTTGGCAAGGCGTTGCTGAGAAACTCCAACGTCATCGGCCATAGCCTCGGGCAGAGGCGCTGAATGCACTGAATTGAAGCTGATTTCAGCAACCACTGCGGCCATAACAAGCTTGTTCATTCTATCTTCGCCAATAGACGGAGCTGGCTTGCGCTGCTCCAGCTCTGGCATGTCTGGTCTGACAAGCCGAAAGCCACTCGATCCGGTCTGGCGCGCCTGCGCTCATGTGCTTCTCGTGGCACCGCGTCTGTCGAGGAGAGCTAAGGTGAAGATGACCGCAAAAGCGAACATCACCATACCGCCCGCAACCACACTCGCCTCGCGCCAGCGTGATGCTTGGACGTAGTCTATGACGTAGGCTGACAATACCTTGGTGCGCCCAGGAATATTGCCGCCGATCATCATCACGACACCGAATGTGCCGATCGTATGAGCAAAGCCAATCACAGCGGCTTTGACCAACTCCAATCGCGCCAGCGGCAAACCGATGGTAATGAAGGCTTGCAACGGAGAAACTCGCGCCGCGGCTTCCAGCGGAGGGTCGCCCATCGCAACAAAGGCGTTGCGGATCGGCTGCACCACCAAAGGCAGCGCCGAGATCACCGATCCGACTACGATTCCTGCGAAGGTAAAGGCGAGCGAGCGCTCGCCCCAGAAAGAAGCGAGAAGCCCCCCCGGTCCGCCGGGCCCGAGCAGCACGAGAACGCAGAAACCGAGTGCCGTCGGCGGTAGCACCAGCAGAAGCGTGATGATCGCTGCCACCGCCTCGCGCAGAACAGTATGTGAACGCGCTAGCCACCACGCGAGCGGCGCACTAATCACCAGGAGGATCATGGTCGTCACGCTGGCGAGCTCGATCGTAAGCGCAACGGATTGCAAAATCTCTGCCGAAAACGCATCCATGGGTGTCAGCCCCCCAGTGAGAGACGGTCGCCGCCTCGGGGCAGTGATCGCCTGCACATCCGGCGCGCCGAGGCATGGGGCGCGCAGCGCCTCTTAGTGGTGCGGACCTTCGCAGCGGCCACTACATTGACGCGCGTCGTTTTCGCGAGCAAGAGCAGCGTCGCAAACTTCATAGGAAACTCCTGTCCCGGGGCCGCTTCGACCGGTCTTGACGGCGGCAGCTCCTCGCTCGTCATCAAGCAATCTCTGTGCCGCTTGCGCAATGTGGTGCACCCTAGGCTCAAGGTGAGAAAATACGCACAGACGAGGAGGTTCGCTGTGGAGTGGATCTTACGCTCTGTCAGGTTTGCGGCATCTTTGTTCCCGAGCAGACAGCGACGGCACAATGATGCGGCAGAGTTTGACGCCATCAGGGTTGTTATTGGATCTTACGGCGCTTCATGATCACTCGACGCAATCCTCAACTGGATTCTGGTTCGAAAATTGCCCCGGCCGTTTAGAGTTCGCTCGAACGCGAGCGCGGCTGAACGCAAGCACAACCCGCCGCATTCCCATTTACGATAATGGACGCGGCTGGTAGCAAGAATATCGGAATTCATGCCTTGCTGGACATTGCCGCAAAGGACCTCCAAGCAGCGACGCCTTCATCCGGTAATCATGTGCGCACCGTGATAAACGAGCGCACAACCTTGCGACATGCAGCTAGTTGTGCCGGAGGCAGGACCTGCCGCCGAAAACGGTTTGCAGCGACCTACAGAGCGTCCGGGCGGTGCCGTATATCGACCGTGATAGTGCCCCGGGCGCGAGAGACACATGCACAGATCTTTTCGTTCGCGCGCTTCTGCGGCTCGCTGAAGAAGACGTCACGGTGGTCAAGCTCACCGTCGATCTTGACGATGTCGATGGCGCAAACGCCACACTCGCCGCGCCGGCAATCCGCAATCACCTGGCAACCGGATTCATTGAGTACGTCCAGCAGCGAGCGATCGCGCGGAATTTTGATCTCGAGATTCCGATCGACAAAGCGGACCCGAAATCCTTCAGTCGGCAGGGAGCCGCTCGACCCGAAGGTTTCGTAGCGCAGGTCGGACAGCGTTCGTCCTGCGCTATCCCAGGCCCGGCGCGCGGCATCGAGCATCCGCATCGGACCGCACAACAGGGTCAAGGCATTGGGCGGCAGCGAGGCGAACAGATTATCGAAATCGAGCCGGCGCCCCGCATTGCCTGCATGGACAATAAGCCGCTCGTTCAGCAAGGGGGCGAGTACATCCAAATAGGTGGCTTGCTCGCGGGAGGGCACAGCATAATGCAGCGTGAAATCGGCATCGCGGCGGGCGAGCACCTGAACTGCCCCAACCAGTGGCGTAATGCCGATGCCGCCCGCGATCAGGCAGTAGTGCCGGCGTGCCCAGTCGATCTGCAGCAACGAGGCAGGCAATGTGATGCTCAGCCGCGCACCCGGCGCAAGGGACCACATGTACCGCGAGCCGCCGCGGGTGTCCTCGGCGCGGCGCACCGCAATACGATAGCCGCCTCGGTCGGCTTCGCCGACCAGCGAGTAAGACCGCGTCTCTGGGCGCCCATCGATAGTGACAGCGACATTGATATGGCTGCCGACCGGATAGGTCGCGCCATCAAATCTTTCCGGTCTGATTAGCAACTCGCGGATCGAAGGCGTCAGATCGCGCGTCGCGACAAGGGTTGCCGGTATCCAGCTTTCAACGAACCGCATGCAGATTTCTTTACTCGCCTGCCATCCTGATAAGCGCCAGCCCCGGCAGTAGGTCAAAATGCGTCTTGTTCTGGAGCACTAAGCGCAAATTGCGCGCCGCCACTCGCGCATGCTCGCGCATGATCGCCTCAGCGCGCGCACCTTCGCGGTTTTCGATTGCGTCGATCACGACGCGGTGTTGATCTTGCGCAATCATGAGCGTGTCGCGCGCGTCCGGCAGTGTCGATTGGGTCATCACAAAGCCGCTTGGGGAGGCAAAGGGCAGCGCGGAGGCGCGATCCACCTGCCGGATCAAGGGCGGGCTACCCGACAATTCGGTCAACATGGCGTGAAGGCGCGCATTGAGTGCGACGTAGGAGGAGAAAGCGTCCACAGAGATTGGATCCTGCCGCACCACGCCGTCGATCTCGTCAAGGCATCGTTTCAGGGGCTCGAGATCGCGCGACGAAGCACCGCGCTCGGCTGCAAAACGAGCGGCGAGACCTTCGAGCGTGCCACGCAGCTCAATCGAATCCATGACATCTCGCTCGGAGAACGTCTTCACCATGAAGCCGCCAGAAGGAATCGCTTCCAGAAGTCCCTCCTCCTCCAGGCGGACCAATGCCATCCGCACCGGGGTGCGCGAAGCGCCGGTCGTCTCAACAGCCTGCAATTCGGAGATCCGCTCGCCCGGCCGCAAGTCGCCGGACAGGATCAGATCGCGCAAGCTGAGCTGGGCACGTACAGTTTGTGAGACGGAGCGATCGCTTTCGCGCTCGGCCATGCCCTACTCCGCGGCCTGCCGACTGTGCGATGGATTCTCGGCGTCGATCATCCGGTCTACCAGGCGGCGGGCCCACATCGCGCCCGCATCGATATTAAGATTGTAAAAGGCGCGGTCAGGATTTTCGTCAATCGCGCGCTGCTGCGCCTCGAGGATGACCTCGTCCTCACGGAAGATGCCAGAAACGCCTTGGCGGAGCTCGGTGGTCAGGCGCTGTTCATTTAAGCGATAATTGCGCACAAATGCCCAGAAATAATGGCAGCTCGTTTCCGTTTCGGGCGTGATCGTGTTGAACACAAGACCATTGACGCCTGCAGCGCGATTGCCTTCGGGCGCGCCGGTTCCAGTGGGCGCCACACCGACGTCGATATTGATCGTGCACGGGGCTTCGAAACGAATGATTTGCCAGCGGTCCACCGGACCAGGTTTTTGCAACTGCTTGGCCCAAAATGGCGGCGCGGTAATCTCCTTCATCCAGCGCGTCACGGTGGCGGTCTTCTCCCCATGAGTGACGTCAAACGGCGCTTCCGCGATGGCGTCATTGCCGATACTGGCGCCGTGCACAAAAGTTTCGTGCGTCAGGTCCATGAGATTGTCGATAACCAGACGATAATCGCATTTCAGATGAATGGTATCACCATCGCCGGCCCAAGCGGGATCATCGTTCCAGTGCATGTCCGGCACCAAGGCCGGGTCGGCTAGCGCCGGATCACCCATCCATAGCCAGACGAAGCGATGGCGCTCGACGACGGGATAGGCACGCACACAGGCGGAGGGATTGATCGTTTCCTGCGAGGGCATGAAGGTGCAGCGGCCCTGCGCGTTGAATTTCAGACCATGATAGCCGCAGACGACGCTGTCGCCCTCAAGGCGGCCTTTTGAGAGAGGCACCAGTCGATGCCAACAGGCGTCCTCGAGCGCTACCACTTCGCCATTGGTGCGCCGATACATCACCACGTGCCTGCCGCAGATCGTGCGCGGCAACAAGGCCTGCTTCACGTCGGCATCCCAAGCGGCCGCGTACTAGACGTTCATCGGAAAGCACTGGCCCATGTATCAACCTCTCCAAGCTGGACACTTTATGTATACAATAGTCAGTAACTTCGGTTGAAGTGTGGCCCTAGATACGCAGTTGAGTGGAAAATTCAGAAATTATGTATACAGAAATGGTCCTAGATTGACTCATCAGCTTGGGTTAGCGCGCGGCAAAACGGCAGTACCCGCTGAGTTCGACCTCGCCGGCGCGCATGTCCGACCGCATCTCGCCCCACAATCTGCGCTGTCCTCATATGGCGATCTGCTGGGTCCCTAGCCTGATCAGCACCGGGCACTGCCCGGCCGGCAGTACAGCCCTCGCCCTTTGCCGGGATCGGACGTGGAGGCCATAGTGCCGAGACCGGCCCGCACTCTCGAATCATCTAGTGCGTCGCGCCCGCGATCTTTGGCAGCCCTGCGCCATATGCACGGCGCTTCTCAAGCGTGCGGCTCCAGATAAGCGCAACCTCCAGCGTGCCCAGCAGCCGCGCGATAGCCGAGATCGGATCGAGCTTGATACCTCCAGGTGAAATGGGCAGCGCGAATGGCAGCACTTCATTAATGCCGACATCATGCAGAAGCGCGCCCCGAAGCGATAGCAAAATCCGATGGGCGACATTCGACACCCAAGCTGAAGGCGCCATTGGTCCGTGCAAGCGGCCGCGACAGTCGGTAATGGCCTCCGCCAATTTGCCGAAGCGCGCCTCTGCACTATTTACGATAGTGGCAGCCCCTCCCCCAATGCGCACGGATGGCGTGAAGGCGCGTTGCTCAAGCATCGCGCATGCTTGAACAATCCGATCAAACCACGGAAACAGTGCGCCCATTCATCTTGCGCCGCGGCAGCCTCGCTGCATGCGCCCGTGCTCGGAGATTCTCATCGAACGACGATTCGGTTCTGTAGCGCGCGCCTACATGCGGGAGCTTTCGCAGCATGTGCGGTGTTCTCATTCGATTTGAAGCCCCTATGTCAACGCCGGTGGCGCCACACCCCTGGCCAACCGCGAGGCCGAGCAGCGGCGACGGTAGCCCGTCTTGAGGTGCCACGTTGTCACTGAAATCGGCAACAGACGGAAGGACTTCAAGGGTCATAAGATTGCTTCTTCTTGGAAGACCTCTGCGAGCTCTTGTACGCACAAGCAGATGTCCGCCTTCTGCTGAACTGTGCGGTCGCATCACCTGGAGACAAATGCCCCGCGAACGGACATGCTTTGCCGCTAGCGAAAATGCAGCGCTTCCATCTCAGAATTTGCAGGCAATCGGGTTCTAGATCTTCGATTTGCCAGACATCCATTGCGTGAATGCCTACGATCGAAACTATCGATTTTACCAATCTCACGCAGTGTCGCATCAATCTTATCAGTCAGCGCATACCGATCACGCTAGGCTTCTAGGTCGAGAAGTGCCCACACTACGCTCAGCCGACCAAAGATGCGTATTATGCCGCCACGTCATGTTCGGGCTTGCGACCGCGGTGCGAGCATTTGGATCGAGCCAATGGCGAGTTTATCCGCGAACACTTGATTGGCCGCAGATCGGGCTTCTGGTGCATATCTTGCTTAGCAAAAAAAGATAACGTAACTGGACGCCTGCCTTTGGGATGACGCGCCGCCTCGCGGATCGTCTTCAATCGGACACGGCTAAAACAACGAGCCTCGCATGATGCTGTCGCCTCTCAACGACGCGGCGGCTTGCATTCGAGTATATTCGGGAAGGAAGCGTCATGACCACCATGGCAACCGCGGCACCCGCGCGCGCGTCGCAGACTTGGTATAAGATCCTCTACATCCAGGTGTTGATCGCCATCGTAGTTGGTGCCTTGGTCGGTTGGCTGTGGCCATCTGTCGCGACCAACGATTGGGTCAAGGCGCTCGGTGACGGATTCATCAAACTCATCAAGATGGTGATCGCACCGATCATCTTCTGCACCGTCGCATCGGGCATCGCGCACATTCAGGATGCAAAGAAAGTCGGTCGCGTCGGCGTCAAGGCATTGGTCTACTTCGAGATCGTCTCCAGCTTTGCGCTGCTGTTGGGCCTTATTATGGGTAATCTGGTCCAAATCGGTCATGGCCTTGCAGTCAAGCCGGACGCTGCAGCGGTCGCCAATTACGTCAAGCAAGCCGAAGCCTCCAAGAGCGTCGATTTCATCCTCAACATCATTCCCGATACCGTGGTTGGCGCGTTCGCTCGCGGCGATGTTTTGCAGGTGCTCCTGTTCGCGATCCTGTTCGGTTTTTCTCTGATGGCGCTGGGAGCACGCGGGGAGCGGCTGCGCGGCATGATTGACGACGCCGCGCACGCGGTGTTCGGCGTAATCGCCATCATCATGAAAGCAGCTCCGATCGGGGCCTTCGGCGCCATGGCCTTCACGATTGGCAAGTTCGGGCCGGCGGCGCTCGGCAATCTGATCGGTCTGATCGCGCTATTTTACGTAACGGCTGGGCTTTTTGTGGTGGTGGTGCTCGGTGTTATCGCGCGCATCGTCGGCTTTTCGATTTTCAAGTTCATTGTCTATATCAAGGACGAGCTTTTGATCGTGCTCGGCACTTCCTCCTCGGAAAGCGCGCTGCCGCAATTGATGGAGAAACTTGAGCGGCTCGGCTGCTCCAAGCCCGTGGTCGGCCTGGTGGTCCCAACTGGGTACTCCTTCAACCTTGATGGCACCAACATTTATATGACGCTTGCTACATTGTTCATTGCCCAAGCGCTCGGAGTCGATCTCACCTTTGGCCAACAGCTCACGATCTTGCTCGTGGCAATGCTGACCTCCAAGGGGGCAAGCGGCGTCACCGGCGCGGGCTTCATCACGCTCGCCGCAACATTGTCGGTCGTCAACCCGGCGCTGGTACCGGGTATGGCAATCGTGTTCTCGATCGACAAGTTCATGAGCGAGGTACGCGCCCTTACCAACATCACTGGCAATGGCATTGCAGCCGTGTTCGTATCCTGGTGGGAAGGCGAGCTAGAGCACGCGACGCTGGACGCTCGGCTCAACCGGCCCACCACTGTCGACACAAGGAGGTAGGCCCCGGATCGTGGTCGCCGTCATTGCAAGACGCGTCGAATCCAAGCGCAACCGCATTCACGATTCTTCGTAGTTCAAGGTCGGCACAGCGCTTGAGCTGCGAATCGGAGCTTTCTCCCACGGCATCCCCAGAACGCAGCTCTTGCTCCGCGTCGCGCCCCGGCAGTAGCCTGTGAAGGTTACCGCACGCGAGAAAGGAGCTGCAATTTTAGAAAGTCATTTCAAGCGTGGTCTTTCAAGGTCAAGGCTCTTGGCCAGCCGAGCGCCTGTGCAACATTGCCGAGCCAGACAGTAAGACTGCGAAAGAACGTATCCAGCGTGACGGACCAAGGTGTTGGCCTGCCCACAAATGCCCATGTGCGTGGTCAACACACTTGCCTCGCCCGGCCGACGAGGCGGTAGCGTCTTCCGTGCAACTCAGTACTACCGTGCGTATCAGATCGCGATGGATGTGATCAGCGTGGACTAGATTGGCACCTTGACTGAGACGAGGCAGCTCGCAGAAGCAAGTGTCGGCTCGGCGTCATATACGCGCTCTCGATTCCGGCTGACGTCTCGTCGGCACCGAGCCTGGGCGGACATGGCCGCGAGGCATAGATAGCAGTTGCATAACTTCGCCTTGCTATCTCGGCGCATTACATTGCGCTCCCTTCCGCATGATCGATCGCGAGATGCGTGGTCCCGCAGCTTGCACCTTGCCTTTCCGGGTTCGACGAGGGGCCTGCTTTTTCGGCCGCGACGTCCTGGCTGAACTGAAGTCCTTGTCCTCGTCGTGGGTGCCACTGGGTCGCGGCGGCGGTCCTCGGCCGCAGGCTCGAATGCCTGCCCCGAGGTCACCGGCGGCGGAGGAAAGCAGACAACCCAGCCTCGATTGTACAGAGGTCAGCGCGGAATATTGAAAGGTTTAGGACAACTATACGTACGTTTGTAATGCGTCTTCCTTCGGCGCGTGCTGAGTTCAATGGAAGGCATTCAATCCCGGACCCGCTCACGAACGTCTGTCGGCAGCGAAAGGATTGCCCCATTTTTGCCTAAAATGTTATAGCTCTCCCGCCGGAGAAAAGGCCGGACGGTATGAAAATACGTAGCCAGATCAGCAGTTTCAAAGTTTCAGCTCCTCAGTTTACCTTCGGCAGCATAACGTTGGCCGTGGTAACGCTGGCTTGCTTGTACCTTCACGCGCAATTCGCTGCGACGGCGTTCGCCTATTTGTTAGTCGTATTGCTGTTTTCGTTGATGGGCAGCCTCATCGCGTCATCCGCGCTTTGTGTCGTGGCCATCGTAGCTCTGGCTTACTACTTTGCGCCGCCAGCGTTCAGTCTGCGGATCGATGACCCACAAGATCTTCCGGTGGTCGTTGCGTTCTTCATTGTCTCGATCATCGGAACGCACCTGATCGGAAAAGTCCGCCAGGAAAGCCAAGCCGCGCGTGAGGCCGCAGCCAAACTCCGGATCAGCGCGGCCGATTTGGAGGACCGCGAGAAACGCTGGCAAGCAATCTTTGAACACAATCCGGCCATGTACGTCATGGTCGACGAAGCCGGTACCGTCCTCAATACCAATACGTTCGGCGCGGCACAGCTCGGCTATGCGCGTTCCGAACTGATCGGCCATTCCATCCTGGGAGTCTTTTTGGAGGAGGATCGCGAGTTAGCTCGCGAATGCATTCGCGCCTGCCTTGAAGATATCGGTCAATCGCGGACCTGGGAGGCCCGGAAAGTCAGGAACGATGGCTCGGTACTGTGGGTACGTGAAAATGCCAAAGCCATGCTCTGGGCTGATGACCGGCCCATTGTTCTGATATCCTGCGAAGATATCACGGCACGGAAGCGGACCGAGTCTGCCCTGCAGCGGAGCGAAGCACATTTGGCCCAGGCGCAGGAGCTGAGCAATACGGGCAGCTTCGGCTGGAACGTCGTCACCGGCGAGGTCTTCTGGTCAAAGGAGACGTTTCGAATATTTGAGTTGGACCCGCAGACCGTTCCGTCGCCGCACCTCGTCGTCGAGCGCACCCATCCAGATGATAGGGCTTCGGTTCAAGAGGTCATTGATCGGGCGATGCGAGATCCGAAGGATTTCGAACATGAATACCGGCTGCTGCTGCCGGACGGCTCGGTGAAGCACATCCATGCGCGGGCACGAGCCACGAGAACAGCCAGCGGTGATATTGAGTTTGTCGGAGCAGCGACGAATGTTACCGCGGAGCGGCAAGCAGAGCAGAAGCTGCGCCGCAGTGAGGCCTATCTCGCCGAAGCCCAGCATCTCAGTCACACGGGCAGTTGGTCCTGGGACGTTCATGGGCTCGATTTTGTGTATCGCTCCACCGAGGTTGATCGTCTGTTTGAGTTCGATCCGCAAGAGACTGTATCAATAGAGACCATTCGCTCGCGCATCCATCCAGACGATCTCCCCGGGCTCCAGGAGGTGCAGCGCCAGGCTATCGAGCTCAAGGAAGATCGCTTCGAGTATGATTTTCGAATCCTTCTGAAAGACGGCGGGATGAGGCGCATACACTCCGTTGCGCATATCGTGGTCGGCAACGATGGTTGCGTGAGCGAACTGATCGGAACGCATATGGATGTGACCGAGCAATACGCCGCCAGAGAGCGCTTGGAAAAAACACTGGCTGCGCTGCGCGAAAGCGAGCAACGCTTTCGCGATTACGCTGAGACGGCTTCCGATTGGCTCTGGGAGACTGGGCCGGATCACCAGGTTACGCGCTTGTCCGAGCACACCAGCGCTGCGGGAATCTTAGCGACAGGATTGATGGGTCTGCTCCGCTGGGACATTGCGTGCGATGTGGAAGAGGAACCTGAGAAGTGGCGGCAGCACCGGGCCACACTGGAGGCGCATCTGCCGTTCCGGGATCTGGTCTACCGTACTGTCAACCGGACCGGATCTCCGATCTACGTTCGGACGAGCGGCAAGCCCTTTTTTGATGCGAACGGCAAGTTCCTTGGCTACCGCGGCGTCAGCACCGACATCACTGCTATTATTCGCGCAGATCAAGCCGAACAACAGTTGCGGAAGGCACAGGCGGAACTTGCGCATGTGACACGTGTGACGACGTTAGGAGAGCTGACAACCTCCATTGCCCATGAAATCAACCAACCACTCGCTGCTATTATCAACAACGCCGATGCGTGCCTCGGTTGGATGGGCCGCGAAACTCCTGATCTTTGCGCGGCGCGCTCTTCGGTTGAGTGGATCATCGATGACGCAATACGGGCAAGCGAAGTGATCCGTCGCGCACGCGCTCTTGCGAAGAAGGGCGAGATCGAGATGGTGCCGCTCGATATCAATGAGGTCGTTGGGGACGTCATTGCGCTGGTGACACGAGAGCTGGTGAGCCACCAGGTGGCGTTAAAAACCGAGCTGACGGCAGCGCTGCCTATGATTCTCGGTGACCGGATTCAGCTGCAACAAGTGATGATCAATCTGGTGATGAACGGGATCGAAGCCATGGACGCAGTCACGGACCGGACGCGTGAGTTGCTGATTCAGTCATCTATGGACGATATGGGGCATGTGCAGGTGGCCGTGACAGATTGGGGCGTCGGGATCGCCGAGAATGATACTGACCGCGTGCTAGATCCTTTCTTCACCACGAAGTCCAGCGGCCTTGGAATGGGTCTTTCGATCTGCCGGTCGATCGTTGAAGCTCACGGAGGACGGCTGTCAGTGGTGCGCAAGCAGCCGCCGGGCGCGACCTTCCAGTTTGCCCTGCCGTTGCATGAGGAGGTCGTCTCGTGACGCGACGCTCGCCAACCAGCAAACCCGAGGCCTCGACAACGGCGACCGTCTTCGTCGTCGAGGACGACATCTCCATGCGTCGGTCGCTCATCAACCTTTTTCGATCGGTAGGCTTGGACGTCGCTGCATTTGGATCGGCCCGCGAAATGCTGCAGAGCGCACTTCCGGATGTTGTTAGCTGTCTGGTTCTTGATGTCCGGCTCCCAGGCTTGAGCGGCCTGGAGTTCCAAACTGAGCTGGCGAAGTTGAACATACATATTCCGATCATTTTCATTACCGGCCATGGCGACATTCCCATGACCGTCAGGGCGATGAAAGGAGGCGCGGTCGATTTTCTTACCAAACCGTTTCGCGATCAGGAATTGCTTGACGCGGTGATCGCTGCGACCGAGCGCGACCGCAAAAGACGGGAGGCCCAGCAAACCGTCGCGAAGCTGCAGTCCCTATTTGAGACCCTAAGCCCGCGCGAACAAGCGGTGATGAAGCTGGTCGCTGCCGGCCTGATGAACAAGCAGGTAGCCGCTGAGCTTGGGCTCGCCGAGATTACGGTCAAGATCTACCGGGGACACGTAATGAGAAAGATGCGTGCCCGCTCGCTGGCCGATCTGATCAGAACGGCTGAGACTCTAGGGATCGGCGCCAAATCGTCCTGAACAAACCTAAGTATGATTTTACAATTTCGTCACTCGAGCCCACTTTTCGCCCAGGGTCGCTAATGCCTCGGCAACCGTTATTCCCGCGCCAGGAGGGATTGTCTTGTCCACGCCTTTGATTTCTGTCGTTGACGACGACGCATCTGTCCGTGCGTCGACGGAGAACCTATTGAAATCGCGCGGCTACATCGTTCAAACATTTACATCGGCGGAGGATTTTTTGACATCGCCGCGGTTGAACGAGACCTCTTGCGTAATTACGGACGTGCAGATGCCGGTTATGAGCGGCTTGGACCTGCTGGCGGAAATGCGGACTCGCGGTTACGGGGTGCCGTTCATTTTCATTACTGCCTTCCCGAACGACCGCGTGCGCGCCTCAGCCTTGAGCGCAGGAGCGATTGGCTTCTTGGCCAAGCCCTTCGCCGGACATGCACTGATCGAGCACCTCGATGCCGCACTGAAGGAAAACCGCAACGGAGGACGCACTTGAAACGAACAGCCGGCGGCGAGTCATTTCAGCCCTGAATGTTGAGATCCGGTCGCGAGCTCGGCGCGATCTTATTGAAGCGGGCTCTCCGAAATCAGGTGGCACCAGCGGCAGTCGAGGTCGTATTGCCTTCTTGGCCCGTGAGCTGTCCACCAGGCATCAGGCCGCTCAGAACGACGTTGCCACCAAGAGTCGGTATACTTGGCACCTCTAGACGCCGCTCGTCTCTGCTTTTTGGCACTTCAGGTGACCTTGCGCAGAAGTTATTCGACAAGCTCAAGCGCTTCTTCGCTCAGATTCGTAGCAGCTAAATGCGATTGCGACATACCGCCTGGCGCAACAAAAGAGCTTCGTTCAACTCAGAAGCTCTCTGTGGGGCCATCGTGAGAAATCATGCGTGTTTTGGGTGACATTGATTGGCGCGCGAAAGCTCTGCGCGAGCTCCTTCGGCTACGGCGCCAGTCGGCATATTTTTGCCCTGCTTGTCTATGGTGCCTGGCATCGCTCCGCGCTTTTCTTCAGACCACCCCTTATGGTGGCCTCTTCGACCCTCCCCAACTCCTGCCCATGTTAGATGGTGTACAAGCACAGCCAAGCCGCCCAGATACTCATGCGAAACGCCCGGCAGCCTAACGGCGGCCAGGCGGATCTTGGTCTGATCCGACGCAGCCCATCACCGGATGCGAGCCATTCCATTGCGCATCGGATCGGCTGCTCAGTAGGCACTAAACCCGGCGACGCGGCTGCACTCTCGACGGACTCGAAGCCAGCAGGCTCTCTACGGGCTGCGGCCGCAATAGGCCGCTTACTAACGCAAGATTTTCCGAAGAGCGGCGCTAAATAGTCTAGATGACGATCTTATGTAAGATCCTCTCGCCACATGAAATCGTCCTCGTAGTCGTACGTTGACGAGCTTACTGCATTCTCGTCATCGCTACCGTCACTGTCGTCAGCTTTTGAAAGGTACCGGCCAGTGGTGCCTTTCCGCTGCCATTCACCATCACTGTTCCTTATCCAATTGGCCGACTTTTCTGGGTCGAGAACCATGTTGTCTTCATCAACCTCGACGAACCCCATCTTTGCCGCACGGGCTCTTGCTTCTGGATTAGCCGGACGCAAATTGAGCAATGGCCTTTCGCCGTCCATTCGGAGCTGGTGCTCAAGCAA
Organism: Bradyrhizobium sp. USDA 4341; assembly: GCF_054063755.1. Classification (NCBI taxonomy): domain Bacteria; kingdom Pseudomonadati; phylum Pseudomonadota; class Alphaproteobacteria; order Hyphomicrobiales; family Nitrobacteraceae; genus Bradyrhizobium; species Bradyrhizobium sp. USDA 4341. Next base: position 7,206,165 of record NZ_JBSSGO010000002.1, on the reverse strand, counting down.
GATATCGCCGGCGTTCTCGACAAGCGGATGAACGACTTGAAGGTCCACAGTTGATGTAGTCCCAGTTCGCCCAGGAAATAGCTGCTGCCATCTCTTGACGTCGAACTCCGTCATGCTGTCGCCGCCCTCCATTCTTAGAAGTCCGACACTCTTGTTCCCCAACTGGTAGCTGAAGTATCGCGCGTCGTCGGAATCTCGGGTTGTTCCATAGTCTTCGGCAACTTCTGCAGTTCGCCTTGCTCTAGCGGACACGAAGTCGGAGCACTCTTGCGGGTTATCGGCGAGGTACTTGACTTCGTCGCCATGATAGGGCTTCGCGGCTTCCCGGAATGATCTGCGATCTTTGAATTCTATCACAGGAGGAGTTGAAACCAGCGAATACGGTCTTGTTGCTGATGATGAGCTGCCGCTTGACCCAGATTCGCCCAACAGCATGTTGGTGAACGCATCCGCAAAGCTGTTTGCATCCGCTTGCTCGTCAGCTTCGGCAAAGGGCGGTGATTGGTAGTAGTACGAGCCGTTGATGCGATTATACATGGCGATTGGTGCTCCCGTCGGGCATAGATTTCTGCACTTGGTCAAAGGCCTGTTAGGCCGTGTGGAGCTGATAGGCAGCCTGGCTTACGAAAACCTGGCGTGGATCCCGCTAATCGTACTTCACTCTGGCTTGTCACCGTGCTTGCTTCCAAACGAGCACGGCGTACGCTCAAGCCATTGGCGCTCAGTAGGTTTGATGAGGCCGCGAGCAAGTCCCAGAATGCCTCTTCACGAACAATTGGATCGTTCGATGTTGGCCTGCTGACTCCAAGCGGATCGTTGGCTTTCCAAACTCCCACCGCACCGCCTCATATCCTGTTCTTCGTTTCGATGGTTCAGTGCAGGTCGTAAGCGGGTCGTCTTAAATAGATTGACGATGTCCAGGCTTTGACCGGCGATATCGCCTATCTAACTGCGGCTCGTGGAAGCGCGCCCTTTGTCAGCGTCAGCGCTCATTTATCCAAATCCGCATTTCGCCTTCGCCGCGGTTAGCCCAGCTGAACCACGGAATGAATGTCAACCGCTGCGGTTCTAGCTGTCCAGGCACCCTGTCGTAGTGATAAAGTGCCGTTTCTTCGGATTGCGTGTGTTGCAGTCGCACTCCGTCAGCCTGCAGCAAAATCTTGCCCTTGAAGAGACCAGTTCCGTCGACAAGCGAAAACTGGCTGTCTGCATGAAGCCAAACGTTGTGTAACTCGGTCCCGTTGTCGACTTCCTCAAGGCAATAAACTAACGGGCCACGCTCTATGGCCACCTTGCCGGCCAAATTGCGAACTTGCGGATGGCCGTAGACGCGACGCACTTGCATCGGCAGCAATAGTTTGACGCGATCTCCCTGCCTCCATGTCCGGTGGATGTGCAAATAGCCATTTCGCGGCTCGCAATTGATACGTTCTCCGTTCAGGCTCGCCGCCGGCGCGCTGCACCATTGTGGTAGGCGCAGAGCGAGCGTGTGAGAAATTGGCAGTGCGGATTCGACGGCGATCTCCACCTCGTCTTTCCAGGGATAGTTGCCGTTCATGAGCAGTCGCAGCTTAGCCCCGCCGACCGACATTTCCACCCTATTGCCGACGTAGAGATTTACATAGAGCGCATCGGCGCGGAGCGTATAGATATAATGACCAATCGATGCGAAAAGCCGTGCGATGTTCGGTGGACAGCATGCGCAGCCAAACCAGGGCCTTCGCACCGGCGAGACATGATTATAAATGCCATTGGACCTCAGCGTTTTGGGATGCATTTCGAGCGGGTTAACATAGAAATAATGACGACCGTCGAACGCGATACTGCCGAGAACGGTATTGTAGAGCGCGCGCTCCATCACGTCGGCATATTGACCATCCAGCTCCATCTCCAGCATACGACGCGCGAACATCATTAGGCCAATGGACGCGCAACTTTCCGCGTACGCCGTATCGTTCGGCAGATCGTAATCGCAGCTAAACGCTTCGCCCGCGCTTTGCGAGCCGATGGCTCCGGTGATATAGATCTGGCGCCGCACCATGTTTTGCCACAGCCGTAGGCAAGTCTGACGTTGCTGATCGTTCTGACGCAGACGCGCAAGATGCGCTACCCCAGTCATGAGGTATACAAAGCGAACCGCATGGCCGGTGGCAGTCCGCTGCTTGGAAAGTGGCAAATGCGCTTGGCTATATGCTTTGTTTTTTAACATCCAGGGCAGGCCGCCTGATTCGGTGGCACAGGATTGCCGGCGCTTCTCGTACTCAATGTCGTAAAAATGTGGCTCCGAGCCGCGTTGCTCCACGAAAAAATTGGCTAGCGTGAGATATCGCTGCTCATGCGTCACTTCGTAGAGGCGCGCCAACGCAAGTTCAATTTCCGGGTGGCCATCGTAGCCATGTAGCTGATCGCGTTCCGGGCCGAAAACCGTGTCGACGTGGTCAGCAAGTCTGCAACCAACCTCGAGCAATCGCCGTTTGCCAGTCGCCTGAAAGAAAGCGACACCCGCTTCAATCAAATGGCCGGCGCAGTAAAGCTCGTGGCACTCCGCTAGGTTGCTCCAGCGCTCCCGAGGCGCGTTCAGTATGAAATAGGTGTTAAGATAGCCATCGCTACATTGGGCGGTCGCAATCAATTCAATCAGCTCGTCGGCAGCCTTCTCCAACTCTGGATTGGGTGCCTGGCATAGTGACCAAGCAACCGCCTCTAGCCATTTTGCGACGTCACTGTCCTGAAAAACCGTTCCATGGAACTCGCCTCTCGCATCTCCTGCGGCGATGCGGAAGTTCTCCACCGCGTGGCTCGGTATCGCCTCGGGATTGCGATCGTTCAGCACCTCCCATTGGTAGGGAATTGCCACTTCCCTTACCAACTGCTGACATTTCCCAATCAGCGGATCCAAGACGTGTAGGTTGTGAAGATCGATTTCGGCCACATTCCGCTCACTCATTTCGTTCCTCCCTGGTGGGTCGGAAGGGCGCCTAGCAAGGCAAGCCAACTCACCATGATTGCGTTGCAGGGGTTGCGGCCGGCTGCACAGTCCTATTCCGGAAGCGAGCGTTGCAGTGACAGAAATGGAGAGGGTTCTCCTGCGGCGTCGTACGACCAGACATGTGCGGGCAGCGGCTTGTTCGAGGAGCGGGCCAGCAATTCCCATGCCGAGAATGAGGGCTGTTCTTCTGGTCGATCCGATCTGCGGCTCAGCGATAAGCGCCCGTTGGTCCGCCCAACCAACCGGATTTACCAGTCGAGCTAAATCCCGCATCGCCGCAGCGCTGGGTCGATCCTGGTATACGAACCGATCGGCTGTCCCCGGGCAGATAATCGCCCACGACCCTCGCCCGCCGCAGATACAGCCGGAACGCCGCTCCTTTCGTCGCGACCAGCCGCCCGCACCTGATCCGAGGCCTTCAATACGCTGCGCGGGAATGTCCGGTTTCGAACAATCCTTTGATGACGCGTAGCGGGTGGGCGGACCGCAGGGCGCGTGAAACCCAAGTCGGATCGAATGGGCCGCAGCTACGCAGGATTCAACGGAGACACTGGGACGTTAATCCTAGGCAATCCCGACGGGTCGAAGCGCATGCTCAGTGAGCGTCACGAGAGGATCACCGGTTCCCGGGCTTGACATGCGCGGAGTGCTCTGGATGGCGCGGTCGGGATGATTGACGCCGCTGGCGCGCGATGATGGGTTGATCCCGGTTCGGAGCGGGCAACGGGGATCAGAATGACCAGCGAGTCGCAGCTGCGCGAGAAGCTTCGGAAGATCGAGGCGTTGTTCGTGGGTGCCGGAATTGCTGGTGAGCGCCTTGCAGCGGAAGCCGCACTGCAGCGGGTGCGAAGGGGCGCGATTTTGCGGCCTGGATTGGTCTCACGCCTAAGCAGAATTCTTCCGGAGGCAAGGATAGGCTCGGCAAGATCTCCAGGATGGGCCGGCGAGATCTGCGACGCCTCCTTGTGCTTGGTGCGACCGCCGTTGTGCGATGGGCAAGACGCTATGGACCGCCAGCAGGATCCTGGCTGGCAAGAATGCTCTCGAAGAAGCCTCCAAAGCTAATCGCGGTCGCTCTAGCGAACAAAATGGCGCGTATCGCCTGGGCCTTGATGGTCCGCGGTGGCGCTTACCAGGCTCCAGCGTCTGGCGTTGCTTAACGCAAGGCCAGAAGCGGAGAGACGTCGGGAATGTGGTAAGGTCTAACGGAGGGTTATGGGCAATCGGTCAGGGACTGGGATTGGAAGAATCAACAGGTCGATGAGTGCCAGCGAGCACGCGTAGCCGAATTGGATCCAATCCACGCATTCCATAAGGGCCCGCGACGTGTCGAGGTCGCATTACGAGGCCGGACACACGTCAGCACCCGACCACATGCCTGTTCCGAAGTTATATTTTGCTTGCATTCACTGGGGCGTCCACACACGTCGACCTGCAGGATGCCGCGGTACTCCCCGAACAGCCGCTTGGCGCGGATCGCCTTGCGATCCTCGGCGAACACGTAGATCACCGCCGGCGGCGCCGGGCCGCCCCATGGGCGGTCATCGGTGGCGATCGCCCAGAACTGGCAGACTTTGGTTCTGCCACGGCCGGGATCGAGGACTGGCAGCGGCGTCTCGTCGGCAAACAGCCGCGGGTAGGACATCACCGCGTGGTGCAACAGCGCGTGAAGCGGCTTCAGCCACGAGGCGAGGCGGCCCATCCACGAGGCCAGTGTTTGCCGGTCGAGCGTGACGCCTTGGGCGGCAAACATCTGTTCCTGGCGATACAGCGGCAGCTGGTAGCCATATTTCGTCACCGCGACGTGGGCCAGCAAGGCTTCCGTCACCATTCCACCGTCAATCGCCTGGGTCGCGGGTGCCTGTACCACATACTGGCGGCAGCCCCGGCAGCCGTACCGCGGACGCACGATGCGCTTGATCCGGTACTGCATCGGAATGACGTCGAAGGCTTCCTTGGCGGTCTCCCCGATCTTGTGCAGCTGCTCGCCGCAGCAGGGGCAGCTGTGGCTCTCGATATCGATCACGACATCGATGCGCGGCAAATGCTCCGGAAGCTTCCCGCGGTTGCGTCGCGCCGGTCGCTTTTCCACGGCCCTCCGCTCCGTCAGGCAGCCCGCCTCCGATCACATCGTCGTTGGCGGCGGCACGAGCCGCCTGTGCGCTGATGGTGAAGAGAGACAGCTGTCCGATATCGAGTGTCTCGGAGCGCGCACCGAAGATCGCGCGCTTGTACTGGGACAGGATCATCAGGAGCTTGTCGTTCTCCTGGATCGCAGCGTCGCGGTGAGCGATCGCTGCATCACGCTCGGTTGCCAGCGTGCTGCATTCCTCCGACAACGCTGCAAGCCGTGACGATAGCCCCATCACGGTTTGTCGGAGCATTGCTGGATCGGAAGGCAAACCACTCATGCAGAGTAATTCTACAACAACTCCGCATGAGTGACGAACGCCTCTTGATAATGATCAACCACGTCGTACCGGCTGATCCACAGGTCGCATCGGCACACGCTTGCAGTCCGAGCCATCGCCGACCTTCCCGCTTCGCGTCTGCACGAATTGCTGCCCTGGGAATGGAAGCTCCCGCGCCAAGCCGACGAGCCCACCGATCAGCAAGCTGCCTAACCTTCACGCAGCGATATCATAACGCTACCCGGGTTCGATCCTAGGTCTTGATCGTAAGCCGCAGATGTCGGTTGGTCTGCGCTCCTAGTCCACCTCGTTCATGGATTGGTGGAGATCTCACGTCACATAAAGTCTCCATCCGAGTCGGACTCTGACGATGATTCAGTATCGCTGGCGTATTTGGAGAGATACGTCGAATGCTGGGTATCACGCTGCCATTCACCATCCCTGTAGCTCCAGGGTCCGGACCGGGTTGGGTCAAGTACCATATCGTCTCGGTCCACATGGACGAAGCCCATTTGTTCTGCACGGGTTCTCGCATCGTCATTCGCAGGACGCCAGTTCACCAGAGGCCGTTCGCCGTCTTGCCGAAGTTGATGCTCGAGCAGAATATCGCCGGCATTCGAAACGAGCGGATGAGCAACCTGGAAATCCACGATGGACGTGACGTCAGTTCGACCGGGAAACTGTTCTCGCCAGCCTTGGCTGTTGAAGTCAGTCATAGGAAATCCGCCTTCCGTTCTTTGGAGACCGACGCTCCTATTTCCGAGTTGGTAGCTGTAATATCGGGCGGCGTCCGAATCTCTTCGGATGCCAAAATCCCTAGCGACGTCCGCCGTGCGCCTAGCCCTTTCGGATACAAATTGTGAGTATTCCTGTGGATTGTTGGCGATATGATCGATTTCTTCGCCATGAAAAGTCCTCACCTCTCGCCGGAATCTCTCTTGGTTGATCTCGATAATAGGAGGTCTTGGATTGTTGTAATAACTTGGACCCGAGGATGAGCTGGCGTCGGAATCCTGCAATCGCATTCTAGAGAATGCGTCCGCGAAGTCGTCGGCATTCCCGTGCTCCGGGGAGCTTGCCCGATTATATTCATCATCGGATGGAACATCCGACCAATTGTTAATTCGACCGTACATGACGACCACACTCCTATGGATGTTGCATTGTGTTCAGGTCGTTAGACCTGACTCCGCTGATAAGCAGCTTAGCTGTCCGTAAGCTGACGCGGGCAAATAAAGGGAGGACTAAATTCGGTGAAACGACAGGGCGAGGCGCGCAGTCCGGCGCCGCGCTCGCCGGGGCGTCTTCATAAGTGCGTCCGTGAAGAAGTGTCCAAGCCGTTGAGTGAGAGTCGGTTTTTGGCCCCGCTGCGATACGAGACTGCAAGCTTTTCACGGCGGAAGGCCGGAAAGCCTGCAGAATAGCCAGCCGTGATTCCTTCGTAGCGGAGGCGCGCGATGCGCCCGAAGAAGCCGGAAACGACGGGGGAAGGCGACCTGTTTCGCGCCAGGTTCGATCGGATCATCCACCTGAAGCACGAGCAAGGGTTTACTCGTTGCTTTCTTGAGGCGTTTCCGTGATCAGGATCTTTTCGATGCGGTGCGGCTTGGCATGGAACGCGACCAAACTCAGTGGCTCTGCGTTGCCATTCAGGGCGGGTGAAGCCTGACCACGGGCCGATCTTGAGTAGTCGATTAATTGTAATTGCGAAGTTCGGTGTCATACATCCTGGTGCGCGTTAGACTCAGAGCAGGGGCCGAATGCGTCAATGCTTATTCGTTCCTGTGCCTTGCCAGAAAGAAAGTGGAGACATCGGCAGACATTATAACGACGAGCGGCCCCTGAGGGGTCGGCAGTCACCTCCGATTTTTTCTGCACTATCACCTCGCCGCAATCAGCCCGCAACGTGATGACGCTGTTCATAAACAGGAAGGGGCCGCGGCTGTTCGGCTCAACAAGGAGCCGCTAAGCGATGGCGCCCGCAAGTTCGTTGGTATCCGTCCGGTGAAGCTTTCAATTACCCACATCTTCGGATTGAACCGATAGCGATGCCGAAGGCGACATCTTGGAATTTGGTCAGACCACGCCAGACGACGATGTTTCCTGGGGGATGGTCGCGTGTGCGAGCGAGATAACCGCCGAGCATGGCGATCTGCAAAAGGTAAGTTTCGAGCGTTCGGCGAACGATGCGCGGTCTGGAACGCGCCGCATCGATGCGGTCGAGTGTTTCTATCTCGGCAGGGGTGAGGACAGTCTCAGGTCTCGCATCCGGTTGAGCGCGCGCGGACATGGTGATCCAAAAGATGCGCCAGCTGACGACAGTGATGAGGGCGAGCAGCTTCACCAGCCGCTCGGCAGTCTGCAATCTCGCATCCTCGGCGCGGCAACCAGATTTCATGATCTTGTGGAAGACCTCGACCTTCCAGCGCAAGGCGTACCAGTCGAGCTTTTCGACAGCGGCTGCGAGATCGTCGATGGGCAGATTGGTCACAAGCTTCCAGTCGATCGGATCGCGATCCGAAGGTGGGTCAACCTCCATGGCATGAATGTAGACGAGGGTTTGCGGCGCGTAGCGCTTTTGCTTGCCGACAGGCGGCAATGTCTTCACCGAGGCGAACTTGATCTGCAAGCAAGCAGTTTCGCCATCTTCACCGCCAATCGCGACCTGGTGGCGACCAGACCAAGGGACCGCGGCGAGTTGGGCGAAGACACGATGGGCCGCATCCGTCGGCGCGGCTTCCGGTGGTGGCTCGGCCAGCCGATTGGTCTGAACGCGCACAAGAAACCGCGTACCGAGATCCTGCGCCAGGCAAAAGAGTTCGTAGATATCGCTTTCCCGGTCGCCCACGTGCACGCAACGCTCGGGCGAGCCCATAAGCGCGATGGACTGGCGCAGATTCTCGAGCCAGCGATAGCTTTCCTTGGTCTCGATCGGCACGCGCGTTTGGTTCACGAGCCGCCTGAGCGCGGCCGTTCCTTTGAATTTGCTGCGGGTCCAGAACTTCACCGCCGACAGGCCGAGCGGAGTCCCGCTGGTGGTGGCGACCAGACTCGAATGCATCAACACACCGCACAAGTGTGGGTGGTGGGTTGTCCGGCCTTATAGCGCCCAGCGTTGATGGTCTTCGTGTACCCGATCTTGCCGGGCGACTCGCGACTGTAGATGAACTCGGTCGTGTCCTGAAGGATCAGGACAGGCCCTTCGCTGGCTTTGAAACGCGCTGCAGTCGCAGCGAAATGTCCCACCATCACGCCGTGTTCGGTGACGCGCGGATTATCGAAAAATCGATAGGCCGCCTTCGTCGCAGCCCAATCGCCACAGGCCGCTGGAACAGGCTTACCCGGTGCGGCGGAAAGCTGCTCCAGGAACCGCCGTAAACGACGTTGCAAACGCTTATCCGGAAGACTCGCTGCAGCCGACTCGGCATCTTGCCAGCCGGCCGCGCCGGGCTCCGATCCAACATTCATCCATGACGCCCCAGTGATTCGGCGTCATGGACAGAATCACGCCCGATTCACATTGGGCAAGCCCGCCAGAAGATGTGGGTAATTGAAAGCCGGTGAAGACCGGTGAAGGGCGCCTTGCCGAATGAGGCGCGTTGTTGAGAACTGTCCTTATGGACAGTGATAGGCGCAGTGCCCAAGTCGAGCGGCTTGAGGTGGTGGACACGGGCCGGCGGCGGCGCTGGTCCGAGGACGAGAAGCTCAAGATCGTCCTGGAGAGCTTACAGGCGTCGCGCCAGGTCGCGGCGACAGCGCGGCGGTATGGCGTTTCGCGCTCATTGCTGCTGCGATGGCGACGGTCGTTTCGACCTGAGCCCAAGGATGCCGCCGATCAACCTGGCTTCGTACCGGCGATGGTGGTCGCGGAGCCGACGCCTTGTCCAGTCGCGCCGGCCAGCAGCGGCGGGGCGATCGAGATCGAGTTTGCGAGCGGAACTCGGATGCGGATCACGGGTGCGGTCGACGCGGCGACGCTGAAAGCCGCCGTGGCGGCGCTGGCAGATGGGCGCCTACGGTGATCCCCATTGCGTCGGGCTTGCGGGTGTGGATTGCGACCGGTCACACCGATATGCGTCGCGGCGTGAACTCATTGGGCTTGCTGGTGCAGGAAGCCCTCAAGCGAGACCCGCACTTATGTGTCGGACGAGATTATGTGGCGGAGGCGCCCGAACGCCAGCCAGGGCCGGCCACCCAGGGCTTCTCCGCCACATAATAATCAGATGTTGGCCAGCAGTTGCAGGATGGTGTTGTTCGGCCGGAAGCGCGCGCTGCGGTTGCCTGAGACGCCCGCCTTCTCGAGTCCCCGGCGCATCATCTCGACATCCGCAGCGGCGTATCGGTGGGTTGTGGCGACCTGAGCATGGCCAAGCCAGGCCTGGATCGTCAGGAGGTCCACGCCTGACCGGAGAAGCTTCATGGCGAGGGAATGCCGGAAGATGTGCGGCGATATCGGCTTGCCCTCCAAGCTTGGCGTCGTGGACCCGGACTGGGAGGCGGCACGCCGCACGATGTGTGTCGCGCCGAAACGCGTCAGGCGCTCGCTGTGGACCCCGACGAAGATCGGCCGCGGTTGTGTGTCCAGGTAAAGCTGGCATGTTCAGCAGGAGATAGTCCTGCCGGGGTAGAAGTCAGAGCCCCGTAGTTTGAATAGCAGAGGAGATGGAAACAGAACTTCTGAAGCCTATCGACAAGGTCTCCTAGAGGGGGATCCACGAGTCATCGGGCTGTAACAACAGTGAACGCGTTGTGGCCTCGAAATGATCAAATCCGAGGGCCGAGCCCGCAGCCGCGGGGCGAAGGCAGCGTGAACAGCCGAACACTGACCGATACGGCTGTTTATCTCGGCGGGGTAGAAGCGACGGCACGGTGACAAGGACATGCTGAGCAACTGGAGAAACCCTCCTCGTCCCGGCGAGAAATCGACGGAGAAAGGTAGGCCGTATAACTGGCGACACCGGGAAATCGGCCGAAGGCGAGAGGTTGGCGGCTGGGTTCGGAGTAGCGAGGAAGCGGAGTAATGTCCGTGGAGCAAAGGCGCCCTGCCATTTGTGACGTCTCCAACGTAAGGAAGGCAAGGACGAGATGACAAAGGCGTCCATCGATTTGCAGGACTTGAGGAGGAGGCTAAGGGCAGCAGTGCTTGAACGTCTGCGCGCCGTTGGTGCCACAGCCTGAGCCTGGTCACCGCGAACCGGCCCGAAGATCGTGCGGTCGCAGAGGCTTGCCATTGTCAAGACCCGCGAGCTTGCGGGCCTTAGCGAAGTTGCTTTGCAGGCCGGTCGCCGACAGACGGCAGCCTCGCGAGCTGAGGAAGAAGGCCTCGCCTTTGGGCCTGGGAAACACGGTGTCGCGCTCACGGGCGTATCGATGAAGAGCTGCCTGGGTCGTTGGGTGAACAGGAATCAGGCGGTCTTACAGAACTTGGTTTTACCGACAAGGACGACCCCATTGGTCAGATCGACGTCGCCGCGATCAAGGCTGACCACTTCGCCCGATCGTAACCCCGTGCTGGCCAACAATCCGATTAGCGTCGCCATCGTGCGGCCCCTGAGAGGGTTCCCTGGCGAAATGAAGTTGCATGCGTCGATAGGCGACGTCAGCTCAGCCTCACTTAGGATGCGCGGCGGCGGAATCGCCCTGGACCGCGGGAAAGCTTTGCGCTCCAAGACCTCGGTCTGGGGGCGTAGACGACCAGATACCCGTAGAATCGGCGGAGCACGCCGTGACGGACCGCGCGGCTGTTGGCGGCGCCACCGAACGACAGGACGAAGTCCAGCGCCATCGTCCGGGTGGCGGGCGCACCCAGCTGAGATCGCTCGACGTAGCGAACGAAAGCCCGCAGCGTGCCGGCTTGCTTGTTGAAGGCGTAGCCGAGGGAGCGGCGCAGCTCGATGTAGCGCTCGACCTTGTCGTCGAGGAATGCGGCGAAGGCGGTCATGCGGCGCCTCCCGGAAAGGGGAGCGCGACCTCAGCGAGCTGCGAGGCCGCGACCGTCACGTACAGCGCCGTTGTGTTGATGCTCCGGTGCCCTAGAAGATCGGCGACCTCGTTGATCGGCCTTCGTCGCCCCATGAGCTGGGTGGCTAGACTGTGGCGCAGGAGATGTGCGCCTCCGACGGGACCGAGTTCGATCCCACCATGCTGCAACCGCTTCCGCACGATCCTCGAAACAGACGACGCGTACTTGAATGGTCCCACGGGCGGCGTGAAGGACAGGAACAGATGCTGACTATCGACCTTCGGTCGAGCCCGTGGGACGTAGTCGGCGAGCGCGGCGCCGGTCTCCTCGATGAGCGGAGCCACTCGGTCACGCTTGCCCTTGGTGCGCCGGACAAAAACCTCGCCAGCTCGCCAGTCGATATCCCGGAGCTGAAGAGCGCGTGGCTCGCCGTTGCGAATGCCTGTGGTGGCGAGCAACAACAGGACAGCTCGATCGCGAAGGTCTATCGGCGTCGCCTTGCCGATCGCATCGATGGCGCGGCGAACATCATCCCACGAAAGCCGGGGCGGTAAATGGGCCAGTCGCCAATATGGCATTCTTGGAATGACGGGAGCCAGATCCTGCTCGTGGTGGCCACCCCAATGCAGAAAGCGGAGAAACGTTCGGATGTGAGAGATAGCCGCCGTGCGAGTGCCGGAGGTCGCCGAGAGTGACAGCCGATACTCGACAGCGGCAAGGATATGCTCTGCCGTCAACGCCTCGAGGTCTTGGCCAGGATGGCGATGGCGGAGCCAATCCAGAAAGCGCCGTGCGCCCAAGAGAACGCCATCGCGGGACCTTGGCTCAAGGCCTCGTACCCTGCTCAGATGGTCAGAAAAGAAGCGCGAAAGCGGAGCATCCGGATCATCGACTACAATGGGCGTCGAGGCAATGAATCGTTCGGGCGCCACCCGTCGCGCGTGTTGGAGCGCAGACACTGCCGCAATCCGCGGTGAGTCCGTGGTGAATGTGCGTAGATAGCTATCGACGATAGCTTCGCCGATCGGCCGTGAACCGCAATGCGCTGCAGAAAAACGGCCGAACCGCGCGATCCGGCTCAGATAAAGCTTAGCGGATGCTTGCTTGTAACCGAGCGAGAAAAAGTGCCCCGCGATGCGATCCATCTCGGCGCCGAGCGCCCCGTCACGAAGGCGTTTAAGCACCCCACGGTACGAAAAATAGGACTCGAGCATTGTGCCCCTCCGGCGTAACGGCGCAGGTGGATCCCACGTCCGCACGAGGGGCACAAAATATTATGTGGCGGAGGAATCCAGCCGTGGCCGGCCCTGGCTGGCGTTAGGGCGCCTCCGCCACATAATCTCGTCCGACACATAAGAACGGATCGGCTCCAAAGGCCTCGCTCACCAGCATCGCCAGCGAGTCCATGCCGCGGCGGAAATCGACCGGCTGCGTCGCAATCCAGATCGACAACCCAGCTCGAAGCCCGATCATCGACCAGCCGTCCCGACCGCCGCCAGCACCTCGCACAGTGCCTGCCGGTCGACTGTCCCCCTAACACGGATGCGAACCGCGCCGACCTCGATCTCGATCGTCGCATGCTCCTCACAAGGGCCGCCACGGTCGGTGATCGCGACCGGCACAAAGCCAACTGGCATGCCTCTGTCCCCGTGCTCCGCGACCGCGACCGCGTGGCCTGGCGACGCCACAGGAACAACAAGCTTGGACTGATGTCGTGTCGCCGCGCCACCGCGGACACGCTCGCACCCGGCGCAAAACTCTCCGCGACAATCGTCGCCTTTGCATCGGTCGACCAGCGCCGACGCCGGCCCGTCCCGGTGATGATCTCGACACGCTGCAGCGTGTCAGCGCCGTGTTCGAGGATAGGTATATGCCTATCCTTATCGCTATCCTTACGACTATCCTTGGACATTGTGACCTCGCGACAAACCATTCCGCGAGATCTTCCTAGCCGACCAGATCAACCTTCAGGCGTGGTCTCCGCATGACGCTCACCATGCTCAAGTTGGCCGACATGGCGCGCATGCTGGCATTTTGAAAAAAGTCAGTTGCCGCGCCTACGCGCTGCTAATGAGCTAGCCGCGGCGGAGGAGCCCGAAGCTCCCTACGCCGGTCTGCTCGTCGATTTCGGCAAGGGCGCGAGGATACCGAGCATCGGTTCTGAATCGGCTTCAGGCTGATTTGGCCCTGTAGAAAGGGGGGCCTGGCCCCCATCGGCGTTAGTCAGGGGTTACGATGATGACCCAAACAAGATTGAATCTGCTCGTCCAGCTAATCGGTCTATGATTGACCTGTTGATGCCGGGATCGTTCTCCTTCGAAGCTCACCTGTCTGGCCGATCAGCGGAGCCAGGGGCGGCGCACCAGGATTGCGTGAGCGCGCAACCAGACAGAAGCTACAAGCAACTTCGGATGCAACTATATCGAGAACTTGTCCGGCTCCGTCATCCACGACCAACACAACGGAAAGCAAACCCAACAGCCCGGGAGGCTCCGATATTACCACTGCGGCTTCATTCGACAGTGACCGATTTGGCGAGATTACGTGGCTGATCTACGTCCGCGCCTCTTACGATGGCGGCATGGTAAGCCAAGAGCTGAAGCGGAATGGCATAGACCATCGGCGCAAAGTTTGCGACCATCTCCGGCAGCACAATGGTCATGAGTGTGTCTAGCGTCGCTTCCAAAGCGCCCTTCGCATCGGTGATCAGAACGATCTTGCCGCCGCGAGCTGCAACTTCTTGCATATTCGATACGGTCTTCTCGAAGAGCTCGTCGTAAGGCGCAATCATCACCACAGGCATGGCCTCATCGATCAAGGCGATCGGTCCGTGCTTGAGCTCGCCGGCGGCATACCCTTCTGAGTGGATATAGGAAATTTCCTTCAACTTGAGTGCGCCTTCCAACGCCAGGGGGGCCGACGTGCCACGGCCGAGATAGAGCACGTCCCTCGAGTTGGCGATATCACCCGCGAGTTTTTCGATCTGCGGCTCGATCAACAGCGCCGCAGCAATCAACCGCGGCACTTCGATGAGCTCGCGCACGAGCTTCGATTCATGGATCTCTGACAGCTTACCGCGCTCTTTTCCTGCTGCGACGGCAAGCACCGCCAATACCATCAGCTGGCAGATGAATGCCTTCGTAGAAGCGACGCCGATTTCTGGCCCCGCCAGCGTCGGCAGCATGGATTCGCTCTCGCGCGCAATCGTCGACGTCGGGACGTTGACCACAGATATTGTGTGCAGGCCTTGGCTCTTGGCGTATCGCAACGCAGCTAGTGTGTCAGCGGTTTCGCCGGACTGCGAGATGACGATCACGAGATCGCCCTGGCGCAAAGGCGCCTCTCTGTAGCGGAACTCGGAGGCGACATCGATTTCGACAGGCAAGCGAGCCAACCGCTCGAACCAGTATTTGGCGATGTGACCGGCATAATTTGCCGTTCCGCACGCGGTAATCGAGATGCGCTGAATGGAGTTAAAATCGAACGGCAATGCGAGCGGCAAGGCTACGCGCTCGCCTGCGGTATCAAGATAATGCGCCAGTGTTTTGCACGCCACTCTCGGCTGCTCGTGAATTTCCTTGGCCATGAAATGGCGATAGTTCTCTTTATCCACAAGGAGTGACGATACGCCAGGCTTTGATGTCTCCCGCTGGACGACGGAGCCGTCTGCGCCATAGATCACGCAGATCGCGCGGGTAAGCACGGCCCAGTCGCCGTCTTCAAGATAGGTAATGGTGTCCGTCAACGGCGCGAGCGCGATCGCGTCCGACCCCAAATACACTTCGCCGTTGCCATGTCCGATCGCGAGGGGCGATCCCTTGCGCGCACCGATCAAAAGGTCGTCGTGGGCCTTGAAGAGGAATGCAAGCGCGAAGGCTCCGCGCAGCCGCGGGAGCGAGGCTTGCACTGCATCCTGCGGCGAGTAGCCATTCTTGAGATAAGATTCGACGAGATGCGCCACCACCTCCGTGTCCGTCTCTGAGCGGAAGTTGGCCCCATCCCGCTCCAGCTCGGCTCGCAACTCGCGGAAGTTTTCAATGATCCCGTTATGAACGACCGCGACATTTTCCGTAGCATGCGGATGAGCATTGCTCTCGGTCGGTTTTCCATGAGTCGCCCAGCGGGTATGACCGATACCGGTATGACCCGCGGGCGGACAATACCGCAGCCGCTCCTCAAGGTTTCTCAGCTTACCTTCAGCCCGCCGGAGCTCGATATGTAGCCCTTCGAGCGTCGCAAGGCCTGCGGAGTCGTAGCCACGATATTCCAATCGCTTGAGCGAAGCGACCAACTGCCCGACGACCGGACCACGCCCCAAGATGCCGACAATTCCACACATATCGACTAATGCCGCCCAAGCTCAAAGAGCCCGACGTCCCCGACAGGAAATCTGGTCATGAAATTCGCTTTCGACAAAAACTGACTTTCGCTGGATAGCGACGATGGCGTCATTGCCGCACGAGGCCGCCGCAAGGATACGTCGCGCAAGTAGTGTGGCGTCACCTTACAACGTCCTGCTCTCGCATTCACGCAACCGTTCTAGGGTTTGTCGCGCTGGTGTAATAGGCTCATCAGCCTCTGACGGTTTCCAGCTATGTTGGTCGGGATGAGACTAATTGATTGCCACCGAAGCTCCATTGTACGAACGTAAGCTTTCGATATCGAACTTATTCGAAGAACTATACCAACGTTTGCTGCATTCTCACATTTCGTGCTTGCGTCGACCATCCGCCGCTTACGCGAACGGGCCGTCAGCAGAAGAGCGATGATCATCGTCGATGATCCTGCCGCCCAAACTATGGGTTCCGTTCAGAAGAAAGATCGGGGCATTTTGTAGGGCTAACGTTGTTGATGCGCAGGCTTCGCCGTGCGCTGGCTTGCGTGCCAGAGTTCGGACGAATACATCGACTACCGCGGCTTCAGCAAGTCACCCTCTTGCACCATGGCCACACCGAGCGAATGCACGCATGCGCCCAATGAAAGATAGAGAACACAGACTTTCGGCCTCTCTCATTGACGTGCGCACGTAGCGGGGTTTGTCATCTGCGAGGGTTCGTCGGCTTTCATTTTGAAGCTCGATGGCAGTCCCCCCTGCAGCACGATATAAATCAATGTATATAGTGTGCGTTCCTGCACGATGTGTATGACTAGATCTAACGATCGGCTTCCTCTGATTGCGGGTGAAGTGCGCCGGCGGATTTCTCGAGAAGCCCGTTTCGCAAAGGACGATTCGAAGGGAAGCTTTCTTTCCAGCGCAGCTAAGAGAGACCATGGCGGTTCAGGATTCGAAGCGGCGCGTTGCGCTGATCACCGGCATCACCGGGCAGGACGGCGCGTACCTCGCCGAATATCTGCTTGGGCTCGGCTATACCGTGCACGGGGTCAAGCGCCGCTCGTCCTCGTTCAACACCGCCCGCGTCGACCATCTCTACCAGGATCCGCATGCCGACAACGTGCCGTTCCTGATGCACTATGGCGACATGACCGATTCGACCAATCTGATCCGGCTGATGCAGCAGATCCGGCCGACCGAGATCTACAACCTCGCCGCCCAGAGCCACGTCCAGGTCAGTTTCGAGAGCCCGGAATACACCGCCAACGCCGACGCCATCGGCGTGCTGCGCCTGCTGGAGGCGATCCGCATCCTCGGCATGGAAAGGGAGACCCGGTTCTACCAGGCCTCGACTTCGGAGCTGTACGGGCTCGTGCAGGAGGTGCCGCAGAAGGAGACCACGCCGTTCTATCCGCGTTCGCCCTATGGCGTCGCCAAGCTCTATGGCTACTGGATCACGGTGAACTACCGTGAGGCCTACGGCATGTTCGCTAGCAACGGTATCCTGTTCAACCATGAGAGCCCGATCCGCGGCGAGACCTTCGTGACGCGCAAGATCACCCGCGCCGTCGCCCGCATCGAAGTCGGCCTGGAGACCAGGCTCTATCTCGGTAATCTCGATGCCAAGCGCGACTGGGGTCACGCCCGCGACTATGTCGAGGGCATGCACAAGATCCTGCTGGCGGACGAGCCCGGCGACTTCGTGCTTGCGACCGGCGAGACGCGCTCGGTCCGTGAGTTCGTCGAGCTGGCATTTGCGGAAGTCGGCCGCAGCATCGAATGGCGCGGCAAGGGCGTCGAGGAGATCGGCGTCGATAAGGCGACCGGCAACACGCTGGTGCAGATCGACCCGGTCTATTTCCGTCCGACCGAGGTCGATCTTCTCATCGGCGACGCCAGCAAGGCGCGCGCCAAGCTCGGCTGGGCGCCGAAGACGCCGTTCGCGCAACTGGTAAAGGAAATGGTCGCCAGCGATCTCGTCGAGGCCAGGCAGGATGCGGCCAATGGCAAGCGCGGCGTTTGAACTGAAGGGCAAGACGGTTTTCGTCGCCGGCCATCGCGGCATGGTCGGCTCGGCGCTGATGCGCCGGCTGGCGCGCGAACAGGCGGATCTGCTGACCGTGTCGCGCGGCGAGGTCGATTTGCGCGACCAGGCCGCGGTCAACGCCTGGTTTGTCGCGAAGCGGCCGCAGGCGGTGTTCCTCGCCGCCGCCAAAGTCGGCGGCATCGTCGCCAACAACACGCTGCGGGCGGAATTCCTCTACGACAATCTGGCGATCTCGACCAATGTGATCCAGGCGGCCCACGCCAATGGGTGCGAGAAACTGATGTTCTTCGGCTCGTCCTGCATCTATCCGCGCCTGGCGCCGCAGCCGCTGCGCGAGGATTCGATGCTGACCGGCCCGCTGGAGCCGACCAATGAGCCCTATGCCATCGCCAAGATCGCCGGCATCAAGATGGCCGAGGCCTATCGCAGCCAGTATGGCGCCGATTTCATCAGCGTGATGCCGACCAATCTTTACGGTCCCGGCGACAATTATCATCCCGAATACAGCCACGTCGTCGCCGCGCTGATCCGCCGCTTCCACGAGGCCAAGGTTTCGGGTGCAGGCAGCGTCGTGGTGTGGGGCACCGGCACGCCGCGCCGTGAATTCCTCTATGTCGACGATCTCGCCGACGCCTGCATTCATCTGATGAAGACCTATTCCTCGCCGGAGCTGGTCAATATAGGCACCGGCGAGGACATCACCATCGCCGAGTTCGCACTCATGGTCGCGGCCGCCATCGGCTTTCGCGGCGAGATCAGCTTCGACTCCTCACGCCCGGACGGCACGCCGCGCAAGTTGCTCGACGTCAGCCGGCTCGCCAAGCTTGGCTGGCGCGCGCAGACTTCACTGCAGGAGGGCATTCAGTTCGCGTATCGGGCGTATCTCGCCGACAGCAGATGGACGGCCCCAGAGTAACCGCGTGTCCCGACAAGCGGGCGCAGGGCCGATCCCAGAATTACTCGGCGGTGAACGTCCCAACATAGCCGGGCTATCCGCTCGCGCAAACGATCAACTTCGCCGCGCAGTCCACCCAGTTCGCTAACAACAGCGCTCGGTGGGACGCCCAACATCCGAGTGACCGGTGTGTCAAAGCCACGGCTCAGTCAGCCGACTTGCAGGGACAGAGGCATGATCGACGTGCTGTTCTACACCCATCAAGTTGCGAGCTATCGACGCTCGGCACGAACGCCGCCTCGCGACCGGCCACTAGCTCGACGCGTGTCGCTGTTGCCTCTGGACCGACGCTTAGAGAGACTCTGCCATCACCATCCGCGCCGACAGCGTCGCGATGCACATGAGCACGCCTAACATCGCGAACGCCAACGGCAAGCCGACCATGTGTGCGACGAGCCCGATGCTGGCGGGACCGACCAGTATACCCGCATACCCAGCTGTGGTGATGACTGCAATCGCAACGCCTACGGGCATCACTTTCTGTTTGCCGGCGCGTCGACACAGTACGGGTACAACATTTGAAATGCCCAATCCAATAAGCAGGAACCCCGCCATGGCAATCAACGCAATCGGCGCGGCCACCACAGCCAAGAAGCCGGTCAAGATTGGCACGGTCCCGAGCATCAATGTGGTACGGTCGCCGAGTCGAGCTACCATGGTATCTCCGCTGAGACGGCCTACGGTCATCGCAATTGAGAAGAGCATACAACCAAGGCCTCCGTGCGCCTCTGCGAGGAGGCCTTGTCCAACGAGAAGCAAAGCGCTCCAATCAAGCATTGCACCTTCGACGAGAAAGGTGATAGCCGCGAGTACGGCTACTAGCAACACACTGCGATTGGGCAAGACAAACAACGGTTCCTGCCGTCTCAAACTCATGGCGAGCAATCGCGGCCAAGCTGACATAATCGCGATCATCATTATGGCCGAACAGACCAACGTCGAGATAAGCGGGCCACACTGCAGCGAAAGGAACGAGGTCACCGCGGCAGAGCCGGTGAATTCGCCAATGCTGTACTGGGCGTGGAAGCCGGACATCAATGGACGTCCAGTGGCGTGCTCCAATTCGAGCGCATGAATATTCATGGCTACATCGATCGAACCAAGTGAAACACCGAAAGCAAACAGCATGGCACCGAGGCTGAGAGGTGTGCCGGCAACTGCAAGCCAGGGCAGGATGAGCGAGATGCCAAGCCCACCCGCGATGATGATGGGCTTGCTGCCATAGCGCGCATTCGACACACTGGTCGAAAGCATAGCGATGACGGACCCCGCTCCGAGACAGAGTAGCAGAAGACCAAGCACGCGGTTATCCACCCCGAGCCGCTCCTTCGCGAGCGGCACCAAAGGCGCCCAGGCCGCGAGGCCGAAGCCGGCCACAAAAAATGCGAGCCGCGTCCCGAGCAGGCCGGCAGACCAATTGGCAGATGGTATCACAGACGCTCCTGAGAGGACGGGCTCGCGAGCGCGGCGCCTCTCATCCGTGCGCGACGCCTGCAAGCGGCCCGAAGCTTGATGATGGCGGCATCAAGTTGACCATCTTCATCTCTGCAAACGCGATGCCGTCGCAAAACCGGCCCAGGTCCTGGGGCGCAAACGCCAAATGAGAGTGATTGTCGAGCTCCATCCGGCGTGTCGCGCAATCTTTCTGGGATAGACTAGCCCTACGAGCGACAATCGTCTTTGCTGGTACCCGACGGTCGGAAGCGCAAAGCTCACGGATCCCTGTCGCAAAACATACAAAGCCCAACGCGCCCTGCCCTGCACTGACTCACCTCGAACACGGTCGTCAGTTTTTATGACAGAACTTTTCAGCCAATCCGGAAGCTCTCATCATTTGCAACGGCCCTGCGTTGCAAGATCAATACAACGAGCATCACCAGAGCGGGCTTCCAGATCAACACCTAGCTTTGTTCGGCACTGTCGCGGAGGCCAAGGACTCCTGCATTCGTGCGGCGTGCGCGACGCCTCGGGCCTTGCGTCTGGCTTCTCCGCAAGCGCTTCCGTCACCCAATGAGCTCAGCGAATTGCCACCTCGTTATATGGGAGAGATTGCGCCGAATGCGACGATGGTAGAAGCTGAGCAGGCTGAACGTGCGCGCAGGGATCTCTCGGACGCAATTAAGTTCCCGCTGATGACGAAAAAGACATCTCCGCCGCTAAAGCCGCCGGGGACGATTGAGCCGTAGAAGGCGATGACCGATAGGACGGCGGTCGCGCGCAAGCCGTCAATGTCGGTCCGATACTTGTGAGATTCCATTTATTTCCAGCTTCAGGCTGGTGATT
Organism: Bradyrhizobium sp. USDA 4341; assembly: GCF_054063755.1. NCBI lineage: Bacteria > Pseudomonadati > Pseudomonadota > Alphaproteobacteria > Hyphomicrobiales > Nitrobacteraceae > Bradyrhizobium > Bradyrhizobium sp. USDA 4341. Next base: position 7,185,185 of record NZ_JBSSGO010000002.1, on the reverse strand, counting down.
CCCTATGCCGTGCCAAATGTCTTCGCATTTCGGGTGATCCGCTCTTTCTGGGTAGTGTGCACTGACGAAGATCACCACCATTTCGAGTGGAACGGCGAGAACATCAGCCTCCAAATGTCCTGGGTTTTCCTCTGATTTTGGATATCTGGCCCGTGCGTTGGGTTGTCCTTGGAGCAATCAACCGGATGTCCATGTCGTTCCCGTCGACCCCGAAAAGGGCCAGCGCGGTGTCGCGAGCACATCAATGAGCTCTGCAATCGCTTGGCCAGGTCCAGGACGGGTGCCTTCGACATCGAGGCGCGCTCTGGCATCGTTCAAGCGCTTATATCCGCAGCTTGCCGAGGTCGCCGCTCAGACCAGCTCGAACGGCGCGTGGTAAGGAAGAAATATAGCAACCAAAGATCGATCAATATCGTCGCCGCTAGCACGCTATAAGCCCATGCGCTCTGCACTAGATTGAGCTCGATCAGAACCCGTGACAAACCGAAGCCCACGATCCAAGCATCGAAGCTCATGCAGATGCGTCGAAATATCTCCGGATCAAGTCGGCGAATGACGTAGGATCCCAGCGGGATGCCGAGCACAACGCTGGGTACTAAGACATGGAGAAGACTGCCGCTTTCGGAAATGAACAGACCGAGCTTGTAATAGACGAAAGCGGTCACGCTCGATTCCGCCACGCGCACCAGGGCAAGGCCGGCGCGAAATTCGTTTTTGACCAGGCCTTGGTTGTTAAACAGCATCGCCAAGGGCGGGCCGGAGATAGTCGTCACCGAATAGAGGATGCCCAGCATCGATCCGAATGGCAGACCGATCAGCCAGCTTGCTTCGATAGGGCGGCGCCAACCGGCGGCTTGCAGCAGGATCAACGGTAGAATGATCGTGTAGGTGGCGAATTTGATCCAGCCCGGCTGCAGTGAAGCCAATGCATAGCCGCCAAGCGCAATGCCTGGCAAGAGTCCAACCAAGATGGGAAACACGCGTCTCCAAACCGCCGGTACGCCCTTCAGATTGATGAGGAGCACGTAAACGTTGACGAAGACTTCGACGATGACAATGGCAGGATTGAGAATGCGATTGGTGTAGAAAACCAGCGCAAGCGGCACAGTGAGCGACGAAAAACCGTAGCCGATGGCTCCGTTTACGAAAGCCGCAAAACACGTCGTTGCGGCCAGGAACCAGATAGAAGCATCAAACCCAGCCATTTCCTTAACTTTCTCACGCCAGATGGCGTCCAATCCCGTTGGGGAATCAGACGTAAACATTGGTCTTCAGGATTGCGAAAGATTCTGACCACTCGCTTACGAGCTCCCGCTGCCTTGATAATGGCGATGGCCGCGGTCAAGTGCAGAGCTTCTACATTTGCTCCCTGTTATGGGCTGCAGTTGTGCAACAAAAGCGGCGCTGTACTTCCCGCTACCTAGCTAAATCACTCAGCATGCGCCTCGGTTTGCTCCACCAATGGTCTTCGTATCGAACCCGCAACTGCGTCGGCATCCGTATAAGCGCGGACAACCAGTTCTCCAACCCCACAGAATTACACTTGTCGGCAGCCACCCTAAGGCGGATCAGACTGGAGTTCATCTCTTTCAGCTAGCAATTCAACGCGGTCAGGCGAAAGCAAATAAATTCTCCTTCAAGGGTAATTTGGATGATGGAAAAGCTGCCTTTTGCTCGAGAGCGCATTAATTCTCTCCGCGCCCGGCGCGGTGAGCCAGCGTTCGGCTGCGGTGAACGTCGGCAATTCATCGTGGCGAAGCAACAGCGGATTGTTGACGCGTTCGTCGAGCGCCCGATGCGCACCAACCTCGGCAGCAATGGCGCGAAGATCTTGATGCGGGCCGTTCGCCACGCCGACATCTTGAAATGATCTTCTTTACCCTCGATGAGGTAGTCTTTTGCCGCGGGCGAACGATAGGTCGAGAGGAGCGCAGCCGCGAGGGACCGTCCTTTGGTCCCGTCACGAATTTCGGGCGCGTCAGATCACCGCGTTGCAAGTAACGCCCTGGCCTAGCAGCAATCGGTCAATCCGGCCTGATGTTAGCGTCATTGCTCCGCCGGCTGGGCCTCAGCAGTGCTGGTGAGGTCGAACTTGGGGCCCTTCTTCGCGTGACCGGCACTCGCATCGACACGGTGATCGGAGGCGATCGCGACATAGACCGCCGGCAGGACGAAGAGCGTGAACAGCGTGCCGATAGACATGCCCGCGACGAGCACCAGCCCAATCGAGAAGCGGCTCGCGGCGCCAGCTCCTGTTGCCGTCAACAAAGGTACCAGGCCTGTGACCATCGCCGCCGTCGTCATCAGGATTGGACGAAGTCGGACGCGAGCTGCCATCTCTATAGCCGAGCGACAATCAAGTCTCTCCTTGAGCTGCAGCTCGTTGGCGAACTCAACCATCAGGATCCCGTGCTTGGAAATTAAACCGACGAGCGTCAGCAGCCCGACCTGAGTGTAGATGTTCATCGTCGCCCAGCCAAAGAATAGCGGTATCAAGGCGCCGACAATTGCCATGGGTACACTGATCATAATAATGAGGGGATCGCGCAGACTTTCGAACTGCGCCGCAAGCACCAAGAATATGACGATCAGTGCAAATGCGAAGGTGATGGCCAGTTGGTCACCCTCGTGCACATATTGCCGGGCGTCGGCAAGGAAGTCGTGGCTGAAGCCTGCGGGCAGCTTCTTTGCCTCCGCCTCCAGGAAGTCCACGGCTTGACCGATCGTGACCCCGGGCATCGGCACAGCCTGAAAGGTCGCGCAGCTGAGCTGGTTGTAGTGGGTGAGCGCGTTCGGATCAGTCGCAGTCTCGACCGAGACGACGGTAGACAGCGGAAGCATCGAGCCCGTCGCTGTCTTTACATAATAGTTCCCAATCGCTTCCGGAGCCATGCGTTTCTCGCGCGGCACCTGCGGGATCACCTGGTAGGAGCGGCCCTGCAGATTGAAGCGATTGATGTAGTTTCCGCCAAGTAGGATGGCGAGCGCGTCACCGATATTCTGCATGGTAATGCCAAGATCGTTGGCCTTGGACCGATCGACCTTGATTCGCACCACCGGCTGGTTGAACTCGAGGTCAGAGTCGCTGACCATGAACAGACCGCTCTTGCGCGCGGCGTCCTTCAGTTTCGACATCTGCTCATAGACGGATTGGAAGCCCAGCGTCGAATTGATCACCATCTGCACCGGTAGGCCGTCCGATCCGCCCGGAAGTGCCGGCAAGTTAAAAGCAAATGCGTTAATACCTTCGATTTTGGACAGCTCGGCTTGAACAAGGGACCTAAGCACGATCGATGATCGCTTGCGCTCGTCCCATGGCTTCAGCAACATTCCGGCCATGCCTGCCTGCGAGCCGCTACTACCGTTGAGCACGAAGGTCAAATCGGTCTCGGAAAACTTCCGGAATGCCCTTTCGAGCTTGGCGCCGTAATAGTCGAGATAGTCGATATTGGCATATTTCGGCGCCTTCGTTAGTGCGAATACGATACCTTGATCCTCCTCGGGTGCAAGTTCCTTGGAAGTATGCATATAGAGAAAGCCGACGAGGCCCAGCATGGTCAGCGCAAACAGCCAGGTAATTGGGCGATAGTCGAGCGAGCGATCGAGCTTGCGGCCGTACCAGCATGTCATGGCGGCGAACACGCGGTTCACGAATCTTGCAAACCGTCCCTCCTCGGCGCTCTTTAGAAAGACCGAGCACATCATCGGCGACAGCGTCAAAGCGATCACGCCAGACACGATCACCGCCGCGGCCAGCGTGAACGCGAACTCGCGGAACAGCGCACCGGTGAGGCCACCGAGAAAGCCGATGGGTGCGTATACGGCCGCCAACGTAATCGTCATGGAGACAACGGGGACCACGATCTCGCGCGCTCCCCTCGTGGCGGCCTGCAGGGGCGGCCGCCCCTCTTCTAGATGACGATGGATATTCTCCACCACGACGATCGCGTCGTCGACCACAAGACCGATCGCGAGCACCATCGCAAGGAGGGTCAGGAGGTTGAATGAAAATCCCAGCGCCAGCATCAAGCTGCAGACGCCAACGAGCGACAGCGGAATGGTGACGACGGGAATGATGACCGATCGCAGCGAGGCCAGGAACAGGAAGATCACCACCATCACGATCACGATGGCCTCGATGAGCGTCTTTTCCACTTCATCGATCGACGATTGGATGAATTTCGTTGAATCGTAGGCCACCTTCATCTTCAGCGATGGCGGCAGGTTACGCTCCATTTCTGGAAACAGCGCGCGAACGCCTCGCACTATATTCAGCGGATTGCCTTGCGGGCTCGCCTGCACGCCGATGAAGACCGCGTGCTCGCCGTTCATGGCCACACTGACGTCTGTGGTCTGCGCTGCAAGCTCGACTGTCGCAATATCCTCAATGCGCACAAAGCCCCCATCAATGGCTTTGACGATCATGCGCTTGAAGTCATCAACACTCCGTAGATCGGTATTTGCCGTGACGTCGGAGATCGTGAAATATCCCTTGGTCTGGCCGGCCGCCGTCTGGAAGTTATTGGCGGCGATTGCAGCCGAAACATCAGCCGGCGAGACGCCGCGCCCTGCCATTTTCGCAGCATCGAGCCATAGCCGCATCGCAAAACTTTGGCCGCCCAGGATGTCTGCCGCGGCGACGCCGTCAACGGTTGACATAACCGGTTGCACGACGCGCGAGAGATAGTCGGAAATCGCGCTGGCCGTCAGTTCCTCGCTGGAGAAAGCGATATACATGACAGCGGTGGCCTGACCCGTTGCCTTAGTGACGACTGGATCGTTTGATTCCTTCGGGATTAAATATTTGATTGAGTTGACCTTAGAAAGCACCTCGGTGAGCGCCTCGTTAGGATCGAAATTCAGCTTTATGTAGACTTGGATCGTCGACGTACCGAGTACCGATGAGGAAGTGATGTAGTCGACGCCCTCGGCGGAAGCGACGGCCTGCTCCAAGGGAACGGTGATGAACCCCTGGATCATGTCGGCGGAGGCGCCAGGATAGGAAGTCGTGATATTGACGACCGTATTGGACAGCTTGGGATACTGCCGGATCGGCAGAACGGTGGCCGCGCGAAGTCCGATCAGCAGGATCAGGAGACTGAGGACGACAGACAACACCGGACGTTTGATGAAAAGTTCGATAGATGCCATCTCGACTCGCATTCAAGGTAACGCAAATTCGCGAGCAGGTCGCGCTACCCGCGGCTAATGCGCGTAATATTTGGGAACTGGAAACGCCTGATCCAAAGGGACACGCAGGGAGCTCAGTTCTGCGCTTCTTGCATCGTGGTTGCTTGGATGAACATCGGCCCTGCCCTTCTCGTCACTGACCGCGACCTCAAATTGCGGGAGCATTTCCCAAGTTAAACATCCATGTCTTTTTTTGCGCCTAAGCAGCCTGCGGCCCGCCTCAAGACGTGGAATTGGGCTCACCTGTTTCCATGTAGTTTCGTCCTCAGGCCTTGATGGAACACAACGACTTCCAGCAAGGAATCAAGCCAGTTCAAGGCTTCGCTTCGATCGCTCGTTCGTATGATCCAGCTTCGATGTCGAAAGTAGAATCGACCTGACGGATGCTCAACTCTACAAAGGTGAGTGGGTAATATAGGATGGGCTGTCAAACCTATACCAAGGTTTGTCAAACGGAACGCTGAAGCCACGTCGCCCCCCCCTCAACACCAGTGAAGAGCTCGCTGGGTTGGAAAACCCTATCTTTTGACTCCGCGCCGGCGCAGCCTGCTGATTCTATGCACGTCGCGCGTTTTCATAAGGACACATGATAACAGCGCCAAAGCAGGCCCTTGGACTGAATTGACGCTTCGAGCTACAGAACGGGAAAGGAACGTCTGCGGAGAAGTGCGAAGCGCGGGCGCGGAAGCGTGACTGAACCTTGCCGGAGCGGCAGACAACCTGTAACGATGCCAGCATGCCGCGCCGCCGCCTTTCAGTGGCGGGGGCCTGTAGCTCAATGGTTAGAGCCGGCCGCTCATAACGGTCTGGTTGCAGGTTCGAGTCCTGCCGGGCCCACCAGCGGCGATTTCCTCCGACTGTAGTCCACTTTAAGAACGACTCGTTCGGGCTATAAGAACGACTCGATACCGATCTCTAGTCTAAGAACGACTCGATTTCATAAGTCATCGCCAGATCATCTCAAATCGGCAGAAAATCTCAAACCCAAATATTAACGCTGCGCTGCTTTCACCGTGAGTACGGTAGGCGATTTCGCCGTGATCGCAACTATGGTCAGCGGCCGCTGGGCCGTCGGCTAGTCCGACAGCGCCGATCGGGATGCGAGGATGGTATTGCCGCTTGTGGTGCTGCTGCTGCAGGTAGTGCTGGAGATGATGATGCCGGGGACGATGCCGATGCCGGGGCGATCATCATCGGCGTGCCGACGAGCAGCAGCACCATGCTGATCATGCGGCGCCGATGATCGGCGCACGCCGCATCACAAGCACCCTGGACGCCCACGAACTGCTGCTGGACGGCCTCTCCGCGCTGACCCACTTAGTCAGTCACCTCCTCTTCATTCAAATGGACTCGTTGGAAACAGCCCTCGGAATGAGCCTTCGCACCTTTCAGCGACGCAGGGGTGCTCCAGAAAAGCCGCTCAGCTCCTGGCCAAGGCCACGGACGTGTTCGGTTCGCAGGAAGAGGCAGAGCAGTGGCTCGAGCGTCCAGCCATCGGTCTTGACCAGCGCCGCCCGATCGATCTGCTTGCCACGCCGGTGGGCATCGAGCTCGTTGAACAGTACCTCAAACGCCTCGCATACGGCCTCTATGCATGACGCCTTCTACAGAGCGATTAGGAGGCGGTTGGCTCATCGCTTGGCGTCTCGACCAGGGACGCTCTGCGTCGACTTCGGATAATGGCGAGGGCGCGTTCCAAGGTCGGCGACCGATGGAACAGCAAAGGCGCTCGCGTCGTGTATTGCGCTTGATCCTGCGACCGCGATCCTCGAATTGGCGGTTCGCAAAGGCTTCAAAGCACTCGACACTCCGCCGCGTTTTGACCGAGCTTCATATCGCCGTCGTGTTTCCCTCGCTCGCGTCTTGCAGGATGCGGTCATAGAATCTTCGGCAACAGGAGTGCCGACGATGAGAGCCACCGATATCGCAGCCTACTTTGTGAAGAAGATCGCCAAGCCAATTTAGTTTGATCTTGTTTGTGGACGCGACCACCGCTTCTATGCGATCGAGCCGACTGCAGTCGAAGACGACGTCATCCATGTGCTGGTTTCGCTGAAATACGAGATGTGGGGGCTCGAGAAGCGGAAGCGGGACGAGTATCTCGGGGCAGTCGCGATCCCCTTTTGTGACGGCGACACCGTGGAAGGCGTCTTCGATACGGCCATTGCAGTCGCCGCCTTTGGGGAACGAAGTGAAAAGATCCACACCGGCGGAGACGACGACAACCGAATCCGCCGGGCCTACGCAAAGTACGTGGAGCGTTCAGAAGCGCAATCGGCGCGACCGCGGATCTAGATCTGGGCAGCACCAAGCTCATGGGTTAGCCAGGGAGGGCCTCGGAACGTGGCCGGGATCTAGAACCGGGCTCATCTCCTCGATTTTGGCATCGATCTTACTAAGAACAGCGGCCGGAACGACTTCCCGCTCTGGGAGCTGCCACCAATGGTCGTTCACCAACGATACGACCTCCTCGACGGCCGAGATTACCGCCGGTTCGGGTAGCCGCGCGCGATTGGCGAACTTTCGCCAGCGGTCCGGAGTAAGCGCTTTGAAGGATTTCTCTCCTCCCAAAGAGAGCGCCATATCGTCCTTCGGAAAATAAGCGGTGGTTGATAGGACGTCGTACACGGGGGCGATGGCCGGAGTGCAACCATCACCTGGGTATATTGTGGACCAGTTCTTCAAGTGCATGTCGCCGTTGCCGACGAGTGCGGCAAGTGCCAGTCGGCGAACGAATTCGAGTGCGGCGTCGGTCGAAACCGCCACGTTCAGCGCGGAAGCGATGTCGTGGTATGATGCGTCATCGTATTTTTTGGATGGCTGCCGACCGAAGATCTGAGCGAAGTCTTCGATGTGAATTCGGGTACCTTTGGGCCCACGGTCGAACCGCTTCACCAGCAAGACCTTGCCGGTCGACAGCGTATTGAATTCTTCGGGAATTCCCTCGAAATCGGATTTTTCCACAAGCTCGCGTTCCCGCACATCCATTCCGAGGATTTCGGAAAGCGCCAAAATGGCGAATTCGTTTTCCGACAATCCGGCAAGATTGGTCGAGGGGAATTTTGCGATGTACTGTCCTTGCTCGTCGCCGATAGGCAAAGTCAGCCCGCCACCCTTGCCCGTGTTTTTCATCACGGAGAGCTTCATCTGAACTCCGGCCAAGGAAAACCGCGCTTTGATCTCACGTGGATTGTCTTGAACGGCTATCGTGGTGCTGCCGTCGCTCGGCACGACGCGCACTGCACCTGGCAGGTCTTCGCCAAGCGCCGCCAGGAGGTCGAAATCGTTTCCTTGCCTCACTGTTCCCGCGTGGTGCTTTTCCATCGCCTCGCGAAGCTTGTCCTCGGGCAACATATTCGCGAAGAACGCGGGCAGCATGTGTGCTACGGGCTTCGGATCCTTGCGAAGGCCACCATCGGCGGAGCGGAGCGAGAGGCTTAGTATCGGGGGCTTCGCCATAGCTCGATAGGCCGGATCGAGACTGAAGGCATTGAAATCGCCTGGCGTACGCACGACCGTTCCGACCTTGAGGTCTTGAAGGAACACGTCCAGCGACTGGATGGTGTTAGGAGCGCGGACCCGGGTGCTCATCATCATCATCATCCATATCGGTGGTGAACGCTGGTCGGTCCTCGTCTTCGGACGGCCGAAGGAGTGCGGTGACGCCGGGCACCATGGCCTGTGGGATCAGCATTAGCTCCATGCCGAGAGCGCGCGCGACGTTAATCAGCGTAGTCGCCCGCGCAGCGGCGTTGCCCTGCTCAATATCGCGGTAACGCGGCCGGGAAATGCCCGCGCGTTCGGCCACCTGCTCTTGAGTCAGGCCCGCTTGCTTTCTTGCATCCCGGAGGAGGCGTCCTAGCTGTTGGGTTGCTTCCGAGTTCCGTTCCATGATCTGTTTACGTATCTTTTTTATTCTATAAGATATGCAAAGGTATCATTTGTCGCCAACTTCGTCAAGGCTTAGATCTGTCTACATATCATTGTACAATAAAAAGATCCTCAAACGTATCTTCAAGGCCAAAGCGCGGTTCCCAATGCCTGAAGCAATCTCGACCAGCGCTGGGCGAACCACCGCGTCCGCATGGACTTCTACGACTCCCGCCGCCCAGCCAAAACGGCGTCGAGCAAGTCTTCGACGGCGCCGGCGACACGCCCAAATCAAGGAATTTTTTTCATATTTTTTTCAAGTGCAGGCAATAGGTCCGCCGCGGGCGGTTTTGCCCCAGAGCAGATCCAAGCTGGTTACCTACGCCGGTAGTTTAACTCCGGTCAGCTTGCCCAACTTATCGATGAGTTCGTCCTGGAAGCTCGGATCAGTCGCCTCATTGGCCGGCTCCTGTTGCCGGAGTTGATGCCAGTAGCGGCCGCTAACTAGCGCGGCCGGATCGTCGCTCACGGCCAGCCAGGCTTGCGTCTTCTGACCCGTTTCGACATCTACCGGGGCGCCCGCGCCACCCATCTTCGTGCGCGCCCAGCCTGGATCGACCGCGTTACTTAGGACGCTTGGCCAGCGTCGCGCCAGCGCGGACGCAAGCGCGACGAGGTGCAGCTTGCTCTCGGCGTAGGCCCTGGCCGAATCCCAAGACCTTTTGGTCCAATCAAGGTCATCCAACGAGCCTTCCCCGCCACGATGCAGCCCGCTGCTGAGATAGACCAGTCTAGCGGGGCGCTCGATCAGTGCCGTCAGCACGTAGGGTGCAAGAGTATTGATCGCCAGCGTTCCAGCATGGCCTTCTGGAGTCGAACCACGACTCCGCTGTGTGTAGACGCCCGCGTTATGGATGATCGCATCCATGCGCCCGATCGCGTTCACTTGGTCCGCGATGCCTTTCGTCTCGGCGCCGCTCTGCAGGTCCCCGACCACAACTCGTTCGGAGCGCAACGCGAGCTCTCCGAGGGCTGCGGCCCGATCCGCCGATCGCGCGTGCAACACCACTCGATGCCCCTGATCGAGAAGCGACTGCGCCGCCGCCCAGCCGAGACCATCCGTACTGCCGGCGATGAATACGATCGCCATGCGCTGCACCTCCGGATGTTTCGGAACGCACTCTACAGCACCGGTGCATCACTTCCGATAGCGCTCGCCGCTGACGTCCCGCGTTGAGGAGAGTCAAAATCGCAACGATTTGCCAACCATAGATGCTTTCCGAGCCGGCCGCTAACCAATCAAAAACCGATCCGCCTCATGTTCGCGTCTCGAAGCTGAATGGGGAAATCAAACATGACGGGATCAGCAATTCTGGAGAACGTGCGTCGCTATCGCGCAATAGCTTCGCTGTGCCGTCAAGCCGCAGCATTCCGCCCAGTCCAACGAATCTCATTGCTGACACAGGCCGACGAATGGGAGCAGAGAGCGGTTGGTGAGATCGAAGAATACTTTGGCGCCCAAGACTCTCCGATACCGGCTCAGCTCTCAAGCAGCGTCAATTGACCTAGAGCTAAGTACGAAAGCGGACACGCTTGGCACGTCAGGGGGACAAAGTCGCCTAGGTGCTTGACTATTTTGCCGCGAGTTAGTCATGCGCGGCGGGATCAACCTCGACCACCCGGCTTTGTGGGTTGTTGCAGGGCGCTTCCTGGCCTCGATGCTTGAATGAGCGCCAGATTCTTGCTCGCGATGATCGAACTCTTTGCTGCGACCTCGCGGTTGACATCACGAACATGATCAGCGTCGGTTAGTACCCGCGCTGGCAGGTCCGCCCGCCCCAAGAGAACCGCCGCAAATCGGGGCGTAAAGGCTAACCATATCTCCACCGATCTGTCGTGGAGATCGGTCGGACCATTGGACGTCTTAATGGCATTTGAGCTGCCGATGATGTATTCGGAATTGCTTGGAGCCTCGGCGATCACCAACGACTTTTCTTGAAAGGCCCTCAGCAATTTTCCGCTTGATTTCCTGAGCGCGCGCCCGGCGATCTCCTTCAGGACGTCCGGGTTATCGAGGCTATCAATGAGACGGGCCTTCTCATCTTCGGGCAAAGGGCCCTTTGTCCGCTCGTAGTCAGCTATCGCGGTCTCGACCCGGGAGCGGAACGTTTCGGGCTTCAGAACCCGCGCGTGCATATGCGAGTCGTTCTTATAGTGGACCAACAGCGGCGATTTCCTCCTCCTCCTTATGCGGACACTCTGAAAACGACTCGATTTCGTTTTGAAAACGACTCGATCTCAGATCTCACTGACATAGCTTACGAATTTCGCCTCGAATTTTTTCGCCGATTTTTGGCTGCGAAAAAGTGAGCGAGTCTATTTGCGATAGTTGACCCATCTCGCTCCTCAAAGGAGCAGTCGGAAATCATGCTGGGCGCCCCGGCGGTCACCAAGATCGAGGTCGTCGCTTTGCGTAGAGGTTACTCCCACGTTGGGAGCGTGCAGGCAAACGCTCCTCCGTCCAGGACTTAAGCCACCCCATCCGGTTATTCCACCAGCTCCCCGGCTTCTCCTCCGCATTGGCGAGCCAAGTCTCCGGCTCATCGCTTCGATTGTAGGCACTACGCACCCGTCGTCAGTACACAAGCGGCCTGTTGCCCCGAATACGATATCCAATTGACACCATAGTTGGTCTCGCGGATGAATTCGTCGAAAGCTAATCTTTCATGCTTCTCGAACCCTACGTAGTTAAAGTATTCGTCAAACACGATAACGCATCCGGGACGAATCTGAGACTTGAGCCCCGTATCCGGCCGGGGATGAGCGAACTCTTCTGCTGGTTCTGCTGGTCACCGCCGGCACTCGACGATGCCGATGATCGGTATGTCGATGATCATCAGCAACATGATGGTCATGCCGTCGAACAGCATGTTCATAGTGCCGATGATCGGTTGATCATCGGGTATCTGGCACGTCGGCCTCGGCCCCGATCGGCGTCCAATTCAGTCAGGTCTCCGCCGCGCTACGTCACGATCCGGCTGGTAGGCCGGTCCGAGAGAATCCTGTCGTCCAACGCGATCGAAAGCCTCGTTCTCGATCACCAGAAGCGCGACATCTGCTTCACCGTACCATTTGGCTCTTCGTCACTGCGTCGGTAACTAACGCTAGCAGTCTGACAACGGGACACGCCGCCGCACTTTCTGAGGAGAGTCAGACTTCTGCTCAACAGACTTATAATCTTCGTTCGCTGAGCTCGAGATTGCGCCTGACGAGCCCGTTCGTCGATCGCGCGTCTGGCCGCGGGAAAAGCGTCCAATTCTGCTGCAGCGGCGCTGTTGGGCCAAGCCGCTCCCTCTTGCGGTCCGTGTCAGGAACCTCGCTTTTCGAAGAAGCGGCCCTCGTAGTCCGCGCTGATCGTACAAGCCTGCCAAGCGTCAACGACGATGCGGGAGGCCAAACCGCAAGGATCTGCGGCGGTCACTTCCTCCGGCTCAACTAGACCAACGAAATGCAACCCGGCATCATAAATGGCGGTCGACCAGTCCCGATAGATCCTAAGAACCTTCCGGTTGAATATAGCACAAGGTCTTGATGCTTCTGGACCACCTCTACGATCCCACTCTTCAGCCCGGGGAGGCATCACCTGCCTCACCAACGCCATAAGCCCTTCATCCACAGTTCTCACATCGGCGCCGTGTCCATGCCGCTTGTGACTCGCTCTGCCTTCCAGAAGCTTAAGCTGGAACGCCGCCGGCGATCCTGACGGGACGCTCGTTCGAGGCTTCGTCAACGAATCCTTGGGAAATCGCCAGAGCCGAGGTCTCGAAGGCAACGGATTCTTTCCGATGAAATGAACCGGCGCCGCCCTTCGCCGGAACGTTTCAAATTGTAGCGATCGTTTGCGGCACTCGTTCAGCGCTGCCGGCCAATCCTCGAAGCACACGCGAGAGCTTCTCCCGCGCACGAAGAAACTTTGCCGCAGGCGACGTGCCTAGCCGGCGCCAAAAATGGAAGTGCGACGTGTCCTCGGCCCATTCAAGCATCTGCAGGCGGAAACTGCCTTATCGGGACTGCCACGTAATCGTCTCAGGACCGGAAGATCCGGCGGGCCCGGGCACCGTCACCTGTATCGACGTCGAGACCGGCACGTTCGTCGGTAACGCTCGGATCGCCGATCGGTACGATCGTCCGATCGGGGACGAGGAAGTTACGCGGATGGTCGGGGGAGCATACCGATTGGCCTCGATCGCGGTGGATTTGGAGACGGATCTCCTGTCTCGCCGCAGCAGGCGCATTTCGGATATCCTGCGGACCCGCCGACGTCGCTGGCGTCGCCGCTGCCGCGCCCGACTGCACGCTCTCGGCTGATTTTTCGCGCCGCCCGCGTCTTGCAGGGCCGAACCATTAAAATCTTGGGCACGAATGTAGCGAGATCACGGCCACTTCGGGCCGGCCGAGAAATCATCCGGATCAGGCTCGTCCGGATCGACCTCGGTAAGGATGGGTTCTTCGCCGAATGGACGATTGATGATGGCGAGAGCTTCGGGAGCAGCATAGACCCGGTTGCGCGCGTAGCCGGTCCTCTCTTGCAGAATACCGGATTGTTGTAATTGCGCGATGGCCTGGTTTATCTGCGCAGGTGAGATATCGAGTAGTTGGCCGAGCCGCTTCGCCGTCACGACGGGATAATTGTGAAGTTCGTCCAAGGCTCGCATGGCCGCAGATCCCTTTCGGAATTTCCGGCGCTCCCTCCAGCGCTCGGACAATTCCGACAGCGCCGTCCGCGTTCGAATGAGTTCTTCGACGGTACCGGTCACGGCCTCGGCCATGAATGTGATGATGGGCTCCCAGTCAAGTCGTTGTTGAGCGTCCTTAAGCGAAGCGTAGTATGTGCCCTTTTTGCTTTCGATGTAAGGCGAAAGGTACAGAGGCACATGCTTCTCCGCCGCCATCATGAGCGGAAGTAGAAGGCGACCGACACGTCCATTGCCGTCGCGGAAGGGGTGCACCGCCTCGAAATGGGTGTGTGCGATCGCCATGCGCGTGATGAACCCTTGCGTCATCTGCTGCATCCCCTCGTTCCGAAGGTAGTCGACCGTTTGGGCGAGGCAGTTGGGGACATCGGCAGGAGGCGGAGGGTTCAGATTTGAATACGCGATGTCCTTGTTTCCGCCGATCCACACAACCCGGGTGCGGAGGTCGCCGGGAACATCCTGGTAGTCGGGATCGTCCTTCATCACAGCGCGATGGAGATCCTTGATCAGGTCCATCGTGAAGACGCTATAGCCGTTCCTGGCGGCCCTCGGGATGAAGCCATCCAAGGCAACGGCGTAGTTACGGACTTGGCGCGCTTCGTTCCGGGCGCCATCGTCGCCCGTCTCCTCGACCGACAGCAATTCGTCGAGTGTGCTCTGGGTGCCTTCGATCGACGACGAACTGATCGCCTCGCGTCTGGTCAGGACCCGGCTGACGATGTAGGGGTCCTTCATCTGGACCGCTATGGCGTCGACCTTGCCGAAGGCCGCTTGAGCGGCTTCCACGGCCTTGGTCGCTCCGGGGGCGAACACGCCGTCCTCCGGCGGCGCTGGCGGGACGATCCCATAATGGGAATCGTAGGGCGGGGGCAGCCGCCTCAGGGTCTCGCGGATCATGTGGCTGAGATCGCTACGCTTCATGGGAACCCATACTAAGATGCCGGACTTCCGTTTATATTTTGGTTTTTTGAAAAAAGCCATAACGTGGCGAGATTTCAGGGACCCTTGTTTTGGTTTTCAAGGAATTGACGGTTCCAACTCGGCTCCAATGTTCACGGTATGATCCAGTGAGATAGCTTCCGATAGACCCGGGAGCTGGCGTATGTCGCCCCGAACAGATGGAAAAGCCGGCTGCGGCCGCCGCAATCGGCAGAAGCGTTCCAATATCGCCCGCGGCCGGGCCGAGGTGATCCGATTGCTTCGGAGTAGTGTGGCAGGCGATTTTCGACGATGCTGGCACCTACACTGGGGCCCCCGCCAACCCCGCCCGAGCGCCGCGCCTCTGCGACATCAACCGGCACCTGCTGCGCGTCGGCTGCCATCGACGTGGTCGCACGGTCGACATTCAGAAAGCCCATTCGCGAACGAGGGCCAACAGCCGTCTTCTTCGTGACGGCCGCTCAGCCGAGCGCAGGCATCGTCGAGGAGCCGCTGGCCGACCTCCTGCCAGACCGACTCGGGACCGTACAGTCGTAGCGCTAGCGCCGGCGCCCGCCGGTCCTTCGTCCGAATCCTGGATGTCCCGATGGCGCCATTACATCATCTGCCCCTCTCTCGGGAGGCCCTCAATAGCGAGTTCGGGAAGGCCGGAGATGATGCATATCCTTATCGACCTCAATATTGAACCAAAATGGCGGATCCAATTATCGCCAACAGGATCGCTCTTGATCTCGGACGCGCCCTACCTGCCATTCGACAGATAAGGCTCCGTTTAAAGCGCCTTGAGAAGACGGCGGGAGTTTTGCTGTGGACATGGACGCCGCTGGTCTGATCGAGACCGTCGACCTCCCGACAGCACACGTCCCGGTCGCTCTAGCATCGCCACCGGCAATGGAAAGCTATTCCACAAGAGAGACATCTCATGCGCGCCAAGGTTGGCAATGTTCCCCTAAATTTGACTTACTCTCCCCCCTCGTAGAAGAGCTCCAGCGGCAGACCGACCAGCGACTTTCCGATCCAGTCGCGCGCGATGACATTGGAGGGCCCCATCGCGATCGCTGCACGGGCGTCGCGATAGGCGCGCTCGATCGGACCGCGGTGATAGCCGTAGCCGCCCGTCACCGTCAGCGCCGTCGCCGCGACCTTGTTGGCGACCTCGGCGGCATGCACCTTGAACTCGGTCAGCGGGATCAGGATTTCGCTTTGCGGCTTGCCGGCACGCCAGAGCGCGTCGAGCTTGCCCGCGAGTTCGTTGCGCCACGGCCGCAGCGTCTCGACCAGCACCTTGGCTGCGCCGAGCTCCTGGCGGATTGCCTGATAGTCCGACAGGCTCTTGTTCCTGTCCTTGTGCACGAAGCTCGTGGTGTGGGCGATCGCAGCGTTCAACGCGCCGCGTGCGACGCCTTCCCAGACCGCGCCGAGCCCGATCAGATAGACCGGGGACACGCCGTCATAGATGATCTCCTTGCCCTGCCCTTCGGCACCGAGCCGGTCGCGTTGCGGCACATGCACATTGCTGTAGCGGATCGCCCCGGAATGGTTGGCCCGCACGCCGAGCGCATCCCAGGGCCGGGACTCGATCCCCTCCGCCTTGCCGTCGACGATGAAGAAGATGATGTCGGCCTGATCCTTGGCGCCCGGTGTGCGCGTCTGCACCACGTAATAGTCGGCCTGGCCCGAGCTCGTGGTGAACGACTTCTCCGCGTTGACGCGATAGTCGTCACCGTCGCGCGAGGCTTCGGACAGATTGTACCACCAGTGCCCGCCGGTGGCGCGTTCGCTGGTCGAATAGGTGCCGAGCAGACTGCCATTATTCGCCTTCAGCCAGCGCTCCTTCTGGTCGGCGTTACCGAACAGATTGATGGTCTGCGCCGCACCGACATGCATGACATAGACCAGGCCGGTGGAGGCATCGGCCTGCCCGATCCGGTAGGCGGCTTCCGCGAAGTCCAGATGGCTGAGGCCGAGCCCGCCGAACTGCGGCTCGTTCAGCACACCGGTCCAGCCGGCCTCCGCCAGCGCGCGAAGATTCTCGCGCGGAAAGCGGCTCTCGCGGTCGTTGCGGTCGGCATTCACCTTCACCGTCGCGTCGATGGCGGCATCGAGCCTGGCATAAACGTCGTCGTCGATCTTGCGTGCGAGATTGTCGTTGGCCATGGTCAGTTTCTCCGGGTTGCAATCATGCGACAGCTTCGCGCGGCTGCCTCCGGCCCTGATCGCCCTGCGACGATCCGCCGAGATAATGGGTCTTGATGTCGGCGCGCTGCCGCAGTTCGGCCGCGCGGCCGGCCAGCACGCTGCGCCCGTTCTCGAGCACGACCGCGTGGTCGGCAAAGCGCAGCGCCACGGTCGAATTCTGCTCGGCGACCAGGATCGACAGTCCCTGCTCGCTGTTGAGCTGCTGGAGCGCGCGAAAGATTGCCTCGACGACCAGTGGCGCGAGGCCCATCGACGGTTCGTCGAGCAGCAGAAGCCGCGGGCGCGACATCAGGGCCCGGCCGATCGCCGTCATCTGCTGCTCGCCGCCCGAGGTCAGTCCGGCGAACGTGCGGCGATGCTGCTTCAGGCGCGGAAACAGCCGATAGATGCGATCCAGGTCTGCAACGATCTCCGCCCGGCGCGCATCGCGCCCCATGGCGCCAGTGATGAGGTTTTCCTCCACCGTCAGCGAGGCAAAGCAATGCCGCCCCTCGAGCACGGGCACGAGCCCGGCGCGCACCAGCGTCGCTGCCGAGGTGCCGGCGATTTCACGGCCATCGAACACGATCCGCCCGGCGGTGATCTGGCCGCGGCGGGCAGTGAGCAGCGCCGAGATGGCCTGCAACGTGGTCGACTTGCCGGCGCCGTTGGCGCCGAGCACGGCGACGATCTCGGCGCGCCGTACGGCAAGCGACACGTCGCTGACTGCCGCGATCGCGTGGTTGTAAGTCGCGGCCAGGCCTTCGACCGAGAGCAGCGGTTCACTCATCTGTTGATCCATAGTCTTGAGGGACGCGGGAGCCGGATAGCTCCCGCGCCTGAAGGCGTCAGTTGCTGACCGCCTCGTCGCCGGCGGTCCGCACCTTGATGCCGTGCTCCTTGGCATAAGCGGCGGCCGACTTCTCGATGATCGGACGCAGGAAGGCCCAGTCCGGTGCGATCCAGCCGGAGACCACCTTCCATTTGCCGCCGTCCCACTGCTGGAAGGTGACGCGGCCGTCGCCTTCGTGATTGTCCCAGGTGACGTTGATCGAGTGGAACAAATCCTTGGCGCCGAGCGCTTCGACCCGCGCCGGATCGAGCTGAAGGTGCTCGAAGCCCCAGCGCACTTCGTCACCGGTCAGGGTGCGCTGGCCGAACTTCTTCTGCGCGATCCTGATCGCCTCGACATTGAGGATGCCGTTTACGATTCCCAGATTGTGGTAGACGCTGCCGATCCGCTTCTTGTCGTCGAGATTGCCCTTGCCGGCGCCGTAGACCGTCTTGATCACCTCCTGCAGCACCGGATATTGCTCGCCGGATGCCTGCGTCGTGATCGCGATATAACCCTTGGCGGCGTCGCCGGCCGGAATCACGTCTTCCTCGGAATTGGACCAGACGTTGCCGATGATGTGGTCGGCGGGGAACCCGACCTTCTGCGCGGTCTTCAACGCCACCGGGTTCATCACGCCCCAGCCGCGCAGTACCACGTAATCGGGCTTCGCCCGGCGGATCGACAGCCATTGCGATTGCTGCTCGTTGCCGGGGTGCGGGACCTCGATCTGCTCCAGGCTGAACTGATACTTGTCGGCCAGCAACTTGTAGATCGGGATGGTCTCCTTGCCGTAAGGCGAGCCGTGGTAGAGCACGACTAGCTTCTTGCCCTTCAGCTTGTCCACCCCGCCCTCGCGACTCGCGATGTAGTTCACGATGCCCGAGGTCTCGCTGTAGGGATTGAGCAGCAACGGGAAGACGTAGGGAAACACGCGACCGTCGGTCGAATCGGTGCGGCCGTGATTGATGGTGATGAGCGGCACCTTGTCCTTGGTGATGCGGTCGATCATGGCATAGGCGATGCCGACCGACAGCGGATTCCACGCGGCAACCCCGGGCCGCCCCTTCAGCCGCTCATAGACCTCGACGCCACGCTCGACTTCGTACTGGGTCTCGCCCTCGTCCCAGGTCAGCTTGACGCCGTTGACGCCGCCGTCGCGGATGTTGATCAGGTTAAGATAGTCGATGAACCCGCCGAAGAAGCCGGTGCCGCCGGCCGCATAGGGGCCGACCCGGTAGCTTTGGAGGGGAAAAAACTGCTCGTCGGCCCGCGCGGCAGGTACCCCCGCCAGCACCGAGGCGACCGCCGCGGCGAAGACAAATTTCAGATATCTCGATTTAATCATCTTGAACTCTCCAGTGGTGCGAAATGTCATGTGTTGCTGATGGCGGCCGGCCGCGTGACGGCGCGCCAAAGCCGGTCCCACAGCGCGATCAGGCCGCGCGGTTCGGCAATCAGGAAGGCGATGATGAGCGCGCCGACGACGATGCGCTGGCTCATCTCCAGCACGCCCGAATCGAACACGCCGCCAAGCAAGGCCGCGCCGGCGCGCGACAGGATTAGCGGAAACACCACGATGAAGGCGGCGCCGAGAAACGCGCCGCGCAGCGAGGCCAGCCCGCCGATGATGATGATGAACAGGATCTGGAACGAGCGGTCGAGATTGAAGCCGGCCGGCTCGACGGTGCGCAGATAGGCGAAGGCCCACAGCACGCCGGCGATACCGATCAGGAACGAGGAGACGCCGAAAGCGAGCAGCTTGGTGCGTAACAGCGGCACCCCGATCACCTTGGCCGCGATCTCATGGTCGCGCACCGCGATGAAGTTACGGCCGCTCTGCGAGCGCAACAGCCGCAGCGTCAGGAACGTCGCGACGACGACGACGCTCAGCGAGAACAGGTAGCGCCCCGCCGGGCTGGTGAAGGCGAAGCCGGCCACGCTGAGCACCGGGGCGTCGATCACGCCGGACGGATTGTCGTTGGAGAACCAGCCGAACTTGGTGAGCGCCCATTGCACGAAGAACTGCGCGGCGAGCGTCGAGACCGCAAGGTAGAAGCCGCGCAGCCGCAGGCTCGGCAGCCCGAACACGATACCGATCGCGGCTGCGATCAGGCCAGCGAGCACCAGATCAACAAGCAGCGGCAGCTGCGGCAGCCGAAGGTGAAGGTTGTAGGTCGCATAGGCGCCGACCGCGAGGAACGCGGCGGAGCCCAGCGAGACCTGCCCGGCATAGCCGGTGAGCACGTTGAGCCCGACGGCGGCGAGCGCCAGCGCCAGGAACGGCGTCAGCACGGCATCCAACAGGTAATCCGAGCCGGCGAACGGAATGACGCCAAAGACGATGACCGCTGCGGCGATGATTGCGATGGTCCCAATGCCGGGCGGGAGCCGTCCTGCTGATGATGCGTTGCTCATCGCCTAGACCCTCTCGACCAGCTTCTGCCCGAACAGCCCCGACGGCCGCACCAAGAGCAGCACCAGCGCCACGACATAGGCGGCCCAGGCCTCGATGCCGCCGCCGAACAGCGGCCCGACATAAACTTCGGCGAGCTTCTCGATGGCGCCGATCAGAAGTCCGCCGATGATCGCGCCGGCGATCGAATCGAAGCCGCCGAGCACCAGCACCGGCAGCGCCTTCAGCACCACCAGCGACAGCGAGAACTGCACGCCGAGCCGCGCGCCCCACAGCAGCCCGGCGACCAGCGCGACGATGCCGGAGGCGGTCCACACGCTGGCCCAGACCCGCGGCAGCCGCAGGCCGACGGCCAGCGCCGCGAACGGATCATCGGCGACCGCGCGGAACGACAGCCCGGTGCGGGTGTAGCGGAAGAACAGCGCGAACAGCGCCACCAGGCTGCCCGCGACCGCCGCGGCGAACAGGTCGAACCGGCTGATGAAGACGCCTGCGATGTCGAGCGGCACGTCGCTGATCCCGAGGTCGAGGCCGTGAACCTGGGTGCCCCACAACAGCTGCGCTACGCCTTCGATCACATAGGACAGCCCGAGCGTCGCCATGAACAGCGTGATCGGCGGCTGGTTGACCAGCGGCCGCAGCACCGCGCGCTCGACGCTGACGCCGAGCACGACCATGGTGGCGAGCGTGATCAGGAACGCGAGGGGAAACGGGACGCCGCGCTCGATCAGGCTGACGAAGGTCAACGCCGCGAACAGCAGCATCGCGCCTTGCGCGAAGTTGAGGACGCCCGAGGTCTTGTAGATCAGCACGAAGCCGATCGCGACCAGCGAATACATCACCCCCGACAGCAGGCCGCCGACCAAAACCTCGATCAGGAACTGATAATCGAACATCAGACCGCGAGCTCCGTGACGTCCTGATGCGCGACGCCGAGATAGGCGTCGATCACGGCCTGGTCGGCCCTCACCTCGCCGGGCGAGCCGTCGGCGATCTTGCGACCGTTGTCGAGCACCGCGATCCGATCAGAGAGCCCCATCACGACGCCGATGTCGTGCTCGATCAGCACGATGGTGGCGCCATAGCTGTCGCGCGCATTGCGAACGTGCTCGGACAACTCGAGTTTCTCGCTCAACGTGACGCCGGCGAACGGCTCGTCCAGCAGCAGCAGCGTCGGTCGCGCCACCAGCGCACGCGCCAGCTCGACCCGCTTCTGCAAGCCATAGGGCAAGGTTCCGGCGGCGCGCTCACGGACGTCGCCGAGATGCAGGAAGCCGATGACGTCCTCGGCGGCGGCGCGATTCTCCGCCTCGATCCGGCGCGCCAGCGGCGAGCCGATGATCTGGCGCAGGAAGCCGGCGCGGACACGATGCGCGAGCCCCATCAGTACATTGTCGAACACCGACAGACCCTTGAAGATCGCGAGGTTCTGGAAGGTGCGCGCGACGCCGTGCGCCGCAAGCTCAGCGGTCGACACCTGGGCGAAGCCGCGCTCGCCGAACCAGACCTGACCGCGGTCGGGCCGGTAGAGCCCGCTGATGACGTTGAGCAGCGAGCTCTTGCCGGCGCCATTGGGCCCGATCACGGCACGGATTTCACCCGGCTCCACCGCAAGATCGACGTCGCGCAATGCGGCGACGCCACCGAAGGTCAACGCGATGTCGCTCAGCGCCAGCACCGGCCGCGCCACACGATCCGCGGCCGGCGCCGCCAGCCGATCGTGAGCATTGACGGTCACCGTTTGCCGCGCCTTGCCTTCCGCTGGAGCCGCCTCCAGCGCAAGGACGCCGACATTTGTCCCCATCGCCGTCACGTCGCGCGACCCCCATCACTCGGCTGCTTGGGCGTGCGCAGTGGCCTTCGCCTCCAGCGCACGGACCAGCGGAATGACGCGGCGGCCGAAATATTCGACCTCCTCCTGGAAGTGCAGGAAGCCGAGCAGCACGAGATCGACGCCAACCTCCTTCAGCGCGACGATGCGCTGGGCGATCTGTTCCGGCGTGCCGATCAGATTGGTCTTGAAGCCGTCATTGTACTGGACGAGATCCTCGAAGCTGGATTGCGCCCAATTGCCCTGACCTTCAGGCGAGGCCTTGCCAGCGTTCTTCACCTCATGCCCGAACGCGTTGACCGCCTCCGGATCGGCCTTGACGATGATCTCGTCGAGCACGGCGCGCGCCTCGGCCTCGCTGTCACGCGCGATGGCAAAAGCGTTGACGCCGATCTTGACCGAGTGATTGTTGGCGTGCGCCTTCGCCCTGATGTCGTCGACCTGCTTCTTGATTTCCGCCACCGAATTGCCGTTGGTAAAGTACCAGTCCGACACCCGCGAGGCCATGTCGCGTGCGGCGCGCGAACTGCCGCCTTGGAAGATCTCGGGCAATGGATGCGCCGGCTTCGGCTTCAGCGTGTAGTCCGAGAAGCGGTAGAAATCGCCGCGGAACGTGAAATTGTCCTGGGTCCAGATTCCGCGCAGCGCGCGGATGAATTCTTCGGAGCGGCGGTAGCGCTCGTCGTGGTCGAGCCAGGGCTCGCCGATCGCGGCGAACTCGCCGCGGAACCAGCCGCTGACGATGTTGACGGCGACGCGCCCCTCGGTCAGCTGACTGATGGTCGCGATCTGCTTGGCCGCGACCGCCGGATTCCAGGGGCCGGGCAGCAGCGCCGCGATCACTTTCAGCTTTGTGGTCGCGGCGAGCAAGGCGTGGCTGAAGGCGACCGGCTCATGCTGGAACTCGGCGCCGTATCCGGCGGTGAAACGGATCTGACTCAGTGCATAGTCGAACCCTGCCTGTTCCGCGATCTGCGCAAGACGGCGGTTATAGTCGATGTCCCATCCGGTTCGCTGCTCGATCTTGCTGATCACGAGGCCACCGGAAACATTTGGAACCCAGTAAGCGAATTTGACCTGATCATGACTGGTCGTCATTTGAATTACCTCAAACGTTGGACGTGAAGGGGTGAGGAAGGCAGCACAAAGCGTTCGCGCGGGCGCCCATCCAGC
This sequence comes from Bradyrhizobium sp. USDA 4341, assembly GCF_054063755.1. Taxonomy (NCBI): domain Bacteria; kingdom Pseudomonadati; phylum Pseudomonadota; class Alphaproteobacteria; order Hyphomicrobiales; family Nitrobacteraceae; genus Bradyrhizobium; species Bradyrhizobium sp. USDA 4341. The sequence goes on along the minus strand of NZ_JBSSGO010000002.1, from coordinate 7,162,002 downwards.
GGGTTACAGCGCGGCTCATGCGAGCTGCCGGCAGATTTGAACTAGGGGAAGGGTGGCCGATCAGTATCCGTGATACGCGCCGGCACACGCTCGCTGCGTTAACAACACACCGTTCGACACGATGTCAGCGGCGCGGCGCGACTTCGAGATCGATCAAATGGGCCATTGCAAGTCATCCGCATTCCCCTCGCAGGCAGCATCGGCGAACGATCAATAGTCTCAGAGAAAGCAGAGACGAGCGAGTCCAAGGCAATCTCTTTTTCAGCCAGTCCGGGAAAGCGGTATTCTTTTGTTGATGCAAAATGCGTCGTTTGATGCTGAGCGGTCGATTTTCTTCGGATTGAACGCGCCGCTAAACACCGAGCGACGCTTATAGCGCGCTGGCAATGCGTCTAGCCCCGAGCCTTGCTGCTCCATTCGGTAAGGCGAACATGCATGCGCGAAGAGATGAGGTGCCGAATATCGCGGACCAATGTGGGTTTTGCGCGCCTCCCGGAAGTGTCGGCAAGTTTTTCCCAGCGACTCATAATTGCCCGACGAAGCCAAAGGCAATTCTCTGTCGAAGCCAATATCAATTACCGCATGGTAGGCCCGAGTGGCCGTCCGGTTAGAGATGCGAGCAATAATCGAGATGGCTTTTTTTGTTTTTGGGTTTCTGCGTGGCAACCGAAGCCACGGTATCAAAAGCGATATGGCAATATGTGTTTTTGTGCCTTAAGCTGGATCGGTAATGCTCAGGAGGTTGCCAGCATGGATGGTGCAGACTCGATGTCTGATTTGGTCGATTTCGCGTTCGAGCTCGCCGGAAGCGCAGGTGCTCACGCCACCGAATTGTTTCGACGGCCGATAGACATCAACACGAAGGATGACGAGAGCCCCGTTACGGAGGCAGATCGGCGTGTCGAGAAAGCCATCAGAAAGGCGATTTCCGCTCGATTTCCAGAGCATTCGATTTTCGGTGAAGAATACGGGATCCAAGGTGATCTCGATTCGCCTACGTGGGTGGTCGATCCCATAGATGGCACGCGCAGCTTCATTTCCGGGTCTCCGCTTTGGGGAACGCTGGTCGCGCTCGCTATCCAAGGGCGTTCACAGATTGGCGTCGTCGAGATGCCCGCATTGCGGGAACGCTGGACGGGCGCAACCGGCCTGGGTAGCTGGTTTGTCAACTCGAGCGGCATTCGCACAAAATGCCAAGTTCGCGACTGCCGGCGCCTCGCCGACGCGAACTTCTACACCACGTCGCCCCTCTATTTTGCAGAATCAGAACGCGATCAAATCCTGGGCATCAGCCAAACTGCCCGGATGTGTCGCTTCGGCGGCGATTGCTATAATTATGGGTTGCTTGCATCGGGACACATCGACCTCGTCATCGAGACGCGGATGGAGCCTTACGATTTCATGGCGCTGGTGCCGGTGATCGAAGAAGCCGGCGGCATTGTCACCGACTGGGAGGGCAAGCCGCTCACGATTACCTCCGGCAAGCGGGTCATCGCTGCAAGCACGGCAGAACTTCACGCCGAAGTTCTGCCGTTGCTCTAGAAACGATAGAAGCGCGGCTGAGTCGGTCAGTTACGTGGACGGATGGGCGCCAGCATCATGTCGGTTGGACGCATCGAGCCTATTGTCGTATCGCGCTATGGCCCGAAGCCGACGATAGAAACTGCTAAGATACTGGGGAGCATCTATGTGGCAAGAGGAACGACGGCGTCACATTCGATCGATGTTGGCAACGTTCGGCACGCTAAGCGTTGATCGGCTGACGGAAGATTTTGGAGTGTCTCTCGAAACGATACGCCGCGATCTCATGGAAATGAAAGAAAGCGGAGAACCCCGCCGGGTCCGCGGCGGAGTCGTTCCGTTTGCCAAGGACAAGGAGGCTCCCTGCCAATTGCGCACTGCCGTACGTAGCCGCGAGAAAAGAGCGATTGCCAGGGCAGCGGCAGCAATGGTCGAGGCCGGTCAGACGATCCTTCTCGACGCGGGAAGCACGACAACCACCCTGGCCCAACGCTCAGCTCAGATGGAAGGGCTCATTGTCGTCACCAATTCTCTGAATGCCGCCAAGTGCTCAACTTCCGCGGGTGATTGCACGCAGCGCGGAAACAGAGGTGTGATCCTGGGTGGGGACGGACGATCCGCCCGCAACGCTCGGGGCGATTACCGTCAATGAGATAGCACTCGCTACCGAGAAGATTTAGCGATGGTCTCTCCGTTCGGTCTCGATGCGACCGCGGGTGCGATGAGCTACATCCCGACGAAATAGAGACAGCGAGAGCGATGTTTGATCATGCGCGGAAGCGCGTTATTCTCGCCGACTATTCCAAAGTGGGTGTCGTTAGCCGGGTTTTATATTGCGCGCTGGTAGACGCAGACTGCGTGATCGTCGACGTCAGGGCCCGTCAGAACGCCATGTTTCCGCAACTGTGCTCAGTCAATCCGAACGTAGTTGTCGCTTAGGGACTGCGGCGCATCGAGAGGCACGTGAGGCATTTCCTCCATCCCCAACATACCTAGATTCCAAATTTGTAAAAACTTAGCGACCGCTTGCGGCTCGCGCCATTGTGCCGCCATCGAATTGCTCAGAAGTGAGCGGAGCGCGTGTCCGATGTAGCGGAGCGCCGTGCTGCCTTCGCGATACAGCCGCGCACCCGGATCGCTCGTGGACACGTGCGTGTGGTTGCTGGCGATTGTCCGCGGAAGTCGCTGCCGCCCTCGTCATCGCCGTCCTTCTTGAAACTCTTCTGCCCGGCTCAGGCCTAGATCAACGTGCCATCCACACTGAAATGTTCGCCCGACAACCAGCCCCGGTCATTGGCGATCTCCACCGCTTTGTTGAACAGCGCGATCACCGCATCGTGTTCGATCAATCGCTCGCAGTTCTTGCAACCTTGGCCGGCGCCGTTTGCCGACCCAGCACGAGGTCCAGATGGCCGTCCTTAAGCCGGCTCAGGGCGCCGTGTCGCTCATGTTCGCTCCGTCGGTCGCATCGGGCGACGGCGTTGCGCCGGATCGGACCGACGGCAGTGCGTGCACGCCATCGCCTCCCGCGCGTTCAAGCCGGCGCACGCTAGCCTCCCCCCGCGGCGTCGCTGCGGTAGCGGCTGGTCGAGGTCTGGTAGTACTGGGCGTGGATGGCCGCCATGGCCTCGATCAACGCTCCCCACGGCGCGGGAAAGCGTTCTTCCGCCATCAGCCGATACAACATGCGCGTATGGCCGGCCAGCTCGTCGTTAAGGAACTCCACGACAGGCATAGCCGGATAGCGCTGCAGCAGCAGGATCGCCGCGTTGCCGGCCTCGCCGGCCAACCTGTCCTTGTCCCGTCCATGCAGATCGTTCTGCAGGCGCCCTATCGCGGAGATGAGCCGCAGGACCTGGCGAAACGCCGGACGCGCGCGCAAGGTCGCCATGTCCAGCCCCCACAGCAACGACAGGCAACAGAACACGTTCGTGTAGGCGATCGAATCGATGCCGTTGTGCAGGTACTCGGCGTAGGACCAACGTTCCGCGTCTGCCGTCTGCGCCTGTCCGGCGCGCAGCGCCGCGCAGTAGCGCCGGGTATCGTCGAGAAGCTGAGCATAGTCGCGACGATCGTAGGCAAGCGCAGCCAGCGAAGCGCGCAGCACAGCGCAGCCCTCGAATCCGGGGAGCGCGCACGGCTCGCCCTGTCCCAGCGCCTGCTCCACCGCGGCGAGTTGTTCCGGCGCGATCAGGCCAAGGTCGTTGCAATCGTCGAGCCAGAACAGCAGCGCCAATTCGCGATAGAACGCCACGATCAGCGTTTCGTCCTGCGGATCGCGGCCGGTTCGGGCGCTGATTTCGCGCAGGCTCGGGTGGATGCGCTGCAGGATGTACTGGCCGCCCCTGACGGCTTCCATGGCATGCTCGTCGGCGAACCCGGTCAGGGAACGCCCCCACTCCAGCACCTGCTGCAGCGCGCCTTCGGGCTGGATCATGGCTCCGCTCCTGCTCCCTCGGCCAGGACCCGCCGCTCCCAACGAAGCGCCAGCCACAACCCGGCGAGTTCGGCCACACGCACGACCCGGGTGGGGCAATACAGTTCCTTGCCGATCCACAGCGGCGTTTGCGGCAATGCATGCGCCGCATGGCGGGCGAGCATCCAGTCCAGCGCACGTGCGACCGCGTGCGCGATGCGCCAGCGCCCTGTCGGCTCTTCGCTCCCGTCCATCACGCGCAACGCGAACAGCGCATAGGCGGTTTCCTCGAATGTGGACGCGCGACCGGCGCCCCAGCCGCCGTCGTCACGCTGCGCCTGTAGCAGCGCCGCAAGCGTGCGCTCGTCGCGCCACTGCGGCTCGCCTTGCGCCAGCGCAGCGAGCGCATGCGCAGTGGGATACAGCCACGAAACGTGCCATTTTTCGTTGTCCCATAGACCTTGCAGGTTGCGATTGGCCTCGACGTAGGCGCTGGTGCCGGCGGCGGGCTTTCCCAACAGCCGCAAGGCATGCAGGGCATGGATGTTGGTCGACACCGAGGCATTGCGCTCGCCGGGGAAGGTGGCGAACAGCTCGCCGATTTCGAAATGGCGCAACGCATCGACCGCCGGGTCACGGCCAGCAAGTCGCAGGACGCACAACGCAACCGCGGTGTCGTCCGCATCGGCCGCGAAGTGCAAGGCCGGGCCCAGACCGCGCCCGCTCAGACGCGCGTCAAGCTGCGCGACGATCACGCGCACCGCCTCGGCGAGCGCGGGATGCGCGAACAGCCCGGCCAGATGCAGGGTGTACAGCGACCAGCATGGCTCGAACACATTGATCGGCCAGACGTTGGGAACGACCCCTTCGATGCCGCTGCGCGTCGCCCGCGATGCCGTCTGCAAATACGCGTCGGCGCGCCCGACCTGCGGCGTGCTCCTCTGTGTCACGGCGTGCGCGCGCCACGCGGCGGTGGCCGCCGGACTGATGCCGATGCTGCCGTCCTCATCCGGGAGTGCGGTGGTCGGCGACGTCCCCCAGGCTTCCCAGGAGTGCAGCAACGGATGGCCGCTCGGCAACGTCGTCACCGCCGCTAGCTTGACCAGGCGCGTTTGCCGCAACGGCAACAGCGCCGGGTGGCGCGGAAACGCCATGCCGCCCAGCAAGGATACGGCCTCGCCGCAACACTGCGGCAGGATCAGCTCCGCGGCGATCGGCGCGTCTTCCGGGACCGCATGCGCGTAGGGATCGGGCTGGCGCTGGAGGAACCGGGTTGCGGCCTGGACTGCGTCGGCAGCGCCGGGAAGAGGATAGGCCCGCTGCAATGCCAGCAATGCCGCCCACGTAGGCGCATGGCGGAACAGCGGGAAGTCCGCGCTTCCCCATCCGCCATCGGCCTGTTGCTGCGCCATGAGCCACGCGTATGCATCCTGCCGACCGGTGACGTTGCCATGGAACCGCAGAGCTCGCGCCGTGTCGTAGACGGACGGACCGACGCTGCCGCCATCGCTCATCTCGCTCAGCAGGCGACGCAATTCGGAGAGGATCTGTTCGGACAGCGCGTTCACGCGGGATGCTCCTTCAGACGGATGGGCAAACGTCGCGCGCATGTCGCCGCAGGGCGTCGCTTAGGCAGTGCCGGACGGCCGCCCTGCTCCGGCGCGGCGACCACCCCAATGCTGGCGCCGGCCCGCCGCATAGGCTTGCGGGCAGCGCGCCCGCGTGCGCCGCGGCCGTGCCGGGCAACCGCTGCGATCGGCGCCGGAGACTTCGCACATAGTGCAGCATGCACCGCTGCCGCCGGCCGATCGCAGCGGCACAGGAGCGTCTCCAAGCGGACGGGCACGCTCATGCGCATGGCGCGTGCTTGAACAGATACGCGTTGGCCCGCTGCAGGATTTGCGCCAACCGTTCTGCACGCGGCCCCAGCGGCGCGATGGCCTCCCCGGCATCGCGCAACAGATCCAGCGCGAACTGGCGCGCTGCCTGCAGTCCCATGATCGACGCGCAGGTCGGCTTCTGCGCCGCCGCGTCCTTGCCGGGGGTCTTGCCCAGCGTCGCGGTATCCGCTGTCACGTCGAGAATGTCGTCGATCACCTGCAACGCCAGGCCGAAACAGGCGCTGTAGCGATCGAGCGCACAGTACAGCGCAGCGTGCGCGGCATCCTCCGCGATGGCGCATAGCGCGCCCATGCGAACGGACGCACGCACTAGCGCTCCGCTCTTCATCCGGTACATCGCCACGATCCTGTCCAGCTCCACGTGCTTTCCGACCAGCGACAGATCGATGGCCTGCCCGCCTGCGGCCCCCTCGGCGGACACCGCCTGCGCCAGTTCGCGCACGAGCGCGATACGGTAGTCGCCCGGCGCATCCAGGCTCGCCAGGGTCAGGAAGGCGTGCGCCTGCAGCGCATCTCCGACCAGGATCGCAGTAGCTTCGCCGAACTTGACGTGCACGGTCGGTAGGCCGCGACGAAGCACGTCGTCGTCCATCGCGGGCAGATCGTCGTGGACCAGGGTACAAGCGTGCATCATCTCGATGGCGGCGCCGACGTCGTCGAGCATGTGCGCCGGCGTGTCGGACAGTGCGCCGGCCGCCAGGCAGAGCAAGGCACGGGTGCGCTTCCCGCCATGCAAGGTGGCGTAGCGCATCGCCGTCATCAGCTCGGTCTCACCGTCACGTTCGGCGCAGAGAAGGCGCGCAAGCACCTGTTCGACCCGCTTTGCGCCTTCCTGCATCCAGATCTCGGGCAGCAGCCCGCCGGATGCGCCGCGCGCCTGTCCGCCCAATCCGCCGAGCGCGGAATCACCAGTCCTGTCGTCCTGTGGCGTGGAACCGGTCTGCATGTTGTTCATGTCCTTGTTCCTGACAGGCGAGCCGCCGAGGTGTCGTCCGCGTCGCACCGTGCGCGCGCGGCGAGTGCAGCAATGCCGCGCGTCGCCGGCACCGCTGCCTCGCCACAGGGGCATGCGGTGCCAGCTCATGAGAATCCGATGCGGATAGTCATGGACGGATGTGCGGTCGGGTAATAGCGCCGGCCTTTTTCGACGCTGCTCAGCAACCGCGGCCGCACCCCCGCCTCGTGCATGGTCAGCGCCAAGGCGATGCAGAACTGCACCAGTTCCAGCCATGCCAGGTGGTAGCCCATGCAGACGTGTGGGCCGGTACCGAATTGCAGCATGTCCACCGGACGGATCGGCTCGGTGCGTTGCAGCCACCGCGCCAGCCGAAACTGATCAGGTGCGTCATGCAGCAGCGCCGAGGTCGAGAAATGCAGCAGCGGGATGCACAGATCGGTGCCCGCGGGAATGCGCCGTTGGCCGAGTCGCAATTCACGCACTGCGCGACGCACTAGGAGGGGCGTCGGCGGATGCACGCGCAGCGTTTCGCGGAACAGCGCCTCGGCGACCGGACACTGCGCCAGGTCCGCGTGCCGGGTCGGCACCGCGCCCACGCGTTGCGCCTCCTCGACCAGGGCGTCCCACAGCCCAGGCTGCCGCGCCAGCTCGATCACCATCCAGGCCATTGTCGAGGCGGTGGTGTCGTGCCCACCAAGCAGCAGCAAGCGGATATTGGCGACCAGGACGTCATCGGTAAGCGCATCGTCGCTGCGATCGAAGTCGCTCACCATGTCGTTGATTAACCCGGTGCGCGAGACATGTTCGCGCGCGGCGCGGACGAACTCGCGCAACCGCGCATCGATCCAATCGCGGGCGGCGCGACCGCGCCGCAAGGGCAGCCCGGGCAGGTCGACCGGGGGCGCGACGATCAAGTGCAACAGTTGCCGGTACTTGCGATGCCATCCCGGCAGGTCCTGCGCGGGGATTCCCATGAGACTGAAGATGAGCTTGAGCATCAGATCGCCGGTTTCACGCAGGATGGTTACGTCGCCGCGGTCGCGCCACCTCTGCACGCGCGCCCGGATGACGGGCGCGAACAGCTCGCCGATGCCGGCCTGGGTCAGCCCCTTGGGCAGGAGCGCCGCCTGGATCGCATCGCGCGCCTGCCGGTGCGCGATGCCGTCCTGGGCGACCAACGTTCCGCCAAACAATTCGGGCGCGATGTCTTCGATCAGCGCCGATGACACGTCCTTGTGCCGGAGCAGTGCGAGAGCATCCGGGTCCAGACTAGTCATCAAGTGTCCGGCAGGGCCGAAATCCAGCCAGAATTGGCTGCCCAGCGTCCGTTCCGCGCGCCGCAGCAGGCGCGGCAGGTCGCAGACGACGGCGGGAAGATGCCCGACCAAGGGGAAAGCACCCGGCACGACCGGGATGTCGTGCCGCAGGCGATGCCGACGGTTCAGCGGGTTGAGCAGCATGTCCATCAGCAGCGCCGCGACGCGTCCGCTTCGGCGGTCTTGCCGGAAGGCCGCGCGGCGCGGCTGTTGCCACCATCGGCGTACGTCGGCACATGCGCCAGCATGCCGCCGTCGATGCACACGACTTGGCCAGTAATGAACGCAGCATCGTCGGAGAGCAGGAACGCCACCAGCGCGGCCACGTCTTCGGGGCGGCCGACGCGCGGCAGAAGCTGGTGCCGGCGCAGATGCCCTTGCATGCACTCGTCCAGCTTGGCAAGGAGACGATCGGTCATGATGAGACCCGGCGCAACCGCGTTGCAGCGGATCTGCGCATGACCGTACTGGGTGGCGAGCGAGGCGGACAGCATGTTCATCGCCGCCTTCGACGCGGCGTAGGACGTCTGCGCGGTGTCACCGCTGAGCCCCTGGCACGACGACATGTTGACGATCGCGCCACCACTGCGGGCGATCATCCGTGGGATGGCCTGCCGGCAGCAGAGCAACGTGCCGCGCAGATTGGTCGCCATTGTCTGATCCCAGACCGCCAGGTCCAGGTCGAGGATCGCGCGGTCGCGCGGAGTCAGGTGCATGGCGCTCGCGTTGTTCACCAGCAGGTCGACCCCACCGAAGTGCCGCTCCGCCGTTTCGAATAGCGCAGCCACCGCCTGCGCATCGGCGATGTCTGTGGCCAAGGCCAGCGCGTGGTCCGCTTCGGATGCAATTTGCGCGGTGCAGGCGATAGCCGCCGAGCCATCAATGTCGGCGACCACCACCCTGCCTCCCTCGCGCGCGATAGCGAGGGCGCATGCCTTGCCGATGCCGGCGCCGGCACCGGTCACCACGGCCACCTTGCCTTCAAACCGTCCCATGGTGTCCTCCTGGATGGCGTTGGTCTCTTGCGGCATGCCGCTCGGCCTCCGGTGGAGAAGGCGGAGGGTCGGCGCTGCCGCGCTCGTCATCGCCAGCGTCGCTTTCGATGACCCGAATGGCGGCGACTGGGCACTGGCTCGCCGCGAGCCTCACGGCGGCGTGCAGCGCCTGCGGGACCGTCGCCACGCACACTTCGGCCACGCCGTCCGATTCGCGCTGGCGAAAGGTGCCCGGCAGCGTCAGCACGCACTGCCCGCTGGTTCCGCACAGATCCTGGTCGACCACGACGCGCATCTCAGCTCCGCTGCGCATGCATCCGCACCGGCAGCGCGCGGAACGTCCGAAGGAATGCGGAGGGCTCCCGGGTCGGCTGCCCGGCCAATGCCAGCGTGGGGAAACGGGCCTGGATCCGCGGCAGGCTCTCGGCCAACTGCACCCGGGCCAGTTGCGCACCGAGGCAGAAGTGAATGCCGTGGCCGAAGCTCAGCATGATCTGCCCGTCGGTCGACATACCTGGACTGGTGCCGTAGAACCGCGCCGGATCGAAGCGATCGGGATCGGCGAAGGCGTCCGGGTCGCGATTGCCGGACGCGATCAGCACGCGCACGTCCGCGTTCTTCGGGATCACCACGCCGCCCAATTCGATGTCGCGCTGGGCGATACGCGGAATGGAGCTGAACATCGCGGGCGCGTCGCAGCGCAGGACTTCTTCGACGAACGCCTTCACCCCCACGGCGTCTCCCTGCAGCCAGTGCCTCTGTTGGGGATACGCCAACATCGCCAGGACCGCATGGTCGATGGTGGCAGCAGTGGTGGCGAAGCCGCCCAGCAGCATGCCCCACAACATGCTGATCAACTCCGCATCCGACAGCGTGCCGGCATCATCGTCGTGTGCGCCGACCAGCATCGACACGATGTCGTAGCTGGGATCGGTGCGCTTGCGCTGTATGAGGCCGCCGAAGTAGGCCTTCACTCTGGCACTGGCCGCGTCCGCCGCGGCGAGCTGGGGATCGCTGGCGTGCGGGCTCAGGCCTTCCAGAATGGCGCCGATGCCGGCGGCGAGTCCGAACATGTCGTCCTGGGGCATGCCAAACAGTTTGGCGAAGACCAGCATCGGCAAGGCCAGCGCGAATTCCCGATGCAGGTCCACGGCCTCCCCGCGCTCCAGTGCGGGCGCCATGCCGTCCAGGCGCGCGGCGACGATGCGCGCGATGCTCGGCCGCAGGTCGTCGATTTGGCGCATGGTGAAATCGCGCGAGATCAGCCGGCGCAGACGCGTGTGCGCCGGTGGGTTCTTCATCGCTAGCGTGGACGCCAGCAGATTGAGCGACAGGCTGGTCGCCGCATGCGGGAAATAGCGCGCCAGTTCGCCTGGCGCCGGTCCCAGAAACGCATCGCCCGTGGCCTTGAGCGCCCAGTAAATGTCGGCGTGACGGCTCAACAGAAAGAGGCCCGACGCCGCGCGATGCACCGGATCGTGCTCGCGCAACCACCGCATGAACGGATACGGGTCGTGGATGCACGCCGGCGACGCCAGTTCGGCGAAGGCGTCCCGGTATGCTGCCCTAGTTTCTTGCACGTCCATCCTGATTACCTGTCGGCGGCTTGATCTGAGCGGCGCGCCCCAGCGCGTCGGCAAATTGCGGAGAAGATCGCGATCCGCGGCGCGGTCCGCGCATCACCAGAGCACCGGGAACTCCTCGAAGCCGCCAGTAATGATCTCCTTGCGCAACTTCAGTTCTTCAGGCGCCACGGCCAGACGCAGCGCGGGAAAGCGCTGGAAGATCGAACCGAACACCGCCTTGAGTTCCAGCCTGGCCAGCGCCCCGCCGATGCAGGAGTGCGGCCCGTAGGAGAACGCCAGGTGCGGCTCTCCCTGGCGTTCGATATCGAAGATTTCCGGGTCATCGAAATGGCGCGGATCGAACGACGTCGCCGGCAGGCCGACGAGCACTTTGCTCTCCGCGGGAATATCCACGCCCGCGATGGTCACGTCGGTCCTCGGATAGCGCATGATGCCGTCCCAGCCCGCGCCCGGCGGGTACATGCGCAGGATTTCCTCCACCGCCTTGTCCACCAGGGATGGATCGCCGACCAGGCGTTCACGCTGTTGCGGATGGCGGAACATCGCCAGCAGGCCGAATTCGATCTGCGCGACGGTGCTCTCGTGCCCCGCCACCAGCATGCCCGCCGCCAGGCCGATCGCCTCTTCCTCGGTCGCCTTGCCCTGGTCGACCGCCGCGAGCAGATCCGTCAGCAGGTTGTCGCCCGGATCCTGGCGCTTATCCCGCATCTTGCCACGCATGTAGGCGCGCAGTTCTTCCCAGGCCCGGCGCGACGCACTGCGCGGGCCGCTTTCATGCTGGTGCGTCATCACCTCGTCGGACAGCCGGGCGAAAAAGGCGCGATCCTCGTAGAGCACGCCCATTAGCGCGCTGATGACCATGGCCGGAAGCGGAAAGGAGAGGTGGCGCCTCAGGTCGGCGGGCTGAGGCTGGGCCGCCAGCGCCTCGAACAACTGCGCGGCGATCGCCTCGACTTCCTGCGCGAGCAGCTTCACCCGGCGGTTGCTGAAGGCCGGCGCCACGATCGTGCGTAACCGGGCATGCTCGCCCCCCTCGTGCGAGACCAGCCAGCCCGGCGAACCGAGAATCACCGAATCCGGGGTGAATGCCGCTGGCGGCATTCCCGCGGGCCGGAACGCCGCGTCGGACAGCACCTCCTTGGCCTCGTCATAGCCTGTCACCCACCAGCCTTCGTGTCCGGACGGGAAGCGCACGCGGTGGATCGGACAGTTGGCGCGTAGCGCCAACATCTCGGGCGAGGGCTCGATGTGATCGACGCGCCACATCGGCAGCGTCGGCAAGGATTGTTCGGACATGGTGGCACTTCACTCTCTAAGCGATGGAAGGGCGGAAGGTGACCCGTAGGCGGCGCAGGCAGCAAATGCGTAAGACGGCAGGTAGACGACATCCTCCGCGGCGATAGTCACCGCCAGATCCCCCATCCGCACGAGCGGCGCGAGGAAGGCGCATCGCAATTCCAGGCGTGCCAGCGCAGCTCTCAGGCAGAAATGCGGCCCCTACCCCAACGAGAGGTGCGGGTTGTGCCGCCGCATGACATCGAACCTGTCGGCATCGCCATAAACCGGCTGACCGTAGGGATCGGTGAAGGAGGTGGAGGTACCCGCCACCGACTTGTCCGCCCAATATAGCCTCCGGACCAGTCGCACACTTCCCGCGGCAGTTTCACTGGCTTCCAAAAGAAGAACTCTAGATCGCATCCAACCCTTCCCTGCATTTTCTCGTCCACAACCGAGCGCCAAGTTATTGCTACAGCAAACCGTCGGAACGGACGAAACGCGAACAGCGACGCGCGCCGTGTCCCGAAGACCATCGCACTGCGATTGGTGATGATGCCGTAAACAGAGCAAATCGCGTGCCGAGGTGAATTCGCAGGCTCAGCAGGCACTTCGTAGCGGCGCGTATGTCAGGTTTCTGGCATTGAGGCTCAATGCCGACAACCGGCGCAGCAAATTCCCGACAAAGGCCTGCTCTCGCGCTGAATGTGCGGGGCGGGCCTAACGTCGTGTACGCCGAGAAGAGATTTTCGAACCTCGCATCACATATAGATTGCCCGACGGAAGCACACCAATCCCCACTTCGGTGGCGACCGGGTGCTATTTGAGTCAAGGATTCGAATGCTACTCGCCTGGACCCTTCATATGTAGATGATAGAACACGGACATTGGAAGACGACGACATTCACCGCTGGATTGCGCTCCGACGGTCTGATCGCGCTGCCGCGGTCACGCGATCCACGAAGTCGAGAAACTCGACCCGGCGACGTCGTTTCGAATGCGTCGCAAGGATCCGTCGCACGGCCTCGCTGGCAATCGGCGCCTCTCCAGATTTCGCCAGGTCGAAGAACTTTCGGCGGCCATGGCTCCAACAGGCCGCTTCAAGGATCGGAGCCGGCTTCCTTTGGGCTTTGTAGAGCTGGTTATATCCATCGAAGGCATCGGCCTGCATGAGGCCCACATAGCCGGCAAGATGGCTTTGCGGATGCTCTCCAGCCCGGTTGCGTGAGTAGTAGAACAGGGCCGCCGGCGGATCCGTGCCGCCAAACGGCCGGTCATCGCGAACATAATGAGATGGACGGTCCCCGCCCTGATAAGCTCGAAAGAGCACCCAGAAGGAGGACAAGCTATGGCTATGATGACAATTGGGCTCGATATCTCGAAGAGCTGGTTTCAAATCCATTGGATTACGGCGGATGGAGAAATCGTCCGCAAGAAGCTCGCCCGCGGGAAGGTTCTCGATTTCTTTTCACGGCTTCCAAGTTGTCTCGTTGGTCTTGAGGCTTGCGGCAGCGCACATCATTGGGCTCGTGAACTGATGAAGCTTGGACACAAAGCACGTCTTATGCGGGCCCGCTACGTACGAGCCTACGTGAAGACAAACAAGCATGATGCTGCTGATGCGGAGGCGTGCTGGGAGGCCGTCCAACGACCTGGCATGCGCTTTGTCCCTGTAAAAACCGTCGAGCAGCAGGGAATTTTAATGCTACATCGCACGCGCGATTTGCTTATTCGACAACGCACAGGCGCGATAAATGCTCTGCGCGGTCATTTGGGCGAGTTAGGGATCGTGACCGGAAAGGGAAAAGCAAACGCGAGAGAGCTCATGGCACTCGTGGACGTTGACGAGCGTATTCCACAGAGCGCGCGTAGCGCCCTTTCAATCCTTGTCGATCAGATCGAAGACCTTGAGCTACACATTGAAAGCTACGAAAAGATGATCCTTGCAACTGCCAAAGACAATGAAGTCTGTCGGCGTCTCATGAAGGTGGCGGGCATCGGCCCAGTTGCCGCCACTGCCCTAGCGGCGTCTGTCGACCATCCACAACAGTTCGCGTCGGCAAGGCATTTCGCTGCCTGGCTTGGACTAGTACCAAAGCAGCATTCGACCGGGGGAAAAGAGCGGTTGGGTGGTATCAGCAAGCGCGGCGACGGCTACATTCGTAAGTTGCTGATACATGGCGCCCGAGCGGCCGTTCATCGCGTCCGTATCCATCAGGTCCCCAATACTTGGATAAGAGAGCTGCTCGACAGGCGTCCCTTCAATGTCGTGACGGTAGCGCTTGCTCACAAAACTGCACGGATCGCTTGGGCCATCATGGCCAATGGTGAAGAGTACCGCCCGCAAGTATAAATCGGGCGTGGTTCCGTTTGCGAGGGCAAAAGCAGAGTGATGGCAACCGGTCGGACCGGGGTCGGCTAAGCCCGTTGGACCTATCGAGCTTCAGAGCTCGCCAACGTAATTGGGCGCCGATCCGCGGATCTCATCAAGGCTCGTGGCATTGCCATAAAGCCGGATAGATAGCTGCAAACGATCGTTAGCCGAAACAAAGCAAATGGCCTTGCAAGGCGGGGACCGTCCATAGATAGGTCCAGATCCGGCCGGTAACCGTCTTAAGCTTGGCCAGTGCCGGCACCGTCGTATCGTCGGCGTGGACGCGCTGCGCGCTCATGACGTGGATGCGGATGGCCTCAATAATGGGATCGAGTGCTACCACGCAGGCGCCGACCCGATCCACCAGGGTCGAGACGTCGATCTCGATCCCTTCGCGGGCATAGGTCTTGCTCTGCCGGTTCAACGGCTGATGCAGCAGGAACTTGTTGACCAGCACCATCGCCAGCAGGCTCGGTCCGGCAAAGCCCCGCGGGATCGGATGGGAGGGCGCCGGCGCCTCGGTGATCGCCTCGCAATCTCGGCAGGAGAACTTTTCGCGGACGTGCTCGATAACGGCACGCACCCACTATTGGTCCAAGCCGTGCTTCTTGAGCAACTCCGGGGTTGTTGCCCAGGCTTTGCCAGGAATTTTGCAGATGAACCCGTGACTACTCTCGAGCCTGAAGGGCCGAGCTTCCACCCTCGCGGGCGTCTTGTTGTGGGGCAGCCATCTCTGGAGCTCGAGTTACTTTGTCGCCTCATGCGAAGGCGCGCCGGTCGTGTAGGACAGTACATTGAGAGACGGCGACGAAGCCCGATCACCAGGGCGTTTGACCGAGGCGACGCGACAGCAATGAGATGATCGAACCTTTTTTCTCCGAGCCATCAATGGCAGCCAATCGACGCCATCGACCAGACCCGTTGCCCAGAGCGCCGTGAGCGTTTGAGCAGGCACATTGAAGGGGGATGCCAGCAACATTGCTCTAATTCCATAACCGAGCGTCCGCTGCGCAACCTTTGCTGCGTCATCAGCCGAGGTATCATCCGAATTAGATAGTAATGCTAGGCCAATCTCTTCGCATCTTTGTTTAAAACTGGCGATTGCGGCGGACGACGATCCAGTAAGCACCG
This sequence comes from Bradyrhizobium sp. USDA 4341, assembly GCF_054063755.1. NCBI lineage: Bacteria > Pseudomonadati > Pseudomonadota > Alphaproteobacteria > Hyphomicrobiales > Nitrobacteraceae > Bradyrhizobium > Bradyrhizobium sp. USDA 4341. The sequence goes on along the minus strand of NZ_JBSSGO010000002.1, from coordinate 7,146,529 downwards.
TCTCGAATGCAAATGGTAATGCATCGTCGTCCAAATGCCGAAAGACGACCGAATTAAGGCTCAGATCGTTTGCTATTTTCCGAACAGCCTCGATACCGTCATCCCAACCAGCAGTGAATACGAACGCAACTTCGCATCTCAATAAATGCTCACGAACATCGTCGCCAAAGAGCTCGCGCTGCTCGCCAAGCCGCTTTCGTAACGCCTCAATTCCAAATCCCGCGGCCAGAATGTCAGTTGCTTGGCCACCTGATGCAATGAAGTCGTCGATAAAGATTATCTTCTTGGCAACAAACTTTTTAAGGGCACCGAAGAGTCATCGTTCATTTAACATTGCTAAAATGACAGTCTACGATTTCTTCCAGGAAATTCGTAGGGAGAGGATTTCTTTCCAAGTAACGCCGCGCTCGCGCTTCATCGAGCAGAATGTTTATTCGCCTGAAGGTCGGGTTCTTCAGTTCGACGATGTCCCGATCGCGAGCAGCTAAAACGGCATAGCCCCCTGGGGGCGAGACTTTAGGCTCATTTTCTCCTCTCGAACATGGCCATCGCCAGATCTACAAGGCGCTTGAAGTCCCGCGATCGTTCCGCGGCTGCGCCAACCTTGGCCAGCCACCTTCCCGGTGCTTCGGGCCGACGGCCTGCCGTCAGAATGCTCTCGATCCGCAGCTTCAATTTATTGCCAGCCGAGACCTCTCCAGAGATCACCCTGGAAATGTGCGACTGAGTGACGCCGAGTTGTCGGGCCAGTTCACCCTGGTTTAGCCCCTGCTCGCGCCGAAAGTTTTCCAGCGCTTTTCCCAAAGCTCGACGTTCGGTGCTTGTCATATGCATACTAATACATAAAAATACATAAATTAACATGCGTATGGAAGCGAGGTCGCAAAGATGGCGCATCTCGAGAGTCCGCTACCGGATTCCGAAGTCATGCCGGGCGTTAAATGGGGTAGCCCAGAGTGGGTGCCCAGCGCGGCATATTGGGCGGCGATGAGTAAGCTAGCTGCCGACGAGGACGACTTCGTCTGCACCGAAGCGACGCTGAAGGAGCAGGTCGGCTTCTGTCTCATCGGAGGATTCGGGATAACGGCCGAGATCAATCACGCAGTGTTCGATCGATTGCTCGCAGAGGGAATCTTCCTGCCCGGGCGAATACCCACGGCAATGGAAATCGAGACGATACTGCGCGAGCCGGTGCCCATTGGCCAGCGGCCGAGACGCTATCGTTTCCCTCGCCAGCGATCGGCGAGACTGGCGAACGCTATGCGCATGGTCGAGTTGCACCCGCCGAGCGTCGATGATCCTCGCCGCTTCCGAGATGAAATAATGAAGATTCCCGGCGTCGGGCCAAAGACTGCATCCTGGATCACCCGAAACTGGCTCGGGAGCGACGCCGTCGCTATCTTGGACATCCACATCGTGCGTGCGGGAATTCTAATTGGGCTTTTCGACCGCAAGCATGCGCTTCCTCGGGACTATGATCTCATGGAAGAGCGCTTTCTCGCGTTTGCGAAGGCCATTGGTGTCAGGCCGTCGTTGCTGGACGCGGTCATGTGGCGAGAGATGCGGAAACTCGGGCGCGGAGCAGTTTGACTCCTCGTACGACTCGCCTAAAGATTGTGCTTTTGGGAAGAAGCGCATGTCAGGCACCAGAAAGGCATCGGGCGGCAGAGATCCGGCCGAGCCTGCGAAATCCAAGAGATCTCAAGGGAACGACGAGTGCGACCTGATTTTTGAGGTCGATCTTTCGGCGACAAGACCCACACTTCGCCGGGTCGTTGAGGGTGTAGCGCTGGATGTCGATCTAATCGCCGAAAACAATCTTGAGACAGTAGTTTGTAAGCGGCAGGGCACCGGGGAAGTGGTCGGATCGCTAGCGGCGTTCGAGGGCCTCACAAAGCTTATAGACTGCATGCGACGAAGAAACCGATACTTCGCGAGCGTCATCAGGATCACAGGCTCGAACTGCGCCGTCCGCGTCAGACGAGTATAGTTATGATCATCGCCGGCGGGTCTTACCTAGAAATCTGCTTGCGGCCAGAGTGGCGGCGGTTATTCGGTTCGGGACTACGAGCCGCCTGCGCGGTTGCACCGCTTTCCCCGGGCACTCAGCTCCACACTTACGGGTTTCAAGGCTGGGCGGACGACATCCGCCACTCCGCGGCGGCTTTCGGGGCAGTCGCCCACGTGCAACCCATCGCGGATGCGATATCTTTTTCCTACGATCACCTTCTATCGCCCGCGCGCCAACACCCAGTAGCTACCAATCGAAACGCTTCAATCGTTGTCAAAGGCGCAGCCGTGCTGCGCTTCGGCTTCGTCGAAGGGAATGCCGTCGTGGAAGGGGAACGAGTGGTCTACGACCCGCAGTCAGGCTACAATCAAGTCGACTTTGGCGCGAACGGCTCCCGGGCAGATCGGCTCGCTTTGGTATTAAACGAGACGGAGGCGGGTATCGTCGGCGGCTCGATCGATGTCGAAAGTTTGATGAGGCGGCATCACGCTGATGTCGCCATTATCAAGAGAGGTCCGTGGGGGGCGACTGTTCACGAACCCGGCCAAGGAGCTGTCGAGGTGCCGGCCTACCGATCCAACTCCGTTTTTAAGATCGGTTCTGGCGACGTTTTTAGCGCGGCATTTTCGTTGTTCTGGGCCGAACGTGGATTGGATGCCGCGAAGGCGGCAGATTCGGCATCGAGATGCGTCGCTCACTTCGTCGATGGCCACCTCTTGCCGCTGACCGAACCGAGTAATGATGCCGAGGCTGTTCGCGCATTTCGATCCGGGTCCATCTATCTTGCTGGACCATTCTTCGACCTCGGCCAGCGATGGATGATCGAGGAAGCATATCGGACGCTGATGGATTTCGGACTCGATGTGTTTTCTCCCTTGCATGAAGTAGGCACGAATCTGCCGGCAGACACGATCGCTCGTGCCGACCTTCAAGGACTGCGTCAGTCCTCAAGAGTTCTCGCAGTGCTCGATGGGGCCGATCCAGGAACGCTGTTCGAGGTTGGTTACGCGCGCGCACTCGATATTCCCGTCGTAGCGCTGGCAGAACGCTTTGGCGGAGAAAATCTCACTATGATCACGGGATCCGACTGCGATGTAGCGACGGATTTCGCTACTGCGATCTACCGCGTCCTATGGACCGTCGGTAAATGAAGGTGTTGCTGTTTTCCGGCGGTTTAGACTCGTCAGCGCTCGCCTTTTGGAAGCGCCCGGACATATGCCTGACCGTCGACTACGGCCAACGACCAGCACGCGGTGAGATCGCAGCCGCCAGTGCGATTTGCAGCGAACTCGGATTGAAGCACGAGACGCTCGCGATCGACATGAAGGCCCTGGGGTCCGGCAGCCTTTCGGGCGCTCCGTCCTCTTCACTCGCACGCGCCGAAGAGTGGTGGCCATATCGCAATCAGATGCTGATCACGCTAGCCGGCATGCGCTTTGTTTCCGAAGGCCTAACTGAGATTTTGATCGGTGCGGTAAGTACCGATGTGCACGCCGATGGTAAGGGGCCATTCCTACGCAGCATCAACAGGCTGATGGCTCTTCAGGAGGGCGGCGTTACCGTAACAGCGCCGGCCCGCACCCTCCATCCCTATAAACTCCTGACGATGTCGGGTTTCCCGCATTCCCTGCTCGGACTTACCTTCTCGTGTCACGTCATGGAGTATCCCTGCGGACGTTGTCGCGGATGCTCGAAGCATCTAGCAACGATTAAGCGTGCGAAGCGCGAGGTTGCTACGGAGGCGAACTCATGAGTGGCATGAAGCCGACCAAACCAAGGCGGTTCCCGGGCGGTGGGCGAGCTATCGAAGGTGATGGGTGCGATATCCGCTTTCGCATCGATCTGATGGGAGTGCGAGCCCCGGTGGCCGCAACAGTCAGGACAGGCGACACGCTTGATGTTGCGATCGTACGGGACGGCGAGCTGCGAGCGGTCGTTTGCCGGACGGAACGCGGCGAAAGGGTAGGCTCCATATCGGCCTTCCCCGGTCTCGCCAGGCTGATTGAGTGCATGGAGGCGGGCGTTCGCTACTCGGCGTCGGTTGAGAGATCCAGTGAACGCTCTTGTTCTGTTTTGGTCATGCGGCTGCTCAATGATCGTCGTCGGAGGCACCTATCTTGAGGAATGCGACTGGCCTGCCTGGCTGCAACTTATGGGCTCCGGCGTGCGGGCTGCTTTCGCGCTGAGCCAAGTCTCCCCGGGAGGCGAGCTTTTCACATATGTGGAGGAAGGGTCGCGGGCAGATCTGGTCGAGACGATGTCGCAACGAGGCGTGACAGCATCTGTGCGCGAGCGAAAAAGCCCGATACACTTCTACTACAAGCATCCCCTCGCGTCGCCACCACATTTGGAGCCGGAGAAGCCGCACCGCGAAGCAGAGCCTTGGTGCGTGAGTGGTAAGGTCGTGCTCGCTTTTCCAATGTTCGAGTCTCCGATCACTGTGAACGCCGATCGCGCAATATTCGAGATCTCGTATAGCGGAGACGGGGTTGCGGGTGACAACGATATTGCCCGAGGCGACGTGACATCCCTGGCTTTAATCGCGGCGGATGACGAGATACCTGCTCCCGACGGCGACTTCCGCGACACCGTAGCCAAATTGATGATTGAGTATCCTGCCGACCTGATGATCGTCCGGAGGCGAACCGGCGGAGGAATTCTCTTCGATGGTGAGGTTGAACACGAGATACCCGCCTACGTCTCGCGGGAGTGGTTCAAGATCGGCGCCGGCAATGTTTTTTGCGCAATGTTTGCCCACTATTGGGGCGAGAAACTATTGGATCCTGTTCGAGCGGCGGACTTAGCGTCGCGCGCATCGGCTGTCTATGCGGGTGCGCCAGCTGGCGCATTACCGATAACGGCCGACAGCTTGTCTTCCGAGATGGAACAGTTCGATCCCTCAGCTCCTTGCAAGATATTCGTGGCATCGCCGTGCCGGTCAATGGCCCAACAATGGCTTCTCGACCAAGCCTTGCGCGCGCTATGGGCACTCGGAGTGAACACGGTCTCGCCTTACGAACTTGGTTTGGACGGGCGGCCTCGCAAGGAAGGCGATATCAGCAATCAACTCGATGGCTGCGACGCGATCCTCGTGTTGGCCGAAGGGGCGGATATCGCGTCCGTCTTGGCCGTGGGATTAGCGCGAGTAAGAAGCCTTCCGATAGTAGTGCTTGAGGAGGAAGTGCGAGTGAGCCGGCTCGAGCTCTGGCAGGATACGAAATGCGAGATCGCCCGCGATCTTGCGAGCGCAGTCTATCGCGCGATGGTCGCGGGACGGCGGAGAACCGATAGATGAGGCCGCCTAGAAGACCGCCGAACGGAACTCTCAGAGCGGCGCCGCTTCCCCCGCCCTCGGAACTGCTGAAATCGAAGAGCGATATCAGCGAAAAGATTGTCCGTTCTGAAGAGAAGTGGCGCGAATTCCTGTCTTTCCTGGACCGATATGGACATTCGCGCTTTGTTTTCCGGGGCCAGTCATCGGACACTTGGGAGCTTCGCCCATCGGCCGGTCGGGGACGAAACTACAACCCCCTGTTTGAGGAACGGGTATTTCGAGCCTTCAAGAGAGATGCGCGACTGCATACCCACATCCCAGCCGCCGACGATTGGGAGTGGCTCGCGTTGGGGCAGCATTTCGGACTGCCCACGCGCCTTCTCGACTGGAGCACTAATCCCTTGGTAGCTTGTTTCTTCGCGCTGGTCGACGAGACCTACGCCAAAGAAAATGCCGTCGTCTACGCCTACCCTCTCGATGAAAAGCAAATCGTGGACCCGGCGAGTTGGCCTGCGCCGTTCAAGATAACGGAGGTGGGGTTTCTCTTTCCGTCGAGCCTTGCACCGCGAATATCGAGCCAACGTGGGCTTTTTTCCGTCCATCCTCATCCCGAGCAGGCTTGGCGATATCCGGGCGTGGAAAAGCACCGGTTTGTCATCCCATCGGAGTTTCGCTATGCATTCCAGCGCAAGCTTTTCCGCATGGGCGTGGATGCGGCTCTCATTTGGGCCAATTTGGAAGGGGTTTGTGGATCTCTGAAGTGGCAGTACGATAAGAGGCTCGGGATCAGTGCGGCAGGCTTTTAAGACGATGGCGAAGGCAAGCAAAAAATCTTCTGAGCTCAAGCCAGATCAGTTGAGGGCTCTTGCTGAAGCGGTCAGAGGTACTGACCTTGCCGGCACGGACGCTTGGGACGACCTCGATATCTTATCCTCGAACACGCACGTCGAAGCGATCGAGGTCTTCGAAGATGAAATTCGGTTCGATGGAAGTCGGATCGAGGGCCCGATTAATGTACATGTCACCTTACAGTATTCAGAGGACGTCGTCCTATCCGAATCATTTCCTGGCCGGTTTGAGGCTAGTTGGAAAAACGGGAAGCCGTCGATCGATCGAATTCTGGTAGATACGAGTTCGTTCACGGGCTGAGCGAACGCCAGCCATCAGCGGCGGATCTATTGCCTAAAATCGCCATAAGCCACCGCTCTTAGGTCGCTTTTCGGCAAGACCACGCAATGACTGCCTGTCACGGCTTCAGGTGCCTTTTAACAAAGACCTGTTGCTTCCGGCGCTCGATCAAATCATCGACATGGGTCACCCGCTGGGTCAGTATCGCCACCCCCGTGACGTCCCCGAAGGGCGGACAGTTCGTCCTCCATGCCAAGGCGCTGCACGGCAATCCCTTCGACGGCCACACGCTCGGCCCCGTGGTCGCCGACATGGAGAAACTCACCGGCGTGGAGGCTCGCCGTATCCATGTCGACAAAGGGTACCGCGGCAACGGGGCCCGCGCGAATTGAGGGCGTCAGCCCTCTTCGGAGGCAACATGAAATTCGCGCAAGCCTCCGAATCCCGGCCGGGCTCTAGCAATATCAGCGGCTTTCTTGGAGGTGCTGCCCTTTCGTGAGGTTCGCCGGCCCGCTTGAGCCGTTGACTACGAAGGCCTTCCACGTCGAGGCGCCGACCCGATCTAGATCGTGTACCAAGTGGCTTTTCATCATGAACGGCTCCAGTTGGTCGAAGACAGAGTAGAAGCGAACCCAATCTTTCGATCCTCGGTAGCCTGCCGAATCTTCAATGATCCCGCTGGTGCGATCGAGGGTCTCAGGTGACAAGAATTCGAACACGATTCCCGAAATATCTGTGATGCACGAGCATTGACCTAGATTGCGCGAGGCCTGGCGCACCGAAGGCCAACAACTAACTCGCCGCTCTGATTTTGCGCGCGGCTTGGCTGATAGCAAAGAGAAGCGGAGGGATTTCGGAATGATTTGCGATCTGATGGGTGAAGACACCCTGAGGCCCTAGCAGATCTCCTACATCGTCACGTTTTCCTGCAACGGAAAATCGCACGGTATGATACAAGATACGTTCTTCAGTTATCGCGTGAAAATCCTTGATATCGTGGATCAGGCTCTGCAGGTGCATGTCATTGCCTGACAAGCCGATGTAGAGAAACGTGTGCGTTCGGAGGAACGACTCCAACAACGGACGCCACCGAGACTTCATTACATCCAAGTACTCGTTCGTGCCGAGCACGATATCGTCGCTATCCTTCCGATCGGGCGCCAATGGAAGGAGTCCATGAGGATGATACACTGTAACGTCATCATTGTTCGCCCAATGGGCCAAGCGCCAGACGGATGAAGTCACAAATCCATGGAACTCAAGATAGTTCTCAACGAGATCGTCGTAGTTCAGCGTGATAACCTTGGCAGCGGAGCCTCGTTTGGACGACATAACGAGGGAACCGATGGCCGCGAGGGTATCGTTCTTACGAATTTTCTCGAAATCTAAGGCGGTCCCCTCGTAAAGGTCGGCCTTAACAGCGTCTAGGAACTCCTTCGTTCGCCCCTTGTAGTACTTCGCTCTGAGTGCGCCGACGCGCGTGATCGGATCTTCGGTCCCGTTTAGCGGTGGCTCGCCTGACCTCGCAAGCAGGCGGTTGACCAAAGTAGTCCAATCCGGAAGTCCATAGAACGCTGAAACGCCCGCACCGAGAAAAACGCCAAGACGTCCGCGCACAAGTTGCTGTGCCAAATGGTCGATGAGGCTAGCGCGATTTTGCCAGCTATCGGGGAGGTTCATGTTCATTAGAGTTGATCCGGCCCTTCAGCGACCGGAACCCAACTTTCCGCGCACTTGTTGCGCAGTACGAAGCCAAGCACGAGGAGAAATTCAATCGCGCGCCTTCGATCAATCAAATTGAGCGTCAAAGAACCTTCATTTGTTATTCGCGTGATCTCTCCTTCCTCATTGGGACGCAACCGTGGCAACCCGTCGAACAGACGGCGCCCCAAGCCACAGGAGAAAAAGTTGAACAATGCGTGATGATCCCTGAAGACAACGGAATCAGTAACATCATCGCCGTATAGCGACATCATACGAAGCGTGCGCCCGGGACCAGAAAACCTGCCGTGTAGCGATGTTACCAAGAATTCACTGTCTGAACTCTCGGCCTTCTCGATCAACCGCTGGATGTTGATTGGCGTCCGCCGGAAGTTTGGGAAAATTTGTCGATCGAGGACATGCTGTATCAGATAATCAGCGATCTTGCGGCGTGGCGCCAGTATAACGAATTTGCTGAGTCCCCGGACGATAAAAACCGGATATTGAAATGGTGGCCGTGCCGTTTCCGCTTCTTCGCCGAGAGGAACGGGACTTTCTAGAGTGAACGAGTCCCATCTGCGCACCGAATATGCCGCATCGACGAAGTGAAACGTTGGTCCGCTGGAAACAGTTGATCGAGGAAACTGCAGCAGATCGCGGGGGACCTCGAGCTCGCCGGGGCGTGCCATTAGGTAGCCACTGAATTGGGTTTGGGTCATGCGTCTGCTACCATGTCAAACGCCAGGCAATGAAGCACCCATAGCGACTCGCTCTCACCTGGGTCATCCTTTAGATGTCCCCGGAAGAAAGTTAGAACGGCAAATCATGTGCTCTCATCAAGCGAACTGACCAAGCGGGAAGGAATCTGTCGCCCTATGCCGCCGGTTTGCATAATTGCATCGTCTAGTACTGCACGCAACAATTGTGCATCTTGCGGCGCAAACTTTGTATAGCGACGCCCTACCGAGTTGGCAGCTGCAAGCCTGTTAGTGTCTTTTGTGCCGCCTCGGCGCCGAGCCCCCAAACAAAAAGACCGATAGAGGACGATTGCGACGACACCCGAGAGCACGCCCTGCACACTCGCCTGCACCACCACGTCGAGCGCGTGGCCCGCCGCGGTGACCTCCACCAGCGCTGGCGCGCCCAGTCGACCAGACCGCGATCAGCGCGGCGGCCTCGATCGCAGTCAGGCCGGAGCGCCTGAAGGCAAGGGTGTAGGCCGCCCACATCGCGGCGGCGGCAAGCAGCAAAAGATGGCCGCGCCAGGCGCCGCTGCCCGCGACGACGCTGAAGCTCACGATTGCGGCAATTTCCACAGAACGAGGCCGAGCTTGCGCGCGAGGGTACGGCGAATAACTCGGCCCCGCACAAGTGGTACCGGCGGAGCGAAGCGCGAATTGCCCCGGCGAAGGAAGTTGGCAAAGCCACGCGGCTGGCCCGGGAATAATTCAATCTAGGCGAGCGACATTGCTACTTCGGCGAGACAGACCACGGTCTGCTTCCCTCACCACGTTGACGGAGACGAAGAAGATGGCCGCGATATCCTCCTCGGGACGACCTTGCTCGCGCAACGTCTGAAATGCCCGAAACTGGTCGAGCGGATGAAGAGCAACGCGATGCACATTTTCGGCAAGAGAGTCTTCTTCCGCAGAAATTTCGCCACCGGCCTCGCTGACGATGCACGGGACAGGCGGTCTTCGCCAGGCGCTTCTGCTTCACCAGAAGCTCAAGGGCACGATAGCGCCTGCCGCCTGCCGGCACCTCGAACATGCCGGTCTCCTGGCCGTCGGCGTCGGAGATTGGCCGCACATTGAGACTTTGCAGCAGAGACCGCCGCGCGATGTCCTCGGCGAGATCCTCGATCGAGATACCGGCCTTGGTGCGGCGGACGTTGGATTGAGCCAGAACAAGCTTGTTGAAGGGAATGTCGCGCGATGGCGATAGCTTGATCTTCTGAACGGCTTTTGCCATGGCAGTTTCTCCAGAACGGCCGGCCGAAAGCCTCTCTCTCGGCCTCCAAGCCGCTCAAGGAGCGAAGCGCCGCCCTCTTGCTCCAAGAGGGCAGCGCCACGGAATAGGCGAAACCGAGAAGTGCCGCAGACGCGAGAAATGGGGAACCCCCGATGTTCGTTCAGATCATGCTGGATGAAATGGTGGCATGCCTCTCCCTCTGATGCTGGGAGCAGAATCATCGATGCAACCGAGGCGATTGGCCTTGCCGACATTTGACCTGCCATTGCGTTTATGTCGCGCGTTTCTTGCGGCGAGCGAGCGGGATTGCTTCATTATATCCGATATAGTGCGGGAAACCGGCAAGATATCGGGTGGCCACGATCGGCGCGAGCTGCGTCATCCTACGGATCTCATCGATAGAGAAAGTCGTCGGGCGCAGGCGACCGCAACTTGCGATGCGTTCGCGGCATCTCACCTTCGTAGAGCACTGTCGATCTCATACCGTCCCACCGTCTCAGGTTAGCGCACAAGCTACCCTGGCCGCTTAGCTTCGGCGATCGATTAAAGGCACAGGTCAGTACGCAACGTACAGAACCGTGCCCCGCGTTTGCAGGTGACGGAGGACACTACGCTCGGCCCAGCTCTCGGCCCCGCCTTAGCCACACCGCTAAATAATGATAAATTTCGGCTACCCGATGCCGCGCTGGACGTGGCCAACTTCAAGAATTTATCTTTTCTCAAATGTTTGCCGCGACCCTCCAGCGCTGGCGCCAACGTTAGAGCCAGTCCCGCGGGGGTCCTAGATGAGGACATATCTTAGCTCGTATCTCTCGAAGCTATTCGCAGGGGATCTGGCGGCTTTCGGCGGCCCGGTGACCGATGAAGCGGTCGCAGGGCATATTCGCGCGGAGCAGATCGCCCTCGTGCTTGGCTATTCCCTGGGCATCATGCTGGCCAACGCGTGCAATGCGATGGTGCTTGCAATTGCCCTCTGGCATTCGCCCAACAGAAACTATGCCCTGATTTGGGCAGCTGCCGTGGTTTGCGGCGCGTTATCGATAGGCCTGAAGGCGCGTTTATCACGACGGATTACGAAGCCGCAGTTCGTCTCCCGACAAGCCATGCATCGGCTGGTACGCAATGCGCTCGCTCTCGGAACCGCCTGGGCGGTCGTTCCTGTGGCATTCTTCACCGACGCCTCGAATGGTGGCCAACTCGTGATCACATGTCTTTGCTCCGGCATGCTCGCGGGCGGAGCATTTACCTTCGCTACGATTCCGGTGGCGGCAGTTGCATTCACGGCTCCGATCTTTGTGGGTACGGCAATCTGCCTCGGCAGAAACGGCGATTTCGTCTATCTGCTCGTCGCTATTCTTGTTGTGGCCTATGGCTTCGTGCTTCTGCGCGGCGTATTCGCCCATTCTTTCGAATTCACGAGACGCACCATTGCTCAATTGGAGGCCGAACGTAGGGTCCGGCGGGATCCCCTGACCCAACTGCCCAACCGTTTCGCCTTCAACGAAAGCCTCGAAGTTGCCCTCGGCCGGCTCGGTCGCTCGGGCGAGGAATTCGCTGTTTTTCTCCTTGATCTCGATCGCTTTAAAGAAGTGAACGACAAATTCGGCCACCCCGCAGGAGATGAGTTTCTCATTCAGGCCGCGGAGAGACTGCAGCGATGCGCGCGTGAGACCGATACTATCGCGCGGATCGGTGGGGACGAATTTGCGCTGATCATGACCAATCTGGCCAAATTAGAAGACGCGTTGGAAATCGCCGAGCGCTTCGTCGGCGCTTTCGGCGAGCCATTTCTGATCGAAAGATGCGAGATCGCGGGCGCGACGAGCGTCGGAATCGTGTTGGCCCCTCGCGACGGCACTACGCCTCATGAGCTTCTGAAAAATGCTGACCTTGCGCTCTATCGCGCAAAAAAAGCGGGGCCCGGGACGGTTCGCTTCTTTGAGGTCAGCGACGAAAAATCAGCGCGCAATCGCAGGGCGCTGCAACGGGATCTGGAGGAGGCAATCGGGAGAGACGAGCTTTTTCTCGTCTACCAACCATTCTTTGATATTCGCGAGAACCGCGTAACCGGCTTTGAGGCCTTGCTGCGCTGGAAACACCCTGTCCGGGGCGTCATTTCGCCGGCTGAGTTCATTCCGATTGCTGAGGAAACGGGATTGATCCACCCGATCGGCGAGTGGGTAGTCCGACGCGCCTGCTCTACGCTGTCGAACTGGCCCTCTGATCTCAGGGTCGCTGTGAATTTTTCTGCAGCTCAATTCCATAACGCCAGCATCCTGCAAACAATCGTGCAGGCGCTGGCCCAGGCTAGAGTTGCCCCTTGCCGTCTAGAAATCGAAATAACGGAGTCGATGCTGATTTCAGAGTACGGGCCGGCATCATCGATCCTGAATTCACTCCTGCAACTGGGGGTGACGGTGGCGCTTGACGATTTCGGAACCGGATTTTCGTCGCTGACCTATCTGCTAAAATTGCCTTATACCCGCATCAAAATCGATCAGTCATTTATACGCGACATGCTGACACGGCCGGATAGCACGGCTGTCGTAAAATCGATGATTACACTGGCGCAGGATCTGCACATTGGCGTGGTCGCGGAAGGCGTCGAGAGCACCGAGCAGCTCGGGTACTTGCGCCAAACCAGCTGTGATGAAGTCCAAGGATATCTCATCGGTCGGCCAGTATCAGCCGACCGCATCTTCGCTCTGCTCGATCAAAACAGGCAACGGTCGACGCCTGCCGCTTGAAGTGCCTCAAGCAAACCGGCTGACCACGCCGCGTGCGGCGCTAGCATTGCCAGCGGAATAAATCCCATGGTTTGGAACCAACTTGCGTATCACACTTGAGAGCCTCTGCCCTCGCTCAGCGTCATGATGGCGCGATGACCCTGCGAGCGATCGCAACTCAGTCGCGAGCAAGCGCGTCAGGTCGTCCGGCTTGGGCAGGCCGCCCGTATGCACCACTTTGCTGTCTGCGGCGATCCCCGGCGTGGACGCGATGCCCTAGCCGGCAATCGCCGAACAGTCGGTCACCTTTTCAATAGTAATGGGAACGCCGAGCTTGTCGGGTTAGGTTCGGTCTGAACCATGTCAACCGTTGTGGTGCAGCGCGTGTAGCCTGAGCACAAGAACTTTCACTTCCATCATTGGTAAGCTCCGTTAGCTCATGTGAACAGCGCGTCGAAGTTAATGCCTACCGCCAGAATGCGTGATCATCTCCTGGAGTGATAGTGCAATCGCTGACATCATCAAGGCTAGGACGGTCGCGATCACCGCGCCCTTAGCGATTGGCGCTTGGAACGCCTAACGAACTCCTCCTTGAGATGGACCGACGATTCGCCACTATCAGGTATGGTGGCGCTGCCGATGTGCCGCAGAGAGCGTCGGATACTACTTGGGCCTCACGCTCGAAATGGTGTTATGGGGCCTTTCTCAACTCCACGTCGACAGCGTGCTTGGCTTTTGCGGCGCTCGCCAGATCGTGCTCCGCAAACGACAGCGCTTACGGTAATTTTCTCTTTCTGACCGAAAACGCGAAACGCGAGTGGTTCGTGTCAAATGCGATCGGAATGAACCCTGGCTCCGCAGGGATCGAATCTTGCTGCAAGAGGGCCAACGCCATCCAGCGGCGCGGACCGCAGGCGCAGACTGTTCGATCTGGAGCGAAAGAACGTGCTTGGCATAGTGGGTGGGTACGTGAGAGGCAGCGAAAGTTTGCTGCGTTCCTTGCCGCGGCGTGCGGCACTGGTGGGGGCGGTCAAGCCTCGCGAAAAGCATTTGCGCCCCACACCGCCCACTTGAACTTCGTGACATTCACAATTCAGCCCAACCACCAAAAGGCGCAGCGCGCTTCGTCCGAATCGCGAACTGGAAAACTGCACCAGCTTCGCTGCCTACTCCTGAACTGCGGTAAGACGGATGCGATTCGTCCTGTTTGTACGCCACAGCTACCCAGCAGCCACACCCGCGCTCCAGACTCCTTTCTTGATGGCGAAGGCTACGGTCCTATTCCCTAGACCGATCATCGTTCGAGGCGGAGGCATGAGCAGCGAGGACGAAAAGACTCGGATTGAGGTATCTGCGTCCCCAGGTAATAAGCAAACGGTGCGTGCCACGGATCGCCGTCGTAAGCACCGTGGTATGCCGCCGCCCGCGACATTCGACATCGATACGCTGCCGGGCAGCTCTAATTTGACGGCATTGGAGGCGGCCGCGATCATCCGGCGAACGCCCGGAGCGCTGGAGCAGTGGCGACGCGATCCGAACCACCCTCTGAAATGGCGATACGTTGACAGGCGCCCGCTCTATCGTGTTGACGCCGTGCGGGAGTACCTGGCCAAATGCGAAAAGGCCGCTAGACCGTCCCAGCCGCATAATGCTCGCGGAGACGACCCAGCAGCTCGGCCTTGATCGGGTCGAGCGGATTCGTCCGCTGTAAGCGCACGACCTTACCGACCCGCATCGCACCGACCAGTTCCGCGATGTAGTCGTGAGCTGCTTCGAATGCCATCTTGCGGATGATCCACTGTTCGTCGTGATTGTAGACCTGATCGATTCCGCTTGGCTTTTGCCCGACACATAGCCGCTGAATTTCGTTGTCGTAGCCACAACGTGACATGATGGTACGCAGACTGCGCCTCAAATCATGCATGGTGAACTTGGCGACACCTGCTTCCTCGACTAACCGGTTGACCATCTTGGTAAAGCCCGACATCTGTCCACCAGTTTTCGGTGACGGGAAGACATAGTCGGATGTGGCGCGCCGGAAATGCTTCGCGGCCGCGAGTACCTCGTCAAGGAGGTGAGTGCGCGGTACATCGTGGTGCAAGCCCATCTTGGTCCACGCCGCATCGAAAGTGACGCGATCATCCATGATGTGCTTTTGCCACTCGATCATGGTTGGCTCGCTCCGGCGCGGGCCACCGAGTAGGCACATCCTCGTCAAGTGCCCAAAGGCGCCGAGCTTGCCTGATGCATGCCAGACCTTGATGATCTCTTCATCGTTCAGTGCACGGCCCTTTGTTCGGCGCCCCACCCTCTGGGCACGGGTTTCCTTGGGTTCGCGATAGCCAGCCAGCACATTGTGGCCGACGTAACCTTCCCCAACGCACCATTCGAGGAACGTGTGGGTGTGCTTGCGCAGGTCCTTGGCTGCGCCACGCTTGCCGGTCTTGGCGACCCGGTCGACCGCCGCCATGATTTGCCGCCGCGTCAGGTCCCCAATGCCGCTCTCCGCGTGCTCCTTGAGCCCGCGCCGCAACGCCGACATTGCTGGCTTCCAGTTGACGACCTGACGTCCGGTCAAGGACGTCTGGTAGGGACCATCTTCGACGATGAGGTCCGCCAGTGTGGTGCGCTGCTTTTCGGTTGCCTGCCGCCGCCTCACCTCGCGTTTGGCATCGTTGGGGTCCATGCCCTTGATGACCTCGCCTGCGGCGATGGTCGCGGCCTTGCGCGCGGCCTTCTCATTATACTTGGGCCACGGCCCAGGGTCTTGCGCTGGGTTCCCCTCACCCCCGGTTTGGTGAAGAGGTAAACCCAGGTTCGACCACCGGTGGCGCGCATACGCAGGGCAAGGCCGGGCAGCTTGTCGTCGTGGAGATAATGCTGCGCCTTGCCGGGCGGCAGCGTAGCGTTGCGGATCACCGCATCGGTGAGCGTCAGCTGGTTCGTCGGCGCGGTCACGATTCCTTCCTCCGGTGTGCCCCAGGTGTGCCCCACGAGAGGACGATCAACCCCGCGCAGAACCAGCTCTCAGACCTTCCCGACATTCTGTGCCCCAGGGGAAAATCCGCCGCGGGCACAACAGGGGCACACAAAATGCAGTTGGGCCGCTTATGGGCTACTGAGGCCAAATGACCATAAGCCACTGTACTAAAATGAGTTATCTCGACAAAACTATGGCCGCGCGTGGTCTGCATAGATCTACGGATTGTGGTTCACACGGGAGAGGTCCAAGGTTCGATCCCTTGTGCGTCCACCATTCCCCTTCCTGAACCGCCGGTTGCGGACGATTGTCGACATTCTGCAGCCCTTCGGGACCGCGCCTCATCAAAAATGTCGAAAACAACCCCATGCAAAGTAGCCGATACGATAGCGACGGCTTACTGCCGCCGGCGGTGCGGCGCGGATGAC
The DNA here is from genome assembly GCF_054063755.1 of Bradyrhizobium sp. USDA 4341. Lineage (NCBI taxonomy): Bacteria > Pseudomonadati > Pseudomonadota > Alphaproteobacteria > Hyphomicrobiales > Nitrobacteraceae > Bradyrhizobium > Bradyrhizobium sp. USDA 4341. The sequence goes on along the minus strand of NZ_JBSSGO010000002.1, from coordinate 7,130,310 downwards.
GGCTTGATGTTGCGCCGGCCGAGTTCGCCGAGCAGGTCGCGAACGGCGCCGTCGAGTTCCTCGGGCGGAGTCGTGTGATCGGCCGATGGCGTGCGGGGCACCCAACGCCGGCGGTGCGCGGAAATATCGTCATTGGCGGCAAGCAGCGCGTCGGCGTTGGCGTCATCGCCGTACCGGCCCCGTGAGGCGCGGACGTCGGGTGTGTGAACGCGCGGCGGAGACCGCCGCCGGCGGCGGGAGATCAGCGCGCGTACGCCGTACCCCGATACGAAGCCGATCCCGGTGACCAGCACGACAATCAGCAATTCCAGCATTGTGTCGTCCCACCATCACCCTGCCGCAATGCAATAAGCGCGACAATGCGGCAGCGGCTTGACCGGGACGGTTCCTTTTCACTGTGCCGAGCACAACGCAGACCCTCGGAGTCGTACGGGGTTTTGTTTGCAGGCCTCCTCGGCTACCTTCCCGGAACTCGCGGAGGCCGGGACGTCTCGATGCGCAAGGGCAACGACTACATTCTGAAGCTGCGGCCTTGGTCATTGTCGACGTTCGTCGTCGCCCTGCTGGCCGTGGTGCTCGCCACCGCGACGCAGGAGATGTTCGCAAGCTTCGGCATGCAGTTCTATTTCGCGGCCTTCGTGCCCGCGATCCTGATCGCCGGGCTGATGGGCGGCGCGCCGGCCGGCGCCTTCGCCACCATCATCACGGTGCCGATCGTGTGGTGGGTGTTCATGCCCCCCTATTTCGAGTTCGCCTGGCCGACGGCCGACGACTATGACAGCATCGCGACGTTCCTGCTGTCGAGCGCGCTCTTGCTCGGTTTCTCGCAGCTCTACCGGGAAGCGCTGGGCATTTTGCGGAAATAGCCGGCCGGCGCACGCCGCGACCGCCCGCCCGCGGCGGCAAGCCGGTCGCCTGCACGGATCGTTCGCCCTCAGATCCCGAACATCCAGACCGCGACGATGGTGGCCAGTGTCGCCAGCCCGCTGATGGTCCAGCCCACCGTGTAGAAGGTATCCTCGGGGGCGGTGTCGAGCACCGTATTGGTGGTTTCCGTCATTGACCGCCAGCGCATGGCGTCTCTCCTCGGAACTCCTGCCTAGCGGCATAACGCGGCTCGCGGTTGCCGGTTCCGCCCATCTCGCAGTGGCCGCGCCGTTCACGCACAGCTCACGGACTGCTGATCGGGGTCGCGGAACCTGCGACATTCTGTCCCGTTGAGGGGCGCCGGAAACCAACTTGGGAGAACCATCCGATGCGAACACTAATCCTCGCCGCCACGGCGCTTGCCTTCGTCTCGTCCACCGCGCTTGCGCAGGACAAGGCCGGCAGCGGCCCGGCCCCCGCAGCGCAAAGCGGTGACACGGCGACCAAGGGCGAGGCGACCAAAATGGCGCCGAAGAAGAAAGCCAAGAAGTCCGCAAAGAAATCGAGCGCCAAGGGAGGCACCAAGGCTGGCGCCGCCACGACCGGCGACGATGCGGCCAAGCAATAGACAGAAACAATCGCGGTAGCCGATCACGAATCTGGCGATCACGGAAAAGGCCGCCCGAAGGCGGCCTTTTTGCTTGCTGTCTCGGTGCGGATGCAGCCTCGCCCGTCGCGTCGCGATCAAATGCGCCGGCCGCTCGGGGCAGTGAGTGTTCGGGCAGCGAGAATTGGACCAGAGAATTCAAGTGCGGGAGAGGGAGCGAAAGAGGCGCAGAGCCGATAATCCGCACCGCCATCGGATCGTTATGAAAATTGACCACCAGCTCCAGGAATTGCTCCACCTCCCGCGCCTTCTGTTCTGCCGTGCGCGCCGCGGCATTGCATGATCCAAACGGGCTATCACTGCGATGCATAGAAGGATTCATCGATAGACTTAATGCTGAGCACCATCGTCGCCCCTGCCCGCGAGCCCGCTCTCTCGTATACGCGCCGCAAACCGGCGCGACGTGGCGCTGTCGATGGCGCCGCCGGCATAGACTTCGGAATGGCTCACGCCGTGCTGTCCGACGATCACCAAAACGCCCATTGCATAGGCAAACCAGACATTCGGATCGGTCAGCGCCTGCAGCTTGCGCTGATCGTGCTCGAGCGGCTGGTGGTTGCTGTCCTTGCGCAGCTCGATGGCCAGCAGATTGTTCGGGATGTCGCGCTGATGCACGACGATATCGGGATAGATCGACTTGCCGAGATGGTCATCGGTCGAGCTCCCCGAGCCGCGCGGCAGCCGCAGCGTGCGCTCGCCGAGCCGATCATAGTTGCAGTCGACCTGCCAGCCGGGAAACTGCCGCTCGACATAGACCGCCAGCCGGTGAGTAAGCGTTCGCTCGCCGAGATCGCGCTCCAGCAGGAAGGTCTCCTGCGCATAAAACTCCTGCACGGCGGCGATCACCTTGTTCAGCTCGGTCTGCATTGGCGCCTCCGACTGGACTAAAGCGCGATGAGATCAGGTTGATCCATCATCGCGCTTTAGCTTTTTGTCTGAGCATGATCTTTTCGGAAAACCGCTTCGCACTTTGCGCTAACGCGGCCGTTCCGGTCCGGATCATGCTCGGCCGCCGCCGCGGCCTTTTCAAATCATGCTGTTACATCTGCACTTCGATCAGCCGCGGGCCCGGCTCGGCGACGGCATTCGCCAGCGCCTTGTTGAGCTCATCCGCTGATGTCACCGCCACCGCCGGCACGCCCATGCCCTTCGCGAGCGCGACGAAATCGAGCGTCGGCCGATCAATCTTCAGCATGTCCTGCGCCCGCTCGCCCGGCTCGCCGGCGCCGACGCCGTCGAACTCGCCACGCAGGATCTGGTAGATGCGGTTGGCAAACACGATGGTCACGACGTTGAGCCCTTCACGCGCCTGGGTCCACAGCGACTGGATCGTGTACATCGCGCTGCCGTCGCCGACCATGCAGATCACCTTGCGGTCCGGACAGGCGATCGCGGCGCCGGTCGCAACCGGCGTCGAATAGCCGATCGAGCCGCCGAGGTTCTGAATCCAGTCGTGCGGAGCGGCGCTCGCCGTCAGCGGAAAGAAACCGCGCCCGGTCGTGATGGATTCGTCGACCAGGATGGCGTTGTCAGGAACTGCAGCCGCGATCGCCTGCGCGATCGACGCGTGGTTCAAGGCGCCGGTCGGCTTCGCCAGTTCGACGGTCGCCTGCGGCTTCACATCGGCCGGCTTGGCGCCAACCGCCGAGGCCAGTGCCTGCAGCGCCGCCACCGAATTCTCCCCGCTCGCGGTCATGCGATGCACCTCGCATCCCTCCGGCTTCAGCAGGCTCGGCTTGTTCGGATAGGCGAAGAACGCGACAGGCTCGTTGGCTTCGACGAGAACGATGTGCCGAAAGCCCTTCAGCGCCGCGAGCGCCAGCTCGACCACGTAAGGCACCCGCTCGATCGAAAACCGCCCGCGTCCGCGCGCCATCCGCGGGCTCGCCAGCGGACCCATGACCTTGCAGCCGGTCTTGCCAGCGATCTGCGCCGCCAGCGCCAGGCCCGGCTCTGTCACCGCGCTGCCGGTCATCAGCAGCAATGTCGGTTCACCGCTCCGCAGCACCTTGGCGGCGCTCTCGACGGCCTGTGGCGAATAGTTCCGGCGCTGCGATTCCACAGGCACCTGGGCCACCCCGTCGGCCTCGTTCCACGCGGTGTCGGCAGGCAGAATCAAGGTCGCAACCTGCGGCGGTGCGCCGCTGGCGGCGGCGATCGCGGCGGCGCCATCACGGGCGACCGACTTGGCGTCCGGCGAGGTGCGCACCCAGGCCGACATCGGCCGTGCCAGGCCTTCGATGTCGGACGTCAGCGGTGCGTTGTATTCGATGTGATAGGTGGCGTGCTGGCCGACGATGTTGACGATGCCGGAATGCGCCTTCTTGGCGTTGTGCAGATTGGCGAGGCCGTTGGCAAGGCCGGGCCCGAGATGCAGCAGCGTCGAGGCCGGCGTTCCCTTCATGCGGAAATAACCGTCGGCAGCACCCGTGACCACACCTTCGAACAGGCCGAGCACGCAGCGCATGCCGGGGACCTTGTCCAGTGCTGCGACGAAATGCATCTCCGAGGTGCCCGGATTGGTAAAGCAGACGTCCACGCCGCCCGCGACCAACGTCCGCACCAGACTTTCCGCACCGTTCATGCTCACGCTCCCGTTTCGAGATGTTCTTGAGGTCGCTGAGAGCATGATCCGATCCGATTGAATCGGATCATGCTCTCATCCTTTTGTTTGGTCGCGTTTTCTTGACGCGAACCGGTACCCCACTTCGCTTGAAAACGCTCCAGATCAACCATTCTTCGTCCGCTTCGTCAAAGGTTTGGCGGGGCAATGCTGGTATCGCCTGTGGTCTGTTGCCTTTTTAAACCGTGTTGTCCGAAAGTGCCTGAAGTCACAGCTTCGTCGCTTGCGAAAGGCCGGCGATTGTGGCCTTTTTGGCTGCATATTTGATTGTTCGCGAGGACGATGACGATGCGCCCGATTGCCGTGATTTTTGCCGCGCTCACGATCCTGGCAGGTGCCGGCCAGGCCCAGGCCCAGTTCTTCGACTCCCGTGGCTACCAGTCCGAAGCCCCGAGCTTCTTCGGCGGTGGCGGCGCGAGCCCGATCCCGCGCACCACCGTCGAGTACCCGACCAACTACGCCCCCGGCACCATCGTCGTGAACACCGCCGAGCGCCGGCTCTATCTGGTGCTGGCGAACGGCCAGGCGCTGCGCTACGGCATCGGTGTCGGCCGCGACGGCTTCCGCTGGGGCGGTGTGCACCGCATCTCCGCGAAGAAGGAATGGCCGTCGTGGACGCCGCCCTCTGACATGCTGCGCCGCCGCCCCGATCTGCCGCGCCACATGGCCGGCGGCATCGAGAACCCGCTCGGCGCGCGCGCGATGTATCTCGGCTCGACGCTGTACCGCATTCACGGCTCGAACGAGCCCGAGACGATCGGCCAGGCGGTCTCGTCGGGCTGCTTCCGCATGACCAATGAGGACGTCAAGGACCTCTATGATCGCGTCTCGGTCGGCGCCACCGTCGTGGTGAAGAACTGATCGCGTCGATTTCGACGGAACCAGGCGCTTCCATCCGGCAAGATCGTTGATCGCGCCTTGCGCTGCCGCGCGCATTGCGGCAGCGTGGTTCGAATGCGCCAACATTGCTCACCGATCCTGCTGCTGCTCGCCGCGGCGCTCGCCACTTCGCTCACCGACGCCATCGTACCGGCGACGGGCGCAGAGATTCCGGCCATCACCTCGCGCCAGCGCAACGAGAAGAAGGTCTTCACCGACGCCGAGATCGTCGAGGGCTTTCTTAAAACCGCGTTCGGCGCCGAATATCATCTCGCCGGTCGGGTCGACCGCATCCGCAAATACGACAGACCGGTGCGCGTGTTCGCCGACGGCAACCGTGCCGACCGCAAGGCCCAGCTCGCCAAGGTCATCGCCGACATCCGAGCCAAGGTGCAGCATCTCGACATCGCGATGACCGATGACAACGACGCGGCCAATGTCGTGGTCAAGCTGGTGCGCGACCGCGAACTCTACCGCACGATCGCGACCTTCTACGGCCAGGAGCGCGCCAAGGAGATCCGCGCCTCGCTCGACCCGCAATGCCTGTCGGGCTTCCGCAAGAACGAGAATTACGAGATCGAGCATTCCGACGTCATCCTCACCGTCGACAATGGCGATTTCGTTTTCCTCGACTGCGCCTATGAGGAGCTGTTGCAGTCGCTCGGCCCGATCAACGACACCGCGACCGTACCGTGGACGATGTTCAACGACAGCGTCTCGATGGGCTTTTTCGACGTCTACGACCAATACCTGCTCAACCTTCTCTACGACCCCCGCATCAAGCCCGGCATGAACGTGCAGGAGGTCAAGGCCGCGCTGCCCGCAGTCCTCACCGACGTCCGCGCCTGGGTGGCGAAGGTGAATCATCTGGAGTGAGGGCATCTGCGAGTTAGGGAACGCAGCGTCCCGTCACACACTCCACTGTCGTCCCTGCCTAGTGCGCAATTGCGCACGGGAGCAGGGACCCATACTCCGCAGCAGATGTTGTGGATAGGACTCGTCGTTCCAGCGTCGCACAACAATGAACTTCGGTGGTTATGGGTCCCTGCTTTCGCAGGGACGACGATGAGTGTGTTGCGCGAGTGAGGGAGCCACCGGCGGACGGGTTGCCACTCCCCACTTGACCTTGCCCCTGCGGCCGCCTCCATAGAAGCGCGGTCAGACGACGCGAGGTGATTCGATGAATGCTCCTGCTGCCCGTTTCCTCAGTCCGTCCGAAGCTGCAAGGCAGCTCGGGATCTCGGCGAAAGCGCTGCGCCTCTATGAGGAGCGCGGCCTGATCGCACCCGGCCGCACGCCGGCGGGATGGCGCGCCTATGGTGCGGCCGAGATGGCGCGCGGCGCCGAAATCGTCGCGCTGCGCGCGCTCGGCCTCAGCATCAATGAAGTGGCGCGGATCCTGAGCGGCGACGCCGTCATCCTCGATCGCGTGCTGGCCGCGCACGAGGCCACGCTCGAAGCGAGCATCCGCCAAAGCGGCGACAGCATCGCCAGGGTGCGCCGGCTGCGCGCCGACCTCGGCCGCGGCAAGATGCCCGCGACGTGCGATCTCATCGGTGCGGTCAGGACACGACCTGCGATCGGCGTCGCATTCGATCTGCCGTGGCCGTGGGGCGGCGAGCGCTTCGAACTGCGTGACATCAAGCTGCTGAACTACATCGTCGGCCCGCTCGGCAGCGGCAAGACGCGCCTCGCACAGCGGCTCGCCGAAGTGCTGCCCGACGCCAGCTTCGTGGGGCTGGACCGCACCGCCGACGGCGGCGCGGCCGTTCGTGCGCAGCTCGATGCCGACCCGGCGCACAAGGCAAGGGTCGAGGCGAACCTTGCCGCCCTGCTCGCCGACGGCGCGGTGGACTCAGCCGCACTGACCACCCTGCTCGCCGCTCTCGAGGCCGACGGCAACGCGATCCTGGTGATCGACATGCTCGAGCAAGGGCTCGATGCGGCCAGCCAGGAAGCCGTGATCGCGCATCTGCGCCGCCGCGGGCCCGAGGCGCGGCCGCTGTTCTTCCTCACGCGCTCCAGCGCGATCCTGGACCTCGACGCGGTCGGCGACGATGAAGCGATCATCCTGTGCCCCGCCAATCACAGCCGGCCGATCTGCGTCACGCCCGTGCCCGGTGCGCCCGGCTATGAAGCGGTCGCGACCTGCCTTGCCTCGCCGGAGGTGCGCGCGCGGACCGAAGGCATGGTTGCGTGGCGGCCATCCTGATTTCTCGCATTGGTTGTATTATAACCACGCGACAAGGTCGGATGCACGGCAAAAAAACTGTGCTATAAGCTCACACAATGACCGAGCTTCCCCGTACCCAGGCCTTGCGTTGCTTCATCACGGTTGCCCGTGAGGGCACTGTATCGCGCGCTGCAGCGATGCTGAAACTGACCCAGCCGGCGGTCAGCCTGCAACTCAAGGCGCTGGAGGAAAGCACCGGGCTGCAGCTGTTCAACCGCACACCCAGCGGCTTCACGCTGACCGAGGCCGGCGCCGCGCTGCTGCCGCTGGCGCACCGGGCGGTGGCCGCGGCATCCGACTTCAAGGCGATGGCGGACTCGCTGAACGAGGCGCAGCGCGGCACGCTGCGCGTCGGCACCATCCTCGACCCCGAATTCACCCGGCTCGGGCCGTTCGTGCGCAGCCTTGCGATGTCCTCGCAGCGCACCGAAGTGTTTCTGCGCCATGGCGTCAGCGACGACGTGCTGGCGCAGGTCGGCCGGGGCGAGCTCGACGTCGGCTACTACGTCGACGCCACGCCGCCGGAGCAGCTGGTCCATCACAGCTTCACCGAGCGGACCATCGCCGACGGCCGCTACCAGCTGGCGCCGCTGCTCAGCTACCACTACCGCGTGATCGCGCCGATCGGCTGGCGGGACCGGGTGATCGGCAAGGACTGGGCGGAGCTTGCCGAGCTGCCCTGGCTTGCAACTCCGCCGCATTCCGGCCACCGCCGGCTGCTCGACGACATCTTCCGTCCGCTCGGCGCCTTGCCAAAACGCGTCGGCTACACCGATCAGGAAGAGGCGATGATCGACTTCGTCGAATCCGGGCTCTGCCTCAGCCTCGCGCGCGACAGCGTGCTGGCGCCACGGATGGCGCGCCCGCATCAGTTCGTGGTCTCCGACAGGGTGAAGCTCACCTGCGACCTCTCTTTCGCCTGCCTTGCCGCCCGCCGCCAGGAGCCGGTGATCGCCCACGCCTTCGCGGCCGTGCGCGCGGTGTGGAATATCAAGCCGGCGATCGCCGGCGCCGGACCGACCCGGACGCGGAAGGTCGCGAAGAACGTGTAAGCCGCTCAGGGGCAGTTGGCTTTTCAGCGTCCGCGCGGAGCTGACCCCACGGTCCGCGAGGCCCGACGCTGGCTTACGGACGGCGACCGGGCCGCCCTAAGCATTGGGATCGTTGGCATTGGGGTAGAAGAGCTGCTGGCCGTCGATTTTGTAACCGGCGATTGCGTTCTGCCCCTCTGACGAAATCAGCCAATCGATGAAGCGCTGGGCGGCTTCCTTCTTGACCGTTGGGTGTCGTGCCGGATTGACCAGCATCACCCCATATTGGTTGAAGAGGCGCCTGTCGCCCTCGACGAGTATCGCGAGATCGCCGCGATTCTTGAATGCCAGCCACGTGCCGCGGTCTGAGAGGACATAGGCCCCGGTCGCCGAAGCCATGTTGAGTGCGGCGCCCATCCCCTGTCCTATTTCCTTGTACCAAGTGCCGCGGCCCTTCGTGAGATCGATGCCTGCATCCTTCCAGAGCGCGAGTTCGGCGATATGTGTGCCAGACCGGTCCCCGCGAGAAATGAACGGCGCCGCCTTCGCGTCAATCTTTCGGAGCGCGGCCGCGACATCGAGGCCCTTGATACCTGCGGGATCGTCCTTTGGCCCAACGACGATGAAATCATTGTACATCACCGGATAGCGCTTCACGCCGAACCCTTCCGCAAGGAATTTTTCCTCGGCCGACCTGGCGTGAACGAGAACGACGTCGGCATCGCCGCGGCGTGCCGTGTCGAGTGCCTGCCCCGTCCCCTGCGCGAGCACCTTCACCTCAACACCAGTCCTTTCCTTGACGATCGGCAACAGGTAGCCGAACAGTCCCGAATCCTGGGTCGAGGTCGTGGAGGCAACAATGATCGTCTGGTCCTGTGCCGAGGCGGCAGCGCACAGAATGGCCAACAAGGCAGCGGCAAAGATGGAAAGCGCGGCGAATCGGCGGTGCATGCAGTGGCTCCCTTGAGATCGTCCCACGTCTTAGCGACCTATCAATACGCGCCCGAAGAGGAAACTCGACGCGCTCACCGCCATCGAAAGGGCTATGAGAATTATGCCGAGCGCCAGTGCGAAGCTCAAATCGCCCTTGCTCGTCTCCAGCGCGATAGCGGTAGTCATGGTTCGGGTGTAGCCTCCAATATTGCCGCCGACGATGATGATCGCTCCGACCTCCGCTATCGCCCGGCCAAACGCGGCAAGAAACGCCGTAATCAATCCTTCGCGTCCGATATTCATCAGCGAGACCGCGGCCCGCATACGTGAAGCACCATCAACCAACAATGCGTCGCCATAGGTGGACCAGAGGTCCACCATCATACGGTGCACCAGCGCGACAACGATCGGGATGCCGAGAATGGTCTGCGCGATCACCATCGCCGCCGGCGTAAACAAGATCCCAAGGGCGCCCAACGGTCCGGATCTTGACAGGAGAAGGTAGACGCAAAGCCCGACGACGACCGGGGGCAGGCCAAGGAGGGCGTTGGCAGTGACGATAATCGCTCCTTTGCCGGGAACGCGAAAGATGGCTAGCAACGTGCCGAAGGGGGCGCCGATTGCAAATGCAATGGCAGCCGCTGAAAGGCTTACGCCGAGCGACAAGACAACAACGTCGCGTAACTCGGCATCGAAATGGCCAACAAGACTGGCGGCCGTATCGAGGGCTTGGACAAAATCATTCATTGCCCCACACTAATGCCACATGGGGGCAAATGAGCACAATCACGGGCGACGACAACTGGGGCCGCAGGCAAACGTCACGCACGCCGCAGCAGCGTCCGCCAGCGACTTGGCTTGCCCAGAACCCGTCGGAGATATTGGCCGTTACGGCCCGTCACACTATGGTGCGACACGAGGGCCGCCCAATGGCGTGGACGGCAGCGGAGCGAGAAACTGTTTCGTGAGAACATATCGAAGCTCGCACATCATCGCGTTCTGTGTCGCATTTGCGATGCTGGCGCTGGATCAGCTGACAAAGCTTTTGGCCCTTCGTTCGCTGGAAACCGGCGCCACCGTCAAGCTGCCCGGCCCCATCGATCTCACCCTCGTGTTCAATCGCAGCAACGCATTTGGTCTCATTCCCGACTACGGTGCGGTGTCGCGGTGGGCGCTCGCGTCCGTCGGCTTTGCCGCAGCGGCGGCCCTGCTCGGATCCATCCTGCGACGATCGACATCGACCATCAACGCCTTTGGATTCGCCTTGATCGGCGCCGGAGCCGCCGGAAATGCCCTCGACCGTCTTCGATTGGGTGCCGTCGTCGACCTGTTCGATGCCTCGAAACTTCGGTTTGTCTGGATTTTCAACGTCGCTGACGTTTCGATCGATCTGGGGATCGCGCTCGTCTTGCTTGCTGCGCTCCTGCCGTCGTTGGATATGCCCAAGACAGACCACGGCAACAACTAGATCGACAGCCTAGGCTGCGACGACCAGCGGCTGCGTCATCTCCGCGATTGTCGGCACCAGCGACGGCGCCTCACAATCCTGCAGAGCGAGTTCGTTGACGAGGTCGCGCAGCCTTGGCGGCAGATTGGTGTAATCGTCGCGCAGCACGTAGCGCAGTCTCTCGCCAACCTCTTCGCAGATGGCGCGCGCGTGCTCCGGCGCGATCGGATGATGCTCAATCATGGACGTGCACCGCTTGCGACGGCCGCGCGCCGTCCACCTGCACGCCTGCAACGACGGATCCCGCATACCGAGATGCGATCAAGACGAGGATCCGAACAATGCTGAACATGGTTCGTACTCCCTTTTCCTCTCCTTCAATAACAGCAGGAAATTGCCGCCCGATTAGGGAAACTGGTTCCCGCGGCGTTTAAGGGATTGGTAAACGTGAGGTTCACGGCTGCGCCGCAGGCGGATCGAAATCTGCGGGGACGCGGTCGGCTTCCCTGAAGGCGCGCGCCCTTCCCGGGGGCCGCCCGGATGTCCCCAATCAGGGGGACAGACCCATCCCGTGGAATCAATAAGATGCCGAACCGGACGCCGGTCGGCTATCATCGGCGGCGCATTCTAGAAAAAACTTGCTGGGAGGATTTGCAATGAAGCTGGCCATGGCCGGACTCTGGGTACTCGCAGGCGCGCTGCTGGTTGCGCCGGACGCGCGTGCCGACATCAAGGTCGGCGTCGTGGTGTCGGCATCCGGGCCCGGCTCGGCGCTCGGCCAGCCGCAGATGCGCACCATCGCCGCGCTGCCGAAGGAGATCGGCGGCGAGAAGGTGGTCTATATCGCGCTCGACGACGAGTCCGATCCGACCAAGGGCACGCAGAATGCCCGCCGCCTCGTGATCCAGGACGGCGTCGACATCCTGATCGGCTCCTCGCTGACCCCCGTGACCATGCCGATGCTCGACGTCGCCTTCGAATCCAAGACGCCGATCATCTCGCTCGCCGCGGCGACCGCGATCGTGCGGCCGATGGACGACCGCCGCCGCTGGGCGTTCAAGGTGGTCCCCAATGACGATCTGATGGCGGCGGCGATCCTGAAATACATCGCGAAATCCGGCATCAAGACGCTCGGCTATATCGGCGTGTCCGACGGCTATGGCGAAGGTTACTACAATGAGGTGTCACGGCTGGCGCCCACGCTCGGCCTCACCGTCACGACGCATGAGGTCTATGCGCGCGCCGACACCAGCGCGATGGGCCAGGCGCTGAAGGTGATCGCGACCAACCCGGAGGCGGTGTTCATCGCGTCCGCGGGCACGCCGGCGGTGCTGCCGCAGGAGGCGCTGCGCAGCCGCGGCTATGCCGGCAAGATCTTCCAGACCCACGGCGTTGCGTCGGAGGAATTCATCAAGCTCGGCGGCGCCAATGTCGAGGGCGCTGTGTTCACCGGCGAGGCCTTCACGATCGCCGACGATCTGCCGGCCAACGATCCGTTCCGCCAGGCGCGCGACGAGTTCGTGTCGTCCTACGAGAAGGTCAACGGGCAAAAGCCGAACATCTTCGGCGCGCATCTGTGGGACGCCGTCACGCTGTTCAAGCGGGCGGCGGCCAGCGCGCTGAAGACGGCAAAGCCCGGCACGCCGGAATTCCGCGCCGCGCTGCGCGACGAGCTCGAGCGCGGCAAGGACGTCTATCTGAACAACGGCCTCTCGACGATGAGCCCGACCGACCACAATGGCTATGACGAACGGTCGGCGTTCCTGATCAAGGTCGAGGGCGGCAAGTTCAGGCTGGTGAAGTAGGCGCGCGACTGGCCGTCGGCCAGCAAGGTTGTAGCCCGGATGAGCGAAGCGATATCCGGGGTGCGGCTGCCCCGCATATCGCTGCGCTCATGCGGGCTACTTGCTTCGCACTTTTCCGAAGATGCCTAATCGCCGCCCCAGCGCCAGCGCGGCGGCTCGCCCTTCCACCAGCACACGCCGATGAGCAGGACGCACAGCGCGGCGACATAGGCAATGAAGCCGGGGTGGGAGTGCGGCAGGATCGTCGCGGCGCCGACCGCGATCAGGGCGGCAAACCCGGCGACAACCGACCAGCCTTGCCAGTTGTTCGGCGGTCCCCAGCCCCAGCCGTAGCGCTTGGCGGGAAACCAGTATCTGTCGTCACGTGGCATGGGACTGCTCCAGTCGAAATCCCCTGCTTCACACCTTGCCCTTGCCCGATCCGCAGATGCCCTTCAGCGCCTGCCATTCGGCCGGCGACAGCAGCGGCTGGCCGTTGGCCGGGCTGGCGGCATCGGCCTTGTCCATGCGCGCGAGGCGATCCTCGGTCAGCGGATGGCTGGCGACGAGCGAGAGCCCCTTGCCGCCTTCCTTGCCGGTGACGCGGAACATCAGTTCACCCATCGGCTTCGCCGGACGGCCGAGCTTGTGCATGGTCTCGATCGCAAAGGCGTCGGCATTGGTCTCGGCGTCGCGCGAATAGGATGACGTCACCAGCGAGCGCGAGGCGAAGACCAGCGCGCCGGACCCGGTGATGTCGCCGAACAGCAGCCCGATCAGGAACGAGGTGCCGCCATTGTGGATCAGCTCGCGCATGCTGTCGCGATGGCGGAGATGGCCGAGCTCATGCGCCAGGACGCCGGCGATCTCGTCGGGGTTTTCCGCCTTCTCCAGCAGCCCCTCGAACAGATAGACCTTGCCGCCCGGCAGCGCGAAGGCGTTCGGCACCGAGGTCGCCAGCACGCCCGACTGCACCGAATTGTCGAGGCCCGCGGATTCCCGCAGCTTGCCGACCAGCTTCTCGAATGCCGCTTGTCCTGCCGCGTTGCTGCACGGCTTGCCGCCGAACACCACCTTGACCTGCGCTTCCGCGACGTCGCCGAGACGCCGCTCGAAGGAATCCGGCACCAGCGGCGTCAGCCGCTCGGCGGCGAGCGGCACGCCGAACAGCACCACCAGCACGATCGACACCGCGGCCGCGAGCGACCAGCCGACGATGCCGGCGACGCCCTTGCGGTTCGGCAGATCCTGCTCGAGCCTGTCGCAGCGCGCGACAAGCGCCGCCATCAGCTGTGCGTCGCGGATTTCGAGCCGCGCCAGAGCCGGCGCGGTCAGACAGCTCAGCCGCAGCAGGCCGGACGGGCTGTCGGCGCGGCGGATGTCGGCAAACGCCCAGCGCGCGCGCAGTTCGCCGTCTTCCCTGATCTCCAGCGCATCGGACAGTTTGAGCGCGACGAGGCGCCTGCGGTTCGATGCACCGTCGAAGAAGACGGCGCCCGGTGCAGGCGTCGCCGCGGAGCTGGTCTCGCTGGTACCGGAGTCCATGTCGCTAAAGCGCGGCGAGATTGGGTTGAATCGTCATCGCGCTTTAGCTCCTTGTTTGAGCATGATCTTCTCGGAAAACCGCTTCGCACTTTTCCGGATCATGCTTTAGAAACCACCGACGTCGAGGCCGTCGGCAAAACCTTCGCCGAGCGCATTGGCGAGATCGCCGCGCGCGGTGACGTCGGCGGCCGCGCCGATGTTGTGCACGATGGTCGAGGACAGCACCCGGACCCAGAGATCGCGCATCAGATAGACCCGCATCACCACGTTCATCGCCAGCGCAAAGGCGAGATAGCCGATGCCGAGCAGCACGATCAGGGGAATGCTCTTGGCGAACGCCTCGGTCTTGAAGAAGCTCTCGATCGAGGAGCCGTCCATGCTGGCGACCAGGAAGGTGCAGAGCACGAGATAGGCCGCGAACACCATGCCGAGCAGCATGACCCAGCCGATCACCTTCCAGTACAGGCCGATCAGCGCGCTGCGGCGCAAGGTGGATTCCAGCCGGACCTCGCCGAAGCGGATGCCCGACAGCCACCAGCGCCACTCGATCGCCTTGAACGCGGCATAGGCGAACGGGGCGAAGATCGTGCTGTAGAGCGCGAACGGCATCAGCAGCCAGAGCCACCAGCCGCGCTTGAAGAACTCCCAGCCACGGCCCTCGAACGAGCCCTGCAGGTCGCCGTAATAGGAATGCCGCATCTTGTAGCGTTCGAGCGCCGCCTCGCGCCATGGCAACGCGAGGCCGAGCGTGATCACGACCAGCACGCCCCACAGCGAGGCCTTCAGCGCGTAGATCCAGCCCGAGCCGCTCATCCAGAAGCGGACCCCGCGCCACACCGTGCGGGTCAGGCGGTAGCGCCGCGCGCGATAGATCGCGAACTGGCCGAACAGATAGAAGAAGGCGACCAGCGGCAGCGAGGCGAACGCCTTGAGATGCTCGGCCTCGATGCCGATCAGGAAATATCCGAGATAGATCGGCACCAGGATCGCGAGCGCGACCAGAAAGCCGATCAGGAGCTCCTTGCCGCGGCCGGTATATTCCGGCGCGTCGCCGTCGATCTGGGTGTTCGACCAGAGGTGACGGCGGATGTCGGTGGTGAGCCAGAACCGGTAGAAGCCGAGCGTGACGAGCTCGAGCCCGGCGCCGCGCGCGACCAGCCGGAAAAACTCCTTCCGGTTCCCTGAAAACGCCACCGGCATAGGCGGCGGAACCGGTTGCGGGGGCGGCTGCGGCGGCCCCAGCGGGGTCCAGCTCATGTCGTTCACGGGATAGCTCCAGGACGGGACAATCTCTGCGTATCAAAAGCACAGGTTTGTCGCTGCGAGTGTGATCCAGGTTTCACACAAGGTCGAGATCGCCGGCCGATTTTTGGTGGGGTGCGGTTGGCCATGCCTTAACGGCATCGCCGGAAACAGCGCAGTCCTCGATGCCGGTGTCGCCCCGGTCGGAGCAAAGCGGCCGCCATCCCACCCTCGTCGAGCGCGAGCTTCGAACCCCATGGCGGGAATGAGATACTTACGGATCAGGTGACAAGGGAACACGCCGGACAAGCGAGGAAGGGTAGCGATGAGCAAGTGGATAATGTCGGCGTGCTTCCTGGCGCTGACGGCAGCTCCCGCCGCTGCCGTCGACATACGGCTGGATTCCTATCGCAATCCAAAGAATGAGAACTTTCGCATCTTCAATCATATGTACCTGGACGGCGTCAGGGGCGGCCTGATGGCTTCCAATGCCTGGTTGAAACGGCATGGCGGACAATTGCTGTTCTGCATGCCCAACGACCTCGCGCTGACCAGCGAGCAGACCGAAGAGATCATGCTCAAGTCGGCCGACAAGCGGTCCGCGAAAGGCGAGATGGTGATCGCTCTCCTGCTGCTGTGGGGCATGCAGGACACCTACCCCTGCGAAAAGCCCGGCACCGAATAGACAGTCCCCGCACCGTTCGCACCCGCCGCCTAACCAAATCAAACGCCGTTTCAAACAGCGTTGGTCGCCGCCTTGCCCCTCCGCCGGCGAAAAGCCCGGATTCGGCCGCTTTGGCCTGACATCAATGCGGCCAAATGCGCGCTGAGAGCCCTTGCGCAAACCGCGGAATGAGAATGTAATTCGGTAAAACATGCCGCGCCGGCGATGCCCCGGCCGCGAAACGGTTGAGGAGCCGCTCATGCACGGGACCATCGATCTGGTCGACGACACCAATCTGGACGCCGCACGCGAACGCGCCAACACGCTTTCGCTCTCGGACTACGATCCCGGCCATCCCGAGCTGTTCAAGACCGATACCTTCTGGCCGTATTTCGACCGGCTGCGCCGCGAGGATCCGGTGCACTACTGCAAGGATTCGATGTTCGGACCGTACTGGTCGATCACCCGGTACAACGACATCATGGACATCGAGACCAACCACGCGGTGTTCTCCTCGGCCGCCTCGCTCGGCGGCATCACCATCCGCGACGTGCCGCCGGACCTGCGCCGCGAAAGCTTCATCGCGATGGACCAGCCGCGCCATTCGGCGCAGCGCAAGACCGTGGCGCCGATGTTCACGCCGACGCATCTTGACGAGCTCGCGATCAATATCCGCAACCGCTCGACCGAGTGCCTCGACAATCTGCCGCGCAGCGAGGTGTTCGACTGGGTCGACAAGGTCTCGATCGAGCTGACCACGCAGATGCTCGCGGTGCTGTTCGACTTCCCGTGGGAGGATCGCCGCAAGTTGACCCGCTGGTCCGACGTTGCGACCACCCTGCCCGGCGCCGGCGGCCTCGTCGCCACCGAGGACGAGCGGCAGGCCGAATTGATGGAATGCGCGACTTATTTCGCAAGACTGTGGAAGGAACGAGCTGACCAGCCGCCGAAGAGCGATCTGCTCTCGATGATGGCGCACAGCGACGCCACGCGGAACATGGACCCGAAGAATTTCCTCGGCAACCTGATCCTGCTGATCGTCGGCGGCAACGACACCACGCGCAACACGCTGTCCGGCAGCATCTACGCGCTGAGCAGGCATCCGGAGCAGTACCGCAAGCTCAAGGAGAACCCGGCGCTGATCGACAGTTTCGTGCCCGAAGTGATCCGCTGGCAGACGCCGCTCGCCCATATGCGGCGCACCGCGCTCGCCGACTTCGAGTTCCGCGGCCGCCAGATCAAGAAGGGCGACAAGGTCGTGATGTGGTATGTCTCGGGCAACCGCGACGAGGAGGCGATTGAGAAGCCCTACGAGTTCCTGATCGACCGCGCCCGGCCGCGCACCCACATCTCCTTCGGCTTCGGCATCCACCGCTGCGTCGGGCTGCGTCTCGCCGAGCTGCAGCTCAAGATCATCTGGGAGGAAATCCTCAAGCGCTTCGACACGATCGAGGTGGTGGAGGAGCCGCAGCGGGTGTATTCCAGCTTCATCAAGGGCTACGAGACGCTGCCAGTGCGCATTGCCGCCTGACGCGTGACGATTTAACTCCCTCTCCCGCTTGCG
Source organism: Bradyrhizobium sp. USDA 4341 (assembly GCF_054063755.1). Classification (NCBI taxonomy): domain Bacteria; kingdom Pseudomonadati; phylum Pseudomonadota; class Alphaproteobacteria; order Hyphomicrobiales; family Nitrobacteraceae; genus Bradyrhizobium; species Bradyrhizobium sp. USDA 4341. The sequence goes on along the minus strand of NZ_JBSSGO010000002.1, from coordinate 7,112,831 downwards.
GGGGAGGGTTGGGGTGGGGGTGTCGCCACAAGTGACACTCTTCGTATGGAGAAAGCCCCCACCCGGATCGCATCTTCGATGCGATCCGACCTCCCCCGCAAGCGGGAGAGGTGGAAATCAGAACATTCACTGGAGCTAGCTGAGATGAACGTCCAGACCGCCATCCGTGCCGACCGGGCCGAGCTGCTGCGCCAGGCGCGCGAGGAAGCCTATGCGACGCCCCTCAGGGATTTTCACCCCGGCGCGCCAAAACTATTCCAGAACGACACGTTGTGGCCGTGGTTCGAGCGGCTGCGCAAGGAAGAGCCGGTGCACTACTGCACCAATTCGCCGATCGAGCCCTATTGGTCGGTCGTGAAGTACAACGACATCATGCATGTCGACACCAGCCACGGCATCTTCTCCTCGGACTCCACGCTCGGCGGCATCTCGATCCGCGACGTGCCGCCCGGCTACGACTATCCGAGCTTCATCGCGATGGACCAACCGAAGCACGCCCATCAGCGCAAGACCGTCTCGCCGATGTTCACGCCTAATCATCTCGACGAGTTGGCGAAGCTGATCCGCCAGCGCTCGGCGAGCGTGCTCGACAATCTGCCGCGCAACGAGACCTTCAATTTCGTCGAGCGCGTCTCGATCGAATTGACCACCCAGATGCTGGCGACGCTGTTCGACTTCCCCTGGGAAGAGCGGCGCAAGCTGACGCGCTGGTCCGACGTCTCCACCGCGCTGCCGAAAAGCGGCATCGTCGATTCGCCGGAACAGCGGCGGCAGGAAATGGACGAGTGCTACGCCTATTTCTCAAAGCTGTGGAATGAGCGCGTCAACGCGCCGCCGAGGAACGACCTGCTGTCGATGATGGCGCATAGCGACGCCACCCGGCACATGGACCCCGACAATCTGATGGGCAACATCATCCTGCTCATCGTCGGCGGCAACGACACCACGCGCAACACCATGAGCGGCTCGGTGCTGGCACTGCATGAGCATCCCGACCAGTTCAGGAAGCTGAAGGAGAACCCCGCGCTGATCGACACCATGGTGCCGGAGGTGATCCGCTGGCAGACGCCGCTCGCGCATATGCGGCGGACCGCGCTCCAGGACACCGAGGTCGGCGGCAAGACGATCAGGAAGGGCGACCGCGTCGTGATGTGGTACGTCTCCGGCAACCGCGACGACGAGGTGATCGACCGCCCCGACGAGTTCATCATCGATCGCGCCCGGCCGCGCATCCATCTGTCGTTCGGCTTCGGCATCCACCGCTGCGTCGGCATGCGGCTCGCCGAGCTGCAGCTCAAGATCGTCTGGCAGGAAATGCTGAAGCGCTTCGACCGCATCGAGGTGGTCGGCGAGCCGAAGCGGGTCTATTCCAGCTTCGTGCGCGGCATCGAGAACCTGCCGGTGCGGATCCCGGGCTGAGCATCGAGCCGTTTCGGCGCGCTGTACGGCAGCATCTTGCAGTTTGGGCCAGTTGACGGAACATGAACCGAAAAGAGCGGCGTGCGGCCGGTAAGCGACGGGACGAGTCCGCCGGAAACGCACCCGCTTTCGGTTCCGCAGGCATCGGCATGGCCGGCCTTGCCGCCGACGCAAGCCGCTTCTACGGGATGCGCCGCTTCAACGAGGCGCAGGAGATTTGCCGGCAAATTCTCGCGCGTGAGCCTGGCCATGTGCAGAGCCTGAACCTGCTCGGCCTGATGGCGCAGGCAGCGGGTGATCACCGATCGGCCGTGAAGACGTTCGCGAAGGCAATTGCCTCCGACGAGGTCAACGCCGCCTGCCACTACAACGCCGGAAATTCCTACCAGGCGCTGGGCACTCGCGCCAAGGCGGCCGCGCATTTCAGCAAGGCACTCGCGCTCGGCATGGATACGAGGGCCGGTAGCTTCATCCTGCAGAGCCCAACCGTCACCAGCTATGTCGGGCGGATTGCCGGCAAGTGGCCGCTGCCGGTCACGAACGCCGAACTGTTCGGCGCAGAAGGCGTCGCCCCGCTTGCCCGCGACCTCTTCCTGCGCGCGGCGATGGAAGCCACGACGCTGGCCAACATGCAGCTCGAGGTGCTGCTGGGATATGCGCGTGCCGAACTGCTGCAGCGCGCGAGCAATCAGGACGCAATGGACGACGAGATCGTCGCCTTTGCGTGCGCGCTCGCCCGGCAATGCTTCATCAACGAATATGCCTATGGACAGACCGAGAGGGAAAGCGAGCTTGCGGGCGCGCTGCGCGATCGATTGCTGCACGACCTGGCATCAGGGGCCGCGATTGCGCCGCTCACGCTCGCGGTCGTTGCGGCCTATTTCCCGCTTCATGCGCTCCCGCAGGCGGACGCGCTGCTGCGTGGGAATTGGCCTGCGGCCACAGCCGGCCTGTTGCGGGTGCAACTTCGCGAGCCGCGCGAGGAAATGGCGGAGCGCAGCACCATTGCGGCGCTTACTCCGATCAAGAACGACGTATCCGTCGAGGTGATGCGCCAGTACGAGGAAAATCCCTATCCGCGCTGGACCGTCAATCCGCTGACGGCCTTCGCGGCCGATCGGGCGCGGGGACGAACCGTCGCGACCGCAGAACAGCAAGCCAGGCTCGATATCCTGATCGCGGGTTGCGGCACCGGCTCGCACGCGATCCAGATCGCGCAGGTCTACCCGAACGCCCGCTTGCTCGCGGTCGACATCAGCATGACCAGCCTCGCCTATGCGCGCCGCAAGACGCGGGAGCTGGGCTTGCACAACATCGAATATGCGCAGGCGGATATCCTGGAATTGGGCGCGATCGGTCGCACGTTCGACAGCATCGAGTCGGTCGGCGTGCTGCACCATCTGGCCGAGCCTTTTGCCGGCTGGCGCGTACTGGTCTCGCTGCTGCGGCCTAGCGGCACGATGCGCATCGGCCTGTACAGCGATCTGGCCCGCCGCGTCGTCGTGGAGGCCCGCGCCCGCATCGCCGCGCGCAATTATCGCGCCACCGCCGACGACATCCGACGGTGCCGGCGGGACATTTTTCGCGAGGCCGAACAATGGAAGCCGCTGATCGGCGCCAAGGATTTCTACAGCATGAGCGGCTGCCGCGATCTGCTGTTCAACGTGATGGAACATCGGCTCACGATCCCCGAGATCGCGGCATTCCTCAACGAACACGGTCTGACGTTCCAGGGCTTCGAGCCGTTTGACGATCCGACGGTGCTCGAACAATTCCGCAAACAGTTTCCGGGCGCGGCCGACGAGACCAATCTGGACCAGTGGCACCGCTTCGAGGTCGATCATCCCGAGACGTTCTGGGACATGTACGTCTTCACGGTCGGCAAGACCGCAAGCTGACGGCAAGGCGCTAGCGCCTGATAAGGTCGAGTAGTTACCGCGACGGCACTGCGCTCTCTCTCCCCGTTCTTACGGGGTCGAGACGAGCGAAGCTCGCTCTTAGAGGGTTGGGGTGAGGGGCCGTCTCCGCGTATCCGGCGATAGTTGTGCTTGCGGAGGCTCCCCCTCACCCGGAACGCATCCAAGGATGCGTTCCGACCTCTCCCCGCACGCGGGGCGAGGTGAAGCGGAGCCTGCCGCTCGACTCGGAGTAGGGTCATCCCTCTAGCGAACGTGCTGGCTCTTGTTTGTCGGCAATGGGCAATTGGTGCAGACCCGGTCGTCGCACATCCGGCAGATCGTGAAGCGATCCATCTCCGATGTATCCTGCCTTGCCAGCAGTTCGCGGATCAATGTCGCAAGCTGCTTTCGTTCAGCCGACGACAGCACATCGAGCAATGACGTGACGGCCGATATCCGGGACGCCAGCAGTTCGTTGCGGGATGCAGCGCCGGTCGCCGTCAGGTGCAAGGCGACCTCGCGACCGTCTTTTCCCGGACGGCGTTCGACGAGCCGATCCGAAACCAGACGATCCACCAGCCGGACGGTTCCGGAATGCGACAGGCCGAGGATCCGCCTCAGCTTGTCGTTGGTCATGCCTTGGCCATAGCCGATGACGATGAGGGCCGCGGGCGTCTCGCCGCCGCGGCCGACCACCTCGCGGGCGCCCTGCTCGATACGATCCATGACGGCGAGCGACAGCGCGCCCAGAAGATTGGCGATTCCGTTTTCCATGCGGGAATAATATGTGCGCTGCGCACAAAAAACAACTTGACCAGATATGTGTGCTACGCACATATTTGTCCGGGAGAGTGACCACGGCAAAAGATGGAGAGTAGCGATGACGATCCGAAGCACCGCATTGGCAATGCCTGACGCCGCCGGCAGCGAACCCACGCTGAAATACGTGCAGGCCAACGGCCTGCGATTTGCCTATCTCGAACAGGGCAGCGGACCGCTTGTCATGTTCATGCACGGCTTTCCCGACAACGCCTGGTCGTATCGCAAGCAGCTGCAGGTGTTCGCGGATGCCGGGTATCGCGCGGTGGCGCCGTTCCTACGCGGCTATGCACCAACCGAGATTCCGGCCGACGGCATCTTCGATCCGATCGCGCTGGGCCAGGATCTCGAAGCGCTGATCGCGGCGCTGAGCGACGACGGACAGGCGCGCGTCGTCGGCATGGATTGGGGCGGCACGTCGACGTTCCAGGTGCTGGCCACGGCGCCGTCGGCGATCAAGGCCGCGGTTGTGATGAACACCGCGCACCCGATCACAATCGCGCGCCTCAGGAGCGATCCCGATGCCGTTCGATCGGTTTTCCATGTCTATTTTTTTACGGTGCCTGGCGCTCACTCGGCGGTCAACATCGAGGGTCTTCCCTTCGTCGACTACCTTTGGAAGTTGTGGTCGCCAACCCTGGAGAACGACGAACATCTCCGCTCGGTAAAGGAGACGCTCAGCTCTCCCGGCACCATGAAGGCGGCGCTGAAATACTACAATGGCCTGGTCGATGCGGGAGTTGCGGGCCGGCTGCCGATCAACGACATGCATACGCCGACGCTGACGATTTATGGCGGCAACGATCCGACAGCGCGGTATTCGATGAAGGAAGAGCCACTCTTCAAGGGGCCACATCAGCGCGTTGTCCTGCCCGATGTCGGGCACTTCCCGCACCTCGAGCGTGAGGCCGAGGTCAACAGTCTGATCATGGACTGGTTCAAGAGCCACGTGCCCGGCTGAATAGCCGTGCTGCAACCAGCGACCACGTCACGAAGTCTTTCAAATTCTCTCTGAACAGGAGTGCACGCAATGGACGCCACGACACAGCAGCAACACGCCGAAGCGTTTCACGGTCTTCACAGGACGGGCGATCCGCTCATCCTGTTCAACGCCTGGGACGTCGCCACCGCCAAGGCGATCGCGAAGACCTCGCCGGCCATCGCGACCAGCAGCGGCGCGGTGGCGTCCGCGCTCGGCTTTGCCGACGGTGAAAATGCCCCGCTCGACATCGTGGAAGGCCTGGTCTCGCGAATGACCGCTTCGGTCTCTGTTCCAGTATCGATCGATCTGGAGGCCGGATATGGCGACACCGCGGACGCCGCCGCGCATTCGGCGGCGAGGATCCTGGAGGCCGGCGCGATCGGCCTCAATATCGAGGACGGGCTTTTGGGCGGCAAGCGGCAGCTCGCCAGTCCCGAGCTGCATGCCGCCAAGATCAGGGCGGTGCGGGACACCGCGCAACAGCTCGGCATTCACCTCTTCATCAATGCGCGGACCGATCCGTTCCTGCTGAAATTCGGCTCGCCGGAGCAATGCCTGAATGAAGCGGCAAGGCGCGCGAGGGTCTATGCCGAGGCCGGCGCCGACGGAATTTTCGTACCGGGCTTGACCGACCTCGCGCTGATCGAGCGGCTCGTTCAACTGACGCCGCTGCCGGTCAACATCATGGTGACACGGGGCGTTCCCGAAATCCCGGAGCTTGCCCGCGCCGGCGTGCGCCGGGTCAGCCTTGGGCCGTGGCCCATGATGGCGGCGATGCGCGTCATCGGAGAGGCCGCCGCCGCGGTGGTCACGAGCAAGCAGTACGGCACGTTTCTGCAGCCGAATGGCTGAGGCGGAAGAACGCCAGCCCCCCTCGTCATTGCGAGGAGCGAAGCGACGAAGCAATCCATCCTCCATGCATGAGGAGAGATGGATTGCTTCGCGGAGCCTGTCATCGGGCGCGCGTTCGCGCGACCCGTTGGCTCGCAATGACGGGGGTATAAAATTCCGGCATAGCTGCGCGAGCCAGATGCGAAGGGAATAATACCTCCGCCTGGCCTAAGCCTTCGGGTGTGAGGACGCGCCGCTGCGCGCCCCTAGCCGAGGCCATGATGGACCAGATTGCCGTTCACCAGGACAGCGCGACCAGCCGGGACTGGCCGTTTGCGATCTACCGCACGCTGAAGGATTTTGGCGTGGCGCAGGTGTCCTACGTCCCCGACGCCGGACACTCGAAGCTGATCAAGCTGTCGCACGCCGATGCCGACATCAAGACCACGGTGCTGACGACCGAGGAGGAAGGCGTGGCGATGGCCGCCGGCGCCTGGCTCGGCGGCGACCGCGCAGTGCTGTTGATGCAATCCAGCGGCGTCGGCAATTGCGTCAACATGCTGTCGCTGATGGCGAGCTGCCGCTTTCCGCTGCTGACGCTGGTGACGATGCGCGGCGAATGGGCCGAGTTCAATCCCTGGCAGATCCCGATGGGCCGGGCCACGCCGCTGGCCTTCGAGATCATGGGCACGACCGTGCTGCGGCTGGAGAATCCCGACGACGCCGAAGAAGTGATCTCGGCCGCCGCCTCGCTCGCCTATGACGGCGACCAGCAGGTCGCGGTGCTGATCTCGCAGCGAATGATCGGCCGCAAGAAGTGGACGAAGGAGACGCATTGATGTCAGCGCCAACAGGCACTCTCGATCGCCGCGCCGCCGTGAAGGCGCTGCTCACCGAGCGCGGCGACCTGCTCGTGATCTCCGGGCTCGGCTCCTCGTCCTACGACGTATTCGACGCCGGCGAGCACCCCGGCAATTTCTATCTGTGGGGCGCGATGGGCGGCGCCGCGATGGTCGGGCTCGGCCTCGCGCTGGCGCAACCGAAGCGCCCGGTGCTGGTCGTCACCGGCGATGGCGAGCAGCTGATGGGCATCGGCAGCCTCTTGACTATCGCCACCAAGCAGCCCGGCAATCTCTCGATCGCGGTGCTCGACAACGGCCATTTCGGCGAGACCGGGATGCAGCTCAGCCATTCCGGCTTAGGGGCGAAGCTCGAGGTGATCGCAAGCGGCGCGGGCATCGGCAATGTCTCCGACATCACCGACATGGCCGGCATCGAACGCTTCCGGAATAGCTTGCGCGATCTCGGCGGCGGTCCGCGGCTGGCGCGCATCCGCATCGCAGCCGGTGAGGTCGAGCGCGCGCTGCCGCCGCGCGACGGCACCTATCTCAAGAACCGCTTCCGCGGCCATCTCGGTTTCCAGGTGAGATGATGCGAAGCCGCGCTCAGGCGAGCTGGATATCCCAGAGCCCCTCGGCGCGGCACGCGGCGACCTCGTCGCGCAGCAATTTTGCGATCAGCGTGATGGCGTTGGAGCCGGGATGCTCGACCGGCGAGGCGAGGGTCAGCTCGCGCCGCGGCGCGGGCCGTGCGATCGGCGCGGTCTCGAGCCGACCGTCGGCGACCTCGCCGCGCACCGAGGACGGCGGCAGCATGGTGTATCCGAGCCCCTCCTCGACCAAGCTTGTCAGCACGCGGAACGAATCCGCCTCGAGCTTGACGTCGAGCGTGACCTTCTTCTTCGCCGCCGCGTGCTCGATCATGGCGCGGAGCCCGTGCGAATGACTTGGCAGCACCAGGCGCTGGCGCAGCAGCCATCCGATATCGACCTGCTTCTTCTGCTTCAGCCCGCTGCCGCGCGGGCCGACCGCGACGATCGAGTCGCGACCGAGGCTCTGCACCGCCAGGTGCAGATCGACCGACGGGCCGTAGATCACCGCAAGGTCCATCTCGCCGCGATGCAGCCACTCGATCAGATGGCCGCTGTAGCTTTCGACGATGCAGAGCGAGATGCCGGGATAGCGTTCCACCGTGCGCCGCGCCAGCCGCGCCGAGATCACGCAGCTCACCGTCGGCACCAGCCCAAGCACGACACGCCCGGACGGCGCGCCGCCCGCGGACTGGATGTCGTCGCGGATCTGGTCGATCTGCCGCACGATACCGCCGGTGCGCGCCAGCAGCAGCCGGCCGGCATCGGTCAGCACCATGCCGCGGCCGTTGCGCGTGAACAATTCGGTGCGCAGCTCGTGCTCCAGCAGCTTGATCTGCCGGCTCAGCGCCGGCTGCGCGACCCGCAAGGTATCGGATGCCTTGCTCAGACTCCCGAGTTCCGCGACGCACGCAAAGGTCCTAAGCTGGCGGAAATCCATACTTGCCAATCCTGGAAGGCAGGTTCATACGCTATAACAAAACAGCATAGGGAGTTTACCGGGACCCCACAACAGCGGGCGTTTTCCCCACGCGAACCGGCTTCCGCTTCGCTCGACAACGCTCTGGCGCAATCTCTCGGCAAAGCGAAATCATGACCGCACACGATCAGCACACCGACGACCACACCGACATCCGCGACGCCGTCGCAAAGCTCTGCGCGCAGTTTCCCGGCGAATACTGGCGCAAGCTCGACCGCCAGATGGCCTATCCGAAGGAGTTCGTCGATGCGCTGACGGAGGCCGGCTATCTCTCGGTGCTGATCCCCGAGGAGTATGGCGGCGCGGGCCTGAAGCTGTCCGCGGCGGCGGCGATCCTGGAAGAGATCCAGCGCGCCGGCTGCAACGGCGGCGGCTGCCATGCCCAGATGTACACGATGGGCACCGTGCTGCGGCACGGCAACGACGCGCAGAAGGCGAAGTATCTGCCGAAGGTCGCGACCGGCGAATTGCGGCTGCAGGCGTTCGGCGTCACCGAGCCGACCAGCGGCACCGACACCTCGTCGCTGAAGACCTTCGCGCGCCGCGAGGGCGACCACTACGTCGTCAACGGCCAGAAGATCTGGACCAGCCGCGCCGAATATTCCGACCTGATGGTCCTGCTCGCGCGCACCACGCCGAAGGAGCAGTCCAAGAAGCGCACCGACGGGCTCTCGGTGTTCATCGTCGACATGCGCGAGGTCAAGGGCAAGGGGCTGGAGATCCGCCCGATCCGCACCATGATGAACCACGCCACGACCGAAGTGTTCTTCACCGACATGAAGGTGCCGGCGGCGAACCTGATCGGCGAGGAAGGCAAGGGTTTCCGCTATATCCTCTCGGGCATGAATGCCGAACGCATCCTGATCGCCGCCGAATGCGTCGGCGATGCCAAATGGTTCATCCAGAAGGCCACCAACTACGCCAAGGAGCGCAGCGTGTTCGGCCGGCCGATCGGCCAGAACCAGGGCATCCAATTCCCGATCGCCAAGGCCTATGCCTCGATGCGTGCGGCCGAATTGATGGTGAAGGAAGCCACCCGCAAATATGAAGCCGGGCTCGACTGCGGCGCCGAGGCCAACATGGCCAAGATGCTGGCCGCGGACGCCTCCTGGGAAGCGGCGAACGCCTGCGTGCAGACCCATGGCGGCTTCGGCTTCGCCGAGGAATACGACGTCGAGCGCAAGTTCCGCGAGACCCGGCTCTACCAGGTGGCGCCGATCTCGACCAATTTGATCCTGTCGTTCGTCGCCGAGCACGTGCTCGGCATGCCCCGCTCCTACTGAGTTCTCAGATCATGCTGCCGCTTGAGGGATTGACCGTCATCGCCGTCGAACAGGCGGTCGCCGCGCCGTTCTGCTCGTCACGCCTGGCCGATGCCGGCGCCCATGTCATCAAGATCGAGCGGCCGGAGGGCGATTTCGCCCGCGGCTACGACGCCGCGGCGAAGGGCCAGAGCAGCTATTTCGTCTGGCTCAACCGCGGCAAGGATTCCGCCGTGGTCGATCTCGCCACCAAGGAAGGCCGCGCGCAGCTCGAAGAGCTGATCGCGGGCGCCGACGTGCTGCTGCAGAATTTGAAGCCGGGCTCGATGGACAAGCTCGGCTTCTCGCGCGAGCGGCTGCGCAAGGACTATCCGAAGCTGATCATGTGCACCATCACCGGCTATGGCGACACCGGCCCCTACGCCGACCGCAAGGCCTATGACCTCCTGATCCAGGCCGAGAGCGGCCTCGCTTCAATTACCGGCGGCCCCGAAGGCGCCTCGCGCGTCGGCATGTCGATCGTCGACGTCGCGACCGGTGCCACCGCGCATGCGTCCATTCTTGAGGCACTGATCGGGCGCGGTCGTACCGGCCAGGGTGCCGACATCCGCATCTCGATGTTCGACGTGATGGCCGACTGGCTCACGGTGCCGCTGCTCAATGCCGAGGACGGCAAGTCGCCGAAGCGGATCGGCCTCGCCCATCCCTCGATCGCGCCCTATGGCGTGTTCCGCTCGAAGGACGGCAAGGAGATCCTGATCTCGATCCAGAGCGAGCGCGAGTGGAAGACGCTGTGCGCCAAGGTGCTCGGCCAGCCTGGCCTGCCCGACGATCCGCGCTTTGCCAACATGGTCGAGCGCGTGCGCAACCGCGCGACTACCGACCAGATCGTCGGCGACAGCTTTGGCAAGCTCACGCGTGAGGACTTGCTGGCGAAGCTCGCCGAGGCCGACATCGCCTTTGCCGAGGTCAACAGCATGGACGACCTCGCCAGGCACCCGCATCTGCGCCGCATCGAGGTCGACACGCCGAACGGCCGTGTCAGCTATCCGGCGCCGGCCGCCATCGTCGTCGGCGAGGACCGGCACTACGGCAAGGTGCCCGCGATCGGCGAGCGCATCAAACGTTAGGCTGCAATGGGATCAGGCGCGATCGCAATCAAGAACGAGCTGCGCCCCCTCTCCCGCTTGCGGGGGAGGGTTGGGGTGGGGGCTCTCTCCACGAGTCCTAACGTTGAGAGAGCCCCCACCCGGCGCTACGCGCCGACCTCCCCCGCAAGCGGGAGAGGTGTACCGAGTTTGCCGTCGCACCGACGCCATCACGCTCAGATGTCTCTCACCGAGGACAAAATCTCATGACCGATAAACTCGACCTCGATCATCTCCGCCAGTGGATCGGCAAGACCACGGAGACCTCTGACGTCGTCACGAAGTACCTCGTGATGGGGCTGCGCGCGACGCTGTTCCAGGAGATCGGCGAGCCGAAGGCCGGCGACGCCGCGCCGTGGACCACGCATTGGTGCCTGGCGCAGCCGGTGTTTCCAATGTCGCAACTTGGCCCCGACGGTCATCCGACCCGCGGCGGCTTCCTGCCGCCGGTGCCGCTGCCGCGCCGGATGTGGGCCGGCGGCGAGCTCGAATTCTTCGATAGCTTGCGCATCGGCGACGACGCCAAACGCACTTCGCGCATCGCCGACGTCACGGTGAAATCGGGCTCGACCGGCACGCTGTGCTTCGTCTCGGTCCATCACGAGGTGACGACGTCGCGCGGGCTTGCGGTCCGCGAGCGGCAGGACATCGTCTATCGCGAGATGACGAGCACACAAGCCGCAGCGCCCGCCAAAGCGGCGCCGCCTCCTCCGGCCGCGCAACATCGCGAGAGCCACGTCTCCGATCCGGTGCTCTTGTTCCGCTATTCGGCCCTGACCTTCAACGGCCACCGCATCCACTACGATCGCGACTACGTCACCAAGGTCGAGGGCTATCCGGGCCTGATCTTCCACGGCCCGCTGCAGGCCTCCTTCATCGTCGAATTCGCCGCGAAACTCCGCGGAGGCAAGCCGCCGAAGAAGCTCACCTATCGCGGCGTGCAGCCGCTGTTCGAGGGCAGCGAGTTCTCGATCAATGCCAACGACAAGGACGACGGCATGGAGCTGTGGACCGCCAATGCCGAGGGCCAGCCGACCATGAAGGGCACGGCGACCTGGTAGGTCGCGAGCGCGATACACATCAGAACGCTTGGGAATAAAGAGGCGCTTTCATCGGCGCCTCGTATTCCGTATTGTGCTCGCATTCATCCCTGGATCGCAGATCATGAGCCGCTTCTGGAGTTCGGTCGTCCACAATCTGTCGCCATACGTGCCCGGCGAGCAGCCGAAGATCGATGGCCTGATCAAGCTCAATACCAACGAGAATCCCTACCCGCCGTCGCCCCGCGCGGTGGCGGCGATCACAGCGACCACGGATCGCCTGCGGCTCTATCCGGACCCGCGCGCATCGGTCCTGCGCGAGGCGATCGCGACGCGCTACGGCGTCACGTCTGACGACGTGTTCGTCGGCAACGGCTCGGACGAGGTGCTGGCCCACGCCTTTCCGGCGCTTTTGAAGCACGACGCGCCGCTCCTGTTCCCCGACATCACCTACAGCTTCTACCCGGTCTACTGCCGCCTCTATGGCGTCGGCTACGAGACGGTCCCGCTCGATGCCGCGATGCGGATACAGCTTGCGGACTACCGGCGGCCGGGCAGCGCCATCCTGCTATGCAATCCCAACGCACCGACCGGCATCGCGCTGCCGCGCGCCGCGATCGAGGCGCTGGTCACCGAGCATCCCGACCGGCTGGTGGTGGTCGACGAGGCCTATGTCGATTTCGGCGCCGAGAGCGCCGTGCCGCTCGTCGCGCGCCACGACAATCTGCTGGTGATCCAGACGCTCTCGAAGTCGCGCGCGCTGGCGGGATTGCGGGTCGGCTTCGCCATCGGCCAGCGCCCGCTGATCGAGGCGCTGGAGCGCGTCAAGGACAGCTTCAACTCCTATCCGCTGGATTGCTTCGCGATCGCAGGTGCCGTCGCCTCGATCGAGGACGACGCATGGTTTGAGGAGACGCGGCATCGCATCATCCGGAGCCGCGAGGCGCTCGCCCGCGGCCTCACCGAGCTCGGCTTCGAAGTACTGCCGTCGCATGCGAATTTCGTGTTCGCCCGCCACGGTGGCCATCGCGGCGCGGATCTCGCCGCGAAGCTGCGCGAGCGCGGCGTCCTGGTGCGGCATTTCCAGAAGCCGCGGATCGAGGATTTCCTGCGCATCACGGTCGGCACGGACGATGAATGCGGCCGCCTGATCGGCCTGCTGCGTCAGATGGTCTGATCCCGCAGCTGCGACGGCGACGACAACGTCTACTCGGCGGGCGTGCACCATGTGCCGGCAACCTTGACGCCGAGTGCCGCGGTCTCCTCGCGAAACTGTGCGATCGATCGCGCATTGCGATGCGCCGCGAACGCGGCGTCATCCTGATAGACCTCGTAGAGCAGCAGCTTTGAAGCGTCCTCGCGGGGCACCAGGACATCGAACTGCAGCGTGCCCGGCTCATCCCTCAGGGAACGGGCGCGGTGCGCCAGCAACAGCGGCAGCACCTCATCCCGCTTGCCTGGCGCGACCTCGACGGTGGCGATGATTGCAAGCTTTGGCATGATGGATACTCCTTTCGGTTGTTTTGAATATTCAGATCAGCTGCGCAGCGGTCGAAACGCATCCCGAACCTCTCGACTGAAGATGTCGGGCTGCTCCCACGCCGCGAAATGGCCGCCGGCCTCGGCCTGATGGAAGTAGATCAGCTTGTGATAGGCCTTTTCCGCCCAGCTCCGCGGCGCGACAAAACTCTCGCCGGGGAACGCCGTCACGGCGGCGGGGATCGCGACATTGGCCGGCAGATAGAGGTTTGTCTTGTTCTCCCAGTACAGACGCGCCGAGGAAATCGCGCTGTTGGTGAGCCAGTACAGCGTGATGTTGTCGAGCACGTCGTCGCGCGTCAGCGCGCCCGCGGAATGGCCGTTGACTGCATGACCGAGCACCGCCGATGTCATCGCCGCGGCCGGCTGGGCATAGCCGTCGCCGTGATCGAGCAGCCAGGCAGCCACGCCCGCCGGCGAATCCGCAAAAGCCGCAAGCGTCTGCGGGCGCGTGCCCATGATCAGCGCATAGGCGCGCCGTTTCATGAACTGAAGCTTGATCTGGTCGAAGGCGTGCTGCTCTTCTGCTGACAGATTGTCCGGCGCGGGACCACCCGAAACGACCGCGTTGAGGACCTCGGGCGGAACGACGCCAGGCAGATTGACGTGGATGCCGAGCAGTTCGGGCGCTCCCAGCTTGGCCATTTCATTGGAGACCGGCGAACCCCAGTCGCCGCCCTGCGCCACGAACTTGCTGTAGCCGAGCCGCGTCATCAATTGAACCCAAGCCCGTGCGATGCGCTGGGGATCCCAGCCGACCGTGGTCGGTTTGCCGGAGAATCCGTAGCCCGGCATCGACGGGATCACGAGATGGAACGCATCCGACGCGCTACCGCCATGCGCGGTGGGATCGGTCAGGGGATCGATGATCTTCATCTGCTCGATGACCGAACCCGGCCAGCCATGCGTGACGATCAGCGGCAGCGCATTGTCATGCTTTGAGCGAACGTGAATGAAGCGAATGTCCAGCCCGTCGATTTCGGTGACGAACTGCGGCAGGGCGTTGAGCCGCGCCTCCACCTTCCGCCAGTCGTAGTCGGTCTGCCAGTAGCGGACGAGATCGCGCAGCATCGCCTGCGGAACGCCTTGAGAGTCGTCGTTGACGGTCTCCTTGTCGGACCATCGGGTCGCGGCCAGACGGCGGCGAAGGTCGACAAGGTCTTCTTCGGGAATGTTGATGCGGAATGGCCGGATCGCATCGCTGCTGGCCGCCGCGGCGGGATGCGCGGGAAATAGGCTGGCAGCACCGGCAGCAATCAGGCCCAACGCCGCGCCCGTCAGCAGCCTGCGCCGGTCCTGGTCGATGGCGTCCTGGTTCAATTGGCCTATCGCGATTGCAGCTGGTGTCTTCGATGTTGTGGTCATTTGACCGTCTCCTTGGAATGAGAGGCCGCCGGCAACGCCGCGATCACCTCGGCGGTCGTCAGGATGGAATGGGCGTAGGTCGGGCCATTCAACTCGTGAGCGGCGTGCATCATGTCGTGCGAGAAGGCGGCGGTGGCATCGCGCACCAGCGTCACGTGGTAGCCGAGCTCCATCGCGAAGCGGCCGGTCGACTCGATGCAGGTGTTGGCCAGCAGCCCGACCACGATCACATGCGTGATGCCTTTCTGCTTCAGCAGGAAATCAAGATTGGTGTTGGCGAACCCGCTCTGCCCCCAATGCTCCTGGGCGATCAGATCGCCGGGCTTGGGCGCAAAGTCGGGATGCCATTCCCCGCCCCATTCGCCGCGCGCAAAGCTGTGGCGCTGCATGATCAAGCGCTGGGTCGGGTTGGGATGATCCCAATCCTCGTAATCGCCCGGCTCCCAGCGGCGGTGCGGGACGATCACCACCTGGATGCCGGCGGCCCGGACCGCGCCGTCGAGCTGGCGCAGATTGTCGAGCAGCCCGACCTCGTCGGCGACCGGCTTGATGCGTGGATAGACCTTGCCGCCGTCGGACAGGAAATCATTGTAGGGATCGACAAGAAGCAGCGCGGTTCGCTCGCGTGGATAGGTGATCTGGGACATCGATCGCTCCTTGGCCATCAGGCGCCCGGTTGGATTTGCTTCAATGACGCGCTCCGTTCACTCGGGCAGCGGCTTGCCGGCCCGTTCGCGGACCATGTACTCGGCGTACCAATCGGGCCAGTTCGCATCGTGGCCGCCGGTCCGCTTCTCGTGCTCGCCATGGGCTGCTGCCGCGCGGCGCAGCGCGGCGGCGAGATCGGCCGATGAGGAGAAATTCGTGCTGTTGCCGTCGACCCGCCCGGGCAGGCGTTGCGTCACCTGCTGCAGCAGCCAGGCGTTTCCGTCGGGATCGTTGAACGTGGCGAGCGCCCCGTAGCTCGGCCGGTCCGGGTCCGGCCCCTTGATGCGGCCTTCCGCGCCGCGGTGAAACACCTCGCTGACATCCGCGCCGCGCGCGATCAGCTCGGCGCGCGCCGCTTCGATATCATTGACGATCAGAAAGCGCGGCAGCGCGGATCCCGAGCCGAGATGGATCGAGGTCGGCGAACCCGGCGGCGTCAGTTGCACGGCGCGCGAACCGTCGGGCCTGACGAAGTCGGCATCTAGCCGCCAGCCCAGGTCCTGATAGAAGCGCTTGGCGCGGTCGACATCCGAGACCGGAATGACGACGACTTCGAGCTTCAAATCGACTTTGGCCGCTGTCGGCCCCTGTTCGGTGGTCATGGCTCGCTCCTTGGTGATGACAGACCGGGCCATCAGCGGCCCATTGCATTTGCGACGATGCCGGGCCATATTACTATGTAAATCATAGTGACAAGCCTGATGAAGAAAACGTGATGACAAAAATGAAGGACAACACGGTTGACCAAACGCTGTGCCCTGTCGCTCGCGCCGAAACCGTTGTGGGCGACCGCTGGACAGTACTTGTTCTGCGCGAACTGTTCGCGCGGAATCATCGCTTCGAGGAGATCCAGGCGCAGTCCGGCGGCACGCCGCAGATGATCACGGCACGGCTGAAAAAGCTGGAAGCGAACGGTCTGGTGAGGCGACGCGTCTACAACAAGCGCCCGTTGCGCCACGAGTATCACCTCACCGAGAAGGGCGAAGCGTTTTTTCCGGTGCTGATGGCGCTCCGCGCCTGGGGCGAGACCTGGTGCAAGTCACCGCGGGAAGGCCGCGCAATGAACTACACCCATCTCGTCTGCGGCAAGCCGGCCGGGCTCGGTCCGGTCTGCGAGTCCTGCGGCGAGCCGGTGCGCCGCGCCGACATGGTGGGCGAGCGGACGCCCAAATATCAAAGAGAGCGCGATGCGCGCTGGGCGGCCTTCAAGGCGATCCGCTGAATTCCCGACGCCGCCGGCGCAAGCGGACGATGCGAAAGCATTTCGCACCGTCGCAGCGTCTCGATCACACGGGGCCGATCCGGCCGAGCCCCGCATAACAAACGGAGACCACCATGCCATTCGTTCGTATCGACCTGAAGCGCGGCAAGTCCGCGGAATATCGCAAGACCCTTGGCGAGATCGTGTACAAGGCGATGCGCGAGGTGATCAACGTGCCCGAGAATGACAAGTTTCAGATTATCACCGAGCACGACCGCGGCGATCTGAACTACGCCGAAAGCTATCTCGGCAATACCTACAGCGACGATCTCATCTTCATCCAGATCACGCTGAATGCCGGGCGTACGGTCGAGATGAAGAAGGCGTTCTACAAGCGGATCGTGGATGATTTCCAGAGCCAGCTGCAGGGACGCCCGGACGATATCTTCATCAGCCTGGTCGAGGTCGCCAAGGAAAACTGGTCGTTCGGCAACGGCGTCGCACAATACGCGAACTGAACGCGGAACAGGCATGCGCCGGACACGCGGTGGCATGTCCGGCTGCTTGCTGTCCGTATCTTGCGATCGGCCTTGCCGGCACGCATAGTGCGGCTCCGTGCACAAACAACAACAAATCGGGAGGCAACCATGAGGACGATTGCAGCCGCGCTGTGCGCGCTCGCGCTGATCGCAACCGGGGCGCAAGCACAGACGCTCAAGGATTTCATGGCTGTTGTCATGAAGAAATGGACCGCGCCATTCGAACCGTTCCAGCTGGTCGACAATATCTACTACGTGGGCACTGACGGGATCGCGGTCTATATCATCAAGACGTCGCAGGGGCTGATCCTGATGGACACGGCGATGCAGCAGTCGACCGGCATGATCAAGGACAACATCGCCAAGCTCGGCTTCAAGGAAGGCGACATCAAATATATCCTCAACACCCACGCCCATCTCGACCACACCGGCGGCTTTGCCGAGATCAAGCAGGAGGCCGGCGCGCAGCTGATCGCCGGCGAGCGCGACAAGCCCCTGCTTGAAGGCGGCTATTATCCGGGCGACGAGAGCAACGCCGATCTTGCCTTTACGCCGGTCAAGGTCGACCGCACCGTCAAGGAAGGCGACAAGGTGACGCTCGGCGACGTGACGCTGACCGCGCACACCACACCCGGCCACTCGCCCGGCTGCACCAGCTGGGAGATGACGGTGAAAGACGGCAACCAGCAACGCAACGTGCTGTTCTTCTGCAGCGGAACGGTGGCGCTGAACCGGCTGGTCGGCCGCCCGACCTATCCCGGCATCGTCGACGACTACCGCTCGACCTTTGCCAAGGTCAAGGCGATGAAGGTCGACGTGCTGCTCGGGCCGCATCCGGAGGTCTACGACATGCAGGCCAAGCGCGCGGAGATGAAGGACGGCGCGCCGAATCCGTTCGTCAAGCCGGGCGAAAACGCCAGCTATGTGGCTGGGCTGGAGCAGGATTTCGACAAGCAGCTCGCCAAGCAGACCGCTGCACTGCAGAAGGCGAATTAGGGAACACAGCGAAACAGCATCCCGTCATCCGGAGGAGCGCGAAGCGCGTCTCGAAGGATCGACGGCCCGACTCGGGCCACGCATCCTTCGAGGCTCGCTCCGCTCGCACCTCCA
The DNA here is from genome assembly GCF_054063755.1 of Bradyrhizobium sp. USDA 4341. Classification (NCBI taxonomy): domain Bacteria; kingdom Pseudomonadati; phylum Pseudomonadota; class Alphaproteobacteria; order Hyphomicrobiales; family Nitrobacteraceae; genus Bradyrhizobium; species Bradyrhizobium sp. USDA 4341. Next base: position 7,094,562 of record NZ_JBSSGO010000002.1, on the reverse strand, counting down.
GCGAGGCGACGCCTTTGCGCGGGGACGACGTGGAACACGCGCCGCAGTTTTTCAGCCGTTGCCGCGGCAACTATGGGCGCAGCGGCTTGACATCGTCAGGCAATCCATCGAGAGGTGGATTGCCTTTCCGCTTTTGCTCCGGGCAATGACGGAACGTAACAAGACAGCAATGGGAGCCGCCCGATGTCCTCGCGCAAACCCGCCGCCGGCAAAAGCAAGACCGTCACCGTCAAGGACGCCACCTTCGGCCTCCTGCGCGCGTGGGGCATCAAAAAGGTGTTCGGCAATCCCGGTTCGACCGAGCTGCCGTTCCTGAGCGACTGGCCGGACGACATCGATTACGTGCTCGGCCTGCAGGAGGCCTCCGTGGTCGGCATGGCCGACGGCTATGCGCTGGCGACGCGCAATGCCGGTTTCATCAATCTGCATTCGGCGGCCGGCGTCGGCAACGCGCTCGGCAACATCTACAACGCCTATCGCAACCAGACCCCGCTCGTGATCACCGCCGGCCAGCAGGCGCGCTCGATCATGCCGCTGCAGGCGTTCCTCTATGCCGAGCGCGCCTCCGAATTCCCACGGCCTTACGTGAAATTCGCGGTCGAGCCGGCGCGCGCCGAGGACGTCCCCGCGGCGATCGCGCGCGCCTATTATGTCGCGATGCAGCCGCCCTGCGGGCCGACTTTCGTCTCGGTGCCGATCGACGACTGGGCGCATGCGACGCAGCCGCTCGACGCGCGCCAGGTCAGCCGCGAGGTCGGCCCTGATGCGGCCGCGATGCAGGCGCTGGTGGCCGCGCTCGGCGAGGCCAAGCGCCCCGCCCTCGTCGTCGGCCCCGCCGTCGATCGCGCCGAGGCTGTCGGCCTCATGGTTGACGTCGCCGAGAAGACGAAGGCTGCGGTCTGGGCCAGCCCGTTCTCGGCGCGCTGCTCGTTCCCCGAGCGGCACCCGCAATTTGCCGGCTTCCTGCATGCCGCACCTGGCCAGCTCTCCGATGCCTTGCGCGATCACGATCTTGTCGTCGTGGTCGGCGCGCCGGTCTTCACCTTCCATGTCGAGGGCCATGCCGCGATCTTCGACGGCACGACCACGATCTTCCAGATCACCGACGATCCCGATGCCGCCGCGATGACGCCGACCGGCCACAGCATCGTCGCCACCATGAAGCCGGCGCTGTCGGCGTTGCTCGAGCTGCTGCCCGAGACCAAACGCACCGCATCGCCGGGCCGCGTCCTGCCGCCGGCGCCCGCGGCCGGCGACCCGATCCCTGCCGAATACGCGCTGCATGCACTCTCGGCCGCGATGGGACCACACGATGCGCTGGTCGAGGAGGTGCCGTCGCATCGCCCGCTGATGCAGAAGGCGATGCCGATGCGCGGCCAGGACAGTTTCTACACCATGGCGAGCGGCGGCCTCGGCTACAGCCTGCCGGCCGCGGTCGGCATGGCGCTCGGCCGCAGCACAGGGCGCACAGTCTGCCTGATCGGCGACGGCTCGGCGATGTATTCGATCCAGGCGCTGTGGACCGCCGCGCAACGCAAACTGCCGCTGACGGTCGTCGTGATGAACAATTCCGGCTACGGCGCGATGCGCTCGTTCAGCCAGGTGATGCAGGTGCGCAACGTGCCGGGCCTCGACCTGCCCGGCATCGATTTCGTCAAGCTCGCCGAAGGCATGGGCTGCGATGCGGTGCGAGTGACGAAATCGGCCGAGCTTCCGGGCGCCTACCAGCGCGCTCTCTCGCATCGGGGCGCCAGCCTGATCGAGGTGATGGTGGATTCCGCAGTGCCGCTGCTCTACACGCAGAAGAGCTGAGCGGCGAGAAGGCCGATCCGTAGGATGGGTGGAGCGCAGCGAAACCCATCATCTGCGCCGCGGATGCAAATTGATGGGTTTCGCTTCGCTCTACCCATCCTACGAGACTACGACGAGAGTACGTGTTGCTCCTCCAACGCCCGCTCCGACGGCGTCGGCACCTCGCAGCCGGTGGCGCAGCAGCGGCCGGGCTGCTTCGACACCCGCTGTCCTTCGTCGACAAGGCCGCGGCCGAGCAAATTCTCGACCAGCTCGACCTTCTCCATGACCGGATAGTTGCGCCAGATCTCGCGCTTCATCGCCTCCGGCGAACCGCCGCCGTGCAGCGAGATCACGGAATACCAGCCGGCTTCGTGCGACACCGTGAGGTCCTCGATCAACCGCGCCACCTCGGCGCGCTGCTCGGCCGGAATATCGGGCCGCCCGCCCATGACAGCGGCGAGCGAGGCGCGCGTCTCCGGATTGTGGTCCTCGTCGGGACCCGGCAGCGCGACGATCAGCCCACCGGAGACGTAATGCGCGACGCGGTGCATGTCGTAGATCTTGGTCGCCAGCAGCAGCTTGCCGATGTTGGAGAATACCGCATCCGGCATCACCGAGCCGGCCGGATCCTTCGTGCAGTAGACCGAGGACGCGACACCGCAGGCATAGAAGCTCTCGGTGATGGTGATCAGCTCGACCATCGCATCGCGGATATGCGCGTGCTTCTCGGCATCGAGCCCGTTGGCCTCGATCATCAGGGCGCCGGCGCCGATCAACAGATCGCCGAAGCCGGCACGCGCGCCGATGCAGGAATGACGGTGATGCGTGGCGTAGGACGTGGTAAGGAAGCCGCCCTCCTCGGTCTCGCCGGCGAGGAAAACGCGGTCATGCGGCACGAACACGTCGTCGAACATCACGACGCCGACCGACTGGCCATACTTCGCCGAGAATTTCGCGGATGCATCGCCGGGCCGGCCCGCCGGGCGCGCAACGATGGTGACGCCGGGCGCATCGACGGGCACCGCGCAACAGACCGCAAAATCCTTGTCATCGGGCACATGGGTCCGGCACGGCATGACCAGGAATTCGTGCATGTAGGGCGCGCCTGTCACGATCGCCTTGGTGCCGCGGATCACGATGCCGTCGGGGCGCCGCTCCTTAATGTGGACATAGACGTCCGGATTGGCCTGCAAGCCCGGGCGCTTGGAACGGTCGCCCTTGGCATCGGTCATGGCAATGCCGAGCGTCAGGTCCTGGTCCTGCACCTCGTGCAGATAGTTGAGGAAGCGCTGGCTGTAGTCGGTGCCGTGGCGATCGTCGGTGAGCTTGGTCGCCTGATAGAGGCCATTGAGCGCATCGTGGCTGAGGTAACGCTGGGCGCAGCCCGACGTCCTGCACACCAGCCGCACTGCCTCGAGCTTGTAGAGCAGATCCTGCGAGCTCTCATTGATGTGGAGCATCCGGTTGACGGTCTTGCCCGAGGTGCCCTGCCGCGCCGTCATGATCGGCGCGTGCTCGGCACGATGCGCGAAATCGTAGGTCACGCCCACTCCCGCCACGCCCGGCGCCAGCAACGGCTCGTCCGCGACGCTCGCCACGGCCTCGCCGTTCACGAACACCCGCGGCTTGTAGCGGCGCAGGGATTCCCGGTAGTCCGCGGCCGTCATCAGCATGGCGCTTCTCCCTTGCTCATTTATTCTAACACCGTTAAATTATCTGACGCTGTTAGAATTGAGTCAAGAACGGATTCGCCGATGCAGATGCGCGAGAGCAGGAAGGAAGCGGTCAGCCGCCACAAGCGGGAGCTGATCCTGGATGCCGCGCGCAGCGTGTTCGCCGAGGAAGGCCTCGAGGGCGCGAGCTTGCGAGCGATCGCGACGCGGGCTGGCTACACCCCGGCGGCGCTGTATTTCCATTTCGATTCCAAGGAGGCGATCTATGCCGAGGTGCTGCGGCAATCGCTGGCCTCGCTCGGCGAAGCCGTCAGCGCTTCGGTCGCGACGACGCGCGGCGCCAAACAGAGGCTGCACGCCGCCGGCATGGGCTTCTTCCGCTATTATGCGGACCATCCGCGCGACCTTGATCTCGGCTTTTACCTGTTCCGCGGCGGCATGAAGCCGGCCGGGCTCGGCCACGACCGCGACCATGAGCTGAACGCCGCGCTGGAGGCCGCGCTGCATCCGATCGCCGGAGCCGCCGAGGCGCTCGGCGCGTCCAGGCAGAAGGCGAACACCGTGATGGTGGATTGCTTCGCGCACGCGACCGGCCTGCTGCTGTTGCTGCACACCGGCCGCATCAGGATGTTCGGTGCCTCCGCTCCCGATTTGATGGACGCCTATCTGCGCGACAAGATCGCGCAACTCGGCAAGGGGTGAGGCCCATGAGGATGGTACCGGCGCAAGTTTCGTAGCCCGGATGAAGCGGAGCGAAATCCGGGATTTGTGCGCGCACGCTCGACCCGGATTACGCTGCGCTCCAACCGGGCTACGTATCTCGAGATTCCGGGTTCGCTTCGCGCCCCGGAATGACCTTCGGTCACTTCCCGTGCGCTTCCCGCATCTTGGCTTGGATCTTGGCCATGCCGCCGATCCAGCGGTCGTAGTTCTCGGTCTTCTTGCGCATGTAGCCGAGCACCTGCGGGTGCGGCAGGATCAGGAAGGTCTCCTGCTCGATGCCCTTGAGCGCATCCTGCGCGACCTGCGCGGCGGAGAGATCGCCGTCGCCGGATTGCGGACCCCTCGGGATCGAGCGCAGCATGTTGGTATCGACGCCCTGCGGGCAGAGGATCGAGACCTTGATGTTGTCGGCGCGGTGCGAGATCGCGAGGTTTTCGGCAAAGCCGACCGCGGCGTGCTTGGTGGTCGAATAGGCCGGGCTGCCGACCTGCGACAGCAGGCCCGCCGCGGAGATCGTGTTGAGGAAATAACCGCCGCCGCGCGCCTTCATGCGCGGCACCAGATGCCGTGCGGCATAGACATGCGCCATCACATGGATCGCCCAGCTTCGCGACCACGGCTCGTCCGAGGTGCCGCCGGCATTCTTCGACAGCGGATCGAAGCCGCCGCCGATGCCGGCATTGGAGCAGAACAGCGCGATCGGGCCGAACATGCGCTCGGTCTCGTCGATCACGTGCAGGATGTTCTTCTCCTGCCCGACATCGCATTTGAACGCGGCGCCGCCGACCGAGGCCGCGACCTGCTCAGCCGCCGCATGGTCGAGGTCGACCACCACGACCTTGGACGCACCCGCGGCGTGGAACGCCTCGCACAACGCCTTGCCGATGCCATTGCCACCGCCGGTGACCACCACAACCTTACCTGCCACCTGCATGGCTATCCTCCCGATATCTTGATCCTGTGCGGACCATGATATCGCATCTTTGGCCGATGCATGATCTTTTCGAGAGGCCGGGTCCGGCCGCGAGCGCAACGCGGCCGGCTCAGCTCGCCAGCACGACGTCGAACACCGCCGTATAGTGGCAAGCCGCGCCGAGCAGCACGAAACAGTGCCAGATCGCGTTCTGGAAGCGCAGCCGCCGCCAGGAGTGGAAGATCACCCCCAAGCTGTAGAGGATGCCACCGGCCAGCACGAAGCCGAGCGCCTTCGCCGGCAGCGCCTTGACGACGGCGTCGTAGAGCATGATGCCGCTCCAGCCCATCGCAAGATAAAGCCCGACCGAGAGCCGGTCGAAGCGGCCGGGATAGGCGAGCTTCAGCCAGATTCCGACGATCGCGACACACCACACGCCGATCAGCAGCGCGATCGCGAACGTGCTGTCCTTCAGTTCCACGATGAACGGCGTGTAGGTCGCGGCGATCAACAAATAGATCGCCGAATGATCGAAGCGCCGCAGCACCCATTTGGCGCGCGACACCGGCCAGAGATTATAGGTCGCCGACAGCGTCAGCATCGCGAGCAGGCCCGCGACATAGACCGAGACCACGGCAATATCGAACGGGCCGGCATAGACCGCGGTCAGCACGATCAGCGCGGTGGCGGCAACCAGCCCGAAACAGACGCCGACGAGATGGACGACGCCGTCGGCGATCAGCTCGGCGCGGTCGTAGTTCCACAGCGCGGCGCCGGCCGCGTGGATCGAGGTCGAGATTTGCTTCAGGCGAAAGACCGTCATGCAGGCTTTCCGGTGTGCCGATTTGACCATTGGGGTGGCGTGACGCGTTCAATCCCCCTGCAATCCCTCGCCCGCAAAGGCGCCGGAAATGTGAAGCTTGATTTTGGCCCGATAATCGCCACCTTGCGGGTGATCGCCCGCCTTTTTCGGCTCCTCCTGCCCGGTCATTTCGTCAACCCTCCATGCCCCCCCGCTTCTCTGATATCGTCGAGGAAGCGCGTCTGTCGGCGCGGGCGCTGCTCGACTACAGCGAGGGCCTGTTCAAGCCGACGGTGCGGCTCGGCGTCACCGGCCTGTCGCGCGCCGGCAAGACCGTGTTCATCACCGCGCTGGTGCATGGCCTGACCCGTGGCGGCCGCTTCCCGGTGTTCGAGGCCTATACCTCGGGGCGGATCGCGCGCGCCTATCTCGCCCCGCAGCCCGACGATGCGGTGCCGCGCTTCGCCTACGAGAACCATGTCCGCACTCTGATCGAGGAGCGGACCTGGCCGAGTTCGACCACCGACATCTCCGAGCTCCGCCTCGTGATCGAGTATCAGCGGCAAAATGGCGCGGACCGCACGCTGACCCTCGACATCGTCGACTATCCCGGCGAGTGGCTGCTCGACCTGCCGCTGCTCAACAAGAGCTACGAGCAATGGTCGGCGGCGAGCCTTGCATTGTCGCGCGAGCCGTTGCGCGCGAGGCTCGCGGCGCCCTGGCACGCGCATCTCGCAACGCTGAAGCCCGAGGCCAAAGAGGACGAGCAGGCTGCGCTCACCGAGGCAAGACTGTTCACCGATTATCTGCGTGCCTGCCGCGACGAGCGTTTCGCGATGAGCTTGCTACCGCCCGGCCGCTTCCTGATGCCTGGCAACCTCGCCGATACGCCGGCGCTGACCTTTGCACCGCTCGACGTGCCCGTGGACGGCAGCGCGCCCGACGGCTCGCTGTGGGCGATGATGCGGCGGCGTTACGAGGCCTACAAGGACGTCGTGGTGCGGCCGTTCTTCCGCGATCACTTCGCGCGGCTCGATCGCCAGATCGTGCTGGCCGATGCGCTGGCCGCATTCAATGCCGGTCCCGAGGCGCTGCACGACCTCGAGGCTGCGCTCGCCGGCATCCTCGACTGCTTCCGGATCGGCCGCGGCACGATCCTGAGTGCGCTGTTCCGGCCGCGCATCGACCGCATCCTGTTCGCGGCGACCAAGGCCGACCATCTGCATCACCAGAGCCACGACCGGCTGGAAGCCGTGCTGCGGCGGATCGTGGCCAAGGCCGCCGAGCGCGCCGAATATGCCGGCGCCGCCATCGACGTGGTGGCGCTCGCCGCGGTGCGCGCCACGCGCGAAGCGCAGGTCGCGCGCGGCCGCGACCGGCTGCCCTCGATCCTCGGCACGCCGGCGGCGGGCGAGGTCGCCAATGGCGGGACGCTGGATGGCGAAACTGAAGTTGCGACCTTTCCGGGCGACCTGCCCGACAATCCCGAGGAGCTGTTCAACGGCGGATTCCGCGGCCTCTCCAGCGCAGGCGCCGAGGCCGCCGATTATCGTTTCCTGCGCTTCCGGCCACCGAAGCTGGAACGAAGCGGCGATGCGGAGCCGGCGCTGCCTCACATCCGCCTTGACCGCGCTCTCCAGTTCCTGATCGGAGACAAACTGCAATGAACGAGAAGACGCCCCCGCGGCGGCCGGCGACGTTCAAGCTCGATGATCCCGGCGTGGTCGTGATGGATCCGGACGACAGCGGCCGCCTCAGCCGCGGCACCATCCAGATCGTGCCCGAGGCCGAGCCCGCGCAGCTTCCGGTGCCGGTTGATTCGCCGCTGCTGCCCGTGCGCCGCGGCTTCCGCTGGGGCACGCTGTTCTGGAGCGCGGTCGCGGGCCTTGTGGTGCTCGGCACCGGGCTTGGCGTCCTCAACCTGGTCGAGGATCTGTTCGCGCACAACGAGGGCCTCGGCGTCCTCGGGCTCGGGCTCGCCGTCATCGCGACGGTGGCGCTCGCGGTGGTCACCACGCGCGAGCTGGTCGGCCTGGCGCGGCTGGCGACCATCGAGAAGCTGCATCTGCGGGCGGCAGAGGTGCTGATCAGCGACGACCGCACCGCGAGCCGGGCTGTTGTTGCCGACCTGCTGAAGCTCGCGCACCAGACCCCGCAGCTCGCCCGCGCCCGCAGCGCGCTGCAGAGCCACACCGACGACATCATCGACGGTGCTGACATGATCCGCCTCGCCGAGCGTGAATTAATGACGCCGCTCGACGAGGAGGCGCGACGGCTGGTGTCGACGGCCGCGCAGCGCGTCTCCGTCGTCACCGCGGTCAGCCCGCGCGCGATGATCGACGTGCTGTTCGTGTTGGTGGCGAGCTTGCGGATGATCCGGCAGCTCGCGCGGCTCTATGGCGGCCGGCCCGGCGCACTCGGCATGATCCGCCTGCTGCGCCACGTCATCGCGCATCTGGCGATCACCGGCGGCATGGCCGCGAGCGACAGCCTGATCCAGCAGATGCTCGGCCACGGCATCGCGGCAAAACTCTCGCAGCGGCTCGGCGAAGGCATGCTCAACGGCCTGTTGACCGCCCGCCTCGGCCTCGCCGCGATCGACGTCACCCGCCCGCTCCCCTTCAACGCTTTGCCGCGCCCGGCGCTGACCGATCTGGCGAAAGACCTGATCCGCAAGCGCGAGGAAGAGGAATAGCAGTCTTCGCCTCGCCCCGCTTGCGGGGAGAGGCCTGATCGCATCGCCAGATGCGATCAGGGTGAGGGGGAGTCTCCACGAGTCCGTCTTTCACCGTCCCTGCGGAGACTCCCCCTCATCCCGACCTTCTCCCCGCAGGCGGGGAGAAGGAGAAGGCCAGCACGCGCCAGCGGAAGAACGTGGTGTCCGGCGGCGGCGACAGATCGGGTGTCCAACCGCTGATCTTCTCCAGCGAGTAGGTGTCCATCACCATGCCGCGCCAGCTTCGCGTCACGCGCTCCAGCGGCTGGCGCACCGCTGATGTTTCGCTCCATAGCGGCAGGTTGTTCTCGGGCTCGCGCCCGACGTAAATGCCGACGTGATCACTGATCATGCTGATGCCGGGATCGGCAAAGCCCTGGAAGCGGCCGCGCTCGTTGACCTCGATCACCGGCACCCGTCCACGCAGCATCCAGCGCAGCATCGCGTAGGTGCGATAATCCGTGGCCGCGACCCATGTCGCGCGAGTGGCCTGCACCTGCGCCAAGGTGCGCGCAGCCACCAAATCGTAACCCGCCTCGGTGCCGATCGGATCGGTGCGGCCGATCAGATTCCACGGCGCGAACATGTAATAAAGGAAGACGCAGACGACGAAGATGATGCCCGATGTGATCGCAGTCCGCGCCCAGGAGACGGTCGACTTGACGAGCCCGACCGACCAGCCCTCGAACGGCATCCGCGTGACGTTGATGGCAACCGCCGCGAAGCCCGCCGGCCAAAGGAACATCGGCCAGGTGTCGCCGACCCGCAAGGTCAGCGACTTCCAGAGGAAATAGACGAACGGCACCAGCACCGCGGTTGCAAGCAGGATCGCGACCGGCTCGCGCCTGATATAGCCGCGCCATGCCGTCAGCACCGTCCCGAACAGCGTCACCGGCAGCAGCACGAAGCCGACGAGGCCGAACTGCATGCCGATGAACTCGCCGAGCGTACGGAACGTGAGATCGCGCTCGACGGTGGCGCGCACCGCCTGGAAGCGGAACGAGGCCCAGTCGTGCTCCGCATTCCAGATCAGCACCGGCGAGAACACGACGATCGCGATCAGCGCGGCAAGGTAGGGATACGGGCTGCGCAGCCAGCGCCAGCGCCAGTCCGGCACCAATGCAAAGGCTAGCACCGCCGGCGCGAACATGATCGCGGTGAATTTCGACAGCAGCGACAGCCCGGCGAACAGCCCCGCGGCGAGCCACCAGCGCCCGTCATTGCTTTGCGCGAGCCGCACCAGCGACCACAACATTGCAACCGAAAACGGGATCAGCGCCGTGTCGGGCGCGACCTTGGCCATTAATAATCCGTAATAAAGCGCTGCCTCCGGCAGCAGCAGCGCCAGCATCACGGCGCGGACATTGTTGGATGTTGCGCGGCGGACGATGTCCGCGAGCAGCAGCTGGGTGGCCAGCATCGCCACGATGCCACTGATGCGGACGCCAAGATTGGTGTCGCCGAGAACAGCTGTGCCAAAACGGATGAACCAGGCGACCATCGGGGGATGGTCAAGGAAGGACAGCACGTTTTCCTTCGACCAGGTCCAGTAATAGGCCTCGTCGGTGCGCAGATCGAGCGCATGGGCATAGACCAGCCGCATCGCGGTCATGGCGACGATCACGGCGATGACGCCGCGCCAATCCGGCGCGCGCGAACGGGCCGGCTTAGCGCTGATGTTATCGGCTCCGGATTGGGCTCGGGCTATCGTCACGGCGCTTTTTGTTCGACTCTTAACGGAGTGTCAACGTGCTGCAGTGCCCGCTACCGCGGCCCGTCCGGACCCGCGGTGGTGTTCAGCGCGGGAATTAAGCACTAGAATTGCCGATATGAATCACATGGCCTCCCCCTCGCGCGAACATTTGCAGGAAATGGCCCGCGGCGTCGGCCAGCGGCAGGTTCGCCTGGTCACGGGGGCGATCATGTTCGCCTACCTGATCAGCCATTTCCTCAACCACGCGCTCGGCAATATCTCGACCGACGCGATGGCGATCGGGGTGCACTACCACACCGAATTCTGGCAGTTCCTGCCGGTCGCGATCGTGTTCTACGGCGCCTGCTTGGTGCATACCGGGCTCGGCATCTGGGCGCTGTATCAGCGCCGCGAGTTCCACTGGAAGGCGATCGAGCCGCTGCAGCTGGTGCTCGGCCTGAGCATCCCGGTCTTCATCATCATCCACATCGTCGGCGTGCGGCTCGGCCAGACGATGTACGGGCACGAGAAGCTCTACCCGCAGGAGCTCTACACCTTCTTCATCGCCTCGCCGGTCCGGCTGTGGCTGATGTTTGCGGTGCTGCTGATCGCCTGGGTGCATGGCTGCATCGGGCTGTATTTCTGGCTGCGGCTGCGCGCGTTCTTCCGGTGGGCTGCGCCGTTCCTGCTGGCCACGGCCGTGCTGATCCCGACCCTGGCAATGCTCGGCATCTATCAGGGCGGCCGCGCCACGATGGAGGACTATCAGGATCCCGACTGGCGGCGCGAGGAGCTGTCGATGCAGAAGCTCGGCACGGCGGCCCAGGCTGCCACGCTCGAGAAGATCACGGGTGGCCTGACATCCGGCTATCTCGCCCTGCTCGGCCTCGTGCTGCTGGCGCGGGGCGCGCGTGCCCTGCTGGAACGCCGCGGCGGCATGATCGCGCTGTCCTACGGCAACGGCCGCACGCTGCGGGTGCCGAAGGGATTGAGCGTGCTGGAAGCGAGCCTGCGCTACAACGTGCCGCATGCGAGCGTCTGCGGCGGCCGTGCGCGCTGCTCGACCTGCCGCATCCGGATCATCGGCGATCACGCCGCCCTCCCCGAGCCTTCCCCGCGCGAAGCCTTCGTGCTGCACCGGGTCGGCACCGACGATCCGTCGATCCGGCTGGCCTGCCAGTTGCGGCCGACCAGCGACCTGGCCTTCTTTCAGCTGTTCCTGCCGCACACGATGTCGGCCAATGCGCACGCCTCCAATCCGACGCGGGTCGGCCAGGAGCGTTATCTCGTCAGCATGTTCGTCGACATGCGCGGCTCGACGCAGCTTGCCGAGAAGCGGCTGCCGTTCGACACCGTGTTCATCGTCAACCGCTTCCTCGGCGCGGTGTCGCAGGCGGTGCTGGAAGCCGGCGGCCGGCCCAACCAGTTCATCGGCGACGGCATGCTGGCGCTGTTCGGGCTCACCACCGACCGGCAGGTGGCCTGCCGCCAGGCGCTGCGCGCGGCGGCGCTGATCGCAGCCAATATCGACGAGCTGAACCAGTTTCTCAGCCACGATTTGCGCGAGCCGATCCGCTTCGGCATCGGCATCCATGGCGGCGAGGTGATCGTGGGCGACATCGGCTATCGCGACCACATGGTGTTCACCGCGCTCGGCGATGCCGTCAACGTCGCGGCACGGCTGCAGGACATGACGAAAGCGCTGGCCTGCGAGGCGGTCATCTCCGACGAGGTGCGCGTCACCGCAGGGCTCGCCGACGATGCCCTGCCGGCGCAGGAGGTCGCGATCCGCGGCCGCAACGAGCCGATGACCGTGCGCACCGTCGAGACAACGCGCGTCCTGTCCACGCTGGTCGATGACCGGCACGCCGTCGCGGCCTGACCGGTTCATCTCCCCCCTTCACCCAATGTGACCTGCCGCACATCCGAAGCTGCGTTGAGCGGAGATGCTCGAACGCGCCCGGTGCCGGATGCGACTGACTGGCGATGGGTAACACTGCAACCGCGCCGCGACAGAGCTCAACGCGCATCTGAAGGAGACGACCATGCTTCGCAAAGTCACGCTTGCTCTCGCGACTGCCGCAACGCTTGCTGCCGCCGCGCTGGCGCCGACCTCGGCTTCGGCCAAACCGTTCTTCTGGCATCCGTATCACCATCACTTCTGGAGCGGCCCGGGCATCTCCGTCGGCTTCGTCGATTCCGGCTGCTACGTCACCCGCCTGGTGCTGACGCCCTACGGCTATCGCTATCGCACCGTGAACGTCTGCTACTGATCGAACCTTCTTCTTGATGGAAATGCCCCGGTCGCCGCATGCGACCGGGGCTTTTCGTTGTTGCGACGCAGCGGCGGTGGACGCTGCGAAAGCTCAATTGACTTGCAGTTGCCCGATGCGACATTGATCGCCGCGCGCATTCCATGATGCGAAGGCGCGCAAGGCAAGGTGAGCCTGGTGATGACCAGTTCACGACAGAACAGCTTCGGAGGAAGCGGAATGCTCGATCGACGAGACTTGATGAAGCGCGCCGGCCTGGCCGCTTTGGTGACGGGGCTGGGATCGAGGGGCGCATTCGCCCTCGACGCCGTGACGCTGCCCTTCGGCAATGGCGAACGGCCGCTGGTGCGCTACCCGCAGAAGCGCCCGATGATCGGCCTAACCGCCCGGCCGCCGCAGCTGGAAACGCCGTTTGCGGTCTTCAACGACGGACCGCTCACGCCGAACAATGCTTTCTTCGTCCGCTACCACCTCGCCGGCATCCCCTACGATCTGGATCCGGACAAGTTCACGCTGGAGATCAAGGGCAAGGTCGACAAGCCCGTGAGGCTGTCGCTGAAGGAGATCCGGAAGCTGAAGGCTGTCGAGCTCGTCGCCGTCAACCAGTGCTCCGGCAACAGCCGCGGCTTCTTCAATCCGCGCGTCGCCGGCGGTCAGCTTGGCAACGGCGCGATGGGCTGCGCGCGCTGGCACGGCGTGCCGCTGAAGACTGTGCTGGACATGGCCGGCGTGCAGGCCGGCGCCAAGCAGGTCACCTTCAATGGCATGGACGGTCCGGTGATGGACACGACGCCCGACTTCGTGAAGGCGCTCGACATCGACCATGCGCGCGACGGCGAGGTGATGCTGGCCTGGGGCATGAACGGCGAGGACCTGCCATTCCTCAACGGCTTCCCGCTCCGCCTCGTGGTGCCCGGCTATTACGGCACCTATTGGGTGAAGCATCTCAACGAGATCACCGTGATCGACAACGTCTTCGAGGGCTTCTGGATGAAATCGGCCTACCGGATTCCGGACACGCCGAACAACGCCGTCGAGCCCGGCACCGCACCAAAGGGGACGATCCCGATCAACCGCTTCACGGTGCGCTCGTTCATCACCAGCGTTGCCGACGGCGCGAAGCTGAAGGCCGGCCGCACCATGCTGCGCGGCATCGCCTTCGACGGCGGCAAGGGCATCAAGGAGGTCGCGGTCTCGACCGACGGCGGCAAGAGCTGGACACCGGCCAAGCTCGGCAAGGATCTCGGCAAATACGCCTTCCGTGAATGGAAGCTGAAGGTGGCACTCCCGGCCGGCCCCTCGGACCTAAAGGTGCGCGCCACCAACAATGCCGGCGACACCCAGCCGATGGATCCGTTGTGGAATCCCGCCGGCTATCTGCGCAACGTCGTCGAAACCGTGCGCGTCACCGCGGCGTGAGGAGAAGCATCATGACCAGCAAGCTGCTTCCCTCCCTCGCCGCGATCGCCATGCTGTCGATCGGCACAGCTGTCGCCGCGCCAGTCAACTACGCGCTTCCCGAGGAGACCGCGACCTTCAAGCCCGGTCCCAACCTCGACGTGGTGCAGAACAACTGCACCGCCTGCCACTCGGCCGACTACATCAAGACCCAGCCGCAGGGCGAGAAGTTCAAGAAGGACTTCTGGCAGGCCGAGGTGACCAAGATGATCAAGGTCTACGGCGCACCGATCGACCAGGCCGACGTCGGCAAGATCGTCGAGTATCTTTCCGCGACCTATTGAGACGCGGCCTGTCCATTGCCCGCGCGCCGGCCGAACGCCCGCGCGCGGGACTATTGATCCAATTTGGTTCAGTGGAACCGATCTTTTTTGCAGCGCATCAATTGACCACGAAACAGGCAATCCGCCGCCAAAACCCTGCAAAGCGGGTTGTTTCCGGGCAAAAACACACCGTGGTTTGATCTACCCAGCTTTTTTCAAACTGCTATCCTGTGCGGTACGGACAAGCCGGTTTGTGCGGGGACCGACTGGTCTGTTTTCGATTGATTCCGCGGAGACGACTGGAATGCCCAAAGGTACAGTGAAGTGGTTCAACCCGACCAAGGGTTATGGATTCATCCAGCCCGCAACAGGCGGCAAGGACATTTTCGTTCATATTTCAGCAGTTCAGAAGGCCGGCCTTCAGAGCCTCAACGAAGGCCAGTCTGTTGAGTACGAAGAGATCGCCAATCGCGGCAAGACGTCAGCCGAGAACCTCAAGGTCTAGCGCACCGCGCAAGATCCAGCGGCGCACTCTCGGACAAGATCCGGGAGTGAGGGCCGATCCAACATCACACGACGTGACGTTCAGCGGAGCGGGCACGGTGCCCGCGCGCCACGGCGCTGAACTTTTTTCGGCCGCCACCGATCGCGTGCCGCTATTGGCCATTTGACCGTCACATCCGGCACCGCCCCATTGCTGTGGCCCGCCGCACGTCAGCCTCACCGACAATCGCGGGATGTCTCTCTCCATCATGCCGCGGGTCGTGACGGAAAAAGCTGCGCCGGGAACGGAGCGCGCGCGGCAGGAACGGTCAGCCGTTCAATCTTCCGTCACCCATTTAGCGACGGTCATGACGTCAGGCGGTTGCAGATAGCCGCGGGGCCAGAGATCGACGGCCCATTCCACCTTGGTGGCGCGTTCGAGCAGAACCGCGGTGTTGTGCGGCGTTTGCCCCAGCGAAAATCCGCGATAGTGGGGATCCCCGACGTCGTGGAACTTGAACAGGTTCCACGACTGCATCACCAGCATCAGGCTGGTCGTGTTGCGCGTCGTGTCCCAGCAATCGTAATTGTGCTTGTCGTCGTTGGCGCGGAAGTCCGCTTTCGCCACACGCTTGTCGGTGCCGAGGATCGGCCCCATCCGGCGATCGAACCAGATCACAGCCTTCTGCACGGCCGCACGTTCGGCGGCGGCGTTGGCGCGGCCCGTGGCCATGATCCTGGTCAGGGCCGCCCGGTCGGCTCCGCTGAAGTCGAGCATCTCGCGGCGCCGGCAGACGAAGCCGTAGCACACCGTCATCGCCGAGGCCGACGGCGGATAGATCGAAACCGATGTATAGAGTTGCATGATGCCTGAGCTGAACTCGGCCGCGCGAGACGGCGTCATCGCGAACAGCGACAAGACGGCTGCGCATAACGCGCCGGCAACCCCGGCTCGCTTCGCACCTATCGGCTGATTGGCATCGTCCATGTCGCGGCCCCCAAATGAGGGCAGAATTATCGCGGGTGCGTCGCGATGCCAAGACATCCTGCGCATGGCTGTGGATCATATCCGGAGCCTATCAGCCGACCGGCAGCGGCGCGTCGCGCTTGACTTCCTCCATCACGGCGTAGGTTCGCGTCTCGCGCACGCCCGGCAGCGCCAGCAGGGTCTCGCCGAGAAACCTGCGATAGGCGGTCATGTTGGCGACACGCGCCTTGACCAAATAGTCGAAGCCGCCGGCCACCATGTGACACTCCAGCACTTCCGGCGCGATCTGGACTGCCTTGGCGAAGCGCTCGAACACATCGGGCGTGGTCTTGTCGAGCAGCACCTCGACGAACACCAGGAGGCCGAGCCCGAGCCGGTGCGGGTTGAGCCGCGCGCCGTAGCCCTCCACGAAGCCGTCGCGCTGCAACCGCTTCAGCCGCTCGCCGACCGAGGTCGGCGATAGGCCGATCCTCTCGGCCAGTTCCACATTGGCAATCCGGCCATCCCCTTGCAGGATCGAGAGGATTTTGCGGTCTGTCTTGTCTATCTCTGTCATATCAACGGCAATATCTGAAATGATCCGGATTTTCTAAGGCAAATCTGGTAATTTGTCTATCGAACTGCGGTGCGACCGCGCGTAGGTGTTCCGGTGCAACCCCAAGGAATCGCCAAGGACCGCCAAGGAACCGCCATGCCAGACCCGTCGCCGCTCCCGCCCTCGTTCAGCGCGCCCTACGCCCCCGATGACACCGCGATCGCCGGCCGCCTGCGCCAGGATGCCAGGCTTGGTGCGGACCAGGAGGCCGGGGTCGACCGCACCGCGCGGCGCCTGATCGAGGCGATCAGGGCCAACGACGATCCGCTCGGCGGGGTCGAGGACATGCTGCGCGAGTTCGCGCTGTCGACCAAGGAGGGCTTGGCGCTGATGGTGCTGGCGGAGGCGCTGTTGCGGGTGCCCGACGCGCGCACTGCCGACCAGTTCATCGAGGACAAGCTCGGCCAGGGCGACTTCGTCAACCACGAGACCAGATCCAGCGCGTTCATGGTCAACGCCTCGGCCTGGGCGCTCGGCATGTCGGCGCGCGTGATTCAGCCCGGCGAGACGCCGCAGGGCACGATCGGGCGGCTGACCAAGCGGCTCGGCGCACCGGCGGTGCGCGCCGCGACGCGGCAGGCGATGCGGCTGATGGGCAGCCATTTCGTGCTCGGCGAGACCATCGAGGCGGCGCTGGCGCGGGCCCAATCACATACGGCGCGCGGCTCACGCTATTCCTTCGACATGCTTGGCGAGGGCGCCCGCACCGCCGACGATGCCCGCCGCTATTTCGAATCCTACGCCCGCGCGATCGACGCGATCGGCAAGGCGGCCGGCGATCAGCCCCTGCCCGACCGGCCCGGCATCTCCGTCAAACTCTCGGCGCTGCATCCACGCTTCGAGGCGGTCAGCCACGCCCGGGTGATGACCGAGCTGGTGCCGCAACTCATCGATCTTGCGCGCCGCGCCAAGGCGTTCGACCTCAACTTCACCGTCGATGCCGAGGAAGCTGACCGGCTGGAGCTGTCGCTCGACGTCATCGCCGCCGCGTTCGCCGACCCGTCGTTCGCCGGCTGGAGCGGCTTTGGCCTTGCGATCCAGGCCTATCAGAAGCGCGCCACTGAGGTGATCGACTATATCGATGCACTCACGCGCGCGCTCGACCGCAGGATGATGGTGCGCCTGGTCAAGGGCGCCTATTGGGACACCGAGATCAAGCGCGCGCAGGAGCGCGGCCTCGACGGCTATCCGGTGTTCACCCGCAAGGCGATGACCGATCTGAACTATGTCGCTTGCGCGCGAAAGCTGCTCGCGCTGCGGCCGCGGCTGTTTCCGCAATTCGCCACCCACAACGCACTGACGGTCGCGACCATCCTCGAACTGTCAGACGATCCCGCGAGCTTCGAATTCCAGCGGCTGCACGGCATGGGCGAAGCGCTCTACGCACAGCTCGGCGACGACAGGCCGGAGATCGCCCACCGCACCTATGCGCCGGTCGGCAGCCACCGCGACCTGCTCGCCTATCTGGTGCGCCGGCTGCTCGAGAACGGCGCCAACTCGTCCTTCGTAGCGCTGGCTGCGGATAATCGCGTATCCATCGTGGACCTGTTGCGCCGCCCGGCCGAGATCATCGGCGCCGACAGCAGCGCTGCTCACTCCGGAATTCCGTTGCCGGCCGATCTCTATCGGCCGCAGCGCGAGAATTCGCACGGCATCGAATTCGGCGAGCGAAAGGCGCTCGACGCGCTGACGTCTTCGATTGCCGTCGAACCGAAGGCGGCGTCTGGCATGGTCGCAACGTCGACGGTCGAGCAGGCGAATGCCGCGGTCGCGGCCGCCCGCGGTGGCTTCAAGGCCTGGGACGGCACGCCGGCAGCCCAACGTGCGGCGATCCTCGACATGGCCGCGGACCTGCTCGAGCAGCGCCGCGCGCACTTCCTCGCCTTGCTGCAGAGCGAAGGCGGCAAGACGCTCGACGACGCACTCTCGGAGGTGCGCGAAGCGATCGACTTCTGCCGCTACTATGCAGCGCTCGGCCGGAAGCTGTTCGGGCAAGGCGAGGCGATGCCCGGACCGACCGGCGAAAGCAACATGCTGGAGCTGCGCGGCCGCGGCGCCTTCGTCGCGATCTCGCCATGGAATTTCCCGCTCGCGATCTTCCTCGGCCAGGTGACGGCGGCGCTGATGGCCGGCAATGCGGTGATCGCGAAGCCGGCCGAACAGACCCCGCGGATCGCGGCAGAGGCCATCGCGCTGCTGCATCAGGCCGGCGTGCCGGCATCGACGCTGCA
The DNA here is from genome assembly GCF_054063755.1 of Bradyrhizobium sp. USDA 4341. Lineage (NCBI taxonomy): Bacteria > Pseudomonadati > Pseudomonadota > Alphaproteobacteria > Hyphomicrobiales > Nitrobacteraceae > Bradyrhizobium > Bradyrhizobium sp. USDA 4341. The sequence goes on along the minus strand of NZ_JBSSGO010000002.1, from coordinate 7,075,957 downwards.
TCTGGTGCAGGGCGACGGCGCGGCCGGCGCCGCGCTGGTCAGCCATCCCTCCATCGCCGGCGTGGTGTTCACCGGCTCGACGGAGGTGGCGCGCGCGATCAACCGGACGCTGGCGGCCAAGGACGGGCCGATCGTACCGCTGATCGCCGAGACCGGCGGCATCAATGCGATGATCGTGGATGCCACCGCGCTGCCCGAGCAGGTCGCCGACGATGTCGTGACCTCGGCGTTCCGTTCCGCCGGCCAGCGCTGCTCCGCGCTCCGGCTGCTGTTCGTGCAGGACGACGTTGCCGACCGGATGATCGAGATGATCGCCGGCGCCGCGCGCGAACTGAAGATCGGTGATCCCTCCGCACCGTCGACGCATATCGGACCGGTGATCGATGCGGAGGCCAAGCAGCGACTCGACGCGCATATCGCGCGGATGAAGAACGAGGCGCGGGTGCATCTCGCCGGCGAGGCGCCGGCCGGCAATTTCGTCGCGCCGCATATCTTCGAACTGTCGGCCGCAAGCCAGCTGCGTGAGGAGGTGTTCGGCCCGATCCTGCATGTCGTGCGTTACCGCGCCGAACGGCTCGGCGACGTGCTGGCCGCGATCGAGGCAACTGGATTTGGGCTGACGCTCGGCATCCATTCGCGCATCGACGACACGATCGAGCACGTGATCGACCGTCTCCAGGTCGGCAATATCTATGTCAACCGCAACATGATCGGCGCGGTCGTCGGCGTGCAACCGTTCGGCGGCAGCGGCCTCTCCGGCACCGGCCCCAAGGCCGGCGGCCCGCACTACCTCACACGCTTCGCGACCGAGCAGACAGTGACGATCAACACCGCCGCCGCGGGCGGCAATGCCGCGCTGATGGCGGGGGTGGAGTAGCAGTCGCCGTCATTGCGAGGAGCGAAGCGACGAAGCAATCCATCTATCCCCGAGTTGAGGTATGGATTGCTTCGCTCCGCTCGCAATGACGTCCCAACAAGCCGTTGCATCGTGCCCCTGAGATGGGTCAAATGGCGGTCCGATCGGGATCATCGCACACGATAATTCCAGCTACCGGAAAAACACCAACAAGCGCCACGGGAGCGACGGCACGATGGAAAAAGGCATTTTTGACGGGCTCAAGGTCCTGGACTGCGCGAGCTTCATCGCGGCGCCCGCGGCCGCCACCGTGCTGTCCGACTTCGGCGCCGACGTCATCAAGATCGAGCCGCCGGGCGCCGGTGACCCCTACCGCAATCTGCCCAATTTGCCCGGCTATCCCGCGAGCGAGCACAATTTCGCGTGGATGCTCGAGGCCCCGCAACAAGAAGAGCCTCGCGCTCGACCTCACCAAACCAGACGCGCAGCAGGTGCTCTACAAGCTCGTCGCCGAGGCCGACGTGTTCATCACCAACATGCCGCCGCAGGTGCGCCAGAAGCTCGGCATCACCTACGATCATCTTGCGCATCTCAACGACCGGCTGATCTACGCCTCCTTCACCGGTTACGGCGAGAAGGGCGAAGAGGCCAACAAGCCCGGCTTCGACTCCAACGCCTATTGGGCCCGCTCCGGCCTGATGGATCTGGTACGCGCCGACGAGGACACCACGCCGGCCCGTTCGGTCGCGGGCATGGGCGATCATCCCTGTGCGATGGCGTTCTACGGCGCGATCGTCACCGCGCTGTTCCAGCGCGAGAAGACCGGCAAGGGCTCGCATGTCTCGACCAATTTGATGGCCAACGGCGTCTGGGCCAACGGCGTGCTGGCGCAGGCCAAGCTCGCCGGCGCCAAGTTCAAGAAGCGCAAGCCGCGCGAAGAGGCGCTGAACGCGGTCACCAACCACTACAAATGCAAGGACGGCCGCTGGCTGATCCTGTCGCTGCTCAACGAGGACCGGCAGTGGCCGACGCTGGCGCGCTGCATGGGCCGTGAGGACCTCCTCGCCGACGCCCGCTTTGCCACCAAGGCGGACCGCCATGCGCGCTCGGTCGAGCTGATCAAGATCTTCGACGGGGTGTTCGCCGGCAAGGACCTTGCCGAATGGCGCAAGATCCTCGACGGCAACGGCCTGGTGTTCGGCGTCGTCGGCATCCTCGACGACATCCCGAACGACAAGCAGATGATCGAGAACGAGGTGCTGGTGCGCTTCGAGAACGACACCATGCTGACCGTCAACAGCCCGATCTTCATCGACGGCGCCAAGAAGGTGCAGCCGCGCAAGCCGCCCGAGGTCGGCGAGCACTCCGATGAGATCCTGCGCCAGGCCGGCTACGACGAGGCCACGATCCAGAAGCTGCGCGCCTCCGGCGCGGTGGCCTGAGGTCGAGCTGATGCTGCTCCTCCCTCGCCGCGCTCTTGCGGGGAGACAGGCTTCCCCCGGGAGCACAGATGCAGGTGAGACCTGTACCCCTCACCCGGATCGCGGCCGCGCCTGAAGCATTACGTGTGAGTGACTATTTTTTCATCCAGGCCCAGACCAGGGCCACGGCGATGACGGCGACGATCACCGCGAGCCCGATCGCCCAGCTGCTGACACGGACGGCGCTCACCGCCTGACGCTCGGCCTCGTTGGCCGCGATCTCGCGGTTGCGCTGCTTGTCCTGCTCGGGAGCACTCATCCGCCGGTCTCCGCTCAAGGGCTGGGCTGTTCGGGTCGTGGTTGCGAACCGCAATGTAGCATCAAATAATGACGCGCAGCCGCTTCGGTTCCGGCTGGAATTACCGGCCCTTCACGAAGCACATCCCCATCCGTGAGGTCTTCCCCGCGACCTGGCAGGCGAGGCCTTCGGCGCAGATCCAGCCGCGAAAGCTGCGGTCGGTCTCGGCCGGCCTGGCGCCCGGCAGATAGCAATGCGCGCCCCAGCCGTCGCTGTATTCGGTGCCGGCTAGCTCGGCGCTGGCGCGTAGTTGCGGCCGGTTGGAGAAGCCGCGCGAAAAGTCCGGCGCCTTGCCGTCGCGGAAACTTGCGAGAATATCGCGGCGCCGAGGTTGGTCGCCAAAGAAATGCGGCGAGGCCGGCACCACGGTGGAGTTCGACGGTTTTGCCGCCATCCAGTCGACGCCGGGGAAATGGAAGCCGCCAATGCCGCGGGTCTGGTGGCAGCCGGCGCAGGTAACGTCGTTCAGGCGCCGCTCGAAGCCGGCCAGCGACTGGACGTTTTGCAGCTTCGTTCCATCGGCCGCAGCCTTCTGCAACGCGCCGACCACGTCACCTTCCGAGAACAGCGCATTGCCTGCCGCACCCTCGCCCTGCACCAGCCCGAACTCCGGCTCCAAGTCGCTGATATCAAAACCGGTCGGCGTCGGCGCGACCGTACCGGTTGCGAGGAAGCGATCGGGGATCAGCAAAGTGCCGCGATCGAACTCGGCAAAATGCTTGGGATCGAGCAGCCATGTCTTGAAGTCACGCTTCAGCGCCTCGTCGGCCAGAATGCGATCGCGATCGATCTGGTTCTCCAGCGGCGCCTCGGCAAAGCGTTTCGCGGCGCCGTCATAGTCGAACACTTTCAGGAGATAGTCGGTGCGGAAGTCGCGCACCGCGGATTTCGGCGCGTGCGCGATCTGCAGATTGGTCTCGATCCGATCGATATTGCGTACATCGATCAGGTCGAGCGGGCCATCCTTGCCGAACAGCTTGTCCATCGCCGGCGGCGCGCTGCCGGTCGCGAGCCAGCGCCGCGCGATCTCGCGGCAGGTCAGCGACGCATCGTTGCCGTCGCCCTTCGCCTTCAGCACCAGGTTCAGCGTCATCGGCAGCCGCTGCGACACCGCGTTCTCGCCGATCAGCGGCACATCGGTGCGGGTCAGCCGGTAGATCAGCCGGATCTCGCCGCAATCTTTCGGCGCCACATAGGCGCGATCCATGCGGTTGACGATGCCGGCCAGCACGAAGCGAACGTCAGGGGATTCAAACAGCGTGCGGTCGAACAGCTGGAACGCAAAGCCGTCGCCGACCCCGATGCTCTCGTTCGGCAGGCTTTCCTTGTGCTTTCCGACATAACGATCGAACTCGCGATCGAGCGCCTCGCGCACCGGCACCATCGCAGGCAATCCGAACAGATCGCGGTTCGACAGCGGCGTCTCGGTGGAGCGTTCCGGCGAGAGCATCCGGCCGAGACTGAGGCGGCCATGATCGAGCTCGCGCAGGATCGCGGGATCGATCACCGCCGTGCCGCGCTCGAGCGCGCGATCCTCCGCGGCGCGTGCAAGCACGGCGCCACCGAGCAGAATGGACATCACCAGGAGGCATTTCAGCGCGCAGCTCATGCCCCACTAACACCGCACGGCAAACCCTATTCAAGAAAAAAGGCGCTTCACATCGCGGTGAAGCGCCTTGGTATCCTCGCGTTTGGTCGATCAGCGGGAGACGATCAGGCCCTTGCTGGTGATGACCACCCAACGGCCGTCCTGCTTGCGGATGGCGTCGACGCGGCCGAGACCCGGGACGGGATCGCCAGCATAAACCTCGTAGATGCCGCCGCGGCCCTCGATCAGCGCGCCGCCATTGCCGACGTCGCGCAGCGCCCAGCCGTCGACCACCGGCAGGCGGCCGACCTCGGGCCTCGGGGCCGCAGGTGCTGCCGCGGCAGTCGCCGGGGGGACCGAGCCCGTGACCTCGCGGGCTGGCGTCGCCGCGGCGACGGTCGTCTGCGGGGCGCGGAGCTTGTCGACGGTATCGCTGAGCTTGTTGAGCCTGGCCAGCGGCTCGGCCTGGGCCTTCTCGACCTTCTCGATCCGGTCACTGGCCTTGCTGAACTGGGCCTGGCCGGCCTTGGCGGTCTGCTCCACATTGGCCTTGAGCGCGGCGATTTCGGATTCGATCCGGGCGAAGGAGGCATCGGCGGCTTCCTTGGCGGCGGCGTCCTTTGCAGCATCCTGGGCAGCCACATCCCTGACGGAGGCAGCGGCGGGGGCGGCAAGATGGCCAAGCCCGGCGGTCGCGAGCGCGCCACCGATGGCTCCTGCCACGGTCGCCAGCGCAATTACGGCGGCCATGGCCCCGAACCGGCGCGTGCCGGCGGGTTTGGCGGCCTGCTCGGCGCCCGGCTTGGAGGCGGAGGCCTCGTGGTCCCAGGTCCGGTCACCGGGCGCCATGATCATCAGCTTGCCCGGGAAACGCGGCTCTTCCCGCTTGCCGGTCTCGACCTTGGGCACGTCCATGTTGGTCGGCTCGATCTTCGCGTCGATCCTGGCTTCAATCATGGGATCGAGCCGGGAGGGCTCAACCTTGGGGGATTCAACCTTCGGCGCGTCCATCCTGGGCGCGTCGGCCTTTGGCGACGTCTCTTCCTGCTCGGGCGCAAGCCTGACAGCCTCGACACCGGCCGCAGCCATCACGGGCTCGCTCTTCGCCGCCGTCTCGGCGCCGGCTTGACCGCTGACCGGCTCGCTCTGCTGCTCACTCACGTTCAAAGTCTCCAGACTGGGTTGACAATTCGGTAACTTTTATTGCTTGCGAAATGGTTACCCCGCTCCGCCATTACCTAAATTTTAGGGAGTTTTCCGGGCCGGATTTAGGCGATGTTGCCATGCGGCAATCTGCGTCAGCTCCGTTTGCGCGCGGCGCTTTCCCGATTAACATACCGGCGTCTTCCAGCCAGAAGGCAGGAGAGCGCCATGACGATCGAGAAATGCATCAATGAATTTGATGTCGATGACGTCATTTTTGAGGAAGGCTCGACCGGCCGCGAGCTGTTTGTCGTGCTCGACGGCACCGTCGACATCGCCAAGATCAATGGCGGAAACAAGACGGTCATCGTCAGCCTCGGCAAGGGCGAGTTCTTCGGCGAGATGGCCGTGATCGACGGCTCGGCGCGCTCGGCAACCGCGATCGCATCGGCGCCCGCGACGCGGGTGATGCGGATCAACCACGCCCGCTTCGTCTATCTGGTCAGCCAGCAGCCGGCCTTCGCGCTGATGGTGATGGATGCGCTCTCGAAACGCCTGCGCGCGTCCAACGCCGTCACTTACCGAGCGGCGGCCCCCCCATGAGCGAACGCAAGCCAAGCCCGTTCAAGACGCTGTTCGAGGCCGACGTCGCCACGCTGATCCAGGCGGCCGACGACGTCTACCAGATCCGCTTCAAGAACCGCGCGGCGAATGCCTATCTCGTGCGCGGCAGCAAGCGGACCATCATGATCGACGTCGGACTGTCGACCAACTATCCGTCGCTGGTCGCCTGTCTGAACCATCTCGGCATAACGCCCGCGATGATCGACATGGTGGTGCTGAGCCACGAGCATCTTGATCATATCGGCGCGGCCTATCATTTCCACGGCAGCGCGTACATGGCGGCGCACCGGCTCGCCGCGAACAAGATCATGCTGCGCGACGACTTCTCGATGCTGCGCAAGATGTTCAACGAACCGAACGTGCCGATCGACATCGACATCTGGCTCGAGGAAGGCAATCTGATCGACCTCGGCAATTTCCGCCTCAACGTGATGTACACGCCGGGCCATACCTCTGCCTGCATCTCGCTGTTCGATCAGGACAAGGGGCTGTTGTTCGCCGCCGACACGCTGATGCCCGGCGGCGTGATGGGCGGCGTGTTCGGCTCCGGCTCGATCGCCGACTACATCCAGTCGCTGGAACGGCTGAAGGGCCTCAATTCGAAGATCCTGCTGTCGGGTCATGGCCGGCTGTCCGACACGCCGCAGGACGACGTGCGGATCGCGCTGCAACGCTCGCATGCCCTGCTCGAGGACACCGCGCAATTGTTCGATGCGCTCGATGCACGCTCGAATTTTGAGCCGATCATGCAGTCGGTGCGCGACCTCAACAAGCTTGACGACTGACGCCCGGACCCAGCCAAGGGGCCCGTTGTGGCCTGCCATGGCTTTGCACTAGGATCGGCTCACAACGATAAGAATCACGGACTCGCGATGCAAGCCGTTGCCGACAGCGGGGAGACGAAACGAATGCAGGCTGACACGATGGCGCAGATGCGCCGCCGGGTGGTGATCTCCTCCACGATCGGCAATGCACTGGAATGGTTCGACTTCACTGTCTTTGGCCTGTTCGCCGGCATCCTGAGCAAGCTGTTCTTTCCGGCGGACAATCCGCATTCCTCGCTGCTGCTGACCTTCGCGACATTCGGAATCGCCTTTGCGGCCCGGCCGCTGGGTGGCCTGGTGTTCGGGCTCTATTCCGACAAGCACGGCCGCAAGAAGGCGCTGGTCGTGATGATATCGCTGATGGCTGTCGGCACCGGCCTGCTCGGTCTGCTGCCGACCTATGGCGCGATCGGAATCGCGGCACCGCTGCTATTGCTGCTGGCGCGGCTGATCCAGGGCTTTTCCGCCGGCGGCGAGTTCGGCAGCGCCAGCGCGATGCTGATCGAATTCGCGCCGCCCGGCCGGCGTGGCTTCTACGGCTCGTTCCAGATGGTGTCGCAATCTCTGGCGTTTGGTCTCGGTGCCGCGATGGCGATCGGTCTCAATCTCGGCCTGTCGCCCGACGCCTTCGCGAGCTGGGGTTGGCGCGTGCCGTTCATCCTCGGCATTCTGATCGGGCCGACCGGATGGTACCTGCGCCAAAGGTGCGACGAGTCTCCCGAATTCCAGGCGTATCTCGCCGAGAAGGCCGCCACAGTGCAGCCGAGCGGGCAGACCACGCTCGGCCAGCTGTTCTCCGAGCACCCACGCGAGCTGATTGCCTCGTTTTGCCTGATCGCGGCCGGTACGGCGATCAACTATGTCAATGCGATCTTTCTGCCCACCTATGCGGTCGCCGAGCTGAAGCTGCCGATCCTGAATGCACAGCTCGGCCTGCTCGTCGTCAGCGTCATCAACGCGGCGGTGGCGGTGGCCTGCGGCGCCCTCTCCGACCGGATCGGTCGTCGCGCGGTCCTCGTTCCGGCGCTGATCGTCTACAGCCTGCTGTTCTATGTGATCTTGCAGCGGCTCGTCGCCGCTCCGACCACCGCGAACCTCTGGCAGTTGCAGATCGTCGCGGTCCTGCTCGGAGCCTTGGCCGGCCCGATGCCGGCCTTCATGACCGAGATATTTCCCGTCGGCGTTCGCTCGACCGGAGCATCGCTGATGTACAATCTCGCCGTGATGCTGTTCGGCGGGCTGGCGCCGTTCATCAACACCTGGCTGGTCCAGGTGACGGGCGACAAGGCTGCTCCCGTCTACTACATCCTGTTCGCCGCGGCAGTGGGTCTCGTGGGTCTGGCGGTCTATCGCGGGCGACCGTCCGTGCCGGGAATTGCAACCCAACCAGCGCAATGACCTCCGTCGGCAGGCGACAAGCAGACCATGCGGTCGGCGCGCGACCGGTACGACGACTGACGCCGGCGCGTGCGCGACCGCACATGTGACGCTTCATTGACAAATCCGCGCGTGGCCTGTTCAACAACGGCAAGAACAACACTGAAGAACAGGGAGCGAGGACCATGAAGCTTTACGACTCGATCGGACCCAATCCGCGCATTGTGCGCATGTTCATGGCGGAGAAGGGCATCGAGATAGCCAAGCAGGCCGTCGACTTGCGCAAGGGCGAGAACCGCGAGGAAGCGCATCTGAAGCGCAATCCGCACGGCCAGATGCCGGCGCTCGAGCTCGACTGCGGCAACTACCTCTCGGAGATCACGGCGATCTGCGAATATCTCGAGGAGAAGCATCCCTCGCCCGCGATGATCGGCACCACGCCGGAAGAGCGCGCGGAATGCCGGATGTGGACGCGCCGCGTCGATCTCAATATCGCCGAGCCGCTCGCCAACGGCTATCGCTTCGGCGAGGCGCTGAAGTTCTTCGAGAAGCGCATTCCGGTCGCGCCGGAGGCCTCGCCCGGGCTGAAGATGATCGCCGCCAACCGCATCAAATGGCTTGATAACCAGATGGCCGACGGCCGCGACTACATCTGCGGCAGGCGCTTCACCCTCGCCGACATGCTGCTCTATTGCTGGCTCGATTTCGGCAACCAGGTCGGTCAACCGCTGGACCAGTCGAACGCCAACGTCGTGGCCTGGTTCAACCGCGTCGGTGAGCGGCCTTCGGTGAAGGCGTAGGGGTCTTCTTATTCTTATCCTCCCCTGGAGGGGGAGGATCGGTTTGCATGAAGCGCAGCGCAATGCGAACCGAGGTGGGGTGATCTCTCCACTCGGGCAGCGTTCACGCGGAGAGACCTTCACCCCACCTCGCCGCTCATTGCATTCGCGTCGATCCTCCCCCTCCAGGGGAGGATGAAGAGCACCGGACCAAACCATTGGTCGCTCAAATCACCACCGGCTTGTCCGGCAGCTCGTTCGGGCCTCCGGCGACATGCGGGAAATACTTCGCCAGCTCCCGCGACACCGCCTCGATCCCCTTGATCACGCCCTGCTCGAACCGGCCTGCCCGAAAATCCGTTTCCATCGCGCGGCAAATCGCTTCCCAGCCGGCGCGGCCGACCTTCGCATCAATGCCACGATCGGCGACGATCTCGACGTCGCGGTCGGCGAGCAAAAGATAAATCAGGACGCCATTGTTGTGATGGGTGTCCCAGATCCGCAAGTGCGCGAACACGTCGAGCGCCCGCTCCCGCGCCGGCTGATTGCGGAACAACGGCACGCCGTCGAGCGCACCCTCGACGACGAAGCGGATCTGGCCCGAATGCGTGGCCTCGCCGGCCTTGATCGCCTGCTCGATCGCATCGAGCACGCGCGGCGGAAACTCACGCCGCACACGCCAGCGGTGTTCGAGCAGATGCTTGCCGATGCGCTTGATGCTCATATGCCTACCAGCTCCCCGAAGCGCCGCCGCCGCCGAAGCTGCCGCCTCCGCCGCTGAAGCCGCCGCTGTCGCTCGAGCTCGAGCCGCTGCTCCAGCCCCCGCCGCCGGACCAGCCCCCGGAATAGCCGCCGCCGCGCCGGTATGGTCCCGAGCCGGCCGCCGGACCGCCAAAATTCAATCCGCCGAAGATCAGCGCCGCAACGGCAGCGAACAGCCCGACCACCAGGGCAGTGGCGAGCGAGCCGGCCACCATCCAGGCGAAGACGCCGACGATGCCGCCGGTCGCCGCCGAGCCCAGCAGACGCCCCAGCATCGCGCGCAACACGCTCGCCGCGATGATGACGACAAAGATCGTCACCGGATTGGCGAGATCGACGAGATTGGGACCCTGCCAATGCTCGGGCTCCGGCGCCGGCAGGTGCTCGCCATTGATCAGGCGGATCATGCGGTCGATGCCGGCCGAAATGCCGCCGGCGAAATCGCCGGCCTTGAATTTCGGCGTGATGTCCTCGTCGATGATGCGGTGGGTGACGACGTCGCTCAGCACGCCTTCGAGGCCGTAGCCGACCTCGATGCGCAAATGCCGGTCGTTCTTGGCGACGACGAGCAGTGCGCCGTCGTCGACCTTCTTGCGCCCGATCTTCCAGGCCTCGGCAACGCGGATCGAGAACTGCTCGATCGTTTCCTCAGCCGTGGTCGGCACGATCAGGACCGCGATCTGGCTGCCCTTGCGGGTCTCCAGATCCTTCAGTCTGTCGTTCAGCGACGCAACGTCACTCGCCGACAGCGTCCCGGTCTGATCGACGACGCGGCCGGTGAGCTGAGGCACCGCGACCTCGGCCCGCGCCGGGCATACGAAGCCCAGCAGGAAGGCGAGCAGGAAGACGCGGGCGGCTGTCATCGCGTTGGTGGGCACGCCGGCGCTATTTCGACGGCGCGGGCGCGGGCGCCGGATTGAAATCGACCTTCGGCGCGGTCGAAATCTCCTTCTCGTTCTCGACCGAGAAGTTGGGCTTCTCCTTGTAGCCGAACGCCATCGCGGTCAGATTGTTCGGGAAGGTACGGATGCCGACATTATAGTCCTGCACCGCCTTGATATAGCGGTTGCGCGCCACGGTGATGCGGTTCTCGGTGCCCTCGAGCTGCGCCATCAGATCGCGGAACAGCGCATCCGATTTCAGCTGCGGGTAGTTCTCCGTCACGACCAGGAGCCGCGACAGCGCGCTGGTCAGTTCACCCTGCGCCTGCGTGAACTTCTGGAACGCGGCCGGATCGTTCAGCACTTCGGGCGTCGCCTGGATGCTGCCGACCTTGGCGCGCGCGTTGGTGACACCGAGCAGCACGTCCTTCTCCTGCTGCGCAAAGCCCTTCACCGAATTGACGAGGTTCGGCACCAGATCGGCGCGCCGCTGGTACTGGTTCACCACCTCCGACCAGCTCGACTTGACCGTCTCGTCATTGGTCTGGATCGCGTTGTAGCCGCAGTTGGTCAGGCTCAATGTCGCCAGCGCTGCCAGCACGGTCCAAAGCTTGCGCATGAAGTTGTTCCTCCCGGTGGATTCTCGATCAGAGTAACAGATTTTCGCCCGACAATCCCGCGTGGCGGGATTCGCGGCGGATTTTGCCGATGATGGCCCTTGCCTATCCCTCCCCGCGCCGTTCATCATGCCAAGAAAATCGATCCTGGGAGGATCCATTGGCGTCTGAACAATTCGAGACGATTGTCGTCGAACGGCCCGAGCCCGCGATTGCACGGATCGTGATGAACCGCCCTGAGGCGCGCAACGCCCAGAACCTGCAGATGACCTACGACCTCAATGCCGCCTTCGACCAGGCGGTGCAGGACGACGCGGTCAAGGTCATCATCCTCGCCGGCAACGGCCCGCATTTCTCTGCCGGTCACGATCTCAGGCCGGGGGCGAAGAACCAGGCGGGCGTCGATTTCCCGCCAATCGGAAATTGGGGCGGCTTCGCCGAACCCAACGCGCATGGGCGCTTCGCGCGCGAGCAGGAGATCTACCTGCAGATCACAAGGCGCTGGCGCAATCTCGCCAAGCCCACGATCGCCGAAGTGCACGGCAAGTGCATCGCCGGCGGGCTGATGCTGGCCTGGGCCTGCGACCTGATCGTCGCGAGCAGTGACGCCGAGTTCTGCGATCCCGTGGTGACGATGGGCGTCTGCGGCGTCGAATGGTTCGTGCATCCCTGGGAACTCGGCGCGCGCAAAGCCAAGGAGATGCTGTTCACCGCCGACGTCTGGAGCGCCGACGAGGCGCATCGCCTCGGCATGGTCAATCACGTGGTGCCGCGCGGCGATCTCTCCTCCTTTACGCTGGCGATGGCGCGGCGGATCGCCGCCAAACCTGCCTTCGCGCTGAAGCTGTCCAAGGAGGCAGTGAACCGCTCGATCGACATCATGGGGCAGCCTGCTGCGATCGATCAGGCCTTCGCGCTGCATCAGCTCTGCCACGCGCACAATCTGCAGGAATTCGGCATGGTGGTGGACCCCGCGGGTCTGCATCCCTCCGTCAGAAAAACCGCCAACGTGAAGTAGACCAGATGGACCTTACTCTCAGCGACGAGCAGCGCCTGCTGCGCGAAAGTGCCGACCGCTTCGTGGCGGAGACCTTCACATCAGAGCATCGCAAGAAGGCGGCGAACGATCCGCTGGGTTATTCGCCCGCGATCTGGAAGCAGTTCGCCGAACTGGGCTGGCTGGCACTGCCGATCAGCGAAGCCCATGGCGGGCTTGGCGGCGGCGCAATCGAGATCGGGCTCTTGATGGAGGCATTCGGCCGCGGCCTGGTGTCCGAGCCATTCCTCTCCACCGTCGTGATTGGTGCTGCGCTGGTCGCCGAATGCGGCACAGAGGCGCAGCAGCAGGCGATCCTGCCCAAGGTCGCCGAGGGCGCGCTCACGCTCGCCTTTGCGCATTCGGAGCGCGCCGCGCGCTTCGACCTCGGCCATGTTGACGCGACGGCCGCCAGGACCGCCGACGGTTGGCTTTTGAGCGGCAGCAAGATCGCGGTGCTCGACGGCGCATCGGCCAACCAGATCATCGTCTCCGCCCGCGTTGCCAATGCCAACGGCGCATCCGGCAAGCTTTGCCTGTTCCTGGTGCCGGCTGGTGCGCCCGGCCTCGCTCTGCGCGACTACGCGCGGCTCGGTGGCGGGCGCGGCTGCAATCTCGATCTCAGGGATCTGCAATTGCCCGCCGATGCGCTGCTCGGCGACGGGCAGGATGTGCTGCCCGCGATCGAAACGGTGGTCGACCGCGCGATGGCCGCGCTCGGCGCCGAGGCGGTCGGCATCATGCAGACGCTGCTCGACACCACGCTCGAATACACCAAAATTCGAAAACAGTTCGGCCGGCCGCTGTCGGCCAATCAGGTGATCCGCCACCGCCTCGCCGACGTGGCGATGCAGGTCGACGAGGCGCGCTCGATGGCATTGCGCGCTGCGCTGATGGCCAATGCCGAGCCGGTCGCCCGCAGCCGCGCGGCGTCCGGCGCCAAGGCGAAGATCGGCAAATGCGCGCGCTTCGTCGCCGAACAGGCGGTGCAGCTGCACGGCGCCATGGGCGTCACGGAAGAACTCGACATCGGCGCCTATTTCAAGCGGCTGCTGGCCTTCGACACCCTGTTCGGCGGCAGCGCCCATCATTATCGCCGCCACGCCGCGCTGAGCGGCCGCGCCCACGCGTAACGGAGAGCACAAGATGGATCTCACCTTCAGTGCCGACGAACGCGCTTTCGAAAAGGAAGTCCGCGACTTCATCGCCGAGAGCCTGACGCCGGAAATGAAGCGCGCCACCGCGCTGACGCCGTCGGTGTTCTCCGACCCCGATATCGGCATGGCCTGGCAGCGCGCGCTGCACAAGAAGGGCTGGGGCGCGCCGGGCTGGCCGGTGGACCATGGCGGGCCGGACTGGACGCCGGCGCAGCGCTGGATCTTCGAGGCCGAATGCGCCCGTGCCGGCGTGCCGAATGTCAACGTGATGGGCGTGAAGATGGTTGGCCCGGTCATCATCGGCTTCGGCTCGCCCGAGCAGAAGAACTTTTACCTGCCCCGAATCCTCTCGGGTGAAGACTACTGGTGCCAGGGTTATTCCGAGCCGGGTTCGGGCTCCGATCTTTCGTCACTGAAAACCCGCGCGGTGCGCGATGGCGACGACTACGTCATCAACGGCACCAAGATCTGGACCACGCATGCGCATCACGCCAACCGCATGTTCGCGCTGGTGCGCACCAATGAGGGCGAGCGGCAGCAGGACGGCATCAGCTTCATCCTGATCGACATGAAGACGCCGGGCATCACCACGCGCCCGATCCTGACCATCGGTGGCGATCACGAGGTCAACCAGGTGTTCTTCGACGACGTCCGCGTGCCCGTCGCCAACCGCGTCGGCGAGGAAGGCAAGGGCTGGACCTACGGCAAATATCTGCTCGAGTTCGAGCGCGGCTCCGGCATCGCGTCGGCCAAGCTGCGCGAAGCGCTGAAGACGATCTCCGATCTCGCCGGCTCCGAGGTCACCGGCCGCGCCATCGAGGACCCCGACATCGCCATGCGGATGTCGGAGGTCGAGGTCGATATCGATGCGCTCGAAATGACCGAGCTCAGGGTGCTGTCGGCGCTGCAGACCGGACAGAACCCCGGCGCGGTGTCGTCGCTGATCAAGCTGCGGGTCAGCGAGATCCGCCAGGCGGTGACGCGGCTAGGCGTCGACGTGATCGGCAATGACGGTCTCGCCGTCGAGCCGGCGCGGCCGTTCTACAAGCTGAACCACGAGCCGGCGATTTCGGAAGAGCTGTTGCCGGTGGTGCCGGAATATCTCAACGGACGGGCGTATACGATCTTCGGCGGCTCGTCGGAAATACAGCGCGACATCATCGCGAAGATGGTGTTGGGGTTGTAGGCCGCGTTTGGGCGAATTCGCCGTTCCCCATACCCTCCCCTGGAGGGCAGGGGAATCGCACGTGCGCGGCTGCAAGTAGTTGCCAAATCGGGAGAAAGAGATTCTGAAGGTCGCTCCTGATCTAGAGGGAGCGGCCGATGCAACGATTTGCCGAGTGCTTTGAAGATTTGCCCGACCCGCGGGCCGACAACGCGCTGCATGACCTGACCGAGATCTTGTTCATCGCACTGATGGCGACGCTGTGCGGGGCGACGAGTTGCACCGACATGGCGCTGTTTGCCCGGATGAAGGCCTATCTTTGGCAGGATGTGCTGGAGCTCAAGAATGGCCTGCCGAGCCACGACACGTTCAGCCGGGTATTCCGGATGCTCGATCCGAAGGCGTTCGAGGTCGCGTTCCGGCGTTTTATGACGGCCTTTGCGCAAGGCGCGAAGATCAAGCGGCCGCGCGGGGTGATCGCGCTCGACGGCAAGGCGTTGCGGCGGGGTTACGAACGCGGCAGGAGCCACATGCCGCCGGTGATGGTGACCGCCTGGGCGGAGCAGACGCGCATGGCGCTCGCCAATGTGCTGGCGCCGAACAACAACGAAGCCGACGGTGCCCTGCAGTTGCTTGCGCTTCTGCAACTCAAGGGCTGCGTGGTCACGGCCGATGCCCTGCATTGCCACCGCGGGATGGCCGAAGCGATTGTGGCACGGGGCGGTGACTACGTGCTGGCGGTGAAGGCGAACCAGCCCGCTCTGTTGGAGGATGCCAAAGCCGCAATCCGCGCCGTCAAACGCAAGGGCAAGACCTCGCTGACCACCATCGATGCGGAACATGGACGCAACGAGAAGCGTGTGGCGCTGGTCGCATCGGTTCCTGGCATGGCCAAGAAGTACGACTTTCCGGGCCTCAAAGCTGTCGCCCGCATCACCAGCAAGCGGGGACAGGACGACACGGTCGAGCGCTACTTCCTGATGAGCCGCCCCTACAGCCGCAAAGAGGTCCTGCGCATCGTCCGTGCTCATTGGGGCATCGAAAATCGCCTGCACTGGCCGCTCGACGTCACCCTCGACGAGGACCTTGCCCGCAATCGCAAGGGCAACGGACCGGCCAACCTGGCCGTGCTCAGGCGTCTGGCTCTCAACGTCGCCCAAGCCCACCCGGACACGACAGTCTCCCTGCGCGGCAAGCTCAAGCGCGCCGGATGGAACGATGCATTCCTCTTCGAACTCCTCGGCCACATGCGATAGCCCTGCCCTGGAGGGGGAGGGTCGACGCGACTGAAAGGAGCGGCGGGGTGGGGTGAAAGTCCCTCCTCGCGAGCGCGCTGCCTCAGTTGAGAGATCACCCCACCCCGTCACGCATCTGACGATGCGTGACGACCCTCCCCCTCCAGGGGAGGGTGAAGGCATCGGCGTGCTTAAGTCCCCGCCTTGGCGTCCTGGATCGCCTGCCAGATCTTCACCGGGGTCAGCGGCGTATTCAGCTGGGTGATCCCGACCTCGCTCAGCGCGTCCATCACGCCATTGGTGATGCAGGGCGGCCCGCCGATCGCACCCGACTCGCCGCAGCCCTTGGAGCCCAGCGGATTGGTCTTGCACGGCGCGGAGGGATCGAGCGTCACTGACATCGGCGGAACGTCCGAGGCGCGCGGGATGCAATAGTCCTGATAGCTTGCGGTGAGAAGTTGACCTTCCTCGCTGTAAGCCACGCCTTCGTACAGCGCTTGGCCGATGCCCTGGACAACGCCGCCATGCACCTGCCCCGTCACCAGCATCGGATTGACCGCGACGCCGACGTCGTCGACCGTGGTGTAGCGCACGACCCGCGTCACGCCGGTCTCGGGATCGATCTCGACCTCGCAGATATGGGTGCCGTTCGGCCAGCTCGGCCCGTCGACATTGCCCTCACTCTCGACCGAGAGCTTGGCTCCGCTTTCCTTAGCCGCGACCTCGAACAGGCTGATGCGCTTGTCGGTGCCGACCACGGTGAGGAAGCCGTCGCGATATTCGATATCCTCGACGGAAGCTTCGAGCAGATGGGAGGCCTTGTCGCGCGCCTTGTTGATCATGTCGTTGCTGGACACCGCAACCGCGGTGCCGCCGACGAACAGCGAGCGCGAGCCGACGCTGCCGAAACCGGTGGCGAGATCCGTGTCGCCCTGGATGACGTCGACCTTGTCCATGGCAATGCCGAGCGTATCTGATATCATCTGGGTGTAGGTGGTGGCGAGGCCCTGCCCCATCGCCATGGTGCCGGAATGCAGGATGACGCGGCCTTCGGCGGTCGCGTGCAGCGAGACATTTTCGGTGTGGGCGCGGCCGCCGGTCCATTCGATGTAGCTGGTCAGGCCCCGGCCGTAGAGCAGGCCCTTCTTCTTCGCCGCCTTCTTGCGCGCGGCAAAGCCGTTCCAGTCGGCCAAATCGGACGCGCGCTCCAGCATGTGGGCGAAGGCGCCGGAGTCATACACCTGCCCGACCGCATTGGTGTAGGGCAGTTGCGCCGGCTTGATGTAGTTGACCTTGCGAATGGTGCGCGGGTCCATGCCGATCTGGCGCGCGGCCGCATCGAACAGCCGCTCGACGATGAACACCGCCTCGGGCCTGCCGGCGCCGCGATAGGCGCCGACCGGCGCGGTGTTGGTCATCACCGACTTCACCTCGAAATGCACCAGCGGCAGATCGTAGACCCCGGTCTGCACGAACGGGCCGAGCACCAGCGGAATGATGTTGGCGGTGCCCGACGAGTACGCGCCGGTGCCGCCGATCGAACGCACGCGGTAGGCCAGCACGCGGCCCTTGGCGTCGAGCGCGAACTCACCGGTCGAGGTGAGGTCGCGGCCATGCGTGCCGCCAACGAACTCGTCGGTGCGGTCGCCGCGCCAGCGTATCTTCTCGTTCAGTTTGGTCGCGGCATAGGCGACGATGCCGTCTTCGGGATAGAGGCTGGTCTTCTGGCCGAAGCCGCCGCCGATATCGCCGACCAGCACGCGCACGCTGTCCTTGGGCCGCTTCAGGATCGATTCCGCCAGGAGATCGCGGGTCGAGCCCGGGGTCTGCGACTGCACGTGGAGAATCAGCCGGCCGGTCTTCTTCTCGATCTCGGCAATGGTCGAACGCGGCTCCATCGCCGACGGCACCAGGCGCTGGCTGACCAGATCGAGCGACACCTTGTGCGCGGCGCTGGCAAAGGCTGCCTCGACCTTGGCGGCGTCGCCATAGCTCATCGCGGCCACGATGTTGTCGGGCGCCTCCGGCCAGACCGCCGGCGCGCCCGGTTTGATCGCCTCGACCGGATCGACCACCGAAGGCAGCACTTCGTAATCGACCTCGATCGCCTCGGCCGCGGTCTGCGCCAGCACGCGCGAGGTCGCGACCACAGCGGCGACGCCCTCGCCCGCGTAGCGCACCACCTCATGCGCCAGCAGGCGGCGCGGCGGCACGGTCATCGGCGAGCCATCGGGGCGCTTGAAGATCGCGAGCGTCGGCAGCGTGCCGATATCGTCCTTCACGAGATCGGCGCCGGTATAGACCGCCTTGACGCCGGGCATCTCGAGCGCCGCCTTGGCGTCGATCGACTTGATGTTGGCATGGGCATGCGGCGAGCGCAGCACGTGCAGCCAGAGCGCGCCGTCCTGCGGCTTGTCGTCGATGAAATGCCCCTTCCCGGTGAGCAGCCGCTGGTCTTCCAGACGCTTGACCGGCTGGCCCGCACCAAAACGCATATTGCCGGGAAGAATGTTCATCGGAGGGTCCTTGATTTCAGAAATTTCGGCGGGTTTTAACGGATTTTCGGCGCGAGACAACACGCCCGGAAACGACGAGGTAATGCGCCTTATGCAACGCGCAAGCCAGCTTCAGCCGAGATCGCGCAACGCGGCCTCGACCACCTTGCGCTGCTCGGCGGTGAGCGGCGCCTGTGGCGGCACGGGGTCGCCGACATCGTAGCCCTGGCTCGCGAGCCCGGCCTTGATGCAGGCGGCGAGGTTGAACCGGGCGAACGCCTCGTTGATGCGCCAGAGCTTGCGCTGCAGGGCCATCGCCTCGTCCCAGCGGGCGCGGCGGCAGAGATTGTAGAGCTCGACACTTTGGCGCGGGATGATGCAGGCCGGGCCCGCCATCCAGCCATGGCCACCGATCAGCATCACCGCGGCCGGAATATGGGCTGACGCCGAGAACACTTTCAGGCTGTCGCCGCAGCGGTTCATGATCGACAGCAGCCGGCCGGTGTTGGTCGAGGCGTCCTTGATGTAGCCGATCCGCGGATGCTGGGCGAGCCGCGCGATGACGTCGAGCGTGAGGTCGGAGCGCTGGAAATTCGGATTGGTGTAGATCACGACCGGAATGTCGACGGCGTCGGCGATGGCGCGGAAATAGGATTCCACCTGCGCGTCACTGAGCGGAAAATACGCCTCCATGATCGCGAGAATACCGGCAGCACCGCGCTTCTGATAGGCCCTGGCCTGCGCCACCGCATCCGCCGTCGAGGTCGAGGCGACGCCGGCCACCACCGGCACACGGCCCTGCGCGGCCTCGATCGTGGTCGCCACCACCTGCATACGCTGCGCATTGTTGAGATAGGCGAACTCGCCGGTCGAGCCGAGCGGCGTCAGCCCGTGGACGCCGGCCTTGACCAGATCGTCGCAGAGCCGGCCCAGCACCTCGGTGCGGACATGGCCGGCGGGGTCGACCGGGGACACCAGATACGGAAAGACGCCGTGGAAATCAGCCATTTGCAAGCCTCGTTGACGGCGAGACATAATCGGGATCGTGCGCAAAGGGAAGCGGCTCGCCGCTGCGCAGGGCGCCCAGCACCTCGGCAAAGTCGGTTACCGCGCGGAAACCGAGCAGGCGTTCGGCCTTGCCCGCGTCGTAGATCCGGCCGATCGAATGCGGCAGGTGCCAGCCCCGGCGCGCAAACAGCGCCGGCGCATCGGGGAAGCTGCGCGCAATCACGCCGGCCGCGTCCCTCTTCAAGTCAGCGACGTCGCCGCGCGCAAACGGCGTCGGCGCGCTGATCACGAACACCTCGAAGCCACGGATATTCTCCAGTGCCACGACATGGGCGTCGGCGGCATCCTCGACCGTGAGACGGCGATACAAGAGCTCGGTCGCCTTCAGGTTCTCGCCATGGATGTCGCGGATGGTGTCGTCGTCCTCGGGGAAGAAACGGCTGGTGCGCAGCACCGCGCAGTTCAGCCCATGCTCCCGACTATACAGCCGGCACAGCCCTTCGGCGGCGAGTTTTGTAACCCCGTAGATGTTGCGCGGCTCGAGCGGCCCTGTCGTCTCGTCGAGCCACACCGCCGCGTGGCCTTCCTCGTCGCGGATCGCCTGCGAGATCATCAGCGACGTCGTCGAGGTGAACACGAAGCGGTCGTGGCCGGCGGCGGTGGCCGCCTGCAGCAGATTGAGCGTGCCTGACACGTTGACGTCGACAAAGGACTGCGGCGAGAACCGCGCGATGTCAGGCTTGTGCAGGGCGCCGCCATGGATCACGGCCTCGATGCCGTGGTCGCCGAACACCCGATCGATCACCGACCGGTCGGCCACCGAGCCGACCACATTGGTCGCCTCGCCCGGGACGACGTCGAGGCCAGTCACGTCATGGCCGGCCTGTCGAAGCCGCGGCGCAAGGAAGCGGCCGAGCCAGCCGGAGGAGCCGGTCAACAATACGCGCATGAATTCCGCCCGGCCCCAACCTCTCAGAACACCTTGGCGATCGCCGCCTGCGCGTCGCCCTGGATCTGTTTCAGATGATCCGGCCCGCGGAAGCTCTCGGCGTAGACCTTGTAGACATCCTCGGTGCCGGAGGGACGCGCGGCGAACCAGCCGGCCTCGGTTTCGACCTTGATGCCGCCGAACGGCTGATCGTTGCCCGGCGCCTTGGTCCTGACCGCGCGCACGGGATCGCCGGCGAGCTGCGTCATGTTGAGCTGCTCGGGCCCGAGCGCCTTTAGCGCATTCTTCTGCTTCGGCGTCGCCGCGACATCGATGCGCTCGTAATAGGGAACGCCGAGCTCGGTCGTCAGCTCGTTGAACAATTCGCTGGGATCGCGACCGGTCCTGGCGATGATCTCCGCCGCCAGCAGGCCGAGGATGATGCCGTCCTTGTCCGTGGTCCACGCCGAGCCGTCGCGCTTGAGGAACGACGCGCCGGCGCTTTCCTCGCCGGCAAAGCCGAAGCCGCCGCTACCGAGCCCTTCGACGAACCATTTGAAGCCGACCGGCGTCTCCACGAGTTTGCGGCCCAGCTTCTTCGCCACGCGATCGATGATCGAACTCGACACGATGGTCTTGCCGATCGCGGCGTCCTTGCTCCATTGCGGCCGGTGCGCGAACAGATAGGCGATCGCGGTGGCGAGGAAGTGGTTCGGGTTCATCAGCCCGTTCGAGCGCGTCACGATGCCATGGCGATCGGCATCGGTATCGTTGGCAAAGGCGACGTCGAACCGGTCGCGCATCCCGATCAGGCTCGCCATCGCATAGGGCGATGAGCAGTCCATTCGGATCTTGCCGTCCCAATCCGCGGTCATGAAGCGGAAGGTCGGATCGACCGCATTGTTGACCACGGTGGCGTTGATGCCGTAGCGCGCGATGATCGGCTGCCAGTAATGCACCGCCGCGCCGCCGAGCGGATCGATTCCGATCCTGACGCCGGCGGACTTGATCAGCGCGAGATCGACGGTGTTGCCGAGATCGGCAACATAAGGCGTGATGTAGTCGTGCAGATGCGTGGTCGCGGCCTTGCGCGCGCGATCAAACGGCATCCGCGCGACGCCCTTGAGACCGGCCTCGATGTAACGGTTGGCGTTCTTCTCGACCACGGCAGTGACATCGGTGTCAGCCGGGCCGCCATGCGGCGGATTGTATTTATAGCCGCCGTCCTCCGGCGGGTTGTGTGACGGGGTGATGACGACACCGTCGGCAAGGCCCGTACTGCGGCCCTTGTTGTAGCTCATGATCGCGTGCGAGATCACCGGCGTCGGGGTGTAGCCACCCTGCGCGTCGATCATGATCTCGACACCGTTCGCCGCGAACACCTCGACCGCGCTCGCCAACGCCGGCTCGGCCAGCGCATGGGTATCGATGCCGATGAACAGCGGGCCGGTGAGGCCCTTCTCGCGCCGGTAATCGCAGATCGCCTGCGTGGTGGCGAGGATATGGTCCTCGTTGAAGGAATTCTTCAGCGACGAGCCGCGATGGCCCGAGGTGCCGAAAGCAACCCGCTGGGTGGGATCGCCGGCGTCGGGCTTGCCGGCAAAATAGGCCGTGACCAGCCGCGGCACATTGGCAAGCGCGGCGGGATCGATGGGTTTTCCGGCGGCAGGATTTGGTGCAGTCACGTGACCTCTCAGATCTGGTATCGCCGACTATCAGCACAACGAGTGATACTCATTGCGTAACATCCTGGCGTGCTACCATGGCGGCTTACGTTCAATCAAGCCGAGGGCTTTTCGTTCCCTGCGAAACGCAGCAATGCTCTACGACACGTCGATCTGCTGCACCCTCTCGCGCAGCTCGTCGACCAGCACCCGCTTGTTCTCGGTATAGTCGATCGGTACCACGACGAGGTGCACGCCGCCGCCGGAGAAGGCGCGCTCCAGGGTCGGGACGATCGCCTCCGTGCTCTCGATCCGCGAACCCTTGGCGCCGTAGCTTTCGGCATATTTGACGAAATCCGGATTGCCGAAGGTGAGGCCGAAATCCGGGAAGTTGTCGACCGCCTGCTTCCAGCGGATCATGCCGTACGCAGAATCTTCCAGGATCAGGATCACCAGATTGAGCTTGAGGCGGACCGCGGTCTCCATCTCCTGCGAGTTCATCATGAAGCCGCCGTCGCCGCAGACCGCGAGCACGCGGGTCTTCGGATACAGCATCGCCGCCATCATCGCCGACGGCAGGCCGGCGCCCATGGTGGCGAGCGCGTTGTCGAGCAGCAGCGAGTTTGCAAGCAGCGTGCGGTAGTTGCGCGCGAACCAGATCTTGTACATGCCGTTGTCGAGCGCGACGATGCCATCCTCTGGAATGACCTGTCGCACATCGTGCACGATGCGCTGCGGCGTGGGCGGCCAGCGGCCCTCAGTGGCGCGATCCGTGATCTTCGCCAGGATGCCCTCGCGCAGGCTGAGCAGCGCGCTGGCAGACGGCAGCTTTCCCGCGACCCGGTCGGCCAGCAGTTCGAGGCTCGGCCCGACATCGCCGATCACCTCGCATTGCGGGAAGTAGACCTGCTCGACATTCGCCGCCGTGTAGCTGACATGGATCACCTGCGGCCCCTTCGGGCCCATGATGAAGGGCGGCTTCTCGATCGTGTCGTGACCGATCGCAATGATCAGGTCGGCGCGATCGATCGCCTCATGCACATAGTCGCGCTCGCTCAGCGCGGCGGTCCCCATATATTGATTGGTGCCGCCCGATACCGTGCCTTTGCCCATCTGGGTGGTGAAGAACGGAATCTTGGTGCGCCGCACGAAGTCGCCGATCCCGGCGGTCGAGCGCGGGCGTGATGCCGCCGCGCCGAGCATGATCAGCGGACGCTGCGCCTTCAAAATCATGTCGGCGGCGCGGTCGAGCGCGGCGGCATGCGCGATCGGAATTTCGATCGGATGCGGCGGCACGATCTCGACCGGCGCTATCTCCTCGCGCGCGATATCCTCCGGCAGTTCGAGCAGCACCGGCCCCGGCCGTTCCTGCGTCGCGATCCGGAAGGCGTCGCGCACCAGCGTCGGAATGGTCGCGCCGCTGACGATCTGCAGCGACAGCTTGGTCAGCGGACGGAAGGTGTTGACGATGTCGACGATCTGGAACTTGGCCTGCCGGCTGCTCAAGATGCCCTTCTGGCCCGTGAGCATCACCATCGGCATCGCCCCGAGCAGCGCATAGGCAGCACCCGTGGTGAGGTTCAGCGCGCCCGGACCAAGCGTCGTCATGCAGACACCAGGCTTTCCGGTCAGGCGGCCATAGGTCGCCGCCATGAACGCCGCGGCCTGCTCGTGGCGGGTCACGATCAGCTTGATCGAGGATTTGCGCAGGCTCTCGACGACGTCGAGATTCTCCTCGCCGGGAACGCCGAACACCCGTTCCACGCCCTCGTTCTCGAGGGCGGCGACCAGCAAATCGGAACCTTTGACCATCTCAGCCTCGCATCGTTGATTGCATGCCGCGCATGGAGCATAGCCGCATCGCGCGCCGCCGGAAACTCCCTCGCGATCTCACGGCTTGTGCGCCCTGATCCAGGCGTCGGCGGCGGGGAGCACACGCGCGGCGAGATCGGCCGAGATCGCGATCGCCTGCAAGGAGCGCGCCACCGTCACCCGCCCGCCGCTGGTGGATTGTGACGGGGCGAACGCGGCCAGCTCTGCCGCGTGGGCCTGATCGGTAAAATTGATCATGAAGTTCGGCACGAACTGGTCGCGGAAGCTCGGCCCCTGCCTGGCCAGCAACGTCTCGAAATTCGTCTGGACGAAGTCCCAGGCAAGCTGCGGCTGCTCGCCTGCGGATGCAACCGCGTTGATCATCCCGGTGACGATCGTTTCGGGCAATTCGTCGGTCAGCGTCAACGCCAGGGTCGCGCGCGCCAGTTCCGTATCCCGGGCGCTGGCTGCGGCAAAATAATAGCGCAGCCGCTCATTGGTCGCCGTGCTGTTGCGCGCGAGCGCCAGCAATTTGTCATACGTCGCCCGATCGGCCGCGATGCCGGCAACATGAGTGACCGCGTCGCGCAGCGTGGTCGGCAGCGATTTTGGATCATCGCGGAACGCCGCAAAACGCCGCTTCGCCTCGGCGACGATGGCCGCATCACCGAGGTCGCCGAGCGTCGAGATCAGGCTCGCGCGCAACAGCGCGGTGTCGTCGTCGCCCGAGCCGCTGCCGTCCCATCCGATCCGGTCGAACACCGGGCGCAGCTTGGCGCGGGCATAGGCCTGGATCACCGGCCGTTCGCTGTGGTCGCGCGACAGGCGGTTGAGCGCAGCGAATGTCGAGATCACCTGATCCCATACCGCGCGATGGTCGCCGGCATCGAGCGCGTCGAGCAGCGCGAGATAGGACGGGGCCTCGGCGCGGCCCGCCTGCACCAGCGCCCAGCTGTCGGTGACGACATTGAGCCGGTCAACGACCTGCATTTGCGGGAAGGCGTTCAACAATGCGGCGCGGTTCTTCGGCCCGTATTCAACCCTGAAATAGCCGACGTCGCCGAGATTGACCTTGATCGCATCGTCGCATGCGCCGGCCGGGATATCGGCACTGCCCTTCAGCAGGATCTCGTCAAACGGCTTGCCCTGCGCCGGGCCGGCCGCGACCGGGATCTGCCAGCCGTGGGCCGGCAGCGGCGGATCGTTGGCCGGCGCGATCACGAAACGGTCCTGCTGCAACGTCAGGCGTTGCGCTGTGCCATCGCAGGTCGTCTCGGCCATGACCAGCGGCACGCCATCCTGCTCCGTGAAGGAGGCGGCGATGCCGATGATCATCTTGCCGCCGGACATCTCGAGCGCCTGCCAGAGATCGGCCGTGGTGGAATTGCTGTAGGCATGCGCGGCCATGTATTTGCGGATGCCGTCGCGGAACGCCTGCTCGCCGAGATAGGTCTCGAGCATGCGGATCAGCGCCTGGCCCTTGTTATAGGTGATGGCGTCGAACGCCGTGACCGCTTCGCTGTGGTCGGCGATCGGCTGCTGCACCGGATGCGAGGTGCGGCGCGCGTCGAGCGCCATGGCAAACTGCTTCGCACTGTTGCCGTTCAGCCAGCTCTGCCATTGCGGATAGAACTGCTCCGAGGCCTTGGTCGCCATCCAGCTGGCAAAGCCCTCGTTGAGCCAGAGATTGTCCCACCACGCCATGGTGACGAGATCGCCGAACCACATATGCGCCATCTCGTGCGCGATGATGCCAAAGATGCCGCGTCGCGCCGTCTCCGCATTGGTCGCGGGATCGAACAGCAGCCGGCTCTCGAAGAAGGTGATGCCGCCCCAGTTCTCCATCGCGCCGCCGAACCCGCCGGGAACGGCGATCAGGTCGAGCTTCGGCAACGGATATCTGACGCCGAAATAGTCGTTGTAATAGGCGAGCAGTTTCACCGCGCTGTCGAGCGCAAACCGACCCTGCCCGCTCTTGCTCTCCGTCGTCACCACGCCGATGGTGACGCCGCCGGCATCCGCAGTGACCCGCTCGAGCTCGCCGACGGTGAGCACGAACAGATAGCTCGACATCTTCGGTGTCGGCGCGAACGTGACCTTCTTGAGATCACCGGCGACCGGCGCCTCGCCCGCCACGGGCATGTTGCCGACCGCGAGCAGATTGCGCGGGATCACGACGGTCAATGCGAAGCTCGCCTTGAACGACGGCTCGTCCCAGCATGGAAAGATCCGCCTTGCATCGGCCGGCTCCAGCTTGCTGGAGATCAGCCGCTTGATCCCGGTCGGGGTCGGATAGTCGACCACAAACAGCCCGGTGCCGAATTTGTTGATCTGCGCCGTGAACGCGATGCGGAGCTTGTGCCGGCCCACCGCGAGCGGCTTGGCGAAGGTCAGCGTCGCGGTCTGTGCGGTGGCGTCGGTGGTCACCTCCGCGCGTTGCGCGCCGTCATCGATCGTGGCCTCGGCAAACGTCGTGTTGATCGCGTTCAGCGTCAGTTGCGCCGTCGCCTCACGCACCTCGACGTCGACGGTCTCGACACCAGGCAAAGCGAGGCTGGTGAGATTGGGCGTGAGCTCGATCGCGTAGCTCAGCGGGACAACCGTCTTCGGCAGCTTCCCGGGTGTGCCGTCGAACGAAAATGTCTGCTCGGCCTGCGCGCCTGCGGCCGTCGCCAGCAGCAAGCCGATTGCCGTGGCAAGACGACGCAGCAGCGCGGTTCGGACATGGGTCGCAGGCTTGTTCATCGCGCAGCTCCCCGGGTTCTCGGGATTTTCGGATGTCATTGCGGAAGGACGTAGCAGGCAATCTAGTAGAGAACATGTCGCCACAAAACTGACAACTCCGCGACATTGACCTCGCAACGGTGCGCATCGATTGTTGCGCCGCTCGCTACGGCGCCTCGGGCACTCGGCCCTTGTTGCTCAACGGCGGGATGGAAGGCTAACCTGCAGCTGGCATTCCAGCCGCGGCATCCGGCGACGGGAGATAACAATGTTCGGAAAGTTCTCGCGCCGGCAGTTTGCGGGCCTTGCAGGCCTCTCGGCGCTCGGCCTGTCGGCCCCGGGTCAGGCGGCGAACCACGCTCCGCGGCCGAATGGCACAAACTTTCCGGCCGGCTTCGTCTGGGGCACCGCGACCTCGTCCTACCAGGTCGAGGGCGCGGTCAATGAGGACGGCCGCGGCCAATCGATCTGGGACACGTTCACCCATACATCGGGCAAGATCGAGGACGGCTCTACCGGCGATCGCGCCAACGACCACTATCACCGCTACAAGGACGATGTTCGCCTCATCAAGGATCTCGGCGCCAGGGCCTATCGCTTCTCGATCGCCTGGCCGCGGGTGTTTCCCGACGGCACCGGCACACCGAATCCGAAGGGCCTCGACTTCTACAACCGCCTGGTCGACGAACTGCTCGCGAACGGCATCGAGCCCTACGCCACACTCTATCACTGGGACCTGCCGCAGGCGCTGCAGGACCGCGTCGGCGGCTGGCGCTCGCGGGACACGTCGAAGGCCTTCGGCGACTACGCCGGCTATGTGGCGCAGCGGCTGACCGACCGGGTCAAGAACATCTTCACCCTCAACGAGGTCGGGCGTTTCCTGCCGTTCGGCTATGCGCTCGGCGTCGACGCGCCGGGGCTGAGGCTTCCGCCAGCCGAGGTGAACCAGGCGCGCCACCATGTCGCGCTGGCGCACGGGCTCGCGGTGCAGGCGATCCGCGCCAAGGGCCGCGCCGGCACACGGGTCGGCCCCGCCGAGAACATCACGGCCTGCGTGCCCGCGATCAACACGCCGGAGAACATCCGCGCCACCGAGATCGCGACACGCGAGCTCAATGCAGGCTTTCTCGGCGTCGTGCTCGAAGGCAAGTACACCGAGGGCTTCCTGCAATATGCCGGCGCGGATGCACCCAAATTCACCGCAGAGGAACTGAAGATCATCTCGCAGCCCAACGATTTCGTCGGGCTGAACATCTACGCGCCGCAGTGCTACATCCTCGCCACCGACCATGCCCCCGGCTGGAAGCCGCTGCCGATGCCGGGCTCCTTCCCGCACATGAGTTCGGATTGGCTGCGGATCGCGCCGGAGACGATCTACTGGGCGCCGCGGATTGCCGCCAAGCTCTGGAACATCAAGAGCATCTACATCAGCGAGAACGGCACGTCCGGCGAGGACAAGGTGCAGCCGAATGGGCAGATCTACGACCTCGACCGCATCATGTTCCTGCGCAACTACCTCGCCCAATTGCAGCGCGCGACCGCCGACGGCGTCCCGGTCCACGGCTATTTCCTGTGGAGCCTGATGGACAATTTCGAATGGATCTTCGGCTACGCGAAGCGCTTCGGCCTCTATCGCGTCGATTTCGAGACCCAGGCGCGGGTGCCGAAACTGAGCGCGGCGTTCTATCGCGACGTGATCGCGCGCAACGCCATCGGGGTTTGATCTATCCCGCCTGCGGCCGAGCGCCCGACCAGGCGCGCCGGAGCAGCTCGCTGATGCCGCGCTCTTCGATCGGCCGCGGATTCCAGTAAGGGTTTTTGGTGGCGAGTGCGGCCGCCTTTGCGATGCCGTCCTCGGGCATGCCGATCTCGGCGAGCGAACGCGGCGCGCCGAGCCTTGCTGACAGATCGAACAGGCCATCGGCCGCATCAGCAACCCCGAGCGCCCGCGCGGCGCGGCCGATCGCAGCGCGCGCGGCCGGCGCGTTGTAGGCGATGGTGTGCGGCAGCAGCACCGCATGGGTTTCAGCATGCGGCAGGTCGAACAGCGCGCCGACGGTGTGGCAAAGCTTGTGATGCAGCGCCATGCCGACGGTGCCGAGACAGACCGCGCACAGCCATGCGCCGTAGAGGGCATCCGAGCGCGCATCACGATCGTGCGGCCGCGCGATCACGTCCGGCAGCGATGTCGCGAGTTTTGCAATCGCCTCTTCCGCCATCAGCGAGGTGATCGGATTGCCATCCCGCGCATACAGCGCCTCGGCCGCGTGGGCGATCGCGTTGAGGCCTGATATCGCTGAGAACTTTGCCGGCATCGAGATCGTCAGGTTGACGTCGTAGATCACGGCCTCAGGCAGGATCTTCGGCGATGACTGCGTGGTCTTGACGCCGTCGACGGTCTCGCCGAGCACCGGCGTCATCTCGGAGCCGGCATAGCTGGTCGGCACGATCAGCTGCGGCAGGTCGGTGCGCAACGCGATCGCCTTGCTGAGACCGGTCGCGGCACCGGCGCCGATCGCAACCACGCCATCGGGCTTCAACTCGCCGACCATCTGCATCGCGCGTTCGGTGACTGCGACCGGCGTGTGCACGACCGCGCCGTCGAATGCGCCAGCCATCCGGCCGCCGGTCAAGCCTTGGAGATCGCCAAGCTCGGCCTGCTGTCGTCGGCTTGCGAGCACCAGCGCGCGGCTGACGCCGAGTCGGTCGAGTTCGTCCGCCAGCGCGGCAACCGTGCCGGTCCCGAACACGACCCGCATCGGGCTGACTTGATAGGTGAATGATTGTGACATCGTGACTTCCGAACTTTGCATTAGCTCCGGCGCCAGTCGCGCGGCGTGCAGCCGAAGCGATGCCGGAAGCGACGGATGAAATGCGACAGATCGGAAAAACCCCAGTCGAAAGCGATGTCGCCGATCGCGCGCCCGGCGACCGCGGGATCCTTCAGGTCGCGCGCCGCGCCGTCGAGGCGACGGTCCATCACGTAGCTGGCGAATGTGGTGCCGGCGCGCTCGAACAATTTGTGGACGTAACGCTCGCTGATGCCGATCGCAGCAGCGACGGCAGCAACGCCGAGGCCGGGCTCGCGCAGCCTGCGGTCCACGGCGCGGCGCAGCGCGAGCCAGGTTGCATCGGCAAGACCCGCGCTCTCGGCAACGCCCGCGCGACCAGTCCGCGACAGGCTGAGCGCGACCAGGTCGAGCAGCACGCCGAACAGCCGGACGTTGTCCGTATCCGACGCGCGGAGCGCCGAATTATTCAGCACCTGCGCCGTCTCGGCGATGAGATGGCCGACGAACGGATCGTCGGAGACCCGCGCCGGCGCGACCTCCGGCGCCGACGGCAGCCGTTCATCGAGCGCATCGGCCGGCACCCAGAACGATGCGACCTGCAGCGCGGGACCGCGGTCGTGCAGCAGCGAGAACCCCTGCCCGCTGTCGAAGATTCCGACCTGTCCGGGCGAGAGGCTGATCTCGCGCCCAGCCTGCTGGATGCGGCAGCGGCCGGCGAGCTTCAGGTTGAGGTAGTAGCAGCGCCGGCTGGACGCGGCGATGTCGGCAGCCGAGCGCCGCACGACATGCTCCGGGAAACTGACCCGGTTGACCGCGCCGTCGCCGAGCCCAACGGTCTCGACCCGGGCCAGGAAGCCCGGCGTCGCCGGCGGCTCCGGCGTCAGGTTCATGAAGGCCTGGCAGATCGCCTCGCGATAATAGGCGAACTGCTCGCCCGGCCTGGTGTCCGCGGTATTCCAGCTCAGCCTGCGCGAGCGATCCGCGGCGGCGATTTGCTGCATCAGTTCACTCCGAGCCCAATCCGGTTCGGTTACAGCCAAGCGCGGTTCGCAGGCCCGGGTCAATATCCATCAGGAACCGTTTGAAACTTGGGCGTATCCCCGGGCCGTCCCGGACGTCGCAATCGATCTGAGTGAACCAAACAGGGAGGTACAACATGTCGACCTATGTTCTTGTCCATGGCGCCTGGCATACCGGCGCCGAGTTTGAGCCGGTTGCGGCCGCCATCCGCAAGGCCGGCCATGTCGTCCACACCCCGACGATCAAGGGCAACCGGCCCGGCGACCGGAAGGATACTGGTCTTGCCGAGGCCATCCAGTCGATCGTGGACTATCTCGCCGAGCACAATCTGAATGACATCGTGCTGGTCGGCCACAGCTATGGCGGCATGGTCATCACGGGTGTTGCCGACGCCGCCGCCAATCGCATCCGCCGGCTGGTGTACTGGAATGCGTTCGTGCCGAACAATGGCGAAAGCCTCAACGACATGGTGCCGCCGCACTATGTCGGCCTGTTCAATGCCATCCATGCCGAGCGCGGGGACGGCTCGGTGGTGCTGCCGTTCCCCATCTGGCGCGAGGCCTTCATCAACGACGCCGATCTCGAGACGGCGCAGCGGGCCTATGACAAGCTCAACCCGCACCCGCTCAAGACCTTCCAGGACAAGATCGCGCTGCGCAGCAATCCGGCCGAGATGCCGATCGCAAAATCCTACCTCAACTGCACCGAGGATACGGCGATGCCGCACGGCCTGCCCTGGCATCCGCGGCTGTCGGAGAAGCTCGGGCTGTTCCGCCTCGTCCAGGTGCCGGGCAGCCATGAGCTGTGCTTCTCGAATCCGGAGCGCCTGGCGCAGGCCTTCCTCGACGCCGGCCGCGATTAGGCCACGGCCTCGTACATAGGCGCGGTCGCAAGGAAGCGCGCATAGGCGTCCGCGTCCGGCGGCGTGAATTTTTCGACGAGCGGGTTGCGGCGCGACGCCTTGGTGCCGATGTCTGCCAACAGCTCGTCGAAATGCTTGAAGTGATACGGCGCGACGCACAGCCCGCCATAGACGCCCGCCGCCGGCCGCTCGACCCGCTTGAAGTTCAGCATCATCGCGATGTTGTCGTGCATCTCGGCCGCGCTCGGCTGCCGCGCGAGCTGGCCGTCGGCATAACGCACCAACCAGTTCGCCGCGAGATCCGCGCACAGCACGGTGCAGAAGCTCGAATTAAAGCCAACAAAGCCCATGTCGGGCAGATCGGGATTGGCGATCAGCCGATAGAGCCGATACTGCCCGTCGGGTTCGACCAGCTTGTTCTGATATTCCTTAGGGAGGAACGGCACACCGAGCTTGTAGCCGATCGCGAGCACCGCGACGTCGGCCGCGACACGCTGGCCGCCGCTCATCACGATGGTCTTGCCGTCATAATGGTCGAAGGTGCCCTGCACCGCCTTGATCCGGCCGTCGGCAACCATCGGATAGAAGCCGGGAGTCGCAATCGGCACCGAGCAGTTGACGCCGTCCTCGATCCGCCCCTTCGGCACCATGCCGCACTGCTTCAGCTTGAGCTGCATCGTCAGCATGCTCTCGAGCCCGCGCCAGTTCGCCCAGACAAACGGCTTTGCCACGACATGCGCGAGGCGTGCCATCGGACCGATGCCCCAGCTCGCAAACATCTGCTCCTGGGCGCGGATGTAGAGGATGCGCTTGAAGTTGACCAAGCCACCGACGAAATAGGGAATCCGCCACACCGGCTCGCGAAACACGATGGTGACTTCGCTGGCGCCCGAATTGACCGCGTTCACGGCGATGTCGGTCGCCGATTTCGAACCGCCGAGCACGACCACCTTGCGGCCCTTGGCGAGATCGGGATCGCTGTATTGCGACGAGTGCAGGATCTGGCCGCCCTGCGCCTTGAAGCCGTCCTCGCCGGCCAGCGGCAGCGTCTGCGGTTCGTTGAATTGCCCGGTGCAGACCGCGACGAAGTCGAAATCCTCATGGCCGGCGGCGCCGTCGGTCGAGCGCAGTTCGAGCGTCCAGCCCGGTCTGCCGTCGGCGCGGCGCATCATGCTCTCGACCCTGGTGTTGAACCGCATCGCACCGTCGAGCCCATGACTGCGGGCATAGTCACGCAGATAAGCATGGACCTGCGGACCCTTCGGCCATTCCGGATAGGATTCCGGCATCGCCTTGTCGGTGTAGCGATAGAGCTCCTTCGGGCTCTGGGTCTGCACGTCGGGATAGGAGCGCGCCGGCTCCCAGACCCCGCCGAGATCGCCGCTGCGCTCGATGATGGTCACCTTGTGACCGCGACCGGCAAAGGCCTTGCCGGCGGCGAGCCCGGAAATGCCGGCGCCGATGACGCACACATGCTTCTGCTTGACCATGAAACGTCTCCGCGATGAATGAACAGGCCCATTTCCTAAGCGCACGCGTCCCCGTCATCGCCGGAGCCAACACCGGCGATCGCTGTCTCGGGTGCGCTGTCTGTGTGCTCGCCGGCCTACTCGTTAGCTTCAGGCGGCAGGAAGTCCACCTCGTGCTCGGCGGAAATGCGCACCACTTCAACGGGGTCCTGCAGATTGTGCAGCTTCTCGAACAGCGCCTCGAGCTTCTGCATCGGCGACACCCAGAACAGCGCCCGCGCCGGCTTGTCGGACTTGTTGAAATAGCCGTGCGGAATGCCGCGCGGCATGCGCACGAGGTCGCCGGCCTTGGCCTGCACCCAGACGCCGTCGAGCTTGAGGTCGAGCACGCCCTCTTGCACCAGGATGAATTCGTCCTGGGTCGGGTGGACGTGCACCGGCACGAATTGGCCGGGATCGCTGTTGGTCTCGAACGCGAAGGTCGAGTCGGTGACCGCCTTCGGATAGTAGACCTGGCCCAGGATATTCCAGGTCTTGCCGCCGTAGCCGGTGCCGGTTCGGGTAATGCCTTTTTCGAGCGTGCCCATGTCAGCCTCTCCAGTTTTGATGCGTATTGCCGACACCGAGCCTGTCGCCAGCCGGTGAGGCTGTCTAGCCGATAAACGAATCCGCAGCCGGCACGATCATGCTGCAATGCGGGAGCGTCGAGCCCGGCGGCTTCTGCCCAAGGACGCCGCATCCGCCTGCGCGCCGATCGGGCAGATTGCGCGACGAAACGGCGTTCCCCTTTGTCGGCGGATGCACTAGGCTGCACGATGTTTTAGACCTCAAACAACTCCGGACGGCCGGCGTGACTGCTGTTGGCAACGAGGTTTCGGCAAGAGGAAGGCTCAAGGATTTCGCGCGCGTCGCGACGGCGCGCGTCGACGACGCGGCTGAAGCGATCGGGCGCATCTTCTGTCCGCACGAGCTGACGCCGGTCGATCGTTCGGAGCGCGCTTTCTCCGCGCATCACAATTGCGCAAGCTTCGACGGATTCTCGGTCAACTATGTCGCCTATGGCGGATCGGTCGCGATCAACCCGGGTTGCCTCGACCGCTTCTTCCTGTTGCAGATGCCGCTGTCCGGCTCCGCCACGGTGCGGACCGCCGCGCGCGAGCTCACCACTGGGCCGCAACACTGCGCCTCGCTGCTGTCGCCAACGATTCCGACTGAAATGACCTGGCGCGACGACTGCGCCCAGCTCATCCTGCTGCTCGACCGCAAGCTGGTCGAGCATCGCGCCGCCGCGCTTGGCGGCGTAGCGGTCCGGCCAGTCGAGTTCGATCCGGCCGTCGCACTGAGCGGGCCACTCGGGCAGACGCTCTCGGCCAGGATCGAGCAACTTGTGACGACCGCCGAGCAGATCGGGCCGCACAAATCCTTGTCCGCGGTCGCGGCGGCCGATTGGCGCGAGTCGTTTCTCAATGTCCTGCTCAACGAGCAGCGGCACAGCCTGAGTTCGGCGATCGATGTCTTCAACGGCCGCGCTGAGGCGCAGCCGGCAGCGCTGAAGCGCGTGCGGGCTTATCTCGAGACCCGCGCGACCGAGCCACTGGATCTCGCCGAGCTTGCGGAGATCGCAGGCACCGGTGTCCGCGCGCTGCAACTCGGCTTCCGCCGTCACTTCGGCACCACCGTTTCCGAGATGCTGCTCGACATCCGCCTCGCCCATCTCAACGCCCGTCTCAAGACGGCGCGGCCGGGCGAACGCATCGTCGATATTGCGTTCGATCTCGGCTTTACCCATTTGAGCCGGATGGCGAGCGCCTACCGCGCCAAGTTCGGCGAAAGCCCGAAGGCGACCCTGCACCGGTTGAGCTGAGCCGACCCGGGTAACGATCCGAGGCTAGAGCTTCGGTTCTAATTGAATCAGAACCGAAGCTCTAGATTCTTGTCTCGAAGCGGCTTCTTCACGCGAAGCGGTGTCCACTTCGCTCGAAAACGCTCTAGCGGTGAAATGGCGCTGTCTTCGCCTGGGCTGAAAAATCGGTGATCGGTGGTTCGATCCGCTTGGTCTGCCTGACCATATGCACGCTCGTCACCTGCTGCGAACGCTGGGCGTATTTTGTTGGTGCGCTGGCGGACGCGCCGCCGTGGGCCGCAGGTGCCATCAACACGGCAATCGCAAGGGCACTGATCATTGTGGCAAGGGACTTCAGCATCGCACCCTCCAGGAGGCTGAGACACGTCCGAACAGCAACAGGCGTTTCCGATCGACGCCTCTGCTCGGCGTCTTGTTGACGATGCGGAATGCTGGTCCCAATTTCTGTGAATCGCAACAATATTCATCAGCTGCCGATTTTTTGGACAAGCGGCCGCGTCGATCAGGAAAGCGGCACCCGACGATGAGTAGCCCATTGCGCTTGCGGACGGTGCGGGCTCCAGCGTTCGCGTCACCTGCTCCGCCCTGCCGTCCCTTCAGACGCAATGCAGCGACGGTCGTCTCCCGCGGCCGGCACCCGCGGCAGTACATCCTGCACCGACGGTCGCGTCAGGTTTCAAATAGCGGAGATATCTTCCGTCGGCAGGCGGCAGAGCTCCCGCGCCATCCGCTCCGCTTCGACCGCGGCATATCCCGGCGGAACGATCATGTCGATCAAGCCCGCTTCATAGGCTCGCTCCGCGCGCATCGACCGTCCGGGAACGAGCATCGCAAAGGCACGGTGCTGAGCAAGCCGTCGGGGAATGAGCAAGCTCATCGCGCCGTCCGGGACCAGATCATGAGATTCGAGGGGCGAGGCAAACGTCGCGGATGTGGCAGCGATGACCTCGTCGCAATAGAACACAATGGCCGTACCGATGCCTGCCGCCGCTCCCTCGACGGCGGCGATGATCGGTTTTGCATTGCTGGCGAGCGTGTGTAGGAGGCCGGTCACGCCCTGCAGCAGAAATCCTTCCGACCCGACGCCAC
Organism: Bradyrhizobium sp. USDA 4341; assembly: GCF_054063755.1. Classification (NCBI taxonomy): domain Bacteria; kingdom Pseudomonadati; phylum Pseudomonadota; class Alphaproteobacteria; order Hyphomicrobiales; family Nitrobacteraceae; genus Bradyrhizobium; species Bradyrhizobium sp. USDA 4341. The sequence goes on along the minus strand of NZ_JBSSGO010000002.1, from coordinate 7,040,407 downwards.
CGACAGCACGGTGTTCTGCAGCCTCGCGGCCTGCCGCGAAGCCATCGAACCCGCCGGCGACGACGATGCAGCGGATGGCAGGATTGCGCTGCGCCGATTCGATGGCCCTCGCCATGGCGAGACACAAGTCATCTGCGCGCGCGTTGATCCCTTCCGGGCGCAGCACCGCAATCGTCCGCACCGCTGCTTGCTCGCTGACCACGACGCGCGCGGCCACCGGTCAATTCTCCGCCGGTGCTCGCCACATCGGAGATTTCGGGCCGCCGTAGTAGCGCATTTGAGAGCCGCCGACGGTGTCCCCCGTCGGCGGCGTGATGTCGCTGGCACAGCCGGCAACCGTGGCGCAGACGCCGGCGAGCACGACGACGCGCAGCAGCAGCTGTCTTGATGTCGAGATCGTCACAGCATCACCTTCTCGCGCTGCTTCAGTATTTCGCGACAACGGGACCGCCGAACTTGTAGTCGAGACCTACCGTCACGACCGAGAACGTGTTGTCGACGGTGTAGGGAATCTGGCCGTTCAGCGGCGCCGCGCGCTCGTACCGGCCGAAGTCGTAATAGCGATACTCGAACTTGCCGATCAGGTTGCTGGTGATCGCATAGGCGATACCGCCGCCCGCGGTCAGACCGCTCCTGTTGGCGTTGAACTGATCGACACCGAACACCGGATCGGTGTTGGTGTGCTGGAGCTCGCCATAAGCCCAGCCGCCGGTGAAGAACAGCAGCAAGCGGTCGACCGCGACGCCGCCGCGCGCCCGGAGGGTGAAGCCGTCGCGGAGACTGGTCGCATCGACCGAGCCGATCGGCAAGGTGCCGGCGTTGAACTGGTCGACATCGCTGCCCTTGATGCCGGACCAGAAGCCGTCGGCTTCCACGCCGACCACGATACTCCCGCTCTGGACGTTGTAGCCGATCTCGCCGCCGGCGATGCCTCCAGTGGAGGAATAGTTGATGGTGTAGTTGGCAAAGCCGGCCGGCCCGAGTGCGTTGTTGAGATTGTGGTTGCCGTATCCCCCGCCGCCGAACACGCCGACGTAGAAGCCGGACCAGTCGTAGGCCGGCGCCGCGATCGCCGGCGCCTTGGTGTAGAGGGGAAGGTCCGCGCTTCTTGCCGGAGAGGCGAGCAGCAGCGCTCCGAGTGCTGCGGTGGTGAAGAGAACGTGCTTCATTGAAGATCTCCTAATTTCTGATGAGGGCGCCACGCGATCTGGTCGACGTGGCGCCGCCTGCGGATCAGAAGTGAATGATGATGTCGGCCGAACCGATCAGAGCGAAATTCTTGGTCGGCGCGATTCCGAGATTGGAATTGCCGTTGAACGCATTCGCATCGAGCGACCTGTAGTAGGAGACCTCGGGCCGGATCTCGATCTGCGGCGAGAACCAGTGCTGCCATCCGATGCCGGTCTCGACGTAACGCGTCTTCACGCCGGTACGCTGACCCTGCTTGTCGTCATAGAACTCGATGCGATACGAGATGTTGTCGAGTGGCGACGCCTTGTAGTTCAGGTAGGCGAGATAGGTCTGCACCGACGCCGTGCAGGCGAACACCGTCGCGCTGCTGCACTGGGCGAGGCCAGGCGCATTGAACGGCAAGTATTGCGGCGAGAACGGCGTGCCGCCTGCAGCGAACGCGGCCATCGCAGCCGGATTGTTGGCGTTCAGCACATTGTTTTGATGCAGATTGTAGGTCTCGAACGAGATGTGCCACTGGTCGTTGAACTTGTGATACGCCGTCAGGCCGTACCATTGCAGATTGTTGTAGCCCCAGGTGCCGCTATTGATCGCGTCGGCGACGACGTAGACGCTGTCGTTGCCGGAGTCGCTGGTCCAGCGCACGCCGCCGGTGACGCTCGGTATCGCTCCCGGATCCTTCAGCATGGTGGTGCCGGGGAACAGCGGATTGGGGAACGGGTTGGCGATCTTGGCGCCGGCGTTCCACGGCATGGTGTCGCTGCCGACCGACACGCCCAGTTGCAGCATCCAGTTCTTGGTGACCGCGAGCGTGCTCTGCAGACCCGTGTTGGTGTAGTTGTCGAACGTATACGTCATGGAGTGCGTATACATGTAGTTGTTGGGCGCGAGCTGGGCCTCGATGTCGGGGATCGAGATGAAGCGGCCGAACCGCAGCAGGAGGCCTTCCGCGATCTGCGGAATGAAGACCTCGCCGTAGGCCATCGGCAGGTCGTAGCCGTAGTTCTTGTTCTGGTTCAGGAGCTGATTGCTCCAGAGACCATAGGCGGTCGTGTAGCGATAGTTCTCGCCGTAGATCGGCGCGAGACGAAAGCCCCAGTCGATGTGATCCCTCTGGACCGTGTCAGGCAGGCGCTCGATATAGAGGACCGCCTGGTCGAGCTGGACCGTGTTCGGGTTGTAGTCGTACGCGGCCGGCGCATTGCCGCCGCGAACCGTGTTGGAGCTCAGATTGCCGCCAGCATTGATCCAGCCATAGACCTGGATGTGCGCATCGTTCATCCACTGTCCGGCAGGCGTGGTGCCAAGCGCGGTCATCAAGGGACTGTCGATCGAGCTCGGCCTCGTCACGCCGATGCTGGTCGAGCCGCCATACGGCCATTCCGTGAACGGCATTGGCGGTGTGCTCTGTGGGGTCGTCGGCCAGCCGTCGCGGCGGGACGGCGGCGCCTTCGGATCCGACGGTGCGGCGTCGTGGCCCCACTCGAGCCGGTAATAGTTGACGAAGCGCGAGAAGAAGTCGCTGCCGAGATAGCTGTCGAGGCAGGAGTAATTCTTGTAGGGATCGCACGTGGAGGCTGGCGCCTTCAACAGCGGCGGATTGGCGTCGGCTGCATGAGCCGCGTTGAACAGGCTCACCGCCGTCAACGATACGCCCGCCAAAAAGAGTCTCTTCATGATTTTGCCCCAGGATATTGCTACGGACGCTTCGAGCGCACTCGCCTGTAACGTCTGCGTCATCATTCGTGGGGCGTTGAGAAAAAGGCGATACGGGTCTCCTCGCGCTTTCATTAAGATTAAATATCCAGAACATTCCGCGCCGCGTCGTTTGCTCGCAGAAGCATCAATTGCTCGCGCACCTGCTCAAGGACCCGGCGGAAATCTTGACGTTTTGCGACATTCGCTCGTTGCATTGCGATAGATTTCCAAAACTCTGTGTCATTTCCGCCATAGCTCTGCCGGCATCCGATCCGCGCGCTATTTTATTGCTATGCCGATCGCCCCGAAACGAGATCGAAGATATACGCGCCTCGTGGCTAAGCTCTCAGCATCGAGCGAATCCTTCGCATCGAATGCAATGGAGCGCTGCGCGTCGTGGCGAACGTTATGAATGGTGCGAACGATGTCGCTCTCGCCGGCGAGATCAACGACGTCGATCTCGGCTTTCTGCCGGCCGATCTCACGGCACAGTGCCGCAACCTGATCGAGAGCTATCACGACATTCATGGCTACGCCTGCCTGCCCGACATGCTGTGGCGAGCCCGGCTCGGGCCGTTCATCGAGCGGCATCACGAATTCAGGCAGCGGCTGCGCAAGGCTTCGACGACCCGAAGCGCCAAGAAGTCCAACCAGGGTTTTGTCGAGATCGCGACGGCGATCCTGTCGCTGGAGATTTTGGCAAGCAGCTTTGCGGGCTGGACCGCACTCTATCCGGAGGCCGGTGCGAGCGCGCATGCGGTCCTGAAGCGGCAATCCGGCGGCTCGCAGACTCCGCTGATGGATTTTTATCTCTATCCGCCGAAATATGTCAGTTCGGCCGCGATCGCCAAGCTGACCCCGCCGCGGACGAACCAGACCGGCGAATTCGGACTCTACCGCACGTCGAAGCCGGAGCTTGCCGGAGAACGGCTGGCGCTCGGCTATGTCAGCAAGATGTTGCAGAAATCGGATGATGCCGCCCTGCTCGAGCAGCACTGAAGGTGCTTCGCGCCGCCGTCTTGTACTGCTATTCGATCCGTGCGGCGGCGACGGCAATCGCGGATCTCGCGTTTCGACTATTTCTTTTATATTTCTCCCCCGCCTCAGCAGCATGGATTTTCTATCCGTTCCTGGGGAATGCTCGGATCGCTGGGTAATTGGTGACATCGGAGCAGCAGCCGACGATCGAACGTTGAACCATTCGCGAGGGCGTGCGCCAATGTGACGGCGCCGGACCCGCGTCGTCAGCGCTCCCATCGGATGTTGCCGGGGCGGATATCGTGCTGGCCACGACGGCCGTGACGAGGATCTTCCGGTGTCTTGCTCTGCGAAGGCAAAATCCTTGATCTATTCCCTGCCCCTGTTTCAACGGCTCGCGGATGTCCACGCGCGCCGTGCCGAAGCGGAGCACGTGTTCGCGCCGGGGTTCGAAGCGAAGCCGCAATTGGTCATGTGGACCGACGTCCTTCCCCTGCTGTGGTCGGTTGGATCGATCGGCGTCGTCACGGCGCTGCTGTTTGCGCTCAATGAGCCGATCGCCGCGAACCTGGTGCCGATCGCCTATCTGATCCCGATCATCTATGCGGCCACCCGATGGGGTATCTGGTCGGGCACGCTGGCATCGCTGACCGCGATCGCCGCGGCCGACTTCTTCTTTTTCACGCCGCTCTACAGCCTCCGGGTCGACAGTCCGCAGGAGGCGATCGACCTTCTCGTCTTCCTCGTCGTCGCGCTGGTGAGCAGCAATCTGGCGTCGCGCCTGCAACAGGAGACTGAAAGGTTGCGGCGCCGCGAGCGGGAGATCCAGCACCTCTACGAATTCTCCAAGCGCCTGGCCGCCTGCTTCACCATCTCCGATCTGATCGACGCCGTCAGTCACTATCTGGCCCATACGCTCGGCCAGCGGGCAGCACTGTTCGTCGCGTCCGCGGGAGGCCATTTCGAATCCTCGCCGGAATTGGGAGCCGCCCCGCCGGCCGTGCAGGAGAGCGTAGCGGCGATGACGGCGACGGTCGGCATAACAGATCGCAGCGTCATCGATGAATCGACCCAGGAGGTGTGGCTGCTCCGTGCCGTCGGATCGAAAACCCTGGTGCACGGCGTCATCGCCATCAATGCCGGGCGCGGTACGCGCGAGGCGATCGCGTTGCGCACACTCCGGATCGAGGCGGTGCTGGAGGAGGTCTCGCTGACGCTGCAACGGCTCGATATCGGCAAGGCGATGGACGATGCCAGGATGCATCTGCAGGCCGAATTGTTGCGGGACGCCTTCCATGGCACGCTCTCGCACGAACTCTGCTCGCCGCTCGCCGCGATCCAGGGATCGGTGAGCGTCATGCACGCGATGCCGGCCGTCAGCGCCGACGAACGGCTGCGCTCGCTGATCGAGGCCGTTTCGGACGAGGTCGCGCGGCTCGACGGCCACATCCGCAATCTCCTGAATGCGACGCGCGTCACGGCCGGCGGGCTGACACCTCGTCTCGAATGGTCCGACCCGCGCGACATCGTCAACGCCGCCGTCAAGGCGCGTGCGCCGCGGCTGGCGGCGCACCGCGTCGAGATCGGATTTGACGACGATCTCCCACTGCTCAACGTCGATTCCGGCCTGGTGGCGGAGGCCTGTAGCCAGCTGCTCGAGAACGCCGCCAAATACTCCCCGTCCGGGTCGACGATCTCGGTGCAGGCCCGGCACGTCCCCGGGCGTGTCGTGATGTCGATCATCGACCAGGGGGTTGGCGTCACGCCGGACGAGCAGCGCCATCTCGGCCGCAAGTCGTTCCGCAGCCCGCGGCACCAGGCAAACGTCCCCGGCTCCGGGCTCGGCTTCTGGATCGCATCGACCTTCGTCAAGGCACATGACGGCACCGTCGAGGTCGCGAGCCGCGGCCACGGCCTCGGGACGACGGCATCGATCTTGCTGCCGGCACCGCAGACCACGGATTCAGATTTGGTGACCTGCGACGATGAGTAAGCCGCGTAACCTCGTCCTGCTGATCGATGACGAACCGAAGATCCGCCGCTTCCTGCGCGCCGGGTTCGAGATTCACGGCTTCTCCGTGGTCGAGGCCGAGAACGCCGCCGACGGGTTGAAGATCGCGACCTTCAATGCGCCCGACCTCGTGATCCTCGATCTCGGTCTGCCGGACCTGCACGGCAGCGAGACGCTGGAGCGGCTGCGCTCCTGGTCCAACGTTCCGGTGATCGTGCTCTCTGTCGAATCCAACGAGGACGAGAAGGTTCACCTGCTGCAGGCCGGTGCCGATGACTATGTCGTCAAGCCGTTCGGCATGGCCGAGTTGCTGGCGCGCAGCGACGCCGCGTTGCGGCGCTATTTCAAGAGCGCCACCGAGAATCCGGTCGTCGTCGCCGGGCCACTGTCGGTCGATCTCGTCAGCCGGAGCGTCTCGCTCAACCAGGCCAGGATCAAGCTGACGCGGAAGGAGTACCGCCTGCTGCACGTGCTTGCCGTCCATATCGGCCTGGTGGTGACACACGATCAGCTGCTGAAGGAGATCTGGACCGGCAACCAGCGCGACAACATCCAGTATCTGCGCATCCTGGTGCGCAAGCTGCGCCAGAAGATCGAGGCCGACCCCAACCAGCCTCGCCTGCTGGTAACAGAGTCCGGGGTTGGCTATCGGCTGGAAAACCGCCTGGAGACCAGCGTGGCGGACTAACGTCTCCAACGCCCGCCGGCTGGCATATATACAAAAATAATATATTTCCGACCGAGAAAGCCTTAGCGTGCCCGAGAAAGGGGCACGTGGTGCAGTTCCTGATTCAACCGTTTCATTTCCTCGGCTTCGAGGGTCAGAACTGGATGCTGATCGTGGTCGCGCTGGTCGCCGGCTTCGCCCTGCTCGGCTGGAGAACCCGGGACCGGGGCTGAGCGGTTCGGGCTCCGCGGATGTTCCGCGTCCCGGCCCTGCCCATCCGGTTAGTTTCACCGCCGGCCGCAACATCCCAGATTGGGGGAAGCCAACGGAGTTTCCCATGACCGAACCGACCACCCTCGCCTCGCTGTCGTCAGCCCTTTCCGAGACCATTGCGCGCGCTGCGCCTGCGATCGTCTCCGTGCATTCACACCGCGCGCGCGCCTCCGGCTTCGTCTGGAAGACCGGCCTGATCGTCACTGCGGACGAAGCGCTCGCCGACGAGGGCGAGATCGAAATCCAGTTTGCCGACGGCAGTCGCCGACAGGCGACCGTCGCCGGACGCGACCACACCACCGACATCGCGCTGCTGCGCGTCGACGGCGACGTCGCGCCGATCAAGCTGTCGGCCGAAATCCCGGCGCTCGGATCGCTCGCGGTGATCGTCGCGGCCGACCGCGGCGCGCCGATCGCGCGGCTCGGCATGGTCTCCCGGTCAGGTGCCGCCTGGCGCAGCCTGCGCGGCGGCGAGATCGACGCGCGGATCGAGCTCGACGTCCGGCTGCGGCACAGCCAGCAGGGTGGGCTGGCGCTGAATGCCGCGGGCGTGCCGTTCGGCATGGCGGTACTCGGCCCGCGCCGCGTGCTGACGATCCCGGCTGCGACCATCGAGCGGGTCGCGGCCCAGCTCGAGAAGAGCGGTCGGATCGCGCGCGGATATCTCGGCGTCGGGCTGCAGCCGGTCCGTCTCGACGACGGCCTCGGCGCGATGGTAATGAATGTCGACAAGGTCGGCCCCGCGGCTGCCGCCGGCATCCGCCAGGGCGACGTGATCATTGCCGTCAACGGCGAGAAGCTGTCGGGCGTGCGGGCGCTGTCGCGCGGCCTCGGGCCGCAGAGCGTCGGCAGCGTGGTCGAGCTCACCGTGCATCGTGGCGGCGAGCCGTTGAACTTCAAGGTGACGGTCGGTGAAAGGCCCGAGACGTGAGCAGCGAGCCTGCCGCCGACATCATCATCGCACTCGAGATCGACGACCCCGTCCTCGCCGACCGGCTGGCGACGCTGCTCGGCAGCGTCGCCGGCCTGCGGCTCGCCGCGCCGGGCGAACAGGCGACGGCGACGATCGTCGCACGCAACCGCGAGACCGCAGGCGGCGGCGACTTCGAGCTGACGCCGCGCGAGCTGGACGTGCTGGCGCTGCTGGCCGAAGGCGCATCCAACAAGATGATCGCGCAGCGGCTCGGGATTTCGGTCCACACCGCCAAGTTTCATGTCGGCTCCCTGCTCGACAAGCTCGATGCCACCGGCCGCACCGACGCCGTCGCGCATGCGGCGCGGCGCGGGGTGATCAATTTGTGACGTCGGGACGTACAAGGTTGATGCTGGCGGATTGAGACCTATCCCTCCGTCGTCCTGGCGAAAGCCAGGACCCATAACCACCGCAGTCGGTGATGAACCGAGCTGCGGCCCCAGCGTCGCGCAACAATTGAGATTTGGGGTAGTGGGTCCTGGCTTTCGCCAGGACGACATCGAGTGGGTTGCGCAAGTTGTGAGGCACACCGCGCGTCTCAAATTCGGCCGTCGTCCCGGCGCAGGCCGGGACCCATACGCCGCAGCAGATGTTGTTGACGGGACTCGTCGTTCCAGCGGGGCATAACAATCGGCATTTGGGGTTATGGGTCCCGGCCCCCGTGCGCAATTGCGCACTAGGCCGGGACGACGGCTAGTGTGTGGCGCAGGTTGTGAGTCACACATCTGCATTCTGGCGACATGATCACGCAACCACTGGACGACGACCCCAACTCGGTGATTGCGAAAATTCCGTGATGCGGACGCTTAGACCAATTGCGTAGGTAGTCGTCCGGATACAGACGCCTCCTCGATCTGGCTATGCAATCTTCAGCCAACAAAAAGAAACGGCATGAAGAAGCTGATCGATCGTCATCGGGACATTCAATACACGCTCACCAACATCGAACCCGACCTCTGGAGCTGGTCATTCGAAATCAACGGCAAGATCAAGCAGGGTACCACACGCGCGCGGCTCGGCCTGCTGGCGCAGCGGCGGGTCTGCACGCTGATCGATCGCGAATTGAAAAGCGCGGAACGCGACAAGCCGAAGAAGCCTGACTAGGCCCCCCCCGCGTCCTGGCTCCGCTTCTCGGCCTGGCGGTCGCCGCCGACTTTGGCTCATGACAATGCGAACACGGCCGCAGCGACGTCGAGCCGTGGTCCGGCATATCGCCTGTCGTCCGGTCCATGCTGTCCGCACCCGACGCTCCAGAGCGCGGGCCACGCGAACCGCTCGAGCCCCGTCGCCGATATCGCCGCGAACGACGTCCAGCTGGTGTCACCGCGGCGTCGCCACAGCACGCCACCCGGTCCCATGTCCGGATAGAAGGCGATGTCGAGGTCGAAATCCCGCTCATCGCCGAGATCGGGACCGACCCAGTAATGCGGACTACGCCCGGGCTCGCGCCCGAGGATCAGGGTGAGCGTCTGGTTCGGCCCGCGCAGGCCGAGCCAGAGCGGCGCGATCATGTCAGGCACGGGCGTACATAGCAGCGTTTGCGGCGCGGCGCTTGCCGCGGCGGTGCGGCCCGACAATTTCAGGGCGACCACCGTCGCGGGCGCCGGCATCCCGGACAATGGCGCAGGGCTGGTCCCGCACGGCAATGGCGACCACGCGGCGTGGTCGATAGATGGCAACGGCCATGCGAGCTGCTCGCGCACGGCGCCTTCGGTGTTGAGCACCTGATAGCGAAGACCATCCTGATCGAGCGCCGCCTGCACGCAATGCAGATACTCGACGCCTTCGGGCATCCGGTGTGCGGTGCCCGCGCCCGCCGTGCAGATCTGCAGCACGCCGCGGTGGACCTGAACATCGAATGCGAGGATGTGGCCGCACAGATAGGCGGTCACGCCGGCGCTGACCAGGATCTCCCAGAAGCGCGCGCTGTATTCGTGGCCGATCTCGCGCTGATAGCTGCCGCTGAAGCCGTTGATGGGGAACACGGGATGATGACCCAGCACCAGTTTGTGGCAGGCATCCCTGTGCTGTTCGAGCACCGCTTGCAGCCAATCGGTCTCGACATGGCCCTCGCCGCCCAGCCCGCTCCACAGCGTGTGCACGAACACCATCAACAGATCGTCGCGGCGGACCCAATAGGACAGGCCCTCCTGACCCGGCGGACCGTTGCGCGGCAGCTTCAGCACCTCGCGAAACACCGCCTCGCTCATCTCGTCATAGGTGGTGTGGTTGCCGGTCGTGTGCCACAGCGGCACCGCGTGCCGGTCGAGCCAGCGCATTTCGGTGTCGAGCCAATGCCGCCACTGCGCGCGCAACGCGTCGGCATCGGCGGTGAGGCCGATGATCTCGTCGCCGGGGAAGAGTATGAATTCGGGCGCAGGATGCAGCCGGCGGACCACATTGTTGACCGACGCGAAGGTGCGCTCATGCAGCGCACCGGGAATGCCCGAGCAGGCGTCGGCATAGATCACGAACTGGTGGCCCGAATTTCTCGGCAACAGAGACGGAATTGCATCGCTCATAGCCGGATTGTAACGCGAGGCGGCGCGTCATGCGATGACCATGCCATGATCGAGAGAAAACCACACCGAGACGTGACGTTGCGGAACAGCTGATCTGCCGGCCGGCGCTAGGTGACATCATGCCAAGCTGCTAGCCTTTCGCGCTTCAGATTGCCTTAGTTAAGGGACCGAAGCAAATGGACAACCGTAATGATGTTTGGCGCGGCGTCGACACGATCAAGCCGCGTTTCATCGAATTGAGCGACCGGGTCTGGGCGATGCCCGAGGTCTGCTACACCGAGGCGCGCTCATCCGCCGAACATCTGGCCGAACTGCGCCACCAGGGTTTCCGCATCACCGAGAACCTCGCCGACATTCCGACCGCGGTGATGGGCGAATGGGGCGAGGGTGGCCCGGTCATCGCCTTCCTCGGCGAATATGACGCCCTGCCCGGCCTCAGCCAGGAGGCCGGCGTTGCCGAACCTCGCCCGGTCGAGAGCGGCGGCCACGGCCATGGCTGCGGCCACAATCTGCTCGGCTCCTCCGCGCTGCTCGCGGCGACCGCAGTGAAGGACTGGCTCGCCGCCAACAAGGTGCCGGGCCGGGTGCGCTACTACGGCTGTCCCGCCGAGGAAGGCGGCGCGGCAAAGGCCTTCATGGTGCGCTGTGGCGCGTTCGAGGACGCCGACATCGCCATCACCTGGCATCCGCACAGTTTCTGGGAGGTGGCGGTGACGCCGTCGCTCGCCAACACCCGTGCCGATTTCATCTTCACCGGGCGGACCTCGCATGCAGCGGCCTCGCCGCATCTCGGCCGCAGCGCGCTCGATGCGGTGGAATTGATGAATGTCGGCGTCAATTACATGCGCGAGCACATGCCGAGCGATGCCCGGGTGCATTACGCGCTGCTCGACACCGGCGGCATTGCGCCCAATGTGGTGCAGGCCCATGCCCGCGTGCGCTACTCGATCCGCGCCCGCGACCTTCCCGGCATGAACGAGCTGGTCGAGCGGGTGCACAAGATCGCGCAGGGCGCAGCGCTGATGACCGAGACCAAGATGGAGATGAAGATCATCTCCGCGGTCTCCAACATCCTGCCCAACACCCCGCTGGAGCAGACCCTGCACCGGATCATGGAAGATCTCGGCCCGCCGCATTTCGACGATGCCGACAAGGATTTCGCCGGCAAGATCCGCGCGACCCTGACCGACAAGGACATCGCCTCGGTCTACTATGCGATCGGCATGGAGCCGACCGACCGGCCGCTGGCCGATTTCCTGGTGCCGATCGACGCCAAGCGCAATCCGCTGATCGGCTCGACCGATGTCGGTGACGTCAGCTGGGTGGTGCCGACGGTTCAGGTCCATGCACCGACGGTTGCAATCGGCACGCCGTTCCACACCTGGCAGGTTGTGGCGCAGGGCAAGACGCCGGCCGCGCACAAGGCGATGGTGCAGGCCGCCAAGGCGATGGCCGGCCTCGGCGTCAAGGCGCTGATGGAGCCGGAGCTGATCGCGGCCGCCAAGGCCGACCTCAAGAAGCGGACCACCCGGACACCCTATATCAGTCCGCTGCCGGCGAATGTTGCACCGCCGTTGGATATGTCAGTCGCCTGAGCGGCGCATCTGCGGCCGGGCCTGCGCTTCGATGCAAGGCCCGGCCAGCGCCTATTCTGATCCGATTGGATCGGAGCGGGGGCTCTGGATTTTTGCTTTGACGCGTTTTCGTCGCGCGAACCGGCATCCGCTTCGCTCGAAAACGCGCACGCGTGACAAAAAAGCATCTCGGAACAAAGGATAACGAACAAATTTTCCGCACCGCGAGGCGCGCGCAGGCGCGCTTTGGCGTCGAAATGCCGAACCGATGTGCGGCGCGGAGCGGTTCTGCACAAGCGATAGCCAAAAGACCTAGTCGCTGAACCTCGGGAGGCGTTGACCTTCGCGGTCATTCGGTGTGCCATCTGCCGCCAGCACGGCGGCCGGTTCTAAGGCCCGCCGCAATCACACGTGAGCCGGACCGAGGGGACAATGTTCGACAACAATCTGCGCGGGATGATCGACGACGTAAGGGACGGACGGATGGACCGTCGCGCCTTCGTCAAGCGAATGATTGCCGTCGGCCTCACCGCGCCGTTGGCGAACCAGATTCTGGCGATCGGCGGCGTCGCGATGGCGCAGAGCCCCAACCCCTACAAGCCGACCAAGCGCGGCGGCGGCGGTCCGCTGAAGCTGTTGTGGTGGCAGGGCCCGACCCTGCTCAATCCGCATTTCGCCACCGGCACCAAGGACCAGGACGGCTCGCGCATCTTCTACGAGCCGCTGGCCAGCTGGGACGTCGACGGCCATCTCAACCCGATCCTCGCCGCCGAGATCCCCTCTATCCAGAATGGCGGCCTAGCCGCCGACGCCAAATCGGTGGTCTGGAAACTCAAACCCAGCGTCAAATGGCATGACGGGAAACCGTTCAGCGCCGACGACGTCGTCTTCACCTGGGAATATGCCAGCGACCCCGCGACGGCCGCGGTCTCGAGCGCGACTTACGCCGGCATGACCGTGGAGAAGGTCGACGACCTCACGGTCCGTATCAAGTTCAAGGATCCGACGCCGTTCTGGGCCAACGCGTTTGTCGGCGCCTATGGCTGCATCATTCCGAAACACCTGTTCGCGGAATTCAAGGGCGGCAAGTCGCGCGAGGCGTCGACCAATCTGAAGCCGGTCGGCACCGGACCCTACAAGTTCATCGAGTTCAAGCCGGGCGACCTGATCCGCGGCGAGATCAATCAAGATTACCACATGGCGAACCGGCCCTATTTCGACACGATCGAGATGAAGGGCGGCGGCGACGCGGTGTCGGCGGCCCGCGCGGTGATCCAGACCGGCGAATATGATTTCGCCTGGAATATCCAGGTCGAGGACGAGGTGCTGCTGCGGCTGGAGAAGGGCGGCAAGGGCAAGACGCTCTATGCCGTCGGCGGCGACATCGAGTTCATCGCCATCAACTTCACCGACCCCAACACCGAGGTCGACGGCGAACGCTCGTCGATGAAGACCAAGCATCCGATCCTGTCCGACCCGCGCGTGCGCCAGGCGCTCGCGCTGCTGGTCGACCGCGAGTCCATCAAGAAGGTGATCTACGGCCGCGCCGGCCGCGCCACCGCCAACTATCTCAACGGCCCTGAGGAGTTCGTCTCCAAGAACACCAAATGGGAGTTCTCGGTCGAGAAGGCGAGCGCGCTGCTTGAGGAGGCCGGCTGGAAGGCGGGCTCCGACGGCATCCGCGAGAAGGACGGCAAGAAGCTGAAGTTCCTGTACCAGACCTCGATCAACGGGCCGCGGCAGAAGACCCAGGCGATCGTCAAGCAGGCCTGCCAAAAGGCCGGCATCGACGTCGAGCTGAAATCGGTGGTGGCCTCGGTGTTCTTCTCCTCCGACGTCGCCAACCCCGACACCTACTCCCATTTCTATGCCGACATCGAAATGTTCCAGATCCCGATGACGCAACCCGATCCGGCCCTGCACATGCGCCGCTATCATTCGCGCAACGTCGCCACCAAGGAGAACAAGTGGCAGGGACCGAACTTCCCGCGCTGGGTCAACAAGGATTTCGACGCCGCGGTAGATGCCGCCGATACCGAGACCGATCCGATCAAGCGCGCGGATCTCTACATCAAGTGCAACGATCTGATGTGGCAGGACACGGTGATGATCCCCGTGATGCATCGGCTTGCGGTGGAAGCCTGCTCCAACACGGTGCGGCCCGCGCTCTCCGGCTGGGCCAACCAAACCGACAATCTGCAAGACTGGTATCGTGAAACCTGAGACACGGGGACGGGTTCGGAGTTGAGTGGGTGCATCTTCTCCCTCTCCCCGTTCTTGCGGGGAGCGGGGCTCCGACCGCAAATACCGTGAGAGATGAGTTCTTGGAGAGTCCCCCTCGCCCGGAATTCAAGCTGTGCTTGAATTCCGACCTCTCCCCGCACGCGGGGCGAGGTGAAGCTCGCCTTTCGACTGGAAGCAAGATCAACGTGCTCAAGGTGCGAGCGTTAGCTAGATGATCTCTCGATGAGTCAATATATCCTGCGCCGTCTGATGATCGCGATCCCGAGCCTGCTCGGGATTTCGGTCGTGCTGTTCGTCGTGCTGGCGCTCGCGCCGGGCGATCCGTTCAGCGAGCTCGCGACCAATCCGAACGTGCCGCCCGAGGTACAGGCCGCGCTGCGCACCAAGTTCGGGCTCGACGATCCGATCTACCTCCGCTATCTGCACTGGCTTGCGGCGATGGCGCAGGGCGACTGGGGCTTCTCCTTTGTCAGCCGGATCAACGTCGACACGCTGATCCTGCAGCGGCTGCCGACCACGCTCTACGTGATCGGTTCGGCGCAGCTGCTGGCACTGCTGATCGCGATCCCGGTCGGCGTCTATGCCGCCACCCGGCCCTATTCGCTGTTCGACCAGCTCGCCAACACCTTCGCCTTCATCGGCTTCTCGCTGCCGACCTTCTTCACCGGCATCCTGTTCATCCTGGTGTTCTCGGTGAAGCTGGACTGGCTGCCCTTCGTCTACACCGACGTGCCCGGCAGCGGCATCCCCTGGCTGCTGGAGATGATCCGTCAGGCCATCATGCCGGTGATGGTGCTCGGCCTGTTCCAGGCGGCGTCGATGACCCGCTTCGTGCGCTCGGCGATGCTCGACGTTATCCGGCTCGACTATGTCACCACCGCGCGCGCCAAGGGGCTCGGGCAGGCCAAGGTGATCGTCAAGCATGTGATGCGCAATGCGATGATCCCGGTCGTCACGCTCATCGCGCTCCAGATGCCTGCCGTGTTCGGCGGCGCCATCGTCACCGAGCAGATCTTCCGGATTCCCGGCATCGGTTCGCTCCTGATTTCGTCCATCCTCGCCAACGATACGCCGGTCGTGATGGCCGTGACCTTCGTGTTCGCGTGTCTCGTGGTGCTCTTCAACCTGATTGCAGATGTCCTCTATGGCTGGCTTGACCCTCGCATCTCCTTCCGCTGAGCGGCGCGGCTACTCGCCCTGGCGCGAAACCTGGCGGCGCTACCGCCGGCACAGGCCTGCCGTGGTCAGCGCTGTGCTGCTGCTGCTGCTGATCGCAGCCGTCGTGATCGGCCCGTTCGTCTGGCGGGTCTCGATGAGCGACATCGACGTCGTGGCAGGCATGCAGGGCCCCTCACTGGCGCATCCGTTCGGCACCGACGATCTCGGCCAGGACCTGCTCGCCCGCATGATCTATGGCGGCCGCATCTCGCTCGCGGTCGGCCTCGCCGCGATGCTGGTCTCGGTGTTCGTCGGCACGCTGATCGGCGCGCTCGCCGGCATGTCGCGCGGCCCGCTCGGCTACGCGCTGATGTGGCTGACCGACCTGTTCCTGTCGTTGCCGCAACTGCCGCTGCTCTTGATGCTGATCTATCTGTTCCGCGACGGGCTCAAGGCCATGTTCGGCCCCGAGGGCGGCATCTTCATCCTGATCGTGCTGGTCATCGGCGGGTTACGCTGGATGCCGGTCGCACGCCTGGTGCGCGCCCAGTTCCTGTCGCTGCGCGAAAAGGAATTCGTCGAGGCGGCGCGCGCGCTCGGCGCGAGCCCGGTGCGGCAAGTGGTGCGCCACATCCTGCCCAATGCGCTGGGACCCGTGATCATCGCCGGCACGATCGACGTCGCCGCCGCGATCATCGCCGAATCGACGCTCTCGTTCCTCGGCCTCGGCTTCCCGCCGGATACGCCGACCTGGGGCCGCATCCTCTATGACGCCAAGGACTTTCTCGATATCGGCCCGCACTGGGCGCTGTTTCCGGGCGGCGCGATCTTCATCGCGGTCGTCGCCATCAACTTCATCGGCGACGGGCTGCGCGACGCGCTCGATGCGCGCAAGGTGATCTGATGGCGCTGCTCGACATCAAGGGCCTCAAAACCCATTTCACCACCGACGACGGCATCGTCCAGGCGGTCGACGGCGTCGATATCAGCATCAACCGCGGCGAGACGCTCTGCGTGGTCGGCGAATCCGGCTGCGGCAAGACCGTCACGGCGATGTCGATCCTGAAGCTGATCGCGATGCCGCCGGGCAAGATCGTCGCAGGCGAGATCATGTTCGAGGGCCGCGATCTGGCGCCGCTGACCAGCCATCAGCTCGACGAGATCAGGGCCAAGGAGATTGGCTTCATCTTCCAGGAGCCGATGACCTCGCTCAATCCGGTACTGACCATCGGCGAGCAGATCGCCGAGAGCCTGCGCCGCCACGAGGCGGTGACCAGGAAGCAGGCGCTCGAGCGCACCATCGAGATGCTGCAGCTGGTGCAGATCCCCAATGCCGCGGGCCGCGTGCATCACTATCCGCACCAGTTCTCCGGCGGCATGCGCCAGCGCGTGATGATCGCGATGGCGCTGGCCTGCCGGCCCAAGCTCGTGATCGCGGACGAGCCGACCACCGCGCTCGACGTCACCATCCAGGCGCAGATCCTCGACCTGCTGCAGGACATGAAGGAACGCCTCGGCATGGCGGTGATGCTGATCACCCACGCGATGGGTGTGGTCGCGGAGACCGCGCAGCGCGTCGTGGTGATGTATGCCGGCAAGGTGGTGGAAGAGGCGCCGGTCGACGAATTGTTCGGTAATCCGAGCCATCCCTACACCCAGGGCCTGATCCGTTCGATCCCGCGCATCGATCTCGACGCCGAGCACAAGACCCGGCTGGAAGCGATCGGCGGCTCGGTGCCGATCCTGATCAACCCGCCGCCCGGCTGCCGGTTTGCTTCCCGCTGCAAACACGCCATGAGCATCTGCACCGACCAGGAGCCGCGGCTGCGCGAGATCGCACCCGGCCACCGCATGGCCTGCCACCTCGGAGACGCGTCATGAGCGAACCGCTGCTGCGCGTCAGCAATCTGAAGAAGCACTTTCCGGTGCTCGGTGGCCTGTTGTCGCGCGAGGTCGGGCAGGTCTATGCAGTCGACGGCGTGTCGTTTGCGGTCAACCGCGGCGAGACGCTGGGGCTGGTCGGCGAATCCGGTTGCGGCAAGTCGACCACCGGGCGTTGCGTGCTGCGGCTGATCGAGCCGACCTCCGGCGAAGTCGTGTTCGACGGCCAGAACGTGATCGGGCTCGGCGGCGGCGATCTGCGCGCCATGCGACGCAACATGCAGCTCGTCTTCCAGGACCCGTTCGCCTCGCTCAATCCGCGCATGACGGTCGGCGCGATCCTCGCCGAACCCTTCATCATTCATAACCTCGTGGCGTCAGCCAGCGAGCGCGAGGACCGCGTCGCGCGCCTTCTGGTCAAGGTCGGGCTGAAGGCCGAGCACATGCGGCGCTATCCACATGAATTCTCCGGCGGCCAGCGCCAGCGCATCGCGATCGCCCGGGCGCTGACGCTGGAGCCGAAGCTGATCGTGTGCGACGAGCCGGTCTCGGCACTCGACGTCTCGATCCAGGCCCAGGTCATCAACCTGCTCGAGGATCTGCAGGCCGAGCTGAACCTCACCTATCTGTTCGTGGCCCATGATCTCTCCGTCGTCGAGCACATCTCCGACCGCGTCGCGGTGATGTATCTCGGCCGCATCGTCGAGCTCGCCAAGGCCAGCGATCTCTACCGCAATCCGCAGCATCCCTACACGAAGGCGCTGCTCTCGGCGGTGCCGGTGGCGGATCCCAAGGCGAAAAAGCTGCGCATCCGCCTGAAGGGTGACGTGCCGAGCCCGATGAATCCGCCGAAGGGCTGCCACTTCCACACCCGCTGCCCGATCGCCGAAGAGCGCTGCCGGCAAACCGCGCCCGAGCTGCGGCAAGGCAGCAACGGGCATTCTGTGGCGTGCCATCTGGCGTAGGGCTGATTGCTCCACGGCGCGCTGTTCCCGGACCGTCACCCTTGTAAGTCAGGAGGCGCTGGATCGAATAGAGTGTCCGGTGCGGTAACGGACGGGAGACCGCTTCACCCCAGGGCTTTGAAGCCCGTGCCTCAGCGCGGCGCCCCGTCCGTTGTTCCATTGAACCCGAACAGTCGCGAGGGCCGCCTGGCGAGCCCGGTTGCGCAAGGATGGGTGCAGATGGACGCGATCTTGTAAGTCAGGAGGCGCTGGATCGAATAGAGTGTCCGGTGCGGTAACGGACGGGAGACCGCTTCACCCCAGGGCTTTGAAGCCCGTGCCTCAGCGCGGCGCCCCGTCCGTTGTTCCATTGAACCCGAACAGTCGCGAGGGCCGCCTGGCGAGCCCGGTTGCGCAAGGATGGGTGCAGATGGACGCGATCTATGTTGGCATTGATGTATCGAAAGACCGGCTGGATGTGCATTTGCATCCGAGCGGGGAAGCCTTTGCCGTGGCGCGTGACGGCAAAGGCCTGGAAGAACTTGTTGCCCGTCTTCAGACTTGCTCGCCGACGCTGGTAGCGGTGGAAGCGACAGGCGGCTTCGAGACCATTGTCGCCGCGGCGCTGGCCGGCGCCCAGTTGCCGCTGGTGGTGGTCAATCCGGCCCAGATCCGGCACTTCGCGCAGGCGGTTGGCCAGCGCGCCAAGACCGATCCGATCGATGCGGCGATCATCGCGCGGTTTGTCGAGGCGGTGAAGCCAACGCCGCGTGCGATGCCGGATCAGGAAGCCCGGCTTCTGGCCGAACTTGTCAGCCGCCGGCGGCAGATCATCGAGATGATCGTTGCCGAGCGACAGCGCGAGAAGCGGGCCGAGAATGTGCGCGTTCGCAAGAGCCTTGCCCGCCACATCAAGGTCCTCGAGAAAGAACTGCTGGAGATCGACAACGACATCGACACGCTGGTGCGCGGTTCGCCGATCTGGCGGGCCAAGGAGGAACTGCTGGTCAGCTTTCCGGGGGTGAGCAACACGCTTGCCCGCACGTTCCTGGCCGAGGTGCCTGAACTCGGCACCCTCAATCGGCGCCAGATCGCAAGCCTCGCCGGCCTTGCTCCGTTCACCCGCCAGTCCGGCCGCTGGAAGGGCAAGAGCATGATCGGCGGCGGGCGAGCTGCACTGCGCGCCGGCCTCTACATGGCCGCCCTCTCGGCAAGCCGATATCACCCCCAACTCAAGGTCTTCTATCGACGCCTGTTGGCAGCCGGAAAGCCGAAGATGGTCGCCCTCATCGCCGTCGCTCGCAAAGTCCTCACCATCCTCAACGCCATGCTCAGGGACCAAAAACTATGGCAACCCGCTTGACGAAGAACACAGTCGCTGAGGAGCGCGTAGCGCGTCTCGAAGGGTCGACGGCCACCAGCCGGGCCGTACATCCTTCGAGACGCCGCTTCGCGGCTCCTCAGGATGACGGTGTAAAGAGCCTTGCTCGAAGATTAGCGCCTCGGCTTCTTCGCGGCGTTCGTCTTGGCCTTTGATTTGGCCTTGGTGTTTGCCTTCGGCCGTGAAGCGGGCGCATCCCTCACCTCCTCCGCCTCGCTCGCCTCCGCCCGCAGCGTGTCGAGCAGCCAGTCGCGGAAGGCGCGCATGCCGGGCGTCACCTCGCGCGACTTCAGCCAGGTCAGCCAATAGGACCCCGCCGGCACTTCGGCCGCGAACGGCCGCACCAGCCGGCCGGATGCCAGCTCATTGCCAAACATCGCAGTCGGCACCAGCCCGACGCCGACGCCGCGCGCCGCGGCCTCGGCCATCGCGATCGAACTGTCGAAGATCGGTCCCTGAATCTTCGGGCATGGCGCGCCCGCCACCGCAAACCACAGCGGCCATTCCTCGGCGCGGTAGGAGCGCAGCAAGAACTCTTGCGCGAGATCGGACGGCTTGCGCAGCCGGCCCGCCACGTCAGCGCAGCACACCGGCGAGAGCGGCGCGGACAAAAGATGGATCGCCTCGGTGCCGTGCCACGAGCCGTCGCCGAACCGCAGCGCAAGATCGAGCCCGTCGCCCGCGATATCGACGCGGTTGTTGTTGGTGAGCAGGCGCAGGTCGATATAGGGATGCGCGCGCTTGAAGCGATCGACCCGCTGCAGCAGCCACCCGGTCGCAAACGTCGTGACGCAGCCGACGGTGACGACCTCGCGCGTGCCCTTGGCTTCGATGCGGTCGATCGCCGCACCGATCCGGTCGAGCGCGTCGGTCAGCACCGGCAGCAGCGCCAGCCCTTCGTCGGTGAGCACCAGCCCGCGCGGCAGACGGCGGAACAGGCTCGCGCCCAGCAGTTCCTCGAGCTGCTTGACCTGGTGGCTGATCGCGGTCTGCGTCACGCGCAGCTCCAGCCCCGCGCGGGTGAAGCTCAATAGCCGCGCGGAGGCCTCGAAGGCACGCAGCGCGTTCAGCGGGAGATGCCGGCGCACGGCGTCATGACCAAGTTTTCCTCATGCCTCGTTGTATAAATGATTGTTTGTGCGTCGTCACGCCGTTGGGCAGGTTCGCGCCGCCAACGGAGATAAGACATGCTAACGAGACGGACATTCGGATTGCGCGCGCTGGGCCTTGCGGTGTCCTGCACCCTGCGGCGGCCAAGCGCCGCGGCAGGACCGAGTGCAGCAGCGGGACCAGGCGAACCGGCGCGGCGGCTGCAGGAGGAATTTGCACGCATTGAGCTTGCGACCAGCGGCCGGCTCGGCGTCGCCGCGCTCGACATGGAGACCGGATTGCGCGCGAGCCAGCGCGGCGACGAGCGGTTCCCGATGTGCAGCACCTTCAAGGCACTGGCGTCAGCCGCGGTGCTGCACCGGGTCGACCGCGGCGAATCCAGCCTCGACCAGCGCGTGCAGGTTGAGGCCAAGGATATCTTGGCCTATGCGCCGGTGGCCAAGCAACACGTCGGATCGAGCATGACGCTGTCCGAACTCTGCGAGGCCGCCATTACCCTAAGCGACAATACCGCTGCCAACCTGCTGCTGCGCGAGATCGGCGGGCCTGCCGGCTTCACCAGCTTCTTCCGCACCATCGGCGACAATGTCAGCCGGCTCGATCGCTGGGAGGTGGCGCTGAATGAAGCGGTGCCGGGCGATCCGCGCGACACGACGAGCCCTGTCGCGATGCTGAAGAGTCTGCAGCGCGTGGTGATCGGCGAGGTCCTGCAGGCCGCTTCGCGCCAGAAGCTGGTGGACTGGATGGTCGCCAACAAGACCGGCGACGCCCGGCTGCGCGCCGGCGTGCCCCGCGACTGGCGGGTTGGCGACAAGACCGGCACCGGCGAGCGCGGCACCTATAGCGATATCGGCGTGTTCTGGCCACCCGGCCGCAAGCCGATCGTGGTGACGGTCTACCTGACCGGGGCAAGTGCTCCGATGGAGAAGTGCAACGAGGTAATCGCCAATGTCGCGCGCGCCGTCGCGCATGCGAGCACCGGCCAGACCGGCTAGAACCGCAGGAAAACGCCGCGCGGCACAACGACGCCGCGCGGCACGACTTCGCTGCGCGGCTTGAAAATCGCTGCGCGGCTTGGCAGCAACGAAGGATCATGCGACGCTCAATCCGAATGGCGATGCCGTCAGCAGGCCATACGGAGGACACGTCTTGTATCGCCGCATCGCCCTCGCCGCGCTGTTGGTTGTCGGCTGCATCCACAGCAGCCCCGCGGCGGCCGACCCCGCACGCTGCCGCGAACTGATCCGCAAGTACGAAACCGACAAGGCGCAGCTCAGCGCGGTCGAAATCTCGCTGACCTTGTTTGCGGCGGCCAATGCCGATTGCATCAATCTCGCCACCGCGCTGCTCGATGGCGGCGCCTCGGTCGATGCGCGGGACCGGCTCGGCGCAAGGCCGCTGAGCCACGCCACCCGCTCCGGCCATCTCGACATGGTCGACCTGCTGCTGGCCCGGGGCGCGCCGATCGACGCGCGCAACCTTGCGGGATCGACCGCGCTGTATCTTGCCGCCGAGCGCGGCCATGTCGCGATCGTGCAGCGGCTGATCGACCGCGGCGCCGACGTCAATCTCACCGGAAGTAGCGGCGCTTCGGCGGTCGCGGCCGCCGCCTATGCCGGCAGGGACATGGTGGTGCGCATGCTGCTCGCGCACGGCGCCGACGGCCGCAGGGCCGACGACACCGGCAAGCCGCCGGTCGTCTATGCGGCGGCCGGCGGTCAGCTCGGCATCGTCAAGCAGCTGCTCGCGCTCGACATCGACATCAACGCGCGCTACGCCAACGACCTCACGCTGCTGATGTGGGCGGCCGGACCGGATGAGACCGTGCCGGAGGCACAGGCGCTCGAGGTCGTCGTGTATCTCCTGGACGCAGGCGCCAGGGTCGACGATCGCGATGCGCGGGGACGCACGGCGCTGATGATCGCCGCCGAGGGCAACCATCCGGCGATTGCCAAGGCGCTGCTCGCCCATGGCGCCGATGCGGCGCTAGCCGACAAGGCCGGCAAGCACGCCGCCGATCTCACCATCCTGTCGGCGCTGCGCGAGGAGCTGACGCCGCGCTGAGGCATGACGCGATGGACTCATTAGTTGCGAAAGGTCCGCGGGTCGGCTAGATTTTTCTCTACGAAGAGTCTCCGTGCTCATTCGTCCTATCGCGCGACTGGCGAGCTAACGTGGAATCGACCACGGGGAAGCGCGAAGGGTTCCAACGCCGATCGCCTGGGCAACCAATCTGCTGGAAAAACAGCGTGTTGAGGAGCCCGAGCATGCCGTCATTTTACAACGAACTGTTCATCAACGATCAAGAGATCGCTGCCGCCCTTATAGGGGAAGAGCGCCGTCAACAGGACGGCGTCGAACTGATTCCGTCCGAGAATTACACGTACCCGGAGGTGCTTGAGCTGCTCGGATCGGTCTTCACCAACAAATACTCCGAGGGATATCCGGGACGCAGATACTACGGCGGCCAGCAGTATACCGACAGCATCGAGAACCTCGCACGCCAGCGGGCCTGCTCGCTTTTTCGTGCCGAGCACGCCAACGTTCAGCCGCTTTCCGGATCACCGATGAATCAGGCCGTCTATCTCGGCCTATTGCAGCCCGGCGACACGATTCTCGCCATGGACCTGTCCCACGGCGGTCATCTCACCCACGGCGCGCCGGTGTCCCACATGGGGCGCTTGTTCAACTTCGTTCGCTACAAGACGGCCCCATCAAACGGCGCGATCGATTTCGATGAATTGCGCGCGATTGCGCGTGAAGCGCGTCCGAAGATGGTGTTGTGCGGCTACAGCTCCTATCCGCGCGACCTGGACTATGCGGCGTTCAAGCATATCGCCGACGAAGTTGGCGCGCTCACGATGGCCGACGTGAGCCACTATGGCGGATTGGTTGCCGCGAATGTCATGCGCAATCCGCTTGATGCCGGCTTCGACATCATGACGACGACATCCCACAAGACACTGCGCGGCCCCCGCGGCGGGATCATCCTGTGCCGGAAGGAAAATGCCGGTCGGATCGATGCTTCCGTCTTTCCGGGTTTGCAGGGCGGACCTCACATGAACGTCGTGGCCGGGATTGCCGTGACGCTCAAGAAGGCGGCGACCTCGGATTTCCAGGTTTACGCGCGGCAGGTTCTGCACAACGCAAAGGTTCTTGCCGGCGCGCTGATGGAACGCGGGATGAAGCTGGTCACGGACGGGACGGATAATCACATGATGGTCGTCGATACAGTAGCGTCTGTCGGATTGGACGGGCGAGCAGCCGAGGACGTGCTCGATGCCATCGCCATCACCACAAACAAGCAGGTTATTCCAGACGATCCGCGCCCGCCGCTCAGGCCAAGCGGTATTCGCCTTGGGACACCGGCGGCGACCACGCGTGGCATGGGAGATTCCGAAATGCGCCGTATCGGCGAGTTCATTGCGGGGGCTCTGCAGGCGAACGGAGACGATGCGGTCGTCGCGCGTATCAGGTCGGAGTGCATCGAGATGTGCCGAGCCTTTCCTGTTCCAGGCGTGGTGTCCAGGTCTCGACCGAACTGACCGGTTGTACGGCAACCGGAACTTGACACCCAGATATGTAGAACGAGGTCCGGCGACGGCGCCCACCCTCGATCACCAAAGACGCATATGCGGTAGCCCTGCCCGCTACAGCCCCGCCAGATAGTCCACCAGGGCGGCAAGGTCGTCGGGCGACGTCGCCAGCATCAGGTCGGACATGCCGGGATTGTTGCCGCGCGCGCGGGTGCGGAAATCGGCGATGGTTTTCGCGAGGTAGTCGCGTCCCATCCCGGCGAGCCGCGGCACCGTGCCGTCGCCCTGGAAGCGATCGAGGTGGCAGGCCGGGCAGCCGACCGAGCGGCTGGCGCTGACCGCCTTCTCCGCGACGTCCTTGGGCGCGCGCGGCTGGCCGAGATCGGGCCAGGGCTTCTGCGAGAAATATTCCGCGATCGCCAGCATGTCGTCGCGCTCGAATTGCGTCGCGATCGGCTGCATGATCTCGCTCTTGCGATCGCCGCGCTTGAAATCGCGGAGCTGGATATAGAGATAGCCGGCCTGCTGGCCCCAGATCGTCGGAATGGTCTTGTCGACGGGCTTGCCGTCCTCGCCGTGGCAACCGGTGCAGACCTGCACCTTCTCCTCGATCGTCTCCGCGCGCGCTTGCGCCCCCATCAGCAGCAGCGCGGCGCTGCACATCATCAATTTACCGAACATTGGCTCATCCGAAGAAAACAGAGGCGGGACCGGACCGGTCCCGCCTCGCCGTCAATGCTTGCACGCGCGATGATGCATCCCGCCCCGGCTCAGTCGAGCGTGAAGGCGATGATGTTGTTGCCACGCTTGTAATCGAGCTGGGTGTTACCACCCGCGCCGACCACGACATATTGCTTGCCGCCGATCATGTAGCTCGACGGCGGCGCGTTGACGCCGGCGCCGGCGCGGAAGCTCCACAGCTCCTTGCCGCTCGACGAATTATAGGCCGCGAACTTGCCGTTGCCTTCGCCGGTGAACACCAGGCCGCCGGCCGTGGCGAGGATGCCGCCGATCATCGGCTCGGGCGTCTTGACCTGCCATTTGATCTTGCCGGTGTTGTAGTTGACCGCGGTGATGTTGCCCGACTGCTTCTCGCTCGGGATCACCTTGAAGGCGCCGCCCAGCCACAGCTTGCCGTTCGGATAGGCCGAGCTTTCGACGTGGTACGTCATCGGCTGGTGCAGGTTGATGGCGTAGGCCAGTTCCTGTCCCGGGTCGGTCGCGATCGGCGACCATTCGACGCCGCCATTGGCGCCGGGCAGCATGCGCGCGCCTTCCTTGGTCGGCAGCACCCACATGTTCTCCTGCGGCACCATCGCCTCGGAGAAGCGGATCAGGCTGCAGTCCTTGCGATCGTGCACATAGATGTGCCCGGTCTTGCCGGCATGAATGACGCCGGGAATGGTCTTGCCGTCCTTGTCCTTGACGTTGACCAGCACCGTCGGGCTGACCGCGTCGAGATCCCAGACGTCATGGGCGATGTACTGGAAGTGGCAGACATACTTGCCGGTGTCGAGATCGAGCGCAACCAGCGAGTTGGTGTAGAGGTTGTCGCCGGGCCGGTTCGAACCGTCGAGGTCGGGCGACGGATTGCCGACGACGAAGTAGATCCGGTTGGTCGCGAGATCGACCGACGGGTTCTGCCACACGCCGCCGCCGAGCTTGGCATAGGGATCGCCGATCTTGGCGAGCATGTCCTTCTCGGCCTGGATATTGCGATGCATGTCGCGGCCGGTGGCGTCCTTGGTCGCCCAGACGCCGACAGAGTTCTCCGGAATGGTGTCGAAATTCCACAGCTGCTTGCCGGTCTTGGCGTCATAGGCGCGCACGAAGCCGCGGATGCCGTATTCGCCGCCATTGGTGCCGATCAGCACCTTGTCCTTGACCACGGTCGGCGCCATTGTCTCGCTGTAGCCGAGCTCGGGATCGGCGATGTTGGTGGTCCAGACCACCTCGCCGGTTTTGGCGTTCAGCGCCATCAGTTTGGAATCCAGCGTCGCCAGATAGACCCGGTCGCCGAGCACCTGGACGCCGCGATTGTTGGGACCGCAGCAATAGACGGTGATCGGGCCCATCTTGTGGGCATAGTGCCAGAGCTGCTGGCCGGTCTTGGCGTCGAGCGCATAGACATGGCTGAACGACGTCGTGACATACATCACGCCGTCGACGACGATCGGCGATGTCTCGAGCGACTCCTTGACGTCGGTCTGGAAAATCCAGGCGACGTGCAGGTTCTTCACATTGTCTCGGCCGATCTGCTTGCCCGGATAAAACCGCGTCTGGGCGTAATTTCCGTTGGTGAGCAAGAAGTCCTTGGCGTTCTTGTCGGCGGCGTTGAGCTGCTCCTGAGTCACCGGAGGGACATTGGCGTTACCCAGGACCGACTGCTTCTCCTGCTTGACTTCTTGTGCGATGGCAGCACCGGACAACAGGCCAACGCCGACCGCTGCGGCGAATGCCGCAAGCCCTTTCACGTACATAGTCTCCCCCGTTATTTCTTGGTTGCAGTATCAGGGATGGTGTTTGCTACTTCCCCCTCGAGGCCTGGCCGCCGTAGCGAGCGCACACCGTGGATGGCTTTGGTTGCGCTGCAATAGATGATCAAAAAAAGACAACGACAGGTATCGATGGACGGGTTCCATGTTAGCGCTGTCCTTCACAAAGACAACCGATGCGCTCAATGCGAAGCCGGAACCGCATGCGTTCGCGCGCCCGAAGTGCTGCGACCGCGGGCTTGCATCAACCTGAGCAATATCGGTGGCTTCCGGCGCCTTCGCGCATCGCCGGACACATTCGCCTTCGCAGGCGCAGCACGCAAAATGAGACTAAGCGTCAAGCGACGGCGTCGCGCGAGGTGCGGCGCCGGCTGAGGCCATTGGTCTCCGCCGGCGCGATCGCCTTCTACCAGAATTACTCCCAAGCCCAGGTCGAGAAATCATTCTCGAACTGCGGCACGTCTTTCCACACGCCCTTCAGCTTCTTGCTGGCGATCGTGATCAATTGCGGCTGGAACAGGAAGCCGGCGACCGCATCGGTTGCCAGCATCCGCTGCGCGTCGCCGAGCAGCTTCGCGCGGCCGGCCTCGTCGGGCGTCGCCATGATCTGCTGATAGAGCGCGTTGAACGCCTCGGACTTGTAGCCGAGATAGTAATCCGGCTCGGTCAGCTTCACGAGGTCGAACGGCTCGACATGCGCGACGATGGTGAGGTCGTAATTGTGCGGGCCGGTGAAGACCTGCGACAGCCATTGCGCCCATTCGACGTTCTCGATCTTGGCAACAATGCCGACCTTGGCGAGCTGGGCCGCGAGGACCTCGCCGCCCTGCCGCGCGTAGGACGGCGGCGGCAGCTTGAGGCTGAGCTCGAGCGGCGTCTTGACGCCGGCCTCTACCAGCAGCTTCTTGGCCAGTTCAGGATCGTAGGGGTTGATGCCGGTGGTATCGACATAGCCGAGCGATCCCGGCGTGTAGAAGCTGCCGATCGGCGTGCCGAAGCCGTCGACCGCACCGTCGATCATCGCCTTGCGGTCGATCGCGGCCAGGATGGCGCGGCGAACGCGGACGTCGTCGAGCGGCTTCTTGCGCTCGTTGATGCCGACGATGGTTTTTGTTCGCGAGCCGCCGATCAGCACATTGAAGCGCGGATCGGCCTTGAACTGCGCCAGGCTGCGCGCCGCCGCAACCCGCGGAAAGGCGTCGACGTCACCCGACAGCAGCGCCGCGACCTGCGCGGCGGGATCGCCGATGAAGCGGATCGTCACCTTGACGAGCTTGATCGCGGCGGCGTTGCGATACTCCGGCCATTTGACCAGCGTGATCGACGAACCCTTGGCCCAGCTGCCGAGCGTGTAGGGTCCGGTGCCGACCGGCTGCGTCACATCGGTCGGCGCGCTCTTCGGCTCGACGATCGAGCCCGACGCCTGACCGAGCAGGAACGGCAGGTTCGGCTCGGAATACTTCAGCGCGACAACGATCGTCTCCGGGTCCGGCGCCGTCACCGACGCGAACGCCTGGTACAGGCTCCTGTCCTTGTTGGTCGAGGTTGGCGCCGCGGCGCGGTCGAACGTAAACTTGACCGCCGCGGAATCGAACGGCTCACCGTTGTGGAATTTGACGCCCTTGCGGAGCTTGAAGGTGTAGGTCTTGAGATCGGGCGAGGCTTGCCAGCTCTCGGCGAGCAGCGGCGACACCGAGCCGTCCTCGTTGATCTTGGTCAGCGTCTCATAGACGTTGTAGAGCGTGACTTCGGCGATCGCCGCGGCCGCCGCGTTGGTGGGATCGAGTCCCGGCGGCTCCAGCGTCATGCCCATCACGACGCTGTCCTTCTTGCCCTGCGCGAGGCTCGGCAGCGGCGCTGCGGCGAGCGCGACAGCGGTCGCGACGATGCACAATTTCCTCAACATTGGTCTGCTCCCCGGACGTGCTCTTTCATCAGCCTGGGCTGGTCCCGCACAATAGACTAACCGGCCTCCGCGGCCACCGGCGGCAGCGCCATCACGGCTTCGGCGTAATGGCAGGCCGCCAGATGGGCGTCTCCGACGCTGCGTAGCGCAGGCGCGGCCTCGCGACAATGCTGGTCGGCCAGGGGACAGCGCGGCGCGTAGGGACAACCGGCCGCAGCCGACGCCTGCGAACCGATCGCCTGCGCGCCGCGGCGGCGCCGGACGCGACCGGCCCGGGCGCGCGGAACCGCATCCAGCAGCGCGCGCGTATAGGGATGGGCGCTGTGGGCGAACAGATCGGCGGGCCGCCCCTGCTCGACGATCCGCCCGAGATACATCACCGCGATCTCGTCGCAGAGCAGATCGACAACGGCGAGGTCATGGCTGATCAGGATGTAGCTCAGACCGAACTCGTCCTGCAGGTCCTGCATCAGATTGAGCACCTGCGCCTGCACCGAGACGTCGAGCGCCGAGACCGGCTCATCGGCGACGATCAGCTTCGGCTGGGTGATCAGCGCCCGCGCAATCGCGATGCGCTGGCGCTGGCCGCCGGAGAATTCATGCGGAAACTTGTCCATGTCGGCATCGCGCAATCCGACCTGCCGCAGCACCTTGGCGACACGCTCGCGCAGGCTGCCGCGATCGATCCGCCCGAGCGCGGTCAACGGCTCGGCAACGATCCGCGCGATGGTCTGCCGCGGATCGAGCGAGCCGTAGGGATCCTGGAACACCATCTGGAAATCGCGGCGCGCGTGGCGCAGTTCGTCCGGCGGCATCCGGTTGAGGTCGCGGCCCAGCAACGACACCGTGCCCGATGTCGGCCGCTCCAGCGCCATCGCCAGCCGGGCAAACGTCGA
This sequence comes from Bradyrhizobium sp. USDA 4341, assembly GCF_054063755.1. Lineage (NCBI taxonomy): Bacteria > Pseudomonadati > Pseudomonadota > Alphaproteobacteria > Hyphomicrobiales > Nitrobacteraceae > Bradyrhizobium > Bradyrhizobium sp. USDA 4341. Next base: position 7,010,969 of record NZ_JBSSGO010000002.1, on the reverse strand, counting down.
TTTGCCCGACCCGGACTCGCCGACGACGCCGAGGCTCTTGCCTGGCTTGACCCGCGCTGTGACGCCGTTGAGCGCGTGCACCTGCGTCGCCGGCTTGAACAGACTTTCACGCGGCAGCGTGTAGCGTTGCGCGAGATCCGTCACCTCGAGCAGCGGCGTCGCGGACGCGGACCGGGGCTGATCGAGCACGGTCATGCGCCGATGCCCCCGGCCGCCATCGAGACGTCCGTCCTGATGCAGCGCACGCCATGGCTTCCGCCGACATCGACGACAGCCGGCAGCGCCGCGCGGCAACGTCCTTCCACGATCGCGCAACGATCGGCGAAGGTGCATCCCGCGGGCAAGTCGGCCAGCTCCGGCACGGTGCCGGCGATGGTCGTGAGCCGCGTCCCCTTGCGCGCGCCAAGCCGCGGGCGGGCGCGGAACAGGCCCTGCGTATAGGGATGGCCCATCCGGGTGAACACGGCATCCGTGGCGCCGCTTTCGACCACGGTGCCGCCATACATCACCATCATGCGCTCGACATTCTCGGCGATCACGCCGAGATCGTGCGAGATCAGGATCATCGACATGCCGCGTTCCGCGACGAGATCGGCGATCAGATCGAGGATCTGGCCCTGGATCGTGACGTCGAGGGCCGTGGTCGGCTCATCGGCGATCAGCACATCGGGCTGGCAGGCCAGCGCCATCGCGATCGTGATGCGCTGGCGCTGGCCGCCGGAAAACTGGTGCGGATAGGCATCGACCCGCTTCGCCGCATCGGGTAGCCCGACGCGATCGAGCAGGGCGATGGCTTCCTGCCGCGCTTCGGTTGCCGAGACGCCGGTGTGACGCCGCAGCGGCTCGGCGACCTGATGCCCGATCGTGTGCATCGGATTGAGCGCGGTCATCGGCTCCTGGAAGATCATGCTGATGCGGTTGCCGCGCAGCTTGCAATAGGCCGCATCCGGCAGTCCGACGAGTTCCGCGCCATCGAGCCGGATGCTGCCGCTGATCACGGCGCTGTCGGGCAGCAGCCCCATCAGGGCCAGTGCGGTGACCGACTTGCCGCAACCGGATTCGCCGACCAGCCCGAGCGTCTCGCCGCGGCGAAGCGCAAAGCTGACGCCGCGGACGGCCTGCGCCGGGCCGCGGCTGGTGTTGAGCCGGACGCCCAGGTCCTTCACCTCGATCAGCGGCGCGCCTGTGTCAGCCATGCTCAACGCTCCCGCGCCAGACGGGGATCAAGCAGATCACGCAAGCCGTCGCCGAGCAGGTTGAGCCCGAGCACCGCGATCGCGATCGCAACACCGGGATAGACCGCGAGCATCGGCGACTGGAACAGCAGCGTCTGCGCATCATTGAGCATGCGGCCCCAGGATGGCTGCGGCGGCTGGGTGCCGAGCCCGAGATAGGACAGCGCGGCCTCGGCGAGGATCGCGAGCGCAAACTGGATCGTCGCCTGCACGATCAGGATCGACAGGATGTTCGGCAGCACGTGCTCGATCGTGATGCGGAAGGAGCCCTTGCCCGCGGCGCGCGCGGCCAGCACGAATTCGCGGGCCCAGATCGCATTGGCCGAGCCGCGGGTGACGCGGACGAAGGTCGGGATCTGGAAGATGCCGATCGCGGTGATCGAGGTCACCATGCCGGGGCCCGCGACGGCGGCGAGCATGATGGCCGACAGCACTGCCGGGAAAGCGAAGGTGAAGTCGCTCATCCGCATGATGAGCTCCTCGGTCCAGCCCTTGCGGGCAGCCGCGATCAGACCGAGGCCAACGCCGAAGGTCAGGCCGATGCCGACAGCGATGACGCCGACCATGATGGTGGAGCGCGCGCCGACCAGCAGCAGCGAGACGATGTCGCGGCCGAGCACGTCGGTGCCGAGCCAGTGCGCCGCCGACGGCGGGTGCAGCTTCGAGGCCACGTCGATGTCGTAAGCAGACCACGGCGTCCAGACCAGCGACAGCAGCGCCGCGCCGAGCACGAGCAGGCTGAGCACCGCACCAAGCACGAAGCTGCGATGGCGCAGCGCGCGGCGCCAGAAGCCGGTCACAGGCCTCGCCCCCGGTGCGATCGGCGCTGTGGCGGATGCGGTCAGCGGCGCGCTCACAGGTTGGCGACCTTGATGCGCGGATCGATGAAGGCATAGAGCACATCGACCACGAAATTGACTGTCACGACCATCGCGGCGAGCAGCATCACGCAGTTGCGCACCACGATCAGGTCGCGGTTGGCGATCGATTGGAAGATCAGCCGGCCGAGGCCCGGCAGATAGAAGACGTTCTCGATCACGATGGTGCCGGCCAGCAGATTGGCGAATTGCAGGCCCATGACAGTCATGACCGGGATCATGGCGTTGCGCAGCACATGGCGCCACAACACCTCGCGCTTGCCGAGCCCCTTGGCGCGCGCGGTGCGGACGAAATCCTCGCGCAGCACCTCCAGCACCGCAGAGCGGGTGACGCGGGCCAGGATCGCGGCCTGCACCACGGCAAGCGAAATCGCGGGCAGCAGTAGCGAGCGAATCCCCGCCCAGATGCCGTCATCCCAGCCGGCGAATCCGCCGGCGGACAGCAATTGCAGCTTCACCGAGAACAGCAGGATCAGGAGGATTGCGAACCAGAAATTCGGCAGCGCGATGCCGATCTGGGTCAGCGACATCACGCCGACATCGCCGAGCTTGTTGTGGTTGGCCGCGGTGTAGATGCCGGCGGACAGCGCCAGCACCACGGTGATCAGCATCGACATGATCGCGAGCGGGATCGTCAGCACCAGCCGCTCCGCGATCAGGCCGGCCACCGGCGTGCCATAGACATAGCTGTTGCCGAGATCGCCGACCGCCATGCCCTTGATCCACAGCAAATAGCGAACGGTGAGCGGCTGGTCGAGCCCGAGCTTGACGGTCAGCGCGCGCACCGCATCGGGCGAGGCGTCGGCGCCCATCAGCATCTGCGCGGCATTGCCCGGCAGCGCGTCGAGCACCAGGAAAATGATCAGCGAGGCCGCGAACAGTGTCGCCACCAGGGTCAGGATCCGCCGCAGGAAGAATACGCTCATGCCCGCCCGAAGGGTAAGGAACAGGCCGCAGGTTTCAACATGTTCGCGAACGAATGCAAGCCCTTCGCCGCGTCATTCATGATTTCAGCGCCGGCCAGCGGCCGAGCAGATCGCTCGCCTCTTCGAACAGCGCTGCAACGCGCAGCAGGTCCGCATCGGCCCGGAAGCGGCCGACCAGATGCAGGCCGATCGGCAGGCCGTCGCGGCCGAAGCCCGAGGGAATGCTGATCGCGGGATGCCCGGTCATGTTGAACAGCATCGTCCAGGGAAACCAGTGCGGCCGGACGCTGTCGAAGCTCTGGCCGTCGATGTCGATGGTGCCGAACAGATCCTGATCGATCGGCAGCGCCGTGCGGGTCAGCGTCGGCATCGCGAGCAAGTCGCCACGCGCGAACAGCGACTGCACGCGGCGGAACAGCGCGGTGCGGTCGAACATCGCCTGCTGGTAGTCGACGCCGCTCACCTTTGCGGCGAGTGCGAGTTGCTTCAGGAAGGCCGGGCTGAGGTCATCGGGATGATCGGCCGCGAGCTTCTCGAAGCGCGTGCGCCAGACGGTGTGATTGATGGCACGCCAGATCGGCTCGACGTCGAAGCCGTCGCCGGGAAACTCCTCGAGTTCCGCGCCGAGGCTGGCCAGCCGGTCGAGGCTCGCCTTGAAGCCAGCGGCGACGTCTGATGTCACCGGGCGGCCCGGCGGCGACAGGCAGAACAGCACCCGCCTCCCCCTGAGATCACCGCGCGGCGCCGCACGGTCGAGATAACCCGGCACCGGCACGCCGATCGACCAGGGATCTGACGGATCCTCGCCGGCCATCGCCTGCATCATCAGCGCGGTATCGGCGACGGTGCGGGTGGTCGGCGTGACATAGGTCTGGTTGCCGAACGCGTCTTGCACCTGGCTGTGCGGGATCACGCCGTTGCTCTGCTTGATCCCGACCACCCCGTTGCAGGCGGCGGGAATCCGGGTCGAGCCGCCGCCGTCGGTCGCAACCGCCAGCGGCGCGATGCCGCTCGCGACCGCCACCGCCGCGCCGCCGCTGGAGCCGCCGCAGGAGCGCTCGGCACTCCACGCATTGCGGGTGCGGCCGAACAGCGGCGAATCGGTCAGGCACTTGCTGCCGAACTCCGGCGTCGTGGTCTTGCCGATCAATATTCCGCCCTGCGCACGGAGCCGGGCTACCGCCACGGCGTCATGATCGGGCACATTGTTCCGGTACGGCACCGCGCCGAAGGTCGTGCGTACGCCTTTGGTGCTGACGATGTCTTTCACCGTGAAAGGGATACCGTGCAGCAGGCCGAGCGGTTCACCGGCCATGACCTGGCGTTCCGCGACCTTCGCCTGCGCCATCGCCTCGTCGGCGCACAGCGTGATGAAGCAATTCAGCTCAGGCTGCAGCCGCTCGGCGCGGGCGAGCACCGCGGCGGTGAGCTCGACGGGAGAGACCTCCTTGCGGGCGATGCGCGCACGAAGCTCAACGGCAGGCAGTAAGCAAAGATCTTCGCTCATCGGGACAAAGCGCTCGCGTCAGACGTGGTCGACGCTGAGCATCGTGCCGTGCGGCGTGTCGCAAGTCTATCGTCTTATGCGCATGGCGGCACGCGGCGCGACGGGCTACCAAGTGTCCGCGGGCAATTCCCGGCTCCGCGGCGGATCGGCGCCCGCGCGCGTGCAGGTGAAAGCGGCGCATTTGCAGGCAAACGACAGCGCGCGTGTGAGCTCGGCCGCGCTGATCTCCCGCAATTGCTGCCGCTCGATCCCGTTCAATCGATGCAATGCGGCGAGCAGCGCGGCCTGAAAACTGTCGCCGGCGCCGATCGTATCCACGACCTTTACGGCCGGCGACGCGACCTCGATCGATCCGGCCTCACGATGCCAGGCAGAGGCGCCATCATTGCCGCGCGTAATGACGACGAGCGACGCCCCGCCGGACAGCAGCGCCTCGGCCCGCGCAGCATAGGCCTCATCACCGAACAGATAGGCGAAGTCGACGTCGGACATTTTTACAATGTCGGCCTTGCCACAGAACGCCAGCATGCGGGCGCGATAGGCATCCTTGTCCTTGACAAGGTTCGGCCGGCAATTCGGATCGAGCGAGATCGTCACCTTCGCCCGCGCATCTTCGATGAAGGCCAGCGTCTCGGCCGCGCCCTTGTCATGGACCAGCGTGGTCGAGCCGGTGTGAAGGCATGTGACGCCGTCAAGCGCAATCGCCTCGCGCCGGTAGGTCCAGTTCCGCGATGCGGTGTCCGCGTCATAGAAAGCGTATTGCGTCTCGGTGCCGGTCACGCGCGCAAAGGCGAGCGTCGCCTGGCAGTCGCTGCGCGTCGCGCGGCTGAGATCGACGCCGGATGCCGCGGCGTGATCGGCGATCATCCTGCCGAAGGTATCGGTCGAGATGCCGCCGACAAAGCCGGTGGGAACATCGAGCCGGGCGTTGCCGATCGCGATGTTGAGGCAGGAGCCGCCGGCCGCCGGCGTCAGGGCCTCGCGTCCATCCGCCGTCCGCGACGGCAGGAAATCGATCAGCGCATCTCCGCAACTCAGCAGCATGCAAACACCTCAACCCGGCGCCGCACCGGGCGCCCGTTTCATCGCCTCGCGGCTGTCGCGATCAAGCTGACGCAGCATCTTGTGCACGCCGCGCTTGTTGCGGTGGAAATCGGCCAGTTCGGGCCTGGTCGGCTCGCTCAACCGCCCTAGCGCCGACATGCCGGCCATCGCCGCATTGATCGAATTGTGCGCACCACTGGCGACCGCGCCCAGCATCGCGGCGCCGAGCAAGACGGGTTCTTGCGTCTGCGGCAACGCCACTGTGTAGCCGGTGGTGTCGGCCATGATCTGGCGCACCAGGGGGCTGCGGCTCGCGCCGCCGCCGATCACGATGGTCTTGCCACTGACGCCGTGGGCCTGCAGCGCCTCGATGACGTCGGCAAGCCCATAGGCCAGCCCGCACAGGCCGGCGATGAACAACCGCTCCAGCGCCGACACATCGGTGTCGAGATCGAGCCCCGCGATCACGGCGCGCGAGCCGGGATCGGCATAGGGCGAACGGTTGCCAAGGAATTCCGGCAGGACATGAACGTTGCGCGCGAGCAGTGCTGCCGCGCCGGCATTGCCGCTGCGCGCCAGGATGCGCTTTTCGAGGTACTCGATGACATCGACGCCGTCGTTCTTCGCGGCAAGCAAGACCTCGGCATGCGCCGGATGCGATTTGAGCAGATGATCGATCGCGGCCCCTGCCGCGGATTGACCGCCCTCGTTCAGCCAGAAGCCCGGCACCATGCCTTCGAAATACGGGCCCCAGACGCCGGGCACGAAGCAAGGATCGACCGTCGTCGCCATGATGCAGGCCGACGTTCCCATGATGTAGGCGAGCCGCTGGCAGACATCGACGTCGGCGCCTGAGCCGTCACGGCCGCCGATCGCGCCGACGCCGCCGGCATGGGCATCGATCAGCGAGGCGCCGACCGCGGTTCCCGGCACCAGGCCGAGATCGCGCGCGGCATCTTCCGACAAACCGCGGCCGAGCGGCGAGCCCGGCGGCACGATCTCGGTCCCGATCCGGGCAAAGCGATCCGCAGCGAGCGCCTCGAGCCCGACGCGCTTCAGGAAAGATTCGCTCCAGCCGCCCTCACCGGCCACATAGGTCCATTTGCAGGTGACCGTGCAGGTCGAGCGCGCCAGCGAGCCGGAGGCGCGGAACGAGAGATAGTCGGCGAGGTCGAAGAAGTGACCGGCGGCCTCGAAGGTCGCGGGCAGATGCCGCTTCAGCCAGAGGATCTTCGGGATCTCCATCTCCGGCGAGATGGCGCCGCCGACATAGCGCAGCACGCGGTCGCCGGTCGCGTTGACGAATTCGGTCTCGTCCATCGCGCGGTGGTCCATCCAGACCACAACATTGCGCGCGGGATCGCCGGACGGGCTGACGGTGAGCGGCCGGCCTGCTTGGTCGAGGACGACCAGCGAGCAGGTCGCGTCGAAGCCGATGCCCTTGACGTGTTCGGCCGCGACCGCCGCCTCCCGCATCGCGTTACGCACGGAGGCGACGCAGGCCGCCCAGATGTCATCGGACGATTGCTCGACGATGTCGCCGGGCTCATGCCAGACCCGGATCGGATGCCGGGCCGAACCCAACAGCTTGCCGGCCTCGTCGAATACCCCCGCCCGGGCGCTGGTGCTCCCGACGTCCACCCCGATATAGGCTTGCCGCATGGCCGCTCCGTTATTTCCGGCGCGAGCTTACCAGCAAGTGTAGCCGCCATCGACCAGAACGATGCTTCCGGTCATCAGGCTCGCCGCCTCGGAGGCCAGAAACAGCACCACGGAGGCGATTTCATCGACCTGCCCCATCCGCGCCATCGGGGTTCCACCGATCCAGGCGTCGTACATTCGGGGGCTGTTCTTCACAAAGGCGTTCAGCGGGGTCTCGATATAGGTCGGCGCCACGGCGTTGACGCGGACCCCGCGCGCGCCCCATTCGGCCGCGAGCGATTTGGTCAAGTGATGCACCGCGGCCTTGGAGGCGTTGTAGAAGCACTGCTCCTGCGGCTTGTTGACGATGAAGCCGGACATCGAGCCGACATTGACGATGGTGCCGGACTTCGCCTTCAGCATGTGATTGCCGAACGCGCGGCAGCACCAGAAGGTGCCATTCAGATTGACGTCGATGACGTTGAGCCAATGCTCGTCGGTCACGGTCTCGGCCGGCGTCTCGCTGCGCGCGATACCGGCATTGTTGACGAGGATGTCGACCTTGCCGTACTTGCGCACCAGCTCGTCGGCGACCGCCGAGACGCGCCCGGAATCCGTCACGTCCATCAGCGCGATATCGGCGTCGAAGCCCTTAGCCTTCAGCGCCGCCTGCGCGTCATTGGCGACCTTGGCGTCGCGGTCGCCGATGATGACCTTGGCGCCGGCTTCCGCGAGCGCCTCGGCGCAGGCGAGTCCGATGCCCTGACCGGCGCCGGTGATGATGGCGGTCTTGCCGCCGAGCCTGAATTTCTCGAGATACATTTTCTTCTTCCTTTGCCTAGAGCCCGCATTTTCGCGGGCGTACCGCCCCGGCCAGAGCGAGATCAACTGCGGAGGATGTCCATGCCTTACCCGTGGATCGATTTTCCGCTGTCGTCGAAACGATGGATGCGTGCCGGATCCGGGATCAGCGACACGCGATCGCCGGGATGCAGGTCGAGCTCGCCGACATAGCGCGCGGTCAGCATTCCCAACGCCGCAGCATCGACATAGAGAAAGGTGTCGCTGCCGAGATGCTCGGCGACCGCCACCGTCCCCTGCCAGCCGCCCTGCCCGTCGCGCTCGACCTTCAAATGCTCGGGCCGCACCCCGATGGTGGTCGCGCCCTGCTGCTTTGCGAGCTCGCCGGTGACGAAATTCATCTTCGGCGAGCCGATGAAGCCTGCAACGAACAGGTTGTTAGGCTTCTCATAGAGCTCGAGCGGCGAACCATACTGCTCGATCTTGCCGCCGTTCAGCACCACGATCTTGTCGGCCATGGTCATAGCCTCGACCTGGTCGTGGGTGACGTAGATCGCCGTGGTGCCGAGCTGCTTCTGCAATCGCGTCACCTCGAGCCGCATCTGTACCCGCAGCGCGGCGTCGAGGTTCGACAGCGGCTCGTCGAACAGGAACGCCTTCGGCTCGCGCACGATGGCACGCCCGATCGCGACCCGCTGGCGCTGGCCGCCGGAGAGCTCGCGCGGCTTGCGCTCGAGGTAGGGCGTCAGGTTGAGGGTAGCCGCGGCGGCTTCGACCTTGCGGTTGATCTCGTCCTTGGCGACCCCGGCCATTTTCAAGCCGAACGCGATGTTGCCGCGCACGCTCATATGCGGATAGAGCGCGTAGGACTGGAACACCATCGACAGCCCGCGCTTGGCCGGCGGCACATCGACCACGTTGCGTCCGTCGATCAGGATGGCGCCGCCGGTGACATCCTCGAGCCCCGCGATCAGCCGCAGCAGCGTGGTCTTGCCGCAGCCCGACGGACCGACGAAGACGACAAAGGAGCCGTCAGTGATCTCGAGGTCGGCGCCCTTGATGATGTGAACCGGCCCGAACGATTTTTGCACACCCTGCAGTGTAATCTGACCCATGGCGAAAGCCTTTCTGCTACTTGACCGCGCCGAAGGTCAGGCCGCGGACGAGCTGCCGCTGACTGAACCAGCCGAGCACGAGAATGGGCGCGATCGCGAGCGTCGACGCCGCCGACAATTTCGCCCAGAACAATCCTTCCGGGCTGGAATAGGATGCGATGAACACGGTGAGCGGCGCGGCCTCGAGGGTCGACAAATTGAGGGTCCAGAACGCCTCGTTCCACGCCAGGATCAGATTGAGCAGCAAGGTCGAGGCGAGCCCCGGCACCGCCATCGGCGTCAGCACATAGATCAGCTCGCGCCCGATCGTGGCGCCGTCCATCCGCGCCGCCTCGAGGATGTCCTTCGGGATCTCCTTGAAATAGGTGAACAGCATCCAGATCACGATCGGCAGATTGCCGAGGCACAGGATGAAGATCAGGCCACTTCGGGTATCGAGCAGGCCGAACGTCCGGTAGATCAGGTAGATCGGCACCAGCACGCCGACCGGCGGCATCATCTTGGTGGAGAGCATCCAGAGCAGCACATCCTTGGTCCGCTTGGTCGGCGAGAACGCCATCGACCACGCCGCCGGAATCGCGATCAGCATCGCGATCAAGGTCGACCCGCCGGCGATGATGATCGAGTTGAGCGCATGGTGGAGGTAGTCGCTGCGCTCCTGCACCGTGACGTAGTTCTCCGTCGTCCAGTGGAAGAACAGGAACGACGGCGGGATCGCGAAGGCTTCAAGCTCGGTCTTGAAGCTCGCCAGCACCATCCAGAGGATCGGGAAGAAGATCAGGAAGCCGACCAGCCAGGCCGCCGCCGTCGAGATCACCTTGTTCCGTGTCGTGACCATCCGCGCCATGACGTTACGCCTCCAGATTCCGGCCGACGATACGAACGAGGAAGAACGCAACGATGTTGGCGAGCACCACCGCGACCAGGCCGCCGGCCGAGGCGCTGCCGACGTCGTACTGGATCAGCGCCTGAGAGTAGATCAGGAAGGCGATGTTGGTGGTCTGCAGGCCGGGGCCGCCGCCGGTGGTGACGAAGATCTCGGCGAACACCGTGAGCAGGAAGATGGTCTCGATCAGGATCACCACCGTGATCGGACGCGCCAGATGCGGCAGCGTGATGTAGATGAAGGTCGAGATCGCGCTCGCGCCGTCCATCTCGGCCGCCTCCTTTTGCTCCTCATCGAGCGATTGCAGCGCGGTGAGCAGGATTAACGTCGCGAACGGCAGCCACTGCCAGGAGACGATCAGGATCACCGAGAACAGCGGTGCATCGTTGAACCAGTCGATTGCCGGCAGCCCGAACAGATGCGCGATCCAGGCGAACAGTCCCGACACCGGATGCATCAACAGGTTCTTCCAGACCAGCGCGCTCACCGTCGGCATCACGAAGAACGGCGCGATCACCATCAACCGGACGATCGAGAGCCCGACCACCTGCTGGTCGAGCAACAGCGCCAGCGGCACGCCGAGGATGATCGTGATCGCGAGCACCGAGCCGACCAGCACCAGCGTGTTCTGCAGCGAGGCGAGGAAGGCCGGATCGGTGAGGAAGTAGCGGAAGTTCTCCAGCCCGACGAAGGATTCGGAGCCGGGATCGAGCAGATTGTAGTGCAGGGTCGCGAAGTAGATCGTGAGCGCCAGCGGCACGATCATCCAGATGAACAGCAGCGCCACCGCGGGCGTGAGCAGCGTGCGTGCGAGCAGTTGGGTCTGCTGGGTCGCCATCCCCGCCTCCTTCTTAAGGAAAGGAGCGACCATCCCGCTGCGGGACAGGATGGTCGCGAGTGGCCCAGCCCGGGAGGTTTGAGCTGGTCGGGCGGCCAAGGCGTTCGTCACGCCCTGGCTTTGGTCTTGGGGCGTTCTACTTGATGTAGCCCGCGCGCTTCATCTCGCGCTCGGTCACGGACTGCGCAGCGGTGAGCGCCGCATCGACGGTGGTCGAGCCGGACAACGCGGCCGAGAACTGCTGCCCCACCTGGGTGCCGATGCCCTGGAATTCAGGGATCGCCGCATACTGCACGCCCACGTAAGGCACCGGCTTCACCGTCGGCTTGTTCGGATCGGCGGCATCGATCGAGGCCAGCGTCAGCTTGGCGAAGGGCGCGACCTTCAGATAGTCGGGATTCTTGTACAGTGACGTGCGCGTGCCGGGCGGCACGTTGGACCAGCCGTCCTTCGCGGCGACGAGCTTGGTGTAATCCTTGCTGGTCGCCCAGGCGATGAACTTCTCGGCCGCCTCGACCTTCTTCGAGCCGGCAGGAACCGCGAGACTCCACGCCCACAGCCAGTTGGCGTTCTTGCCGAGCCCGGTGTTCGGCGCCAGCGCGAAGCCGACCTTGTCGGCAACCTTGGAATCCTTCGGGTTGGTCACCATGGACGCCGCCACCGTGGCGTCGATCCACATCGCGCATTTGCCGGCGCTGAACAGCGCGAGGTTCTCGTTGAAGCCGTTGGACGAGGCACCGGGAGGTCCGGCCTGCTTCATCAGGTCGACATAGGTCGTGAGCGTCTTCTTCCATTCCGGCGAATTGAACTGCGGCTCCCACTTCTCGTCGAACCAGCGCGCGCCGAACGAGTTGGACATCGCGGTCAGGAACGCCATGTTCTCGCCCCAGCCGGCCTTGCCGCGCAGGCAGATGCCGTAGACGCCGCCGGCCTTGTCGGTCAGCTTCTTGGCGGCATCGACCACGAAGTCCCAGGTCGGGCTTTCCGGCATCTTCAAGCCGGCCTTGTCGAACAGGTCGGTGCGATACATCACCATCGAGCTCTCGCCGTAGAACGGCGCGGCATAGAGCTTGCCGTCGACCGAGACCGCATCCTTGATCTTCGGCAGCAGGTCGTTGACGTCGTAGTCGGCGCCGAGCTTGTCGAGCGGCACCAGCCAGCTCTTCTTGGCCCAGATCGGCACCTCGTAGGTGCCGATGGTGAGCACGTCGAACTGGCCGCCCTTGGTGGCGATGTCGGTGGTCACGCGCTGGCGCAGCACGTTCTCCTCGAGCGTCACCCATTTCACTGATATGTCGGGGTTCTTCGCGGTGAATTCGCTGGTGAGCCCCTGCATGCGGATCATGTCGCTGTTGTTGACGGTCGCCACCGTCAGCGTGGTCTGGGCGATCGAGGGGGCAGAGATCAAAAGAGCAGCCGCGCCCGCAACGGCGCAAAGGACGTTTTTCAAGGTGACCTCCCTTATGTCACGTTGAGCATATGCCCACGTGTTGAGCGTATGTTCATCCCGTCGTTAAAATTTGTCAAGCACGCCGGTGCGCCGTCCCGCGCGATTGCGGGTTCCAACACAGCCTGGAATGGAGGTTTTTGCGGAAGCGAAGAACGCGCCTAGCGATCCAAAACGGCGCGTGCGGTGGCCTCATCCGTAATGAGGCCGTTGATCACCCGGCCCGCCAGCGCGGCCTTGATCGACGGCACCTTGGCGGCGCCGACGGCCGCGGCGATCGTGGTCGATACCGCGGGGATCTGCGGCGGAATGCTGGTCAGGCGCTTGTTGGTGCCGCCCTTGATCAGGCGACCCCTGGCGTCATAGGCCCAGCCCGTCACCTCGCCGACCGCGCCGAGCCGCATCATCTCCAAAAGCTCTTCGCGGGTGACGAATCCGTCGACATGGACCTGGGCCTTCTGGTCCATCTGGCCGATGCCGATCAGGCGCAGATCGGCCTTGGCGGCGACCGCCCTCACCCGCGCGATCGGATCGATCCGGATCATGCGGTTGCGCTCGTCCTCGCTCGACATCAGGAACGGCAGCGGCATCGGGTAATGCCGCGCGCCGGTGCGGTCGGCGAGCCGCCCCACCGTATCGTAGAAGCTCGCCGAGCCGTCGGCGGAGATGTTGCCGACCAGCGAGACGATCTGATGATCGGGCCGCTCGATCGGCGAGACCCGCTCGACCGCGGCGCGCACCGCGCGGCCGGTGCCGAGCGCCACGATCACCGGCGTCTCCGAGCGCAGCGTCAGCTCCAGCAGATTGGCGCTGCGTTCGGCGATCCCTGCATTCGACAGCGGCGCCGCCGGATCCGATGGCACGACGTCGCAATGCACCAGATCGAACCGCGCCTTCAGCCGCGATGCCAGCTCCATGCAGGCCGCAATGGGGTGCTCGAGACGAAACGTGATCAGCCGCTCGGCAAGACACAGCGACACCAGGCGCTGCGCCGAGGCGCGCGACACCTGCAGCATTTTTGCAATCTCGTCCTGGGTGTGGCCCGCGATGAAATACAGCCAGCCGGCGCGCGCCGCATCGTCAAGGCGAGACTTTTCGTTGTCGGGCGCAGCCATGATCGTGCGTCAGCCTTCGTTCCAGAAATCCGTCATCGCGGCGAAGATTCGATCCGCCCCGGCCTGCTTCAGCAGAGCACTGCCGTCCATCGACCGATAGTGGGCGCCGCCGACAAATCCCCACACTTTCATGCCGGCGGCCTTTGCCGCCGTTACCCCGCTGACGCTGTCCTCGATGACCAGCGTGCGGCGCGGATCGGCTCCCATTTTGCCGGCGGCAAACAGGAACAGATCCGGCGCCGGCTTGCCGTGCTCGACCATCTGCGCGGTGTAGAGCCGCGGCCCGAAGTTCGACGCAAGACCGGTCAGCTCCAGCGAATACTTCACCCGCTCGAGATCACTCGATGAGGCGACACAACACGGCAGATGCAATTCCGCGAGCACAGCGGCGATGCCGACGATCGGCTTGAGCTGCGCGCGGAAGGTCTCGTGCACCTGGTGCGCCAATTCAGGCAGGAAAGTCGCGGGCAACGGTTTGCCCACGCCCCGGCAATACTCGACCAAGGCCGTGGTGCTGCGCCCGAGAAAGAGTTCGAGCGCCCGTTCGGTGCTCATCTCGATGCCGGCCTTCGCCATCGCCTCGGCGAGGCAGCGGCAGCTCAACTCCTCGCTGTCGACGAGCACGCCGTCACAGTCGAAGATGACCAGATCGGTCTTGGGCAGCCGCGGATCCATTCCGACATGAGATCATATGCTCACGTCATGAGCAATAGATCACAGTTCCGCGCGCGGAATGCCGCGCCTCAAATGGTCGCGGTGCACCGCCAACCATGCTGTGCGACAAGGCGAAATGCCGCATGACACACCTCTGATCGCGACCGTCGTCGCGGGCCTCGGACTCGCCTTCGTCTTCGGAACCATCGCCCAGCGCTTTCGGGTTCCGCCACTGGTCGGTTATCTCATCGCGGGCGTCGCCGTGGGTCCGTTCACACCCGGCTTCGTCGCCGATCAAGCGCTCGCGACCGAGCTTGCCGAGCTCGGTATCATCCTCCTGATGTTCGGCGTCGGCCTGCATTTCTCGCTGAACGATCTGTTGTCGGTGCGCGCGATCGCGGTGCCCGGCGCGATTGCGCAGATTGCGGTCGCCACACTGTTGGGCCTCGGCCTCGCGCTGGTGATGGGCTGGACCGTCGGCGCGGGCCTGGTGTTCGGGCTCGCGCTGTCGGTCGCAAGTACCGTCGTGCTGTTGCGCGCGCTGCAGGAGCGCCGCCTGATGGACACCGAACGCGGCAAGATCGCGGTCGGCTGGCTGATCGTCGAGGACCTCGCCATGGTGCTCGCGCTGGTGCTGTTCCCGGCGGTGGCGAGCTTCCAGGGCGGCGATGGCGCGGCACTCACCTCCGACCCGCTCGCCACCCGCTTCGGCCTCGGGCTGACCGGCGTGCTGGTGCTGACGCTGATCAAGATCGCCGTGTTCATCGCGCTGATGCTGGTGGTCGGACGGCGGTTGATCCCGTGGGCCCTGCACTACATCGCGCATACCGGGTCGCGCGAGCTGTTCCGGCTGGCCGTGCTCGCGATCGCGCTTGGCATCGCGTTCGGCGCGACCAAGCTGTTCGGGGTGTCGCTTGCGCTCGGCGCCTTCTTCGCCGGGATGATGCTGCGGGAATCGCCGCTGAGCCAGCGCGCTGCCCAGGAGACCCTGCCGCTGCGCGACGCATTCGCGGTGCTGTTCTTCGTCTCGGTCGGCATGCTGTTCGATCCGCTCAGCGTGGTGCGCGAGCCGTGGCCGTTTCTCGCGACGTTGTTCGTCATCGTGGTCGGCAAGTCGCTCGCTGCGCTCTTGATCGTCGTGCTGTTCCGTCATCCGATGGCAACCGCCTTGATGATCTCGGCGAGCCTCGCCCAGATCGGCGAATTCTCCTTCATCCTGGCGGAGCTCGGCGTTGCGCTCAATCTGCTGCCGAAGGCCGGCCGCGACCTGATCCTGGCCGGCGCGATCTTCTCGATCATGCTCAACCCGCTGGTGTTCGCGGTCGTCGACTGGCTGACCGCGCGGCTCGAGAAGCCGCAGGCCGCCTCGCCAACCGTTGCGACCGCCGAAGCGATCCCGGTGACCGACTTGCAGGATCACACCATCCTGGTCGGCTACGGCCGGGTCGGCAGCATCGTCGGCGATGCCCTGCATCAGCGCAACGCGCCGTTCCTCGCGGTCGAGGCGTCCGACGACATGGTCGCAAACCTCAGGCAGCGCGGCATCGAAGCCCTGATGGGCAACGCCGCGCGCGCCAGCGTGCTGCGCGCGACCAATCCGGCCGGCGCGCGATCGCTGGTCATCGCGATTCCCGAAGCGTTCGAGGCCGGACAGATCGTCGAACAGGCGCGCGCCGCCAATGCCGACATCCAGATCATCGCGCGCGCCCATTCCGACGCCGAGGTCGATCATCTGAAGGGGCTCGGGGCCGACATCGTGATCATGGGCGAGCGCGAGATTGCCCGTGGCATGATCGAGGAGCTCGACCGCAGACACGCTGGTGTGGCCGCGCAAAATGCCGCAACCGCGAGGGAAGATTCCGCGGCCTGAAGCAACGGCGCCCACTGCGCGACGAAAGGAGATCAAGACATGGCGTTCAAGAGCCCGCACGTTTCATTGGTGTCGTTCTCGATCGAGATCGGCGCCGCGGCCACGACCAATGTGATGCAGATCGAGACCGATCTGCATCTGAACACCCGTCATCCGAGCTATGACACCGCGGCGATCCAGCGTCTGGTGCGCGACGCGCAGTCCTATCTTGCCGGCAATGCCGACCAGATCACGCAAATCCGGCTGGTCTCCAACCGCAGCGGCCAGACCTGACGAAATCAACCGCCGAGGAATGCCGGCGCCAGATCTTCCTGCACGATGATGTTGGCGGCTTCCGTCGTCAGCTCGCTGCCGACAAGGTCCAGGTTTTTCGCGGCCTCGAACAGCATCGCGCGGACATCGTCCGGCGTCAGCACGCCCTTTGCGATCAGCTTGCGCACCAGCGCCTGCAAGATCAGCACGTCGATCTCGCCATGGGCCAGCGGCGTCGGCTTGTCCGTCATGAATGTCTCCCGGGACCGAGGTTCGTCGCAAGCGAGGCGGCTAGCGCGGCGATGACGCGATATCCTTGTGCAATTCTTCGAACGCACGGCGCAAGCCATGCAGCTGGTCGACCAGATGGAGGATGACGTCGATCCCCTCGTCGTTGACGCCGAAGTCGCCCTTCAGATCCCGGATCAGATGCGCGCGCGCCAGGTCGGTGTCGGAAAAGCTGATCTCGTGCGTGGTCTCGTCCGGAACCAGCCATTGCTGCTCGATCCAGAACTCCAGGGTCTGCACCTCCAGACCCGCATCGATCAGGAACTGCTGCTTGTTCATGATGCACCATCATCGCGTGGATTGAATCCCTTGCGATCCCAGTTCGACACGAACGCCTCGAGCGCGGGATCGGGTCCCTTGGGCAGGACCACCTTGAGCTTGACGAACTCATCGCCATGACCGCCGCCGACCTTGGGCGCGCCCTTGCCGCGCAACCGCATTGTCGTGCCGGTGTTCGAGCCCTTCGGAACCGTCATGGTGACCGCGCCGGTCGGCGTTGGAACGTTGACCTTGCCGCCGAGCACAGCCTCTGACAGCGAGATCGGCAATTCCAGCGAGATGTCGTCGCCCTCGCGGGTGAAGCGCGGATCGGGGCGAACCTCGACCTCGATCAGCGCATCGCCGGGACCGCCCTTGCCGCTGCCGGGCATGCCCTTGCCGCGCAGACGAATGACCTGGCCGTCGACGAGCCCCGGCGGGATCGTGACGTCGAGCGTGCCACCATCCGGAAGCGTCAGGCGTTTGCTCGCGCCGGTGATCGATTCCGCGAAATCGATCGCGAGGCTGTAGTGCAGGTCGCGGCCGCGCCGGTTGGCGCGTGCCTGCTCGCTGCGCCGGAGCAGCTCGGCGAACGCGTCGTCCTGGTCCATATAGTCGGCATAGCCGGAACTGTCGGCGTAGGGATGCCCCTCGTCCGCGGTGGCGAAATCCCGGTAGTAGCGATGCTGCGGCCGCTCGGCACCGCTGGCATCGATCTCGCCGGCGTCGAAGCGCTTGCGCTTGTCGGCATCCGAGAGCAGATCGTTCGCCGCGGCGACTTCCTTGAATCTTTCCTCGGCCGCCCTGTCACCCGGATTGAGATCCGGATGCAGCTTCTTCGCCAGCTTGCGATAGGCCTTCTGGATATCGGCCGAGGACGCCGTCGGGGCAACGCCAAGAACCTCGTACGGATTTCTCACAACCTGCTCCGCAACACCGTGAGGGCACCTGCAATCATGAGGGCGCAAAAGCAGCCGATTTGCAAGTGCGCTCGCACATCGCCCGGCAATGGGCGACGCAGCATGCGCTCAGATCGCGGGCGCTACGAGGTATGTCCGGGATCGACATAGTTCGGCATGTTCTTTTTCTGCTGCGGAGTCATCCTGGCGGGATCCGGCTTGCCCGGCACGCCCCGCGGACCCAGCAGGGCTCGCTGCATATCGTCCTCGCTCAGGCGCGGCTTGCCGTCGTCAAGCTGTCCGCTGCCACCGTGACTCTGTGCCATGACCAACCTCCAGTGATGATCGCTTGCGCGCGGGTGGAAGAGAGTGCGCGCTCCGCCGGAACGAGCCGGCGGAGCGCGATTGTACCTCAGCGTTGCTCCTGTCGCTTCTCCTCTGCAGGATGACCTGCGGCGGGCGCAGCATGCGGCGGCGCCTGAACGTGCGGCTCCGGCCGTGCCGCCGGCTGCGGATGCGCCTCAGGGCGAGCCATCGTCTCCGGCCGCGCTTCCGGCCTTGCCGCAGGCTCCGGTCGTGCCTCGGGCCTTGCTGCCTGCTCCGGCCGCACGACGGGCTTCGCTGCAGGCTCGGGTCGCGGCTCCTCCTTGCGCACCTCCTCAGGCCGCCTCTCCGGTGTGGCAGGACGCGCCGCTTCCGTTGCAGGCCGCGGCTCAACCTTCGGCTCGGCGGCGGGCGCTGCGCGCTTTTCCTCGACCGCAGGCCTGCTCACCTCGGCGGGCGGATGCGCCGCAATCCCCTTCTCGGGGACCGGAAGCGCATGGGATTCGGCAGGCGCCGGTGCAGCGGGATGCGGCTCAACCTTCGTCTCGGGAGTTGCGCGCTTCTCCTCGGCCGCAGGCTTGGTCTCCTGAGCGGACGGATGCGCCGCCGGAAGCTCCTTGCCCGGCACCGGGAGCGCATGGGAGTCAGCCGGTGCAGCCGCGGCGCCTGGCCGGGCCGGCTCCCCGGCCGCCGGCCGTGCGGCGTTGGCAGGCACCACCTCGCCGGCCGGCCGCGCGCGGACCACGCCTGGTCCCTTCAATTCGCCGGGCCGTGCCGTTGCAGCGACGGCGGGCACGCCGTTGTTGGTTCGCTTGAACAGGCTCGGATCCTGGCTTGCGGTCTCGACCTGCTTGCGTTGCAACGGCGTCGCCGCGAAATGCTGTTCCTTGGCGACCGCACGTTCGGCGGGAGTCGGCCGTACCTCGATGCCGCCGCGGCCGCCATTGTAGCTGACGTTGTTGATGGTGGTCTGATTGATCGTGACGTTCTTCTCGTAGACGTTGGTGATGCGCGTGCCCTGCAGATTGTTCACGGTGCGATTGTAGAAGAAGTTGCCGTGATCCCAGCGGCCGCCTTCATAGCCTGAACCGCCGTAGCCGAAGCCGTAATTGATGCCGCCGTAGAAGCCGACGCGATCGCCCCAATAGCCCTGATGGAAAATGAAGCCGCCGCCGAACGCGCCCCAGTAACCAGGGGTCCACAGCAGCCCGACCCGCGGCGGCTGCACCCAGGTGCCCGGCACCCAGTAGTAATCGCCGCGATCCTCGTCCCACGACCAATTGCCCGGCGACCACATGTAACCGGGCCCGGGCACCGGCGGCTGATCGTAGGTCGGCAACGGCGGCGGCGCGGTCTCGACGGCAGAGACCGGCGCGCATGCCGCATCCTGCGCGATTGCCGGCACAGCCGTCGCAGTGAACAGCGCCGTGGCAATCGCTGCGCACGACGCGGTCGAAAGAAGACGAGTGATCATTGGGGGAGCCTCTTCGATGAGCACATTCAACGTGAGAACCGGAACAAAAGTTCCGTGCATCGGCAATGCACCGACACACTTCATCGCTAGCGCCTTGACCTTACATCAACCTGAAACAGCGCCAAACGCATCACACAGCCATTCATCGACGGTTCAGAGTGTGCAGTGACTCATCATCGCGCGATTCAGTGGAACAGCGCGCGACGCACGTCTGCATCATCGCGTGCATTCCGCGAGGTGCGAGATGACAGTTACTGAAATCGCGAACGTGACTTCGGCTCTCGCATGATTGCAACCATCCGGGCTCGTCGGGCCGCTCATTTCGCAAGCATCACGATCAGCCGAGCCGCCATTGGCGTGATGCCGGCCCCCGATTTGTCGGCGCGTCCGTAGCGGTGCCTCCGGATGAGCGCCAGAAGCGAACACCGGCAGTCGCAACACCTCAAAAGCGGTATGCCGGCGGCCGCGCTCCGCGATTGACACACCCCTGAAAGGACCACACGATACGAACTGCGGCAGCGTCAGGCCCGCGGTCCGCCCGGCACGATTGCACTGGACTGTCGCATGATGGATGTCATCGTTCCGCCATCTGTCGCCGGCGGCAATGCATGGCATAATGGATCTCGACGAGCCTGTGCTGCCTTGAGGTGCCACGATGAACATTGAAAAATATACCGATCGCGTCCGCGGCTTCATTCAGTCGGCACAATCGCTCGCGACGCGCGAAGGACACCAGCAGTTCTCGACGCTCCACATCCTGAAGGTGCTGCTCGACGACAGTGAAGGCCTCGCAGCCGGCCTGATCGACCGGGCCGGCGGCAACTCGCGCGCGATCCTCAAGGCGACCGAAGACGCGCTGGCGAAGGTGCCGAAGGTGAGCGGCGCCGGCTCCGGACAGATTTACCTCGCGCCCGAGACCGCGCGCGCCTTCGCCGCAGCGGAACAGGCCGCCGACAAGGCCGGCGACAGCTTTGTCTCGGTCGAGCGCCTGCTGCAGGCGCTGGCCGCCGACAAGGACAGCGAGGCCGGCAAGCTGCTCGCCAAGGGCGGCGTCAATCCGCAGAACCTGAATGCGGCGATCAACGCGCTGCGCAAGGGCCGCACCGCCGACAGCGCGTCGGCCGAGAATGCCTATGACGCGCTGAAGAAATACGCCCGCGATCTCACCCAGGCCGCGCGCGACGGCAAGCTCGATCCGGTGATCGGCCGCGACGAGGAGATCCGCCGAACGATTCAAGTTCTGTCACGCCGCACCAAGAACAATCCCGTCCTGATCGGCGAGCCCGGTGTCGGCAAGACCGCGATTGTCGAGGGGCTGGCGTTGCGCATCGTCAATGGCGACGTGCCGGAGAGCCTGCAGGACAAGGCGCTGCTCGCGCTCGACCTCGGCGCGCTGATTGCCGGCGCAAAGTATCGCGGCGAGTTCGAGGAACGGCTCAAGGCGGTGCTGCAGGAGGTGACGTCCGCCGAGGGCGGCATCATCCTGTTCATCGACGAGATGCACACGCTGATCGGCGCCGGCAAGGGCGACGGCGCGATGGACGCATCGAACCTGTTGAAGCCTGCGCTCGCCCGCGGCGAACTACATTGCATCGGCGCCACCACGCTCGACGAGTACCGCAAGCATGTCGAGAAGGATGCCGCGCTGGCCCGGCGGTTTCAGCCGGTGTTCGTCTCCGAGCCGACGGTCGAGGACACCATCTCGATCCTGCGCGGCCTCAAGGACAAATACGAGCAGCATCACGGCGTGCGCATCGCGGATTCGGCGCTGGTGGCCGCCGCCACGTTGTCGAACCGCTACATCACCGACCGTTTCCTGCCCGACAAGGCCATCGATCTGATGGATGAGGCGGCTGCGCGGCTGAAGATGCAGGTCGATTCCAAGCCTGAGGAACTCGACTCGCTCGACCGCGAGATCATCCGGCTCAAGATCGAGCAGGAGGCGCTGAAGAAGGAAACCGATCTCGGCTCCAAGAGTCGCCTGCAAACCCTCGAGAAGGATCTTGTCGAACTCGAGAAGAAGTCGGCGGACATGACGTCGAAATGGCGGTCGGAGAAGAGCAAGCTGTCCGACGCGCAGAAGATGAAGGGTGAGCTCGAGCAGTTGCGCACCGAGCTCGCCAATGCGCAGCGCAAGGGCGAATTCCAGAAGGCGGGCGAGCTTGCCTATGGCCGCATTCCGGAGCTCGAGAAAAAGCTCGCTGCCGTCGAGGCCAGCGAGACCTCCTCCGCCAGCGAGACCGTGACCGCCGACAACATCGCGCAGGTCGTCTCGCGCTGGACCGGCGTGCCGGTCGACAAGATGCTGGAAGGCGAGAAAGACAAGCTGCTGCGCATGGAGGAGATGATCGGCAAGCGCGTCGTCGGCCAGGCCGAGGCCGTGCGTGCGGTGTCGACCGCGGTGCGCCGCGCCCGCGCCGGCCTGCAGGATCCGAACCGGCCGATCGGCTCGTTCATGTTCTTGGGTCCGACCGGCGTCGGCAAGACCGAACTCGCAAAAGCGCTCGCCGAATATCTGTTCGACGACGAGACCGCGATGGTCCGGCTCGACATGTCCGAGTTCATGGAGAAGCACTCGGTCTCGCGGCTGATCGGCGCGCCGCCTGGCTATGTCGGCTACGACGAGGGTGGTGCACTGACCGAAGCCGTGCGGCGCCGGCCCTACCAGGTCGTGCTGTTCGACGAGATCGAGAAGGCGCATCCCGACGTCTTCAATGTGTTGTTGCAGGTGCTCGATGACGGCCGCCTGACCGATGGTCAGGGCCGCACCGTCGATTTCCGCAACACGCTGATCATCATGACCTCGAATATCGGCGCGGAATATCTCGTCAACCAGCCGGAGGGCCAGAGCACAAGCGCGGTGCGCGAGCAGGTGATGAACATGGTGCGGGCGCACTTCCGGCCCGAGTTCCTCAACCGGATCGATGAAATCATCCTGTTCCACCGGCTGCAGAAGAGCGACATGGGCCGCATCGTCGAGATTCAATTCTCGCGCCTGCGCAAGCTGCTCGAGGATCGCAAGATCGATCTCGAGCTCGATCCGAAGGCGCGCGACTGGCTCGCGGAAAAGGGCTGGGATCCGGCTTACGGCGCCCGTCCGCTGAAGCGGGTGATCCAGCGCAGCGTGCAGGATCCGCTCGCCGAGATGATCCTCGCCGGCGACGTCCGCGACGGCTCGCAGGTGAAGCTCTCCGCCACCAAGGCCGGCCTCACCTTCAACGGCAAGAAGCCCGAGAACGCCGCAGCGGACGAATTCGAACCGATGTGAGAGAAACCCGGACTGCCAACGACGCGCCGTCATCGCCGCGTCGTCCGGGCGCATCATATGCAAGCTGAATATACAAGACGACCTGCAACCAGGGAGAGCGCCATGACGCAGCAGAACATCAAGGACAACATGGAGGTCATCGGCGCCGACGGCGTGCATGTCGGCACCGTCGATCACGTCGAAGGCAACCGCATCAAGCTCAAGAAGAGCGAAAGCGACGGCTTCCACAAGGGCCATCACCACTATATCGAGCTCGGCTTCGTTGCCGGTGTCGAAGGCTCCAAGGTGCGGCTGTCAGCCAACGCCGCCATTGCCGTGACCCTCGAGGAGGAAAAGTCCGGAAAGCCGGTTGGTCCGTCCGCGGAAGCCTAGCAATCCGGGCTCTTGTAAAGGCTCCGATGGCATGCTCCTCTTCCCCTGTCTGGACGTCGATCCGGCGTCCGGTTCAGACCTTTTTCGCGTGGAAGTGCCGTTAGTTAAGGAGAGATGCGTGCCATCAGCCGTTCCGCAACCGGTCGCTGCGAAACTGACGCGCGCGGCCATCTTCCTTGCGGTCACGATCAAGCCCAATCCGGAATATGATACTGTGGTGCGGTCGCTGTGTGCCGATCTGGCTGCGCTGGTGCGCGCGGTCGGCTTCCGCGATCTCGAGGGCCGGCTGTCCTGCGTCATGGGCATCGGCTCGGATGCATGGGACCGGCTGTTCGGTGCGCCGAAGCCGCAAGGTCTGCATCCGTTCCGCGAGATCAACGGCGTCCACCACGCCGTCGCCACACCAGGCGACGTGCTGTTTCACATCCGCGCGGTGCCGATGGACCTGTGCTTCGAGCTCGCGACACAGATCATGTCGCGGCTCGGCGATGCGGTTGCCACCTCGGACGAGGTGCACGGCTTCAAATATTTCGACGAGCGCGACCTGCTCGGCTTTGTCGACGGCACGGAGAATCCGGAGGACCAGGCGGCGACGGAGGCCACGATCATCGGCGACGAGGACGCGGCCTTCGCCGGCGGCAGCTATGTGATCGTACAAAAATACCTGCACGACCTGAAGAAGTGGAACGAGCTGCCGGTCGAGATGCAGGAGAAGATCATCGGCCGCACCAAACTGTCCGACATTGAGCTCGACGATGCGGTGAAGCCGAGCTACGCGCACAACGCCCTGACGACGATCGTCGAGAACGGCGAGGAGCTCGATATCGTCCGCGACAACATGCCGTTCGGCAACATCAGCAAAGGCGAGTTCGGCACCTATTTCATCGGCTATGCCAAGTCCCCGCACCGGATCGAGCAGATGCTGGAGAACATGTTCGTCGGCAAGCCGCCGGGCAATTACGACCGCCTGCTCGACTTCAGCCGCGCCGTGACCGGCACGTTGTTCTTCATCCCGTCGGCGACCTTCCTGGAGGATGTCACCAGCGAGGCGCCTGCGGCCGCGCCGGCTGAGCCGTCGCTGGACGACGCCGGGGCTGACGAGGCACCTGTACCAAGAATATCGCCGTCCGACGGCTCGCTCGGGATCGGCTCACTCAAAGGAGAGGCTGGACATGAATAATCTTCATCGGGGACTAGCCCCGATCTCGGACGCGGCATGGGCCCAGATCGAAGAGGAAGCCTCGCGGACGTTGAAGCGCCATCTGGCGGCGCGCCGTGTCGTCGACGTCGATGGTCCGAAGGGCACGGACTTCTCCGCGGTCGGCACCGGCCATCTGAAGAAAATTGCGACGCCCGGCGACGGGGTCGAGGCGACGCAGCGTGACGTCCGCGCACTGGTCGAGCTGCGCGTGCCGTTCGAGCTCTTGCGCCAGGCGATCGACGACGTCGAACGCGGCTCCAATGATTCCGACTGGGACCCGCTCAAGGAGGCCGCGCGAAAGATCGCCTTCGCCGAGGACCGCGCGGTGTTCGATGGCTACACCGCCGCCGGGATTCAGGGCATCCGTCAGGGCACCAGCAACCCGGTGCTGAAGCTGCCGTCGAGCATCAAGAATTACCCCGCCGTGGTCGCGCAAGCAGTCAGCCAGTTGCGGCTCGCCGGCGTCAACGGTCCCTACACGCTGCTGCTCGGCACCGAGCCCTATACCGCGATCGGCGGTGCGACCGACGACGGCTATCCCGTGCTGCAGCACATCCAGCGCCTGATCGACGGCAAGATCATCTGGGCGCCTGCGATCGAGGGCGGCGTCCTGCTCACCACCCGCGGCGGCGATTTCCAGCTCTCGATCGGTCAGGACCTTTCGATCGGCTATCTCAACCATTCGGCGACCTCGGTCCAGCTGTATTTCCAGGAGACCATCACCTTCCTGATGCTGACCAGCGAAGCGTCGGTGGTGCTTGCGCCGGAGGCGAAGAAACCCGCCTAGACCCGCCGGCGTTGACTCTTCCAGGAAGCCTCCGGCCAATCTGCGCCGGAGCTTCCGTTGAACTTCAACGGAGAGGAGGCGCGCAATGGACTACGATCTCTACATCAACCCGAAGAAGGCGTCGGTCGGCCTTTATGTCCGCAAGGGCGCCGGCCTCCCCGATCTCGGCGACGCCAAGGACTGGGTGTTCGACGGCACCTCGGCGCAGGCCAATCTGCCGCCGCAGCTCGTGAAGGAGATCGAGGCCAACGGCCACGCCTTTCGCGACATGGACTGAGCTCAGCAGTTACTTCTCGCCGACCTTCACTGGCGCGGTCTCGGGCATCAGGCTCATCGCCACGATGCCGACCGCCGCCGCGAGCAGCAGATACCAGGACGGCGCCAGCGGATCTCCCGTCGCGTGCAGCAGCCACGTGACCACGAGCTGCGCGGTGCCGCCGAAAGTCGCGATCGCGACCGCGTAGATCGTGGCGAACACGCCGCCGCGAATATTCTGCGGCAGCGCTTCGGTGAAGGCCGCATAGAATGCCGTGAATGGCAGCGATCCGATGAATGACAGGATGCCGAAGCCGAACAGCAGCGACCACGCGCCGGGATCCCGGACGATCCACAGGAAGGCCGGATAGGTCAGCACCAGCACGACCAGCTGCGGCCAGATCATGATCGGCTTGCGTCCGAGCCGGTCAGCAAGCCAGCCGCCCAGCACCGCGCCGATGATCTGAAGCCCGTTGCTCACCAGCGAGACGGTGAACGCAAGCGACGGCGACACATGCAGCGTATTCTTGGCGTAGGTCGTCATGTATTGCGTCACGTAGGTCGAGATCGTGCCGCTGGCCAGGATCATCACGGCCAGCAGGATCGTACGACTGTGCCGGCGCGCCAGCGTGACATGGTTCGCGCGCTCGACGCCCGCCACGGCGCGGTCGCCGTGAGGCACCGTTTCCGGCAGCGTCCGGCGCATCCAGATGCCGAACGGCAGGCAGACGGCCCCGAGCAGGAATGCGACCCGCCATCCGTAAGCCTGCAGCATGTCGGGCGCCATCGTGCTGCTCAGGATGACCCCGACCAGGGCGCCGACGGTCGCTGCGATCTCCTGGCTGGCCGGCTGCCATGCCACCACCAGGCCGCGATTCCTGGGTGCCGCGATCTCGATGAGATAGGCCGTGGTCGGTCCGACCTCGCCGCCGAGCGCGAACCCTTGCACCATCCGCGCCAGGATCACGATGATCGGCGCCACGACGCCGATCGCGGCATAGGACGGCGTCAGCGCGATGGTCAGGATCGCGCCACCCATCAGCGCAAAGCTCAGCAGCATCGCCGGCCGCCGGCCGACCCGGTCGGAGAAGATGCCGAGCACGATGCCGCCGATCGGCCGCGTCAGGAAACCGGCGCCGAAGGTCGCAAGCGACAGCATGAGGCTGCCGTACTCGCTATGCGCTGGGAAGAAGGTGCGCCCGATCTCGGTCGCAAAGAAGCTGTAGGTGATGAAGTCGTAGAACTCCAGCATATTGCCGATGGTCGCGGCAAAGGCTGCGCGCTTGACATCGAACTGTTCCCTGCTCGCAATGTCCGGCAACGCTCTCGATTCCTTAAGCTTGGCTGTCCCGAGCGAGTATTATTCCTCAGGCCATGCAAGGCAAGGCATGGCGTTCCGCGCAATCCTGAATCAGAGGCCGCGCAAGGGCCGCATGGGTTCATCGAGCCGGAGGAATGATTGCGCGGAGGACGTCCCTGTTCCAGCGTTGCCGGGCGCCGTCGAATGCCGCGAAATCGTGATCGAATTGCCAATAGGCCCACGCCCAGCCGAAGCTTTCAGCGCGCTTCGCCACGAACGACAGGTACTTCGCCCGGCTCTCCGCCGGCGCGCGCTCATAGACGCCGAACTCGCCGAGATAGATCGGGCGCTGCTCCCTCTCCGACCAGGACCTGACCTTGTCGAAATCGGCGGCGGCCTTGGCTTCGTCCTCCGCGGAGCCCCAACTCAACGGGCCGATCTTCGAGAAAGTCGCCGACCACGGCGCGCCTTGATGGGTGAATTGCAGCGGCAAGTAATAGTGGAACGTGACGATCAGGTTCCTGTCGCCGGCCGGCAGCGGCAGCTGCTCGACCGGCAGCTCCTCGGTGTTCAGGACGGCGACGACGACATCGCGCTTCGGATTCGTGCCCCTGACGATGGCCAGGCATTCGCCGAGCAGCACGTTCCACTCGGCCGACGTCATATTCCCACCGGGCTCGTTCAGGATCTCGAACACCAGCGCCGGGTATTTGCCCGCGTAGCGCGACGCGATCTGGCGCCAGAACGCCGTGAGCTTCGCCGTACATTCCGGCACGTCGCGTTGGCAGAGATCGGTGTCGTGCTCATCGAGGATCGGGATCAG
This sequence comes from Bradyrhizobium sp. USDA 4341, assembly GCF_054063755.1. NCBI lineage: Bacteria > Pseudomonadati > Pseudomonadota > Alphaproteobacteria > Hyphomicrobiales > Nitrobacteraceae > Bradyrhizobium > Bradyrhizobium sp. USDA 4341. The sequence goes on along the minus strand of NZ_JBSSGO010000002.1, from coordinate 6,983,511 downwards.
TTTGCTCGCCAGCACCTGCTCGATCACGGCATCGAGGCGCCGCAAGACGGCTTCATCCAGGATGTTGCCGGCATCCATGTGCTTGAAGCCGAAGAAGTTGATCCGGACGTGCGAAAAGCCCGCCTTGCGGATGGCGGTGAGGTTTTCCAGGCGAAATGGCGCGTTCGGGTAACCTTCCCAGATGCCGTCATAGCCAAGAATATTGATGCCGCGCCCCAACGCCGCGACGTCCGGTGACGCCCCCTGCCCGGCCGCACGCGCGGGCGAGATCAGCACGGCAGAAAGCGCCGCCGCCAGCAGCACGCTCAAGGCTCTTTGCGGAGCAAATCGAAACGCGGTCATGACGGCTCCGGCTCGCGCAGCTGCGGGCGCTGCGACGGCAACGAGCGGCAAGCGGCGAGGAAAAATGCGATCAACAGCACCGATGTGAACATCGTCGAACGCAGGAAGACCGTTTCGGTAAAATTGGTCTGGCAGTTGAGGAAGACGAACCCGACGATCAGCGCGCAATGCAGCCGGTCGATCGCCCGCTCCGCGATCAAACAGAGCATCTTGTAGGAAAACAGAAAGACGCTCGCCATGAACAGGAAATAGCCCAGGAATCCGGTTTCGACGAGAATGGCGATGTAGCCGTTGTGGTAATTGTCGAGCACCCAGCCGTGGTTCTGGTTGAAATAGTCATAGATCTCCGGTCTGGTCCAGAACCCGTTGATGCCAAACCCGAACAGCGGCGCATCATCGAAATGGCTGATGGCGTAATGCCAGATGAAGGTTCTTTCGGTAAAATTGATCGTGGTGTCGAACACGTGGATCGAGTCGTACCCAGTCGTGTAGAAGTACAGCATCAGCAACGCGGCCGCGACGCACATGGCACATGGCAGCACCGCGTAGACCCGCATGCAGCTGACCGACCACAGGGAGGTCAGCAACAGCGCACAGGCGACCAGCGACAAGGCCCCGGCGCCGCGCGACTCCGAAAAGACGACGCAGGTCGAAGCGAGTGCGAACGTGACGAGGAACGGCAGCCATCCCTGTCCGGTTATCTTTCGATAACAGGCAAAGAACATGAGATAGGCGCCGGCGAAGCCCAGGGTCTGCTTCGACTCGAAGACGCCCTGCCATTGCCCATTGTGCATCCAGGTCTGGTCCACGCCGATGTCCGGGAGTACGACCGCGCAAAACGCCGAGCTGGCGATCAGGACGAAGAGGCCGCGGGTGGTCGACTTCACGATGTCGTCGATGTCGACGCGAGTGACCATGCAGAACGCGCCCAGCGTCGTGATCGCGAGCGCCGCGGCCTTCATCAGCGCCGCCGCGTCCAAATTGGTCCAGAACACCGAAATCGTGGCGAACGCATAGAATGCGACGATCACAAGCATATCCAGATTGAACGCCAGCCGCAGGCAGGGACGGACGAACAGGCTCGCATAGATCAGCACGCCCCACATCAGCAGGGCGACGGCCTGCTGAACCAGTGTTACCTCGGTCGGAAGCAGCGCGGGGTGGAACGTCCCCATCGACATGATCACGTTGACGGTGATCGACCAGTTGACGACGGTTCGCGCGAAATTTTCAGCATCAACGCCCGGCGCCTGCCAGACCGAGCTATCGACTGCTCGACCGTCCATCGGTTGTACTCCGCTCATTGAAGAGCTCGCCGCTCCGGTGGATCGGAGCGGCACATTGCACTCGGTACGGACTCAGTCCCTGGTCGCCGAGGACCGGGTCCGGTTGAACAGCAGATAGAGAGCGTGCGGATTGGTCGTCAGATAGCGCCAGAACAGCCGGCGTGGCTCGAGCCAAAGCCGCCAGGCCCATTCGAGCCCGACGATCTGCATCCATCTCGGCGCGCGCGGCCGCGATCCGGACAGGAAGTTGAACAATCCGCCCGACGTCTTGATGACGCCGACATTACCAAGCCGCGACATGAATTCGTCGACGAAGGCCTGCTCGTAGGGCACGCCAAGCGCGACCCAGAGAAAGTCCGGCGCCAGGGCGTTGATCTCATCCACCTTGGCCCGAAGCGCGTCACCACGCAGATAGCCGTGCGAATGGCCGACGATCTTGAGAGCCGGATAGGCCCGGCGGACATTCGCGATTGCCGCCTTGTTTTCGGCCTCGTTGGCGCCAAACAGGTAGAAGGTCAGCCCGAGTTCTTCGGCCTTGTGCGCGACGTTGTGGAACAAATCCGTGGTCGCAACGCGCTCGGGAAGCGGGTTCGGCGAGCGCAGCTTCGACACCATGACCAGCGGCTGCCCGTCGGCATTGATCAGGTCGGCGGCGCGGAACAGCCGATCGGTCATCGGCTCGGTGGAGCAGCGCGACAACACCTCGCCATTGGCAGATGTCAGATACAGCGGCCGATCGATACGCCGGTTCGGATACACCGCCTCGACCATGAAATCCGCGGTCTGCTCGCGATCGAGCACGGCGAGCCGCAGCCCGCCGATCGTAGCGCGAGCAACGCCGGCGGTCGCAGCCCTGCCGACAGGATTGGTGCGCCGCTCCGGCACGCCGTTCGGCATCGTTGATTCGGCTGGCCCATCCGCGAAGGAAACCGGCTGCCCGGCGCTCGAAGTGTTGCAAATCCGGACAGCTGGAGCAGCCATATCCGAATCGAGACGCCGCGGCCGCTCGCGATCGGCCTGCAGGGGCGAGATTGCGTCGGAAACGCGGGCTTTTTGGCTGTTAGTCAACATTTCAGCAGGGGCTCCAGTGCTTACGTGCACCTAACTGCAATATCCGGTCCAGATGGATGCGATATCACGCGGCAGCGTGACGTGAGACGGACCGTAAGGGATTGTTAACGATGCCGGCGCTGGGCGGAGCGACAGCATCACACAGGATTCCGCAAGGCCGGCGACGTTTGAGCAGCAACACTGCGCAAAGGTCAAGGGACTACATTAATACAAATCGTAATCTCCCGGTGCCCGAGATCATCAGCCTTTGCTATAAGGAGATCACGGCGGCTCGACCGGCGCTTTGAAAACCCGTTTGTTTGGTTTCACATGAATAAGAATGATGACGCGTTCGATGTTTGCATCGACGACGCATTCGACTTCCTGTCTGAAGAATACGCGACATTGTTCGAAGGCTCGGACGCGACCGCCTTCCAGCATCCGCTATGGCTCGACAGCCTCTACCGCAAGCTCGCTCCCGCCGCGGCAGCGAAGCCGCTGGTCGTCGTCGTCCGTCATCGCGCAAACAAGGCGCTCGCGACCGTGCTGCCGCTGCTGCGGGTGCGGCGCGGCCCGATGCGCACGATTGAATTCGCGGACCTTCGCGTGTCCGACTATTTGTCGCCGGTCTGCGCCGCCAAGACATTCGCCGACCTGCTGCAGGACCGGCCGGCCTGCGAGCAGCTTCGCAAACTGGTCCGGCCATTCGACCTGCTGCGCATTCCCAAGCTGCTCGATGCCAGGATGCCGATCGAGAATTTGCTCGGGGCGCCGCACCGCAGCCTGATGGATACCAATGCCTATGCGACGGTCCTGTCCGCGCCGTTCGAGCAATGGGAGCTCAACGCGCTGGGAAAATCCTATCAGAAGGAACTGGCAAAGAAATGGCGCCAGATCCACAAGAAGGGCACGCTCACCTTCGCATGCTGCAACGACAGCACTTCCATCGGCGAAGCCATGGACGTGATGAGGAAGTTTCGCGGCCCGCGTTTCCAGGCACACGGCGACGGTGACCTGCTGCAGCGTCCGGAATATTTCGATTTCTACTCGAGCGTGGCGCTTCGCGGCATGGGCTCCTTTACCCGGCTCTACGCCATGAAGATGGATGGCGAGGTCATCGCCACCGCCCTTGGGCTGGCTCACCGCGGCAGCCTGCTCGTCGTCATGACGGCTTTCGACATCGAGGGATACAAGAGCCAGTCGATCGGCGCGCTGACGTTCGAGAGTGTTGCCAAGGACTGCATCGAGCGCGGAGACCGGGTGCTGGATTTCACCATCGGTGACGAACCCTACAAGATGCAGTTCGGAGGCCAGCCCACGCCGATGTCGAGCGTGACGCAGGCCGGCAGCGCGGCCGGATCGCTTGCACTGTTTGCGCTGAAGCAGGCGCCCTGGATCAAGCAGGCCGCCAAGCGGGTGACCGACCTCAGGCCGGTCCGCACCTCGACCGGCACGCGGTAAGGCCGCCTGGGAAAAGCCTTACTGCCGCCTAGCGGAGCGCGCTACGAACGCGCATGACCCATCCCGGATGAATCCGGTCCACCTGATGCGTGATCATGCGGCGCAGGAAGTGCAGCTTCCGCTGCATGGTCCAGCGTACATCGGTGTTGGAGGTCAAAGCCTGGCGGAAGCGCGCCAGTTGCAGTGAATGCCGGTCGGCGGCGAGCTTGTCGCGATCGGAGTAGAACTGCGCAATCTTCTCCGTGCCCATGCCGTCGGTCTCGAGCCAGCGCGGCACATATTCGGTGCAGAGACGCTCGACATCCACCAGCAGGCGGCTCACGCCGGTACCGGCCGCGGGACAGTTGGTCTGGTAGGCATCGCCGATCAGCACGACGCCCGGCTGCAGATGGCCCTCGGTCACGGACAGGTCCATCACCCAGTTGTGCACCTGGCCGACGATCTGGAAATCGCCAAGGTAGCGCTCCAGTCCCGGCATCAGACGGAGCAGCGTCCGCCTGGTGTCGCGGCGCAGCTCGCGCATGATCGGATCGGTCGGGTCGCGGAACATGAACAGGTTCGCGCGCATGCCGCCCGACATCGGAAACAGGCTGAGATAGTCGACGCCGTCAGCCGCCTGCTTGCCGTAGCAGGTCAGCGCGTCGAAGCCGAATGGCGCGTTATCCGGCCGCGCGATCGTGAAGCCGAACGTCACCGAATGGCGCGCGGCGATCATCTGCCGGCGCATTCCGAGATTGTAGCCAAGCGCGCCCGCCATGCCGGTCGCCAGAACGACCAGACGCGAGACGACGCGCTTTCCAGAGACCAGTGTCAGTTGCTGACGATCCTCGCTGCAGCTGACATTGGTCACCTGGTCGAGCAGGAAGCTCGACGCACCAGGCGTCAGGCCGCGGGCCATGTCGACGAGGTTGGCATAGGAAACCCCGTAGGACCGGCCGACGCCGATATCGACCAGTCTGCCGTCCCTGATGTTGAGCACCCGGTCATAGGACGAGGCGACGGCCTCGACATCGTCGATGAAGCCCAGGCGGCGGAAGATATCGATCTGCCGTCCGGCGATCTTTTCGACGCGGAATTCATCCGGCGGGATCGAGCGCTTGTCGATCAGGACGACCCGATACCCGGCACGCGTGAGGACGGCCCTCGCGAGCGAGCCCGCCAAACCGGCGCCAACAATTGCAACGTCCGCTTCAATCGTTTCAGCCTCGCAGGTTGCGATCGGCTGGGTCATGCTTTCCTCGGCAATCATCTTTGTCCGCTCCGACGGCTAATTGGCTACGGAACTGCAATTTCCTTGCCTACCCTGCCGCCTCGCAGAACGGACACGACGAGTTCCATGATTGAGGTTAACGACAACGCCCCCACCGCGATCAGCCCCTTCCCGGCACATGGCTTGCAGCCACAGCGGTCATGAAACCGACGTTTTGGGCGCTCCACAGCAGGCTGGCGGGGCAATTGCGCGGCCGTGGCGCTTCGACGAGTGCCGTTGACGCGCTAACGCGGCTTCAACCAGCGCAGTCCACGCTGTCGAACCGGGCGCCGGGCAAAAAATCCAATCTGCGCCGTTTGGATACAGCGAGGACGGCAGCGTTCCAGAATGGAGCAGCGAGACATATTGGCCGACTGCGTGCGCCCGGGAGCCGGTTGGAAGGAACGGAATCTTAGCAAGAGAACATTAACACTCCTGACCTCACCGATTGCTAGGGTCAGCAGCCTGACAGGATATTGAGACGTCTCTTGTGATTGCCTCTGTTCTTCAAATGCTACGGCGCGATGTCACGCGCGGCGTTGCCGGGACCATCCTCCTCAAGGTTGGCAGCGGCGGACTCGCGTTCGCCCTGTTCTCGCTGGCGGCGCGGACGATGACGCCTGACGCGTTCGGAGACTTCGCAACCTTGCTCTCCGTCGCCCAGATCGCCGCGGTCGTGGGCCTGGTCGGCCAGGAGCTGCTGCTGGTTCGCTTCCTCAATGAGTACGAGGTGCGCGGCCAGGCCGAGTTGACCAAGGGTGTGCTACTGTCGAGCCTGAAGTACTCGGCGATCGGGATGCTGATCTCGATCGCCGCGATCGCCGCGGTGGCAAGCATTCGCGGCGAATGGTGGCTCTTGATCCTCTCGGTCTCGGCGTTCACCGCCGTCAATGCCGGGCTGATGCTCGGCAGCCAGATCGCACGATCGCTGGTCAGCATCCTGATGGGCGAAGGCAATCGCGAATTCTTCTGGCGGGTTGCCGTTGTCCTGGTCCTGATCGCGGCACTGTTCGGCCACCGCCAGCTCACCCCCGCCGAACTGTTCGCCGCGATGACTGTCGCGATGGCGTTGGGACTGGTCGTGCAGATCGTGTCGATCATGCGCGTGCTGCCGAACCTGCGCGCTGTCACGGCGCGCTTCGAGACGTCGCGCTGGAACCGCAGTGCGTTCCGCTTCTGGCTCGCATCGATTCTCGAAGCGGCGAACCAGTATTTCGACGTCATCCTGGTCTACTGGATGCTGGATCCGGCCACTGCGGGCGTCTATTTCGCCGCCTCGCGTCTGGCCAACATCTTCGCGATGCTTTCCGCTGCGCTCTACACGTTCGGCGCGCGCCGGCTGCCGTCGCTGTATTTCAGCAAAAATCACCGCGAGCTCGAACATACGCTGAAGCTGATGGCCGAGGTGACCGCGCTCTGCGTGCTCAGCGGGCTCGTCATCGTCTGGGTCGGCGCTCCCTACCTTCTCGGCCTGTTCGGACCGCATTTCGCCGCGCAGCAGTGGGTGTTGATCGTGCTCGCGATCGGAACGGCCTTCCAGGCGGCAGGCGGGCCGTCCGCCGCGGTCCTGCAGCTGACGGGGCATGAGCGCGATTATGTTCCGGTTGTCGCCGCCAACGTGGCGTTGCGGCTGATCGGATTTGTCGTGCTGATCCCCTGGCTCGGCGTGCTCGGGGCAGCGATCTCGGCGACTGTTTCCCTGGTGCTCGCCACCGTCGCGCTCAATGTGCTGTGCCGCCGGCGAACCGGCGTCGACCCGTCAATTCTGGTGCTGTCGCGTCTCTCGTCGTCGAAGGCTGGCGCTTACGCAGTCCGTGTTGCGGATAGCAAGGACTAGAGCGTTTTCAAGCGAAGTGGACGCCGCTTCGCGTGAAGAAAACGCGTCAAACAAGAATCTAGACCTTCAGCTTGCCAATCCCAGGGCTTCGCGCTGAGGGTTGCTGACCGCGGCATTGGCCGCCACGCGATTGACGACGAGCGCAATCGGGACCGAACCGAACCTGGACAGATCGGCCCGCGCCTTGCCGATCGCAGCCGGGTTGGCGGCGCCCTCTCGAACCACCAGGATCACCAGGTCGGCCTGTGCGGCCAGCGCGACCGCGGCCGGCTGCATGGCAAGCGACGATGCGTCGACGATGATCAGGCCGAAATCGGCGCGAATGTCGTCCTGGGGATAGGGCGGCGCCTTGCTGCTGGCGCCCAGCAGCTCGACGACCGACGGCAGATCGGCCTTGATGATCCCCGAGCCTTGCGGCGGCGCGGCTTCGGCGCGCCTGGTTTCCATCTCGATCAGGACGCTGAGCATCCCGTTCTTCACCGCGGACCGGTTGAGCGACCGTGCGACGGTGCTGCCGCCCGCACCGGTCTCGACCGACAGCAGCAGCGCCACCTTGCCGTGCTCACCCGGAAGCTGCTCGATGTTCTCGATGAGCAACTGAAGATGCGGACTGAGATCGGGCTCGGCCGTCGTCGAAATCGGGGTCTGCCAGACGCTCCTGACGGCATCTGACGACACCATGTTGGGAATGCGGGCCAGCACCGGCAATCCCGGCGGCAGCGCAGATTGCGGCGCGGCCGGGGCCGGTGCCGGTGCCGGTGCGGGCGCCTCGGCGCGGCGAAGCGGAATACTTTTGATCGGGAGCTGCTTCAGATCCAGACCGGGCACGGCGACGATCGCCGTCGACGTCAGCAGCGAGACGATCGCGAGCGCGACGAGCAACAGCGGCAGCGGCGGAAGCGTCGAACGCACCGGCGGCGTCGCGGGCGATGCCACCTTGGTCTGCGAGTTCTGAAGACCGCGCTGCTCGTCGGTCGTCCTGTAGCGCGACAGGAACTGCTCGTAGATATTCTTGTTGGCATCGGCATCGCGCTGCAATTCCTGCAGCTTGACGAGCGCTTGACCATCGACAAGGATCTGCTGCTCGGCCGCCTTCAGCTGCTCTTCGAGCGCCTTCTGCTGGTCGCGCTGCGCCTCGTATTCCGACTTCGCGGTGTCGATGTTCTTCTTGCGCTCGATCTCGATCTGCCGGTTGAGATCGCTCAACTGGCTGAGCGCCATCACGAGGTCGGGATGACGATCGCCGAGCACGCCGCGCTTCTGCGCAATCTGGTCGTTGAGCGCGGAGCGCTGGGCGCGCAGCGCGCTCAGCAGGTCCTGCTTGACCGGCCCGTCGACATTGGCCTTCAGGTCGCGTTGCAGCTGCTCATAGCGCGACTTGGCCTCCTCGGCACGGGCGCGCGCCGCGGCAACCTGCTGCGTCAGGTCGGTGACGCGCAATTGCTGTGTGGTGGATTCCTTGCCGGCGTTGACGATCCGGTGCTCGAGCTTGAACTTGGCAACGGCATCTTCCGATGACCGCAGCCGGTCGTTCAACGTCTTGAGCCGGCTCTTCAGCCAATCGGCGGCCTCGTCGGTTGCCACGCTGCGCGTCCCGCGCTGGCTGGCGACGAATGCCTCGGCCACCGCATTGGCGTAGTACGCGGCGCGCTGCGGATTGTTGGACGTGAACTTGATGGCGATCACATAGGTTAGTCCGCGCCTTGAGATATCGAGCCGGCTGCGAAACCGGTCGAGCAGACGCGTGGCGTCGGTCCTGCCGCCGGCGATGTCGCTGTCCTCGGCGACCTTGAGCTGATCCACCAGCGGCCCGAGAAATCCATCGGACTTGGCGATCTCGACGTAGCTTTGCAGTGCTGCGGCATCTTGACCGATCCCGGGCAGGACGTCCTGGTCGGCGGTCACGCGCTGCTCGCGCGGATCGAGCACGACGAGCGCCGTCGCGGCGTAGCGCGCCGGGATCAACATCAACAGGATCACACCGACCGCGAAGATGACCGCGGCGAGCATCAGGATGCGTTGACCCTTCTCGCGAAAAAAGGCCAACACGCCCGGAATGCTAAGCACGCCCTTGGTGGTTTCCGCGGAGGATTGGCCGGCCGGCACGCCGGCAGTTTCCCACGACGCTGCGGGTTCCGTGACTTCGGAACGTCTCGGGCCTATCCGGCTACCGAACTTCATGGGTTCTGACTCGAATTCAACTGACAGTACTGCTCCAACGTAAATATCTATGGTTAATCGCCGGTTACCCCCTCTTCGCGTTGCCGTAACCAATTAGTTAACGAGCCGACTGTACCCTATCTGTGAGATAATAGCTCTCGATTGCCGACACATGTCTGATTGCTAAATGAGCAGTAACCTCAACACGCACCACTCGATGCACGAGCGCGCTTCGCGTGATAGCTACGCGCGCAAAAATGAAGGGGACGAATCCACCCCTTCAACGGGTGAGGAATCCGTGCTCCAACACACGCCAAGCACAGAATTGCGCGAGGCATCGACCGCATCACGCGATCGACCGAACGAGAGCAAGCGAAAGCTGCGTGTTGTCCTGGTGCAGACCCAGGCCGAGAACGCCGGCGCGCAGGAGATCTCGCGGCTGCTCGGCGCCGGCCTCACCGCGCGCGGCTATGACGTCGCCAACTTGTTCTTCTTCCGCAAATCGGATTCGTTCGACGAACCGCCCGATACGTTCTATTGCGCGCAGACCCGTCCCGGAAATCCGGTGGCGCTGCTGCGGATGCTATGGGCGCTCGCCGGTCATCTCAGGACCATCAAACCCGACGTCGTCCTGACCTTCCAGCACTTCGGCAATGTGATCGGCGGAGGCGTGTCGCGCCTCGTCAGCCGCGCCCCTGTTATCGCCAACCAGGTATCCTCGGCGCTGTCGATGAGCATGCCGGTGCGCGCGGCCGACATCATCATGGGCTCTACCGGTTTCTTCCACTGCATCACGCTGAACTCGCGGGACATGGAGCGCGAATACGCGCGCTATCCGGCTCCGTATCGGTCGCGCATGAAGCACGTCCCGCACGGCTTCGACGACAAGTCGCACAGCCTGCCGAAGGACGTTGCGCGGCAACAGTTCAAGCTGCCGCCGGATTGCACCCTGCTCGGCTGTGCGGCAAGGCTGCACCCGCACAAGCGGCTCGATGCGGCCATTCGCCTGCTGGCTGCCGATCCATCCTGGCACCTTGCGCTCGCCGGCCAAGGCGCGGATGAAGGGCGGTTGCGAGCCCTGGCGGACGAGCTTGACGTCGCGGACCGGGTGCACTTCATCGGCGAGATTGCACCGCGCCAGATGGCCGATTTTCTGGCCTGCCTCGACGTCTTCGTATTCCCCACGCAGGCGGAAACCTTCGGCCTTGCCGCGGTCGAAGCCGCGAGCGCCGGCATTCCCTGCGTCGTCAACGACCTCCCCGTGCTGCGCGAGGTGCTGTCCTACCAGGGCCAGCCTGCGGCGGTGTTCGTTGACGCTTGGAACGAGGCCGAATTCTCGGGCGCCGTGTCGAAGGTCCTGACAGATCGCGTGTTGAGCGACCAGCTGCGGCAAAGCGCCGTGGGCCTGAAGTCGCGTTATTCGTTGGATGCCATGATAGAGGAATACGTCCGCATTCTCGGCGATGCTATGGGGGCGGACGCGCACTAGGAAGTTGGGCTGGCCATGATTATCGAGTTTCGCTGCGACCGCGCGCAGCCGCGGCTCTGGATGTGCCGCGAGTCGTTGCGCGTCAACGATCAGGATATTCCCGTTCAAATCGCCTGGACCACGACGCCGGAGCCTCGACCCGCCGGCCTCGACATGCTGTTCGAGCTCGAACGCATCGTCCTGCGCAAGGGCAAGACCAGCGGCGCGGACCGCTTGAAGACGGTCCCGGAGCGTCCCCGTGCCGGCGACCCCGACGTGGTGATCGACTTCACCAGCGCCGCGCGGGATCCGGACTGCTCCGCCAAGCTCTATCTCCGTCCGCGGTTCAACGGGCACACGGGGGAGAGTGCGCTACTTTCGGCCATTCTCGCCGGCGATCTGCCGGTGATCGAAATCGTCAGTGAGCTCGACGGCTCGGTGATGGACCGCGGCCATCCCTCCGCGGAAATCGCGGCCGGCCTGAGCGGCGGGCTCAATACGGTGATGGCACGCACGCTGTCGATGCTGCCTCCGATTCTGTCAGGAGTTCCGCGGCTGGTGCCGCAATTGCCTGCTCCTGCGAACAGCAGCGCAGCGCCAAATCCCGCGCCCTTTGTCGTGCGTGGCGTGGCGACCTCGATCGCCAAGGAGATCTATCGTCTGTGCTGCTACGCGCCGCATTGGCATGTCGGTTGGCGCTTCGCCGGGAATACGGATATCTGGCGCACCGGCGACCTGTCGGGACCTGCCTGGAACGTGCTCGGCGATCCCGGCAGCCACTTCTATGCCGATCCTTTCCCGGTGCAATGGCAGGGCAGGACCTTCGTGTTCTTCGAGGACCTCGACCATCGGACCGGCAAGGGCATCATTTCCGCGATCGAATTCGACGGCAGCGGGCCGATCGGCACGGTGATGCCCGTGCTCGAAGAGCCCTGGCATCTGTCCTACCCGTTCCTGATCGAGGATGGCGGCGAGCTCTGGATGATCCCTGAAAGCACCGCGCATCGGGACGTTCCGATCTACAAATGCATCCGCTTTCCGGACAAGTGGGAGCGGCACTCAACGCTGCTGTCCGGCCTCGAACTTGCCGACGTGACCGTCACGCAGCACAACGGCCTGCACTACATGTTCGGAGCCTGGCGCGATGGCACCGGCGGCTATTCCGACACGCTGGCGATCTATTACGCCGGGCAATTGCTCGGCCCCTGGCAACCGCATGCGGCCAATCCGATCCTGATGGATCGCGCGACGACGCGTCCGGCCGGCAACTTCGTGACCGTCGATGGAACGCTGTGGCGGCCGGTGCAGGACTGCACCAACGGATACGGCGCGGCGCTCGGACTTGCGGAGGTGCTCGAACTGTCGCCGACGACCTACAAGCAGGCCGTCCGGCATCTGCTCAAGCCCGGGCCGTTGTGGACCGGGCGCAAGCTCCACACGCTCAACCGGTGCGGCCAGCTCGAGGTGATCGACGGGTCGCGGGTTCAACCGAAGACGGCGTTCCTGGCGAGCCTGCGATCGAGCGGCCCATCATCGCAATGGGGTTGGCACGGCACGCTGGCGAGGCCGATCGCACGACGGCTCCATTAGCGAACGATCGACGCGACGGCTCACTTCGGCTCGGCGCTCAGCACGCCGCCGAACTGCTCCCACGAGCTCCCTGTCCAGCGCTGCAGCTGAAGCTGCGTATAGGCCATGCTGTTGTCCGGCCCGGTGTTGACCGTGATACCCGGCATCAGCGTCGGCAGCACAAGCCCCTTGATGTTGCGCGCCTGCTTCACGATGTTCTCGCGCGATAGGTCGTCGCCGCATTGCTTCAGCACCTGCTCCAGGATCTGGCCCTGCTGGGTCCCGAACAGATAGTTGCTGTCGCCGATATCGGCACCCGGAAGATACTTCTCGAAGTGGGCGCGATACCATTTGATGCCGGGATCGTCGGCCCACCTCTTGTCGTTCGGATCCTTCGCGATGGTCGCCACGACGACGCCGACCGCCTTGTCCGCTCCGGCCGGCACGATGGTCGAGGACACCGAGCTCGACACGTAGTTCACGATGGTAAGCGGCGTCCAGCCGATCTCGCTCGCCTTCTTGATCGCTTGCGCTGCGAATTTCGGCGTGCCCGCGATCAGGAATGCCTGGGCCCCCGACGCCTTCAGCGTCACCACGCGGGATTCGATGGTGGGCTCGGTGACCTCATAGGGCGATGTCGTCACCTTCTTGTCGAACTCGCCCTTCAGGGTTTCCTTGAACGCGGCCACGAAGTCACGGCCGAGATCGTCGTTCTGGTAGAGGATCGCGATCTTCGCGTCGGGCGCCGTCTGGGCGATGTATTTGGCGTAGATCTTTCCTTCGGTGTTGTAGCTCGGCAGCCCGGTGGTCGTCAGCGGAAACTCGGCGAAGTTCGCAAACTTGGTTACACCGCTGACGACGAAGAGGTGCGGCACCTTCTTCGCGGTCACATATTTGATGGTAGCGCCGATGCCGGGCGTCCCCAGCGGGCTGAACAGGAACGCCACCTCGTCGCTCTCGATCAGCTTGCGGGTCTGCTCCACCGCCTTGGGCGGCGAATAGGCATCGTCATAGGTGATGAGGTTGATCTTGCGGCCGTTGATGCCGCCGCGATCGTTGATGGAATGGACGTAGGCGATCAGGCCCTTGCCGGTATTGCTGAGCGGGGATGCCGGGCCGCTGAACGGGAATGTCGCCCCGATCCTGATTTCCGATTCCGAGACGCCGGGCGTTTCCGCGCGGACCGCAGTGGCGGCAATGGCCGCGAACATCGCAATGGACACAGCAAACGTCTTCACCAACATGAACTCCCCCTGAACTCTTATGAATTGACCGGCTGTTGCGAGCGCCGCGCGGCGCCTACCAGGCTTCGCCGAACGGCCTGATCTCGACGTTGAACGACCACGCACTGCGGTCCTGATGGGCGACGTGCCAGACCTCGTCCGCGATCGCCCGCGGCTTGATGAAGAAGTCGTCCGGCCGCTCCGGCCAGCGCTTCCGCGTCCATTCCAGATCGATCACCGCGTCGATCACGAGATAGGCGACGTGGACGCCCTGCGGCCCGAGGTCGCGCGCCATCGCCTCGGCCAGAATGCGCTGCGCAGCCTTGGTCGGCGCGAACCCGGCGAAACCGGCCTTGCCGCGCAATGCCGAGGTGTTGCCGGTTGCGACGATGGCGCCCTTGCCGGCGCTGATCATCGCCGGGGCAAACCGCCGTGCCAGGTACAACAGGCCCATCGTGTTGACCTGGAAGTTGCGATTGAGAATCTGCGGATCGATCTCGCGGAAGGTGCCGAACGCGCCGCCGACGGCGTTGTGGATCACGACGCCGGGGCTGCCGAGATCGCGCTCCACGGCCGACGCCACCGTCTCGACCTGCACCGGGTCGGAGACATCGCATCGATACGCCTTTGCCCCCGGCAGCTGCTTCTCGAGCGCAGCGAGGCGCTCCTCGTTCCTGGCGAGAAGAGCGACCCGATAGCCGCCTTCAGCGAACCTCCGGGCAAGCGCCGAGCCGGTACCGGGCCCAACGCCGGATATCAGACAGACGGGTGCGGTCATGCAGACAATCCTCCGCGTTGCAGCCAATAGTTCTCGAAATCAGGCGGCCGCCTTCGACAGCAGCTTCTCGACATAAGGCTTGAGATCCGGCCTGATATGCTCGTGCTCGACCAGCCGGGCGAAGTGAGCGAACATCAGCGGATACGTATCCTGCACCCCCGGGTGCAGAATTCTCTCCAGCCCTTGCTTGCGCAATTGCTCGGCGCGCGCATGCTCATTCATGAACAGCGCGAGCTCGGCGGCAAGGCAGATGTCGGCGATCGAGATGCCGTTCCCGACCAGCGCGTCCCGCCGCGGCGACAATGCCTGCTCAATCCCCGAGGCATAGATCGCGAACGCGTCCTTGGCGCGGGCGTGAATGGCCGAATCGACCGTGCCGCCCGACAGCGCGAGCAGATAGATCTGCGTGTCCCGCGCAAAGACCAGGCTGACGTCGAGAAAGCTGTCGATCCTGGACGCCTCATAGGGGTCGCGTCCATAGAGCGGGAACGCCGCCTCACCGAGCCGCGCCACCGCGCGCATGATGCTGTTCGATTCGAAGATCCCGACCTTGCCGTCGGCGCCGAATGCGGCCGGCACATTGCCGAACGGCTGTGCCGCCATGAACGCATCGGTCTTGAAGAGCTGCGCGCCGGTCAGTCCGACCCGGCCGGTTCGCGCCAACGACGACAGCGCAGCGCGCTCCTGCTCAGCCAGCGGGCGGGCATCGTAGTCCCACAGCCAATCGCGCAACTCCTTGCCGGAGGCGCCCCTGACCTCGACGTCGACGCCGCAGAACCGCGCTGCAATGGTTGCCTTCCAGACCCGCGGGTTCGGCAGATAGGAGAAGATGCGCAAGGCGGCCATGGTGGCTGCTCCGTGTGCTGTTGCTTCAGGCGGCCAGTTTCAGGATCTTGATGACATCGCCGGGCTCGCGGATCGGCTGCGGGTTGGCGCGGGTGAAGATCGACAGCATCGCGTTCCGGCCGATCAGCTCGAAGCGGTCTTCGCCGACACCGACATCGGCCAGCCGCCGCGGCAGGCCGAGCTCCGCAATGAAGCCAGCGAACGCCTCGCTCGCGTCGCGTCCCGGCGCACCAAGGGCGGCGGCAATCGATTGCTGGGCCGCCTCCGTCACGGGACGGTTGTAGCGCAGCACGCTCGGCATCATCACTGCCGTGCAGAAATAATGCGGGACGTCGCAGGTGCCGCCGAGCACATGGCCGATGGCGTGGCTCGCGCCCATCGGCACCCGCGACTGCAATCCGAAGGCCGACAGCCACGAGCCCAGCTGGCAATTCAGCCGCGCCGCCTCGTCACCGGGATTGGTCTTGGTGCGCAGCAGGCCGTCATGCAGATAGCGCAGTCCCTGCTGGCACACCGCATCGACCAGCACGTTCGGCCGGCTGGAGCAGATCGCCTCGATGCCGTGATCCATCGCGCGCGTGCCGGAACCGAGCCAAAGCTTCTCCGGCGTATATTTTGTGATCGCGGGATCGAGGATGATGCTGCGCGGCATCATCATTGGGTGATTGAAGATCTGCTTCAGCTTGCGGCTGGTGTCGGTGACCAGCGCGCCGGAATTGTATTCGCCGCCCGAAAGCGTGCTGGGGATCGCGATCATCCGAACCTTTGGCGTGCGGAACGGTCCGAACCGGCGGTCCGGCGTGGTCTCGAAGCCGTCGAGCCCCGCCGGCTCGAAGATCGCGTGCTCCATGCACATCAGCACGATCTTCGCCGCATCGACCACCGAGCCGCCGCCGATCGCGACGACGAGGTCCGCCTTGGCCTCGCTCGCCTGCCGCGCGATCTGGGTCACGACATCCCGCGTCGTGTGCTGCGGCACGCCGTCGAAGGTCGCGGCATGGCGATCGCCGAGCGCTTTACGGATCTTTTCGATCTCGTCGGTCGTAGTGTTCAGCGTGCGGCTGGCGATCAGGTAGACGCGCTTCGCGCCCAGCCGTTCGGCCTCCTCGCGCAGCGCCTCGGCTGCCGGCTTGCCGTAGATCACGGATTCCATGCTGGGATATTGATGGCTGCCGATGACGCGCATGCTTTCGCTCCCTCGATGTATCCGTGAACTCCCCGGCGGTTTCAGGCCGACAGCTTGGTGAAATCAGGCTGACGCCGTTCGGCGAACGCGGCAAAGGCCTCGCGCGCCTCGGGCGTCGTCAGCCGCTCCTTGAACAACACGCCTTCCTCGGCGATCTGCGCCGCGATCCGCTGCTGCTCACGCATCAGCTTCTTCGTCATGCTGAGCGAACCCGCCGGCCGCTTGGTCAGCGCGACCGCCGCGTCATGCGCCTTCTTGCGCAGATCAACCTGCGGCACCACGGCGTTGGCGAGGCCGGACGCCAGCGCGCCCGCCGCGTCCATCGGCTCGCCGAGCGCAAACATCGCATAGGCGCGCGCATGCCCGATCCTTAAGGGAAGCAGCCAGCTCGACGCGGCCTCCGGTACCAGAGCGAGATTGACGAAAGGCGTGATCAGCCGCGCGGTCTCGGCGAGATAGACCAGGTCGCAATGCAGCAGCATGGTGGTGCCGACGCCGACCGCATTGCCCTGCACGGCAGCGACCAGCGGCTTGCCGACCTTGCTGATGGTCTCGATGAAGCGATGCGCGGGGCTAT
This sequence comes from Bradyrhizobium sp. USDA 4341, assembly GCF_054063755.1. NCBI lineage: Bacteria > Pseudomonadati > Pseudomonadota > Alphaproteobacteria > Hyphomicrobiales > Nitrobacteraceae > Bradyrhizobium > Bradyrhizobium sp. USDA 4341. The sequence goes on along the minus strand of NZ_JBSSGO010000002.1, from coordinate 6,966,479 downwards.
CGACCGCGCTCTCGCCGCGCGCCTGGCTCGCAAAATCGGCCAGGTCGTTGCCCGCGGTAAAGCTGTCGCCGTCGCCCTGGAACAGGATCACGCGGACGGATGGATCCGCCTCGGCCTGCTTCAGCGCGTTCGACATCGCGTCATACATGGCGCCGGTCAGGGCGTTCTTCTTCTCGGGCCGTTGCAGGGTCAGCGTCATGACGCCGGCGGTGACCTCCACTTTGACATGCTCGGTCATGGCACTCTCCCGTCAGGCGACCGCGCGGGCCGCCGTGGTTTCATACTTGCCGTCGAGGAAGCCGGTCAGCCGCTGCCGGATGATCTGCTCGGCCTCGCTCATGATGCGGTCGATCAGCTCCTTGACGGTCGGGATATCGTGGATCAGGCCGACCACCATGCCGCAGCTCCAGGCGCCGGCATCCATCTCGCCGTCGATCATCACCTTCGGGTAGACGCCGGCGACCTGCTCGTGGATGTCCTCGATCTTCAGTTTGGCGCCCTTCTCGCGCTCGACCTCGAGCAGCTCATCGACGCCCTTGTTCTTCAGCACCCGTTCGGTGTTGCGCAGCGCCCGCATCACCAGGCGCGTATCGAGCTCGTCGGCATCGAGCAGCGCCTGCTTCACATTGGCATGGACCGGCGCTTCCTTGGTCGCGATGAAGCGCGTGCCCATGTTCATGCCGGCAGCGCCCATCGACAGCGCGGCGACGAGGCTGCGCGCATCGGCCATGCCGCCCGAGGCCACGAACGGGATTGTCAGCTCGTCTGCTGCGCGCGGCAGCAGGATCATGTTCGGGATGTCGTCCTCGCCGGGATGGCCGCCGCATTCGAAGCCATCGACGCTGACCGCGTCGCAGCCGATCTTCTCGGCCTTCAGCGAATGCCGCACCGAGGTGCATTTGTGGATCACCTTGATGCCGGCAGCCTTGAGCGCCGGCATGTACTGCTCCGGGCTGCGGCCCGCGGTCTCCACCGCCTTGACGCCGCCCTCGCGGATCGCTGCGATATATTCGGGATAAGGCGGCGCGGTGAAGCTCGGCAGGAAGGTGAGATTCACGCCGATCGGCTTGTCGGTCATGTCGCGGCAGCGCGCGATCTCCTTCGCCAGCAGCTCCGGCGTCCGCTGGGTCAGGCCGGTGATGATGCCGAGGCCGCCGGCGTTGGACACCGCGGCCGCCATCTCGGCGAAGCCGACATAGTGCATGCCGCCCTGGATGATCGGATGCTCGATGCCGAACAGTTCAGTGATTGCTGTCTTCACAAGTCTCTCCCGCGCTTCCGATCAGTGGACGATTTCGAACAGGCCCGCCGCGCCCATGCCGCCGCCGATGCACATGGTCACCACGCCGTATTTCGCCTTGCGCCGCCGGCCCTCGATCAGGAGATGGCCGGTGAGCCGCGCCCCGGTCATGCCATAGGGATGGCCGATCGCGATCGAGCCGCCATTGACGTTGAGCTTGTCCGGATCGATGCCGAGCTTGTCGCGGCAATAGATCACCTGCACGGCGTAGGCCTCGTTGAGCTCCCAGAGATCGATGTCGTCGATCTTCAAATTGTGCCGCTTCAACAGCCGCGGGATCGCCGCGACCGGGCCGACACCCATCTCATCGGGCTCGACGCCGGCGGCGACGAAGCCGCGGAAGATGCCGAGCGGCTTCAGCCCCTTCTGCGCGGCGATCTTGTCGCTCATGATCACGCAGGCCGACGCACCGTCGGAGAGCTGGCTGGCGTTGCCGGCGCTGATGGTCTTGCCCTCGAACACCGGCTTGATCTTGGCGAGCCCATCGGCCGTAGTGTCGGGTCGCGGGCCTTCATCCTTCTCCAGCGTGGTCTGCTGGAAGCTGACTTCCTTGGTGTCCTTGTTCACCACAGCCATCCTGGTCGTGATCGGCACGATCTCGTCATTGAAGCGGCCGCCCTGAAGCGCGGCGCCCACGCGGCGCTGGCATTCGAGGCTGTATTCATCCTGCTTGTCGCGGCCGATCCCGTAGCGTTCGGCGACGACCTCGGCCGTCTCCAGCATCGACATGTACATCTCGGGCTTCATCGCCATCAGCTCGTCGTCGACGGCGTGGAACCTGTTCATGTGCTCATTCTGGACCAGGCTGATCGACTCGATACCGCCGCCGATCGCGATCTCGACGCCGTCGAGCATCACCGACCGCGCGGCGACCGCGATCGCCTGCAGCCCGGAGGCACACTGCCGGTCGATGGTGGTGCCGGCCACAGTGACGGGGAGCCCGGCGCGGATGGCGCCCTTGCGCGCCACATTCATCACCATGGTGCCCTGCTGCATGGCGCAGCCCATCACCACGTCCTCGACCTCGCCGGGCGCGATGCCGGCGCGCTTGACGGCTTCGGCCATCACGTGGCCAGCGAGGGTCGGGCCGTCGGTGTTGTTGAGCGCGCCGCGATAGGCCTTGCCGACGCCCGTGCGCGCGGTGGAAACGATGACTGCATCCTGTGACATGCTTGCCTCTCTGGCTTATGCGACCGCGTCGAGCTGCGCGAAACGCAGCACGTGATAGGCGGGATCGCCGAACTGGACGTTGATGGAGGAAATCCGCTTGAAGTAGTGGCCGACATTGAGCTCGTCGGTCATGCCCATGCCGCCGTGCAGTTGCACCGCCTGGTCCGCCACGAACTTGCCGGCATAGCCGATCTTGGACTTGGCGCCCGAGGCCAGCCGGGAAATGCCGGCCTCATCGTCGCTAAGGCTGAGGCTGAGATGTTGCATCAGAGACAGCGCCTCCTGATGCGCGATGAACATGTCGACCATCCGGTGCTGCAGCACCTGGAAGCTGCCGATCGTGACGCCGAACTGCTTGCGCGTCTTGGAATAGTCGAGTGTCGCGTCGTTCAGCTCGCCGATCGCGCCGACCGCCTCGGCACAGAGTGCACCGATGGCCCGGTTGCGGCAGGCCTCCAGCGCGGCGACGCCCTCGCCTTCTCTGCCCAGCAATTCTCCGCGTACGCCGCGCAGGCTGATCTCGGCCGCCCGGCGGCCATCGATCGTCCTGAAGCTCTGCAGATCGAGGTTGGCGGCGCGGCGATCGACCACGAACAGGCTGACTCCGCCGCGATCGTGACGATGGCCCGAGGTGCGGGCGGAGACGATCAGATAATCCGCCCAGGGCGCGGCCAGCACCGCCGTCTTCTCGCCGGTCAGGACATAGTCGTTGCCGTCCCGGCGTGCTGTCGTGGTGACCGTGGCAAGATCGAAGCGCGAGCCCCTCTCGGTCCACGCGAGCGCCCAGAGCTTCGATCCCGCCATGATGTCGGCAATGTAGGCCTGCTTCTGCGCGTCAGAGCCTGCCTGGTCAAGCAAGCCACCTGCAACGACAACAGTCTCGACGAACGGCTCGACCACGAGATGGCGGCCGAACTCCTGCATGATGATCATGGTCGACAGCGGCCCGCCGCCGAGCCCGCCGGCGGCTTCCGAGAATGGCGCGGCGAGCAGGCCAAGCTCGGCGAACTCGGCCCAATGCTTGCGGCTGAAGCCGTCCTCGCTCGCGACGATCTTGCGGCGCGCGTCGAAATCATACCGGTCGCGCAGCAGCCGCTGCACGCTGGACCGCAACAATTCCTGCTCTTCCGTGAACTGGATATCCATCCGATCCTCTCGTGCCGCTGCTAGAGACCAAGCACCGCCTTGGCGATGATGTTGCGCTGGATCTCGTTCGATCCGCCGTAGATCGAGAGCTTGCGCGAATTGAGGTATTTCTCCGACGCCGTGTGGCCGTAGTCCGGACCCGGCATGAAGTGATTGGCGCTGACCGGATGCTCGCGGATCGCAAGGCCGTCATTGCCGATCGCCCGATGGGTCAGCTCGGTGATGTCCTGGAAGATCTCGGTGCCGCGGATCTTGAACAGCGAGGCCGCCGGCCCCGGATCGATGCCACGCGCCATCTGCGCGACGACGCGAAGCTCAGTCGCCTCCAGCGCCAGCACGTCGAGCTCGACGCGGGCGATGTCCCTGATGAATTCGAGATGCGCCGGATCGACTTCCGGGATCTCGGCCTTCACGATCTTCTTCAGCCGCGCGATGTAGCGCGTCGAGCGGCCGATGCCGGCCATGCTCGTGCGCTCGTTGCCGAGCAGGAATTTCGCGTAGGTCCAGCCCTTGTTCTCCTCACCGATCAGGTTCTCGGCGGGGACGCGGACGTTCTCCAGGAAGACGTCGTTGACCTCGTGCGAGCCGTCGATGGTGATGATCGGGCGTACCGTCACACCCGGCGACTTCATGTCGATCAAGAGAAACGAGATGCCGGATTGCGGCTTGGCGGCCGGATCGGTGCGGACCAGGCAGAAGATCCAGTCGGCGTGCTGCGCCAGCGTGGTCCAGGTCTTGTGCCCGTTGACAATGTAGTGGTCGCCGTCGCGCACTGCCTTGGTGCGGACGGTGGCGAGATCGGAGCCGGAGCCCGGCTCCGAATAACCCTGGCACCACCAATCCTCGCCGGACAGGATGCGCGGCAAGAACTTCGCCTTCTGCGCCGCGTTGCCGAACGTATAGATGACCGGGCCGACCATGGTGACGCTGAACGCCAGTGGCGGCATCGTGCCGGCGCGCGTCGTTTCCTGCTCGAAGATGAAGCGGCGGGTGATCGACCAGCCTGGCCCGCCATATTCCCTGGGCCAGAGCGGCGCGATCCAGCCCTTCTCGTGAAGGATACGATGCCACAGCAGCATCTGCTCCTTGGAGAGATCGGTCTCCGGATTGGGGACGCGCATCTCCGCCGGGTAGTTGTCCTTGATGAAGGCGCGGACGTCGTCGCGAAACGCCGCGTCTTCAGGAGATAGCGCGAGCTCCATCTGTGATGCTCCCTACCACTTCTCGCCGAAGGGCCGGATTTCCAGCTCGAAGGTCCAGGCACTCTTCGGCTGCTGGTAGAGCTGCCAGTAGGACGTGGCGACCGAAGCCGGTGGCATCAAAAGGTCGGGATTGTCGAGCGCGTTCGGGCCGAGCGCCTCGATGCGGCGCTGCCGCACCCATTCGGTGTCGACGCCGGAATCGATGATCAGATGCGCGACGTGGATGTTCTTCGGTCCGAGCTCGCGCGCCATCGCCTGCGCCACGGCGCGCAGGCCGAACTTGGCGCTGGCAAAGGCGGCATAACCGCTGCCGCCGCGCAGCGACGCGGTCGCGCCGGTGAAGAAGATGTTGCCCTCTCCGCGCGCCGTCATCAGCCGCGCCGCCTCACGCCCCGCGAGGAAACCGGAGTAGCAGGCCATCTCCCAGACCTTGCGGAACACGCGCTCGGTGGTCTCCAGAATCGGGAAATTGACGTTGGCACCGATGTTGAAGATGCAGACCTCCAGCGGCGCATGCTTGTCGGCGTCGTTGAGGAAGGAGATGATCTCCTCCTCCTTGCGCGCATCGAGTGAGCGCGCATGGATCTCGCCGCCGGCGGCCTCGATCTCCTTGACCAGCGGCGCGAGCTTGTCGCCGTTGCGGCGGCCAGCGAAGACCGTGAAGCCTTCGGAGGCGAACTTCTTGGCGATCTCTCCGCCGATGAAATCACCGGCACCAATGACGGCGACCGTCTTGTTTCTCTTCTGCATGGTGTACTCCGGTCTTGTTTGAGTGAACTGGCTTGCGGCGGCGGCTCAGCCTCAGCTGCGCAGCGACTCCGCGAGCTTGTGCTTCAGGAGCTTGCCCGTCGATGTCGCGGGCAGCGCGTCCATCAGGATAATCTCGGATGGGCGCTTGTACGAGGTGAGTTGCGGGGCAATATGGGCCATCAGGTCCTGCACGGTGGCCGCCGAACCCTTGATCAGCTGCACAAACGCAATGATTTCCTCGTTGCCCTCGACCGGCCGGCCGACCACGGCGCACTGCACAACGGCGTCGTGTGTGCTCAGCACCGCCTCGATCTCGGCCGGATAGACGTTGAACCCGGAGCGGATGATCATCTCCTTGGTGCGCCCGACGATGTAGAGGACGTCATTCTCGAAGCGGGCCAGATCGCCGGTATTGAACCAGCCGTCGGGATCGATCGCCTTGGCGGTCAGATCAGGCGCGCGGTAATAGCCGCGCATCACGTTCGGGCCGCGAACATGCAGCTCGCCGACTTCACCCGATGCAACCGGCTTCAGGTCGCGGCTGACCAGTTTTGCTTCGAGGCCCGGCATCACGGTGCCGACTGCGTGGTCGGCCCGCGGGTTGTCGGGCCGGACGCCGGAGATACCGGGCGAGCATTCGGTGATGCCATAGCCGTTGAGCAGCGGCAGCCCGAGCTCCTGCTCGACCCGGGATTTGAGATCGAGATCGAGTGGCGCGCCGGCCACCGAGATCACGCGCAACCGGCCGCGATCGAGCTTCGGCAGGCCAGCGTTGCGCCGGTATTCAAGCAGACGCTGATAGGTCGCGGGCACGCCGTTCAGGATCGTGATGCCCTCCTCGGCCATCGCCCTGACCAGCGCGGCCGGATCGTATTTAGCGACCAGGCGCACGGTGGCGCCGACCATCAGAGTCATGGTCAGCAGCGAGATGCCGACGATATGCGAGATCGGCAGCACGCAATATTGCACATCGTCGGCCGCCATCTTGCGGAAGCCCGCGGTGCCCCGGGCGCTGAACAGCAGATTGCGATGGGTCAGCATCACGCCCTTCGGAGCACCGGTGGTGCCGGACGTGTAGATCAGGACCGCGACCTGGTTTGCGCCGTCGGCCTCGACCGGCTCCGCCACGGTTGCGAGGTTCAAGCCGGTGACGGCGACGCCACGCAGCGGGCCGACATCCTGCACGGCCGCTTCGTAGCGCGCAGCATGCGCGGCCGCCTCTTGGGATACATCGGCAGTCAGCAACACACGGCGGGCGCCGCTGTGATCCCTGATCTGATCCAGCTCCCGCGGCGACAGCCGCGGATTGACCACGATTGACCAGACATCGAGCCGGCTCGCCGCCAGCAGCAGGCAGGCCAGAGGAATCGAATTCTCGCTCACGATCATCATGCGGTCGCCGGCGCGGATGCCGAGCGCCTGCAATGCCTCGGCGACACGGCCGACCGTTCGATCGAGCTCGCGATAGGTCAGCCGCCCCTTGTCGTCGATCAGCGCCGGATGATCCGGCGTCGCCGCGACGTGGTGATCGATCACCTCGTGGAGGCGGTTCGGCAAGCCTTCCACACTTCCTTCGATAATCCGGATCGGCGCCTGCACTCAAACCTCCCTGTCGCTGCCCTTCGGGCTTGTGTTGAGGAATTTTCCGCTCAGGCGGTCTTGCGCTGCCCCGCAGCCAGCTGCGCGACGATCTCTTCCTCGACTTCGCGCACCTTGTCCTTGCCGAAGAAGATCTCGTTGCCGACATAGAACGTCGGCGATCCGAACGAGCCCCTCGCGACCGCGTCGCTGGTGTTGTCGATCAGCTTCTTCTTGACGTCATCCTGCTGGGCGCGGGCGATGAGACGATCGATGTCGATACCCGAGGACAGGAATGCCTCGCGGAAGACCTGCGGGTCGTCCATCTTCTTGGGTTCAACCCACATGTGGTTGTAGGCCGCCCGGAAATAGGGCTCGAACACGCCCTCGAACTGCGCGGCCACCGCGCCGCGCATCAGCGCCAGCGTATTCACCGGAAAGAACGGGTTCATGGTGAACTTCGTGACGTTGTGGCGGCGCAGGAAGCGCTCCGTCTCGAGCGCGTTGTATTCGGGCTTGTTCTTGATCCCGCGCAGCGACTCGCCGGGCGACATGTTGCCGGTCGCCTTGTAGACGCCGCCGAGCAGCACCGGGATGTAGTCGAACTTGACGCCGGTGCGCTTCTCGATCCCGGGCAGCGCGAGTTCGGCGAGATAGGCGTTGGGGCTTCCGAAATCGAAATGGAATTCGACCTTGAGCGGAGCAGCCATGGAACGCCCTTCCCTTCGATTGGCGGCAATCGCCTGTCGCCGCCGGTTGATCGTGGCTCGGACCATAAGTTCTATTTTAGAACTGTCAATATGATATTTGTCATCCAATGACCGTGCGCCAGCCACTGCGTAGGCATCCTATTGAAATTACGTCAGTTCTGTTTTAGAATTTTATGTGCGATGCCGTCGCAGATCGCAGGAGACGCCGATGAAATGGGATACCCTCGAGGAGGAGCCGTGCTCGCTGGCCCGCACAGTCGCTGTGATCGGCGACCGCTGGAGCCTGTTGATCCTGCGCGAATGTTTCCTGCGCATCCGCCGGTTCGATGACTTCCAGGCATCGCTCGGAATCACACGGCATCTGCTCGCCGACCGGCTGAAGAAGCTGGTGCGCTTCGGCGTGCTGCGCAAGATCCCCTATCAGGAGGCACCGAAGCGCTACGAATACATCCTGACGCAGAAGGGTCTCGACCTCTATCCGATCATCATGTCGATCGTGCACTGGGGCAACATCCACATGGTCGATGCGCGCGGCCGGCCGTTGCTGCACGAACACAAGACCTGCGGGAAGATGTTCGACCCTGTCATGGTCTGCTCAGAATGCGGCGAGCCGCTGAGCGCGAAGGCGGTCCATGTGCATCCGGGCCCCGGTGCTCGGAAATCGTCGCCGGTGCACGCCAGCGCGCGGGAGCGGGCCAAGCGCGCCGCTGAATCGACCTAGCTCATTCAGTGTGACGGCGCGGCCATCAACACGACATTGCCGCCGAGCAGGCAGCCGACGGGACGGCCGCCGGCAAAGCCGATGCGGACGCGGATCTCCGACAGCCGCCCCATCGCCCGGCCCTGCAGGATTCGAATCTCCGCGTCGTTCGGCGCGACCAGGCCGTTGTCGAGCAGGCCGAACGCCAGCGCCGCGGCTGCGATGCCGGTTGCGGCGTCCTCGCGGTAACCGGACGAGCGCGGGAATTGTCGCGCCTCGAACAGACGCGCCTCCCGGTCGATCACCGCGAATGGATAGAGCCCGGTCGATCCAATCCGGCCGCACACCGCTTCGACCGCCTCGGCCGCGGGATCCAGCGCGTTCAGCGCCTCCGGAGAGCGCATCGGGATCAACGTCTTGATCCGCGATGTGACCGCATTGCAGAGCGCAGCCCGGCCGATCGCATCCGGCCCGACCGCGAGCGCCCGAAGCACGTCATCGCTTTGACTTGCGGTGAGCGGAACGGTCTTTCCGGCCGGCTGGGTGATCTCGACACGGGGCTCGCCATTGCGATCCCGGCTGATGAAGCCGGTGACGGGACCGCTGCGCGTCGAGATCCGGACCGTATCGCCCGGCAGCTTTCCATGGCGCGCCAGCAGCCAGAGCGCACCGATGGTGGCGTGGCCGCACATCTCCATTTCGTGGTTCGGAACGAAGAAGCGGAAGGTGGCGTCGAAATCGTCGCTCTGTGCCGGCAACACGAAGCCGGATTCATGACCATGGCGGCGGGCAACGTCCTGCATCTCGGACGCGCTCATGCCGCTCGCATCGACCACGATCGGACAGGGATTGCCGCCCTGCCCATCCACCGTGAACACGCTGACCAATTCGGCTGTCGTCATGATGTCGTCCGCTTGTCCCACCGTTGCTACTTGACCAGCGCCGCGCCGGTTTCCGGATGCTGCAGCCAGCCGAGCAGCGCGTCGTGGAAGCGCGCCGGCGCCTGGATTTGCGGCGAGTGACCGAGGTCGGGGAACTCGATCAGCTGCGCATGCGGAATCCGCTTTGCGGCCGCCTTGCCCAGCACCGGATAATTGCCGAGCGTCTTGCGGATCTCGGGCGGCGCGGTGTCCTTGCCGATCGCGGTGGTGTCCTTGTCGCCGACGAACAGCAGCGTCGGCGGCTTGATCTGTTCGAACTCGTAGAACACCGGCTGGGTCGCGATCATGTCGTAGAGCCGCGCCGAGCTCGACGCCACGGCGGCGCGGCCCTCCCCGCGATACATGCCTGCCAGCATCTGCACCCATGTCTCGTAGGACGGATCCCAGGTGTCGGCGTAATAAGTCGCGCGCTCATAGGCGCGGATGCTGTCCGCGGTGACGCGCGTCTCGCGCTGCATCCAGCCGTCGAGGCTGAGCCACGGCACGCCCTTGGCCTTCCAGTCTTCCAGCCCGATCGGATCGACCAGCACCAGGCGGTCGGTGGCCTCCGGATACATCAGGGCGTAGCGCATCGCCAGCATGCCGCCGGTCGAATGGCCGACCATGATCGCGTGTTCGATCCCAAGCGAAGCCAGCAGCGCGCGGCTGTTGCCGGCGAGCTGCTGGAAGGTGAACTGATAGCGTTCCGGCTTGGAGGATTTGCAGAAGCCGATCTGGTCCATCGCGATCACGCGATAGCCGGCGCCGCTGAGCGCCTTGATGGTGCCGTCCCAGGTCGCGGCACAGAAATTCTTGCCGTGCAGCAGCACCGCGGTCTGCCCGTTCGGCGTCGCCGGCTTGACGTCGAGATAGGCCATGTCGAGTTCCTGCCCCTGCGAGCTGAAGCGATAGTGCTCCACCGGGTAGGGATAGTCGAAACCCTGCAACTCCGGTCCATAGGCCGGTTCGGCGGCGGATTGCGCGGATGCGCTGGACGAACCGAGCGCGACGGTCGCAGCGACGGCAAGATGAAGCAGGGCTTTCAGGTGCATCTTGGCAAATCCAGAACTCAGGAACGACTCGTGATGCCGTAGCCGAACGGTCGGGCGCCATCCAGCGGCCGACCGATGATTTGTTCGTGATCGGCCGTAAGCCTCCCCGGCTAGGCCGGATCGAACGCCCGGATCGGCGGCAGATTGCCGTTGAAGCGCTCGACCTCGACGGTCGTGAGCTGGCCGGTGCAGCCTTGCGCGAACGATGACGTGCCGACGTCGCGGGTCAGCACATTCGGATTGCCGTGGACGCAGAGCGGCGCCTCCTCCTCGGGATCCATCGGGTCGTACCAGGCGCCGGTCGGCAGCTGCACCACGCCGGGCGCGATGCCGTCGGTGACATGCACCGCGGCAAGGCAGGCGCCGCGCGCGTTGAAGATCCGGATGATGTCGCCGTCGGCGATGCCGCGCGCCTTGGCATCGCGCGGGTTCATGCGCGCGACCTCGCGGCCGCGATGCTTGGCCTCTTGCGAGTGCCCGCCGAAGTCGAGCTGGCTGTGCAGGCGCGTCACCGGCTGGTTGGCGACGAGGTAGCACGGCGCGCCCGGCGTCGGCGTGTCGGTCTTTTCGAGCCAGACCGGATGGCCCGGACAATCCGCATCGCCGTGATCGGCGATCTTCTGCGAGAAGATCTCGATGCGGCCGCTCGGCGTCGGCAGCGGCCGCGCCACCGGGTCCTCGCGGAAGCGGCGCAGCGAGCCGCCGTCGTCGAGATGCTGCGGCACCACCAGGCTGCCGCGTTGCCAGAATTCCTCGAAACTCGGGGCCTCCAGCCCGCGCGCGGCGAGCGCCTTGCGGGTCGGCTCGTAGAGATGTTCCAGCCATTGCCGCGACGTGCGTCCCTCGGTGAACGGCTCGCGGGCCCCTAACCGGTCGGCAAGATCGGCGAAGATCTCGTAGTCGTCGCGTGCGAGGCCGAACGGCTCGGCGATCCGGTGCATCGCGACCATCAAGGGATCGTTGCTGGAATAACCGATGTCCTCGCGCTCCAGCGTCATCGTCGAGGGCAGCACGATGTCGGCGTGGCGCGCCGTGGCGGTCCAGGCGAGCTCGTGCACCACCAGCGTATCGAGCCGCGCAAAGGCCTTGCGCAGGCGGTTGAGGTCCTGGTGATGGTGGAACGGATTGCCGCCGGCCCAATAGACCAGGCGGATATCCGGATAAGTCCGCGTCTCGCCATTGTAGCGATAGGTGGTGCCGGGATTGAGCAGCATGTCGGCGATGCGCGCCACCGGAATGAAGTCGGCGACGCCGTTGCGGCCCTGCCCGAGCGTCGGTCCGGGCACGGCATTGACGCGACGCCCGTAATAGCCGATCGCGCCGAGCGAATAGGCATAGCCGCCGCCGGGCAGGCCGATCTGGCCGAGCGCTGCCGCCAGCACCATGCCCATCCACACCGGCTGCTCGCCGTGCTCGGCGCGCTGCAATGAGTGCGACACGGTGATCAGCGCGCGCCGCCCGGCGAGCCGCCGCGCCAGCGCCTTGATGGTGTCGGCATCGATGCCGCAGATCGCGGCGGCCCATTCGGCGCTCTTCGGCACACCGTCGCCCTCACCGGTCAGATAGCGCAGGAACACCGGCCAGCCCTCGGTGTAGCGATCGAGGAAGGCCTGATCGTGCAGGCCTTCGCCGACCAGGGTGTGGACGATGCCGAGCATCAGCGCGGTGTCGGTGCCGGGCGTGGCCGTCAGCCATTCGGCGCCGGCCTCGGCGGGCAGATCGTCGCGCAGCGGGCTGACCAGGATGAACTTGCAGCCGCGCCGGTGCGCCGCCTCCATGGCGCCGCGCTCGACATGCTTGCTGATCGAGCCGCCGGCCACCATGGAGTTCTTCAGCGCCATGCCGCCGAACGCCAGCACGATGTCGGTCTCGGCGGCGATCTGCTCCCAAGTGACGTTGCGCTTGGTGATGTCCTCGTAACCCGTCAGGATCTGCGGCAGCAGCACCGAGGACGCGCCCGAGGAATAGCTGTTCACCGAACGGACATAGCCGCCGAGCGCGATGTTGAGGAAGCGATGCACCTGGCTCTGCGCGTGGTGGAAGCGGCCCGCGCTCGACCAGCCATAGGAACCGCCGAACACCGCGCCCGGGCCGATCGTGTCGCGAATCCGTGCGAGCTCGCCGCCGAGCAGGTCGAGCGCCTGCTCCCAGCTGACCGAGACGAATTCATCGCGGCCGCGACGATCGTCCGGCCCGGGCCCGCGCTCGAGCCAGCCGCGGCGGATCGCCGGCTGCGCGATGCGCGCCTGGTGGCGCAGCGCGCCGGGGAAGTTGTTGATGATGCCGTTCGGATCGGGATCGCCGCCATAGGGCCGGACTTCGAGGCCGGCCTTGCCGAGCCGCGCCGAGAACACCCCCCAATGCGAGGTGTGCGGCTTGAAACCATCGGACAGATCGAGGCCAGGATCGGGGTAGCCAATGGTTTCGCTCATCTCATCTCCTTGAACCGCGGGCCGGCGGTCAGGCCGCGCCTGGGTCGCAACGTTCCGGCCAGTATAATGATCTGATCGGCACGCGATACCCGCTGGCCGGTTATCGCCCCGTGCCTTGCCGGCATGACTGCGGGTGATGGTGCCGGAACGCCCCGCCGCAGGGCGCGCCGCCAAAATATCGAAAACAACCCCATGCAAAGGAGCGGCGGCGGCCGGCGTTCGACGAGGCAACTTGACACGTCGGGCAACTCAGGGGTATTTTTCCAATATTCCGAAATCGTGCAAACACCCCCTCGCCCGCACCAGCGGGCGCGCCGGGTGCGCTTGCGACCAAACCCTCCTCACAACCGACATCGCACCGGCGCCCGCAGCGAGCGATCGCCTGCGCGCGCGCCGCGCGCGTTCCTGGGACACGCGACATGACCACTGCACCTGACATCACCGTGCCGACAACCGCGGCCGCAACCGATCAGACCCCCGCTGCCACAACGCCGCGGATCAAGCTCTCGCCGCGCGGATATGCCATCGACCACCCCGACCCGAAGCTCGGCGAACAGTTGATGGCGAACGCATTGGGCGTCGCCGACCGCGAGGCGATGGACGGCATCCTGCGGCAATTGGTCAAGGCCAGCGTGAGCGGCGGCAAGGCCTGCAAGGTCAATCTCGCCTTCATGATCTCGATGGTGAAGAGCATTGGCCCGCGGGATTCCGTCGAGGCCATGCTGGTGGCGCAGATGGTTTCGGTTCATGTGATGGCGATGCGCTGCGCCCATCACCTCGCGCATGCCGACGACCTCGCCCAGCACGACAGCGCCGCGCGGGCGCTCGGCCGGCTCACCCGCACGTTTCCCGCCCAGATCGACGCGCTGACCCGCTACCGCAGCCAGCGCGAGCCCGCCATCACCGTGCAGAACGTGAAAGTGGAGGACGGCGGCAACGCCATCGTCGGCAACGTCACCCAGCATGCGAACGTGATCGTCTCGGACAAGCCGCCGGCACCCGCAGCGCGGGCACTGCGGCCCGCGGGCGCCAGGCGACGGCATGATTGCGCCGATGCCGGGCAGCACGCCAAGGCATGAGCGGTCACAGCGGCACGATCGGCCCGATGCTGGCGAGCCCGCGCTGCGGCGCCAAAACCCGCACTGGCGGTTCATGCCGCGCGCCGGCGGTGCACGGCAAGACGCGCTGCCGCATGCACGGCGGCGCACGGGGATCCGGCGCGCCAAGGGCAAACCGGAACGCGCGCAAGCACGGCCTGTTCACCCGGGATGCGATCGAAGAGCGGAGGGAGATGCGGGCGCTATTGGGGGAGGCGCGGAGGCTGCTTGAGGGGATTAAGTGATTGGCTTTCGCAACGAGCAACCCGCCTCTCAGAGAATAAAGACACGAGTTCTTGCGTGATTGAGCTCAAACGACATTCGGGAAAGCCGTCCGCCCAGCATTGGTCACGAGCGGAAATTCATCATCTTGTGCTAACCGGAACGAAGGTTCGTTGCTGCACATATTCCGATCTTCGGTAATTCGATATTGTTTCTGCACACTGGCCCATCTCGACTAGCCATCCGACCAATTCTGTGAAGACCACTGTTTGATCCCCAATGGTTAGCCTATCGATCACCTTCAATGTCTGTCCAGGCTGATCGGGGATGGGCGTTTCAGGGCCGTCCGCCGTCAGTTGGAATGGTGTGTTCTCCGGGATTTCGCCATTGGCAACCTTCTCATCCATATGCTGAATCGCGTCGCGGAGACGACGAAGCCTTCCCTTAACCTGATCTGTGGTGAATCTTGGCCTAGTTGGGAAAAGCGCCTTCAGATCGGCCGGGACCGTTGCCCTCCTGCCTCGAATCCTGGTCATGCAGAGCGTGGCTCGATGCATTGAGGTTATGCAGTCTTCGAAATATGTCGAAGACAGATTATGACTACCGACCGCAAATGAGGCGTGCGTATTCCAAAATCTGTTCACGTTTTCACGGGCAAGCGCGTAGTGGATGAATGCGCCCTCCACGAGCCGAACATAAGTTGTCACCACAGCGTGGGCTCGGTATTCGCCCGGCCGGTTGCCCAAGAAGAAGACATTCATCCAATGGCGCGGGAAGCCGTTTGCGAACTGGGTGATCTCAGGGATATCTACGTTCACAATCATGCTTGGTAACCTAGCGGATTAGCGGATTAAGTAATGGGGCATCTTCTAACCGAAAGGTTGCCTTCACTCTCAGTTGGCTGCAGGCCACTCTCGAGAATGGAGGCACAACGACAACCTCATGCAGCCTTGCGTCCCTACATCCCACTGGGTACGGTTAGCCCGGGTGAGGAAATCATTGCGGGCGGGCTCGCGGATGTCTATCAGAACAATTCTCATTGTTAGTCTTTTGGCTGTCTGTGGACATTTTCCGGCGCACGCGGCGAATTCGTGCGCAAACCTGGACATCATTGGAACCTTCGATCGCAGCGGCTTGCAGGAAAGCGAGTTTGGAATTTCCGCGGTCGGTTCGTTCAGGATTCAGAACGAGCCAGATGAAAACAAGCAGCCGAATTTCAATGTCACGATGATAAATTGCGCCCAACAGACAGACGAGAATGGCAAGTCGTCTCTTACATGCAAGGTTATCCAGGCCGTCACATGGGCCAGGAATGAAAAGCCGAACGCAGACAGTCCCAACTGTTCGCTTGATGTCGACACAAGCGAGTATTCGATGAAGCAGCTTCAAAAAGGCGTTCTTGTTGGGGCAGACGATTCGACCGGTTGCTTCAACACTATGCTTACAATCGATCGGAACACGAAGCGCGTGTATCTTACATTCACCCGCACCAAGTACGCGGACAATTTCGACAAGATAAAATCAGGAATTTGCGAGCACCTCCCGCCGACACAAGTTCTCATGAACTGCACAGCCTATCCGAGAATGCGAAAGCAAGGGGCGCCGCCACGGTACTGTGACTTTAGCGGTTCTGGCGATAAGTGAGGCGTGAGGCGTAATACTCGTCCCGATTCAGCAAGTAGCCCGCATGAGCGCAGCGACATGCGGGGACAGACCATTCCCCAGATGTGTTGTGCTCATCTGTGCTACGCTTGCTTTTCGCGGACGGCGCGCCTCGTCCGCGTGCCCGCGCTCCAATATCTCTTCCCCCGTTGTCTCCGCGTTGTCGTATGCCGCGTAGAGCACCCGGGAGACGTGTTCTAAACCAGCGCCGGAGCGCTGCGAGGAATCGCGTGCCGCATTCAGAAGGGCGGCCATGCCCAATAGGGTGAGGCGTCAATTAGCCTATCTCCGCCTTAGGACCTTGCGCGTTCATGTCATGGCTGAATGGTCCACGACGGAAGCTTTGTGCGCTGGGAGGTGTCCCGCATGGACGTTAGACGTTAGTACAACCAGTGATCCGTCCTGGGTGGACTCCTCTCGCGTCTATCGGCCATGATCACGGCTTGGGGGAGGGGGAAATCTGGATGCTGGGAAGCAGTGGTTGCTTTGGAGTTCGTGCGTCAAATGGGTGCCGGTCGCACTTGCCCACTCCTGGTGAATTGCGAGAAGCCGGACGGGTCGATCGTCTCCGTAGTCGCCAAGTTCTCAGACTTCTGTGACCAACGCGAAACCCATCTGGCGCGGGAAATTGTCGGGGCGTGCTTAGCCGGTGACCTCGGCTTGCCAGTGCCGGAACCCACGCTTATCGACATCCCAGCCGGCTGGAGCGACATCATCCCAGCCGCGCCGCTGCGGGCACGGGTGGTGGCAAGCAGCCCCATAGCCTTCGGCTCTACGTTGATGACGGGCGGCTTTTCGACTTGGACCCCCGATACAAGGGTCAAGGAGGCGATGCACAGCACGGCAACCGCCATTTTCGCCTTTGATGCGATTATCCAAAATCCGGATCGCCGTGCCACTAACCCTAATTGTCTTGTTCGGGGCGAGGACATCCGGATTATCGACCATGAACTGGCCTTCGCCCATCGAGTTGTACTAGGGTGGAGACCTCCCTGGGTACCGCAGGGGAATCGCACGTGCGCGGCTGCAAGTAGTTGCCAAATCGGGAGAAAGAGATTCTGAAGGTCGCTCCTGATCTAGAGGGAGCGGCCGATGCAACGATTTGCCGAGTGCTTTGAAGATTTGCCCGACCCGCGGGCCGACAACGCGCTGCATGACCTGACCGAGATCTTGTTCATCGCACTGATGGCGACGCTGTGCGGGGCGACGAGTTGCACCGACATGGCGCTGTTTGCCCGGATGAAGGCCTATCTTTGGCAGGATGTGCTGGAGCTCAAGAATGGCCTGCCGAGCCACGACACGTTCAGCCGGGTATTCCGGATGCTCGATCCGAAGGCGTTCGAGGTCGCGTTCCGGCGTTTTATGACGGCCTTTGCGCAAGGCGCGAAGATCAAGCGGCCGCGCGGGGTAATCGCGCTCGACGGCAAGGCGTTGCGGCGGGGTTACGAACGCGGCAGGAGCCACATGCCGCCGGTGATGGTGACCGCCTGGGCGGAGCAGACGCGCATGGCGCTCGCCAATGTGCTGGCGCCGAACAACAACGAAGCCGACGGTGCCCTGCAGTTGCTTGCGCTTCTGCAACTCAAGGGCTGCGTGGTCACGGCCGATGCCCTGCATTGCCACCGCGGGATGGCCGAAGCGATTGTGGCACGGGGCGGTGACTACGTGCTGGCGGTGAAGGCGAACCAGCCCGCTCTGTTGGAGGATGCCAAAGCCGCAATCCGCGCCGTCAAACGCAAGGGCAAGACCTCGCTGACCACCATCGATGCGGAACATGGACGCAACGAGAAGCGTGTGGCGCTGGTCGCATCGGTTCCTGGCATGGCCAAGAAGTACGACTTTCCGGGCCTCAAAGCTGTCGCCCGCATCACCAGCAAGCGGGGACAGGACGACACGGTCGAGCGCTACTTCCTGATGAGCCGCCCCTACAGCCGCAAAGAGGTCCTGCGCATCGTCCGTGCTCATTGGGGCATCGAAAATCGCCTGCACTGGCCGCTCGACGTCACCCTCGACGAGGACCTTGCCCGCAATCGCAAGGGCAACGGACCGGCCAACCTGGCCGTGCTCAGGCGTCTGGCTCTCAACGTCGCCCAAGCCCACCCGGACACGACAGTCTCCCTGCGCGGCAAGCTCAAGCGCGCCGGATGGAACGATGCATTCCTCTTCGAACTCCTCGGCCACATGCGATAGCCCTGCTGGGTACCGGGAGGGCTTAACTGGTTGGAGACGAAGGGAAGTCATATTTTCCTAGCCGATTTGAAACGTTCTGCTTTGGATTTCGTCCCAGTTCGGCAACGTTGGAGTGCCCTTGCCGATGATCGGCTGATCGAGTACCGAGCAGCGATTCCACCCGAGTGGGCTCACGTAGCGGCCGACGTAGATGCCGCGCTGACGCTCATTCGAGATGCTCGAGACAACATCGACGCGTGTATAACGGAAATTCGACGGGTACTATCATGAAGGACAAGCAGCAATACGGCTTCGTAATCCTTCGCTACGTTCATGACGTGCTGACGGCTGAGTTCATCAACGTCGGTGTTGTCATGTACGTACCCTCCGAAGGTCTGGTCATCGCGAAGACCAGAAACACGATGGGCCGCCTTCGTGGCGTCTTCCCCGATTTGGACCGCGCCGCGTTCAATTCGGCCATGGCTAGCGTCAGACGTGGTTTTCAGAAGATCGCCAAGCGCAAGTCCACGGCGGGTCTATTCAAGTCGCACGATTCCGTGATGGCAATTGCCCAAGAGGCGGTGCCTCACGATGACAGTTCGCTGCAATGGTCCCCCGTCGGAGGCGGCCTTACAGGAAACACTCAGGAGACCTTCGACCGTCTCTATAATCAATTTGTGGCTCGTTATGACCACAAGGCGTCGCACCGCCGGACTGATGACGAAATATGGCGCCCAGTGCTGGCCAAGCTCGAAGAACGAAACTTGGCGACAAAACTGCACGAAAAGGTAATCGCCGGCACCCTAGATGACGTGACATTCAAGCACGCTTGGAAGAACGGACAATGGCACGTCTATGAGCCAATCTCGTTCGACCTGGCCGAGGCGGATAGCATCAAGGGAAAAGCTCGGGAGTGGCTCGGACACCTTGCCGCCGTCGTCGCCGATGGCAAGACAGAAGCTTTCAAGCCGCATTTCTTCGTGGGGGCGCCTTCCGATCCCCGTCTAAACGCTGCTTATGAGGTGGCGAAGAAGATACTGAGCCAAGCGCCAAACAGCCCCGAGGTATTCGAAGAAGCGCAACTAGACGAATTTGTCGCCCAGATAGAGGACGAAGTTAGAGCCCACGATGCCCAGCAGTTCACGGGACCAAAGCTATAAGCTCGGCTCGTGCGTATAGTCGTTCACGCGATGCGGCACGGACCGTCTGCGCCGGCCCCGGCGATGATTGATACAGACATCACTTGTGAGCCATGGTGGAAAGGATCGCAGCGTCCTGACGTCAGTCGTCCTTCGACATCACGTGATCGCAATAGCCGCAGAACCGGTGCGAATCCCAAGAGACATTGTTTGGCGTAAGCGGCGTAAAGCACCGCTGGCATTTATCGAGTTCGAACTGGCACCAAGCGCAGCCGTTCTCATCCTCGCTCATCACATACGTCTCGCAGCTACACTCAGGGCAGGTAGCCAGCGACTGTTCGCCACCGTCAGTCATGGCGATATAGTCCTCACCGGCAAAGTGATTCTTGAGCGCGGCTTCGATCACTTCTTGTGCATCGATATCCTCGCCACATTGGCGGCATGTCGCGTCAACGTTTTCGTGCACTGCGTTGTTCGGCTTCTTCTGATGGATCAGGCGCGAGTCGCATTTCGGGCAAACCCGTTCAGCGCTCGCCATTGCGCCCGACTTCCAGTCGACCTTGTCGAAGCTCGCCTGACATTCGGCGAGCTCCTGGTCATAGACGGCCTTCACCTCAAGCATGGTCTCCCAGCATTTGCCGAGGTGCTTTGAAGGCGCTTCGTGCAACTGCTTGAACAGTTCGACAATGACCGGGAAAGCGCGTGCAACCGCCTCACGAACCTTCTTGCCACTTGCGTTAGTGTAGTAATGCTCCATATCGTTCCGGATCTTGTTCAGGTCCGCCAAGGCGGCCTTGTCGATTTTGAGGCCGAACGCTTTGAAGCGATCGCCGACTTCAGTGAAATCAACGGTCTTGTTGCTCGCCTCATAGGTCACGCCGCCCTTGCCATCCGGGACAGGGACGAATCTGGAGCCGATGATCGCCTTCATGTCAGCTTTCGGCGCCGCACGGACCAGGACTTCTTTGGCCAGCAGCAGCGTGCCGGCATAGAAATTCCGGACGGCCGAGAGCGCCCGCTTCGGGTCGTTGTGTTCGTAATCCTCGATCCCGAGCTGGATGGACTGAATAGCGTTATCAAACAATGTGTTCATGGGCGCGCGGCCTCCCGAGGTCGCTCCATCGACGTCGCAAGTTGGCTGAATAGCCACAAAACATGGGGAATCGCAAACTCAACCGCAAGAAGAGTATGCCGAGAAATCTCTAGCGCTCCCTAGCGGGATCAAACCCGTGTTTCAGCCCTGAAAGGGCCGCGTCCTAACCGCTCGACGAAGGCAGCATGAGACGGAAGTCAACACCTTGACGTACGGCCGGTCGAGTCAATAGATGATACGCATCATATAACGACCCGACGCCCGGGCAGCTGCGAATCCCGGCCATGCCGGTTCGCACCACGGGCACGACAGGAGCACCATGCGTCGAATTGTCGTAACAGGCCTAGGGACGGTGTCGCCGCTGGGCTGTGGCACCGAACTGGTCTGGTCGAGGCTGCTGGCGGGCCGTTCCGGGCTTGGCGCATTGCCGGCGTGGGCGGCGGCGCTGCCGGGGCGCGTCGCAGGACAGGTCCCTGACAAGGCCGCGGATGCAGAGGGCGGTTTCGATCCCGATTCCGCGGCGCCGCGCAAGGACCAGAAGAAGATGGACCGGTTCATCCTGTTCGCGCTGCTGGCCGCGGCGGAGGCCGTGGCGCAGGCCGGCTGGATGCCGGCCGAGGCGCTTGCGCAGGAGCGCACCGCGACCGTGATCGCATCCG
Organism: Bradyrhizobium sp. USDA 4341; assembly: GCF_054063755.1. Taxonomy (NCBI): domain Bacteria; kingdom Pseudomonadati; phylum Pseudomonadota; class Alphaproteobacteria; order Hyphomicrobiales; family Nitrobacteraceae; genus Bradyrhizobium; species Bradyrhizobium sp. USDA 4341. Next base: position 6,945,478 of record NZ_JBSSGO010000002.1, on the reverse strand, counting down.
GCATCGGCGGGTTTCCCGCGATCGCGGACGCCGTGCGCACCGCGGAGACGAGCGGCCTGCGCCGGCTGTCGCCGTTCACCGTTCCCTCCTTCCTGGCCAATCTCGCGGCCGGGCACATCAGCATCCGATACGGCTTCAAGGGTCCGATCGGCGCGCCGGTGACCGCTTGCGCTGCGGGCGTGCAGGCGATCGGCGACGGCGCGCGCCTGATCAGGTCCAATGAGGCCGACATTGCGATCTGCGGCGGCACGGAGGCCTGCATCGATCCGGTGAGCCTCGGCGGCTTTGCGGCGGCGCGGGCGCTTTCGACGTCGTTCAACGACACGCCGGCCCGGGCCTCGCGGCCGTTCGACCGCGACCGCGACGGTTTTGTGATGGGCGAAGGCGCGGGCGTGCTCGTCATCGAGGGGCTCGACCACGCGCTGCGGCGCGGCGCGCAGCCGATCGCCGAGCTCGTCGGCTACGGCACGACGGCGGACGCCTATCACATCACCGCGGGCCCCGAAGACGGCGACGGCGCCCGGCGCGCGATGGAGGCGGCGCTGCGGCAGGCCGGCTTGCGGCCCGGCGAGATCCAGCATCTCAACGCGCATTCGACATCGACGCCGGTCGGCGATCTCAGCGAAATCGAGGCTATCAAGCGCGTGTTCGGGCGCCAGGGGCGCGTTGCCGTCAGCGCGACCAAGTCGGCGACGGGACATCTGCTGGGCGCTGCCGGCGGCGTCGAGGCGATCTTCACGATCCTGGCGCTGCGCGATCAGGTGGCGCCGCCCACCCTCAACCTGGAGAACGCCGATCCCGCCGCGCAGGGCATCGACCTGGTCGCGAACGTCGCGCGGCCGATGGAAATCGAACACGCGATCTCGAACGGTTTTGGATTTGGCGGCGTCAACGCCAGCCTCGTGTTTCGACGCTGGTCCTGAGCCGGCTAGCGTGGCCTGGCAAGGGAGAGCGGGCTGCGCTTCCTGCTGGGATGGCCCGGCTACCGCAAGGCGCTAATGCTTTCTTTCTTCGTGCAAGCGGAGAGATCGAAATCGAGCTCGGCCTCGTCCTGCCGGAGCTCGAGCTCGGCACCGCGCCTGGGAGAGCACGGACCGAATGCGGTCCGTGCGCTCACCGAAACGATGGAATCCCGCTTGACCTTGCCAAGGACGTAGTAGCCGCCCGCATCCGTCGCCGTGGTGCGCGTCGATCCATCCTCATCGCGGAGCGTGATCGCGACGCCCTGCTGCGGCCGACCTGACGGGGCAACGACCTGCCCCGCAATCAGCAGGCTTCGATCTGCGGCAACCGCGTTGCCGGTCGGCCGCAACCCCTGCATGGCGCCGATCTCGAGGATGTCTCCCGGCTCCGCGTCGACCAGCTTGATCTCGACAGAGCGGATTTTTCCAAGCGCCAGCGGCAGAACGCGCCACTTGTCGAAGCCGGCCTTCCAGAGAAAATCGTGCTGCGCGACGGTCACCGCGTGCCATCTGCCGTCCCGCTCGAACGGCCTGGTCCAACGCCCGGTGTCGGCGCCATCCGGCGGCCGGGTGCCGGCACCTTCGGCGACCGAAACAACCGCACCCGTTTCGGTATGCCAGACTAATGCCAGCTTTGCTTTCGCAATCCTGCCGTCGTCCCTGCGGATCCGGTAGGACCAGGACAGGTGCGTGATGTTGAAAAGCTGCAGGTCGCTCGGCGCGAATGCGAGCGAGGCTTCGCGCGACGCCGCGGTGAGCTTCGCATAGGCGGGCGGCGCCTCGGAAACCTGACCGGCCGACGCCTGCCATTGGTACGTTCCGCCCGTGACACGCGTTTCGCCCAGTTTTTCCAACGGCAGCCTGTTGAAGAACGTGGTCGGGGTGTTGTCGTCGACGATCGTGACGCTCTCCCGGCCGGTCGCGTCCGCGGGGTTTCGCGTGAAAGACGCGATCGGCTTGCCGTCGATGGAGACGGTCGCGCGATCGGCGTTCGGGACGTAGATCGTAATGCCGTGCAGATCGCGTGTGCCGGCGTTCGGGTCCGGCAACTTCTCGTGCAGGACCGGGTCCACGAAGGATGCGATGTCGACCGCGGACGTGTCCGGGTTCACCGAGACGTGCTGCGCGATCTGGGAATGCACGATCCGGTAGTTCGACCAGACGGCGCTCGGGGGCACCCAGACGCGTTTTGCTTCCGGCAGTTCACCGGTCGGGTTGTAGTAGTCATCTGCGAGCTTCCGAAACTCCTCCATGGTCACCGGAGGGAACGGCGCTTCGGATGTCGCCGTGAAAGTCGGGTCGAAACGGACGGTGCCGAAATGGGTATACCAATGGTGCTGAACCGAGGCGCCCTTTGCAATGAGATGCCGGCCAAGCGCGATCTGGCCGCCCGCAGTGGATCCCTGTGACGCTTCGCGACAATAGATGCTCACCGTGCAGACATAGGCCTTGAGATCGAAGTCCTCGAGCCGGGGTTCAAGTTTCACGAGCGCGGCTTTCGATGCGTCAATCGTTTCGTTGGTCACATCGCCGAAGCTGACGTGGCTCTTCGCGAGCGCGTAGAATCCCGGAAAGACCGAAGCGAGCGGTGCGACACCTCTATGGAACGACCACGTCTCGCTCTGGTCACCGTTCCAGATCGATGTGACGCTGCGGAATCCCGTCTGCTTCAGGATATCGGCGTAATAGCCGTGCGTGCCCGCCGCTCCCGCCAGCCCTGTCGATTCCTGCCGGACGTCGGCGCCAAGCTTGTAGTCCGGCTTGTAGTGCGGCCCTGGTCCCTCGAATGACGGGTGATAGGTCAAGCCGCCATGCGAGGTCAACGATGAGGGGCGGATGTTGAGAAGATCGATCGTGTTCTTCTCGGCCAGCACCGACCATCGGCTGAAATTGTCGCGCTCGATCGCGACCAGGTTGACGGCACAGGAAGCGCCGCACGAACCCGACTTGATGCGCAGCCCGGTCAAAGCCGGAAACGGGCCGTCGCGCGCCGGCATGACGCCGATCGGCCAGGGTTCATTCAAGACGACGGTGACCGAGGTGGGACCGGCGGACGGCGGCTTGCCTGCGCTCATCCGGAGGCGTGCGGTGATTTCACCAGGAAACACATCAGTTGCGCCGTCGGCGAATTGCGCCTCGACGACCAGGTCGGCCGGCGGATCCCGGTCGAAGATCAGCCGCAATTGCTGGTAGCCGCGCGCGTCCTTGCCGCCAACCACTTCGAACGCGCGCATCCACTCGCCGGCCCCTTTCAGGTCCAGCGAGATTCCGCCGGCCGAGAGCGGCAACGGCTCCGGCAAAACGCGCCGGAACTGCGGCAGCATGTCGTCGGCCCATGAATGGATCGTATCGATGTTGCCGCGATGCCATTGCCGAAGCAGCAAGCCAAAAACCGAATGCTGCCCGACACGCGACGGCTGCGTGCTCAGGCCGATGTAGGATTTGAACAGCGCGCTGACGTTGTCGCCACCGGTGGAGCTGCTGATCCAGAAGCTGTCGGTGATGGGAAGCCCGAGCTCTTCGTTGAGGTATCGGTGGATCGAATGTCCCTGCCACGGCGTCTGATAGTCGACGTCGCTTGAGAACGTGATCATGTTGCCGAACGGGTAAGGCAGCGGGCGGATGTCCGCGGCAAACGCTGATGTGCCGGCGGCGATCAAGACAAGGCCAATTGCCAGCGCCCGACGCATCATTTTGTGATTCCGGAAGCCGGCCTGGAAAGCATCGCGGCGAGCTGGTCCGCGAAATGGCGCGCCAGCCACTGATGTCCGCGAACCGAGTAATGGGCATCGTGGTGATACGTCAGGTTCTCTTCCGCCACCGGAACCGGGGGCTGCACGCAATCGATCGACGCCTGCTCGCAAAGCATGGCGAAGTTCTCGAGCAATTGCGCGGTTCCCTTTCGGACGGTGCGGCCATCCGGCATCGCGAACGTTCCGTCGCAATTATTGCTGCCATGGCAGACGGCCTGATCATGACCGGTCGCCAGGACGAAGCGCGTGCCGGGATAATCGCTCTTCAGCTTCTTTGCGATGGCCCCGAACAGATCGAACGATGCCTTGGCCTCCGGCGCAAAATCCGAATAGGGAACGCTGAAACTCTCGAAGATGCCGAGGCCTTTGATCAGCTGCTCGTTGGTCGGGGCGACGGCGTCCAGCGCCCAGCTCGGATCCCATGGCCGAAACGTCAACGCGCCATTGGCGCCGAGATCAAAGTCGTCGAGCACGTTGTGCTCGTAGCTCCATCCGAGCGTGCTCTTCAGCATTCTGGGATTCATCTGGGTCGCAAGCCCGCTCATCTGCTCGATGAGCACGACGTCCGGGTGGAACTTCATGATGTAGTCGCGGATGACACGGTAGTTGGCCGCAAGATCGCCATTGTCGCGCCCGGCGGAAATGACCTCGACGCAGCGACCGAGGCGCCGTCCGAGTTCACCTTCGAGCACCACGTTGAATTTCTCGTAGGCCTTAACCTGCAATGCGACGAAGGTGCTTCCGCCGACTGCGCCAATGCGGATGCAGCGGTCGCGGTTATCCAATGCGCGATCGCGGTCGAGGTGTCCGAAATTGTTGGCGAAGGCCCGGCCGGCAAACTCGCGGGGAAATCCTGGACCGCCCGGCCATGTCGTGCGGCGATGCTTTGCGTATCGGAAGGTGGTCAGATTTTTCTGGTCGTCGGCGTCGAATTCGGACTTGATGTCCGTCTCCGCGGCGTTCGGTTCCTTGCGGCCGGGATTGTCGAACTCCGGGCGGACCGGAACATCCACCACCATGGCGCCAGCCAGCGGGCGAAACCAGCGTCCGAGCGACGCATAATAGTCCTCATCTTCGAACTGATACCGCAACGATGCCGCGAGGCGCGTCGGGACATCCGAAAATGCAAAACTTCCATCGAGCCCAAGCTCGGTCGATCGCGTCTGATTGTCTTCAAGGACGAGTTCGATGCGCTGCCCCGCAGTGGCCAATCCACCAACGACCTTTCCGGAGATAGTCGAGGGCGCGGTGTCGGATCCCGTGGCATCCGATGCGGTCAAGGCGAGGCGTCGAATGGCAAGTTCGCCTGGCCCGGCGCCATCCAGAATAACGACCCACGACCTGACGCTGTGTCCCGACGTATCGGCGAGTGCCGTTCTCACCGATTTCGGCAAGGTAGCGACGTAGCGGCCGTTGCCGGCGCCCCGAAGCTGCTTGAGAGGGCCGGCCTTCTCGACAGGTCCGGCGAGATCGGACGGAACATCTGCCGGCTTGAGGGCGGCATCCGGCGGCATATCCGGACCGAGACGCAGCGACCATCCGGTGAATGTGTAATCATCGAGGATCAGTCCGACCGTGAGCGTTCCGGCCCGGATGGCATCGCTGTCGAGTTCGACCTCGATCTGCTTGGCGTTGATCGCAGGGCTGCTGTCCGGCGACCAGGCCAGCCACGACTTGCGCGCGTTCGTGGTCAGGACCGCGGATTTCACGGCGATCGGCCCGGTACGCTTTTGCGTCAGCGTGCCGCCGTAGACTTCGATGAGGCCGGCCTTTTGATAGACATCGATGTCGTTCAAAAATGCCCATTCACCGAGCTGATACGCGCTTGCCTGGATGGAATTCGATGACGCGGAGTCTGCGGTATCCGTCTTCAAATCTGAGAGACGTTCGCGAAGGTCCGAGATCTCGTCCTTGATCTCCGCGCTTTGCTTTAGCTGCGCTGCCTGAATGGCGGCCAGTTCGGAGACCTGCTTCGCATGCTCGGCCTGGAGGTTGGCGAGTACGGCAGACTGTCTCAACTGCTCCCCTGGCATCGCCTTCAGGATGCCCACGTAGTAGCGCAGTTTTGGGTAGACGCGCGGACCGACGACAGCGACGCCTGCGACCGCGGCGACCAGCAGAACGATGACCGTCCGCGCCGTACGTGAGCGCAAACCTCTGGATGGGAGCTCCGCCAATTAACCGTTCCTTTGAGATTGAATTAGCGGAGGGTCTTCGGGTCGAGGTTGGTCGCGGTGACGCTGATATCGGTCCCTTCCCACTTGAAGGACACCGTTCCAATCCTGACCATTCCCCCGTAATTGGGGCGCGCGTATTCGTCCATGCTTGTCACGAGCGCGAAGATGACCTCGACGGTCGAAAAACTCCGATAGCGCTCGTCGTTCAACAGCTCGGAGACGTAGCGCTTTCCCGTTTCGACCAAGGTCGAATTGACATCATCTGCGGACAGAGCGCGCAGCTTGTCCCGATCCGGCTGCAGGTTCAGAAGCATCAGCAACCGCTCGCCGCGAGGCGCGGCGACGATATTGCTCCGCGCAACGTCGAGCGCTTTCGGCGCCTCCGCGGAGACGCCAGACATCGGAAGAGCGACGAGAAACGTCATCAGGCAGGCGAATAGCGGCTTCCACATGCGCTTGGTCCACACCAGTTTGGCGTGGGGTAACAGACTTAAAATCTCAAGTCTACCTATATGGGGGTGGGGTTTACCAATCGCGCGCTCCGCTTGGTTAAATGGCGGACGGAGACACCGCATCCACGCCTTCGCCACTCTCGCATCGATCAGCAGCTTCGCCACCGGTTTTCCAATACTCCGAAATCGTGTCGGCGTCCCGTCGCCTGCAATTGCGGGCTCACCGGTTGCGATTTGCGGCCGAACATCCTCCGGCTCCCGCAGCGAACGATCGCCGAGCGAAGGCAGGTTCAGGCGCTATTGGGTGAAGCGCGGCTTCTGGAGGGGATGAAGTGATTGGCTTTCGCGGACGGCGCGCGCTGGCCGCCTGATGTCTCTTCCCTACCTGTCTCCGCGTTGACTATTCCTAGAATTGTTCCTTGAAGCCGTTGCGCAATCGAGAGCGATCTGCCAGTTTTTCAACCTTTCATAGACGGGCGATCCATCGCGGGGCATCCGACATGTCTGGTAGCATAAGGGCCAAGACCTCAAGCTATTGACTCGCTTGTTGCAGCTGCTTTTGGAAACCCGGATCGGACCTCGAGCGTTTGAAGAAGTTGGATGCCCGATACAGGTAAACCTCAAAAATCCAATTCGACCGCCTTGCAGCTCGCCTTCGGGCAGGCTGTCGCGCTGCATCAGCGGGGGCAGTTGGCGGCAGCAGAGAAGATCTACGAAGACATTCTCCGGCAGCAGCCAAACGACTTCAATGCGCTGCATCTGTTAGGCCTGATTTCCGCGCAGACCGGCCGCAGCGAGCGCGGCGTTGACCTGATCCGGCGAGCGATCTGGCTCAACGGCAACGTCGCGGACGCGCACAACAACCTCGGCAACGCGCTGCGCGGCTTGCGTCGCCTCGACGAAGCGCTCGCGAGCTTCGACAGGGCAACCGCGCTCAAGCAAAACCTTGCGCCGGCGCTCTACAATCGCGGACTTACGCTCGCGGAGCTTGGACGCCACGAGGAGGCGCTCGCAAGCTACGATCGCGTGATCGCGCTCGTGCCTGACCATGCGCATGCCTATCGGAACAGGGGCGCCGCACTGAGGAAGCTGGAGCGGCTCGAGGAGGCCCTGGCGAGTCTGGACCGGGCGATTGCGCTCAAGCCCAACGATGCCGGTGCACACAACGATCGTGGCAACGTGCTCAATGACCTCGAAAGGTTCGATGATGCGCTCGCGAGCTACGACCGGGCGCCGGGAATTGCCGGCGCGTGTTACAACCGCGGCAACGTGCTGATCAAACTGGATCGTCTCGAAGAGGCAATTGCAAGTTTCGACCAAGCGATCGCGCTGCAACCCGATTATGCCGAGGCCTACAACAACCGCGGCACGGCGCTGTTCAAGCTCAAGCATCATGAGGCGGCGCTCGCCAGCATCGACAAGGCGATCCAGCACAAGGGCGACGATGCGGCTACTCACGCCAACCGAGGCAGGGCTCTGGCCTTTCTGGCACGCTACGACGAGGCACTCGCTGCCTATGACAAGGCCGTCGCACTCAAGCTGGACCAGGCCGACATCGAAGGCGATCGTCTGCACGCCAAATCTCACATTTGCGACTGGGTCGACTTTGACGCCGAGTGCGACCAATTCATCGAATCGATCAGGAATCGGAACGCGATTCCGCCGCCATTCCTGTTGTTTGGCGTTCCTTCATCGGCCGCCGACCAACTGCTATGCGCCACGCGATGGACCGCGAAGAATCACCCGCCGTCTGAAAGCCAGCGCTGGCGGGGTGAGCGCTACGATCACGATCGAATTCGGATCGGCTATTTCTCGTCGGATTTTTGCAACCACGCGACATCGCATTTGATGGCAGGGATGTTCGAGTGCCACGACCGGTCGAAATTCGAGACGGTGGCAATCTCATGGTCGCCCAACAACGACCCGGAGATGCGTCGACGGCTGGAGGCATCGTTCGATCGATTTGTCGACGTCCGGGACATGAGCGACGATGAGGTCGCCGACCTGATCAGACGATTCGAAATCGATATCCTGGTTGATTTGAAGGGCTTTACCGGGGAATCCCGCACCAGGGTCCTTGGCCGCCGGCCTGCCCCTATCCAGGTCAATTATCTGGGTTACCCGGGAACACTCGGTGCCCCGTTCATCGACTACATCATCGCCGATCGTAACGTGATCCCGGATCACCATCGCGAATTCTACAGCGAAAAGGTGGTCGCCCTGCTCAACAGCTATCAGGCCAACGACGACAAACGCGTCATTGCCGATCGTGTGTTCACGCGCGGCGACGTCGGGCTGGCACCGACGGGCTTCGTGTTTTGTTGCTTCAACAACAACTACAAGATCACACCTGACATGTTCGATCGGTGGATGAGGATTCTCGGCCACGTCGAGGGCAGCATGTTGTGGCTGCTCGAAGGCAACGCCCACGCTGCCGCAAATCTGCGCAAGGAGGCGGTCGCGCGCGGCGTCGCTGCGGAGCGCCTTGTGTTCGCACCACGCGTGTCGATGCGCGACCACCTCGCACGCCATCGCCTCGCCGGCCTGTTCCTCGACAACATTCCCTGCAACGCCCATACGACCGCCAGCGATGCGTTATGGGCCGGCCTGCCGGTGCTGACCATTCTCGGTGACACGTTTTCCGGTCGGGTCGCGGCCAGCTTGCTCCATGCGGTCGGCCTGCCCGAGCTTGTTGCGGAATCGCCGGAGGCTTACGAGCGCATGGCGGTCGATCTTGCGACCCATCCTTCGAGGCTCGCGGCGCTCAGAACCAGGCTGGCGGCCAATCGGCTAACGGCACCGTTGTTCGATACCAAGCGTTTCACCCGGGATATCGAGGCCGCCTACACCGCGATGTATGAGCGTCACCGGGCGGGTATTGCGCCGGACCATATCGTCGTCCCGGCGTGATCGTTGCTGCGTCGCCAGCTTTTGCAGCATCGGGCCTTCGTCTCCCTCACGCCTTCGCCACGCTCGCATCGATCACGAGCTTCGCCACCGCGAGCGCCGACTGCGCCGGTCCCTCCTCCGACTGCTGGCCGGTGACGTAGATGCCTTCGATCAGCAGCAGCAGGGCGTCGCCGAGTACGGCCGGGTGACGCGCGCCCATGCTGGCTGCGAGCTCGCGCAGGCGCTTGCGAAACAGCTTCTTGTGCGCTTCGGCGACCTGCCGCGCGGGATTGTCCCGCGCCGGATATTCCACGGTCGCATTGCTGAGGCCGCAGCCGCGATAGCCCTTGCGCACGGCGCGCGTCGACAGCTCACGAATGTAGGCGAGCACGTGCTCGCGCGCATCATGATAGGATTTTCCGCCGGGCTTCTCGAACCTCGCCCAGAAGTCCAGCTCGTAGTCACGCATATAGGCGGCGGCGAGATCGTCCTTGGATGCGAAGCTGCGATAGAGGCTCGGCTTGGTGACGCCGGCGCGGTCGACCACCTCGTCGACGCCGACGGCGCGGATGCCCTCGCGATAGAACAGCTCGGCCGCGGACGCGCGTATCCGGTCGGCGGCGCGGACCGGACGCTCCGCAGACAGCTCGACGGCTTTCTTCATGACGGCTCCCTCCCGATTTTACACACGGCACGCTTGACAGTGTTACTGACCGGTACGTATACATGCCGCATCGCAATACGTACCGGTAAGTAACATGCCCGATGCCTCCATTCAACCCGCCCCCGTGTCGAGACGGCCGTTCGGCCAGAACTACGCCTTCGTCGTCGTCGCCGTGATCTTCCTCGCGCTGCTCGCGTCAGCCGGCCTGCGTTCAACGCCGGGCGTGCTGATGCTGCCCCTGCAAAAGGCCTTCGGCTGGGATGTCGGCGTGATCTCTTCGTCGGCCGCGGTCGGCATCTTCCTCTATGGCCTCGCGGGCCCGTTCGCGGCGGCCGTGATGCAGCGCTTCGGCATCCGCCGCACGGTGCTGGGCGCGCTCGTGCTGATGTCGGCCTCGACCGGCGCTAGCTATTTCATGACCGCGCCGTGGCAATTGTTCATGAGCTGGGGACTGCTCTCCGGCATCGGCTCGGGCGCGGTCGCCAATGTGCTCGGCGCCACCATCGTCAATCGCTGGTTCACCACCAATCGCGGCCTCGTCATGGGGCTGCTGACGGCGTCGACCGCGACCGGCACGCTGATCTTCATGCCGGGCCTCGCGGCGCTGGTGGAATGGGGCGGCTGGAAGCCGGTGGTGCTGACGGTGGCCGCGTGCTGCGCGGCGCTGATTCCGCTGGTGTATTTCCTGGTGCCGGAGCGGCCGGCGTCGGTCGGCCTGCGCTCGTTCGGCAGCCGGCACGAGGATCATGCCGCGCCGCCGGCGCAGGGCAACCCGTTCACCGCCGCATTCAGCAACCTGGCGCGCGCGGCGAAGACGCGGGCGTTCTGGTTCCTGTTCGCCACCTTCTTCATCTGCGGCTTCACCACCAATGGTCTAGTCGGCACCCATCTGATCGCGTTCTGCGGCGACCATGGCATCGTCGAGGTGCAGGCGGCGAGCCTGCTCGCGCTGATGGGATTCTTCGACCTGTTCGGCACCACGCTCTCGGGCTGGCTCACCGACCGCTTCGATCCGCGCAAGTTGCTGTTCTTCTATTACGGACTGCGCGGCCTGTCGCTGATCTACCTGCCCTACTCGGATTTCTCGCTGGTCAGCCTGTCGGTGTTCGCGGTGTTCTATGGTCTCGACTGGATCGCGACCGTGCCGCCGACCGTGCGCATCGCCAACGAGGCGTTCGGCGACAAGAACGCACCGCTGGTGTTCGGCTGGGTGGTCGCAGGCCATCAGCTCGGCGCCGCCTGCGCCGCGTTTTTTGCCGGCTTCATGCGCTCGGCCCAGGGCGATTATCTGCAGGCCTTCATGATCGCAGGCTTAACCGGCATCGTCGCGGCCGTGCTGTCACTGACGATCACCCGGCGGCCGGCGCAACCAGTCCTTGTCGCAGCGTAAGCACGCGCCGACCTCGTTGCGACCCTGCAGCATGTCCGGGGTGGGCTGGCGCTCCGCCCCGGAATACAATTGCGAACTCATACACAATTGAAATTGCTTGTGATTTTGTCTGACCCCATGATCCGTCAGCCGCCAGCGCCGGCTTCGGCCTCACGCGCTGCAGCAGGGCATCTCAATACTTCTCCCGACAGCATGCGCCTTGGATAGCTTTGGGATCGGAGTATTGTCGTCGGGAGTTGTCGCAACTTTGAGACCGGGGATTTCGCGTACGCACTCGATCGCGGTCAAGGCTGTGGCGCTCGAAGCGATGCACTCCAGAATCAAGCTGATGATCGCGAACGCGATCGGACGGCGCGGCAAATGGAGGACATTATGGCTTGGCGTGACGATAAGGCCCGTTCAACCCTGATCCGCGATGCAGCGGGAAGCGTGCAGCCGGGCAAGGCGCCCCGGAGCTTTGCCGAACTTCTGTTCGGCTACACCAATGTCGAGGACCTCGCCAATCACGATGCGCTATCGCTGGCCTTCCTGGCGGAACAAGCCTGGGAGCATGTGCAGCAGCGTACGGCCGGCAGCGCCGATATCCGTGTCGTCAATCCGATGATGCCGGACGGGCGCGAGATTTCCGTGCTCGAGATTCTCAACGACAACATGCCCTTCCTGTTCGATTCCACGACGGCTGAGCTGGCCGAGCAAGGCATCGAAGTCACCCTCGTCGCTCACCCGATCCTGGCGGTGGAGCGCGATAGCCAAGGCAAGCTCCTGCGCTTCCACGGCGAAGCGTTGCCGGCGGGAGTAAACGGCACGCGGGAAAGCTTGATTCACCTCCACATCACCCGCCTGGACGCCGATGCGGATCGCCAGAAGCTGATCGACGGCCTCACCAGGACGTTGAACGACGTCCGCGCCTGCGTCACCGACTGGCGTGCCATGCGCGACCGGGTCGAGGACGCGATCAAGACCTTCACTTCCAATCCCCCGCCGCTGCCGATCGACGAGGTCGCCGAGGCCAACCAGTTCCTGCAATGGCTGTGCGCGGACAATTTCACCTTCCTCGGCGTGCGCGAATATCGCTTCTCGCCCGACAGCGATGCATCCGACGACATCACGACCGGCAAAGGCCTCGGCGTCCTCCGCGATCCGGATGCGAAGGTGCTGCGCCGCGGTAGCGAAATGGTGGTGATGACGTCGGAAATACGCGAGTTCATGCACGACCCCACCCTGCTCATCGTCATCAAGGCCAACGTCTCCAGCCGCGTTCATCGTCGCATTCGCATGGATTATGTCGGCATCAAGCTCTATACGCCCGACGGCCGGCTGGAGGGCGAATTGCGGGTGGTCGGCCTGTTCACCTCGGGCGCCTATACCCGCTCCGCACGCCAGATCCCTTATGTCCGCCACAAGGTGACGCGCGCGCTGCAACGCGCCGGCTTCGACCCGAACAGCCATTCGGGCAAGGCGCTTATGCATATTCTCGAAGAATATCCGCGTGACGAACTGTTCCAGGTCGACGTCGACACGCTCTACAATTTCATCATGGAGATCCTGATCCTCTACGAGCGTCCGCGCGTCCGCGCGCTGGCGCGGGTGGACAAGTTCGATCGCTTCGTCTCCATCCTCACCTTCATTCCGCGCGACAAATACGACACGAACGTCCGCACCCGCGTCGGTGCCTTCCTGTCGCAGATCTACAAGGGGACGCTGTCGGCCTCCTACGTTTCATTCCCTGAAGGGGCGCTTGTGCGCGTCCACTACATCATCGGGCGCTATGACGGCAAAACTCCCGTCGTCGAACGCGCCACGCTCGAAGCCGGGATCAGCGCCATTGCCGCGACGTGGGCCGACAAGCTGAAGGCCGCGCTCACTGCCTCCACCGACGGCATGCGGGCACGCATGCTCACCAACCGATATGCCCAGGCGTTTAGCGGTGGCTATACCGAGGTGTTCAGCGCGGAACAAGCGATCACCGATATCGCCACCATTGAAAAGCTCACGCCAGCCCACCCCGTGGCGATTTCGGTTCATCGTGACGAAAGCGAGGCCGATCCCAAGCGCTTCAGACTGAGGGTGTTCTCGCACGACGCGCCCCTGTCGCTGTCCTACCGCGTGCCCGTGATCGAAAATCACGGCCTGCGCGTGGTCAACGAACGCACGTATCAGATCGCGGCGCGCGCCACGCCGGCGCCCCCGCCGGTTTGGCTCCACGAGATGACGATCGAGACCAGCGACGGCCAGCCGATCACGATCAGCCCGGAATTCAGCCATCGCCTTGAAGCCTCGATCATGGCGGTGGTCCGCGATCACGCCGAATCCGACGGATACAACGGCCTGATCCTGCGCACCGCCCTGGGCTGGCGGGAAGTCTCGACCATCCGGGCACTGTCCCGCTACCTGCACCAGATCCGCGCGCCGTTCACCCAGGATTATATGTGGGAAACCTTGCGCAAGAACGCCGCGATCACGGCCAGCCTCGTCGCGCTGTTCCAGACCCGCCTCGATCCACGCCTCGCCTCCACGGATGCCGAGCGCTCGGCACGCGAGACGGCCCTGCTTGCCGAGGTCGAGGAGCAACTCAAATCCGTCGCCTCGCTGGACGAGGACCGCATCCTGCGCCGTTTCACCAACCTGGTGCAGGCGACGATTCGCACCAATCTGTGGCAGATCGGCGAGGATGGACATCCGCGTCCGGTGATCTCCTTCAAGTTCGACGCGCGCCGGATCGACGACCTGCCGGCTCCACGACCTCTCTACGAGATCTTCGTCTATTCACCTCGTGTCGAAGGTATTCACCTGCGCTTCGGCAAGGTTGCGCGCGGTGGCTTGCGCTGGTCCGACCGGCCGCAGGATTTCCGCACCGAGATCCTCGGCCTCGTGAAAGCGCAGCAGGTCAAGAACGCCGTGATCGTGCCGGTCGGCGCCAAGGGGGGCTTCGTGCCCAAGCGCCTGCCGCCGCCTTCCAATCGCGACGCCTGGCTCGCGGAAGGCACCGAAGCCTATCGCATCTTCGTTCGCTCGCTGCTGGAGCTCACCGACAATCTCGACGGCGACATCGTCGTGCCGCCCGAATCCACCGTGCGCCATGACGGCGACGACCCCTACCTCGTTGTCGCCGCCGACAAGGGCACCGCCACCTTCTCCGACATCGCCAACGCGATCTCGGCCGAGAAAAACCATTGGCTCGGCGATGCCTTCGCTTCCGGCGGCAGCCAGGGCTACGACCACAAGAAGATGGGGATCACGGCGCGCGGCGCCTGGGAAGCGGTCAAGCGCCACTTCCGCGAGCTCGGCACCGACATTCAGACCATGCCGTTCACCGCGGTCGGCGTGGGTGACATGTCCGGCGACGTTTTCGGCAATGGCATGCTGCTCTCGCCGGCGACAAAGCTTGTGGCGGCTTTCGATCACCGCGACATCTTCATCGATCCCTCGCCTGATCCCGCGATCAGCCTCGCCGAGCGCAAGCGTCTGTTCGACCTACCGCGATCGAGCTGGCAGGACTACAACAAGTCGCTGATCTCGGCGGGCGGCGGCGTGTTCTCGCGCCAGCTCAAGGCGATCCCGCTCGCTCCGGAGGTACGCGCCCTGCTCGATCTCGACAAGCCGCAAGCGACGCCTTTCGAGGTGATGACGGCAATCCTGAAGGCGCGCGCGGATCTCCTGTGGTTTGGCGGCATCGGCACTTATGTCCGCTCTGCCGCGGAAAGCGACGATCAGGCCGGTGACCGCGCCAACGATCCAATCCGCATCACGGGCGGCGACGTGCGGGCCCGGGTGATCGGCGAAGGCGCCAATCTCGGCGTCACCCAACGCGGCCGCATCGAGGCGGCGCAGAAGGGCGTCAAGCTCAACACCGACGCCATCGACAACTCGGCCGGCGTGAACACGTCCGACGTCGAGGTCAATATCAAGATCGCGCTGGCGCGGCTCGAGCGCGAGGGACGGCTCAGCCCCGCTGACCGCAACAGCCTGCTGGCCGCGATGACCGACGAGGTCGGCACGCTGGTGCTGCGCAACAACTATCTGCAGTCGCTGGCGCTCTCGCTCGCCGAACGCAAGGGCGTGGCCGAGACCGGCTTCCTCACGCGCCTGATGCAGTCGCTCGAGCAGCGCGATTTGCTCAGCCGCGCGGTGGAGTTCCTGCCCGACGACGCAGCGCTCACCGAGCGCACACGGCGCGGCCAGTCCCTCGCACGGCCCGAGCTTGCCGTGCTGCTCGCCTACGCCAAGCTGACGCTTTACGATGACCTGCTCGTCACCAGCGTGCCGGATGATCCCTATCTTGCCCGGGAACTATCACAGTATTTTCCGCGCGAGGTTCAGGACAAATACCCGAGAGCGGTCGAATCCCATCGCCTGCGGCGGGAGATCATCGCGACCAGCCTCGCCAATGCGGTGATCAACCGCGGCGGCCCGGCCTGTGTCGTGCGTCTGATCGACGAGACGGACGCCGATATCCCGACCATCGTCATGGCCTATGTGGCAGTGGATGAATGCTACGGGCTCAAGTGGCTCAGTGACGCGATCGATGCACTCGATACCTGCATCGACGGGCGGGTGCAGCTGTCCCTCTACGCTTCTGTCCAGGACCTCCTGCTCTCCCGCATGGTCTGGTACGTACGCAATGTCGATTTCAGGGACGGGCTGGAGGCCGTCGTCGCGCGCTTCGGCCCGGCTATCCGCCAGATCGTCGCCGGGCTCGACACCGCGCTGCCGCCGGACTTGCAGGCCGCACGTGCCAAGCGTCGGCAGGACCTGACCGATGCCGGTGTCCCGGCCGGCCTCGCCGGCGAGCTCGCCGATCTCGACGCTCTGGTCTCGGCACCCGATATCGTGACGGTCGCCGAGCGTACCGCCCGCCCCATCGGCGACGCCGCCGCGACCTTCTTCGCCGCCGAAGCGAATTTCCGCCTCGACCGCATCGTCGCCGCCGCGCGCAGCGTGCCGGCAAACGATTATTTCGAACGCATGGCGATCGATCGCGCCGTTGAGCAGATCGCTGGCGCCGAAAGAAGACTGGCCGCGGATATGCTGGCAACCGGGCAGTCCGGCCAGCAGGCTGTCGAGACCTGGCTCGCGGCCCACCCCGAAGCGGCGCGCATCCGCCGCTCGGTCGAGGAGATCGCGGCCAGCGGCCTGACGCTCGCCAAGCTGACGGTGGCGGCGAACCTGCTGGGGGACCTGGTCAAAGCCTGAGGCGTGCGAGGCGGCGATGTGAAACTCCAAGAGCAATGCCAGCGCAGGTTGTTCGCCGGCGAACGGAGGAATCCAATGATCCACGCGACTTGCCATACCGCCGATAATGTCCGCTGCATCGAGTTCGATGCCACACCCTGGTTCAGCGAGGCTGACGCTCCGAGCATTATCGATTTGGCCCAGCGAGGATGGGCCAGCACAGCGATTGCAGATTCCCTTGAGCGCCGACGAGGCTATGAGCGCTTGCACGACCTCGTTGAGTATGCGGCGAAGCGACTGCAACCGGAATCCCTGGAGGACCCAACCTGGGAAACCTTCGCGTGCGTTGTCGATGGACCCGACGCCGTGGCCTGGCTCGAAAGCAACCGGCCGGAGGTTGTGGCGAGGATCCGGAACGTCACCGGATGCGCCAGCAATTGATCGGCGGCATCGCAGGCGAAGCGGAAATGGCGCGCCACCCAGAACAAAACCGCGAGCTCCTGTGCGATCGAAATTGCAATGCAACCCTTAGCAATGCGATTGAGGCGCGCGTCCGCGCTTTCAAATTCCCCTCGGCCATTAGTGACCGACGGAGCGTCGGTTCATTTCCTCCAATTGCTCGCGCAGGGCATCGAACTGCGTGCCAAAACCTTTCCAGTCTCCGGCCTTCAATCGTTCCACCGCTTGATTGTAGCGATCGAGCGCCTGCTGCGCCGGGCTCGCCGTCCCGCCCGCAGGGGACATCGTTTCCGTTGCGTTTGAAACCGCCGGCACCGCACCGGGCTCTGCGAACAACGCGGCCAGGGCGTCAGCGAGCGTCTCCTTCATCACGACATGCTCGCCGTAGGCTGCGATCACGCGTTTCAGCTCCGGCAGGTGTCCAAGCTCGGCGCGCATATAGAGCGGCGAGACATAAAGGATCGAGTTCTCGATCGGGATCACCAGCAGGTTCGCACCGCGTATCACCCGCGAGCCCATCTGATTCCACAGCGTGAGTTGTTGCGATATCTCGGTGTTCTGGTTGATCCGCGCCTCGATCTGAAACGGCCCGTAGACAAGCTTGTCCTTTGGGAATTCGTAGACGATCAGTTTGCCGTAGTCGGGGGCGTCGCAACGCGCAGCGAGCCACGCGATCATATTGTCGCGACGACTCGGCACCATGGGAAGCATCAGGAAGAACTCGGCCTGCGGCTCGCCGGGCAGCCGCATGATGATGTAATAGGGGGTCATCACCGAGGTGCCATCGCCGCCCGGCTGTCGCGGAAACTGCCAGAAGTCCTCGCGGTTATAGAAAGTTTCGGCCTGCTCCATGTGGTAGGTCTGATACAGCCGCGCCTGAATCAGGAACAGATCCTCCGGATAGCGTATGTGCTTCTGCAAATCCGCCGGCATGGCCGTGAACGGCTTGAACAGGCTCGGAAAGATACGCTCGTAGGTCGCTGCAATCGGGTCGCGTGGGTCGATCAGATAGAAATCGACCGTCCCGTTATAGGCATCGACAACAATTTTCACCGAATTCCTGATGTAGTTGAGACCGAGTTCCGGCACGGGCTGCGCGGAGGGGAAATAGGAGCTCGTGGTGTAGGCGTCCTGTATCCAGAACAGCCGCCCGTTGCTGATGACCAGATAGGGATCGTGATCGAGCCTGAGGAATGGAGCGATCGTGCGCACCCGTTCCGTGATATTGCGCCGGATCATGATCCGGCTGTCGGCCGTGATGTAGCTTGAGAGGACCAGATTCGCGTCATTGAAGTAGTAGGCGAACAGCGTTCTCCATCCCAATGCTCCGATCGGAACACCGCCACTGCCGTCATAGGCCGCATAGACGTTGTCTTTCCCCTTCGGATAATCGAACTCCGGGATGCTGGTCTTGACGATGACGTAGTCGTCGCTCTCTTCGCCGAAGTAGATGCGCGGTTCCTCGATCTTGGGACCGCCGTCCGCAACCGGCGGAATATCGCGCAAATAGAAGAACGGCAGTCCTTCTGGGCTCTTGCGGGTGACCGGGCTCATCACCGCGCCGTTGCCGTGCGTAAACAGCACGTGGCGATTGACCCACGTCTGGGCGTTTGCCGGCAGCAGGGAGGCCCGCAGTTCGCGGGCCGAGAGCATCACGCTCTGGTAGGAGCCGTCGAGCCAGTAGCGATCGACGTCAAGATCGTGGAATTTGTAGTAGGTACGGATCTCCTGCAGTTGCGCGTAGGTATCCGACAGCGGCAGCCAGTCCCAGAGTCGTATATTGTCGATGGTGGCCTTGTTCGCTTCCAGCGTCTTGAAGGTCAGCCGCTGTTCGGCGGCAAACGGCTTGGCTGCGATCCGGTCGAGATTGTAGGCCTGCCTGGTGAGCGCGATGTTGCGTTCAATGTACGGCTTCTCCAGCTGCAACTCCGTCGGTTTGACGACGAAGTGCCGGAACAGCGAAGGGACGAGGCTCGACAGCACGACAGAGCCGGCGCCGACGAGGATGAACCCGGCGGCAAGAAGCCGGTAGGTGCGGGCGCGCAAATTGGCCCATGCGATGAACGCCGCGATAATCGAAAGCCCGATCATCAGCCACAGAGCCGGCAGCCCCAGATGGACATCGGTGTAGCTTGCCCCGACCACGACACCATTGTCGCCGTAGAGCAGCAGATAGCGGTCGAGCCCATAGGACCAGGCCTTCACCGCGAACAGAAGGCCAACCAGCGCCGAGCCATGTGTGATGACCGTCGGCGAGATTGATCGGTTGTGAACATCGTACTCGATGTCGCCGCGCGCCCAGTAGATCGCTCCGGCAAACAGCGCACTCAGGACGATTGCGAGCAGCATCCAGTTCTTGATCGCGAGATAAGCGGGTAGCGCAAAGAGATAGAAGCCGATGTCCCTGTTGTAGAGTGGATCCTCCGCGCCATAGGGCACATGGTAGAGAAACTGCAGGAAGATGCCCCAGTTGCCGGCTTCGCCTGCGGCAACCAGCACGCCGAGCAAACCCGCACCGAGCGCGATAAACCACGGCCGTGTTAGTCGATCGCGCAGCATTGCGGACAGATCCGGCGGCGGCGTAACACCGACCACCTTCCACGGGGCGGCCGGAATCTGTCGCGGCTGCTGCATGGCAAACCGCGCCGCCAGCACTCCGTTCAGCCAGAGGACGGCGGCGGTCACCGCCAAGACCGCGAAAAAGACGGTCGCCTTGGCGCCGATCGCCGTCAGGAAAACCTCAAGATAACCGATCGAGGAAAACCAAAGCCAATCGACCAGGAAGTCGCTCGCGAACGAGAGCAGGATCAGGCAAATCGTGATGACGACGGCCGCAACGATCAGCCTGACCACGCCACTTTGCCGTGGTACCTTCCGGCCGGGTCCGGTAATCCCGATCGTCATGGCTCGATCATAGCGGAAATGAGCGACGCCCGCCGCTTGATTTACGGGCCGAACTGCCCGCCAAGGCGGGCGACGCGGATGCTCAAAGCTCCGTCGCCGGGACCGCGGACGAGCACAAGCGCCAGACTCAGCTGACACAGGCCGGCACGATCAATCAGCTATCGAGCAGAAGGACGCTCGCGAACGGAGGCGCGTCGCACAATGTCGTGGAAAGCGAAGATTTGGCGCTCCCTAGGGGAATCGAACCCCTGTTTCAGCCTTGAGAGGGCCAAACAATGGGTTCGTCGCTATCCGCCACCATTCGCCGACGTTCAATGATTTCAATAGCTTGGATGCCAACAATCCTGTACTGTTCGCCCACGTACATCGTCGGATATTCGACGGATATTCGACGTATAACAGGATGCGACAAACGCTATGTCGAAGACACTCGCCGAGGCCCAGATGACGACGGCGAAAGCGCGTTCCAGGCTCGAGCTTGGCGTGCATTGGCGTCGCCTCGATGCGGAAGCGCATCTGGGCTATCGCAAAGGAAAACGGGGTCGCGTTTGGCTTGTGCGCTGGCGCAATCACCACGAAGGCGGCAACTATAAGCAGGCGCCAGTCGGCATCGCCAACGACATCAATGACAAGCCCACCGACGGGATTTTGACCTTCGAACAGGCCGTGAGAACGGCTCGGGAGGCCGTAGCTCTAGCCAGAACAGAAGCCGCGGCGCAGGCGGCGGGCCCGGCTCCTACCGTGCGATCGGCCGTGGAATCCTACGTCAAGGAACGCGACGCAAGAGAAAGACGCCGAACAGGTCGCGACGTCCGATCCGACGCCGGTACCAAGCTGCGGCGCTACCTTCTTGGTCAAGAAAAGCGCGGCAATCAGGAGGCTGCGGAAGCTGCTCCTCTGGCATCGGTGCGTCTGCATGCCTTGAAAGAAGATGATTTGATAACGTGGCGGGAGGGTTTGCCGGCGGACTTAAAGGTCACGACCAAGCAGCGGCTCGTGAATGACCTTAAGGCCGCTCTAAATGCCGCGTGGCCGCGACTTTCCGCCGATCGGAAGAAGCTAAACCCGACGTTCCTCGCCAACGTGAAGGCCGGCTTCAAAGCCGAGCGGATCGATGATGATGATGATGTGTCAGTTGCTCGGGATAACCAGATTCTCACGGATGACGAGGTTGGCGATATCCTTCAAGCTGTGTGCGAAGTCGATCAGGAGCAACGATTTGATGGCGATCTATATCGGATCTTCGTATGTCTGGCTGCGACCGGCGCGCGGTATGCGCAAGCCAGGCGAATGCGTGTGGGCGACGTACAGGTTTCGGCACGGCGTCTGATGGTGCCGGGTTCCTACAAGGGGCGCGGCGGTAATAGCGGCTCAGTCCCGGTCCCAGTAGGCGACGATGTGATTGAGGTGCTTTTGCCCGCAATCGCCGGGCGGCCAAGTGATGCGCCTCTTTTCGAGCGATGGATCCACGAACAAGAGCCGGGGGGGATCGCGTGGAAGAAGTCTGAACGCGGTCCGTGGAAAAGAGCCGAACTTGCACGTCCCTGGAAGGCCATTCGCGAGCGCGCCAGTATGCCGGAGGTGATTCCCTATGCTTTGCGGCATTCGAGCATCGTGCGAGGTCTCCGAAAGGGCTTACCCATCCAACAGGTCGCCAAACTGCACAACACCTCAGTCAAAATGATCGAGAGGCACTACGCGAAATACATTGCGACCGCCTTGGAAGACCTCGCAAGGGCGGCAGTAGTGTCCTTGGTGCCGCGGAGTACTGGAAACGTGGTGCCGATGGGAAAACGCGCGTAAGGGACCATCCTGCGGTCTTGATCGCATTCATTCATCTGACCGCTGGTACCCCACGCGTTAGATGCGATTGCGCCTTCTCGAATACGGCAGCGGCTTGAGCTCTGCCCGCCACGGGTTCTTCATCGCGAAATCCGTCCTCCGATCCCACGCTCAGGAGCTACGGTTTGCGGGGTGACTTGGCGTAACATCGCGGAACGACCCCGCATCAGCCTGTGTCCCGCTACTTGCTGTTTTGCTCTCGGTTCAAACGATCGGATACAAAGGAGAACAGTGCAGCGGAGGAGAGAGTGTCAGTCAATCCTTGTTGAAATGTATGACATTTCTGACTTTTTGAGGCCCCAACCCACGATTTGAACTACGGCATCGCGGCCGTCTTGGCAGGTCATTGCGCAGTATCGTCGGGCTGGCGACGGCGGCTTCGCCGATCTAGAACCCTCGTACCCGTGAGAGGGTTTCCGACGGCATTTCGCCATATGCTCGGCCATAACATCTCGCGAAGTCGCTCATGTGCCAGAAGCCGTTGGCCCGCGCCGCCGCGGTCACGGTAAGGAGCGGGCCTCCTTTGACGAGGAGCTTGCGGACCAACCACATGCGTTTCGATCGCAAATGTTGATGCAGGCTAACGCCACAGACGTGCTGCACGGCGGTCTGGAGCGTACGAACGGAAACGCCGAGCGTCAGCGCGAGACTAGCGCTGTAGAGGTCGTCCTCTCCGACCGTGGCCACCAGCTCATCCAGGCGTTCAACCAGCTTCCGATGCCGGTCGAACGAGCCCGGAAGTGCCCGCTTGGCACTGTCCTCGACCAGGGCGCTGTCGAGCCCGGCGATAAGCGTTTCCTGCAGCCTTGCGCTCAACAGTTCGAAGTCTCTGAGCTCCTTACAGCTGGACGCCAGGCAAAACATGTCTAGAATTGCCGATCGTATCGCCAGCATCTTCACCGGCGCCAGCCGGAACAGTTCGATTCCCTTGTCGAAGTCGGCCCACCCGCGATTGCTCATGTCGGAGCCGAAGCGCAGCATGAGATAGGTGTTTGCATGCCGTTCGACGACATCGACAGGCGCCCGGCCGCGAATGACGCCGATCGTGGAATCACCGACCTCGGTCCCGTTCATCGTTGCGTGGAAGGCCAGAGGAATGACGACCCCAACCCCGCGATTTGCTCCGAGATCTCCCTCCATGCGCCGGGCGAATGATCGCTGCAGCACGAGAAGGCAGTCGGGGAGCGCCAAGATGCTCCGCGAAACCGAGATGGGCGACGAATCCAGCGGCGTACTTCTCATTCCGCCAATAACATCGTTGGGACGGAATTCGTCGAAGCTGCTGAAGCGCTCGATACGTAGTACCGGCGACGGATCGAGCCAGCGGACGGGCATCGTGACCTCCTACGAAAGCGGATGATCCAGCAGGGCCTCGCCCGCGCACGCAATTCCCTTCATCAGTTCGACTGACGACCGGAAGCTATCTTCGCCGAACCGTTTGGCCAAATTCGCCTGTACTTCTCGCCAGTGCGGCAGCGCACGCGACAAGGTTTTCCTGCCTTTGGCGGAGATTGAGATGTCGCGCACGCGACGGTCCGCTCCGGGCGCGATCCTCACCAGACCGCGACGTTCAAGAATCGTGATGTTGCGTGCGAGCGCGCTTGGGTCCATCGACATCCTCCCCGCAAGTGCTCCCATGGTCACAGTCTCTTGCCGCGCACAGGCAACGAGCAGCATAAATTGCGTTGGCTCCACCCCGACCGGCGCGAAGGCCTCGGCGTAAAGCCGGGTGATCACGCGGCTTGCCTTCCGAACATTGAATGCGGCGCAGCAACTACCCACCACGGCTAGTTCCTCGGGCATTGGCGACACAACCTGCTTCATCGAGCACCTGCGTTATATGCATACACTGGTAATTTATCGGCATATGCCGTTTTTCAAAGGTTGATCACGAAATTCCCGCAATTTGCCGGATTCCGATAATCGTATTGATCAAGCAATTAAGACGGTGCCCTCAATATCCCCCGAAAGGACATCAACACCGAGCACACGCCAAGGGAGAACCACCATGCCGGACATCGCGAACCTCGATCGACGTAAGCGTCACCGCCCCGCGCCGTCGCTGGCATGCCGAGCAGCGCCGATCGATCCGTTTGAGCTTTGGAGTGTTCACCGGCAGAAAGCGCGCGAGGCGCTACAAGAGGCGGTCTTTCGCTCTTCAGATCACTCATGCACGAACATCGATCGCGATCGAAAAGATCGAAAATCTGGAGAACCGTAAACAATTACAGGCCCAATCCACGCGGATCGGTACGCTGATCGACCTCGCCTGGTGCAGACTCGGCGATATCTGAGCGCTGGCCGCCCGGTTCGGCTCGGAGGGCGTCGCACTCCCGCTGCTCATCCGATTGCTACCGCGATGCTGACGATCATTGGACATCAAAAAAGAATACGCGCCATTCCGACGAGCGTCGAAGGCGACGGCGATCACCGATCATTAAGCGGCCCGACCTGCCCTTGGGAACGCCGATGACGCAGCCTGGCAGGATACATCCTGCCGGGCTGCGGTGCATGCTGCGTCGCTTACGTATCGTTCGCGTGCGTCGAGCGGAGAGGTTTCGCTTGCACTTCTACTCGACGCTCCAAAGAAGCTAACTGGCTCGCGCGCCTCGCTGGCTACCCGGGCACGAACATCAAGACGGCGGCGATTCCCATCACGAGCGTTGCAATCCATCCTAGGGCGAGGATCGGTCGGCCAGAGGTATATGGGCCCATGACGGACGACCTCGAGGCAAGGAGAAGAATCACGACCATCAGCGGGACGGCGACGACGCCGTTGATCACGGCACTCCAGAACAGCGCCTTCATGGGGCTGATCGGCGAGTACTGGATGAGCAATCCCGTGACGACGCTGAGCGTGATGACGCCGTAGAACCCGCGCGCATCCTGCGGCGTTCTCTCGAGGCCTTCCTTCCATACCATCGCTTCAGCGAACGCGTAGGCCGCTGAACCCGCAAGAACCGGTACGCCGATCAGACCGACGCCGGCGATCCCAATCGCAAACAATTCAAAGGCGAAATCCCCTGCGAGCGGCCGCAACGCCCCCGCTGCTTGGGCCGCCGTCTCGATGTTGGTGATTCCCGCCACATGTAGCGTGACCGCGGTCGCCAGGATGATGAAGTAGGCCGTAATGTCGGAGTAGAACATCCCGCTCCAGGTATCCCATTGAATCCGCCGCAACTCGTCGGATGCATTGTTCGGATCCTGCAGGAGAGGCGCGCTGCCTTGGGCGAGCATGTCCTCGACCTCTTCTGAGGCCTGCCAGAAGAAAAGGTATGGACTGATGGTCGTCCCGAACACGCCGACAACGACGGCGGCGGTATCCGAATCCAAGCGCAATTGTGGCCACAGCGTGCGCAGGGCCACCTCGCCCCAGGGAACGTGGACTGTAAACAGCACGGCAGCGTACGCCAGCAGCGAAAGAGTCAGCCACTTCAGGAAGAAGACATAGCGATGATATGGCACGAATATCTGGAGCGGGAGTGTCGCGACGGCAAAGATGATTGCCATCGCATGTCGATCTAATCCCGTGACGAGTTCGCCGACCTCCCCCATGGCCGCGACATCGGCTCCGATATTGAGTGTGTTCGCGATTAGCAGGAGCAGCACCACACCCTTCAGGACGACAGGCGGGAACGCAGCCCTGATATTCGCTGCCAAGCCACGACCGGTGACTCGCCCGATCCGCCCGCACATCGATTGAATGGCGGCCATGAGGGGAAACGCCAGCGGCATCGTCCACAGCATATTCAAGCCGAACTGGGCGCCCGCCTGCGAGTAGGTGGCAATGCCGCTGGGATCATCGTCGGCCACGCCGGTGATCAGTCCAGGCCCCAGTCGTGCCAGCGGATGGTTCTTCAATCGCGCCCAGCGGGATCGAAACGTGCTTCCAGGCGCGGCAGTCTGCTCATCCGTCAGTTCGACCATGCGAGCTCCTGGCGCTCCTGTCTTGCGATGTCCATCGCGCTTTCATGCATGGTGCGGAGCCTCGCTTTTGTCGCTTGTCGTGCTCCATGGACAAACTGAATTCGCCAGAAGAGAGACACTTGGCTTGTCGAAGACGCTCCTGCCTGGCGCAGCATATCAAGAATATGCCGCTCTCCCGGTCACTGGATTGAGCTGAGTCAACCGAACCTTCTGCCGTTACGCCGCATGTCCGGATTGAGCCACGTCAATCGCGCTAACCGCCGCACATGCGATAAATGGCAGCATCGACCGGAGGCGATGTCATATGCGCCATATATTCATCTCATGGCTTCGCCGGCTAACCCTTTCGGGATGGCGGGATATCGCGTCGGCTCCGTTCGGCTGCGTGATCGAGCTTGCGGTGATTGGTGACGAACGTCAGCCGCTTGGCGTCCCCTGCGTCCGGTACGCCGAGGGATGGCTGGACGCTGCCACCATGCAGCCTATCGCAGTGTCGGCGACACACTGGCGCTACTGGCGGCCTGACGTGCTGCCGATGTGTTGCTGCTGACGACGATGCGGTTTGGCGCTATCAACCGACTGGTCGCAGTCTTGCTTCTCCGCTCGCGGGTGCCGCAATCGCGTCGAACGGATTGGACATTGGTACTGGCGCTCGCCTGCACCGCGTTGACCATCGCATCGGCGGTTTCACTGGTGTATTTTCATTGCTTGGACCCGCCCTGATCATCGTCGGCGATGGCGCGCCACGCCGCGCCATCGAGGTCGTCATACTGGCCGCTCTTGAGTGACCAGAGAAAGCCGAGCAGGCCGGCAAAGCCGAGCGCGAGCGCCAGCGGTACCAGAATAGCCAGAACCTCCATCAGACTGCCTCCTTCGTTCGTGCTCTCAGCGCGTTCAGCATCACGATGATTGAGGAACCCGACATCGCAGCGGCCGCGATCAGAGGCGTGACCAGGCCGGCGATCGCGATCGGCACCGCCAGCACATTGTAGACGACGGCGAGCCAGAGATTTTGCCGCATCAGCCGCAGCGCCTTGCGAGACACCTTGACCGCTGTCAGCACCGGCGCAAGCCGCTCGCCAAGGAAGACTGCATCGGCGACCGCCTGGCTCATATGCGTGGCCGTAACGGGCGACATTGAGGCATGCGCGGCGGCCAGCGCCGGAGCATCGTTCAGGCCGTCACCGACCATCAGCACCTTGCAACCCTGGCGCGCCAGCTCATCGATCCGTGTGATCTTGTCGACCGGAGAGACCCCGGCACGCCATTCATGCACGCCAAGCATCTGGGCCGCCAGCCGGACCGCAGGCTCGCGGTCCCCCGACACGATCTCGACGGCGAGGCCCATCCGGGTCAACGCCGCCACCACATCGGCCGCGTCCGGCCGCAGCCGCTGCCGAACCGCGAAGGCATATCTGCCCTCGCCGTGGCTGAATGCGACAACTGAAGCCTCCGGATCACGGCACAGAATCTCGTTGGCGAGGTCATCCGCGCCGCAGAATGACGGGCGGCCGAGCCGGATCGGACGCCCTTCGTGAAAGCCGTGCAAGCCCTGGCCAGGCTCTTCCTGAACGTCCGGCAGCGGTGAGGCTGCGCCCGCCTTGCGCGCGACGGCGGCGGCGACCGGGTGGCGGCTCGAGAGTGCCAGCCGGCCAGCGAGCCTGACGACATCGTCCGGGATTTCCGCGAGATTGGCTACATCAAGCTCGGGCAGCGTCAATGTACCCGTCTTGTCGAAGATCACCCGGTCGATCTCGGCGATACGCTCGATCGCGTCGCCAACGTTGAGCAGCACGCCAGAGCCAAACAGCGCACCGGATGCAACGGTCTGCACGGCAGGAATCGCAAGACCCAATGCGCAGGGACAGGTGATGATCAGGACCGCAATTGCCGTCACGATCGAATCATGGAAGGTGGCGCCATAGGCAAGCCAGCCCAGCAGCGTCAGAAACGCCGTTGCGTGCACGACCGGCGCATAGAGCCGCGACGCCCGCTCGGCGAGACGCAGATAGCGCGAGCGCGCCTGCAGCGCGTGATCGAGCAGCCGGGATATCTCATCCAGCAGCGTGCCACCCGAGGCCGCCGACGCGCGGACGCGCAATGTGCCGGAACGGATCAGCGTGCCCGCGAACACGGCGCTGCCGGGCGCCGCCATCGCCGGCAAGGTTTCGCCCGTAATCAGGCTCTGATCGACCTCCGAGCGGCCCTCGATCACATTGCCGTCGACCGCGCAGCGCTCGCCGGGCCGCAGCAGCACGATGTCGCCGGGGCGGATCGCAGCTGCCGGGACCGTTCTGATCTCGGTTGGGCTAATGAACTTCGTCGCGGTCTCCGCCTTGAGCGCCGCGAGGTTACCGGCAAACGCCCGAGTACGCCGTCGCATGTTCTGATCGAGATAGCGACCGGCGAGCAGGAACGCGATCAGCATGACCGCGGCATCGAAATAGGCGTGTTCGGCGTGATTTATCGTCTCGATCAGTGAGGTTGCCAGCGCGAGCACGATACCGATACTGATCGGAACGTCCATATTGACGCCGCGCGCTCGCAGGGCTGACAGCGCCGACGAGAAGAACGGCTGCGCCGAATAGGCTGCGGCCGGCAGCACGATCAGCGCCGACAGCCAGTGGAAGAAATCGCGCTGCTCCGGCAGCATGTCGGAGACGTTGCCGGACCATACGGGTATCGACAGCATCATGACGTTCATCGCGGCAAAGGCGGCGACGCCCAGCCGTCGCAACAGGCCTTGCGCCCGCTGCGCTTCCAGCGTTTCGGCGTCATTCCGCTCGAACGGATAGGCCTTGTAGCCGAGCTCGGCGAGCCGGCTTACGAACAGCGCCGGATCAAGAGCACCCGCCTTCCATTCCAGCGCCAGACGGCTGTCGGTCAGGTTTACGCGAGCCGAGGTGACGTCCGGTATGGTTGAGAGATTGCGCTCGATCTTGGCCATGCAGCCCGCGCAATTGATGCCCTCCACCGCGAGATCGAGATGGATGAGCCCGGCGCCCGCGCTCTTCAGATAATGAGAGAAATCGATATCCGCCTGCATGAGATGCGCCCTCAGTTCAGGAGGATTCGGTTCTTCGACAGGAACATGCGGCGGCCATCCGCGTCGCCCTCGATCACGAGGTCCCACTGCCCCGCGGCGACGCCTTCGGCGCGGCCGCGATAGCTGCCGGGGCCGGTCTCACTGATCTCGATCGCCCGATCGGCGCGACGATCGATCGGGCGTTCGAGCCGAGCAAGGAAATTCAATGCCGTCAGAAGCTCGCCAGCGTGATCGCGCGCCTCAAGTGCAATTGCGGCACTTCCATCAGGCCGCCGATCGATATGCGCCTGGACCTGCCAGTCGCGCTCGTTCTGCTGCCTGGCTGCGTCGATCTCGCGCTGATAGGCGAGGCTGGCACTATAGGCGCTGTCGACCTCAGTGCCCGGAAGTGTCGTGATGGCAAGGCGCATCATGACCATGTTCACGCTGATCACGACGGCGAAGAATGCGATCGTCGTGACCAGGACGAAACGTCCGGTGATGGGTCGTGCGACTGAACTTGAGGCTGCCATGGCTGGATTCCATCGTTATGGAAGGACGAAGTGATCGGTCGCGGAGGCGACCTCTCCGAGGCCGATATCAGTGACGCGGAACGTGACCGGCACCGACTTTTCCGCCTTTTCATCGAACGCCGCCGTCACCAGCACGCGAAGCTCGGTGGTGGTGTCGCGGCCAAGGACGATCATCGGCCGGTCTGGCGTTACGGAGTCCGCACCGATGACGTGCAGCTTCGCGTCGGCTGGCCCATCGACATCGATCGCGATCACGCGATCGAAGCCGCGCTTGTTGAGGAAACGCAGTGTGTATCCATTGCGGATCGCGCCGTCACTGAGACGCACCGCAATCGGATTGCGGTCGTGCAGCACGTTGACGTCGAGCAGGGTTCGCGACATCAACGCGTAAAGCATCACCGCGCAGACCACGGTGATCAGGCTGGCGTAGACGACTGTGCGAGCGCGAACGGGCTTGAAAATCTCCTGCTTGCCGGCAACGCGCCGCTGAACGTTGATATCGTTGTCGTATCCGATCAGGCCCGTCTTGCGGCTGACCTTGGTCATGACGGCATCACAGGCATCGATGCACAGGCCGCACTGGATGCAGCCGAGTTGCGCGCCATCACGGATGTCGATTCCGGTCGGGCACACGGCAACGCACTGGTTGCAATCGATGCAATCGCCGGCCTTCTCGCCGAGCGAGCGAATGTCGAACGCCTTCTTGACCGAGCAACGCGGCTCGCCGCGATCGTATTTGTATGTGACGTTGAGCGCCCACTCGTCGGTCAGCGCAGCCTGGATCCGCGGCCACGGGCACATATAGACGCAGACCTGCTCGCGCATATAGCCGGCCAGCAGGTAGGTCGACGCGGTCAGCATCGTGATCCAGACATAGGCGATCGCCGGTGCCTGAAAGGTCGCCAGATCGCGCACCAAAGTCGGCGCATCGGCGAAATAGAGCACCCAGGCGCCGCCGGTCCACCACGCGATCATCAGCCAGATCGCGTGCTTCAGCACTCGGCGACCGGCGCGCTTTACGGTCATTGGCCCGGCATCGGCCTTCATCTGTGCGCGACGGTC
Organism: Bradyrhizobium sp. USDA 4341; assembly: GCF_054063755.1. Lineage (NCBI taxonomy): Bacteria > Pseudomonadati > Pseudomonadota > Alphaproteobacteria > Hyphomicrobiales > Nitrobacteraceae > Bradyrhizobium > Bradyrhizobium sp. USDA 4341. The sequence goes on along the minus strand of NZ_JBSSGO010000002.1, from coordinate 6,915,267 downwards.
GCCTTCGACCAGGCGCTCGACCGCATAGAACAGATCGGTCCAGACCGTCTGCGGGCAGAGATAACCGCACCAGATTCGGCCGCCGAGCGCGTTCATCAGGAACAAGGCGAACGCCGCCAGCACCAGAAGGCCCGTGAAATAGTAGACCTCCTGCGGCCACAGCTCGATGAAGAAGAAATAGAAGCGGCGGTTGGGAAAATCGATCAGGACCGCCTGATCGGGCGCGCCGAGGCCCCGATGCCAACGCACGAAGGGCAGCAGATAGTAAACGCCGAGGCAAATGGCCATCAGCCGCCACTTGATCGAACGGAATCGGCCGGAGACGCTCTGGGGAAAAACCTTCTTGCGAGGCGCATAAAGCGGCCCGTCTTCGTCGGTTATGAGTTCATCAGGGGGCACGGGCTTGTTCATGGATTGCTCGAATGAGGCTCTCGTTGAAACCTACATCCCCGCACCAAGTCCGGGTTTGACCTCGGTCAATGAACCCGGACGCCCTCGCGGTGGCGGCTACTTGCCGCCCCCCAACGAGTGCACATAGACCGTCAGTGCCTTGATGGTGACCGGGTCGAGCCGACCGACCCAGGCCGGCATGACGCCGGCGCGGCCATTGGTGATGGTCTCGACAAGCGTCTCCTCGTCGGAGCCGTAGAGCCAGATCTGGTCGGTCAGGTTCGGCGCACCGAGCTCCGGGTTGCCCTTGCCGCTGTCACCATGGCAGCTGGTGCAGTTCTCGGTGAATATCTTCTTTCCGGCAGCGGGGTCGAATTTCGGCGCGGTGGAACGACCGGAAAGCGAGCGCACGTAGTTGGCGACGGTCACGATCTCGTCCTTCTTGAGGACACCGTCGCGGCCGAACGCCAGCATCTGCCCTTCATGGGTCTTTGCGTGTCCGGAACGTGCGCCGAACTGGATAGTCTGCATGATCTGGTCAAGCGAGCCGCCCCACAGCCAGTCGTCGTCGTTCAGATTCGGATAACCCTTCGCGCCGGCGCCGCCGCTGCCGTGGCACGGCGCACAATTGTCGGCGAACACGGTCTTGCCGCGGGCACGAGCCAGCGCCAGCAGGGCCGGATCCTTCTCGATCTCGGCCAGCGACGCGTTGCCGAGCACCGCCATCTTCTCGCCGCGCAGCTTCTCGAGATCGGCAAGGTCGGTCGCAACACTGGCACGGGTGGAATACTGGAACAGACCGGTGGTGTAGCCCGAGACCAGCGGCCAAGCCGGATAGACGACCCAGTAACCGATCGCCCAAATGATCGTTGCATAGAATGTCAGGACCCACCACCGCGGCAGCGGCGTATTCAGTTCCTTGATGCCATCCCACTCATGACCGGTCGTGCTGCGGCCGGAAACGCGGTCGATCTCATTGTGCTCGCTCATGATCGGTCAGTCCTCCCGCAGCGGCATCCGGGCTGCAGCATCGAAGAGAGATTTGTTGCGGGGCCAAAGCGCGTAGACGACGATGGCGATGAATATCCCGACAAAGACGGGGGTCCAAAGTGTACCGACCAGGCTCGACGCAAAATTCTCGACTTGAATGATCGCTTTCATGCTCGTGGCCTCACCGCAGATTGGCTTTTTCGTTGTAGAGCTTGAAGTCGACGAGCGTGCCGAGCATCTGCAAATAGGCGATCAGTGCGTCGAGCTCGGTCGGATTGCCGGCCTTGCCGTCGAAGTTGCGGACCACCGCCTTCGGATAGCGCTTCTGGAACGCGTCGGAGCCGGGGCTGTCGGGGTCGACCTGCGCCTTGAGATCCGCGGCCGCGTTGGCGATCTGCTCGTCGGTATAGGGCACGCCGACCGCGCGATTCGTGCGTAGATGGGCCGCGGTGTCCGATGGGTCGAGTTCCGTCCTGGCGAGCGCCGGGTATCCGGGCATCACCGATTGCGGGACGATCGAGCGTGGATTGATCAGGTGCGTGACGTGCCAGTCGTCGGAGTACTTGCCGCCGACGCGCGCAAGGTCCGGTCCGGTGCGCTTGGAGCCCCACTGGAACGGATGGTCATACATGCTCTCGGCGGCCAGCGAGTAGTGGCCATAGCGCTCGACCTCGTCGCGCAGCGGCCGGATCATCTGCGAGTGGCAGAGATAGCAGCCCTCGCGGACATAGATGTTGCGGCCGGCGAGCTCGAGCGGCGTATAGGGGCGTACGCCATCGACCGCCTCGATCGTGCTCTTCAGGTAGAACAGCGGAGTGATCTCGACCAGCCCGCCGATCGCAATGACGACGAGAATGCCGACGATCAGGATGATCGAGTTCTTCTCAAAGATCTTGTGTCTGTTCCAGAGAGACATGTCTTGACCTATTCGGCAGGCTGGAGAGCACCGGCGCCCTCGGTTTCGCTGGCTTGGCCGGCGTTGACCGTCATCCAGAGATTGAAGGCCATGATCAGGGCGCCGACCAGGAACAGCGCGCCGCCGGCCGCACGGATGATGTAGAAGGGATGCATGGCCTCAACGGACTCGATGAAGGAGTATTCGAGGAAGCCGAGCGAGGTGTAGGCACGCCACATCAGGCCCTGCAGGATCCCCGACACCCACATCGCGGAAATGTAGAGCACGATGCCGATCGTCGCGATCCAGAAGTGCCAGTTGACGAGCTTCAGGCTGTAGAGCTGGCGATTCCAGAGCCACGGGACGAGGCAGTACAGCGCACCGAACGAGACGAAGCCGACCCAGCCCAATGCACCGGAATGCACATGGCCGATGGTCCAGTCGGTATAGTGGCTCAGCGAATTGACCACCTTGATCGACATCATCGGGCCTTCGAAGGTCGACATGCCGTAGAAGGCGACCGACACCACCATCATGCGCAGCACGGGATCGGTGCGCAGCTTGTCCCAGGCTCCCGACAGCGTCATCAGGCCGTTGATCATGCCGCCCCAGGACGGCATCCAGAGCATGATCGAGAACGTCATGCCGAGCGTCTGCGCCCAGTCCGGCAGTGCCGTGTAGTGCAGGTGATGTGGGCCGGCCCAGATGTAGAGGAAGATCAGCGCCCAGAAATGGATGATCGAAAGCCGGTAGGAATAGATCGGACGCTCCGCCCGCTTCGGGATGAAGTAGTACATGATCGCGAGAAAGCCCGCGGTCAGGAAGAAGCCGACGGCGTTATGCCCGTACCACCACTGGAACATCGCATCCTGCACACCGCCCCAGGCGATGTAGGACTTCGAGCCGAGGAAAGAGACCGGCAGCGCGGGGTTATTGCCGAGATGGAGCACCGCGATCGTGATGATGAACGCGAGGTAGAACCAGTTGGCGACGAAGATATGCGGCTCCTTGCGCTTCACCAGTGTCATCAGGAACACGAGCAGATACGTCACCCAGACGATCGTCAGCCAGAGGTCGGCGTACCATTCCGGCTCGGCGTATTCCTTCGACTGGGTGACGCCGAGCAGGTAGCCAGTGCCGGCGATCAGGATGAAGAAGTTGTAGCCGACCACGACGAACCAGGGCGACAGGTCGCCTGCAAGGCGCGTGCGGCAGGTCTTTTGCACGACATAGAACGACGTTGCGATCAGGACGTTGCCGCCGAACGCGAAGATCACGGCTGAAGTATGCAGTGGCCGCAGGCGGCCGAATGTCGTCCAGGGCAGATCGAAGTTAAGCGCCGGCCAGGCCAGCTGCATGGCGATGATCAGACCCACCGTGAAACCCGCGATGCCCCAGAACATCGCCATGGCCGAAGCGAACTTGATCGGGCCGAGATTGTAATTGGGGCGCCCGCCGATCTCCGCCGGAGGCGGTTGGGCCGGACGGTCAAGGTAGCGATTGCCGATCATGATCACGGAGATCAGGCTGGCGGCGCAAGCAAGCGACGCGTGAAAACTGAACGCCGCATCGTGGCCCATCGCCGCGCCGAGAAAGCTAACGAAGGCCAACACTGCGAGTGCCGACGCCAAGCCGGCTTCGCCCATCGTCATCGACTTTGAAACGGAAGATGGACCTATCATGTGGAGGCTTTCTTTGGGTGCGACGGCGTCAGGGAAATCACAGTCTGGCTGCCAGACGCTTGATCGGCGTCAATTCCGGCGCCATGCCACGTGCCGCCGGCACCGCGGCTCAGCGCAGTCAGGGTCATTTCATTCGGACAGTATCTTGCCGGACTGGCCCGCCGCTCCCGCGCCAGATCCTCGGCGCAGCGTGCCTTCTCGCGGCATAGACCGCACACCCGCTGCAGATCACGCAGCACATCGCAATGGGAAGAAGCGAGCATCTGCTCGGACAAACCTGCATGCTCGAGACGCTTGCTGAGTAACTCCGGCGAGCCTTGCTCGCGGGCAAGCGCACGAAGGTCCGACGTCGAGAGGTTGAGCTCGTGAGCGATCTCGTCGACCTCTCGAGGCGTCATGAGATCGAATTCGTGTCGCCGAGCAAGAAATGCTCGCAAGCGGCCGAGTAGATTCTCGAATTGCGGCGAGCTATTGCCGGCTGATCGGTCGGTCATTTCTCAAGCCCCGTTCTGGTTCTCTACCTCTAGCGGAGAGATCCGATCTCCGATTTGATCTTGGTCAAACGCGCGATGTCACGGCAATCGATCGCGACCTCCGCGCAAGATCATTAGCCGCCCCAGGCTGATGGCAATGCCGACGGCGTTCGAAGCTCCATGGAGTCGGCAAAGATCGTCCAGTCGCGGACACCCTTCTGTCTGCAGAAGTCGGCTTCGGCTAGTTGTGCAGCCGTGGAAAGCGTGGCGGCGTCGACCTTGAACGCTGCCTGGCAGGCGCGGTGTTCATGGCCAGTGTCGTCGCAAACGGTCTTGATGAAACGAACATCAAATGATGGCATGGTACCCTCGCATGGGCTGGTTGATTGTTATTTACGCTGCCATGAGTGCGCGATGCCGGTATTGATCTTTCGCAAGAATGTCGTGCAGGAGCAGACGTCGTATCTGTGGAGGATCGCGAATGCGAGCAAGGCCAGCAGCGATCCCGACCACAACGTCCATGAGCCGCGCACTTATCGTGACGCGGAGCTCACCAGATCCGCAAACAGGGCCGGACGGGAGCGGCTATTTGCGGTGAGATTTCCGGTCTGCGGATGACGGCCGGACTGCTGATATTGACATCGTCTTGCCGTTGACGGTCCAACCGGCGGCAACGATCGCGAAGCCGACGATCAGGCAGATCGCAAGTAACGTTACGGCGAATCCCACGACTTCTGCGCTGACCACTGCGGTCGCGATCAACGGGAACAACAGGATTGCGGGACGAGCGATCATCCTGCCATCTCCCTCGTAGCTTTCGCGGCAGCCACTCGTTCGTCTTCCGCGGATTGGATATAGAATCCGGAATAGGTATCGACGTAGCACAGATGATCGTGCACTTCCTTGACGCCGGCGGCATTCTCCGCGGCGACAATCGCCGCCTGCCTCGCCCGCTCATCCATGATGACCCCACGGAGATGCACCACTCCGTCGCGCACCGAGACTTGCAGTCCGAGCGGACACCAGTTTGCACCGTCGAGTGCCCGTACGATGCGATCGTGGATGTGCTCGTCATCCGCCGTGGGATCCGGAACCTGGTGTGCGATGGACGCTACTGCCCGCAGCAGGTCCGCGCGTGTCACGAGGCCAACGAGGCGCCCGTCGTTCATCACCGGCAGCCGCTTGACGCCCTTCTTCTCCATGAGATCGACCAGATCAGGCAGAGGCGTTTCTTCCGTCACGGTGACGGGATCGCACGACATGATCTCTCCGACCTTCCGCCCGCGCTCGTGGACGAAGTCCGCGGCTGCATAGCCGGAGCCGAGAAGGAACTGAAACCAGCGTCCACGCCGGCGTTGCGTACCGATCTCGCTTCGCCGCAGAAAATCGCTCTCCGACAGGATTCCGACCAGGCTTCCAGCCGCATCGACCACCGGCAGGCCGCTGATATGGTGATCCATCATCAGCTTCGCTGCATCGAGAATGGATGTCTCGGTTCCAACGGTGATGACGTGTCTCGCCATGATCTGATGTGCGCGCATTGCCGCTCTCCTTCCATCGCCTGCCACCAAGGTCACACGCAAACGGCTCATATGCTTTGATCTTCCTCAACGCCCGCGCTTGATGGAAATCAAGGGGACGCGACCGATGATCGACGATGCTGACGCCCTGTCAGGAGATCAGAATCATGTTGCAGAACCTGCTTGCCTCGATGGGAGTGCTGACGATTGTCGTCGTAACGTTCGCCAGGATGCGCTTGCCGCCAAGGCGGCCGCTCAGGCAGCCCGCCAAGTCGAGCACCCACCAGCTCCGTCGGCGCCGACCGTTCTAGGCCGCCGCCTGCCCCAATCCGACCACCCGACTGGAATTTTGACCTGCATCAAAACGGAGCGCCGCGCCACCGTTTAGGATGGTCATCCGTCAGGATCGTGCAAATGGCAGACATAAGGGCTTGGCGCCCCATCATCTTCTCGTGTCCAAATACCGGCGATCGAGTTCAAGGCCTGCTACCTGCCGACGCATCCGAGCCCCTGGCTGACGAACTGCACTCGATCTCCTGCGCTGCCTGCGACGGCGTCCACTTCATCAATCTGCGAACCGGTGCCGTCGTCAGTCCCACGGGCAGCTAGCCTGGACACGAGAACCAGCGCGGGCCGGAAGCCGCCATCAAGTTGACGCGCGTCAACGCGCAGGCGCGGCTGGCATGAGAAACAATACTTCCCTCAACGAAGGATGTTGGACATGACAGACCATAGCGAAACCCGTCCCGTCTCCGACGCCGTCCAGAGCTACGCGAAGCGGGCGATGGCGGTCCAGTCGGAATTCTCGGAGAAACTGATCGAGGCAAACCAGCACTGGTTCGAGCAGATCCAGATCGAATCGAACGAAGCTTGGGAGCTTTTCCGCAGGTTCAATTCCACCGCCTCGGCGGCCGAGAAGATCACTGCTCTGCAGGACTGGGCCAAAGGCGTCACCGCGCGCGGGGCGAACGACGCGACGTACGCGATCGAGACCGCACGTTCGCTGGGTACGATCGAGCTGAACCTGTTTGCACGAAAGACCAGCGGCGTCGACGAGGCTCTTCAGGAGGCAGCCTGACGTGCCAACACGCGACGCTCCAGAACGCCAAGAGGCCGGCGTCAGCGCGACATGGGAGGGGGTCGCAACGGCCCCCCTTCGGTCGAGATCTTGAACTCGCCGTGATCGAAGGCAACGCCATTCACAAGCTCGTCTTTCCATGCCGCCGCATCCCGGGCGGCTGGGTAAAGGCGGAGACCGCCGAACGCATCCTGGTGCAGCCGACGCATTGGCGTGCCTGGATCAGATAGACCTGTCCCCGCCGCCGTGGCGGGCTCGTGCCGAGCGGCCGGTGGCTTCGGCCGTCCGAACGTTGTAGTATCGATCCAGCTGAGGGCTTCGCCGGGGAAATATGTCCGATCGCATCTGGTACCGCTATGGCACTGCCGTGGCAGCGGCCGCGCTCGTATTCGCGGTGCGCGCGGGGCTTGATAATTATTTCGAAGACCGGACCTTCACGATCATCTATGTCCCCGCCGTGCTGTTTGCCGCTTTCGCCGGCGGTCGCGGCCCAGCGATCGTCACCACCCTGCTCTGCCTCGTCATCAGCGCCAAATTCCTCGGGACAAGGCTGGTCACTGAGCCCGCGAATCTGATGGATATCGCTTGCTTTGCGATCCTCGGCCCGGTCCTCGGCTTCATGGGCGACCGGCTCTTGAGGGAAAGCGATCAAGCGCGAAATCGCCAGGCCCATCTACAGTCGATCCTCGACACCATCCCTGACGCCATGATCGTCATCGACGACCACGGTATTATTCGTTCCTTCAGCTCGGCGGCTGAGCGGCTGTTTGGCTGGAAACCGGACGAGGTCGTCGGCAAGAACGTCTCGAACCTGATGCCCCAGCCATATCGCGGCGAGCACGACCGGTACCTCGAACGCTACCTTACGACTGGCGAACGGCGCATCATCGGCATTGGCCGCATCGTGGTTGGAGAACGGAGCGACGGCTCGACCTTTCCGATGGAGCTCGCCGTCGGCGAGGCCAAGGTACGCGGAGAACGCTTTTTCACCGGCTTTATCCGCGATCTCACCGAGCGTCGCGCGCAGGAACGGCGGCTTCAAGAACTGCAGTCCGAGCTGGTCCATGTGTCGCGACTGACCGCTATGGGCGAGATGGCGTCCTCTATCGCCCACGAGATCAATCAGCCACTATCCGCCATTACCAACTATATGCGCGGCGCGAGCCGGCTGCTGACGCCGGAGACACCGGACGCGACACGAATTCGTGACGCACTCGAGCGAGCCGCACAGCAAGCGCTGCGAGCCGGCGACATCATCAAGCGCTTGCGCGAATTCGTTGCCAAAGGCGAGACCCAACACTCCCTGGAGAGCCCCGCCACCCTGCTCGAAGAGGCTGTCGCACTGGCGCTGCTCGGCGCCAAGGAGCAGGGAGTCAGGTTCGCGATCCGCAGCGACCGGGACATGCCCTCGATCATCGTCGACAAGATCCAGATTCAGCAGGTCGTGCTCAACCTGGTTCGCAATGCGATCGAGGCGATGGCCTCCAGCCCGCGCCGCGAATTGACCGTCGGCGTCACCAAGACTAACGGTGTAGCGACGTTCACCATTGCCGATACCGGTCCGGGCATCAGCCCTGACATCGCCGACCGCCTGTTTCAGCCCTTTATCACGACAAAGGAGCATGGCATGGGCGTCGGCCTCTCGATCTGCCGCACCATCATCGAATCCCATGGTGGACGCATCGATGTGATGCCAAACTCCGGAGGCGGCACGGTTTTTCAGTTCATCCTCCCGTTCGCGGAGGACGGAGAAGAAGCATGACGACGCGGCGTACAATTCTTGTCATCGACGACGATCCGGCGATGCGGGACTCACTGGCATTCCTGCTCGATGTCAACGGCTTTGCCGTAACGACTTATGAGACGGCAACCACCTTTCTCGACCATCTCAAGAGCAGTACGGTCGACTGCATCGTATCCGACATACGCATGCCCGGCATGAGCGGCCTCGAACTGGTCCGCAAACTCAAGGCTGACGCAGCGGCATGCCCCGTCATTCTGATGACTGGCCATGGCGACGTCGCACTTGCGGTCGAGGCGATGAAGGCCGGCGCGGTTGACTTCATCGAAAAGCCGTTCGAGGACGAAGCGCTGTTGCGTGCGATCCGCGAGGCCCTGCAAACACAGTCAGCAGCACCGGCCGACGAAACGGTCAAGCGCGACGCTGAAGCTCGTCTGGTGGACCTCTCGCCGCGCGAGCGTGATGTATTGCGAGGGCTCGTGGCGGGCAAGATCAACAAGGTGATCGCCCATGACCTTGGCATCAGCCCGCGCACGGTCGAGGTTTACCGAGCGAACCTGATGGCCAAGACCAATGCGCGCAGCATGTCGGAGCTGATGCGGATCGCGATCGCTGCCGGGCTCTAGCCTTAAGCTGCTGCCGAACGCGCGCACTCGCTCGAGAGTACCGCAGCCAACTTCTGCTCGGTTTCCGGCGACAGTTCGAGACGAGGAAGCTCAATGGCAAGCAAGCTCCCTTTCGTACCCATCAACAGCAACGAGATGCGCCTATTCCGCCTTGATCCGGATCAAACGAAATGAGCTGAGGCAGATCAAGATAGCTGTCATCGCACAATGTTTTGCTGAGTGACGTCGACCGAACGCGAAAGGGGCATCAATGGACGGAATCACGCATTTCATTGCCCTGCCGTACGACCGGACCGATGGCGGGCTCGTTCCGGGCCAGCAGGCCAAGTGCAGCAGCCCTGCAGCGGCGATAGAGCATGCCAAGCACTTATGGAAGACATTCGGCCACGCTGGTGCCGCAGCTGTCGTCTGTACCGGCTATCCGGAGACGAGAACCACCGTGCTGCGGACATATGGAATGGTGCCAAACGACCTGGAGCAAGAACCATCCGCTCTTCATTTGCGGTGAGGCGCAATCTTCGGTTCCTTGCGCTGGATCAAACCGCCGCGGGCCGCCGCATGCCTACATCAAGCTTCTAGGACGAGCACCCATACTCCCGTGAGGTTGTCTCGGCATTTAATGCCCGGCTCGCTTTTGCCGGGCATCTTTTTGTCCCGCCGCGCGAGCTGACGACAGAGCGCAGGCAGGTGATGGATGTTGTCTACGACCGCGTAGCGCCGCGCCAGCGCAGGCAATGCTCACGAAGCGACGCATCGCCGGAACTCCTGGAGCGCGAGCGAAACTGAGCTCGTGGGCGTCCGGTTCCGTTTGCGACATCGAGGTTTCCGTTCTTTGAACGTCTCCTGGTGATGCACGTCAGTGGGAACGTTGACGATCCGGTCCGAATTGGCGTGCATCTTTGAGCTGGCTCAAGCCATTCCCGTCATATTCGCCCTCTAACGTGGAACCGATAGCGGCGTCCGAGGTCATCTTCGAATTCCGGGAGAGCGACATGCAATCTGCGACCACTCCAAACGAGCAAGCACGCACGGATGATCTTGAGCTGCTCGATCGCTATTGGCGAGCCGCCAATTATCTCTCCGTTGGACAGATCTATCTGCTGGCGAATCCCCTCCTGAAAGAGCCGCTGAAGCCCGAGCACATCAAGCCGCGCCTACTTGGACATTGGGGCACCACGCCGGGGCTCAATTTCATCTATGCCCACCTCAATCGCGCAATCCGCACTTCCGACCTCAACATCATCTATATTTGCGGTCCCGGCCATGGTGGTCCCGGTATGGTTGCGAACACCTATCTCGAAGGCACCTACACCGAAATCTATCCGGTGGTGACGCGCGATGCGGACGGCTTGCGCAAGCTGTTCCGCCAGTTCTCCTTCCCCGGCGGCATTCCCAGCCACGCGGCGCCGGAAACGCCCGGCTCGATCCACGAAGGCGGTGAGCTCGGCTATGCACTGGTTCACGCGTATGGCGCAGTGTTCGACAACCCCGATTTGATTGCCGTTTGCGTCGTCGGCGACGGCGAGGCCGAGACCGGCCCGCTCGCGGCGTCCTGGCATTCCAACAAGTTCTTGAACCCGGTGCAGGACGGCGCAGTGCTGCCAATCCTGCACCTCAACGGCTACAAGATTGCCAATCCCACCGTGCTTGGGCGGATGGATGATGAGGAAATCCGCAGCCTCTACACTGGCTATGGCTACGAGCCGCTGTTCGTCGAAGGCGACGATCCGCATGCCATGCATCGGTTGATGGCCGACACACTCGATACCGCGCTCGCCGGCATCCGCTCGATCCAGCAAGCCGCGCACCAGCAGACCGGCGGCCTTAAGCGACCGCGATGGCCGATGATCGTGCTGCGCAGCCCGAAGGGCTGGACCGGACCGAAGGAAGTCGACGGGCTGAAGGTCGAAGGCTTCTGGCGTGCACATCAGGTGCCGATCGCCAACCCGCGCGGCAACCCCGAGCATCTGAAACTGCTCGAACATTGGATGAGCACCTACGAGCCCGACAAGCTGTTCGATTCGAACGGCCGGCTCGCACCTGAATTGCAAGCCCTTGCGCCCGCAGGCGATCGTCGGATGGGGGCGAACCCGCACGCCAACGGGGGCCTCCTGAAGCGGGAATTGAAGTTGCCGGATTTCCGTGCGCATGCGGTCGAGATCACCGCTCCGGGTGACGCCGTCGCCGAAGCCACGCGAGAACTCGGCAAGTTCTTGCGCGAGGTCGTGGAGCTGAATGCGGAGGCCCGCAATTTCCGCATCATGGGTCCGGACGAAACCGCATCCAACCGGCTCGACGCGGTCTTCGAGGCCACCGACCGGGTCTGGATGGAGGGCATCGAACCTTATGACGTCCACCTCGCCCATGACGGCCGCGTGATGGAGGTCCTAAGCGAGCATCTCTGCCAAGGCTGGCTCGAGGGCTACCTGCTTACCGGCCGCCACGGCTTCTTCTCCTGCTATGAGGCCTTCATCCACATCGTGGATTCAATGTTCAACCAGCATGCCAAATGGCTGAAGGTCTCGCGCGCGCTGCCCTGGCGGCGGCCGATCGCGTCGTTGAACTATCTCCTCACCTCGCATGTCTGGCGTCAGGACCACAATGGATTCAGTCATCAGGATCCCGGCTTCGTCGATCTCGTCACCAACAAGAAGGCCGATATCGTCCGCGTCTACTTCCCGCCCGATGCGAACACCCTGCTCTGGGTCGCAGACCACTGCCTGCGCACCTACGACCGCATCAATGTGATTGTCGCCGGCAAGCAACCCGCGCCGCAATGGCTTTCGATGCGCGATGCGATCACCCATTGCGAAGCGGGCATCGGCATCTGGAAATGGGCCGGCACCGAAGCAGTCAACGCCGAGCCAGACCTGGTGATGGCCTGCGCCGGCGACGTTCCGACGCTGGAAACGCTCGCCGCCGTCGATCTGCTCCGCAAGGCGCTGCCGCAGTTGAAGATCCGCGTCGTCAACGTGGTCGACCTGATGACGCTGCAGCCGACGGAGCAGCATCCGCACGGCCTGTCCGAGCGCGACTTCGACAGCCTGTTCACCCGCGACAAGCCTGTCATCTTCGCCTATCACGGCTATCCCTATCTGATCCATCGCCTGACCTACAGCCGCACCAATCACGACGGAATGCATGTGCGGGGCTTTGCGGAGGAAGGCACCACCACGACGCCGTTCGACATGGTGGTGTTGAACGGCCTCGACCGCTTCCATCTCGCCATCGAAGCAATCGAACGCGTGCCGGGGCTCGACATCGCGGCCGCCCACGTCAAGCAGCAGTTCCGTGACGCCCTGATCGAGCATACGCGCTACGTGCGCGAGCATGGCGAGGACATGCCGCAGATCCGTAACTGGGTCTGGCCCTACGGCACGACAGACCACAAATCCGTTGACTGAGGCAGCGAATACGCGAGAGAGACCGTCCATGTCCGACAGCGTCCTGGTTCTCAACGCCGGCTCGTCCAGCATCAAGTTCGGCCTGTTCGACGTCGCGCCGGCCGAGCCAAAGCTGCAATGCAAGGGCCTGCTTGACGAGCAGGAGAAGACCCCGCGCATCGTGGTGAGCGATGCCTCGGGCAAGCAGCTGTTCGAGAAGCGCCGCGCAAGCGGCACGCTGGAGGACAACGGCCTGTTCAGCGATATATTTGCCTGGATCGAGGACTATCTCGACGGCGGCAGGCTTGCCGCCGTCGGCCATCGCATCGTCCATGGCGGGCGCGAGTTCTATGGACCGGTCGTCATCGCAGGGCAGACTCTCGCTGCGCTGGAGGCCTTGACGCCGCTGGCGCCGCTGCACCAGCCGCGCTGCCTTGCGCCGGTCCGGGCCGTGCTGTCGCTGCAGCCGGAGCTGACGCAGATCGCCTGCTTCGATACGGCTTTCCATCACCGCCTGGCGCCGCCGGTGAGCCGCTTTGCCATTCCGCGGCAATTTGAGCAGCGCGGTATCCGCCGCTACGGCTTCCACGGCCTCTCCTTCGAATACGTCGCCAGCCGGCTCGCCGCGATCGCGCCGCAATGGGCCGACAAGCGCGTCGTCGTGGCACACCTCGGCAATGGTGCGAGCCTCTGCGCCTTGCGAAAGGGCGACAGCGTCGACACCACGATGGGATTGACCCCACTCGACGGTCTCGTGATGGGGACACGCTGTGGAACGATCGACCCCGGCGTGCTGCTTTATCTCATGCAGGAAGAGAAAATGTCGGTCGACGACGTGCAGCACCTGCTCTACGAACGTTCGGGTCTGCTCGGCGTCTCCGGGGTGTCAGCCGACATGCGCGCCCTGCTGGCGAGCCACGATCCTGCGACTCGCGAAGCCGTCGATCTCTTCACATTTCGTGTCGCCGCAGAAGTCGCCGTGATGGCAAATACCCTCGCCGGCCTCGATGGCCTGGTGTTCACCGGTGGCATCGGCGAGCACGCCCCGGAAATCCGTCAGAGCATCTGCGATCGCCTCTCCTGGCTCGGGGTCAGCATCGATGCAGCCGCAAATGCTCAGGGCGCGCAGCGTATCGCCGCGAAGGGCAGCCCGGTCGATGTCCTGGTCATTCCGACCAATGAGGAAGTCAGTATTGCCCGGCATTGCCGCAGCCTGCTGGTCACAGCTCGCTAGGTCGCGACGACCTTGGCTTGGCAGCAGCCGCCGAGCAAATCTGATCCAGGACGTTCGTTGTGGGACCCTGCAACGATCTGGTTCAGTCCGTCGCCGCAACCCACATCACGAGCTCCCTTGCGAGGGTGCCGAAAGCCTTATCGAAGGCAGCCGCCGCCTCGGACGGTGTCAGCGAGCTAATTCCTTCGGATCCCTCGAGAAGCTTTGCAGCCTTTACCTGACCATTTCGATCCACGATCTTCGCGGACAAAGAGATCGTCGCGCGCGGTTGAGGCCCCTGCACAATTTCGAACCGGCGCAGGTCGATCAGCAGACGCGGCGCACCTTCTATGCCGCTGTCGGCGCGCAGTGGCGCATGCTCGACGTCATAATTCTCGAAGCTCTGCAGCAACCGCGCCTCCACCAGCACCGGGAGACTGTCGCTCCACTGCGCACCTTCGAATCCCTGGGTTTCCTCATCGGGCATGAACAAAAAGCGCTGAGTCTGGAGGCGGGCGATCGCGGTCGGCTCCGCCATCACCAGCTGCACAGGCAGATTCGCATGGCGTTGCGCGCCGAAGCTGTCCACCGCGTGAAGGTCGTACGCCACCTTGCGCGGCGCGGGCGCACCGCCGCCGGTCATGCGTTCGAGTCCGGCCACAATGCCATCGAGCTTCGGCGTATTGCGCGCGAGGCCTTCAGCGAACGTGCTGAGATTGTCGATCGTGCTGTGCAGCGGCGCGGCGTTGTCGGACAGGACGTCATCGACCCGGCGTAGCGCATCGCGGGCGGCCTGCGTCATGCTCCGCCCGGCCCCCTTTTCGGCCACCAGCGGTTCGCGCGCCGGCGGCGCCTGGGGATCATCACCGCCTTCCAGCGCGATCACCGGAACGCCGGTCAACCCCTGGAAGTCGAGGCCGACACGCGTATCGGTATGCACCGGCGTACGCTCAGCGACTGCGATCCTGGCGCGAACCTCGCGCGGGCGTTCCGGAACCAGTTCAAGGGTCGTGACCTCGCCGACGCGGATACCGTTGAAGAGAACGCCCGCCCCGACGAGGAGGCCAGGCACGGGGTCGGTAAAGACGAGCTGATATGTCTCCCGCTTTCCGATTCCACCGAAATTGTTCAGCCAGTAGACGAAGCCGAACACGGCGACGATCGCCGACAATACGAATGCACCGACGATAATGTAGGGCGCGCGGATTTCCATTTTGCGTCTCTCTCTGCCTAGTTGCCGAGGCCCAGCTTCTGCGCCCGGGCTCCGTGAAAGTAGGCCTGGACCCAAGGATGATCGGACTTGAGCACCGATGACAGCCGCCCGATTGCTGCGATCCTGCCGTCGGCAAGCGCGGCGACGCGGTCGCAGATGGCTTGCAGACTGTTCAAGTCGTGCGTCACCATGAACACGGTGAAACGCAGCGTCCGATGCAGCGTCCGGATCAGGGTATCGAATTCGCCCGCAGCGATGGGATCGAGACCGGACGTCGGCTCATCGAGAAACAACAGCGAGGGGTCGAGCGCCAGTGCCCGCGCGAGCGCAACCCGCTTGGTCATGCCGCCCGAGAGCTCGGACGGATACTTGTCCCCGTCTTCGCGCGTAAGGCCGACCATCTCGAGCTTGGCGTCCGCAATTTCGTCCAGCAGCCCTGGCGACAGCCGCGCACGCTCGCGCAACGGAAACTGGATGTTCTGGCGAGCCGTCAAGGCCGAGAACAGCGCTCCCTGCTGGAACAGCACGCCCCAGCGGCGTTCGTCGTCGCTGGCGCCCGCGAAATCGATCTGCCCGCTTCGCTTCGGAAGCAAACCGACCAATGACCGCATCAGCACCGACTTTCCGCCGCCGGACGCACCCACGAGGCCGAGAATTTCACCGTCGTTCACGTCGAGGTCGAGATGATCGAGGATGATCTTCTCGCCGAAGCCGACCACGAGGTCGCGGATATGGATCGCTGGCGCGTCGACCATGGCTACATCCCGATCGAAGCAAAGAAGACCGCGAACAATCCGTCGAGCACGATCACCAGGAAGATCGATTTCACGACCGACGCCGTCGTCTGCTGCCCCAACGACTCCGCGCTGCCCTTGACGCTCAATCCCTCCACCGCCGCGACAAGCCCGATCACGAGTGCCATGAATGGCGCTTTGATGATGCCGACCTCGAAATGAGTGACTGAGACCGCGTCGTGAAGGCGTGCGATGAAGATCGCCGGACTCATGCCGCCATAGAGCCAGGCGATGAGCCCGCCGCCATAGAGCGCCGCGAGCGAGCCGAGAAAGGCGAGAATCGGCAGCGCCACCACCAGTGCCAGGATCCGCGGCAGAATCAGGACTGCGACAGGATCGAGCCCCATGGTGCTGAGCGCATCGATCTCCTCACGCATCTTCATCGCACCGATCTCGGCCGTATAGGCGCTGCCCGAACGTCCGGCCACCATGATGGCAACGATCAGCACGCCAATCTCGCGCAGCACGAGGATGCCGACCATGTCGACGACATAGGATTCCGCGCCGAAGCGACGAAAATGGAAGATGCCTTGCTGAGCAATGATGGCGCCGATCAGGAACGTGATCAGCACCATGATCGGCACCGCTTGCCAGCCCACCCGGCCGAGCTGATAGACGGTCGACGTCAACCGGAACGATCGCGGATGCCTGAGAATGCCGAGCAGCGCTGTGCTGAAGGCGCCGAGCATATGCAGGAATGCCGCCGAATCAGACGCCAACCGCCTGCTGCCGCGGCCGAGCTGATCGAGCCTCTGCAGCACGGGGTTGACTGATCTGCGTTCGGCGGGGCCGGAACGGTTCAGTCCTCGTACCTCTTCCAGCAGGTCGCCATATGGACCGTCGGCACCTGTGAGGGATGCTCTGGCAGCGCCACCGCGGGCAAGCCTTTCCAGAAGCCAGGCCCCGACGGTGTCGAGCGCGGTGACACGACGTACATCGATCGAGCCGATATCGGTACGCGCGACGTTCGCACACAGCCGCTCCAGCGCTTCGACGTTGGCAACGTTCCAGGCCCCACATGCGTTAAGCACGCGCGGATCGTCCGCATTCGATATCAGGGCCGGGGCGTTGAGCAAGATTCTGACTCCAATTTTCAGTTCACCTTAGGCTGCTGGAGAGGGTTGTGTTTGACCCAGCGCAATCGGCTTCACCGTGCCCCAGACATGCGCTTGACCCAAATCAACGGCTTGGCGCGCCGCGGCTCTAGAATTGAGCAGATTGCCCGGCAGCTCGGGCATGTTCAGGGAGATTTCTGATGAATCGCGCCGCCTTCACGCCTCTGCAAAACACTGCGTTGCCGCACTCGTTCAGGCAGGTTCGGCTTGAGCGCGCGCGCGAGCATGATCACCCCGAGGGCGCGCCCGCGATCGGCTATATCATCGTTGCCCCGCTCGACACGGCATCGCGGATCGATGTCGAGACCTGGAAAACCCATCGCGAGGCTTGCCGCGTCGTTCGTCAGCGCCCCACGGAAGACGATCAGCTCGGTCATCTCGTTCATGGTCGGGGCGGCAGCTGGCGCCTCCATTACGACGTGGCCGGTTCGACAGCCGATGAAGCCGGATATCATTTCGGCAACGAGCGCTTTCGGCTCGGCGAATACGTCTCCGTTCATGAGGCGGACGGCATGCACCCCTATCGGGTCGTCTCCGTCACACCGCTTTGATCGCGACTGCGCCGGATCAGGATGTCGGCCCCCAAGGCATCCACCACCGGAAGGGAGAGGTCGAGGACGACATTGACGATCCGGTGGTCGGTCGGCTCTGTCACGGCCGTGAACCCGAGCTCATGGCACATGTTCAGCATGGTGGTGTTCTCGGCCAGCACTTCACCTGACAGCCGCTTCAGCCCTTCCGACCGCGCATACTGAATCAGAAGCTGCATCAGCGCCCACCCAAATCCTCTGCCCTTGAGGTCGGACTGCAGCAGGATTGCGTATTCGGCATTCTCGTAGAGCGAGTCCGAATGAAGCTGGACTGCTCCCACCATGGCGCCGGTGCTCGGGTCCAGCGCCGCAAAGGCCATCGCACGCGCATAGTCGAGCTGGGTCAGCCGGGCAATGAACGCATGCGAAAAATTCTTCATCGCCTGGAAGAAACGAAGCCTGAGATCCTCGGCCGTTACACGCCTGAAGAAGCTCTCGACCATGGGCTCATCTTCCGGCCGCAACGGTCTTATCACGACGCGCGAGCCGTCCCTCAGGGCAAGCTCTCCCTCCCATTGCGACGGGTAAGGCCGCACCGCGAGCCGCGTCTGACCTGCAAACAGCCGCGCCGGCTTGCGGACCGCCACCCGCGCATCGAGCGCGAGCACTCCGGTTTCATCCGCCAGCAGCGGATTGATATCGAGCTCTGCGACTTCCGGAATATCGGCCGCCATCTGCGCCAGTTTGACGAGGGTGAGGGGCACGACATCGGCCGGGACAGCGGGCACATCGCGATAGGCAGCCAGGAGCCGCGAGACCCGTGTCCGGCTCACCAGGTCGCGCGCCAGGTTCATGTCGAGCGGTGGCAGCGCCAGCGCCTTGTCGTTGATCACCTCGACCGCGGTGCCACCGCGGCCAAACACGATCACGGGACCGAAGGTCGGATCGTCGGCAATGCCGAGGATCAGCTCACGCGCCGCCCGCCGCTCGATCATCGGCTGGATCGTCACGCCTTGCAGGACGGCATCCGGCCGCGCTGCCCGGGCGCGCGCGAGCACCGTCCTGGCCGCCTGTGCGACGCTTTCGCTAGTCCGCAAGCCGAGAATGACACCGCCGATGTCCGACTTGTGCCTGATGTCGCGGGAGAACAGCTTCACCGCTACGGCAAACCCTTGCGCAAGAAAGGGCGCGGCCTTGTCTACGGCTTCGTCGGCATCACGGGCCACGACGGTCGGAACAATCGGAATATCGTACGCCTTGAACAGGGCCACGATTTCAACTGGGTCAAGCCATCCCCGCCCCTCGGACAGCGCTTTCGCAATCACGCGCCGCGCCGACACCGTCTCCGGCGCAAACGTCGCGGCGATACTGGGCGGAGTTGCGGCCAGCGCGATGGAGGCCTCGCGATATCTCACCAGGTGCATGAAAGCGCGCACAGCGTCATCTTCGGTGGGAAAATGCGGGACGCGGGCAGCCTCGAAGGTTGCCGCGGTGCGCTCGTCGGCACCATCCCACGATGCAAGCACCAGCGCGGCAACGTCACTCTTCCTGGTCCGAGGGTCACGAACACATTGTGCCACCGCTTCGGCGATTCCTTCGGTCGGCGCGACCGCCGTTTCCACGTTCATGACCAGGACCGCGTCGCTGTTGGCGTCCTCGAGCAACGCGCCGAGTGCAGATACGTAGCGGGCAGCATCGGCATCGCCGGAGATATCGACGGGGTTGGCGCGAGACCAGCCTTGCGGCAGAACCTGACCGAGCGCCGCAATCGTCTCCGCCGACAGGCTCGCCGGAACGCCCCCGAGCTCAACGAGCCGGTCGATCGCGAGGATGCCGAGCCCGCCGCCATTGGTCAGGATCGACAGCCGGTTGCCGCGCGGAACGAAGCCGCGGCCAAGCAACTCGGCGCAGTCGAACAATTCCCGAAGGTCGTATACGCGCAGCATGCCGGCCCGGCGGAACGCTGCATCATAGACTGCGTCCGAACCGGCCAGCGCGCCGGTATGGGTAGCGGCGGCCTTGGCGCCCTGGGCCATCCGGCCCGCTTTCACGACAATCAGTGGCTTGAGCCGCGCCGCGGCGCGCGCGGCCGACATGAACTTGCGCGCATCCTTGACCGCCTCGAGGTAGAGCAGGATCGCGTTGGTATGATCGTCCTGCGCGAAATAGTCGAGCAAATCAGCGACATCGACGTCGAGCTGGTCTCCGATCGATACGATGCCGGAGAAGCCGAGCCGCCGCTCTGCCGCCCATTCAATCATCGCGGCAGCAACGGCGCCGGACTGCGAGATCAGGGCAAGACGCCCGTCGGCAGGCTGATGCGCGGCAAAGCTCGCATTGAGCTTTGCGCGCGGCACCATGACGCCGAGACAGTTCGGCCCGATCAGGCGTATACCGTGCATGCGCGCGGTCCGCGCGACCGTCTCGGCAAGCGAGCCGGCGCCGTGTCCGAGACCGGACGACAGGATCACCGCACCGGCGACACCAACCGCAGCAGCGTCCGAGATGATTCCGGGAATCGCGGTCGCGGGCGCCGTGATCGCGAGGAGGTCCGGAACGAATGGAAGTGACTTGAGATCCGGGAATGTAACCTCGCCATCGATCGCAGTGTAGTTCGGATTGACCACGGCGATGCGGCCTGAAAAGCGGCACGCCTTGAGGTTCATGAGTACCGCCAGGCCGAGCGAAGATGGACGCGAACTACCGCCGACAAGTGCGACCGTTCGAGGCGAAAGAACCCGTTCTAGACCAAACGTAGACATCGGACGGTCTCGCAGGGAACGAGCGGAGGCGCCTGCCGCTTCGTGCAGCGCGCCAGAGCCCGCATGACATCCTCGCGAGCAATGATCCCGACCAGGTGGTGATACTTGTCAATCACGGGCAGGCTCTTGAGCCGATGTGCGACCATCATCTGCAGAACACGCTGCAAATTCGTGTCCGGCTCCACCGCGATCACATCGGACGACATAATCTCATCGACCGTCGTTCCCATCCGATCGTCGTAACGTGGCAAGATGTGATCTGTCGGACAGGCGAACACCTTCAGGGCGTCGAGTTTTGTGACGAAGCCGACCACGACATCGTCGCGGAGCACGGGATAGGCGTCATAGTCGTCTTTTGCGAACAACCGGTACAAGTCGCTGACGGTCATTTCGGGAGCGACGCTTCGTACCGACCTCGTCATGTTGTTCGCGACGGTTTCCTGAAGAAACTCGTACATGGCTGATCCCCTTGGATGGATGGCTATTTCGTGGACGCGTCGCTACCTGACGAGCGACGCGCCCGGCAGGGCGGCTACGCCGCCGTCTTGATGTCGATCTGCTTGCTCTGCTTGGGAGCCGGCTTCTTGATGGTGACCTTGAGCACGCCCTTGGCGATTTCGGCGCTGACGTCCTCCGCTTTGACGCCCTCGGGCAATGCAACGGACCGCGAGAACGCGCCGAAGCTGCGCTCGATCAGGTGATAGTCCTTGTCCTTCTCCTCGCGCTCGCTCCTCTTCTCGCCCCGGATCGTGAGCGTGTTGTCGGCGAGGTTGAGCTGAACGTCCTTGGTCTCGAGGCCGGGCAGTTCGGCCGAGATCTCGACGGTCTTGTCGGTCTCGCTGACGTCCATTCGCGGCATCACCGCCTGCGGCGGGGCGAACGTCGGAAAATTGCGGCCGAATCCATCGAACAGCCGGTCAATTTCCTGCTGCAGAAATGTGAAGGGGTTGTTCTCCCGCCGCGCCAGGGCGCGCTCGGTTCGAACGGGGATCATGTCGTTGACCATCGGTACCTCCTTTTGAGTGTCGCTCGCGTATCAACGTTAGTCAGCACCAGCGACTCGGCTGTTGACCGGGATCAAAACCGGGCCAATGTGATGTGATCAAAGGAGGGGCACAGACCGAAGCGAGTCCCGTCATGCACGCCATGATCCTGCCCGCGCGAGGCGCGCGGCTGCAATATGCGGAGCGGCCCGACCCACTTCCGGGGCCAGGCGAGGTCCGCGTCAAGGTAGGCGCCTGTGGCGTTTGCCGCACCGACCTGCATGTCGTCGACGGGGAACTGCCCGACATCGCCTATCCGATCGTTCCCGGCCATGAGGTGGTTGGCCGTATCGAAGCGATCGGTGATGGCGTAGACCATGCGTATCTTGGCACGCGCGTTGGCGTCCCCTGGCTCGGATCGACCTGCGGGCATTGTCCCTACTGCCGGGAGGGCAAGGAAAACCTCTGCGACGCCCCCCTGTTCACCGGCTATACGCGGGACGGCGGCTTTGCCACACACCTGGTGGCAGACGCGCGCTACTGCTTTCCGCTCGGTGAAGACGGCGAGGACGCGGAGCTTGCACCGCTGCTCTGCGCCGGCCTGATCGGCTGGCGCTCCCTGGTGATGGCTGGCAATGGCCGCAAACTCGGCATCTACGGTTTTGGCGCGGCGGGACATATCGTCGCGCAAGTGGCGCGTTGGCAAGGGCGGGATGTGTACGCTTTCACCCGTGCGGGCGACACCGAGGCCCAGCACCTGGCTTTATCGCTCGGCGCATGCTGGGCCGGCGCTTCGGGAGATCGGCCGCCGGCCGAGCTTGATGCCGCAATCATCTACGCCCCGACCGGGCCGCTTGTCCCGCTCGCGCTGCGCACGCTGCGCAAAGGCGGACGCGTGGTTTGTGCCGGCATTCACATGTCGGATATTCCGAGCTTTCCCTACGACATCCTTTGGGGTGAACGGCAGATCGTTTCCGTTGCCAACCTGACGCGACAGGATGGCGTCGACTTTCTCAAGACGGCGGCAAGAGCTGGAATCCGGACACACGTCACCGTCTTTCCCTTGGATCAGGCGAATGAAGCACTGGCGCGCTTGCGGGACGGCAAGCTCGTCGGCGCAGCCGTCTTGAAACCATGACGACGCCGACATCAACACCCGACGCGGCCACAGGCGAGACTGGCCAAGCCGCTGTATTGTCGTTCCTGGCCGGGTCTCGCCAGCCGACCGTGCCGGTAAAGCGGATCGACACCCATTGTTCGATCGTCTTTCTCGAACCTTCGCGTGTTCTGAAGATCAAGCGAGCTGTCAAGCTGCCTTATCTCGACTTCTCGACATTGGAAAAGCGGCAGCGCGCCTGCGAGGATGAGATCGCCATCAACAAGCGCCACGCCCCCGCCATCTATCGTAGGGTGGTTCCGATCACGCGCGGGCGCGATGGGCTTGTGGTCGGGGGGACCGGACCGGTTGTCGAATGGGCTGTCGAAATGGCTCGCTTCGACGAGAACAAGACACTCGATCGTCTTGCCGAGCAAAATGCAATCCGGCCGGAACTCGGCGAGAGACTGGCCGCCATCCTGCTCGAATCCCATCGGACCGCAACCAGACGCGAAGGGACCCCATGGCTTGCCTCGCTCCCGGTCATCATCGATCGCAATACGGAGCAGTTTTGCGCCGAGCCAGTTCTGTCCCGGGAGGAAATCGATAGATTGCACGAACTGAGTCATCAAGCCCTCGCGCGCAACCTCGAACTGCTGCGCGGCCGCGCCGCCGCTGGGCAGGTCCGCCACTGTCACGGCGATGCACATCTCGGCAATATCGTCCTGCTCGACGGCGAGCCCATTCTGTTCGATGCGATCGAGTTTGACCCCAATATCGCGACGACCGACATCCTCTACGACCTCGCATTTCCACTGATGGACCTGCTGTACTTCAGACAAGAGACCGTGGCCAACAGGCTGTTCAATAGCTACACGCAGATCGCCTGGGACACGCAAACGGGTGCGTTGTGTTTGCTGCCGCTGTTCCTATCATTGCGCGCAGCGATCCGGGCCAACGTACTCTTCACCAAGGCACGGCAACATCAGCTCGATCAAGCGATCGACGCCCAAGCGAGGCGTTATTTCGAGCTTGCACGCCGGCTCATTGAACCGGGGCCGCCCCGTCTGCTTGCAATTGGCGGGAAGTCCGGTACCGGCAAGAGCGTGCTGGCGCGCGACATGGCGCATCTGATCGCGCCGCCCCCGGGCGCCCTGGTTCTGCGATCGGATGTCATTCGCAAGCAGCTCTATCACGTCGCCGAGCACACCACATTATCGCCGGAGACCTATACTCCCGAAGCATCGAACCGCGTCTACCAGACCATGCTCAAGCATGCCGCGCACATATTGGACCAGGGAGTTTCGGTAATACTCGATGCGGTCTTTCTGAAGCCGGTGGAACGTGGTGCCGCGGAAGCCGTTGCTCGCGACGCAAAAGTTGACTTTCGCGGCATTTTCTTGACCGCCGGGCGCGCCACACGGCTGCACCGCGTGGCATCGCGGCAGAACGACGCGTCGGACGCGACGTCCGATGTAGTCCTGATCCAAGACAACATTGAAACCGGAATGATCGATTGGGATATTGTAGACGCTTCCGGCACGCCCTCCACCACGCTTGAACGCAGTATTTCCGGCCTGCTCGCGTCCCCAACGGACGGGGCGAGCGGCACATCGCCTAAGGGAAACTCCTGAATTGGCCGATGCCGTCAGGTCTGGCAACATTCTCCCATTGACAGGAGGAGTTCCATGAAACGGCGATTAACCTTCGTCTTTGTCGGTAGTGCGATCCTCGCGGTCGTGCTCGCTCTATTCTGCAATTGGTACTTTCCGGATGTGGTACCGCTTGCCTCGACGGAGCCGGTACCCACAAGCTGGCGGCTTGACGCCGCCTTTGCCGTCTCCACCGTCAGATGGACCGCGGCATTTGTTGCTGCCGCATCTGCGATAGCCCTGATGTTCATGAACATCACCAAGGGCTCTTCCGGGCTCGAAGGACGATAGACGTTTCCATTCCGGACGCGTCGACGAAATCCGCCATCTGCTTTCCGAGGGCCGGCCTGAACAGCCGGCCCTCGGCGCGCTCAGTCGTTTCAAGCCCTACTGCATCACCGATCCAGCGCGTACGTGAAGTGCAAGAGCAATATTATGGGGGAATGGCGCCGATACCAGCGAACGATGGCGGACGCCCAAATCGCAAGGCCATCGACCGAGCTCGAGCTGTCACGTTTGCCGCCACAGGCTCCAGAGGCTACCGGCCAACAGGAGCCCGATCACCAGCAGGATAGCCACGAACATTTGCATGACATCAAAGTTCAGAGAATCGCGCGCGACGAACAGCGCGGTGATGGCTCCCGCTAGTATGAAGAAAACGCGGAGGATCAGACTCATGGCTTCCTCGCTGCAACCTGGTGCGACTTTTTCATCGTAACGGCTCGCGGCGGTGAGGATTTGCGACAGATCAAGCCGGTGCGACGTTCAATGCTGGAGGACGTACTGTCCCGGCGCATCACCAAGCGACGATACACCCTCGGGCGCGTGAAGCACCGATTGCGCCGGCACCCATGCACCGGAATGCGCCGTGAGGAAGCGAACCCACTCCAGCCACCAGGATCCGTCGCGATTCACCGCCGTCCGCAGCCACTCGTCGGGGCCGACATAAGGTTGATCCGCCTTCTTCTCCAACAACTGATAGCTGCGCCCCTCCTCCGACGGCGAAGCAACGATGCCGGCGTTGTGACCGCCGCTCGCCAGCACGAAGGTGATATCGGCATCGGCCAACAGGTGAATCTTGTGAACCGACCGCCAGGGCGCGACGTGATCACGAACGGTGCCGACCACGAACATGGGGGCGCGAAGGTCGGCAAGCGCCACCGGCTGTCCGTCCACCGAATAGCGGCCTTCCGCAAGGTCGTTGTTGAGAAACAGCTTGCGCAGATAGTCCGAATGCATCCGGTAGGGCATGCGGGTCGCGTCCGCGTTCCATGACATCAGGTCACTCGGCGCAGCGCGCTCGCCCATGAGATAATCGCGGACTAGGCGCGACCCGATCATGTCGTTCGACCGCAGCAACTGGAACGCCCCGGCCATCTGCGCCGTATCGAGCACGCCGCGCTGCCGCATCATATCCTCGAGGAACGCGACCTGGCTTTCATTGATGAAGAGCGTCAGTTCGCCAGCATCGGTGAAATCGACCTGGGCTGCCAAGAGCGTTACCGAGCGCAGGCAGCCGGGCCGTTCCTTCTGCAGCCGAGCTGCTGCGATTGCGAGCAGCGTCCCGCCAAGGCAGTAGCCAGCGGCATGGATCGGACGTTCAGGAACAAGCTGATTGATCGCGTCGATCGCGGCGTCGATCCCAAGTTTGCGATAGTGATCGAGACCAAGCTCGCGATCGGCCGGCCCGGGGTTACGCCATGAGATCATGAACACCGTAAAGCCGCGTTGAACCAGGAAGCGCACGAGCGAATTCTGCGGCGAGAGATCGAGGATGTAATACTTCATGATCCACGCCGGCACGATAAGTACCGGTTCCGGGCAAACGTCGGCCGTCTCGGGTGCGTATTGGATGAGCTCGATCAGCTCATTCCGGTAGACAACCTTGCCCTTGGTCGCGGCAACGTCCTTGCCGACCACAAATGGGGCGGGTGCGGACGGACTGGCGCGCAACAGGTCCCTGCAATCTTCCAGCCAGTTATGCCAGCCCGACACGAAGTTGCCGCCACCAGAATCCATTGCCCGCCGCAGCACCTCGGGGTTGCTGAACGCAAAGTTGGACGGCGCTACGACATCGAGGCAATGGCGGACGGTGAAATCCACAATTGCCGCATTTGCCTTCGAGACGCCACGCAGGTCGCTGGCCGCCGAATGCCACCACTGTTCGCCCAGCAGGAAAGCCTGGGCCATGATATTGAACGACGGCAGCAACCAATCCTGGCCGGAGAACCTATTATCGCCTGGCTGAGGCCTGACCATGAACCAGGGTTGCCAAGCCGCATGCGGCGTCGACACCATTCGCGCGAAGCGCGAGCCGTCACCAAGAGCTTTCAGTGAAAGCTCAAGCCGTTTTCCGGGCGACGCCGCGAGGTGGAGCTGCCAATCGGCAAACGCGAGCGCAAGGCTCGCCGGCGAGATGCCCCCCGTCCATCGCGCCATTGCCGCGTGAGCCAGTTGGTCGATCGATTCGGCAGCCGTCGATCCTTCACTCTCAGGGACCACGGAAGCTGGCATTCTGGCAGCCGCCACGTCGTCGTTGGCGGCGGATGTGGTCTGGTCGAGAACTGCCTGGGCTGTCATCGCTCACCTCCTTGCTCGAGCGGTATGAGCTCGGCCCTTATCTGTCTTCGCGTTCGGCGCCTGCTCCGACGCCAGACGTCCCGGCCTAGTCGAAACGGAACCGTTTCCGGCCCAACGCCACGATCTCGCCGTCCGTCGGATGATCGCTTGGCTCAACATGCAAATTGAGGTCGGGCCTTGCCGCTCTGAGATACTGCGTCAGCTCGACCTTCTCGGTGCCTGGTCCGATGACGAGCAGATCGCTGCAACCGCCCACGGCCTCCCCTACCCGGGCGAGGAATGTCGCGTCGGCCTGGACGCGGCCATCGCCGATGGTATTCGCCTTGTGATGCAGTTGCTGCGAGGGCAAATGCGCATGAACGGCCGTGGCGCTGACGCCCGTCAACCCAATGCCGAAAACCTTCGCGACAAGGTGATCGATCCAAACGACGGCATGCGCATGTGTTTGCAAGGCAATCTCGCTCATGAAGTCACTCCGGTGCTTGCTTTCCCTGCTTCTCTCAATCGGCGCGCCAATGCCGCAAGCAGCTCCCTGCGACTGACAATACCAACGACCGTTCTGGCGCAGAGCACCGGAATCTGGGCGACATTGTAGACATCCATCTGCGCGACAACGTCCTCGATCGATGCCTCGACATCGACGGTGATCGGCGAGCCACTCATGAGCGAGCCGACCTGCAGGGTGCGCATGCGCTCGCGTTCAGGCGTATTCTCCGCGATGCCAAGCAGTGACTCCAGCCAGTTTCCTGACGGCGGGCTGATACCAAGCTCGTCGCGGTGGAGGAAATCGCCCTCCGACACCATGCCGACGAGGTCGCCGGCGTCGTCGATCACCGGCAGGCCGCGCTGATCGGTTTCAAGCAGCAGCTCGACGGCACTGAGCACTGTGGTGGTCGGCTTGATCGACGCGAATGAACTGCGCATAACATCGGTTGCGAGCATCGTCATCTCTCCCATTCAGCACATGTGTTGGCCGCCATTGATCGACAGCGTCGACCCGGTGATGAACCCTGCTTCGTCGGCGGCAAGAAACGCAACGGCACGGGCAATTTCTTCCGGCTGTCCTAGTCGCCCGACCGGGATCTGCGGCAGGATGGAGTTCTGCATGACATCGGCCGGCACGGCGGTCAGCATCTCGGTATTGATGTAGCCCGGACAGATCGCATTGACCGTGATTCCGAACCGCGCGCTTTCGAGCGCGAGCGCGCGGGTGAAGCCGAGCTCGGCGGCCTTCGCCGCGGCATAGTTCGTCTGGCCGATCTGGCCCTTCTGCCCATTGATCGACGAGATGTTGATGATCCGCCCGAACTTGCGCGCCCGCATGCCCTCGATCAGCGGCCTGCACATGTTGAACAGCGAATCCAGATCAGTTCTGAGCACCGCGTCCCATTGCGGCTTCGTCATGCGGTGCAGCGTGGCGTCGCGCACGATGCCGGCATTGTTGACCAGGATGTCGATCGGACCGAGCGCGGCTTCGACCTCGCGGACACCAGCTGCACAGGCATCGAAATCGGCAACATCCCACCGGAAGGTGCGAATTCCGGTCTGCTCGCCAAATCGGCGCGCAGCGTCCGCATTTCCGGCATAGCAGGCCGCAACCCGGCACCCGCCAGCAGCGAGGGCCCGCGAAATCGCCGCGCCAATTCCCCTGCTTCCACCCGTAACCAATGCGACGCGCGCCATGCCGGCTCCTCCAAGCTGGGCACAACATTTGCGCGAAATACACGCTCGATGAATTGATCTCGCTCAATCAGAATCCACGAACGCGCATGAGGCAGATCAAATCGGCCCGCCTCGACCGGTGCTTTGATGGCACTTGCTCTTCCACCCCCCTTTGGAGAACGGCCCATGTTTAAGAACATCCTGGTCCACATTCCGACGGAGCTGTCGCCACGTCCCGCGGTCGACGGATCGGTTTCGCTCGCGCTCGGCATCGGCGCGCATCTCGACGCAATGGCGATCGGCTACGAGACTGCCAGCGTACCGTTGGTCGCTGAAGGGGGGGTGGCGGTCGCCTCGCTGTTCGAGGCCGAACACGATCAGGCCCTCGAACGCGCCGAGGCGGCGCTGCGCGTCTTCGACATCGAGGCACGGAATGCAGGGATATCCTACGCGACCCGCGCCGTGGGTGCGCTTCCGATCGATGCGCGCGAGATCATCTGCGCGAACGCGCGTCTGCACGACCTCACCGTGGTCGCCCAGCCGCTGGGCGACTACAACAGCTATGACAATGTGATCCCACGTGAGCTTTTGTTCCAGGCCGGCGGTCCCGTCCTGTTCATGCCCTACACGTTCCACGGCGCATTTTCAGCGAAGCGGATCGGGATCTGCTGGGACGGCAGCCGGCTTGCCGCCCGCGCGCTGCATGATGCGATGCCGCTGCTGCGCGCTGCCGACGCCCTTGCCATCATCACCATCGATGGCCCTGACCCTATCCCTGCGGAGAGCTCCGCCGACCATCTGGTGCGATATCTTGCCAAGGCCGGTCTTCCGGCCAAGATCACATCGTTGCCGGCGTCCAAGTCGGAGGTTCAGTCGATCCTGCTGTCGATCGCGGCGGATGAGAGCCTGGATCTTCTGGTGATGGGTGGATACGGCCACTCCCGTTTGCAGGAAACTCTGCTCGGCGGCGTCACGCGCGACATGCTGCGCGCGATGACCGTTCCGGTCCTGATGTCTCACTAAGCGAGGGTCGAATTGTGAAGTATCCTGCCGGAACATTTCCAGGGCATGTGGCCCGCGGATTCGCCATCATCGGCGCGATCTGCGCCGCACTGACTCCAGCTGCTGCGGACCAGGAGCAAGGCCGTCGCCTTGCGCAGCTCTACTGCGCCCGCTGCCATGCAATCGACAAGGTCAGCCCGAGCCCGCTGAGGATAGCACCTCCGTTCCGGACATTGCACGAACGCTACCCGGTCGAGATGCTGCAGGAATCGCTGGCGGAAGGAATCGTCACCGGCCATCCGACCATGCCCCAGTTCAGCTTCGAGGCGGACCAGGTGGGCGACTTCATTCTGTTCTTGAAATCGCTGGAGCGCGGGCAAGCAGACCGTTGAGCCAGGTCAATGTCCGGGGTGCACGGAGCTTTATTGTATGTTCTCAACACGGAGGTCCGACATGCGTGCACATCAGATCATGACCAAGCATATCATCGCGGTCAGTCCGCACACGAAGATCCTGGATGCGGCCAACATCATGCTGCGATGTCACCTCAGCGGTCTGCCGGTGATGGACGAAGACGGCACGCTCAGGGGCATGGTGTCCGAGGGAGATTTCCTGCAGCGCGGCGAAATCGGCACGGGCCACAAGCGCTCAGCATGGCTGGAACTGTTCACCGGCGTGGGTCGTGCCGCGACCGATTTCGTGCACGAGCGCGGTCGCAAGGTCGAGGATGTCATGACGGCGAACCCGATCACCGTCGAGGAGCAGACGCCGCTCGACGAGATCGTGCATCTGATGCACAAGCATGGCGTGAAGCGGGTGCCGGTCGTGAACGGCAAGACCATGGTCGGGATCGTCACCCGGGCGGACATCCTGCAGGCTGTCGCATCGCTGGCGCGCGAGGTTCCCGACCCGACCGCCGACGACGGCCATATCCGTGAACGGATCCTGCGCGAAATCAACGCCACCGGCTGGCGTCCCGCCGGCTTCCAGGTCTGGGTGCGCAACGGCGTCGTGCATCTGAACGGCCTGATCTTTGATGACCGCGCGCGCCAGGCCGCGATCGTGCTCGCCGAGAACACCTCGGGCGTCAAGGAGGTCCATGATCACCTCTGCTTCGTCGACGGTTATTCCGGCTACTATGTGGAATCGCCGGAAGACATCAAGGCGGCCGGCTGATCAGATCGAGGAGCCCAACATGGCAATGAGCACACTGCTTGTCGTCACGGCCGTCTGTCTCATCTTCTCGCTCTTTGCGCTCGTGCTCGCCGTGACCGATCGCAGCACGACGCGCTGGCTTCGGGAAGAGCACGGGAATGGAGCCAGCACGCGCGCTGCTTATCCCGACAAGAACGGCCGCTAGCCTCTCCTCTTGAGCGACGCGCCGCGCGACCGATGTCTCGGCGCGCGGCTACTTTGTCCGGGCACCTACGTATAAATACGTAAGTGGCTTCTACTTAGGGGAAATATCCAAATTTCCCGATCCAGGAGATGCGATCAATCTGCCTCCATCGATCTTCCCATCCATGGAGTGCCGCCATGCAGACCCAGAACGCCATTTCTATCGAGAACAGCCGTCACCCGACCAGCATCCTCAACCGACAGGCGCGCGTTGAGGGGCCCTTCGGCATGATTGGGACGCCGATGCGGTTCGCACGCAACAGCGAGATCTACGGCGAGGACGAGGCCGCGGAATATCTCTACCAGGTCGTTTCCGGCGCCGTCCGAACCTACAGGGTTCTGGAGGACGGACGTCGCCAGATCGGCGCATTTTATCTGCCCGGGGATATCTTCGGCTTCGAGGCCGGCGAGACGCATATCTCCTCGGCTGAGGCCGTCTCCGAGGCCCGGGTCATCGTGGTCAAGCGCGCCGCGCTCATGGTCCGTGCCGGCCACGAAAAGGATCTGGCACGGCAGCTGTGGGATGCTACGGCCCAGGAGCTGCGCCGTTTCCAGGAGCATCTGATGCTCCTGATCTGCAGCGCCGAAGATCGTGTCGTCGGCTTCCTTCATGACATGGCGCGCCGCGCCTTCAAGAATGCCGCCATCGAGCTTCCGATGTCGCGCCAGGATATCGCGGACTATCTCGGTCTGACGATCGAAACGGTGTCACGCACCTTTACCCAGCTCGAGCAGAACGGCGTGATCTCGCTTCCGACCTCGCGGCGGGTGGAACTGCGCAACCGTGCGATGTCGAACCGGATCATGGCGGCGTGAGAAGGGCGCGCCAGGCTCCGAGAGCCGGCGGCGAGTGAGAGGCAAGGAATCGAATGCGGTCGAACCTGGCGATCACCTATGGGCAGGACAGGCTGCCACGCTACACCAGCTATCCCACGGCTCCGCATTTTTCTGCGGAGATCGGCGAGACTGATTACCGGACATGGCTCAGGTCGGTTCCAGCCCGCCGGCCGGCCTCGATCTACCTGCATGTGCCGTTTTGCCGGTCGATGTGCTGGTACTGCGGGTGCCACACCTCCATCTCCCAGCGCGACGAACCGGTCGCCATTTACGCCGCCGGCCTTCGCACCGAAGCGCACCTCGTTGCGGAAGCGGTCGGTCAGCGATTACCCGTCTCCCACATCCATTTCGGAGGCGGCACCCCGACGATCATGACGCCCGAAACCTTCGCCGATCTCGTCAGCGCGCTACGTTACTCGTTCTTCGTGCAGCCCGATGCCGAGATCGCCGTCGAGATCGATCCCCGCACCCTGACCGAGCCGATGGCGGAGGCATTGGGCTACAGCGGCGTCAACCGCGCGAGCCTTGGCGTCCAGAGCTTCGATCCTGTCGTTCAGCACGCCATCAATCGTTCGCAGAGCCTTGAGCAGACCGCGGAAGCGCTCGAGCGGCTGCGCCGCGCCGGCGTCAGCCGCATCAACTTCGACCTGCTCTACGGCCTGCCCTCTCAGACTGTCGCCTCCTGCCTGGATACTGTCGACAAATGCGTCGCGCTACGGCCTGACCGGTTTTCCGTGTTCGGATATGCCCATATTCCCTCCTTCAAGAAGCACCAGCGCACGATCGACGAAGCGTCACTTCCGGATAGTCTCGAGCGGCATCGTCAGTCCGAAGCAATCGCGCAGGCGCTTACCGATGCCGGATACATCCGCATCGGCCTCGACCATTTCGCGCTCCCTGGCGACAATCTGGCCATGGCAAAGCGCGAGGGCCGGCTGCGGCGTAACTTCCAAGGCTATACGGACGATTCTGCCGAGACCCTGATTGGTCTGGGCGCCAGCGCAATCGGCCGCATGCCGCAGGGCTTCGTGCAGAATGCTGTCGCGACACGCGACTACCTTGCGCGCATCGCCGAGGACCGGCTTGCCACCGTCAAGGGCTACATGCTGACCGCAGAGGACCGTTTCCGTGCCGACATCATCGAACGCATCATGTGCGACATGGCCGTCGACCTGCCGGGAATGTGCCGCCGGCACCGCTGGGATCTTGGTTCAGCCGTCGTCGATCGTTCCCGGCTCGACAGGCTGATCTCTGACGGCGCCGTGACGATGATGGGTGATCGCCTCTCGATTAACAATGACGCGGAATTCCTGGTCCGAAGCGTCGCCTCGGCGTTCGACGCTCACCTTGGCCACGCCACGGCCCGGCATAGCCGAGCAGTCTAGGTTGTGACCATGGCGGGGGTTGAACAATCAGAAATCATGGACCGTCACCAACTGTGGGCGGCTTGCCCAACTCGGTTGCCTGCCCAATGCCGAGCATATTCAGCGCAGTTACACGATCGTCCGGTTGATAAGAATCAACACACGTTGCTCCTTCCAGGAGTTAGCTGGGGTTTGTCAGCTCATGTCGGAGGATCTACGCCGTGCGCGTACGGGAGATCATGTCACGGAACGTCATCACAATCGATGCCGATGCATCGGTGATCGATGCCATCAAGACGATGCTGTCCCATCACATCAGCGGCCTTCCTGTCGTCGATCGGGATGGAGCTCTCGTCGGGATCCTGTCCGACGGTGATTTCATCCGCCGCGTGGAAGTGGGAACCGAGAAGCACCGCGGCCGCTGGCTTGCGATGCTCGCGGGCACAAACCAGGTCGCGCTCGACTTCGCCCGCCAACACGGCCGCACGGTCAATCAGATCATGTCGCCCAACCCGATTACTATCGAGGAGGACACCCCGCTCGAGCAGGTCGTTCAACTCATGGAATCGCACGGCGTCACGCGATTTCCGGTCATGCGCGATAAAAAGCTGGTCGGGATGGTCACACGGACGGATTTCATGACCGCCATCGCGAACCTTCGCCTGGACCTATCCTCCTCTTCCGGCAACGACGACCAGATTTGCGCATCCGTCATAGCGGCACTGGCGCGTGCGCCCTGGCGACCCGCTGCGCTGAACGTGAGTGTGCATGACGGCGTCGTCAGCTTGCGCGGCAACATCCGGAACGACAATGCGCGCAAGGCCACGACCGTTGCAGTGGAGAACGTTGCGGGCGTGAAGCGGGTCGAAGACCAATTGGTGAAAATCACCTACCCACCGCCGGAGGAGGACTATGGCGGCGGCGACTTTGTCTCGTTGGAGGAAGAGCCTTCGACGGAAGACGATCAGCCCTTTTAGGCTGGCGAGAGGCCCCGATGATCGTGCCGATGGCGCCTGGGCGTCGCCAGATCAGGCGCCAGCTCGGTTTTCAGGCAGGATCGATCGCCTCCCGGTGAATTTCCTCGCCCGACTCGTCGATGACCACCACGTGACGATCGAGGTCGCCAGGGAGATTCTCGCTGCAAATCCTGCTCGCCATTTGCTTGCTGTGCGTGATCGCGGTGGAGGCGTTTGCGAATTCAAGTCCGACCCGATCACGGACCGGGACACTGTCCTTCGTGTCGAAGTAGTAGGTTCTCATCAGGATCTACAAGCCTCCGACCAAACACCCCCCGCCCAAAGAAGCTGCCACCTTACGCCTTCCGGCAGGGTGAATCTGCGCGACCCAAGCAAAGCGGATTCCGGGCGTGTCGGACTTGATCTCCATCAACCCGGCCTGCGATTTTCTGTCGCGCCTCGCGACGCAATCTGCCTCGATGCAGGCGGGAGCGGCCCGGCCCCGCAGTCGCCCAATAGGCTACCCACTGCCGCGCCCATCATCGTGACCCGGTCCTTATTCCGCGGCCTTAGGCCTTGGGTTTTGTTTGCGCCACTCGGCCAGCTTGGCCTCTTCCTCAGCCAGCAGCTTGTGAAGCATTTCGATCTTCCGTGCGTCAGCCTCTGTGGCCAGCAGTTCCCTGTAGTGGGCGATGTTCGCCCTGGATACGAAATCAGCCATGGCTCATTCCTCTCGCACAGGAGCCAAAAACGATCTTGTCGAACTGACACGCGCATAACAACATACGTTACTGTGTACACCTTCGAACTACGGTGTCCCTATCGAATTCGCTGTCGGCCAAACGTTAGCAATTCCGCCCTACTGAGACCGCCATCCCAAGCAATTCAAGCCACTGCGGTCGGAAACAGGCCAGAAACAACAAAGCCACTCCGGGCGGTCAAGTCGCGAACGGCGTTGCCAGATTCTGGCTTCGCCTCCTTCGAATCGCGAGTTTCAATACTTAGCCAATGGATTACCGGCAATGCGCGTCTTGGCCGGGCCGGCTTGAGCCACATCAATCCCGGACCCAACCGGCCGCACTAGGTTGCGTTGCCAATCCTTCCAGCACCGCGAGATCCTCATGCCGCTCAAGCCGTCTGCGTATGGCCCAGCCGTTGAAGCGTTCTGGCGGGAGCCAACCAATTCGCTCTTGCGCAGTCTCGACACCGAACGGTGCGGTCTGCGCCAACAGGAGGCCGAAAAGCGGCTCGCCCTGATCGGCCCGAACCTCGCAGAGCCATTGGGCACGCGATCGATCCTGCAGAAGATCGTACATCGTTTGGTCAATCCGCTGATTGCCATCCTGATCGTGGCGGCAGCCGTGTCGGGGTTCAGCGGCGACCTCGCGAGCTTTGTGATCATCACGCTCGTGGTGGGCCTGTCACTGACGCTGGATATCGTGCAGGAGCACCGCGCGGAGGTTGCCGCCGAAGCGTTGCGGCGCTCGGTTGCCATCCAGGCCGATGTCATTCGCGACGGCGCAATCGTCGCGTTGCCGGTGAGCGAGCTCGTCCCCGGAGACGTCGTGGAGCTGCGGACCGGTGACCTCGTACCAGCCGACGGGGTCGCGCTTATGGTCCGCGATTTCCAGCTGAACGAGGCCCTCATGACCGGTGAACCGTTTCCGGCCGCCAAGACCACCGAGCCATGTGCTACCAGTCTGCCTGCGGAAGCGAGCAATGCCCTGTTCGCCGGCACCAGCGTCGTTGGCGGTAGCGGGGTGATGCTTGTCGTCGAGACTGGGCGTCGTACGCGCTTCGGCATGATCAGCGCCGAGCTGTTGGCGAACGATCCCCCAAGCGCCCTCGAGCAGGGCGTCCAGAAGCTTGGCCTGCTCATTCTCAAGCTGACGCTTTTCTTGACGCTGTTCGTGCTGCTCGCCCACCTCGTGGCGCATCGGCCGGCCGTGGAATCATTCTTGTTTGCCGTCGCGCTGGCCGTCGGCCTGACACCCGAGCTCTTGCCGATGGTGATGACGGTGACGTTGGCGCGCGGGGCGCAGCGGATGGCGAAGCGGCAGGTGATCGTCAAGAGACTGTCCGCGATCCACGATCTCGGTGCGATGGATACGCTATGCGTCGACAAGACCGGCACGCTGACCGAAGCCAAGATCACGCTCGCGGCACATCTGGATCCTGCGGGACGCCCCAGCGATCGGGTGCTCGAGCTGGCCCGATTGAACAGCGCGTTCCAGACCGGCATCCACAGCCCGCTGGATGAGGCGTTACTTGCCGCAGACAGCCCGCCGGGAAGCAGCGCCTGGACCCGGCTCGCCGAGATTCCCTTTGACTACGAGCGGCGCTGCCTCTCGGTCCTTGCGGCGCGAGACAACGACCGATTTCTGATCGTCAAGGGCGCGCCGGAAGCGATCATGGCCCGCGCGGTCGCGGTCGAGGTCGATGGCTTGGCCCGACCGCTGGATGATAGCCATCGTGCTCAGCTCGTTCGTCTGGAGGATGACCATGCCCGGCAGGGCTTTCGGCTGCTCGGCGTCGCTATCCGAACCATGCCGCCGGACCGGGTCAATGTCACGACCGAGGACGAAGCTGTCCTGACGGTGGTCGGTTTCTGCGCCTTCGCGGACCCTCCCAAGCGCGATGCGGCCGACTCGGTCCGGGATCTGAGGGCACGCGGCGTCAGCATCAAGGTGCTCTCGGGAGACCACGCTGCGGTGGTCGCGCATGTCGCGGATGCCGTCGGTCTCCCCTCCGGTCGCATCCTGACCGGCGGCGAGATCGCCGATTTGAGCGATCAGGCGCTCGCCGCGCAGGTCGAGGATGTCGACTTGTTTGCCAGGATCGATCCCGAGCAGAAGAGACGGATTATCCGGGCCTTGCGTCAACGCGGTCACGTCGTCGGCTTCATGGGCGACGGCGTCAACGACGCTCCGGCGATTCACGCCGCCCATGTCGGAATTTCCGTCGCCGGCGCGACTGAAGTGGCACGCGCCGCTGCGGACATGATCCTGCTGGCCCCTGACCTCTCGGTGCTGGGTGCGGGCGTGATTGAGGGACGGCGAACGTTCGCAAACATCTCCAAATATGTGCGGATGGGAACCAGCTCGAATTTCGGCAACATGCTATCGATGGCGCTGGCGTCCATTGCGCTGCCGTTCCTGCCGCTGTTGCCGCTGCAGATCCTCCTGAACAACCTGCTCTACGATCTCTCCGAGATCGGCATTCCATTCGATGAAATCGACGAGGAGGATGCCGAGAGACCCCAATCATGGAATATGGCGGATATCCTGCGGTTCACCTTCGTCATGGGCTCGATTTCATCGCTGTTCGACGTTGCGACTTTCACCATTCTCCTGAAGGTCTTCCACACCGATGCGGCCGCATTCCAAACCGGCTGGTTCCTGGAATCCATTGCTACCCAGATCCTCGTGATTTTTCTGATCCGCACGCGGCGGCCGCCATGGCGCGCCAGCCGCCCGCATCGCATCTTGGCGTTGGGCTCGCTGGGCGCACTTGCTTCCGGCATCTTCCTGGCGCTGGGACCGTTCGGTTCCTTGTTCGGTTTCGCGGACCTGCCGCCTGTGCTCCTCGGCGCGATTGCTTTGATAACGATCAGCTACCTCGCCATGGCCGAGGCTGGAAAGCATCTTGCGCTCCCAGCCGCCGCACAGCCAAATCGCGCTACGCTGGCGCGACAGCATCCCGCCAGCGATACCGCACTAAATGGATGACCCACAGACACTACCCATTAGCGGGAGCGCGGATCAGAGTTGATCCGCATCAAGGCCATTCTTCCCCCGAATGCGATCCTTGCACTGGTACGATAAATGGCTTTGACCACAAATGGATCGATCACGGCAACGGAACGCACAGAGACTTGACGACACGAGCGATAGCAATGCTCGGGCCGTTACAGCCTCTACACCGGCCCCAACATTCAACCAGTTGGTCCGACGCCGCCACCGTCGAAGCGACCCGACCGTCTCATGGTACGGCCGTCTGCTGATCGTTGGAGCATTGCTGGTCGCCGCCGGCTGGCAGATATTCCAGCTGCTTCTGACCATCATCACTCTCGACTGAAAGTTCGTTGAACGGATTGCGGTTCAGCGGGACATCGGGGGCGCGTCCTGCACCAACTCGACCGAACGATACGCGTCGGAGTTCGATTTTCGGAAGTACACCGAGCCGTCTCCCGGAACGCTCACGCAATGGTGCTTCTTGGCAAATTGTGCGGACTTGGCGGCAGCGACCTCGTTGATCCCAAACAACCGCTCATAATCATGATCGGAGATTCTCAACACAGCGCCAGCGCCGAGACGATCGAGCCGCGATCGCAACTCGTCAAGGGTCAGGTCTTTATTCATACGCTATGTCTAGACCGAGCTGGACTTCTGCCGAGTGTTGATTCCCAGCAACGTGTAGAGCGGACAGTACGAGAAGAATGCTGTCGCGATCAGAACGAATCCGAGAGTGCCGGCGACCAGCCACCCCGCTCCAAGCGAGCCGTCCTTGAGCGCATATGCGATCACAGCCAGGCCGATGATGATCCGGGCGTACTGATCAATGAGTCCGACGTTGCGTGTCATGGCAATGTGCCTCCTTTGATACAGCTTCATTTTGAACGCATTCCGGCTCACGGCTCTTGATCGTGATCAATTCACACGGCGCAGACCACCAACCAGCGCCAGACCGGGCGGACACAGCCGGTCTGGCAATTGACACCCTGCCGTTCGAGATAGCTCGCGACATCTCGCAAGCGCCGGGTGGCTGCGTCCTGCTTGTCAGACGTCCGTCGCTGCCTAATCTGGATCCCGCCCGACGCTGCGAGCCGAGCGCGCGAGCGCCTCATATCCGGCCGCAATCTTCATGAAGTGATCGCGAGTGGCCTGATCCTGATGTCGTGCAGCCTGGCGCTTCGTCCGCTCGGCACGCCCAATACGAAGCGTCGTCCTGAGGCTTTCCGGCACGCGGCTTCTTCTGCGCGACCTCAACGGCATTCTTCGCCGCCTGACGTGGCGGCTGCGCTTCGGTCCCGTGTTGCTGCGACGGCCGCTGCTTGGCATATCCAGAGCACATCATACAAATCTCCCAGCCATCGAAGCACGACAGCTCAGGTTCCTTCCGGTCGTTCGCCAACTGCCTCGCGGCGCGTGGCGTCGATCGGATCAATCCATCGCCGGCTCGGCAACCACCGCGCGCTCCTGAAACTGGTCGTACGCCCCCAGAGCGTCAGCGGCATACATCAAGGACGGCCCTCCGCCCATGTAGACCGCCATCGCGAGCGCCTCCTCGACCTCCTTGCGGCCGACCCCAAGCTTGACCAGGGTCTCGACGTGGAAGCCGATGCAGCCGTCGCAGTGAGCGGCAACGCCCAATGCAAGCGCAATCAATTCCTTGGTCCGGGCATCAAGCGCGCCATTTCTGGTTGCCGCCTGCGCCATCGCCGAGAACGCGCGCATGGTCTCCGGAATGCCCTTGCGCAGCTGGTCCAGATTCCTGGAGATGTGCTTGCAGACGTCGGCATAGTCCTTTTGCATGTGACCCTCGATCTTCGATACTGGAACGGTCCAAGGGAAGAGCGGCTCCACCGACGGGGATGCACTGGCGAACTCCGCCCTCATCCAACGCAGCCCGGCAACACGATCTGGCCTCTCTGAAGGACGTGCGTGTTCGGCCTGCAAGGACGCGCACTTTGTAACGCAGCGATCCCGCGTGACATTGCGCCAGATCAAACCGCGCGCAGTTTGTCGCTTGCGTCAGATCAACACGTCCCACGCGTCTGGCGCTAGGCTGAATGTTATTCCAGAGCGATTGGAGATACTCGGATGTACGCGC
Organism: Bradyrhizobium sp. USDA 4341; assembly: GCF_054063755.1. Classification (NCBI taxonomy): domain Bacteria; kingdom Pseudomonadati; phylum Pseudomonadota; class Alphaproteobacteria; order Hyphomicrobiales; family Nitrobacteraceae; genus Bradyrhizobium; species Bradyrhizobium sp. USDA 4341. The sequence continues at coordinate 6,875,500 of NZ_JBSSGO010000002.1, read as the reverse complement.
ACCAGATCATGGCCCGCAAGGTGCTTTCGACAACGCCGGACAGCACCATCCTCGACGCGGCAAACATCATGCTTCAGCATCGTGTCAGCGGGCTTCCCGTGGTCGATCGCGACGGCACGCTCGTCGGCATTATCACCGAAGGCGATTTCCTTCATCGCAGCGACATCGGCACCGAAAGGAAACGCAACTGGTTGGCGACTTTCGTCCTCGGACCGGGAAAATGGGCCGAGGACTACGTATTCGAGCATGGACGCAAGGTATCGGAGATCATGACACGCGCGCCGGTCACCGTGGCCGAGGAGGCACCGCTGACAACAGTCGTCGAACTGATGGAGAAGAACAACGTCAAGCGGCTGCCGGTGGTTCGCGGCGGCAAGCTTGTCGGCATCATCACCCGCAGCAACTTGCTGCGAACGGTGGCGAGCCTTGCACGCGACGTACCCGCTCCGACGGAGAACGACGACCAGATCCGGCGGCGCATTCTGGACGAGATCGAGCGGAACGCCTGGTGTCCGTTAGGACTCACCGTCATCGTCAGAGACGGCATCGTCCACTTGAGCGGCGTGATTACCGAAAGCAGATTTCGCAAGGCTGCAATCGTCGCGGCCGAGAACGTTCCCGGAGTCGTCGAGGTGCACGATCACCTCTGCTGGGGTGATAGTTTCTCGGGCTACTATCTGAAATCTCCTGAAGATCAGGAGCTCGAGGAGAAACAGGCTCACTGAGCCTCGGCGAGGAACATCTCATGTGCTTCGGGAATGCTGATGATGGCGCGGACAACTCTAAAAATCGCACGTCGCCTTGTTGATCCAGAGCAACAACGCTCCGCTGCGATCGCGCTCAACTCCAGACCACCGCGCATTCGGGGCTTCTGCAATGACCAGTGAAACGGCAAAAGCGATTTTGATGATCTTCCTGTTCGGCTCGCTATCGATCGCCATCCAGTTGTCGGAACGCAGCGCGACGAAGCGACTGAGAGCATTGGCGCTGCAGGACTACGCCGCGCGTACCCTCGATAGCATGATATTCCATACGAATGCATCGAATGCCTTGCTGATCCCGGCAGCAGCCGACCACATTGGCCGACGTCGCAATCTCGCATTGTCGAAGTCACCGTGGCGGGCATCGGGGCGCTGTTCTGGTTCCGTGGCGAACGCCGTTGTAGCCGGTTGAGCCAAGTCAAAGCAGGGAGCCGGAAAGCCCCTATTTTGACCCGACAGGCTCATTTGAGGCATTCATGCGCGCCCACCAGTTCATGACCAGGAATGTCGTCACCGTTACGCCTCGGACCTCGGTCGAGGATGCCGCCAACATCATGCTTCAAAACCATATCAGCGGCCTGCCGGTCGTCGACAACGGCAAGTTGACGGGAATCGTCTCGGAAAGCGACTTTATGCGCCGCAGCGAAATCGGAACCGGGCGCAAGCGTTCGGCTTTTCTCCAGTTCCTGCTCGGACCTGGCCGCGCAGCCGCGGACTTCGTCCACGAGCGCGGTCGCAAGATCGAGGACGTGATGACACTAGATCCGGTCACGGTCGAAGAACAAACGCCGCTCGAGCAGCTGGTGCACCTGATGGAGAAAAAGGACATCAAGCGCTTGCCCGCGATGCGCGGCAGGGACCTTGTCGGCATCGTGACCCGGTCAAATCTGCTCCAGGCCGTGGCCAGTCTGGCGCACGAGATTCCGGATCCCGACCGCAGACGACGATCATATCCGCGATCGTATCCTCCGGCAGATCGACGCCGTGAGCTGGCATCCTATCGGGTTCGAGGTGACCGTCTGCAACGGCGTTGTCCATCTGCATGGCATCGTCACCAGTGACCATGCGCGCGAAGCAACAATCGTGGCCGCGGAGAGCACCGCCGGCGTCAAGGAGGTGCATGATCACCTCTGCTTCGTGGATACCTATACCGGCTTCTACGTCGAATCACCCGAGGACATGAAGGCGGCGAGCTGAAACGACCGGATCGTCCGGCTCGCCTTCGCAGGCCACCTATAGATCAAACACGTCGCCCAGACGCGGCAGTTCGACCCGCTGGCCCTGCAAAAGCGCGGCGAGCGCCTGCATTGCGGACTCTTCGCCATGGACCAGGAACGTTGCCTCGCATCCCTCGATCGCGCGTCGCCATGCGAGCAGCTCCTGCTGGTCCGCATGAGCTGAAAATCCGTTGATCGTGTAAATCGTGCTGCGAACCGCAATGTCTTCGCCGAACAGCCGCACGGACTTGGCGCCATCGATGATCTGCCGCGCAATTGTTCCGGAAGCGGCGTATCCGACGAATACGACCGCCGATTCCTTGCGCCAGATATTATGCCGGAGGTGATGGCGAATTCTGCCGCCGGTGCACATCCCAGATCCGGCCATGATGACGGCACCGCCGGTTACCCTGTTGATGGCGACCGAATCGGCACTCTCGCGGACCAGACGCAGGTTTGCCGGGTGCAATGGATCCCCCCCTTCACGAAACATGGAAGCGGCCTCCGAGCTGAGACATTCGGAATGCCGCTTGAATATCTCGGTCGCCGAAATCGCCATCGGTGAGTCCAGGAAGATTTGCATGGCCGGCGGCAACCTGCTGCGCTCTACCCCCTGGCGCAGCACATAGAGGATCTCCTGGGCACGCTCGAGCGCGAAGGTCGGGATGATGACGTTGCCGCCGCGCGCCAGCGTGCTGCCGATCGCACCGTAAAGCTCCTCGATGGAGTCTTTCAGCGATCGATGGCGCCTGTCGCCATACGTCGATTCCATGACGACAATGTCGGCGCGAGCGGGTGGGCTCGGGAGACGCAGCAGCGGACGACCGGCGTTGCCGAGATCACCCGAGAACAGGACCGAACGCGTGCGGCCGTGCTCGGCGACCTCGATCAGGATGCTCGCAGAGCCCAGGATATGGCCGGCATCGAAGAAAGTAGCCCGGAGTCCTTCTGCGAGTTGCAGCGGGTGCCCATATTCAGCCGTCCTTCCAAACCGGTCGAAGCAATCGAGCGCATCGACGACGCTGTAGAGCGGCGACGACCTATCCTCTTCCCCACGCCTGCGCCACTGGCGGGCCCTCCGCTGCGCGTCTTCCTCCTGAAGATGCGCGGCATCGACCAGCACGAGGCGGGTCAGTTCACGACTGGCCGCAGTCGTGATCACCTCACCCCTGAACCCTCGCTTGGCGAGCAATGGCATCCTGCCGGAGTGATCGAGATGGGCATGGGTCAGCAGAACATAGTCGATGGTCGCGGGATCGAACCCGAAGGCGGCGACGTTCTCTTCCACTAGGTCGCGGCTTCCCTGAAAAAGACCGCAATCGATCAGGATGCGTCGGTTCAGGCATTCGACCAGGTGACAGGACCCGGTCACCGCCCGGTCGGCGCCTTGAAAGGATAACTTCACGATCCGACCTCTTGACTGATCGACTTTCCCCGTGAGGCATCGTCTCCGATCGGAAGAAGCGGCCTGCCGGCCGCCTCGTACCACCGCAGAATGCCTTGCCAGGCTTCCTCGGCGGACTCTGCGAACCAAAACAGGTTCCTGTCTTCCGGATCGATGACACCCTCCTCGACAAGGAAGTCTGGATCAAACGCGCGACGCCAATACGACTCGCCAACCAGCACGACCGGCACCGGCGCAATCTTTCGGGTTTGCGCCAACGACAGCACCTCGAACAGCTCGTCCATCGTGCCAAAGCCACCCGGGAATGCCACCAGCGCCCGCGCGCGCATCAAAAGATGCAACTTTCGCATCGCAAAATAGTGAAACCTGAAGCAGAGCTCGGGCGTGACATATGGGTTAGGGTCCTGCTCCTTTGGAAGGGTGATGTTCAGTCCGATCGACTGGGACCCGACGTCGTGCGCACCCCTGTTGGCTGCTTCCATGATGCCCGGGCCGCCACCGGTCATTATCAGGAGGCGGCCGCCGATGGCCTTTTCGCTTGCGGCACCGACGATCTGTCCGAACTCGCGCGCGATTCGGTAATACTTGCTGTTCGCCGCAATACGCCGTGCCGCCTCGAGACGGCGCTGCAAACCGTCGTCGTCGGGATTCAATGCCAGCGTATCAGCTATCGAGGCGACGGCCCGGCGCGCCGCCGGCGCCTCGCAAATGCGAGTGCTGCCAAAGACGACGATCGTATGAGCGATCTGATGCTCTCGCAGCAAGGTTTCGGCCTTGAGAAAATCAAGTTGGAGGCGAATGCCGCGTGTGGCTTCGCTCTGCAGGAAATTTTCGTCCTGATCCGCCTCTTGATAGCTTGACGATTGCAGGATGTTGCGCAGAGCGCCGGGCGCGCGAGTGTCCCCCTCGACGCCCTCGGGCTGATCACTCGGGAGTGCCGCGGCCTTGTCGACACGTTGGGTCGGCTTCGGGATCGAGCTCGGATGGGTTGATCGCAGACCGCCCTCGTCAATCATGCGCCGGCCTGTCGTTTTGCTTTGGAGGGAGCAAGCGCCGCATCGTGCTTCAGGACCTCACGAACTTCGTCGTCCTCCAACGCATCCAGAAGCCGGCGGCGATCGCCCGACCATTCGCAACCAATATTTGTTCCATATTTCACAGGTCGCTCGACGGCAGGCAACTTCATTCGATCAGTCATGGCGGACCTCGTCAGCACTCAATGAGCATTTGCCTAGCATCCGAGACCGGATGCATAGATGCCTTGAGCAAGGTCAATTCAGCGATAGCATTCTTGATGGAAAGGCACGGCAATTAGCCTATTTCTCGCTCTTCTTGTGCTCGACCAGAAGCGCGCTCGGATCACGCTCCACAAATTGTCTGCCGCGGTCTCCGCGTCAGTCGCCCTCGGATCGCGCGAGTATTCGCTCAAGCGCAATGATCAGTTGCACGCGGCCAACGATGCCAACGACCCGCGTATCCCGGAGAACCATGACCTGCGATATCTGATGCTTGTCCATTTCGACAACGATTTCGTCCACAGTCGCGCATTCGTCGACGCAAACGGGCTTGCGGCTCATCACAGCGTCGACGCTCAGGGCCCGAGTCCGCTCGCGGACCAGCCGCCCCTCCTCTCTGCTCAGCAGCCACTCGAGCCAAAAGCCCTCTGGCCAATGCACGCCGAGCTCGCGACGGTGAAGGAAGTCGCCTTCGGAGATAACACCGACCAGCGCCCCTGAGCCCTCGAGCACGGGCAAACCGCGCTGGCCAGTTTCCAGCAATAGACGGACGGCATCGAGCAATGGCGCGCCCGGTTTGACCGTCGCGAAAGACGTGCGCATGACATCCAAAGCCAACATGGCAAACTCCTCAGAGCTTCGTGTACACGATGACCTGCCAGCATCGGTCAAAAACGGCGGGCCACGCTGATCTGGATCAATAATGCTGTGCAGCTTTTGTAGCCGCTTGTTTTCGCCACAGGACCATTCGGCGAGCTGTCAGCTCATACAGGATTCGCCGTCGAGGATGGGGTCGTCACCCTGAATGGCCACGTCTGAAGCTACTCGCAGAAGCTCGCGGCTGTTGCGGCGGCCCCTACCGGCAACACGCCGCATCCATGTTAACTCGCAATCGGTAGAGAGGCGGCATACCTGGGAATATTTGACCCAGATCAAGCTATTAGACCGATATTTAGGGCAACCCCGCATTGGGAGCGCACGGATCGAGCCATGAGCGAAAACTCTCTCTTTGCTTTCGTTCTCACGGTCACGCTCATCGAGCTGACACCGGGACCTAACATGGGCTATCTCGCGGTGCTGGCCGCGTCGGCTGGTCGCAGAGCCGGTCTTGCCGCGACCGCTGGTATCGCTTTCGGCTTGTTAGGAGTTGGGATCGCATCGTCGCTCGGCCTTGCAGCTATCGTGGCTGCCTCGACCCCGCTTTACGAAGCTCTTCGCTGGGGTGGCGCGCTCTACCTGCTTTGGCTTGCCTGGCAAGGATGGCGTGATGCGCCGCAAGAGATCGCCAAACCTATCGAAGCGACGGCGAACACCAAATTCTTTCTCAGGGGCTTGATTACCAATCTACTCAATCCCAAGGCCGGTATTTTCTATCTATCGATTTTTCCGACTTTCATCGATGAGGCACGGCCATTGCTTCCGCAGACTGCGATTTTGCTGACGACGTACGTTACTATAGCGACCATAATTCATTCGGTTGTCGTCGTTTCAGCAAACGCCGTCCGGCCAAGCATCGAAAAACGGGCAAACACAATGCTCATCAGGCGGATAATGTCGGTGTTGCTGGCCGCTGTCGCAATCTGGCTGTTCTATACCACGAGACGGACCTAGTCTTGAACTCGCTCTTGAGACACTGTCGGCCGCACAGTGCCTATCGTGTGGGCGACGCAAGCGCTTCCACAATGTGCTTTTCAATTTCCCCGACGGGAAGCCTGGTCAAATCCTTGGGAATCTCCGCAATGATGTGACGCCTGACATCGGGAGCGAGTGTCGCCCGAAGCTGTGCCAGAGTACGCGGTGGAGCGACGATGACAAGCGCCGTCGCTCTTCCACTCCGGACAATGGCCTCTGCAGCCCGCGCAACCCGCCTTGTGAACCGATACTCCTCGAGCTCGTGCCAGTTCGTCGGTTCGACGGCTCCCCGTTGACCGGAGACGATCCCCTTTACGAAGTGTCCGGGGCGGTCCGTGCCTTGCAGATGCGTCGCCGGGTTCTGATCTTCGAAGTCAGCCTCCGCCTTCAGGTTGGGGAACCGATCGTCGCCTTCGTTGCGGAGCAATAGCGCCTTGCGCCCGTCTCCGACAAACACGAGCGCCTTCTTTGGAATTCCCGCCATCTCGACATCCTCCGCTTCAACGAGTCCTCTCTAGGGCCAGGGCACTCCAGACCGATTGATCGTGGTCAAATCACCCCTGCGCGAGATCCCGCAGGATGTGACATCTTCCCGTCTACGGAGAGCACGATCATGCAAGCGCGCGACGTCATGGTGTCACCCGTCATCACGGTGGACTCCAACGCAACGGTGCAGCGGGTTGCTTCCCTGCTGCTCCAGCACCGCATCAGCGCCGTTCCTGTTGTGGGCAAGGACAGCGAACTCGTCGGAATCGTCACGGAAAGCGATTTGATGCATCGGACTGAAGCCGGCACCGAGCGCCCGTATTCGTGGTGGCTGCGACTACTGGTCGGAGACGCGCAAATGGCGTCCGAGTACGTGAAGTCCCATGCTGCCAAGATAGCGGACATCATGACCCGTAAGGTCGTGACCGCGGCGCCGGAGACACCTCTGCATGAAATTGCGATGCTGCTCGAGAAACATGGCATCAAGCGTGTCCCCATCGTCGATGAAGCCGGCCACCTCCTCGGCATCGTCAGCCGGGCCAACTTGCTGCAGGCCGTCGCGAGCGCCCGGCCGAAGCTGGAGATATTACCCACCGATTCCGCTATCAGGAAGAAATTACTCGGCGAGCTTCGCGAGCAACCATGGGCACACACCTTCAATCTGACCGCGACCGTACAGAACGGCGTCGTCGACCTGTGGGGATATGCGCCATCCGCCGCCGAGCGCACGGCGATCCGGATTGCCGCGGAGGCAATCCCCGGTGTCGTTGCAGTGAACGATCACCTGCTGGAAACGCCGATCATGGTCTATTGAATCAGTCAGCGGATCAAACGGCTTCAAATCGATCCACGATCGAACTGAACACCTAGTTCATCCTAATAAACAGGCGATCGATGGCATCCGAGGGAATCGCAAAGGCGCGCTCGGATTCGGTCTCGCCGGTGCTAGCGGCAACAATGCCGATCACTTCGCCCCGCAGATTGAACAGCGGCCCGCCTGCACTGCCGCGATCCAGCAAGGCGTCGGTCTGAATGAGATCCTGGCAAGGGATGCCGGGCCACGAACGATGCAGAGCGCTGACGATGCCGAGGCTAATGCTTTGAGTGAGCCCCGAAGAGCCGCCGACTGCAAGGACGAAATCCCCGGGCTCTGCGTCGATCGATCGACCGATGCGGGCTGCGGTCAGGCCCGATGCCGAAATCCTCAGCATTGCCAGGTCATATCGCTCGTCGGCCACCACGAACCTGGCGTCAAGCTGGCGTCCGTCCGGCAATCGGACCGAAAGTGTCTTGGCGCCGCTGACCACATGATTGTTCGTCACGATCAATCCGGGCTCCGCCTTGATGATGACGCCCGCACCATACACATCCTTCGTCGTGGGAGGCGGTCCACTGGGAAACCCGGGCCTCGTGTCGATCGATCGGGAAACCGCCGCTGTCTCCGTAGTGGCTTTTATGCCGACGACACTTTGGATGATCTTCCCGACCAGAGGCGCAAGTGTCTGCACATCCCGGATTTCTCCTGCTCGTACCTGTCCGGGCCACAGTAGGAGCATCCACGCCATAATGACAATGGACGACGACAGGCGGCCGGCCCACTTCCTCGCCAGCCCACCGCAGGGCGTTTTCGGGTCCATCTCGTGCCCGCCCCGCGCTATTCGGCTGCGGCGATTGGCAGCGCGCCAGGCCGCTCCGCCGCAATGAGTGCCTTCCACAATGCAGCGATACTGTTCTGGGTGGCTGGCAGGATCGAGCAGTGCCCGGCGGCATCAAAATCACAGAACCGCGCGGCAGGATCGTCACACATCTCGACGAACGCCCGATTGATGAGGTCGAGGCATTCGAGGAGCTTGGTGATGTTCTCCAAACCAACACGACGCTGAAGCTCGAGGAGACGGAACGTCACGACCGGCGGCTCGCCGAAGGAGATCTCGGGATGGGCGAGCCCGAAGAACACTTCGACAGCAAACGGCACCTGTCTAATTCGATTGAGAAGGTTCGCTGCCTGAGCTCCCGTGCAAGCAACCAGGCGAGGCGACGACGCTCCGGGTGCCGGCCTTGGACCGAGAGCCGCCGATATCTGATGCTCGAGCCAGAGGCGAACGGGAGCGGGAGCGTTCTGAATTTGCTGGGCGTCGAGCACTATGCCGGTCATCGTTGATCCTCCGTTTTCCATATGACCACTAGCGACTTTGCTCGCAGCGGCCTTGACGAGGATCAATGTTGGGGCCGGTCGCCTTCATGCGCGCAGGTTGCCTCATTCATTGCGGCAGATCACGTCGCCGCGGCCGAGCGCGACAGCGGCATGGTCGTCCCGAACGCGATCGTGGCCATTACTTCTGCTGAATTCGGTTCAGATAATCGATAACCGCAAGGATGCGTGTTCGCACGACGACTTCCCGCAAGTCCCGCGACGGATCGAGCGCGTCGTAGGTCGGATCAATAGTATGAGGCACGCTCTTGACGGGATTGAATCGTTCACCCCAGATCGGCATTTCATGAGTGCCGTGCGCAGAAATTGTTCTCCGCCCATCTATGGCTTCATAGACGGCGGTTATAGGAAAGACCCCGTTGTTGTTCTTGGCCAAGGCCGTCAAATCGGCAGGTGGCACCTTCAGCTGCCCAGCAACAGGTCCTTTGCCCTTTCCATCTACGCCGTGACAGCTTGCGCACGAAGCTTGAAATTCCGCCTTACCAACATCGGCATCTTCAGCGTGAGCGGCCGCGGCGAAACCGGCGATCAGACCGGCAATCATGAAAGACTTCAGGCCACAGATAATCATATCATGCCCCCGTTTTTCGGATAAGCGCATTTAGCAGTGTTGGTTTGCCCTCGGTATGACGCGAGTCGATGCATCGCGCCCTCCCAGTCTAACGACGCGGTGCCGCTCGGGCCAGACTAAACAAACATAGGTGGAGGCGTCGGGTTTGAGCTCGGGCCTTGGCTAACCACTAACTTTCGCCCTCTCAAGCATCGAGCGCTTCCAAGAGCGAGCTTGCTACCTTGTCAATCGATTGCAGACCATTGATGCTCTTCAGAAGTCCTTGCTCGCGGTAATAGTCAGCGAGCGGTCTGGTTTGTCCGCGATACTCGGCCAGGCGCACTTTCAGCGCAGCTTCGGTATCATCCGCGCGTGCGTAGCCGTTGGATCTTGCTTCGTTCGCACGGTTGAGAATGCGGTTCAGCAGAGCGGCTTCGTCGACGTCCAATTCCAGCACGCGGTCAATTCGAAGATCGGCTGCTCGTAAAATATCGTCGAGCGCTGCCGCCTGAGCAATGGTCCGGGGAAAGCCGTCCAGGATAAACCCGGATTTCGCATCAGGCTGCGATATGCGCCCGGCAACGATGGCCACGACAAGATCATCGGGAACGAGTTCGCCGCGCTCCATTGTCGCCTTTACCCTTGTCCCGATTGGCGTTCCTTCGGACACGGCCGCTCGCAACATATCGCCGGTCGACAGTTGAGGAATGTCCAGGCGCTTGGCAAGGCGGGCCGCCTGAGTCCCTTTCCCGGATCCTGGGGCGCCCAACAGAACTAATCTCACAGCATTGTCTCCATGGGTTCAAACATTGGGCGTGCCGTTGATGCGATACGGTCGATTTCTTACGCCGGCGCGCCCTTCTTGTTCTGCCGGTTCTGCACGAGGTCGTCGACCACGGCCGGATCGGCCAAGGTCGAAGTGTCGCCGAGGCTGGACGGTTCGTCCTCGGCGATCTTGCGCAGGATGCGGCGCATGATCTTGCCGGAGCGCGTCTTCGGCAGGCCGGGCGCGAATTGAATGAGGTCCGGCGAGGCAATCGGGCCGATGTCCTTGCGGACCCAGGCGACGAGTTCCTTGCGCAAGGCCTCGGTCGGCTCGGTGCCGTTCATCAGCGTGACATAGGCGTAGATGCCCTGGCCCTTGATGTCGTGCGGGTAGCCGACCACGGCGGCTTCCGACACCGCCTCATGCGCGACCAGCGAGCTCTCGACCTCGGCGGTGCCCATGCGGTGGCCGGAGACGTTGATGACGTCGTCGACGCGGCCGGTGATCCAGTAATAGCCGTCGGCATCGCGCCGGCAGCCGTCGCCGGTGAAGTACTTGCCCTTGTAGGTCGAGAAATAAGTCTGCTCGAAGCGTGCGTGATCGCCGTAGACTGTGCGCATCTGGCCCGGCCAGGATTTTGTGATGCAGAGATTGCCGGAGGTCTCGCCCTCGAGCGTCTTGCCGTCGGCATCGACGATCTCGGGCACCACGCCGAAGAACGGCCGCGTCGCCGATCCCGGCTTCAGCTTGGTCGCGCCGGGCAGCGGCGTGATCAGGATGCCGCCGGTCTCGGTCTGCCACCAGGTGTCGACGATCGGGCAGCGCTCGTCGCCGACCACGCGGTGATACCACTCCCAGGCTTCCGGATTGATCGGCTCGCCGACCGAGCCGAGCAGGCGCAGCGATTTGCGCGAGGTCTTCTTCACGGGATCGTCGCCCGACTGCATCAGCGCGCGGATCGCGGTCGGCGCGGTGTAGAAGATGTTGACCTTGTGCTTGTCGACCACGTTCCAGAACCGGGAATTGTCCGGGTAGTTCGGCACGCCCTCGAACATCAGCGTGGTCGCACCGTTGGCGAGCGGCCCATAGAGGATGTAGCTGTGGCCGGTGACCCAGCCGACATCGGCCGTGCACCAGTAGATGTCGCCGTCGTGATAGTCGAAAACGTATTGATGCGTCATCGACGCGAACACGAGATAGCCGGCGGAGGTATGCAGCACGCCCTTCGGCGTGCCGGTCGAACCCGAGGTGTAGAGGATGAACAGTGGATCTTCCGCGTTCATCGGCTCGCACGGGCACTCCGTGGTCACAATCTCGGCGGCCTCGTGGTACCAGAGGTCGCGCGTCGGGTTCATGTCGATCTTGCCGCCGGTGCGCTTGACCACCACGACCCAGTCGACGCCGCCGGTTTTGGCCAGCGCCGCGTCGACATTGGCCTTCAGCGGGACCTTCTTGCCGCCGCGCAGGCCCTCGTCGGCCGTGATGATCACCTTCGACTCGCAGTCCTTGATGCGCTGGGCGAGGCTGTCGGGCGAGAAGCCGCCGAACACCACCGAGTGGATCGCGCCGATCCGCGCGCAGGCCAGCATCGCGTAGGCCGCCTCCGGAATCATCGGCAGATAGATCGTGACGCGGTCGCCCTTCTCGACATTCCGCGTGCGCAGGATGTTGGCCATCTTGCAGACTTCGTCGTGCAGCTGGCGGTAGGTGATGTGCTTGGATTCGGAGGGGTCGTCGCCCTCCCAGATGATCGCGGTCTGGTCGCCGCGCTTCTCGAGATGGCGGTCGATGCAATTCCAGGCGACGTTCAGCACGCCATCCTCGAACCACTTGATCGAGATGTTGCCGGGCGCGAAGGAGACGTTCTCGACCTTGGTGAAGGGCTTGATCCAGTCGATCCGCTTACCGTGCTCGCCCCAGAAGCCGTTGGGGTCCTTGACCGAGCGCGCGTACATCTCGCGATATTTGGCGTCGTTGACATAAGCGCGCTTGGCCCAGTCGGCCGACACGTCATAGCTCGCTTCCGGCGAACCAGCATTCGCGAACTTTGCATCCATTGGAATTCCTCCGAGATTGTCTTCTGTGTGACGCCAATACCAACAACACCAGGGAAGTTGGCTCTCTCTTCTCGGAGGTCATGCGGTCCGCACGCGGCCAACTGGTTGCTTTGTCCAACTCCCCACTCATTCGCCATATATGATCATATGATCGATGCCGGGTTGATCTCCATCAAGAAGCACCTCTCTGCAGCTTGCTTTCCAGACACCGCATCAGAGATATCTTCGCGCTCGAGGCCAGCAGATCAATGCACGCACGCGACATTTGATCTGCATCAAGACCCCTCTTTTTCGATCGTACATATTCACATTGCTCCAACAGCGACTGTTGTGAGTCCGCCCGCCTCACGCCCGCACGTGCCTGACGTTGAATACGCTGGAAATGAACGCCGCTCCGCGCGGCCAGACGTTCTTCCACTTATTTCTGAGGGAACCCAAACATTGAGCACCTACGAAAAGATTGAGCGAGACCCAAACTATCAAGAACTAGTTCGCCGGCGTTCGTCGCTGGGCTGGACGCTATCGGCGGTCATGCTGATAGTGTATTTCGGCTTCATCCTGCTCGTCGCCTACGCGCCACACTTCCTTGGCACACCGATGGGGACAGGCGTCACAACCATTGGCATTCCGATCGGGCTATTGGTCATCGTTTCGGCATTCCTGCTGACGGGCATCTACGTCAGCAAAGCGAACTCAAAATACGACCCTCTGATCCGCAAGATAGTTGGAGCGCGCCGCCAATGAAAAAGATCGCCCACCTGTTGGTGACGCTGTTCATTTGCATTCCTTCGGTCGCACTTGCGGCCGGGACGATCGATGGCGGCACCAAGCAAGCGGTCAATTGGTCCGCTATTGGCATGTTCATCGGGTTCGTATCTCTGACGCTTGTGATAACCTACTGGGCATCGAAACGGACGGTATCGGCCTCGGATTTCTACTCGGCAGGTGGAGGCATCTCGGCCGGCCAGAATGGGCTTGCGATCGCCGGCGACTACATGTCGGCCGCTTCCTTCCTAGGTATCTCAGGTCTTGTTTACACCTCAGGGTATGATGGCTTGATCTACTCGGTAGGTTGGCTTGTTGGATGGCCTGTCGTCACATTCCTGATTGCCGAGCAGCTCCGCAATCTAGGTAAGTTCACATTCGCCGATGTCGCTTCATTCCGGCTCGGCCAGACGAGGATACGCATCCTGGCCGCGTGCGGCTCGCTGGTGACTGTCGCTTTCTATCTGATCGCGCAGATGGTCGGCGCCGGCAAGCTGATCCAATTGCTTTTCGGCTTGGACTATTGGATTGCCGTCATCCTGGTGGGTGGCCTTATGATGGTCTACGTGACCTTTGGCGGCATGAAAGCCACGACCTGGGTGCAAATCATTAAGGCTGTGCTGTTGCTGTTCGGCGCGACGTTCATGGCAGGCGCCGTACTTTACAAATTCGGGTTCAGCCCGGAAGCACTGTTCGCCAAGGCGACCGAAGTACACCCCAAAAAGCTGGCAATCATGGAGCCCGGCAGCCTGATCTCAAATCCGCTATCGGCCATTTCGCTCGGCTTAGCCCTTATGTTCGGCACCGCCGGTCTGCCACACATCCTCATGCGTTTCTTCACCGTGAAAGACGCGCAGGCCGCACGCAAGTCCGTATTCTATGCAACAGGCTTCATTGGCTACTTCTACATCTTGACCTTCATCATCGGATTCGGCGCCATCACGCTCGTCTCGACCGATCTGGCGTTCCTCGACGCAGGGATTCTCGAGAAGACCAAAAGCGGGATCGCCGCGATCAAGGGCGGGTCGAACATGGCCGCGATCCATCTGGCCGACGCAGTAGGCGGCAATCTGTTCCTCGGCTTCATTTCGGCCGTCGCGTTTGCCACGATCCTGGCCGTCGTTTCCGGCTTGGCGCTCGCGGGAGCGTCCTCCATCAGCCACGATATCTACGCCATGGTAATCAAGGGAGGACATGCCAATGAACAGGACGAAATTCGTGTCTCGAAGATCGCGACTCTGTTCCTGGGTGTCCTCGCGATCATACTTGGCATTATCTTCGAAAACCAAAACGTCGCTTTCATGGTTGGTCTTGCCTTCGCCATCGCAGCGTCCTGCAACTTCCCGGTGCTGGTGATGTCGATCTTCTGGAAGAACCTTACCACGAGAGGCGCCTTGATTGGTGGGCTGCTCGGCCTGATCAGCGCTGTCGTCGGCGTCATTCTGTCGCCGGCAGTATGGGAGCTGACCCTGGGCTTTGCAAAGGGATCGGCCCCCATCAAACTGGATAACCCTGCTCTGTTCTCGATGACAATCGCATTCGTGTCCATCTGGCTGATCTCGGCCTTGGACCGTAGCGCGCGTGCGGGCAAGGACCGCGACGGCTTCGACGCGCAATTCGTGCGGAGCCAAACTGGCATCGGAGCGGCAAGCGCCACCAGTCACTGAAACTTCCGCACGTGCAAAATAGGCACAATGGCGAATGCCCAAGGCCTTCGATGCTGCTAATCCACCGTTCGATCGTCTGACGCCGCACGAAGTGGAGACGCTTCGTGCGGCGCTGGACGTCGTCTACTTTCGACCCGGTGAACCGGTCATCGATCAAGGCAGCGCCTCGCAGGCCCTCTTCGTCGTCATCAAAGGCACGATAGAGGAGCGCGACGGGACCGATTTGCTGGCCCTGCTCGGCCCGAAGGACAGCTTCGACAGCCGTGCCCTCGTGCACGGCAAAAGCGGACATGCCTTCCGCGCCCGCGACGAAACCCTATGCTACTCCGCCCCGCGATCTACGGTGCTCGACCTCATCCAGAATAATCCGAGATTTGCCTCGTTCTTCTACCACGATATCGCGCGCAAACTGGATGAGTTTGTCAGGGACCAGGATGAACAGAGGCACGGATCGATGATGCGCGCTCGCATTTCCGAGCTTTTTCTGCACCCTGCCGCCTTCGTTGAAGCCGACGACTCCGTGGAAACGGCAGGCCGCAAGATGCAAGAGATCAACAGCAACGCATTGTTTGTTCGCGACGGCCAACGGACCGGCATCATCACCGGCATGAACCTGTCAAAAGCCGTTGTGTTACAGCGCCAGTCTATTCAAGCATCCGTTCGCAATCTGGCGCACTTCGATCTGGTCACACTGCGGCCCGACGATTTCGTGTCGTCAGCGCTCGTGCTCATGACCAAGCTCAACAAGCGCCGCGTGGCCATTCGCGATGACGAACGTTTCGTCGGTATCTTGGAGGACATCGATGTCCTGGGCTTCCTCGCCGGTAGCGCTCAGGTCATCGCCGGACGTATTGAGCGCGCTGCGAACCAAGACGACCTGGCGGCCGCCGCCCGCCAAACGGCGGCCCAGGTGCGGACCCTGCGGCGCCAAGGGATCGGCGTCGAGCTGATCGGCGAAATCGTCTCCGATTTGAATCAGCGTCTGTTTTCCAGATTGTTCGATCTCGTGGCGCCGACCGAGATTCGCACGGGCGGGTGCCTGATGGTCATGGGAAGCGAAGGCCGAGCTGAGCAGACCGCTCGCACAGATCAAGACAATGGCCTCATCCTGTCAGGTGCAGTCCATAAGGCCACGCTTGATGCATTTCGTGCCGCATTCTCCGATGCGCTGTCAGCCTTTGGCTTTCCGCCGTGCCCCGGACAGGTGATGGTGAGCAATCCGGCGTGGTCCAAACCACTCCCCGATTATATCGCCGACATACACAATTGGCTCACATTGCCTGACGATGCCGCTCATCTGAACGTCGCCATACTTTTCGACGCACGGTGCGTTGCCGGCGACACAACGCTCCTGGCCGAAGCGAAGACGACGCTGATCGAGACGGCACGCGGTGAACAGGCGTTCCTCGCGCATTTCGCGCGGGCCATAGACCTCTTCGCGACGCCGATTGGCCTATTCAAGAACTTGATCACCTCTGCGGGCAATGGCGACGCCATCGATCTGAAGAAAGGCGGTCTATTTCCGATTGTGCATGGCGTTCGCAGCCTTGCTCTCGAGCATGGGTTGATGGAAACTGGAACTGACAAGCGCATCGGTCGCCTACGCGACATGGGCGTCTTGCACGCCGAATTCGCCCGCGAGCTTCACCAAGCTTTCAATTTCATGCTGATGATGCGTCTCGACGGACAACTGGCGGAGTCAGCCGGCGCCACAGGCACACTGGTGCGACCATCATCATTGTCGAGCATGGAGCGTGACCTCCTGCGCGACGCTTTCTATGTCGTCAAGAAGTTCCGCGAGTTCATTCGCCATCACTTCAATCTCGGTGTCTTCTGACGTGATTCCGCGCGCGATCAAACGCCTGTTCCACCAAGCTTCGATCGGCGACCAGTCTTATCGATTCATGTTCAAGCGCGAACCCACAGACGAAGTTGTCGCGATTGATTGCGAGACCACGGGGCTAAACGTACGCACGGACGACATCATCAGCATCGGCGCCATCAAGATCAGGGGCAACCGCATTCTGACAAGGGAGCGCTTCGAGAGGGTGGTACGCCCCGATGCAAGTGTACGAACGGATGCGATCAAGATACACCATCTGCGTCAGGTCGATGTTGAGCATCAAGTCCCGATCCGGAAGCTGTTGCCTGACTTCCTGCATTTCGTCGGCGGGCGGCCGCTTGTCGGGTACTACGTCGATTTCGACATCGCGATGCTGGACAAATATATTCTTCCATTCATTGGAATCGAACTGCCAAATCCGCGCATCGAAATCTCCAGCCTCTACTATGATCGGAAGTACGGTGATGCGCCCCCTAACATCTCGATCGACCTCTCGTTCTCCGCAATTCTCGCGGACCTCGAAATCCCTTCGCTTCCTCAACATGACGCGTTCAACGACGCCTTAATGACCGCGATGATGTACGTCATCCTGCGTGACAAGAAGCAGCGAGGAACACGAATTCCACGGTCAAACAGTTAGAGCCTCTCCGATCCATGCAGAGGTCAAGCGATCCTCGTATAGGACTGTCCATGCCACGAAAACCACCGGTTGCCATTGACCAAGGGTCGCCTGCACGCAAAGGGTCACACGTTCGAATCGTGTCGAGTGCCGCAAGCGGGATCCGAACCTGTGACCCTGTCATTTGCGTATGGCTGCCTGTGAACCAGGCCGCGTTTGCCGCCGCCATGGTAGCTCTTCGGTAGCTATCCGTTTAAGGGCACTTGAACGTTACGTTGATTTTTATACGCAATTCCAGCTTTTGGACTTTTTGACCTTCTGTAAAAAAGACAGCGCAAGACTTGGGCGCTGCAACGCGCCTTCCATCTCCTGGACAAATATTGCAGCGTTATCAATGTTTAACGCTGCAAGATCTTGTGTTGACGGCGCAGCATTTGGCGCCACGGTTCCGGGGGAACGATTCGTCCCACTTCCTGGTAAGGCCTAAGCTGCACCACCGCCAAAAGGCCTGGTTAGGGCATCGTTCGCACGCAATCTATCGCCGGCTTTGGTCCCCGAATAGGTTCAAATCCTGCAGGCGCAACCACCGATACCGACACTCAATTCAGGTTCCGATCTAACTGACGGCTTTTCGTCCGACATCGAGCGGCTCGAAATTTGTGCGCCATGTTCTTCATGGCGGACTTCGAACGACGCGTTCGCAGCGGTCTGGGCCCACTGGACCAGACATCTACGACCAGGACCGGTTGACGGAGCGCCGCCGCCCCCGCAGGTCGAAAACGCTTATCTCGCCGGTCAAGCGTCGTGCCACCAGGGTCAAACACCCGACACCGAAGCAGTCTTCATCGTGGCTTCCGTTTCTGCGTCGACCTCAAAACCCTTCGCGGACAAATCACGACCGAGGGTCTCTGGAAGCAGAAGCGAGGAGATAATGAAGACAGTCGCAGCCGGAAGGGCCACCGCGACCATGCCGTTCAGCAGGCTTCCGCCGAAATGGGCGGCCACAAGTGGGACGATGACAGGGGCTATGCTGCCGAGCCCTCGCCCCCCCATGTAGAATGTAGACACCGCCGTCGCACGCAGGTTGACTGGATAGAGTTCGGAGATCCAGACGCCGGTCACACCCAGTGCAACGTTGCCAATGCCAAAACCAATGTAGAGCCAGAACATCGGCCATTCGAGCTTCGATCCAGCATACAACTGGTCGCCCCACACAGCCATGCCGACCAGCGACCCGACCCAAAACAACGCCGGCACGAGAGCTCCGAAGCGACGGCCGACCCTGTCGTTGAAAAAGCCGTTCGCGAGATAGCAAATGCCGCTGACAACGGAGAGCAGAACGGCCGTCGTGCGAACGACATCACCCGGCGTATGCATATCCCGCAGCAGCAGCGTCGGAATAAAGGAAACGACGCTGTAGTAGCAGAGCATATAGCTCATCAGCCACACGAAGGCGATGACGGTCTGCCGTGCCAGCCCGTTGCGGAAGATATCCGCGAGGGGAAGTGTGCGGGTGCGGGCTTCCGTCGTGACCTGACCGGCCTTGCGTTGCGCCTCATACTCCAGCCAGATCTTGGATTCAGGCATGAAGAAACGAATGAAGATAATCAGCAGAATTGGCACGCCGCCACTCAGCAAACCGATGCGCCAGCTCCATTCGTCGCTGAACGTCGCAATCAGCCAGATGCCAACGATTGAGGCCGTGGACGACGCGATCACGGCACAGCCTTGAAGCGCGGCCGCCCCCAAACCCCGGCTGCCTTTTTTCCAAGCCTCGTTGAAGAGCACCATGCCCACGCCGTACTCGCCGCCAAGACCGATGCCGGTGATCAACCGCAGCACGGCAAGCGACCAGTAGTTCCATGCGAACGCCGAAATAATCGCGGCAACGGAGAACAATGCGATTGTGAGTTGAAGCGAGGTCTTTCGGCCGAGCCGATCACCGATGACGCCGAATAGCGCTCCACCAATGGCCGACCCGAACAATGTGAGAGCTTGCAACGAACCGACCTCGGTCAGCGATAGCGACATTGACCGCTGGATCGCAGGCAAGAGGAACGGAAAGATCAGAACGTCGTAAAAATCGAGTATGTAGCCCAGCATCGCTGAGACCATGATCGAATACCGTTGCCCCGGCGTGTAGTCTTCCGAACTCGAGATGGCTGCCGACATGTAACGCGTTTCCTGTTGGAGGATTGAAGTCGATGGATGTGCCGAGACGCTTGCCGCGTCATTGAGAGTCGAAATGCGACTTCCGCAGCATTGGCACTCGCGAACGCGACTCCGGTACCATTCGGAGTCGCATTCGCGACCCCCGTTCTTGATAGGCTGCGCTTAGCGGCCCGGCGCTCTCAGCTCCGGATAAGCGAACTCGCCTTTGTCGAGGATATGGATATCGTCGAGCCACAGGCTGCAGCCGCGAAGCGGAATGTCCAAATGACAGGGCGTGTCATTCGTACCGCCGAGCTCCGTGTTCGGTCCCGTCGAGAACAGGACGTTTCCATAGAAGGAGAGGGCATTCATGATGTGCTCCGACGAGGGGTCCTGGGAAGCCGCGATGTGGTGCCAGGTGGCACGCTCGTTTGATCCCCAACCGATATGCGAGATCGCCCAGCCGCGCGGATCGCCGAAGCTGTCGATGTAGTTTCTTATGAGCAGCGCATCGGTGCCCTCGCCCTTGAGGTCGACGATGTAACCATCCCTTACAGTGAGCGTGACCGGCGATTGGATATAGCGTTTGAAGGCGCAGAGGATGTCGCCGGGCATCAGAACGACCGTACCGTTGACATCGCCATCCGTGGCCTGTGTGAAAGCAAACCCCGATGGGAAGTGATCCCAACGCCCCGGCTCATCCGTATAGCCGTATTCGGAAATGACCGGATACTGCTTCAGGCCATAGATTACGTCTGTTCCGCCAGGCGACGTGATTCGCATTTTGCCGGCGGACTGCAGCAGACTTCGCGAGAGCTCGGTTCGACGACGCAGATCTTCTGTCGGGAACATCTTCTTGAGAATGTGGAACGGCTCCATCACCCGCAAAATGCGCGCGCCGGCTTCCTGTATTTCGGCTTGCTCGCGGGAGAACAGCAGGCCCAGAAGATCGATCACCATATCCACGCGTTTGAGCGTGTCGATCGCCGGCTGGTTACCGGTGAGGGCATGTCGGCCCTGCAGGCCGGCAACCTTGCTTTGACCGTATTTCGGGACGTTGAGATGAAAGGTTGTTGCGCCGAGGCTTTCCGCCGCCAACATGAACGTCTGGGCATATTCCGGTTGATCGTCGCCACCGCTCAAGACTGCGACAACTTCGCCCTCCTTCACTTTACATAGCGCAAGCTCCGCCTTGAACAACTCAAGCATTTCAACGTCAACGCGTTGTCGAGACATCTTTGCCGATCTCCTGTTTATCCAGGGTGGGTACACCGCCATCCAACCGATCGCGGGGTCGCGTTAGAAGTTCTTGAACGATCGAAAGGAAGCCCTCCGTATCGTCGATCTGCATTTGATGACCCCCGCTTTCCAGCGTCTTGACTACGATCGAAGGTAGCAATCGGAGAATTTCCGTTTGATCTTCGGGTCGAATGACGTCGCCGCGTCCCGCGACGATGAGTGATGTGGGAACGCTGAGTTGGGCAAGGTCACGATGAATGTCATCGTGATGAAAGCCCTTGTGACTTTCGATGAGCGCGCGCTCGTCGCAGGTATGCATCCACTCCGCCCTGGTGCGGATGTGCTGCTCAGGCCACCGAGGCGCGGAAGCGCTTCGTAGCACTGCGTCGATCTCGCCAAGCTTCGCGCTATGAAGCAATTTGAGCAGAGGTTCGATCGGGATCGGGTAAGCCCGGCGTCCCGGACCGGAGACTGGCGGATCGATCAATATCAGCTGTTCTACAGACGACGGCCGCCAGCGCGCAGCGCGTATTCCGATGCGGCCACCCATGGAGTGGCCCAACAGCGTGTACGGACCAAGTCCGAGCGCTTCGGCGAACGAGACGAGATCGGATGCGCACACGTCGAGCGAGTAATTGAGATGCGGGCCGCTTTCGGATAGGCCGCGGCCGCGGACATCGATCACGTAGACGTCGTATCCGATGCACAAGCGCTCCGCGATGAAAGCCCATTGCGCCGCTGTCGTCGATATGCCCGGCACAATCAGGATAGCAGGTCCTGTACCACCGAAACGCAGATAGTGCTGACGGATGCCGTTAGCGCGCACATTGGCGCCGTACAGCAAACGGGATGCCACGGCACGGCTCACGTCCGCTGATCCTTTGCGTCGTCATCCGACAGCGCGCGTAGCCGATAGATGGCGGTCTGCGTCGGCATGACGTCGGCATACTTGCTGGCGATATCGAACAGGTTGACGGCGTGGGATGTGGGCGAACGGTCGTAGACCGCGTCGCTCGGCACGATTGATTTGAAGTTCAGTGCGCACGCATCCACGACCGAAGCCCGCACGCAGCCGCTGGTCGTGCAACCTGTGACTACCAGCGAATCGACGGCGGCACCTATCAAATACGTCGCAAGCGGAGTGCCGAAGAACGCGCTCGCCTGTGTTTTCGGCAGGAGTAGCTCACCGGGCTTCGGAGCCACCTCGCGGACGAAATCGTACCCCTCCGGCGGGATCTGCATAATCCCTGGGATCTTCGCGGAGAACGCGCCCTGATCCTGGGTTACCTTCCGCGCGACATGCGGGAAGATCACCGGCCAGTTCTTCTCGCGAAATAAACGAGTTAATTCGGCAATGTGTGCGATGGCATACCAGCCGAGTTCACCACAGCTGGTGGGGTACTGCTTGATCGCCTCGCGGATCGGCATAGGCCTGTCGCCGACCGAGCGGTACTGCACATCGATGACGAGGAGCGCAGGTCGTTTGCCAAATCCAGCCGCGCCACCCAGCCCCGCGAGCTCATACGTCTCGCGCTCTTCCAGCGGCAGCACATCATCCCACGGCTGCTTTACGGCAGTCATTGCTCGCTCCGGTTATGTTCGTCGACGGAGTGAAGAGGAATTTTGGTCGCGTCGTACCGGTAGATCCAGTCGTAGCGTGCGGTTGTTGCTTCCGATGACCACTGCGTCTTAATGTAGTCAGCGGCCGTGTCCGGCTTGCACAACGCCTTATTATGGAAGATCGGCAGCATGCCGGCCGCCGACTTCACGACCTTGCTGGTGCGATCGAGCCGGAGACCTTGATATGCCTCGAATACCGCCGCGACGTCATTGGGATTCTCATCGAGGCAGCGTGCGAGGACGGATGCATCCTCCAGGGCCATATTCACGCCCTGCCCGAGATATGGGAGCATCGAATGGCAAGCGTCGCCGAGCAGGGTGACGCGTCCCTTTGACCACGTAGCCAGCGACGGCCGTACGAACAAGCCCCATTTGTTCAGGGTATCGACGTTCTTGACCAGGTCGATGATGTCCGGGTGCCAGCCCTCAAAATCCTTTAGACATTCCTCGATCGAACCGCTCTCCGACCACGATTCGAGAAGCCAATCGACGTGATCGACCTGGCCCGAAAACGTCATCATCACCGTGTTCTGCCAGCGGACCGGGTAGGCCGTGACATGTGCAGTGGGCCCGATCCATGTTGCCACCTCGGGCTCGCGCTGGTGCGGTGCAAGGCGGTCGACCGGCACGAGGCCACGCCAAGCGATAGCCTTCGTGTACTGGCTCTCGATGTTGCCGATCAGGCCAAGACGGACCTTTGAGTGAGCACCGTCGGCGCCGATCAGCGCGCGCCCCGTGACTTCGGAACCGTCTGCGAGCCTGGCCCGAACCCTTTCGTCGTCCTGACTGAACCCGACAATGTGCGCGTTTAAATGGATGGCGGCCGGCTTCAGCTCGCGCACGCCGTCAACAAGGATCTTCAGCAAGTGAGCGCGTAGCAGCAAATAGGGCTGGTTTCTCGCCGCATCGGAGTTGCGATTGTAGAGCGGCCACCGGTCGCCGGTATTCCAGAGCCTGATTGAGCGTCGCTCGGCGGCAATGCAATTCTGCTCTACCTGCTCGGTGAGGCCAAGATCCCTGAGAACGCGCACTCCGTTCATGGAGACCCAAAGGCCAGCTCCCACCTCGCGCAGCTCGGGCGCTTGCTCAAATACGTCGCAATCGATGCCGCGACGAAGCAACGAAAGTGCCATCGCCAAGCCACCAATGCCCGCGCCGGCAATGAGGACGCTCGATTTACTGACCTGGTGGATGCTCATGATGTCTCCAAACGAAAATTGCGCTGTCGCACTGCGGGTAAGGCGGCGTCCTCGGAGACCTGCTCCACGGCAAGGCTCCTTACGGCGTCGAATATCTTGGTGTATCCGGTACAACGGCAGAGGTTGCCGTGCAGGTAGTGGCGAATTTCCTCGTCGCTCGGATGCGGGTTCGTCTTCAGCAGCGCGGTGACCGCCATGATGAACCCGGGCGTGCAGAACCCGCATTGAAGGCCGCCATGGAGCACGAACGCTTTCTGGATCCGCGAGAGGCCATTGGGTGGCGTGACGCCCTCGATGGTCGTGATCTCCCTCCCATCGACATCAACTGCGAGCGTCGTGCAGCTCGAAATCGGATCGCCATCGAGAAGCATGGTGCAGGCGCCGCACACTTCCATGTCGCAGGACCGCTTGGTGCCCTTCAGGCCGATGCGATCCCGGATGAGATCAATCAACAGCGTATGGGCGGGCATCTCCATCTTCACCGGCTGTCCGTTCAACGAGAACGAAATGGGCTGCACATTCGTCATTTTGCGCGCCCCCGCATTGCGACCGCCTCTTCGGCATTTCGCAGCAGCAGAACGCCCGCCAGATGCCGCTTGTAGTCCGCACTGCCGTGCCGGTCCTCGTTGACGTCGAGCTCGTCCAACGTCTCCGCAAGCACGGACTGGATCGCCTTTTGCGCATCATCGACGGGCAGTCCCTTCAGCACGCTCTCAACAGCCTTCAAGGGTTGCGGCCTCGATCCGAGGGCACCAGCGCGCACACGCGCGGATTTGATCGAATGAGCACCGGCCTCCATCGACCAGGCCATTCCGACATTCACGGAGGGCCGCTCGCCATGCTTGAACCGGCGATAGGTCACAGGACCGGTTGGACGCGGAAACAGGATGACCGTCAGCAATTCGTCCGGTTCGCGCACCGTTTCGAGCTCGCTGCGGATGAAATCGTCGGCGCGAACTAAGCGAGTTCCGTTCGGACCTTGGAGCACCAGCCGTGCCTCCAACGTCGCGAGCATCGTTGGCGGATCCGCATGCTGCTCACCGAAGCACAGATTGCCGCCGATTGTTCCGACGCTGCGGACCCGAACGTTCGCCACGTTGGCACAGAGCGAGGCCAGTGCCGGCACATGTTCGCGAATGACGGGATCACCCGCGATCTTCTTGTGTGTGCACCGCGAGCCGATTTCCAGCTCGTTCGCATCGTTCAGGACGATGCGGTCGAGACCGGAGATTCCCTTGATGTCGACGAGCCGATCAGTATGGATGACGCGCATCTTCATCGCCAGTAGCAATTCCGTGCCGCCGGAATAGAACATGCCGTCGCCCTCCTGCCCGACCGCCCTGATGGCGTCGGCGATGGTGGATGCTCTCTCAAATTCGAAGGGTGTCGGCAGCATGATCAGGCGGCGCCCAGCAAGTTTTTGAGTCGCGTCTCGAATTCCTCGAAATTCTGGTCGACGCGGCGTTTGATGATGCCGAGTCCCATGGTCGCCAAGCGCCCCTGGATGTCGACCTTCGCGTCGACGGCCAGCTTGGACCCAGAGACTTCCGGGATCACGCTGACGTCCAGGACGACCGCGAGCCTGGTCCCGGTGATTTTGTCGCGGCCCATGGCCCGCGTGCGGACGTGAGACGGCTCCGTCACCGACTCGACGAGGATCTCGGCCGGCACTTCGACCTTGAAAGGACCGATCTTCTGCTTGACCGTCGCCTTGTAGGATTCCAGCCGCGCGATCTCTTCGACGTTCTCGCATCCGGGAATACAGGACGAGATGCTGGGCACGTCGATCAACGTCTTCCAGAGATCCTCTGGCGCCGCCGGCACCACCATCGACATATGGAATTCCATGAACTCACTTCCTCTTCTGCAGGGCGCGCCACACCTTTTCAGGCGTCATGGGGAGATCGGTAATCCGGACGCCGTAGGCCGCGAACAGCGCATTGGCGATCGCCGGCGCGACGGGCAGGATTGCCCCTTCACCCATTCCTTTGGCACCACCCGGGCCCGGCCCGTCGCCGTTCTCGACCAGGATGGTGTCGAACACCGGCGGCACGTCCGAAATGCGCGGGATCGTGTAATCGATCGGCGTCGCGTTGACGGGCTGACCGTCCTCGAATTCCAGCTGTTCGTAGAGCGCGTGTCCGAAGCCCATGGCGGCAGCGCCCTCGTCCTGTCCTTCGGCAGCAACGCGATCGATCACGCGCCCGACGTCGGCGGCGCTGGCGTAACGGGGCACGTGTATCTCACCGGTGTCCTCATCGACGACGATTTCCGCGAGGCCGGCGGACGTTTCCCAGAACAGCGGCGACTCTGCCAGCGCGCCATTCTTCGAGCGCGGCGTGATTGCGCCACGCCCGACGACCTCCCCGGAGTCGACGCCCAGCGTGCGGTGGAAAATCTGATGGAAGGTCAGAACCTCGGACCCGGTAGAGACGCCACCCTCGACGAGCGACAGACACTCCTTGGGCAGCTCCCAGACATCGACAACCATGTCGAGGATCTGATCGGCGGCATCGAGCGCCGCGTTCTCGACGGACAGGCCGACCACAACGGTCGATCGGCTCGCGCCCGTGCCCCAGTCGTAAGGGGCGACGGCCGTATCGGTGCGTAACGTGCTGACTGCGGAAAACGGCTGCTTTAGCGTCTGCGCGGCGATCCGGGCCATCGTCGCATGCGCGCCCTGGCCGACTTCGATGCTGGAGACCGAAACCAGGATCGATCCATCGATCTTGAGACGGACGATCGCGTTGGCGATCGGCGTGTTCGCCGGATCGGTCGCGGCGACCGCCATTCCGCGAGACTGCCGATTCGAACCTTGCGAATCCGATGCGAACGACTGGGTCACGCGGCCCATCAGCTCGCTCATGTCCATGTCGAGCGCGCGCAGATCGGGCCGCGTGCGCTCGCCGCGCGCCGCGAGGTTCTTCAACCGGAACTCAGCCGGGTCCATGCCGATGCCCGCAGCGACATTGTCCATATGGGATTCTTTGGCCCAAACAGCCTGTGGCCCGCCGATTGAGCGGAAGGCAGCGCCTGGAACGGTGTTGGTGTAGACGGCTGAGGCCTCGAGGCGCAGATTTGGCACCGCGTAGGGGCCGATGATGCGATTGGCGGATTTCGTCGCCACGGCCGAGCCCGTGTCGGAATAGGCGCCGCCGTCGAGCAGCAGTTTAGCGCTCTTCGCGAGGATCCGTCCCTTGGCGTCCACGGCCGTGCGAATCGTGATTTCGGCGCTGAGCCTTCGGCACGTCAGCATCGAGTCGGAAATGGATTGGGCCACGCGGACCGGGCGTTGCACCTTCCACGAGGCCCCCGCAACCAGCGGCTCGATCTTGACGGAGGCCTTGCCGCCGAAACCGCCGCCGACGAAAGGCACGATCACGCGGACCTTGGCCAACTGCAGACCGAACAGGCGCGACAGCACCTTTTGAACCGCGGTCGGCGTCTGTGCACCGGCCCAGACCGTGAGCGAATCGCCCTTGAAGTCTGCGATGACCGCGTGCGGCTCCATCGCAAGGTGCGAGATGGCCGGAAATGTGAAGTGATCTTCATGAACGTAGGCGGCGGCCGCCTCGGCGGCGTCGACGTCGCCGACATTGTTGCGGTACGTGTGGAAGACGTTGCTGCCTTGCGTCGGCTTGGCGCCACCCTTGAAATAGAAGTCCTGAAGATTTTCGTGGTGTTCGTGGATCAGCGGCGCACCGTCCGCCATGGCTTCCTGTATAGTCGTTGCTCGCGGAAGCTCCTCGTAACCGACATCGACCAGCTCGGCGGCATTCTCCGCGATCTCAAGCGTTACCGCGATCACGATCGCAACCGGCTCGCCTACATAGCGCACGCGGTCGATGGCGATGATCGGCCGGTCCTTCAGCACCACGCCCCAGCAGCCGAACGAGGCGACATCCTTTCCGATAAGCACGTCCACGACGCCGTCCATCGAACGGGCGGCGCTCGTGTCGATCGAAACAATTCGGGCATGAACGGCCGGCGAGCGAACCACAAAGCCGTGCAGCATATCCGGGACCGTCAGGTCGGTAATGTATTCGGCGCGACCGGTGACCTTCTCGATCAGGTCGGGCCGAACGGAACTCATGTTGTCAACTGCCGACATCCGCGAAACCGATTCTACCCGTTGCCTTCCTAAGGCGATCTGCGGACATTATGACAGTTATTGCTTGTATGCAAGTGCTACACTTGTGCACGACTGGCAACCGTATGTGCATGGATCAGCAACTCGAGGCGTAACCCCGGCAAAGCACCTCGCAGCAAGTGGCCGCCTTCGGTCGGTTTCAACCTTTTGGGGGCTCTAGATTTCGACGCTCAGAGGGCAGCCGGGCCCAAAGCGTCTCAACGGGGACGCGCGATAAAGTCGGCCGCCGTCCAACAAAGGTGGATTCCAGGGTTCAACGCATGTAGAAAACCGAGTCGGCGCCGAAGGCTTTTGGAGCCGCGAGCAGCCGAACTTCCTCGATATGAGCCGTGGCGGCGTAGCGCAAAGGGGGCTAGAGTCGTGCAACCGAATAAAAAGCGGCGTTCGGTGGAGAAGCCGAAGGAAGCTGTACAGCCATATCGGCTGGATGACGCACCGGGCTTCTTATTGCGCGTCGCACTGCGCACCCACACGGCCATCTTTGCCGCGAAGATGATTGAAGAACTAACAGGCCCCCAGTTCTCGACGTTGGCAAAATTGAGGGAGGTCGGACCTTGCTCCCAAAATCATCTGGGACGGCTGATACACTACGACTCAGCCACCATTACCGGCGTTATTAGTCGTCTCAAATTACGCGGCTTGATCAAGAGCTCTGAGGATCCTTTGGATCCACGACGGCGGGAGATCGATTTGACCGACAAGGGCAGACGAGTAGCGGACGCCGCAATCGAAACTGTCGGTGAGATTTCAAGCGAGACATTCGCTCCCTTGACCCGGGAAGAATTTCGAGCATTAACCGAAATCCTCAAGAAGATCATACGCCGCTGAGCCCGTTCCGGTCGGGGGTCGAGGATTTGTGCTTGATCCGGCGCGTTATGCCGTCGGTCCGCAGGACCGTTGTGAGGATCCCAACATAGACGGCTCCGAAAAATCGGCGGCCTACGGGCCGCCGATTGGATCTCAGAGATCAGCAACTAACCCGCGGGCCCCGCAACCTCCAGGATTGGGCCGAACAGCTCCCAGCGTTCGCCGTCGAACCGCATCATCCGCAGCCGTTTGTGGAGGCGGTAGTCGGTCGGCGAGGTGTTGATCTTGACCCCGGGCAGCGCGAGGTCGCCTACAACATCCTTGAGCGAGGCCGCCTGCTTCATGACGTTGTCGCGCGTCAGGTCGTCGCCGCACTGCCGTAGCACGTGGGCCAGGAGCTGGGCCGCGCCGTAACCATAGGTGTTGAAGTTCGAGCTCTTGTCTCCGTCCGGATAATCCAAGCCGTTCACGACGGCACGGCGGACTCGGTCTTGATTGGAATTCGCGGCCTCGTTGGACAAATGCAGCGCGAAGACGGAGCGAAGAAGGTGCGTCGCGGCATGGCCGGAGTGATACGGGACGGTCGACACGCCGGGGGACGCGCCTATGGATATCGGGCAGTTCCCGGCAAGCCCGGTGAACTTGAAATCGTCGAAGACGAAGCTGCGATCGTGCGCCGCATTTTCGCGGCATACGTCGCGGGAAGAACGCCCCGGGACATCGCACACGATCTAAACCGAGAAAGTGTTCGTCCACCGCGAGGCCGGCGATGGAACGCTTCGACGATCAATGGCAACGCCCAACGCGGTGCCGGACTTATCTTCAATGAACTCTATGCCGGCCGGATCGTCTGGAACAAAGTCCGGATGGTCAAGGATCCCGACACCGGCAAGCGACTATCCCGGCCGAACCCTCGTGATGAGTGGCAGAGCATCGAGGCGCCCCAGGTACGCATCGTCGAACAGCCATTTGGGAGCAAGCTCACGCTCTAAAGACCGCGAAGAGCCACTTGCCCAGTCACGTGAAGCGACGGGCGCCGTATCTCCTCTCCGGTCTCCTTCGCTGCGGTTGTGGATCGGGGATGTCGGTTCATGACCGTGACAAGACTGGAAAGACCAGGATTCGCTGTTCGGCGGTTCGCGAAAGCGGGAGTTGCTCGAATCGCAGGATCATCTATCTGCGCGACATCGAAAGGCTTGTGCTCAGTGGCATGGCCGAGGAATTGAAAGATCCGCGGCTGATCGAGACTTACGTGCGCAGCTACAACAGTGAACGAGAGCGGCTTGCGGGGGATGCGGTCGCGGTACGTGCGCGACTGGTGGCGAAGCGTGACCGGATCGAAGGCGAGCGGCAACGCAATATTGATCTTGTGATCAGATACATCATCTCCGAGGAGGATGCCAAGCAGCGGATCTTGGAGCTAAAGGAAGAGCGGCTGCGCGTCGAAGCCGAAATGGCCGCGCTTGAAGAAGCCCCGGTCCCCGTTGCACTCCACCCAGCTGCCCTGGATCGCTACATCAGCACGGTGAACACGCTTGCCGAGACAATGGCTGGCCATTCGAAGGCAGAGGACGATCGTGGTTCCCTGGTCCAAGATTTTCGGACCCTCGTGCACAGCGTCACTGTCCACCCAAAGGGACCCTGGAAAGGCTTCGAGGTCGAAGTAAAAGGCAAGCTCGCCACCCTAATAGGCGGTGAGGTGTTTCCTCAGGTCCACCACAATAGTGGGGGATACATGGTAGCGGGAGAGGGACTCGAACCCCCGACCCCAGGATTATGATTCCCGTGCTCTAACCAGCTGAGCTACCCCGCCATGGGCTCGCGATCGGCGGCATGCAAGCCGCGGGTGCGAACGCGCGGCATATAAAGAGTGGCACGCACGCCTGTCAAGCAAACCCGGACGAGACCGCAAACTATTGCAGATAGAGGCTATTTTGGCCTGACCGATGGGTCGCCACCGGGGCTGCCGGGTGGAGGAATCACCGGCGTGTTGCCGCCTTGCGGGGTCGGCGCACGCATTTCGGGGTCGACGCCGGCCGGCGGACATAGCACGCCGTCGGATTTGGCGAGCTTGTCGCCCAAAGCTTGCCCGGTGGTGGTTCCCTCCGGAACCGCAACACCCGGATGCGAAGGCTGCTGCGGCGCGCAATTCGCGGCGGCGCGAGACGGCGCCGGCGGCGCAGTCTGTGCCGGCGGCGTGGCGGGCGTGGGCGGCGCCTGCGCCGCGGCAACGACGGGCGCCATGATCAGGGCACAGGACAACGCGAGCGTTCGATTGATCCTCATGACGAGAAAACCGTGACGACGCGCCGATGTTCCCGTCAAAATCGCCGCATTCTCACGATTTGCGGAAGCGGATCAGCGAGAAATGCCCCATCGGCGGCATCGGCCGGCGTTCCGCAAGGCTGACGCCGCCATGCTTGGCGGCCCAATTGGTCAGCCGCTCCCACGGAAATTCCGGACGCCAGCCGAGCCGCCGCGCCAGCGGCGCGAAGGCGAGCTCGAAGATGCGGCGCGGGCCGCTCTCGGCGCCGATGTGATTGACCAGGATCAGCTCGCCGCCCGGCTTCAGCACGCGAATGAAATCATCCAGCGTGGCTTCGGGATCGGGTACTGCGGTGATGACGTATTGCGCGACCACCGCGTCGAAAAACGAATCTGGAAATGCGAGGTGCTTGGCGTCCATCACCGCCAGCGTCTCGACATTGCTGAGGCCCAGCGCGCGCACGCGCTTGAGCGCCCGCCGCAGCATCGGCTCGGAAATATCGACGCCGCACAGCTTCGTGGTGCGCGCATATTCCGACAGCGACAGCCCGGTGCCGACGCCGACATCGAGCACGCGTCCGCCGATCCGGTCGGCCTCCGCGATCGTCGACTGACGGCCCTGATCGAACACCTTGCCGAACACGAGATCGTAGATCGGTGCCCAGCGGCCATACGCCTTTTCGACCCCCTCGCGGTCGATGTCCCCAGCCATTCCCCTGCCCCGATGCTTCTTCTGTCTAGCCGCGAACCGCTTCCGCCAGCGGCGCCATCGCATCCTGCGTCGCGGCCCGCGCCGCGCGGCTCGCGCTCGCACTTCTGATGAAGCCGCCGCCGAGCACGCGCGCCTGCCCGGAGGCCGCGTCGTAGAACACGCAGGCCTGGCCGGGCGACACGCCCTCCTCGCCCGCGACGAGCTCGACCTCATAGCCGCCATCCGTGGCGCGCAACCATGCCGGCTGCGGCGCGCGCGTCGAACGCACGCGGACATAGATCTCGATACCCTCGCCGATCACGCGATCCAGCGCGCCGTCGCCGATCCAGTTGACGTCGCGCAGCGCGATGCGATCCATCCGCAGCGCCTCGCGCGGCCCGACCACGACCCGGCGCGTCGCCGCATCGAGCTTGACCACATAGAGCGGATGGCCCGAGGCGATGCCGAGGCCCTTGCGCTGGCCGACGGTGAAATGAACGATGCCCTGGTGCTGGCCGATGACATTGCCGGCGAGATCGACGATGTCGCCGGGCGCGATCGCATTCGGCTTCAGCCGTCCGATGATGTCGGTGTAGCGGCCGGTCGGCACGAAGCAGATGTCCTGGCTGTCCTGCTTGTCGGCGACCTCGAGATCGAAGCGCCGCGCCAGCTCGCGGGTCTGCGGCTTGGTCATGTCGCCGAGCGGGAAGCGCAGGAAGTCGAGCTGCTCGCGCGTGGTCGCGAACAGGAAATAGCTCTGGTCGCGATCGGCATCCGCCGCGCAAGTCAGCGAGCGCGATCCGTCGGCAAGCCGGCGCGAGGCGACATAATGTCCGGTGGCCAGCGCCTGCGCGCCGAGCTCGCGCGCGGTCGAGAGCAGATCGCGGAACTTGACCGAGCGGTTGCACTCGATGCACGGCACCGGCGTCTCGCCGAGCGCGTAGCTGTCGGCGAAATTGTCGATCACGGATTGCTTGAAGCGGCTTTCGTAATCGAGCACGTAATGCGGGATGCCGATCCGCTCCGCGACATTGCGCGCATCGTGGATATCGCGGCCGGCGCAGCAGGCGCCCTTGCGATGGGTCGCAGCACCATGGTCGTAGAGCTGCAGCGTGATCCCGACCACGTCATAGCCCTGCGACTTCAACAGCGCAGCCGTCACCGACGAGTCGACGCCGCCGGACATGGCAACGACGATCCGTGTGTCTTCAGGGCGGCCTTCAAGGTCCAGACTGTTGAGCATCTCTAAGCGGTCATTGGTCACTGTCGCGGCGAGCTTATGCGCTCCGCGACGAAATTGGAAAAAGCCTTTGTCCAGAAAGCCTTAGAACGCGTCCAAGGCCGATTCGGTCGGTTCGGGACGCGTCGGAGGCCACCTTTAATATAGGCCGTATTCCGGCGAGGCAATCCGGCGGAATCCGTGTCTTGCCGTGCGCGGACGGCAAATCTTGCCGCCGGGCAAAAAGGAGGCCTCTCTGGAACCTGTTCCAGGCCGCACACGTAACTCTTAACCAATTGAAATAACTCACTATTTGTAACGCGCGATGATTGGCCCGCTCCTTGCTGACAATACGCCGGAAGTCTCATTTGCGAGGGTTGGCAGTGGTCAGCGTGACGTCGGAAGCATGGGCAAGCCGGTCTTTTCAGGGCGCGGCGCCGCGGTCGCCGCGGCCCGATCCTGCATCGCAGGCGGGGAACGACGGCTTTGCCGCGCTGGTCGACAGCAATTCTGCGTCCACGAGCGACAACACCAGGTACGACGCCCAACCGTCGCCCGCGCGCCGGTCCGACGATTCGACCTCGACGACCGATGCACGCTCCCGCGACAACAGCACGGCCCCCGACCGGACGTCGCGGGATTCCGGCAGCTCGCGCGATGACAACAAGGTCGATAGCGGCAGCGACGCGCCACCCAAGACCAAGTCGAAATCGAAATCGGACGACGCGAAGTCGAGCACCGATGCGCAATCCACCGGCGACAAGGCCACGACGCAAGCCGTGCCGCAGCCGGACCCATCCAATGCGGCGGCGGCCAACGCCGTGGTTGCCGTCCCCGTCGCCGCCGCAGCGGCGACTGACCCGGCAGCGGCGACCGCGCCAGCCGGCCAGCCGGCCGCACCGCTTGCGATCGCGGCGGCCGCCATCGCGGCCAGCTCGGCCATCGCCGCCACCGGTGCGCCGGCCGGCAGCAGCGCGCCTGCCGGCGCCGACACCGCAACGGCAGCGACCACCGCGGCGAATGCCGACAAGGTCGCCAAGGCAGCCGGGGTCAAGACCGAGGGACAGGTCATCACGACAGATGCCGCAACAGTCTCGGGCGCAACGACGGCGACCGGCGATGCCGCACTCGCCGTCACGGTTGCCGCCGGAGCGCCCGCCACGAAGACGACGACGCCAGCCAAGGCACAGGTGGCTGCAAAGGACGCGACTGCGACAACGCCAACCAGCCAGGACGGCTCTGCGCAGGGCAACGCCAACACCGCGCAGGCTGCTCCGACCAGCATCGTTCCCGCAGCCACGCAGCCGGCGGCTGTATCCGGCAAGGCGAAGGCCACCGCGGACGGCGCAGCCGATGCCATCAAGGCCGATGCAAGCGGCGACGGCAATGCCGCGCCGACGCCGACGGCCGATGACCACGCGGCTGCGCAGGCCCAGCTCACGACGCCCGATCCCAGCGCGCAGGCGGCGAATGCACTCCAGCCGCAATTGCCGGCCAGCCAGACGACGCCGTCTGCGACCGCGCAATTGACCGTGACCAACGCCGCGCAAACCGCCGCCGTGCCGCTCAGCGGGCTTGCGATGCAGATCGCCGCCTCCGCCAAGAGTGGCAAGAGCCGCTTCGAGATCCGGCTTGATCCTGCCGAGCTCGGCCGCATCGATGTCCGCATCGATGTCGATCGCAACGGCCAGGTGACCTCGCATCTCACCGTCGAACGCCCGGAGACGCTGTCGATGCTACGCCAGGACGCCAACCAGCTGCAGCGCGCGCTCGACAATGCCGGCCTGTCGACCGGCAATGGCGGATTGCAGTTCAGCCTGCGCGATCAGTCGCAGTCGGGCCAGAACAACAACGGCCAGTCCAATCCGAACGCCCATCGTTTGATCGTCACTGAGGAGGACAGCGTCCCCGCCGCAGCGGCGGGCCGCTCCTATGGCCGCGCAACCGGCGCCCTCGGCGGCGTCGATATCAGAGTGTAAGGAGTTCACCATGGCAGTCGATGCAACCATGCCGACGCCGGTCGTCTCAGCACCGGGCACCAGCAACGGAACGAGCTCCGGAAGCAGCAGCACCGGCAGCGGCCTGACGACCTCGTCGCAGGGCATCGCCGACAATTTCCAGACCTTCCTGACGCTGCTGACCACGCAGTTGCAGCACCAGAACCCGCTCGACCCGCTCGACACCAACCAGTTCACCCAGCAGCTCGTGCAGTTCGCCGGCGTCGAGCAGCAGCTGAAATCCAACGATCAGCTCAAGCAGCTGATCGCGATCGAGAAGAGCGCGCAATCGACCCAGGCGCTGGTCTATGTCGGCAACACGGTCGCGGTCGACGGCAGCAAGACGCAGTTCAACAAATCCGCGACCTGGAATCTGGTGTCTCCGCAAGCCACCAGCGCCACCATCACGATCACCAGCGCGACCGGCCAGACCGCCTATTCCGGCAATTTCAACCTGAAGCAGGGCAACGCCAGCTTCGTCTGGGATGGCAAGGGCACGGACGGCACGCAATGGCCGGCCGGCACCTACACGCTGACCGCGACCGGCAAGGACTCCAAGGGCAACGACCTCGCTATCTCGACCGAGATTCAGGGCGTCGTCGACTCCGTCGACCTGACCGCCTCCCCGCCGCTGCTCTCGATCGGCGGCCAGACCTACACCACCGACAAGATCAAGCGCGTGGTGCGCGGCGCGACGGGCAGCAGCTAAGGCTTCGCTGCATCCAACGGCCTTCAGCTTCGCGGGAATTGCGCGTGCGCTTTTGCGCGTCGCGAGTTGCCGCATACACACCTGTCGTCCCTGCGAAAGCAGGGACCCATATGTGGACGGCCCCCGTGGCACAAGAGCCTTTTGGCAAGATCGGATCGCTTGCATCCATATGTCCGGCCTGTTGGGTGCGATCGAGTAGATCGCTGGCCAAGATGGTTTGCGCGATGCGAGTTCCAAACAACTCCGCGACCTGTTGACGGCCGATGGGTCCCACGGATTGTCTCGCATCGTTGCTCGATCGATCGCTCCATCCGCTCTTGCAGCTCCGGGTCGGCTGACGAGCGAGCCCGCCAGCCGGCCAATCTGTTAAGCGGTACCCGTCGTCGCGGCATTCAGCCGTGCGGCGTCATAACTCTCCCCCGTCACCATCAGCTTCCAGACGATGCGCGCCACCTTGTTGGCGAGCGCCACGGCCGCAAGCTTCGGCGGCTTACGCTTGATCAGCGCCAGCAGCCAGCGCGAGTGATGACCGCGCCCCCGCTTGGCCTGCTGGATCACCGCCGTGGCCCCGACGACCAGCAGACGGCGCAGGTCCTGGTCGCCCGCCCGGGTAATCTTGCCGAGCCTGGTCTTGCCGGCGGTGGAATGGTCCTTGGGCGTGAGGCCGAGCCAAGCCGCAAAGTGACGACCGGAGCGGAACGCGCCCGGTTCAGGTGTCTTCATCACCAGCATCGTTGCAATGATCGGACCGATCGACGGAATCTGCGCCAGGCGCCGGCCCGTGGCATCGCCGCGGTGCCAGGCCATCAGCTTGGCCTCAACCACCTCCAACTCGCCCTCGAGCCTGGCGCACTCCCGGCCCAGCACGACAAACAGCTCGCGCGCCAGAGCGGGAAGCGTCTCGTCCTGCGCGATCCGCGCCAGCAGCGGTTCGATCGCCTCCAGCCCCTTGGGCGCGATCAGGCCATACTCCGCCGCATGGCCGCGGATCGTGTTGGTCAATTGGGTGCGCCGGGCGATCAGTCCGTCGCGGATACCCGTCAGCATCAGCGCAGCCTGTTGCTCGGCGCTCTTCACCGGCACAAAGCGCATGCTCGGCCGGCTCATCGCCTCACACAGGCCTTCTGCGTCTCGCCCGTCATTCTTGTTCCGCATCACGTAGGGCTTCACCAATTGCGGTGCCATCAGCTTCACCTCATGGCCCAGCCTGGAAAGCTCTCGCGCCCAATATTGCGAAGCTCCGCATGCCTCCATCCCGATCACCGTCGGCGGCAATTTGGCGAAGAACTCCAGCACGAGTTTGCGCGAAAGCTTCTTGCGTAAGACCGGCTGCTCGGACGCATCAACCCCATGCAGTACAAAAATATGCTTCGACGTATCCATCCCAATGCGGATAATCTGGTTCACGGACGGCTCCCATGTATGAGATCTAGACAACCTCATTCTGGCACACTGATGCCGTAGGGGGCCGTCCACACCATCAACTCCGCGGCGGGTGTTGTTGACGGGACTCGTCATAGCAGCAACGCACAACAAAGAACTTCGGTGGTTATGGGTCCCTGCTTTCGCAGGGACGACACTGAATATGCGGCATGGCCTGTAAGTCACACATCCGCATCCTCGCGACGTGAATCGTCCGAGCTTTGCTTCTCGTTCCGCCCTCTCCTCTCGCAGAGGGCGCAGGGAAAGCCGGGTGCCGATCGCACCCATGGGCCCCGAGCAATGGTAGGAAGCTCGGGGGTAGGACCACAGGTGTAACCGGAGCAACCCGGCTTTCCCTGCGCGATGGGTTACAGCTTATTTCGTGCTCTCCCCGGCGAGACTGGGCTTGGTTGTCACCGTCTCGCGAAGATGCTTCGCATCTCGCGGGAGACACCGGCCCCTAGGGCGTCAGGACCACACGACTTCACCGTCCGCTTCACCCGCATTCGTCGACTGCGCGATCAGCGTCCACCGCATCTCACCGCAACACCCGTGACGATGCGCAGCGCCCCTCGATCAGGTGAGACGGGCGAACCATACATTGAGTTGCATTTCGGATGAAGCGAAATATTTTTGCGCCAGGGGCTTTCGCCGGCGGGCAAATCAGTGCCAAGGCCCTATGCTTCCCAAGCAACATCGGCAGACATAAACAGCAATAAATTGCGACACGTCAGCTTCCTGTAAGCAAGCGGACGTTATCTTCATATTCCGCGTTTGAACGCCGCTTCCGCCCTGAAACTCCGCAGCTGCCCGGGCTGCGCGCCTTGACCGCCGGCAAGAGCTAGCCTGTGACCCCGACACGCCCGACACCGCCAGAACGCGCCCAGACCACTCCAAGCCATGCCGGGGCACCCCACCCGCAGCTTGCCGAGACAATGACCGAGAATGCGCGCCTCAGGACCATCGCCATCACCGTCATGCTCGAGATCGCAGCGCTTCGGGAACGGCTGCCGCCGACTGCCGGCGAGTAGCAACGCAGCCGGAGTGGAATGACCGGGTGCGAGGCTGTCTCGCCGCGCTCACGAACCCCGAACGCCAGTCAAGGCTGACAGGTCTGGCCTGCGCCGGCCGCGCAACCGGCGCGGCCCGCTCCATGTGCGCGCCGCATCAATAGATGCGGACGTGATTGGCCTCGAACGTCACCGGAAAATTGTTGCGATTCTGCAAGGTCAGGATCAGGACGACGCCGACACCGCCGCGGTGATCCCAGTACACGGCCCGGTCGGTTTCGTGCAGGGGCTCCATCGAGGTCTGGTTCTTCTCGAAATGCGGCGCGATCGACACGTCGAAAAACTCGTTCGGCGCTTTCGAATCCTTGCCCCACCAGAAGGTGAACGGCTGGCTCGCATTGGCGGCAATCGTATAGGTGCCTTGCTTGTGGTCAATATTGGCCATGATGTCGGGGTCCTTCGTTTTCCATTCGTCGCTCCGATGCGACGCCCCAACAATGATGCGTGACGCGCGCACGCGCCGTGAGCTAGCTCACTCTGCTTTGCAACCGATGCAACCGCGTCAGCTGCGGCGTGGGCTCTCGCAAGGGATGTCTTGCAAGGAGCGGCCTGCCTGAGCGACACTCTCGGTTCCAGATAGCGCCGACCTCGATACTCCCGCGCAATGAGTTGATCGAATGAAGCGAGCTCCTAGCGATCGACGACCCATCCATCACTCGCCGGTGTTCTGGATCGGCATCGCCTTGTGCCTGGCAGCGATCGCGATCTACCTTTGGTCCGACGACCTGTCCTGGCGGCCGGCACCCCCGCGATAAAGGCGGGCATGCACGTGCCGATCACGTTAGCACGGCGCAGCTGGCCGCCTTTCGGGCAAGCCGAACGCCGCGCGGAGAATCGCCGAAGCGAATTCGGAACAAGCGGTTGAAATGCGAAACATCCGAGAAACCAACCTCCAGCGCGATATCGGAAATCCGCTGACGGCCGGCGTGAGACCCGGTTAGCAATTCGAGCGCCCGCTGGAGACGCAATTCATTCAGGCGCTCGGTGAACGACGTTCCGGACGACGCCATCAGGCGCTGTAGATAGCGCGGCGAGATGCCCTGGCAACGGGCGACCGTTTGAACGCTGAGCCCAGGCTCCTGAAAGTGTATGGTGATGTAGTCGAGGGCTGCATTGTGCCGCGCAGCCACGACGGCGCTCGCGCCGCTCTCGCCCAAGGCAGGACACTCGTCGATCGCCAGTGCGACGAGATCATGGATGTGAGTCACGACCGTATGACGAAGTTTCGGGGCGGTCAGTGCTCTCGCCTTGAGCACGGACTTCAGATATGTCGCGAATAGCCGGAATGCTTCCGCTCGGTGCCCAATCGGCCGCATGGCCAGGCTTTCGACACCCGATACGCGCTGCTCAAGCTCCGCGCGCGGCACCGCTAGACCGAATTGCAATCCATCGACATAGATAACGCTGGCGGGCTCGGAATGCAGAATTGCGATTGCATCGCCCGCGCGAAGCTCAACTTGGCGGCCGCGCTGCGATAGCTGACTTCTGCCGGGAGAGCAGAAGATGAGGCCGACGGAATCATCGCCATCGGCAAGGTTCGCCTGCAAGCGCTTGAAGCGCATCGAAGTGCCCTTTAGCGCGAGCATGCGCAGGCCCTGAATCGCCTGCAGCGACGCATCGGCCTGGATCGGAGTGTTCGACAGCGGCTCGATGTCGGCGTGCACGACGCATCGCCCAAAGTGCTCGCGCCATAGAGGGAGACGAATACGCTCCGGAAGGTCGCGCGTCGAAAATCGATACGATGCAAAATCGGCTGCGTCCGTAGGCATGGGACCTCCAGCCTTCACAGAGCATCAGGATGAAATGCTGCGGCACACCATTTTCAATGTCTGCATTTTGCAATTCACGCACCGGCCTTCTCAGGGTCGTGCGCGCAAGTCCAAGAAGCCATGCTATCGATCTGCTAGTCTGATTTGCCTGTGATCGATGCAGATGTGAACTGGTTCACGTGCCGGTCAGAATATTACGTTTATACTGATCGGGAAAGTCGCGGCCTTTATTTTCTCCCTTAGGAGGAGACGGTCGTGATGGCTCTATCTGTAATTGCCGCCATCGGATTCATTGGACATCCTTGGCGACGCGCGTAGAGCAGTTGATGCCCCTGTTCGCAATTGATCCGGTTTACGGAGCCGCGGGCAGGTCATTTTTGAAAGATTGCTGATACCGATTTTATTTCGCTGCTTTGGCCAAATCGCTAAGCAGAATTTGTCGGACATAAAATGCCGGCGGCACTGTTGGCTTTTGGCCGCCGGTTGAAATGGTCGAAATCTGTCACGTGGGAAGTCAACCTCAGTGATCAGGAAGGCGTTCGATCATGTCCATCATATTCGACATGCTTTATCACGAGTACTGTCGTGCTCGCCTCGCCGAAATGCGAAAGCAGCTTTTGATACCGCTCGTCGGCGAAGTCCTGCAGGCGCCGCCGGAAGACGGCGATCGTTCCGGGCCCCTTGATTGCGGCTGGCCGGCGAAAGCGCCGCCAACCCTCGGGTAGCTGGAGCGTCCAATCCTAAGGCTTGACCGGAGGCTGGTCCGGCACGCGCCCGCTCGCAGCATCCCATGGATGCTGTGCCCGACGTGGCCGTGCGCATGCCAGACAGATCGACAGATGCATGACCGAACCCACACCTCGAAGCGATTGATCGGCGAAACTCCGCCGGAATTCAGATCGACCGACCGCGACCCGCGCATCGACGTCTGCCGCGGGATCGCGTTATGGTGGATCTTTCTCGACCACATTCCAAATAACGTCGGAAGCTGGCTGACGCTGCGCAACTACGGCTTCTGCGATGCCGCCGAAATATTCATGTTCATTTCGGGCGTGACCTGCGCGCTGGCCTACGGCGGAGCACGTCAGCGTGACGGCTGGAGAGGCATGATCGGCCGTTCGCTGCGGCGGGGATGGGATATCTATGCCGCCTTTCTCTTGCTCGCGCTCGCTTGCGCCGTGCTCGTCTACGTCGCGGGCAGCGATCGTCTCGCCGACGACAGCAATACGCGGGTTCTGTTCGAGCGTCCGGGCGCGACGCTTGCGCACGCCGCAATCCTGCAATTCCGCCCTGTCAATACCGATGTCTTGCCAGTCTTTGTGATCTGCCACGTGTTGTTCGCACCGTTGTTGTGGCTGCTGCTGCGCGCACCAAACGTGACGCTTGGCCTTTCGCTGTTGCTTTATGCGCTGGTGCACGTCTTCGGCTGGCACGTTCCCGCCTGGCCCGACGGCGTCTGGTTCTTCAACCCGCTGGCATGGCAGTTTCTGGTCGTACTGGGCGCATGGTACGTCATCGAGGGGAACACAATCCGGGATTGGATAACGTCGCGCCCTGCGCTGGTCCTTTCCACTCTCTTTCTCGCGATGAGCCTGGTTCTTGCACTCGGCCAGCACGTCAAGCCGGTGGTGCCGCAGGCTTTGACGGACCTGCTATTTCCATTGGACAAATCGAATCTGAGCCCGTTGCGGCTGCTGCATTTCCTGGCTCTCGCGATCGTGGCGTCATGGCTCGTTCCCGCGGGTTGGCGAGGACTATCGACGCCGATGCTGCGTGGCGCGCGGTGCTGCGGCGAGAATTCGCTACCGATCTATTGCCTCGGCGTCCTCCTGGCGCTGGTCAGCCAGTTTGATCTGTTCAACATCTCGAACCGGCCTGCGATGCAGATCGCGCTCAGTCTCGGCGGCGTCTTGATGATGACCGCCGTCGCGGCGCTCCTGAACGCGCTCAGCACCAAGCGCAAGCCTGTGGTGGGCGCAGTTGATCGGAAAATGCCCACCGCCGCTACAAATCAGAAGGTTGAGGATCGCGCACGCAGGACCGTTCTTGATGCACAGCTGAGAGCCGTCACCGCTCCGTCGACGTACTGCCCTTGATGAAATTTGGATCGTGCCGGACATCGGCTGTTTGCCACGTTCGGCCGCACACGCATTCGCGACGCAACCATTCCGACCTCTCCCCACACGCGGGGAGAGGCGAAACGGAGTTCGCTGCCGAAGCACGCTTGCCGCCGACACTCACTCCGACCGGCCCGCGGCCTCGAGGATCAGCCGCGCAA
This sequence comes from Bradyrhizobium sp. USDA 4341, assembly GCF_054063755.1. Classification (NCBI taxonomy): domain Bacteria; kingdom Pseudomonadati; phylum Pseudomonadota; class Alphaproteobacteria; order Hyphomicrobiales; family Nitrobacteraceae; genus Bradyrhizobium; species Bradyrhizobium sp. USDA 4341. The sequence continues at coordinate 6,833,699 of NZ_JBSSGO010000002.1, read as the reverse complement.
TCGGCTCGGGCTGCGAGATCAGCGCAAGATGACTGGCCTTCACCTCGATCGTGGTCGCGCCCATCCGCTTGGCCATGAAGCGTTCGAGATCCGGATTGATCGTGCGGTCCTCGGCCGAGACGGCGTAGTAGCTCGGCTTGCTGCGCCAGGCCGCGTGGCTGGTCTTGCCTGCCAGCAATTGCTTGTGGAACGGCTGCTGCACGGCATAGAGCACCTTCGCCTTGGCTTCCGGGATGTCGCCGGCGAAATCGCGCAGGAACGCCTCTTCGCTCAGCCGGCCCTCGTCGCCATCGAACACGATGCCGGCGCTCGCGGGCGGCGTCGGGTAGGTTTTGGCCAACGCGGTGTAGTCCTCATCCGCATCGGGTGCGCGCGCGGCGACATAGACCAGCGCCGAAACATTCGGATGCACGCCGGCCTCGGTGACGATCATGCCGGAGAAGGAATGGCCGACCAGAACGGTCGGGCCATCCTGGCGATCGAGCACACGCTGCGCCGATGCGACCGCTTCCGGCAGCGTGGTCAACGGATTTTGCACGGATGTCACATTGAGCCCCGCGGCCTGCAAGCGCGGAATGACCTCGGACCAGCACGAGCCGTCGGCGAACAGGCCGTGCACCAGCACGACGTTGCGCGCCTTCACCGGCGGCTGCGTTGCGGCGATGCCGCGCGAGGACACCAGCGAAGCTGCCGCTCCGGCAAGCAAGGCGGTCGAGAAAGTGCGTCTGTTCATCATCATGACAAGTGCTCGGATGGAGTGATTGGGAAACGCGCCCACCTGCGGTGAGCGGACAACGACTCCTACGCAAGGGAGAGCGCGTCGTTACGGCGCTACGCTGTTGTCAAAGAGAAGTGATGACGGTCCGTCCGGCAATCTTTCGTCACACGTCGTGACGCGCGACGAGATTGCGAAAGCGAGTTTCAATTGATCATCTCGCCCGGGGCCACCCCTCTCCCCAACCCTCCCCTCAAGGGGGGAGGGAGCCCGATAAGTGTGCTCATCTCACGTTGAGCAACCCAATTACATGTGAGGGACGCACTGGCGGACGGGTTCCCTCCCCCCTTGCGGGGGAGGGTTAGGGAGAGGGATGCAGCTTGTTCCGCTGCCCGACAAGAGGCCCACAACCGGCACCGCGCGGCTCCCAAGCGCCCCGTCCGCCGCCCTGTTCCCGGCCGTTCCAACGAGATTCGTATTGAACGCTTGGGCTTAGGCAAATTTTAAACCGGTGGGCGTAGGTTACCTATCGCGAGTTCAGTGGTTGAGAGTTTGTGAGTACGCCATGACAGAACCCCATCGCCCGAGGGTGAAATACGTCATCGGGCCTGACGGCAGCCCGTTAACGATTGCGGACCTGCCGGCCCCCGGTACCAAGCGGTGGGTCATCCGCCGCAAGGCCGAAGTCGTCGCTGCGGTCCGCGGCGGCCTGCTCTCCCTTGAGGAGGCTTGCAGCCGCTACACGTTGACCGTCGATGAGTTCCTTTCCTGGCAGTTCTCCATCGACCAGCATGGTCTGGCCGGACTGCGCACCACACGTATCCAGCAGTACCGGCAGTAAGTTTCTCCTAAAGAGTGGTATTTGACGAAAACCGGCCTCGCTTTGCGAAGCCGGTTTTTTTCATGTCCGCGTTTTTGCCGCGGTTCTTAACCTTCGTTAACCATATGGAAACCATACCCTAGGCAATATTTGCCCAGTCGGACCCGCGTGGGCCGAATCCCTGGGGGCCGTTGGTGCAAAGTCTGGTTGCTTTCTTCAGAGGTCTTGGTGCGGCCCGCCTCGCGGCCATGGTTGCGGTCACCGCGGCCCTGATCGGTTTCTTCGCGTTCGTCATCATGCGCGTCACCACGCCACAGATGACCACCCTCTTCACCGACCTGTCGACCGAGGATTCCTCGGCCATTATCAAGGAGCTGGAGCGCCAGGCGATCCCGTTCGAGCTGCGCAGCGACGGCGCCGCGATCATGGTGCCGAAGGACAAGGTGACGCGGCTCCGGATGAAGCTCGCCGAGGGCGGCATGCCCAAGGGCGGCGGCGTCGGCTACGAGATCTTCGACAAGTCGGACGCGCTCGGCACCACGAGCTTCGTCCAGAACATCAATCATCTGCGGGCGCTGGAGGGCGAGCTCGCCCGCACCATCCGCGCCATCGACCGCGTCCAGGCCGCGCGCGTTCACCTCGTGCTGCCGGAAAAGCCGCTGTTCTCGCGCGAGACGCCGGAACCATCGGCCTCGATCGTGCTCCGGGTGCGCGGCGCGCTGGAGCCGCAGCAGATCCGCGCGATCCGCCACGTCGTCGCCTCCGCCGTCAACGGGCTGAAGCCGCAGCGGGTCTCGATCGTCGACGAGGCCGGCCAGCTGCTCGCCGACGGCGCCCAATCCGATGCCGATGCCGCGGTCGGCGACGAGCGACGCGCCGCCTTCGAAAAGCGGATGCGCAAGCAGGTCGAGGACATCGTCTCCTCGGTGGTCGGCGCCGGGCGCGCCCGCGTCCAGCTCTCCGCGGACTTCGACTACAACAAGATCACCCAGACCTCGGACAAGTTCGACCCCGAAGGCCGCGTGCTGCGCTCGACCCAGACCCGCGAGGAATCGAGCCTCACCGCCGACAATTCCGGCCAAGTCACCGTCAACAACGAATTGCCGGGCAACCAGAACCAGGACAACGCCGCCCGCGCCCGCGACCAGAGCAAGAAGAGCGAGGAAACCAACAATTACGAGATTTCCCGCACCACCAAGACCGAGGTGACCGAGGCCGGCCGCGTCAACCGCATCTCGGTCGCGGTGCTGGTCGACGGCGCCTACGCCAAGAACGAAAAAGGCGAGATGGTCTACCAGGACCGCACCAAGGAGCAGCTCGACCGCATCGCCGCCCTGGTCCGCTCTGCGATCGGCTTCGACCAGAAGCGCGGCGACCAGGTCGAGGTCGTCAACCTCCGCTTCGCCGAGCCGCCGACCGCGCAGCCGATCCCAGAGCCGACCGGCCTGCTCGGCATGCTGCAATTCACCAAGGATGACGTGATGTACGTCATCGAGCTCGGCGTCATGATGATGCTCGGCCTCGTCGTGCTGTTCATGGTGGTCCGCCCGCTGGTCAAGCGCATCGTGGCGGCAGACGTGATCCCGGCGCTCGGCGGCGGCGCGGGCCTGCCCGCACTGGCCGAAGCCCATGCCGAGAGCGCCGGTGCATCCGGCCAGGCGCTGATCCCGAGCAGCAGCGGCGCGGCACAGTTGATCGACGTCGCCCAGATCCAGGGCCAGGTCCACGCCCAGGCCGTGCACCGGGTCGGCGAACTCGCCGAGCGCAATCCGAACGAAACCGTCTCCATCGTCCGTCAATGGCTGAGCGAGCCGGTAGAGAACTGACATGGCCGCCGTACCCCAGACCACCAACGCCAACGACATCGCCACCGTCCTCTCGACGCTGGCGAACCGGCAGAGCGCCCGGCCCAAGGGCAAGCCGCTGCCCGGCCCGAAGCGCGCCGCGATCCTGATGCTCGCGCTCGGCGAGCAATATGGCGGCAAGATCTGGTCGATGCTCGACGACGAGGAGGTCCGCGAGCTGTCGGTCCACATGTCGACGCTCGGCACCGTCGAGGCCGACGTGGTCGAGGACCTGATGCTGGAATTCGTCTCGCGGATGTCGGCCTCCGGCGCGCTGATGGGCAATTTCGACGCCACCGAACGGCTGCTGCAGCAATATCTGCCGGCCGAGCGCGTCACCGGCATCATGGACGAGATCCGCGGGCCCGCCGGGCGCAACATGTGGGAGAAGCTCTCCAACGTGCAGGAAGAGGTGCTCGCCAACTACCTCAAGAACGAATACCCGCAGACCATCGCCGTGGTGCTGTCGAAACTGAAGCCGGAACACGCCGCGCGCGTGCTGGCGATCCTGCCCGAGGACATCGCGCTCGACGTGGTCGGCCGCATGCTGCGGATGGAGGCGGTGCAGAAGGAAGTGATCGAGCGCGTCGAGCAGACGCTGCGCACCGAGTTCATGTCCAACCTGTCGCAGACCCGCCGCCGCGACGCCCATGAGGTGATGGCCGAGATCTTCAACAATTTCGACCGCCAGACCGAGACCCGCTTCATCACCTCGCTGGAAGAGGAAAATCGCGAATCCGCCGAGCGCATCAAGGCGCTGATGTTCACCTTCGACGACCTGATCAAGCTCGATTCCGCCTCGGCCCAGACGCTGATGCGCAACATCGACAAGGACAAGCTCGGCGTCGCGCTGAAGAGCGCCAACGAGGAGGTGCGCAGCTTCTTCCTCGGCAACATGTCCTCCCGCGCCGGCAAGATGCTGATGGACGACATGGCCGCGATGGGCCCGGTGCGCCTGCGCGACGTCGACGAGGCCCAGGCGCTGCTGGTCAACCTCGCCAAGGACCTCGCCGCCCGCGGCGAGATCACCCTGACCAAGAACCGCGCCGACGACGAGCTGGTGTACTGATGGCCGCGCCCGCAAAATTCCTGTTCGACACAGACTTCTCGGCGCCAGACCGTTCGCGCGAGCGCGCCCCGACCCCGGCTGAGGTCGCGCAGAAGGTCGCCGACGCCGAGGCGCGGGCCTATCGCGCCGGCTATGAGGCGGCGCTGCGCGAGGCCAAGGTCGAGAGCGACCGCCGCGCGGCGCAGGCGCTGGAAGAGATCGGCACCGCGATCAAGGGCATCGCCGCCCGCTTCGCCGGCATCGAGACCCGGATGGAAACCGAGGCCGTCGATGTCGCGGTCGCGGTCGCCCGCAAGCTCTGCTCCGAACTGGTCGCACGCGAGCCGCTCGGCGAGATCACGGCGCTGGTCTCCGACTGCTTCTCGCATCTGGTGGCGACGCCGCATCTCGTGGTCCGCATCAATGACGCGCTCTACGAGGCGGCGCAGGACAATATCGAGCGGGTCGCAGCGCATTCCGGCTTCCAGGGCCGGCTGGTCATCCTCGCCGAGCCCACGATTGCGACCGGCGACTGCCGGATCGAATGGGCCGACGGCGGCGTGGTGCTGGAGCGCGCCGCGATCGAAGGCAAGATCAACGAACTCGTCGGGCGCTATCTGGCGTCCCGCAGCCAGACCGGCTGAAGGATTGAGGGCTGAACCATGAGCGACACCGACACCCAAGTCCCGCTTCCCGATCTCAACGCCGCCGACGCGCCCGGGATCGACGACATCGGCTACAACGAGGACGAAAATGCCGCGCGCATCGCCGCCGATCTCGAGGCCGTGTTCGACGTGCCGGTGCAGGTCTCGGCGGTGCTCGGCCGCTCCAAGATGGACGTCGGCGACCTGCTGAAGCTCGGACCGGGCACCGTGCTCGAGCTCGACCGCCGCGTCGGCGAGGCGATCGATATCTACGTCAACAACCGCCTGGTGGCGCGTGGTGAAGTGGTGCTGGTGGAAGACAAGCTCGGCGTGACCATGACCGAAATCATCAAGGCAGAACGCTCGTAACAACCAGACGGTAGCGCGCGGAACCTGCGCGACCAGACGAACAGGAGATCATCATGCGGCTTCTCATCGTTGGCACCCTGAAGGGCCAGCTCACGACCGCGACCAAGATCGCGATGGATAACGGCGCCTCGGTGACCCACGCCGAGGCCGCCGAGCAGGCGATGAACGTGCTGCGCAGCGGCAAGGGCGCCGACCTCCTGCTGGTCGATGTCGGCCTCGACATCCGCGACCTCGTGATGCGGCTCGAGGCCGAACACATCCACGTGCCGATCGTCGCCTGCGGCATCTCCAACGATGCCCGCGCCGCGGTCGCCGCGATCCATGCCGGCGCCAAGGAATACATCCCGCTGCCGCCCGACCCCGAGCTGATCGCAGCGGTGCTCGCCGCGGTCGCCAACGACGCGCGCGACCTGATTTATCGCGACGAGGCGATGGGCCGGGTGATCAAGCTCGCGCAGCAGATCGCGGGCTCCGACGCCTCCGTGATGATCACCGGCGAGTCCGGCACCGGCAAGGAGGTGCTGGCGCGCTATGTCCATTCCCGCTCGGCCCGCGCCAAGCGGCCGTTCATCTCGATCAACTGCGCGGCGATCCCCGAGCACCTGCTGGAATCCGAACTGTTCGGCCATGAGAAAGGCGCCTTCACCGGCGCGGTGGCCCGCCGCATCGGCAAATTCGAGGAAGCGACCGGCGGCACGCTGCTGCTCGACGAAATCTCCGAGATGGATGTCCGGCTGCAGTCCAAGCTGCTGCGCGCGATCCAGGAGCGCGTGATCGACCGCGTCGGCGGCACCAAGCCGGTTCCGGTCGACATCCGCATCATCGCGACCTCGAACCGCAATCTGTCGGAGGCGGTGCGCGAAGGCAGCTTCCGCGAGGACCTGCTGTTCCGCCTCAACGTCGTCAATCTGAAGATCCCGCCGCTGCGCGATCGTCCGGCCGACATCCTCGAACTGGCGCAGCATTTTGCCAAGAAATATGCCGAGGCCAACGGCGTAGCGATCCGCCCGATCTCGACTGAGGCCCGCCGCGTCCTGACCGCGAATCGCTGGCAGGGCAACGTCCGCGAGCTCGAGAACACCATCCATCGCTCGGTCCTGATGGCGCAGGGCGACGAGATCGGTGCGGACGCGATCCTGACCCCCGATGGCGACCGTCTCGACCTCGCCAAGACCGCACCCGCAGTCGCGCACGCCACGCTGGCCGCCGAGCAGGTCACCCGCGCGCTGGTCGGCCGCACCGTTGCCGACGTCGAACGCGATCTGATCCTGGAAACGCTGAAGCACTGCCTCGGCAACCGCACCCATGCCGCCAACATCCTCGGCATCTCGATCCGCACGCTCCGCAACAAGCTGAACGAATATGCCGACGGCGGCATCCCCATCACCCCGGCCGGCAATGGCGCGCCCGACTATCAGCGCATGGCGAGCGCCGGCTGAGAAAGAGGAGCGGTGGGGCGATCCCGCCGCGACTGCCGCGCCTCACGAATAGTTGGGCGCATCGGGCTTGCGAAAGATCCGGATCGGATCGCCGGGTGTGATGTCGCGGCCGGTGAAGGTCACATACGCATAGAGCGCAAGATACGCGACCGCGATTGCGCCGACGAGATAGAACAGCCAAGCTCCCACGCGCTTCATCGAACCGTCACGTCTCCGAAACATCCGCGGCTTTTAGTGCGCTTGCCGGCAAAGCGCCACGGCCAACATGCCGCGCGGGCGGTTGCCTTATTCAATCTCCTATTGTGTTTCTATTTTAGACAACTGGAGAGTGATATGGCCCTTTACGCGCAGACCAGCGGCACCCTGTCCACCACCTCCGCGACGTTCACGGCGATGCAAGGCCTCAGCCTGACGATCCCGGAGGGCGTCGGCACCACCGCGATCATCACCCTCAACGTTCCGAATCCCTACGCCACCGGCAACGATATCCCGGGCGGCATGTTCGGCATCACCGTCAATGGCGCGGTCTCGCCGGTGGTCGCGAGCTTCACCTATAACGAGACCCCGTCGAGCTTTGGCCGCATCCCGACCACGCTCGTCGTCGGCATTCCACTGGGCAATTCGGCTCAGACCATCCAGGCCGTATGGGCCGGCGTCCGCGGCAGCAATGTGATCATCGACAGCCCGGCGTCGCTGAGCGCAGTCTTCTAAAGGCTGATCCGGACCAGCAACGGGTGCTAGCGCACGCGCCGGGGATGAACGTGACGTGACGGCAGGCTGACCTCGGCCAGCCTGGCGGCGTCTTCGTCGCGGTCGATCGCGACGTATTCGCCGTGCCAATACGCCAACGCGGCGGTGCGCTCCGATGCGATCACATCGAGCACGCGACCGATGACGATCGCGTGCGAATGCCGCTCGATGACCTCCTCGACCTCACAGTCGATCGCAGCCAGTGCCCCGACCAGCAACGGCGCGCCTGAGGCGCGCGTCGTCCATTCGGCTCCAGTGAACCGGTCGGCGCCCTTCAGGCCGCCCTTGCCGGTGAAACGCTCGGCGATCTCGAGCTGATCCGCGGTCAGGATGTTGACGCCGAACACGCCATGGCGCGCGATCAGCGGCCATGACGAGGCAGCGCGGTTGATGCTGACGACCAGCGACGGCGGCTCGACCGACAGCGACGACACCGATGTCACCGTCATTCCCGAGATTTCCTTGCCCCGGCCGGCCGTGATGACGCTAACACCGCCGGTCAGATGGCGCATCGCGCCGCGGAACTCGGTGGCGGAGACCGCGGGCTCGATCGAAACATTACGGACAACGGAATTCATGGCGACCTCACAGATCGGACGTGTCTTCGCTGCCCTCGAGCAGGTGCTTCAGGATCTCGCCTTCCAGCGCGGCGAGCTCGGCCGAACCGCGCCGGCGCGGCCGCGGCAGGTCGATCGTGACATCCTCGGCGATCCGGCCGTCCTCGATGACCAGCACCCGGTCGGCGAGCGCGACCGCCTCGGCGACATCGTGCGTCACCAGGATCGCGGTAAAACCCTGGTCGCGCCAGACCCGCTCCAGCAATTGCTGCATCGAGATCCGGGTCAGCGCATCGAGCGCACCGAGCGGCTCGTCGAACGCCAGCACGCGCGGCTGGGAGACCAGCGCCCGCGCCAGGGCCACGCGCTGCTTCTGGCCGCCGGAGAGCACCGCCGGCCACTCCCCGCGCTTGTCGCCGAGGCCGACCTCGACCAGCGCGCGCTCGGCGCGCGCCTGCGCGTCGGCAGATGAGCGCTCGCGCCCCAGCCCCACCTCGACATTGGACAGCACCCGCGCCCAGGGCAGCAGGCGCGGCTCCTGGAACATGACGCGGACATCCTGCGCCCGAGGTTCTTCACCGAAGGCGATGCTTCCTGCCGTCGGCGCGTCGAGGCCGGCGATCAGGCGCAGCAGCGTGCTCTTGCCGCAGCCGCTGCGGCCGACGATCGCGACGAACTGGCCGGCCGGGATGTGCAGGTCGACGCCGCGCAGCACCTCATTGTCGCCGAACGCCTTGCGCAAGCCGCGGATGGTCAGCGACAGGCCGCGAGCCGCGCCTTCCGCCACGCGCCGCAAATGCCGCGCCTTCACGACAATGTCGGCGTGGTCAACCGGTTCGGCGTCGACGGGCTGGAAACGAAGCGCTTCTTGCATTCTCATTCTCACTTCTTCTGGAAGGCGGGGTGCCACGACAGGGTCAGCCGCTCCAGCGCCCGCGAGGCGCTGTCGGCGAGCTTGCCGAGCAAGGCGTAGATCAGGATCGAGAGCACGACGACGTCGATCAGCATGAACTCGCGCGCCTGCATCGCCATGTAGCCGAGGCCGGACGAGGCCGCGATCGTCTCGGCGACGATCAGCGTCAGCCACATGATGCCGAGCGCGAAGCGCAGCCCGACGAAGATCGAGGGCAGCGCACCCGGGAAGATCACCCGGCGGAACAGCTCGCCGTCAGTCATGCCGTAGATGCGGCCCATCTCGATCAGCTGCGGATCGACGGTGCGGATACCGTGCAGCGTGTTGAGATAGATCGGGAAGAACACGCCGAGCGCGACCAGGAACAGCTTTGCCGACTCGTCGATGCCGAACCACAGGATGACGAGCGGGATCAGCGCCAGATGCGGGATGTTGCGCACCATCTGCAGCGTGGTGTCGGTGAGCTTCGCCGAGAGCTGCGACAGCCCGTTGGCGAGCCCGAACGCAAAGCCGATACCGCCACCGATCACGAAGCCGATCGAGGCACGCCAGAAGCTGACCCAGATGTTGCGAACCAGTTCGCCCGAGAGCAGCAGCTTCCACCCGGCGAGCGCGACATCGGTCGGCGCCGGCAGCACGCGCGAGGGAACAAAACCGGTGACGCAGGCAAGCTGCCAGACCAGCACGATCGCAAGCGGCACGATCCAGGGGATCAGGCCGTCGACCTTCGGTAGCTTGGGCGCGCCGACGCGCGGAAGACTGTCAATGAGACTCATGATTGCGATGCCTGCTTCTGCGGACGGTAGTCGTTGCCGATGGTTTCTCCGAACGGCCCGGTGTTGACGCGGATCGGCGTCACGTTGCCCGGCTGCGCCAGCGACAGCAGCGGGAACACCAGCTCGCCGAACCGATAGGCTTCCTCGAGATGCGGGTAGCCCGACATGATGAAGGTATCGACGCCGACGTCCTGATACTCCTTGATCCGCGCGGCGACGGTCTGCGGATCGCCGACCAGCGCGGTGCCGGCGCCGCCGCGCACCAGGCCGACGCCGGCCCAGAGGTTCGGGCTGATCTCGAGCTTGTCGCGCCGTCCGCCATGCAGCTGCGCCATGCGCTGCTGGCCGACCGAATCCATCCGCGCGAAGATCTTCTGCGCGGCAACGATGGTGTCGTCGGTGACGTACTGGATCAGTTCGTCGGCGGCGCGCCACGCCTCCGCGTTGGTCTCGCGCACGATCACATGCAGGCGGATGCCGAACGAGAGCTTGCGGCCGCGTTGCGCGGCAACAGCCTTCACCTTGGCGATCTTCTCGGCGACCTGCGCCGGCGGCTCGCCCCAGGTCAGGTATTTGTCGACGGTGTCGACCGCGACGTCTATGCCGGCGTCCGACGAGCCGCCGAAATACAGCGGCGGGCGCGGCGACTGCACCGGATTGAACAGCAGGCGGCCATCCTCGATCCGGATGTGCTTGCCTTCGACATTGACCGTCTTGCCTGCCAGCAGATCGCTGTAGACGTTGAGGAACTCGCGCGTCACCGCGTAGCGTTCGTCGTGGTCGAGGAAGATGCCGTCGCCCTTGTTCTCGATCGGATCGCCGCCGGTGACGACGTTGATCAGCAGGCGGCCGTTCGACAGCCGGTCCAAGGTCGCGGTCATCCGTGCAGCGACGCTCGGCGACTGCAGGCCGGGCCTGACCGCCACCAGATAGCGCAGGCGCTCAGTCCAGGGCGCGACGGCTGATGCCACCACCCAGGAGTCCTCGCAGCTCCGCCCGGTCGGCAGCAGCACGCCGTAATAGCCGAGCTGGTCCGCGGCCTGCGCGATCTGCCGCAGATAGTTGAAGTTCACCTCGCGGCCGCCAATCGACGTGCCGAGATAACGGCTGTCGCCGTGGGTCGGCAGGAACCAGAGGATGTTGGCGTTGGTTGCGGTGCTCACGTGCCCGGTCTCCATGCGACGTCGGAAATCTTGATTTGTTTGGGGATCAGGCCGAGCGCGAAGAACGTGTCGGCGACCTGTTGCTGATCCGCGATCACGGTGTCGGTGACCGGCTTGATGCCGTAGGCCTGCCGCTTCAGCGCGACCTCGACCACCGGGACCGACAGGCCGATGCTCGGCGCGAGCTGTTCGGCGACGGCGTGGATGTCGCCCTTGGCCCAGTCATCGACCTCGCTCAGCTGCGCCAGCACGAGCTCGACGATCTTCGGATCGGTCTGCAGGAACTTCTTCGAGGCGAAGTAGAATTGATAGTTCGCGACGATGCCGGTGCCGTCTGCAACGGTGCGGGCGCCGGTCGCAGCTTCCGCCGCGGCCTGGAACGGATCCCAGATCACCCAGGCATCGACCGCGCCGCGCTCGAACGCCGCGCGTGCATCGGCCGGCGCCAGGAACACCGGCTCGATCTCGGAATATTTGACGCCGGCTTTCTCCAGCGCCTTCACCAGCAGATAGTGGACATTGGAGCCCTTGTTCAGCGCGACCTTCTTGCCCTTCAGATCGGTGACCGACTTGATCGGACTGTCCTTCGGCACCAGGATCGCCTCGCCTTTCGGCGCCGGCGGCTCATAGGCGACATACTGGATCGGTGCGCCGGCGGCCTGCGCGAAGATCGGCGGCGCCTCGCCGGTGTTGCCGAAATCGATCGCGCCGACATTGAGCGCTTCAAGCAGCGGCGGCCCGGACGGAAACTCGGTCCACACCACCTTGGTGCCGACTGATTTCAGCTTCTCCTCGAGCGAGCCCTTGCTCTTCAGCAGCACCAGCTTGCCGTATTTCTGATAGCCGATGCGGACGACTTTCTCCTGGCCGTAGGAGGCGCCGACGGTGGCGGCGACGATGCTGACCGACAGCACCGCGCGGGCGACCCAGCGCCGAAATAAACGCGTCATGGGAATGTCCTCTGCATATGAATTGACCAAACGCGCCGATCAGGTCTGGGTGTTGCGCCAGACGATGTCGCGGATCGCGATCTGCCTTGGGATCAGGCCGAGCTTGAAGAAGCGGTCGGCGACGCCCTGCTGGGTCGCAATGATGTCGTCGGTCACGGGGCCGACCGAGAAGCCGGCGCGCTTTGCCGCGATGGTCTGGATATCCAGCGGCACGCCGGTGACGGCGGCCAGCGATTTCGCGACCTCGTCGGGGTGCGCCTCTGCCCATTTCGCCGTCGATGTCGTGACATCGACGATCTGCTGCAGGAGGGCACCGTGCTTGTTCGCGAAATCGCGGTTGGCGATGTAGAACGCGTTGGTCTTGGTGATATCGCTGCTCTTGACCAGAATGCGACCGTTCTGCCTGGTCTCGGCGATCGCAAAATACGGATCCCAGATCGCCCAGGCATCGATGCCGCCATTGGCAAAGGCAGGACCTGCGTCCGGCGGCGTCAGATAGACCGGGGTGATGTCGTCATAGGTCAGCCCGGCCTTCTCCAGCGTCTGGATCACGACGTTGTGCGCGCTGGATCCCTTGGTGAAGCCGACCCGCTTACCCTTGAGATCGGCGATGGCGGTGATTGCCGAATTCTGCGGCACCAGGATGCCGGAGCCATTGATGATGGGCTGCGCGGCGGCATAGACGATGGCCGCGCCCGCGGCCTGCGCGAAGATCGGCGGGGAATCGCCGACCGCGCCGTAATCGACGCTGCCGACATTCATCGCCTCCATCATCGGCGGACCCGAGGAGAACTCGACCCACTTCACGCTGACGCCCTGCGGCTTGAAATGATTTTCCAGGGCCTCACGCTGGCGCGTGATAACGAGCACGCCGTTCTTCTGGTAGCCGATACGAATTTCCTTCGCGTCCGCCTGGGCCTGCGCGCGCCCTGACAGCGCAGCAGCAGCGGCTGTGGCAAGCGACAGCTGGAGGAACTCACGACGCTTCATTCCAAGACTCTCCTGACGATCAAGCGCGTTTCTCAACACGCGATCATGCGATGTCAGGATGATGGGGCGCGCGAATGAAGCTGTCGAGCACCGCACAAAAATAGCGATATCAGCACTTCGGTGCGGGCATCGCGCGTGCCGTTTCGTTCAAGGCGCAGGTCGCGCGTAGCGAATTATTTTCTTCACGCGATCGCGAGGTCGCTGCACGGGAGCGTTTTCGAGCGAAGCGGATACCGGTTCGCGCTATCAGCCCGCGGCTGCGGTCTTCGGGCCGACATTGACCGCGAGTTTACCGTAGCGGTCCGAGAACGCCTGGGTGTCGATCTCCTCGAGCTGGATCGAACCGTCAAGCACGCCCGTCTTCCAGGCATCGTGCTCGGGATCGTGCTGGAACTCCGGCATCACTTCCTTGCCGAACAATTCGAGCGACTCGCAGATGTGCTCATGGGTGTTCTTGCCGGCCTGGTTGAGCAGGATCACCTGGTCGATATGCGAGGCGCGGAAGCGCCGTAGCTTCTTAGCGATCGTTTCCGGCGAGCCGATCAGGCCGCCGCGCAATGCGGCCTCCTGCGCCTCGGGATTCTCGCGCTTCCACTTGTTGTACTCGTCCCACATGTTGACGGTGCCGGGCGCCGGCCGCTGCCGGTTCTGCGCCTGGCCGTAATAGCGCAGCGCGAACTGGAAGAAGGTCGCGCCGTCGGCGCGCTTGCGCGCCTCTTCATCGGTCTCGGCGCACATGAAGAACGAGACCAGCGCCATATTGGGATTGATCTCGTAGTCGGCGAGCTTCTTCAGCCGCTTGGTGATCGCGTTGTAATAGGCGTGCACCCAGGCATGCGCCGCCTCGGCGCTGACGAACTGGAAGCCGAGCGCACCAAACCCATTCTGCCCGGCGCGCTCGATCGTCGGCAGTTGCGAGCAGGCCATCCAGAGCGGCGGATGCGGCTTCTGCACCGGCTTCGGCACGACATTGCGCAGCGGGATGTCGAAATACTTGCCGTGATGTTCGGTGCCGACCTTGGTGAACATCGGGAAGATCGCACTCACCGCCTCCTCGAACACCTCGCGCTTGGTCTCCATGTCGCGGCCGAACGGCGTCAATTCGGTGATCGAGGCGCTCTCGCCCATGCCGAACTCGCAGCGGCCGTTGGAGAGCAGATCGAGCACCGCCACCCGCTCGGCGACGCGCGCGGGATGATTGGTGGTGAGCTGGAAGATGCCGTGGCCGAGCCGAATGTTCCTGGTGCGCTGGCTCGCGGCGGCGAGGAAGGATTCCGGCGCCGGCGAGTGCGAATATTCCTCGAGGAAGTGATGCTCGACGACCCAGGCGTAGTCGTAGCCGAGCCGGTCCGCGGTCTCCAATTGTGTCAGCGCGTTCTGGTAGAGCCTGAGCTCGTCGCCGTCTTTCCAGGGGCGCGGCAGTTGCAGCTCGTAAAAGATGCCGAATTTCATGGCGTCACTCCCAAGGTCGCGTGCTTGACCATTTGTTGTGGTCCCCGACCATTTGTTGTTTTACGGCAGTCTAGTGCCACAGCACCCCAAGTCTAGCCTCGGGGACGAAACCCCAATTCCGCGTAGCGGAAGCCGGCTTGATCGGAACGCACGAATGGTTAGCTTGCAACGAGCTGAGTCGCGGCGTTATTGATCGCGCGCTCACCCTTCCGAAAGCTCATGACCAGCTTTACGCCGCACCAGGACTCCGCGCTGAAAGCCGTTGCCGACTGGCTGAAAGCCAAGCCCGGCCAGAATGGGACGCCGCCGGTATTCCGCCTGTTCGGCTATGCCGGAACCGGCAAGACCACGCTCGCCCGCCACATCGCCGAAGGCGTCGACGGCGAGGTGAAGTTCGCGGCCTTCACCGGCAAGGCGGCGCTCGTGATGCGCAACAAGGGTTGCGACAGCGCCTCCACGATCCATTCCCTGATCTACCGCGCCCGCGAGTCGGGCGTCGAGCAGCCGAGCTTTGAATTGTGGGACGATGCACCGGCATCAAAAGCGAAGCTGATCGTGATCGACGAATGTTCGATGGTCGACGCCGAGCTCGGCCGCGACCTGATGTCATTCGACTGCCCGCTGCTGGTGCTCGGCGACCCCGCGCAATTGCCGCCGATCCAGGGCGGCGGCTTCTTCACCGACGCCGAGCCCGACGCGATGCTGACCGAGGTGCATCGACAGGCGCAGGACGATCCGATCGTGCGGATGTCGATGGATATCCGCGAGGGCCGCGAGCTCGAGATCGGCCGCCATGGCGAGAGCGAGGTGGTCTCGCGCAAGGAGCTCGATCCCGACCGCGTGATGAGGGCCGACCAGGTGCTGGTCGGTCGCAACAACACCCGCCGCGCCTACAACATGCGGGTGCGGCAGCGGCAGAACATCGAGGATCCCCTCCCCGTCGCCGGCGACAAGCTGGTCTGCCTGCGCAACAACCGCAAGAAGGGCCTGTTCAACGGCGGACTGTGGCGGGTCAAGGCGCGCGCGCAGTCGAAGTCGAAGATCATCACCATGCGCGTGATGCCGGACGAGGATTTCGGCTACAAGGTCACCAAGGTCTCGGTGCGCGGCGAATGTTTCGACGGCGGCGTCGAGGGCGTGCCGTGGGAGCAGCGCAAGCCCTATGACGAGTTCGACTACGGCTATGTGCTGACCGTGCACAAGTCGCAGGGCTCGCAATGGGACGACGTCGTGCTGTTCGACGAGAGCTTTGCGTTCCAGGACTCGCGCGCGCGGTGGCTGTATACGGGCATCACGCGGGCGGCGAAGCGGCTGAGCATCGTGGTGTGAAGGCCCCGCAGGCGCCGACGTCATCCTGACAGCAGGTGAGCGTATGCCTCGCAGGCGGGACCAACCTTCAGCGTCGTCCTGGCGAAAGCCAGGACCCATTACCCCGCCTGCTTGTTGTTGCGGGACGCTGGGCCACGATCCCGCCTACAGTTACATTTGGTGGTTATGGGTCCTGGCTTTCGCCAGGACGACGGGCGTCGAGAGGCCGCGGGCAAAAATCCATCACCGTCATCCCTGAACCTCGCTGATTTCCCTCACGAAACCGTGTGGCCGGCGCCGTAACAAAACGCTCCCTCGCCCGTATTTTGAAGCGTCGGAGCAGCCCGGCCCGATTTGCCAATGCCGGCTCCCGCTCTAGACTGGCCCCCAATTGCGATCTCACGAGGAACCCATGCCCAAAAGCTCCCTCAGCCGCCTCTCGCTTTGCGCCGCCGCGATCGGCGCGCTGGCCGTTGCCGCTTTTGCGGTTGCGCCCTCGCTTGCCGCCGAGGACGCCGTGGTCATCCCGGCGCCGGCCGCGAGCGCGCTGGAAACCGGCATCAAGACCGCGGTGCTTGCCGGCGGCTGCTTCTGGGGTGTGCAGGGCGTGTTCCAGCACACCGCCGGCATCGTCAGCGCGGTGTCCGGCTACTCCGGTGGCAGCAAGGCGAATGCTGATTACGAGAAGGTCTCGACCGGTACCACCGGCCACGCCGAATCCGTCGAAATCAAGTACGACCCGCAGAAGATCTCCTACGGCAAGATCCTGCAGATCTTTTTCTCCGTCGTGCACGACCCGACCCAGCTGAACCGCCAGGGGCCCGACTCCGGCACGCAGTATCGCTCGGCGATCTTCACGACCAGCGACGAGCAGAAGAAGGTGGCGGATGCCTATATTGCCCAGCTCAACGCCGCCAAGGTCTACAAGAAGCCGATCGTCACCAAGGTCGGCGCGCTGGAGGCGTTCTATCCGGCGGAGGGCTACCACCAGGACTACCTGACGCTGCACCCGAACCAACCCTATATTGCGTATAACGACATCCCGAAGGTCGAGAACCTGAAGAAGATCTTCGCGGAGAATTACATCGAGAAGCCGACGCTGGTGAGCAGCACCAAGGTCACCAACTGAGCATCTCGCAAAGGAGGTTGAATGTCCGATACCAAAACCGACGGCAAGGTCCGCAAGAGCGAGGCCGAGTGGCGCAAGGAATTGACGCCGATGCAGTACGCCGTGCTGCGGGAGAAGGCGACCGAGCGGCCCTTCACCGGCGAATATGAGCATGATCCGCGCAAGGGCACCTATGTCTGCGCCGGCTGCGGGCAGCCGCTGTTCGAGTCCGACCAGAAGTTCGATTCCGGCTGCGGCTGGCCGAGCTTCTCCAAGCCCGCGGCCGAGAGCCATGTCGACGAGGAGCACGATGTGAGCCACGGCATGGTCCGCACCGAGGTGCTGTGCTCGAAATGCGACGGCCATCTCGGCCATGTCTTCAACGACGGCCCCGGCCCCACCGGCCTGCGCTACTGCATCAACTCGGCGGCGCTGAAGCTGAACGAGAAGAAGTAGCAGCTGCCGCTCTGCGATGGATTGCCGGGTCAAGCCCGGCAATGACAATGGCGGGTCCGGCAAATATCCCGCTCTCCCGTCGAACAATTTCTCCGCCCCGCGCGACCAAGAACCGGTCGCGCGGGGTTTTGTTTTGGCGCGGCCGTCCGTCCGCGCGCGTAAATACAAGGAAATTTTGATGTCGCCAATTCCAGCAAAGCTTTTGTTTGGTCTCGGTCTTGCCAGCTTCATCATCGGGAGCGCGGTGAGCATGCCGGCGTTCGCCGCCGACAAGATCTCGCTGTTCAAGGTCATCACCTCCAAGGACGAAATCGTCATCGGCCTGACGGACGCCGACCTCGCGCAGGTCGAGGGCCAGAATGCCGGCGGCATCGCCAAGATGCTGGTCGCCAAGGGCTCGATGAGCGTCTGGCAATACGCCGTGCACAAATCCGCTTCCGGCGAGCTCGAACAGGCGCCGCTGCACAAGATCGGCCTGATCGCCAGCGACTCACTGCGGGTCGAGCCCTATCCGACGCCCCTGAAGGTGCTGCCGATCGACGAAAGCAAGAAATAGCCGCCCCGGCGCCCAACAACATCCTCGTGATCGGCCGGCGGCCTTAACGACTCGTGCCCCGGAATGTGCTTTGCTCGGAATTCGCGGGGCCGTAGGCGTCTCGCCGTGCGGCTGCCGCCTGTTCTGAGGAGGGCGCCATGTCGCTTGGACTGATCCTCATCATCCTCCTGCTGATTATCCTGCTGGGCGGCTATAGCGGCCGCATCCGCGGCTACGGCTATGGTCTCGGCCACTCCGGAATGGGCCTTTTCGGGGTGATTTTGATCGTGGTCGCGATCCTGGCCTGGCTCGACAAGATTTAATGGCTGTAAGCCATTGAAGTAAATGGAGTTATTTTGATTGACCGCGTGCCATGCGCGGATTCAGCATGTGCCCTGCCGGGGGCGCTTCTGGGGTCGCATTTTTGTCAAAGAGGCCTATATTAGGGATCGAAATGACATGTACGGCGCGCCGCCGATTATAGGCAGCCGTCCCCCAAAATCCCTTTCGCCGCTCTATGCCAAGAACACAAGAGGTCGTCGACCATGCGTCCCCTGCGTCCGTTCAACTATAACACGTCCGCTGAACTGTTCCCCGCCGCGATCCGCAAGAAGAAGCGGGCCGGCTTCGCCTATCGCCGTTTCGGCACTGCCGCCGAAGCCGTGCGCTTTGCGATGGAAGAGCTGCCGGCGGACTCGCTGAACGGCGCCTACCTCCAGGTCGAAGAAGCCCGTTTCGACCAGAACGGCATCCGTTCGCTATATGAGAGCGAAGGCTTCCCGCTGCCGCGCCGTCCGCGCCCCGAGCCGGCCCAGACCGACGCCGACGCTGCATAGACCTTCTACTCGTCGCTAACGAAAAGCCCTCGGACCGATCCGGGGGCTTTTGTTTTTGAGGGCTTTTTTTGGCGCATAATCTGACGGAAAACCGCTGCACACTTTTCCGGATTATGCGCGTCTCGGCTGCTTGTCGAGCCAGCGCCGCAGCATCCGCACATTGCGGATATTGGCGCGGAACATGACGTCGAAGGCATCGCCCGCCACCGGCACCATGCCGACCACGCCGTCGACCGCGACATTGGCAAGCATCCGCGCGGTGATGTGCCAGGGCGCACCCAGCAGACGGGCCTCGCGCACCAGCCACAGCGAGATCGCGGTGGTGATGAGATCGCCGATCACCGGGATCAGGCCGATCAGCCCGTCGATACCATAGCGGACATTGGTGCCCGGCACGACGAAGGCGACGTCGAGCAGCTTTGCGATCATCTCCAGCCGCGCGAGCCGCTCCTCGCGCGTCAGGTTGCCGAACGGGTTGGCGGTGGAGTTGCGGTAGTCGAAGCGGAAGGCTTGCTGAAAGCCTTGGAACTGCGGATGCAGCGGGCCATCGCCGAGCTCGCGCCCGTCCTGATCGATGACCTTGCCGCGCGCCTGCGCCCCGCCGAAGGGCGGTCGCGATCGCGTGGCGTGGGGGGAGAAAATGTCGTCCTCGGGCATGGCCATCACATGGTAACGCAGGCAGGTGGTTCAAGTTGCGTCACATTACCACTGTGTCACATTCAAGGCCGTTCAAGCCTCGTCACGTGCCCCGCGCCGCCGACAGCGTCAAGCCGAAGCGACGGCGGACGGAAATGTCCGCCGTTTTGCAACAATCAGCGAGAAGGTTTTCGCGCGAAGCGTGAACTGGCGAGATGCTCTGTTCGCCTCGCCTAATAGACGCCCTTGTTCATGGTTCTGAGCCGCTGGGCCAGCGTCCGCATCACCTTCAGGGCAAAATGCGGCGTCTGGCTGACGAGGAAGAGAAACTGCTTTTCCGAGACCGGGACGAGCTCGACATCCGTGAGCGCCGTGGCGGTCGCGCTCCTTGGCTCGTTGTCGATCAACGCCATTTCGCCAAAGATCGTGTCGGCCGGCAGGTCCGCCATGGTCTTGTTGCCGACCTGAATGCGCACATAGCCGCTCTTGATCACGAACAGCTCGTTGGCCTCCTCACCCTCGCGAAAAATAATGCCACCGGCTCGGACCAGGCGCGTTTCGATATCGTTGCCCGTCAGAAGGCTGAAGCTTGCATCTGCCACTCGAAATTCCTTTCCCCGAACCCGGATGCAGATCTCTTGCATCCGGTTGTCTTGCTACTTCGGCTAGAACAAATGCGCGAAAACAAAGTAGAGAATGCCTGAGATCAGCATCGCCACCGGCAGGGTCAGAACCCAGGCCATAGCAATGTTGCGGATTGTCGACCATTGCAGGCCGGACCCGTTTGCGGTCATGGTGCCTGCGATGCCGGACGATAGCACGTGCGTCGTCGACACCGGCAGGCCGTATCCGTCCGCCGCGGCGATGGTCGCCGCCGCCGTGATCTCGGCGCAGGCACCCTGCGCGTAGGTCAGATGGGTCTTGCCGATCTTCTCACCCACCGTCACGACGATCCGCTTCCAGCCAACCATCGTGCCGAGGCCGAGCGCGATCGCGACCGCAATCTTCACCCAGGACGGAATGAATTTGGTCGCGGCATCCAGCGAGCCCTTGTAGCGATTGAGCGTCGCGACATCGGCATCGTTCAGCCCGCTGTCGCTGCTCTTCATCAGCGAGCGCAGCGCCTCCGATACCAGATACATGTCGTTACGCGTGTTGCCGACGGTCTCGGCCGGAAATTTCGCCAGCGAACCGTACTGAATGACCTGGTCGCTGATTTCGCCGACGAGAACGGCGAGCGACGGATAGGTATCGTCGGTGAGTTGCCGAAGGGCGATGTAGTTCGTCACCGCCGGACGCGGATTGCCCGTCACCTTGCGATCGGCTCCCTTATCCTCGATCACCTTGCTCGCCGCCGCCGAATTCGCGGTGAATGCCGCGATCTGACTTGCAGGCATCGCGCGGTTGAGTGCGTAAGCGGTTGGGACCACGCCAATCAAGATGAGCATGATGAGACCCATGCCTTTTTGCCCGTCGTTCGATCCGTGAAAGAAGCTGACCAGGGTACAGGTCAGGATCAGGATGCCGCGGATCCACCACGGCGGCGGCTGATCGCCTTTCGGCTCGCCGAACAGCGCCGGCGTTGCGCGCAACAGCGCGGTTTTCAGCCCGTAGAGCAGGATGGCAGCGAGCGCAAATCCGAACAGCGGCGACAGCAGCAGCGCCTTGCCGGTGTTGACGGCCTGCGACCAGTCCACGCCGGACGTCCCTTCCCTTCCGTGCATCAGGGCATTCGCGATACCCACGCCCATGATCGATCCGATCAGGGTGTGCGAACTCGAGGCAGGCAAACCAAAATACCAGGTACCCACGTTCCAGATGATGGCGGCGATCAGCAGCGCAAACACCATCGCGAAGCCGGCGCTGCTGCCGACCTGAAGGATCAGTTCGACCGGCAACAGCGAGACGATGCCGAAGGCAACCGCACCACTGGAGAGCAGGACACCGATCAGATTGAAGAGCCCCGACCAGACCACGGCAATGTGGGCCGGCATCGAGCGCGTGTAGATCACGGTCGCGACGGCGTTCGCCGTGTCGTGAAAGCCGTTGACGAATTCGAATCCGAGCGAGATCAGCAGCGCCACGAACAGCAGCAGGAACGCGAGATACGAGGTCTTGCCGGCGCCGGTGGCGCCAACGTCTGCGTAGATGCTGTAGGCCACGAACAGCAGCGCGGCGCCGATCACGCCGAGATAGATGATGCCGGTGAGAGGATGAAAACCTTTCCTTCCTCGAGATCGGGCCCGCCGCTACGCGCAGGCTCGATCGAACCAGGTAACGCTACATCGCTCATGGATCGCCCTCACAGCCGCGGGAGGACAAAAGCGGCCATGTGACATTTGGACTACGCTGACATGACGTCCATATGACAGTTCCATGAAAGGCAATGCGGCCGGCTTGCGGCCGGCGCCTAATCCATTGACAAGACTACCATAGTAGCGCGCCCCGTCGCTCGCCGTGCGTTAGACACGGCTTCCTGTCCGGCTGCGATGCGCTGATTGCGTCGACCGGCCAGATATCGCCGATCACGTCGAAGCTGACGATTTCTGCTTTTCGGCAGGCAACCCGTAGTGCCCTAATGCTGGGATGCGGGCGTCGCCGGCACGTGCTGCTCTTCGGCATATTTGTGCGCCAGCCAGGACGTGATCACGCCTGGGATGAAGCCGACCAGCCCGTAGAGGATGAACTGCACGGCGCCGCTTTCGGAGCCGTGCGAGGCGTAGGTCAGCGCCGCGCCGACGAACGCCACGAGACCTACGATCAGCATCCGTACCGTCGGCGTGATCCGCCGCATGTGCATCAGGATGTCGTCGACCGCGCCGAACATCAGCGACGGCACGATGCCGAACAGATAATTGTATTGCAGCGACTTCACGAACACGACGAGGAGCTTCGTCACCTCGCCGCCATTGGTCTCGGTCCAGTAGCCGGACTGATAGGTGGTCATGAGCAGCAGCAGGAAACCGCCGATGAACGGCCCGATGGCTGCGAAGATCAGATAGCGTTTCATGGCGTGCCCCTGCCCGACATCAGGCGAGTGTAACGCAGTCACGCGACGGTTCTAGGGAAAATCGAAAGCGCCCGGTAATGTTCCGGGATCATCGCGTCGATGCGCTGCAACAGCCGGACTTCGCTGCGATACGGAATCGCCCGGACTCAGCCGGGCGATGAGATCGTGAGTACCGAGGTGAGCGCTGAAGCTGTTACTCACCCCACGCGGCGAACGCGTCGTTGAAGGCGCGCTCGCCGGGGGCGCCCTTTTCGATCGCGATGATGGCGCGCCGCTGGTTGGTGTAGACCAGCGGCACGTCGAACCAGGAGCGCTCCTTCAAGAGCTGCAAATTGCGCGAGCGGTCGGCGTCGACGTTGGAGAGGCCGACGAGGAAGAAGCCGTCGGTGACCTTGACCGCGAGCCCGGCCAGCGGCGTGCCGCGCGCCTGCTCGTTGGACTTCATCAGGATGCCGGGCACGTTGCCGACGCCGCCATTGGCGAAGTCCTGCGGCAGGATGAAGGTCAATTCCGCGGTATGGCTCGCCGGCAGCGATGAATCGGTGTTGCGGCGGAACGACATCGTCATCTTGAACTTGCGATCGGGGATGTCGATATCGGCGCGCACGGCGATGTCGGGCTTCTGGTTGCCCGAGCCCTTGACCTGCTCGGTGCGCCAGACCACCGAACCGACATATTGCTTGCCCTTCGGATCCGACGGGTCCTCGTCATAGAGCACCACGCGCTGCGCCACCGGAGCGACCGGCTCGCCGGACGACGACGGCTGGCCGACGCGGTCGGTGATCTTCTTGCTCGAAGGCGTTGCCGTGGCGTCCTTGGGCGCCTCGACGGGGGCCGAGGATTTGAACAGGCTGCTGACGAGGGTGGCGGCCTGCTGATGGAACAGAAAGCCGGTGCCGACCAGGATCAGCAGGATGCCGATCGCGATCGCGGTCTTGAACGGGAACATCGAACCGACACGCGGCCGCTTCGGCTCGCGCTCGGCATTGCTGACACGCGCGCGTGGCGGCGGCGCCTGGGGCGGCTGCGGGGCGTAGCGCTCCGCCTCCTCGACCGACTCGTCGTAGGAATACGGCGCCTCGGGATCGCCGCCGCGATTTTCGAGGCTCGGCTCGAGCCGGTCGAATTCCGGTGAGGGCGACGGCACGTTGGCGTAGGTCTTGCGCGCGTTGCGGCTGGCTTGCGCCGCGGCACGGCCGAGATCGTCGGCGTCGGCGGTGATGTCGCGGAAGCCGCGCACACCCGGGGCGGCCGGCGGCGTCGGGGGGGCGCCTTCGGGGCCACGGCGCTGCGCAGCCGGCCGGGCGGGCGTCGCCTGGGTATCGCTGCCGGCAGGGGCCTGCGGCCGCGGCGGGGCCGGCGGCGGCGCATCGGGGCGCAAATTGCGCGGCGGGCGCGGTTCGGCCGGCGGCCGCGGGCGCGCGGCATTGTCGGCGGGATTGGCCTCGGGCGGCCTTGCACTTGCCTCCGGCGGCCTTGGATTGGCCCGGCGCAGCGGGTCGCTGCTGCGGGCCGCCCCGCCGCCCGGGCGCGAGGCCTCGCGAGCGCGCTGCGCGGCCTCGGACTCGACCTTGCGGACCGCCTCTTCCAGCGACAGCCGCTCGCGGGTGATCTCGGATTCGGAGAGCGGCGGCTGCACGCCGCGGAGCTGCTGGATCAATGCCGTCCGCGCCCGCGCATACAGCGCACGGCGGGCTTCGCCGGGGGCGTTGGGGTCCAGTCCGGCAATGGCACGGGCGATCAGCGGGTAGTAGTCAGCCATTTCCACACAATTGGTGGGATATAGGTAATATCCCGTTAAGCCTCGAACGGATTCTGTACCAGAATAGTATCTTCACGTTCCGGACTGGTGGAAAGCAGGGTGACCGGGCACCCCACCAGCTCCTCGACCCGGCGGACATACTTGATGGCCTGGGCCGGCAGGTCCGCCCAAGACCGCGCATTGGCGGTCGGCTGCTTCCAGCCCTCGATGATCTCATAGATCGGCTCGATGCGGGCCTGCGCGCCCTCGCCCGCCGGCAGGTGGTCGATTTCCTTGCCGTCGAGCTTGTAGCCGATGCAGACCTTGATGCTGTCGAACCCGTCGAGAATATCGAGCTTGGTCAGCGCCAGCCCGGCAATTCCGCAGGTACGGACGGTCTGCCGCACCAGCATGGCGTCGAACCAGCCAACCCGGCGCTTGCGCCCGGTGTTGACGCCAAATTCCTTGCCGCGGCGGCCGATTTCCTCGCCGATCTCGTCGTTCAGCTCGGTCGGGAACGGACCCTGGCCGACCCGGGTGGTGTAGGCCTTGCAGATGCCGAGCACATAGCCGACCGCGCCCGGACCCATGCCGGTGCCGGTCGCGGCCTGCGCCGCCACCGTGTTGGACGACGTCACATAAGGATAGGTGCCGTGGTCGACGTCGAGCAGCGCGCCCTGCGCGCCCTCGAACAGGATGCGCTTGCCCTCGCGGCGCTTGATATCCAGCAGCCGCCACACCGTCTCGGCATAGGGCAGCAGTTTCGGCGCGAACGCCGTCAGTTCGGCGAGAATCCCCTTGCCGTCGATCTCCGCCAGATTGTTGCCGCGGCGCAGCGCATTGTGGTGCGCCAGCAGGCGTTCGATCTTGTGCGGCAGGGTGTCGAGATCGGCGAGATCCATCAGGCGGATGGCGCGGCGGCCGACCTTGTCCTCATAGGCCGGGCCGATGCCGCGGCGGGTGGTGCCGATCGAGGTGACGGCGTTGGAGGATTCGCGCAGCGAGTCGAGCTCGCGATGCAGCGGCAGGATCAGCGTGACGTTCTCGGCGATCCGCAGATTGTCCGGTCCGACCGCAACGCCCTGCCCCCTCAGCTTGGCGACCTCGTCGAGGAAGGCCTGCGGGTCGAACACCACGCCATTGCCGATCACCGCGAGCTTGTTCGGGCGCAGCACGCCGGAGGGCAGCAGCGCCAGCTTGTAGGTCTCGCCATTGATCACGAGCGTATGGCCGGCATTGTGGCCGCCCTGGAAGCGCACGACGATGTCGGCCTGTTCCGACAGCCAGTCGACGATCTTGCCCTTCCCTTCGTCACCCCATTGGGCGCCGACGACGACAACATTGGCCATTGCGAAGATGTTCCCTTTAGGTGTTTCAGAGACCATGATCGCGGCGAAAACGCGTCCGCCCACAGCGACCATGCATGATATGCCCAGCCCAAATCGCGGCGCCCGGCCGCGCGCATGCAAGGCGCCTACCGGATAAAGGAAGCGGGTCGGCTGCGCAAGCAAGAAGGGGGTCGTTCGCGCCTTTTAGAGGGGCGACAAGCCTTTGATATCCCCTAAAAATTCCATGCCGCGCCCGGCCGCGCCGGACTGGCGGGAATTTAATGTTGGGGTGGCCTGTCGCTGACCGTACGGCCGATTGATCGCCGGGCCCATTGCGGCGATCATTCGCCCGTATCAACCGGCCCGGACCATGCCCAATTCGACACAAGCGACGATTGCGCTGCGCAAGCTAGGCATTGCCTTCAGGCTCCACACCTATGTCTACGATTCCAGCGCCGAGAGCATCGGGCTGCAGGCGGCGGAGGCGCTCGGCGTCGACCCGAACCGCATGCTCAAGACGCTGATGGCGGAGGTCGACGGCAAGCCGGTCTGCGCCGTGGTGCCGTCCGACTGCGAGGTCAGCATGAAGAAGCTTGCCGCAGCCCTCGGCGGCAAGTCGGCCAGGATGATGCGCCCGGCCGATGCCGAGCGGCTGACCGGCTATCATGTCGGCGGCATCAGCCCGTTCGGCCAGAAAAAGAAAGTGCCGACCGCGATCGACGAGACTGCGCTCACCCATGTCACCGTGTTCGTCAATGGCGGCCAGCGCGGCCTGCAGATCGAGATCGATCCGAACGACGCCGCGCTTGCCGCCGGCGCCACGATGAAGGCGCTGGTGGCGACGCAGGACTAGAGCTTCGGTTCCGATTGAATCAGAATCGAAGCTCTAGACTCTTGTTTTGACGCGTTTTCTTCATACGAACCGGTGTCCACTTCGCGCGAAAACGCTTTAGCGCTTCGGTTCCGATTGAATCAAAACCGAAGCTCCGGCTTCTTGCTTTAGCGCGTTTGCTTCACGCGAACCGGTGCCCACTTCGCTCGAAATCGCTCCGCGCGATCAATGCGAGGGCTTGTCCCTGTTGAACTCCGCGCCAACGTAGTCGGACAGGCCGGACAATTCCTCTGCCGAAATATCGTTGACGTTGAGCCTGAGCTGCATGATCGCGAGGTCGAGCAGATGTGCGGCGAAGGTCGCGCCGGCCGCCGTCACGATGCTGCGCTGCTCGATCAACACCGCGATGACGTCGCGCAAGCTGCGCATTTGCACTTGATCCATGGCCCTTTGCCCGATGCTGGCCGTCGTGATGTGTGTTGTCATTGGGATACCGATTGTAATGTGCTGATGGACGCCGCGCTGGCGGATGAAATGTATGGCAGCCGCTCGGCTTCCTCGCCGAGATGCAGGATGCGCGATGGCAACTCGCGGACTTCGATCTCGATCGTCATCGGCGGCGGAATCAGCGTCACCGAGGCTTTCGGCCAGGGCGCCGGATTCGGGCTGACGGCGGTGAAGCGATAGGCGGCGGCGATCTCGAGCGCGAGCAATTGCAACTCGAGCATCGCAACCCCCATCCCGGCGCAGGCGCGCGGGCCGGCGCCGAACGGGATATAGGCGTCGGTGTTGTAGCGCCGCGTCATCAGGAAGCGGTCGGGATCGGGGAATTGCCTGGGATCGCGCTGCAATTGCCAGGGACAGATCAACAGCGAGGTGCCGACCTTGAGGTCGCGCCCGCCGATCGTCACCGGCTGCATCACCTCGCGCGAGAACCACCAGGCGCTGGGATAGAGCCGGCAAACCTCCTTGACCAACGTCGCGCTCAGATTGGCGCGCTTCACCGCGTCAAGCCGCAGCTCGCCGTCGTCGCCAAGGCACTCCGCCGCCTCGTCGGCAATGTCGTCCATCAGGGCGGGATCGGCGGCCATCTGGTAGAACATCCACGCCGCAGTCGAACCCGTGGTGTGATGGCCGGCCAGCAGCAGTGTCAGGATCTCGTCCTCGAGATCGCGATCGCTCAGGCCGAGCGCCTCGAGATCCCGCAGCGCGCTGCTTGAGCCCGCCTTGCGGCGCAGGCGTTGCACCACCGTCGACATGGCAAGCTTGGCGCAGACCCGGTTCTGCCGGCGCCGGTACCAAGCCACCGGACCGAACGGCAATGCGCGGAACATCTCCTCGGCCAGATCGTCCTCGATCACGCCGACGGCCTGAACCAGCGCTTCCTCGTCGCCAGACGACATCACCTGGGAGCCGAAGATCGCGACGCAGATGGTCCGCAACGCCAGCATCGCGGTGACATGGTGCGGATCGAACGATCCGAGCCGCGCCAGGCTGGCGCCGACCGCGCGGATTTCGGCGCACATATGCGGCAGGAATTTCTCGACGCTGCCCTTGGCCATGTGCTTCTGCAGCACCGTCCGCCGCCGCTTGTGCTCCTCGCCGCTCAGCATCAGCGAGCTGCGGCCGAGCACCGGCGTCAGCTTCTTGATCAGCTTGCCCTTTCCGATGTCGGTCTCCGGCGCCTTGAGGATCGGGCGCAGCAGATCGGGATCGTTCACCAGAAAGACGGGCGCGGGACCGAGCCGCAGGGGCACGAGCCCCAGTTCGGCCTCGTTGCCGCGCGTCAGCAACAGACGCAGCGGGTCACGCTGGAATGCTCGAACGTCCGAGAACATGTGAGGCATCGTGAATCTCCAATTGCCGTCCAAGGTCGAGGAATTTGGTCAGGCCGGGATTGTCGGCGAGATCAAGCGGGATTTCTCCGGCAAGCGCCGTCAGCGGGCGGCCCATGCGATCATTGCCGATCACCTGCGGCGGGCCGTAGCGGCGGGTGCGGATGTCCATGCGGGTGAGAAAGCGCTCGTAGGAAAGGTCGGCGAGCGCCACTAGCGCCGCCGCCTCGCGCAGCTCGGCGAAGCGGAACATCAGCGCGTAGTTGACGCGTGCCGTCCGCGACCTCGCGACACCAGGCAGCACGCCGAAACGGCTGATTTCCCAGGCGTCGCGGCGGCTCGGAAAGCGGCGCACCGCAAGCTGCGGGAACACCGACTTGGTCAGATAGGGATAGTCGGTGCGGATCGCCCGGAAGCCACCGACCAGCTCGGCGCCTGCGAACAACAGGCAGTGCTCGGTATACCAGCTGTCGAACTGATCGCGTTCGACGTCGCCGGTCGTGCTCAGAAGCCAGCCGCAATGGTCGACGAACAGCCGCTTGCGCAGCCGCAGCATCGCCCCGACATGCGCCGGATCAAGCTCTTCCCTGGTGATGAGTGCATGATATCCGTCCAATGAATGCGGCATTATCCTTTCCTCCAAATGCGGAACATCTGGAACGAAAGGGGCCAAATGTGGTACCCCCGGAAACCGGGGGTTTTAGTCAATGGGCCTGGTAGACGCGATTTCAACCATCGAGGCGTCGGATACCATCGACGAGCTCAGCTCGTCATTGCACCGTGTCATCCAGAACTACGGCTTCTCCGGCTTCGCCTTTGTCGATGCCGGCCGGCCCGACCTTGATCTGCCCTATCACGTCGGCACCTTTCCCGACGCCTGGAAGCGGGCGTATGTGCAGAACGAGTTCGTCCATGCCGACCCGGCGCTGGCGCGGTCGCGACGCACCAACACGCCATTCAGCTGGAGCAGCCTGAAGCTGCCGGAGCGAAGCGGACACAAGCGGGCGCCCGAGGTCAAGACGATGGATGCCGCCCGCGAGTTCGGATTCAAGGACGGCTTCGTGGTGCCTTTCCATTATCGCGACCGGCTCGGCGCGGTGCATTCGAGCTCGACGGTGTTCTTCTGGGAAGACCAGCCGCGCGACTTCGACAAGCTGTTCGTCTGCCATCGGCATGAACTGCATCTGTTGATGATCTACTGGGTGCAGCGCGCGATGGACATCGTCAACCGCGACCAGCGCAGCGCGCCGACCATCCTGAAGCCCGCCGACGCCGCCGAGACCATCAAGCTGACGGGACGGGAGAAGGAAGTGATCGCCTGGGCGGCGCGCGGCAAGACCGTGGCCGACACCGCGCAGATCCTCGGTATTTCGCCGGAGACGGTGGAAGGCTTCATCAAGCAGGCGCTGCGCAAGCTCGAGGCCTCCAACAAGACGCACGGGGTGGCGAAGAGCATCGCGCTCGGGATCATCGACCTGTGAGCGGCGCCGCGCGGCCGTCGCGGCGCTCCGAGGTCTGCTTCCGTGCGCGCTGCTTTCGTGCGGCCGGTATCGCCGCGCTCGGCGGCAACGCCGCGAACTGTGGCAAGGTCACACATTCGGGTTGGATTCGCCTCAGCGATCGCCCCCAGATTGCATTCGCGTGCGATCTTGATAATAAGGCTGCGGCCCGATGACAGGGATTTCAGACCATGGGTGCGTATTGCAGTGCCCGCCTGGCGCGACTGCCGAGCTGTCGTGAAAGCACGGATCGTCCTGCACGTCGCCCGGTGCGCCGGGACCGATTGTCGATCCGGGTGATCCGTAGAAGTCCCGTCGCGACGAACCGCTGTTCCATTTGCTACCAATCATCGTCGCGGACATGCTGTCGACGGACGTAGCTGGAGATCGCCCAAGCGCACCATGAGCACATCGCAGGACGACCAGATCGATCAACTGGTGCAGGCGCGCTGGCGCGCAATCGGGCTGTCGCAGGCAGATCTCGCCGAGATCCTGTGCGCGGGGGCCTCCCTGCACAAGAACGGCGTGGACGGCACCGTCAAAATCGAAACCGGGCGCCTCGCGACGGTCGCCGAGATGCTCGGGATCGCCGCCGACATCCTCAATCGCCGGCCCGCCGCCACAGCGCACACACAAGGCGGCCAAGCGTCGGAATCGCTGCAATCCCTGCTCGAGCTGCGCATGCTGCGGGTGTTCCGCGACGTCAAGGATCCCGACACCAAGCGGATCCTGATCGAGCTCGCCGAGCAGATCGTCAAGCGCCAGACCACGCCGCCGGAGACCGGCTAGAGCATGATCCGGAAAAGTGCGAAGGGGTTTTCCCTCGCGACAAACGCGGAACGCGTTTGCGCGGCGATCATGCTCAAACAAGAGGCTTGCGGCGGATCGGCGTGTGCCGACCGGCCTGGCAAGGCGCCGTCGCGCCTTTCGTAAGGGGCCTTCGCGCATGGTCGCGATGCGTCGATCACCATTGATAGAATAGCGGAATCCGTGTCTGTGACAGGGTGCCGGGGCGATCCATACCGGCCCGGCGACGGCCGGGCGGGCGGGCCGCGGCGTCGTGAACCCGGGCCCTTCGCATGTCTGCCACCGATTCCACCACAACGCCTGCGTCCGGCTCCTGGATCGCCAACCAGCCATATCTGCTGCTCTGCATCACCGCGATGTGCTGGGCCGGCAATGCGATCGTCGGCCGGCTCGCCGCCGGCCATATTCCGCCGGTGACGCTGTCGTTCCTGCGCTGGTTCGTGGCGTTCCTGATCATCCTGCCGTTTGCCTGGAAGCACCTCGCCAGCGACTGGCCTGCGATCCGCAAGAATCTCGGCATCATGATGCTGCTGTCGATGACCGGCATCAGCGCCTTCAACACGCTGCAATACTGGGCGCTCGAGCACACCCAGGCGCTCAACACGCTGCTGCTGCAATCCTCCGTGCCGCTGATGGTCGCGCTGTGGTCGCTGATCCTGCTCGGCGCACGGCTGACGCTGGCGCAGCTCTGCGGCGTGTTGCTGTCGCTCGCCGGCGTGCTGGTGATCCTGCTGCACGGCGATCTCACGACGCTGTCGAAGATCGAGTTCAACAAGGGCGACCTGATCTTCATCGCCGCGCTGGTGATCTTCGCGCTGTACTCGGTGCTGACCCTGAAGCGGCCCAAGATCCACGGGCTGTCGGTCGCGGCCTTCACCTTCGGCTGCGGCGCGCTGTTCCTGATCCCGTTCCTGATCTGGGAACTCGGCACGCGTCCGGTGATGCAGCTCACCACCAGCAATCTGCTGTCGCTGTTCTATGTCGCGGTATTCCCCTCGACGGTGGCCTATCTGTGCTTCAACCGCGGTGTGCAGCTGATCGGCGCCAACCGCGCCGCGCCGTTCTTCCACATGGTTCCGGTGTTCGGCACCATCATGTCGATCGTGTTCATCGGCGAGCATCCGCAGGCGTTCCATTTCATCGGCTTCGCGCTGGTGCTGGCCGGCGTCTTCGCGGCGTCGCGGAGGCAGTCGGCGGCGTGAGCGTCAGCGAGGAGCTCTACCGTTCCCTCTCCCCGTTCTTACGGGGAGAGGGTTAGGGTGAGGGGCTCGTTCCACAGCAACGGTGAGAGATGAATCTGCGGAGGCTCCCCCTCACCCGGATCGCATTCCGCTGCGCTGCATGCGATCCGACCTCTCCCCGCAAGCGGGGCGAGGTAAGAGGACAGGCGCGGTGACTATCGGCGGCAAATCCGCTATCTCTTGAGGTCTGCTTCGCGGACAGGTCCCCAACGCATGGCGCGCGCCAGCAATCTCGTGATCGGCACCCTGACGCTGGCTTTGATCGCCGGCTCGCTCGGCGGCTGGCTGGGCTATCAGCGCTATGCCGGCATCAAGCGGATGGTGCCGTTCCGCGTCGTGTTCGAGGGCTCGGCCTCCGGCCTGCGCCGCGGCGGCAGCGTCAACTTCGCCGGCGTGCGGATCGGCGAAGTGGTCTCGATCAGGCTCGACCGTCACCGCGTGGTGGCGATGACGCGGATCGAGGGCAACGCCCCGATCAAGAAGGACACCCAGGTCGGCCTCGAATTCCAGGGCCTCACCGGGATCGCCTCGATCTCCTTCACCGGCGGCACCGACGATGCTCCGCCGCCTGCGCTCGGCGCCGACGGCATTCCGGAACTGACCGCCGACGCCGAAGGCACGATGGGCATCCAGGAGAAACTGCGGGTCGCGCTGCGCAATGTCGACCGCGTCATCACCGAGAACGAGGCCGACATCAAGGACTCGCTGCTCGGGCTCGAGAACTTCACCAACTCGCTGTCCGGCAATGGCGAGCTGATCGCGGGCTTCATCGATGCCGCCGAGGACGGCGTCGACGCGGTCGACAGCAAGTTGACGTCCGCCGACAAGTTCCTGAAGAGCTTCGGCAGCGACAAATATGGCGGCGAGCTGCTGCCGACCGTGATCTCGCTGCGCGAGCTGATCCAGAGTTTTGACAAGAAATCCGGCGCCATGATCGCCGAAACCCGCAGGACGCTCAGCGACGTCAGCCAGTCGGTCAACAAGTTCAACGAAAAAATTGTCGGGCGCGGCGGCAGGCGCTAGCCTCGCGTTCCAGCCAAGAACCAAGAACAACGGAAACACTCGACGTGCACGACCGGACCGCAGCCCCTTCCCCGACTCCCGCAACCGTCAACCGCGCGGCGAGCGCCGTGCCCCGGCATTTGCGGCGCTATCTCACGCTCGACGATTTCGAGCCGCAGGCGCGGCGGCTGCTGCCGAAATTCCTCTACGGCTACATCTCCGGCGGCGCCGAGACCGACGCGGCGCGGTCAGACAATCGCCGGGCATTCGACGAATACGGCTTCGTGCCGCGCGTGCTGAAGGACGTCTCCGGCCGCGACCAGACCACGACGCTGTTCGGCAAGAGCTACGCCTCGCCGTTCGGGATTCCGCCGATGGGCTCGTCGGCGCTGTGCGCCTATCGCGGCGACATCGTGCTGGCGCGCGCCGCGGCCGCGGCCAACGTCCCGATGATCCTCTCGGCCTCCTCGCTGATCACCCTGGAGGACGTCCGCGCCGCCAATCAGCAGGCCTGGTACCAGGCCTATCTCGCCGGGCTCGACGAGCGGATCGAGCCGCTGGTCGATCGCGTCGCGACGGCCGGCTACGACACCTTCGTCGTCACCGCCGATGTGCCGGTGCCGCCCAACCGCGAGAACAACATCCGCAACGGCTTCCAGGTGCCGCTCGAGATCACGCCGCGGGTGTTCTGGGACACCATCACCCATCCGGACTGGCTGCTGAACACCTGGGCACGCACGGTGTTCAATTACGGCATGCCGCATTTCGAGAACATGGACGCCAAGCGGGGCCCGCCGGTGCTGTCCAAGAATTTGATGCGCAACATCGGCAGCCGCGACCAGCTCGCCTGGAAACACGTCGAGCTGATCCGCAAGCGCTGGCGCGGCAAGCTCGTGATCAAGGGGCTGATCTCGCCGGAGGACGCCCGGCTGGCGCGCGAGCACGGCTGCGACGGCGTGATGGTTTCCAACCATGGCGGCCGCCAGCTCGACCATACCGTCTCCGCGCTGCGCACGCTGCCGGAGATCGCGGCGCAGAAGGGCAGCATGACCGTCATGATGGACGGCGGCATCCGCCGCGGCACCGACGTGATCAAGGCGCTCGCGCTCGGTGCGGATTTCGTCTGGATCGGCCGCCCGTTCCTCTATGGCGCGGTGGTCGCGGGCGAAGCCGGCGTCGCGCGCGCGATCTCGCTGCTGCACGCC
This sequence comes from Bradyrhizobium sp. USDA 4341, assembly GCF_054063755.1. Taxonomy (NCBI): domain Bacteria; kingdom Pseudomonadati; phylum Pseudomonadota; class Alphaproteobacteria; order Hyphomicrobiales; family Nitrobacteraceae; genus Bradyrhizobium; species Bradyrhizobium sp. USDA 4341. The sequence continues at coordinate 6,799,890 of NZ_JBSSGO010000002.1, read as the reverse complement.
GAGATCGACCGCGACCTCGCGCTGCTCGGCATCCGCAGCCTGAAGGAGATCACCCCGGAGCTGGTGCGGAAATATTAGAGCGGGTTGCATCCGCAACAGGACTACGCCCCTCTCCCGCTTGCGGGGAGGGTTGGGGTGGGGGTGCTTCCGCATGCGAGAGAGTTATTGAGTAGATAGAGCCCCCACCCGCTGCGCCCTTCGGGCACAGCGACCTCCCCCGCAAGCGGGAGAGGTAAGAAGCGGTCAGGCGTAGCGCGCAGCGCCCATGCAGAGCGCGGTGATCGCGAGCAGCCCGGCCGCGATGCGCTGAGCGATCGCGAGCCGCGAACGTGCGGCTGACGGTTCGGCCGCGCCATTGCGCAACTGCCTGATGGCGCCGCCGCCGACGATGATCTGCACCGCAATGGCGGCCAGCGCGGCGAGCGCGCCGCCTGCCAGGATCTGCTCCGACAGCGCGAACGAACCTTCATGGACCAGGCGCCAGAGCGTGGCGCCGGTCACGATCGCAACCGTCGCCGCGCCGATTTGGGGAACCAGCAGCTTCTCGCCACCGAGGCCGCCGGTACGCGCCAACGTGAAGCTGGAGCCGGCCCAAAACACCGATGACAGGACGTGAAGGGACAGGGCTATGATGAGGACGGTCTGCATGATCTCGCTCCAAAGGGCATTGGAAATTAGATATACATAATGTATAGTCAATCTGACGAAAGCAAGGCCAGCCGATGCCGCCGCGCAGTTACGTGAGCCCGGCGCGCAGCGCCGCCGCCGCCGAGACCCGGGAGCGCGTGATCGAGGCCGCCTCGCGCACGCTGCGCGAAGGCGAGAGCATTGCGCGCTTCTCGCTGGATACGGTGGCGAAGGCCGCCGGCGTGACGCGGTTGACGGTCTATAATCAGTTCGGCTCGCGGCGCGGACTGCTCGAAGCCGTGTTCGACGAGATCGCGCGCCATGGCGGGCTGCATCAGCTCGCCGACGCCATGGCGATGGCCGATCCGCGCGCCGCGCTCGACCGCATGGTCGAGATCTTCTGCGGCTTCTGGAGCCGCGATTCCGCGGTCGGACGCCTGCACGACGCGATGGCGACCGATCCCGAATTCGCCGAAGCCGTGCGCGAGCGCAACGAACGCCGCCGCCGCGGCGTCACCGCATTGGTCGACCGCATCGCGGGCAAGGGCGCGCCGCCGCAGGCCCGCAAGGACGCCGTCGACCTGATCTTCGCGCTGACGAGCTATCCGACCTTCGCCTCGCTGAGCGCGGGACGGTCGCGGGATGAGGTCTGCCGGGTGGTGCAGAGGGCCTGCCGCGCAGCGCTTGCTAGTCTGTCAGACCCGTCATCCTGAGGCGCGAGCGCTTGCGAGCCTCGAAGGATGAATCGGCCACAGTCGGGCCGTCGACCCTTCGAGACGCGCTTCGCGCTCCTCCAGCGACAACGGCGTAGCCGTTGCGCGGGGGTGACGGTGATATATCTGAATTTGCGGCCACCAAGGGGCACGCACACCCTCACCCCACCTTGAACTTGCTGTAGGCCTCGCGCGTCGCGATGATGACGTGCTCCTCGCAGCCGTTGCGGCGATGCGGGTCGCAGCGGGTCTCGTAGTCGGCCGAGGTCATCATGTCGAGGAAGGCCGCGACGCTCGGGTAATAAACCAGCGCGAGGTAATCCCAGCGCTGGCCGGCCGGCTCGCCCAGCGCGACCGTCTCGGCGCTGCCGGTCCAGAGCAGCGTGCCGCCGCGTGCCTTGATCATGGGGACGGTGAGCGCGCTGTAGCGCAGATAGGCATCCCAGCCCGAGCCGTCGCCATCGAGCGACCGCTGGCGAAATCGCATCAGATTGACCATCACGACCGGAGCCTCTTGATCCAGTTCGCTCAAGCCTTTGACGTTCAAGAGATCGACACCCATCCACCGGCTCCCGCCCAAAGTCGCATCAGTCCGGGCCGGGTCGGACCGGCCGCAACGATTATGTCACATCGCGGGACTACCCTGAAATGCCGGCAGGCCGTAAGCTCGTCACCCGATCTCGGAGGTCAATGCCGTGATGACCCTTCCCGAACTGGCGGCCGACGCGCTCGGCAAATTCCTCGGCGAATACATGCAGCGCCGGTTCGGCTCTTCGCAGACCCAGCTGGTCGAGATGGTGCCCTCGATCGCGCGGATCGCGATGGAATGCATCGGCAACAGCGACGCGCTGTATCACAATGTCGAGCACACCATGCTGGTGACCCTGGCCGGCCACGCCATCCTGCGCGGCCGCGCGCTGCACTCGCACATGAGCGCCGAGGACTATGCGCATGTCATCGTCGCCTGCCTCACCCATGACATCGGCTATGTGCGCGGGCTGTTCGATGCCGACGATCAGGACGGCTATCTGGTCGCCGCCGACGGCCGCAAGGTGATCCTGCCGCGCGGCTCATCGGATGCGGCGCTGATGTCCTATCACGTCGACCGTTCGAAGATCTTCGTGATGGAGCGGCTCAAGGGCGTCGCCCTGCTCGACAAGGAGCGCATCGCGCGCGCCATCGAGGGCACCCGCTTTCCGCAGAGCGCGCCGGACGGCAATGAGGAGTTCGGCGAGGAGGCCATCCTGCTGCGGGCCGCCGACCTGATCGGCCAGCTCGGCGATCCCCATTACATCCGCAAGGCCAACGCGCTGTACCTCGAATTCGAGGAGGCCGGACTGAACCGCCAGCTCGGCTACGATTCGCCGGCCGACCTCGTCGACCTCTATCCGCGCTTCTACTGGGACAGCGTCGCGCCGCATGTGCAAAAGGCGATCCGCCACCTCAACATCACCTCCAGCGGACGGCAATGGATCGCCAATCTCTACAGCAACGTGTTTCGCGCCGAGCGCGACATCTCGCTGTCGGGGCCGCAGAAATAGGTTGAAGGCCGCGCAGGCCGCACCCAAGAACTATCCCCGTCATCCTGAGGCGCGAGCGGAGCGAGCCTCGAAGGATGAATCGGCCACAGTCGGGCCGTGCATCCTTCGAGGCTCGCCGAAGGGGCTCGCACCTCAGGATGACGGAATTCAGTTCTGTTACTCGGATCCCCTGCGGGCGGACGACGCCTTAGCGGCGTAGCTTCCGCGTCAGATTGAGCCCGCGCGCGCATGGCTCCAATCCGCTCTTTCGTCTTGTGGCGGCGGCGGAATCGGGCACAACATCCGCCAGATAATGACCGCCTTGCCCGCCCCTGCCACAACTCCGCGATATCAGCCGCTGCACTGGCTCAACAACCAGCCCTATCTGCTGCTCAGCCTGACGTCGCTGTTCTGGGCTGCCAATATCGTGCTGGCGCGGCATGTCGGCAGCCATGTGCCGCCGGTCACGCTGACCACGATCCGCTGGTTCGGCGTGTTCCTGATCCTGTTGCCGTTCGCCTGGCCGCATCTGAAGGAGGACTGGCCGAAGCTGCGCAGGGCGCTGCCGCTGATGCTGCTGTTGTCCGCGGTCGGTTTCGCGTTCAACAACGCGATCTCCTACTGGGCGATGCAATATACCGAAGCGCTGAACGCGCTGCTGATCCAGTCGGCGGGGCCGCTGTTCGTGGCGCTGTGGTCGCTGATCCTGTTCGGCGTGCGGTTGACGCCGGCGCAGCTTGCCGGCATCGCGATCTCGCTCGCGGGCGTGCTGACTATCATCCTGCGCGGCGACTTCTCGGCGCTCGCCAGCATCAGCTTCAACCGCGGTGACATCATGTTCGGCGCCTCGCTGGTGTCGTTCGGGCTGTACTCGGCGCTGATCCCGCGGCGGCCGAAAATCCATCAGCTCTCGCTGATCTCGTTCACCACCTGCTGCGGAGCGCTGATGCTGTTGCCGGTGGCTATCTGGGAATTCGCCAACGGCGTGACGCTGAAGCTCGACGTTCTGACTTTCGCAACGCTGGGCTACACGCTGATCTTCCCGTCCACGCTCGCCTATCTGTTCTTCAATCGCGGCGTCGCATTGATCGGCCCGAACCGCGCGGCGCCGTTCTTCCATCTGGTGCCGGTGTTCGGCTCGGCGATGGCGATCCTGCTGCTCGGCGAGACGCTCGCTCCGTTCCATCTGATCGGCTACGCGCTGGTGCTCGCCGGCGTCATCATCGCTTCACGGCAAGGGTCCGCCAAAGGCTCGGCGAAACCTGCGAGCTGACGCCGAGGATATGGCTGGTGCGTTTTCGAGCGAAGTGGGCACCGGTTCGCGTGAAGAAAACGCGTCAAAGCAAGAATCCAGAGCTTCGGTTCTGATTCAATCAGAACCGAAGCTCTAGCCTACCTTGCGCAAGCCGGCGGATTTGCGTGGCGAATGTGGCTTTGTCGCCAGCGTTTCCGTGATGAAGTCGATGAACCGCCGCACCTTGGCCGGCACGTGGTTGCGCGAGGCGTAATAGACGTAGAGCGGGAAACGCTCGTCGGGCCAGTCCGGAAACAGCTCGATCAGCGCGCCGCTCCTCAGATGATCGTCGAGGCCGAGATCGATCACCTGCGCGATGCCGAAGCCGGCCAGGCAAGCGCCGAGCTTGGTTCCTGAATCGGTCACGGTGAGCCGCCCGTTGACCGCGACCGGCACGACCTCGCCGCCGCGCCAAAACTCCCAATCGAAGGGACGCCCGGTCGCCGCGTCGATGGCCAGGATGCACTGATGGTCGCGGCTCGCCAGCTCCCGCGGATCAAGCGGCCGGCCGTGTCGTTCGAGATAGATCGGCGAGGCCACGGTGAGCACGCGCGCATCGAGGACGCGGCGCGCAATCAGCGCCGACGGCGCCGGCTCGCCGAAACGCACCGCCAGATCAAAACCGTCGCTGACCAGATCCGCGATCCGGTCGCGGGTCTCGATACGCAGCTCCATGCCCGGATTCTGCAGCAGGAACTCGCTCAGCTTCGGCGACAGCACCATGCGGGAGAACAGCGGGTCGACATTGACCCGCAGCCTGCCGCGCACCGCATCGCGCGATTTCGAGGTCTCCGCCGCCGCCTCGCCGATCCCGGCCAGATGCGCGGCAACCCGCTCGACCAGCGCGCGTCCTTCCTCGGTGAGCTCGACGGCGCGGCTGGTGCGGTGAACCAGCCTGGCATCGAGGCGCGCCTCGAGCTTGGCGATTGCCTTGCTGACCCCGGATTGCGTCATGCCGAGCCGTTCGGCGGCCCGGCCAAAACTGCGCGCATCCGCCACCGCCGCGAGGACCACCAGGCCGCCAACCAGCCGACCGTCAACTTCGTCCATGCCGATGCCTCTCAGTCATCCAAGAGATGACCGCCCAGTCGTAGCACTCCGCCACCATATCGGCCACTGTCGGCGCAGATCACCGGTTCGATCCGGTGAGGTCACCGCCACATCATCCGCTACGGAGATTTTGCAATGAGCGACATCCAGGCCATCGCATCCGCGATCGATGGATATTTCAACCTGATGTATGACGTCGACGACTGCCGGTTCCGCGACGTCTTCTCCGATGCCTGCATCGTGCACGGCATCCGGGACGGCAAGCACACGGTGCGGTCGGCCGCGGAATTCCGCGACTTCATCCGCAGCCGTCCCTCGCCGGCGTCGATGGAATCGCCGCGCGAGGAGGCCATCATCAGCATCGACCAGACCGCGTCCGATCTGGCCATCGCCAAGGTGCGCGTCAGGGCCGGCCAGACCGGCTTCATCGACCATCTCGTGTTTCATCGGATCGACGGCAGGTGGCTCATCACCACCAAGGCCTTTCACGTCGCGCAGGTCTTCCCGGCGGGATCGTAGCGTCCCCCACGGCCGGTTTTTCGGAATATTAGAAATGTGACACTGATTTGCCCGACGTGTCAAGTTGGTGGTCGCACGCCGGCCGTCACCGGCCACTTTGCATGGGGTTGTTTTCGATATTTTGGCAGCGCGCCCCTGCGAAGCCTGCCAATTCCGTCATCCCCGCACAAAGGCTTCGCCTTTGTCGCTGGGATGACGGGTGCACAGTCGTGGAATGCGCTGGTGGGTTGCGCTTCGCTAGCTGACCCACCCTACGCGATCCGTTACGCCGCGCGCACCTTCTGCAGGAACTCGTCGACCGCGTTGCGGAGCATGCCGGATTGCGTGTCGAGCTCACGGGCATTCGACAGCACGTCGCCCGCCGCGGTGCCGGTGGCGGCGGCCGCGGTGGTGACGCCGCCGATATGGGCGGAGATCTCGCTCGAGCCGGCCGCAACCTGCTGAATGTTGCGCGCGATTTCGCGCGTCGCATCGCCCTGCTGGTCGATCGCGGTCGAGATCGAGGCCGTGATCTCGCTCATCTGCGCGATGGTCGCGGTGATGCCGCCGATCGATGTCACCGCTTCGCCAGTAGAGGCCTGCATCGCGGCGACCTGCGCCGAGATCTCCTCGGTCGCCTTTGCGGTCTGGTTGGCCAGCGCCTTCACCTCGGAGGCGACCACCGCGAAGCCGCGGCCGGATTCGCCGGCGCGCGCCGCCTCGATGGTGGCGTTGAGCGCGAGCAGGTTGGTCTGGGCGGCGATCGAGTGGATCAGCTTGACCACCTCGCCGATCTTCTCGGCGCCGGTGGAGAGCGCCTGCACGGTCGCATTGGTGCGCTCGGCATCGGCCACCGCCTGGCTTGCGACCTCGCTGGAACGCGCCACCTGGCGGGAGATTTCCGCAACCGAACTAGAGAGCTCCTCGGCCGCTGCGGCCACGGTGCCGACATTGTTGGAGGCAGAGTCGGAGGCAGCACCCACGGTCGCGGCCCGCGCGCTGGCGTCGCTGGCGGTTGCGGTCATCGACTGCGCCGTGGTCTGCATACCGGCGGCGGCGGAGGCCACCGTACGGACGATGCCGTTCACGCTGCGCTCGAAATCGCTCGCAAGGTCCTGCATCGCGCTGCGCCGCTCGGCAGTGGCGCGTGCCTGCGTCTCGGCCTCGGCCTGCTCGAGGCCGCGGATACGGATCGCATTGTCCTTGAAGACCTGCACGGTAGCCGCCATCCCGCCGACCTCGTCGCCACGGCCGACGCCGGGAATGTCACCGTCGAGCTTGCCGTCCGCGATGTCGCGCATGCGGGCACCAAGCAGGTTCAGCGGCCGGGAAATGCTGCGCCCGATCAGCCAGGCGACCGAACTCGAGATGACGCCGATGCCGATGATCGCGAGCCCGAGCAACCAGGCAATGGGACGCATCTTGGCGTCGATATCGTCGAGATAGGCGCCGGTGCCGAGATACATATCGAAGCCAGGCACTGCGACCGCGTAACCAAGCTTCCGGATCGGCGTCTCCTGACCAGGCTTCACGTATTCATAGAACAGCAGAATCTCGCCCTTGGCCTTCACGCCATCCATCAGCTCCTGCGACAGCTTGCGGCCATTGGTCACGACGTCCATCCGATTGGTGCCAACCTGCTTCGGATCGGGTGCCAGCACCGTGATGCCGTTGTAGTCCGTGCCGAACAGATAGCCCGAGCCGTTATCGTAGGTCATCGCGTTGCCGCGCTTGCCCAACTCGGCCAGTGCCGCTTCCTTGGTCATCTTTCCGGCGTCGACATCCTTCTTCAGGCTCGCTGCCATGTTCCTGGCCATATCGACCATGGCCTTGGCCTGGTCGATGCGCGCATTCGTCATCTCACGCTGCATCAGATTGATCGCCAGGATACCGGCCGCGCACAGGCCGAGGAGCGCGACCCCCACCAGAATGCCGAGCTTGGGGGTGATCTTCAGATTTGACAGCTTCACGGGGGTCTCCAGAAGAGGCGGGGAACGCGACGCGATTGGCGGATTGATTCCGCTCACCGTAATGTGAGACCCTTTACCTGATGGTTACGGAGGTTCCCCGTAGAAGCCCGGAGAATCGGGCCGCGGACCAACCGGCAATTGTGGAGCGAACAGCGCCGCTCGCGTAGAAGTAGGGACAGCGGTGATCCAAGCCGCGCTCCGGGAATCAAGAACATCAAGAAGCAAACCAGCAAGAAGCAAGAACAGAAGACCTCAATCGGGAGCAGACAATGTCGAAATTCAGGGTGGTGACGCCGAAGGGCGCGAGCTTCACGGTCGCCGGCGGCGGCTATGATTATGAGCGGGAGGCGCTCGATCCGATCGGCGCCGAGATCGTCGAGGCGCCGGCCAACGAGGCCGAATTCATCGCCGCGGCACGCACCGCGGACGCGATCTACGCCAAGGGCATGCCGATCACCAAGGCGGTGATCGACGCCCTTGAGAACTGCAAGGTGATCACGCTCGGCAGCGTCGGCGTCGACTCCGTCGACGTCAAGGCCGCGACCGCCCGCGGCATCCCCGTCACCAACATCCCCGATACCTTCATCGAGGAGGTCGCCGACCACGCCATGATGCTGCTGCTCGCCGGCTTCCGCCGCCTGATCGAGCAGGACAAGATGGTACGCAGCGGCCGCTGGGCCGAGGGCCGCCCGGCGCTCCTGAAGATTCCGCGGCTGATGGGCCAGACGCTCGGCTTCATCTCGTTCGGCCGCGTCGCCCGCGCGGTGGCGAAGCGCGCCGCGCCGTTCGGCCTCAGGATGGTGGCCTACGATCCCTTCATCCAGGAAACGCTGATGTACGACCACGGCGTGATTCCCTCGACGCTGTCGGAGGTGCTGTCGCAGTCTGATTTCGTCTCGATGCACGCCCCGGCGCGGCCCGAAGTGCATCACATGCTGACCGAGAAGCATTTTCGTCAGATGAAAAAATCGGCCATCTTCATCAACACCGGCCGCGGCGCCACCGTCGATGAGGAATCGCTGATCAAGGCGCTGCAAGAGGGCTGGATCGCCCACGCCCGCGCTCGACGTGCTGGAGAAGGAGCCGCCGTCGCACAACAATCCGATGCTCGGGATGGACAATGTTACCTTGACCGCCCATGTCGCCTCGGCATCGGCACGTTTTGACGAGGCGCGCAAGCGCCGGGTGGGCTACGAATTGTCACTAGTGCTGCAAGGCATGTGGCCGGTAAGCTGCGTCAACCCGTCGGTGCTGCAAGACACCGCGCTGCGCCGCTGGCAGCCCGTCAGCATGGATCGCGGTCCAAACAGCTAAGGCGGGATTGCGCTTTTCGCGCGAGGGCCCGTCTCATGCGGGCCCTTCGCGCGCGGGTGCGCCGACACCACAAGACCCTTCACCGGCGACCAACGCCGGGAAGGAACAATGACAACGAAACAATAAGAACGGGAGTGCGAACGACATGAAGTACGAGATTACGCGTCGCGACGCGCTGGCGCTGGGGGCGTCCGCGGCGGCACTGGCGGTCACCGGGGCCTCGGCGCAGGACGCGTCGAAGGTGAAGGCTGCCGACGTGGCAGCGCCGTCGCTGCCGATCGAGAAGGGCGCGACCTTGCGCATGTTGCGGCCGGTGCGCTTCGTCCAGGCCGACGAAGACGTGTTCCGCGCCAATGCAAAGCGCTTCACCGACAAGACCGGCGTCGAGGTCAAGGTCGACTTCGTCGGCTGGGAAGACATCAATCAGCAGACCGCGGTGACCTCGAACTCCGGCGCCGGTCCCGACATCATCATCGGCTTTGGCGACGCACCGCACATCTATATCGACAAGCTGATCGAACTGACCGACGTCGCCGACTATCTCGACAAGCGCTACGGCGGATGGCTGACGCTGGCGCGCCGCTACGGCATGCGCTCGAAGTCGAAGAGCTGGGTCGGCCTGCCGTTCGGCGCCTCGGGCGGCCCGCTGGTCTACCGCAAGTCGCTGGTCAATGCGGCCGGCTTCGACAAGGTGCCGGAAGACCACGCCGGCATCCTCGAACTCTGCAAGAAGCTGAAGGCGGCCGGCAAGCCGGCGGGCTTCGCGCTCGGCAACGCCGTCGGCGACGGCAACGGCTTCGCCAACTGGCTGTTGTGGTCGCACAACGCCGCGCTGCTCGATGAGGAAGGCAATATCATCATCAACAGCAAGGAGACAATCGCCGCGCTGAAATATTTGAAGGAGCTCTATCCGACCTTCATCGCCGGCACGCCGTCCTGGAACGACGTCTCCAACAACCGCGCCTACTCGTCGCAGGAGATCGGCCTGACCGCCAACGGCGTCTCGCTGTACTTCTCGCTGAAGAACGATCCCGCGACCAAGGCGGTCGCCGAGGACACCGAGCATCAGTTCCTGCCCAAGGGATTGGCATCGACCTCGCCGATGTCCGGCCTTACGCTGAATGCGATGGCGTTCAAGCACAGCCCGTATCCCAACGCAGCGAAGGCGTTCCTGCAATTCATGCTGGAGAAGGAGCAGTACGAGCCGTGGCTCAACGCCAACTCCGGCTACTGGTCGCAGCCGCTCGCGGCCTACGCCGACGCTGCGGTGTGGTCGGGCGATCCCAAGGTCGCGATCTTCAAGGACACGATGAAGAGCCCCTACTACAACGGCTACAAGGGGCCGATCTCGACCGCGACCGGCGCCGTCAACGCCGACTACGTGCTGGTGCAGATGTGCGCCTCGGTGGCGACCGACGCGGCAACGCCTGAGGCTGCCGCCGCGGAAGCCGAGCAGCGCGCCAAGCGGTACTTCCGGCGGCAGGGCCGGTAACCGCGGTCATTGAACTGCGAAACTTAATCAACCGTCATTGCAAGCGAAGCGAAGCAATCCATAACGCCCCAGAGGAGAGATGGATTGCTTCGTCGCTTCGCTCCTCGCAATGACGACAAGACGAGTATTCAATGTCCGTAACCACCCTCAATTCACGCGGCGCGGCACTACGCCAGCCCGGCTGGCTCGCGCGGCTGTTCGACTACAAGCCGTTCCTGATCGTGATGTGCCTTGCGCCCGCGGTCGGCCTGCTGCTGGTGTTCCTCACCTATCCGCTCGGCCTCGGCATCTGGCTCGCCTTCACCGACACCACGATCGGCCAGCGCGGCGTCTATATCGGGCTCGAGAACTTCCAGTATCTGCTCAAGGATCCCCTGTGGTGGAACGCGGTGTTCTACTCGATCTTCTACACCGCGGTCGCAACCTTCGGAAAGTTCGCGCTCGGCTTCTGGCTGGCGCTGCTGCTCAACAACCATTTCCCGCTCAAGAGCCTCATCCGCGCCATCGTGCTGCTGCCGTGGATCGTGCCGACGGTGCTCTCCGCGCTGGCATTCTGGTGGATCTACGATCCGCAGTTCTCGATCATCTCCTACCTGCTGGTCGACGTGCTGCACCTGCGCGACAGCAATGTCGACTTCCTCGGCTCGCCCTGGCCGGCGCGGTTCTCGCTGATCGCGGCCAACATCTGGCGCGGCATCCCGTTCGTCGCGATCTCGCTGCTGGCCGGGCTGCAGACCATCTCGCCCTCGCTCTATGAGGCGGCGATGCTCGACGGCGCCACCTCCTGGCAGCGCTTCCGCTACATCACCTTCCCGATGATGATGCCGATTCTGGCGATCGTGATGACGTTCTCGATCATCTTCACTTTCACCGATTTCCAGCTCGTCTACGCCATCACCCGCGGCGGCCCGGTCAACTCGACCCATCTGCTCGCGACGCTGGCGTTCCAGCGCGGCATCGCCGGCGGCGAGCTCGGCGAGGGTGCCGCGATCGCGGTCTCGATGATCCCGTTCCTCGTGTTCGCGACGTTGTTCAGCTACTTCGGCCTCGCCCGCCGCAAATGGCAGCAGGGAGAAGCCAATGACTGACGTTGCAGCCCAATCCTCCAACGTCTCCAGCGCCACGCCCGACACGATGGCGTGGGATTCCCGCGCCCGGCGCGTGGTGATGATCTATCTGCCGCTCGCCTGCTTCATCCTGATCCTGCTGTTCCCGTTCTACTGGATGGCGATCACCTCGTTCAAACCGAACGCGGAGCTCTTGAACTACAAGGAGCACAATCCGTTCTGGATCACCTCGCCGACGCTCGCGCATGTCAAGCATCTGTTGTTCGACACCTCGTATCCGCGCTGGCTGAAGACCACCATGCTGGTGGCGATCGGCTCGACCTTCCTGTCGCTGTTCGCCTCGACGCTCGCCGCCTACGCGATCGAGCGGCTGCGCTTCCGCGGCAGCCCCTATGTCGGGCTCGGCATCTACCTCGCCTATCTGGTGCCGCCGTCGATCCTGTTCATTCCGCTGGCGACCGTGATCGTGCAGTTCGGCCTGTTCGATTCACCCTTGGCTCTGATCCTGGTCTATCCGACCTTCCTGGTGCCGTTCTGCACCTGGCTCCTGATCGGCTATTTCAAGTCGATCCCCTATGAGCTGGAGGAATGCGCGCTGGTCGACGGCGCGACGCGGCTGCAGATCCTGTGGCGGATCACGCTGCCGCTCGCGGTGCCCGGCCTGATCTCGGCCGGCATCTTCTCCTTCACGCTGTCCTGGAACGAGTTCATCTACGCGCTCGCCTTCATCCAGAGCGGCGCCAACAAGACCGTGCCGGTCGCGATCCTGACCGAGCTCATCACCGGTGACGTCTACCAGTGGGGCGCGCTGATGGCCGGCTCCCTGCTCGGCTCGCTGCCGGTCGCGTTGTTCTACTCGCTGTTCGTCGACTACTACGTCTCATCGCTGACGGGGGCGGTGAAGGAGTAGCGGGGCATCGGTCGAAGCGAACTCAGCCTTTCCCGTCATCATGAGGAGCGCGAAGCGCGTCTCGAAGGATCGACGGCCACCGGCGCCGTGCATCCTTCGAGGCTCGCTCCGCTCGCACCTCAGGATGACGGGAAAAGAGGTGCGGCCTAGGTCAGTGAGGCTTGGTACTACCGCGGCACGAACGCGACCGGCACGCTGAAAGCCATCGAGCCCTGCGTGACCTCGGATGGAAACGCCGGAAACGGCTGGGCCTGGCGCACCATCGCCAGCGCCCGCGCGTCGAAGGTCGGATTGCCGGAGGAGCCGCCGAGATGGCTCGACAGCACCTGCCCGCCGCGGCCGAGCGTGAACACCAGCCGGACCACGCCGCGCTGGCCGTTGCCCCCGGCCGGATAGGAGTGGAAGCGCAGCAGATGCGCGCGAACGCGTGCGTTGTAGGCCGCGATCGCAGACGCGGCTGCGCCGGCGCTGATCGCGGATGCCGCCGGCGCCTGACGCTCGGCCCGGCTCGGCGCGCTGGTGCGCGGTGCCGGCGCTGCCTCGGACGGCTTCTTGGCCTCGCGACGGACGACCTTCGGCTTGGTCGGTTCGGGTTTCCGCTCCGGAACGACCTTCGCGGGTTCGGGCTTCGGCGGCGTGGCCTGCTGCTTCTGCTCCGGAGGCGCTGTCACCTCGGGCTTCTCCTGCAGCGGCGTCGGCGCGATCTCCTGCTGCACCGGCTGGGCGGCGGCAGGCTCCGGCGGCGAGATGTCAGCCTCCTGCATCGCCGGGCCCGGCGGCAGCTCGGTCTCCGAGATCGCCGGCGAGGACGTGATCGGCGTCAGGTCGACCAGCACCGCCGGCACCACGACACCCGGCGGCGGCGGCGAGACCCAGGTGATGCCAAGCGCAATCAGCACCACATGCGCGGCCAGAATCGCGGTCGCCGACAGGCCCCACCGCCGCAACCTGATATCGTCGCCCGCATCATGAAGCGCATACGCATTCATCGAGATTCGTCTTGTTTGCGCATGATCTTGCCGGAAAACCGGTACCCACTTTTCCGGATCATGCGCTAGCTGCGTCCGTCGAGGCCGACCAGCGCGATCTTGAGATAGCCGGCATTGCGCAACAGGTTCATCACCTCCATCAGGTCGCCATAGCTGACGGCCTTGTCGGCGCGCAGGAAGATGCGTTCGTCCTTCTTGCCCTGCGTGGCGCCGTCGAGCGTCGCGGTCAGCGCGTTGCGCGCGATCACGTCCTCGCCGACCGCGACCGAGAGGTCGGGCTTCACCGTGACGAACACCGGCTTGTCCGGCCGCGGCTGCGGCTCCGCGGTCGAGGCCGGCAGGTCAACGCCGAGATCGACGGTCGCAAGCGGCGCCGCCACCATGAAGATGATCAGCAGCACCAGCATCACGTCGATGAACGGCGTGACGTTGATCTCATGCGCCACGGCCAGATCGTCGTCGCCGCGACGCCGGCCACCGAATGCACCGCCAGAACCGAGCTTCGCGCCCATCGCCTACTCCGCGGCGCGCGCCAGCCGGAACAGGCTGCGATCGCCCTCGCGGCTGACCAGCAGCATCACCATGACCGAGGCGTCGCCGAGCAGCGCACGGTAGGCCGCGATCGAACGCGTCAGGTGATTGTAGATCACGACCGCGGGGATCGCGGCGACGAGACCGAGCGCGGTCGCAAGCAGCGCCTCCGCAATACCAGGCGCGACCACCGCAAGATTGGTGGTGTGGGCCTCGGAGATCCCGATGAAGGCATTCATGATGCCCCAGACCGTGCCGAACAGGCCGACGAACGGCGCGGTGGCGCCGATGGTCGCGAGCACGCCGGTGCCGCGCGCGATCTGCCGCGACATCGCCGCCTCAACCCGCTCCAGCCGCAGCGCGATGCGCTCCTTGAAGCCGTCGTCGAACATGCCGCCGGAAAGCGCGGCCTCGCGCGACGCCGATTGCACGATCTGCGCCACGGCATCGCTGCCGTCGCGGCTTGCCTGCTCGACCTCGGCAAGGTGCGTGTCGCGCTCCAGCAGGCCGATCCGCTGCCGCGCAAGCGTCGTCTTGCGGCGGATCTCGACGGTCTTGGCGAGCCAGACCGTCCAGGTCACGAGCGAGGCGAAGGCCAGCCCGATCATCACCGCCTTCACGACGATGTCGGCGCTCTCGAACATGCCCCAGGGCGAGAGATTGCGCAGCAGCAGCGCGGCGTCGGCTGCGGCAAGGCTCGCGCCCGGCAGCATTCCGAACATGGCGCCCGCCAACATCCCGATGCGTCGCCCAAGCCTGCGATGCGACATGGTCGCCTCCCGTCCTTCGTCGGTCTCAGCCCGCTTTCGGTGCGATGCGATCCGCCAGCGCGCGGAAGCGCGCCAGCTGGTCGCCGCGCAACGCGCGCGTCTCGTCGCGGCCGACGAACACCTTGAACATGATGCCGCCGTCGCAATTGATGAAGGCGATGAACGCCGACACCTTGCCCATGAAGGGCCGCTCGACGAACGCGATCGCCGCACAGCGCTCATGCCTGAGATGGCCGTGCAGGCCCTTCGGCTGCATCAGGTTGAAATAGCCGCGGCCCACCTCGCCTTTCGGAATGGCGCCGGTGAACTCGAAAATCGCGTCATCGGTGTGCACGATCAGCGTCACCTCGCCCCATTCCGCGATGTCCTGCATCGCGGCGGCGAACTCGCCTTCGCCAATCCGCACCATGCTCTCAGGCAGCGCCTCGAGCACCGTGCGGGGCGTCACCTTGCGCTCGCGCGCAACGTCCTCGATCACTGCGCCCGGATTGTCAGCCATATAGGCCTCCAACCCGGCAAGCCCTGCGTTCTGCACGGCCGCCTCCGTCACGCCGGGCTCTTGGCGCGCTCGGTGATCAGCACCTCAAAGCCTTCGAATTTGGGATGGCCGAGATAGAGGCTGCCGCCGGTCTCGTTGCCTGCACGGGAATGGGCGCGGCGGAACGCATCAGACCTGGTCCAGTCCTCGAACGCCGACTTGCTGGCCCACACCGTGTGGGTCGCATAGAGCGTGTGGTCCTCGGCCTCGGGGCCCTTCACGAGGTGAAACTCGATGAATCCAGGCAGATCGCCGAGATAGGATTCGCGGGTCCTCCACACGGTCTCGAACGCCTGTTCCTTACCCTTGATCACCTGAAACCGGTTCATTGCGATGAACATGAAAGCCTTCTCCTGATTGGCGGCGGATACACGGGATCCTGCCGGTTGATCTCGTTAATAACATGAATGTGCCAAGGAATACGCCAAGGCCGCACTGGGGCACCAGCGCGGCCGGAGCAACCTGGATGGAATGATCGGCTCGTCGCGTTACGCTCCACCTAGGTGAATCCTGAGCCCGGCCTTGTAGACAGTGCCCGGACCGGGGCTCGAAAACAGCACGTCGTTCTGCGTCGTGCCGTCGGTCGAGGAGCCCGGGATCGCATAGGGCCGGTAGTACTGGTTCAAGAGATTGTCGACCGACGCCGTGAAGGTGATGTCCTTGGTGGCGTTCCAGGTCAGATAGAGATTGACCAGTTCGTAGCCGGTCGAGGGCAGATAGCCCGCCGGCAGGTCGTTATTCGCACCGAACGAGGACCATTGCGCTGCAATGATCAGCGTGCGGTCGAGCAGGCGGACCCCTCCTGTCGTCGTCACCTTGCGCGGCGTGATGGTGGCGAGCCCGACATTGGTCCCGGTGTTCCGGCCGCGCATCAGATGGCCGGCGACGCCAACGAACCAGTCGCCCGCGTCATACATCGTCTCGAGCTCAAAACCCTCGATGCGGGCATGGGCGATGTTCTGGTACTGGTAGAACTGGCTGAAGCGTCCGAACGGCGTCAGGGTCGGCGCCGAAGGGACGAGGTCGATATAGCCGTCGACGTCGTTGTGGAACACGTTGATCTTGCCGCGGAATGAATCGTTCGCGGCGAAGATGCCGTCATACTTCAGATTGATGCCGGCTTCCTTGTTCTTGCCGACCTCGGGCCGCAGCGCCGCATTGGGCAGGAAGCAGAACAGGCCGCTGGTGCCGTCGGGGCAGTTGAACAGCGCCGGCCCGCCGCCGGTGGCGTGGCCGCCCGAAATCAGGGTTTCGGTGATCGACGGCGCGCGATAGCCCTCGGCATAGCTCACATAGGGCGTGAAGCCGGTCACCGGCGTGATGCCGACCGTGATCTTCGGCGACAGCCGGTCGCCGCTTGTCGTGGTGTTGATCGAGGTGAGCTCGTAATGATCGTAGCGGACCGCACTGACAAGCTCGAGCCAGGTCGAATAGTTCTGCTTCAACTGCACGAAGCCGCCGGACACCGTGCGCTGGCCGCCGGGCGTCGTGATGTTGGAATTGCCGCGGGAGTCGAAAGTCTCGACATCGTCGCGGAAGGCGTCGAAGCCGTAGGTCACGGCGTTGCGCCAGTCGCCGAAATTGAAGCGCGAGGTGTTGTTGACGTCGAGGCCGACGGTGTCGAGCGAATAGCCGCGCTTGTCGCCGACGCAGCCGGAGATGTTGTTGCCGGGATTGGCGAGCGTGCAGACGCCGCCGCCTGACGTGATGCGGTTGTTGTAGGTCTTGACCTGGTCATTGTCGGTGCGGTTGCCGTAGACCGAGATGTTCCAGTCGAACAGCATGTCGTCGGGCTTGGAGTATCGCCAGCTCAGCGTGCCCGTGTAGATCCTTGCATCGGACGCGTAGACCGACGAGCCCGCGATCGCCGCCAGCGGCGCCGCCGTCGTGGTCGGGCCGCGGTTTTGCTGACCGATATTGTACTGGTAGTCCTGGAAGACACCGCCGATCTTGAACTCGTGGCCTTCAGCCGGGCGGATCGTCACCTTCATCAGGCCGGCCGCGATATCGTTGCCGGTGTTGCCGATCTCGGTGCCCGCGCCGTCCTCGTAGTTGCTCTGGGTGCGGTAGACCGCGCCGCCGAACACATCGACATTCGGATCGGCGCGCACGCCGCCGAACACCGAACCCATGCCGCGGTCCTTGTTGCTGCCGTATGACCCCGACATGTCGACGCCCCAGCGCTCGCCGGGACGCACCACATCGTCGATGTCCTTGGTGCGGAACGAGACCAGGCCGCCGATCGCGCCGGAACCGTAGATATTCGCGGTCGGGCCGCGCACCACGTCGACGCCGCCGATCAGTTCGGGATCGAGGAAGAAGGAGCCGTTGGCGTTGTGGCCAGTGCGCTGATAATTCTGCCGCGCGCCGTCGACCACGACGGCGACGCGGCCGAAGTCCTGCAGGCCGCGGATGTTGATGACGGTCGCCGGATCGTCGCCGCGCTCCTGGAACGAGACGCCGGGCACGTTATAGAAGATGTCGGACACCCGGTTCGGCTGCAGGCCTTGAATCTTCTCCAGCGTGACGGAGCTGACCGGCGCCAGCGCGTCGATCGCGCGCTCCTCGGTCTTGGATGCCACAGCCGTGATGGTGTCGAGCGATTGCACCGACACCGCGCCGATCTGCGCGCGTGCATTCATCGCAGGCGACGCCGCTGCCTGCGGTTCGGCCGCAGGCTTCGGCTTGCGCTTGGCCTGCTTCGGCCGCTCGGTCGCGGGACGCGTAGCCGACGCATCGGCGGTTTGCGCCAAACCGCTTGCCGGCAGCGCCGCCGATAATGAAAACACCGACGCACCCAAAATCAAGGCGCGCGAAACCCTAGCCCCGTCAGCCATTCTAGCCCCAGCCCGATCATCGCATTTCTGGTTTGGCTGGCGTGCGCTCGACCGAGCGGCTTGCTGGCTACGTTGCGATGCAAGCCACAAGCTCGCATCGTGTGATGATTGGTTACGAGCCGGCAACAAAACGGTCAAGAATGCGGCAGCGCTGTTTACATCGATTGTAAAGTGCGGCCGTTGGAATGCGCCTTCGCCCGCTTATACAAGCAAGCATCATTTGAAGATTTCGCAGGCGCAGCACCACGAGCATGTCGGCACCTTCCGGAGACAACATCGGCGCGGCGGGAAAGCAGGCCGTATCAGCGTCTGACGCGGCCAAAACGCTCATCATGCACGGGAATCGCCTCGACAGCCGCGACCTGTTCTCGGCTGAGCGCGAGATCATCATCGTGCATGGCGAAGAGCGTTACCGCTTGCGGTTGACCTCGCAGAACAAGCTGATCCTGACCAAGTGACGGCCCCGATGACAATTTGTCGCACGCTCGCTCTGCTCGCGCTCTCCTGTCTGCTGCCGATCGGCGCAGCGATCGCCGAGGGCATCACCGTGCACGACGCACGCGACCGCGACGTCGTGATCGATGATCCCACGCGGATCGTCTCGATCGGCGGCGCGATCACCGAGATTCTTTATGCGCTCGGCTTCGAGGACAGCATCGCCGGCGTCGATGCCACCAGTCTCTACCCGCCGTCCGCGCTGCGGGAGAAGCCCGACGTCGGTTACATGCGCCAGCTGTCGCCGGAGGGCGTGCTTGGCCTGCACCCGTCGCTGGTGCTTGCGGTGCAGGGCTCCGGGCCAAAGGAGACCATGGACGTGCTGGAGGCGGCCAAGGTGCCGCTGGTGCTGGTGCCGGAGACGTTCTCGGAGACCGGGCTGGTGGAGAAGATCAAACTTGTGGGCCATGCCATGGGCGCCGATCCGCGCGCCGCCTGCCTGGCCACGGCGGTGGAAAGCGACCTCGCACAATTGCGCACGTTGCGCGCCAAGGTCACGAAGCCGATGCGCGTGATGTTCGTGATGTCGCTCTTGAACGGCCGGGCGTTGGCCGCCGGCCACAAGACCGCCGCGGACGAGATCATCCAGCTCGCCGGCGGCGTCAACGCGATCGACGGTTACGACGGCTACAAGCCGGTCAACGACGAAGCCATCGTGGCAGCGAAGCCGGATGTCGTGCTGTCGATCGATCGCGGCAAGGACTCGCTGACGTCGGAGGCCGTGTTCGCGCATCCGGCTTTCGCACTGACGCCGGTTGCGGCCAACAAGGCCTTCATCTCGATGGAGGGGCTTTACCTGCTCGGCTTCGGGCCGCGCACCGCGGCCGCGGCACGCGACCTCTCGGTCAAGCTCTATCCGGCGCTGGCGCCGGAGGCCGCCACCTTCAAGCCGGCGGCGTTGACCGCGAACTGCCGGCAATGAGCGTGCTGGCCGAACGCCCCGCGCGTGCGAAGCAACGGCGCGCCGGCATGTCGCTGCGGCCGGCGGCGACACTCACTTTGCTCTGCCTGCTTGCGGCGCTCGCAGCAAGCGCGCTGGTCGCCCTGACGGTCGGGGCCGCCGGCATTCCATTGGCGCGACTTCCCGCCGCGCTCGGGCTATGGGCCGACGGCGTGGCCAATCCGCTGCTCGCGCGCGACCAGCTCGTGGTGTGGTCGATCCGGATCCCGCGGATCGCCGCGGCCGCGATGGTCGGCGGGCTCCTTGCCGTCTCAGGCACAATCATGCAGGGCTTGTTCCGCAACCCCCTCGCCGACCCGGCGCTGGTCGGCGTCTCCTCCGGCGGCGCGTTTGCCGCGGCGGCGGCGATCGTGTTCACCGACAGCCATCTCGGCGAGAGCCTGCGCTTCGTGCAGCATCAGCTGCTGCCGATCGCGGCCTTCGCCGGCTCGCTGATCACGACCATCATGCTTTATGGCATTGCGAGCCGCGGCGGCCGGACCTCGATTGCGATCTTCCTGCTCGCCGGCCTTGCAATTGCCGCGATCGCCAATGCCGGCATCGGGCTGCTGGTCTTCGTCGCCGACGACCGCCAGCTGCGCGACATCACCTTCTGGATGCTGGGTTCGCTGAGCGGCGCGACCTGGACCAAGCTCACGGCGCTGGCGCCGGTGCTGGCCGCGGCCCTGATTGCCTGCCTCTGGATCGCGCGCGGGCTCGACGTGCTGGTGCTCGGCGAGGCCGAGGCGTTCCACAGCGGCGTCGATGTCGAACGGCTGAAGCGGATTTCGATCGTGCTGGTGTCGGCGATGACCGGGGTCGCGGTTTCGGTCTGCGGCGTGGTCGGTTTCGTCGGCATCGTGGTGCCGCATCTGCTGCGGCTGGTGATCGGACCCGGGCATCGCCTGCTGTTGCCGGCGTCCGCGCTGCTCGGCGCCATCCTGCTGGTCGGCGCCGACACCGTGGCGCGCACCATCGTGGCCCCCGCTGAAATGCCGATCGGCATCCTGACCGCTGCAATCGGCGCGCCGTTCTTCCTCGCCATGCTGCTGCGCCAGCGCTCCCTGGTGTCGCTATGAGCGCGCTGCTGGAGGCGCAGTCGGTATCGATGACGGTCGGCGGCGCCGCGCTGGTCGATGCGGTCTCGCTGCAGATTGGCGCCGGTGAGATGGTCGCGATCGTCGGTCCCAACGGCGCCGGCAAATCGACCTTGCTGCGGATGCTGTCGGGCGATCTCCGTCGCTCGCGCGGAACGATCCGGCTCAGGCAGCGCGACCTCAACGCCTATGGTCCGCGCGCGCTGGCGCAGCACCGCGCGGTGCTGTCGCAGCACGTCAACGTCACCTTCCCGTTCACGGTCGAGGAAATCGTCAGCATGGGCGCCGGCGAGAGTCCGCGCGCGGTGACGCGTGCACTGGTCGCCGCGGCGCTGGACGAGGTTGGCCTCGCGCATTTCCGCTTCAGGCAATTGACGACGCTGTCCGGCGGCGAGCAGCAGCGCGCGCATTTCGCCCGCGTGCTGGTGCAACTTGCCTGCGGCGAGGCGCTACATGGGCCGGGACTGTTGCTGCTGGACGAGCCGACCTCGAGCCTCGATTTGCGGCATCAAATCGACCTGGTCGAAACGGCAAGGCGGCGCGCCGCGCGCGGCACCGCCGTGATCGCGATCCTGCATGATCTCAACCTCGCGATGCGGTTCGCCGACCGCATCCTGCTGCTGCATCGCGGCCGGCTTGCCGTCGACGGCGACCGCGCCGCCGCAATGCGGGCCGACACGCTGAGGCAGATCTTCGAGGTCGACGCCACGATCGACTATACCGCGAGCGGCGTGCCCTTCCTGCTGCCGCAGACGATGCGGCCGGCGGGCAAGGCGACGTAACGCCGCAAGGCTTATCCCGTCGCAACATCCGCGGTTCACAAAACTGTCAGCCGGCTGTAACAGGCGGCTCGGAGAACGTCGCATCGTTTATCCTTTGGGAGATCAACCATGCGCCTGTCACTGCTCTGTTCCGTCGCCTCGATCCTGCTCGCCACATCGGCGTTCGCGCAGAGCGAGGGCGAATTCCCGGCGACGCTGGCAGGACACGCCGTGATGCCGGCGGAGAGCTTCATCGACGCCCCCGCCGATGCGCCGGCGGATTTGAAGACATCGGGCAAGTACACCACCGGCAAGCGGGTCGACGCCATCGGCACCGTGATGGGAAAATCCTACGAGCGGCCGACCGGCGTGTCGCTGCCGTTCAAGGGCCAGCCGCTGCAGGGTCATTCCGGCATCAAGGCGATGCCGGACGGCGCGTTCTGGGTGATCACCGACAACGGCATGGGCGCGCGCTACAACTCGGCGGACTCGATGCTGTACCTGAACCGCTACAAGATGGACTGGGCGAACGGCAAGATCGAGCGTCAGGAGACCGTGTTCCTGCACGATCCCGACAAGAAGGTGCCGTTCCGCATCGTGCATGAGGACACCGCCAAGCGCTACCTCACCGGCGCCGACTTCGATACCGAGGGCTTCCAGATCATCAACGACACCTTCTGGATCGGCGACGAGTTCGGACCCTACATCCTCAAGGCCGACAAGACCGGCAAGATCCTGGCCGTGTTCGAGACGGTCGCCGACGGCAAGCCGGTGCGCTCGCCGGATCACTGGGCCGTGCAGTCACCCGGCGCGCCTGGCGCCACCTACACCAACGTCAACCTGCGCCGCTCCAAGGGCTATGAGGGCTTTGCCTCCTCCAAGGACGGCAAGTTCCTCTACGGCCTGCTCGAAGGGCCGCTGTGGGATGCCGACAAGAAGGATTGGGAGAAGGTCGACGGCAAGGAAGCCTCGCGCATCCTCGAATTCGACGTCGCGGCGGAGAAGTTCACCGGTCGCTATTGGCAATATGTGTTCGAGCAGAACGGCAATGCGATCGGCGACTTCAACATGATTGATCCGACCCAGGGCCTCGTGATCGAGCGCGACAATGGCGAAGGCACCGCCGACAAGGCCTGCCCGCAGGGCCAGCGCGGCGCGAACTGCTTCCCTGACCTCGCCAAGTTCAAGCGGGTCTACAAGATCGAGCTGTCCGACACCAATGTCGGCAAGCCGGTGCGCAAGATCGCCTATATCGACCTGATGAAGATCCGCGATCCGAACAAGAAGGCCCGCAAGCCGCTCAACGACGGTGTCTACACCTTCCCGTTCTTCACCATCGAGAACGTCGACCGGGTCGACGAGACCCACATCATCGTCGGCAACGACAACAATCTACCGTTCTCCTCGAGCCGCGACCCGAACAAAGCCGATGACGACGAGTTCGTGCTGCTCGAAGTCGGCGACTTCCTGAAGGCGAAATGAGGCGATTGCTCTCGCCACCCACAACGGGGTCGTCGCCCGGCTCGACCGGGCGACCCAGTATTCCAGAGGCGTCCGAATGCAGCGGATAAGCCGCGGCGTACTGGATGCCCCGCTCAAGGCGGGGCATGACAGTGAATTTGCGGAAACAGTCCCCGTCATCCTCCGATCAGAAGGGTTGTTCGACAATTGCCCTTCTAGCAATGCGCTAGAAGATGATAGCCTCGGCCGATACTTGAATCGCTTCGGGGCAAATCATGCGAGAAAAATCCAGCCTGACCTACATCGAGGCGTTGATCGCCGCGGGCTTCGTTGCGTATCTGAGCTGGGACCAGAGTTGGGGGCTTCCGCCCTGGCTCATCGCTTTGATTCTCGGCGTGATCGTCTACTTTGCTTACCTATGCTTGATGCGACGCTTGGTGAGATTTCATCAAAACAGCTATGAGGCCGTGGCGACGATTTTGGCCGTTGCGTGGGGCGTGTTGGCCTATCTGGTAACTGGCGCGCTGCAGGCGGGATTCGCCAATCAGATACCCGCCTCGCTGCTGATGCATCTGTGGCCCTGGATCGCGGCGATCGTGGCTTTCATTGGAGCACTCGCCAGCAAAGTGCGCTTCATGGACGATGTTCGCGAATATGCCGTCGGCCGCCGCGCGCGCTGGGACAATCAGCAATGGTTGGAGGAGGATGCGGGCTTCTAGCCCGCGTTCGCCATCAAGCCGTCACTCCTTCTTGGTCCGATAATCCCCGAACGTCGCGTCGCGCTGATCGAGCTGGGTCTTCACGCTGGCGCCGTCGCGGCGGAAGCCGGCCATGTAGGCCTTGCTCGCCTCGGTGGTGAAGGCCAGCGCCTGGATTTCGGTGCCGGCGCGTATCGCGGCGCGGGCACCCATGATTTCCATCGCGCGATGCACGCTGCGCTTGTTGAGCTGCTGCAGCTCGACCGGCACCTTCGCCGCGCGCTCGGCGAAATCCAGCGTCTTCGCCTCCAGCTCGGCGAGCGGGAACGAGCGGGTCGCATAGCCCCACTCGGCGGCCTCGCGGCCGGACATCGCATCGCCGGTCAGCATCAATTCCATGGCGCGGCGCATGCCGACCAGCCAGGGATGATACTGCATGTCGGGCGGGCTCATCAGCCGCACCGGCGGATAGCCGATCTGGGCATCGTCGGCGACATAGACCACGTCGCAGGCGGTCGCGAGCTCGGTTCCGCCGGCGAGGCAATAGCCGTGCACTTGCGCGATCACCGGCTTGGCAAGATCCCAGATCGAGAACCAGCCCTCGACGACATGGCGCGACCACTGGCCGGGGCCGCACGCCGAATGATAGGGCTGGTCGACGCGGTTGTCGGCGGAGAGATCATAGCCCGCCGAGAAGCACGGACCCGCGCCGCGCAGGATCGAGATCGAAATGTCGGGATCGCGGTCGGCCTGTTCCAGCACCTCGAAAATCTCGCCGCGCAGGCGGTTGTTCAGCGCATTGCGCTTCTCGGGCCGGTTCAGCGTGATGCGGCGGACGCGCGGACGCGGATCATCGACGATGATGTGCTGGTAGCTCATGGATCCTCCCGATCGCAGGCTTTTTTGCCGTTGGCAAAGTGATGCCCGAGATCGGGAGGGATGTCATCGGCAGTTGACGCAGATCAGCCGGCCGGCACCATCACGACGCCCTTGTCCTTGGGCCAGCGCATCCGCCAGGCGAAATTGATGTCACGGACTTCGCCCGCCTTGGCCTCGAACGCCCATTCCAGCACGCCGCGCTTGTCGCGCAGATTGGTTGTCGTCGCAGGCGTCGACGACGGCAGCATCTCGACCACGATATCGTCGTTCTCGCTGACCGGGAGCTGATCCTGGATCGCGACCTTGATCGGGAAGTCGTGGCCGTTGCGCACCGTGGTCTTGAACGCGCGCTCGTCGGTCTTCGACGTGGTCACGATCAGGCCGGCGGAGCCTTCATTGCGCTTCACTACCGTGCGCTCGATCTTGACCTTATCGTCGGCGCCGAAGCCGAGCCGCACGGTCTCGTCCTTGGCGGCGGTGGCCATCCGGCTGCGGCCGACAAAGATGCCGTCGCGATAGATCGAGACTTGCCCCGGCAACAGCGGCGCCTCGTCGGCCTGCACGAAGCTCGCCTCCAGGAACGCGGTCGGATCAATCACCGGGACTGAGCGGACCGCGAGATCGGGGGTGATCGTCGCCGTCGAGATGCGCAGGCTCTTGGCGCCCTCGTTGGCGGCGACGTTGACGCGGCCGGGGATCTTGAAGGTGGCCTGGAAAGCGCCGATTTCGGCAACCGCCTCCCGCTCGTCGGCACGCTTGCTGATGAGCCCTTGGACCATGTCGGCCTGCGGTGCAGGCGCCAGAGCCTCGCGCGATCGCATGCTTGCCGACGGTAGCGCCAGCGGCCGCGGCGGCTGCGGATACTGCACGAGCAACGAATTGAGGTCGGGCGCATTGCCGCCGCGGGCGACGTGCACGGTGGAGACGACGAGCGCAACGTTCGACCAGTCCTCGCCGGTCGACTGGGTGATCTCGGCGCGGCGCACCAGTTCGATCGCCGGCTTGCGATCCTTGGCGCCGGTGTCGAGACGGGCGTCGTAGATCGGCATCCAACGGGCGTTGCGCACCGCATAGGTCACGCGCAATGTCGCGCGGGTCGCGGCCGCGGAGGCAAGCTCGATCCGCACCTCGAGCTTGCTCGGCGGCTTGGCGGCGCGATCGGCCTCGAGGCGCGCGATGTCGCGGTCGATGTCGCGCTGCTTGCGCGCGGCGTCGCGGATCGCGGTGTCGGCGGTCGCGACTTCGTCCCCGACCGCCGAGAACGCGGCGCGCCACTCGCTGACCGGACGGGCCTCGCCCTTCTCGCCGATCCCGACCGGCGAGGCCTCGGCGAAGTGTTCGGCGAATTTGCGCCGCGCCTCGGCCGAGGCGATGATCCCCTGCAGATCCTCGCGCTGATCTCGCAGCGCCTCGATCCGCTTGTCGATCTCGGGCAGGTTCGCCGGCTCCACCGGGCGCGGCGGCCGCGCGTCGATGGCCCCGATCGTCAGCCTGCCGCCCGCCTCGCCCTCCACGCGGAGCGAAGACGGATCGAGCCCCATCGGGAAATCCTTCGCGACGAGCGTGTTATCGCCGGCGGGCAGATCCAGCGTGATGACGCGGGTGACGCTCGCGCCATCGGGATAGACCGTCACGGCGTCGACCTGCGACGCCGCATCGAGATTGGCCGCATGGAGCGGCCCGGCAACCAGCGCACCCACCAGCACCAGGCTAGTGGTCACAAGACAGTTCGCAATCTTTCGCATCACATCCCTCCGGGAAACATTGCATCGCGCGAGACGAACGGCGCGGCCGACTCAGAGGCACGCCGTTTCTCGTGGTGAGACGCAGCGAGGAACGGACTGGTTCGATTGAGGTTTCCTTGCGGCGCGACCGTGGCGCGCTCGCGGCTGCCGGATGGCGCAGCGACGGCTTACACCCGTTAGCGGTCCGCCTTGCGCCGGATGAACAGGTAACTCGGCACGAAACCGGCAATCGTGATGGCGATCAGGATCCACCAGCCGCGCTGAAACGCCGCGATCCGGTCGGCCATCGAGACCGGCGTTGCAAGGATCGCGATAAAGATCGCGACGCCGATCGCAAGCGCGGCCTGCCGGATCATGTTGATGACACCGGAGCCGGTGGCGAACGACGACGGCGGCAGCGAACCGGCACCGACGCCCATCAGGGTCGGAAAGGTCAGCCCGACGCCGATGCCAGTGAACATCATCCCGACCACAAAGGCAGGCATGTCGGGGTCAACCCCAAGCAACGTTGCCCAGATCGCAAGACCGCCCGCGAACGACGCGATCCCGGCGGACACGACGGCCGCGGCGCCAAATCGCGCGATCAGGCGGCGGGCAAACAACAGCGAGGTGAACGGGACAAGCAGCGGACCCGGCGCGATCGCAAGGCCGGTCTTCAGCGCCGACCAGCCCCACACCGTTTGCTCCCACAACGCCACCGACAGCAGCATCGCGCCGAAGGCCGCCGAGTATGGCGCCATCACAAACGTCGCCCCGGTGAACGGCCGCACCTTGAACAACGTAGGATCGACGAAGGGATTCTTCGAGTTGAGGCAGTGCCACGTAAAGGCAGCGAGCGAGACGGCTGCGATGGCAAAGCCAAGCACGACGCCGCGCGACCCCCATCCCCAGTCATTGGCCTTCACGATCGCAAGGGTGAGCGCACCGATGCCGCAGGTGACCAGTAGCGCCGCCCATGAACTCGGACGCGGCACGTCATGGCCGGGCACTTCCGGCAGTTTCAGCCATCCGATGATCAGTGCGACGATGCCGATCGGGACATTGACGATGAAGATCCAGCGCCAGTCGAAGGTGACGAGCACGCCGCCCGCCAATGGCCCGAGCGCGGCGGCAAGGCCGCCGATCGCCGTCCAGGTCCGCACCGCGCCGGGACGCTGCTCGGGCGGGAACGACGCCAGCAGCAGGCCGATCGAGGTCGGGGTCATCAATGCTGCACCGGCGGCCTGCGCGATGCGGGCGACGACCAGCAATTCGACGTTGGGCGCGAGCGCACAGGCCGCCGACGCGGCCGTGAACAGCGCAACGCCGAGCAGGAAGCTCAGATTGCGGCTGTGGCGTTCGGCGAGCCGGCCGAAAAACACCAGCAGGGCCGCATAGACGATCGCGTAGCCATTGAGGATCCAGGACAAATCCTCCAGCGAGGCGCCGCGGAATTCCTGCGCGATGTTCGGCAACCCGACATTGACGATGAACAGGTCGAGGTTTGCGAGGCAGATGCCCACCGATACGATCGCGAGCACCTGGCGCGGCGTTGCTACGCGGGACCGCGGCCGCGCGTCAGTTCCGATAGCCAGCCCGATCGTCTCCGCCTCGATCTCCGACATCACACCCTCCAAATATGTGCATATGCATCTATTGCCATTAGGTGCATATGCATGTATCTGTCAAGCCTAGTTTGGAGGCAGCGATGGTGAAAACGGAACCCAGCCGGTGCAATCTCACGGCGTTGCGCAAGGCGACGCGGCGCGTGTCGCAGCTCTACGATCAGGTCCTGGCGACATCCGGCCTGCGCGGCACGCAACGCGCCATTCTGGTCCACATCAGACGTTCGGGCGCGCCGACGATTGGCGAGCTGGCCGCTGCGCTGGTGCTCGACCGCACCGCGCTCAACCACAACCTCAAGCCGCTGGAGCGCGACGGCCTTTTGACCATCGCCGTCGACAAGAATGACCGGCGCAGCCGCCTGGTTCGGCTGACCAAACGCGGCGAAGCCCGGCTTGACGAGTCGCAGGCCGCTTGGCGTGAGGCGCAGGAGCGCTTCGAGACCGCCTTTGGCACGAAACAGGCGGCCGATCTGAGGCAGACGCTCGAACTGATTTCCACGCTCGAGTTCGGCGAACGCGCGGCGGATTTGCCGGCAACATAACCGGCTTCAAACGGAAGTGGCCCGGCGTTACCGCCGGGCCACTCGTTCTGACACGATCAGGATCGATCGCGCTTAGCTGTAGATCTCGAACAGGCCTGCGCCGCCCTGACCACCGCCGATGCACATGGTCACGACGCCCCACTTGGCCTTGCGGCGACGGCCTTCCTGCAGCAGATGGCCGGTGAGCCGGGCGCCGGTCATGCCGAAGGGATGGCCGATCGCGATCGAGCCGCCGTTGACGTTGTACTTCTCGGGATCGATGCCGAGCTGGTCGCGCGAATAGAGGCACTGGCTGGCGAACGCCTCGTTGAGCTCCCAAAGATCGATGTCGTCGATCTTCAGGCCGTGGCGCTTGAGCAGCTTCGGCACGGCGAAGACCGGACCGATGCCCATCTCGTCGGGCTCGCAGCCGGCCGAGGCCCAGGCCACGAAGCGGCCCAGCGGGTTGAGGCCGCGCTTCTCGGCGTCCTTGGCTTCCATCAGCACCACGGCAGCGGCGCCGTCGGACAGCTGGCTGGCATTGCCGGCGGTGACGAACTTGCCCGGGCCCTTGACCGGCTCGAGCTTGGCAAGGCCTTCCAGCGTGGTTTCGGGGCGGTTGCACTCGTCGCGATCGACCACATAGTCGACGATCGACTCGGCCTTGGTCGCCTTGTCGACCACCTTCATCTTGGTCTTCATCGGGACGATTTCGTCCTTGAACTTGTTGGCTTGCTGCGCGGCTGCCATGCGGCGCTGCGACTCCAGCGAATACTCGTCCTGATATTCGCGGCTGAGCTTGTAGCGCTCGGCGACGATGTCGGCGGTATCGATCATCGCCATGAAGATGGCGGGCGCGGTCTTGAGCAGGTCGGGATCGATCGATTCCTTCGGCGAGCCGCCGCCGGGAATCGAGATGCTCTCGACGCCGCCGGCGACGATGCAATCGGAGCCGTCGGAGCGGATCGAGTTTGCAGCCATCGCGATGGTCTGCAGGCCCGACGAGCAGAAGCGGTTCACCGAGACACCGGCGGTCGACTTCGGCAGGCCGGCGAGCAGCGCCGCCTGGCGGCCGATGTTCGGCGCGCCATGCGCGCAATTGCCGAGATAGCAATCCTCGACATAGTCCTTGTCGACGCCGGCGCGCTCGACCGCGTGCTTGATGGCGTGCCCGGCCAGCGACATCGGCGGGGTGATGTTGAATCCGCCACGGCCGGACTTCGCCAGGCCAGTGCGCGCGTAGGAAACGATTACGGCTTCACGCATTGTTTTCTCCCTCTGAGATCGCCGGATAGTGGCGTGTCTTGACGCCTTCGTACACATATTTTGGACGCTGCAACAGGAATACCAGACGCCCCGGAACGGCAAACGCCGCCTCCGGGGCCGGAGACGGCGCCATGTTCCGCAGATCGGAATTTGGATTTGCTTGAACGAGATCCGGTGGTGACCACGAGTTCGCTTTGCCCCCTCTCCCGCTAGCGGCGGAGGGCTGGGGTGGGGGTTTTCCGCAATCGAGAGTCTTGGTTAGGAGAAAGCCCCCCACCCGGATCGCATCTATCGTTGCGATCCGACCTAAGAGCGAGCTTTGCTCGTCTCGACCCCGCAAGCGGGAGAGGTGAAGCGAGTGTGCGGACAAACCACCGATCGCAAAAACTAGAACGTCAGCGCCTTGGCCTGCTTCACCTGCGGCAGCGATTGCACCTTGGCGAGCAGATCCGCCGGCACCGCGCCGTCGACCTCGACCAGCGCGATGGCGTCGCCGCCCTGCTTGACGCGACCGAGATGGAAGGTCGCAATGTTGATCTTGGCATCGCCGAGCAGGCTTGCGAACGCGCCGATGAAGCCCGGCTTGTCCTCGTTGGTGACGTAGATCATCGACTTGCCGAACTCGGCGTCGACGCGGATGCCCTTGATGTCGACGAGGCGCGGCTTGCCGTCGGCGTAGACGGTGCCGGACACCGAACGCTCCTGGCGCTCGGTGGCGACGGTGACCGTGATCAGGCTTTCATAGTCGCTCTGCGCCGCGCGGACGACCTCGTCCACCACCATGCCGCGCTCCTTGGCAACGACAGGCGCCGACACCACGTTGACCTCGCCCAGCATCGGCCGCAGCAGGCCGGACAGCACCGCCGAGGTGATCGCCTTGATCTTCATCTCGGCGACGTGGCCCTCATAGGTGATCGTGGTCTTGAGGATGCCGCTCTCGGTGAGCTGGCCGGCGAACGAGCCAAGCTTCTCGGCGAGCTCGATGAACGGCCTCAGCTTCGGCGCCTCTTCCGCCGTGATCGAGGGGAAGTTGACCGCGTTCGAGATCGCGCCCGACAGCAGATAGTCCGACATCTGCTCGGCGACCTGCAGCGCGACGTTCTCCTGCGCCTCGGTGGTGGAGGCGCCGAGATGCGGGGTGCAGATCACGTTGGGATGGCCGAACAGCACGTTCGAGGTCGCCGGCTCCTCGACGAACACGTCGAAGGCGGCGCCCGCGACATGCTTGGAATTCAGCGCATCGACCAGCGCCTGCTCGTCGACCAGACCGCCCCGCGCGCAGTTGATGATGCGCACGCCCTTCTTCATCTTGGCGATCGCGGCCGCGTCGATCACGTTGCGGGTTTTCTCGGTCAGCGGCGTGTGCAGCGTGATGAAATCGGCGCGCTTGAGCAGATCGTCGAGCTCGACCTTCTCGACGCCGATGTCCTTGGCGCGCTCCGGCGACAGGAACGGATCGAACGCGATCACCTTCATGCGCAGGCCGAGCGCGCGGTCGGCGACGATTGAGCCGATATTGCCGCAGCCGATCACCCCGAGCGTCTTGGCGGTGATCTCGACGCCCATGAAGCGGTTCTTCTCCCACTTGCCGGCCTGGGTCGAGGCGTCGGCCTGCGGGATCTCGCGCGCCAGCGCCAGCATCAAGGTGATGGCGTGCTCGGCGGTCGTGATCGAATTGCCGAACGGCGTGTTCATCACGATGATGCCCTTGGCGGTCGCGGCCGGAATCTCGACATTGTCGACGCCGATGCCGGCGCGGCCGATCACCTTCAGCTTCGTCGCCTTCTCGATGATTTTGGCGGTCGCCTTGGTGGCCGAGCGGATCGCAAGGCCATCATAGTTGCCGATGATCTCGGCGAGCTTGTCCTTGTCCTTGCCGAGATTGGGCTGGAAATCGACCTCGACGCCGCGATCCTTGAAGATCTGCACGGCGGCGGGAGACAGCGCGTCGGAAATCAGAACCTTGGGTTTTGTCATGTGACTGTTCCTCTGCCCTGCAGCGGGCGGGTCTCTTGGACCAATGTGGTGAAGTCTCTGATCACTTCTCCCTCTCCCCGTTCTTGCGGGGAGAGGGTTGGGCTGAGGGGCAGCCACGGGCGAGGAACAAGCCGAGAAGGCCCCTCACCCGGATCGCTGCGCAATCCGACCTCTCCCCGTAAGAACGGGGAGAGGTGACAAGAGAAAGCTCATGCCGCCTTGGGCAGCGCTGCCTTGGTTTCGGCGAAGGCCCAGTCGATCCACTGCGTCAGCAGCTCGACGTCCTTTGCCTCGACGGTGGCGCCGCACCAGATCCGCAGGCCGGCCGGCGCATCGCGGTAATACGCGAAGTCGAAGCCGGCGTTCTCCTTCTCGACCAGCGCGACCAACTTCTTGCAGAAGTCGGCCTGGGCGTCTGACGGAAGCGAGGTGATCGCGGGATCGGTGAACTTCAGGCACACCGAGGTGTTGGAGCGGATCGCGGGATCCTTGGCCAGGAAGTCGATCCAGGGCGTTCGCGCCTTCCAGTCGGCGAGCGCCTTGGTGTTGGCATCGGCGCGCGCGATCAGCGCCTTCAGGCCGCCGATCGACTTCGCCCAGTTCAACGCGTCAAGATAATCCTCGACGCAGAGCATCGACGGCGTGTTGATGGTCTCGCCCTCGAAGATGCCCTGGTTGAGCTTGCCGCCCTTGGTGAGGCGGAAGATCTTCGGCAGCGGCCAGGCCGGCTTGTAGGTCTCGAGCCGTTCCACCGCACGCGGCGACAGGATCAGCATGCCGTGTGCCGCCTCGCCGCCGAGCGCCTTCTGCCAGGAGAAGGTGACGACGTCGAGCTTGGCGAAATCGAGCGGCTGCGCGAAGGCGGCCGAGGTCGCGTCGCAAATCGTGAGGCCTTCACGGGTTGCGCTGATCCAGTCGGCGTTCGGCACGCGCACGCCGGAAGTGGTGCCGTTCCAGGTGAAGACGACGTCGGACGCGGGGTCGACCTTGGCGAGATCGGGGATTTCACCGTAAGCCGCGTTCAGCTTGGTGACGTCCTTCAGCTTCAATTCCTTGACGATGTCGCTGACCCAGCCCTCGCCGAAGGATTCCCAGGCGAGCGTGGTGACGGGCCGCGCGCCGAGCAGCGACCACAGCGCCATCTCGACCGCGCCGGTGTCCGACGCCGGCACGATGCCGATCTTGTAGTCCGCAGGCACCTCGAGCACTTCGCGCGTCAGTTCGATCGCGAGCTTGAGCTTGGCCTTGCCGACCTTCGCACGATGCGAGCGGCCGAGGGCGGCGTCCTTGAGATTGTTGGGGTTCCAGCCGGGGCGCTTGGCGCAGGGGCCGGAGGAGAAATGCGGCACATTGGGCCGCGAAGCGGGCTTCGCTGCAGTCATAATCTACCCTTCCAGATAGCTGCCTCTCGGTGGGGAGAGGTTTCCCGCCGTCGGAAATAGTGGAAGGGCACCAAAACGTCAAGGAAGTTCCGACTTTTCCGGGACAGTCGGGGGATCACGGCTGATTGATGGGGCGTCCTCGACCTGCTGCATCGTCTCCTGATCGAGCAAATCCGCCGCGAGAGTCATGATCTTAACTGCCCTGCGCCGGCTCGATATTTTCAAAATGCTCTTATCGCCGGCCTGCACGATGTACTCGTTGCCGACCCGCACGATCGAATAGTCCGACATTCAAATCCCCAGTTGCCCGCCGCCCCGTGGGAGACGCCCGACATACCGGACTCGTTCCGACCCGTAAATTCACGGAGACCGGCTTAGTTTATTGGCTGTTAACCGGATCGCGCAGCAGCGGCTACCGCAGGCATTGTCGTGTGTGCGGCACAACTCGCGCAGGTCAGAAGCGAAGCGTCATGCCGACATGGCTGCGCGCGAATCCGAGCCGCTCATAGAAGCGCTGCGCATCGACGCGCGTGTGATACGTCAGCAACTCGACCAGCATGCAGCCTTGCGCGCGCGCCTCCGCGACCGCCCACTGCACGAGCAGCTCGCCAATGCCGCGGCTGCGGCAGTGTGTTGCGACGCGGACGTCCTCGAGCAGGCCGCGCGAAGAGCCCTGCGAGCTGATACCCGGCAGCACCGCGAGCTGCAGGCAGCCGATGACGGCGCCCTCCCCGTCGACGGCGACGACAAGCTGCAGGTTCGGATCACGCTCGACCCGCGCGAAGGCGTCGTAGTAGCTTGGCGGCAGCGGATCCGCGATCCGCTCGCGCGCACGGCCGAGCGGATCGTCCGCCAGCATGCCGACGATGGCGGCGACATCCTCGCGGCGAGCGCGGCGGATCGTGATCGATGAAGCTTCACGCATGGCGAGGTTTACCCGAGATCAGCGGACCGGCGGCAGAGCGAGCACATGCTCCGCGTCGGCGATCCAGCGGCGGGTCATGGGATAGCGCGCGAGCGCGAGGCCGCCATCCTCCGCCATGCGCGTATAGGCAAGCAGCGAGACGTCGGCGAGCGAGAACGCATCGCCGACCAGGAATTGCGCGCCGGCGAGATGCCGCTCCAAATGATCGAGCGCCACATAGCCGCGCTTGATGAGGTTCGGATCGATCTCCGACACGGCCTTGCCGAGATACACGGCCTGAAAGCGGCAGACGGCAACATAGGGCTCATGGCTGTTCTGCTCCCAGAACATCCAGGCATCCATCTGCGCCGCGCGATAGGGATCGCCGGGGATCAGATCGCTTCCGCGCGCGAGGTAGCGGATGATGGCGTCGGATTGCGCGAGCGTGCGGCCGTCATCCAGCTCGACCGTCGGCACCTGACCCCAACCGTTCAGCTTGAGGAATTCCGCCGTCCGGCTGCCGCCCTTCATGGTGTCGATCTCGACCCACGTGTAAGGCAGCGCCAGTTTGTCGCACACCCATTTCACCTTCAGGCAATTGCCCGAATTGGCGTCGCCGTAGATTTTCATCTGAGGTCGCTCCGCTTGCGGAGCAACATCGGATCAGCCGCACATTGCAGTGTCAAGCGACGCGGCGTGCGTCAGAACTTGTAGCCGATGGCGGCGCGTACGCTGTTCTGCGTGACCGACGTGTTCTTGACCGGGCTGAACTTGACGTATTCCCACTCGCCGCGCACGAAAACACAATTCCACAGCATGTATTCCAGGCCGAGACCAGCGGTCCAGCCGGCAACGTAGGCGTCCGTTTTCGCATCCGTCGCGGTTTGGGCAAACTGCGGGAGCGCAAAGGTGGTCGAACTTCCGTCAGCAAAGTTGATCGTTCTGTTCACGGAGCTTGTGACCGTGCGCGAAACGTCCATTCGGCCGACTGCAAGGCCGCCGAAGACGTAAGGCAGAAAGTCACCGGTTGCCCAACCTGCGCGGCCGCGGAATGTCATCTCGTCCTTGAGCTTCAGCGCAGCGCTTCCATTCAGCGACACGCCGTCGGCGGCAGACGCGCCGGCCGGCAGGACCAAGTTTGGCTGAGCGACTTGAATCGGACCCAGACTTCCGGAGGTCGTTGTCGTCAGCCCGGACCAATAGGTATAGTTTGCTTCGACACCCACCACGACGTCGTCAAACTGATAGTTGCGTCCGACAAACGCTCCGAAGCCCGAGCTTTGCGCATTGACCCGGCCCAGCAAATTAAATTGGGACGTCGGCCCCTGCAGCGTGGTGTTGCGGAAGATGGAATTGGTCAGGGAAGCAACGCTGCCCCCGAAGTCGGTGTTGATCCATGTCTGGCCGACCTGACCGCCGGCATACCAGCCGTCCCAGTTTCTGGTTGGCGCGCTGGAAGCGGGAAGACTGCCGCGAAGGAAATCAGGCATGTCGGCCGCCTGTGCGCCGGTCACCGCCCCGAACATCATCGCCGCCAGCAAGAACCTACGCATTGCAACGCTCCATCCCACTCACCGAATGCGCGTTGATCATCGCCTGTTAACCTTAACCAATCGTTGTCGCCGGCCGCTTTCGACCACTCAAGTTGCAGAAGCTCGCGACATGACACGGCAAAGAAAAACGGCGCGGGGTGATCCCGCGCCGTTTCAATCGTTAACCGAGAAGGCCCGAAATTAACCCTTGCGGATCAGCGGGGGCGGCGGCGGCGGGGGCAGCACGTCGCAGCAGGGCAAGGCGAAGCGCACGCCGAGCTTCACGTCCTGCGAGGTCATGTCGCGGAACTGGAAGCTCGAGGGACCGGCCGGCGTGCCGTCGAAGAAGTGACCCTGGCCGTGGCCGGCGGTGCCCATGTCGAGGTAGCGATAGGCCAGTTCAACCGTGAAGTTGTTGGTGACCTTGTAGGCGACACCGGCATGCAGCGCCCAGGCGAAGTTGGTCTTGGTCGCGCCGTCGGCGACGAAGGAACTGGTCAGGCCGGAGCCGCTCGGGAACGTGGCGACGTCGGAGAAGGCCGAGGTCTTGATCACCGCGGCACCGACACCGGCACCGATGAACGGGGTCAGGCAACCCCAGGTGCCGAGATCGGCGTAGATGTTCGCGAGGCCGACCCAGCTCTGGACGCCGCCATGATAGGTGTCGCCCAAAGAGCTCGGCCCGGGGAACGTGAAGAAGTCGGTGCCGTTGAAGCTCACCTTCGAGCGATACTCACCGGTGATGTCGGCGCGGAACCAGCTGTTGAACTGATAGCCGACGCCGACGCCGAACAGCATGCCGCTGTCGAAGCCGGTGCCGAACTGACTGAACGCGGTGCCGGGCGGCAGCGTGTCGTAGGCATTGGCGTGCAGCTTCGCCCGGGTGTTTGTCATGCCGATGTCGCCGCGCAGATACCAGCCGCCGAAGTCCTGGACCGGCGGAGGAGCATACGCCATCGGGGGCGGCGGCATGATCGGCATGTCGGCAGCGAACGCCACCGAAGACAGCAGGGATGCCGCGCCTGCGGCAATCAGGGTCGTTACGCTACGCATTGGCTTCGTCCTTTTGGGCCAGTGAGGCGACACGACAGCCCCACGTCTGAAACTCACGGGCCGGACGATGCCAGCAAATGTTTAAGCGGCACTTAACCCTAATTTTTAAGGTTGATTTTCTCTCACCTTTTGCTGCGGCTGGTGCTTATGGGTCCATAGAAGCGCGCGTGCGGCGGCGAAAGATGGCGATCTCGCCACAGGTGCTAATGAAGCGTTGACGCAGGCCCGCGGTTTGCAGCGCACGCGAGCGCTGAGTGTTAGCGATTGCTTAATGTGGAGCGGCGCCCTCGCCGCGCACGTTCAGCGAACGGCCTTCGGCATCTTCGGCAGGAACACCGCGAGCAGGCCGATCGCCGGCAGGAATGCGCACAGCTGATAGACGAAGGCGATCGAGGTGTGGCCCAGCACCGCGGCGCCGAGACCGCCGATGCCGAAGGCGACGCCGAAGAACACACCGGAGATCATGCCGAAGCGAAAAATGCCTCCGTGTCGTACGACACGGCGGTAGGGCAAACCAGTTGCATTAGCTAATGGCAGCGATGCGCTGTGGAGTTCTCATCGACGACCCGTCATCCTGAGGAGCGGCCGCTTGGCCGCGTCTCGAAGGATGAATCGGCCACCAGCCGGGCCGTGCATCCTTCGAGACGCGCGCAAGAGCGCGCTCCTCCAGCGACAAAGGCGAAGCCTTTGCGCGGGGATGACGGGACCGGCAGATGCGAGATTGGAATCAGCAGCCCTAAGCCGCCGCGGCGTGGCCGAGTGCGCTGACGATGTTGTCGACGACCTCTTCCACCAGGATGCGATCGTCGCCCTCGCCCATGACGCGGATCACCGGCTCGGTGCCGGAGGGGCGGATCAGCAGGCGGCCATGGCCGTTGAGGCGCTTCTCGCCGTCGGTGATCGCGGACTTGACCTCGGCGTCGTCGAGCGGCTTGCCGCTGCGATAGCGCACGTTCTTCAGTATTTGCGGCAACGGATCAAAGCGCCGGCAGATCTCCGACACCGGGCGGCGCAGCTTCTGCACCACGGCCAGTACCTGCAACGCAGCGACGAAGCCGTCGCCGGTGGTCGAATAGTCCGACATGATGATGTGGCCGGACGGCTCGCCGCCGAGATTGTAGCCGCCGCTCAGCATCTGCTCGAGCACATAGCGGTCGCCGACCGGGGTGCGGACCATCGAAATTCCGTGGCCCTGCAGGAAGCGCTCCAGTCCGAGATTGGACATCACGGTCGTGACGATGCCGGGCTTGGCGAGGCGCCCCTCTTCCTTCCAGCTCTGCGCGATCACCGCGAGCAGCTGGTCGCCGTCGACGATGTGGCCGCGCTCGTCGACCAGGATGACGCGATCGGCATCGCCATCGAGCGCTATGCCGATGTCGGCGCGCATCTCGCGCACCTTCCGCGACAGCGCTTCCGGCGAGGTCGAGCCGCATTCCTTGTTGATGTTGAAGCCGTCGGGTTCGACCCCGATCGGCACCACATCGGCGCCGAGCTCCCACAGCGCTTCCGGCACCACCTTGTAGGCGGCGCCATTGGCGCAATCGACCACGACGCGCAGGCCGTCGAGCGAGAGGTCGCGCGGCAGGGTGCGCTTGGCGAATTCGATGTAGCGGTCGTGGACGCCGTCGATGCGGCGGGCCCGGCCGAGGCTCGCGCTCTGCGCCAGGCGGCGGTCCAGCGATTCGTCGAGCAGCTGCTCGATCTGCTTCTCGACATCGTCGGAGAGCTTGAAGCCCTGCGGGCCGAACAGCTTGATGCCGTTGTCCTCGAAAAGATTATGCGACGCCGAGATCATGACGCCGAGATCGGCGCGCATCGACTTGGTCAGCATCGCGATCGCCGGCGTCGGCATCGGGCCGACCAGCAGCACGTCCATGCCGACCGAGGTGAAGCCTGCGACCATGGCGTATTCGATCATGTAGCCGGACAGCCGCGTGTCCTTGCCGATCACGACGCGATGGCGATGGTCGCCACGCTGAAACACCAACCCTGCGGCCTGCCCCACCTTGAGCGCGAGCTCCGGCGTAATCAGCCCATTGGCGCGGCCCCGAATTCCATCGGTCCCGAAATATTTGCGGCTCATGATACCCCCAACACGGACCTCTCGAACCACCCGGCGAGAGAGTCCTGAACGCCTACCAGTGTAGCGTGCATCGGCCTTATAGACTGCCAGGCGCTAAAATGACTTCAAAAAATATGATGAATCATTACCGCGGCTGAACCGCATTTTTCGGCATTAAGGCGCTGAAAAATATAACATTATGGCGCTTCAGGCAATCCCCGGGAACGAGTGCTGTCCCCTACCTCTTGCCGACTCGCTTGACGTGCTGGTCGCCCTTGCTGGGGGCCGGCTGGGTGACATTGACGGGGTCGGAACCGGGAAACGTCTCCTCCAGGCCCTCTTCCAGGGCCTCGTCGAGCCGGCGCTTTTCGGCATTGTCGTCTGGCTTCGGCTTGGAGCCTGATTGCGTCATCGTCCTCTCCCATCCGTCTTCAGATTTGGCGGGCCATCCAACCATGCTAGATGACGGCAAGACCGAACACCCGCAAGACGTCTGCATCGAACTTGCGACCAAGAAGAAGGGCCGGGAACGTCCATGAAGCACATTACCTGCATCGAAGACCTGCGCCAGCTGCACAAGCGCCGGGTGCCGAAGGCGTTTTTCGATTATGCGGACCGCGGCTCCTACACCGAGGACACGCTGCGAGCCAACACCGAGGACCTGCAGCAGATCAAGTTCCGCCAGCGCATCCTGGTCGATGTGTCCAAGCGCAGCCTGGCGACCACGATCCTCGGCGAGCCCTCGGCGATGCCGCTGATCCTGGCGCCGGTCGGCCTGCTCGGCATGCAGCATGGCGACGGCGAGATCTACGCCTGCCGCGCGGCGCAGGCGGCCGGCATCCCGTTCACCCAGAGCACGATGTCGATCTGCTCGATCGAGGACATCGCGGCCGCCGTCGACAAGCCGTTCTGGTTCCAGCTCTACGTCATGAAGGACCGCGGCTTCATCAAGTCGCTGATCGAGCGCGCCATCGCGGCGAAATGCTCGGCGCTGGTGTTGACCGTCGACCTGCAGGTGATCGGCCAGCGTCACCAGGACATCAAGAACGGCATGACGGTGCCGCCGGAGTGGTCGCTGTCGAAGCTGATCGACTTCGCGAGCAAGCCGTCATGGGTCGCCGGCGTGCTGCGCGGCAAGCGCCGCAGCTTCGGTAACATCGTCGGTCACGTCAAAGGCACCGAGGATCTGACCAAGCTGTCGGAATGGACCGCCTCGCAGTTCGACACCACGCTGAACTGGAAGGACATCGACTGGATCCGCAGCATCTGGCCGGGCAAGCTGATCCTCAAGGGCATCCTCGATGTCGAGGACGCCGAGCTCGCCGCCAAGACCGGCGCGCAGGCGATCGTGGTGTCCAACCATGGCGGCCGCCAGCTCGACGGCGCACCGTCCTCGATCGAGGTGCTGCCGGAGATCGTCGACGAGGTCGGCTCGAAGCTCGAGATCATGTTCGACGGCGGCATCCGCACCGGCATGGACATCATGCGCGCGCTCGCACTCGGCGCGAAGTCCTGCATGATCGGCCGCGCCTATGCCTACGGCCTCGGCGCCGGCGGCCAGGAAGGCGTCGCCAAGGCGCTCGACATCCTCGGCAAGGAGCTCACCACCACGATGGGGCTGTGCGGCGTCAACACCATCGCCGAGATCGACGACAAGGTGCTGGCGGTTTAGCGCGGCTACACACTCCCCGTCGTCCCGGGCAAGCGAAGCGCGACCCGGGATCCATAACCACAGCCGTGCAAGATTTGGACGGCTGTGGCCACAACACTGTTCAACAATGATGATCGGTGGTTATGGGTCCCGCTTTCGCCGGGACGACGTGTTGAAAGAGCTTCGCTTCGCGTCACATCGGCGGTGCGATGCCGTCGCGGCCGACATTGACGCGGTTGGCTTCCAGCGTGCCGTCGTCCTTCTTCACCGCGCCGAAGATGATGATCTTGGCGCCCGGCTTCAGCTCCGACTTGTCGCCGGAAACGAAGGTGACGACCGGGGTTCCCGGCGGCACCACGACCTTCTTCTCACCGTCCTTGTATTTCACCAGGATGTTCTGGCCGTTGGTGCCCTCCACCGTCTCGGCGACGGTGGCGTTGGTCATGGTCGAGTTGGCACGCAGGTCCCAGGGACGAAAAC
Source organism: Bradyrhizobium sp. USDA 4341 (assembly GCF_054063755.1). Taxonomy (NCBI): domain Bacteria; kingdom Pseudomonadati; phylum Pseudomonadota; class Alphaproteobacteria; order Hyphomicrobiales; family Nitrobacteraceae; genus Bradyrhizobium; species Bradyrhizobium sp. USDA 4341. The sequence goes on along the minus strand of NZ_JBSSGO010000002.1, from coordinate 6,759,262 downwards.
CTTCGGCGGCGCCGCGCTGGTCTTCCGGGAAGATGTGAACCGCGATCGCCTTCTGGGTTCCGTCCGGCTCGGGCATGGCGGTGACGCCGATATAGGAACCGGCCTTGATCTCCGACAGATCGGTCTTGGCGACGCCGAACACCGCGACGTTTTCGGTGGTGCGTACCTTCATATCGTCGCCGTCGCGCGACTTGATCGACAGCATCGCGCCATCGACGGCCTCGATGGTGCCGCGGATGCGCACCGTCGGCGGCTGCTGCGCCGATGCGGCCGAGGTGAAGGCAACGAGAAGCAATGCGGCGAACAGCGTCGATTTCGGCATGGTGTCCCTCATGGGTTTGGCTGGCGAATCAGGGAACACCGGGGAGTTGCAGGTATTCCGTGCGGCTACCTCCCCTTCGCAGGAGAAGTGACTCGCATGGCAACTACGGACCGGATGAGGGGGCCGTTACGGCGATAACGGACAGGTGATGCGCGTGAGTGTGCATGACCGCCGTGGCCAGATAGTCTTCGTCGTCCCGGGCAAGCCAACGGGTCGGCGCGAAGCGCCGCCCGATGACAGGCTCCGCGCGAGCCGGGACCCATAACCACGCCCCTACGAGATTTGGCGCGCTGTGGCTCCAGCTCTTCTCAACAATTATCATCGGTGGTTATGATACCGGCTCCCGTGTGCAATTGCGCACTAGGCTGGGGCGACGTGTTGAGAGACTGGCGTTCGCGTCACATCGGCGGCGTGAGGCCGTCGCGGCCGACGCTGACGCGGTCGGTTTCGAGCGAGCCGTCGGGCAACTTCTTCAAGAAGGCGATGACCTTGGCGCCGGCCTTCAGATCCGCCTTGTCGCCGGGAACATAGGTCACGACAGGTGTGTCGGGCGTGACCTGCACCTTCTTCTCGCCGTCCTTGTACTTGACCAGCAATGTATCACCGTCATTGCCGACGACTGATTCCGCGACGGTGGCGTTGGTCATGCTGCTGTTCGGCTTCAGATCATACGGCCGCGAGCCTTCGCCGGTGCCGCGCATGTTTTCGGGGAAGACGTGCACCTCGACCGCCTTCGGCACGCCGTCGGGCCCCGGCACCGTGGTCGTACCAATGAAGGAACCGACCTTGATGTCGGACAGTGCGATCTTGGTGAGGCCGAGCACCACCATATTGCCCGCCATGTGCAGCTTGACGTCCTCGCCGCTGCGCGACTTCACCGCTAGCGTATCGCCATCGACGCTCTCGACGGTTCCACGCACCCGCGTCGGCGTCGGCGGCTGCTGGGCAAGCGCGTAGAGCGTGGATGCCGTCACCATCGCGAGCGCAATGAACGGACGAGTGAAGTGGGAACGGCTGGCAGGCATGGTGATCTCCGGGAAGGAACGCGGGGGACTAACACGAGACACCGCTCCGGAGACGCTATTCCAGGCCTCAAGTCTTTGTGAGATCGGCTTCGACAAGCGCACGCAGCTCCGGCGTGACGTGCGGGCGCTGGCCGAACCACAGCTCGAAACCGCGAACCGCCTGGTGCAGCAGCATGCCGAGCCCGTCGGCGGTCTTCAGCCCCCGCGCCGCTGCCGCGGCAAGCAACGGCGTCACCAGCGGCACATAGACAAGATCGGAAACAACCGCGCTCTGCGGCAACAACGCGACATCGATCTCGAGCGCGGGCTGGCCATGCATGCCGAGCGACGTCGTGTTCACCAGCAAACCTGCGCGCGGCAAGAGCTCGCCGACCGTGTCCCACGTCGCCGGATGAACGCGCGCGCCGAACTGCTCTGCGAGCGCGCGGGCGCGGGCGATGGTGCGGTTGACCAGGTGCACGCGCGCAATCCCGCGCTCGATCAGGCCGAACACCACCGCACGCGCCGCGCCGCCGGCGCCGAGCACCAGCGCGTCCTCCGTCTTGTCCCAACCGGGCGCGCAGGCGTCTAGATTGTTGATGAAGCCTTCGACATCGGTGTTGGTCGAGCGCAGCTCGCCGTCGGCGAACCACAACGTGTTGGCGGCACCGACGGCGCGGGCGCGCGCGTCCGGTGCAGAGAGAGCCAGCGCGCGCTCCTTGTGCGGAATGGTGACGTTGGCGCCGACGAAGCCGCGCAACGACAGGCGGAACAGGAAATCCTTGAAATCCTCCGGCGGCACGGCCTCGATCACATAGCCGCCCTCGATGCCGAGCGTGCGCAGCCAGTAATGATGGATCAGCGGCGAGCGGGAATGCGCCGCCGGCCAGCCGATCAGGCACGCGGCGCGGGTATTGGCTTGGGGGTTGCCTTGGGTGTGGCCTTGGGTGTTGCCTTGGGATGTCATGGCCGTGACATCGGCCAAGGCAGCCGCGCTGTCAATCCATCCGCTTCGCGGTTGCGGCAACCAGCGCGCTGAGGGCGAACGCGGTGCCCGCGGCAAACCAGATCGCACCGAGATTGATCGAGCGGTAGGCAAGTGCCCCGAGCAGAGCGCCCGCGACCAGCGCCGCCCACAGCAATAGGTTCGGCAGCCAGGCCCACGGCGCACCGCCGGTCAGCGCGGCGGCGATCAGCTGCCCGGCCTTCACCAGCGCTCCCGTGACATAGGTTAGGCCAAGCCCGGCCCCGCCTTCGAGCTGGAACACGGCGTTCTCGAGCCCCATCGCCAGCACGATGGCGGCGACCGCCGTGTTCGGCACGCCGTAGGCATAGGCGATCGCCGCCGCCATCAGCAGCAGCGCCTCGACCAGCAGGATCAGGGGCTGGCGATGTGCGATGCGGCTGAGCACGACCAGGCTGCCGGTCGCAGCACCGGCGACGAACAGCACGATGAGCTCCAGCGCTTCCAGCGCATGCTGCCAGTGCCCCTCGGCCAAGATCACGCCAAGCCGCGTCGAGTTGCCGCTCATGAAGGACACGAACAGCCCGCCGAGATGCAGATAGCCGATGCCGTCGACATAGCCGGCCAGCGCGCTGAGCGCGCAGGCCAGCGCCAGGTTACGGCGGGATTCAAGCATGATGTCGTTGCGCCCCCATCAGGGACACAAGCTAGCGGCCTCCGGCCAACCTGCCAACGATCACGCCCGCGCGGGGCGTGATCGCAGCAGCAGTCTCACGCCGCGTCGCGATGCGCGGCGATGATCTGGTCGGCGGCGCGGCCCGTCACTTCGGCCATGCGGTCGAACTGGCGGGTGAACGTGCCGGCGCCGGCGGTGGCGGAGCGCAGCTCGACGATGAGGTCGCCGATCTCGGATTCCGGCATCGTGGCACGGACGCAGTCCCAGCCGCTCCAGCCCTCGCGGGTGTCGAAGCCGAGGATCTGGCCGCGGCGCGCCGACAGGATCGCGTTGACCTTGGCGGTCGCCTCGGTCGGGCAGACGATCTCCACCATATGGATCGGCTCCAGCAGCACCGGCTGGCACTGCGGCAGCGCCTCGCTGACGCCGGCCCGCGCCGCGGTACGGAACGCCAGGTCGGAGGAGTCGACGCTGTGATAGGAGCCGTCGGTCAGCGTGACGTCGACATCGATCACGGGAAAGCCGAGCGGCCCGCGGACCAGCGCGTCGACCACGCCCTCCTCCACCGCGCCGATATAGTTGCGCGGCACCGCGCCGCCGACCACCTTCTCGTGGAATTCGAAGCCGCTTCCGCGCGGCTTCGGCTTGATGTCGAGCACGACGTCGCCGAACTGACCGTGGCCGCCGGACTGCTTCTTGTGCCGTCCGCGCTGGGTGACGGCCTTGCGGATGGTCTCCTGATAGCCGATCGCCGGCGGATGCGATTTGACGTTGACGCCGTAGCGGTCCTTCAGCCGCTCCTGCGCGACGCGCAGATGCATCTCGCCCTGCCCCCACAGCACGGTGTCGTGGGTGCGTGGGTTCTGGATCATCGTCAGCGAGGGATCCTCCTCGTTCAACCGCAGCAGTGCCTGGCCGAGCTTGACGTCGTCCTTGCGGTCGGTCGCGGCGATCGAGATCGACAGCACCGCCGCCACCGGCTCGATCTTGACCAGCGAAGCCGGGGCGGTCTTGCCGCTCGAGACCGTATCGCCGGTCTTGATCGCATCGAGCTTGCCGAGCGCGACCGCGTCGCCGGCTTCGGCCTGCGGCCGCTTGCTGTCATGCGTACCCGAGACCGCGAGGATGCCGGAAACCCGCCCGCTCTCGCCGCTTGAGGATTGCAGCGTCGCGCCGTCGTCAAGCCGGCCTGCGAGCACGCGCGCCAGCGACAGCTTGCCGCCGTGCTGCAGATGCACGGTCTTGAACACATAGGCCAGCGCGTCCTTCTGGTCCTTGATGCCGAGCCGCGCGGCGGTCTCAGTAACGCCTGGCGCCTCGTGGCGCAGCGCCTTCATCAGGCGGAGCACGCCGTTCTCGCGGCTCGCCGCACCAAGCAGCACCGGACAGATCAGCCCTTCGCGCAGTTCGCGCGCGAGATCGTCGAACACGGCATCGCGCGGCGGCTGGATATCCTCCAGCAACTGCTCCATCAACGCATCGTCGTGATCGGCGAGCTTCTCCAGCATCGAGAAGCGCGCTTCCTTCTCGCGATCGAGATTGCCGCCTTCCAGCGCCATCACCTCCGACGGCTTGTGCTCGCGATAGACGAAGGCGCGCTCCAGCGCGAGATCGACGAAGCCTTCGATCAGATCGCCGTTCCAGATCGGGATCTGGCGCAGCACCAGCGGCACGCGCGAGGCCGGCTGCAGCGTCGCAAGCGTCTCGCGGACGCGCTTGTTGGCACGGTCGATCTTGTTCAGGAACAGAAAACGGGGAATCCCGAGCTCCTCGAGCTCACGCAGGATGATCTGCAGCTGCGGCAACTTCTTCTCGTCAGCCTCGCAGACCACGACCGCGGCATCGACTGCCGGCAACGCGGCACGCATGTCGTGCGCGAACTCGATCGAGCCGGGGCAATCGATAAAGGTGTAGCTGTCCCCCATAAAGGTGGTGGTCGCGGCCGTCAGGCCTACGCCCATCTTGTGTTGACGTGCCTCGGGGCTGGCATCGCCGACGGAGGTTCCGGCATCGACGCTGCCGGCAGTCTTGATGGCGCCAGTGCGCGCCAGGATCGCTTCCAGAAGTGTGGTTTTACCGCTTTGGAAAGGGCCCACCAGCGCGATGCACCGTGGACCTCGGGGACTTCTGACGTCTTGTCCCATTGCCGCCTCCTCGTGTTGGAGCTCGGCCCATGATTGGGTCGGCGACCGTTTATGGTCTGCCCGTCTCAGGATTTTGGCAAGCTGGAAAACTCGCTGCGGTGCGGCGGCAGCACGGCGCGCGGCGTAGAGCCGCGCGCGGATCGCTTAAGCCCGCTACCGTCCTTACCGCCCTGGACGCAGCTCCAGGCTCTCGAGACCGGCGGCGATGTTGACGCCGACCTGGCCCTGCACGCTGAGCGGCTGCAGGGCGATCGTGTTGTCGGAGCCGCCGACCAACACATTGCCGCCGACGCCGACACCGAGAGTCGCACTGCCTTGCGCGCCGGCGTAATTGCCGGACAGCGCACCCGGCCCGAGCCGCTCCACCGGTGCATAGACGCCCCAGGCCAGCGCCGATTCCTGGGTGATGCCGAGATCGATGCCGACCTTTTGGATGGTCGCGATGTAGCGATCCTCAGGCAGGCCATTGGCACGCAGCACGCAACCGAGATGGGTCACGGAGCCGACGATGAAGCCGACGCTCGCGCCACCGCGGCATTCCAGGACGCCGACCTGAACGCGCTGGCTCGGCTGTTGGGCGTCCGCGCCAACGATTGCGGTCAGCGTGGCGATGGCGGCACCGGCGAGGAGAGTGAAGCGACGCATGATGGGGAGTCTCCGGCTGAGAGGCATGACGCGAGCAGAGAGCAGAACGGCGCGGTGTCTGTGGCGCCTTTCGCATCCTATGCCACAACATCGATTGTGCAGCCAGAATTGCGGTGCTCGGCCACCGATTGTTAGGAGATGTTGCGGCGCTGCTATCCTCCTCCGGGCCTGCCGATTTGGTCGAGCAACGGACAGCAAACAGCAGACAACAAAAAAAGAGGCCCGCTTTCGCGGGCCTCTTTGATCGAACACCGACCGGCTTAGTGGTGGTGATGATGACGATGGTGACGATGATGCCGGCGAGGACCAGCGGTGCGGATCGGCTCGAGATCGATCCCGGCGATGCCGGCCGCAACGTTGAGGCCGGTCTGGCCCTGCACGCTGATCGGCTGCAGTGCATAGGCGTTGTTCGGGCCGCCGAACAGGAAGTTGCCGCCGGCACCGAGGCCGACCGACGCGTTGAGGCCGACGCCGCCGTAGCTACCGGCAAGCGCACCACGCGGAAGCTGCGTGGTCGGCGCGCTGACGGCCCAGGCGAGCTGGGTCGTCGCGGTGACACCGAGGTCGACGCCGATCCGCTTCACGGTCGCAACATAAGGCTCGGGACGGCGGCCGCCGCTCTGGAACACGCACTCGAGGCGGGCAACAGAGCCGACGACGAAGCCGACGTTCTCGCCGCCCTGGCATTGCAGAACCCCGGCCTGAACCTGCTGGGGTGCCGCGTTGGCGGTGGCGAACGGCGCCAGCAACGCAAGCGCTGCAAGGGTGAGAGTCGAAAGTCGCATTATCTGTCTCCGCAAGGTGAACTGAACTGAATTTGTGCGGCGGACAGAATGCAAGGGTCGTGTCCAAAACAAGGCAGTTCGCAAAGAGGCCGTAAAAACTTCCAGCGTGTGGCATCGATGTTCGTACACACACGCGTGACATGAGCGTGATGTGATTTGACTCACCAATTTTACCGCCGCGCGATCTCAGCACATAAAAGGAAACGCTCCCGCACCAGGTGCGGGAGCGTTTCTTGGTTTCTTAGTTCAGAACCGATTACCGCAGATTACCGCAGAAGCGCTGGATGCGCTTGCAGGCATCCTCGAGATCCGAGGTCTTGGTGGCGTACGAGATGCGGAACGCCGGTCCGAGACCGAACGCCGACCCCTGCACGACGGCGACGCCTTCGCTCTCGAGCAGCTCGGTGACGAACGCCTCGTCGTTGTCGATCACCTTGCCCGAGGGCGCCTTCTTGCCGATCGTGCCGGCGCAGGACGGATAGACGTAGAACGCGCCTTCCGGCCGCGGGCACTCGATGCCGTTCGCCTGGTTGAGCATCGACACCACGAGGTCGCGGCGCTCCTTGAACACCTTGTTGTTCGCGGCGATGAAGTCCTGCGGACCGTTGAGCGCCTCGACCGACGCCCACTGCGCGATCGACGACGGGTTCGAGGTCGACTGCGACTGGATCGTCGCCATCGCCTTGATCAGCTGCGCCGGGCCGCCGGCATAGCCGATGCGCCAGCCGGTCATGCAGTAGGCCTTCGACACGCCGTTCACGGTCAGCGTGCGCTCGTAAAGGCTCGGCTCGACCTGCGCCGCGGTGGTGAAGACGAAGTCGTCATAGACGAGGTGCTCGTACATGTCGTCGGTCATCACCCAGACATGCGGATGCCTGACCAGCACGTCGGTGATCGCCTTGAGCTCGCTCCTGGTATAGGCCGAGCCGGTCGGGTTCGACGGCGAGCACAGGATCACCCACTTGGTCTTCGGCGTGATCGCCTTCTCGAGATCTTCCGGGCGCAGCTTGAAGCCGGTCGAGGCGGGGCAAACCACCGGCACCGACTCGCCGCCGGCGAGCGCGACCATCTCGGGATAGCTGACCCAATACGGCGCCGGGATGATCACCTCGTCGCCCGGATTGATGGTCGCCATCAGCGCATTGTAGAGCACCTGCTTGCCGCCGGTGCCGACGATGATCTGGTTCGGCTTGTAGCTCAGGCCGTTCTCGCGCGAGAACTTGTTGATGATGGCTTCCTTGAGCTCCGGAATGCCGCCGACATCGGTGTACTTGGTCTTGCCGGCCTCGATCGCGTGGATCGCAGCCAGCTTGATGTTGGCAGGCGTGTCGAAGTCAGGCTCGCCGGCGCCGAGGCCGATGACGTTGCGGCCCGCGGCTTTCAGCGCGCGTGCTTTGTCCGTGACCGCGATCGTCGCGGACGGCTTCACACGGTCGAGCGCAGCGGACAGGAAGGCCATTATCATCTCCTGGCAAACGTCGTGAGCCGTTCGGCCACGACTTGATTTGAATGGGATCGCGGCACCCTAGGCCTGTCGCCGCTGCATCGCAAGAAGCTTGGCGATAAAGCACGAAAACTTTCCCTCATGGCTCGCAACATGCGCAATTTTCCGCAAGTTCCGGCCCCAAATGACTCATATCCGGCAAGCGCAGCTGCGGCCGCTCGAGCCTTGCCGGCAAGGCCTGCGGCCGTGTGCGCCAGCGCGGATTGCTCCGAGGACAATCGCCGCGCCGCGCGTGCCTGATGGTGCCGACGGAAGGCGGTCTCGTGCGGCCGCCGACGGACAGTCGCGCGATCGGGATGGCGCGTTAACGTTTGTGAATTACGGCGTGTCGGCCGCAGCATCGATGCCGTCGACCGGCACCGTGCACAGCGTCGCGCAGCCGTGATCCGAGTTGTTCTGCCGTGTTGATGGAATCGTTCTGCACGCGTGCAGTGCGGTAGACGTTTCGACTTTTTCCACGTTCCAGGGCTTGCGACGCACCCCTGTCGGCATCATTGTTTAGCGGCATTGCGGTGTGACAGGCCGCGCAATTTTCAAGCGTACCGTCTCAGACCAAGTGAACCTGACGCACCGAGTGAACCCCGACGCAATGTACAAGCTCTATTCGATGCAGCGCTCCGGCAACAGCTACAAGGTCCGGCTGGCGCTTGCGGTGCTGAACACGCCATACCAGGCGATCGAGATCGACATCCTGCGCGGCGAGAGCCGCACCCCGGACTTCCTGGCCAAGAATCCGAGCGGCCAGGTGCCGTTGCTCGAGGTCGCCGAAGGCCGCCATCTCGCCGAGTCCAACGCCATCCTCTGGTACGTCGCGATCGGCACGCCGCTGGCGCCGGAGTCGCGGATCGAGCGCGCCGAGGCGCTGCAATGGATGTTCTTCGAGCAGCACGCACTGGAGCCGAATATCGGCGCCGCCTATTTCTGGCTGTCGCTGGTCAAGGGCGGGCGCGACCTGCAGACGCACGCGCTGGAGGACTGGATGGAGCGCGGCTATGCGGCGCTGCAGGTGATGGAAAATCACCTCAAGGGGCACGCCTATTTCGCGGCCGAGCAGTTCACCGTCGCCGACATCGCCCTCTACGGCTACACCCACGTCGCCGACCGCTGCGACTTCGACCTGGCCACCTTTCCGTCGATCCGCGCCTGGCTGAAACGGGTCGAGCAGACCCCCGGATTTGTCTCGATGGATTGGCAGCCTGGTGCCGGGGCCGAGCCTCAGGCCCGCCTTGTGGCAGGCGTTTGAACGACCGGTCTGAATTCCGGGAATAGCGTGGAAATTGCCCAAATAACGGGCAAAACCCCCGCCGGGGCCGCATTTTCGCCGTTTTCGAGGAACGTCGCCGCCGCAATGTTGCCGGTGACGCTGGGCAGATTCGCTCGGATGTCGCGAGTGATTCGCTCGCGGCCTGAGGGATTTACACCATGAAACGGTGGTCCGGCACGGCAGGCTTCCATGGCCGCCCTGCCCCAGTGGCATCATCCCGTCTGACCAACGCGATCGCCGCGTCGCTCGCGCTTGGCGCGCTGACGCTGTGCCTGGTCGTCGCCGTGACGCTGCTGGCGAGCAACATCAGCATGGCGACATCGATCCCAGCGTAATCCGGCAATTCCTTTTGGCACCTGATCCGCGGCAAGGCGCGGGAGAGACAGCGGCGCGACATGATGAAGACCCCCGTGGGACTTGTGACTGTGACGCTGTCGGCGGCGATCCTGCTTGCAGCATCGCTCCTGATCGTGACCGGCACGCAGGGCGAGGACCGCGCGCACCCGGCACATGTGACGGCGCCTGCCGCCAAACCGGCCCCGCACCGCTAGCGCAAATGCGCTAGCTCCATTTGTGGAAGATGAAGAACGCGCCGGCGGCGATGAAGGCGAAGCCGAGCGCGTGATTCCAGCCCAGCGGCTCCTTCAGATACAACACCGAGAAGCCGGCGAACACGACCAGCGTGATCACCTCCTGCATGGTCTTGAGCTGCGCCGCGCTATAGACCTCGCTGCCCCAGCGATTGGCCGGCACCGCCAGCCAGTATTCGAAGAAGGCGATGCCCCAGCTCACCATGATGACAAGGGGGAGCGAATGATCCTTGAACTTGAGATGGCCGTACCAGGCGAAGGTCATGAAGACGTTCGAGGCAAACAGCATCAGGATCGGCAGCAGCGAAAGCGAAATGGCGGGCATCGATGTCCTCTTGCAAGCAAAGCACGCGGTAACCCGCAGGCCCGGAACCGGGTTCCATGCCGATCTGCATATCATTTGATTTGAAAGCAGCGAAAGCTGGTTCGGCCCGTGCAAGGGCCGCTTAACGGTCGGGGCGGAAATCCCGGCGCCGTTACGGAGCTATCGTCAAACTACCGCTTTATCGTTCGTTTGACAGATAGCGAGAACGCGCATGCGGTTCGATTGGCGTGCCATTTCAGGTCCGGCCCTGACGGCGATCACGGCGCTTGCCGCCTTCCTGATCGACCGTCTCCTTGTCCCCGTCCCCAATCCCGCGCCGCTGTTCGTCTGCATCGTGGCGCTCGCCAGCTCGATCAGCGGCATCAGCTCCGGGCTGATCTCCGCGGCGATCGCGGTGGCCGCCTCGGCGCTGTTCTTCCTCGACCATCGCGCGCTGCCCGGCTACGACGCCGCCGACGTCGCGCGGATGCTGATGCTGGCCGCGACCGCGGCCGGCACCGCTCTGATCACCGGAATGCTGCGGCAGAAATGGATCGACGCCTTTGCCGCGGACCAGCAGCATCACGCCACCTCGGCGCGGCTCGCCGCCGCGCTCGACCAGGTCGACATCGGCATCGTGCTGCTCGACGCCGACACCCGCGCCGAATTCATCAACCGCGCTTTCCGCGAATATTTCACGCTCTCCGACGCGCAGGCCGACAGCAAGCCGCCGTTCGTCGCGCTGATGTATCATGGCCGCGACACCGGCGCCTACGAATTGCCGGAAGACGAGCTGAGCGCGTTCATCGCCGAGCGCATCGCGATGATGCGATCAGGCGATTCCACGCCGATCAACCTCAATCTCGCCGACGGCCAGGTGCTGCGCTTCAGCTGCACGGCGCTGCCGGACGGCGGCCGCATGCTGAGCTATACGCCAGTGACCGACCTCGTGCGGCACACCGACGATCCCGCCAGGGCCGACGAATATCGCGCGCAGCGCGCCGGGCGCGAACGCCATCTGGCGCGGCTGCTGCGCGCCGCCGAGTGAGGCGCGACCACCTCCGCAATTGATCCCACGCGATAGCGACGGTAGAACCTTCGCGAGCGATGCGCAGACATCGTGCAACGCGGGATCATCCAAGGTTCGCTTATGTCCGACGACGTCACCATCCGCCTCGTCACGCGCGACGATTACGCCCAGTGGCTTCCGCTGTGGGACGGCTACAACGCCTTCTATGAACGGTCCGGACCGACTGCGCTCGCGCCCGAGATCACCGCGATGACGTGGCAGCGCTTCTTCGATGCCTACGAGCCGGTGCATGCGCTGGTCGCCGACGCCGGCGGCACGCTGCTCGGGCTGACGCACTATCTGTTTCACCGCTCGACCACGGCGATCGCGCCCACCTGCTATCTGCAGGATCTCTTCACCAGCCAGGCCGCGCGCGGCAAGGGCGTCGGCCGCGCCTTGATCAACGGCGTCTACGCGCAGGCGAAGCTCGCGGGATCGCCGCGCGTCTACTGGCAGACGCATGAGACCAACCACACCGCGATGCAGCTATATGACAAGGTCGCGGACAAGCCCGGCTTCGTCATCTATCGCAAGATCATCTGAGCGCGCCTGCGCGGCCTGTGGATGGAATGGAGATGTCACCGGCGCGTTACAAAGCCCGGCTAGGCTTCCGCTTGCGTAAGATCAGGCCCCCCGTCTCAGATCTTCGCCCCGAGCGGTCCCCGTCAGTCGCCGCGTCTGACCGGGACCGCTTTTTTTGTGACATTGCCATCCGCGACACTGCCATTTTTGCGACATTGCCATGCGTGATCGGCGGTAGGGCGGCACCTTGCGGCCTCTCGGCGTGCTTGTCACAATGCGCGGCATCCCTCGCCTATCCCACAGGATCGTCTCATGGAAATTCGTAATCTCGGCCGCTCCGGCCTGCGCGTGTCCGCGGTCGGCATCGGCTGTAACAATTTCGGCCAGCGCACCGATCTGGAAACCTCGCGCAAGGTGATCCACAAGGCGATCGATCTCGGCATCACCCTGTTCGACACCGCCGACATCTATGCCGGCATGGGCGGCTCGGAGACCGTGCTCGGCACCGTGCTGGGCGATCGCCGCAAGGACATCGTGCTCGCCACGAAATTCTCCAAGCCGATGGCGACCGACGGCACCAAACAGGGCGCCTCGCGGCGCTACATCATGTCGGCGGTCGAAGCGAGCCTTACCCGGCTGAAGACCGACTACATCGATCTCTACCAGCAGCATGATTATGATCCGCTGACCCCGATCGACGAGACGCTGCGCGCGCTCGACGATCTCGTGCGCCAGGGCAAGGTGCGCTACATCGGCAACTCGAACTTCCCGGCGTGGCGGATCGCAGAGGCAGAATACGTTGCGCGCGAGCTGAACGTGAACCGCTTCGTGTCCTGCCAGGACGAATACAGCCTCGTGGTGCGCGGCATCGAGAAGGACCTCTTGCCCGCGGCGCAGCAATACAATCTCGGCCTGCTGCCGTTCTTCCCGCTCGCGAGCGGTCTTCTGACCGGCAAGTACCAGCGCGGCACTGCTGCGCCCGCCGACACCCGCTTCGCCAAGGCGCCGGCCTTGAAGGACCGCTACGTCACACCACGTAACGAGGACATCGTCGAGCAGCTGCAGGCCTTCGCACAGGAGCGCGGCCACAGCATGCTCGAGCTCGCCTTCTCCTGGCTCGCCGCCCGCCCGCAAGTCGCAAGCGTCATCGCCGGCGCGACGCGTCCCGAGCAGATCGAGCAGAACGTGAAAGCAATCGGCTGGAAGCTAAGTGCGGAGGAGATGGCGGAGATCGATCGGATTACGAAGTAGCACTCGCTGTCGTCCCTGCGAAAGCAGGGACCCATAACCACAGATGTTCGGGGTGATGCTGCGCTGGGGCCCCAGCGCGTTCCAGCAACTCGCAACAGTGGTTATGGGTCCCGGCTCGCGCTTCGCTTGGCCGGGACGACAGCGTGGTTGGGACACACGCTTTAAGTAACCAGCCCCTTCATCGGCTTCACCGGGGCGCTGTCCGGGAACACGGCATCGGCCAGCACGCGCTCGCCGAGGCCGAACTGGTCGTGCAGTACGCCCTTGATCACGGCGCACAGGTCGGTGGTCGGGGCGAGGTCGCGGGCCTGGTAGAGATTGGCCGGCTTCAGGCCCGGCCAGTCGGTGATCATGCGGCCGCCATTGACTGCGCCGCCCGCGAGCAGCGCGATGGTGCCGGTGCCGTGGTCAGTGCCCTCGGTGCCGTTGATGCGCGCGGTACGCCCGAACTCGGTGGCGACCACGATCACGGTGTCGCGCCAGCGCGCGCCGAGGCCGCTCTGGAATTCCGCCAGCGCGCCGTCGAGGCCGCCGAGCAGCTGCGCAAGCCGGCCGACAGGCCCGCCTTCGTTGGCGTGGGTATCCCAGCCGTCGAACGCCAGCGCACCGATCCGCGGCCCGTCATCCGCCGCCATCAATTTGGCGGCGCCGCGCGCAACCAGCCGCATCGCCGCGACGCCGCCACCGCCGGGCTGCGGCTTCATCTCGTTGCCCTGCGCCTGCTTCTCGAGCTGCAAGCCCTGCGTCAGCGCGCTCGCCAGCGTCGGATCGCGATGCTGGTAGAGATCGAGCAGCCGCATTGCGGTGTCGTCGGCGGCCTGCGGCAGCGCGGTCGGCGCCCAGCCGACGGTCGGCGCTGCGCCGCGCAACACCAAGGGCGTGGTCGGACCGACCGCGAGCGCGCTCGTCACCCGCTCGCCCTTTGGCAATGCTTCGAGCGCGCGGTTGAGCCAGCCGGACTGCACCCGGCCGGGACCGGGGAAGCCGCTCTCCAGCACATCCTGACCGTCGAAGTGCGAGCGGTCGCGGTAGGAGGTCGCAACCGCATGAACCACCGCGGCCTGCTTGGCGCGATACATCCGCGCGAATTCCGGCATCGCCGGATGCAGGCCGAAGAAGGGATCGAGCATCACGGCCGCGTTCGGTCCGTCGGCTTTCAGCGCGATCGCGCCGTGCAGGCCGGCATAATCGGGGTCGCCTACCGGCGCCACGGTGGCAAGGCCGTCGAGCGCACCGCGCAGGATGATGACGACAAAGCGCGGATCGCGGCCATCGGCGGCGCGCGCAAATTTCGGCAAATAGGCCCAGGCCGCGAAGGAGGCGCCGCCGAGCAGCAGCGCGCGCCGCGACGTCGCCTGCATCATCAGGCTCTCGGAGCAATCCATGGTCATCTCCTCTGGAATTCCGGCGACATCAGCAGCAGCGCCAGCGCCTGTTGCCGCGATTCCGCGCGCTCGATGGTGCGCCGCGTCTCGGGCGACGCGGCATCCGCAGCGATCAGCTCGAGCAGGTCGCGCGGGTCGAACCGGTCGGCGAGCTGGGAGCCAAGCTGCGCCGAGATATCGAGCCTGAGCTTGATGCCTTCGGGCGCGGCCCACGCCGCTGCGGTATCCGGGAAACCGTTCGGTCCGGCTGGCGACCACAACGGCTGGCCGAGCACGTTGAGACCGTTGAGATAGCGGCCCGGATCCTCTGGATTGCGCGCCAGCAGCCGGCCGGAGGCGAGCAGGAATTCATAAGGCGAGCGCATTTTCGTCGGCGGCGCCTGCCACGCCTCGTTCGACTGAACGAGCGCGGTCGCCAGCGCCCTGAGATCGCCGTCGGTCCTGGTGAAGGTGTCCTGCAGCTTCGCCACCAGCGCCGGCGGCGGATCGTCGGCGACGAAGTGACGGGCAAATTTGGTCGCGATGAATTTCGCGGTCGAGGGATGCCGCGCGATGTCGGACAGCACGGCCTCGCCCTGTGCGAGGCCGGCCTGCGCGTAGATCTTGCCCAGCACCTGCTGCGGCCCGGGCTGGTGCGCATTGGCATTGAACACGAAGCTGCCGGGCGCACCTAGCTGGCCGCGGCGGCCGGCAAAGGTCCAGCCGGTGATGACACGCGCGAGTGCGGTCACGTCGTCCTGGGTATAGCCGCCGCCGACGCCGAGCGTATGCAGCTCCATGATCTCGCGCGCCAGATTCTCGTTGAGGCCGCGGTTGCGGTTGATGCCGGCGCGCGACTCCGGCCCGAGCGATTGCTGGTTGTCGAGAAAGAACAGCATCGCCGGATGTTGCTCGACGGTCTTCAGCATGTCTGAGAAACGACCGAGCACGTGCGGGCGGATCGCCTCGCGTTCGAACGAGCCGGCCCACATCCGCGCCAGCGCGCCCTTGTTGGCCGAGATGCAGAAGTGGTTGGACCAGAACACCACGAGCCGCTCGACGAAACCACAATCGGCGACCACGCCGCGTTGCAGCCGCGCCAGCGCCTCGGCGCGGAACGTCTTCTGGATGATGTTGAGCGGCTGCGCCGGCGGCTTGGGCGGACCGGCTACCGTCTGCATCGCCGGAGGCTGCATCGTCGCGGACGGCGTCATCGCCGCATTGGCGCTGTCGGCGGCCTGCGGTTGCATCGCCGGATCCTTGCCTGCGATCTCCTTCGCGGCAGTCGACAGCGACAGATTACGCCGCGGTTGCGGCTTCGCGTCCGGCCCCCGTGGCGGCGTCTCGCTCGCGCCTTGCTGCGCGGCTTTCGCGGCATTACGCGCCTGCTGGATCTCGAACTGATAGTCGAACACCTGCTTGCCGAGCTCTGGCGTCGAGAGCAGGCCCGGCACTTCGAGCAGCGCGCCGTTCGGACGCGCCAGTTCCGCCAGCACGAAACCGCGCGGATCGGAGGCCGCGTTGATGAAGTCGCCGGCCGCCCCGCCGCGGGCGCCAAATCCAAACCGGTTGAGAGCAATCAGCGCGGCTTGTGAATCACGGGCCATCAGAATTCCCTTAACGGCCTATCCCGGCTATATCTCTTGCCTGGCATCATAGCGCGGTCCGGGATGAACCCGAGATTAATTCGCGCATTAAATCGCGGTTAGAATGGACCTCACGTCACACGATCGTTCCGAACCAGCATCACCGCGCCGGCTTGCCTGCACGGCATGTGGCAGCGAATTCTCCTGCTCGCTCACGGGATCGTGCTGGTGTTCCGACGAAAGCTTTCGCCTGCCGATGCCGACCGACAGCAGCGACTGCCTCTGCCCCGCATGCTTGCGGAAGCTGGCGGAACAGCAGACAGCGGCGAGCACCACGTGAACGCACCCTGGACCGTCGACGCCGTCCTGCTCGACATGGACGGCACGCTGCTCGACACCGAGAAAGTCTACTTCGACAGCCTGGTCGCGGCACTGAATGCGTGCGGCTACACCGACGGCGTCGTCTCACTGTGCCATTCCATGGTCGGGCTGCCTGGCCCGGTCTGC
Organism: Bradyrhizobium sp. USDA 4341; assembly: GCF_054063755.1. Lineage (NCBI taxonomy): Bacteria > Pseudomonadati > Pseudomonadota > Alphaproteobacteria > Hyphomicrobiales > Nitrobacteraceae > Bradyrhizobium > Bradyrhizobium sp. USDA 4341. The sequence goes on along the minus strand of NZ_JBSSGO010000002.1, from coordinate 6,742,761 downwards.
GAAGCGATGCTGCGCGATCACTACGGCGCGGCGTTTCCGCTCGCCGAGGTCAATCGCGCCTTCATCGTCACCCGCGATCGCATGTTTGACGCCGGCCTGCCGCTCAAGCCCGGCACGATCGCGCTGCTCGACGGCCTTGCCGCAGCCGACTGCCGGACCGCGATCGTTACCTCGTCATCCCGCCGCACTGCCGAGCGCCATCTCACGCTCGCCGGAATCCGCGACCGCTTCGACACGCTGCTGACGCTCGATGACGTCACCCACGGCAAGCCGGACCCGGAGCTCTATCTGAAGGCAGCCGCGCGGCTCGACGTGACGCCGGCGGCCTGCATCGCGGTGGAAGATTCCAACCACGGCGTCACGGCCGCCCACGCCGCCGGCGCCATCACGCTGATGGTGCCCGACATGGCGCCGCCGACCGAAGCGACGCGCGCGAAATGCGCGGCGGTGCTGCCGGATCTCAATGCGGTGCTGGCGCTGCTGCAAGAGCGCGGCGCGCTCTAACCGTCATTGCGAGCGAAGCGAAGCAATCCATGTCACCACAAGTGGAGGCATGGATTGCTTCGTCGCTTCAGCGCAAAATTGCTCCGCAATTTTGTCGCGAGCTCCTCGCAATGACAGAGGCCGATCGGCCAAAGTGTGTGCTCATAAAGGTTCGCTTCTGGGGATGAAGCGGATGCCAGTCGGCTCGGCCGCCACCGACCCCTTTGACCCGAAGCGGACGAATCGGGCGTTGCAAAATCCTATCTCGCGCCGGAGTATAGTGCCGCTCAATGGTTGTAGCCTGCGCCTAAAGCACTTGGCCCGTTCCGTAACTTGGGATGTTCTATGAGTTATGACTTGATGGTGTTTGAGCCTTCTGTCGCCCCGAAAGAAAGGCAGAAATTCCTCGCATGGTACGGGCAACAGACAAAATGGTCGGAAGGCCACAGCTACAACGATCCAAGCGTGTCGACACCGTCTCTTCAGGCGTATTTCCAAGACATTATAGATATTTTTCCGGCAATGAACGGACCATTCAGATCCGACGACTTTGACAACCCCAAAGTGACAGATCATTGCGTGGGGCGAAACGTAATCTATTCTGCATTTGCATGGTCATGTGCAGAGGAAGCGTATGGTGTTGTCCGCCAACTGGCTGCAAAACATCGAATAGGCTTCTTCGATGTGAGCGCGGAAAATGGCGATATCATCCTGCCAGCTGAATAGTGGCTCTCTTTAGGATGTTACTTGGCTATGACCGCTTGTGGCCCAATGCCGACGTGCATTCAGACCGGATTCCATGTCGCCTTTTTGAGAACTAAGCGGACGCGGTCCTAGCCCCGCTTCCGCCCCGGCTTCACCATCGCCGTCTCGATCAGCGTGCGCGCGGCCTCGCCGGCGGTTTCCATGTAGCTGGCGTCGCGATGCAGCAGCACGACGGCGAATGATCCGTCCAGCAGCAGCAGGATCTGCCGCGCCAGCTTGAGCGGATCGGCGATCCCCTGCTCCGCGAAAGTCGCGCGCAGCCAGTCTTCGAACTTCTTCTTGTGCGCGGCACCGATCCGGATCGCGGGATGGCCGGGCATGTTGGCAAGCTCGGCGGAGGTGCGCAGGAAGCCGCAGCCTTTCCATTTCGGATGCCGCGCCGAGCGCGCGAGGTTCTTGAAGATCGCCTCGAGCTTCACCGGCAGCCCGCCCTCGGCCTCGGCGAACCATTTGCGGAACAGCGCAAGGTTGGGCTGGTCGCGCGCGGCAAGATAGGCGGCGACGAGGTCATCCTTGCTCTTGAAGTGATAATACAGCGTGCGCTTGGTGAGGCCGGCCTTGGCGGCGACCTCGTCGACGCTGACGCGGCGGATGCCTTCACTGTAGAACAGCGAATTTGCCGCCTGGACGATGCGCTCGCGGGTGGGCTCGGAGGGTCTGGGCATCCGTCGTATGTATACTCACCAGTGAATATACACAAATTCCGGCAGCCTTTAGGTTCGGCCCCACGAACACCCATGCCGGAGACTGCGCCATGCCCGACCCCATCCTGCTCGCAATCGACGACGGGATCGCCCTGATCACGCTGAACCGCCCCGCGCAGCTCAACGCGCTCAATTATCAGCTGATCGATCAGCTGATGGCGGCGCTCGACCGCATCGAGGGCGACGCCGGCGTGCGCGCCGTGATCCTGACCGGCGCCGGCGGGCGCGCCTTCTCGGCGGGCGCCGACATCCACCAGTTCTCAGAGAGCGTGAAGCAGGGAGCTGCGGTCGCGGTGCGCGACTTCGTCCGCCGCGGCCAGGCCATGACCGCGCGGCTCGAAGCGTTCAAGAAGCCTGTCATCGCCGCGGTCAACGGGCTCGCCTTCGGCGGCGGCTGCGAGATCACCGAGGCCGTGCACCTCGCCATCGCCAGCGACCGCGCGCTGTTTGCAAAACCCGAGATCAAGCTCGGCATGCCCCCGACCTTCGGCGGCACGCAGCGGCTGCCGCGGCTGGCGGGACGCAAGCGCGCCCTCGAACTGCTGCTGGCAGGCGATCCGTTCCCGCCCGAGCACGCACGCGAGATCGGCCTCGTCAACCGGATCGTGCCGCACGATCAATTGCTGGCAACCGCGCGCGAGCTCGCCGGGCGCATCGTCAGGCATTCGCCCGATGCCGTCGCCGGCACCATCACCGCGGTGACGCGCGGGCTCAACATGCCGATTGCCGAGGGCCTGCTGGTCGAGAGCGAGCAGTTCGCCGCGCTGGTGCCGAGCCGCGATCTCGCCGAGGGGCTCGCGGCATGGAAGGAACGGCGGCCGGCGAAGTATGTCGGGGCGTGAGTTGGCTCCATCAACTCGTCATGCCCGGGCTTGACCCGGGCATCCACAACTTTCCGTGCCAAAGACGTGGATGGCCGGGTCAAGCCCGACCATGACAGAGGATAGACCCCTTGCGCCCTACCGCACCACCGCCGCGGTCTGCCCGAACAGCAGCTTGCGCTCCTCCTCGGTGCGGATCGCGGGCTGGCCGAAGTTCGGGTTGACCTCCTTCGCCTTGGCATAGGCGCGCTCGGTCGCCGGGCGCTTGCCGATCGTCTCCAGCCAGCGCTTCAGATGCGGGAAGTCGTCGATCTCCTGGCCCTGGTTCTTGTAGGGCACGACCCAGGGATAGCTTGCCATGTCGGCGATCGAATAGTCGCCGGCGATGAATTCGCGGTCGGCGAGCCGCTTGTTGAGCACGCCGTAGAGCCGATTGGTCTCGTTGACATAGCGATCGATCGCGTAAGGCAGCTTCTCGACCGCGTAGTTGCGGAAGTGATGGTTCTGCCCGGCCATCGGCCCAAGCCCGCCCATCTGCCAGAACGTCCACTGGATCGCGTCATAGCGGCCGTACAGATCCGCAGGCAGAAATTTTCCGGTCTTCTCGGCGAGATAAAGCAGGATCGCACCGGACTCGAACAGCTGTAGCGGCTTGCCGCCGCCCTTCGGCGCGTGATCAACGATGGCCGGAATGCGGTTGTTCGGCGCGACCTGGAGGAAATCCGGCTTGAACTGATCGCCCTTGCCGATGTTCACCGGGAAGATCTTGTATTCCAATCCGGTCTCTTCGAGGAACATCGTGATCTTGTGGCCGTTCGGCGTGGACCAGTAGTGGAGGTCGATCATGGGCGTGATCCTGTATTTCCAGGGATTGCTGACGCATCGCGAGAAAGATGCGAATGCATGAAGTTGCGCGCATAACCGCACCCAAGTCAATGGCGCGCGCATTGCAACGCGCGCGAATGTGATCTGCAAACCACGCAAGCGCCCGATTGAGCCGCGCCGCGATTGCTCCTAGGCTCGGCGTGTTTGGTATTGAAGAATTTTCAGAACATGGGGGATTTTGATGACACGGGATTTGGCGCGACGTGATTTCCTGAAAGGCTCGGCGGCGATCGCCGGCGCTGCGGCTGCGGGCGCGTTCTCCTGCGTCGAGATCGCGAGCGCGGCACCGATCGAGGTGCCGACCGTGGACAAGCTGTCGATCCGCGTGCTGGTCGATTCCAGCTACGATTTGTTCTTCAAGCCGAAGCAGGCGGCCGGCGTCACCATCGCGCCGCCACCGCGCACCGCCGACTACCAGAAGTCGCTGCACAATGAATGGGGCCTGTCGCTGTGGCTGGAGTCGGAGGCCAAGGGCGCGCAGCGCACGCTGATGCTCGACTATGGCTACACGCCGGAAGTGCTGCTCAACAACATGGCGCTGGTCGGCGTCGATCCGGCGAAGATCGACGCGCTGATCGTGAGCCACGGGCACTACGACCATTTCGGCGGCCTCAACGGCTTCCTCGACAAATTCCGCGACAGACTGCAAGCCGACGTGAAACTCTATGCCGGCGGCGAGGACAATTTCTGCCACCGCGTCGCCGCGACGCCCACCAAGGGCCAGTTCGCCGATTTCGGCACGCTGGATCGCCGCCAGCTCGCGGCGCAGCGCGTCACCACCGTGCTGTGCGAGACGCCGACCGTGATCGCCGGCCACGCGTTCACGACCGGCAAGATCAACCGCCGCAGCATCGAGCGCGTGCTGCCCAACACCTGGGTCGAGTTCAGCATGAAGGACGGGCTCGGCTGCAATGCCAGCCACTATCTGCCGGCCGAGCTCGAGGGCAAGATCGTGCCCGACGAGCACATCCACGAGCACGCCACCTGCTTCAACGTGAAGGATTTCGGCCTGGTCGTGATCTCGTCCTGCGGACATGTCGGCATCGTCAATTCGGTGAAGCAGGCGCAGGAGGTCTCGGGCATCCAGAAGGTGCACGCGATCGTCGGCGGCTTCCACCTCGGCCCGGCGCCGAAAGACTACCTCACCGAGGTGGTCGCCGAGATCAAGAAGCTCGACCCCGACGTGGTGGTCCCGATGCACTGTTCCGGGCTCAATTTCGTGCAGGAGGCGACCGCGCAGATGGGCGACAAGGTGTTGGTCACGACAACCGGCAGCCGCCTCTCCTTCGGCATATGATCGCGCCGATCCTGCGGGGCTTCGCATGCGCCGGCGCCGGCCTCTTGCTGACGCTGGCGTCAGCACTGGCCGGCGATGCGCCAGCGCAATCGACGCGCTCGGCTGCCGAAATCATGGACATCCTGATGTGGAACCGGGAGCCGGTCGGCGGCCCGTTCGCGCTGACCGACCAGACCGGGCATGTCCGCACCGACAGCGATTTCCGCGGCCGGCTGATGCTGGTCTATTTCGGCTTCACCTATTGCCCCGACGTCTGTCCGACCGATCTGCAAGCGATCGCGCTGGCGCTCGACAAGCTCGGCCCTGACGGCGATCAAGTGCAACCGATCTTCATCACGGTCGATCCCGAGCGCGACACCGCGGCCCACCTCGCGGAGTACGTGCCGCTGTTTCACCCGCGGCTGATCGGGCTGACCGGCAGCGATGATGCGATCCGCAAGGTCGCCGATGCCTACAAGGTCTACTATGCCCGCGTGCCGCTCAAGGACGCCCGCGACTACACCGTCGACCACACCGCCTACATCTATTTGATGGACCGCGACGGCAATTATCTCGGCTTCTTCCCGCCGGGCACGTCGGCCGACCGCATGGTCGAGATCATTCGGCCACGGCTCGCCGAGCCGGCGCGCTAGCGCCGCAATGGGACTGGCCTCCCTCTCCCGCTTGCGGGGGAGGTGAAAGCGCATTAGCGGATTGGGCGACAGCCTCAATGCATCCGCCCATGCGCACGCAAAAACGTCTCGCCGATTTCAGTTACCATCACCCGCATGCCCTCGACCGAGGGACGGCGCGCAACATAGCCGCGGTCGACGGCGTCCTCCCAGATCGTCAGCCGCGGGCATGAGGTGCGCCAGACCTCGAGCACCTCGGTATAGGGCCGCGGCTCGCGCGCGACCCATTCCACGAGATCGAGCACCAGGGCGTCCGTGGTCTCAGTCATTTGCTCCTCGCCGGGGTCAGCAGGGATTCAAAATCGTCTGCGGTATTTCTGCGCTGCTTGGCCTCTGCCGGCAAACTGAGTTATCTTGCCCTTGCATCAGTTTTCCTGAGGGTTCATGCGGCGGCTGCTCTTTCTCAACGGCATCAAGGCATTCGAGGCCGCGGCGCGGACCGGCAGCTTCGCGGCGGCGGGCCACGAGCTCAACGTCTCGGCCGCCGCGATCAGCCGGATGGTGCATCTCCTGGAAGAGCGGCTCGGCGTCGCGCTGTTCGAGCGCAAGGCGAACCGCCTGGTCACCACACCGGCCGGCCGCGCCTATCAAGGCGGGCTGACGCCGATCTTCGACGCGCTGGCGAGCCTCACCGCACAGGTCACGGCCTCCGCGAGCGCGCGCGTGCTGACGGTCGGCGTCGGCCCGACGTTTGCGATGAAATGGATGATCCCGCACCTCGCCGAGTTCCGCAAAGCGGAGCCCGACATCGAGGTACGGATCACGACCGGCGGCATGGCGGTGCCGTTCGCCGACGATTGGAGCTGCGGCATCCAGCTCGGCGACGGCCAGTGGCCGGGCCTCGTTGCCGAGCCGCTGTTCGCCGCCGACCTGATGCCGGTGTGCACGGCGCGGCTCGCCAACACATTGAAGCGCCCTGCCGACCTCAAGGGACCGAGCCTGATCCGCGTCGCGCATTCGCCGGACGACTGGCCGTCCTGGCTGAAGGCCGCAGGCGTGCCGCGGGTGACGGCGCGCGGGCCGGAATTCCAGTTCTACGGCCAGGCGCTACAGGCAGCTAGTGACGGGCTCGGGATCACGATGGGCATCCGGCCCTATATCGACGACGATCTCGCCGCCGGCCGGCTGGTGGCGCCGTTTGCGCTCAGCGTGCCGAAGGGGATGCGCTGGTATCTCGTCTATCGCGGCTTCCACGCCGAGCAGCGCGATTTCGCCGCGTTCCGGCGCTGGATCATCCGCGCCGCCGCGGAACCCGCCGCCCGCCGCAAGGGAGCGCGCAATGCCTGACGAGATCATCGACACGCTGGTGATCGGCGGCGGCCAGGCCGGGCTCACCATGAGCCACCGGCTGAACCAGCGCGGCATCGCCCATCTGGTGCTGGAGCGGCGGCGGATCGCCGAGCGCTGGCGCAGCGAACGCTGGGACGGCCTGATGTTCCAGTTTCCGAACTGGTCGGTGCGGCTGCCGGAGTTTGCGTTTCCGCACAGCGATCCCGACGGCTTCTCGGACACCGCCTCCATCATCGCCTTCATCGAGGACTACGCCGCCTTCGTCGCGCCGCCGATCCGCTGCGGCGTCGAGGTCACAAGGCTGCGCCGCGACGCCGGCGGCTTCCTCGCCGAGATCGCCGGCGGCAGCATCGCCGCCCGCAACGTCGTGATTGCCACCGGCCCCTATCAACGGCCGCTGCGGCCCGACGTGCTGGGCGATCATCCCGGCCTGTTTCAGGTCCACGCCGGCGATTACAAAAATCCCGCGCAATTGCCTGATGGTGCGGTGCTGGTGATCGGTGCCGGCGCCTCGGGCGCGCAGATCACCGACGAGCTGGTGCGCGCCGGCCGCAATGTCTTCCTCTCGGTCGGGCGTCACAACCGCCTGCCGCGCCGCTATCGCGGCCGCGACCTGTTCTGGTGGCTGGCCGAGATGGGCGTCGACGAGACGCCGGTCGAGCAGCGCGGCCCGTCCCGCCTGCTGCCGGTGATTTCGGGCGCCCATGGCGGCCACACCGTCGATTTCCGCCGCTTCGCCGCCGACGGCGTGACGCTGCTCGGCCGCGTGACGGCGGCGCGCGACGGCATGATCGAGATCGCGCCCGATCTCGCCACCAACATCGCCAATGGCGACGCCTACTACGCGACATTCCTCGGGATCGTCGACGACTTCGTCGCGACACGCGGCCTCGATCATCCCGACGATCCCCTGGCGCGCGTCCGCCTGCCCGATCCGACGTGCCTTACCGCACCGCTACGCACGATCGACCTGGGCACTGAGCGGATCAGCAGCGTGATCTGGGCCACCGGCTATGGGCTCGATCTGAACTGGATCGACATACCGGTGCTGGACGCCGATGGAGCACCGCGACACCGCCACGGCGTCTCCGACGTGCCGGGCCTGTATTTTCTCGGCCTGCAATGGCTGTCGAAGATGAAATCCTCGTTCCTGTCAGGCGTCGGCGACGACGCGGCCGTGCTCGCCGATCACATCGCCGCCCGCGCCTAGCGCGTTGGTGCGGTTCGCCTCAAGAAACCGTGTCAAAACAAAACCTGGAACTCCATGGCTCCGCGGAAATAAACCGCGCGACTTGTGATCTGGTTCACATTGGGCACCGCGCGCCCATGCTTCCTATGACAAGGGGTATCCCGAGGTCGCCATGATTTACAGCGGTTTTGAGATCAAGTCGTTCGAGATGGGGAAGGGGCAATGGCACGCCAGGATTCAACGGGTCGATCAAAGGCCGGTCGTCATCGATGGCATGCCTTTTCCGATGCTCGACATCGGCTTTGCGTGGTCCGATCCGGATGCGGCGATCGACGACGCGAAGCGGACCATCGACCGGTTCCCACAGCGGTATGGCATGACAATACGGTCGGCGTGACCGGCAACGTCGTGGTCGCGATCGCCCCGCAATGCGAGCCGGATCCGGTCTGGCCGGCGCAGGTCAGAACCAGCTGCCCGGAATGCGCCGCCCGGCTCTCGCTGCTGCGCGTCATTCCCGGCCGCGCCGCCGAATACTGGACCATGCGCTGCGACGGCTGCGGCGGGATCCATCTCGACATCGTCGACCTGCCGCGCGCCTGACGCGCCACACCACTGCGGCCACCCTTACCTCGCCCGCTTGCGGGGAGAGGTCGAAATTCGCACAGCGAATTTCGGGTGAGGGGGTACAGGTCCCACGGCGTTCCGAGCTCGCGGAAGCGGCCCCTCACCCCAACCCTCTCCCCGTGAAGAACGGGGAGAGGGAGCGAGAGCGCAGAAGCCTGCTGACACCCTGCTGTCAGCAGCCTCGCCTGTGCGCCAATCCGGCCGTCGATTACCCTTTTCTCGCTGCCGGACTCGTCCCATATTCCGGGCATGGCGAAGACACCGAACACTCCGAAAAAGCCCGGCAAATCCCCCAAATCCAAGGCACACCGGCCCGAGGTCCAACCGATCGGACCAGCGCTTGCCGAACTGCTCAATCCCGCGATCAATCGCGGCGATGCCGGCATGGGTTCGGGCACCGGCCTGCAGCCGCCGCCGGACAATTCCTGGGACCGTCGCGCCGGCGGCGAGGCCGCCGCACATCGCGCACGCGCGTCGACGCGCGAGACCAGCGAGGACGTCGCCAGGCGCGACGCGTCCGGCCTCGAGGAAGCCCCGCAGGCCAATTACGGCACCTCGGCCACCATCCCGACGCTCGATCCGGAACTGGCGCGGCAGCTCGGCCTGCCGACGGCCGAGGACGATGACGAGGCGCTGGCCCGTCCGCCGCGCAGCAAGATGGAGGCGCTCGGCGTCAAGGCGACCGCCGACGCGCTGGAGAACCTGATCCGCGACGGCCGCCCGGAATTCCGCAGGGATGACGGCTCGATGCGGGTCTGGACCCCGCACCGGCCGCCGCGCCCGGAGAAATCCGAAGGCGGCGTGCGGTTCGAGATCAAGTCCTCCTACGAGCCCAAGGGCGACCAGCCGACCGCGATCGCGGAGTTGGTCGAGGGCATTGGGCGCAACGACCGCACCCAGGTGCTGCTCGGCGTCACCGGCTCGGGCAAGACCTACACCATGGCCAAGGTGATCGAGGCGACGCAGCGCCCGGCGCTGATCCTGGCGCCGAACAAGACGCTGGCCGCGCAGCTCTATGGCGAGTTCAAGAGCTTCTTCCCCGACAACGCGGTCGAGTATTTCGTCAGCTATTACGACTACTACCAGCCGGAAGCCTACGTTCCGCGCACCGACACCTACATCGAGAAGGATTCCTCGATCAACGAGCAGATCGACCGCATGCGCCACTCGGCGACGCGCGCGCTGCTCGAGCGCGACGACGTCATCATCGTTGCTTCGGTGTCCTGCATCTACGGTATCGGTTCGGTCGAGACCTACACCGCGATGACCTTCGCGCTGAAGAAGGGCGAGCGCATCGACCAGCGGCAGCTGATCGCCGACCTGGTCGCGCTGCAATACAAGCGGACCCAGGCCGACTTCACCCGCGGCACCTTCCGGGTCCGCGGCGACGTCATCGACATCTTCCCGGCGCACTATGAGGACCGCGCCTGGCGCGTGAACCTGTTCGGCGACACCATCGAGACCATCGAGGAGTTCGATCCGCTCACCGGCCACAAGCAGGACGAGCTCGAATTCATCAAGATGTACGCCAATTCGCACTATGTGACGCCGCGCCCGACGCTGGTACAGGCGATCAAGTCGATCAAATCAGAATTGAAGATGCGGCTCGACCAGCTCAACGACCAGGGCCGCCTGCTGGAAGCGCAGCGGCTGGAGCAGCGCACCACCTTCGATCTCGAGATGATGGAAGCGACCGGTAGCTGCGCCGGCATCGAGAACTATTCGCGCTATCTCACCGGCCGCCGCCCCGGCGAGCCGCCGCCGACGCTTTTCGAATACGTGCCCGACAACGCGCTTGTCTTCGCCGACGAAAGCCACGTCACCGTCCCCCAAATTGGCGGCATGTTCCGCGGCGACTTCCGCCGCAAGGCGACGTTAGCCGAATACGGCTTCCGCCTGCCCTCCTGCATGGACAACCGCCCGCTCCGCTTCGAGGAATGGGACATGATGCGGCCGCAGACGGTGGCGGTGTCGGCGACGCCGAGCGGCTGGGAGATCAACGAGTCCGGCGGCGTGTTCGTCGAGCAGGTGATCCGCCCGACCGGGCTGATCGATCCTCCTGTCAATATTCGCCCCGCCCGCACCCAGGTCGACGACCTCGTCGGCGAAGTGCGCGCCACCGCGCAGGCCGGCTACCGCTCGCTGATCACCGTGCTGACCAAGCGCATGGCGGAGGACCTCACGGAATATCTCCATGAGCAGGGCATCCGCGTCCGTTACATGCACTCTGATATCGACACCATCGAGCGCATCGAGATCATCCGGGATCTCAGGCTCGGTGCGTTCGACGCGCTGGTCGGCATCAATTTGCTGCGCGAGGGCCTCGACATTCCCGAATGCGCGCTGGTCGCGATCCTCGATGCCGACAAGGAAGGTTTTCTGCGCAGCGAAACATCCTTGATCCAGACCATCGGCCGTGCCGCGCGCAACGTCGACGGCAAGGTGATCCTCTATGCCGATCAGATGACCGGCTCGATGGAGCGCGCCATCGCCGAGACCAACCGCCGCCGCGAGAAGCAGGTCGAGTACAATACTGAACATGGCATCACGCCGGAGAGCGTCAAGAAGTCGATCGGCGACATCCTCAACTCGGTCTACGAGCGCGACCACGTGCTGGTCGAGATCGGCGACGGCGGCATGGCCGACGACGTGATCTCGATCGGGCATAATTTCGAGGCCGTGCTGGGCGACCTCGAAACCCGGATGCGCGAGGCCGCGGCCGACCTGAACTTCGAGGAAGCTGCCCGCCTGCGCGACGAGGTCAAGCGGCTGCGCGCCACCGAGATGGCCGTGGTCGACGATCCCACCGCCAAGCAGCGCAACGTGCAGAAGCAGGCCGGCGCCTATGCCGGCACCCGAAAATACGGCGATGCCGCCAACCTGCCGGTCGCCGCGCTGAAGAACAAGACCGCACAGACTTCAATCAAGGCGAGCCGCGGCGGCAAGTCCGGCTCACGGGTGCACAAGCCCGACCTCGACGAGATGCACGGCCCGGAATCGCTGCCCTTCCGCCCGAGCGACGCGCTGCCGGCCAAACCGTTCGGCACGACGAGCCGCATCATCCAGCCGAACGACTCACGACAATCAGGGCCGGAGTTTGGGCCAGCGCCGCGGAGCAGCGGGGGAGCGCCGGGCAAGCGCGGCGGGTGGAAGAAGCGGTAGACCATGACGCGCGCCGAGCTTCTCGCCTTCCTGCGGATGCATCGGCTCGCGGTGGTCAGCACGGTTCAAGACGGCGCGCCGCAGGCCGCCGTCGTGGGCATCGCGGTCAGCGACGATCTCGAAATCATCTTCGATACGCTGACCACCTCGCGCAAATACCAGAACCTCCGCGCCGATCCCCGTGCCGCGCTGGTGATCGGCTGGGATGCCGAGCAGACCGCGCAGCTCGAGGGCGTCGCCGACTTTCCGACCGGCGCGGAGTTGGCGGCGTGCAAGCGGGTGTATTTCGCCGCCTGGCCCGACGGCCCGGAGCGGGAGGCGTGGCCGAACATCGGCTATGTCCGCGTGAGGCCACGCTGGGTACGGTTCAGCGATTTTGGCGCGGTGCCGGCGCGGATTGAGGAGATTGAACTGGAGTAGATGCGTAGCGCTAGATATTTGGTTCGGTTTCGCTACGCTGGCCTCATGAAACTCGGCTTCGAAGAATCACAAACCTCCTACACCAGCGGCTCGCAAAGCGCCCGTGCATGGACCGAAGCCTGGGTCAAGGCTTGGGCCTATTGTCCGCATTGCGGCAATGCAAAGATGTCGCAGTTTCCCAACAACAGTCCAGTAGCCGACTTCCTGTGCGGATCGTGCAGCGAGGAGTTCGAGCTCAAGAGCCAGAAGGGCAAGTTCGGCCCGAAGGTTGCCGACGGCGCTTACAAGACGAAATGCGAACGTCTCGATGCGAGCAATAATCCGAATCTTCTACTGATGAACTACGACCTCAAGACGCTTGCGGTCGTCAATCTACTGATCGTTCCGAAGCACTTCTTTGTCCGGGACATCATCGAGGAGCGGAAGCCGCTGGCTGCGACCGCCCGGCGCGCTGGTTGGATCGGGTCCAATATCCTGCTCGGGAAGGTCCCGGAGTCCGGGAAAATCCACATCGTCCAGAACGGAGTCATTCGAGACAAGGAGTCGGTCCTTGCCGAATGGCAGAAGACGCTGTTTCTCAGGAGTGAGTCGCTGGAGTCACGAGGCTGGCTGCTCGACGTGATGAAATGCGTTGAATCGCTGGGCAAGCGCGACTTTACCCTTGAAGAGGTCTATGCCTTCGAACGGCATCTTGGTGTTCTGTACCCGGGCAACCAGAACGTCCGGCCGAAGATACGTCAGCAGCTTCAATTCTTGCGCGATCGTGGGTTTATCGAGTTCCTGGCACGGGGCATTTATCGCCTGAAATCTTGAGGAGTCGACATGGCTTGGTTTCTCAATTTCTACAGATGTGAACGTTGCCGACGCCGTTGGACCGATGAATGGTCCTGCACGTGTGACGACGACTGCCCTCACTGCGGCGCTCGCCACATGACGCCGACCAGGAGCGAAGACCTAACCGAGTTCATCGAGGAAGAGAACGGCGAATTCGTCGTGATCCGTTCGCCCGATACGGCAGAGCATGATCCCGACTATCAAGAGGTCGGACGCTTCTCTACGCGCGCGCAAGCGGAGAGATTCTTAGCCCCAACTGAGCAGGGATAGCTGTCGGACAGACTCAACCGGTCATTCGACGCCGAATGCCGGATGATAGCTAACATCCCCTTTCGGCGGCTCGTCCTTCAGCACCAGCCGCTGAAAATACGGACTCGGCTTGCCGCCAGAGGTCAGCGCGGGATCGCTGACAAAGCCGAAGCGGCGGTAATCGGCGGGATCGCCGAGCAGGACGCAGCCGTCGGCATTCAGTGCAGCAAGCCGCGCCAGTCCCTCGCGGATCAATGCGCCGCCGATGCCCTGGCGTTGCATCTCCGCCGTGACCGAGACCGGGCCGAGGCCGTACCAGCGACCGGGCATGCGATCGATTTGCACCGGCGAGAAGGCGACGTGGCCGACGATGCGTCCGTCATCCGACGTTGCCACCAGCGAGATTGTCAGCGCGCCGGCCTGGCGCAGCGCCCCGACGATGCGGGCTTCGGTGCCGCTGCTGTGCGGTGCTTTCGCGAATGCGGCCGTCGTGATGCGGCTGATCGCGGCGGCGGCGTCATCGCGTTCGTCCCTGATCTGCATGCGCGCAGATAAGGCCGATCGGTGGCGAAGCGCAAGCTCAGCCCACACTGACGACCGCGACCGCCAGCAGCGACATCATGATCATCGTGGTCATGAGTTGCAGCGAGACGCCTGGCTGGCTTCGCCACTGCGCGATCTTCTCGGAGAACGACAGACTCGCGTCGAAGAACATCGGCGCCGTGGCGTGCGCGAACCGCTTCGGAAATCTTGCGGCAAGCTGTGGCGTGATCGCGGCGTAGACCAGCGAGGCGAGCACGACGAAGATGGCAGCGCCATAGCGTTCGCCGACGATCTCGCGCGCGCCGACGATCTTCAGCATCAGCACGGCGGCGGCGAAGGTCGGCAGGCCCTGCAGGATGGCGGTGAGCGCAAAGCCTTCGAGCCGGTTCTGCGCAGGCGATTTCGGTGCAGCGATGGCATTCATGGCGGCGATCCCTTCTCAATCGGGTGATCCGATGCCGCCACGCTAGCCGCGCGCCCTCGCCTGCGGCGTGATGCAGGTCACGCCGGAAACGGGATCGCTACCTACGGGTCTGTTTGATGTGCGAAGCGGAATCTCACCCACGTCGTCCCGGGCAAGCGCAGCGCGACCCGGGACCCATAACCACGGGCAGGAATTGTTGTCCCGCGCTGTGGCCCCAGCATGCTTCAACAACGTAACCCTGTGGTTATGGGTCCCGGCTTTCGCCGGGACGACGGCAGAGCTTACCGCGCGATCTGGAATTCTACCCGGACCGCTTGTTGCTGGTGTTCTGAATCAGATTGCCGTGTGCGGCCTGCTCGCGGATGTTGTGCTTCTCGTCGTCGCGATGGCCCTTGGTGGTGTCGAGGGGAACGCCGGGGGCGCTGCCGGGGCCCTTGTGGCTCTGGTTGTCGTCGGGAACGGGCTGGATATTCCCGGTCTTTGGTTTCGTCATCATCGTCTCCGTTACGCAAGGAGACAACGCCGCCCGCGCGGGCGGCGTTCCCGGAACGTGAGTCACGTTCCCGGAACGTGGCTTCACGCAACCGAGCTCACAGCTTCTCCTGCTGCGAGGGCTGCACCTGTTGCTGTTGGCGCTGACGTTCCTGCTCCTTGGCGTGATGGCGGCCGTAGAGGCATCCGGCGGCAGCGCCGAGCATGCCGTGGTGGCCGGCATAATGACCGGCGACACCGCCGACGACCGCGCCCTTGATGCAGCCCTTGGCGTCGGCGGGCGAGGTGGCGGCGAGCGCACTGACGGCAAGGGCGGAAGCGAGAAGAATCGATTTCATGATACGGCTCCGATGGAATTCTTAAGGCATCAACGGCCAGGCGGCCCCGCCGGTTCCCGCCGCTTCCGGGCCAACGTGAAACGCCCGGGGAGTTCTCACGAATTCGCGGCTACCTGCCCCCGCGTGCGCTTCACGTCTTCGAGACGCGATCAGTTCAGTTTCATCAGTTCAGTTTCCTGCCATGTCGGGATGGCACCCCGGCGCACCGCATGCATGTTGTGCCGCAATGCACGCTCCGGTTGCCGAACCTAATCGCGTCTCGTGCGTCAAAACATATGTTTGAGAGTGGAACGCTTCGGTTCACAATGCGGGCCAGGGCCAGTCAAAGGCGAGTCGGACAGAACCGGCGGAGTCGAATATGGGCGAGGATTTGAACCGGCAACGCGTCTTGAACTTCCTCGACGTCTATTATGCCGGCGGCATCGAGGGCGCGCTCGATCGCTGCAGCGACGACGTCGCGTTTCTCGCCAACGCCCCGATCGACATTCTTCCGCATATGGGCCAGCACCGCGGCAAGGCCGCGCTGCGCCAGATGTGGACCACGATCCACGAGCGCTATTCCGACATGCGCTACGAGGCGCCGATGGTGGTGGCCGAAGGCGACAAGGTCGCAGCCCAGCTGCGGGTGTTCTTCCGCAAGCGCAACAACGCCCGCGTGGTGCAGTTCGACGTCGCGGTGTTCTACACGCTGCGCGACGGCAAAATCACCGACATCCGCGAGATCATCGACACATTCGACCTCGTCCAGCAGGTGCTGGAGCGTGATGTCGCAGCGGCGCTGACCGGGCAAATCGCGGGCTAGAGCATTTTCGGTTCTGATTGAATCAGAACCGAAGCTCTAGATTCTTGTTTTGACGCGTTTTCTTCACGCGAACCGGTGTCCACTTCGCTCGAAAACGCTCTAGCTCCCGGAACACGGGGCAACCCACGCCGGCGTCCCGCCCCGCAAATTCGTCCCCGCCGGCGTTGAACCTCGAAGGCCCGGCGCTGACCTATCACTGGGCTTGTTGCGGTCGGGGCTGAAATCACCATGAAAGTCGCATTGCTCGCTGTGCTTGGCCTTGCACTGGGCGCCCTTGGCGGCGCCGCTCTCGGCATCGGAGCCGGGCTCGCCTGGATCGGACTGGCCAAAACCTCAGGTCTCGACAGCGGAACGCTGGTGTTTTTCACCTTCATGCCGCTCGGCGCCGCGATCGGTGGCATCGGCGGCGCGCTGCTGTTCGCGGTGGTGGCGATCCGCGACGCCGAGATCGTGATCGAGCGGCAGCCGCTGCGGCAGCGCGACCGCTGAATTGCGGTGGCCGGAGCGTTTTCGAGCGAAGTGGACACCGGTTCGCGTAAAGAAAACGCGTCAAAACTAGAATCGAGAACCCGTTCCGATGCAATCGGAACGGGGTTCTGCGGACGGGCGGTCACATTCCGGTCAAAACCGGCGCAATTGTGCATTGCAAAAAAGTCATTTGCGTTTTGGCCGTTCCGCCCTATTTGAGGCCGTAATAGTGACGTGCAGCAACCTGGCAGGGCGTCGACGCTGACCGCCTGCCATTCGTTTGCTTTGAAAATCCAGTTTCAGGACGAGACCAAAATGACAGAGCACAGCCTCTGGCGTTTTTCGCGCGCATTGCATCGCGCGATCAACGAACGCCAGCTTGCAGACATCGAGCCGCTGCTCGATGACGAGGTCGAATGGGCCATCTATGGGCCGATCGACCTGTTTTCCTTCTTCGGCTCGCGCCGCGGCAAGGCCGCCGTGCTCGAGGTGATCAGGCAGATCGGCGAGAACCTGAGGGTTCACCGCTTCGATCGGGAGTCCATCATGCTGGGCGCGGATTCCGCGGCCTCGATGCTGCGCTATTCGCTGACGGCATTGGACTCCAACAAGCCGATCTCGCTCAGGATCGCGCATTTCGCGCAGTTCAAGGCCGGCAAGCTCACGAGCTTCCGCGTGCTGGTCGACAGTTTCGACCTGGTCGAGCAGACCGTCGGCTACCCGATCCATTTGCCGCGCATCGCGGTCTGACGGCGCCACGATTTCACGCCTTCGTCATGTCCGGGGCCGCGCCTTCGCGTTAAGGCGCCCCGGCCGCCGCGGCCTGTTTTGCCAGCCCCGAACGGCCGCGCCTGGGACGTTTGTCCCGGACATGACGATCACGCGTTGATCAGTTGCCTTCGCAGCGCCGTTGCCACAATTTTGCGCCAAGAAAACCGCATGTTGCGGCGCTGGAATTTGCGGGCTGGGAATGACTTCTACATCACGATTTGGCTGGACAAGGCTGCCGGTGCTGGCGGCCGGCTTCAGCGTGGCAATAGCGTTTTCGGCCACGGCGCAGACCTCACCATGGGCGATCGTTCCCGCCGCCCAAGAGATAGCGAAGGACAGCGCGAAAGGCGCCCCCGCTGACGATGCCGAGGCTGCGGCCGACGAAGCGCCGCCGGCGGCCGATGCCAATGACGCCGACATCCTGAAGGACATCGACCAGAGCAAGCTCGACTGGAGCCAGCTCGACACCGATTCCACCAGCCTGCCCACGCTGGCGCCGAAGAGTGCGGCCAAACCCAGCAGCATCGCCGGCAACGATCCGTCCTGGTCGACCAACAACAACACCAACGGCTCGTCGGCGGTGTCGGTCAAGCAGTCGGTCTCGCCGTTCCTCGACACCCGCATCGGCGCCGACATGACGGTCGCCAAACAGGGCACGATGACGACGTCGGAGCAATTGTCGGAGCGGCTCGCCAATGGCGGCAGCCTGCCGCAATCCGGCGGCTCGGCCTGGGCTTCGATCTCGACGGGTGGCGTAGCTTCGATCTGGGACAAGACCTCGGTCGAGGCGCGGGTCGATCCGGGCGCCGACCAGAGCAAGGTCGGCACCTCGCTCAGCAAATCGGTGCCGCTGTCGGAGCAGTATTCGCTGACCTTGCAGAGCGGCTACAATTTGATCCAGCAGGGCGTGGTGCCGGTGCCCGGCGTCGACGGCCACCCGTCGCGCAGCTACGATACCGATCAGTCGGCACGCCTGTCCGTTACCGACACCGGCACCAGCATCACCGCAGGCCAGACGCTGTCGACCGCCGAGGACAGATGGCTGCGCCGGGTCGGCGCCGAGCAGAAGCTGTTCGACGGCGTCACCGTCTCCGGCTCGGTCGGCGAGACCGCCCAGGGCACGATCAACAAGAGCATCGGCGCCGGCTACAAGCGCTCATGGTGAACGATCTGTTAGCCCTGTCGCGCTAATGATCAGGCATTGCCCCAACTTGGCCCAGATGCGGTCAAATTCGGCGGCACTGATAGGTCCGTAACTTCATCAATTCGTCGTGCGGGGGACAAGCCGCGCTTCGCTATTGCGAACCAGGGGAAAGCCGATGAACGCCACCAACCGTACCGAGGAAGCCGCTGAAACGACTTCCGAGGTCGATTCCAACCTTGCTGCGGTCTCGGAAGTCGAAGCCGGCATCCGCGACTTCGTGCGCAACGACATCGCCTATCTGCGCCGGCCGGTGGCGAGCCCGGAGACCGCGCCGACCGACACCAATACCGATGCCACCGTCAGCAACGTCAACTCGCTGATCCAGCGCGTCGCCGGCACCTCGCTCGCCGAGATCGAGAAGCTGATCGGCGAGCTCGAGAGCCTGCGCGACCTGCTGCATGCCGAGGGCCAGCGCGTCCAGCGCGAAATCTCCGGCTATGCCCAGCTCAGCCAGGCCGCGATGAAGTCGACGCGCATGATCGCCGACAACGTCTCGCAGTGGAAGCGCGCCGCCGACGGCCTGCGCAACAGCTGATCCCGATCAGTTTTCCAGACTGATGGCCGCCGCCTCCCGACCAGGGGGCGGCGGCTTGGTTTTGCGTGGGCCGATTCAGCGCAGAACGATTCGTTATTCAGCGCGGTGTAAACTGCGCGGCATCAATTCTTGCAGAAGCCGATTTGAACTTGAGATGCCGAACCCGCGTCCAACCCGGAATTCGCATCCGGGCCGCGCCTTGCCGGGACGTCCATTTGGAGAGAATTCATGCAGAGCGTCCGGCCGGATAACGCCGCCGATCCGATTCCGCTGCGCCAGCCGCAGCAGGGTATCGGCACGATCATGATCCGGTTCCTCGGCATCCTGGCAGCCGCGACCGTCGTGATGGTGCTGATCTGGAATCGGTGAATTTCGGGATCGGGAGAAGTGTGACGCAGCCTGCCGACGGGTCACACTGAAAAGCGCGAATGCGCGCTACAGCGCCCGCTCGAGCGCCGTGGGTCACAGACGGTCGATCAGCGATCGATGCTCGCGGTGGTCTCGAAGGAATAATTGCCGTCGGCAAAGCCCTTCACGACCATTCCGGTGGCCAGCATCACGACAACTGTGACCGTCGCAAAGATAATGCCGACGAGTTTCAGCGCGCTGCGATCTGCCATAGTCGTCCCCAGGTGTTCGGCCCAAGTGCTCGTGCCCCCAGCCATAAGGCAGGGACAAAGGTTCAAAATGCGTTAGCAAAAAATGAGTTCCACGCAACGCACAACTACGTCGGCAGCAGAAGTAGCTGCCAACCATGGCGTTCGTGCAACATCAGAGGCGCCGGAGCAACATCAGGAACCGGGATTCCGGCGCGGCACAAAGGCGGTCGCGAGGAACGAGAACACCACCTCATTGCGCTGATTGACGCCGGTGTTGCGGGCTTCAAGGATGCCCCATTCCGGCCGCTTCTCGGACGTGCGCTTGGTCTCGATCTGGTTGGTGAAGCTGATGGTGTCGCCAGCCAGCACCGGGCGGATCCAGCGCAGCTCACGGAAGCCCGGCGAGGGTCCCCAGACCGCGACCGTCTCGCCGCGGGCGGCGGCTTCCGCGGCGAGCTGCTTGCCGTCGGCAACGAGCAGCTTCATGCAGACGCTGGCAACGTGCCAGCCCGATGCGGCGAGCCCGCCGAACAGCGACTTGCGCCCCTCCTCCTCGTCGAGATGGAAGCGCTGCGGATCGAACTGCGCGGCAAACCGCTTGATGTCTTCGGCGGTAAAGGTGAATGAGCCGAACTCGCGCCGTGCGCCGATCTCGATGTCTTCAAAAAAGCGCATGATGTCTCCTACGCGCTCGCAGCGTCACGGCGGCTGATCATGATCGGCGCCTCCATCTCGCACAGCATCTCGCCGCGCGCGTTGCGGATCGTACTCTTGAAGGTCACGATGCCGGTCTCGGGGCGGCTCTTCGAGACGCGCGCTTCGACGACATCGACATCCAGCGTCAAATCGTCACCCGGACGCAGCGGCGCCACCCAGCGCATCTCGTTGACCCCGGGCGCGCCCAGCGAGGCGGTGCGGCCGATGAAGCCGTCGAACATCATCCGCATCATCAGCGAGCCGAGATGCCAGCCCGAGCCCGACAGGCCGCGGAGCATGGATTTCTTCGCGGCCTCCTCGTCTAGATGCATCGGCTGCGGGTCGAATTCGGCGGCAAAGGCGAGGATCTCCTCGCGCGAAACATGGCGCGGGCCGAACGTGCCGAAACGGCCGGGCTTGAAGTCTTCGAAGGTCAGCGTGGTCATTGGGTGAGGATATGCTGGAGGGAAGCCCGATTGTGGCCGTTATTTGCAGCAATCACAACCAGCCCACTCGCATAGCTCGCCCCTGGACTGCCGGCGCCCGGTCCCGGGCCTGGCTTTGGCGAGACTGATTGGGCTTCTGCGGCATCGATCCCTTTGGGTACGGAGGCGCCTTGGCGCAGCCCCGAACCATTGGGCCCGGCGAAACGCCTCGTCCTGACCGACGCCTGCTGCGCAGGCCGCCGGGACGAAGTGATCGCGCCGGGGGTGACGCAGTAGGATGAACGAGACGCGAATCATATTTCGGCTGGCCGGGAGAACCATGATGTTCGATTTCCAGGATCTGTTTCAGTGGGACCGCTTCATTACGCCCACGATCATCAAGACGTTCTACTGGCTGGTGATCGCGGTCATCGTGCTGTTCGGAATCTCCGGCATCCTGTGGAGCCTCACGGCAATGGCGATCAGCCCGTTCGTCGGCTTCATCCAGTTGCTCGCGTCGATCGCCAGCATCTTCGTCGGCATCGTGTTGTCGCGCATCGCCGCCGAGTTCATCCTGATCGTGTTCCGGATCAACGAGCATCTCGGCGCGATCCGCGATCGGGATGGAGGCATGCACTGAGGCTTTGGGCCTCCCGCCGGATGCAGCCCGCCGCCCGGGCTGTGGTTAATCCGAAGTAGCACCCGCGCGCAAATGCCGATGAAAGTCCGAGCGGGATATTAAAACCGCTCGCGTATCTGTCTCCGCATTGCGCTTAAGACCAACGCGGGGGCGTCGTGAATTCGAGGAATGGTTTTATTGCCGTGAGGCCGGGTGAGCCGGGCTTTACGACCGAGGATATTCTTTGGGCTGTCGGCATCTGGTCGGTGATCCTGACCCTGGCGCCGGTGATCGCGTTCTATCTGCTGATGGTAGCGTAGAGCCGCCTGCTTCGTCATTGCGAGCGCAAGCCGAGGCAATCCGCGATTGCCTCGTTGCCTCAACACGCAAAAAACGCGCGAGTGCCGCGCGTTTCTTTCCAGTTCGAACCAAAGCGGCGTTGTTACGCCGCCTGCTTGTGCATCGCGCCGGACGCCGACGCCGTGCCGCGAATTGCCTTGATCGAGCGTTCGATCGCGGCCCACAGCCGATTGATCTCGGCGGCAGCGCGGCCTTCCGCATAATATTCGCGCGCGCCTTCACCCTGGCCGAGCGCCATCAGAAGGTCGGCGCGGTTGGTGATCTGGCCGCTCCACACCGGTGCGCGGAATTTCGCCAGCGCCTCACGCGCGATCGCGACGATGCGGCTTTCGGCGCCGTCACGCTGCGCAGGCGCGCCGTTGATCACGACGGCGTAGGGCTTGCGCATCGAGCGGCAGGTCTGAATCGTTTCCTGCACCGCGTTGACGTCGAACACGCCGGGCCGCGCCGGAATGATCACCATCGTGGCGTTCTTGATGGAGTCGTCGACCACAGCCGACAGATTCGGCGGCGTGTCGATGAACACCCATTCGATGCCGTCGCGCTTGGCTTGAGCAATGATCCCGCTGACCGAGTTCACCGCAGTCTTGATCGCCGGCTCGTTGGTGCCGCGCAATTTATGCCAGAGCGTCAGCGAGCCCTGCGGATCGGCGTCGATCAGCAGACAGGGCTTCGTTGCCTTGTGCACTTGCGCGGCGAGGTGAGCAGCCAGGGTACTTTTCCCCGAGCCCCCCTTACGCGAAGCGAAAACAATCACGTTCATACGTTGGCCTCCAGATTGACCCCAGGAGGCGAAAATGAATCAGCATGCTGATTCGCGAAAGAAGAAACTTCTTGCAATCCGCAAAGTGGCCAAGATTACCGGTACATTCTGCTTTTTGAGTCACACTCGACTTATGACACAACCGAAAATGGAGGCGCTAAGCGCTTGATAAGACTCACGCCTAGCGCCTTTCGGCAGTCTTGGCGCGCTGGCGCGCGATCCACTTGCGCTCGATCCAGCCGAGCAATTGCGCCGTCGGTCTCTGCAAGAGCGGGACATCCTGCGCGAACAAAAGGAGTCCGAGCGGCAGCATCCAGAGTCCGAGCACCGGCAGGAAGCTGAAGATGCCGCCGATGATCAGGAGGATCGCGAGCGGAATCCGCACGTAGCGCGATGACGGCTTGCGCAGCCACGCGACGAAGCGTGCCGGCCTTTCCGGAAGCTTGGCTTCGAACCAGGCGAAGTGCCGATCGATCTCTTGCTTGTCGTATTCGCTCACGCGCCTCACTCCATCCGTTCCGTCGCGAAACGGATTTGGCAAACAACACAAGCTCCAGAGATGATGCTGCGTGACAGCGTCACAAGGCGTCAGTCTGTCGCGCATGACGGTCTTGAAATTGCCGACGAGCGATCAGCACGCGCGCATGCACAACGGTTCGCGTCAAGACAACCGGGGCTCGTGGCTCTCGCGTGCGCGTGATGGGAACCAGCTCAATGGGCGGACGTCAGTGGGTAGACTTCTTCGCCTTGTGCGACTTGGAGACCTTCCGCTTCACAGCGACCGGCCGCCGTTCCACGCGCTCGCTCGCCTCGCGCGGCTCGGAATCTGCGCGGAAGAACACGCGGCAGGCCGGCGACAGCTGCGCCCTGTTCCTGATCATGCAGGCCGTGATGCGATCGACATCGGGAATCTCGGGGCCACAAAGCCGGAACGCGTCCGGCGTACAGGCCTGCTGCTGGTCCGGCGTGTAGGCCTCACCGCGGCCCGGCAGCAGCAGCAGCGCGGCAAAGGTGACCGCTGATATCAACGCAAACGAAAAACTCCTTGAACCGGCGGTCCCCATGCGTCCCCCCAAAGGTGTCACTAGGCGTCGTTAAGGCGTCGTTTCGGGGAGTGTGGGTGAACGCACGCAGAAGTGCAAGCAGGCGAGATGACACGCCACCGGCGATCAAGGGAGGCGGCAAGCTTGCGATGGCCCGAACTTGCGACGTCGCGTTGGGTGATGGTGTGGATGGTACAGTTGGGTGGGCTCGAACCACCGACCTCCTGTTCCACAGACAGGCGCTCTAACCAACTGAGCTACAACTGCATCCTGACGCACGGCCCCGCAAAAAGGGGGCGGCGATTTCGGCGGAAACTAGGTGCAACGCCTGCCTTTGGCAAGGCCGTAACGCGCTGATTTCCGCTCTTATCTCGGGCCATTCCACGGCCCCCGTCCAGCAAAAAGGCCCGGACCGCATCGGCCCGGGCCTTCCGCTATCTCATGCAGGCTGCGATCAGGCGGCCGGCTGCTGGTAGAACTTCGAGGCGCTGGCCTTGATCGGCTCGGCGGTCTCGCTGGCGACCTTCTGGCCGAGCTCGGCCAGCTCCTTGGCCTGCGCGGTGTAGGTCTCGAACTGCTTGCGGGCGTGCGAGGTCCACAGCTCGACTGCTTCGGTCGGCGACTTCACGCTGAACAGCTCCTGGGCGAAATCGAGCGAGGAGGTGGTGTTGGCCTTGAAGAACTCGATCAGCTTGGCCGAATACGCGGTGGCGCCCTTGTTCACCGAGGTGAACACGGCCTCGACCGTCGAGTTGTGGGTCTCGGCAGCATCCTTGAACTTGGCGTAGCTGTCGCGGGCCTGCAGCACGCCCTTTTCGGCGAACGCGCGCATCTGCTCGGGAACCTCGAACGGGATGATCGAGGCGGAAAACGGATCGGACGGGTTGGTCATACGTGTAATCCTTCGCAACGGGTGAGTAGATGTGACCATTGCGGACGTCCCGGAGACACAAAGGCCGGGAACGTTGAAATGGATCACGCTGCCTTGATTCACGGGAGTGCCCTTCGTCGGGCGCGCCTAATAAACACCCATATCATGTCAATTTTGTGCAACGCAACGTAAGATCGCGTGCGACGCCACATTTTTTATGTGGCGGAATATGGGATTACCGCGCCCGACCAGGGTTGGGTCTGCCACAGAGCCCATCAGCTCTTCGTCAGCTCTTGGGCTTGACCGCATCCATCGCGGCGCGGCTGACCGCCTGGCCCATTTCGCTGGCCTGCTCGGCGAGCGAGCGCATCTGGCCCTGCACATATTCGCTGTGCAGCCGCATGACCTCGGTGAGGTCCTTGGCCTTGAGCAGCGACTGGGCGTAGTCCAGCGAGGACTGCACGTTCTTCTCCGCGTAGCCGAGCGCCTTGGTGGAAAGCTCCTTGGCGCCGGCGCGCACCGTGGCGTTGCGCTCCTCGATCTTGCCGGCGGTGTCCCGTGCGTTGGTCACGAACTGCTCGAAAGCCTTGCGCGCCTGATCGAAGCTCGCCTCCGCCATCGACCGCATGTCCTTGGGAATCTCGAATTTGGGGATCTCGAAATGGTCACGCCCGTTGTCGCTCATGGTCGCTCTCCCTCGCTTGGTGGTCGGCCCGCCGGTTGGCCTTGCGGGCCCAAGGCAGAATACAAGGTAGAATAGACGGCAGAACATATCGTGGCACTGCAATCGCAGGTATGACGCGGCGCCGCCCTGGCTCCGCAACACGCTGTCGCAGCCGCCTCTCTCTCTACCCGACAACGCCAAACGGCTGTGGATCGTTCAGCCAAGTTAACGTTATCCCGGCTTAAGCCGGGGCACGCTGGCCGCGGACATGGACCTGCCGCCCCCCAGTTGCGATACTAACCTTCTGTTAAGGCTGTCGTCCTGCGGCCGCCGGCGCTCCGGCAAAGCTTAGGAAGAAGCCAAACCATGCGGTCAAATCTTGCGTGATGAGTGACGCGGAATTCCAGATCCAGGCGCTCGGCGATGTGCGGCTGGCGGACCATGCGGCAGGCGCCCTGCCGGCATGGCTGTGGTCGGCCGACGGCGCACGGATTCTGTGGGCCAATCCGGTCGGCGCGCAGGTATTCGGTGCCGCCAATGGCGCCGATCTGGCGAAGCGCGCCCTCGGCCCGGCCGATCCGCATCGCCGCCAGGTCGCGCGGCTCGGCCCGAGCCTCGACGCCGGCGGCGCGGTGCGGCTGGAGCGGCTGCGCGGCTTTGGCGCGGCGCCCGGCATGCTCGCGACCTGCGGCTGCAGGCGGATTGACCTGCCCGACGGCAGCCACGGCATCCTGATGAGCGCGCTCAATGCCTCTGGTCGCAACATGCCGCTCGCCGAGCGCTTGCTGCGGCTGGTGCAAGGCTTGCCGCGTCCGGCGGCCGCCTTCAACGGCGACGGACTTTTGGTCGCAACCAACGAGGCGGCGCGTTCGCTGCCCGGCCTGCACGATCTCACTGAAGCCGGCCTCGATGCCGCGCGCGACGAAGCGCTGGCGCAAGGCCGCGCGGCGGCGAGCGTTGCGATCGGCCGCGTCGTGCTGCAGCGGATCGGCCACGGCGCCGATCGCGCGCTGATCGCGCTGATCAAACCGGCGGCGCATCTCGCCGCCAAACCGGCCGCACCGATCGTGCCTGAGCCGATTGCGCCGGAGACGGCTGCACCGGAAGCACCGGTAGCGGCAGCAGCGCCGCAAGAGGCCGCAGCCGTGGAGCCGCCGCCAGCGCCTGCCGCCGTCGAACCGCCAACGGCGCATGAAGAAGCCCCCGCGCCCACAAGCGAAGCGCCGGCCAGCTTCACGCTGTTCGATGCGCTCGACCCGCAATTGGAAGAGCGCATCGCGATCGAGCCGATCGTCAGCGTGACTGAATCCGAACCCGCGGGCGTTGCTCCATCTCCCGCGCCGGAAGAGACGCACGTCGAGACCGCGCCCGTCGAGACCGCGGCATTCGACACCACGCCGGACGAAAGTCCCGCGGTCGAGGAGCCGTTATCGGAAGCGCTCATCGAAGTGCCCGCTGAGGCGCAGGTCGAAGCGCCTGCGCGCCCTGCTCCACCGCTCGCGTCGGCAGAGCTGACGCATGCGGAGCAAGCACCGGTCGAGACCGCGCCTCTCGACACCACGCCGGACGAAACTCCCGCGGTCGAGGAACCGTTATCGGAAGCGCTCGTCGAGGTGCCAGCTGAAGCACAGGTCGAAGCGCCCGCGCACCCTGCTCCACCGCTCGAGTCGGCCGAACTGGCGCATGCAGAGCAAGCACCGGTCGAGACCACACCTCTCGACGCCACACCTGACGAACTTGCCGCGGTCGAGGAACCGCTATCGGAAGCTCTGATCGAGGTGCCCGCTGCGGCACCGATCGAAGCGCCCAAGCCGGAGCCCATGCTCGATCTCGAAGAGACCGCACACGCACCGGCTCCAGAAATATCGGCGCCATCGGCCGAGCCCGTGCCCTCGCCCTATGCGATCGCGGATGTGCCAGCTCCGCCGCCTGCCGCCGAGCCGGCGCCCGCGACGCTGGCGCCGGTGCCGCCGCCATCCTGGCTCGACGAACCACTGCCGGTGCGGCGGCATCCGCTGCGCTTCATGTGGCAGATGGACCATGAGGCGCGCTTCTCGCTCGGCTCCGACGAATTCACCCGCCTGATCGGCCTGCACACCGCGGCAGGGTTCGGCCGTCTCTGGAGCGACATCGCCGAGAGCTTTGGCCTCGATCCCGAGGGCCGCGTCCTCAAGGCGTTCGCCAGCCGCGACACCTGGAGCGGCATCACGCTGCACTGGCCTGTCGACGGCGGCGGCCGGCTGCCGGTCGAACTGTCCGGCCTGCCGGTATTCGATCGCAACCGGAATTTCGCCGGCTACCGCGGCTTTGGTGTGTGTCGCGACCTCGACGGGCTTGCGCGACTCGCCGCATTGCGCCGCTATGAGTTCTTCAGCGGCTCGATCGCGCCGCGATCGCTGTCGGCCGACGTCGCGCCGGCGCCGCGCACCGCTGCGCCGCCCGGGCCCGTCGCGCCGCATGATGTTTCTCCGCCGCCCGACCCGACCGCTGCACCGCCCGAGGAATTGACCGAGCCGACAGCAGCAGAGACTTCACACCAAGCCGATCCGGATCACGCCGTGGAAACGCCGCAAGAAACGAAAGGAGGAACGCAGGAGGAAACGCACGACGTGCGTCACGACCCGCCGCAAAATGTGCTGCCGTTCCGCCTTGCCGGCGATACGCGGCCGCCGTCGTTGACGCCGGTCGAGAACAACGCCTTCAACGAGCTCGCGCGCCAATTGTCGGCGCGGCTCGAGAGCGAGGCCGGCCTCACCGCGACGACGAACGAGAGCGCCGCCACGGAGGCGGTTGCCGAAGAGCCGCCCGCCAGCGAACCGCCGCAGGAGGCGGAGGCGCCGCGGCCGAAAGAGACGTTCGCGCAACTGGAGACGCCGGCCGACGCGCCGAAGGCCGGTTGGCTCGCCGCGACGGAACCTGCACCGCGCGGAGAGTCCCGCCGCGACCGCGTGCTGCTCGATCTCTTGCCGGTCGGTATCCTGATCTACCGGCTCGACCGCCTGCTCTATGCCAACCACGCCTTCCTCGCCCGCATGGGCTATGACAGCCTCCACGCGCTGGAAGCTGCCGGCGGGCTGGATGCGCTCTATGTCGAGCCTGGCGTCTCGCAGGCGAGCAGCACCTCCGGCACAGGCACGCCGGTGACGATCTCCGCAAACCAGAACGCGGACGACGGCGCGCAGTCGGTGTCCGCGGAGGCACGGCTGCACACCATCACCTGGGACGACGATTCCGCGCTGGCGCTGATCTTCGCGCGCACGCTGGACGAAGACGCCGCGGTCGCGGCCGCGCTGTCCGATCCGGAGCCCGATCCCGAGCCCGTGGCTGCCGCCGAGCCGATGCTTGCGCCACTACCGCCGCAGGCCGGCCACGCCGACGCCGAGGAGCTCGGCGCGATCCTCGACACTGCGGCCGAAGGCATCATCATGTTCGATGCCGAGGGCAACATCCATTCCTGCAACCGCAGCGCGGAGGCGCTGTTCGGCTATGACGGCGACGAGTTCGTCACGCATAATCTCGCCGACCTGTTCGCGCCGGAAAGCCAGCACGGCATCTTCGACTATCTCACGAGCGTGAAATCGGCCGGCGTCGCCAGCCTGCTCGACCACGGCCGCGAGACGCTCGGCCGCGTGCGCCAGGGCGGCATCATCCCGCTGTCGGTGACGATGGGCCGCACCCGCGCCGACGGCCCGAATTTCTTCGCCGTGTTCCGCGATCTCTCGCAGACCAAGAAGAGCGAGGGCGAATTGCGCGAGGCGCGGCGGCTCGCCGAACGCGCGGCGAACGCCAAATCCGACATGCTGGCGCGGATCAGCCACGAGCTGCGCACGCCGCTCAACGCCGTCATCGGCTTTGCCGAGGTGATGATCGGCGAGCGCTTCGGCGCGCTCGGCAACGAGCGCTATGTCGAATACATGAAGGACATCCGCGCCTCCGGCGAGCGGGTGATCGCCATCGTCAACGACCTGCTCGACCTGTCGCGGATCGAGACCGGCAAGCTCGACCTCGCCTTCACCAGCCAGAACCTCAACGAGATGGTGGAGAGCTGTGTCGCCGTGATGCAGCCGCAGGCCAATCGCGAGCGCATCATCATCCGCACCTCGCTCGCGCACACGCTGCCGCCGGTGGTCGCCGACGCCCGCGCGCTGCGCCAGATCACGCTGAACCTGATCGGCAACTCGATCCATCTCGCCAATGCCGGCGGCCAGGTGATCGTCTCGACCGCGCTGTCGGATTTCGGCGAGGTGATGCTGCGCGTGCGCGACACCGGCCAGAGCCTCAACGACAACGAGGTCGCCGCCGCGCTGGAGCCGTTCCGCGCGCCGACGCCGTCCGATCAGGCCGGCTCCGGCGGCGTCAGCCTGTCGCTGACCAAGGCGCTGGTCGAAGCCAACCGCGCAAAATTCCAGATCCGGACCGGCGGCCGCACCGGCACGCTGATCGAGATCGTGTTCTCCCACGCCGCGGCGCGGGTGTGAGAGGCGGGCACGCTCCGTCGCCCGGGTCAGGAACGCACTGGCGGAGGGCCTCCCTCCCCCCTTGCGGGGGAGAGTTGGGGAGAGGGGTGGCCACACGGCACGCTCTCTCCGCTGTAATATTCTTCAACGCCACGCGGCCGAGATTGTGAGACCGACACTCATCTCGCTCGGGGGCCACCCCTCTCCCCACCCTCTCCCACGAGGGGAGAGGGAGCCTGGCCAGCGTGCCTACCTCACTGCGAAAATCTGTCGCGCCGGATCTGCACGATACGGCATAGATCTTGCTGCAATTCCGATTGTTTGAAATTCATGATCTTCCGAACCCAGCCCGCTTTCCGGGCATCTGGATCTGGCGGATGCGCTGCCTCGTCGTCGCCGACCTGCATTATTCATTGCCGCAGTTTGACTGGCTGCTGGCGGCCGCGCCGCAATTCGATCTGGTGATCTTCGCCGGCGATGCGCTCAACCTCGGCTCGGCGGTCGATTTCCGCGCCCAGATCGTCGTCGTCACGAAATACCTTGCGCGCCTCGCCGGCCTCACGCGCGTGATCTTCTGCTCGGGCAATCATGACCTCGACGAGCGCAACGCAGAGGGCGAGAAGGTTGCGCGATGGGTCGCCGCCGTCAGGGAATTCGGCGTGGCCTGCGACGGCGATAATCTGACCATCGGCGACACGCTGTTCACGGTGTGCCCGTGGTGGGACGGCCCGATGGTCAAGGCGCGGATCGACGACCAGCTGCGCGAGGCAGCCGCCATGCCGCACCGCCGCTGGGTCTGGGTGCATCACGCCCCGCCGGCGGATTCCCCGATCAGCTGGGGCGGCAAGCGCTTCTTCGGCGACGTCGAGCTGCTGCGCTGGATCGAACGCCACCACCCGGCGATGGTGATCTCGGGCCATGTGCATCAATCGCCGTTCATCCCGAACGGCTCGTGGTTCGACCGGATCGGGACGACCTGGGTATTCAATACCGGCCTGCAGCCCGGCCGGCCGCCGGTCTACATCGTGCTCGATCTCACTCAGGAGAAGGTTTTCTGGCTCGCCGCCGGCGACGCGCAGATCGTCGATCTCAACGCCCCCTTGCATCGGCCGGCAACGCCGCTCAGCGATGCGCCCGACTGGCTCACATCCTTGGATCGGATTGCCGATCCGAGCCTGGCGCGACCTGCATCGGCGGCAGGTTGATCATGCTCTGCAGCACTTCGCTGACCATCGCCAGATGGGTGCCGTGATCGGCATATTGATGCATCAGATCGGCAAGATAGGTCGTGGCGACATGCAGCCGTTGCGCCAGCAGCTGCGCGATCAGCAGCGCCAGCGCAGGCTGCTCCCGCAGGAACGACGCCGCATCGTCGAATTCGTACAGGACGCAGTCGGACGCCGCGCGCACCTTTGCGCTGTGCGGCCTGTCGAGCAGAACACTCATCTCGCCGAACACCGCGCCGGGCTCGTCGATCACCGCGACCAGACTGTCGCCCTTCACGACCTCGACCTTGCCCTCGAGCAGCACGAACAGATGACCTGTCTGGCCGCCCTCCTCGATGAAATCCGTGCCGGCCGGCAGGCTGCGCCTGCTCCCGCCGGTGCAGTGATCAAGGATCGCCCGCATGCTGTTTCGCCTCCGTCTGC
Organism: Bradyrhizobium sp. USDA 4341; assembly: GCF_054063755.1. Taxonomy (NCBI): domain Bacteria; kingdom Pseudomonadati; phylum Pseudomonadota; class Alphaproteobacteria; order Hyphomicrobiales; family Nitrobacteraceae; genus Bradyrhizobium; species Bradyrhizobium sp. USDA 4341. The sequence continues at coordinate 6,711,644 of NZ_JBSSGO010000002.1, read as the reverse complement.
TGTCAGACTAGGCGGAGATGTGGCCGAGGTGAACGAGATTAGCCGGGCGGTCTGCCCAAATTGTCGGCATGCCGTGCGTTAGGGACGCAGCGGCCGAAAGGCTCCCTCTCCCGCTTGCGGGGGAGGGTTGGGGTGGGGGCTCTCTCCGCTAGTCGCATTGCGGAGGGAGCCCCCACCCGGATCGCATCCGAAGATGCGATCCGACCTCCCCCGCAAGCGGGAGAGGTACACCGTTTCCGTGGCCCGACCGTCCAGCTGACTACTGCTTGATCTCCAGAGTCTGGCGCTTGCCGGCGGCGATCGAGAACGGCTTTTCCGCCTTCTGGCCGTCGGCATAGGTGGCGACCGCGACGTAGTCGCCGGCGCTGAGCGCGACGTTGTAGGTCGCCTCATAGCTCACCGAGACGCGCTTGCGCTCGTCATTGATGTCGCGCTCGGCACCGTAGATGTCGATCTCCTGGGCGCCGTCGGCCTTGATCCCGACCACGCCGGCGTTGAGGTTGACGGTGATCCGGGTCGGCGCGCCGGACTTCACCTCCGCGCGCGCCGTGCCCTTGGCCTCGCCGACCGTCACCATCACCTCGTAGCTGCCGCCGGGCAGATCGAACTTCGATTCGGCGTCGTATTCCTGCGCGACCTTCTCGCCCTCGTCACCGTCAGCCTTCGCCGGCTGGCGCACGGCAACCACGAGGTCCTTCTCGACCTTGGGGCCGCCCTCGGCATAGGTGGTGGTGACGATCAGCTTGCCGACGTCGAGGGTGAGCTGGACGTTGCTGGAGTCACCCGCGGCGACCGAGAACGGCTTGCTGGTCTTCGACTGCCCCTTGGTCAGGGTCAGCGTATAATTGCCCGCGGCGAGCACGAAGCGCGGCACCGCGTCGTACTCCTGCGCGATCAGTCTGCCGCCCTTGTCGGAGACCTGCCAGACCACGTCGTCGACCTTGCCTGCGCCGCCGGCCACCGAGCCCTCGCTGGTGACGTAACCGGCATCGAGGATGACGTCGAGCATCGCGGGCTTGCCGTTCTCGACCTTGAGCGGAAACTCGCGCTTGAGCTGCCGGTAGCTCACCTCCACGATGTAATCGCCGGGCGCGATGTTGTCGGCGAACGGCGCACCGTAGAAGGTGTTGACATGCTCGCCCTTCTCGCCTCCGGCGCGCTTGTAGACGCCCCAGTTGACGTCCTCGTCGCTGACCGGATCGAGCCCTTCGGCGAGCCGTGCCACGCCGCGAAGGTTCTTGCCGAGATACGGATCGGCGGCCGCCGGCTTTGGCGGCGCCTCGCTTGCGACCTTGGTGCCTTGCGTCGCCGCCACCGCCTTGGTCAGCGCGCCGGTCAGGCTCGCGGCGTTGCCGGCATCGAGATAGACGCCGCCGGTCGCGCGCGCGATGCATTGCAGCTGGCTCTTCGCCGCGGGATCGGCGACGTCGAGGCCGATGACATGGGCGGTGAAGCCGATGCCGGCCTTCTTCAGCTCGGCCGCGGCCGCGCACGGATCCGGTGCGCAGGTTTCGATCCCGTCGGAGACCAGGATCACATTGGCCTTGTTCTCGGTCGAGTGCAGCGCCTCGGCGGCGGCACGGAGCGAATCCGAGATCGGCGTCTTACCCTTCGGGTTGATGCCGTCGATCGCGGCCTTGATCCGCGCCGGATCGAACTTGCTGACCGGCACCATCAGCTCGATGTCCTTGCAGTCACCCTTCGAGCGATGGCCATAGACCATCACGCCGAGACGATCGGCGGGATTCCATTTCGACAGAATGGCATCGACCGCCTGTCGTGCAGCGGAGATCTTGCTCTGCCCATCGACCAGGCCCCACATCGAGCCGGATGCATCGAGCACGAGAATGGTGTCGGTCCCCTGCGCTTGCGCCTGCGCCTGGGCGCCATGAAGTGACAGCAACGCCAGGCCAAGCGACAGCAGGCCGGCAACGAACGAGCGGCGAAATATTTGAATCACGGATCGATCCTCGATGATGGAGACAATCGGGGGCAAAGACGGCTGCGACGGCGCGGAGTGTCGTGAGATCATTCGCACCTTGCCACAGCTGCGCCCTCCTTCGATCCGGATTTTGTTTTTTGTTGGCCGGATTGCTGATGCGATACACTTCCGGCGTGCACGCGACGAAACGCCAAAATGTCTTTGATTGGCGTCACTTGCGTCCGAACATTTGGACTATTGCGACAAGCATTTGGCCTGATGCGACACGCAGATGACGACTAAATTGCTTCCAGAGTCGCGCGCGTCGGCGTGAGCGTCATCACAGATGACGCTGCTTTGCACGCTGCCGTGCACTAGATCGCACTACTCCCACATGTCCGGCGCGACGCGCCCGGCGAAGGCGCAATCGATGACCCGATCCTGTCGATCACGGTCGACGATCAGTCGCAGCAGGTCCGGGCGCGAGTAGTGGCCGCCGATATCGCATAGCGCCTTGGCGGCGAGAACAACCTCCCGCGATCCGTCAGCGATCAGGATGGTCTCACCTTGCGCCGGCCCCGCGATAATCTCACCGCGTGGATCGATGATCACGCTGTCGCCGCTGTACTCGATCGTCGACAGCTCGCGATAGCGTTCGGGCGTCGCCTCGTGCGACCGCATGCCGCCCACGGCGATGACGTAGCAACCCGCCTGGGACGCGAACGCGCGTGACAGCAGGAGCTGTCGCGGCCACAGCGGCGTGGGTGACGGCGGTGCCACGGCGGGCTCTCGTCCCGGCCACGCGGCGACGTGGATCTGCGTTCCCTGCGCCGCCAGCGCATAGCCGGGCAACATGGTGTTGTGCTCCCAGCAATTGAGCCCGCTGATCCTGCCATAGGGCCGCTCATGAACCCGCAGGCCGACCGCGTCGCCATCGGCCCACACCGAACGCTCGTTGAAGGTCGGCTTGAGCTTGCGATGACGGCCGAGAATCCGCCCCTCGCGGCCAATGAACAGAAGCGTGCAGTAGACCGTGCCCTTCGTTACTGCGTCGCGTTCGGCAACGCCGATCACGACATCGATCCCGGCGCCCTCTGCGGCATCGCAGAGCCGGTCGGTGGCCGGCGATGGAATCTCGACGGCGCTATCGAGATATTCCGCCATGGCGCGAAAGGTGCTCGGACCGGTCGGTGCATGACAGAAGAACGGATAGCCCGGCAGCCAGGTCTCGCCGAACGCGGCGATCGTTGCCCCCATGGCACCGGCCTCGCGGATCAGGCGACAGGCCTTCTCCACCGACGCCTCGCGATCGAACGGTACCGCGGCGGCCTGGATCGCCGCGAGCCTGAAAATGCGTGTCGATTGCCATGGCCGGGTGCCGCATCACGCGACGCCCTTGCGGGCGGCATCGAGCGCACCCGCAAGCAGCTCGAGCGCCTTGACGCGCCGTCGCCGTGCAAGGCGTTCTTCGCCGACCTTGCGTTCATGCTCGCCGGCGATGAAGGCCTGGATGTCCGGCAGCAGACGAATGACGCCGCGGCTGCCCCACTGGCCATCCGGTATCTCGGTCGGAAACACCCAGACTTGCGGCGCCACATCCTCGTACGAACCACCGTCAGCGCGTACCACGGCAGCGGTCACGTCCTTCACCAAAGCCGCACGCGAGACTTCGGTGTACTGCCCCTCGGGCACCGTCGGCACGATGCGATAGCGTGGCGACGGCGACGGCTCGCCCGCCACATAGACGGCGGCCGGCCGATGCAGGAACACGACGGTGACGCCTTGCGCAACCTTGTTGGCCGGGTCGAATCCCTCGTGACCGATCAGGATATCGCCGAGCTCCTTGATGAGCCGCGCTTCCGCTGCCGGCTTCAGGGCTCCTTCGGGAATTGTGACGTCGATCATCGGCATTGAGAGACCTCCTGTTGTTGCCAACATGAGGTCTATGCGCGAGGTGCTTCCGGCAGCAGTGGCAGTATCGCCATTCTCAGGGCAAATTCGGACACGGCGTCGTCAGCCGGCAGGCGCCATGCGCGCGGTGACACGCGCAAATCGGCGCTGGTATTCGCGCGGCGAAAGCCCGGTTTCGCGCTTGAACAGGCGGCGAAAGGTCGACAGATCGTTGTAGCCGACACGCGCACTGACCGCGTCGAGCTTCAGCCGCCTGGATTCGATCAGGCGCTTGGCCACATCGACGCGCAGCGCCTGCAGATATTGCAGCGGGGCCTCGCCGACCGCGAGCTTGAAGCGGCGGTTCAGGGTGCGTTCGCTGACCGAAAGGTCGCGGGCCAGCCTGGCGAGGCTGAAGCCCCGCTGCAGCGACTTCTCCATCAGGCTTTGCGCCTGCGCCACCAGCGCGTCGGAATGCTGGGTGTCGTGCGTGCGGCTAGCATAGGACGCCTGCGAGACGCGATTGCCGTCGATCAGCATCAGCTTGCCGGTCTCGGCGGCCAGATCGGCGCCGGCGAACTCCTCGACCAGCCGAATCGCAAGATTGAGCGAGGTGGTCACCGCGCCCGAGCAGACGATCCGGTTCTGCTCGGTGAGGATCTCGGCGACGCGCAGATCCACCGCCGGGTAACGCATCGCGAAGGTCCGCCCCTTCGCCCAATGGGTGGTCGCGACCCGGCCGTCGAGCAGGCCGGCTTCGGCGAGGATGAAGCTGCCGGTGCAATAGGATGCGAGCAGGGTGCCGCGCTCATGTTGCCGCCGCAGCGCGGCGAGCAACGGCTCGACCGTATCGAGCCGGGCGAAGAAGCGCTCGATGTCGCCGACGAACGGTCCGGGGATCACCACCGCATCCGCCGCAGACCGCGCGCTGATCGGTCCATCGACGCCGATGATTTGGCCGGACGCGGTCTGCACCGGCCGGCCATTGAGTGACTCGACGCGCCACCGCAGCTGGGACGGCTTGCCGTTGTGGCGCTGCGGCCGCTTCGCCGCCACCGAATTGGCGGCCGTGAACACGTCGACAATGCCCGCAACGCCCGAAGCGAGGATACCGTCATAGACCCAAATCCGGATGAGTGGCATGGCCATGTCCGATCTTGCACAGAATGGGGCAATTCTGCCATTGCGCGCGCGAGCCGGCAAGCGACGGGCGCCGCGCCTTGACGCGGATGTATGACTCATCGGCCAAGCAACACACTGTGTGTCGTCCCGGCGAAGGCCGGGACCCATAACCACCGATGCGAATTGTTATGCGCGATCGCAACGACGAGTCCCGCCTTTAACATCCGCCGCGGCGTATGGGTCCCGGCTTTCGCCGGGACGACAGATGCATATGCGGCACCGTTCGCCGGGACCCCCTCAGATCTCCCGCGCAAATCGGCGAAAGCCCGGCGCGCCGGTCAGCGCCTCGAATGCCGCGTCGCGCTTCTCTTCGGCGAAGGCAAAGCTGGCTTTGGTGTAGCAGCGCTCGGCCGCGTGGTTGCCGATCACGAACGAGATCGATGCCCGCGAATAGCCGGCGGTGTTGCCGTCGGCGAGGGCGCGGGCGATCAGGGCCTGCACCAGGCCGCCGCCGCGATGCGACGCTTCGGCTGCGACGTGCTCGATCAGCCAGTCGCCCTCGCCGCCCTGAACCCAGCAATTGCGGGCATAGCCGCCGCGCGCGACGATGCCGTCAGCATCGGCACCGGTCTCGGCCGCGACCTCCTCGATCGCCGCGCGTGCGGCGACGACCGTTCCGGATGCAGGCATGGCGCACAGCGCGGCAGCCGGCACACCGTCGACCTCAGCAATCAGGAAATGGGCGACATGGTACCATGACCGCACCCGCGCCACGGCGAGCCGCGCCATGAACGCGAGACACTCCCCCTCCGGCCGGTCGAGCGCGATGTCGAACCAGCCGCGCGGCAACGGGCCGCGCTGCGCGGCCAGCACGATGCGGGCGATGAAGCTGGCGTCGTCGGATCGTGCGGGACGGATCGTGGATCGCCCCGCACTACACATCTCAGGTGTTCGTCAGCGCGACGCGGAATTCCGCCTCGGTCTTGGCCTTGACCTCGTCGAGCGTGACGCCGTCGGCGAGCTCGATCAGCGCCATGCCGTCCTTACCGTGCTTGTCGATGGTGAACACCGCAAGGTCGGTCACGACCATGTCGACCACGCGCTCGCCGGTCAGCGGCAGATTGCACTGCTTGAGCAGCTTCGCGCCGTCCTTGGCGGAATGCTCCATCACGACCACGACGCGCTTGACGCCGGCGACGAGGTCCATGGCGCCGCCCATGCCCTTCACCATCTTGCCGGGGATCATCCAGTTGGCGAGGTCGCCATTCTGCGCCACCTGCATGGCGCCGAGGATCGACAGATCGATATGACCGCCGCGCACCATGCCGAAGGAATCGGCCGACGAGAAATAGCTGGTCGACGGCAATTCGCTCACGGTCTGCTTGCCGGCATTGATGAGGTCGGCATCCACCTCGTCCTCATAAGGGAACGGTCCCATGCCGAGCATGCCGTTCTCGCTCTGCAGGTTCACGTCGACGCCGTCGGGGATGTAGTTCGAGACCAGCGTCGGGATGCCGATGCCGAGATTGACGTAATAGCCGTCGCGCAACTCCTTGGCGGCGCGGGCGGCCATCTGTTCACGGGTCCAGGCCATGAGGCTCTCCTGAAGAGTTATGTCTTAGTTGCGCATGATCTTGCCGGAAAACCGGTGCCCGGTTTTCCGGATCATGCGTTAAGCGGCGGGCCGCGGACGGGTGTTGCGGAACTCGATCCGCTTCTTGCCGGTCCCGACCTCGATGATGCGTTTGACGAAAATGCCGGGGGTGTGGATGTGGTCCGGGTCGATCTCGCCGGCCGGCACCAGATGCTCGACCTCGGCGACGGTGACCTTCGCGGCGGTCGCCATCATCGGGTTAAAGTTGCGCGCGGTCTTGCGGTAGACGAGGTTGCCGGCGGTGTCGCCCTTCCAGGCGTGCACGATGGCGACGTCGGCGAACAGGCCGCGTTCCATGATGTACTTCTCGCCGTCGAATTCCTTCACTTCCTTGCCTTCGGCGATCAGCGTGCCGACGCCGGTCTTGGTGTAGAAGGCCGGGATGCCGGCGCCGCCGGCGCGGATGCGCTCGGCCAGCGTGCCCTGCGGGTTGAACTCGAGCTCGAGTTCGCCAGCGAGATATTGCTGGGCGAACAGCTTGTTCTCGCCGACATAGGACGAGATCATCTTCTTGATCTGGCGCGTCTCCAGCAGCCGGCTGAGGCCGATGCCGTCGACGCCGGCATTGTTGGAGACGACGGTGAGGCCCTTGACGCCGGAATCGCGGATCGCGTCCGACAGGGTCTCGGCGATGCCGCAGAGGCCGAAGCCGCCCGACATGATCATCATGCCGTCCTTGAGGAGACCATCGAGTGCCGATTTGGCGTCGGGATAAACCTTGTTCATGCAATGAATACCTGATGGAGGGCGCGGAACGGCTCTGTCCAGCGGATTATTAGGCGAAATCTTCGCAATGCGTCAATCACGGCCCCGTGCGGCGACGGGCGGCGGCCTGCGACATCAACATGGCCTTGAAAGCGACAAGAAAACCCTTCAAGTTGCGTGGGTTGGCACCGGCTTCCATTGCGCAGCCGGCAGTGTTCGACGACGACCCGACAAAACTCAACCCGACCCGGATATGTCATTGACGATGGCCCAAGGAATTAAGCGCCTGGGGATGCCGATCGCGGCGCTTCTCGGCCTGGCGCTCGTGGGGCTGGTCGCAACGTCCTGGTTCCTCAACCGGGACGCGCTGCGGAGCGCGGTGGAAGCGCAGATTCGCGCCGTGACCGGGCTCGAGCTCGTCGTCAACGGGCCGATCGACGTTTCGGTGTTTCCCGGCAGCTATGTCTCCTTTCACAATGTCGGGCTGAAGGGCGCCGATACCACCGATCCGGCCTTGCAGGTCGACGTGCTGACCGCGAACCTGCGCCTGCTGCCGCTGTTGCTGCGGCGGTTCGAGATTGCCGACGTCATGATGCTCCGCCCGCACATCCATGTGGTTCGCGACGGCGCCGGCGAAAGCAACTGGACCCCGTTCGTCGAGACCATCGCCAAGACGATGACGCCCGGCGCCGAGAACCAGGTGTCGTTCTCGGAAATCCGGATCCAGGACGGCGAGCTGAATTACGAGGACGGGACCAACCACATCTCCGAACAGCTCGGCGATATCGATCTTTCGCTGGCCTGGCCTTCCATCTCGCGTTCGTTTGCCGCAACCGGCCAGTTCGACTGGCGCGGCGAGCGCGTCGACGGCTCGATCAGCGCCAGCGATTTCGTCGCGCTGCTGTCCGGCGACCGCTCCGGCCTCAAGGCACGGCTTGCCAGCGCGCCGCTGAAGATTGCGTTCGACGGAACCGTCGCCAACCGCACCAGCGTGATGATGGAAGGCACAGCCACGATGGACTCACCGTCGCTGCGCAACGCGTTGCGCTGGATGGGCCAGGCGCCGCCCGGCGGCGGCGGCGGCTTCGGCCGCTTCGCACTGAAGGCTCGCGCCAATGTGGTCGGCGGCTCGGTCGCGCTCACAAATGTCAATGTCGAGCTCGACGGCAACGTCGCCGAGGGCGTGATGACCTACGCCAATAACGGCCGGCAGACGCTGCAGGCGACGCTTGCCGCCGGCAATCTCGATTTCACGCCCTACATCTCGACGTTCCGCCTGCTGGCCAGCGGCCAGCGCGACTGGAACAGGCAGCTGTTCGACCTCTCCTCGCTGTCGTCGACCGATCTCGACATGCGCCTGTCGGCCGCCAAGGTGACGGTCGGCCCGTCCAAGCTCGGCCGCACCGCGTTCGGCGCCAATCTGCGCGGCGGCGCGCTCGCGCTCAGCGTCGGCGAGGCGCAGATGTATGGCGGCATCGCCAAGGGCTCGTTCGCGATCGCGCGCTCGGATGCGGTCGCCGACGTCAGGGCGCAATTCCAGTTCACCGATGTCGATCTGCAGGCCTGTGCCAGCGAACTGTTCGGCATCAACAAGCTGTCCGGCCGCGGCAACCTCAACGTCTCGCTGACGGCTTCCGGCTCGAGCCCGTTCGGGCTCGCGTCGTCGCTGGACGGCACCGCGACGTTGAACGGGCACGACGGCGCGATCGCCGGCTTCAATGTCGAGCAATTGCTGCGGCGGCTGGAGAAGCGGCCGCTGTCCGGCGGCGGCAATTTCCGCTCCGGCTCGACGCCCTATGACAATCTCAGCGTCTCGGTGAAATTCGCCGACGGCGTCGCGACCGCCGACGACATCCATGTCGAGAGCCCCGCGGCGAAGATCACGCTGACCGGCACCGCCTCGGTGCCGTCGCGCGAGTACGATCTCAAGGGCGTCGCCAGCCTGACCTCGGCGGCTGCGGGCAGCACCGCGTTCGATCTGCCCTTCGTGATTCAAGGCCCGTGGGACGATCCGCTGATCTTTCCCGATCCGGAAAGCCTGATCCGCCGCTCGCCGGCATCCGCCCCGCTGCTCGACGCCGTGAAGGATCGCAAGACCCGCGACGCGGTGCGCTCGGTGATCGAGCGCTTCACCGGCGGAGCCGCACGGCCCGCGGCCGCGCCCGACGCCGCGGCCGGCGCACCCGCCAACGCACCGGCGACAGCGGCCGAGAATGCCAAATCGAACTGACCACAGTCGAACTGATCGATCCATTCACTTTCCGCATCAATGCGGCGCGACTGATCCACGCTCTCCCGCGAGCCCCCTACAGAAGTCGTCGATGCGGCATCTTTATCGGGTCACGGGCATGCGCTAGTGTTTTCCCCAACCGGTTAAAAAAGCCGGCCTCATGAGGGGAGAAGAACGTGAGATCCAAGGTTATCGGTGCGCTATCAATGGCGGTCGCTGCGGTCGGCCTGTTCGCCGCAACTGCACCCGCTCTGGCCCAGGGCAAGACGATCACCGTCTGGTGGGGCAAGGGATTCTACAAGTCCGAAGACGACGCGCTGCTCGATACGATCAAGAAATTCGAAGCCAAGACCGGCATCAAGGTCGAACTGTCGCAATACGCGATCCAGGACATGATTCCGAAGACCGTTGCCGCGCTGGATTCCGGCACCGTGCCCGACGTCGCCTATTCCGACACCTACGATGTGCAGGCCCAGGGCAAGTGGGCCTTCGAGGGCAAGCTCGAAGACCTGTCCGACATCATGCTGCCGATGAAGGACGCCTTCGCGCCGAACACGCTGGAAGCGGCCCTGCTCTACAATGACGTCACCAAGAAGAAGTCCTATTACGGCTTCCCGCTCAAGCAGCAGAGCATGCACGTCCAGATCTGGGGCGACATGCTGGAGAAGGCCGGCTTCAAGGCCGATGACATCCCGACCAAGTGGGAGGATTACTGGACGTTCTGGTGCGACAAGGTGCAGCCGGGGATCCGCAAGGCGACCGGCCAGCGCATCTACGGCGTCGGCCAGCCGATGGGCGTGGAATCCACCGACTCGTTCCAGTCGTTCTACACCTTCATGGACGCCTATCACGTCAAGCTGGTCGACGATGACGGCAAGCTGCTGGTCGACGATCCCAAGGTGCGCGACGGCCTGATCCACGCGCTGAAGGATTACACCGACACCTACATCAGGGGCTGCACGCCGCCCTCCTCGACGACCTGGAAGGACCCGGACAACAACGTCGCCTTCCACAACAAGACGATCGTGATGACCCACAATTTCACCATCTCGATCGCGGCGAAGTGGTTCGAGGATTCGACCAACCCGGCGCTGACCGACGCGCAGCGCGCCGCCGGCAAGCAGGCCTACGAGCACGACATCATCACGGCGTCGTTCCCGAAGGCGCCGGACGGCTCGACGATCCGGTACCGCTCCGACGTCAAGACCGGGCTGATCTTCGCCAACGCCAAGAACAAGGCGGAAGGCAAGCAGTTCATCAGCTTCCTGATGCAGGAAGACAACGTCCGGCCCTATATCGAAGGTGCGCTCGGCCGCTGGTTCCCGGTGACCAAGGCCAGCCAGGCGAGCCCGTTCTGGCAGGCCGACCGGCATCGCAAGGCGGTCAGGAATCAGTTCACCGGCGGCACCGCACCGTTCGACTTTACCAAGAACTGGAAGTTCACCATCCTGAACAACGAGAACGTCTGGGCCAAGGCCATGAACCGCGTCGTCAGCGAGAAGGTGCCGGTGGACAAGGCCGTCGACGAACTGATCGCCCGCATCAAGCAGGTCGCGGGGTGACGTTGCGAGACCGGCTGCCGCAGCACATTTCCCTGGTCGTCCCTGCGAAAGCAGGGACCCATACGCCGCGGCGGTCGTTTTCGAGAATACTGGTCGACGGCTTTCGCACAACGACGAAAGCCGGTGGTTATGGGTCCCTGCTTTCGCAGGGACGACAGCGGGGTGTAGGGTAACGTATATGGCGATCACGCTCTCCGCATCCGATGTCCCCTCGCCGCCACTGTCGGCGCGGCTGTCGCCGCCGCAGGTCTGGGGCATCGTGCTGCTCGTGCCCTATCTGCTCGTCTTCCTCGCCTTCGTGGTCTATCCGGTCGGCTACGGCCTGTGGCTGGCGCGTCATCCGTCGAGCTATGTCGCGCTCTACAACGACCCGATCTTCGCGCGCGCGGCTGTCAACACGCTGATCTTCCTGGTCATCGGCATCAACATCAAGATGCTGATCGCGCTGTTCCTGTCCGGCTTCTTCGCCCAGCAGCGGCCCTGGATCAGGTGGCTGTCCGTCATCTTCATCCTGCCCTGGGCGGTGCCGTCGATCCCGACCATCCTGTCGGTGCGCTTCATGCTCAATCCCGAATGGGGCGTGGTCAACCAGCTGATCTTCAAGTTCACCGGCGACGACGGCCCGAACTGGCTGAACGATCCGGCGGTCGCGCTCGCGATGGCGATCGGCGTGCACATCTGGAAATCGCTGCCGTTCTGGACGCTGATCCTGCTGACCGGGCGGCTCGCCATCCCGCACGATCTGTACGAGGCATCCGACGTCGACGGCGCCAATTGGTGGCAGAAGTTCCGCTACATCACCTGGCCGTCGATGCAGACGCTCTACATCACCTGCACGCTGCTCTCGATGATCTGGACGCTCGGTGACTTCAACAGCGTCTATCTGCTCACCGGCGGCGGGCCCGCCGACCTCACCCACGTGCTGTCGACCCTCGGCATCCGCTATCTCAGGCTCGACCAGCTGTCGCTGGCGATGGCCTCGATCGTCTGCGCGATGCCGTTCGTGCTGCCGCTGGTCTATTACATGATGAAACGGTTGTCGCGATGAAGCTGCCCACCCTACGCGAAGTCGGCACCGAAGCCAAGCTGCTGCTGATCGGCATCCCGGTCTTCATCTGGACCATGATCCCGATCTACCACATGTTCGTGTTCGCGATCTCGCCGAAGGAGGACGCGTTCACCGGCAAGCTGTGGCCGACGCATCCGACGCTGCATAATTTCTCGATCGTGTTCCACCAGCAGCATTACTTCCTGCGCGACTTCTGGATCCAGTTCTGGAATTCGGCCGTGATCGCGGTGGCCGTCGGCGCGCTGACGCTGTTCGTCGCCACCGCCGCGGCATTCTCGATCTCGCGGCTGCGCGTGCCGGGCGGCCGGGCGGTGATGAACCTGGCGCTGTTCACCTATTTCATCCCGGCGGCGTTCCTCGCCGTGCCGATGTACCGCACCATGGGCACCTACGGCCTGCTCAACAATCACTGGTCGCTGATCCTGGCGATGGTGACGATCGCCGCGCCCTACGCGATCTGGGTACTGAAGCAGGCCTCCGACAAGCTGCCGGTCGAACTGGATGAAGCCGCGACGATGGACGGCGCCACCACGCTGCAACTGTTCCGCCTGGTCTATGTGCCGTTGATGATGCCCTCGCTGGTCGCGGTCGGCACCTATGCGATCCTGCTCGCCTGGAATGAATATCTCTACGCGTTCCTGCTGCTGTCGAAGGACACCGACATCACCTTGCCGGTCGCGCTCGGCAACTTCCTCGCCGCCGACGACTCGCCGTGGGAGCTCTTGATGACCACCGGCTTCATCTACGCGCTGCCACCGGCCGCGGTGTACTACGCCTTCAAGCGTTACATGGTCGGCGGGCTGACGGCCGGCGCGGTCAAGTCGTGAGGCTTACAGCGCGTTTTCGAGCGAAGTGGACACCGGTTCGCGTGAAGAAACGCGCCAAAATAGGAATCTAGAGCTTCGGTTCTGAGATCAGAACCGAAGCTCTAGAGCGGCGCGGCGCTCTCGCTGCGCGCGCTCGACAGTTTCGAGGCGAACGAGGCGACCACGATGATCACCGCGATCAGCGCGATCACCAGCGTGCAGATCGCGTTGATCTCGGGCTTCACGCCGAGCCGGACCTCGGAATAGATGCGGATCGGCAGCGTCGCCGAACCGGGACCGGTGGTGAAGCTCGCGATCACGACGTCGTCGAGCGACAGCGTGAAGGCCAGCATCCAGCCGGCTATGATCGCCGGCACGATCAGCGGCAGCGTCACCAGGAGGAACGCGCGCACCGGATCGCAGCCGAGGTCCATCGCGGCCTCCTCCAGGCTGCGGTCGAGGGTGGCCAGGCGCGACTGCACCACGACGGTGACGAAGCACATCGTCAGCGTGGTGTGGGCGATCGTCACCGTCCAGAAGCCGCGTTCGGCATTCAGCGCCACGAACAGCAGCAGCAGCGACAGGCCGGAGATCACCTCCGGCATGACCAGCGGCGAATACAGCATGCCGGAGAACAGCGCCCGCCCCCGGAACCGCTCCCCGCGCGCCAGCCCGACCGCCGCCAGCGTGCCCAGCAATGTCGCCAGCGTCGCCGACACCGCGGCGACCGACAGGCTCATCCACGCCGCCTCCAGCATGGCGCGATCGCTAAAGAACTCGTGGTACCAGCGCAGCGACCAGCCGCCCCACACAGTCACCAGCCGCGAGGCGTTGAAGGAGTAGATCACCAGGATGACGATCGGCAGATAAAGGAACGCAAGCCCGAGCGCCAGCGACGTCATGTTGAAGCGCGTCAACCTGGTGACGTTGCCAGTCATCAGCGATTACTCTCGAGCTGGCGGCGCTGCAGGCGGTCATAGAGCACGAGCGGCGGCACCAGCAGCAGCAACAATGCGACCGCCGCGGCTGACGCCACCGGCCAATCCTTGTTGGTGAAGAACTCGAGCCACAGCGTCTGCCCGATCATCAGCGAGTTGGAGCCGGCAAGCAGATCGGGGATCACGAACTCGCCGACAATCGGAATGAAGCAGAGCAGCGCGCCGGCGCCGACGCCCGGCAGCGACAGCGGGAACGTCACCAGCCAGAACGCCTGCAGCGGCGAGGCGCCGAGGTCGCCCGCGGCCTCCAGCAGCGACGCATCCATCTTCGAGAGCGTCGCATAGAGCGGCAGGATCATGAACGGCAGATAGGAATAGACGATGCCGAGATACATCGCGCTGTCGGTCGACAGCCAGACCACCGGCACGGACACGATATGCAGCGCCAGCAGGATCTGGTTGAGCAGGCCGTCATGCTGCAGGATGTTGATCCAGGCATAGATCCGGATCAAAAACGAGGTCCAGAACGGCACGATGACCAGCATCATCGCCACGCCCTGCCAGCGCTGCGGCAGCCGCGCCATGCCGTAGGCAATGGGATAGCCGATCAGGAGCAGGATCAGCGTCGAGGTCACGGCGACGACGAGGCTGCGCAGATAGGACAGGATGTACAGATTGTCCTGCAGCAGCAGGCGGAAATTATCGAACGACAATTGCGCAAAGGCGGCCGCCAGCGCCGCGCGGCCTTCCGTGAAATCGAACACCGGCGTATAGGGCGGCTGCGCGATCGCGGTCTGCGACAGGCTGATCTTCAGCACGAAGCCGAACGGCACCAGGAAGAACAGCACCATCCAGAGATAGGGCGCGATCGCGGCGAGCCGCGCCGGCCGGGCGAAGATGCGGCGCGCGCTCATTGCTCGAGCACCAGGCAGTCGTCGGCGGTGAACCACGCCACCACCCGCTGGCCGGCGAGATAGGCGTCGACATCGAGCCGCGCGGTGTTGGCCATCGACGAGCGCACCACCGCGCCCGTCTCCAGCTTCACCCGGTAGCTCGTCACGCCGCCGAGATAGTTGACGTCGGTGACGACGCCCTCCAGCCGGTTGATCGTCTGCGATGCACCCGCGTCCAAGGCCGGTGCGCGGCGCGACAGCTTGACCTTCTCGGGGCGGATCGCGACGCTGACGACCTCCTTGGTCACCGGCGGCCACAGCTCGCTGACCGCGAGCGTGCCTGCTTCCGCGGTCGAGACCGTCAACCGTCCATTCTCGCGGGCGGCAACCTGGCCGTTGAACAGATTGATGTCGCCGACGAACCCGGCGATCCAGCGCGACGCCGGCGCCTCATAGAGATTGCGCGGGGTGGCGACCTGGACCAGACGGCCGGCATCCATCACCCCGATCCGGCCGGCCATCGTCATCGCCTCCTCCTGATCGTGAGTGACGATGATGAAGGTCATCCCGAGCCGGCGCTGCAGCTCCATCAGCTCGCCTTGCGTGCTCTCGCGCAGCTTCTTGTCGAGCGCGGCGAGCGGCTCGTCGAGCAGCAGCACCTGCGGGCGGCGCGCCAGCGAGCGCGCCAGCGCGACGCGCTGCCGCTGTCCGCCGGAGAGCTGGTCGGGCTTGCGCTTCTCGAGCCCCTCAAGCTTGACGAGCGCCACCATCTCGGCAACGCGGGTCGCGATATCGCGACGCGCCATGCCGGCGCGCCTCAGGCCGAAGGCGACGTTGTCGCGCACCGACAGATGCGGGAACAGCGCGTAGTTCTGGAACATCATGTTGACGGGCCGCTCATGCGGCAGCACCTGGGCGATGTCGTTGCCGCCGAGCAGGATGCGGCCCTCGTCCGGGGTCTCGAAGCCTGCGAGCATACGCAGCAGCGTTGTCTTGCCGCAGCCGCTCGGGCCGAGCAGCGCGAAGAACTCGCCGGCGCGGACGTCGAGCGAGAGCCGGTCGACCGCGCGGAAATTACCGAACGACTTGGCGACGCCCTCGATCCGCAGCAGCGGCATGTCCGAGACGGCCGGTTCAGGCAACGGCTTTGCCGCCTCCCCACTCGCTTCGCCCGATGTCACGTCAAGAAGCCCCGATTCCCCGCAAGGTCCAATCCTGGCGGCAAGCTAGCGGCGGATCGCCACCGGCTCAACCGCCCCACGGACATCTCCCGCAATATTGTCGACGTCAGCGCCCCTGGCAGGGTGTGTACTCACCAACGCGTTGCGTCGGCTTTGAGGTACAAACCAGAAGGCACTGCCCAGTCTGAACCTTACCGCTTTTGACCCTTAGCCGACCTCACAGCTGGTAAGTGCGAAAGTGCTGCGCGCGCTGGACCGGATTCCCCCCAGTCGATCTCGCCGGTCAAGCATCGTTACCGCGGGCTAACGGAAATAGAGCAAAGACGTATGCGGCTTCTTTCCATTGCGCATCTTCATGCATCCGGTATTCCCATTCTCGAGGCCAGTTCCTCGATTTGAGAAGATGCCGAAGGGCGGCGTCGGCGATTTCCGGATCGTGAACTTGGAACAGCAGCTCTCGCACCTCATTCCACGTGCTGCGGGCCAAGAAGAGGGCGTTCTTTGCTCCCAGCTGTGTACAGCCGTACAATACGGCGGCTTCAATAGCATCTCCGATCTCGAATAGGAGTTTGCTCTCGGTCGGGCTTGGCATTCCGTTTTGGACCGTCTCTTCGATCAAAAGGCGGACACGTAAGTGCCATGGAAATAGCTCAGGGTGTGGGAACGCCAGCAAGGCGTCGTTCACGACAATGACTTCCGGTAGCCCATCACGCTCTGCGTCAAATAGTGTGAAGTGCGCCTCTGGTATTTGGATGCTGAAAGTCTTTCCCGTCATCGCTTAGCTCGGTGTCCCCGGTGCTGTAAGGTCGCCTGGAAGCAGATTGGCAGCCCAATTATCGCGCTGGCTCTTTCCGCAACGATACTCGCGACCTTCATTCAAGAGTACCACATCAAACTGAGACGTTTCTATTTTGTAAGCCAACCTCTGTTGGCGACCTCTCCCATTTCGCCGAATGTCGCTTCTTGGCCCAACTCGGACCTCCGGCGATGTCCGCTCTTGCGGTGCTGTTGAAGGCTAACCAGACGTAAGCCCCGAAGGGGCTCGTTGCCTTTATGAGTACATGCCCTAGACTTCGCGGCAAAGCTCGGGAGGACAACCGATGATTTGCGACCGCTACGGCCTGCCGCTGACCACCACCTCGGACCGTGCCGCCGCATACTATGTCGACGGCGTCGATCGCATGCTGGCGGCGCTGCACGGCGCCGACTCAGCGTTCGAGGCGGCGATCGCCGAAGATCCGGACTTCGCGTTGGCCCATCTCGGCCGTGCCCGCGTCCACCAACTCAACATGGAAGGCGCCGCGGCCCGCGCCAAGGCAAGCGATGCACGGCAGCGCGCGGCGGCCGCGAGCCCGCGCGAGCGCCAGCACATCGAGATCATCGCGTCCGTGATCGAGGGCCAGGGCAAGAAGGCGATGACAGCGGCCGAACAGCATCTCACCGAATATCCGCGCGATGCGCAGGTGCTCTCGCTGTTGCTCGGCGCCTTCGGCCTCTACGCCTTCTCCGGCCGCTCCGACCATGACGCCGCGCGCCTCGCGATCTCCGAACGCTACGCCAGCGACTATGGCGACGATTGGTGGTTCCTCACCTATCTCGGTTGGTCCAAGACCGAAGCCGGTGATGTCGTTTCGGGCCGTGCCGTCACCGAGCGCGGCTATGCGCTGAAGCCGGAGAACGCCGGCGCCGCGCACGCGGTGGCGCATGCGCTGTTCGAGCAAGGCGACGCGGCGGAAGGCCGCAGCTTCCTCTCCGCATGGCTGCCGGCGAATGATCGCACCAGCTTCCTGCAGGGCCATCTCGCCTGGCACCTCGCTCTGATCGCGATCGAGGAGGGCGACGCCGACGGCGCGCTCGCCATTTACGAGCAGCACATCAAGCCGGCGGGCCGGCCCTATCCGCCGCTCAATATCTACACCGACACGGCCTCGCTGCTGTGGCGGCTGTCAGTCGCCGGCAAGACCGGCCTCGAGCCGCACTGGAAGGATGTCGCCGCCTATGGCGATGGATTTTTCCCGAAGGCCGGCGCGCATTTCGCCGATGTGCACCATGCGCTGGTCGCGGCCACGACCAACAACGATGCGCTGGAGACGCGATTGGCAGAGATGGCGGCGCGCGACGCCGACGGCAAACTGGCACCCGGCCCTGCCGCGATCGGGCTCGGCCGGGGCGTTGCCGCCTTCGCCGCCGGCGACCATGAGCGCGCCGTGCGCATCCTTGCGCCGCTGATGCCCGAGCTGGTGCGGATCGGCGGCAGCCATGCGCAACGCGAATTGTGGGAGGACACCTTCATCGTCGCCTGCCTGCGCGCCGGCCAAGGCCGGCAAGCGACGAGCCTGATCTCGGAGCGGCTGCATCGCCGTCCATCCAAGCGCGATTTCGCCTGGTCGCAGGAGGCGGCGCGGCAATAGCCGAACCTTAAACCGCCTTCGCCATGAACGCCGCAAGCGCATCCTGATCGGCTTGCGGCATGGTCAGGCCGAGCTTGGAGCGGCGCCACAGGATATCGTCGGGAAAGCGCGCCCATTCCTTGCGCATGAGGTAGCGCACCTCAGCTCCAGTCAGCTCCGGGCCGAAGGCCGGGCCGAGATCGGCCTTCTCCTTCGCATCACCCAGGATGTCCTTCACGTTCAACCCGTAGGCGGCCACCAGCCGCCGCGCCTGCGCCTCGCTGAGGAAGCGCCAGCGGTCGCGCGCGATGTCGACCTCGGTCTCAAAGCGCTGCCACGCAAATTCGCCGCCCGGCAGCGGCACTGTTGCGGTCCAGCGCGGCGTCATCGGATAGAATCGCGTGAATTCCGAGACCGCTCGCTCGGCGCGGCGCCGCGAGGTGGTGACATCGCCACCGAAGATGGTGAGCAGCGGCGCCTTGCCGCGACGATAATCAAGCGATGCGGCACCATCGCTGATGCGCCGGCGCGCGGGCGCGACGACGGAATTGGCGCCGGAAATTGTTCGCAGCACATCGGCCGGGGTGATCTGCTCGCGAAAATAGCGATTGGCTGCGTCGCAGAGATAGGCCACTTCACGCACCCCCATCGCGACAATGGCGGGATCGCCCTTGAAGGGATGACTGATGCTGCCGATCAGGGTGAAATCGCGCTCATAGGGGCTGGCGAAGATCAATTGTCCGTCGGAGTGCTGGAACGCATAGACGTTGTCGCAGTCGAACAGACGGCGCACCACGATCTGGCTGATCTGCACGGTCGCAAGCGGTGGCGCCGGCACGCGCAACACGGTGTCGGCGACGGAGGCGGTCCATGCGCCGGTCGCGTTGACCAGCGACCGCGCCGCGATCACCCGGCGATAGCCGCGGTCGATCGTAACCAGCCGCCAGGTCTCGCCGCGCTCGGCCCGCGTCACGCGCGCACCCGTGCGGATATCGGCGCCGCGCGCCGCGGCATCCACCGCGTTGAGCACGACGAGCCGCGAATCGTCGACGACGCAGTCGGAATATTCGAACGCGGTTCCGAACGGCCGCTTCAGCGCATTGCCGACCGGATGGTGGGTGACATCCAGCGTCGTCGAGCGCGGCAGGCCGCTGCGCGAGGCCAACCGCTCGTAGAGCAGCAGCAACGACCGCAATTGCCACGGCGGCCGTTCGTCGGCATGCGCCGGGATGGCAAAGCGCGCCGGCCGCACCAGATGCGGCGCAATGCGCAGCAACACATCACGCTCCTTCAGCGCCCTGCGGACGCGGAAGAACTCGCGCCGTTCCAGCCCGGCCAGATCGCCATGGACCAGCCGCGGCGAGGCCTGCGACGCGCCGGAGCCGAGATCGCCCTGCTCCAGCAGGATCACGCGCAGGCCACGGCCGGCCGCATCACGCGCAATGCTCGTGCCGTTGAGGCCACCGCCGATGATCGCGACGTCACAGTCCGCCATAGACAACGCCTATCGCATTTCAATGCGAACGGAATACGTATTCGCACCCAAATTGCGTCAAGGCGTAGCGCTTAACGACATGATGTCTGGGTGAAGCGGTCTCACGGCATACTCCACCTCTCCCGCTTGCGGGGTGAGCGCATGTCTGCATGATTTCGGAATATTAGAATAATGCCCCTGAGTTGCCCGACGTGTCAAGTAGCCTGCTCGAACGCCGGCCGCCACCGGCTACTTTGCATGGGGTTGTTTTCGATATTTTGGCAGCGCTCCTCCTGCGACGGCCTCGCAAGCGGGAGAGGCACACTGTCTTCGCGACGGCTATCCAATCTGACTCCATCGCTAGTCCGCACCGACCGAGGCAAAGAAGTGTTCGGGGCCATCGACCTCGATCAGCTTCTTGCCTTCGATCACCCAGAACCGGTTGGCGACCGTCCGCACGAACTGGCGGTCGTGCGACACCAGAAGGCAGCTGGCCTGCTGCTCCATCAGTTCCTCCTCCAGCGCCTCCTGGCCCTCGATGTCGAGGTGGTTGGTCGGCTCGTCGAGCAGATAGAAGTTCGGCTGGGTAAGCCGTAGCACCAGCATGCCGAGACGGGCCTTCTGCCCGCCCGACAGCCGCCCGATCGGACGGCCCTGCATCTCGATCGAGAGCCCGGCGCCGGCGAGCAGGCCGCGCGCCCGCTGATCGCCGACCTCGAAACGCCGCGTCAGCATGCGCATCGGCGTGTCGCTGTCCACCAGATCGGCCAGCGCCTGATCGCAATAGCCAAGCACCAGCGACTCGGTGGCCCGAATCTCGGCAGCCGCGGCTTCGGGGGTCTCGATTGCCAGCCGCAGCGCCGCGACGAACCGGGTCTTGCCCGCGCCGTTCGGCCCGAGCAGCGCGATCCGGTCGCCCTTGCAGATGAACTGCTGGCCGGTCCTGAACAACGGCCTGCCGTCGGGGGTCGCGATCGCGGCGTTGTTCAGCCTGATCAGAACCTTGGCATGGGTGTCGCGGTTGGCGAGCCGGATCGTTCCGACCGAGCGTTCCACATGGGCCGGCTTCGCCGTCTCTTCGAGCTTCTCGGCGCGCTGCTTCAACTGCTTGGTCTTCGACAGCAGAAGGTCGCTGCCGGAGTTGATGCCGAGGTTGTTGAGCTTGGCGGCCTGCTGCCGGAGTTGCCGGACGGCCTTCATGTCGCGCTGAAAGCGCCGCTCGTCCGAGGCATCGAATTCGTCGAGCGACGCGCGCGCCGCGGTGTAGGGCAACGCGAACAGCTGCGACCGCTCCGGGCGCAGGAACAGCGTCCGGTTGGTGGTCGCATCGAGGAAGGCGCGATCGTGGCTTGCGATCACCACCGGCATCTCGCGCGGCAGCGCATTCAGCCAGGCTTCAAGCCGGCCGATCTTGGCGAGGTCGAGATGGTTGGTCGGCTCGTCGAGCAGCAGCACGTCGGGCTCGGTCACCAGCACACGGGCGAGCAGCGCAAGCCGCAGCCAGCCGCCGCTCAATTGTTTCAGCGGTCGCGCCCACAGCTCCTCGGGCACATCGAGCGATTGCAAGGCGACGTCGACCCGCCAGCTCTCGCCGGCGCGCTGCTCGCCGGGAAGCGCCTCGAGCACAGCGGCATGGAACGGGGTATCCAGCAGCCTCGGCGGCGCATCCTGCTCGATATGGCCGACGGTAAGGCCACGCGCGCGGGTGATGTCGCCTTCATTGGACTCCATGCTGCCTGCGATGCAGCGCAGCAGCGTGGATTTGCCGCGGCCGTTGGCGGCGACGAGGCCGATCCGGTCGCCGGCATTGACGACAAAATTCAGTTCGGAAAACAGCGGCGCGTTCAGCGTCACGCCGAGATTGCGTACATCGATGAGGGTCACGATCAATTCTCTGGTCTTGCCGGCAATCACGACATCATCCAGAGGCGTCCAGCCATCATCGGATGTGCGTGTCGGTGCGCGGCGAGGGATTCAAATGCAGGCGCGAACGCTCAAACGTTCGACGCCGCACGGCCACGAAGGGCAGACCAGGAAGAGATTTTACCCGAGTTTCCGGTCAGCCCTGCAAACGCATTTGCAGGGCGTTGACGGGGCCACGCCTGAGGTGGTGATCGATGAATGTCGCCACGACGCAGCCCTCCTTTCTCGGCAAGAATGTTGTGGTGGGCCGAGATTTAACCGGACGCGCCACGGATGGCAAGCGCCGCCGGCCGGGCCAGTCCGGCGGTTCAGGCCGATTTAGCCGGCCCTGCGCACGGTTTCGGCCAGCCGGTCGCCGCCGACCAGCGCGGCAAATTGACCGATCGGGGCCGGCCTGCCGATCAGATAGCCCTGCACCGCGTCGCAGCCTTCCTCGGAGAGGAAACTGAGCTGCCCCTCGGTCTCGACGCCTTCGGCGACGATCGACATTTCGAGGCCGTGACCGAGATCGATGACCGCGCGGACGATCGCGGCCGATTGCGGATTGCGGCCGAGATTGATGACGAAGGCGCGGTCGATCTTGATCTTGTCGAACGGAAACGCCTGCAGATAGCTCAGCGAGGAATAGCCGCTGCCGAAATCATCCATTGAGATGCGCACGCCGAGCGCCTTCAGCCGCCGCAGCAGCGACAGGCCACGGTCGAAATCCTCGATCAGCACGCCTTCGGTGATTTCGAGCTCGAGGCGATCGGGCGTCAGCCCGGTCTCGAGCAGGATCGAATGCACGAGTCCGACGAGGTCGCCATGGGTGAACTGCGCCGGCGACAGGTTCACCGCGATCTGCATCGGCACCGCCCAGGAGGCCGCCTCACGGCAGGCTTCGCGCAAAATCCATTCGCCCATTTCGACGATCAGGCCGCTTTCTTCCGCGAGCGGAATGAAGTCGCTGGGCGGCACGAAGCCGCGCTGCGGATGGTGCCAGCGCGCCAGCGCCTCGAAGCCGATGATCTGGCTGCCCGCAACGCTCGCGCCGGTGGCCGCCTGCGGCTGGTAGTAGAGCGACAATTCGCCGTTCTTGATCGCGACTGACAGCTCCTGATGCAGCACGCGGCGATCGCGGATCTGCTGGTCCATCTCCGGCTCGAAGATCGAGATCGTGCCGCGCGACTTGGCCTTGGCGCGGAACAGCGCCGCGCCCGAATTGGCCAGCAGCGAGGCGGCGTCGGATCCGTCGTGCGGGAACACCGCGATGCCGGTGGTGAGGCCGGTGCGCACCGATTTGCCGTCGATCGCGAAATCCTCACCCAACGCCTCGGCGGCCTGCTCGGCCAGCGCAATGCCGGCGGCCGGCTGCTGGCCGTCGATGATGAGGCCGAATTCGTCGCCGGACAGCCGCGCAACCACGCCGCCGCGCGCCACGGTCTGCAAGCGCTGCGCGACTTCGATCAGCACCTTGTCGCCCATCGCGTGGCCGTAGACGTCGTTGATCTCCTTCAGCCCGTCGAGGTCGACGCAGAGTACGGCGAACTCCTCGTCGGTGCCGTCGCAGGCCTCGATCATCTGGGTCAGCGCCTGCAGGAAGGCGGCGCGGTTCGGCAGATCGGTCAGGCCGTCATGGTAGGCCATGTGCGCCATGCGCGACTCGGTCTGGCGCCGATCGGTGACGTCCTCATGGGTCTTGATCAGATATTGCGGCTCGCCATGGTCGTCGAGCACGGTCATGCGGCGGGTCAGGAACAGCCGCAGGCCGTCCTTGGTCGAGATCGGGTGCTCCTCGGCGATCATGCTGCGCTTCCTGATCGCAGCCTCGTCGCGGGCGACGATCAGCTTGGCTTCACGCGCATTGAAGATGTCGGAAGCGGTGAGCCCGGCGGCGTCCTCGCGGCGGCGGTTGAGGATCGTCTCGGCGCTGCGGTTGGCCAGCAGATAGCGGCCGTCGCTGACGCGCTGCACGATCAGCGAGACCGGGATGTTGTCGACCACAAGCTCGAGGAATTTCCTGTTGTTCTCGAGCTCGCGCGACAGCGAACGGCGGTCGGTGACGTCCTCGAACAGCGCGATCAGGAATTCCGGATCGCCGGCCTCGTTGCGGGCGATCACGCGGTTCGACGCCAGGATGCGCCTCTCCGAGCCGCGTTCGACGAGGAATTCGCTGCGGTGATAGCCTTCCGGCGCGTCCAGCGCGGCGCGGTCGGCGGTGTCGATGCTGACAGCGGTCTCGGGACGGAAGATCTCGTCGGCGCGCTTGCCCACGATGTGATCGCGCGAGAAGCGCGAGAAGCGCTCGAACGCGCGGTTGGCGAAGATGTAGCGGCCGTCCTCGATGTTCTTGGCCGCGACGCAGACCGGGACGTTGTCGAGTACGGATTCGAGGAATTGCGTGGTCGAGGCGAGCTTGCGCGACAGCTTGCGCTGGTCGGTGCAATCGAGATGGGTCGCGACCGAGCCGCCGTTCGGCAGCGGAAAATATTTCACCAGCACCGACCGGCCGCCGGGCAGTTCGGTGACCAGCCCATCGGGCGCTGCGGCCCTGGCGAAGAAATCCTCGGCGCTGATGTCGAGCACGCCGCGGTCGCGGCGCAGCTCCAATAGCTCGGTGCCGGTCATGTTGCGCCTGATGTCGGCGCGCGACAGGCCGTAGATGTCGAGATAGCGGTCGTTGCAGAACACGATGCGCTCACGCGCATCGGTCATCACCACGCCCTGGTTCAGATGGTTGAGGGCGGGACGACACGAAGGCGTTGCGCCGCAGTTGCGCGCGCTTGGCCTTGCGCAGGGCCGAAAGGATCCACAGCCCGACCGCGCCGAGGAAGGACGCAACCACCACGCTGCCGATCAGGAGCTCCCAGACCACGCCGGGATCGAGGTCACCAAGGTAGGTCGACGGTGCGAAGGAAGCGGAGGCTGCCCGGGCTGCACCGACCGGCACGACGGCTGCGATCAGGCAAAGGACGGCCCTTGCCGGAATCGAATTCTTCCCGCCCGCCTGCCACTTCCTGCCAGCCATCAATCACCCGCGGATTACCGGGGCGAGTGTCCGGCTCCGGCGGTTTGGATCGGGTAAACGCATAGGGATGCAACCGGGAAATGCCACTTAATGTACGGCAATTGCCCTGACATGATTAATGCTGCCCTAACAGGGCATGGCTCCCCAACTATTTGAGATGGCCCAAGCACTTGCCTAATAAGCACTTGCCCAAAACGATGGGATCGGCTGAACGATGTTGGCGGCAACGGCGTGGCTGCGCGGAAATGTTCGGACCTGAAGGACGAGATGGACAGGGTTGATTGTGTGGTCGTCGGTGCGGGGGTGATCGGCCTCGCGGTGGCGCGCCGGCTGGCACAGGCCGGCCGCGAAGTGATTGTGATCGAGGAGGCCGAGGCGATCGGCACGGTGACCTCGTCGCGAAACAGCGAGGTGATCCACGCCGGCATCTACTACCGGGCCGGCAGCCTGATGGCGCGGATGTGCGTCAGCGGCAAGCGGGCGCTTTATCGTTACTGCGCCGAGCACGGCATCCCGCACAAGAATTGCGGCAAGCTGATCGTCGCCACGACGGCCAAAGAGACCGAAAAACTGCAGTCGATCCGGGCCCATGCCGAGGCCAACGGCGTCGACGACATGCAGCTATTGTCCGGCGAGGCGGCACGCGCGCTGGAGCCGGCACTGAACTGCGACGCGGCGCTGCTATCGCCCTCCACCGGGATCATCGACAGCCATGCCTACATGCTGGCGCTGCGCGGCGACGCCGAGGCGGCCGGAGCGGCATTCGCCTTCCATACGCCGCTGCTCCACGCCAGGGCCACGGCCAACGGGTTCGAGATCGAAGCCGGCGGCGCGGCGCCCATGACGCTGGCCTGCGATCTCCTGGTCAATGCCGCCGGCCTCGGCGCAACGGCCGTCGCGCGCAACGTCGAGGGCATGCCGATCGAGTTGATTCCAACGGCCTATTTGGCCAAGGGCAATTACTTCAGCTGCAGCGCCAGGGCGCCGTTCTCGCACCTGATCTATCCGGTGCCGGAGCCCGGCGGGCTCGGCGTGCACCTGACGCTCGACATGGCCGGACAGGCGAGGTTCGGCCCCGACGTCGAATGGATCGATCACATCGATTACGCCGTCGACCCTGATCGGGCCGAGCGGTTCTATCCGGCGATCCGGAAATACTGGCCGACCCTGCCGGACGGGGCGCTGATGCCGAGCTATTCGGGAATCCGGCCCAAGATCGTGCCGCCGGCGGTCGCCACCCAGGATTTCCTGATCCAGGGACCGGCCGATCACGGCGTCGCGGGCCTGATCAACCTGTTCGGGATCGAATCGCCCGGACTGACGTCATCGCTAGCGGTCGCCGACCATGTCGGCGAGCTGGCAGAGCTCTGAGCAAATGCAGCATGACCTCCCGGGGGATGCGCGCCGCGGCGTTCATCCCTCGGTAAAAGGCCAGACTATTTGCAAATTTGCGGAGGAACCGGCTTAGTGGACCGTGTCGTCGGCGGAAAGTCTCAACCGCTCGATTTGATCCTTGACCATCAACTTGCGGCGCTTGAGCTCGCAAATGTGGAGATCGTCTACGGAGGGGTGAACGAGTGCTTCGTGCAGTTCGTTCTCGAGTATTTTGTGCTTACGCTCCAGCTCAACGAGATGGGCCTGTATTGCCATTGCGAACACTCCTCGGTGCGTTAAACCTCAGGTTCGATCCGGACCAATAAGTCTACACGAGTGGGCGATGCTGTCGATAGGGGACGCGAAATGCCGCACGCACTCATTTCGGTTTATCTGTAACTAATCGTGACTATGGAACCGGTTCGGCTTGCGCCGCGCGCGCTCAGGGAGGATATTCCGGCGAGCGGCTGCTTCGGCCGCAACAACCTCGTCGTGCTTACCAGTCAATACACAACCATGAACGATCAGGATGAGCGCGAACTCCTCGCCGAGCTTGCGCGTCTGCAACAAGAGCACCGCGACCTCGATGCCGCGATCGACGCGCTGCATCAATCGCCGGCGCCGGATCTCTTGATGCTGCAACGCTTGAAGAAGCGGAAGCTGCAATTGCGCGACCGCATCGCCTTCATCGAAGATCAGATCACGCCCGACATCATCGCCTGACGCCCGTCTCTGCGGTTCGGCGGCCCGCTGGTTCAGGTCCGGCGGCGTTTTCCCCGTCATCCACAGCGCCCGACCGGCTTCACGTTCGCGGCAACGGACGCGGGCGTGCTTTTCGGCGCTTGACTCCAAAAGAACAAAATAAGAACATGCCGATCCAGCCGCCAGCCACCAGAGGGAGTTTCGCCATGTCCGCACCGCCTTCCCTGCCCGACAACAGCCGCTACGAGCAGGCCTGCGATCAGGCGATCGCGATGTGCGACGGCAACCTGCGCAGCACCATCAAGGCGCTGATCATGGCCAACGAATATCTCGAAGCCGAGCTCGAGGAATTGCAGGCCGCGATCGCGGCCGGCTGCGTGCCGGCGCGAACCCATGCGGCGAGCGACGCCGCCTGATCTTCAGGGAGCACAGCAATGGCTGACGTGACCTACTACGTGGCGCTGCCATTCATGCAGGACGACGACGGCACGCCGGTCGCCGGCAGTGCCGAGGAATGCCAGAGCTCGGCGATCGCGCTGCGCCGCGCGGAGACGATGTCGCGGATGCCCGGCAGCATCGGCGCCGTCGCGTTCAGCCGCACCGGCGATCCCGCGATCGGCGAATTCGGCGATGCCAAGCTGCTGCGGGCCTACGGCAATGTGCCGGAGGATCTGAGCGCGCTGTAACTTTCAGAATTCATGGCGCCGCTGCGCCTTGCGCACATACATCGCACGATCGGCCTCATCGAGCACGCGATCGGCATCCGAATGTGCGGTGAGGATCGCAACACCAGCGGAAGCGCCCGCGGAGACGCGGCTGCCGCGAAACACGAAGGTCAGGCGGTCGATCGCCTCTTCCAGCGCAGCGGCCTTGGCGCGGGCATCGGTCTCGCTGAGATTCCACAGCAGCACCGCGAACTCGTCGCCACCGAGACGGCCGATCACGTCGGAGGCGCGCACCTGGTCCGATATCGCGGCGACGATCGTCTTCAGCACCTCGTCACCTGCCGCGTGCCCGAACGCATCGTTGATCGGCTTGAGGCGATCGACGTCGAGCACGATCAGCGCGCCGGAGGCCTGATAACGCTTGATGAAGGAGAGCGAACGGACGAGCTCGCGCTCGAAGCCGCGCCGGTTCAGTATGTCGAGCAGGAAGTCGGTCTCGGCGGAGGCCTGCAGCTCCTCGATCCGGGCCTGGGCCCGCGCCAGCTGCGCCCGCAACCTGCGGATCGTGGATTTGTCGCCGGACGCGACCGCGCCCCGCGTGGAAGCTTCGGTTCCAGCCGCTTTGGTTCCAGTCCCCTTTGTTGCCGTCCTGCCGGGTTCGGATTTGCGCGCGGCGGGCGCGCCTTTTCGTCGTTTTGCCGCCCCGGAGGCCGCCGCCGTCGTCTTCTTCTTCATGCGCATCCTTGTTGAGGCCTGCTTATGAAGGCTTGCCGGGATTCACCAAGACAGGATAGTCCATTCTAACTCCCTTGCCACGCCTTGGATGACGCCCGGGCCGCCCCTATAATCCGGCCTATGCTTTTGGATTCCTGCACAGAATTGAAGAGATGACCGCTCCGATCGCCATCATCATGGGAAGCCAGTCCGACTGGGAGACCATGCGCCATGCCGCCGAGACCCTGGCCGCGCTGGGTATTGCCTGCGAAACGCGCATCGTTTCGGCGCACCGCACCCCCGACCGGCTCTATGCCTTTGCCAAGGGCGCCAAGGCGGCCGGGCACAAGGTGATCATCGCCGGCGCCGGCGGTGCCGCGCATCTGCCGGGCATGGCGGCCGCGCTGACGGAGCTTCCGGTGTTCGGGGTTCCCGTCGAGTCGAAGGCGCTGTCCGGCGTCGATTCGCTGTACTCGATCGTGCAGATGCCGGCCGGCATCCCGGTCGGGACGCTGGCGATCGGCAAGGCCGGTGCGATCAATGCCGCGTTGCTCGCGGCGAGCGTCCTTGCGCTCAACGATCCTGCATTGTCGGTTCGCCTTGCTGCCTGGCGCAAGCAGCAGACCGATGCGGTCAAGGAGCATCCGGAGGGCGCGGCGTGACGGCTTCGAACCTCGTGAAGCTGAAGCCGGGCGACACCATTGGAATCCTCGGCGGCGGACAATTGGGCCGGATGCTGGTGCTTGCCGCCGCGCGCCTCGGGCTCCGCTGCCAGGTGTTTTCGCCGGATCCGGACTCGCCGGCCTTCGACGTGGTGCAGAACGCGACCTGCGCGGAATATGCCGACGTCGAGGCGCTCGAGCTGTTCGCCAACGACGTCGACGTCGTCACCTATGAATTCGAGAATGTGCCGGCTGCGACCGCGATGGTGCTCGCCGCGCGCCGTCCGGTCCTGCCCGCACAGAAGATCCTCGAGACCACGCAGGACCGGCTGATCGAGAAAGATTTCGTCAGCAAGCTCGGGATCGGCACCGCCGATTATGCCGACGTCTCATCGGTCGCCACGCTGCGCGCAGCGATCGAGCGGATCGGCCTGCCTGCCGTGATCAAGACCCGCCGCTTCGGCTATGACGGCAAGGGCCAAGCCATCATCCGCGCCGGCGACGACCTCGAGCAGGTCTGGCAGGACCTCGGCACCAAATCGGCCATCCTCGAGGCCTTCGTGCCGTTCGAGCGCGAGATCTCGGTGATCGCGGCGCGCTCGGCTTCCGGCGAGGTCGAGTGCTTCGACGTCACCGAGAACGAGCACCGCGACCACATTTTGAAATTTTCCCGCGCGCCGGCCGCGATCCCCGACGAGCTTGCGGCGCAGGCGCGGGCGATCGCCGAAAAGATCGCCGCGGCGCTCGACTATGTCGGCGTGCTCGCGGTGGAGATGTTCGTGGTAACAGGCACGGACACACCGACTGTGCTGGTCAACGAGATCGCGCCGCGCGTACACAATTCCGGCCACTGGACGCTCGACGGCGCCTCGATCTCACAGTTCGAGCAGCACATCCGTGCGATCGCCGGCTGGCCGCTGGGCAAGCCGGTGCGCCACGGCGATGTCACCATGACCAACCTGATCGGCGACGACATCCTGAGCTATGAGCAGTGGCTCACCGTTCCCGGCGCCACCGTGCATCTGTACGGCAAGGGCACGCCGCGCCCTGGCCGCAAGATGGGGCACGTCACCGAAGTGACGCCGACCCGCAAGCCGTAATTAATTCCACACCGGCAGCCGCCTTCGACTCATCGATGGAAATGGGATCGTGGCGGCCACGATCCCATTAGAGCATCGGCTCTGATTGAATCAGAACCGATGCTCTAGTTTGTGCTTTGACGCGTTTTCTTCACGCGAACCGGCGTCCACTTCGCTCGAAAACGCTCTGGCGGATCATGCGGTCTTGACGCCGGCGACGATGCCGGTCGGCTCGTCGCTGAGCCAGCGATAGATCACGCCGCCGAGCGCGCCGCCGATCAGCGGCGCGACCCAGAACATCCAGAGCTGCCCCAGCGCCCAGCCGCCGACGAACAGAGCCGGCCCGGTGCTGCGCGCCGGGTTCACCGAGGTGTTGGTGACGGGAATGCTGACCAGATGGATCATCACCAGCGCGAGGCCGATGGCGAGCGGCGCGAAGCCGGCGGGCGCCTTGCCGTGGGTCGATCCCATGATGATGAACAGGAACATCATGGTCATCACCACTTCGGTGATGAAGCACACCACCATGCTGTAGTGGCCCGGTGAGTGCGCGTCATAGCCGTTGGAGGCGAAGCCCTTGGTCACGTCGAAGCCGGGGGCGCCGCTGGCGATCACATAGAGCAGCCAGGCCGCGATGATAGCGCCGGCGACCTGCGCGATGATGTAGGGCAGCACCTGGCCGCCGGGGAAACGCCCGCCCGCGGCGAGCCCGACCGTCACGGCCGGGTTGAGGTGGCAACCCGAAATATGGCCGATCGCATAGGCCATGGTCACCACACTGAGCCCGAAGGCCAATGACACGCCGACCAGGCCGATCCCGACCTGCGGAAAGCCGGCCGCGATCACCGCGCTGCCGCAGCCAGCGAATGTGAGCCAGAACGTACCGATCAGTTCGGCCGCGTATTTCTTCATGTCCATGTGGCATCTCCCCTATTTCCAATGTCCGGGTTATCTGAAACTCCGGGAGCGGCCCCGATCCTGGCGCCAAACCACCCAAATCAGGGCCGCACGAAGGCATTTTCGCCCCATTTCGTGGCTTTACTAGGCCCTAAAGTCACTCGACCGGTGGACATCTGCGCGTTTGTCTGATACATGCGCGCGCCTAGGGTTAAGAGGCAGGCCTTTTGCCGCCGCTTTACCTCGCCAGAATTCCGAACCGATCAATTCAAAAGAGGATGCCGCGTGCAGGTTCTCGTCCGCGATAACAATGTCGACCAAGCCCTGAAGGCGCTGAAGAAGAAGATGCAGCGCGAGGGCATTTTCCGCGAGATGAAGCTCCGCGGTCACTACGAAAAGCCCTCTGAGAAGAAGGCTCGCGAAAAGGCCGAAGCCGTGCGCCGCGCACGCAAGCTGGCGCGCAAGAAGCTGCAGCGCGAAGGCCTGCTGCCGATGAAGCCGAAGCCGGTGTTCGGCGCTGGTCCCGGTGGCGACCGTGGCGGCCGTCCCGGTGGTGCAGGCGCCGGTCGCGGACCGCGCTGAACCGTTTTGCCGATATGGAAGTCTAACAGCGCGGGCCACGGGCCCGCGTTGTTGTTTTGAAGCCAGCCGTGTTCCGGGGTACCCATGCAAAACGACCGGCAAGAGCACTTTGCATGATGGCCGTTCCGGCGCTCCGCTCCCCGCTCCCAGAAGCTGCGCACCGCCGTCGTGCCTCGCACCTCGTCATCATGGCCGTGGTTCTCGGCCTGCCGCTCGGGGGCTGTTCCTTCGACCTGGGATCATGGGGCTCGGACGACAAGCCGAAACAGGCTGCCGCTGCCGACAAGCCTGCTGCCGACACCATCACCCCACAGGACATCAACAGCGCCAAGGATCACGCCACGCGCGGCCAGATGCTGGCGCATTCCGGCAAGGTCGATGAGGCGCAGGCGGAATTCGAGCAGGCGCTGACCGCCGACCCTTACAACATCCAGGCGCTGTACGGCCGTGGCCTGATCTATCTGGGCCGCGGCCAACATCAGCAGGCGATCGACGATTTCACGGCGGCGAGCGGGCTGTCGCCGCAGAAGGCCGAGCCGCTGGTCGGCCGCGCCACCAGCTACCTCGCGCTCGACAAGGCCAAGCAGGCCGTCTCCGACCTCGACGAGGCCGTGCAGGCCGATCCCAGCAATGTTGCGGCGTGGAGCGCGCGCGGCCAGGCCTATGAACGGCTCGGCGACAGGGCCAAGGCAGCGGCGTCCTACAATCGCGCGCTCGCGCTGCGGCCAAATGACGGAAGCGCGCGCAGCGGGCTGGCGCGCACCGGCGGCTAGCGCGCTTTCGAACGAAGCGGATACTGCTTCGCTCGAAGCCGATGCGTCGAGAACGGTAGATCGGTGCTGCGCGTTACTTCGGCAGGACGGCGTGGAACATCGACTTCATGCCGGAGAACACGTCGTCCGTCACCGACGTGCGCTCGTTCTTCGGCGCCGGCATCGCAGCGTCGGCGCGCAGGTCGAGCGGGGCCTGCAACACCGGGACCGGAATGTCGGCCGGCGGCGTCAGCCGATTCGCATCCTGGGCATTGGCGGCGTAGGGCGGACGCGGCTGCGCGGCTTGATCGGCATTGTCGGTGGACGGGTTCGACACCATGATCGGCGGCGGCAACGGCCGGATCGCCGGGGCTGCCGCCGGACGCTGCTGGTCAGGCAGGCGGGCGAGATCGGTGCTGCGAGCGTCCAGGGACCGCACGGCATCCTGGGACCGCGCAGCATCCTGCGGACGCTCCTTGCGCAGCCGCTCGATGGCGGCACGCGCAAGATCGTTGGCATCGCGGGCTTCCTCCGGCGTGACGGCGGGCTCGACCGGCGCCGCGGCGGGCGCAGCCTTCGCGACCGCCTTCGGCGCTGCCGGATGATGGCGCGAGTCGGCGGGGATGCTGGCCGTCTCCGCCGGCGCATCAGCTTTGGTGTCGACAGATTTGGTATCAGCCGATTTGGAATCGGCGGGCTTCTCGGTGACGGTGGCCTTCTCCGACGCCGACCGCTCGATCAGGGTGCGCTCGGACATGCCCTTGGCCTTCACGCCGGCTTCCGGGAGGCTGCTGACCACGGTGGACTTTTCGGCGGGCTTGGCTTTCGGATCCGCCTTGGGATCCACGGCGGCGGTCACGGCTGCGGCATCCGGCGCTTGCGGCTTGGCCACGATGTAATGATTGACGATGTACGCCCCGATGATGGTCGCTGCCACCGAGGGTAAGATGTCCATCACGAATTTCTTCAGGTAACTCAGCATGACCTGCCACTCCCCACCCCGTTATTTCATGCTGGAACTTTGAGGCACATTCAGGGATCAACTGCGACGGATCGGTGGCAAACCCCCGTTCCGACGTCACCTTTGGTGTCACTTTGGTTTCAGCGGAGGCGCCCCCTGCGTAGGCCGCATCCGCCTTCTAGATCATCGTGCAGCCGTTAACGGGTTATGAATTTCCACAGCTTCGCGGACTCGGACCTGCCATTCGGCGCGCGCAGGGTTCCTTGCCGGGTTCGTGGCCAGGTTCTTGGGCGGGGTCAGGGCTTGAGTTCGACCTCGAGGAACACGATCTCGCTGGCCGTCTCGTTAAGCACGTCGTGCTGGACCCCGGCCTTGCGGAAATAGGACCTGCCGGCGCCGAGTTGTGCCTTCGAGCGCTCGCCGTTCGGCGCCACGATCGTCATCTCGCCTGCCGTGATCGGAACGATGACGTAGTCCATCTCATGGGTGTGATGGCCGGTGGCGCTGCCCGGCGCGAGCCGCCATTCGGTCACGCGGACCTCCGCCGTGTCCACCTGAACATCCGATTTGGCGCTGAGCATCGTCACTTCTCCAATTAGGGCACGAAAACCATGAACACGAACACGGCGAACACCACCATGTGAACGAGCCCGAACAGGATGTTGGTGCGGCCGGTTCCGAAGGTGAGCATGCTGACCATGAAGGTGAGCAGCAGGATCAGCATATCCTGGTTGCTGAGCCCGAGCACCAGCTGCTTGTCCAGCGCATAGGCGGCAACCGCCACCGCGGGAACCGTGAGCCCGATGGTGGCGATCGAGGAGCCGAGCGCGAGGTTGATGCTCTTCTGCAGGTCGTTCTTGCGCGCCGCCGACACCGCGGCAACGCTCTCCGGCAACAGGATCAGGGCCGCCACGACCAGACCGGCAAAGGCTGGCGGCGCGCCGATCTTGACGGTGACGACATCGACCACCAACGAGAATTTCTTGGCCAGCAGCACCACCGCCAGCAGCGAAACCAGCAGCAGGGCAACGCTGATCACCGTCATGCGGTCCGACATCACCTCGCCATGCGCCGCCGCCTCATTGGCGCCGCTGACGAAGTAGTCGCGGTGGCGGATGGTCTGGGTGTAGAGGAACACCGCATAAAGCAGCAGGGTCACGACGCTGATCACGGCGAGCTGTGCCGTGGAGTAGATCGGGCCCGGCGCGGTGAGCGTGAAATTCGGCATGTCGAGCGTGATGGTCGCGAGCACGAACAGCACGCTGAGGTAGAGGTTGGCGCCGGTGATCTGGAAATCCTGCTCGCGGTAGCGGATGCCGCCGATGAAGATGCAGAGCCCGACCAGGCCGTTGCAGACGATCATCACCACCGCAAACACGGTATCGCGTGCCAGGGTCGGCGCCGGCGTGTCGCCCAGCATGATGGTCGAGATCAGCGCCACCTCGATGACCGTCACCGCCAGCGTCAGCAGCAGCGTGCCGAACGGCTCGCCGATCCGCTCGGCAATCATCTCGGCATGGTGGACGGCCGCAAACACGGTGCCGAACAGGATCACCAGCAGCACGGCCGCGAACACCCAGCCCCCCGCCGATGGCGCGAAGCTGTAGCCGGAGGCGGAAACCGCGGCAAACAACAGCACCGCCAGAACGGGATACAGCCAGGCCGACCGTGGCATCGGTCCGTGTGCGCTCATCGTGGGGTCCCCTCACTTCGGTGACCTCGATTATGCGACAGACAATCGCCGCCGTCAGCCTCTTGCGGCGCCGATAAACCGCCTCGCGATATCCATCGCACCGAAATTGTCGAGATCGTCGTGCCCGCCGCCGGGCAGGCGGACGAATTGCTTGGGCTCGTGGGCGAGGCCGAACAGCCGCTCGCCCAAGCGGATCGGGATCGCCGGATCGTCGGTGCCGTGCATGATCAGGAGCGGTGCCGTGACGCCGGTGATTCGCCGGTCGGAATGGAATTGATCGCGCATCAGCAGGCTGACCGGCACATACCAGAAGAGCACGCCGGCGACGTCAACCGTCGAGGTATAAGGTGCCTCCAGGATCAGTCTGCCGATGGGGTGTTCGGCGGCGAGCGCGACCGCAACGCCGGTGCCGAGAGAGAATCCCCAGGCCACGATCTGCTCGGCGCGGTAGCGCGCGGTGGTGAACGCGTAGGCGGCCGCGGCGTCCTGCAGCAGCCCCTGCTCGCTCGGAGATCCGCTCGATCCGGCGTAGCCGCGGTACGACAACGCCACCAGCCCGGTCCCGTCGGCCGTGATGGCCTTGAAGCGTGCCACGCGGCCGGCGAGGAAATCGCCATTGCCCGGAAAGAACAGCACGACCGGCCGGCCCGGCTTCGCCGGCACGTGCCAGACGATGACCTTCTCGCCATCGGCCGCGGTCAGGACATGCTCCTCCGCTTCGGGAAGACCGGCGGCTGCGGGCGCCGTCCGCCCGACCGGCGGGATCGGAAACAGCAATTCGCGCTGCTTGACGTACAGCACCGCGAGTCCGCCGAGATAGACGACGGCCGCGGCGATCATGAGCCATTTCAGGATTGCGAGTGCCAGCGCCATCACCGGTGCCGCAGCTATGTCTTGCTGCGAAGCTTGAGCAGCTTCTCGACGTCAGCCTTGATGCTGTCGGGGATCGGCCGGCACGCGCACGCCACCGCATGCGCGACATGCCACTTGATGCGCTGCTCGCGCGTAGCGAGGAGCGGCATGCGATGGTCTCGATGCCACTCCCGGTTCAGCGCCATTTGCCGCCCGCCCTACATCGCCTTGACGATGTTCTCGGTGACCTTCTTGGCGTCGCCGAGCAGCATCATGGTGTTGTCGCGGTAGAACAGCGGGTTGTCGATGCCGGCATAGCCCGACGCCAGCGAGCGCTTGATGAACATCACGGTGCCGGCCTTCCAGACCTGCAGCACCGGCATGCCGTAGATCGGCGAGGTCTTGTCCTCTTCCGCCGCCGGGTTGGTGACGTCGTTGGCGCCGATCACAAACGCGATGTCGGCCTGCGCGAACTCCGAGTTGATGTCCTCGAGCTCGAACACCTCGTCATAGGGCACGTTGGCTTCGGCCAGCAGCACGTTCATGTGGCCGGGCATGCGCCCCGCCACCGGGTGAATGGCGTACTTCACCTCGACGCCTTCCTTCTTCAGGATATCCCCCATCTCGCGCAGCGCGTGCTGGGCCTGCGCCACCGCCATGCCGTAGCCGGGCACGATGATGACCTTGGAGGCGTTCTTCATGATGAAGGCGGCATCATCCGCCGAGCCGAGCTTGGCGGGCTTCTGCTCGCCGGAGCCGCCGCCGGCCGCCGCGGTCTCGCCGCCGAAGCCGCCGAGGATCACCGAGATGAACGAGCGGTTCATCGCGTGGCACATGATGTAGGACAGGATCGCACCCGACGAGCCGACCAGCGCGCCGGTGATGATCAGCGCCGAGTTGCCGAGCGTGAAGCCGATGCCGGCCGCGGCCCAGCCGGAGTACGAGTTCAGCATCGAGATCACGACCGGCATGTCGGCGCCGCCGATCGGGATGATCATCAAGACGCCGAGCGCCAGCGCGATGATCGTGATCAGCCAGAAGTCGAGCGCGCTGCCGCTCATCACCAGGCCGACGATGAAGAACACCAGCGCCAGGGCGAGCACGATGTTGATGACGTGGCGGAACGGCAGGATGATCGGCGCGCCGCTCATCCGGGCCGACAGCTTCAGGAACGCGATCACCGAGCCGGTGAAGGTCAAGGCGCCGATCGCAACGCCGAGCGACATCTCGACCAGGCTCTGCGGATGGATGTTGCCGGGCGTGCCGATATCGAACGCCTCGGGGGCGTAGAACGCGCCGGCGGCGACCAGCACCGCGGCCATGCCGACCAGCGAGTGGAACGCGGCGACGAGCTCCGGCATCGAGGTCATCGGCACCCGGCGCGCGATCACGGCGCCGATGCTGCCGCCGATCGCGATCGCGACGATGACCAAGAGCCAGGCGACGCCGTCGGCCGGCGGATGGCTCGCCAGCGTGGTGGCGACCGCGATCGCCATGCCGATCATGCCGAAGAAATTGCCCTGGCGCGACGATGCCGGGCTCGACAGGCCGCGCAGCGACAGGATGAACAGCACTCCCGCCACGAGATACAGAACAGCAGCCAGATTGGCGTTCATCTCAGGTCCCCCTTTGTCTTCGTCACCCCGAGGTGCACGCCGCTCACTTGGCTTTCTTCTTGTACATCGCCAGCATGCGCTGGGTGACCAGGAAGCCGCCGAAGATGTTCACGCAGGCGAAGATCAGCGCCACGAAGCCGAAGCCGCGGGCCCAGCCCGATCCGCTCGACACCATGCCGACGCCGACTGCGAGCAGCGCGCCGACCACGATCACCGAGGAGATCGCGTTGGTCACGCTCATCAGCGGGGTATGCAGCGCGGGGGTCACCGACCACACCACGAAATAGCCGACGAACACGGCAAGAACGAAGATCGACAGCCGGAACACGAACGGATCGACGGCCTGCGCGAGATGCTCCATGGCTTCTCTCCTTACTTCGGCTGGAAGTTGGGATGGATGACGGCGCCGTCTTTGGTCAGCGCGGTGGCCTTCACCAGCTCGTCGTCCCAATTGACCGCGAGCGCCTTGCTGGCCTTGTCGACCATCGTCTCGATGAACGAGAACAGGTTGCGCGCGTAGAGGCTCGAGGCCGAGGCGGCAACGCGGCCGGCGACATTGGTGTAGCCGACGATCTTGATGCCATCGGTCTCGACCACCTCGCCGGGCCTCGCGCCCTCGACATTGCCGCCGCGCTCGACCGCGAGATCGACCAGCACCGAGCCCGGCTTCATCGACTTGACCATCTCGCCCGAGACGAGCTTCGGCGCCGGACGGCCCGGGATCAGCGCGGTGGTGATCACGATGTCCTGCTTCTTGATATGCTCGGCGGTCAGCGCGGCCTGCTTGGCCTGATATTCCTTGGACATCTCCTTGGCGTAGCCGCCGGCGGTCTGCGCGTTCTTGAACTCCTCGTCCTCGACGGCGAGGAATTTGGCGCCCAAGCTCTCCACCTGCTCCTTGGTGGCGGGGCGCACGTCGGTCGCGGTGACGACGGCACCTAACCGGCGCGCGGTCGCGATCGCCTGCAGGCCGGCGACGCCGACGCCCATCACGAACACTTTGGCGGCCGGAATGGTGCCGGCGGCGGTCATCATCATCGGGAAGGCACGGCCGAACGCTTCGGCGCCCTCGATCACCGCCCGGTAGCCGG
Organism: Bradyrhizobium sp. USDA 4341; assembly: GCF_054063755.1. Taxonomy (NCBI): domain Bacteria; kingdom Pseudomonadati; phylum Pseudomonadota; class Alphaproteobacteria; order Hyphomicrobiales; family Nitrobacteraceae; genus Bradyrhizobium; species Bradyrhizobium sp. USDA 4341. The sequence continues at coordinate 6,673,239 of NZ_JBSSGO010000002.1, read as the reverse complement.
CGAGGTTGGCCTGCGAGGACAGCACGTCCATCACCTGGGCGCGGGTGATGCGCGGCATCAATTCCATCGCAAACGCCGACACGCCGGCATCGGCCATCGCCTTCAGCGCGGCCTCGTTGCCGTAGGGGTCCATGATCGCGATCACGAGCGCGCCGCGCTTGTACTTCGCCAGCTCGGAGGCCTCCGGCCGCTTCACCTTGATGATGATGTCGGCGTCCTTGAGCGCGTCGGCGCTGACGGTGGCGCCGGCCGCGACAAGCTCCGAATCGGGCAGCCCCGACTTGACGCCCGCGCCCGGCTCGACCGCGACCTCGGCGCCCAGCGCCTTGAACTTCTTGATGGTATCGGGCGAAACCGCAACCCGCGGCTCCGACGCATCGATTTCCTTGGCAACGGCGATCTTCATGGGCCCTCCGGCGGCGCGAGCGGCGCACGCGTCTTCAAACTAGCGTTATTTTCGCCAGATTGGATACCCGGTTTTTCCATCCGGGTTTCGACAGGAATTCCGGCACCGCCGCGGGACGGCGATGCTGCTAGCCGATCAGGGATCAGACCAGGAAATAGGCCATCAAGGCGAGGAGGATGGCGACGCTGATGGTGCCGTATTTGACCAGCACAATAAACCCTTCATAGGTCTGCTCATGCGCCACGTAATCGTTGCCGTCGGCGGTCGTATAGGCCACTTCGCTATGGTCTGCCATCGCTGTCCCCAGTCAGAAATTCGCGTTCTGCGAGCCATTACCGCAAACAGGTTGGCAGGGCAACGGCGTGGTCCCGATCGGGCGATTTGAACCGCAAATCGTCCCCGATTCACCCCTCGAGCGACGGCCCTGCGGCCGCCCTTGGAGCAGGATTGATCTCCCAAACGCGGGCGTCACGGGACGATCATGCCGCGAGGCGCAAAAAACGCTGCGCAAATCTGACCCGGGCCAGCCGGCAGGCAGATGGTCGTCAGCCCATCGTCTCCAATTCGTCGATCATGCCGGCGATGACGGACAGGCCGCCGTCCCAGAATTTCGGGTCCTTGGCGTCGAGCCCGAACGGCCGCAGCAGCTCGGAGTAATGCTTGGTGCCGCCGGCGGCGAGCATGTCGAGATAGCGCTCGGCGAAACCGTCGGATGCGTGCTCGTAGACCGCATAGAGCGAGTTCACCAGGCAATCGCCGAACGCATAGGCGTAGACGTAGAACGGCGAGTGGATGAAGTGCGGGATGTACATCCAGAACGTCTCGTAGCCCGGCTTGATCTCGATCGCGGGCCCCAGGCTCTCGGCCTGCACGCTGAGCCACAGCTCGCCGATCCGCGCGGCGGTCAGCTCGCCATTCTTGCGCTCGGTATGAACCGCACGCTCGAATGAATAGAACGCGATCTGCCGCACCACGGTGTTGATCATGTCCTCGACCTTGCCCGCGAGCAGCGCCTGGCGCTGCTTGGCGTTCCTGGTCTGCGACAACAGCCGCTTGAAGGTCAGCATCTCGCCGAACACGCTCGCGGTCTCCGCCAGCGTCAGCGGCGTCGGCGCCATCAGCGCGCCGTTCTTCGCCGCCAGCACCTGATGGACGCCATGGCCGAGCTCATGCGCCAACGTCATCACGTCGCGCGGCTTGCCCTGATAATTCATCAGCACATAGGGATGTGCCGACGGCGTGGTCGGATGCGAGAACGCACCGGGCGCCTTGCCTGGACGCACCGGCGCATCGATCCAGCGATCGCTGAAGAAGCGCTCCGCGATCTCGGCCATCTTGGGCGAGAAGCCGTTATAGGCCGACAGCACCATGTTGCGCGCCTCGGGCCAGGCGATGGTGCCGGTCGCCGCGAACGGCAGCGGCGCGTTGCGATCCCAGTGCGGCAGCTTCTTCTTTTTGAACCAGCCGGCCTTCAACGCGTAGTAGCGGTGCGACAGCTTCGGATAGGCCGCGCGCACCGAGGCGACCAGCGCATCGACCACCTCGCGCTCGACCCGGTTGTTGAGATGGCGGGAATCCGCGACGTCCTGGAAGCCGCGCCAGCGGTCGGAGATTTCCTTGTCCTTGGCCAGCGTGTTGGTGATCAGCGCGAAGGTGCGCTCATTGTCCTTGAAGGTCTTGGCGAGCGCCTGCGCCGCGGACTTGCGCTTGTCGCCGGCCTTGTCCTGCAACAGGTTGAGCGTCGGCTCGATCGCGAGTTCCTTGCCCGCGACCTTGAAGCGCAGGCCGGAGATGGTCTGGTCGAACAGCCGGTTCCAGGCCGCGTAGCCGCTCTGCGCCTTTTCGTGGAAGAGCTGCTCGACGCGATCCTCGAGTTGGTACGGCTTGTCCTTGCGCAGATCCTCGATCCACGGCCGGTAGTGGCCGAGCGTGGGCTCGGCCATCGCGCGCTCGATCACATCATCGTCAACCCGATTGAGCTCGAGCGAGAAGAACAGGAGATGCACCGAGGCGGCCGTCAGCCGCTCGGAGACGTCACCGTAGAACTTCGAGATCGCGGGATCGACGCTGTCGCCGGCATGGACCAGGCCGGCATAAGAGCCGAGACGGCCAGCCAGATCGTCGATCGCCTCATAACGGCGGATCGCCCCGGCCAGCCACTTTCCGCCGCCTTCCTTGCCGGTATTTTCGGCAAGCTTGCCCTTGTAGTCGGTCTCAAACGCGACGCAATCTGCATCCATTTTCTGCAAATCGCGTGCGACTTCCGGCGCGTCGATACCGGAGTAGAGATCTGCCAGATTCCATTCCGGAAGCTTGCCGGTCTTGCCGGCCGCCTGTTTCGCCGCCGGGCTGGCTGCGGCCGGTTTGCGTTGCGCGGCCGTCTTGCGCAGCGCGGCTTCCTTGCGGAGAGCAGACTTTCCGAGAGCAGACTTGCTGGGAGTGGGAGCAGACTTGCTGGGAGCAGACTTGAGGGAGGCAGTTTTGGAGCGCGAGGTCATCTTGTTCGTAACCTTACTTCAGTCGGAAAGATGTCGGCGGCGGCGGAATGAAAGCGGGTTTGCAAGGTTTAAGAGTGCGTTAATCGGCATCGGCGACATTGCCCCGATTCGAGACAGATAAACGTAGCGTGCGGGGAAAACCATGGCTGCCACCATTTTGATCGCCGATGATGACGCCGTACAGCGTCGTTTGGTTGAAAACATGGTGCAGAAGTGCGGCTATGAGCCCCTCGTCGTGGACAGTGGCGACGCGGCGATAGCGGCCCTGACCGCATCCGAGACGCAGGCGATCGATGCCGTCGTGCTCGACCTCGTGATGCCGGGCCTCGACGGTCTCGGAGTCCTCGCAAAAATTCGTGAAGCTGGTTTGAACGTCCCGGTCATCGTGCAGACCGCGCATGGCGGCATCGACAATGTGGTGTCGGCGATGCGCGCCGGTGCCCAGGATTTCGTCGTCAAGCCGGTCGGCTTCGAACGGCTGCAGGTCTGCCTGCGCAACGCCCTCAACGCATCGGCGCTGAAGGGCGAATTGCAGCGCATCCGCCACAGCCGCGAGGGCCGGCTGACCTTCTCCGACATCATCACCCGCAGCGAGGCGATGGCCGCCGTGCTGCGCACGGCACAGAAAGCCGCATCCTCGACCATCCCGGTGCTGATCGAGGGCGAGTCCGGCGTCGGCAAGGAACTGTTCGCGCGCGCCATCCATGGCAGCAGCGAGCGCAAGGCCAAGCCGTTCGTCGCGGTGAACTGCGGCGCGATCCCGGACAATCTCGTTGAATCGATCCTGTTCGGCCACGAGAAGGGCGCCTTCACCGGCGCCACCGAGCGTCACCAGGGCAAGTTCGTCGAGGCCCATGGCGGCACGTTGTTCCTCGACGAGGTCGGCGAATTGCCGCTGGCCACGCAGGTGAAACTGCTGCGCGCGCTGCAGGAAGGCACCGTCGAGGCGGTCGGCGGCCGCAAGCCGGTCAAGGTCGATGTCCGCATCATCTCGGCGACCAACCGCAAGCTGCTCGATCTCGTGAAGGCCGGCCAGTTCCGCGAGGACCTGTTCTACCGCCTGCACGTGCTGCCGCTGACCATTCCGGCGCTGCGGCAGCGGCGCGAAGACATCCCGCATCTGCTGCGGCATTTCCTGGCGCGGTTCTGCGCCGAGGAGAACCGCAACATCACCGGCATCAGCGGCGACGCGATGGCGCATCTGGCGCAGCTCGATTGGCCGGGCAACATCCGCCAGCTCGAGAACACGGTGTATCGCGCCGTGGTGATGAGCGATGGCGACCAGCTCGGGCTCGCCGACTTCCCGCAAGGAGCGTCGCATCCGGTGCCGGAAGGCAAAATGCTCCAGGGCGAGCCGCTGGTGGTGTCGCCGTCCACGGCGCCCGCCATGATCTCCGGTAATGAAATACCGACAACTACCGCCCTGCCGACAGCGGGCGGCCTCTCGATACTCAATGCCGCGGGCGAGGTGCGCCCGCTAGAAGATCTCGAGAACGAGATCATCCGGTTTGCGATTTCGCATTATCGCGGACAGATGTCGGAGGTCGCGCGTCGCCTCAAGATCGGCCGCTCGACCCTCTACCGCAAGCTCGACGAGGCCGCGGCCGGCACGCGCACAAGCGACGCCACCTAAACCCGAGGCCGACGAGGCCATACCAGGGAACCTTTTGAACCGTGTCCCGTCGGTGACAGACAAAGGCTTTACCGCGTGGCAAAAACGCACGGCCCGAGCGAAATCAGCTGCTTCGAGGTCAGTTTGTCGTGAGTTGCCCCGCAAGGCGCTGGCTGCATAAGAGGGGCAAATGTATCGTCTGCGTTAATTGCGTGCAGGCATACGAGTCGTTTGAGAAGCCGGCGCTTTCGCGCAAGCTATGAAACCGAATACCGATTTGAACTGTTCCAGATTCTGAGGGGCAGTTCCACCCAGGGGGTGCGAAAATGCGTGACTGTTCGAACAACCGTCGAGGATTTGACCGCGTATTGATGGCCGTCGCGGCGACCTTCCTCACGGTGTCCGCGAGCTCGGCCTTCGCGCAGGACACGCCTCGCTCCAGCGCCTCGGAACTGGCGATCGACGCCGCGATCCCGCGCCCCGAACCGGCCAATGTGCCGCCGCCCACCGCAAGCGATTTCAAGGCCGACACCACCGCCGCGCTGCCCGACGCAGCCAAGCCGGCGGACGTGAAGCCGGCCGAGGTGCAGGCCACCGAGGCCAAGCCCGTTGATGCCAAGCCGACAGAGCCGAGCGCGACGGCAAAGGCCGTCGAGCCGAAGCCCGCCGATGTCGTCACTGCGCCGGCGACGCAGCCCGCCGATACGCCCAAGACCGATGCACCGAAGACCGATACCGCGGTCGCACCGGCTGCGGCTGCACCCGCCCCTGCCACCGCAACGGCGCCTTCCGCAAGCCCCGCGCCGGCAACGGCCACGGCGCCCGCCGCCGCTCCGGCTCCCGCGACGGCGGCAGCTCCGGCGACTGAACCCGCGAAGGCTGCGAGCAACGTTGCCGCCGAGGATCAGGCGGTCGCCGACAAGCTGCGCGAACTGCTCGCCAACAAGTCGCTGCGCACCTTCGATCGCAAGAACGAGCGCGCCACCGCCGAGAAGTTCTATTCGGCCCGCGAATATGCACCCGTCTTCACCAGGGCCGGCAAGCTGACCGATGCCGGCAAGGGCGTCATCGCCCGCCTGAAGGATGCGGCCGCCGACGGCCTCGATGCCGCCGACTATCCGGTGCCGGATTTCACTGCTGCGACGACGCCCGATGCGCTGGCCGACGCCGAGCTGAAGCTCGCGGCCAGCATGCTGGACTATGCGCGCCAGGCCCAGAGCGGCCGCATGCACTGGTCGCAGGTGTCGGCGGACATCCTCTATCCGGAACACCCGATCGATCCGACTGAGGTGTTTGCGAATGTGACCTCGGCCAAGGATGCCTCCGCCGCGCTCGACGGCTACAACCCGCCGCAGAAGCTCTACAAGGAGCTGAAGAAGAAGCTCGCCGAGCTGCGCGGCCAGGGCGACGGCCCGGTAATCACGATCGCCGACGGCCCTGCGTTGAAATACGTCCCCGCGCGCAAGAAGCAGGCCGCGGTCGAGATGGACGATCCGCGCGTGCCGGACCTGCGCAACAAGCTCGGCATCACCGAGGATGCCGACAGCACCAGGTATGACGCGACGGTGGCGCGGGCGGTGGAGAAATTCCAGAGCAGCGTCGACCTCAAGGCGACCGGCGTGCTCGACGAGCGCACGGTGAAGGCGCTGAACAATCCGAAGCGCGACCGTCAGATCGACACCGTGCTCGTCAACATGGAGCGCTGGCGCTGGCTGCCGCGCCAGCTCGGCGCGGCCAATGTCGGCAATGCCTATGTGATCCTCAACATCCCCGACTATACGCTGAAGGTGATGCAGAACGGCGCGCAGGTCTGGACCACGCGCGTCGTCACCGGCAAGCCCGGCCAGCACGCCACGCCGCTTCTGACCGAAACGATGAAGTACATCACGGTCAACCCGACCTGGAACGTGCCGCCATCGATCATCTACAACGAGTATCTGCCGGCCCTGCAGCAGGATCCGACGGTGCTGCAGCGCATGGGCCTCAAGCTCGAGCGCAACCGCGACGGCTCGATCCACGTCTCGCAGCCGCCCGGTGAAGCCAACGCGCTCGGCCGCATCCGCTTCAATTTCCCGAACAAGTTCCTGGTCTATCAGCACGACACGCCGGACAAGTATTTGTTCGCGAAGGATGAGCGCGCCTTCAGCCACGGCTGCATGCGCGTGCAGAATCCGGATCAGTACGCGTCCGTGCTGCTCAACATCACCGAGCCGAACCAGCACTACACGCCGGAGCGGATCCGCAGCATGTACGGCTCGAGCGAAGTCGATCTGAAATTCCCGACGCCGATCCCGGTCAACATCACCTACCAGACCGCGTTCGTGGACGACGCCGGCAAGCTGCAAATCCGCAGGGACATCTACGGCCGCGACGCCGCCATGCTGTCGCTGCTCAAGAACAGCCGCGGCAAGGATCTCGAAACGGTGGTGGCGCACGCCCAGCCGAGCTACGCGCGGCCGCCGAGCAGCAGCCTGCCGCCTGGCGTCAACTTCGCCGGGGACAACAGCGGCTTTGGCTCCTCCGGACCGAACTTCTTCGAACGCCTGTTCGGTGGATTCGGCCAGCCGGAGCCGCAGCCGGTCCGCCGCGGCCAGGCCCAGCAGCAGCGCCGGGTTATCACCCGCTAATCTGCCTCTCCGCCCGATTGGGATAAATATTGAAGTAAAATCAACGATCTCGCTCAAAAAGCGAGATCGTTTACGTTAACCATTTGCGATGGGCTCCGGGAAACAGGGCTATCTTTTGCCACACTCGCCCAGTTAGTTAAGCCCAACTTGGGGGCGGGTCGGTAAACCTCGGTTAACCCTCCCGCTTTAAGAAAGCGTTCACCGTCTTCCGCAGGGGGTCTGCGAGGATGCCGACCGAACGCTCGTCGACTGGGTGGGCTCATAGTGCTGGCTGTTTTCGCACGCCGCTACAAACCGCTGTCGCTGCCTAAGGCCGGATACCAAGTCGGCCTGACCGCGCTATTGCTGTTGGCGGGCGCCGGCTCGGTGCACGATGCGACGGCGCTGAACCAGACCCGCACCCTCTCCTTCCACCACACCCATTCCGGCGAAGACCTCACCATCACCTTCAAGCGCGATGGCCGCTACGACGAAGCCGCGCTGAAGCAGCTCAATCACTTCCTGCGCGACTGGCGATCCCAGGATGAGACGGTGATGGATCGTCACCTCTTCGACATCCTCTGGGAAGTCTATAACGACGTCGGCGGCAAGCAGCCGATCCAGATCATCTCCGCCTATCGCGCCCCTGCCACCAACGCCATGCTCCGCCGCCGCTCCTCGGGCGTTGCGCGCCACAGCCAGCACATGCTGGGGCATGCGATGGACTTCTTCATTCCCGGCGTTCCGCTGGAGCAGATCCGCTTCGCCGGCCTGCGCCTGCAGCGCGGCGGCGTTGGCTTCTATCCGACCTCGGGCTCGCCCTTCGTGCATCTCGACACCGGCGGCATTCGCCACTGGCCGCGAATGACCCGCGAGCAGCTGGTCCGGGTGTTCCCCGACGGCCGCACCGTCCATGTCCCGACCGACGGCACGCCGCTGAAGGGCTATGAACTCGCCAAGGCCGACATCGAACGCCGCGGCAATGGCGACGATGCTGCGACCATCAGCAAGCCGACCCTGTTCGCAAAGCTGTTCGGGGCCGGCAAGTCGGGTGACGACGAAGACGAAGGTGGGGCCACCGTGAGCGACAAACCCCCCGCCACCGTGTTAGCGGCCGCTGCGCCCGCCAAATCTTCGGATACCAAATCCGCCGATCCCGTTCCGCTGCCGCGCGCCAAGCCGCAGCAGTTCGCCGCCGCCATCCAGCTCGCCGCCGCCGACGCGCAGCTCGTCCCGATGCCGAAGGCGAAGCCGGCGGTGCAGGTGGTGCAGACGGCCGAGAACACCGCACCGCAATCGCCCGCCGACATCATCAATGCCCGCGGTTTCTGGGGTGACGAGTCCGCGGCGCCGAAGCAGGCATCGGCCGCGCAGATCGCCGCGCTGAAGGCGCGCGAGGCGGTCGGCGGCTCCGATCCGCAGACCACCGCCAGCACGACCGAGAACTTCAACAAGGCGCTCGCTTATGCGCCGGCTGCGTCGTCGCCGGTCGACCGTGCCAATATCGTCGCCGCGACCGCGCCGATCCCGCGCAATGTGCGCCCGGCGCGCAATGCGGCGGCGCCGGCCACCGAAATCAACACCGTCGTTGCGAAGGGCACACCTAGCCAGGGCGTCATCACGACATCGGCGCGGATCTCGGCCGCCAAGGGCAACGACATCTGGATGCGCGTCGTGATGCTGGCGCCGAGCGCGAGCAGCGGCATGCTGACCACGGTGCTTGGCGACACCGACATGAACATGATGCGGCAGCATTTCGTGAAGCCGCAGGCCGCCGTCGCCATGACCTTCTCGGAAGATCCGATGATGGGCATGACCTGCGATCGCTTCTCGGGCTCGGCCACCGCCCTCTTGACGACCCAGTCCTTCGTGCTGCGCACCGCCTCGCTGCGCTAGGCTCTACGCACGATATCCCTTCAATCCCTTGATCAGCCGTTCAAGCCGGCAGCCCCGCCTTGAGCAGGCCAGCCTCATAGCGCGCCCGGTCGGGCTCGCGCTTGTAATGCTGGGTCGCAAGATGGGCGGCGACCGAGAAGGTCGGCTCGCGCTTCATCACCTCGGCGGCGTGCGCGGAGGCCGCCACGGCGTTGCCCATCTGCGCCAAGGTCGCTGCAAGGAAGGCGTGATGAGTGTGGTCGGGCCGCGTGATCCGCGAGAACGCTTCGGCGGCATCGGCGTATTTCTCGGCGCAATAGCTGGCGCGGCCGAGATGGCTCCAGAAGCGCTCCGGATGATACGGATTAAGGCGCATTGCCCGCTTGATCCAGTCGATGCCCTCCTCCGGCCGCCCGAGCCATGTCAGGAGCTCGCCCTGCTGCACGACGACGAGGTCGTAGTTCGGGTTGAGCGCGAGCGCGCGCTCCTGATGGAATGCCGCCTTGTCGTGGTCGTCGCGGTTGAGGTTCAGCGCGGCGAGGATCCGGTGCACGTCGCTGTCATTGTCGTCGAGCTTGAGCGCGATCTCGAGCTCGGCGCCCACCTGCGCGAAGGTCGCGTCGCGGTCGTCGCACCAATTGTAGACCCAGGTCTGGCCGAGCACGCAGGCCCGCCAGGCGTGCGCATGGGCGTAGTTGGGATCGAGCACGATGGCCCGCTCGAGCAAACGCTGCGCTTCCGTATTGTCGTCGCGGGCCGAGCGATGATGCAGCACCTTGGCGGCCAGCACGCACTCATAGGCCGCCATGTTGTCGGTCGGCTTGCGCTTGACGCGGTCGTGTGCGGCGGCCTCGACGCGCCCCGGCAAGGTCGCCGCGATCGCGCGCGTCATCTCGTCCTGGATGGCGAAGATATCGGCAAGCTCGCGGTCGTAGCGTTCGGCCCAGACGTGCCGGTCGGCCTCGGCATCAATCAGCTGCACCGTGACGCGGATTCGGCCGCCCGCCTTGCGCACGCTGCCCTCCAGCACATAGTCGACGGCGAATTCCTTCGCGACGTCCTGCACCTTCACGGCCTTGCCCTTGTACACGAAGGTCGAGTTGCGCGAGATCACGAGCAAATCGTGGAAGCGCGACAGCTCGGTGATGATGTCCTCGGTGAGCCCGTCGGCGAAGAATTCCTGCTCCGGATCGCCGCTCATGTTGACGAGCGGCAGCACCGCAATCGACGGCTTCTTGGCCATGACGGGAGCGGCCGCGGCGCCCTTCAGGCGATCGGCAACGGCCTCGGCATCCGGCTCGATATGGACGCGGAAAACCCGGATAGGGCGCGCGATGTTCTTGACGGTCTGATCGCCGAGATCCTCGAAGCTCAGATCTTCCAGACGATCGCCGACCTGATCGCGGACCGCGCCCGACACGCAGATGCCGCCGGGCTCGGCCAGCACCTCCAGGCGGGACGCGACATTGACGCCGTCGCCGAAGATGTCGGCGCCGTCGACGATCACATCGCCGAGATTGATGCCGATGCGAAACTGCATCCACCGCGCCGGCGCGACGTCGGAGTTGCGTTTGGCCATCCGGCGCTGGACCTCGGCCGCGCACAGCACCGCATCGACGACGCTGTGAAACTCGACCAGCAGGCCGTCGCCGGTGGTCTTGATGATGCGGCCGCGATTCTTGCTGATGGCCGGATCGATCAGCTCGATCCGATGGGTCTTGAGGCGCGCAAGGGTGCCCGTCTCGTCAGCCTCCATCAGGCGGCTAAAGCCGACCATGTCGGCGGCGAGGACCGCAGCGAGCCGACGCTCTGGTCCTGGCACGTCCATCTGAACGCTCTGCCCGGTTACCTCACCGGCAGTGTAGCAAATCCCGGGATTTCACCCAAGCCTCGCCGAGAGGATTGGGCGAGTTACCCCGGGCGGGCGCCTTGGCGACGCCAGACCGGCCCGCCTGCCGCCTCAGAGCATCCCGAGCGCCTGCATATAGGTCTCCAGGATGGTTTCCTGCTCCTGGCGCTCGTTGGCATCCTGCTTGCGCAGGCGCACGATGGTGCGCAGCGCCTTGACGTCGAAGCCGTTGCCCTTGGCCTCGGCATAGACGTCGCGGATATCGTCCGAGATGGTCTTCTTTTCCTCTTCCAGCCGCTCAATGCGCTCGATGATGGATTTGAGCTGGTCCTTGGCAAATCGCGTTGCGGGTTCATCCTGAACGGCGGCAGACGTGGTGGCCATCGCGTACTCCTGAAATGGCAATGAAATGTCGCGCGAATACGCGCCACGCGCACCGCTTGTTGCGGGCGACCCTCGATTTTGGAGCACGTCCCGTCAAGGAAACATCGCGCTCATCCACAGCGCGCCCACAGGAGATGCTGATGGCCACGGAACTGGCGTCACATCAATCGGGAATTAGTGCCCGCTTTGGGCCTTCTTCATCGCCGCGAGCTGCTCCGGCGTCGCGCTGCCCTGATGCTTCGCCTTCCACTCCTCATAGGGCATGCCGTAGACCGCCTCGCGGCTCTCGTCCTTGCTCACCGCAAGGCCCTTGGCGTCGGCCTCTTCCTTCATCCAGTTGGACAGGCAATTGCGGCAGAAGCCGGCAAGGTTCATCAGGTCGATGTTCTGCACATCGGTCCGGTTGCGCAGATGATCGACGAGGCGCCGGAACACCGCGGCCTCAAGTTCTGTTCTGGTTTTGTCGTCAATGCTCATGATCGTGATCCCGGTGTGATGTGCTCACCATATTGATATCAGGTGGGAATTGTCACAGATTTTGCCATATCGACGCGCAATACGGGCCTGTTCGGCCACACTGGTCACGGTCCCGCAGCGTGGGGGACGGGCGCCCGCCCGTTGACAGTGCCTGCCCGGCACGCGAAATCGACAATGATTTGATATAGCTTCGCCGCATGAGCCCAACAGATTCTCTCGCCTCAGCTCCCCGCACCATCCGCCTGATCCTGGCCGGCATCCTGCCGGTGCTGGCGCTGGTCGCGGCATGCCTGTGGACGAGCCCGGCGGCCGCCGATTTCCGGCTGTGCAACAACACCTCGAGCCGGGTCGGGATCGCGCTCGGCTACAAGGACGCCGAGGGCTGGACCACAGAAGGCTGGTGGAATGTGTCGTCGCGGACCTGCGAGACCCTGCTGCGCGGCAATCTTGTGGCGCGCTACTACTACATCTACGCTCTCGACTACGATCGCGGCGGCGAATGGTCCGGCCAGGCCTTCATGTGCTCGCGCGACAAGGAATTCACCATCAAGGGCACCGAGAATTGCCTGGCGCGGGGTTTTGACCGCACCGGCTTCTTCGAGGTCGACACCGGCGAGCAGCGTGCATGGACCGTCCAGTTGACCGAAGCCAACGAACAACAGCCGCAGAAAGTACCGGGAATGCCGGGCGGCGTGGCCCCGGGAAGCCCCGGGGCGATGCCGGGCCTGCCCAACCCGCCGCCGGGCGCAGCGCCTCCGGGCGCGTCGGGTCTGCCGCCAGCCGCACCACCCGGAAACAAACAATGAGACGACTGCGCCGAATCAAGATCCTTGCAACGCTCGGCCCGGCCTCCTCAGACAGCGCGATGATCCGCAAGCTGTTCGAGGCGGGTGCCGACGTGTTCCGCATCAACATGAGCCATACCCCGCATGACAAGATGCGGGAGCTGGTCAAGACCATCCGCAATGTCGAATCGAGCTACGGCCGGCCGATCGGCATCCTGGTCGACCTGCAAGGGCCGAAGCTGCGGGTCGGCGCCTTCGCGGAAGGGTCGACCCAGCTCAAGAACGGCCAGAGCTTCATTCTGGATTCCGACAAGACGCCGGGCGACAACAGCCGCGTCCAGCTTCCGCATCCGGAGATCCTCGCCGCGCTCCGCCCCGGCCACGCGCTGTTGCTCGACGACGGCAAGGTGCGGCTGATCGCCGAGGAAACCTCGCCCGACCGCGCGGTCACGCGCGTCGTGATCGGCGGCAAGATGTCGGACCGCAAGGGCGTCAGCCTGCCCGACACCGACCTGCCGGTCTCCGCGATGACCCCGAAGGACCGCGCCGATCTGGAAGCCGCGCTGCCGGAAGGGATCGACTGGGTTGCGCTGTCCTTCGTGCAGCGTGCCGAGGACGTGATCGAAGCCAAGAAGATGATCCGCGGCCGTGCCGCGGTGATGGCCAAGATCGAGAAACCGCAGGCGATCGACCGCCTCGGCGACATCATCGAGGTGGCGGATGCGCTGATGGTGGCGCGCGGCGATCTCGGCGTCGAGCTGCCGCTGGAGCGGGTGCCTAGCCTGCAGAAGCAGATGATCCGGATGGCGCGGCGCGCCGGCAGGCCGGTGGTGGTCGCAACCCAAATGCTGGAATCGATGATCCAGGCACCGGTGCCGACGCGCGCCGAGGTCTCCGACGTCGCCACCGCCGTCTACGAAGGCGCCGACGCCATCATGCTGTCGGCGGAATCCGCCGCCGGCAAATTCCCGGTCGAAGCGGTCTCGACCATGAACCGCATCGGCGAGGAGGTGGAGCGCGATCCGACCTATCGCAGCATGATCAACGCACAGCGCGTCGATCCCGAGGCGACGGTGGGCGATGCCATTGCCGACGCCGCGCGGCAGATCGCCGAGACGCTCGATCTGTCGGCGATCATCTGCTGGACCTCGTCTGGCTCGACCGCGATCCGCGTGGCGCGCGAGCGGCCCAAGGTGCCGGTGGTCGCGATCACGCCGAACCTCGTCACCGGACGCAAGCTGTCGGTGGTGTGGGGCGTGCATTGCGTGGTCGCCGAGGACGCCCACGATCTCGACGACATGGTTGAACGCGCCGGCTCGATCGCATTCCGGGACGGTTTTGCCAAGGCCGGCCAGCGCGTCATCATCGTCGCCGGCGTGCCGCTCCGCGCGCCCGGCACCACCAACATGCTGCGCATCGCCTCGGTCGGACCGAACGGCGACGCGCAGCTGTAGATTCTCGTTTTGACGAGTTTTCTTCGCGCGAACCGGCGCCCATTTCGCTCGAAAACGCTCTAACCCGCCGCGCCGGGCTACGCATCAGCGTGGCCCCAAGGCTGCGCTTCAGACCGTCAGCCCTGCAAACGCCGCGTCGAGCGTGATCTTGGTGTTGAGCAGCTTCGACACCGGACATCCGGCCTTGGCCTTGCCCGCCAATTCCTGGAACGTTGCGTTATCGGCGCCCGGGATCTTCGCCGATAGCATCAGGTGCACGGCGGTGATGGCAAAGCCGTCGGCGACCTTCTCCAGGGTCACGTCGGCCTTGGTCTCCATGTGCTCGGCCGTGAGCTTGGCCTCGCCCAGGATCAACGACAGCGCCATCGTGAAGCAGGCGGCATGCGCCGCGCCGATCAGTTCTTCGGGGTTCGAGCCGGGCTTGCCCTCGAAGCGGCTGGCGAAGCCATAGGGGTAATCCGAGAGCGCGCCGCTCTTGGTCGAGATCGCGCCTTTGCCGTCCTTGATGCCACCCTGCCATTTGGCCGAACCATGAGTCGTCGTCATGCGTTGCTCCGTGAGATTGGTTGAACCCAGCCTCAACCTACAACGCCAATGCGACGGAAGTGTTCGCCGCGCAGCCGCGATCTCAGGCCCCGACCAGCGCCTTTGCCGGGGTCGTCGCCTGCACCACAAGACCACGGGCGCGCGCGTCCATCACGCCGACCGCGCGGAGCGCGAGCAGCGTCACGGTCTGCACCGCATCGCGCAGCTTGATCGGATCGTCGAGATTGGCCGGCGCCAGCGGGCCGACCAGCGCTTCGTGCAGCGCGCCGAGCAAGGCGGTGGCGGCCAGTCCCGTGTCCTGCGCCGGCAGATGTCCGGCGCGCACGGCGGCATCGATGCGCATGGCAAGCTCGCCGGAAATATCGCGGCGGCTGGCGAGGCGCGAGGCGGTGACGTCAACATCGACCGGCTCGGCCAGGATGCCCCAGGCCAGCTTGCGCTGCGACAGCACGTGGACCGCAATCGTCGTCACCGCGGCGGCCAGCGCCGATGACGGTCCGGGCGCGGCCTCTGCGGCGCGCCGGATCGCGGACAATTCGTCACGCGAGACTTCGGTGATCAATTCCGAGATCAGCTCGGCCTTCGACGGGAAATAGCGGTAGACGGTACCGGCCGCGACATTGGCCCGCACCGCGACGGGTGCGATCTGGACCGCCGCCATGCCGCCCGCCGCCGCCGCGTCGCGCGCAGCCGACAGGATGGCGCTGCGCCGGGCAGCCAGCCGTTTCACGACCTGATGAGTTCGCCGGTAGACCATGGCGTTCCGCCCCCCACCGTGTGCCCTGGCCGGCGCCCACCGGCAGAACACACGCGTCTTCAATGTTTTGAACGATTGATCCCGCAATCGTTTGAAGAAGTGAACAACTATTCAGACTGAATGACAAGCTGGAATTGTAAGGATTTTGCGACGGCCGCACGCCACCTCCGATCGAACTGGTGGCCGCTTCGGCCGACGGAAGCGCCAGGTGCCAACAGCACCCAGGTCCGGATCGGGCTTCCGATGGTAAATCGCGCACCAAGATGATTGCTCGAAATCGAGACATCCGATCTCGCGCGGACCCACCACATAGCGGTCGCATTTACCCGAATTTATCGGAAGCCGTGGTCGAGTGCGCCCAACGCCACGTGTGGCGTTGCCTCGATGTCCCCGGCCGAACCAAGAAAGCGCATGTCACTCTCCATCACCAGCAGCGTGGGCAGCCGTAGCGCGGTGCGAGGACTGCTGCCGCTGTGCGCCGCCGTGGGCGCCTATCTGTTCTATCTCTCTGCCGGTGAGATCCTGCTGCGCGATTCCGACACGGAGTGGCAGATCAAGGTCGGACAGTGGATCCTCGAACACGGCGCGATGCCGACATCAGACGTGTTCTCGTTCACCCGCTTCGGCGAGCCCTGGATCTCGAGCTCGTGGCTGTCGCAGGTGGCGTATGCCCTCGTGTACGGCGGCGATTGGGCCGGGCCGGTTATCCTGACGTCGATCGCAATCGGCGCGTCGGTCGCGATCTTCCTGCATCTGTTGAGCCCGTATTTCGATCCGGCGCGTGCACTCCTGATCGCGGCGCTGGCGCTGCTGCTGTCGACGATCCACTTCTTCGCGCGGCCGCATGTGCTGGCACTGCCGGTGCTGCTGGCGTTCATCGGCGGCCTGATGTCGGCCGCGGATCGCCGCACCCATCCGTCATGGTGGCTGCTGCCGCTGATGGCGTTGTGGGCCAATCTGCATGGCGGCTTCGTGCTCGGCCTGGCGCTGATCGGGCCGATCGGACTGGAGGCGGTGTGGAGCGCGGAGCCGAGCCGCCGCCGTCAACTCATCGTGCGATGGGGACTGTTCGGCGTCGCCGCGCTGGCCGCGAGCTGCGTGACGCCCTATGGCTGGAATAGCCTGCTGGGTGCGACCAAGATCCTCAGCCTCGGCAAGCTGCTGTCGATGATCGGCGAATGGCTGCCCGCGGATTTCAGCAAGCCCAGCTTCTTCGAAGCCACGCTGCTCGGCCTGATCGGCGTCATCTGCTATCGCGGGCTGACCCTGTCGGTGCCGCGGATCCTGTTGCTGCTCGGGCTGATCTGGATGGCGCTGAGCCATATCCGCAACATCGAGGTGTTCGCGTTCATCGCGCCGCTGGTGCTCGCCAAGCCGATATCAGAACAATGGGGAATGGCAGGCGTCCGCGCCGCCCGCTTCGAGGAAGGACGCGCCGTCCCCGTCGTCACGATCCTGGCTACTATCGCGATGGTGATCGGAGCGTGGGTGACGACGACGATGTTCGTCGCGCAGCACGAGTTCAAATTCCTGCCGGTGTTCTCGCCCGTTGCCGCGGTCGACGTCCTCCAGCAACACAAGGCGCAGCGCGTGTTCAGCACCGCGCCGTTCGGCGGCTACATGGTGAGCCGCGACATGAAGGTGTTCATCGACGGCCGCGCCGAGCTTTATGGCGAGCAATTCGTGCTCGACTATTACGCCGCGCTCGATGCCCGCGACGTCGGCCAGCTGCTGGACCTGCTCGACAAATACCGGATCGACGCCACGCTGCTGAGCTCGGACTCTCCGGCCGGAAACGCGCTGGACCACCTCAAGGGCTGGAAGAGGCTCTACAGGGACGACATCGCCGTCATCCATGTGCGGTCGGACGAGAAGGCCGGCGTGCCGGCGGCGGCTGAGGGCGCGAATTAGCCTGTGCCATTGCTTCGTCAAGAATCGCATGCCGCTTATCCCGTCATCCTGAGGTGCGAGCCTTGCGGTGCAATTGCGCCGCTGGGCGAGCCTCGAAGGATGCACGGCCCCGATCTCGCAGCCGGGCCGTTCATCCTTCGAGGCTCGCCGAAGTGGCTCGCACCTCAGGATGACGGGCCTACAGCGGAGCGCCGAGTTCAAGCGTCGTCGATCTCAGCCTTAATTCCCTGTCTGGAGCTCGCCGAAGCGATCCCAAGTCTTGCCGTTGAAGCGCACCAGCTGCATCTGGCCGACCGGCACATGGTCGGCCGGCGATGTGTTGACCTTGATGCGCCCCAACGGAGGCCAAGCCTGTTGCCGGGGCGATCTCAGCGCTTGCCGCGCTCTTTGACCGGAATCACGAATTTCAGACCCGACCACACCGCATCGACGGCGCAGACCTTGATGTCGACTAGGCCGGACGCGAGCCCGATCTCGCGCACCGCCCTGTCGTCAAGATCGGTCGCAACACCCGAGCTCTTCTTCGGCCACGACACCCAGATCATGCCGCGAGGTGCGATCGCCTCGCGGTAACGCTGCAGCTTGGCAGCGAGCCCCTTGGCCTCGGCCGCGAACAGATGCACGGCATCGAGCGGCGCCCGCACGGTCTTCGCGATCCGCAGATCGGCAGGCAGCCCGCCGACGATGTCGCCATAGGGAACGGACAATCCGTCGACAAAAATACAAAAGCCCGGCTTGAGGCCGAGCTTTTGCACAATCGGTTTGCCGGAAGTGCCGGCCATGGCAGGCGAGGCTTACGCCTGCGGCTGCGGCTCCATGCCGGTGTCCGGATCGGGACGCGGGCGGGGCTTGCCGGCCGGCGGCACGGCGGAGGCGCGCGGCGTCGACGGCTCCAGCACCGACTCGCGGTTGGGCTTCTTGCCCTTCAGCAGGTCGATGATCTCGTCGCCGGTCAGCGTCTCGAACTCGAGCAGGCCCTTGGCGAGCGCCTCGAGGTCTTGGCGCTTCTCGGTGAGGATCTTGGTCGCCTCGTTGTAGCCTTCCTCGACCAGACGCCGGATCTCGGAGTCGATCTTCTGGACCGTCGCCTCGGACGCATTCTGGGTGCGCGAGACCGACATGCCCAGGAACACCTCGTCCTGGTTCTCGCCATAGGACACGGTGCCGAGCTCTTCCGAGAGGCCCCAGCGCGTCACCATCATGCGGGCCAGGCGGGTTGCCTGCTCGATGTCGGAGGCGGCGCCCGAGGTCACCTTCTCGCGGCCGAAGATCAGCTCTTCCGCGACACGGCCACCCATCATGATGGCGAGGCGCGAGGTCATCTGCTCCAGCGACATCGACAGCTTGTCGCGCTCCGGCAGCTGCATCACCATGCCCAGCGCACGGCCGCGCGGAATGATGGTCGCCTTGTGGATCGGATCGGTCGCGACGACGTTGAGGCCAACGATGGCGTGGCCGCCCTCGTGATAGGCCGTCAGCAACTTCTCTTCCTCGGTCATGACGAGCGACTTGCGCTCGGCGCCCATCATCACCTTGTCCTTGGCCTCTTCGAACTCGGCCTGCGTCACCATCCGCTTGTTGCGGCGGGCGGCGGTCAGCGCAGCCTCGTTGACGAGGTTCATCAAGTCGGCGCCCGAGAAGCCCGGGGTGCCGCGCGCGATGGTCTTGAGGTTGATATCCGGCGCCAGCGGCACCTTGCGGACGTGAACCTTGAGGATCTGCTCGCGGCCGACGACGTCCGGATTCGGCACCACGACCTGACGGTCGAAGCGGCCCGGACGCAGCAGCGCGGGATCGAGCACGTCGGGACGGTTCGTCGCCGCGATCAGGATCACGCCTTCATTGGCCTCGAAGCCGTCCATCTCGACCAGCAACTGGTTCAGCGTCTGCTCGCGCTCGTCATTGCCGCCGCCGAGGCCGGCGCCGCGGTGACGGCCGACCGCGTCGATTTCGTCGATGAAGATGATGCAGGGCGCGTTCTTCTTGGCCTGCTCGAACATGTCGCGGACACGGCTCGCGCCGACGCCGACGAACATTTCAACGAAGTCAGAACCGGAGATCGTGAAGAACGGCACGTTGGCTTCACCCGCCACCGCGCGCGCGATCAGCGTCTTGCCGGTGCCGGGAGGGCCGACCAGCAGCACGCCGCGCGGAATGCGTCCGCCGAGCCGCTGGAACTTGCCGGGGTCGCGGAGGAATTCGACGATCTCCTGCAGATCCTGCTTGGCCTCGTCGACGCCCGCGACGTCCTCGAAGGTGACGCGGCCGTGCGCCTCGGTCAGCATCTTGGCGCGCGACTTGCCGAAGCCCATCGCCTTGCCGGCGCCGCCCTGCATCTGCCGCGACAGGAAGATCCAGACGCCGATCAGCGCGATGAACGGCAACCATGAGACGAGCAGCGAGACGAACCACGGCACGTTGTCGCCGGGCGCCTTCGCGGTGATCTGCACCTTGGCGTCATAGAGGCGCTTCACGAGCGACGGATCGCTCGGCGCGTAGGTCTGGAAGCTGGTGCCGTTGTTGAAGGTACCGTGAATCTCGGGCCCCTGAATCACGACGTCGCGGACATGGCCCTGATCGACTTCAGTGAGAAGCTGCGAGAACGAGATATCCGAGGACGACGAGCGCTGGCCAGGATTCTGGAAAAGCGTGAACAACGCCAGCAACAGCAGGACAATGATGACCCAGAGGGCGAAATTCCGCAGATTGGCGTTCATGGTCTTCCTTCGTGGTCGCGCGGATCGCGGCCTCTCTCTAATCCTTGGGCAGGCTCTGTGGGAATCCCCAGGGAATCCATCCCGTCGATGCCCTACAATCTAGGTGCCGCTGGGGTTGATGCCAAGGGAACCACGCACGACTATTTACCGCATCCTAGCCCGATTCCCGGTCAAAAAATGACGCGGAATCCGGTGTTTTTCCGGGGTGGTTAAGCCTCCTTGCCGGATTATGACAGCGGTTGAAACAATCGAACCCGGCTCAGCGGGAACGGGCCCGGCGAGGCGGCGCCGGGCTGATCCTGATACGGCCGGCGGCGACGCTGATGACCGCTCCGGCAAGCGTCTGTTTCAGCTTGGATTCGCGTTGTGCCGAGGGCCGACTGACTGCCTCATCGACCGCGGCGAGCAGGGTTTCGACCTTGCCGAGTTCGGCCGGCCCCTCATGTCCGGTGCGATCGATGGCGCGCTTGAGCAAGCGGAGGCGGATTTCGTCCGGCATCACCGCGAACAGTGCCGCGTCGAAGCCCGCATCGAGGTTATCCTCGCTTTTCATCGCAAGATAGCGCTCGGCGCCGTCGACGAGCACCTCCAGCGCGGCGTTGGCGCGCGCGATCCGCGCGGCGAGCCGTGCCAGGTTCCGCGCGTCGCCGCCCTCCTCCGCCAGCAGCGGCATCAGCGCGCGCAGCCGCGGTCGCGTGAAGGACGGATCGCGGTTGGTCGGATCGTCGGCAAACCCGATGCGCGCCTTCTTCAGCGTCGCGATCAACCGCGCCTTCGAGATATCGAGCAACGGTCGCGTCAGCATGATGCCGTCGCGCTCGGTCTCGCGCGCCATCGCCGAGAGACCCGCGACGCCACTGCCGCGCAGCATCCGCATCAACAGCGTCTCGGCCTGGTCGTCACGGGTGTGCGCGGTCACGATATGCGTCGCACCGTGCTTGCGCGCGGCTTGCGCGAGCAGGCCATAGCGCGCCTCACGCGCGGCTGCCGGCACGCCGGTGCTGGGCTTGGGCCCGCTCCAGCGCAAGGTGTGATGCGGCAGGTCGAGGCTTCGCGCCAGCCGCTTAACGTCGCGGGCCTCGCGGGCCGCTTCAGGACGCAGACCGTGATCGACGGTAACCGCCACCAGCCGCGGTCCCTGCGCCAGCGTGCGGCGCCAGCGCGCGGCCAGCCACATCAGCGCGACTGAATCGGGACCGCCCGACACCGCGAGCACGATCGCCGGCGCGCGCGCCAAGCCCGCGAACAGGCGCTTGGCGTCGCTTGCCGGGATGGCGGATTGGTCGTCGGGCATCATAGAACCAGCAGGTCGCGGCAAGGCCGGAGGCGGCCTCCCCCGGCTGGTTTAGCACTTCACGCGCTTCTGCTCGCGGTCAACCGCAGCCTTGACCCCGCCGGACGCGCGCGGGTACTTCCGCGAGATCTCGCCGAACGCGGCGCAGGCGGCTTCCTTTTCCTTCAGCGCCGCCAGCGACTGGCCGAGCCGCAGCAGCGCGTCGGGCGCCTTCGCGGACTTGTCGAATTTGGTGGTCACACCGAGGAAGGTTTCCGCAGCATCGCGATATTGCTGGCGCTGGAAATAGCTTTCGCCGAGCCAGTACTGCGAATCCGCCACCAGGGGATCGCTCGGATACTTGGTGGCGAAGTTCTTCATCGTCTCTTCGGCGAGCGCATAGTCCTTGCGCTGCATGTAGCCGATGCCGAGGTCGAACTCGTCCTTCGGCGTCGCCGACGGCGGCAATGTGGTCAGGGCCGCGCTCGCGCCGGGCGCCCGCTGCGGGCTCGTGTTGCCGAGATCGAGCGGCTCGCCCGCGCCGCGGCCGCCGGGCGCGCCGACCGCCGCGTCGTTCTGCATCGGCATCTGGCCGCCGCCACCGAGCACGCGCGGAGCGCCGGGGGCATTCGGATTCTGGGTCGGATCGAAGGCATCGCCGCGGCCACGGCGGCCGGGAGCCGCCGCCGCCGGCTCCTGCACGATCGGGGCGGGCGCTGCGATCTGCTGCTGGTCATAGCCGCCCTGCGGCTGCCGGCCGTATCCTTGCTGCGGCTGGCCCTGCGGCTGGGCGTAGCCCGGCTGCGCCTGCGGGTACCCCTGCTGCGCCGGCGGCACCGCCGCGACACCGGGCTGGGCCGCCGGAGGCTGTCCATTCGGGACAGGCGGCTGGCCGCCGAGCTGGCGCAGGCGCTCCTCGAGCTGGCGGTTGCGGTACTGCAGCTCCTCGTTCTGCCCGGTCAGTTGCCGCAGCTGGTTCTCCAGCCGCTCGATCCGCATCTCGGCATCGGAATCGTCGGATTGGGCAAACGCTGGTGCGGAAACGGCGAGCAGCGCCGCGATCGCCGCGGCGGAGGAAAGAAAATGAAGCCTGGATGACATTTTGCCCTGACGACGAGATCGACGTGAAAAGCGCGCGACTTTGAGGGACGGAGTACGCCAGAATTGTGACTTGCAGTTCAAATCTGGGACAGCGTCGCGGATACCGGTTTAGTACGGACGATGGAACAAGCAAGCGGCCAATTGCACGCAGCTTCGTTCATCTTGATGAAGCCGGGTCAGGCTTTCACGCGGCCAAAACAAAACCGGCGCCCGAAGGCGCCGGCTTGAAAAACCCATCCAGGATCGCGTCAGGAGCTGGCGTTCAGCACGGTGACGGCGCGGCGGTTCTGCGACCAGCAGGAGATGTCGTTACAGACCGCGACCGGGCGCTCCTTGCCGTAGGAGATGGTACGCATGCGGCTCGGATCGATGCCGCGCGAAGCGAGATAGGCGCGAACCGACTGGGCACGACGCGCACCGAGCGCGATGTTGTATTCGCGCGTGCCGCGCTCGTCGGCATGACCTTCGATGGTGAAGGAATAACGGTTGTAGGTCTGCAGCCACTGCGCCTGCTTGTCGAGGGTCGCTGTCGCCTGCGGGCTGAGATCGGTCTGATCGCTCTCAAAGAACACACGGTCGCCGACATTGACTACGAAATCCTGTTGGCTGCCCGGCGTCGCGGCGCCGCCGATCGCGCCATTGGCGTCCAGCGGGTTCTTGTTGGCACAGGCACCCATCGACAACGCCACCGCCAGAACCGCAGCCAGCTTCATACCCTGGAGGATACGCATCTGATGTTTCATTCCGGAGCCTCCACGCTCACGCTCTTCGTACTGTCCATTGGGTCTACAGGGCGATGGTTAAGCGAACGTTCCGTCAACCTTGACGAGACCTTGCTAGAGCCGATCAAATGCCAGGCAATGGCGAAAAGCGCCCCCGATGGTTAATGGGTGGCAAATGTGGCGCGATGGTGAAGGGAAGGCAAGGTTCGCTGGAACCGGCCGCTTTTGCAGGACAATTTGGCCCGCGCGCAACAGTCGATCGATGTCAGATTGATCAGAACGCCGGTTTGCTCAGGGATTCGGCACGATCGAGGCGCGCTCATACGGCCGGACGATACCGTCGGGCTGCAACTGGCCTTCCCGCTCAAACAACATCCGCCGCTCGAAGGCGCTCGAGCGCAGGAACGGATAGCGGGCGAGCACACGTTCCCGCACGGTCGGCAGATGCGACGCCATTAACCCGACCGGCTTCACTAGCCCCGGGTAGAGCCGCGGTTCCGACCAGGTCTCATGCAGGAACACACGCCGGTAGAACGCCATGTGCTCGGGCCGGACCGGCGCCAGGCCGTAATCGGCGTTGAAATGCACGCCCGCAGTCGAGCCGAGCCGCACCGTGACATAGGGCAGTTCCGGATTGTTCCGCGCCTTGTCGGGGTCCGCGACGAAGCGCGTCGAATCGATGAAGACCAGACCCTGATCGAGCTTCGGCAGCAGCACGTCGCCGAACACGTCGAGCGTCGGCGAGGAGCGCCACTCCGGTGTCGCCACGGTGATGCGGATCGAGCTGCAGAGCTCGCCTTGCAGATAGACGCCGAACACCCAGGCGTTCGGCGCATCGTCGAACTGATCGACGACGCGCTCGTCCGCCGAGGGCCGGATCGCGCCTTCGCGCAGATAGGCCCGGTAGCGAAGCCGGTAGATCTCGTCTTTCTGTTCGGGGGTCTGAGCGAGACGGTAGTCGACTTGATCCAGAGGGTCCGCAAGCCTTCCTGTCGCGGGCTTGATGGCTTCGGCCGCGGACCTCATATGGCACTCCCTGAAACACTCAACAACTTCAACGCGCGAGCCAAAAGATTAACAGCTTCTTAATTTTCGTCAAAGCAATCGCGGCAATACAGTTAACCTCTAACCGCAAGGGTGCATTTCGAGCGGTCGAAGGCTCCCACAACTATCGATTGAGGAAATTGCGCTAGCTCAAGCGATCGAGCGCGAGGGAACCACGTGCAGCTGGTCGTCGGCCCGACGGCCGTGCGAGGCGTTGAGCAGCTGGCGGATGCGCACCGCGGGAACCGGCCGGCTGAACAGGTATCCCTGTGCTTCGGTCACCGCGCCGTCGGCGCTGATCAGTTCGAGCTGCTCATTGGTCTCGATCCCCTCGACCACCACCGACATGCCGAGGTCCGCGGACAGCCGCGCCACGCCGCGCAGCAAGGTCAGCGGCCGATCGCTGTCGATGCCTTCGAGGAAGGAGCGGTCGATTTTGACCTTCTGCAGCGGGAAATTGTGCAAATAGCTGAGCGACGAGTAGCCGGTGCCGAAATCATCCAGCGAGATCCGCACGCCGAGCGAGCGCAGTTGCGACAGCACGTCGTGGGTCAGCTCAGTGTTGTGCAGCAGCGAGGATTCGGTGATCTCGATCTCGAGGCGCTGCGCCGGCAGACCGGAGACCTCGAGCGCGTAGCGGACCTCGCTCAGCACGTCGCGCTGATGGAACTGCTGCGGCGAGAAATTGACCGCGACGCTCACTGCCTCCGGCCACTTCATGCATTCCATGCAGGCCTTGCGCAGGATCCAGCGGCCGAGATCGACGATCAGGCCCATGTCCTCGGCGACCGGAATGATGTCGACTGGTGAGACCGTGCCGCGCGCCGGATGGTTCCAGCGCAGCAGCGCCTCGCAGGTCGAGACCTTGCCAGACTTCAGGTTGATCAGTGGCTGGTAGAACAGCTCGAATTCTTCGTTGGCGAGCGCCTTGCGCAGATCGAGCTCGAGGATGCGGCGGGCCTCGACAGTCTGGGCCATCTCGTCGCGGAAGAAGCAGAAGGTGCCGCGGCCGTCGGCCTTGGCACGGTAGAGCGCCATGTCGGCGTTCTTCAGCAGCGTGTCGGCGCCGACGCCGGGCGCAGTCATCGCGATGCCGACGCTGGCGCCGATCTCGACCAGATGGTTGTCGATCTTGTAGCGCTCGCTGAGGCGGTCGACGATGCGCCGCGCCAGCGCGGCGGCGTCCTCATGCGAATGGATGTTCTGCTGGAACACGACGAACTCGTCGCCGCCGAACCGGGCCACGAAATCCTCCGGACGCAGCATCTCGCGCAGCCGTTCGGCGACCGCGCAGAGCAGCTGGTCGCCGCAGGGATGGCCGAGCGTATCGTTGACCTGCTTGAACTGGTCGAGGTCGACGAACAGCAATGCGGAGCGATGGTCGCCGTGATGCATGGCGAGCAGCCGGCCGATCTCGTCGCGGAAATTGACGCGGTTGGGCAGCGCGGTCAGCTCGTCGTAGCGCGCGAGATGGCTGATCCTGGCCTCGGCGTCCTTGCGCTCGGTGATGTCCTCGACCAGCAAGACCGTGCCGCCGCCTGCCATCGGCTGGAACGTCCAGTCCAGCGAACGGTTCTGGGCCGGATCGGGGTCGCTGGTGACGATGTCGCCGCGCTGGGAGCTCTCGATCTCGTAGAGAATCTGTTGTGCGGCCGCGGCCGAGATCGCGCCGGACAGCACGCAGGCATTGCAGATGTCGGTCGCGCTGGCGCCGCGCTGCACGAAATCGTCGGACAGCTGCATCATCTCGATGAAGCGGTGGTTCATCACCGCAAGGCGTCCGTCGCCGCGAAACATGCACAGGCCGTGCGGCATGTTGTTCAGGGCGGTATCGAACTGGCCCGCCAGCGCCGCCTCGCGCTCCTTGGCGATCCAGGCGTTGACGTAGATGCGCTGCAGGCTGGAGGTGAGATGCCGGATGGCGCTGAAGAACACCAGGCTGAGCAGCGCAAGGGCGATGTGATAGGGACCGCCGACATACATCAGCGCCGCGATCAGGGGACCGATCGACATCAACAGATGCTGGTGGAAGATCTGCGGCCGGCCGAAGGTCCGCCCTACCCCCGCCGAGGTGTAGGCGACCACCGTGGTCACGCAAAGCATGTGCGCGGCGGCATCGCTGGTCGTGAGCAGCACGGCTGCGCCCCATAGGCCGAGCGTGATGCCGTAGGCGAGACTGCCGATCCGGTAGCGCTTTTCCCACGTCACGGACTCTTCGACGGTGAGACCGGAACTGCGCTGCTGATAGCGGTACATCTGCAGCGCGCGCGCCAGACCCACCACGATGAACAGCGGCACGCACAGCCAGGACAGCAGATTGCCGGTGACGAACGCAATCACGGCGCCCGCAATGGCGGGGCCGAAGGCGCCGAAGATCATGGGCGCGGGGTTCATGAACAGGGAATCGACCAGCGCCGCGGAGATCGTCGGCGACATCGACTGGTCCGGTTCTCCCGTCTGACTTGCAAACTGCATTGTGAGAGCGCGCGTCCTTTTCAGCTCGCACTCTTACTGATCGCAGGTGAAGTCTTTCTGAGGGAACATCGTTAGCGAGTCGTTGCCGCGATCTACTAGTAGCCGAAATTCGGCATAAGTTTCAGTGCGCTAGGTAAGAAGTGCCGACCGCCACGGGGTTCCCTGGAGCAACTCTGCGCGAGCCTCACGACAACAGCGGAGACCAGGCGGGGTCGGAGGCAAAACCGGGGGTCGGCACCCGCAGTTCGTTGCGCCCGGAAACGTCGATGGTGAACAGCGACGGACCGCTGTTGCCGCCGGGATCGCGGAAGAACATCACGACGCGTCCGTTCGGCGCAAAGGTCGGGCCTTCATTGTGGAAGCCCGACGTCAGGATGCGCTCGCCGGAGCCGTCCGGTTTCATGATGCCGATCGCGAACTGCCCACCACCCTGCTTGGTGAACGCGATGTAGTCGCCGCGCGGCGACCACACCGGCGTCGAATAGGTGCCGTCGCCGAACGAGATGCGCTGGGCCGCGCCGCCGGTTGCCGGCATCACGTAGATCTGCGGCTTGCCGCCGCGATCGGATTCGAAGCAGAGCCGCGTGCCGTCGGGCGCGTAGGACGGCGAGGTGTCGATCGCCGGCGTGTCGGTCAGCCGCGTCATCGACTTCGAGCGCAGATCCATCACGAACAGGTTGGAGTTGCCGCCCTGCTGCAGGCTCATGATGACGCGCTGGCCATCGGGCGAGAAGCGCGGCGAGAACGACATGCCCGGGAAGTTGCCGACGATCTCGCGCTGGCCGGTCTCGATGTTGAGCAGGTAGACGCGCGGGTCGCCCTGGCCGAACTCCATGTAGGTGATTTCCTGGGTCGACGGCGAGAAGCGCGGCGTCAGCACCAGGTCCGAGCCGCGGGTCAGATAGCGCACATTGGCGCCGTCCTGGTCCATCAGCGCCAGCCGCTTGACGCGGCGATCCGCAGCGCCACTCTCGTCGACGAACACGACGCGGGTATCGAAATAGCCCTTCTCGCCGGTCATGCGCTCGTAGATCTGGTCGGAGATGATGTGCGCGATGCGCCGCCAGTATTCGGCCGAGGTGTCGTACTGCTGGCCCGCGAGCTGCTGGCCGGTGTTGACGTCCCAGAGGCGGAATTCCGCCTTCACGCGCCCGTTGCCCTGGCGTGTCATGCGGCCGGTCACCAGCGCCTGCGCGTTGATGCTCTTCCAGTTGTTGAAGTTCGGCGCCGCGTCGATGTTGATCTGCTTCTCGAGATAGGCGGCCTGATCGATCGGCGCGAACAAGCCGCTCCGCTTCAGGTTGTTGGTGATCACCTGGGTGACGCCGACGCCGACTTCGGCGTCGCCGGGCGTGCCGGCGGCGAAATTCGGGATCGCGATCGGCACCGGCGCAAACTCGCCCTCGGTGATGGTGATCCGCTTCTGAGCGGATGCGGGGCCGGTGAGACCACTCAGCATCACGCCGGCGGACGCCATGCCGGACAGGACCTGCCGGCGGCTCGGACGAAACAGCGCTTCAGGCAATCGGGTCTTGTCAATCATCGCTCGAACTCATGCTCGTAAACAGTGGCGCGCATTCTCAGCTCTGCCTCTCGGTAAAGGCCGGCTCAAAGAACTGCCACTCCTCAAAGAAACCTGGAGGCAATCGATAGGGCTGGCACTCGATGATCGCGCGCAAGCCGCTCTCCTGATACACCCGAAGGTAGGGCGTCTTCGCCGTTCCCACCACGACCGGCATGCCTTCCAGCGTACCATCGCGCTTCAAATGGATTGAGAACACGGCCTCCGCCATCTGCGCCTCTATTCCACCGTAAGGCTTCTTCCAGCAGCGTTCGACCTGCTGCCGGAACATCGCGCCCCAGGTCGCGGAGTTGTCGGCGGCCTTGCCCTTCGCCGTGCCGAGCGCAGCGTTGGCGTTCAGTGCATCGCCGGTCGCCGCGGCGCGCGTCGGGTCCCGCTTGTCGAGCAGCGCTGCGATCTTGCTCTGGTCGAACACGCGATCCTTCGGCTTCTGCTCCGGCGGCGGCTTGGCGGCCTGCGCGACAGGCTTCGGCGGCGGCTTCTTCTCTTCCTTCTTGATTGCTTCGGCGATCGGATCGGGCTTCACCGGATCGGGTTTCTTCTCGACCGGCTTCGGCTCTTCCTTCGGCTTGTTCTCGACCTTCTTCGGCGGATCCGGCTTCTTGTCTTCCGGCTTCTCCACCTTCGGCGCCGGCTGCGGCGCGGTGTCGGTCACGACAGGCGGCTTCTTCTCTTCGACCTTGCCGACGGTGTCGTCGACCGGCTTGGCCTCGGCGACCTTGTCGACCAGCGGCTTGGGATTTTCCTTCTTGCCGTCCTTCTGGCCGGTCATGACATGGGAGAGCTGGTCGGCGGAGATCACGTCGACCGCGACCGACTCCTCTTCGGGCATCACGTACGCCCTGGTCGAAAACGACACGAGGCCCCACCCGATCACGAGGACGTGCAGGACAATCGATGCCGCCAGAGTCTTGTCGACCTTGACCTTCAAATCAGGCTTCCCCGTGCCTTGCCGCACATTGGCCCTATCCACCTTCCGGGATGATGACGATATTCGCCTTGAATCCCGCCGCCCGGACCTCCCCGAGCAATTTCATCATATCCGTGTAACAGACATCCTTGTCGCCACGGAGATAGACCACCTTTTCGGCATCCGACCGGGCGTCTCCGATCGCCTTGATCTTGGCCGGAAAGTCGGCGGCCGTGATCGGCGCGTCGCCGAGATAGAGCTCGACATTCGAGTTGCAGCCGCCGCCGGTGCGCTTCACCGACAACGTCAGCGGCGGCTGGTTCGACGAGATCGACTTGCCGCCGCTCGCGACCGGCAGGTCGATGTCGATGTTCGACGTCATCAGCGGCGCGGCGACCATGAAGATGATCAGCAGCACCAGCATCACGTCGACCATCGGCGTGACGTTGATCTCGGCCATGACCGGCTTGCGCCCGCGGCGGCGTCTGCCACTACCGCCGGACCCTGCCATGCTCATCGCCATGATCGTGCGCTCACAACAGTGACCATCATAAGTTCAGTTCTTTGTTTGAGCATGATCCTTTCGGAAAACCGGCCTCCACTTTTTCGGATCATGCTCTAGCCCCGCTCGTCGATCTGACGCGACAGGATGGCGGAGAACTCGTCGGCGAACCCCTCGAGGCGCGCGGCCTGCCGGTTCACCTCCGAGGTGAACTTATTGTAGAAAATAGTCGCCGGAATTGCGGCAATCAGGCCGATTGCGGTGGCAAACAGCGCTTCCGCGATACCGGGCGCCACCACCGCCAGGGAGGTGTTTTTCGAGGCCGCGATCGACTGGAAGCTCGACATGATGCCCCAGACGGTGCCGAACAGGCCGACAAAGGGGCCGGCCGAGCCGACGGTGGCGAGCACCAGCAGCCGCCGTTCCAGCCGCTCCACTTCCCGGGCGATCGAGACGTTCATGACCTTCTCGATCCGGGCCTGCAGGCCGGCAAAGGACCGGGACTGGCTCTCGAAGGAGCGCTTCCACTCCCGCATCGCCGCCACGAAACAGGCCGCCATCGACTGGGTCGGCTTGGCCGAAAGCGCCCGGTAGAGTTCCTCGATCGACTGGCCGGACCAGAACGCCTGCTCAAACTTGTCCATCGCCCGCTTGGTGCGGGCGTAGAGCAGGATCTTGTCGATCGCGATCGCCCAGACCCACACCGAGCAGGACAAAAGTCCCAACATCACGCATTTGACGACCCAATGAGCCTGCCAGAACAGCGCGATCAGCGACACATCGCTCGATGCCAGTGGCAGAGTTGACTGAGCCACGTCGGCGGGATTCATCGGCAATATCCTCTCAACGCAAGTGTCCCCATCAGGCGGGCCGCCAATCGGCACCGATTCCACGGCCGCATCAGGCGCGGCGAAACTGCGCGAAAGCCTCTTGCATCTATCGCATGGGGGGCCCGTCCAAAGCCGGGCCCTGCTTCCCCTGCCAACATGTCAAAACGAGGGCTTTTCACGCGGCATTCCGACCCTAACCAAACGCTAATCATGGTTAAGGCGAGGTTACCAAAGGGAAATTTGGAGGCGGGAAATGCCGCCGGCCGAGGCGGTTGGCGGGTTCCGCAGATGAATGGATTCGCCGGATGGTGGGGTGATGCCGCACGCCTCCTGCCCCGTCGTCCTGGCGAAGGCCAGGACCCATAACCACCGCAATCGGTGATGAAGCGGATCGTGGCCCCCGCGTCGTGCAACAATTGAGATTGGGGTAATGGGTCCTGGCTTTCGCCAGGACGACACCGAATGTGTGGTACGACCTACGTGTTTGGTCCCGTGTGATTGGCGAGGGCCTGCATTGGGGCCAGGTAGCCGAGGCATTTGAGGCGAGTTCGGTTGTAGTCGTGGACGAACTTGGCGATGAAGGCGTCCCGATCGGCATGGTCGATGAAGGTGCGCCTTGCACTGCCGCGCTTTTGTTCGCGGCCAATGGCTTCGGCGATACGGCGGTTGAAGCGTTCAACGAGACCGTTGGTCTGCGGGTGGTAGGGCTTGGTCAGGCGATGCTGGATGCCGCGCTGCTTGCAGACCTGATCAAAGGGGTGGTCGCCGGACGGTTTCCCGACCGGCTTGTTCTTCTTGTCGACAGCAAAGCGGTCGGTGAACTCGGCGCCGTTGTCGGTCAGGATGGTGTGAACCTCGTGCGAGAAGTCGGCCAGGAAGCGTTTGAGGAAGCCGGTCGCGGTGGCTCCGTCCCGCCTGGAATGGATCTCGACAAAGACGTAGCGGGTGGCGCGGTCGATGGCGACGAAAGCATAGCTGGTGCGGCGTTGCAGAGCCGGCAGATACTTCACGTCGATATGGATAAAGCCGATGCTGGCGGTCTCGAAGATACCGGGCTTGGGCTTGTCAGGCTTGGCAAGCCGGCTGATGCCATTGCGCTGCAGGCAGCGGTGAATGGCGCTGCGGGACAGCTTGGCATTGATGCATCGCTGCATCACCTCGACGATGTCGTCCAGCGGCAACTGCAGCGACGTCCGCAACTCGCAAACCGCTCGCTCTTCGACGGCCGACAGGCTGGTCGTGAGGTTGTTCGGCCGGTGCGAACGGTCTCCAACCGTGGTGCGGCCGCGCCAGCGGTAGATCGTGGTCTCGCTGACCCCCAGTTCAGCCGCCAACTGGGCAACCGACTTCTTGCTGCGCTGGATGTAGGCGCGCGTCTTTGGTGTCGTGGTGGCGTTCGCGTGCAGGTTCAGTTCCATGACACGAGGTGCTCCCTGACAAAGGCCACGCCTCGTTCTACACCGATTCCATCCAACCAATCAGCAGGGACCAAACACGAAAGCAGGGACCCATAACCACAGGGTTGTGTCGTTGAAGAGGGCTGTGGCCCCAGCGTCGCGCAACAATCACCTTCAGTGGTTATGGGGTCCCGGCCTCCGTGCGCAATTGCGCACTAGGCCGGGACGACACTGAGTTTGTTGCACCACTTGTTGAGTCAAACTTCCGCATTCTCGCGACATGATTGTCCGAGCTTTGCTGTTCGTTCCGCCCCTCGATCGGGTGAGACGGGCGAACCATACACTGAGTTTCATTTCTGATAAAGCGAAATATTCTTGCTGCGGGGGCTGCGCCGTCGGGCAACTCAGTGGCATGGGGCCCCTCTCCCCGTCATTCCGGGGCGTGCGAAGCACGAGCCCGGAATCCATCAGGCCGCATCACTGGTGGATGAATGGATTCCGGGTCATCGGGCGCGCGTTCGCGCGACCCGTTGGCGAGCCCCGGAATGACGACTGAGAGAGTCTCAGGTCAAATGCCTGACGATCGCAAGCCCGGCGAACAGACCCGCGATCGACAAGGCCACCGAGCCCGCGACATACAGCGCCGCAAGGCCGAGCTCGCCGCGCTCATAGAGCAGCGCGGTGTCGAGCGAGAAGGCGGAGAAGGTGGTGTAGCCGCCGAGGATGCCGGTCATCAGGAACAGCCGCCAGGGCTGCGAGGCCTCGCCCTTGAAGGCGAGATAGCCGGCGATCAGGCCCATCACGGTCGAGCCCGTGATGTTGATGATGAAGGTGCCGTAGGGAAACGCGGTGCCGATGCAGCGCGCGCAGGTGACATTGATCAGCTGCCGCAGCGTTGCGCCGAGGCCGCCGCCGAAGAAGACGAGGAGATAGCTTGCCGCGTTACCCACCAATGCCCCCGCTGGTGTGTCGAGAAGCTCACAATACGCGCCGCTCAAGAGCTCACCCTCCCCTGGAGGGGGGGTCGGTTCGCATGAAGCGAAGCGGAATGCGAAACGGGGTGGGGTGATCTCTCAACACGGACAGTGTCGCGCGTGGATAGACCGTCACCCACCCCGCCGCTCATTTCATTCGCGTCGACCCTCCCCCTCCAGGGGAGGGTAAGAGGGTCGAGCCGAATTGCGATCTGCGATCAGCCGGCCTTGCCGAACAGCTCGTCGACGTAATCCCAGTTGACGAGGCTGTCGACGAACGCCTTCAGATAGTCCGGACGGCGATTGCGGTAGTCGATGTAGTAGGAGTGCTCCCAGACGTCGACGCCGAGGATCGGCACCGCGCCATGGACCAGCGGGTTCTCGCCGTTCGGGGTCTTGGCGATCTCGAGCTTGCCGCCCTTGACCTGCAGCCAGGCCCAGCCGGAGCCGAACTGGCCAACGCCGGCGGCGGCGAAGTCGGTCTTGAACTTCTCGAAGCCGCCGAGATCCTCGTTGATCTTCTTCTCCAGCCGGCCGG
Source organism: Bradyrhizobium sp. USDA 4341 (assembly GCF_054063755.1). Taxonomy (NCBI): domain Bacteria; kingdom Pseudomonadati; phylum Pseudomonadota; class Alphaproteobacteria; order Hyphomicrobiales; family Nitrobacteraceae; genus Bradyrhizobium; species Bradyrhizobium sp. USDA 4341. The sequence goes on along the minus strand of NZ_JBSSGO010000002.1, from coordinate 6,640,014 downwards.
GCAGCTTGCTGCCGCCGCCATTCGGCTTCATCCACTTCCAGAAGTGGATGTGGTTGTAGTGCTGACCGGCATTGTTGAAGACGGCCGCGTTCTTGCCGAACGAGGTCTTCACGATCTCCTCGAGGGACTTGCCTTCGAATTCGGTCCCCTTGATCGCGTTGTTGCCGTTCGTGACGTAGGCCTGGTGATGCTTGTCGTGGTGAAACTCCAGCGTTTCCTTGGACATGTAGGGCGCAAGGGCGTCGTGGGCGTAGGGCAGATCGGGTAGCGTGAAGGTCATGGGGTAATGTCCAACAGAGGGTGGGAGACTACACTTAACGGGTCCCCCTTATAGAAGGTTCCACGGCGGAGAAACACCGCATTTTCAGATCGTGTATGACAGATCGGCGCAGCCGAGGACCAAGACCAGGGACTTGAGACGATGAGCATCGAAATCGACATTCTCAACGGAGATGCGTCGTGGCGGCGCGCCGAGCCGCTGCTCCGGGCGGTTTGGAGCCCGGATATCATGGAGAACAAGCAGTGGGCGGACATCAAATGGGCTCACGCGGATTTGCGCGTGTTTCTCGATGCACCCGACGACAGCGGGCTCGCCTGCCACGTCGGTATCTATTTCCGGACCATCACCTGGAACGGCCACAAGGTGCATGTCGGCGGCATCGGCGGGGTTGCGACCCGCGAGGACTGCCGGCGGCGCGGCTATGCGTCACTCGCGTTAGATGCCGCCGTGCACACCATTCGTGCCAATGACGCGGTGAAATTTGCAATCTTATTCTGCGAGCCGCACAATTTCGCATTCTATCAGGCGCGCGGCTGGCATCCCTTCGCCGGCGAAGTCACTTGCGAACAGCCTTCCGGGCAGATCCGCTTCGAGGCGATGGCGCCGTTCGTCAACGACATCGTCCGCGCGCCGCGCCAGGGCAAGATCGACCTATGCGGCCTGCCGTGGTGACCCCTGCGCGAGCGCGGGTGGCGAGCACCAGCCCGAACACGTAACATGTCGATCATCATTTATTGATTGCGAGCCTGGTTTACTGGCGTCGAGTTGCAGTGCGCCCCTCTCCCGGTTGCGAAGTGAGCCGTGACGCATGACCATCGATGCCTCGATCGACGACATCAACCCGGCCGCGGCCACGCCTGCGGTACCGGTCGATCATTTGTTGACGGCGCCGATCCTGCCGACGCTGCTCAAGCTCGCGGTCCCCAACACCATAGCGATGTTCGGTTCGACGCTGGTCGCGGTCGCCGAGACGTCCTATATCGGCCGGCTCGGCACCGAGCCGCTGGCCGGCATCGCGCTGGTGTTTCCGTTCGCGATGCTGACGCAGATGATGTCGGCCGGCGCGATGGGCGGCGGCGTCTCGTCGGCGATCAGCCGCGCGCTCGGCGCCGGCGACCGCGACCGCGCCGCCGACCTGGCGCTGCATGCGGCGATCATCGGTGGGTGCGCCGGATTGTTCTTCACCGTGATGATGCTGGGCTTCGGTCAAAACTTCTATGCGCTGCTCGGCGGCCGCGGCGGCGTGCTCGAACAATCGATGCACTACTCGCAGGTGCTGTTCTCCGGCGCGATCTCGATCTGGCTGGTCAACACGCTTGCCTCCGTCGTGCGCGGCACCGGCGACATGCGCGTCCCCTCGATGACGCTGATCACCGTCTCGATGATCCAGATCGCGGTCGGCGGCGTGTTCGGCCTCGGGCTGTTCGGCATGCCGAGCCTCGGCATGCGTGGCGTCGCCGCGGGCCAGCTCACGGCGTTCACGTGTGGTGCGATCTTCCTCGCCTGGTATCTCGCCTCTGGCCGCAGCCGGCTCAAGCTCGACTTCGCCGCCTTCGGCTTCCAGCGCGCGATGTTCCTGGACATCCTCAAGGTCGGCGCGATCTCCTGCCTGTCGCCGCTGCAGAGCGTGCTGACGATCCTGATCTTCACCAAGATCCTCGCTAGCTTCGGCACCGAGACGCTGGCCGGATACGGCATGGGCTCGCGGCTGGAATTCCTGCTGATCCCGATCGCATTCGCGGTCGGCGTCGCCTCGGTGCCGATGGTCGGCATGGCTGTTGGTGCGGGACTGGTGACGCGGGCTCGCAAGGTGGCATGGACCGCCGGCACGGTCGCCGGACTTGTCGTCGGAGTGGTCGGCCTCGTGGTCGCACTCAAGCCGACGCTGTGGATTGCGCTGTTCACCACCGATCCCGGCGTGACTGCCGCGGCCTCGTCCTATTTCGCGCTAGCCGGCCCGGGATTCGGCTTCTTCGGCGTCGGCGTCTGCCTGTATTTTTCCTCGCAAGGCGCGGCCAAGGTCGGCGGGCCGGTGCTGGCCGGGACTATCCGCCTGCTGCTGGTCGGCATCGGCGGCTGGTGGCTCGCCACCGCGAGCGCCCCGGCGTGGACGCTGTTTGCGCTGGTCGGAGGTGCGATGGTGGCCTTCGGCCTCGCGACCATCGTGTCGATCAAGCTGACCCGCTGGGGCTAGACCCGGAGGGCCGGGGCTCGCGCTGCGCTTTCGGTCGCGACAAGACACCGCCACCCTTCCGAGCCTTGCCGGAGCATGGCGGCCTCGGAAAAAAGCTACAAAACTTTTCCGGATCGTACCCGCCTGATCGGGCGATTATTACATTGCAGAAATCTTTCGACTTGTTATGCAGGCCGACCTCTTGGGGAACACGTCATGGCCTGCAAATTCGGATTCGTGATCGCAATCATTGCGACGGCACTTGCTGTGCCTGCCGCGCATGCGCAGGGCGCGCCCGAGCCTTTCGGCGTCTGGCAGACCCAGGCCGGCGACGCCCGCGTCAAGGTCAGCAAATGCGGCGGCGGCATCTGCGGCGTGGTGGTGAGCCTGCGCGACCCGATCGATCCGATGACGGGCAAGCCGCAGGTCGACAACAAGAATCCCAATCCGTCGCTGGCCAACCGGCCGATCATCGGGCTGCCGCTGTTCTCCGGCATGCAGCCGGTTGCCGCGGGCAAATGGTCGGGCCAGATCTACAATGCCGACGATGGCGGCACCTATGCGAGCAGCGTCTCGGTCACCGGCGAGAGCACGCTGCGCGTCGAAGGCTGTGTCGGCGCCCTGTGCGGCGGCGAGACCTGGACGCGCGTGGGACGGTAATTCTTAGCCAAGTAGTAACCGCGGAGAAGCTGTGCCCCCTCTCCCGCTTGCGCGGGAGGGTTGGGGTGGGGGTTCTCCCCACGAGTCATATTGTGGAGAGAGCCCCCACCCGTCGCGCTCCGCGCGCCGACCTCCCCCGCAAGCGGGAGAGGTGCATCGCGCGTACGGCTGGAGCTGATTTACACCGCGCGCGTCTTCAGCACGGTGGCGGCCGAGGCGTAGCCGCCGCGGGCGCCGTCGATGAAGTGGACGTGGTCGGCGCGCATCACCGACGGCGTGAAGCAGGTCATCATCGCTGCATCCTGCTCGTGCAGGCCATAGCGCACGATGCCCTGCGCGGCGGCGGAGACCAGGCGCTGCTCGAGCTCGGCGGCAAGCTCCGGCGTGCAATCCAGGATCATGCGCAGGCCGTCGTCGAACTTGCGGAAGTCGGAGTTCTCGACCACCTGCTGCAAATAGAGTTTTGGCGCGAACGTGCCGACCTTGAGGCCGAGCCGAAACACGACAAACGCCCACAACGCAAAACCCAGCACCGCGGCGCGCCGCATCGCAAGCGGTCCGCCGAATCGCCTGGCGCGCGCTTCGTATTCGATGCCCTGCGGCGGAAAGCGCAGCGGCGGGCCGCCCGATGGCACCGGCCGTCCCGCATCGGGGCTTTTCTCGATCCGCACGACGAGGTCTTCGATCACCTTGCGGAAGGCGGCGGGATCGGCGTCGTTCGCCGGCAGCACCAGCACCGAGAGGATGACGCCACGCGCCGACGGCATCACCTCGAAGCGGCAGGACAGGCCGGACAGATCGGGCTGCGTGCCCTCAGGCGCCGGATCGAGCGCGAACTCGCCGCGCTTCATCGCGGCATCGGCAAACGCAAGACCGCCGCCGGAGAACATCGCATAGGACAGATTGGCCGATGGCCCGAAGCGCGCGACGCGCACGTCGACACCCGCGGCGCGGATCGCGGCGATCGGCACCAATGCCACCCGCAGCACCAGATCGAGATCATCGCGCACCCAGCGCGCGGTTGCGGCGAGTGCGTCGCGCGCTCTGTCGAGATCGGCTGGTGCGACCGCGAAGCTTGCGCCATCGCCACCGAACACGAACGGGAATTCGCGGCCATCCAGCGCGTTGGTGACGGCGGCAACCACCGCGGCACCGGCCATGTTGACCGCCTTGTAGCGCTGCGCCGCGATCGCCTTGGTCGACTCCACGATATCGGCGACGCCGACCGTCCAGTCATCGGGCAGCGGCGCATACAGCGCCGGATCCATCAGGCGCGCGAAGCCGCGAAATACCGGAATGCCGCCGTAGAAGATCTCGCTGCCGCCAGCCATCGCAACGCCGTGTTGTTTCCGCCTGTCACGAAACTCTCTAGCAGATACGGCGCGGGTTGGGACGGGGTTTTCCCTCGGAGCCCGCGCCCTCTGTCACCGTCACCCCCGCGCAACGGCTTCGCCGGTGTCGCTGGAGGAGCGCGCCTTGGCGCGCGTCTCGAAGGGTCGACGGCCACCAGCCGGGCCGTACATCCTTCGAGACGCGCTTCGCGCTCCTCAGGATGACGGAGCAGCGCAGCCCGGATGGAGCGCAGCGAAATCCGGGGACCTCGCGCGCGGCGGAAGACCCGGATTGCGCTGCGCTCCATCCGGGCTACGACGTTCCGCCAGTGATTACGCCGCCTCGCCCGTTCTCCTCCACGGCGGAAATGGATCACTCAGCCGTGCCCAGGCCTGCGGGTCCATGCCCGGCTTGCCCGCGACGAGGCAGGCATCAAGCCGGCGGCGGATGTCGTCCTCGTTCATGCCGGAGCCGATGAAGACCAGCTCCTGCCGGCGATCGCCATAGAGATCGTTCCAGCTCCGCTGCATCATCAGCCGCCAGTCCGGATGATCCGGCCAGCGCTCGCGCGGGATCGCGGCCCACCACGAGCCGAGGCCTTCGGTTCGCGCGATCGCGCCGGCCTGGCTCATCTCACCGCACCAGTCCGGCCGCGTCGCGATCCAGAAATGGCCCTTGGCGCGGATCACGCCCTGCCAGCTCTCGCGCAGGAAGCCGTGAAACCGCACCGGATCGAACGGCCGCCGCGCGCGATAGACGAAGCTTGTGATGCCGTATTCCTCGGTCTCCGGCACGTGCTCGGCAAAGCCGTAGAGCTCCTTGTGCCAGAGCGGATGCTGCTGCGCGCGTTCATGGTCGAAGCGGCCGGTGTCGAGCACGCGGTCGAACGGCACATTTGCAAAGTTCGCCTCGATGAGGTCGGCGTCGGGATTGAGCGCGCGCACGATAGTCACCGCGGCCGCGCGCTCGGCCGGCGTCGCGGCGTCGACCTTGTTCAGCACGACGACGTCGGCGAATTCGATCTGCTCGACCAGCAGATCGACCAAGGTGCGTTTGTCGCCGTCGCGCGCCTCGCCGCGCTGGCTGAGGAAATCGGTCGAGGCATAGTCCTTCAAGAGATTGGCGGCGTCGACCACCGTGACCATGGTGTCGAGGCGCGCGACGTCGGAGAGGCTCTGTCCATTTTCGTCGCGAAACTCGAAGGTCGCGGCGACCGGCAGCGGCTCGGAAATGCCGGTCGATTCGATCAGGAGATAATCGAAGCGGCCGCTCTCGGCGAGCGCGCGCACCTCCTTCAGCAGATCGTCGCGCAGGGTGCAGCAGATGCAGCCATTGCTCATCTCGACCAGTTTTTCGTCAGTCCGGGACAGGTTCGCACCGCCATCGCGGACGAGGTCGGCGTCGATGTTCACCTCGCTCATGTCGTTCACAATCACCGCAACTTTCAGGCCGTGGCGGTTGTTCAGCACGTGGTTCAGCAAAGTGGTCTTTCCAGCCCCGAGGAAGCCGGACAAGATGGTGACGGGGAGTTTTTGCATCGAGATCAAACAGTTGCTGGAGGGATGGGCCGCGGCGGGACATGGGCATTCGCTTGATGTTATGTTATAACATAACATCAAGCGACCGCAGGCTGTCAAGCGCCGGGGTGAGGCGCCGAACAGCCTTGCCACTCTCACAAATGCGTAGCCCGGATGGAGCGCAGCGCAATCCGGGGTCGCGCTATCCACCGATGGACCTGTCCCGGATTGCGCTTCGCTCCATCCGGGCTACGACTAGAGCCGCCTACTTCCCCAAGCCCCGCAGCACGAGCTGGTTCAGGCGGCTGGCGAAGGCGGCCGGATCGTCGGGCATCTCGCCGTCGAGGATCTGCGCCTGCTCGAACAGCAGGAGCGACAGGTCCTTCGCCTGCGCGGTGTCGGCCGCGAGTGCGGCGACCAGCGGATGACGCAAATTGATCTCGAGGATCGGCTTGGTGATCTCGCCGCGGTTCTGCTGGGCGAGCAGCCGCTCCAGCGCGCGGTCGCGCGCGTCGCCGCCGGCGACGAGGCACGACGCGCTCGCGGTCAGCCGCTGCGAGGCGCGGACATCGGAGACGCGCGCGCCGAGCGCGTCCTTGATTACGGCGATCGTGGTCGCGGCATCGGCAGCGGGCTCGTCCTTCTTGTCCTGCTTGTCGTCGACCAGCGGGATCAGGCCGAAATCGACGTCGCCCTGGCTCAGCGACTTCAGCGGCTTGCCGCCGAACTCGAGCGGCGCCGAGGTCCAGAACGCATCGACCGGATCGGTCAGCAGCAGCACCTCGATGCCGCGGGCGCGCGCCGATTCCAGCTTCGGGTTCGACTTCAGCCGCTCGACGCTGTCGCCGACCAGATAATAGATCTCGGTCTGGTTCGGCTTGAAGTCGTCGACAATCTGCTTCAGCGAGCGCTTCTCGCCCGACGTCGTGGTGAAGCGCGCCAGCGCCAGGAGCTTCTCGCGGCGCTCGAAGTCCTCCCACAGGCCTTCCTTGATGACCGGGCCGAACGCGTCCCAGATTTTTGTGAAGGTCTCCGGCTCCCTTTCGCCGAGCTGCTCCAGCTCGCCGATCACGCGGCTGGTGACGGCCTTGCGGATCTGCGCGAGCTGCGGATTGTTCTGTAGCATCTCGCGCGAGATGTTGAGTGGCAGATCCTCGCTGTCGATCACGCCGCGGATGAAGCGCAAGTACGCGGGCAGCAGCTCGGCGTCGTCGGCGATGAAGACGCGGCGAACATAGAGCTTGACCTTGCCCTTGCGCTCGACCTGGAACAGGTCGAACGGCTTCTGCGACGGCGCGAACAGCAGCACAGCATAGGACTGCCGGCCCTCGGCGCGGTAATGCAGCGTCATCGCCGGCTCGTCGAACGCGCCCGCGATCTGCTTGTAGGCCTGCGCGTAGTCTTCAGGCGTCAGCTCGGATTTCGAGCGCTGCCACAGCGCGCTCGCCGAGTTGATCTGGCGCGGCTCGCCCTCCTCCGGCACCAAGAGGATCGGAAACTGGATGTTGTCGGAATATTCGCGGACGATGCGCTCGATCTCGTAAGCCTCGAGATATTTGGCGGCGTCCTTCTTCAGATGCAGCACGATCTCGGTGCCGCGCGTGACGCGCTGGGCGGCCTCCTCGCTCGCCGGCGCGATCTCGAAACCGCTGCCGCCTTCAGACGACCACACCCAGACTTCGTCAGAGCCGGCGCGGCGGCTGGTGACGACGATCTTCTCGGCGACCATGAAGGCGGCATAGAAGCCGACGCCGAACTGGCCAATCAGATTGGCGCCGTCCTTGGCCTCGGTCAGCTTCGACAGGAACGATCTGGTGCCGGAGCGCGCGATGGTGCCGAGATTGTCGATCAGCTCCTGACGCTCCATGCCGATGCCGGTATCGACCACGGACAGCGTATCGGCCGCCTTGTTCGGGACGATCCGGATCTCCGGCGGCGTGCCGTCGGTGATCAGGCCGGGATTGGCGATCGCCTCATAGCGCAACTTGTCGCAGGCATCCGACGCGTTCGAGATCAGCTCGCGCAGGAAGATATCGGTCTCGGAATAGACCGAATGCACCATCAGGTGCAGCAATTCGGCAACCTCGGCCTGGAACGGCTGGGATTCGGCGGCGGCGGTTGTGGTCATGCGGAAACTCGGACAAACGGTAAGTGGCGGGAAAGCCCTGATATAGCGCGATCGCGCCGCCTGGCAAGACGAGCGGCCGGAACCCGTCAGTCCGAGATCGCCGCGATATAGCGCTCGACCGAACGGTCGAACGCCGCCTTGGCGCCGGTTGCGATGTTCTTGCCCCACCAGGCGCCGTAGATCCGATCATACGCCAGCGGCTCGACCGTGCGCGCGATGCGGCGGACCGCGGATGCGTTGAGCGGAATGTAGTTCGGGTAGGAATACATGAAGCTGACCGAACGCCGGTCCATCGCGACCATCGCGATATCGCCGGTCAAGAGCGCACCGCGGCCGTCCGCCCCCTTGCGCCAATGCAGCATGGTGGCGCCGGCGAAATGGCCGCCGCCGCGCACCAGGAGAATGTCGTCGGAGATGCGATGGCTGTCGCCTTGCCACGGCACGATCGACCGATAGGGCCGCGTCACCCATTGCGCGTCGTCGCCGTGCAGATAGACCGGTGCGTCGTCAAAGGCCGCGCTCCAGTCGACGACCGCGCCATAATAATGCGGGTGCGAGATCGCGATCGCCTTCAGCCCGCCGAGCGACCTGACATGCGCGATCGCCTCGGGCGTGGCGAGCGGCACGCAGTCCCACATCACGCAGCCGCCGCGGTCGGGCACCAAGAGCGCACGCTGCCCGATCGCAAAGAACGGCTCGAGCGCCAATCCAACCAGCCCGAGATCGTCCCGCCAGACCAGCCGATGCCGTTGCGCAAGCTCTTCGCGCGTCAACCACGCCTGCCCGTTCCAGTTCACATATTGCCGCTCGTCCTCGCAGATCGGGCAGGACGGTGGCGGCGCCGCGGTTTCGGGAAATTGCGCGCCGCATTGTTCGCATGTCCAGAGAGGCATTGAGACCACACGCGTTGGGGTGGAGCTGATCCCCTGATCTACGTCAGCAGCGCAACGCGTTCAATGCTGGCGCCCCAGTTCCATCTGCATCTCCGCTGGCGCTGCGCCGAACTTGCGGCGGAACGCGCGATGGAAATAGGACAGATCGTTGAAGCCGACCGTATAGGCGATGTCGCTGACCTTGCGGTCGGCGCCCTGCGCGTGCAGCAGCAGCCGGCGCGCCAGCAGCAGGCGCTGCTCCAGGACATATTCCGAGAATGTGGTCCCTTCAGCCGCGAACAGGCGTTGCGCCTGGCGCGTGCTCAGCGCATTCGCCCTTGCTATGGCCTCGATCGTGAGCCTGCCATTGTCGAGATTCTTCAGGACATCGGCCTTCATCAGATCGAGCCGCCCCTTCGCCACGCCGTCCCTTGCGGCGAGCTCCTTCTGCTCGGCACTGTTGCCGAGCACGAGGCCAACCAGATCGGCAAGATGGTGCGCCGCCGCCTGCTGGCCCGGCACATCCAGATCACCGGCAAGTTCGGTGCAGAGCGCCGAATAGCGTTCGATCATCGCGCTCAAGGCCGGCTCGCGCCCGAGCGGGCGCGCCAGTCGCGTCTCCACCATGGGGGTGACCTGGAGCAAAAGGCGCCGCGGAAACCGCGTTGTCGTAAAGCTGCCGGACTGGGTGAGATCGGCGGTACCGACGATGTTCATCTCGGTGAGGCACATCTGGCCGCGCTTGAGCTCGATCGTCGTGCTGCCCTGTGTGACTTGCACCGCGCCGCGCGTCGCGAAGATCAGGACGAGATCGTCGCAGCCGTCATCCAGAAGCGCGCGGGTGCGGGCGAAGCGGGCCGAGCCGCCGCGTGGCGTCGCGATCGCGACCGTATGCAGCAGCGTGAACTCGTTATGGCAATCGATGCGGTTGTTGTCGGTCGGTCCGACGTCGAGCCGACAGAAGCCGCGGCAGATGCCCTCGCGCCACGCCTCATAGGCCGGCCCTTTCGCCAGCCCGTGATGGAAGATCGAGAACCGGTTGGGCACCTGTGTCTCGGACATGATCCGTGCTCCGAAAGCGCGATCGATCGAAACGAGGCGACGAACGATCGCGTTCTTCCCGGCGTGCGCATGTCGTTCCTGTCCCTACGCTTGGCGCGACGGTCCACGACTCCGGCGGGGAGCCTGATACCACTCCGCCGATTGACGGTAAAGCTATTCACGAGATGCAACCCTATGATGCAAGGTGCGAAAGCCGGGAATAAAACGGCGCAGCAGTTTCGTGACGCCGCCCTGCCGTGGCTCGACGATGCCTATGCGTTCGCCCAGGTGCTGATGCGAACCGAGGCGGACGCCGAACAGGCGGTGCAGGACTGCTACCTGCGCGCACTGCGCCAGTTCGACGGCTTTCGCGGCACCGCCATCAGGCCTTGGCTGCTCGCGATCCTCAAAACCGTCTGCCAGGAAAAGCTTGGCGAGATGCTAGGCCGTCGCGGCTCGCCGACGGACGATGCCGGCAACAAGGAAACGTCCGGCCGGCGCGCCCCGCCGACGATTCGGCAACTCGTCGACGACCTGCCCGCGCCGCTCGGCGAGGTCATCGCACTGCGCGAAATGATCGATCTCTCCTACAAGGAGATCGCCGAGGTCGCCGGCGTTCCCGTCACCACCGTGATATCGCGCATCGCGGAAGCGCGCGACCTGCTGCTCGCGGCGCGGCGAGCAGCGCAAGCGTCGGCGGAACCGGCGGCGGCGAGACCCGCGGGCGGTGCGTCAAAACTGACGGTCTACCGCCCGAACGCCTGTTGAACCGCCGCGGAATCAGTCACGCCATTCGCGATCAAGAGCTCAAGCAGCACACGCGCCTTCTGCGGATTGAGATCGAGCGAGACCGCGAAGCCGAGCTTGTCGTCCTCGACTTCGACGTTGCGATTGACATAGCCCGAGCCAACCCGAGTGGAACGCACCACGACTACACCCTGCTTCGCCGCGGCCGCCAGCGCATCGATCGCGCCCTTTGATGAATTGCCGTCACCGACGCCGGCCAGCACGATGCCCTTGGCGCCGCGCTTGACCGCATCCTCGACCTCCGCGGCATCCATGTTGGCGTGCGAATAGATGATGTCGACCCGCGGCAAGGGCGGCGCGTCCGGCAGCTTCAGCTTGGCAGTTTTGACCGGTGCGGCCGGTTGCAGGAAGCGCAGCGAGCCCGTGTCGACGTAACCGACCGGACCGGCGTCGGGCGAACGGAACGTCTCGACGCTGGTGGTATTGGTCTTCTGCACCCAGCGTGCCGCATGAATGGTGTCGTTGAGCACCACGAGCACGCCGCGGCCGCGGGATTCCGGCGCCGATGCGACCCGCATCGCCTCGTAGAGATTGGCCGGGCCATCGGCCCCGATCGCGGTCGATGGCCGCATCGATCCGACCAACACGACCGGCATCTCGGTGTCCAGCACGTTTTGCAGGAAGAAGGCCGTCTCCTCCATCGTGTCCGTGCCATGCGTGATGACGACGCCGTCGACTTCCTTGTTGTCGATCGCCGCGCGGATGCGCTTGACGAGGTCGAACCAGACCTTGTCATTCATGTCCTGCGAGCCGATCGACGAGATCTGCTCGGCCGAGATCTGGGCGAGTTTGTCGATCCCTGGAATGGCGGCGATCAGGTTCGCCGCGCTGACCTTGCCCGAATCATAGGCATTGCCGGCGCGTGCATTGGCCTGGCCCGCGATGGTGCCGCCGGTGCCGAGCACAAGCACGCGGGCCAGCGCATCGCCGGCAGGCGATCGTTGTGCAATAGCCGGCGACGCAAGCCCGATCACGAGGGCTGCGGCAAGGCCGATGATGATGCGTACGGAACGAGCCGATCGAAGCGAGTGCAGCGTCATTTCTTCCCCCAGCGACAGATTGCCTACTCACAACTCGTGGTTTTATCGCGCAAGAAATGGACAAACTTGCGGCGGAAAGCATCGGGAACAGAATTCCGACCTTCCCGGCCGCTCTCACCCAGTACCCTGCTAACACCGCCTTGTTCGCCGGCGCTCCTGCAAAATGTTGACACCGCCGGAATGGTGGCGCACATTTTTCGAAGATTATTCGAAATATGGGCCCGCCATGCATTTCGATCTTCCCGACGATCTCCGCGTTCTGCAAGGCCGGGTGCGCGAATTCGTGCGCAGCGAGCTCAAGCCCCACGATGCCGCGATCGAGGTAACCGGCGAGGTGCCGGAGAGCGCCATGGCCGGCCTGCGCCGAATGGGATTGTTCGGCACCAACACGCCGAAACAATTCGGCGGGCTCGGCCTCTCGATGCTGGGCAGCTGCCTCGCGATCGAAGAGATCGCAAAGGCGCACACCGCCTTCTACTATCTGAGCGGGGTGAATGTTCATATCGGATCAAAGGCGATCGAGTTCTTTGCGCAGCCTCGGGTTCGCGACCGGTATCTGCCCGAGCTCGCCAGCGGCCGTATGATCGGCGCCTTCGCGCTGACCGAGCCGAACGCCGGATCGGATGCCGCCCGCATCCAGACCAGGGCGCGGCGGGACGGCGATCATTACGTGCTCGACGGCCGCAAGACCTACATCACCAACGCGCCGGTCGCCGGCATCTTCACGGTGTTCGCCACGCTCGACCCGTCGGCGGGCGCGAAGGGCATTGCGGCGTTTGTCGTGGACGTGAAGACGCCGGGCCTTTCCATCGGCCGTCTGGTCGAGATGGCCGCCGGCCGCGGCTCGGCGCATGCCGAGGTGATCTTCGAGGACTGCCGCGTTCCGCGCGAGAACCTGCTCGGCCAAGAGGGCGACGGATTTGCCATCGCGATGCGGTGCCTGGATGCCGGGCGCACGCATTGGGGCGCTTATTGCGTCGGCGCAGCGAGCCAGCTGCTGGACTACGCGCTCGATCATGTCTCGGAGCGCGAGACGTTCGGCCGCAAGCTGCGCGACCACCAAGGCATCGAATGGCAGATCGCCGACATGGCGAGCGCGCTGCATGCCGCGCGCCTGGTCGCTTATGAGGCGGCCTGGCGTTACGACCAGGGCGACGCCGCCGCCCGCACCGCCGCGGCGGCACTGTCCAAATATACCGGCGCCGACATGGTGCAGCGGGTGGCCGACATGACCATGCAGCTGTTCGGTGGTGCCGGTTATTCCAGGGATCTGCCGATCGAGCGCATCTGGCGGGAAACGCGGGTGGTCCGCATTCTGGATGGCACATCCGAGATCATGCGGCAGATCATCGCCCGCAACGCGTTCCGCAACCATCAACGGCGGAACGCGTCAATCTGACAACGGCCTCTTCCACTTTATGTTGCAATAGTTCTTGGTGATCCACTTCCGCTGTCTTACTGTTTTTGCGGGATGGGAGAAGGAAGTGGCTTCGGGGACGACGCTCAAGCTCAAGCAACAACGCAGCCGCGATCGGCGCGAACAGATCCTCTCGGCAGCGACCAAGCTGTTCGGCCAGCGGGGCATCGACGGCACCTCGCTCACCGAGATCGCTACCGTGGCGAAAGTACCGCTCTCCAGCATCTATGACTATTTCGAGGACAAGCGCGCGCTGGTGCTGGATGTGCCCGAGGGCAATTTCGAAGCGCTGTATCAGAAAACCGAGCCGCTGCTGGTGAAGGGCGGCGACCCCGTCGAGCAGCTTCGCATCATCTTCCTGACCAACTTCCAGTACATCAAGGACAACCCGAGCTGGGGCCGCGTGTTCTTCCTGGAGATATGGCCGAGCGTCCTTGCCGCCGAGCCGCGGGTCAAGAAGGCGGTCGACAAATATGCGCTGCGCTACGTGCAGCTGATCAAGCAGGCGATTCGCGCCGGCACCTATCGCCGCAATCTCGATCCCTACACCGCGATGTCGCTGATGATGGGCGGCATGTGCCACTTGACCGCGGTCTGGCTGCTCTATGGCCGCAAATACGATCTGGTGAAGAAGGGCAAGACGCTGTTCACCACGCTGCACAACGGGTTCGTTCAGCGCTAGCTGTGCCGGCGCGCGGCCTTGGCTTCGGCGGCCCGTACGATTTGATCCAAATTCGGCGTTGTCTGGCCGGTTGTCGAGACGATCCCTTTCCCGGAAAACCAATACACAACCGTCGAAATCCTGTTCTAGTATGATGCCATGGGCGACCCGCGGTTGGACTCGCGGGCACTGGGGATGGGAGCGAACCGATGGACGTCAAGGCTGTTCTGCCGCCGCGTGGCCGCGACTATCGCCTCGATCTGCTGCGCGGCTTCGCCAACTGGGCGATCTATCTCGATCACATCCCGAACAACGCCGCGAACTGGATCACGCAGAAGAATTTCGGCTTCAGCGACGCGGCCGATCTGTTCGTCTTCATCTCCGGCTACACCGCGTCCTTTGTCTATGCGCGCATGATGCTGGAGCGCGGGACCGTGATCGGCGCCACCCGGCTGATCAAGCGGGCCTGGCAGATCTATGTCGCGCATGTCCTGCTGTTCGTGATCTACATCGCCGAGATCGGCTATCTCTCCCAGCGCTATCACGATCCCAACCTGCAGAATGAATTCAACGTCGCGGGCTTCATGCAGAACCCGGCGGAGACGCTCTATCAGGGCCTAATCCTGGCGTTCAAGCCGGTCAACATGGACGTACTGCCGCTCTACATCGCGCTGATGCTGGTCTATCCGCTGGTGCTGTGGGCAATGCTGCGAAAGCTCAATCTGACGCTGGCGGCCTCGTTCCTGCTCTATCTCGCCGCACGGCATTTCGGCTGGAATCTGCCGGCCTATCCAGGCGGCTCATGGTACTTCAACCCGTTCTGCTGGCAGTTCCTGTTCGTGTTCGGCGGCTGGTTCGCGCTCGGCGGCGCCAGCGAATCGATCACGTTCATCCGCTCGCGCGCCTTCCTGTGGCTCGGCGGCGCCTATCTGTTGTTCGCGCTGGTCATGACGCTGGCGGGCCGTTTCCCGGAGCTGGGCCAGGCGATGCCGGCCTGGCTCTATGACGCCTTCAACCCGAACGACAAGACCAACCTCGCGCCCTATCGCGTGCTGCACTTCGTGGTGCTGGCCTTCTTCGTCACACGCTTCCTGCCGCGCGAATGGGCTGGATACGAATGGCCGATATTCCAGCCGATCATCAAATGCGGCCAGCAGTCGCTCGAGGTGTTCTGCTCGGGCGTGTTCCTTGCCGTGGTCGCGCATGTGGTGCTGGTCGAGGTCTCCGGCAGCCTCTGGATGCAGATCCTGGTCAGCGCGATCGGCATCGTGCTGATGACCGTGCTCGCCTATTACCGCTCCTGGTCGAAGAAGGTCGACAAGGCGCCGAAGCCGGCCGTGGCTGCGCAGGCGCTAGCGGCCGCGAAGCCGGCGGAATAGTCGGCCGGTGCGCAAAGTGTCTTCTTCACACGAACCAGTATCCGCTTCGCTCGAAAACGCTTTGGAGTGACCGGATGTCCCGCGCCTTTACTCACGACCATCCCGACATCCTGCAGCTCGAAGCCGACGTGCTCGACGCGCGGCCCGGAGCCATCCTGCTCGAACACTCGCCGTTCTTTCCGGGCGGCGGCGGACAGCTTGCCGACCGCGGGATTCTGAGATGGTCCGGCGGCGTGCTGCCGGTGACCGCCCTCGCGCGTGACGAACGCGGCCTCTGGCACATGGTCCCTGGCGACAGCCTGATCTCCGGCAAGGTCATGCTCGAAGTCGAGCCGGCATTTCGCGCGTTGATGTGCGAACTGCACACGCTCGCCCACGTCGTCAACGCGCTGGTCTATACGCAGTTCGGCGGCGCGCTTCTGACCGGAGCGCAACTGAATACCGACGGCAGCTTCCGGGTCGATTTCGGTCTGCCCGGCGCCGACAATGAACGACTGCGGGCGCTTGAGGCACCGCTGAACGACATCATCCGGCAGGACCTTCCGGTGAGTGCCGCCTTCATGGCGCATACCGAAGCAGAAGCCACACCCGGATTGTTTCGCAGCAAGGCCGTCGCTCCGCCGGTCGGGGCGGATGGCCTTGTCCGGATCGTCGAGATCCTCGGTCTCGACCGGCAGGCCTGCGGCGGCACCCATCTGGCGTCGACCGGGCAGGCCCGCCCTGCGCGCATTGTCAAGATCGACAACAAGGACCGCCAGAATCGCCGGATCAAGGTTGCGGTCTGACCGGCTCTCCCAAGCCGCGTGGCCGGAGCGCAGCGTGTCCTACCTTTGATAGATCTTGAGCGTTGTGATCATTTGCTTGAGTTCGGCGACATATTTGTCGGCATAGTCCTTGTGCACCGACAGAGTGACGAGGATACCGAGCTCTGACGTGTTGGTGGCGAGATAGTAGGTGTCGAAATTGGGTAGTTCCGAGCCGGAATGCAGCGCCTCGACCCATTCGTGCGAACCGATCGTCGTGCGTCCGACAGAGCGGACGTCGGACAGCTTGCCGGTCGCTTCGTCTCCGATCCTTTGCCGCTGCTTCAGGTGGTCCTCGTAGGCCTGCAGATTGTCCTGCGAATTGCGCTCCTTCATCGCGATGATCGCGATGGCCGCGTGGGGAGGCTTGCCGGGCGGCGAGCAGACAAATTCACTGTCGTCCTGTTCGCACCACCAGCCGCGCGCCAGCTCCATGTCAAACGCCGCGGCTCGGAACACATCTCGCGGCGGCGCGACCAGGATACGCGACGCTGAATATCCGGCACCGCCGAGCACAGCCGCGCTCACGACGAACGATGCCAGCGTTGCGGTCACAAGGCGCGCGCGGCCGGAGATGTCCACCCTCAATTCCCCTGCTGTTCGATCCAGCGCTTGAGATCGGCGGCGAGCCGCTTGAGGCCAGCCCCCGCATCGGAAGCTGCGATCGCGTCGACGCTGTTGAGGGCCCCCTGTTTGGCATCCGCGGCAGCGGCGGCATTTCCGCGCTTGCGCTCAATCAGGAGCGTGTGGGCCTGGGCGATAGCCACCTCATACGCGACGGATGCGTCGGCGGGCTTGCCGTCATCGGATGCGCCGGCACCGACAGCAAGCTTGAACTGCTCGGCCGCAGGATCCGGCCGATCAAGCGTGACATATTGCTGGCCCGCCAGCCGGAACAGGCGCACCCGCCATGCGATGACCTGATCATCTTCGGTGCGACCGTCGGACCTGCGGGCGTCGAGCAAGCGCTTCAGCGCGTCGGCCCCAGCGGAATAGCTGTCGGCCGCCTCCTGGTGGCGATTTGCGGCAGCGTGCAGGTCGCCGGTCTGGCCCTGCGCCTCGGCCTCGAACCGGACAATTTGCGCGCGCCCATCATGCTCCTTGCCGAGCCGCCGGGCGTCCTCGAGCAGATCGGCATATGCGTGGCTGGCGCCATCCGTATCTTTCTGCCGCATCAGGTACTCGGCATAGGCTTGTCGTGCCTGCAGGAGAGCCAATGCCGCATCAACGCGCGCACGGCTCTGATGACTCAGCGCCGCGCGTTCGATGGCGTCGCTGAATTCCTTGCGCGCCTCCTTGTCTTCATGCAGTGCCTCGCGGCGGGCTCCGCGCTCGAGCCGGCAGGTTACAACCCCGTTGATCGGGGGATCGTTCGTCGTCCCTTGATCCGCCTTGTCGAGCAGATCGCAACCGCGGCCAATGATGAGCCGGCGTGTCCGCGAAGTCGAAGCATCACCGGCGCTCAGATTGACCGCCTCCTCAACCATGCTGGATGCCGCGAACATGCTGTCGTCGTTGGCACGGATCGCCTTGTGCTGGTTGATCAAGGCGACCACGCTGAGACTGCCCACCGCGAGCAGCGTCCCAAGCGTCGCCCCCGCGACGGCACCCAACTGCGTCTGCTGCCGCTTCTCCTCTTCCTGCCGGAGCCGGGGCATCTCGTCGGGCGGGATGTTGAACAGGGGCGCGACGATCTTCAGCTTTTCCGCGCTCAGGCGGACGACCCGCGAAAAGCTCAGGAACCAGAATCGTCCCGCGCCTCTCAAATCGACGATCTCGATATTCGGGAACGTTTCCTTCAAGCCGCCGGGCAGCGTTCCGTCGAAATCGCCCGCGCCTCTGGCGACGATGACGTTGCCCGCACCGGGGCCGGTGGCGAAATCCCGGATCTCGCGCTCGATCCAGTCCTCGACACCTCCAGGCCGCCGCATCGCGTTCGGCGTCGCGACGACAATGAGGTATCGCGAGGACAGCAGCGCCGGCCTGATGCTCTGCTCGTAGAAGTCGCTGGTGCCCCGTTCATAGGCCGAATCGAGATAGACGCGCAGCTTCCGGCCATAGACGTCGCGCAGCGCGGCGGGAAGACGAAAGCCGACAAGCGCGCGTCTCAGCCACCGCGGCAACGGCAATCCCGTCGGACCGGCGGTAGGAAATGAATGCGTCATAATTGAACTCAGGCATCGAGTTCGACGGGCTGATTGAAACGAGGCGCGGGTCCGAACCGGCCGGATCGCGCATCTGAACCGAAATTGACGCGAAAAGAATCTTCACCGGATCGGCAAGCGAATTAAACACGTTGTAGTGGCTCGATCAACCATCGTCTCGCCAGGCGAGCATCGTCGCTGTCCAGGGTGCCGGTCGCGCCTGGGGATCGTGCCGCGGTTCGCTCGACGGGGCGCGATCGGCTTGTTAAGCCGCGTGCCGCAAGGACAATTTGAGTCGGGACATGACCGTAGCGATCGAGATGGGACAAACGACGGCCGGCGCTTCGGCGGCCATCGACCTCGAGGAGCTATTGGCCACGCGCCTCCTGGTGCAGGGCAATTCGGGTTCCGGCAAATCCCATCTGCTGCGCCGGCTGCTGGAACAGAGCGCGCCATGGGTGCAGCAGACCATCATCGATCCCGAGGGTGACTTCGTCACCCTGGCCGAGCGATTCGGCCACCTCGTCATCGATGCCGAGGACCATACCGAGCGCAGCCTGCAGGTCGCCGGCGAGCGCGTGCGCATCCATCGTGTCTCGACCGTGCTCAATCTCGAGGGGCTCGACGCCGAGAACCAGATGCGGCGCGCCGCGGCCTTCCTCGGCGGCATGTTCGAGGTCGCCCGCGACCACTGGTATCCGATGCTGGTGGTGGTGGACGAGGCGCAGCTGTTCGCGCCGGCGATCGCGGGCGAAGTTTCCGACGAGGCGCGCAAGCTCTCGCTCGGCGCGATGACCAACCTGATGTGCCGCGGCCGCAAGCGCGGGCTTGCCGGGATCATCGCGACCCAGCGGCTGGCCAAGCTCGCCAAGAATGTCGCCGCCGAAGCATCGAACTTCCTGATGGGCCGGACCTTCCTCGACATCGACATGGCGCGCGCCGCCGACCTGCTCGGCATGGAGCGGCGGCAGGCGGAGGCGTTCCGCGACCTGGAGCGCGGACAATTCATGGCGCTGGGACCCGCGCTCTCCCGCCGCCCACTGGGCTTGCGCATCGGTCCGACCGACACGCAACCTCGCAACGCGGCGCCGCGGCTGATGCCGCTGCCTGAAGCAGCGCTCGAAGACGCGCGCGCGATTATCCTGGCCGCGCCGCCACCTGAAACGGCGGCCAGGCCGCCGCGCCGGACACCGCCGCCCGACCTGCTCAGCCAGCTGATGGCCGCCAAGCAGCCGGCACCGGAGGCCGATCCCGAGGCTGCCGAACCGCCACTCAGCGCCGAGCAGTTGGCCGAACGGCGTGAGCGGCTGGATCGCATCCTGCGCGCCATCCTCGCCGAGCCCGACGCCGGCTTCCGCGCCATCGGCGTGCTCTATCAGGAGTTCGTGGTCCGCTGCCGCATCGAGGGTCTCGGTGCCGTCGTGCCGGAGCTGACCGATTTTCGTCGCATGCTGACGCGCGCCCGCGCCGGGCTCGGCACCGAGATGGCGGAGGACGACGCGTGGCAGGATGTCTCGCTGCGTGCCGCCGTCCTGCCCGAGGACATGCAGGGCGTCTTCATGATGATCGCCCGGGCCGCGAAGGAAGGCTGGCCTTGCCCGAGCGATGCAGCGATCGCGCGCGCCTATGGCACGCACTCGCTGCGCCGCGCGCGGCATCTTCTGACCTACATCGAGGAGCAGGGCCTGATCGTCTGCCAGCTTGACGGTGCCGGCCGGCGGATCGTGACACTCGTCGAGCTCGCCTGGGCCACGGCCGCGGCCGACCCGAATGCCGACGAGGCGCCGCCGGAAGCAGCGTGCAACAGCTCGTCGCTGTGATCAGTCGCTGGGCGACGAAGCGTTCGGTATTGCGCGGAATCCGGCAGGCGTCGCATGATACGAAAAGGCCCGCCGAGAGGCGGGCCTTTTTGTTTCTGCTGGTCGAGGGATCTGGTTGCGGTGGGCCCGCGACAGGCCCACACAGCCCCTCATCTTCAGGCCTCACGCATGCTGCGGCTGCGCAAGCTGGCTGACCTGCATCGCCGGCGGATCGACAACCAGGGTACCGCCATGGCCATCACTCGAGGTCGTGAAGGTCGAGGCCATGTAGTTGCCGAGCAGCGCAATACTCGCCGTGACGGTGCCGTCCGTCACCGTGAGCGTTCCGTGCGATGAGTCTCCGCTGAAGGTCGGCGTGTGAACGTTCGCGAAATTGATATTCGCGAAATCAATCGCGTCCGAACCGGTCATCCCGGCGACCGTTCCGCTAAAGCTCGCGGAATTGTCGAGCTTCAGCGTCCCCGTCGAGCCCTGGAACGCCACGGAGGCATTCGACGCCCCCGTCAATTCGAGGGTGCCGCTCGGGACGATGGTAGCGCTGCTCGGGCTCTCTCCCGTCACGTTGAACGACTGCCAGGCTCCCCACGCGGTGCCGTCATTCGCCCGGATCCAGAGTTGATCCGTACCCGAGCCGGCCTGATAGGTCACCTGGGCAAGCTGTGCCGCGGTGACGTCGATCTCGGTATTCGCAGGCTCGTTGACTCCGCCAACGTTCCAGCGGCCGTTGGTGTTGGAATCCCACAGCGCATATTTCGTGATGGCATCGCCGTCGGCGTCCGTCGCAGTGACGAGGTTCGCAGCAGCAAAGGTCTGCCCCGAGACCGTCACGACGTTGGAGACCGCGACCGTCGGCGCCTGGTTGGTTGCGGTGGCCGTGAAGGCCTTCCAGCTGCTCCACTCGCTGCCGTCATTGGCCCGCACGTAGAGCGTATCCGACGGCGAGCCGCCGGGGCCGAACACGTAGCTGACCTGCGACAGGTTCGCTGCCGCAACATCGATCTCGGCGTTGGCCGCCTGGGCGACGCCATTCACCACCCAGTGGCCGTTGCCGCCGGTGTCCCAGAACGCGTACTGCGTGATCGGATCGCTCTCGGCATCCGAGGTCGAGAACAGGGTCGAGGCCGCCACCGAATGGCCGTGAATGCCGCTGACGTTCGATGCCGTCACGACCGGAGCCGTGTCGGGACCCGGCGTTGCCGTGAATGCGGTCCAGGCGCCCCACTCGCTGCCGTCATTGGCCCGCACATAGAGCGTATCGGGCGTCGAGTTGCCGGGGCCGAACACGTAGCTCACCTGCGAGAGGTTCGCCGCGGCAACATCGATCTCGGCGTTGGCCGCCTGGGCGACACCATTCACCACCCAGTGGCCATTGCCGCCGGTGTCCCAGAACGCATACTGGGTGATCGGATCGCTCTCGGCATCCGAGGTCGAGAACAGGCTCGAGGCGAGAGTCGACGTCTCACCGTGGACCGCGGCCACGTTCGCCGCCGTCACAACCGGAGCCGTGTCGGGGCCCGGTGTTGCCGTGAATGCGGTCCAGGTGCTCCACTTCGATCCGTCGTTCGCCCGCACGTAGAGCGTGTCGGGCGTCGAGTTGCCGGGACCGAACACGTAGCTGACCTGCGACAGGTTCGCCGCGGACACATCGATCTCGGTGTTGGCCGCCTGGGCGACGCCATTCACCACCCAGTGACCGTTGCCGCCGGTGTCCCAGAACGCGTACTGCGTGATCGGATCGCTCTCGGCATCCGAGGTCGAGAACAGGCTGGAGGCGAGAATCGACGCCTCGCCGTGAACCGCGGCCACGTTCGCTGCCGTAACGACCGGAGCAGTATCGATCCCCGGTGTTGCCGTGAACGCTGCCCAGTTGCTCCACTTCGATCCGTCATTCGCCCGCACGTAGAGCGTATCGGGCGTCGAGCCGCCCGGTCCGAACACGTAGCTGACCTGCGAAAGATTCGCCGCGGCAACATCGATCTCGACGTTTGCCGCCTGGGCGACGCCATTCACCACCCAGTGGCCATTGCCGCCGGTGTCCCAGAACGCATACTGGGTCATCGGATCGCTCTCGGCATCCGAGGTCGAGAACAGGCTCGAGGCGAGCGCCGACGTCTGCCCATGGGCGGCCGTCACGTTCGCTGCCGTAACGACCGGGGCAGTATCGACCCCCGGCCCTGCCGTGAACGATGTCCAGGTACTCCACAGGCTGCCGTCGTTTGCCCGCACGAAAAGCGTATCAGGCGTCGAGCCGCCGGGACCGAACACGTAACTGACCTGCGACAGGTTCGCCGCGGCAACATCGATCTCGGTGTTGGCCGCCTGGGCGACACCATTCACCACCCAGTGGCCACTTCCGCCGGTGTCCCAGAACGCATACTGGGTCATCGGATCGCTCTCGGCATCCGAGGTCGAGAACAGGCTCGAGGCGAGAGCCGACGTCTGCCCATGGGCGGCCGTCACGTTCGCGGCCGTAACGACCGGAGCGGTATCGACCCCGGGTCCTGCCGTGAACGCTTTCCAGGCTCCCCACAGGCTGCCGTCATTCGCCCGCACGTAGAGCGTATCGGGCATCGAGCCGCCGGGCCCGAACACGTAGCTCACCTGCGACAGGTTCGCCGCGGCAACATCGATCTCGACATTGGCGGCCTGGGCGACACCATTCACCACCCAATGGCCATCTCCACCGGTGTCCCAGAACGCATACTGCGTGATCGGATCGCTCTCGGCATCCGAGGTCGAGAACAGGCTCGACGCAAGCGCCGACGTCTGCCCATGGGCGGCTGTCACGTTCGCGGCAGTAACGACCGGAGCGGTATCGATCCCCGGTGCTGCCGTGAACGACTTCCAGGCTCCCCACAGGCTGCCGTCATTGGCCCGCACGTAGAGCGTATCGGGCATCGAGCCGCCGGGCCCGAATACGTAGCTCACCTGCGACAGGTTCGCCGCCGGAACATCGATCTCGACATTGGCGGCCTGGGCGACACCATTCACCACCCAATGGCCATTGCCACCGGTGTCCCAGAACGCATACTGCGTGATCGGATCGCTCTCGGCATCCGAGGTCGAGAACAGGCTCGACGCAAGCGCCGACGTCTGCCCATGGGCGGCCGTCACGTTCGCGGCCGAAACAACCGGAGCGGTATCGATCCCTGGTGTTGCCGTGAACGACTGCCAAGCTCCCCACAACGTTCCGTCGTTCGCCTTGATGAACAGCGTATCAGGGGCTGATCCTGCCGGCCCGAACACGTAGCTCACCTGCGACAGCTGCGCCGCGGTAATATCGATCTCGGTGTTGGCGGCCTGGGCGACGCCATTCACCACCCAGTGGCCGCTTCCGCCGGTGTCCCAGAACGCGTACTGGGTCATCGTGTCGGGATCCGGATCGCTCACCGTGAACAGGCTGGATGCGGCAATCGACGTCTGGCCGTGCGCCGCAGTCACGTTGGCTGCGTTCACGGTCGGCGCAGTGTCGACAAACGACTTTGCCGTAAATTGGGTCCAGCCGCTCCAAACCGTGCCGTCATTGGCCCGAACGAAGAGGGTATCAGTCGAACCGCTTGGACCGAACACGTAGCTCACCTGCGACAGGTTCGCCGCCGCAACATCGATCTCGGCGTTGGTGGCCTGGACGACGCCGTTGAGGACCCAGTGCCCGTTACCTTGGGTGTCCCAGAACGCGTATTGGGTGATGGGATCGCCATCGGCGTCCGTGACCGAGAACAGGCTGGAAGCGAGCGCAGAGCTCTCGCCAAAGATCGCCGTTACATTGGGCGCTGACGTGACCGGTGCGATATCGGCACGCGTCGTGACCAGCGTGCCGCCGCCGGAATCCGTGCCGACGCTGAACCGCACGCCAGGCGTCTGATCAAGCTGCACATCGAACGAGGAAGCCCCCTCCGTGACATGCAGGACATTGCCCGGGAGCAAGGACGCCGACCCGCCGGATACGAAACTGAGGCCCGCGAGATCGATGCTGTCGCCCAGCACCAGCCCGCTGACGGTGGTGCCGGCCAAAGACGTGCCGTCGATCTTGAGCTGGCCGCCGGAACCGCTGAATGCGATGCCGCTCGCGAGGCTTCCCGCCTGCAATTCGACCACGCCGCCGGAGATCGTCACCGCCCCTGCGGAGCCGCCGGAAGATACAATCTCACTGCCACCAGCGAACACGAAGACGTTGCTCGTCGTCGTGCCTGCAAGATTGAGCGCGCCACCACTCGACACCGCAATGTCGTGCGCCGTGCCTCCGGAAGCAATGTTGAACACACCGCCACTGGAAACGGTCAGGTGATCCAGCGCGCCGCCCGAAAAGACGTTGACCGTGCCGCCGGAGACGGCCGTCCCGGAGCCCACGGCGCCGGTGACAACACCACCTGAGAAGACATTCTCAACACCACCGGCATAAACGCCCACGCGGCTGAGCACGGTGCCCGACACATTGAATATGCCACCGCTGGAGACGCCGACGAAAGCCGCCGAGCCGCCTACCAGAACGTTCAATACGCCGCCTGCGCTGACTCCGGTGCCCGAACTGACGGCGCCGGTGATCAGTCCACCGGACAGCACGTTCTCGACACCGCCGCTGTTGATGCTGACATTGCTCAGCACCGTACCCGCGACATTGAAGATGCCGCCGCTCGACACGCCGACAAAGGCGGCCGTGGCGCCGGCCGACAGGTTCAACGTACCGCCCGAAACTCCCGTCCCGGACCCGCTCGCTCCGGAGATCGATCCTCCGGACAACACGTTCTCGACGCCGCCGTTGTAGATACCCGTGTTGCTCAGCACCTTGCCGGCGACATTGAAGATGCCGCCGCTCGACACACCGACGTGCACAGCCGAACCACCGGCCAGGACGTTCACGATGCCGCCGGCGGAAATGATGGTCGCCGCACTCGATGCGCCGGAGATGAGCCCGCCGGACAGCACGTTCTCGGTACCGCCGCTTGAGACCAGCGTGTTGCTGATGATCGTACCTGCAACATTCAGGGTGCCGCTCGACACCGTAACGTCGTGGGCCGTGCCACCAGCCGAGACATTCAGAGTGCCGCTCGAAACTGTCAGATGATCCAGCGCACCACCCGAAAGGACGTTGACGGTGCCACCGGACACGCCCGTCCCGGAGCCCGGGACACCGGTGACGACACCACCTGCGAGAACATTCTCAACTCCGCCGTCATAGACGCCGACATTGCCGAGCACCGTGCCGGCCACGTTGAACGTCCCGCCACTCGACACACCGACGTGAACGGCCGAACCACCGGCAAGAAGGTTCAATGTGCCGAGCACTCCGGTCCCGGAGCTCGTGGCTCCGGAGATCAGTCCACCCGACAGCACGTTCTCGATACCGCCGCCCGAGACCAGCGTGTTGCTGGTGATCGTGCCTGCAACATTCATGGTGCCACCGCTCGACACCGTAATGTTATGCGCCGTACCGCCGGCGGAGACATTCAGCGTGCCGCTCGACACCGTCAGGTGATCCAGCGCACCGCCGCCAAATACGTTGACCGTACCGCCGGAGATGCCGGTCCCGGAACCTGTCACGCCGGTGACAACGCCACCCGAGAGAACATTCTCAACACCGCCGTCATAGACGCCGACATTGCTGAGCACGGTGCCGGCCACGTTGAACGTGCCGCCACTCGAAACACCGACGAACGCCGCCGAGCCGCCGGCCAAGACGTTCAGTACGCCGCCGGCGGAAACACCGGTACCTGAGCTGACCGCCCCCGAAATGAGACCGCCGGACAACACGTTCTCGACACCGCCGCTGCGGACGCCGCCCATGCTGAGGAACGTGCCGGCCACATTGAGGACGCCGCCGCTAGAAACAGCCACGAATGCAGCCGAGCCGCCGGCCAGAACATTGAGGGTGCCACCGGAAACGCCGGTGCCCGAGCTAATGGCGCCGGTAATCAGTCCGCCCGACAACACGGTCTCGACACCGCCCGCCAGGACGCCTGTATTGCTGGTGAGGGTGCCGCCCACGCTGAGCACGCCGCCGCTCGAAACAGTGATGTGGTCGGCGGTGGCGCCGGCTTCGACGATGACCCGCCCGGAATCGCCGACATTCGTCGCCGAGCCGCCGGCGAGAATGTCGAGCAGACCGCCGCCCGAAACTTGCACGCCCGACGCGAGGCCACCGGACGAAACGGTTTCAACGCCGCCGCTGAGCACGAATTGATTGGTGACGATGCCGCTGTCGTTCAGCGCACCGCCGGCATAGACGAACATCGCGGTCGCCGTGCCGCCCGTCTGCACGTTTACCGTGCCGCCGGAGATCGCGGTGCCAAAGCCTCCGGACACACCCTGGACCACGCCGCCCGACAGCACGTTCTCGACGCCGCCGCTGTACACACCGACAGAGCTCAGCACCGTACCGGCAACGTTGAAGACACCGCCGGCCGAGACGCCGACGTAGGACGCCGAGCCGCCGGCCGAGAGGTTCAACGTACCGCCCGAAACGCCGGTCCCGGCGCCGGACGCTCCGGAGATCGACCCGCCCGACAGGATGTTTTCGATACCGCCAGCGTAGATCGCGGTGTTGCTGAGCACACTACCGGCAACGTTGAACGTGCCGCCGCTCGAAACACCGACGAACGCCGCCGAGCCTCCGGCCGAAACGTTCAGTATGCCGCCGGCGGAAACGCCGGTCCCGGAGTTTGTTGCCCCCGAAATGAAACCGCCCGCCAGTACGTTTTCGACACCGCCGCTACGGACCCCGATCATGCTGAGCGTGGTGCCGGCTACGTTGAAGACGCCGCCGCTCGAAACCGACAGGTATGAAGCAGAGCCGCCGGCCAGAACATTGACGGTGCCGCCGGAAATGCCGGTGCCCGAGCCGACGGCTCCGGAGATGAACCCGCCGGCCTCGATGTTCTCGACGCCCCCGGTGAACACCGCGGTGAAACTGTTGACGGTCCCCGCCACGTTGAGCGTGCCGCCACTCGAGACGGCGAAGCGATCGCCCGCGCCGCCAGCGCCGACGACGGCACTGCCGCCGCTGGAAATCGTGGTCCCAACCGCGTAGCCGCCGGCATCGACCAGGAGCTGGCCGCCGGACAGCGTTGTCACGCTTGCGAAGCCCCCGCTGAGGACCTCGAGCGTATTGCCCCCCGTTTCGATCAGTCCTGAGCTGGTAATACCCGAGCCAACAGACGTCGTGGTCATGGCAGCGCGCCCCCCCCAAAAAAATGGTCAGTTCTTGAAATAGGCTAGAGCTTGAATCCAGGAATCTTCCTGATCACCGACTTCACATGGTCCACGGTGATCAGCCTTGTGCACTCGAACTGACGCGGCGTCCCTTTGTGGCGGGGGCACCAGAAAAAATCCTTGTGGTCGAATCGGACCGCCGGATCGTTCCAGCAGCTGTTGCAGGCGTGATAATTGATGACGCGGTAGGGCGTAGCAAATTCATTTGTCGGATGCGTGAAGCCCGCGATCATCACGACCGGAGTGCCGACCGCCCAGGCCAGCCAGGCAAGTCCGCTGGAAAGGCCGATGAAAAAGTCCGCATGGTTGAGTAGATTCGCCCGCTCCTGAATCGGGCGGTCACCGGTCCAGTCCTCTGCGCCGTTCGGAATGTGATTCCATACCAGCTCGTGGCCGTGCGTCGGCTTCTGATCGATGCAGATCACGCGATAGCCGGCCTGCTTGAGAAAGCTGGTCAGTTCGCGCCAGCCGTTGGGGTTGTTCCAGTACTTGCATTGCGTGGTGCTCTGCACCGCGATGCAAACATAAGGCTCGGGGATGGGCCTTTGATCATCTGCCAGCGAGATGCGCGGCGCCACCTCGGTCGGATCGACGCCGAGGATGTATCCGGCAGTGCGGTGCAGCCCCACAAAACGGAAGTCGCACGGCTGATAGACGAAATTCTTGTCGTCGAAAAACAATCCGACGCTGTACGTGGCGTAATATCGGTCGGTTTGGATTTCCTCATGCGTGACGAAGTTGATCTCCGGATACGCATCGCGAAACAGCGGAATCAGCTTCTCCGCCATTGCGCAGGTCAGCTTGCAATTGTGAGCTTTCCTGAACTTCTCCACATAGGGAAACCAGCCGATCGTGTCGCCCAGGGTGCCGACCGGAAGCTGGATCAGGACATGACGATCCGTCGCGTTGTACTCATGCGAGAAAATGACATCCTCGCCCTGCAAGACCTCGATACGGAAACGAATGTAGTAGCGCTTTGAGCTGTTGACGCGTCCGCCCGCGAACTGCGTCTCGAAGAGGACATTGCCGGTCTCGGCGTCCCAAAGACGCACACGCCAAGGACCTTCGGCTTCGGGACAAACGACCCGGGCGCCGTCGTTGAAGTCGAATCGCAGTCCTTTGGGACCGACTTGCGTGGGCAGTTCGGCGGCCGCCGGATAGGCACGCTTGGGCGTTTCGGCATCCGGCGCAACAGCTTCCGACTTGGCAGGCACGGCGCTGGTCGACCGATCAACGATGACTTTGGGTTGGTCGGCCACTTGGTCAATCGGACGCTTCAGCCCGATCACCGGCGCGACGGCAATCGCATTCACGAATATCCCCTGCCCTGAAAATACAAAGAACGCTAAAAATACGCAGCGAACGTATGCGAGATTGACAACCGCGTCAACGGACGAAAACCTTAGCGAGTACCTCCCCTCGCGGCCGCTCCGGAACCGCCGAAACAAAGAAGCACAAGCGATGAGCCGCAATCCCAGCAAGGTCCCGTTTGTGATCGCAGCGTCGGCGCATGGCCCGCTGATCGTCAACCGGCTGGACTACCACACCGCGGGTGACCATATCTTTGGCGTGGGGATTCAGATTCTCGAGCACGGCGCGTTCGACGTCACCGAAATCGAACTGACAAAGGGTCTTCTTGCACTGCGAAGAACCTACCGAGGGGATGGCGTGGTGGCCATCGACTGCGGGGCGAACATCGGCGTTCACACCATCGAATGGTCCAAGCACATGGACGGCTGGGGTTCGGTCCTTGCCATCGAGGCGCAGGAGCGGGTCTACTACGCCCTTGCCGGCAACATCGCCATCAACAATTGCTTCAACGCGCGGGCGATGCACGCGGTTATTTCGTCGGAAACCGGCAAGACCTGGGTGCCGACCTTAAGCCATCAGGAACCCGCCAGCTTCGGAAGTCTGGAGGTGACGCAACGCCCCGGCACGGAGCAGATCGGCCAGAAGGTCGATTATTCCGAGGCCAAAGGCTCCGAGACGACGATGATCACCCTGGACTCCCTGAATCTGAGCCGCTGCGATCTGATCAAGATCGACGTCGAAGGGATGGAGTTGAAGGTGCTGGAAGGAGCCAGCGCCACGATCCGGCAGCATCACCCCGTCATTCATGCGGAATTCATCAAGACCGACAAGGCCGCACTGGTTCGCAAGCTGAACGATCATGGATACCGGACCTACGACGCGGGGCAAAACTGCCTTGCGATCCATGAATCCGACCCGACCCTGAGCCACGTGGAATCGCGAACCACGTCATGACGGCCTGACCGCCGAATTCTTTCACCGCTCGCGGAGAGCATCCTGCCGGTAGCGCATGATCGGCGACAGCAAATAGCTCATGATGCTGCGGGCGCCCGTCCTGATTTGGACGGTTACGGTCATTCCCGGTGAAAGATTGATCTCCTTGTCATCGACGACCATCTTGGTCCGGTCGATCGAGACATGCGCGATATACACCGGCCCCTGCCCCTTTGGCTCGCTGCTTTCCTCCGGCGCTCCACCATTGGGCTCGCGGGCTGGATCCCGCGCCTTGTCGCGGGAGACGGAATCGGGCGAGACGCTGACGATCTTGCCGTGCAGCAGGCCGTAGCGCGTGAAGTTGAAGGTATCGACCTTGATTTCGGCGTCCTGGCCCGGGTGCACGAAGCCGATATCGCGATTTGAAACCATCGCTTCGATTTCAATCAGATTGTCGCTGGGTACGACGACCGCGAGCGTCTGGGCGGGAGTGACGACACCGCCGACAGTGTGCACCGCCAATTGCTGCACCACGCCATCGATCGGTGCGGCGAGTTTTTGAAGGCTGGTCCGGTGCTCGGCCTTGGACACCTCGTCCTTGAGGCTGCCGGCCTTCTGCGTCGCCTTGGACAGATCATCGTACAGGCGGTGCCGGTATTCCGAGACAAGCTTGGCGCGCGTCTCTGCGAGCGCGGCGACAGCCGCATTGGCCTCCTCGAGCTTGCTCCGTTGCACCAGGATGTCCTGCTGCATCCCGACGAGCTCCTGGAGCTCCTGCAAGTATTGCAGCTTTGAACCGTATTCCCGGTCCGCCAGGTACTTGCGAACCCCGACGCGCTCCTGCAGCACCGGCAGCAGAGCTTCAATCTTGGCGATGCTGGCGTCGATTGTCCTGGCCTCCGCGACCTTCTGCATCCGCTGCCGATCCAGTTCGGACAATCTGGCGCGCTGCTCGGAATCCTGACTGCGCAAGTACTCCAGATGCATTTGAATCAAGGCGGGCGGCGTGTCGTCCGGTAAGCCTTCAAGCGCGTCGGTATTTCCGTCAAGCGCCGAACGGGTGCGTGAGATATCCAGCAGTGCCGAGAGAAGATCGTTCTTCAGGTGCTGAAGCTCCGCCTGATTGCTGGTCGGATCCAGCTCGATCAGAATCTCGCCGGCCTTGACGGTTTGGCCGTCGCGGACGTGAATGGCCCGCACCACTCCGATCTCGAGCGGCTGAACCAGCTTCACACGGTCGCCCGGCACGATCTTTCCGGGTGCGGAAGCAACGATGTCGATCTTGCCGAGGCCCGCCCACGCCACGGCGCAGCAGAACAAGGCAGCAAGCAAGACGGCGGTCAGCCTGGCGGTGGGAGACGGCGGCGTCTCGACAATTTCGAGGGCGGCCGGCAGGAAGGCCAGCTCGTCCCGGGTTTTGCCCCCGACCGCGACCACTTCACGAGCCGACTTCATGGATCCCCGCCTGCAACCGGTACAGCGACGCGTATCTTCCGCCTGTGCTGAGCAACTCCTCGTGGGATCCCTGTTCGACGAGCCGGCCGCGATCAATGGTGATGATCCGATCGGTGCGCCTGACAGCGGACAGACGATGTGCAATGACGAAAACCGTTCGTCCCTTCACGATCCGGTTCATATTGTCCTGAATGACTCTTTCGCTTTCGTAGTCCAGCGAACTCGTCGCTTCGTCGAAGATCAGGATGCGGGGATCGGTGATAAGGGCCCGCGCGATCGCGATGCGTTGCCGCTGCCCTCCCGACAGACTGGAGCCGCGCTCGCCGACGACGGTGTCGTAGCCTTCCGGCAGCTCCAGAATGAATTCGTGAGCTCCCGCAAGCTGAGCCGCGGCGACCACTTTCTCCATCGGAGCGGCCGGGTCGGCGAGCGCGATGTTTTCCCGTACGCTGCGATTGAACAACACGTTTTCCTGCAGGACGACGCCGACCTGGCGCCGCAGCCACGCCGGATCGACCATCGCAAGGTCGACCCCGTCGACAAGGACCCTGCCCTTCTCCGGAACGTAAAGGCGCTGAACGAGCTTCGTGAAGGTGCTCTTGCCCGAACCGGACGGACCGACGATGCCGACGACCTGGCCGGCCGGAATGCTGATGTTGATGTCGTGCAGCACTTCGGGTCCATCCACCCGATAGCGGAAGGACACATGCTCAAGTGTGACCTGACCCTTGATGGGCGGCGGCACGGCGCGACCGGGGCTGAACGTCTGCTCCGCCGGCGTATTCAGGATGTCGCCGAGCCGCGCGACGGAGAGCCTGGCCTGATGGAAGTCCTGCCAGAGCTGCGCCAGCCTCAGAACCGGCGCGCTCACGCGTGACGAGAACATGTTGAAGGCGATCAGCTCGCCCACCGTGAGGCTTCCGTCGATCACCAGCTTGGCGCCGGCGTAAAGGATCACCGCGGTGACGAGCTTGCTCACGAACTGGACCGATTGGCTCGCGACATTCGCCAGGCTGAGCACGCGGAAGCTGGCCGCCACGTATCCGGCAAGCTGCTCCTCCCAGCGGCGCTGCATCTGCGGTTCGAGCGCCATGGCCTTGATGGTCTCGACCCCGGTCACGCTCTCGACGAGAAAGGCCTGGTTTTCGGCCCCGCGCTCGAATTTGGTATCCAGCCGCTGGCGGAACATCGGCGTCGCGCCGGCCGAGATGCCGACATAAAGCGGGAAGGACCCAAGCACGATCCAGGTCAGGATCGGCGAGTAGATAAACATCACCGCGATGAAAACAACGGTGAAGAACAGGTCTATCACGACCGTCAGCGCGGAGCCGGTCAGGAAGTTGCGAATGTTCTCCAGCTCGCGGACCCGCGCAACCGAGTCGCCGACGCGCCGAGCCTGAAAATAGGCAATGGGCAGCCCGATGAGGTGCCGAAACAAGCGGGCTCCCAGTTCGACATCGATCCGGTTGGTCACGTGGGAGAACAGGTAGGTCCTCAGTATCGCGAGGGCCGTCTCAAAACCCGCGATGCCGATCAACCCCACGACGAGCACGTCGAGTGTGCTGAGTGTGTGATTAACCAGGACCTTGTCGATCACCACTTGAAAGAACAGCGGCGACACCAGAGCAAACAGCTGCAAGAAGAACGAGGCGATCAACACCTCCACGAAATGGTACCGATATTTGTGGATTGCCCCCAGAAACCACGACAGGTCAAAGCGGCGCGCAAGATTGACCAGTCCCGCCCGCCGGCTCACCAGGATCAGCTTGCCGGTCCACACCGCTTCCAGTTCGGCCCTCGTGATCAACTCCGGGCGCTCTGACAGAGGCGATTGAACGAGGATCTTGTCTGCGCCCACCTTGGCGAGGATCAGATGGCCGCCGTCGCGCAACAGCGCGATGGCAGGAAGCGGGACCTTCTCGAGCCTTAACCAGTTGGTGCTCAGCTCGCGAGCCTTGACGCCGGTCGAGCGCGCGTACCGCAGCATCTCCGGCGTTCCGAACGGGCCATTGCCGACTTGATGACGAATCTGGTCGACATCGGCCGGGATGCCGTGAAAACGCAGCAGCATCGCGAGCCCAACTATCCCGCTGTCTGCTGTCGTACCGCTCCGCGTTTCAATCATCTCGCGATTTAATCTGCTCAGTAGCTGAAAATAACTGCAGTCGAAGGTGAGCCGAATTGCCGTGAGCGCGCCCCGCCCCTGCTCCTCGGCCTCGCCGCCAGCGCAAACTGACTATTCGTAACGAACCCACAGAGCAGCAAATGAATATGACAGGCAGAGTACTATGGCTCTTCGCCGAGATGCAATTGGCGTTATCAACGGCCAGGCCGAATTCGCGAGCGACATCATGCCGATCCTGGAGTCCATCGTGGAACCGTTCGGAAATCCGAACCAGGCTCCGTAGTCTTACGGATCGCGGCCACACGATATGGCTGTCACCGGGATCACAGGGATGATCGCGTAGGCCTTATCGCGTATAAGAGGGTCATGCCCTTCCGATCTTGCAGCATGCAAAGAATGGCCCGGACTCTGTGTGATGACCCAAGGTAATGACCCGAGCCAATCTCGCCAGAGGCGCTGGACACGAACAGCCTCACGCTCCGCTTTGTCCGGGGCCGGCCATTTGTCGTCTATTAACCACCCAGTGACTGGTCAGCATGAATGTTATCAATTATTGCCACGCTACCATAGATTGAAAGCTCGACCAAGATGACTTGGAATTATTCCGTCACATTGAACGATTCATCGAACGTAGGCGGATCTGCCGACACGTCTCTGGTCTACGACCTCGAGCAGGCCCTCAACATCTGGCAGCGATATATCCTGGGCATTGGCACCATGGTGGTGTCCCTCAACATCCTGCCCACCGCCGTTGGCCGTGCCGACGGCGGGCCTACCTCCAGCTACAACGTCGGCACGAATGGCGGGCTCGCGGTGTATGAGCCGTCAAGCCAGTACGAGCTGACCACCGGACAGCACGTCCCTGGAACGACAAGCGACATCACCATCAACATCGATCCTGGCTACTTCCAGTACATCGACCTCGACTATGGCCTGAGCTGGTCCAGTCAGGTGCCTGGAAACGTGATCAATCCGATCAACGTTTTTCTTCATGAGCTCATGCACGGCTTCGGCATGACGGGCTGGTACGACCAGAGCGGCCAGTTGGCCGGCGCCTACGAATCCACGTTCGACACCCTGATTCAAAAGACCGCAACCGGCGCCAACTTTGTTGGCGCGAATGCCGAGGCCGCTTACGGCGGCCCGGTGCCCCTGACCACAGACAGCACGACCCAGAACTATTACCATTTCGGCAACCAGCAATCCGACCTCTACGCCACCCCGTCGACCGTCAAGGACCCGCTCACGCTGGACTTGATGAACGGAATCGTCTTCTACGCCGATTACCAGTACGCGATCTCCAACCTGGACATCGGAGTTCTGAAGGACCTCGGATACAGCATCCGGACGACACCGGTCGTCACCGCCAGCGATCAGTCCGCCGCCCGAAATCAGGTTTATGCGGCCTCATCGTTGTTCTCGGTGAACATGGCCGCGGGCGATTCCATCACCGAATATTCCTTCTGGGACACCAATGGCAACGGTCACTGGACAGTGGGAGGAATAGTCCAGGGCACCAACACCGAGATCGACATCAGTGCGTCGCAATTGGCCCAAGCGAGTTACCAGGCCGGACCTGGTTCGGACACGCTGTGGGTGAGAGCCTTTGACGGCTATTTCTGGAGCGACTGGAAACCCTTCGTGATTTCTCCGGCTGATCATGCGCCCGTGGTCACGGCAGCAAACGTGATCGGTTCGCGCGGGCAGCTCTCGGTGGCTGAATCCTCACTGTTCTCGGCCAGTGACGCGGATGGCGACACCATCACCCAATATGCATTCTGGGACACCGAGGGCCACGGGCACTGGGCGATCAATGGCGCTACGCAAGCCACCAACGCCGAGATCGACGTCTCGGCCGCCAGCCTCTCGCAAGTGAGCTATGTGTTCGGTACGGCCCCGGACACGCTCTGGGTGCGGGCCTATGACGGATATCTCTGGGGAGCATGGGTCCCGTTCACGGCCACGCCAAGTCTGGATCATGCTCCGGTGGTCAGCGCAACCGACGTGTCGGCGACCCACGGCCAGGATATCGCCGCGTCCAGTCTCTTCAGCGTGACCGACGCAGATGGCGACACGATCACCGCCTATCAGCTTTGGGATTCAACGAGCGATCCCGCCAGTGGCCACTGGGTGGTCGGCGGAGCAGCGCAGGCCACCAACATCGCCATCGATGTTACGCCTGCTCAATTGACAAGCACCTCCTTTCAATCGGGCTCCGGCTCGGATGATCTGTGGGTGCGAGCCAATGACGGTACGACGTGGGGAGCCTGGAAGGAATTCCACGTCAACGCGCCGATCGACCATGCGCCGGTGGTGAGCGCGTCGGACATGACCGCAACGCACGGTCAGGATATCGCCGCGTCAAGCCTGTTCACGGTCAGCGATGCCGACAACGACACGATCACCGCCTATCAGCTTTGGGATTCAACGAGCGATCCCGCCAGCGGCCACTGGGTGGTCGGCGGCGTGGCGCAGGCCACCAACATCGCCATCGATGTTACGCCCGCTCAATTGACGAGCGCCTCGTTTCAGTCGGGCTCCGGCTCGGACGATCTGTGGGTGCGAGCCAATGATGGTATGACATGGGGAGCCTGGAAGGAATTCCACGTCAACGCGCCGATCGACCATGCGCCGGTGGTGAGCGCGTCGGACATGACCGCAACGCACGGTCAGGACATCGCCGCGTCAAGCCTGTTCACGGTCAGCGATGCCGACAACGATACGATCACCCACTATCAGTTCTGGGACTCGACCGCCGATCCTGCCAGCGGGCATTGGGTGGTCGGCGGCGTGGCGCAGGCCGCCAACATCGCCATCGATGTTACGCCCACCCAATTGACGAATGCCTCGTTCCAGAGCGGTTCGGGCTCCGACGACCTCTGGGTGCGCGCCTTCGACGGCATGACATGGGGCAACTGGAAGGAGTTTCACGTCAACGCGCCGGCCGACAACCTTCCGATCGTATCGGCCACCGACTTTTCAGCGGGCCACGGCCAGGATATCGCGGCCTCCACGCTGTTCTCGACCGCCGATGCGGATGGAGACACCATCACGAACTATCAGCTGTGGGATTCGACGTCTGATCCCAGCAGCGGGCACTGGGTGGTCGCCGGAGTAGCTCAGGGCGCCAATGTCGCAATCGATGTGACTGCAGCGCAGCTCTCGAACACAAGCTTTCAGAGCGGCTCCGGTTCAGACGATCTCTGGGCGAGGGCTTACGACGGCATCGCCTGGGGGCCGTGGAAGGAATTTCACGTCACCGCACCGATCGACCATGCTCCGGTCGTCACCGCATCCGACTTCCACGCGACCGCCAACGAGAGCATGGCCGCATCGAGCCTGTTCTCGGTCTCGGATGCCGATGGGGACAGCATGAGCCAGTATCAGGTCTGGGATTCGACGCCGGCGACCAACAGCGGCCACTGGAGCATCGGCGGAAATGCGCAGCCCACCAACACCGCAATCAACGTCAGTGCGGCCCGGCTCGCCAGCACGACCTTCGATGGCGGCCCCGTGTCTGACGACCTCTGGGTTCGCGCCAACGACGGCATGATCTGGAGCGCCTGGCAGGAATTTCATTTCATCGTCTAGGGAGCGGGTTGCAGGAAGGCCACGATCGGCCCCTAGATGTCTGGTCCCGGAGTGTGGGATATGGCGGGAAGATCCACGATCCCGCCAAGGGGCAACACGTCCGAGCAGATAGAAACGGCTCTCATGAATAAGCGCGATCTCGAGCAGGTGCCTGGGCAAGCCGGCGACGCTCCTATGCCGGAAGTTGAGTTTGCGCTGGTCCTGTCCCGGATCATCACGTCGGTCAGTACCGATCAGGATAGTTTGCGTCAGACCGTTTACGACCTGGCGCGGTACAAGCTGAGCGAACAGCTGCTTTCTTCAGGGGTGCCTGCCGGCGAGGAGGCGAAGGCCAGGAAGGCGCTGGAAGCGGCCATCCATGGCGTCGAGGCCTTTTCGAGGAATAATGATCAGCAGCTTCCGGTTCCTCTGGGCGCGGCGCCTGTGCCCTTGGCGATTTCGGACTCCACGATGGAGTACGCGAAGGACGCCACCAAGACGATATGGTCCGCCCCCGAGCCTCACGAACTTGACCGTTCTGCCTCCAAGCGCAGAGCGCGAAGAAGCGGTTCCCTTGCGGTGATCGGTGGGGCACTGGCCATCCTTGTGCTCGCGATCGGCGGCTTGCTTGCGGCCGTCTATCGCGAGGATATCGCGCACATGGGAAGGTCACAGATCAACAAGGCTGCCGTGGCTCCCCCTAAGCCTCCAGACCCTGTCGCCGTAGCCGAGCCGGCGAAGCCCTCGCGGTTGTTGCCCTCGGATTTTGGCGTCTACGCATTGAGCGACAACAAGCTTTTCGAATTGAATCCATTGCCGAACAAGGCCCAGGACGTGCGGGTCGCGATTTCGCCGACAATGGGAATCACCAAGCAGCCCGTTCTTCGCGATGGTAATCCCAAGTTCATCGTCTATCGGCGTGAGGCGGCCTTGAATATTCCGGAGCGCGCCGAAATCCGGATCATTGCGAAAGTTGCCCGCTCCATTTCCTACGACGCGGCCGGCAAACCGATCACGACAGCCGACGATGGGTGGTACATTCGGAACATTTCATTTCCCTATCGCGTCTCGCCGATCAAAGAGAATGCCGAGATGTACGAGATTCAGCCGGAAAATGGCGGGGCTGCTCTGTCTCCAGGCCGTTATGGCTTGGTCCTCAAGGGACAGCTTTATGATTTTGTCGTTGGCGGCGATGTCAGGGATCCGCGCCATTGCCTTGAGCGGCTAACGGCGGCGAACGGGACCTTCGTTTCCGAATGCCATAAGCAGTGACTCGGCTTCACCGCGGTTCACCAACTCATTCCTGCCGCTTTCATCTCGTCGTCGTGGGACGCACGTCCGATGGCGACCTCGTCCTCGACAATCCCACTAAAAAGATCCTGCCTTGGTCAAAGCGGGCATACCGCCGGGTCCGCATTCAGACTCCGGAGAACCCGAACTACTGGGCATCACTCGGCGATCGCAGCGTGTAGTCTGCGCGGAGTGAGACACTCTGCTCAGAGAAAGCCCATTCGGCCGCCTTCGATCCACATGCAGGTCAGCTGCCCGGTGGCGTAGGCGCCGGTGTCGATGTTGATCCGGTTCGGTCGAATTTCGGGTGCGCGGACTGGGGTGTGTCCGTGGATGACGAGCCGCTCGAACAGCCCGTCATACCGCAGAAAATCGTCGCGTATCCAGCACAGATCCGTCAGCGATTGCTCACTCAGCGGCACGCCGGGTCGTACGCCGGCATGCACAAAGAACGCGTCATCGAAGGCGAAGCAGGGTCTCAAGCTGCGAATGAAATTCAGGTGTGAGACGGGCAGCGCTTCCGCGAACTCTGCCGCCAGCCGCGACTGGTCGGCCGGGCTCGGGTTGCGCGGTGGGCGGATGCCATAGGATATCAGGGTCTCCAGGCCGCCGACGGAAAGCCATGTCGGCAGGACCGTCGGAACCTGGATGAAATCCGTCAGGAACGTTTCGTGGTTGCCCAATATGAAGACGGTATCGCAGGTCCCTTCGAGTGCCACCAGGTAGTCCAACACCTCTCGCGAATGCAGACCGCGATCGACATAGTCGCCCAGAAACACCCGAACAGTGCGCCAACAGGGCCTTCTCTTCAGGTCGGTCTCGATCTTCGCATTAACCTCCTCAAGCAGATCCAGCCGTCCGTGGATGTCTCCTACTGCGTAGAAGCGCAGCTGAGGTGAAGTGAGGAAGCCAGACGGCAGCGGTTGATCGGGCTGAGCCTGCATAGTCGCGATGCACCAATGTGACCAGCGGTTGTGGAGATACCGACAGGCATATTCGGGAGGGCTGCCAGCCCGCCACCAGTATCAGAAATATCAGAAATTCGAGCGGGGCGAGCCAAAGGTCGTCGATCTAACGCCAAGGGCATTGTCCCAAGCGAGCCTTGCCAGAACGGCAGCGAAACACCCTGCCTGTAAACTAATGATGGTTAACGCGACCATCTGGAGCGCCGTCCAGACCCAAGGTCCGCCAGAATCGCAAGCGCGGTATCCCTGACCAGGGTGCGCGGGCAGCAAGACTAGCACCTGGCAGCGGGCGTTGCCGATCAGCAAAGGCCGATCACACCAGCGAACAACGTGACGATGGTCATCTTAACATCCGTCCAAGTCTTGGTACATCTTCGTCAAGCAAGCCTTGGTTCATCTTCGTAAAAAAGCCTGAGGCAGCCCTCCATCGGGCGCCGAATGCCCGAGCGCGGCGTATGTCCGGTGTGCGAAAAGTTCAACGCCACAGCGAAAAAATTGGTCAACAGCTGCCCTCGGAATCGTCTTTCCGAGCAGGTAGAGATACAGTAAGGTTACCGAATTCTTACTTGCACTTCATATTTTGTGGTTGTTTTCTGTGACGAACATTGTTGAGAGGGGCGCCCTCCTTCCCCATAGCGGCTCAGAGCCCAAGCAGAACGCCGTCTGGCGCTCCATGCGAGCCTCGTTGCCGGCGCGCGCGGGTCTCGCCTTTGTTTCGATCAGCATTGTCGAGTTCATCTGCGTTGCGATGACGGCTTTCGCATCGGCTTGGGTGTACCACGAACTCGCATCGACTCCCGGCTTGCGCGTGAAGGTCTATCTGCTGGCATCCTGCTTCATCGGGGCGGCGGAGGTCTGCATTGCCGCAATGGCTGGTCAATTCCTGCATCTGGAAAAGCAGCGGGAGATCCGGTTCGCTTCCGCAGGAATCGGAGCCGCGGCCACCACCTTCGTTGTCCTGACCTCACTCCTGTTTATTTTCAAGCTCTCGGACGTTTATTCCCGCGGCACCTTGATCTTGCAGTTCGTGGGTTGCTCGATGACGGTCGGATTGGTCCGGCTGGCCGCCTATCGCGCATTCCAGAACGCCGCTGAGGAAGGACTGCTTCAGAGGCAGCGCGTGGTGCTCGTCGGACGCCACGATGATTGCGAGGCTTGTGCAGGCCAGTTGAGAAAATCGGGCGGAGGTTTCGACGTTGTTGCCTGCCCGCTCGGCTGGGACGCCGCGTCCGGGGAAGCGGCTGATTTCGATCGCGCGACCGGCGCAAAGCTCGTCGAACGGTGCAGGGTTCTGCGACCCGATAGCATCATCCTGCTCGTCGATCGAAAGCAGGAGGACGGAAGCGTCGGGACGCTACTGTCGCTGCTGAGGCAGATCCCCGCCGACGTTTACGCGGTGCCGACGCATCGGGACATCTTCTGGGCGAACGCGCAGACGGCCGACATTGGCGGCATCGCCACCTTTGCCATCTCGCGCCGACCGCTGTCTGTGTTCGACCTCGTCGTCAAGCGGACGTTTGATATCGTGGCAGCAGCCGCGGGGCTGATCGTGTTGTCTCCCCTGCTACTGCTCTCCTCGCTGGCCGTGAAGCTCGATTCCAGGGGACCGGTTCTCTTCGTCCAGATCCGCCACGGCTATAACAACGAAGCAATCCGCGTTCTCAAATTCAGAACGATGTACGTGTCCGACAGCGCCGAATTTCGACAAGCATCGAAGGGTGATTCGCGCGTAACCAGGATCGGTCGCATCTTCCGCAAGACCGGGATCGATGAACTGCCGCAACTCTGGAACATTCTTCGGGGTGACATGTCCGTCGTTGGGCCGCGGCCGCACGCGATCACGCACAATGAGCTCTTCACTCCGCGCATCGACAGCTTCGATCGGCGGCATACGGTCAAGCCGGGACTGACAGGGTGGGCTCAGGTCAACGGATTCAGGGGCGAGACGAATACGCTCGAGAAGATGCAGAACCGGATCGAGCACGATCTCTACTACATCGACAATTGGTCGCTGCTGCTTGATCTCAAGATCATTTTGCTGACCCTGTTTTCAGGCAAGACCTACCGCAACGCGTGGTGAGGTGTCTTCGCTCCGCCAGACCGACGGCGATTGTGCAAAGCCTGACGGGAGGGGGAGCCAGGCTCCCATCCCGGACCAAGCCGAACAGATCAGTATTCGGTATAGACGCTGAGGAAAGCCGTGCCGCCATAGGGCCGGTATGCGTCGTAGAGCCCGGAGCAGGTATAACGATCCGGACAGCGGCAGAGATTGACGACCCGGCAGCCGCGGGGGCCACAGCGCTCGACGTGGCATACATCGGCCACGGCGCGGCGCGGAGCCACGCGCTGCGGTTGCGGAATAATGGAGTAGTCGGCTGCGATGGCCACGCCCGCAGACATCGTCAGCAGGACCCCGGCGACGATCGACTTCAGCATCTGCTATTCCCCTCAATTTTGCTGTCCAGAGTCATCATCCAGAAGCGTTCCGAAATCTAGAAGCGTTCCGAATATTCATACCGAAAATCCTTGGTCGCTGGTAGGGTACCAAGGATGGCTTCTTTCCGCTCGTGGCCGCCAATATCCATGTCGATGCAGTTTCGCGTGCCATAGTAACATACTTGGACCCTAACACGATCGCCGCAGATGTTCTCAGCATAGATCCAATGATTGAACAGGCGGTCATTGTTGGGAAAGGAGCGAGATGCCGCGGCGAGCCTCAGGCAGACGGCTCCGGTCGGGCTGCGGTGCCGACGGGATGAGATATCGTCGGTTGGCGGGGGGGCAACTCCAAGCGTGGCACCGACGCCGGATCGCTGCATCTGCGCCTGTGCATTCGCAATGGCGAGAAACTGCGCGGCCACGCAAAGTGCAAGGCAAATTCGGCCCGGCTTCCTGTGAGACAACTGATCTCCTCCACGGATGAAACTTACTGGATGCCGGCTCTGGTAGGCTCGGCAAGTCTTATACCTCGATTCGAGTATCAGAAATGAATTCTGCCGTAATGCCGTCGGGCCGGTCCCCTCTCGTTGCCGGGCTCGCGT
Source organism: Bradyrhizobium sp. USDA 4341 (assembly GCF_054063755.1). Taxonomy (NCBI): domain Bacteria; kingdom Pseudomonadati; phylum Pseudomonadota; class Alphaproteobacteria; order Hyphomicrobiales; family Nitrobacteraceae; genus Bradyrhizobium; species Bradyrhizobium sp. USDA 4341. The sequence goes on along the minus strand of NZ_JBSSGO010000002.1, from coordinate 6,598,041 downwards.
TGCTGCTGGCAGTCCTGACGAGCGGATGCAGGGCGGACGACGTCTCCATCAACGTTGAGGGCACGCGCACGAGCATTCCCGGCGAGGAAGGGACGCTCAAGGCCGCCTCGCTCGCTGAGGCAATCGAATTCGTGCGGAAAGATGGGAAAGAGCGCACCGCGCCGGTGACGTACAGGATCAACCTGCCTGCCGAAGCCCAGATCCTGGGTCAGCCTCTTACCATTTCCGGTCCCGAACCGCCCGCGGGCTCCCGCATCATCATCCGCGGCGCGCCCGGCGGCACCAGGATATCAGGAGCGACCTTCGTACAGAACCATCTCAAGCTGTCGCGCTCCAGAGACGGGCGATACGAGTACGCATTGCCGTTTTCCGAATTGCCCGGCGAAACGGCGCAGAAGCTGCTGAGGAAGCTCTCGACCATATCGCCGCGGCAATTGATGATTCGAGTCAACGGCAAGACGCTCCTGCAATCCACAAGGTGGCCCACCAGCGGCTTCCTGCCGGTGGTCGAAATCGCCGGCGATCCGCGGAGCAGCACGGCGACCATGGCTTTCGCCGATTTGCCGGACGGGGTGCGCCGCTCCCCCGACCTCTGGATCGGCGGATACCTCACCGATTCCTATCTCTTCGTGAACGCACGGGCCCTTGCCGTCGATTCGAAGGGCGTGCTGACGGATCGAAACAGGTTGAGAGCAGACGGCAAGCCTCCCGAGAGGGTGTATTTCTACAATCTGGCAACCTTTGCCCAATGCAACTCGTTTTTCTATGACGCGTCGGCAAGAACGCTGAACTTCTGCTCCGAGGAGCCGATCGAGACTCTCGAGGTGCCGGTGCTCGACACCCTGCTGGCGGTTTCCGGCTTTCATAATTTGACCGTCCGAGACGTCGTCTTCGAACTCGCCATCGAGACCGCCGTGACCGTGCGCGACAGCGTAGCGATCAATTTTTCGAACGTCATCGTCCAGCTGGCGGGCGCCGATGGAATTGCCTACACGAACTCCAGTGACTCCCGGATCGATCATGCGAGCATTCGCGCCGTCGGCAGGCGCGGGGCGTGGCTGTCCGGAGGCGACCGCGCCAGCCTGACACCGGGGCGCATTTCGATCGAGGATAGCAGCATCCAGGACTTCTCCCTGGTTTACCGCACCTTTGCTCCGGCGGTGCAAATGGACGGGGTCGGAATGAGCGTGCGCCGAAGCGTCATGTTCAACGGACCGCAGTTCGGAATCCTCTATTCCGGCAACGATCACGTCATCGAAGATAACCTCCTGGCTCAGCTTCTCACCGAAGCGGGCGATTCAGGATTCATCTACAGCGCGCGCGACTTCGCCAGCCAGGGCACCGTCATTCGCCGAAACGTATTGCTCGGGACGGGCGGACGGTACTTCAACGATGCTCGGGGGATCTATCTTGACGAGTTTTCGAGCGGGAATCTCGTCACCGACAACGTCATCGTGGGCATCCCTTATGGGATACTGATGAACGGCGGTAAGGATAACAAGTTACTATCAAACCTCTTCATTCTAAGTTCGCCGTCGATTTGGGGGGCCGCATTGGGATATGCATCGTGGTGGCAGGTATGGCGAAACGATCATATGCAAGTTCCAGGTGGGCTCAGTGTTCGGAATTTGTACAGCTTGCCCGTCGACAAGGAGCCTTGGACGAGCCGCTATCCCGAAATCGCCGGTTACAAGCATTCGGACCTTCTCCGGCCCGAACGAAATCTGATCGAAGGAAACAGGTTCATGGGCGCCGGGTCCATCACGGCCTTTGACGGCGATATCCCCACGGCCGAGGTCCGAAACAACAGTGCTGTCGTGTACCGGGGCAGCCTCCAGCTTCTCGAGCGCATGCGCAACTGGATTGCGCCGTCGCAGCTCGACGAAACCCTCGCGCTCGTCTCGTCCGAACTCGATCGCCATGGCTTGACCGAGCACATTCCATTGCGTGCGCCGGATCGGGCCGGGGCGCAGCTGCCTGGGGATCGGTTTGCAACGCTGTCCGAGTTCAAATGACCAAGAAGCGTGTCCTGATCGTCTATCGTTCCTTCTTTCCGTCGTTGTCGCATCTCGGACCTGCCACGGCGATCCGCAATCTCATGCACAACATGTCGGAAGATTATGATTTCCATCTGGTGACCCTCAACCACGATTTCACCAGTGGCGCCGCCATGTTCGAAACGCCCGTTCATCGCGAGCGGATGGGGGCTGCCACAGTGGAGTATATTCCAACGGGGCTAACCGGCTTGCGCATTCTCTTCGACCGCGTCAGGGAGGACTTCGACGTCGTCGACATTCAGTGCGCCTTCGATCCGCTGGTCGCCATTCCAACTCTCATCCTGAAGCGCCTGGGATTTCTGAGGGGCAAGCGCGTCTTCCACACGCCGCACGGTATCTTCATGGATGTGATCATGTCCGCGTCCGCCCTGAAGAAGCGCCTGTTTTGCCGCCTGGCCGATTTGACCGGCCTCTATCGCGGGGTCGTTCACCTCGCGGGGTCTCCCGCGGAAGAGCACGATATCCGCCGTAACCACCTGCGCTCCCAGGAGGTGCTGATGGTTTCGCAATTCGTAGAGAGCGGAGCGCCTCGACCGACCAAGCGAGAAAAGCCGCCGGGACAGCTCAGAATGGCGATGGTTGGCCGCGTGACGGTCCAAAAGAACGTCACCTTTGCGCTCGACGTGGTACGCCGCCTCACCGTCGCGTCCTCGCTCGATATCTTCGGCGAGGTTGATGACAGTTCTTATGCGCAACAATGCGTTGAGATGGCGCGAGCCGGGACCGGACAGTGCGACGTGACGTTCAAGGGAAACCTGCCCAAGGACGAACTGTTCGCGCAGCTGGCGGATTATGACGTCCTCCTGCATCCAACGCTGGGGGAGAATTTCGGTCATTCGATCGTGGAGGCATTGACACTCGGGCTGCCGGTGCTGATCAGCGACAGGAGCCCCTGGACAGACGTCGCGGCGAGCAACGCGGGCTGGGCACTGTCGCTTTCAGAACCGGAATCCTTCGTCGAGAAACTCGAGGCGATTCACGCGATGGGACCGAAGGAGTGGTCCGCGCTGAGCGAGGGGGCCCTTCGCTACAGCCGGGCAACCTTCGACGGCCAGGCAACGTCCGAGCGATATCGACAGGCGTACGGTTGAGTTCCGGGTCGTGTGCTTGAGGAAGAGGAATTCCGAAAAATGCAATTGATCACCATCCAGAAGGGCGTGTTTTGCGCGCTTCGTCCGTCGCTGTGGCGGCTATTGAGCATGCGGATAGCTCCCGCCATCGAGCACAGGGAGGCTCTGTCGCGCCTTTCCTTTCAGACGGTCGTGGATGTCGGCGCGAACAGGGGGCAATTCGCGGTGATGGCGCGGCGGCTGTTTCCGCAGGCGCAGATCTACTCCTTCGAGCCGCTGTCGGAGCCGGCCGCCCGCTTCACCGAGGCTCTCGGCAAGGATGACAGGGTCCGGCTCTTCCCCTGCGCCATCGGGCCGACCTCCGGATCGGCCAAGATCTACGTCACGAGCAAGGACGATTCTTCTTCGCTCCTGAAACCGGGATCCGCCCAACGCGAAATATTCGGGGAACAGACCGCGCGAATGGATGAGGTAGCCGTTCGCCGGCTGTCGGACTGTCTGGAAGCGGGAGCCATCCGGGGGCCGGCGCTCCTGAAGGTGGACGTTCAGGGCGGTGAATTGGACGTCCTGGAGGGATCTGCCGATCTCATTAACCAATTCGAAGCCCTGTACATCGAGTGCTCGTTTATCCATCTCTATGAGGGCCAACCGCTGTTCGGCGATATCTCGCGCTGGACGGAGGCACATGGATTTCGGCTGGGAGGGGTATATAATCAGTATGTTGATCCGCAGCATGGCCCGGTGCAGGCGGATTTTCTTTTCCTCAAGACTGCCCCCGCTGGGGCCGGCCCGCGATGAGACTACCGGTCTTCGTCACAGAGAATCTCGCGATACTGCGCAACCTCGCAAAGGGGGGCGTATTCAACGCGGCAGGGCTCGGCTTCAGCTTCTATGTGCTCGCGATCTGCTATCCCGGCATCAAGGCGACGCCGGCCCAGCTGATGGATTTGCGCAACGGCCTTACCACTCAGGCTGATGTTGGAGGGTTCAGCCTATTCATCGCGGTACCCGCGCTCTTGCTGGGCTTGTTGGTATTCGCCCGTCACGGTGCGTACGCGGCGATCCGCCGATCGCAGCCGATTCTGATCTTCCTCCTGATCTACTCCGGCCTGATCGTTCTCGCGTCGGTCGCTGCAGCCGAATTCATCGAGTCGTCAGGGCAAATTGTCCAGTACGTCGTCACGCTGGGAGCATTCCTGCTTTGTCTCTGCTTTTGGCAGGCGCCTGCGCAGAGCGTGGACGACGCGCTCGCGATGGGATTTCTGGCGCTGGCCGCATCCCTCAGCGCCGCCGCGATTGTTCAGGGCTTTCACGAGTATCGATGGGTCGGTCTGATCCACCCTAATCACTATGCCAGATACGCCTATATTGCGTTGGTGCTCCACTCTTTGGTGGTCAAGCGTGTGAGCTTACCTGTATTTGTGATTTGCTTCGGCGCAACTTACGTAGTCAGTGCGCGAACCATTATGATAGGCACGCTCTTATTTTACCTTGGGTATCTCGCCTTTGCGAACTACCGAGCGCTCTTCAGTCGCGCGCAGCAAATCATGAACGTTCGCATGTTCGCAGCCTTCATGATGACGCTCCCAGTCGCGCTTGTGATCTTGTCCTTCTTTACCGACACCGACCGGCTGATTGACAAGGTCACGAACGATCTGGCGCTGTTCGATCCCAATCGAGGAATTCTTTCGGGATTCACCGGTCGTACCGAATCGTGGAACACGTTCTTCGAGACGATCGACCAGTATGTGTTCTTCGGATACGGCTTCCGTTCCAGCCGATACAATCTGCACGCGGTCCATAGCGGCATCTTGTCTTACTTCATGGACTTCGGCCTACTGCTCGGTGGCCTCTTACTGCTCGTTGTCGCCGGCCGCGGGCTCTATCTGGTCTGGATCGGCACGAAGCACAGTGATCGCAGGACGTTGCTCTGCGGGCTGGCGGTCCTGTCCACGCTGCTGATCCAGTGGTTTGAGCCGGACAATTTCAATATCGGTTTTATAGGTTCTTTCTTCTTCATGCTCTTTCTGGCGTACACGCCTTCGGCAAGACGGCGGTACGCGTCGACTCCACTGCGTCATGCGAGGTTGCCGCAAGGGCAGCCATCACTACAGCCTGCGGCCGATGTCTCTTGATCATCAGCGCAGTTCAATGTCGGATCCCTTCATATGCCGCTAGATCATTTGCAGTCCTGCAAGGAAATTGTTCGCCACGTATTGTTCCGCCTTGGTGCGGACGAAATCATCAATATTGCGAGGCGCGTGCGTGGTCGTGATACGAGCCACATGCGCAAGGCTCAGCTGGATGAGGTATTTTCAGATATCTACGTAAACGGAGCCTGGATCGAAAATGCGGAGCAGGTGAGTCTCTCGGGCCTCGGTTCTTCGCCGATGGCTACCGACACATTGACCCGTCAGCTCTCACAGTTCTTGCGAGATGTCGAATGCACTGGGCTCGTCGATATAGGCTGTGGCGACTTTAACTGGATGTCTCGAGTTGCCGGCGAGTTCGATTACCTCGGTATCGACATTGTCCCGTCGTTGATCGCTTCTCACAACGAGGTCCACGCGAATTCCAGGAGGCGCTTTGCCTGCATGGATGCAACGAAGCAACCCCTCGAACGCTGGGGCGACGTAGTGATATGCCGTGAAGTACTTTTCCACCTCTCGTTCAAAAATGCTCTTGCGCTCCTTAACAACATAAAGTCCGCCGGCTTCAAGTACGTCTTGCTGACGAGCGATAGTTCCGTGTGGTTCAATTCCAATATTCGGGACGGAGACTTCCGGAGAATCAACCTGATGCGGTCTCCATTCGGACTTCCTGCTCCGAAGTTCGAGCTGAGGGACGATGGGGTTTCGGGCGGGCGAATACTCGCCGTATGGGATGCCGGTGCCCTGAATTCGATTTCCGGTACTGAGTGATGTCCGTTCGTCAAAATTTAATATCGCCGTCACCGGCCGCGACCGTTTCCATAGTTTTAGGAGCGCATTGAAATGTTGAAGGCGGGCATTCAAGTTTTGTTATTCTTCGTACCTTGGTCACTTCGGCGCTGGGCCTTGAATAATCTCTTCGGTTTTTCGATTGATGCGAACTCTCGCATTGGCCTTTCGATTGTCCTTGCTGATGAGGCTTCTTTAGCGAAGGGAGCCTCCGTCGGTCATTTTAACTACGTCGGACGTCTTGACAGCCTCGAAATGCATGAGGGAGCGATGATTGGAAATTTCAACTGGATCACCGGGCTTTCCCGAAAGTTGAACTCTCCATTCTTCAAGAAGAACCCAGGGCGGCGATCGGAGTTGCTGATGAAGCGTGCGAGCCTGATTGCACACCAGCACTATATCGATTGCTCCGATCGAATCGAATTCGGCATGTACAGCGGACTTGCAGGAGTTCGCTCGCAATTGGTCACGCACGGCATCGAGCCGCTGTCGTGTAGGCAGACTTGCTCACCAATTATCGTCGGCGACTATACGATGGTTGGATCAGGTTGTCTTATCACGAAGGGCGTCAAGATTCCCAACTGTTGTTTGGTCAGCGCCGGTTCGGTTGTGAGTCATCTAAAGCCGGAATCTTACTCGCTCATTGCGGGAAATCCAGCGGTTCATGTTCGCAAGGTACCAGAGACAGCAAAGTTTTTCTCGCGCACAGACGCAATCATCTATTGATTGCGAACTTGGGCTGCAACGCATGCGCTGGTCGATATGAAGCCGATATTGTTATCGACGCTTGCGGGATGGCTCGCGAGGCTGCTCGCAATTCTGTTGAATCTGGTGGGCACTCCGATGGTTCTCGACAGGCTGGGACCATCGCGGTTCGGTCTGCTCCTTGTTATTTTAAGTATCAGTTCGTGGATCGGGTTTGCCAATGTCGGCATGGGACGAGTGATCGCAAATGTCGTCGCTCGGACTCGCCGGAGTGCGAGTGCCTTCAAGACTGAGACCGTGTCGCTTGCTGCGGTGCTCGCAGCAGGTCTCAATCTCATGTTATTTGGAATTGCAGCAGTTGCCCTGATGATTTTCATGTGGCTGGTGCCGCTGAATGAGGTGATTCTCGCAAACTACGGCGAGTTTATTGCAACGATTCTGGTCGTGTTTTTCGGCTTGGCCCTGTGGTTCTTCCTCTCGATCTTTGAGGGAATAGATGCAGGGCACCATCAGCTGCATCGACTGTATCTGTTCCAGCTGGCGAGTTATGTACTGTCGTTCGTGTTGCTGCTGTTTGTATTTCCGGCCCATCCGTCGATCGTCTTCGCCGCCGTCCTTCTCAGTCTCGGTTTTCTACCGGGTTCGGTCTTCCATGCGCTGGACGTCGTTCGCCGGAACCGGAATCTGTTTTCAAGCGACTGGAGGTGGAAGCCCCGGATCGCCCGGCGCCTACTGCTGAGCTCGCTCGACTTCACCATCATTAGCCTCGGGATAGGAATTTTATATCAACTTGCTACCGGGCTCTTCGGTTTCATGGCGGGCCCAGACGCTGTCATCGAACTCGGAATATTTATGCGGTTGATGCAGTCCTATGGAGGGCTCGTCATCGCCTTTACGTATCCCTTGTCAAATATCGTCGCGACAAAGCTCAAGATGCGGGACGATTTGTCGGCCACGCGGATCGTGCGCCTCAGTGGGATCATGCTGCTGGCAGGATCTTGCCTGGCAGGAACGGGCTTCTGGCTGTTCGGTAATTTTGCGCTGTCAATCTGGCTGCGTACGACGATCGAACTTGATCATCTGTTTTTGACGGGAGCATCGCTGCTCATCGTTCTGAGCGCCTTGCAGTTCTTCTTCTCCGCCTTGCTTATCGGTACGTCCAATATCAAGGAAGCAGCGAGACTGCAGGTATGGCAGTCGTTGATCTATGTGCCGATTGCTTGCGTTTTCTTCAAGATCTGGGGCCAGGAGGGCGTTCTGCTCGCCATGGATGCTGTGATGTGTGTGGGCGTTGCTATCATGATCAGATTTGTTCGGGGCCACTCCGTGCTCAGGGCAGCGTTCGCGTGATTGCAACTGGCGAGGCAGGAAGCGTCCACTACGATTTTTGATGATCGCCATCATGCAAGTAGCTCTCCCGGGATGTGCTGATCGGACGGGGCGAACGTCACGTCGCTTTGCGCGTTTCAGCGAACGACCACAGACGTCCCCGGAATATGAGCGTCGATACCCTTGCGCGCGAGTTGAACTGCAAACAGCTGTCGGTTCCTGATTGGGACCGCGCCCATCCGGCTCACCAGTTCGGCTTGGTGAGGTCGAGCCGCGCCAAGGAATATCTCGATCGCCTCCGCATACAACTCGCTTCGCAGAAGCAAGCAGAACTCGTCTATCACCTTGGATTGAAGTGCCTCTGAAAGGGCAGGAAAGATGGCGAAGGCTGCGCGGTTTCTGGGAATCGCGAGCCAGCCCTCGTTAGGACCGACCTGGTACGACATGTCGAGGTAGCGAAGGTATTCCTGTCGGAGTCCCACGCGAAGGCTTTCGATCTGAAACAGCGAGAACCATAGATACGGATCTGAGGGCAAGCATGACAGCGCTTCCACGACGATGTTTCTGCTGCGCTCGAGGCGGGCGTCCGTTTCCGATGATGCGTCGAACTGCCCCCGGACAATCGCCAGATCTACGACAGCCGTATCGTGGGCCGCGGTGGCATTGCAGCGGACCGGGCTACCAGCCTCGCGATAAAGCCGGAGCTTCTCTTCCAGCCGGTCGACCGGGAAGGTCTCCCCGCGAGTGATGCGGTTCGCGAATTGCTCCAGTGGCAATTGTCGCCAAAAGGTCGGCAACGTGATGGCGGACCAAACGAGCCCACCCAGTCCCAAGACGGCCGCAAGCAGACAAGTGATGCCAGTCGCGGCTGCACCGGTGAGATCGCCACTCCTCAACGATCTAGCTCGGCTGTGAGTACTTGGGATCGTAGTAGTAGCTCGTCCCGTATCCCTCGTATCGCTTCAAAAGATTCGTGTCGGCCTTGTTCATGACCACGCCAAGCAGATTTTCACGAACCGACCGAGCGTTCGCCAATGCCCGCTCAAGGACATCGATATTGGTCTTGCCCCATTCGAGCACCAGGAGATAGGTGGGAATGAAATGTCCGGTGGCGCGGACATCGATCACCGGCGCCAGCGGCGAGAGGTCGATGATGATGTAGTCATACATGCTGCTGAAGCGCTCGATGAGCGCTCGCATGCCTTCGGACGCGAGGATCTCGCTGGTGTGTGCGATCGGGGTATGGATCACCGCGGGCAGGAAATCCAGGCCGGTTGTACCCTCCCGAAGAACGACGTCTTCGAACTTGCGTTGCCCCAGGACAACCTCGACGAGGCCGGCGGCGGCGTTTGGCGCCATCAGCTTCGTGAGCGACGGATTCCGAAGATCCGCGTCGATCAGGATGACCTTGTGCCCGGACTGCGCGCTGAGCAGCGCAAGGCCCGCGGCAGTGGTTGATTTGCCCTCGCCGGGGAGCGCCGAGGAGAGGCCCACGACGCGGCCGCTGCGTAGTCGGCTATTGAGGTCTATCGCGGACTTTATCGATCGGATGCCTTCGGCGTATCTGGAGAACGGCGAGCTTACCACGGCCCAGAAAGCTCCAGCGTCGGCTTGCATCTCATGCGGTAACGGAGGGGTGTCGTTGGGCTGGAGAGCGGGCGCCGGAAGAACCGGAAGGGTTGCGAGGCAATCAGCTCCCAGCAACCGCTCGACCTGATCGCTGGTGCGTACCACGCGATCGGACAGGTCCCTCATAAGGCCGATGCCGAAGCCCAGCATCAGGCCGCCGGCGCACGCCATAGAGAGAACGAGAATGGTCTTGGGACTGCTGCGCTTGGACGGCCGGCCCGCGCTCGATATGATGCGGGCCTCCGTGATCGGGAACGATTGCTGCTGAATCGATTCCGTATAGCGCTGCAGGAAGGTCTCGTACATCGAGCGGTAGGTCTGGGAGTTGCTCTCAAGCTCCTTCAGCTGGACCTGGGCCTGGCCACCGATTTGAGAGCGGGCGACTGCGGCCTCCAGCGCGCGTTGCGCCTCATCCTCGCGTTGCTTGGCGATCTCGTAGTCGCTCTTGTAGGTTTCCGCGAGGCGGCCGAGTTCGGCGGTAATCGACTTGGCGATCTCGCGCATCTGGTTGCGCAGATTGACCGCGGCCAGATGGTTCACCCCATAGCGGGCTGACAGGTCGGCTTCCCGGTTGGCGATATCGAGGTATTGCGTCCTCAGTTTGCTCACGACGTCGCTTCGCAGAGTGTCCGTTACCGTTGCGTCGCGAACGTCCGATTTCATGACCTGCTCGATGCGATCGAGGCGTGCACGCGCGTCCGCGGTGACCGTCCGTGCTGCGAGTAGCTGGCTGTTGATCTCTGCGACCTGCTGTTCAGAAATCGACCGTCCGCCGGCATCGACGATGTTGTTCTTGCTTTTGAAGTCGACGATCGAGCGATCGGCGGAGATCGCCTGCTGCTTCAGCTCCTGGATACGGCTGGAAAGCCAGTCGCCCGCACGGCGGGCCGACTGATACTTGGCATCGAGCTGATCGTTGATGTAAGCCTCGGCGACGGCATTGGCCACCTGGGCAGCCCGCCCCGGCAGGGCAGAGCGATACGCTATCTCGATCACGTAGGTAACGCCTACGCGCTTCGCTGAGAGATTGTTCGAGAACTCGCGCAGGGCGCGTCGCTCGATCTCGTCCTGGGACTCATCGCCGGGTTCGAAGAGCTGGTAGAAATAGTAGAGGAGATTGCCGACGAAGCCTCCGCCATAACGGGAGAATTCGGGCTCTTGCGCCAGATGCAGGTCGCGGATCACCGATCGCGCAATGTTGTCGGACTTGATCAGCTCGAGCTGACTGTCCACGGCAGGCGAGTCCACGGGGACTTCGGTAAAGAGGGAGTTCTGGGACGTGTACGGCTGAAGCTTTCGCGTGTCGATGATAATCGTCGCCTGCGCGGTATAGGTCGATCGGACCACCACGAGATAGGCGGCCCCTAAAGCGAGGGTGATCAGCATCGTGACCAGAAAGATCGGATACTGGCGGCGAGCGAAACCGAGGGCAGCCGCGAACATCTGATCGGGCGACACGTAGTCCGCGCGTTCGATCTCGCGTTCCTCGGGCTTCAGAAGCTGGAGCATTTTGGGATCATTGTGATGCGGCAAGCCAAGACGGCCGCCTGTTTCGCAAGCAGTCGCTCATTCCGGCCTGAGCCGGCAACGTAGCCAATGCCGGATTTCCCCGGCATTGCTCTCACGGACTTACTGAACTCGAAACGGTGCCGGAGTTCGCGAACGTATTGCCCAAGCCGCTAACGCTCGACGTGTAACTGAACAGCGGAGTGTTGGTGCCGCTTCCGCCGATCGGCTGCGCACCGCCGCCGCCGCCCGCGCCGAACTGGAGCGGATTGGTCTGACCTCCGCCAGCACCACCGCCACCACCGCCGCCGCCTGCGGCTCCGATCGGTCGGTCGCCCGCGCCGGCTGCGAAGGCCAGAACGACGTCCTGATCCTTGGTGTTGAGAATCGCCTGTTGGATTTCTGTGGCAAGACCGGGGTTGGTTCGGACGATGACCTTGGCAGCCTGCGCCAGGCCGGCGCCGATTGCCGCCTTCTGGTCCTTATTGGCATTCGCGATCAAATTGATGATCGGCTGAAGTGTGGCTGCGTCACCCGAGACCAGTTCGCGAATGGCGCTGACGAGCTCGGCGCCGCCGGTGGGATTCTTGGCGAGAAGCTCCGCCGGATTGCTCAGGAATTGAGTAGTGGCTTGCGACGAACGCTGGGCCGACGCTGGTGTCGGGACCTGAGCGGTTACACACATTGCGAGAATTGCCAATGCTGCAACGCCAGTGATTTGTTGCTTAAAAGCGATTTGGAACATACCATGAACCTTTCCGAAAATATAACGATATCTTAACCGCATAGCGCCGCGACATCAACGTCAGTCGAGGCTTTCCGGAGTTTGGTTCACTTCAAAGTTAACCGCCTCAGCCTCTGCCACTGCCACTGCCACTGCCACTGGCCTCTGCGTTTGCGCGAGAGCAGCACCGAGCAGAACAATCACGGTACCGGCGTAAGCAGGGATCTGCAGGGAAAAATCAATCAGGGAGTGTAACACGGCGACCGTTGAGACAGCCAGGGCGGCGCGCGGCAGGGTACGGGAGCGTTTAGGGTCCAGGCAGGCGCGCAGCAGGATCGCCATTGCGCCGATCCAAGCCAGCACGACGATGCCCGCCAGGACCAGGCCGCCTTCTGCCGCAATCTCAAGGGGGACGTTATGGGCCCGATCCCACACGCCCCAGCCTGAAATCTGGCTACTCCGATAGGCGGCGAAGCTCCAGCGGAACGATCCCAAACCGCTCCCGAGCCACGGAAAATCCGAAATCATGCGCAGGACCGAGGCCACGACGCTGGCGCGTCCACCGCCGGTTGTGCCTTCCGTTTCCAGTCGTTCGCCCAACCCGCTGTCGAAGATCTGGTAGATCGCCAGGATGACGACGACGGCACCGCCAAAGGCCAGCCACTTGCGAAGCCTGGGCGACATTTCCGATCTGAAATTCAGCCCAAAGGCCACGAGCAGGCCGGCAAAGCTGCACGCCACACCCGCACGAGAGCCAGTCAGGACCAGTGCCAGCAAGCAAATGCAAAAAAAGCTGCTCGGCAACGCAAGGACACGCCAATTGACGAGGGTCGTCGATGGGCGGCGGCGTTTGCCGGAACGGCGTTTCCTGCGCAGATTGAGGCGCCGGAACGTGAGCAACAACCAGACAATGGCGATCGACCCGAAATAGACCGCCGCCGCATTGCGGTTCGTGAACGTCCCGGTGAGATTGCCCGCATAGGCGATCTTCTCCTGCCACAGCACCAGGTTGGGTTCGAGCGCGTAGGAGCAAATCGCGTAAACGGCATAGAGGCCGCCCGCCCAAGCGATCGTGCGGAACAGGCGGCGCGAGAGTGTCTCGTCGGCGCCGCACATGTAGCCCGCCGTGAACAGCAGCAGGTTCAGAAGCGGCGTGCCGATCGCGAGATAAGGCTGCCCCCTGGCGATAGACGCGCTCGCCTCCAGGGGCATTCCCAGAATCTCGCTGGCCAGAGCCCAGATCGGATGGACCAGGGGATCGGACGGCGCTCGAGCCACGACCTGAAGATAGAGGATGGTCGCATAACTCGCGACGCCGACGGCAATGATGGCTGCAAGAAAAAGCGGTGAAGCGATGGCCGGCGGTCGCAAGGCAAGCCCGACCACCGCTATGCCCACCAAGCCGCACCAAAGCGAAATGGCGACGGAGGACACTGATGCAAACGGGAAAGGCAAAATGGCCACGGCCGCGAACAGCAGCGCAGCAAACACATCCGAGGTCTGCCGCGGTTTGAGGGCGACCACCGCCGTCTTCAAGACGACGATGTATCGCCGGTCGTGCCGCATGCGGATCAGGGACCAGTTACAACCAGGTTCCGAAGGGCCGCACCATTATAGGCTGCAACTATCGGATCGTTGACCGTTGCGGTGACCAGCCTGATGTACGTCATCAGCTTCGCCGATTCCACCGCTGGAGCGTTCGACGTGTACAGAACGTCCTTGTTCCGGATCAGCACCTTGGTCGCCAGGAAGTACGTCGATGGGTCGCGCATATTGAAATTGTACACGATCGGGACGATCGGCGTCGTGAACCGGCTCACGTCGACACCCAGCATCGCGGCAACTTCGCGCCGCTCACCGCGATAGAGGAAGATCGCTCCGGGATCAGCCAGCGTATCGTTCAGGCCGCCCGCCTTGCCCACGGCCTCGGCCACCGAAATTCGCCAGGCGTCGAAATTGAACTGACCCTGCTGGCCGGTTGCGCCAAAGGCCACAAATGTCTGCGGCTCACGATAGACGTAAACCGTATCGTTCGGATGAACCCAGATATTGTTCGACGGCTCATACACCAGCGCCCCAAATGGCACGGTAGCCTGCTTGCCGTTGCGCTCGAGCATGACCCAGGTGTCGAAGCCTTGTCCCTTGGGGCCGCCGGCACGCGTGATCGCATCAAGCAGGTGCTCGCCGGCAGCGTTTGCGGGATAGCGAACCGGATTGTTCACTTCGCCGAGAACACTGATGAGCGACGTCCGCTGATCAATGAGGGCGACGACAGCCTGGGGCTCGATCGCGCGATTCTTCAGCGAATCCGCGATCGCCTGCTGGACTTCGGAAGGCGTCCGCCCCTGCGCGCGGACAGCGCCGGCATAAGGAACCGAAATATTGCCGTTGTGGTCTACCGTCTGATTAGGCAGGGCGATGAAGTTGCCGGGCCGAACACCGGCTTCAACCGGGATAAACAGGCCGCCTGCGGCGGCCTCGAAGATGGTCACGCTGACGACGTCGCCCACACCAAATCTGATTTCGCGGGGGGGCTGACGATCAGGATAGGTAACAGTCAGCCTGCCAGTATTGCGCGCCAGCACGGACACCACGTCTGAATTGACGCGGACCAGCGCGTACGGAAGGCTGTTTTCATCGACCGGCGTCTCGTTTTTTACAGCTTGGCCGGACGGCCCCGACGTCGGCAAATAGCTGCACCCGGCCAAAGCAATCGTGGCGCAGAGAGCAATTCCAGCAAAAAATTTGAGTTTAAAATTAGTCCCCATGCTGTCGGAACTATCATGGGCTCGGCGCAATCTCTAAGTGAATCTACGTTGGAGCAGATTTTTGGATCACGGTAGTTGCTGATTTGCAACGATCACGCGAAGGCTTAACCAGCAGCTAACTAAGCTTGTCGCGCCGGCGTGGATTTAGATCGCTGGACGCGGAGGCATCGCTACGTCGCGAGGGCGGACAGGTGGCAGATTTTGCGAACCTCACCTTGGTAAGGAATCACCGGCTAGAGCCGGAACCGGCGTAGCCGCCCTTTGATTGGGAGCTATTGGAGCTTCCGAATGGACTTGTGAACGGGCTGCTAAATCCGGTGCTGACGCCTTGGTTGGTTCTCACTGCCGAATTCGGTCCCCCCGAGACCGCCGATCCGCTCTGGCGTTGCTGCGTAACGGTCTGAGTCGGGGTTTGCGATACGCCCTGCGCCATTGCTCCCTCTCCGGATAGCAACAACAGGGTTAGCACGGCTGTTCCGTATCTCATGAAACGCTCCTTCCAATTTTCCGGATCATCGCAATGACCGGGAACGGTCTCACGCCGCCGCGACGGCGAGAAATTCCGGGCGGCATTGCGTTAGCTGCCAAAAGTGTTCGAAAATAGCAAACGGACCGGCTCTTTCAGTATAGGTGTGATGGACGTGACGCGCCAGATCCCCTTGGGGACCGACGTAGACAACCGCCTTTTCCGCGAAGTTGGTCAGGCAGGCGACTCCATATGGTGTTCTGCCGTCGCGCTCCATCGGAACTGGATAGACGAACTCGGCCAGAGCCGTTTCGACCTTCGTCGCGATCATGGTCTGGAAGATCTCCTTTTGATCCGTGACGACGGCATGGAGCGCATCAATGGATCTCCCGGGATCGTCGTCGGTCGCGGCGAGCATCGCTGCTGCTCCACCCGGTGATCCCGCCGTCCAATCGAGAACTGCCCCCAGATACCGTGGCGGACGGTCCAACCGGACGATCCCATACGCAGCATGCGCCAGTCCCACTCCCCCGTCCGTCACAACCCATTTCCCCTTCGAAATCATACTGCCAACCGTGCCAATCCTGCGGATGACCTGTCCTGTCGGCGAGGCGCCGAGATTCGGGGAGTCCGGACGATCGAAGTCGTCGAAGAAGGCTTTGGGTGGGCGGCTCAACGAGGCACCGTTTGAAACCTTCGCGGCGAACAGGGTCAGTCTCGCGATTGTCGAATTCCAGCTGCCGCTTGGGCCGCTGCCCAGTCGGGCGAGTTTCAATCTCGCGGGCATTTCGCAATCGATCGTCTTGAGAGTCTTTCCATTGAGCGATGTCGCGAGTCCGCCGGTGCCTTGAACCAAGCAAACGGTAAACCGCATCAACGGCGGCACGACACCGAGCCGAACCTCGCTCGAGGTCCCCTTGCTCACGACAGTCACATAGAGAACCCTCTCGCGTTGCCGGATCTCGACATAGTTGTCGGGATCGGCGTACTCGCACCATAGCGAGCCCGACGCCGCAAATCTCGGCGCGTCGGCCGTAATGAGGACCGACCGTTCGGCGTGCGAGAGATAGCCCTCAGCGTCGGTCAGCATGACGTCGTCGGCCTTGCGCGATGTGGCGCAAAACGTCGACCGCCAGGCACGCTGCTCCAGCTGAGGCGAATGGAGCTCGAATGTGGCGTCGAACCGCGCCTGCGTCGTCACTCTCAGGGCGAGGCTCGCAAAACCGTCCTCGGGGGCCACCGACCGAATCTGCTCCCACCACGGCTTGTCGGTCTGCATCAGTTGAATGGGGACGGCGACCGGAAGGATGGCCGATCCGTCCGACTTCAGCTGCAGGATGCAGAGCTCTACCTTGGTCAGCCCGCCCGCGTCGCGATTTGCCAACCGCAAGGCAAGGGATCCGGTCAGCAGTTCTCCGCGCTTGACCGCGAAGTGCCGGTTGGTAGCCATGACAACGTAGAACTGGCCGGCGGCGTCTCCTCGCAGTTGCAGGCGGCCGGACGTCGCGTTGACCTTGCTGAAGGTGACGACCTTGCCGGTCATCGGCGTAACCTGCCATCCCGACGGAAGCACGGCTTCTGCCGCAAAGCCGGCATCCTCAACGCCGTTCAGAGCCGCTTCCTCGATCATGATACCGGCTGGATCGCCGAACACCTCGTGGTCCACGTAGCGCAGATTGCCACGAAGGACCTGCGCGTGCTGGTCCGACGCCGTTCGATCGAGAAAGTTGAGATCTGCAAGCGGCGTCGGGGTCTGCTCGGCGGCTCGGGCCTGGCTGTAAAGCAACGCAGATAAAGCAGAGCCCAAAATCTCCCTGCGTGTAGGCATCTCTCAGGCTCCAGGTGGTCGCACGCGATACTGGCAGACCCGTTACCTCTCGGCAAGATTTGCGCGGCACCGCGCGGTCGGATGCGTTCGCGCTTTCCAGATCAGTCGCGAATTCCGTCACGACGGGGTCCGCAGGCTTCACTGCCTCCGCCCCCTCCCCCTCAGGAAGACGCGCGTCTGCTCCCTCTACACGTGCAGCATGAAGCTGTCGTGGGTGTGGGTGTAGCCCATAGCATCCGCGAGGGCGTGAATGTCGAGATGCACATCCTGCGCAATCGAATTCGTGTACCAATCAAGCTGCGCCTCGTTGAACGGCAGCGGGGCGTGGCCATCATACGTGCTTGCGCCGGCGGCGGCCGCGGACGGATGGAAAACAAATCCGTCGCCGACCTGGCTCACCGTGGCGGCTTGATTCGGCATCGACAGTGTCAGCGGAGCGACGTTCGTCGCGGGAGGATCGATGACGAATGTGCCGCCGTGTCCGTCACTGGACAAGGTGAATGTCATTCGCGTGTAGTCACCCGTCAGATTCAGATGTGCAGTGTGGTTTTGCGCGTCGGTGACCGTCAGCACGCCGCCCGACGTATTTCCGGAGTACGAAACCCGGGTGCCGGTCCCGTACGCGATATCCCTCAGGTCGAGGATATCCGAGGCGGTCGGATCGCCATTGCCCGAAAGACCCACGATATTGCCGGTGAACTTGCTGGACTGATCCAGGATCAGCATGCCCGTGTTTTTGCCGAATGTGATCGCGCCCGACGCGGCGCCGGCGAGCTCGAGGCTGCCTCCAGCATCGATCGTAAGCTGCAGGCTGACGCTGGTCGCGACGGTGCCGGCCTTCGTGCCGATCGTACCGTCACCGTTGAGATCCTGATGCATCGTCGATTCCAGCGAGAGCAGCGACGTGCTCGAGCCGGAGACCGAGCCGGCGATGGTCGACAGGAAGTTGCCGCTCGCATCGGTGGACGCGACCGTATACAAGCCGGTGCCGGTATCCTTCCAGGCGACGTCGTAGCCGGTCGCCGTCTTCTCGGCACCGATGAAATTGTAGCTGGGGAATTGATCCGTGCTGACCGCAGCACCCGCCAGTTTGAACACGACATCGGTGCTGCCTGTGTCAAAGTGGAGGCTGTTTCCGACCTGCTCGAGGATCGTGCTGCCCGCTGTCTCGATGATCTTGACGGGCAGGCCGATCGTGCCGTCGCCGTTCAGATCCTGATGCATCGTCGATTCCAGCGATCTAAGCGCATCGCTTGGGCCGGAGACCGAGCCGGCGATGGTCGACAGGAAGTTGCCGTTCGCATCGGTGGCCACGACCGTATAAAGGCCGGTGCCGGTATCCTTCCAGGCGACGTCGTAGCCGGTCGCCGTCTTCTCGGCGCCGATGAAATTGTAGCTGGGAAACTGATCCGTGCTAACCGCGGCACCCGCCAGTTTGAATACGACGTCGGTGCTGCCCGTGACAAAGTGGAGGCTGGTTCCGACCTGCTCCAGAATCGTGCTTCCCGCGCTTTCGATGATCTTGGTCTGGAGAATATTGGATTGCACACTCGTATTGCCGGCCGCGTCGGTCGCAGTCACCGAGAACGAGTGGGAGCCTGAGGAAAGCGATCCGACGTTGATGCTCCAGGTGCCGTCGCTCTTGGCCTTTCCCGAGCCGATCAGGGTGGCGCCGTCGTAGAGTGCGATGGTCGCACCGGCTTCGGCAGTACCGGCAATGGCGGATTGAGCCAGCGTAAACGACGCAACGACAGGCTGGCCGGGAGCCGTCGTGTCGATCGTCACGGTAAGCGACGTAGAGGCAGAGCTGACGTTGCCGGCAACGTCCATCGCCTTGGCCGTGAACGCGTGGTTGCCGTCGCTCAATGTTGCCGTCGCGAAAGACCAGCTGCCGGTCTTGTCAGCAACCACCGTGCCGATCTGCGTCGTTCCGTCGAAGATCTGGACTGAGCTGCCGGCCTCTGCGGCGCCGTTCAGCGTGACGTGGTTCTGGTTGGTGATGCCGTCGCCGATCGTCCCACTGTCTGGCGTGAATGAAGCAATGCTCGGGGCCGCTGGCGCGGTCGTGTCGACCGTCACCGTGAGTGCGGTCGACGACGTGACGTTGCCGCTCTGATCCGCCGTTTTCGCTGTGAACGAATGAACCCCGTCGGTCAGATTTGCCGTGACGAACGACCATTTTCCGGTGCTGTCTGTCACCGCCGTGCCAAGCTTGGTCGAGCCGTCGAATATCTGGACTGTCGTACCGACGGCGGCCGAGCCGGTCAGCGTAATCTGCTTCGCGTTGGTGATGCCGTCGCCGGTGACGTTGCTGTCGGGCGAGAACGAGTTGATCTGAACGACGGGCGGCTTGGCGGAGTAGGCGCGGATGTAGTCGATGAGCATGTCGCCGCCCACCGGGGAACTGGGGTCGGTGATGGCCGGCCCGTACAGCGCCAGATCGGCGATCATATACATCGGCGTGTGCATGTCGTCTGGAGTGGCAATCTGGAAGGTCTTCACTCCATCGACGTACCAGGTAATCGTATCGGCCTCCCAATCCATGCCGTAGGTATGGAATCCAGACGTCATCGTCGGGAGGTAGACTCCGCTCTGCTGGAGCTGCATGCTGCCGGTCGCAGAACTGTGCGACGTCATGTAGTCGATGGTCGGGTTGTTGCCGAGCGACTCCATGATGTCCAGCTCTTGAGCGGGCACGGTCCCGAACAGCGCATTATCCGTGGGCAGCAGCCAGAATGCGGGCCAGAGCCCCTGGCCGGCAGGCAGCTCGGCCCTCATCTCGAAGTAGCCGTAGAGCTGCGAGAAGGAGTGATAGCTTGTGATCATGCCCGACGTGTACTGGGCATTGTTGATGTAGGGCTGGATCGCGGCAGCTGCGGGGCCCGCATGAAGATCGAGGATGCCGTTGCTCACGGTCCACGGCGTCACCGAACTCGTGGGCGCATAATTGCTGTTGATGTACCAGTTGACCTCCTGGTTGCCACTAATGTTGATTCCGTTGGCGGCCGCCCACCAATAGGTCGAATCCCAGGTGCCGCTCGTGCCATTCCACAGGCTGAGCGAGTTGAAATCGTCTGAAAACGTGAGTGTGGCCGTTCCAGCGAGATTTTTCGGATCGATCGACATAGCGCTCTCCTCAGCTGGGAAATTGCTATGGCATCGCCGGTTCTCCTGACTTTAATGGCCGGATACGAGTTGTTCTGGTCATTAAGGTGCGCCTGCGGGTACCGCTAAAATTATACGGATTGGCACCGATGGTTCTTGACCGACGCCGGCAGGTGCAATTCAGGAAGGTTAATTCGTCGCGAACATCACGAGCAGGGCAGTTGCCTCTCCACGTTCGACGGCGGCATTTGGGGTCCGCGGTTGCAGACATCTCAATTGCAGATCGAGCGGCTCATCCACGAATCGACGCAAACGCTGGATGTCGACGGATTCTCATCTCTCGGGTTGAGATGATCCAGTGGTCACGCGAGTCCGGACCTGTCCTGACTTACTCTCTCGCCGCATGCGTGTCGTACCACCCCGTCAGGGGAAACTCAGGAATGTGATAGTCGGTGCGCCCCGTGGCTCGAACGAGAATTTCCTGCACTTTGCCGAGCACGCGGAAGAGACTTTTCCGACCCCGTAAGATTCCGTGGTCGCCCGACAGCGCGTAGCCTCGTGGCTCTGCCCGTAAATTTTCGGGTGCTGGAACGGCACTTCCCTTGAAGAGGGAGACGTAATGGACCTTAACTTGGGCGGAGAATTATTGCATATTTGGTCGGACCGGCATCCCCGGCATTGCGGCCTTTGGCCGGCTGAATTTGAGCTGTTGGTATTCTCGAACTTTCATCCACCATCTTTGAGATAGGTTGTGCTGCTCTTACTGTCGCGTATTTGGCCGCATTTGGGAGAACAGGCCGTCATTGCGTTGTCCCCCCTGAGGATCTCTTCGCATCTTCATCATTAATATACTCGTTCGGTTACAACCGGCCGTCGTATTGGTACGGAGTATTGGAACGGCTGCCCGGCTCGGTTTCGAACGCCGGGGACCACAAGCATTGAAAGGCCCTGGCGGCGGCCGTGACGCATTCGGATTTCAGTAGGCAAGGGTTAATTTATGTCAGGGGGGTTCTCCTACGATCTGACTGGAAGGCGGGTCTTCGTGGCCGGCCATCGCGGAATGGTAGGTTCGGCCATCATGCGCCGCCTCGCGTCGGAGAGCTGCACCCTCCTTTATGCCGATCGCGGAGAGCTCGACCTTGCGAAGGAGCAACCGACATTGCGGTGGCTCGAGGCAAACCGTCCGGACGTCGTGATCCATGCCGCCGCCAAGGTCGGCGGTATTGCCGCCAACAGTAATTTCCCCGTCGATTTTCTCTGCGACAATCTCGCGGTCGAGCTCAACGTGATCCGCGCAAGTCATGCAATCGGCGTTGGGCGCCTGCTGTTTCTCGGCTCGTCCTGCATATACCCCAAGCACGCCAGGCAGCCGATCGCCGAAAGTGAATTGCTGACGGGGCCGCTCGAGCCGACCAACGAATGGTACGCAATCGCCAAGATTGCCGGCCTCAAGATCTGTCAGGCACACCGGCGGCAACATGGTGACGATTTCATATCGGTGATGCCGACCAACCTCTATGGCCGCGGTGACAATTATCATCCAGCGCACAGTCACGTGCCGGCGGCGCTGATACGCCGCTTCCACGAGGCCAAGCTGGCAGGGACCCCGACCGTATCCGTCTGGGGCACGGGCAATCCGCTTCGTGAGTTTCTCAACGTCGACGACTTCGCCGATGCGTGCGTCTTCCTCTTGAAGAACTACTCGAACGATCTGCCCATCAACGTCGGCAGTGGTGACGAAGTCTCTATCGCCGATTTTGCCCACATGGTAGCGAAGGTCGTGGGCTATGCGGGCAAGTTGGTTTTTGATACGTCCAAGCCGGACGGCACGCCCCGCAAGCTCCTCGACAGTTCGCGGATTCGCCAACTGGGCTGGCGTTCGACTACCCCGCTACCGACCGGACTGGCGGGGGCATATGAGGATTTTCTAAAAGGCTACGGTCGTCATTTGGAAGGCAATTCCGGCGACTGACGAGATCAACCCTTTTTTCGAGACGCGATTTTTCGATTCCAGTTTTAGAAGTTGGATTGTACTTGATGCGTATTCTGTTGGTCGGAATCAACTATGCGCCCGATCTGATCGGCGTCGCGAAATACAACACGGAGCTCTGTGAGAGCCTTGTGGCCGAAGGACACGAGGTCAGAGTGATCACTGCACCGCCCTATTATCCCGCCTGGCGAATCCCGGCCGGCTTCGACAGCCACTATTTCAGGGCTCGGAACGTCAATGGTGTCGAGATCACGCGCGCCCCGATATACGTGCCGCGGAAGCCGACGGGTGCGAAGAGGCTGCTGCACCATGCCTCGTTTGCGTTGACGACCGCGCTGCCGATGCTGACGAAGGCGCTCGAATGGCGGCCCGACGTCATGCTGTCCACCGCTCCCTCCTTGATGTCGTCCGCGCTCGTCTCATTCGTCGCGCGGCGGATCGGTGTGAAGTCCTGGCTCCATGTGCAGGACTTCGAGGTTGATGCCGCCTTTGATCTCGGACTGCTTCGAAACGGCGTGCTTCGCAAGATAATGCTCGGGGCCGAATCTCGCATTCTTCAGTCGTTCGACCGGGTATCGTCGATTTCACCGCAGATGGTCGACCGGCTGCTGGCCAAGGGCGTTCCTGCGGAGCGGACCCTCGAGATCCGAAACTGGATCGACACGAGCGCGATCTTTCCTCGGTCGAGGCAGACCAGGTATCGGCGTGAATTCGGCATTGGCGAAAGCGATATCGTCGGACTCTATTCGGGCACGATGTCGAACAAGCAGGGGCTCGATCTCGTGATCGACGCCGCCTCCATGCTGCAACACAGTCATCCCGAAATTCATTTCATCCTCGCGGGAGAGGGGCCTGACAAGGCGAGGTTGCTCAAAATGGCGGCCGGCCGCTCCAATGTTCATTTTCTCGGACTGCAACCCAACGAGAGCTTCAACGAGTTGATGGCGACGGCGGACGTGCATCTCATTCCGCAGAAGGCAGAGGCGGCTGATCTGGTCTTGCCATCCAAGCTTGGGGCCGTGTTCGGCTCCGCCCGTCCGGTGATCGCGATGGCGACCGAAGGAACGGGGTTGGCCGACGAGGTCAAGGGTGCCGGGATGGTCGTTTCGCCCGGCGACACGCGGGCTCTCGCCGATGCGATCTGCGCGCTTGCCCAGAATCCGGCGCTCTGCGCGGCGTTCGGAGCCGAAGGACGGAAGCGTTCACTCGAGCGTTGGGATCGTCGGGCCATCGTCGGTCGCTGGGCGCTCGAGATGAGCGCGATGCGAAACGCACCGGCCCCGTCCGAAACGCATGCGGCGATGACCGCTGGCCCGCCCGACGCTATCTCGGTGAAGGACGCCATCCGTCTGCCTTGACGGCATCGGGACGCCCCGCTGCGTGTGGTCGACGGAAAGCGTTCGGGGCCCCCGCCTCTACAAGTGCCAGACGGCGTTCTGGGCTGCCGTCACTCGTGACGCGGATAATATCTGAAGCCGTGTTGCTTGATCAGTTCATCTCGCTTCGCTGACGCGAGATCTTCCTGCATCATCTCACGCACCAGGCTTTCGAACGAGGTCTTGGGCCACCAGCCAAGCTTCTCCTTCGCCTTGGAGGGATCGCCCAAGAGGGTCGCGACCTCCGACGGACGGAAATAGCGTGGGTCGACGGACACGATGCACTTGCCTGTGGCGGCATCATAGCCCTTTTCATCGACGCCCGTTCCTTCCCAGCGGATCCGCATCCCCACTTCGCCCGCGGCAACCTCGACGAAGTGGCGAACCGAGTGCTGCACACCGGTCGCGATGACGAAGTCCTCCGGCGTATTCTGCTGCAGCATCAGCCATTGCATTTCGACGTAGTCACGCGCATGCCCCCAGTCGCGGAGCGCGTCAAGATTGCCCAGATAAAGGCGTTCCTGAAGGCCGAGGTGGATGCGGGCCAAGGCTCGTGTGATCTTTCGGGTGACAAAGGTCTCGCCCCGCACGGGAGACTCATGATTGAACAGGATTCCGTTGCAGGCATACATTCCGTACGCCTCACGATAGTTCACCGTGATCCAGTAGGCGTAGAGCTTGGCAACGGCGTAAGGCGACCGCGGATAGAACGGAGTGGTCTCCTTCTGCGGGACTTCCTGCACCAGGCCGTACAGTTCTGACGTCGAGGCCTGGTAGAATTTGGACTTCTTCTCGAGCCCCACGATCCGAATCGCCTCGAGGATTCGCAGCGTGCCAAGAGCGTCCGAATTCGCGGTATATTCCGGCTCCTCGAACGAAACGGCCACGTGACTTTGGGCGGCGAGATTGTAGATCTCGTCCGGCTGTACTTGGCCGACGATCCTGATCAGACTGGAAGAGTCGGTCAAATCACCATAGTGCAGTCGGAACGGTGGATCCGGCTCGTGTGGATCGAGGTAGAGATGATCAATGCGGTCGGTATTGAAAAGCGAGGTCCGTCGCTTGATGCCATGAACCTCATAGCCCTTCGCGAGCAGCAATTCGGCCAGATACGCACCATCTTGACCAGTTACGCCGGTTATTAATGCTCTTTTTTTCGTCATATAGCCTACTCAAAATATGATCCGCATATGTAGCCAAAATCAGCTTGCAGGCGCAGTGCGAAGGTCGATCAGGACAGCAATTATTGCAGCGTAAGATTAATCCTCCGGCGGAGGATCGTACGTGCCGCATCAGACGACGCCCCTAACCCGCTCAGGCCTTGCGGTCATTTTGGTCCAGGGCTCGCATTGATCCAGGGCTCGCAAGGCGCTGATTTGCGGACCCCGGCGTGAACGGGTTGCGCGATCGACCATTGCCTGTTTTGCACCTCGCGATAGGATCACGCCGCGTCAACAGCACACAAGGGAGGGTAACCATGCGCGCCGAACAGAAGTTCAAGCGAGCCGCTCTTGCATTCTCGCTGGTAGCTCCCCTGCTTTTGCCAACCGAGACATCAGCCGTCACCGTTGAGGTCGCGAGGAAATGCAATGCGCTCGTTGCGAAGAACTTTCCACCACGTCAGCCCGGCAATCCGGCGGCGGGCAGCGCCAAAGGCAACGGACAGGCCGAACGCGACTATTTCAAGAAATGCGTCGACAATGGAGGCAATGTGGACGACACCGCCGACAAGGAAAAAAAATGATCGGGCTTGTGTCGACAACGCATCGAGGCAAGCGCGGTTGAAATCCGGATGCGCATCGCCTGCACGCTTGGTGGTTCACCGAAGCACCTCGTCAATGGCGCACCATACCGAACGCCCCCCGCCGCAGCGACCTCCCCTCGTTCGGCTCACACGACTGTCAGGGCCATCCACCCGCCGACATCGTCGAGACGATCCCGCGAGTTGACGGCGTCGATCATCCGATTGATCGGCGAGATCGATGGTATCCCCCAATCAAGCCACACGAGATGGCCAAGGCAAGTTGGCCTCCGCTGTTCGCGCCCGGTGTCGTGATGCCGACCGCAGGAGGTTGCAGGTGTTTCGAACCCACGAAAACCCGAGTCGTTGATTGCGTTGCGGCGACGTTCGACCCGAAAAACAAAAACCCAGCAATCGATTCAGATTGCTGGGTTTCCGTGTCGAACTTGGTTGCGGGGATAGGATTTGAACCTATGACCTTCAGGTTATGAGCCTGACGAGCTACCGGGCTGCTCCACCCCGCGTTAAACCGTTGCGTGCCTTGCAGAAAGAGTGCCCGAGCCGGTCGGCCAACGCATCAGATGGCGCCGATCGATCCGTCCGGAGGGCTTCCTGAGAAGGCGACCCGGGCCGAAGCCATCGGGTGCGAGGGGTATGTATCAACGTGAGTACGGTTTGGAAAGCCCCGGATGCGGGTTTTTGAGGATTTTGTGACGCCGAAATCGGTGGTTTTCCTGGCAAATTTACCGCCGGGAACCGGCTCTTGCCAGATCGCGCGCAAAAGCGGAGCTTGGCGCCAACAAAATCCGTCAAGGACACGTCATTCGAGGGGAATCGCCATGGACCGGCCATTGAAGAGCCCGGGGCTGCATGCGCTTGAGGACACCTTTCACCACCAGTTCGAGCTGTCGCGCAGTGAGCCGGCGGCGACATTGCAGGCGCGGCTCGACCGGCTGCGCCGCCTGCGCGCCGCGCTGACCGAGAACGAGGCGCGATTCGAGGCGGCGATCTCGGCCGATTTCGGCCACCGCTCCACCGTCGAGACCGCGATCGCCGAAACCATGCTGGTGCTCGGCGAGATCAAGCATGCGGCCAAGCACCTCAAGGGCTGGATGGCGCCCGAGAGGATTCCGACCACGGTGCAGTTCGCGCCGGCCAGGAACCGGCTGATCCCGCAGCCGCTCGGGGTGGTCGGGATCATCGCGCCCTGGAATTATCCGCTGCAGCTGACCTTGGCGCCCGCGGTCGCGGCGATCGCCGCCGGCAACCGCGCCATCATCAAGCCGAGCGAGCTGGTGCCGCGTTTCGCCGAGCTGCTGGCCGAGGTGATCGAGAAGAAATTCGACAGCACCGAGCTCGCGGTCACCGATATCGACGACGACATCGCCAGGGCCTTCGCCGCCCTGCCGTTCGATCATTTGATCTTTACCGGCTCGACCCGCGTTGGCCGGCTGGTCGCGGAAGCTGCCGGCCGCAACCTGACACCGGTGACGCTCGAGCTCGGCGGCAAATCGCCCGCGATCGTCGACGGCTCCGCCGACCTCGACGAAGCCGCGCAGCGCATCGCCTACGGCAAGCTGCTCAATGCCGGCCAGACCTGCATCGCGCCCGATTACGTGCTGGTGCCGCAAGCCTCGGTGCAGCCGTTTGCAATGCGGCTGCAGGGCCACATGCAGCACATGTTCGGCACCGATCCGAAAAATCCCGACTACACCTCGATCGTCTCGGACCGGCACTATGCCCGGCTCGAGGGCCTCGTCGCCGACGCCGCCGCGAAGGGGGCGACCATCATGCAGCCGGCCGCGCCGAACGATCCCGAGTGGAAGGCGAGGCGCAAATTCCCGCCGACCGTGATCGTCGATGCGACGCCCGAGATGACCGTGATGCAGGAGGAGATTTTCGGACCGCTGCTGCCGGTCATGGGCACTCGCGACGCCACCGAGGCGATCGGCTTCATCAACCGGCGCGACCGCCCGCTGGCGCTGTACTGGTTCGGCACCGACAACGCCGCCCGCGATCAGGTGCTGGCGCGCACGGTATCGGGCGGCGTCACCGTCAATGACTGCCTGTTCCATTTCGCGCAGGCCTATCAGCCGATGGGCGGCGTCGGCGCGTCCGGCACCGGCGCCTATCACGGCGAATGGGGATTCAAGACGCTGACCAAGCTGAAGCCGGTGTTCTACCGCTCGCGCTTCAACCGGCTCGCCGATCTCTATCCGCCCTATGGCGCGAAGGTCGCGCGGCTGGAGAAGCTGATGCGGTTGTTGTCGTAATCGTCATTCCGGGGCGATGCGAAGCATCGAGCCCGGAATCCATCGCGCCGCAGTGACGCGGATAAATGGATTCCGGGCTCGCGCTGCGCGCGCCGCGGAATGACAAAGAAGAATAACCAGGGGGAAACATACGTGACTGACACATTCGATTTCGTGGTGGTGGGCGCCGGCTCCGGCGGCTGCGCGGTGGCGGGGCGGCTGTCGGAGGATCCGGCGACCTCGGTGGCGGTGCTCGATGCCGGTGGCAAGAACGACAATTGGGTGGTGACCACGCCCGGCGCCATCATTCTCATGCTCTCGAGCAAGCTCAACAACTGGGCGTTCGACACGGTGCCGCAGAAGGGCCTGAACGGCCGCATCGGCTATCAGCCGCGCGGCAAGGGGCTCGGCGGCTCGAGCGCCATCAATGCCATGGTCTATATCCGCGGTCATCGCGCCGACTACGATCACTGGGCTTCGCTCGGCAACACGGACTGGAGCTACGCCGACGTCCTGCCCTACTTCAAGCGTTCGGAGAACAACACCGAGCTCGACGGCGAATATCACGGCAAGGGCGGGCCGCTCAACGTCACGGGCCTGCAGTCCGACAATCCGGTCAAGGAGACGTTCTTGCAGGGCGCGCGCGAGGCGCAGTTCCGGATCCGCGACGATTTCAACGGCGCCGAACAGGAAGGTTTAGGCATCTACCAGGTGACCCAGAGGAATGGGGAGCGCTGGAGCGCAGCGCGCGGCTACATCCATCCCCACATGGGCCGCCGGCCAAATCTGCGGATCGAGACGCAGGCGCAGGCGACCCGCATCATCTTCGAGGGCAAGCGTGCCGTCGGCGTCGAATACATGCAGGGCAAGGAGAAGAAGGTGCTGCGCGCGCGGCGCGAGGTCATCCTCTCGGCCGGCGCGTTCCAGTCGCCGCAATTGTTGATGCTGTCGGGCGTCGGAGACGCCGCGGCGCTCGGCAAGCATGGGATCGCCAGCGTGCATGATCTGCCGGGTGTCGGACAAAACCTGCAGGATCACCCCGATTTCGTGTTCGGCTTCGCCTCCGACGCACCTTATTTCTCGGGACTGTCGTGGAGCGGCATCGGGCGGATCCTCAAGGGCATCGGGCAATACCGGCGCGAGCGGCGCGGCCCGATGACCTCGAACGTCGCCGAATGCGGCGGTTTCCTGAAGACGCGACCTGAGCTCGACGTCCCCGACATCCAGCTGCATTTCTGCATGGCCATGGTGGAAGATCACGGCCGCAAGCCGCGCTGGGGCACCGGCTTCTCCTGCCATGTCTGCCTGCTGCGCCCGGCAAGCCGCGGCAGCGTGTGGCTGAACAGCGCCGACCCCCTCGCAGCCCCCGCGATCGATCCGAATTTCTTCGGCGAGGACAGCGACGTCGAGACCATGGTCGCAGGCTTCAAGATGACGAAGCGGCTGCTCGACACGCCGGCGCTGCGCGCGCTGCAGCAGAAGGACATGTTCACATCAGATGTCCGCACCGACGACGACATCCGCAACATCCTGCGGGCGCGCTCCGACACCGTCTATCACCCGGTCGGCACCTGCAGGATGGGCACCGGCGATCCGCTTGCGGTGGTCGATCCGAAGCTGCGCGTACACGGGCTCGAGGCCTTGCGCGTGGTCGATGCCTCGATCATGCCGACACTGATCGGCGGCAACACCAATGCGCCGACCATCATGATCGGCGAGAAGGCCGCCGACATGATCAAGGCCGAGATGCGGGCGGGGTGAGCAAATGCGTCGGGGCGGGCAAAGCAAAGCGCGCCCGCCTCTTCGTGTGCGGCTCTTGATGGTGGGCACGGCGCGAGAGCGGCTTTGCCCACCCTACGAGACTGCCAAAATATCGAAAACAACCCCATGCAAAGTAGCCCGCGGATACGGCAACTTGACTTGTCGGGCAAATCAGCGGTATTCTTCGATTATCCAGAAATCGTGCAGACGCCCCTCGCCCCGGCTATCGCATATGGCATTTGCGGACTTGTGCAATTGACGTTTCCACGCCGTCATGGCCGCGCTTTGGGACGTGGCCGATAGCCGGGACCTTCACGCATGCTCCCCGGATTTCGCTGCGCTTCATCCGGGCTACAAAGCTAAAGCATGATCCGGAAAAGTACGAAGCGGTTTTCCGAAAAGACCATGCTCAAACAAAGAGCTAAAGCGCGATGACGATTCAACCTGATCTCATCGCGCTTTAGGATGTGGACTCATTGGCGCCGTAGGGTCAGAGACGACCACCTTGCCGGGACTGCGCCGCCGCTTTCTGATACTCGCGGGGTGAAACTCCATAAGCCGCTTTAAAGCAGCGGCCAAAATGCGTCATGTCCGAAAACCCCCATCCCTGTGCAATTTCAGCTATGGTTCGACGGACCTGGCTAGGCTCTTCAAGAGCAAACCGGCAACGCACGAGCCGTCGGGACAGAATGAGACGGTGAAGCGAGGAATCCTGTTCGGCAAGAAGCGCATTGGCGTATCGGACGCTTATTCCAACGATATCGGCAATCTTCTGTCCGTCGAGTTCGGGATCGGTGAGCCTCGCTTCCACCACTGAACGAATCCGTCCCAGCAATATCGCTTTTGGATTCGAGACGCGAACGGTAGCGCTCCCAATTGTTCTCGCAATGGATAATCCGATTAAGTCGAGCACGTGATTGCCGACCATTTCTTCCGTTATGGAAGCTGTCCTCCCAGCGAGCGATGGCAGTTTTGCGGCGATCGAAAGCGCCAGATCATCGTCCGCCCGCTCGGCAGTCACCCGTCGCGCGATCAAATCGCGATTTCTACCGATCCGTGCCCGTAGCTCACGACGCGGAACCTTGATGAGGAGGGTCTTCGAGTTTGGCGAAAACCTCGCATGATAAGGCAAGCGCGGCTCAAGCAGCATTAGCGAACCGGCGTCCAGGTTAACCTCGCGTGCGTTCTGGACGACAAGGATGCTGCCCGACAACTGGTAACACAGGAACACCGTGTCGGGTCTGGTGCGCTCGACATGAGCCAAGGTGTGAGAGACCTGCATCGGCGAGTTGCTGAATTCAACGAGGTCCAGGTTGCCGAACTTCGCGGCCTTGATCTCAGCTTGAAACGTCGGCCGATTTTCCGGCACAGAGTCATGACCTACGATCTCCTTGCAGGCGAGGCTGTGCCAATAATCAAATCGGTCGCGAGGGTGAACCGAGGAGGTCGAGAAGATCGTTTTCACGTGTTTGCCGTTCCTTAACCGTAGGTCAGCCGACGAATTGAGCCATGGCGGCCGATAAACAGCACAGACCACCAGCTAGAGATAGGCGCAACTCGAAACTGCGTTGACGTACCCTCCAAGGGAACTTGGTGGCTTTTTCGCCGGAATCCGCAAAATACGGAGCTGGAGATGCAACCCAAGATGCATCACAGTCGAGGGAATCGACCCAAAACGATGCAGGCAGAGCCAAACGATTCGTTCCCGCGCGCCGTTGGTCTGCACAAGAAGGATCGGAACAGGCAAACATTGGGGTTTCCACCTCTTAATCTGGCCGAGCCGAAGCGCATAATGTTCTCCACCCCACTTTGCGCAAAATGCGTTTCGGTCGATGGATCGTGGTCGACAAAGTGCCTGGTCCTGTGCGTCTGGGAGACCGGCGCCCAGCTTCAGGCAAGTCTTCCGGGTGATCTCACCCAATTCCGTCTTTTATTCACGTCCTCTCAACGGCCGGTCTCCAGACAATGCAGAAGAGTCAGCACACGCGGCAACGTGGTCGAAGTCGCGTATCTGCGGACGCAACCGGCCTTTGTGCTGAAGGCGGAGCTGGATCAATGACCCACGAACGTAACTTCAACCTCGATGACATGCTGTCGGCATCCTGGGATCAGCTGCTTGCAAGAGATCTGGCCTCAGAGGTAGAAGGCTTCTCTGCCGACAAGCGTTGTTTGATTCCGGAATTGCGAAGATTTTTCGCGATCAAGGGCTATCACGACCTGCTCGTCAGGTTGAAGACAGCATGCGAGGGCAAGACGTCTTTTGACGCCCTGAAGTCAGTTGCCCTTGAGATGCGACAATATGCGTTGGAACGTCCCGCCTTGTGGGCTGCCGCGTCGAGGACGCCCACAATTGATTGCGCCGAGTGGCGGGCGGCCCACGAAGAAACTTGCGGCCTCATCAAATCCGTTCTCGCCGAATGTGGGGTGCATGGGCAACACGCAGAAGACGCCTTGTACATGCTTCGGAGCCTGGTGCGCGGCTTTGCCGTGCATCAGATCCTGGACTCATTCCTGCACGTCTATTCTTATGACGAGAGCTTCGAAAGGGTGGTCGATATATACGTGGCTGGCTTGCGCTCGGTCGGGGCTGCTGCTGCTAAGGCTGCCCTGAGTGTGACCACACTGGAGTAAGCTGCAGGACCAAATACGGCTCTTGCCGCTGGATCTAGTTCAACAGGAATCCGCCATCGACCGTCACCACCGTGCCGGTCATGTAGCGCGAGGCGTTGGAGGCGAGCAGCATGATCGCGCCGTCGAGATCGGATTCGGCGCCGACGCGGCGCTGCGGAATCCGTTTTGCGAGCCGCTCGCCTGCCGGCGTTGACCAGAAATCATGGTTCATCTCGGTGTCGATATATCCCGGCGCCAGCGCGTTGACGCGGATGTTGTTGCCGGCGAGTTCCAGCGCCATCGCTTTGGTGCCCTGGATCAGGCCGGCCTTGGAGATCGCATAGGGCGAGACGGCCTTGAGCACGCCCTGCCCGAGCACGGACGCGACATTGATGATGTTGCCCGGCTGCTTGCGCAGGATCATGCGCCGCGAAAGCTCGGTCGCGAGGAAATAGGCGCCCTTCAGATTGGCGTTGATCACGGCGTCCCAATCCGCCTCGGTCTGCTCGGTCGCGAGCTTCTCGATCGCGATGCCGGCATTGTTGATCAACACCGAGACCGGACCGAGTGCGGATTCCGCGGCGTCGAGCGCTTTCGCAATGCCGGAAACATCTGCAACGTCCATCTGCACCGCGGCAGCGCGGCCACCTTTGGCCTTGATCTCGTCCGCGAGGCTCTTCAGCTTCGCGGTCTGGCGCGCCGCCAGCACCACCGTAGCGCCATGCGCCGCCAGCACGCGGGCGAATTGCCGCCCCAGCCCCTGCGAGGCGCCGGTGATGAGGATGATTTCTTTACTGACATCGAATAGGTCGGACATCGGCAGGTTCCCGGATTGAAGCGGACGAGTGATAGCGACAATTGTCCCTGATGTAAGCAGGTTTGATCAACCAGGGGACCGCAGGAGATTGGGGCAGGAATCCTTATCCATGAACCTCTTCGACATCGTCGTGACGCTCGGGTTGTTGTTCGCGGTCGTCACCGGCTTCACGACCGGCCTGCTGCGCAGCGCGGTCACTATCCTTGCCTATCTCGTCGCGATGCCGCTCGCAGTCGCCGCGCTGGCGATGATCGGGCCCCACATCGCGACGCTCCCGTCCTCGCCGTTCCCGCCCAACGGGGTGCTGCTGTTCGGCCTCTTCCTTCTGATCGGTGTCATCCTCGGAAAGATGGCGCGGACGATGCTCGACGACACCATCGGCTCGGAGATCGGGATCGGCGACCGCCTCGGCGGCGCGCTGCTCGGCGCGATCAGGGTCGGCCTTGTCGTGACCACGCTGGTGCTGGTGTTCGATCAGCTGGTGCCGCTGGCGAGGCAGCCGCAATTCCTCAACGGATCGCAATTGCGGCCGCTGTTCTCCGCGGCCGGACAGGCCGGATTCCGGGCGCTGCCGCCCGAAGCCACCATGGCGATCGAGCGACTGCGGCGCGAGCAGCGCATCTAGCCCGCCGCGCTCACCCGTCTGTTCCGACCCGGCATGCACTTATGCATTGCACGTCCCTTACCGGCGCCGCCGGGCTTGGCTAGACTGGCGCCATCGAAGCTTTACAAACCAACCCGACATCACAGGGAGTGAACTCGTGGATCTTGGAATCAAAGGCCGCCGCGCCATCGTCTGCGCATCGAGCAAGGGACTGGGCCGCGCCTGCGCGATCGCGCTCGCCAATGAGGGGGTGCATGTCACGCTGACTGCGCGCGGCGCCGAGGCGCTGAAGCAGACCGCCGACGAGATCCGTAAGGGCCACCCCGGCGTCACCGTGACCGAAATCGTCGGCGATATCACGACGGCGGCGGGACGCGAAGCCGTGCTCACGGCCTGCCCCGATCCGGACATCCTCATCAACAATGCCGGCGGCCCGCCGCCCGGCGATTTCCGCAACTGGACACGCGACGACTGGATCAAGGCGATCGATGCCAACATGCTGACGCCGATCGAACTGATCAAAGCGACCGTCGACGGCATGATGGCGCGCAAGTTCGGCCGCATCGTCAACATCACCTCGGCGGCGGTGAAGGCGCCGATCGAGATTCTCGGCCTGTCCAACGGCGCCCGCGCCGGCCTCACCGGCTTCGTCGCCGGCCTGTCGCGCAAGACCGTGATCAACAACGTCACCATCAACGGCCTGCTGCCGGGCCCATTCGAGACCGACCGTCTGCGCGGCACGGCAAAGCCCGAGGCTGAGAAGCGCGGCATCTCGGCCGAGCAGGTGCTGGCCGAGCGCGCCAAGCTGAACCCCGCCGGCCGCTTCGGCCATCCCGACGAATTCGGCTACGCCTGCGCCTTCCTGTGCGGCGCCAAGGCCGGCTTCATCACCGGACAGAACCTGCTGCTCGACGGGGGCGCCTTCCCGGGTACGCTCTAGTGCCGCCGATTTGAAGCGCCTGCACTATATGCGGCGAGGCCGATTGGGAGCTTCAAATCGGTCAAGCGGCACTAGAGATTCACGAGTCTTCTAGCGCCCTCTTGCTTTCCGAAGTTCGCGCAAGAGGTCGCTGGACGAGTTCACGAACTTCGGAAAGGGGCGCTAGATGAAGGCGGTCTGGTACGAGCGAACAGGCGCGGCGCCGACGGTGCTCACCGTCGGCGAAATGCCGACGCCTGACGCCGGCCCTGGCGAAGTCCGGGTTCGGCTCGAGGCCTCCGGCGTCAATCCGGCCGATGTCGGCCGCCGCAGCGGCAACTATCGCGCGATGGAATTTCCGCGCGTGATCCCGAACAGCGACGGCGCGGGAATCATCGACCAGATCGGTGAAGGCGTGACGCGCTTTGCCGTTGGCGACCGCGTCTGGCTGTTCAACGGCCAGCGCAACGGCCGCGCCTTCGGCACCGCGGCCGAGTACATTACGCTTGCTGATTACCTGGTGACGCCGCTGCCGCAGGACGTGTCGTTCGCGGCCGGCGCGACGCTCGGCATCCCCTGCATGACCGCGTGGTGCGCGCTGTTTGCCGACGGTCCGATCTCCGGGCAAACGGTGCTGGTCACCGGCGGCGCCGGTGCTGTCGGTCACTACGCCGTGCAACTCGCCAAGTGGGGCGGCGCGCGCGTGATCGCGACGGTGAGCTCGCAGGTCAAGGACGTCGAGGCGCGGCTTGCCGGCGCCGACACGGTCGTCAACTACCGGACCGAGGACGTCGTCTCCAAGGTGATGGCCTTCACCGAGAACCGCGGCGTCGACCGCGTGATCGACGTCGATTTCGGCGGCAACCTCGCGACCACGCTGAAGATCATGGCGCTGAACTCGACGATCGCGGTCTACGCCACCAACGGCAACCGCACGCCTGTGCTGCCGGTGCGCGAATTGATGGAAAAATGCATCACGGTGCGCTCGCTGGTGTTGTTTGCGCTGCCGCCGCCGCTGCTTGCCGCAGCGCAGGCCGACATCACCAAATGGCTGCAGTCGGGCACCCGCGTGCACAACATCGCCGGCCAATTCGCGCTGGCGGAGACCGCCGAGGCCCATCTCGCCGTCGAAAAGGGCGACAAGATCGGCACCGTGATCGTCGACTGCGCGCGATGATAGGCACGCGCGCTCTCCCTCTCCCCGCAGGTGGGGCGAGGTGAAGTGGGCGCTTGCTTGATCCATTGCGCCGGCGTGCGGAAACCCGCATGGTCCGGCGAGAAACAAGAAACCGAGGACACGCCGCATGCAATGGACGATCGGCAAGGTCAAAATCACAAAAGTCGTCGAGCTCGAGACCGTCGGCAGCACACGCTTCATCCTGCCGCTGGCCGGCCGGGAAGAGATCCAGAGCCTGCCCTGGCTGATCCCGCATTTCGCCAATGAGGATGGCCGGCTGAAAATGTCGATCCACTCGCTGCTGGTCGAGACGCCGGAGCACCGCATCATCGTCGACACCGGTCTCGGCAACGACAAGCAGGGCCGCAACGTGCCGACCTGGAACAACCGCAACGATCCGTTCCTGGAGAAGCTGACCGCGGCCGGATTTGCACCTGACAGCATCGACACCGTGCTGTGCACGCATCTGCATGTCGACCACGTCGGCTGGAACACGAAACTCTCCGGCGGCAAATGGGTGCCGACCTTCGCCAATGCGCGTTACGTGTTCGGCAGGACCGAATTCGAGCACTGGCGCGACCACAGCGACGATGCCGCGCATGCTGCCGTGTTCACCGACTCGGTGAAGCCGATCGCGGATGCCGGCAAGGCCGAGCTGGTACCGAGCGATCATCGCTTGACCGAGGAGATCACGCTGATCCCGACGCCGGGACACAGCCCCGGCCATATGAGCATCCATATCAAGTCCGGCGGCGCGGAAGGACTGCTGACCGGCGACGTCGCCCATCATCCCTGCCAGATGTATCACCTCGACTGGTCGTCGACCGCGGACTCCGACCAGAAGCAATCGGCCGCGACGCGGCGCGAATTGTTCTCGCGCTTTGCCGACACGCCGACGCTGGTGATCGGCGGACATTTCAATGCCGGCCACATCAAGCGCGACGGCGACGCGTTCAGGTTCGCAGCGCTGGGCTAACCGGCCCGAAATGGCCTTGACATAAGGCTTGGCAGCAATGCAGCGCGCTCATGGCGGTTGAATTTCCCGGCGCGCTGTTCCATGAAGCGTGTCGAGGTATACCAGTAACAATCCTCAAGACACCGTAGGGAGTGATCAACATGAAGCTTGTTCGTTATGGCGAAAAGGGTGCGGAAAAGCCCGGCCTGATCGATAAATCCGGCCAGCTCCGCGATCTCTCGGCCCATCTGAAGGACCTGACCGGCGAAGCCTACACGCCGGAATCGCTGAAGAAGCTTTCCGCCCTCGATCCCGCCTCCCTGCCCGCCGTCTCCGGCAAGCCGCGCTTCGGCGCCCCGGTCACCGGCATCTCGAAGTTCGTCGCGATCGGCCTCAACTATTCCGACCACGCCAAGGAAACCGGCGCTCAGATCCCGACCGAACCGATCATCTTCATGAAGGCGAATACCTCGCTGTCCGGCCCGAACGATGCCGTCGAGAAGCCGCGGGGCTCGACCAAGCTGGACTGGGAAGTCGAGATCGCCGCGATCATCGGCACCCGCGCCAAATACGTCTCGGAAGCCGACGCGCTCAACCACGTTGCCGGCTATTGCGTCTGCAACGACGTCTCCGAGCGCAACTTCCAGACCGAGCGGCTCGGACAGTGGACCAAGGGCAAGTCGCACGACACCTTCGGTCCGGTCGGCCCCTGGCTCGCCACCAAGGACGAAATCGCCGATGTGCAGAACCTGTCGATGTGGCTCGACGTCAACGGTCAGCGCCGCCAGACCGGCTCGACCAAGACCATGATCTTCACGATGGCGAAATGCATCTCCTACGTCTCGCAGTTCATGACGCTGCTGCCCGGCGATATCATCACGACGGGCACTCCGCCCGGCGTCGGCCTCGGTATGAAGCCGCCGACCTTCCTCAATGTCGGCGACGTCGTGACGCTGGGCATCGAAGGCCTCGGCGAGCAGCGCCAGGAAATCGTCGCGGCGTGAGGTCCGGCTAGCGTCACCACCGTCATTGGGAGGAGCGATAGCGACGAAGCAATCCATCTTTCCGCGTGTTCGGAAGCAATGGATTGCTTCGCTTCGCTCGCAATGACGGGAGAGAGATACCCAGCGTATATTTCCAGGGGCCTCCCATGAAACTCACCTTCTCTCCCGCCTCCCCGTTCGCCCGCAAGGTGCGCATCGCAGCGATCGAGCTTGGCCTGATCGACAAGATCGAGCTGGTGCCGGCCAGCGTCGCGCCGGGCACGGCCAACGACGAATATTCCAAGATCTCGCCGCTGAAGAAGCTGCCGGTGCTGATCCTCGACCATGGCGACGTCATTCTGGATTCCTACGTCATCGTCGAATATCTCAACGAGATCGGCGGCGGCCGACTGATCCCGGGCTACGGTCCGCGGCGCTGGCAGCTGAAGACCGACCATTCGCTGCTCAACGGCATGCTCGATTCCATGCTGCTGTGCCGCTACGAGAAGATGGTGCGGCCGCAGGGCTCGTTGTGGCAGGCCTGGTATGACGATCACTGGAACAGGGCCTGGGCCGGCATGGCGCGGTTCGAGAATCGGCCGGATGTTCTCGATGGCTCGTCGTTCGACATCGCGCAGATCGGGCTCGTCTGCGTGCTCGGCTACGCCGATTTCCGCTTTGCCGATTGCGGCTGGCGCAAGGCCTATCCCAAGCTCGACGCCTTCTACCAGAGAATGCTGGAGCGGCCGTCGGTGAAGATCTCGGCACCGCCTGCGGCGTAGCAAGGCCCCGCGTGGGGAAAACGACGATGCGCGAATGCGTCCCCGCCTCTCGATTTTCAGCGCGAGCCTGGCGCTCGCGCTGACCGTCTCCGATCTCGACTTTGTGATGATGATGACGGCAGCCCGGTACAGCCCGCCGGAGCAAGACCTTGCGGCGATGGATATCCTCGCCAACATCAACATTCCCGCCGTGCGCGACGCGCACTGACCTCATCCAAGGAATCACCATGAGCCTGAAATTTGCCGCCGGCGATCTCACCATTCATCGCATTGTCGAGGAGGAAGGGCTGTTCCTGCCCGCGCATGACATGCTGCCCGGACTGACACCGGAGCTGCTCGCGGAGAACCGCGCCTGGATGAAAGCGGCCGGCGCGCTCGATGACAGCGACACGCTGATCCTGGCGTTCCAGTCCTACATCGTGAAGACGCCGCACCACACCATCCTGATCGACAGCTGCATCGGCAACGACAAGCCGCGGCCGGGGCGGCCGAGCTGGAACATGAAGACCGACGACAACTATCTGCGCGGCCTCGCGGCGGCGGGCTTTTCGGTTGGCGACATCGACTATGTGATGTGCACGCATCTGCATGTCGACCATGTCGGCTGGAACACGCGGCTCGAGAACGGCCGCTGGGTGCCGACCTTCCCGAACGCGCGCTATGTATTCGACAAGAGCGAGTTCGACTACTGGACCGAGACCAACGCCAAGGCAGAGGTCCCGCCCTTCGTCGACAGCGTGCTGCCGGTGGTCGAAGCCAGGCGGGCCGAACTGGTCGGCAATGATTTTGCGATCGGCGATCATATGCGCGTGCTGCCGACGCCCGGCCACACGCCGGGTCATGTCGCCTTCACCTTCGGCCGTAGCAAGGATGATGCGGTGTTTGCCGGCGATTTGATGCACTCGCCGATCCAGACGCTCTATCCGGAGTTGTCGCCGAAATTCGACGTCGACCCGGCACTGGCCGCGAAGACGCGGCGCAGCTTCCTCGAGCGCTATTGCGACACCGATACGCTGTGCTGCCCCGCGCACTTCCCCTCGCCGACGGTCGGCAAGATCAGGCGGAAGGGCAACGGGTTCGTGTGTGAGACGGTGTAGCTCTTTTTCTTCACCTCGCCCCGCTTGCGGGGAGAGGTCGGATTGCATCGCAAGATGCAATCCGGGTGAGGGGGTACAGGTCTATCGGCTATCACCGCCTAGCGGTTAGAGCCCCTCACCCCACCCCTCTCCCGTAAAGGACGGGGAGAGGGAGCAGGAAAGACCTGCGCCTCAATCAAACAGGCTCGGCGTGTGGTTCACCACCGCGCCTTCGATCTGCAGCATCTTCAGCTTGGTCACCACGCCGCCATTGGCCGAGAAGCCGCCCGGCTTGTTGCCGGCCGCCAGCACCCGGTGGCAGGGTACCACGATCGGGCACGGGTTGCGGCCCAATGCCTGGCCGACGTCGCGCGACAACTCGACGCCGCCGAGCTGCTTGGCGATATCGCCATAGGTCACGGTCTTGCCCGGCGGAATCTTCCGCGCGATGTCGTAGACGCCGCGGTTGAACTCGGGCACGCCGTCGAGATCGAGCACGATGTCGGCGAGGTCGTTCGGCTTGCCGGCGAGCAGCTCGATCATGCCGTCGATCGCGTGCTGCACCTCGGCCGGCGGCGCCGCCTCGGTGACGTCGCCGTTGCGCTGGAAGATGCGCTTGCGGGTCTTTTCCTCGGTGCCCATCGGCAGCTGCACGGCGGTGACGCCGTGCTCGCCCCAGACGATGCCGCAGGCGCCGATCATGGTTTCGAAGATTGCAAAATGCTGGCCGGTCATGGCTCGCTCCAGATGTTCCTTCATATCGTTTGGGCTCACACATGCGAGCCTGTTGCTGATCTGAAATCTAGGCTTGGAGAATGTTGCTATCCACCCGAATTCCGTGGGAACTTGGGCTAAATCAACAACATCTCCTCCCCTCCGCGAGCCCCAAATGCACAGCCTCCACGTCAACGGTTTCGACATGCCCTATCTCGATATCGGAGAGGGCCCGCCGCTGGTCTGCGTGCACGGCTCGCTGTGCGATTTCCGGATCTGGTCGGCGGTGCTCGGCCCGCTGACACGGCGGCATCGCGTGATCGCGGTCAGCCTGCGGCATTTCTTCCCGGCGCATTGGGACGGCGTTGGCGACACCTATTCGATCGCGCAGCATGTCGACGACGTGATCGCCTTCATCGAGACGTTCGATACCAAACCGGTCGACCTGATGGGGCATTCCCGCGGCGGCCATATCTGCTTCCGCGTCGCGCAGCGGCGGCCCGACCTGCTGCGCAAGCTGATCCTGGCCGAGCCCGGCGGCGAGCTCGACGAGAGCCTTGATCCTGACTTCAAGCCGGGCCCCTCGCCGCTGGCAGCGCGCTTCGCGGCGTGTGCCGCTGAGATCGCCAAGGGCGACATCGACGGCGGCTTGCAGATCTTCATGGACGCGCTCGAAGGGCCCGGCGCCTGGAAGCGAATTCCGGCGACTTCCAAGCAGCTGTTGCGCGACAACGCGACCACCCTGCTCGGCCAGACCCGCGACCAGCGGCCGCCATTCTCGAAAGCCGACGCGGAGGCGATCAAAACGCCGACGCTGTTCATCGGCGGCGCCAACACCAAGGGCGTGCTGCCGAAGGTGCTGCACGCGCTCGCCGCCAATGTGCAGGGCGCGCGCACCGAGATGATCCCGGGCACCACGCATCCGATGTTCGAGCAGGCCCCGCAACGCTATTGCGAGATCGTGCTGGATTTTTTGGCGGGCTAGAGGACCCACGCCTGCTTACCTCGCCCCGCTTGCGGGGAGAGGTCGGATCGCATCGCAAGATGCGATCCGGGTGAGGGGGTACAGATTCATCCACTCGCATCGCTCGCGGAGAGTAGCCCCTCACCCCAACCCTCTAAGAGCGAGCTTCGCTCGTCTCGCCCCCGTAAAGAACGGGGAGAGGGAGAAGATCACACCTTCCAAACACCAACCGGCTGCCGCACGGCGACGTTCAGCCGGTTCCAGACATTGATCGCGGCAATCCCCAGCACCAGGGACGCGAGCTGCTGCTCGTCGAAATGCTTCGCCGCCTCGTCCCACACCGCGTCCGTCACCGGATCCTCGCGGTCGCTGAGCCGGGTCACGGCTTCCGTCAGCGCCAACGCTGCGCGCTCGGCTTCGGTGAAATACGGCGTGTCGCGCCAGGCGCCGACCGCGAACAGCCGCTCATCGGTCTCGCCGACGCGCCTCGCAAGCTTCGGGTGCATGTCGACACAGACGCTGCAGCCATTGATCTGGCTGGCGCGCAGATGG
The DNA here is from genome assembly GCF_054063755.1 of Bradyrhizobium sp. USDA 4341. Taxonomy (NCBI): domain Bacteria; kingdom Pseudomonadati; phylum Pseudomonadota; class Alphaproteobacteria; order Hyphomicrobiales; family Nitrobacteraceae; genus Bradyrhizobium; species Bradyrhizobium sp. USDA 4341. The sequence goes on along the minus strand of NZ_JBSSGO010000002.1, from coordinate 6,556,642 downwards.
ACCAGCTCGAGCAGCTTTTCCGGCAGCGCCGGTTTGGTGCTCTCGCTGAGCGCCTGCAGCGCCTTCATGGCATCGGGAACAACCATCACCGGGTGGTTCATGCGGGCTTTCATCATCTCACTCTCCTGATTTGCCTTTTGACGCCGCCATGCCGATCTGCTGTCACATCGGCCTGGTTTCGTTCGTCATGGCCATGACGGAGCGGACAAAGAGAATGTGACCGATGGACGAGAAAAATTCTCTCACCGAACAGTTCGAGGCCAACCGGCCGCGCTTGCGGGCGGTGGCCTACCGCATGCTGGGCTCGACCGCCGAGGTCGACGACGCCGTGCAGGAGGCCTGGCTGCGGCTCGGCCGCACCGACACTGCTGCCGTCGACAATCTCGGGGGTTGGCTGACCACGGTGATCGCGCGGATCTGCCTCGACATGCTGCGCTCGCGCAAATCGCGCCGCGAAGAGCCGATCGGCCCGCACGTGCCGGAGCCGATCGCGGACAATCCATCCGAGCACGAGACCGAGATGGCTGACTCGGTCGGCGCGGCGCTGCTCGTGGTGCTGGAGACGCTGGCGCCGGCCGAGCGGCTGGCTTTCGTGCTGCACGACATGTTCGCGGTGCCGTTCGAGGAGATCGCGCCGATCGTCGGACGCACGCCGGCCGCCGCGCGGCAGCTGGCGAGCCGCGCCAGACGCCGCGTGCAGGGCGCGCCGCCCGCGCCAGATGCCGATCTCAGCCGGCAGCGCGGCATCGTCGAAGCTTTCCTCGCCGCGTCCCGCAACGGAGATTTCGAGGCGCTGCTTGCCGTGCTCGCGCCCGACGTCGTGGTGCGCGCCGATCAGGCGGCGCAGCGGCTCGGCTCGCTGCCGGTCATCCGCGGCGCCGCGGCTGTCGCCGAAAGCTTCAAGGGACGCGCGCAGGCCGCGAAAGCCGCGCTGGTCGACGGCGAGATCGGCGTCGCCGTCGTTTTTGGTGGCGCGCTGCGTGTCGTGCTGCGAGTCACGATATCTGGCGACAGGATCGCGGCGATCGATGCCACCGCTGAGCCCGCGCAGATCGAAACCTTCGATGTCGAAGTCCTCGATCCGAGTTGATCGCAGCTAGAGGCGGACAGGCTGCGATGCTAGTGTCACCCTGCGCTGTTCAGGGAGGACAATCATGAAACTATCCGTCAAATTGCTTGCGTCGGCCGGCGTGCTTTCGCTCGCCCTCGCCTCCTCCTCCGCCTTTGCTGCCGCGGATGAAAAGCTGCGCGCGGCCGCCGAGCAGGCCCAGCCGGCCGTGATCGAGAGCCTGCACGACATGGTGCTGATCGAGTCGGGCTCCAGCGACGTCGAAGGCCTGAAGAAGATGGCCGACTACACCGAAGCGCGGCTGAAGGCGCTCGGCGCCAAGACCGAGCGGCGCAAGACGACGAAGGGCGCGGGCGCCGACATGGTGATCGGCACCTTTGAGGGCACCGGCAGCAAGAAGCTGATGCTGATCGCGCATATGGATACGGTCTATGAGCACGGCATCCTCGACACCCAACCCTACAAGGTCGACGGCAACAGGATCTACGGGCCCGGCATTGCCGACGACAAGGGCGGCATCGCCGTCATCCTGCATTCGCTCAAGATCCTGAATGATGCGGGCTGGCGCGACTACGCAAAACTCACGGTGTCGTTCAATCCGGATGAAGAGGTCGGATCGATCGGCTCGGGCGAGATCATCGCCGAGCTCGCCGACCAGCACGACGTGGTGCTGTCCTGCGAGCCGACGGTTGCGCCGCCGGTGGCCAAGAACGAGAGCCTGCTGCTCGGCGCCAGCGGCACCGCGACCGGCACGATGGATGTGAAGGGCAAGGCCTCGCATGCCGGCGCCGCGCCGCAGCTCGGCCGCAACGCGCTGCTCGAGCTCGCGCATCAGTTGCTGCAAACTCAGGACGTCGCGAAATCCATCCCGGGCACCCAGCTGAACTGGACCACCGCGAAGGCCGGCACCGTGCGCAACCAGATCCCGGATCACGCCAGCGCCGGCGCCGACATTCGCCTCACCATTCCGGACGGCGTGCAAAAGCTGCAGGCCGCGCTCGACGAAAAGGTGAAGGACAAGCTGATCCCCGACACTGAGGTAACCGTGAAGGTCGCCGCGGGCCGCCCACCGTTCGTGGCAAACGATCGCGGCCGCGCGCTCGCCAAGCAGGGACAGGCGATCTACGCCGAACTCGACCGCACGCTGGATATCGCGGAGATGACCGGCGGCGCGACCGATGCCGGCTACGCTGCGCGCAGCGGCAAGGCCATCGTGGTCGAAAGCTTCGGCCTCGCCGGCTGGGGCTATCACGCCCGCGACGAATACATCGACACCAACTCGATCGTGCCGCGGCTCTATCTGATGACGCGGATCCTGATGGAGTTGGGCAAGGCGAAGTAGCTGGGGGCGCGCAGCGGCATCCGTTGAAACAGCCACGCCAATCTTTAGCGCCGGCACCCGGGGCCACCCCTGTCCCCAACGCTCCCCCACAAGGGGGGAGGCAGCCTGACCCGTGTGCTCACCTCACTTGATTAAACCTCCGCCCGGGTTCACTGGGCGGAGGTGCCACCTCTCCGACGCGACGCGGCTCTCTCCGTTCCCTCCCCCCTTGTGGGGGAGGGTCAGGGAGGGGGGTGCCGCTTGCTCCGCGCTTGATCAGAGCACGATCGTCGGCTGGTATTTGCCTTCTCAGAAATCCTCTTTATTTCAATCACTTAGAATTTCCGCGCATTCCCGCCTTGACCACTTCTGCAACCCGCAGTAGCCTGCATTTCGAACACGGAATTCCGTATTCCAATTTGGATGGTCGGCATATGATCCCGTTGGACCCGCTTCCGAACCTGATCGACCAGGTCTACGGGCGATTGCTCGAAGCGATCATCGACCGCACGCTGGTGCCCGGCCAGCGCATCACCCAGAACGAACTTGCCGATCGGCTCGGCGTCTCGCGCCAACCGATCTCGCACGCGCTGCACCTGTTGCATCGCCAGGGCCTCGTCGCCGAGAGCGGCAAACGCGGCTTCGAGGTGACGCAGCTCGATCCGCAGCGCATCCGCGAGCTCTATGAAGTGCGCGGCGCCATCGATGCGCTGGCGGCGCGGCTTGCCGCGACGCGTGTGAAGGAGGATTCCGCGGCACGTGCGCAGCTCGAAGGCGCGCTGGAAGCCGGGCGCGCGATCGACGACACCGCGCCGCTGGCGCGCCTGATCGCGCTCGACGTCGACTTCCACAGCGCGATCTATCGGCTGGCCGGCAATACCGCGATCGAGGAAATGATCGCGCCGCAATGGCCGCATATGCGCCGCTCGATGGCGACCGTGCTCGCCGAGCTCGATTACCGCGGCAGCGCCTGGACCGAGCACGAGACCATCGCCGCACACATTTTCTCCGGCAACGCCGCCGCCGCTGAGGCCGCCGCGTTGGCCCATGCGCAGACGGCGGGGCAGATGACCGAAGAGAAGCTGAGGGCGATCGACGTGGCGGCGTGAGCAGGACCGTCAAGGCGCCAAGAGCGAAAACCAATAATCAAAGGAGGAAAGCACCATGAAACTGACCCCGGAGCAGATCGAGTTTTTCTACCGCGAAGGCTGGCTGTTCCTGCCCGAGCTGTTCAGCCAGGAAGAGGTCGATTTCCTCGCACGCGAGGCGGTCTCGATCTATGACGCCAACCGCCCCGAGGTGTGGCGCGAGAAGAGCGGTGCGCCGCGCACGGCCTTCGCCGCGCATCTCTACAACGAGGCGTTCGGCCTCCTCGGCGCGCATCCGCGCATGATCGACCCCATCGAGCAGCTGTTCGGTGAGAAGGTCTACATGCATCAGTTCAAGATCAACGCGAAGGCGGCCTTCACCGGCGACGTCTGGCAGTGGCACCAGGATTACGGCACCTGGAAGCGTGACGACGGCATGCCGGAGCCGCGCGCGATGAACATCGCGATCTTCCTCGACGAGGTGATGCCGATCAACGGACCGCTGATGCTGGTGCCGCAGAGCCAGACCGCCGGCGACCTGAAAGCGTCGCACGATCTGGAGACCACGTCCTACCCGCTGTGGACGCTGGACGAAGAGACGGTGACGCGGCTCGTGAAGCAGGGCGGCATCGTCGCGCCGACCGGGAAGCCCGGCGGCATGCTGATGTTCCACGGCAATCTGGTGCACGGCTCGAGCGGCAACATCACGCCCTACCCGCGCAAGATCGTCTATTTGACGCTGAATGCGGTCTCGAACTACATCCGTACCCCGACGCGGCCGGACTACATCGCGCACCGCGACTTCACGCCGATCCAGACGGTGGCCGACGACGCGCTGCTGCGGCTCGCCCGTGCACCGCGGCAGGCGGCGGAGTAATATCCCTGATGTCGTTCCGGGGCGCGCGAAGCGCGAACCCGGAACCTCGAGATTCCGGGTTCGACGCTAGCGCGTCGCCCCGGAATGCCCCTTTTGTTTGGAAAGCAAAATGAACCTGCATCACCTCCTCAAAACCCGCGCCGCTGCCGGCAAGCCGGTTCGCGTCGTCCTGATCGGCGCCGGAAAATTCGGCTCGATGTTCCTGTCGCAGGTGCCGCACACGCCGGGGCTCGAGGTGCCGGTGATCGTCGATCTCGACCGCGACCGTGCGCGCGAGGCCTGCCGCACGGTCGGCTGGGACGACGCGCGGATCGGCGCGACGACCTTTACCGACGACGGCGCGCGCGCGATCGCGGGCGGCGCGTTCGACGTGGTAGTGGAAGCCACCGGCAATCCCGCGGTCGGCATCCGCCATGCCCGCGCGGCGATCGCCGCCGGCAAGCATGTCGTGATGGTCAATGTCGAGGCCGATGTGGTGGCCGGCCCGCTGCTCGCCGAAGAGGCGCGCAAGGCCGGCGTGGTCTATTCGCTCGCCTATGGTGACCAGCCGGCGCTGACGGCAGAGATGGTCGATTGGGCACGCGCGACGGGATTCCGCGTCGTCGCCGCCGGCAAGGGCACGAAATACCTGCCCGCCTATCACGACGTGACGCCGGAAGGTGTGTGGCAGCATTACGGGCTCACATCAGGCGAGGCGCAATCCGCCGGCATGAACCCGCAGATGTTCAATTCCTTCCTCGACGGCACCAAATCCGCGATCGAGATGGCGGCGATCGCCAATGCCTGCACCCTCGACGTGCCGTCGGAGGGCTTGCTGTTTCCGCCCTGCGGCGTCGACGACCTGCCGCATGTGATGCGGCCGCGCGACAAAGGCGGCGTGCTGGAAAAATCCGGCATCGTCGAGGTGGTGTCGTCGCTGGAACGCGACGGCCGTCCGGTGTTTCGTGATCTGCGCTGGGGCGTCTATGTGGTGCTGGAGGCGCCGAACGATTATGCCGCCGATTGCTTCAAGCAGTACGGCCTCAAGACCGACGCGTCCGGCCGCTATGCGGCGATGTACAAGCCATATCATCTGATCGGGCTCGAGCTGAATATTTCCGTGCTGTCGGCGGCGCTGCGCAACGAGCCGACCGGGCAGCCGCGCGGCTTCCGCGGCGACGTCGCAGCGGTGGCGAAGCGCAATTTGCGCGCCGGCGAGATGCTCGACGGCGAAGGCGGCTACACGGTATGGGGCAAGCTGATGCCCGCCGCCGCCAGCCTCGCCGCCGGCGCATTGCCGATCGGGCTCGCGCATCGCGTCAAGCTGAAGAACGATATCGCCCATGGCGCGGTCGTGCGCTGGAGCGACGTCGAGGTCGATGAGAGCAACGACACCATCAAGACGCGTAAAGCGATGGAGAAGGCGTTTTCGCGGTAGCGCTTGCTGTTAGTCCAACGGAGCGACATCCTTCACCTCTCCCCGCCCTTTTGCGGGGAGAGGTCGGATCGCATCGCAGATGCGATCCGGGTGAGGGGCGAGGCACGGTGCTCGACAAGCAGCGAAGTGCTCGCCGGATAGAGGCCCCTCACCCCAACCCTCTCCGTAAGAACGGGGAGAGGGAGAAGAAGAAGAGCGCCCGCTCCAATAACTACGGCAGCAGCCGGTTCGCCTTCGCCAGCTTGAACCATTTGCGGAACATCGCTTCCGTATCCATCATCTCGGTGAAGCCGGCCTGGTTGATCTTCACCGTCGACACGATCGAGGGCGGACCGGATTCAGTCTGTCCGTAGCGCATGCTGTAGTCGGCATATTGAAACGACAGGCCGACGAACTCTTCCAGGCTAGGTGCGATCAGATCGTGCTTGCTGCGCAGCTCGTCCCACAGCGGGATCCATTTCGGATACTCCTTCGCCAGCGACAGCGGCACATTCCGGCCCGGCGCCATCTCGAGCGCATCTGATACCGCGGGCCAGATATTTTCCCAGGTGAAGACGTCGCCGTTGGTGACGTTGAAGGCTTCATTGCGTGCGGTCTCCGCATCGCCCGACCAGGCGATCGCGCGCGCCAAGAGATCGACATCGACCGCCTGCGCGACGCGCGGCGCACCGCCGGGATAATCCAGCGGCCTGCCCTGCGCGCGCAGCACCGCCGCATAGACGCCGAGCGGCGGGATCAGATCCATCGCACCGCCCATGGCTTCGCCGATGATCAGCACCGGGCGCAGGATGCTCCAGTGCCAGCTCTTGCCGCGTTGCAGCTCACGCAGGAAATTCTCCTGCGCCCAATAGAAATTCGGCTGCTCGTACATTTCCGAGCGGCCCTCGCGCGCCGGCACCGTGAGCGGCCGGACGTGCACGCCATAGGCCTTGGTGCCCTGCAAGAGCGCGACATGTTTGAGATCAGGCGCGACGGGCTCGAGCACGCCCATCAGGTTGCGCAGCATGCGGTCATTGGTTTCGATCTGCCCGGCATCGCGCCAGCCATCGACCAGGCTCGGCGCTTCATAGAGCGCGGCATAGATCAGGTGCGTTGCGCCGGCGAGCTCGGCCGCGGCGCGGCGGCAATCCTCGGCGCTGGTGAGGTCGATTCGCACATGCTGCGCGCCGTAGAGATCGCGCGGCTTGCGGCGCGACAGCGCGATGCGCTCGCACTCGCCAGATGCGCCGAAGTGTCGCAAGGCGGCGTTGCCCACGAGGCCGGTCGCGCCGGCGACCACGACTTTCTTGTTGGCCATGTCCTTGAACTCCCATCAACTCACCTGCCGTCGTAGCAGATCACGGCGAGACCGACAGGTATCAGACGAGACCAACAGAGCCGATTTTCCTTCGCAACTGCAACGAAGGCGGGCGCTTGATTTCCTCCGGCAAACGATCATCCTGACCAGTGGAACCGAAAGCTCGGATTTCCACACACAAGAGCCCGTCGAGGGCCACCGGACACATTCACAGCAACGTCGATCGATCGGCGAAGAAAGACGGCACCAAGATCGTTCCCCTTGTCGAGGCATCGGCACACAGGAGGGATACGCATGAAGCGTCGTGATTTCTTGAGGGCAGGCGGCGTCGGGCTGGCTGCGACGGCGGTCGCTGCGCCCGCGGTCGCGCAATCGATGCCGGAGGTCAGGTGGCGGCTCGCGGCAAGCTGGCCGAAGGCGCTCGATACGCTCTATGGCGGCTGTGAATTCTTCTGCAAACGCGTCGCCGAAATCACCGACAACCGTTTCCAGATCCAGTCCTTCGCCGCCGGCGAGATCGTGCCAGGCCTGCAGGTGCTGGACGCCGTCTCCAACGGCACGGTCGAGATGGGCAACACCGCGCTGTATTATTACTGGGGCAAGAATCCCGCCTTCACCTTCGGCACCTCGCTGCCATTCGGCCTCAACACGCGCCAGCATATTTCCTGGCTGCAATGGGGCGGCGGCAGCGAACTGATCAACAACCTGCTTGCGGAATACAACTGCGTCGGCATTCCGACCGGCTCGACCGGCGCCCAGATGGGCGGCTGGTTCCGGAAGGAGATCAAGTCGATGGCGGATTTGCAGGGGCTGAAATTCCGCGTCGGCGGCTTCGCCGGCAACATCATCGCCAAGGTCGGCGGCGTGCCGCAGCAGATCGCCGGCGGCGATATCTATCCGGCGCTGGAGAAAGGCACCATCGACGCCGCCGAGTGGGTCGGGCCGTATGACGACGAGAAGCTCGGCTTCGTCAAGGTCGCGAAATTCTACTACTACCCCGGCTGGTGGGAAGGCACCGGCCAGGGCCACAACGTGCTGAACAAGGACAAGTGGAACGCGCTGCCGAAGCATTATCAGGCCGCGATCCAGGCGGCGTCCGAAGACACCTTCACCTGGGTCACCGGAAAATATGATGCGGTCAATCCGCCGGCGCTGAAGCGCCTGATCGTGGCCGGCGCACAGCTGCGGCCGTTCCCGCAGGAAGTGCTGGAAGCCTGCTACAGCGCGGCCAACGAGATCTATGCCGATCTCGCCAAGTCCAATCCGCATTTCGGCAAGATGTATGCGAGCCTCGCCGCCTATCGCAACGAATCGCTGGCCTGGATGCAGGTGGCCGAACTATCGTTCGACAGCTTCATGATGCGGATGCGCACGCGGACATAACTCCACCACTTCTCCCCGCCTGCGGGGAGAAGTCGGATTGCATCGGAGATGCAATCCGGATGAGGAGGTCTCCGCAGATGACCTCTCACCGGCTTCGGAGCAGCAGCCCCTCACCCCAACCCTCTCCCCGCAAGAGCGGGGAGAGGGAGAAAAGAAAAAAGCCCCGGAGAAATTGTCCGGGGCTTTGTTCTTGATTCGGCTCTGATTCGACTTGCGCTCAGTTGTCGTCGCTGCCGCCGAATTCTTCCATCAGCTTGTCGTAGCTCTTGGTCACGAGATCGATGTTGCCCTTGTTCTCGACCGCGGGCGGCGGCGACTTCAGGGCTTCGTTGAGATCGGCAAGCGCTTCCTTCTTGTCCTTGGCCGACATCTTCTTGTCGGCCTGGACCTGGGCGATCTGCGCCTTCACCACCGCCTCGGGACCGACATACTTCTTGGTCTGCGGATCGAAGCCGCCGAGCACCAGCGAAATATTGTCGACGACGCTGTTGTAGTCGTCATAGCTGGCGAAGCCGTTCTTCTTGGCGATGGCCTCGAGCTGGGCAACGATCTTCGGATCCGGCTTGGCATCCTGGGACAGTTTTGCGGTGATCGGGTCCATTTCCTTGGAGGCCGCGATCGCGCCGTCGATCTGCTTGTCGGTGAGTGCGATCTGCTTGATCGGGGGCGCCTGGTCCTGTGCCGGAGCTG